>NZ_CP150176.1:177500-4032783 GCF_037964945.1 Bacillus sp. FSL K6-1003 | reverse complement strand
CTTCCGGCACGTCCCTCCTTTTCTAAAAAAATAACGTCTTTTTCTGTTATAGAACACAAAAAAAGAGCAAATGGCGGTAACCATTCGTACACATTAAATGTTGAAAACATATAATATAGTAGATAAATAGCTTTTCGACAAATTTCACAAGTTGTGGACAACTTTCTACACATGCTGTGTGAAATCAATCCACATCTTATCCACAGTTTGTGGATAAAGAGTGAAAGCACGATTCGTAATCAAGAGTTAAAACACAAATATAATACCAAATTAAACGAGAGCTTGCAATGGTTGTCACAATCTTATCCACAAAGCAGACAACCTGTTGAAAAAAATTTGTCCACAGGAGTTAGCAGTGTGAAAATGTTGTCGATAACCTTTGTGGATATTAAAAAAAGGGAAAAAAGATATCCACATCACGGATTTTCAGCTCAGAATGTCATTTGTATCTGACTTTTTTTCGTTAAATTCAGGAATCTGAAAAAATAAGGTTTCGAAAGTCGAGAAGGTATGGTATCCTATTATGGTTGCAAGAAACAAAAGCACTAGTGAAGTTGACAATGAATAGGTAACGCAAATATAATAAGTAAGACTGTCTTTAACAGCTATTCCTCGAGGGAGGTGTCATAAATGAAAAGAACATTCCAACCGAATAACCGTAAACGCAGTAAAGTTCATGGCTTCAGAAGCCGTATGAGTTCAAAAAACGGTCGTCTAGTTTTAGCGCGCCGTCGCCGCAAAGGCAGAAAAGTATTATCAGCTTAGGCCACTGAATAATGTCAGTGGTCTTTTTTCACTTTAAGGGAAAAGATATATGTGATGTGTATGAGCGGGGGATATCCCTCTCTCTGCACATCTCATTTTCAAATAATATTAAAAGTTTCTGCCAGCCAGTATCGGAGTGAGTCAATTTGAAGAAGCGAAATCGTTTAAAGAAAAATGAAGATTTTCAAAAAGTGTTTAAGCATGGCACATCAGTAGCGAATCGCCAGTTTGTCTTATATACGCTTGATCAGCCTGAAAACGATGAGCTGCGCGTTGGTCTTTCCGTCAGCAAAAAAATTGGCAATGCAGTAATGCGAAACCGGATAAAACGTTTAATCCGGCAAGCTTTTCTAGAAGAGAGAGACAGGCTGAAGGAAAAGGATTATATTATTATTGCCAGAAAACCAGCAAGTCAGCTGACATTTGAGGAAACGAAAAAAAGTCTGCAGCATTTATTCAGGAAGGCCTCATTATATAAGAAAACTTCGTCAAAAAAGTAGGTGCCACTGCTTTCTTACAACTTTTAAAAGCGCTTCCTTTCTGGTTGAACAGAAAAAGACACCATTTAAAACTGAAAGATGCTAAAATACATACAAGTATGTTTTGTAATAAGAGAGTGTAAAGAATGATTATAGGAGGAAATGTTGTTGAAAAGGAGAATATGGTTGCTATTAAGTATGGTCGGCGTATTCATGCTTTTGGCTGGATGCTCGAGTGTCAAAGAGCCGATCACTGCAGATAGTCCGCATTTTTGGGACAAGTACGTAGTATTTCCATTGTCTGAGCTCATTACGTATGTTGCGAAATTGACGGGAGACAACTATGGACTTTCAATTATTATTGTTACAATTTTAATCCGTTTATTAATTTTGCCGCTGATGATCAAGCAGCTGAGAAGCTCGAAAGCGATGCAGGCTTTACAGCCGGAAATGCAAAAGCTTAAAGAAAAATACAGCTCAAAGGATCAAAAAACGCAGCAGAAACTTCAGCAGGAAACAATGGCTTTATTTCAAAAGCATGGCGTCAACCCATTGGCAGGATGTTTCCCGATTTTAATTCAAATGCCGATTTTAATCGGATTCTATCATGCGATCATGAGAACACAGGCGATTTCAGAGCACAGTTTCTTATGGTTTGACTTAGGGGAAAAAGATCCTTTCTATATTCTTCCGATTGTTGCCGGGGTTGCCACTTTCGTACAGCAAAAATTAATGATGGCGGGCAACGCGCAGCAAAATCCGCAAATGGCAATGATGCTTTGGATTATGCCGATTATGATCATTGTGTTTGCGATCAACTTCCCAGCGGCGCTTTCTCTTTATTGGGTAGTCGGTAACTTGTTTATGATTGCGCAAACTTTCCTCATTAAAGGGCCTGATATCAAAAAAGATCCTCAGCCGCAAAAAGCCGGAGGAAAGAAAAAGTGAGGAATGTGACTGCTGCAGGGCGAGATGTCGATGAAGCAGTACAGTCCGGATTACGTGAGCTGCAATTAACGAGAGATGAAGTTGACATTACCGTTATTGAGGAAGGAAACAAAGGCTTCCTCGGTATATTCGGCAAAAAGCCGGCAATCGTAAAGCTGGCTGAAAAATTTGATCCGATTCAGGAAACAAGGATTTATCTTAAAAGAATTGCCGAATCCATTGCCGGAAAGTCTGATGTGACTGTAAAAGAAAGCAAAAAGGCAGTATGTTTCCATATAACGGGTGAAAAAGCGGCATTGTTGATTGGGAAAAGAGGACAAACCTTAAATGCCCTTCAAACTTTGACCCAGCTTGTCCTTAATCGTTATTCAGATCAGTATAAAAATGTGACGGTAGATGCAGAAAACTACCGTTCGAAAAGGAAAGATACGCTGAGTCAGCTGGCTGTGAGACTGGCAGACCAGGTTTTGAAAACAAAAAAAGATGTTCATTTAGAACCGATGCCGTCCAGTGAAAGAAAAATCATTCATGATGCTCTTTCCAAATATGCAAATCAGCAGATCAATACGTATTCAATGGGTGAAGGCGATAATCGCCACCTCGTTATTTCCCAGAAAAGATAACATAAAACCGAAGTCCGGTAAAAATCGGAGCTTCGGTTTTTTTGTATAGAAAAATCTATTTTCCCTTGTAATATCAAGCTTTTTCCGTTTAAGTTTTTCCTTTTTAGGTGTATCCTGTTGATAAAAAGGAAGTTCAGGAAATAAAATTAATTGTTATTCACATGTGGATAAGTTAAAGTAATAAGGGATGAATTTCTAAGTCTGTGGATAACACATCTTCCACTTCGAACCAAACTATGTTATCTTTTAGTTTTGGCATAATAAAATATTTTTTATATAGATGAATGAGAGTATAGAAAAGAGAGGTGAACAACATGGATACAATTGCGGCCATTTCTACACCGATGGGTGAGGGTGCGATTGCTATTGTACGGCTGAGCGGACCGGAAGCAATCCAGATTGCCGACAGGATTTATAAAGGGCCGAAAGGGAAAACGATCAGCTCGGTCGAATCACACACGATTCATTACGGCCATATCGTAGACAAACGTACCGATCGGGTTGTGGAGGAAGTAATGGTATCGGTGTTAAAAGCACCGAGAACTTTTACACGTGAAGATGTCATAGAAATAAACTGCCACGGGGGAATTGTGACAGTAAACCAAGTGCTCCAACTCGCCTTAAGAGAGGGAGCGAGACTTGCGGAGCCTGGTGAATTTACGAAACGCGCATTTTTAAATGGCCGAATCGACCTTTCACAGGCGGAAGCGGTAATGGACTTAATCAGAGCGAAAACGGATCGGGCAATGAACGTCGCTTTGAATCAAATGGAAGGGCGTCTCTCTGCTTTGGTGCGCCGTTTGCGCGATGATATTTTAGAAACGCTGGCCCATGTTGAGGTAAATATAGATTATCCGGAGTATGATGATGTAGAAGAAATGACACATCAGCTTTTAGTTGAAAAGGCAAGCTCCGTTAAAAAAGAAATTGAGGCGCTGCTTAGAACGTCTGAGCAAGGCAAAATTTTACGGGAAGGTCTTTCTACTGTCATTATCGGCCGTCCGAATGTCGGGAAGTCTTCTCTTCTGAACAGCCTAGTTCACGAGGCAAAAGCCATTGTTACCGATATTCCGGGTACGACACGGGATGTGATTGAGGAATACGTGAATGTGAGAGGTGTTCCGCTTCGTCTTGTTGATACTGCAGGTATTCGTGAAACAGAGGATATTGTTGAACGAATAGGTGTTGAACGCTCTCGTCAGGTTTTGAAGGAAGCAGACCTGATTTTACTTGTGCTCAATTATAGTGAAGAGCTTTCTGAAGAAGACGTGAAGCTTTTTGAAGCCGTTAAGGGAATGGACGTCATCGTTATTATGAATAAGACTGACCTCGAGGCGAAAATTGACATAGAACGTGTACGTGAGCTGGCCAATGGACGTCCTGTTGTAACGACCTCCCTTCTAAAAGAAGAAGGCGTTAATGATTTGGAGGAAGCGATTCAATCGCTGTTCTTTACAGGTGCTATTGAAAGCGGAGATTTAACGTATGTCAGCAACACACGCCATATATCAATTTTACAGGAAGCAAAACGTGCCATTGAAGACGCGCTTAGCGGCATCGAACAGGATGTCCCGATCGACATGGTGCAGATTGATCTAACAAGATGCTGGGAGCTTCTGGGCGAAATCATTGGAGACGCTGTCCACGAAAGCTTAATTGATCAGCTCTTTTCACAGTTCTGTTTAGGAAAATAATAAAAGGAGGAATTAGAATCATGGGGTATGAAGCAGGCCAATACGATGTGATTGTGATTGGCGCCGGGCATGCCGGTGTTGAGGCTGCCCTCGCATCAGCACGCCAAGGCGCCAAAACGCTTGTCTTGACCATCAACTTAGATATGGTTGCGTTTATGCCATGTAATCCGTCTGTCGGCGGCCCTGCAAAAGGGATTGTCGTCCGCGAAATTGACGCGCTTGGCGGAGAAATGGGCAGAAACATCGATAAAACGCATATTCAAATGAGAATGCTGAATACTGGAAAAGGTCCTGCGGTCCGTGCATTGCGTGCCCAAGCAGACAAATTCCAATATCAGCACGAAATGAAAAATACGCTTGAAAAAGAACCAAACTTAACGCTGCTGCAAGGAATTGTGGAGCGGCTGATCGTAGAAGACGGCGAGTGCCGCGGTGTCATTACACAAACCGGTGCGCATTACCGCGCGAAAGCTGTTGTCATGACGACTGGAACATATTTGAGAGGGCGTATCATCCTCGGTGATCTTTCTTACTCAAGCGGTCCGAACAACCAGCAGCCTTCTATTAAGCTTTCTGAGCATTTGGAAGAACTGGGCTTCGACCTGGTTCGTTTTAAAACAGGTACGCCGCCTCGCGTCAAAAGCGACACGATTGATTACAGCAAAACGGAAATTCAGCCTGGTGACGAAGTGCCTCGCGCTTTCTCATATGAAACGGTTGAATATATCACAGATCAGCTTCCTTGCTGGCTGACATATACGAGCCCTGAGACACATGAAATTATCGACAGCAACCTGCACCGTTCACCGATGTATTCCGGTATGATCAAAGGTACAGGTCCGAGATACTGCCCATCAATTGAAGATAAAGTTGTTCGTTTTAATGATAAACCGCGTCATCAAATTTTCCTTGAGCCAGAAGGCAGAAATACGCAGGAAGTTTATGTTCAAGGTTTGTCTACTAGTCTTCCAGAGGACGTGCAGCAAAGAATGCTTGCAACGATTCCGGGTCTGGAAAACGTTCAAATGATGAGAGCCGGCTATGCGATTGAGTACGACGCGATTGTACCGACTCAGCTATGGCCGACGCTTGAAACGAAAAAAATTACAAATCTCTACACTGCCGGCCAAATTAATGGAACATCCGGTTATGAAGAAGCCGCGGGACAAGGCATTATGGCGGGAATCAATGCAGGGCGAAAAGCGCTTGGAAAAGAAGAAGTGATTCTAAGCCGTTCTGACGCCTACATTGGTGTTCTCATTGATGACCTTGTGACAAAAGGAACAAATGAGCCATACCGTCTTTTGACATCTCGTGCTGAATACAGATTGCTTCTTCGCCATGACAATGCAGATCTGCGTCTGACAGAAATCGGCCACCGTATCGGATTAATTTCTGATGAGCGATTTGCGGCTTTTGAAAAGAAAAAAGCGGCCATCGAAGCGGAGAAAAAACGTCTGCATTCTGTGATTATCAAGCCGTCTCCAGAAAATCAAGAATATATCCGTTCTCTTGGCGGAAGCGAATTGAAAGATGGAGTACGCGGCACAGACTTGATGAAACGTCCTGAAATGAACTATGAAACTGTGACTAAACTTGCACCGCCAGAAGTATCGGTTCCGCAAGAAGTGGCAGAACAAGTAGAAATTCAAGTGAAATATGAAGGGTATATTGAAAAATCCCTTCAGCAGGTGGAAAAACTGAAGAAGATGGAAAACAAAAAAATCCCTGATCGAATTGATTATGATGCAATTAAAGGGATTGCAACTGAGGCTCGTCAAAAGCTGAAAAACGTACGGCCTTTGTCTGTTGCCCAAGCTTCCCGTATTTCCGGTGTGAACCCGGCAGACATTTCAATTCTATTGGTATATTTAGAGCAGGGCCGCATTGCGAAGATAGCCGAGTAGAAAGGATGACGGCATGAATATTGAAGAATTCACCTCTGGACTGGCGGAAAAAGGGATCTCCCTTTCTCCTCGTCAGCTGGAGCAATTTGAGCTGTATTACGATATGCTGGTTGAGTGGAATGAAAAAATCAATCTGACTTCGATTACAGAGAAAAAAGAAGTGTATCTGAAGCATTTTTATGATTCCATTACAGCTGCATTTTATGTCGACTTCAATCAGGTGAATACGATTTGTGATGTCGGAGCGGGAGCGGGTTTTCCGAGTCTGCCGATTAAAATATGTTTTCCGCACCTTCATGTCACAATCGTAGATTCATTAAACAAACGAATAACATTTTTAGAAAAGCTGTCTGAAGCTTTACAATTGGAGAATACGACATTTTGCCATGATAGAGCTGAAACATTCGGGCAACGGAAGGACATACGGGAAAGCTATGATATCGTGACAGCGCGAGCGGTTGCGAGACTATCTGTTTTAAGCGAGCTTTGTCTGCCTCTGGTGAAGAAAAACGGTTTATTTGTTGCTTTAAAAGCCGCATCTGCTGAAGAAGAATTAAATGCGGGGAAAAAAGCAATCACAACGCTTGGAGGAGAACTGGAGAATACCTATTCCTTTAAGCTGCCTATTGAAGAAAGCGATCGTAATATTATGGTGATACGCAAGATTAAAAATACACCTAAGAAGTATCCAAGAAAACCGGGAACTCCTAATAAATCGCCAATTGAAGGGTAATTTAGACAGCCTGATATGACAATACCATCATATTTTCTTCAAAATTAATGACGGTACAGCAGGAAAAACCATGAGAAAATAGAATTATAAAAATGGCAGTTTTTAAAGGTGGTGTAGGTACATGAAGCATTCATTCTCTCGTTTCTTCGGGCTTGGTGAGAAGGAACAGGAACCGGAGATTGCTGAACATGAGACAAACAAAGAAGAGATTCTTGAAATACCGGTAAATGCTATCGTTCCCAACCGTTTTCAGCCACGCACCATTTTCTCAGATGAAAAAATCAAAGAGTTAGCAATGACCATTCATACACACGGCATTATTCAGCCGATTGTTGTCAGGCATACAGAAGAAGAAGGCCAATACGAACTCATTGCAGGTGAAAGACGCTGGAGAGCGGTGCAATCGCTCGAGTGGGAAAAGATTCCGGCCATTATTAAGGATTTTTCCGACACGGAAACCGCTTCTGTGGCGTTAATTGAAAATTTGCAGCGGGAGGAATTGTCTTCGATTGAGGAAGCGCATGCCTACGCAAGGCTCCTTGAGCTTCATGATTTAACACAGGAAGCACTGGCGCAGCGTTTAGGAAAAGGACAGTCAACGATTGCGAATAAGCTGCGGCTATTAAAGCTGCCTCAGCCGGTTCAAGACGCAATCATGGAGAAGAAAATCACTGAGCGTCATGCCAGAGCGCTGATTCCCCTGAAACAGCCTGAGCTCCAAGTCACACTGCTCACAGAGATAATCGAGAAAAGCTTAAATGTAAAGCAGACAGAAGACCGCGTGGTTAAAATGCTGGAGCAAGGCCAGAGAAAACCAAAGCCTAGACGCAAAGCGTTCAGCAGGGATACTAGAATTGCAATGAACACGATTCGCCAGTCACTGTCAATGGTCGAAGACAGCGGTGTAAAATTGAATACGGAAGAAGAAGAATTTGAAGAATATATTCAACTGACGATTCGCATACCAAAATAAAAGCTCTCCTGCTGTCCAGGAGAGCTTTTTCGCTAAAAGGAAATTAATTACTTTTAGTTGCAATTATTATATTAGAATTCTTTTCTTTGAGCTGCTGGATAAATTCTTCCGTGTCTTTTGGAGAAATGACTGCATGTCCCCAGCCTCCCCGATAATAAATTGTAATCGCATGTCGTGAGCCAATAAGCCGAAAACCTGACCACAGCTTCTTTTGTTGAATCACTTTGTCGATTTTTTCATAA
This sequence comes from Bacillus sp. FSL K6-1003, assembly GCF_037964945.1. Lineage (NCBI taxonomy): Bacteria > Bacillati > Bacillota > Bacilli > Caryophanales > Bacillaceae > Bacillus > Bacillus sp. FSL K6-1003. The sequence continues at coordinate 4,024,419 of NZ_CP150176.1, read as the reverse complement.
GGAATTTGATGTTTGATCAATCCGGCTTTAATGATCAAACGGTGCTCCTTCAATACATATTTCAGATCAATGAAACTCCAAATGATGAGCACATTTAAGAGAGTCAGAAGAACAAAAATGATCGAGCCGGATATCCTCATATTTCCCAGCACAAAAGGAACTATGGCATCTGCTTGTATCAGTAATATGAGAAACACAATCATAAGAGAAACGGGTGCATCTCTTTTTGTTTTGTAAACCATATGATCACCGTCCTGTTTGTACTTTCTGTCTTGTAACTTCTTCTTTTTTTCTATTTAAAATCCCTTTTTTAAGTCAAAAAAACATATAAGGATTAGAATTTATAAGAGAAAGCAATAAAGCGCTGATTGAATTTTCAAATATTCCCTTCTGATAAAAGACAAAATGATGAAAAAAGTGAAACGCTTTAATCTTTTTTTGATAAAATAGAAACATGACAGTACATGTTCATGTGAAAGTAGGTGACATCGTGGGAAAAATCATAGCAATTACGAACCAAAAAGGCGGAGTCGGAAAAACAACGACGTCTGTCAACCTTGGAGCATGCTTAGCTTACATAGGGAAAAGGGTTCTGCTGGTAGATATTGATCCGCAAGGGAATGCAACGAGCGGATTGGGGATTGAAAAAGCCGATGTAGATCAGTGTGTGTACGATATTTTAGTAGATGATGCAGATGTAATAGATATTATTAAAGCAACTTCAGTAGAGAATTTGGATGTGATTCCTGCGACGATACAGCTTGCAGGAGCTGAGATCGAGCTGGTTCCGACAATTTCAAGAGAAGTGAGACTTAAGAGAGCGCTTGAAGCAGTGAAGCAGAATTATGATTATATTATTATTGATTGTCCTCCGTCATTGGGATTGCTGACAATTAACGCGTTGACTGCTTCAGATTCAGTTGTCATACCTGTACAGTGCGAATACTATGCCTTAGAGGGACTGAGCCAATTATTAAATACAGTACGTCTAGTGCAAAAGCATTTGAATACTGATTTAATGATTGAAGGTGTATTGCTGACGATGCTTGATGCCCGGACAAATCTTGGCATTCAAGTGATTGAAGAGGTGAAAAAATACTTTAGAGATAAAGTATATCAGACTGTTATTCCGCGTAATGTCCGTTTGAGCGAGGCACCGAGTCACGGTAAACCCATCATTTTATACGATCCGCGATCAAGAGGAGCGGAAGTATATTTAGATTTAGCAAAGGAAGTGGCTGCGAATGGCTAAAGGCCTTGGAAAAGGGATTAATGCGTTGTTTAATCAGGTTGATTTGTCTGAAGAGACAGTTGAGGAAATCAAAGTTACCGATTTACGCCCTAATCCTTATCAGCCAAGAAAACACTTTGACAACGAAGCGCTAGCTGAGCTAAAGGAATCTGTGCTGCAGCATGGCATTCTCCAGCCGCTTATCGTCAGAAAATCTTTAAAAGGCTATGATATCGTTGCGGGTGAACGGCGCTTTCGGGCGGCAAAGCTTGCAGGATTAGAAACTGTTCCAGCGATTGTCCGTGAATTATCAGAGGCGTTAATGAGAGAAATTGCTTTACTGGAAAACCTTCAGCGTGAGGATTTATCACCGCTGGAAGAGGCTCAGGCTTATGACTCATTGCTTAAGCACTTAGATGTTACGCAAGAGCAGCTTGCAAAACGTCTAGGTAAAAGCAGGCCGCATATTGCCAACCATTTAAGATTGCTGACACTGCCTGAGAACATTCAGCAACTGATTGCGGAAGGCACGCTCTCTATGGGCCATGGCCGCACACTTCTTGGTTTGAAAAATAAAAACAAGCTTGAACCGCTTGTGCAAAAAGTGATTGCAGAACAGCTTAACGTTCGTCAGCTTGAGCAGCTGATTCAGCAATTAAATGAGAATGTTCCACGTGAAACAAAGAAAAAAGAACCTGTGAAGGATGCGATTATCAAAGAACGGGAATCGTATCTCCAAAATTATTTTGGTACAACAGTAAATATTAAGAGACAAAAGAAAAAAGGTAAAATCGAAATTGAGTTTTTCTCCAACGAGGATCTTGAACGGATCTTAGAGCTTTTATCAGAACGAGAGTCGTAATGAAAGAAAACCATCTCTATTGAAGATGGTTTTTTGTTTTATAATCGTCCTGTGAGTCTTTGCAGCGGACTAAGCCGTTCCTGCCTCCACTCTGTTCGATCTGTTAAACTTAGTCCTTCAGCAAGAACATTTGCCATACTCATGACCAAGTGAAGCCTTGTATTTTGTAAAACAAAGTACTCCATGAAGCCGCTCACATTTACAATTCCGTTCACATGGAGATCTCCTACCTCAGGAAGATCCTTCTGTACACCGGCCCCAGGCTTTAAAGGACCCTCTCCGATTTGGAATGAACCTACGCTTTTCACACGCCCTAAGCATGCATCCACCGCTATAATAAATGGGTTTTTATGTAATTTTTGAATTTCCATTAATTTATCCTTCATGTTTACAGCATGCACGGGATCAGACAGGGTGCCGTAGACGTGGAATCTGGTGAGCTGCATCTGTTTGAGTTTCATTCCTACGAGCGGGCCTAATGAGTCACCAGTTGAACGGTCTGTTCCGATACAAACCACAACAATTGGTCTGCCGGCAGCTTTACGTAAGGATGAAGAAAGAATCGTTTGTATTTGTTTTGCTGCAGCTGTATCTGTATGTGAAACATATTGCTTTACTCGTTCCTGAGAAGAAAAAAGCCCGCCTTTTCGATTCATAGGTTTCACTTCCTTGTTAGGTATCGGAATTGCTAGGGATGTGTTTTTTTGGTATGTAAGGTTGTTTACATTATATCCAGCAGTTAGGTTTTTTATGCTTTGTGTCTGTTTACGGATTTTTGAATACAGAGAGGAGATGATAGAGGTTGTTTACAAGTATTGTGTCGCAGCGCTTCAGATGACGCAAGATTTGGTCTGCTGTCTAATTTGGTTCTGGTAATGAAGCAATCATGTGAATACGGAACGCCTAATGAAGTTTACAATGATCGAAGGATTGAAATTGACTTTTAATACCGGAATTTTTGAATTTTTGGCATTGAGCCCGTCGAACATTTATTTTAGGAAGTATCAGGATAGCTTGGTGAAGAAAGTGGAGAATGGAATTCTGTGTTTTGACTGCCTGTTTAGGTGGTCTTTTTTTATGTGTATTTTGTATGATAATTTCACTCCAGTCATTATTTTTTGTTTTTCTATGAAAATAGGCATTTTTGTTATTAGCGTTTTATATAGTAACAATAACGGAAACAAACTGAACTCTGTACCTATGAGGTGATAATGTTGTGGAGAGCCGGAATGAGGTGGATGCTCCTTATATTGGGCAGTCTGATCGGCGCCGGATATGCAAGCGGTCAGGAGATATGGCAGTTTTTTGGCGCAGAAAGCGGACTGGCTATTGTGCTGTTTACAGTAATGTTCATTTTCTCGTCTTATATTGTGATGAAAATCAGTTTTAAGGTTCAATCCACTCACTTTCTGCCGGTTCTTGAACATTTAATGGGACCGTGGCTGGCGAAAATTTATGATATTCTGATTGTCTTTTATTTATTTTCTACAACCATGGTGATGATCGCAGGAGGCGGAGTGACACTGCAGATGTACAAGCTCCCTTTTTGGTGGGGGATTGCGCTGCTGTGCATCGTGACGGTTTGTTTGTTTTTTTGGGATGTGAATGGGATTTTATCTGTGAATGCCATTTTAATTCCTATTTTAGTAGCGGGTCTGCTGTACGCGTTATTTTCATTTCAGAGCACTCATCACCATACGTGGACGATAGATTTGAGCCGGCAGTATAACTGGCCTGCCAGCATTACGTTTACTTCTTTAAATATTCTTTCGGTGGTCGCGATACTATCATCTGTCGGGAAAGAAATGAAAGGGCTGGGGGAAGCTAAAATCGCCAGTGTGGCCAGCGGTCTTATTTTTGGCGTGATCTCTTTTGTTTATAATGAAACATTAGTGGAGCTGGCGGGCTCCCTTTCTCAATTTGAAATTCCGCTGTTTGCCGTTCTGGAAGGCGCCCCTTATTTTCTTTTTTTATGTATGACTGCGGTGCTGTGCCTTGCGATATATACGACGACAGTGGCTGGTTTATTCGGATTGTCCAGTCGGCTCATGGCATTTCTTCACATGCCGAGATGGATGATTGTATTGATTCTGTTAGTGTTGATGGTGCCTTTTACTTCTTTCGGTTTTTCAGATTTAATCGCTTTTCTGTATCCCATTTATGGAATGCTGAATCTCTATCTATTAGTTTGTTTGCTGTTATACCCTATTTTAAGTAAATGGAAATAAGAGGATGTTCTTCTTTTTGGGTATGATGATTGCTCTAATGATCAGTTTTTTTGTACAATAGATTCAGCAGTTTATGAAGAGAGGTGAAGGGTCTTGGCGGATAAAGACTTTGGCCTGAAAGATATTGTAGAAATGAAGAAACCGCACCCATGCGGAGCAAACAGATGGAAAATCATACGTATGGGAATGGATATTCGGATTAAGTGTGAGGGTTGCTCTCACAGTGTGATGATTCCGAGAAAAGAATTTGAAAGAAAAGTAAAAAAAGTACTGGTCAAGCATGAGGAGCCTACTTCATAAAAAGGCTGACACTCATGCTTTTTCATATAGAAGGTAAGGAGAAGACGGCGATGAGCAAAGTGCATCAGTCAGCATGCCCTCTGAATTGCTGGGACAGCTGCGGTTTTGTGGTGACTGTTGATGACGGAAAGGTAACAAAAGTGGACGGAGATCCAACCCATCCGATTACAGAAGGAAAAATCTGCGGCCGCGGCAGAATGCTAGAGACGAAAACAAACTCGCCTGATCGGCTTCGCTATCCGATGAAGAAACAAAATGGCGAGTTTGTGCGGATTTCCTGGAAGCAGGCTCTTGATGAAATTGCCGATAAACTTCGGGACATTAAGGAGACGTCAGAAACAACAGCAGTTTTGCACAGCCATGATTACGCCAATAACGGTTTGTTAAAAGCGCTAGATCAGCGTTTTTTTAATGCGTATGGCGGTGTGACAGAGATTGTCGGAAGCATTTGCTGGGGCTCTGGTATAGAGGCGCAAAGCTGGGATTTCGGCCGGTCGTATGGGCACGGGCCGCTTGATATTTACAACAGCAAACACGTCGTTGTGTGGGGCAGAAATGTATCAAGGACAAATATGCACCTTTATCACCATTTGCAGCAGGTAAAGAAAAAGGGCGCAACACTGACGGTGATTGATCCGATTTTTAATCCGACTGCAAAACTGGCCGACCGTTATATTTCTGTAAAGCCGGGAATGGATGGCTGGCTTGCCGCGGCTGTTTTGAAGGTTCTGATCGAGACGGGAAGAACGGATGAGGATTTTATTTCTCAGCATTCTGTCGGGTTTGATGATGTAAAAGAGCTTTTGAGTACCGTTTCTTTAGAAGAATTTACTGAGAAAACAGAGACAACGATGGAAGAGCTGGAGTTTCTTGCTGGTCTGTATGCCGATGGCCCTGTGTCTACTTTTATGGGGCTTGGTATGCAGCGGTACAAAAATGGCGGCGGGACGATTCGCTGGATTGATGCGCTTGTTGCGGCAAGCGGAAACGTTGGTATTAAAGGCGGCGGCGCAAATTTTGGCAATGTCCAGGTTGGTGAAAGCTTTGCAAAAACCAAGCTGACACTGCCGGAATTAAAAACGACATCACGTTCTTTTTCAATGATGACACAGGCTGAAGAGGTATTAACCGCTGCTGATCCTGCGATCGAGATGATTATCGTGACATGCGGGAACCCGCTGACTCAGGTGCCAAACACAAATAAAGTAAGAAAAGCATTTGAAAAGGTTCCGGTGACCGTAGCGATTGATTCCATCATGACCGATACGGCACAGCTGTGCGACTATGTTTTGCCGACTGCCACTGTTTTTGAAGAAGAAGATATTTACTATTCTAGTATGTACCATCATTATGTTCAGTATGGGAAGAAGCTGTTGGAACCGCAGGGCGAAGCGAAGCCGGACAGATGGATATGGGCAGAGCTTGCAAAACGCCTTGGGTTTGGAGAGCTTTTTGAACACAGTACTGAAGAACTTCTGAAGATGGGGCTTTCTTCATTGGAGGCAGACGGTGTAACGCTTGAGCGCCTAAAAGAAAAAGGCCATCTCCCGCTTCCGGTTAAACAGGTGCCTTGGGATGACTTTAAATTTCTGACGCCAAGCGGAAAATTTGAGTTTACCTCGTCTTTAGCTGAAGAAAAAGGATTTAGCGGTGCACTTCAATTGGAAGTGCCTGAGGAGTCTGTTTACCATAACGAAGAACTTGCCGAAAAATACCCATACACGCTTTTGTCTATTCATCCGCAGCGCTCTAATCATTCACAGCATATTCCGTTCATCGAGAAGCTTCAGCACATACACGTCGATATTTCTTCAGACATAGCGGCTGAGCAGAATCTTCAGGATGGAGACGAGGTTGTCATTTTCAATGATCGGGGCCGTTTGAATGGCAAAGTTAAAGTGATGAAACAGGCTCATCCGAAGACGATAAATATAGATGAAGGCATGTGGGCGGCTTTTGGCGGCTCCGTCAATACGCTGACAAATGATACAAATTCTGATAATGGAATGGGAAGTACGCTTTTTGACTGTTTAGTGGGCTTGAAAAAAGCATAATGAGAGGGTTCAGCAGGCTGAAGATGCTTTTTTGTCAGCTTGTCTTTTCCAGTGAACCTCCTTATAATTGCTCTAGGTTCAAAATACGTTAATGCAATGACGGTTTTATATAGAGGAGATGAAAGAATGGCTTTAACAGCTGGAATTGTCGGTTTGCCGAACGTCGGGAAATCAACATTATTTAACGCAATTACACAGGCCGGTGCCGAATCAGCCAACTACCCGTTCTGTACAATTGATCCGAACGTGGGAATTGTAGAAGTACCGGACGATCGTCTGCAAAAGCTGACTGAGCTTGTCCAACCAAAGAAGACTGTGCCGACTGCTTTTGAATTCACTGATATTGCAGGAATCGTAAAAGGTGCGTCAAAAGGAGAAGGTCTCGGTAACAAATTCCTTTCTCATATTCGCCAAGTTGACGCGATCTGCCACGTTGTCCGTGCTTTTTCTGATGATAATATTACACACGTTTCCGGTAAAGTTGATCCGATTGATGATATCGAAACGATCAATCTTGAGCTGATTCTCGCTGATATGGAAACAGTCGAGAAGCGGATTACACGTGTCAGCAAGCTTGCAAAGCAAAAAGATAAAGAGGCTGTGTTTGAGTTTGACATTTTGTCTAAATTGAAAGAAGCGTTTGAGAATGAAAAGCCTGCTCGTTCTGTTGAGTTTACTGAAGAGCAGCAAAAGCTTGTAAAGCAGCTTCATTTGCTGACGTCAAAGCCTATTTTGTATGTTGCGAACGTAAGTGAAGAGGAAGTGGCTGATCCGTCTGGCAATGAATATGTTGCGAAGATTCGTGAATACGCTGCCGGTGAAAACGCAGAAGTCATCGTCGTTTGTGCGAAGATTGAATCCGAAATCGCTGAGCTTGAAGGCGATGAAAAGCAAATGTTCCTTGAAGAGCTGGGTATTGAAGAATCAGGTCTTGATCAGCTGATTAAAGCATCTTACTCCCTGCTTGGGCTGGCAACATATTTCACAGCTGGTGAACAGGAAGTCAGAGCTTGGACATTCAAAAAAGGCATGAAGGCCCCTGAATGCGCTGGAATTATTCATAGTGACTTTGAGCGCGGCTTCATTCGCGCTGAAACGGTTGCTTATGAGGATCTTCTTGCGGGCGGCGGCATGGCAGGAGCGAAGGAAGCCGGAAAAGTCCGTCTTGAAGGTAAAGATTACGTGGTAAAAGACGGAGATGTAATTCATTTCCGATTTAATGTATAGGATGCAGTTGTAAAGGGACAAGAGCTTTGGTATAATATAAAATTGTGAGTAATAGAATTATTGCTCCTTGCCCATTACGGGCCGCTTAGTCCAAAAGGAGGTGCAAACAGATGAGAAAGTACGAAGTTATGTACATTATCCGCCCAAACATTGACGATGAGTCTAAAAAAGCAGTTATCGAGCGTTTCAGCAACGTTCTGACTTCTAACGGTGCGGAGATCACTGGAACAAAGGATTGGGGTAAACGTCGTCTTGCTTACGAAATCAACGATTTCCGCGACGGTTTCTACCAAATCGTAAACGTTCAAGCTGATGCTGCGGCAGTTCAAGAATTTGACCGTCTAGCTAAGATCAGTGACGATATCATTCGCCACATTGTTGTTAAAGAAGAAGAATAAGCAATTTTGAAATATAATGGTAAAAGGTGGTCTTTCTTATGCTTAACCGAGTTGTATTAGTCGGAAGACTGACAAAAGACCCAGAGCTTCGTTATACGCCAAACGGTGCGGCTGTTGCCACGTTTACTCTTGCTGTGAATCGTACATTTACGAACCAGTCTGGAGAACGTGAGGCCGATTTCATTAATTGTGTCACTTGGAGAAGACAAGCCGAAAACGTTGCAAACTTCCTGAAAAAAGGAAGCCTTGCAGGCGTAGATGGCCGTTTACAAACAAGAAACTATGAAAACCAGCAAGGGCAGCGTGTCTTCGTGACCGAGGTCCAAGCTGAAAGTGTTCAATTTCTTGAGCCGAAAAGCGGCGGCGGTTCTGGTTCAGGTGGATACAACGAAGGAAACAGCGGCGGAGGCCAGTACTTTGGCGGAGGCCAAAATGATAATCCATTCGGGGGAAATCAAAACAACCAGAGACGCAATCAGGGGAACAGCTTTAATGATGACCCATTTGCCAACGACGGCAAGCCGATTGACATCTCGGATGATGATCTTCCATTCTAATGAGAATATCGCTAAATTGACAAAGAAAGGAGGGAAATGACAATGGCAGGAGGACGCAGAGGCGGTCGTGCGAAGCGCCGTAAAGTGTGTTATTTCACTTCTAACGGTATCACGCACATCGACTACAAAGATGTAGATCTTCTTAGAAAGTTTGTTTCTGAGCGCGGTAAAATTTTACCACGTCGTGTAACTGGAACAAACGCTAAATACCAACGTAAATTGACTGCAGCGATCAAACGCGCTCGTCAAATGGCTTTACTTCCATACGTAACTGGTGAGTAAGCTGATACGTAAAGAGCAAGGACCTTCGGGTTCTTGCTCTTTTTTATAGGGGGATAAAAAATGAAGCTCATTTCTTGGAATGTGAATGGCCTGCGGGCTGTCATGAGAAAAATGGATTTCCTCTCTTACTTGAAAGACGAGGATGCCGATATTGTATGTCTGCAGGAGACAAAGATTCAGGACGGCCAAGTGGATCTTGAGCCAGAAGGCTACCACGTATATTGGAACTATGCAGAGAAAAAAGGATATTCCGGCACGGCTGTTTTTTCAAAACAAAAGCCGCTGAACGTCATGTATGGCATTGGAATAGAAGAGCATGATCAAGAGGGCAGAGTGATTACGCTGGAATTTGAAAACATGTATGTGATGACCGTTTACACGCCTAATGCAAAAAGAGGACTGGAACGCATCGATTACCGTTTGCAGTGGGAAGAGGCTTTATTAGCGTTTATTCTCGAATTGGACAAGAAAAAACCCGTTATCCTGTGCGGTGATTTAAATGTGGCTCATCAGGAAATTGATTTGAAGAATCCAAAAGCAAACCGGAATAACGCGGGTTTTTCTGATCAAGAAAGAGGAGCATTCACTCGTTTCTTGGAAGCCGGCTTTATCGACTCATTCCGTTATTTATACCCTGATCTGGAAGGTGCATATTCCTGGTGGTCGTATCGTGCGGGGGCCCGGGACAGAAATATTGGCTGGCGTCTGGATTACTTTGTTGTTTCTGAGCGGCTTAAGGGGCAGATTGAAGATGCCAAGATATCAGCACAAGTCTTGGGCTCCGACCATTGTCCTGTTGAACTTACGATCAATATATGATGTGATAGCAGTAAGGATTGATCCTTACTGCTTTTTTATGATGAAAAAGGAGAAAGAGATGGCAAACATAAAAGAGATTGCAAGGCTGGCGAATGTATCTGTTTCGACTGTGTCACGCGTACTGAATCATCATCCGTATGTGTCTGAAGAAAAAAGGAAGCTGGTGCATCAAGTCATGGAGGAATTAGACTACACACCGAATCGAACTGCGATCGATCTCATTCGCGGCAAGACTCAAACCATCGGTGTAATCCTGCCTTACAGCGATCACCCTTGCTTTGATAAAATCGTAAACGGCATCACAAAGGCGGCATTTAGACATGAATATGCAACAACCCTCCTCCCTACCAACTATAACCCCGACATTGAAATCAAATATTTAGAGCTGTTAAGAATGAAAAAAATAGATGGCCTCATTATTACATCACGAGCCAATCACTGGGACAGTATAATAGCCTATCAAGAATATGGACCGATTATCGCTTGTGAAGATACTGGAGACATGGATATTCCTTGCGCTTACAATGACAGAAAAGCAGCCTACATAGAAAGCTTTCGATATCTAAAGAATCGCGGACATGAGAATATCGCTTTTACTTGCGTGAGAAGCGCCGACAAGAGTCCGAGTACGGCGGATAAAGCAGCGGCTTATCAGGCCGTCTATGGCAGCCTGGAGGACCGCCATATGCTGACCGGCTGCAATCATATGGACGACGGAGAGCAGGCGGGTGCGTATTTCTATACAAGCGGCCGGGTTCCAACAGCTATTTATGCAAACAGTGATGAAGTGGCAGCGGGAATTTATGTATTTGCCAAAAAGAAAGACTGGGATGTTGAGATCCTTGGAGAAGGACATTCCTCTATCAGCCGTGCCCTCTGTTTCCCATCGCTTGACCTGAATCTTGAGCAGCTGGGCACCGCAGCATTTTCGTTATTTTTGCAGGAACATCCCATAGATATAAAAATTCAGCATCAATTCATGAAAAAAAGCTTGAACTGAAATGCATTTCATCCCTTATAACTTCATTGAAAGACAAAGGAGGAGGAAGACATGCATATTGAGCACACGGCCATCTGGGTCAGAGATTTAGAGCGAATGAAGGCTTTTTATGAAACGTATTTTAATGGCAAAGCCAATTCTCTTTATCATAATGAGAAGAAAGATTTTAAGTCGTATTTTATGACGTTTGATTCCGGAGCAAGGCTGGAAATCATGAAAAAAGGAGATGTGACTGATCAGCCGTCACAAACGATGACCGGCTGGGCGCATATCGCTTTTTCGACTGGAAGCAAAAAGAATGTTGATGAACTGACAGAAAGGTTAAAGCAGGACGGATTCGCTGTAGTAAGCGGTCCAAGGACGACAGGGGACGGCTACTATGAAAGTGTAATTGAAGATGAGGAAGGAAATCTAATAGAGATTACAATTTAACATCTTGGAGTGAATTGAATGCTGACAGAAAAAGAAAAAATGGCAGCCGGAGAATTATACAACTCGGAAGACCGTGAATTATCACTAGAGCGTAAACATGCGAGAAATCTGATTAAACAATATAACGAATCACCAGAAGACGAGTCAGCGCGAACGGAGCTTTTGAAAAATCTGCTTGGTTCGATCGGTGATCAAGTCATCATTTTGCCGACATTCCGCTGTGATTACGGCTATCACATTCATATGGGGGATCGTACATTTGTTAATTTTGACTGTGTCATTCTTGATGTTTGTGAAGTTCGTATAGGATGTGATTGTTTGATTGCTCCAGGGGTGCATATCTACACGGCTGGTCACCCTCTCGACCCGCTTGTTAGGAAGTCGGGGAAGGAATTCGGTAAGCCTGTTACAATTGGGGATAATGTTTGGATTGGCGGGCGGGCAGTGATAAACCCGGGAGTGACGATCGGCGATAACGCGGTGATTGCTTCGGGTTCCGTAGTGACAAAGGATGTGCCTGCGAATACGGTTGTAGGAGGAAACCCTGCGAGAAAGCTGAAGGAATTGAATTGAAATCAGTGCGGTTAAACGCCGCACTGACTTTTTATATCTGCTTGGCATTCGTATTGGGACCAAAGCAGATTAACAAAATGGAGCATGCGAGCCAGCAGCCGCCTATAAAGAAAAAGACACTGACATAGCCGAGCTGAACGGCGATAAAACCGACGAGCAATGATCCGAAGATGTTCGAGAAGCGGCCGAGACCATAGGCTAAACCGCTGCCTGACGAGCGATACTCTGTTGGGAAAGGCTCAGATGTATACGCATATAAGTTTGATGTGAAAACCCGCTCCGTAATATTAACGATGAAACCAAACACGATAATCATGATGGGAATGAAGGTCATGCCATATAAAAGACCTGCGATGGCAGTCAGAAACGCACTGGCGGCCAATATCCATTTTCTCTGGAATTTTTCGGAAATCATTGAACCCAGCAACGCGCCGAGCGGAGCGCCGACCGAGTGCAATACGTTATACCATAATGTATTTTCCATTGTGACCCCGTTGCTTTTTAGCAGGCTGGGGACCCAAGAGGCAAAGCCATAGAATCCAAAGGTTTCGAAAATCCATACCGCGGATAACACAATGGTTATTTTCAGGTTTCTCCCCTTTAACAATCCTGCGTAACCCGCATGTTGTACTTGTCCGCTTGCGGTCTGCGGCACCGGAGCAGGAAGCGGGCCTTTTTCTTTTTCAACGCTTGCTTCAATCCTTTTCAGGATGGCATCGGCCTTTTCATATTCACCGCGATTTTCATGCCAGCGGGGTGATTCCTCCAGCCGCCGAATAAAGAAAAAATAAATAAGACCAACAGCGCCCCATACAAAGACAAGTCTCCATCCCCAAGAGCCGAGCGGAATGACAAAGGCTGATACGATATTGGTGATCGGAACGCCGATCAATCCGATCATGGCACAGAAAGAAATATATTTTCCGCGAACACTTGAAGGGAAAAATTCTGCTAAATAGCTATTGGTGATGACCATGGCAGCTGCGACGCCAAATCCAGTGAGGAAACGAAACGCCATTAAGGATGGGATGTCCCAAGCCGCGGCGTTACATAGCGATGCGATTGAAAAAACGAAGACAAATAGATTCAAGGCTTTTTTTCGGCCGATTCGATCTGAAAGCCGTCCCCCAAGTGATGCTCCCAAAAACATGCCTAGAAACGAAGCAGCCGTTACATTGGCTATGGTTGAAAGCTGGATGCCCCAATGCTCGATCAGCGCCGGCGCTACATTGCTGAGGGTAAATAAATCCGCAAGATCAAAGAAGTAAACAATGCCGAGAGCGGTTAATACTTGGAAGTGGACACGTGAAATCGGGAGGCGGTCTAAACGGTTTGCCGCGTTTGAAAAAGGATGTGTATGTTTCGGTTTGACGCCCGTATTCATAAAATACCCCCTTTATTAATAGAGGGAGAAAGACTGAACATTCTCCTCTTGGCATTATTATAAGTACCTGGAATCATTGGGAACAGTGTTCAAATCACTAGATGGAAGAACTAAATTCACACTTTTCGCCTTAATTTTGCTTAAAAGATTTCCAAAACAGTAGATTAATAGACCAAATTATGCAAATGTATAGTAATATTCTCATGGAAAGGAAGAGTCATAAAAGGAATGAATTCATTTATCCGTCCTCTAGAAGGAAACAATACATTGTGGAGATATTTTTTCTCCTTTTTGGTGATGGTTGGCTTATTCTTTTTTGGAAGCATTGTTTATGTCTTTATGATGCTATTGACTGCACTTTTAAGTCCAAATATCGCGTTTGATGTGGATACAGGTATGTTAACCGATTCTTTGGCTGATTTGTTTTTAACTCATATCGTTTATGTATTTGCAATCCCAGGGGTTTGGCTGGCGGTGCGCTTTATCCTGAAACGTCCGTTTCGGTCAGTCATTACACCGCATGCAAAAATCAGCTGGCGCAGCATTTTCTTTGGCTTTATCGCTTATTTCTTGCTGATGGCTGTGGTTCAAGGGATTGATTATGCGATTCATCCGGCGAAATACACTTTTCAGGATTTTGACGCCTCTCGTTTTCTGTGGCTGCTTGTGGCATCTCTGTTATTGGTGCCGCTCCAGACTTCTGCGGAAGAACTGTTTTTTAGGGGATTTTTATTGCAGGCTTTTGGAAAAGTAATAAAGAATCCTTTTGTATTGACGCTGATTGTCGGCGGTCTATTTGGGGCTGTACACTTTGGCAATCCTGAAATGAATAATGGCGTTTTTTGGGCAGGCATTGAGTATGTAACGATTGGGATTCTTTTAACATATTATACGGTCAAAACAGGCAGCCTTGAGATTTCACTTGGTGTGCATGCCGCGAATAATATGTTTTTATGTCTTTTTATTACTGAAAAAAACAGTGTATATGGAGATATTCCTTCATTATTTGCCATCACACGGGGAAATCCGATGTGGGAGACTTTCTTTACGGTTGTCATTAATCTTTTATTTGCATTTATCGTTGTACAATACCATAAGAGATCAAAAAGAAAGCAGCAAGGTGTTTAATCCCTGCTGCTTTTTAATGTTTGTAAGGCTTCTTCGATGTCTGTTGTCGGCTGCTGGCAGGCAAAATTTTCACAAACATACACGGTTGTTTGATCGTCTATGATGTGATACTCAGCCGCGAATGGCACAATGCCTTTGCACTGGTCGGGATGTTCTGCCACCAGGATGGAATCGTTTGGATTAAAGGCCTTTTGAAGCGCGCTTGTGATCTGTTTTCTGTCTGGATCGTCCGGGCGCCCGAAAATCACAATTTCCTTTTTAGGCGTCATATGTTTTAACACACTTTGCATAAAGAAAGAGTGGCCGCTCGGGTATGCTTCAATTTCAGGCTTGAACACGGAAAACATCGTTTCGGCTTTTTCAATCAGCGACAAATCGCCTGTGGCTTGTCCGAGGCGCAGGAGCTGAACGGCTGCCACGCTGTTTCCTGAAGGCATGGCGCCATCGTACACTTCTTTTTCTCTGACAATTAATGCTTCTGCATCATGTCCGGTAAAGTAGAATCCCCCATGCTCCTCGTCCCAAAACAAATCGATCATATCGTCTGACAGCTTCTTCGCTTTTTCTAAATATGATAGATCAAACGAGGCTTCATAGAGGTCGAGATAAGCCCATAAGAGAAAGGCATAATCGTCGATAAATCCTTTGTTTTTCACTTCGCCGTCACGATACCGAACCATCACCCGGCCGTCGATGATTACATTGTTTTCAATAAAGGTGATAGCGTCTTCAGCCAAGCTGAGGTATTGGGGTTCCTGGAATACCTTTGCCGCTTTAGCAAGACCCGCAATCATCAGGGCGTTCCATGACGTCAGCACCTTATCATCGACATGCGGATACGTTCTTTCTTCACGTGTCTTTAACAGCTTTAGTCTTGCATCTTCAAGCTTGCGGCTGAGCTCTTCTTCGGTTAATCCGCCATCTGCTTTGATTTGTTCCCGCTTGGTATGAATGAGGTTGGGAATGTTTTTGCCCTCAAAGTTGCCTTTTTCTGTGATGTCATACACGCTGCAATACAGCGTGCCGAGATCCTCTCCGAGCGTCTTCAAGATCTCTTCTTTTGACCACACGTAGTACTTTCCTTCTTCGCCTTCTGTATCCGCGTCTAAAGCAGAGAAAAAGCTTCCGTCTTCATGGGTCATTTCCCGTTGAATGAACGTAATAATCTGCTCACAAATGTCTTTGTACCGGCTGTTTTGCGTGACTTGATAAGCTTCAGTATAAGCTGTCAGCAGCAGCGCATTGTCATACAGCATTTTTTCAAAGTGAGGGACGAGCCACTCATCATCGGTCGAATAGCGGGCAAACCCATAGCCGATATGGTCATAGATGCCTCCATTTGCCATGCTGTCCAGTGTTTTCGTGACGTTGTACAAAGCGTTTTCCTGCCCCGTCGTGTGATAATAACGAAGAAAATACATGAGCATATGAGGCATAGGAAATTTCGGCGCCTGTCCGAAGCCGCCGTAGATTGTATCGATACCATTGGCAAGCTGCTGGAATGTCCGGTGGATCGCTGATTCGCTCAACCCCTCGCTTGTTTTAGCTGCTGTTTTTGTCTGTAAATGGTTAGCAGCGTTTTCTGCAATATCCTCGACATGCTCACGATCGTTCGCAAACGTTTCTGAAAGATGCTCAAGCACGTCAACAAAACCCGGACGATTATATTTACTCGTCTTCGGAAAATATGTACCCGCGTAAAACGGCTTCTGATCAGGCGTGATAAACACATTCAGTGGCCAGCCGCCCTGTCCGGTCATCAGCTGGCAGATTCTCATATAAACAGAATCGACATCAGGGCGCTCTTCCCGATCCACCTTAATCGCAACAAAACGTTCGTTAAGAAGGCGGGCAATTTCCTCGTCCTCGAAGCTTTCATGAGCCATGACGTGGCACCAATGGCATGTCGAATAACCGATGCTGACCAGAACTGGCTTGTTTTCCCGTTTTGCTTTTTCGAAGGCTTCTTCTCCCCAGGGGTACCAGTTTACAGGGTTATGAGCATGTTGAAGTAAATATGGGGACTTCTCAGCGATTAATCTATTGGGTTTATTGTTAGTGGGCATGGGATCACCTTCTTTCTAAATGTTTTTTTAAGTATTCTCTTTCCTCTATTTAATATACCAGATAGCTGAGGCCCGTCATCATTTGTCTGTGAGGTATTTCATAATGAAAATCAAGGGTTATAAACCCTTGATAGATTCATTATTTCACTTTTGACCTATAAAGATGGGTCTTCAATCGTAATGCTTTAACACGATTGCTGAATTATGTCCTCCGAAACCAAAAGAATTTGATAGCCCATATTTCAATGGAAGGTGTCTCGCTTCTGATACAACATCTAAGTCGCAATCTGGATCTTGCTTCTCTACATTAATAGTTGGTGGAATAATTCCTCGTCTCAAACTTTCCACTAAAGCAATTGCTTCTACTCCGCCAGCAGCACCAAGCATGTGCCCAGTCATTGACTTGTTTGCAGTTGTTGGAATGTCACGTGAATGTTCCCCAAATAATTTCTTAATAGCTAGAACTTCTGAACGATCACCTACTTGTGTACTTGTTGCATGAGCACTAATAACATCAATTTCACCTGTTGATATATTTGCACTTCTCAATGCCTTTTTCATGGCTAAGTAGGCACCCTTACCTTCTGGGTGTGATGCTACCATATGATGAGCATCTGAACTAGCTCCGTACCCCACTACTTCACATAATATCGGCGCATCTCTGAGAATAGCGTTTTCTAATGATTCTAATACTAAGATACCTGCGCCTTCACTCATAACAAAGCCATCTCTATCTGTATCGAACGGACGGCTGGCTCGACTTGGATTTTGGTTTCTTGTAGATAGTGCATGGGCGTTTCCAAAACTAGCCAAAGATATCTGTGTGATTGCAGCTTCTGCTCCACCGGCAAATATAATATCTGCTTCATCATTTTGGATAGCATTGAAAGCTTCACCAATAGAGGTATTCCCGATTGAACAGGCTGTGACTGGTGATAATGATGGTCCTTGTGCTCCTAATCTTATGCTTATTTGGGCCGCAGCTGCATTTGAAATCATCATTGGTACAAGGCTGGGGCTTACTCTCGCGGGACCTCGTTTATTTAATACATTCACATTATCAACAAGTGATTGTATGCCTCCGATTCCTGAACCAACATATACCCCTAAACGTTCAAGATCAACATGATCTAACTGTAATTGTGAATGTTCTAATGCTTGTTCGGCTGCTGCTAAGGCAAACTGACTAAAACGATCTAATCGTTTTGCTTCTTTTCTCCCCAATATATCATCTGCATCGAAATCACGAACGATTCCAGCTATCTTTGTTTTATAATCAGCAGTATCAAAAGAATCAATGAGAGATATTCCCGAGTGTCCTTTAACTAGTTGATTCCAAAAGCTGTTTACATCATTTCCTAGTGGAGAAATAACTCCCATTCCAGTAATGACAACTCTTTTCATGATCATTCCCTCCTCGTTTTTATTAACTTTAGCTATTGTGTTATCCTATTACAAGTTGTTGTTTATCCTAGTATAATTAATACTATTTTAAAGGGAGATTTTAATGAAACCTGAAACAAGACTTCAAGCTTTATCAGAATTTCTAAAGAACCAACGTTCGAAAATCACTCCCCAAATGGTTGGTTTACCTGTAGGAACCCGCAGAAGAACACCAGGACTAAGAAGAGAAGAAGTGGCTCAACTAGCCGGTGTAAGTCTTACTTGGTATACATGGTTAGAACAAGGCAGAGATATAAAAGTATCTACTTCGGTATTAGATGCTATTTCGCGAGCATTACAATTAAATAACGATGAAAGGAGATATTTGTATGCTCTAGCGTTAGAGGAAGGAGTGAAACAACCCTTTATAAATGAGAAGGAGAAGGAAATCAGTCCGGCTTTAGTAAAAATGTTGCAGGAACTTCGTTATTGCCCAACGATTATATCAGATAGAAGAAGTCAGATTGTTGGGTGGAATCAAGCAGCAGCTAATGTATTTTTGGATTTTGAACAAATCAACCCGGCAGAAAGGAATATAATACGTTTACTATTCGCAAGAAAGGAATTTAAAAGTTTAGCTGTGAATTGGGAGCATTTTGTTAGAGGATATATCGCAATATTTAGAACGTATTATGGCCAGTATGTGGCTGATGACTGGTATGAGCAATTTATACAAGAAATGGAACAGGCATATCCTGAGTTTCGTAAAATTTGGAATGAAAATGAGATAAGCTCTGCTCCTGAAGTATTAATTGAGTTTCGTCATGCTAAGGTAGGTAAAATGTTGTTTAATCTTACTTCATTACAAGTGCATGGGGATACTGATTTAAGATGCAGCGTCTATACTCCAGTTGAGGATACTGAAACTGAGCTTAAGTTAAAACGTTTAATTGAAGGCTAGCTACCCTTTGGAGAGTAGAAGTTATTCAAGTAATACTTCCTTTACTTTGTTTAGACTGTAAATAAAAAAACAACAACTGGTATATAGTTCCCATTCGTTTTTGTATTTGGGTGAAGTTGTTGTGTACATTTAATATAAAAAAGATCCTATGCCACCAATGGCATGTTCTTTAGATTAGCCAAGGTTAGCTATACCCAATAGGTACGAGAACAGGCTTGTTTTCGCGTTTCGCTTTTTCAAATGCTTCTTCTCCCCAAGGGAACCAGTCCACAGGGTTATGAGCATGTTGAAGTAAATAAGGAGACTTCACAGCGATTAATCTATTGGGTTTACTGTTAGTGGGCATGGGATCACCTTCTTTCTTTTATTTTAATTACATTTAGGCTACCACAATAATTATAAATAAATACAAAGCTTAGCCGATTTACTTAAAAGAGGGAGAAGGAAAATAATATAATGTTTAATTATGTTAATGAAGGAAGACACCGTCCTTTTCAGTTTTCTTTTCTTTTATTACAGGAGAATGGATATTTTTAGCTCTGTTAAATTTGATGTTGATCATTCCATAGTATTAAGGGGAACCCATTATTTATGGACGCCCCTTTAGTTCAATAAGAAAAATTACTGTCGAGTGTTACCTAACAATATATACTTTGGACTGAAAGGTTTTTAGCCATTCCAATGATAAACGATTTGCACAACGCCAGAGGAAAATGTTCTTGTATTCAGCATTTTTAAA
Organism: Bacillus sp. FSL K6-1003; assembly: GCF_037964945.1. NCBI lineage: Bacteria > Bacillati > Bacillota > Bacilli > Caryophanales > Bacillaceae > Bacillus > Bacillus sp. FSL K6-1003. Next base: position 4,004,795 of record NZ_CP150176.1, on the reverse strand, counting down.
TTTATCCTCTGTTTTAAATCAATAAACAACGGTTTTCCTTCTCCCAAAACAACAGGGTGAATAGATAATCTAAATTCATCAACAAGCCCCAAATTTATAAAAGTTGTAATGAGACTCGCTCCACCATATAGCCAGATGTCTTTACCAGGCTTTTTCTTTAATTTATTTACTTCTTCAAGAATATTATCATTTATAAATATTGCTTGATTATCAATCTCATGTTGTGTTCTGGAAAAAACATATTTCTTTTTACTATGAACCAATTTCCAAATTTCCTTTTCCGTATCAGGGTCTTCTTTTTTGGGGATATACTGTCCCCATAAATCGTAGCTTTTTCTACCATATAAAATAGTATCAATTTGATTTAAGAAATCAGTAAACCCCATATCAGGGTCCATAATACACCAATCAACTTCTCCATTTTTCCCTTCAATAAAACCATCTAGAGTAACTGCTAAATCTAAAATTATTCTTCTCTGTTTTAAGTTATTTGTCATAACTATTCATCCTTTTACATAAGAAGTTGGTAGAAATTCTTCTTCTATTCACACACCAGATGGATTAAGTTGCGTTTGTGGACAGAGTGAAGAACAATATCCTAAAATGAAAGTGCCCACTACTCTTTGCAGCTCGATTAGCAGGAACACTCTTTATCTTCACTTGGTTAAATGAAAGCTCTGTTCGATTAAGTTATAGATTTCGCTTTCTGGATCTGTCCGTTCTAAAACAATTGAAATCCAATGTTCCTTATCCATATGATATCCGGGTAAGATATTTTCCCCATTTCTTAAGCCATCACTTATGTCAGGGGGGCATTTTAAATTCAGAATATCTATTTCGCCATGTCCTTCCAAGCCTAATTTTTCTGGGAGAACATTCATGATAAGACCGTACCATTTTTTGTTTGATGTATGTCTCAAAGAAGCATAGTTTGGGTATTCCTCCCACGGATAATCAGGCGATGAACCGTACTTTTCTTTGACGTGTTTAAAGATATCTTCTCTTGTTAACATACTTCAATCATCCCTCCAACTACTTACGGTTAATTTCTTCTCTCTAATGTCACTTTTGAAAAAATCACGGGATTTGTAGTCTACGATCCTTGGCTTGTCTATTTGGTTACTTTAATAGACATGGCACCAATGACAAGTCGAATAGCTGATGCTGACCAGAACCAGCTTGTTTTCACGTTTTGCTTTTTCAAATGCTTTCTTTCTTCACCAAAGGAACCAATCAATAATTATTTCATAAAGTGCGGACTGCAAAATTACTTGTTTGGTTATTCTAACGAAAATGGCACTCTTGAAGGTAAATGTGTTTGAGTTTGATATGTTATTTTAACATTATGTTCAAACCTTTTAATCGTTTTCAATAACTCTGTAATCACAATATATATCTTTATCTTTTGGAAAGAAGCTGCTTTGAACAAAAGTAAGGATAGCCAAAGATGATGAGTGGAGCTGCTAATGCAAGTAGTAACCAAGAACCTGATTGAGTGTCTTTGATGACTCCTATGAATATACAAGTACCGATGAGAAGGTACAATAAAACACCAAAAAACCAATACATACCTTGTTCCTCTTTTCCCTATAAGGTTTCTTTATTCTTTAATGGGTCATTTTGTAGAGCCCTTCTGCTTTACTTCTTTGAGGATTTTGGACCGTTTTTCAAATGTTTTTTCAGCTCTGATTCCTTTTCTTTGTAGGCTTATAATTATGAGATCAATTGGTTTCAATACATTTCAATCCTCTCATATGAAAGCACTCTCCATATATTTTAATTTTAAAATTGAATATAGAAAACGTACATAAGGGCATATCCTTATGTACGTTGAGGCACATCTTGCATACTAGATAAGTCCGCATCTTGTTGGGTTTTCCTTCTTGCCTTGCTGGGTGATAAATGAAATGCCTGACGGCTCTTATGATAAGATGACAAATATGACCGGATTGTCCCTATTTTTATTGTGGATCCTTTGTGATTATACTGTCAAAGGAAAGGAAGTGAAGCAATATGTTTCGAAGAAAACCTTTTGATAAAAACTACTTTTCACGAGATAGGCGGGCATTAAATATGCTTGCTCTCAGAGTACCAGGCTTAGCTTTTATTCTCATGATCTATATAGCCTCTATCGTGCTGCAGTTTGTTTCTGGGAGCTGGTCTATTTTATTGCTTCATGTGTTTACAATATTAATCGCTATTTTTACTCTGCTGCATTGGCACTCATATCGATGGGTTAAGAATAAGGTCATTCTATATTTTGTACTGCAAGGTTTGATTACTTATGCACTTGCTAATGTCATGACGGGCTTCTTAATGCTGGTCATCATTGGCCTTTATGCATTTTTGATTGGGCAGATTATAGGAATGGCAGATAGAAGAAGAGCGTTCCTCATTGTATATCTATTACTTCTGATATCAGCCAATGCGATATATCAGATTCACAAAGGCGAGTTTTTGCATTTTCTTGTTATCGCTGTACCTATCATGGTTGTCATTATCACTTATGCTGCAACATTTTTTGCGCAAGTTGATGAAAAAATAAAAGCGCAGCTGACTCTTGAAAGGCTGGAGCTTGCTCATCAACAAGTAGAACAGCTGACGTTGCAAAACGAAAGACAGCGTATGGCTCGGGATTTACATGACACCCTTGCACAAGGATTGGTTAGTTTAAATATGCAGTTGGATGCTATTAATGTTCATATATCGAAAGGTAACACAGATAGGGCAAAAGAAATCATTCAACAATCTATGAATAGAGTGAAAAGCACATTAGCTGATGCACGTTCAGCTATTGACAATCTTCGCAGCAAATCAGAAGAAATCGGTTCTTTAAAAGAAAGAATTACCTTACAAATGGATCATTTTAAAGATGCAACAGGTCTGTCTTGTTTTTTAGACTACAGATTAACTCAATTGCCTGATGTTCGTACTGCTGAAAATTGTTATTACATCATAGGAGAATGTCTTACAAATGCAGCAAAACATGCTGAAGCAGAATCCATATGGGTATCAGTTTGGGATGAGAAAGAAAACATCCATTTAACCGTCAGAGACAATGGAAAAGGATTTGATGTTGAAAGAGGCAGGAAAAAGAGAGGTCATTATGGACTTCTTGGTATACAAGAACGCGTCAGAGCAATGAAAGGCCAATTCGATATAAAGAGTACAAAAACAATAGGCACACAAATCGAGATAATCTTGTCAAATCAGGGAGAGATTGAAGATGAATAAGGTTTTAATCGTTGATGATCATCTAGTTGTGAGAGAAGGTCTCAAGCTGTTAATTGAGACGAATGATAACTACACAATAATCGGAGAGGCGGAAAATGGAAAAAAGGCGGTCCATCTTACAGATGAATTAAAGCCAGATATCATTCTTATGGATTTATACATGCCAAAAATGAGTGGGTTAGAAGCGATTAAAAAAATAAAAGAAAAACACAACATACCCATTATTATTTTGACTACTTATAATGAAGATCACTTGATGATTGAGGGAATTGAATTAGGGGCGAAAGGATATCTGTTGAAGGATACGAGCTCAGAAACCCTATTTCATACAATGGATGCAGCATTAAGAGGAGAAGTGCTGCTGCAGCCTGATATTCTTAAACGTTTTCAAGAAGTTCAATTTGAAAGAATGAAGAAACCAAGCAGCGATACTCAGTTAACGGAAAAGGAAATAGTTGTTCTAAAGGCGATTGCAAAAGGTCTCAAAAGCAAAGCGATAGCCTTTGATTTAGGAATCTCAGAGAGAACTGTGAAGTCAAGACTAACGTCCATTTATAATAAATTGGGAGCGGATTCTAGAACGGAAGCAGTTACAATTGCCATGCAGAGAGGTATTTTAACTTTAGATTTATAACACAGGTTATTTAAAAGTTGCCCAAACGTACATGCCCGCATGTACGTTTTTTTCATTTCCTTATGAACTACAATTAGGGGGAATGTTATCAAGCAATGTGTTGAAAGGAGATTATGATGTCAAGAATGTTATATAAATTAGGCGGGTGGGTCGCTCGCCATCGCATTAAAGTACTATGTGCGTGGATCGTTGTGTTGATTGCAACGATAGGGGCAGCCGGCATATTAAAACCTAGTTTTTCTGAGGATATGTCAATACCTGACACGCCTTCGGAAAAAGCAATGAAGGTGATCAATAAAGAATTTCCTCACGGTCCTGATAAAGGGAGCATACGGGTCATATTCGGTGCTAACGATGGGGAGAAACTTACTGCAAAATCAGCAAAAGAAGCAATAGAGAATACATTAAAGGAAATGAATAAAGACGATACCATTGATTCGATTGCAAGTCCTTTTCATGCAGGAACGATCGCAAAAGATGGGACAGTAGCTTATGCTGATATCAAATACAAATCATCAGCAGATGATATAAAAGATTACTCTATAAAACATGTGAAAGATAGTTTGTCCATTGCTGATGATGAAGGATTACAAACGGAGTTAAGCGGAGATATACCAGGAGCCGAGATGGAGATAGGCGGTGTATCAGAGATAGTCGGTATTGTCTTGGCTTTTGTTGTTCTAGCTATTACATTTGGCTCATTATTAATAGCAGGCTTACCGATTTTAACAGCACTTATAGGTTTAGGTGTAAGCATTGGGCTGACTTTGATTGGAACACAAGTGTTTGATATTGCCTCCGTCAGTCTTTCATTAGCCGGAATGATTGGCCTTGCAGTTGGTATTGATTATGCTTTGTTTATTTTTTCGAAACACCGCCAGTTTTTAGGAGAAGGTATACAAAAAAATGAATCAATTGCGAGAGCTACGGGAACAGCTGGGAGTGCTGTCGTTTTTGCCGGGCTCACAGTTATTGTCGCACTTTGCGGATTGACTGTCGTTAATATTCCTTTTATGTCTGCAATGGGGCTAACAGCAGGGCTCAGTGTGCTCATGGCTGTATTAGCTTCAATTACATTAGTGCCTGCCGTTTTATCAATAGCAGGGAAACGCATGATTCCGAAAGCAAACAAGAAAAAAGAAATACAAAGCGCTGAAACAAATTTCTGGGGACGCTTTGTCACAAAGAACCCTATTCTTCTAAGTGTATTTAGTATTCTCATCTTGCTAGTCATTAGTATCCCATCTATGCATTTGGAGCTAGGTTTACCTGATGCAGGAATGAAAGCTAAGGATAATCCCGAGCGCCGAGCTTATGACTTGCTTGCCGAAGGGTTTGGAGAAGGATTTAATGGCAAATTAACGATAGTGGCGGATGCCACAAGTGTTACAGAAAATAAGACTGATGCATTCGCAGATGCAGTAAAAGAAATTAAGGATTTAGACCATGTAGCAAGTGTTACTCCTGCAATGCCTAATGCAAAAGGCAATTTTGCTATTATTACGGTTGTTCCTACAACAGGTCCAAACGATAAAGCTACTAAGGATTTGGTACAAGATGTGCGCAGTTTAGCAGATCAAAACGGGGTAGATTTGCTCGTAACTGGATCCACGGCAGTGAATATAGATATTTCAGATCGCCTTAATGATGCAATACCAGTATTTGCTTTACTCATTGTTGGTTTTGCGTTTATATTACTGACAATCGTATTCCGTTCGCTGCTAGTACCTCTTGTTGCTGTAGCAGGTTTCATATTAACAATGACAGCAACTCTTGGGATTTGTGTATTTGTGTTACAGGATGGAAACTTAATTGACTTGTTCAATATACCTGAAAAAGGGCCGATACTCGCGTTTTTGCCTATTTTAACGATTGGTATTCTTTTTGGCTTAGCGATGGATTATCAAGTATTCCTTGTAAGCAGAATGCGTGAAGAATATGTAAAAACAAAGAATCCAGTACAAGCGATTCAAGCTGGATTAAAACACAGTGGACCTGTTGTCACCGCAGCCGGACTAATCATGATATTCGTCTTTGCAGGGTTTATCTTTGCTGGTGAAGCTTCTATCAAAGCAAATGGATTAGCTCTTTCCTTTGGTGTATTATTTGACGCATTTATTGTAAGAATGACACTCATTCCAAGTATTATGAAGTTGATGGGGAATGCAGCTTGGTATTTACCAAAGTGGTTAGACAAAATCATTCCGAATGTAGATATAGAGGGTCATCAACTAACAAAGGAGATACAGCCCGAGATAGAGAATGAACAAAAACACCGAATCAGTATGTAGCAATATAGGCTCGCTCTAATAACATGTAAGAATGCAACTTCCTTTTTTTAAAGCAATATAACTAATGGCAAAGTATTAGAGGTTAAAGGTTATAGGCAATAATTAACAAAAGAAGAATATATAGAATGTGAGAGAAAAAAATCCTTTATTTAAGAGTGGACTGAAAGGTCTACTCTTTTTTCATTCCGTCATCTGAATGAAGAAATGGTTATTCTAATAGACATGGCACCAAGTGCATGGCGGTTACAGAACTGATTTGAGTAGAAATAAGAAGAAGTGATATTCGTTAAAATTCAGGTAATAGCACACCTAGACAATTTTAAAGTTTTTGCCCTTGGTCTTAAAAAATATATAAAACACAGGATGAATTCTAAATTCTTTACCGATCGTTCTTAAATTTGATATACTTAACACATGTTAGGTCTAACTGTTTTTTCTCAAATGAGAATGATCGTTCTTTAATTATTTAAGAATAGGGAGAGATGAATGATATAAAGTTATTTTGCCCTAGTGCATCAATGATTCTCAGTACTTTATCAGTGTTAATAGATGATACGTTATAAGGTGGGATTACATGGCTAGAAATAAAGAATTTGATGAAAAATTAGCATTAATAAAAGCGATGGAGCTTTTCTGGGAACAGGGTTATGAAAAAACATCCATGCAAGATTTGGTGGACCATATGGGGGTTCACCGCAGAAGTATCTATGATACTTTTGGTGACAAACATACTTTATTTATGAGAGCTTTAAGTCACTTTGTAGAAGTAATGGAAATGAGAATGAAGAATGAGGTGAAAGCTGATTTAACGGTTAAGCAGACTATAAGAAAAATATTTGAAATGGTTATTGATCCAGAAGAAAATCTGCCAAAAGGATGTTTAGCTGTTAATACAGCAGTTGAATTATCCTTGCTAGATGAAGAAGTAGCTAAGAAAATTAAAGAGATTTTTATAAATACGGAAGCCTTATTATTTGATCTGCTAAAACATGGTCAAGAAAAAGGAGAAATTCCTAAACACTATAACATCAAAGGGCTTTCTCAATTCATTCATAATTCACTCGTAGGGGTACGAGTATTAGCAAAAACGACAAATGATAAGGAAAAATTTGAAGCCATTATTGATTTGACTTTGTCAACGCTAGACTGAGATATATTTTGTGATATGGAGAATTAATAAAAAAATATGTTTTTGAGGAGAGAATCATATGAAGTACACAGTTATTACAGGAGCAAGCTCAGGCATAGGATATGAGACAGCATTAGCGTTTGCTGCTCGCGGCAAAAACTTAATTATTGTAGCTAGAAGATTAGATAAATTAGAAGAGCTTAAATCAACAATTCACAATATTAATCCTGATTTGGATGTTGTTATTCGTACAAGTGACTTATCTGTCACAGATCAGGCATATACACTGTATGACAATTTAAAGGAATATCAAATTGAGACTTGGATTAATAATGCCGGGCTTGGTGAATCCTCTTCTGTCACAGATCAGAATTTAGATAAAGTGGAAACCATGTTACGTGTCAACGTAGAATCCTTAACGATTCTTTCTACACTATTTGTACGTGATTATTCTGATGTAGAAGGAACTCAGTTAATTAACGTATCATCAGCACTCGGGTATGCAATTGCTGTTGGCAGTATTACGTATTCTGCATCTAAATACTTTGTTAGTGCATTTACAGAAGGACTTGCAAAAGAACTGGAACGCAAAGGTGCGAAAATGAAGGTGAAAGTTTTAGCACCAGCAATCACGGAAACAGAATTCATGAAAAATGCATCTGATACGAAAGAATTTGATTACAAAGCAAATATCCCGATGTACCACACAGTTGAGCAAGTGGCGAGTTTTATGATGGAGCTTTATGATCGTAATCAAGCAGTAGGTATTGTAGACGAAAACTTTGAATTTAAATTAAGAGATCAAATCTATCCGATTCTAGAGATGTAATATTTAACCTATATAACGATACTCTATATCACTGCCACTTAAAGGATGAGAAACATTTATTTACAGAAGCGCTTCTAAAAAATTTAAGCATTTGAGAATGATCGTTCTAAAAATGACTAATGTTAAAAAAAAATAGGAAATGTAGTGAACTCTTTATGGTTTAGGTGGCGGGTTAAAATAGGAATAAGATTCCCCTCCGCCTAAACGATTATACAAAAAGGTGAAAACTCAATACATGTAATATGATAGAGGATGCTGATAAAAAATGAAAACACTCATGAAAGCAGCTCAGATCACCAAGTACTCAAAAAATCTCTATGCCCAAATCAATGACATTCCAATTCCAAAAATCGGTGAAAATGAAGTTTTGGTAAAGGTCAAAGCTGCGGCGGTCAATCCACTGGAAGTGTTAATTATTACAGGCAGCGTGAAACTGATTCAAGATTATGAATTCCCACTAACGCTTGGTAATGAATTGACAGGAGTTGTCGAAAAAGTCGGAACAAATGTGACAGAATTTCACGTAGGAGATGCCATCTATACACGTCTCCCGCTCGAAAAAATTGGTGCTTTTGCGGAATATGCCGCAATTGACGCTGCTGCAATTGCACCCATGCCAAAAAATTTGTCTTACGTGGAAGCCGCTGCTGCACCACTGGCTGGACTCACAGCGTATCAAGGTCTGCATGAAGAACTTGAGGCACAGTCAGGTAAATCTGTTTTCATTCCAGGTGGATCAGGCAGCTTTGGCCAAATGGCTGTACCAATTGCAAAGGCAATGGGCCTAAATGTCATTGTTAGTGGCAGCTCAGAAGCGCGTGAACGCACTTTGGAAGTGGGTGCAGACCAATATTTGGATTATACAATAGAAAACTATGTTGACTTGTTGTCGAATGTGGATTACGTGATGGATACACTGGGACCTAAAGAATTTGACAGTGAATTGAGTATCATCAAACCGGGCGGAAGATTGCTCTCTCTCCGTACAGGACCAAATAAACGTTTTGGAAAAGACCGAAATTTCCCATCGTGGAAACAAATGCTATTTTCCCTTGCTGGTGCAAAGTTTGACCGCAAAGCCAAGAAACAAAACGTGAAATACCATTTTATCTTCGTTCGTTCTGATGGCGCACAACTTGAAGAGATTACCAAAATCATTGAAGAAAACAACATTGTCCCAGCAATTCATCCAACACGATTTACCATAGAAAACGTAAATGAAGCGCTAGAACTAGTCGCAAATGGACGACCAAAAGGGAAAGTGATTATTCAATTTTAAGGGGAATATAAGGAAAGCAGTCAAAAAGTTGAGATCATTTATGTAAAGGATTTTGAAACAAACCGCGAGTTCTGCCGATTAAAAAATGGAAAAGATAAAAAGCCAGGTCAGATCATAGAAAAACTTCAGCAAGCCGGAGTCCTGTCTCAGTAATGGTAAGACATGGAGAACTAGCCATTTCAATTGTTTCTTATAAAAAATGTTGGAATGAAATTGAGACAGGTGCTTACTCTAACAGACATATCACCAATGACACGTTAATACACGTAGCCACTACTGAGAAATTTAACATAACAAAAACAGCAGACTTCTTCAGGAATCTGCTGTTTTGATCATAATATCAAATTATTCGATAGAGTGATAGATAAGATCGAAATTACAACACTGAGAAAATTTAAAACTATCCCAGACAAACAACTATTAGTAAAAGACAAATCAAAACTAAACTTAAATGTTTATTTTTCATCTAACGTAACCTTTACTATTCTTGAGATAAATAATTGAAATCCGTTTCTTCAAATTCAGGAAGTTTTTTGTCAATTTTTAAAGCGGACAATAACTCTTGAACATATTCACGAATAGCTAGCATATCAAATGGGAAATCGAAATCAAATTCCTCTGTAACAGCTAAAGTGTCCATTACATATGAACAATTATGTTTCATACCCAATAGATCATCATTAAAATGTAGCACATCTTGATATGATGAATCAGGTAGCTCAAAGTGAGAAATCAAATAAACATTAATTTTGTTACCTTCTTCAGAGTCTGGCAATCTTTCATCAACGTATAATAAAAAAGCACATCTCTCATCATCGTTTCATTCTACCTGAAAGAATTCAAAATCTCTTAATCTCAATAAACGTATCTCCGTTTTTATCTTTAAGCTGTTACTAACGATTTCCATTGAAACATAGAAGGGGTATAATACGCAATTTCCCATTAAAAAAGCTTTATTTTGAGTCATGTTTCCGAACGGAAGGTCTTTCCTATTTCTTTTCCTAAACCAAAATAGTGTCTGAAATTATAAATAAGCGGACTCCATTTTGAAGGGTCAATGTGGTTGTCGTTCAATATGATCTTTTCCTCGGCATGGAAATGTAAAGCTTGTGTTTCCACAATCGCAAATGATGGTTCGTAATCTGGTATCCGAATATGCTTCACTTCTGCTTCTATTTGGATAGGGCATTCTTTAATTCGTGTTGGTGCTACTGTCATTGATGGTAAAGGTGTTAACCCTGCCGCTTCGTATTTCTCTTTTTTGTACGTAAACCCGAGCTGTTTCTTCAAAGGCGGGATATTCTTTTTTCCGCTAAAAGACGAAATTTTTTCAACGTTTTTCCATAAATCCGGGCTGGGCAAGTTAATGACACATTCTTTGTGACTACTTAAATTTTCAATCGCTTTTCCTCCTAAGCCTACTCCCAGAACAATATAGTTTCCAAGCGCCCATGAGGAAGACATCGGACTGATATTGGTGGTTCCATCTTCATTCAAAGTGGAAAGAAGGAATGTGGACGTGCCATAGTACATAATGCTTGGTTTGATTTCTTTAAAATGGAGAGTGTCTTGTTTTTCACTGTTCAACGATTATGCCTCCTAATCATTATTTATTCATATTGTAAAGGTTTAACATTTCAACTATCATCGAAATATGAATGTAAGGAGGAGAATGATGAATCCTAATATTGCAAAGGTTGCTTCGTTACTATCTGACCCCACGCGTTCTTCTATTCTTTTGAGCCTTATGGATGGAAGAATACACCCTGCTGGAGAGCTTGCATATTTCGCTAAAATCAAGCCTCAAACTGCCAGTTTCCACCTACATAAATTACTTGAAGCACAGCTCATCAGTGTAGAGAAGCATGGAAGACATCGGTACTATAAATTGGCAAGCGCCGATGCTGCAAAAGTGATAGAACAATTGCTTAGTATTTCGCCTGATTCAAAAGTGAAGTCTTTCAATGATTCAAAAGAAAAAAGTGATTTACACTTTGCCCGTACCTGTTATGATCATCTGGCCGGTTATATCGGCGTGCAAGTGACACATTCATTAGTCGAGCAAGGCTTCTTACGAAAAGCGAATTTACAATATGAGGTGACTTCAGAAGGCTCTTTGTTTTTAAAGGATTTTGGAGTCAACGAAGAAAAACAAAGAAAAAAGAGGAGAGCTTTTGCGCCTTGCTGTTTAGATTGGAGCGAGCGGCAGCATCACTTAGCGGGAGCTTTGGGACATGCATTATTAGACAGGATGCTAGAACAACAATGGATTGTGCGTATGCCTAAAACTAGAGCTATTAAGGTTACACAAAGCGGAAAAGCTGCATTTGAGAAATACTTTAAGTTGAGTATCTAAGATTTGAATAGAAAATGTCACCGTTGAAGGGCTCAAACAATAAAAACATGAGCAACCCACTTATTTTTTTGCAGACAAATAAAAAGCAGGGTTTGAAACCTGCTTTTCCCCATGCAAATCAATTTCACATATGTCTAATAAATGCTTTTCTCCCTGAGCCAAACGTTTCTTCCTGCATTCCCAAAACAGATGTGTAGAAGCGGATTGTCTCCTGAATACTATTCACCGTTAAAACCAAATGATCAAGTCGTTTTATCATTCATGATCCCTCCTGCAAAGTAAACCATTCCACTAAATGATTATTAATCCGCCTAGCTGCTTTCGTATCAGATGAGACCAACTAAAGAAAGATACTTACCGCAGAATAAATAAGCAGCAAACACATGATGACTCGAAATGCCTTATCATGTTTTTCAAAAAGCTTTTTAAAAACAGAGCCGAACCCTGACCATAGCAGCAGGGCGAACCAGCCCAGGGAAATGGCCAATGAGAGATAAAAAATAATTGATGTCATTGAATGCTGAAACGGCAGTATAAAAGCACTCATTAATGTTAAGAAGAACAAAATGCTTTTCATATTGATGATCTGGAAGATGAGACCGGATAAAAAAGAAGAGTGCGTATCCTTGGAATCCTTCTTTGAGCCTTTGGCGAAACCGATCTGCCAGGCCAAATAGAGCAAATAGACCGCACCAGCTATTTTGAAGTAGGGCTCAACAAGAGGAATCCAATTGTACAAACCTATTGTAAATATACCGCAGAGAATCCCGAGTGCTGCAAAACCTGATAAGATGCCGCTATTGAAACGCCACGAACCTATAAAGCCAAACCTTCGCGCTTCGTTCATTATTAGGATGTTACTTGGGCCAGGCGTAATGGATGTCAAAATCACATACGATAGAAAAGCTATGATACTCATTGAATCACCTTCATTTGCTAAGTCATATTGGGCAGTTTTTATTGTATGATAGTGATATCTATAAATAAAATTGAAATATAAAAAAGCATTATCATTTTTTTCGATAGAAGGGGAAAACGTATGGAGATCAGACATCTTGTCACGTTCCAGGCCATTGTAGAAATGGGAAGTTACACGGGAGCTGCTGCTAAGCTGGGTTATACGCAATCCACGATCACCACTCATATCCAAGCGCTTGAGCAGGAGATCGGCGGCGCTTTATTTTCGTATGAAAAAAGAAATCTAAAGCTGACTCATTTAGGCAGAGAGTTAATCCCTTTGGCAGAAGATTTACTTTCTGCCCACGACCAGATCAAGAATATGAAGAGTGTTCATGAAATCAAGGGAGTATTAAAGGTAGCCGCACCTGAGTCTTTAACCATTTCCAGACTAGGGCCGATCATAAGGGAATTTTCACTGACATATCCTCATGTGAAAATCATCTTAAGCAACGGGACATGCGGGGAAAACCAGGTGGATGTATTAAGCGGACGGGTAGATCTCGCGTTAATGGTCTATCCGGAAATTAATATTGAAAAATGCATTCATCACACGTTAACCGAGGAGAAGATTGTCCTTGTGGGCAGTCATGACGGACCGGACCATTTTGATGACTATAAACAAGAAAATAGCAGTCATTTCTTTATTACAAATGAAGAGGGTTGCAGTTATCGGACCATGTTTGAAACATATCTAGTGAAGCATGACATTCGCAGCTTTCAAACAATGGAGCTGTGGAGTATCGAGGCGATTAAACAAACGGTTATGAGCGGACTTGGATTTTCTGTACTGCCTTATGTGACAGTGAAAGAAGAAGTGGAGGCGGGTAAGCTGAAAATCCTTCATCATGCTGAAAGCTTTGAGCCGCTTTACTCTCATATGCTAATCAAAAAGAAAAAATGGCAGCTGCCCGCCGCAGAGGCGTTTGCGAAGCTTGTTTTACATTCGATTCGTGAGGCGGAGTGCTGAAATCAATGACAAAAGGAGTGAGCGTTACACTCACTCCTTTTTTATTTAAACAGCAGCTGCGAGCTTTGGTTTTACAAATTTCATAAAAATCCCTCTGACTAATGGACCCATAATCAGTAATTGCAAGGGGTAGGCTAAAATAAAGTTTTTCAGAACGATCATAAGGTACGCACTGAATAGGCTGTTCTCGTTAAGTCCATTCGATAAAGTTGCCGTGATTAATCCGAAAACAGACATACAAAGTACCATACCAACCACCATACAAGTCGACATGGCAAGGACGACATATAATTTCTTAGACTTGTCGAACGGAAGTTTGAATGTCATTTTTCTTGCGAGCGGTCCGACTAACAGTAAATCTAACAGTAACGCTACAATGAATCCTATGATCATCTCAAAAGCTGTAACCCACGAAAAATCATGTATGGCTCCGTTGATCACTGCATTGTAAATCGACATGACGCAGACCATCCCAAAGCACATCATCACGCCGAAGATAAGGCCTTCTTTTTTATTTGCTGGCATCCAATCAATCCTTCTCTCCATAATCGGTGATTAGTATACCAATGAATCACACATGCTCATAAGTGACAAATTTGTGAACTATTTATTGTCCGGAAACGTCTCCTTTTGTCATCAGCACATGCGGAATGCCATCCAATATAAATTCTTCTGATGCTGTCTGATAGCCGAGTTTTTCATAAAAGCCTGCTGCCTGTGTCTGACCGTAAAGTTTACATGTATCAATCCTTTTTTCTTTCACAATACGCTCTAACTCATCGACAATCACTTTCCCCAATCCGAATTTGCGATAGGGCTTCAGAATACAGATTCTTTCCAGTTTGCCTGCGTGATCAACGATACGAACACGCGCTGTGCCAACCGGCTGATGTTCATGGTAAACCAGAATATGCTGGCAATCTCCATGGAGTGTATCGAACTTATCGAACTCGTCGGAAACTGGACAGCCTTGTTCCTCAACAAATACTGTCTTTCTGATGTCAAACGCTGTATGTAAATCATGTTCTGTCGTTATTCTCTTCACATTCATGATTGATCCTCCTCTTTATCAGAAAAATGGCTGATGACATACTGTTTATAGGTCTCTGCCACCGGGGATAAAAATCTGCCTTCTATCCAGGCGATTCCTATGACGCGCTGACATTCCGGCCAGCTGACACGAATTTTTTTGATTTTGCTTTGGTCTAACCCTTTCAGATCGGGCAGAATGGATATGCCAAGACCGGCTGCCACAAAGCCTGCTGCGGTGGCTGCTTCTTCACCCTCAAACATAATGTTCGGTTGAATGTCCGCTTTCTCAAACAATTCATCAACCGTCATGCGCAGCGCATATCCTTTTTTCAATAAAATGAAACGCTCATCCGCAACTTCAGTCAGTGAAATGCTTTCGCGATGAGATAACGGATGGTTGTTTGGCACAAATACAAACAGTTCTTCGCTCCATAATTGTATCCATCGGATCAGCTTTTCAGGCTTGATGGAGGCAAGGAGACAGAGATCCAGATCTCCGGATTTTAATCGTTCAAGCAGCCAATATGAATGGTTTTGCTTCAGCTGGAAGGTAATGTCGGGATATTTCTGCTGAAAGCTGCCAATTAAATCGGGAACCAGCGTAGTTCCTAATGTATGTAAAAAACCGAGAGACACTTCACCTTGGTCAGGCTGCAACAAAGCCTGGATTTCTTCTTTCCCTTCGGTATATTCCTTCATCATGGCATGGACGTGGCTTAAAAATATTTCTCCGTATTTGTTTAGTTTAATCGAACGTCCTTGCCTGTCGAATAGCGGGACGCCTACATGGTTTTCGAGTCTGGCGATTGAGCGTGAAAGCGCAGGCTGTGCTGTGTGATCGACAGGCTATGTGCCGCCTTCGTGACGTGCTGCATCCGGGCCAGTGTTTGAAAATATTCAAGTTGTTCCCATTCCAAATCATCAACACCTCCTACATTACATATAAGCATGAAATGGATATTTATTATGCATTATACAACATATATCCACAGTGCTAAGATAAATGTATAAACAGACTCGAGGATGTTTGAAATCGCAAAAAATAAAGGATGGATGTTTATGGAGTGCAGTATTCAACAAAATGGTGAGGGGCAGATAAAGTCCCGATGACATACATTCAAAAAGGCACACCAGTTTTTCGTAAAATTACGTTTGCTTTCTTTGCCGCAGGTTTTAATACATTTGCCATTCTGTATTGTGTACAGCCGCTCATGGAGGAGTTCACGCGAGAATTTCATGTGACACCTACAACAGCGAGTCTCTCTTTATCTGTTACAACGATGCTCTTAGCTGTCAGCATGCTTGTTTTCGGCTCGTTGTCAGAGGTATGGGGACGTAAGCCGATTATGGCTGTATCCATGCTGGCCGCATCCGTTCTCTGTCTGGCATCGGCCTTCAGCCCGAATTTTCATACGCTGCTCGTATTGAGAACCATTCAAGGGATTGCGCTCGCTGGTCTCCCTTCGATTGCGATGGCTTATCTTGGAGAAGAAATTGAACCTGGAAGCCTTGGGTCGGCGATGGGGCTGTATATCAGCGGAAACGCAATCGGCGCCGTTTTTGGAAGGATTGTTTCAGGGCTCTTGAGTGAGTACTTTACTTGGCATATAGCGATGGGGTCAATTGGTGTGATTAGTTTGATAGCGAGTATGATATTTTTTATGAATTTGCCTCAATCGACCCATTTTACGCCGAGAAAACTCGAGATCGGGCAGTTGGGAATGTCTTTAATCAGTCACTTGAAGGACCGGAAACTGTTAAGTTTGTTCCTCATTGGTTTTTGCTTCTCGGAAGTAATGTTGCATTGTTCAATTACATTGCATATGTGCTGTTAGCGCCGCCGTATTCCTTTAACAAAGCGATTGTCAGCTGGATATTTATTGTGATGATTGTCGGGATTTTCAGCTCGTCTTTTATTGGAAGAATGGTCGATCAATACGGGTATCATAAAATACTGATGATGAATATTTTTATCGTCATCGCAGGTGCATTATTAACGTTAAACGGCGTATTAGCAGTAAAAATTTTGGGGATGGCCCTTTTCACCTTCGGGTTCTTTGGAGGGCATTCAGTCGCCAGCAGCTGGGTTGGACGGAGGGCCCTGCACAACAAAGCGCAGGCCTCATCGCTTTATTTGTTCTTTTATTACGCAGGTTCAAGTATCTGCGGAACAGTCGGCGGCGTGTTTTGGTCTGCTTTTCAATGGCTGGGTGTCGTCGGAATGATCACGTTCATGCTGCTGTTTGCTTTCGTGTTGTCGGTATTTCTGGCAAGGAGTGAAAAGGTGTCGGGCAGCGCGCTATGACTAATTTAAAATGTTCTGATATGAATTGATTTTATTTTTCGTTGACACGAAAGAATGCCTATCTTTTTCTGGACTGAAGATAGGTATTCTTCACTTATAGGCGAAATATGAGCAAGGGCCAAACTTCTGCCTTGAATAAATTCTTTCATTTCCTTTATTGATAGTCCAGTTTTTCAAAAGCATTTCATAAGCGTGATCGTTTCGATGTCTTTTTGAAAATAAACACGTATTAATGTAGTTTATAGTGTTTAGACATTCTGAAACAAGACGGGCTGCATGTGATCTGCTGTGTCCTTTTCCTGCATATAATGATTCATGAAGGTGAATAGGAAAGGGTGAATTCAATTGAATCCATACAACAGCAGAATGGCACCTTATTGGGTTTATCATGGTGGAGAATCAACGCTTTACCAGTATCCATATGGATATAGGCAGCCCGTTTTCTCGCGCGCGATTATTACTTCAGCGCGGGGTGATGTGACGGGAGATGGAGTCGCTGATGAAGTCTTCCTTACTGGCAATCAAACGTCAGGCAGTCCGCTATGGAGAAATATCACTTTGGTGATACGTGACGGCAAGACACATCAGGAACGGCAAATTCAGCTTCATAACAATATCGGGTACAATCCTTCACTATTTCTGGCTGATGTGACAGGCAATAAAACGGAAGATGTGGCTGTTGTAATTGATACCGGGGGAAG
This sequence comes from Bacillus sp. FSL K6-1003, assembly GCF_037964945.1. Taxonomy (NCBI): domain Bacteria; kingdom Bacillati; phylum Bacillota; class Bacilli; order Caryophanales; family Bacillaceae; genus Bacillus; species Bacillus sp. FSL K6-1003. The sequence continues at coordinate 3,987,078 of NZ_CP150176.1, read as the reverse complement.
TGGAGGCTCTATATATGCGTATGTGTTTGCTTATATGAACCGGCAGTTCAGGCAGATTTTCAATTCTGATTCGTTTAATGATGAATTCAAGTACAGTGTGAGCTATCAAAATCAATATAAAGCGAGCGTGATCAGTCAACGCCAGCATGACCAATATATACTGGATCTTACTTACAAAGGCAGAGACTATTTGAATGAGATCTATACGAATCAGGGTGTTTTAAAAGCGCCGATAGAAGGCTGGGTGAATCCTTTATCCGGCTTGTATCCGGTTGATTTCAACAGAGACGGCGTATACGAATTGCTGGCGTATCAGCGGATCGCCGGAAGGTATAACGCCGACTCATTGGGATATGTTCAAACCGTATTGAAATGGAACGGGCGGAATTTCGGCGTTGACCGGCAGAATGTATCGATTGTTGGCGGTGCCGCAACTTGAGCAGAGAGAATGCGTTAGTGGCAAAGACTCACGCTACAGGTGTTCTGCAACGACGGTCAGATAATAAGATAAACCGGTTTGCTGCTCTTCTAACATTCCTCGATGAAAATCATCCTGCATAAAAAATCGCGTTTGTTTTACGTAATCTTCTTTGCTTGTGGGATGTCCGTTTTGATTCAGGAACGTAATATGATTCATGACATGCTCTTGTACGGCAGGGGCATGATACGTCACACCGCTTCTTAAAAAATCAGGCTGGCGGCTCTTTTTTTATGATCAAAGAAAAAGAGTGCTTTCACACAAGCACTCTTTACTCCAACTTAATTCTTTTCACATCCCCTAACACAAACACGTAAAAAATCAGTCCGAGCAGCAATACAAAACCTGCAACCAGAAAGCTGAGCGTAAAGGAACCTGTCACATCAAACAAATATCCCGTGAGTGAAGCGGCAATTATGCCTCCGAATAGGTTATTTGCCAGGTTTACCATGGAACTCAGCATGGAAACGGAGCCAATCGGGGCCAGTTCTGCGGAGATGGACCAGCCGACCGGAGCCGTTGCAGAAACGCCAGCGAGGCCGATTGAAATACAGATAATCGCAACGGTGATATTATTCGTCAGAATGGAGCCTAAAAAGAAAAAGCCGAAGCTCATCCCTACTATAATTACGGTTCGATACACCTTGGTGTTGGAATAGCCTTTCTTGATAAGATAATCGACGAGCCAGCCGCCGACCACAATGCCGGAAATGGTAGAGATCAGCCACGGCACGGCGGTGAATAAGCCGGATGACATGAGATCCATTCCGTATGTATGCTTAAAGAAAGTCGGAAGCCATGTAAGCAGCAGGTTGAATGTATAGCCGTACCCCGTAAATCCGATCATTAAGCCCCATACTTTACGATTAGTGAAAAGCTTTTTTAAAAGCGGACCCGTTTTGTAAGGGATTTGTTCTGTTGTGATTGTATTGTGTTTCTGAATATAGTTTAATTCGCTTTTGGAAATGCGTTTGTGCCGTTCGGGCTGCTCATAGTATTGCCAGAAAAAGATGGTAAACAGCACATTGATGCATCCGATTGTTAAAAAGGCGACCCGCCAGTCAAATGTTGTGACGAGAAAGGCGACCAGCGGCGCACCGATCACGTTTGAAAATTTGGCGGCTGAATCAAACAGCGAGTTCGCCAGACCCCGTTCGCTTGGGGGAAACCATAGAGCGGTTGCTTTGGAAGCGGCGGGGAACGCCGATGCACTCGTCAGCCCAATGAGAAAGCGGAACACATATAAGAGCAGTTTTCCTTGTAAAAAAGCGAGAATGATCGTTAAAAAGCTCCAAACCGTCATTCCGATTCTAGTGACCCAGGCCACGCCAAACCTGTCCAATAAACTTCCGACGGGCAGCTGCATCAGTGTATACGAATAGGTGTAAATCGAAAACACAATGCCGAGTTCAGTTGCTGTGAGGTGAAACGAATCTTGTATCGCCGGGGCAGCTACAGAAATGGCCACTCGATCAAAATAATTAAGAATGATAATGCCGCTCAGTAACGAAGATATGTACCACCTGGTATGCCCGGGCCGTTTCACGCGCTCTTGACTCATGATGAAAACCTCCTCTGTTATAGCATGATCTCCGGATGTAAATACCATTCAAATTTTAAATACCACACCTATCTTTTATGTAAACGAACAGCAGGAATTTGACTGGAAAAGCCTATTGCTTTAGAATGAAAGTAATAAAAATGAACACTCCAAAGGGGAGTAGCTATCACAGTAAAGTCGTCATTCCGGGACTAGGTGTCCTCGGCTTTGCTGGCAATTTGATTGTTAGCGAGACCTTTGCCAAATCTGATTTGGTGAAGGTCTTTTTGTTTCTGAACTTCACCAAATCGGTGGAGTTTTTTCATTTTTATCAAAAAAGGGAGAGGAGATTCACTATGTCTAAGCTGAAGAAATGGCTGAAACGTGAATTGGTGAAGAAGGGGCTGCCATTAGCGAAAGAGAAATTGATTCCGATCTTGAAAGAAAAAATGAAGAAGAAACGATAAGGGGGCAAACAATGAAGAAAATGGTTCTGATGGTTTTGGCCGGCGTGGGTCTTTTAGGGGCAGGCGGATGCGGAATACTGGATCAGGTGAATGACGGGCTGGATTATACAAATGAAGCGTCAGCTTATGTGGAAAAGGTGAAGACGTTTGCAGAGGAAGCGCCTGCATTGGCTGAGGAAGCTGTAAATGACACTGAGGCGAAAGAAAAACTAGAGACACAGCTTGAGTCTATTCAAAAGGCAGCGGCTTCTTTTAATGAATTAACACCGCCTGATGCCGCAGCGGAGCTTCACAGCACCCTACAGGAGCATAACGACACATTGCAAAAAAGTGCGGAAGACGTCTTGCAGCAAGTGGAAGAAGGAAAGGTATCGCTTGAGGAATTGGAGCAATCCGAATTGGTCCAAAACGCTAAGCAAATTACTGATGTGATGGGGCAAATTGAAAAGCTTGGCGAATAAGAAAAAGCATCCCGGGAGCGGGATGCTTTTTTATTATTCTGCAATCGCGTCTGTTAATACAGGAACGACTTGTTTTTTACGAGAAACAACGCCTTTAAGAAGGGCTGTGTTGTTTTCTAATGTGACGTTGAATGCTTTTTCCACTTTGTCCGCTTCGTTACCGATTGCAAGTGCAAGTGAATCGTTTTCTAAGATGTCTGTGATGACAAGAAGGAACAGATCAAGGTTCTTCTCAGCCACAACTTTAGAAATCACTGCTTCTAACTCAGCTTGGCGTTTTCTCACATCTTCGATATCCACTGTGTTGACTTGTGCGATTTCGACTTTTTTGCTGCCGAGTGTGAATTCTTTTGCATCAAGAGAAATTAGCTCTTCAACTGTTTTTTTGCTTAGGTCAGCGCCTGCTTTCAGCATGTTTAAGCCGTATTCTTCAGCATCTACGCCAGCGATTTCAGCAAGTTCTTTTGCTGCCGCTACGTCTTGGTCCGTGCAAGTTGGAGATTTGAATAACAGAGAGTCAGAAATGATAGCAGACAGCATAAGGCCGGCAATTTCTTTCTCGATTGTTACGTTATTTTCTTTGTACATTTTGTTTAAGATTGTAGCTGTACAGCCGACGGGCTCAGCACGATAGTAAAGCGGCTCAGCTGTTTCGAAGTTTGCGATTCTGTGGTGGTCGATGACTTCAAGAACTTGAACGTCTTCAATATCCTTGATGCTTTGCTGGCGTTCGTTGTGGTCAACAAGGATAACGCCGTTCACTTCGTTTGCAGCTGTTTCTACAAGACGAGGGCTTTCTTGTTTGAAGTAATCAAGTGCATATTGTGTTTCGCCGTTGACTTGTCCAAGTCTGACAGGCTCAGCGTTGAAACCGAGTTTGTTTTTTAAATCAGCGTAAGCAATAGCAGAGCAGATCGTATCTGTGTCTGGATTTTGGTGTCCGAAAATAAGTATTTTTTCCATGATAACTCCTTATCCTTTTTTAAGTAGTGTAAACATTCTTTTTATAGTTTAACACGTCTTGCTGCGGGTGTAATCATGCAAACCCTTAAAAATTGATGTGAATATAAAGCATTTTTTTTGAGTGAAAGAGGAAAGGTGTGTAAAATGCTGGGTAGGTCAGTTGCAGAATGATCTGTAGTATCAAAAAAGGTACTATTGGAGGGTCGAACATGAGCCGGAAAAATAATATTTATCCGAACAAAGAAGGCTGTCCGGTTGAATTTACACTAGATGTCATTGGCGGAAAGTGGAAAGGAATCCTTTTTTATCACATGATAGATGGCAAGAAACGGTTTAATGAGTTTCGCAAGATCTGCCCGAGTATTACCCAAAGAATGCTGACTCTGCAGCTTCGAGAGCTTGAAGCGGATGGCATTGTTCATCGCGAGGTTTATCACCAGGTGCCTCCCAAGGTTGAATATTCTCTGACAGAATTCGGACGAACGCTTGAGCCGATTGTATTGCAAATGAAAGAATGGGGCGACGCCAACCGAGAAGCACTGGAGGCGCGTCGTTCAAACAGTTTATTAAAAGAACAGCAGAAGTAGCAGCAAAGGGAAGCCTTTGCTGCTTCTTTTATTTCATCGAAATGGCTTTATTGGCGTTTCTGACGTCATTTTTTAACAGGTCAGAAAGATTGTAAGATGGGTAGTATCCATGCTGATACATGTATTGATAAACTTGCGCATGCAACTTAATGGCAGCGTTCAGCTGTTTGACAAGTACGGTTCTTAATTGAGGTGTTGCTGTTTCTGTAATTGCGATAGCATAGTTGCGGACAGATGTTTTGGCAAAGCCGAGCAGGTCACCGCTGAAAAATGGGTTATCCGCACGCTCTTCTTCTTCATCATCGCGAGGCATCGGCGCCTGAGGGAAGAATGGGAGAAGCTCTCTTAAATTCTGCTCAACGGCCTGAATGGAAACGCTATAAAGCTGTCTGAGCTGAGGGTCTCTAACTTCTCTAATCATTTTCTTCAGTTTAATGAGCCCGTTTGACTGAAAAGCAACCAGCTCGTGCATCTCTAATGTTTCATGCCAAGCCAACGTTCTTCGTTCATCCATGTAACAAATCTCCTTTATCAATCAGATTCTGTATCAGCATATGCCCAACGTTCAATGTTGTTCATGATGTTTTGAAGTTTTTAAAAAGGGAATCCACCTTATATAGGATACGGGTTGAGAACATCCAAAAAGAGGTGAAACACGATGTGGGACATGATAAAGAACTTTTTCTTGTTTAGCAGCGGCGTTCTGCAAGCAACAACCCTTTTACTTGTGATTTTAATATTTGTATATGTCAGAAAAACGAAGAAGAAAAACAAAGAATCTTCTGGTTTTATGGATGATAAAGAATAAGAAGTGATGGGCATTCTTTTAAAGAATGTCTTTTCGTTTGCAATGTTTCACATGAAACATTGGCGTCATTTTACTTGCGATTTGGACTTATGTTAAAATATAAAAGTAATTTTAGAGATGATATGAAAACATTGGTGCAAAACATGTTGCGGCGATGAAAAAAAGAGCAGTCGTTTATGCTGCTCTTTTCTATTCGTATGTTCAGTATGATACGAGGTGACTAAGTGAAACAAACAAGAGCATTAATGGAAGGTGCTATTTTAATCAGTTTGTTTGCGATCATCACACTGCTGGTCGTTTATGTTCCATTGATTGGAACCATTCTGTTATTTGCACTGCCGCTGCCTATGATCCTTTATACGATCAGACACGGATTGAAATTAGGATTATGGATGGGCGCTGTCAGTCTTCCTGTTGTCTTTATTGTCGGGTCCTTTAACGGACTGATTGTAGCTTTTATGTCAGCTTGTGCGGGCATAGCCATGGGGCATTTTTTCAAAAAAAGAGAACCCGGCCATGCTATTATTTCGGGTGCCCTTATTTATATGCTTTGTATCGTGTTCTATTTTGTGATAAGCATTCAGTTTTTGGGTATCAATATCATTGATGAAGCAATGACACAATATCGGCAATCACTCGATATCGTTGAATCCGTTTTGAAACAATCGGGTAATGCTGAAGAACTTGAGAAACAAATGAAACTGATGGAAGATCAATTGAGTACGGTTCAATATCTTTTTCCAACAGCTATCGTGATGGTAGGAGCCATTTTATCTTTCCTCAGTTACCTTATCGCTAAGCCGCTCTTAAGGCGATTCTCCCCCGATATTCCTAGTCTAAAGCCTTTTAGAGAGTTGAAGTTTCCGCAAAGTGTTGTAGTACTGTATTTGTTGATTGTCATGCTTTCATTTCTGCCTTTAGAAAAAGGCCAAATGCTGTACTCTATCGCTTTAAATGGGGAGTTTATACTCGGGTTTCTTATTTTTATCCAAGGTTTATCATTTATCTTTTTCTATTGCCATAAGAAAAAATATCCAAAGGCAGTGGCCGTCATTGCAGTCATTCTTGGTCTGCTGCAACCGATTTTTATGGCAGCCATTCGCATTTTAGGCGTTATAGACATGGGCTTTAACATAAGGAATAAGGTGAAGTGAAAATGAGTTTTACTCACATGGTGGGGAGTGATAGAAATGCCAAGCTTTTATGAAAAACCGTTGTTTCGGTATCCCATCTATGCATTGATTGCTTTGTCAATCATTACAATCCTCATCAGCTTTTATTTTAACTGGATCATAGGAACCGTTGAAGTGTTGCTGCTGGCAGTTATACTGTTTTTTATAAAACGCGCGGATTCTCTTATTCGAAAAGAGATTGACGCTTATATTTCTACGTTATCCTACAGGTTGAAAAAAGTCGGGGAAGAGGCATTGATGGAAATGCCGATCGGTATCATGCTTTTTAATGATCAATACTATATAGAATGGGCAAATCCGTTTCTCTCTTCTTGCTTTAATGAAAGTACATTAGTGGGGAGATCACTTTATGATACTTGTGAATCCGTTGTGCCGCTCATCAAACAAGAGGTAGAATCGGAAACGGTTACATTGAATGACCGAAAATTTAAAGTGGTCATCAAACGGGATGAGCGTCTGCTTTATTTCTTCGATGTGACGGAACAGATACAGATTGAAAAGCAATATGAAAATGAAAGAACTGTGCTGGCCTATATTTTCCTTGATAACTACGATGATGTGACGCAAGGATTAGACGACCAGACGAGAAGCACGATGAACAGCCAAGTGACCTCTTTGCTCAACGCTTGGGCGCAGGAGTATGGAATATTCCTAAAAAGGACATCGTCAGAACGTTTTATCGCTGTGCTTAATGAGAATATTTTAACCGAACTTGAAAATTCGAAGTTTTCGATTCTGGATGAGGTACGGGAAAAAACCTCATTTGACGGCGTTGCGCTGACCTTAAGCGTCGGTGTCGGAGCTTCCGTCTCATCGCTGAAGGAGCTTGGCGATTTGGCGCAATCCAGTCTGGACTTAGCGCTGGGCCGCGGCGGAGACCAGGTAGCCATTAAGCTGCCAAACGGAAAAGTGAAGTTTTATGGCGGTAAAACGAACCCGATGGAGAAGCGAACAAGGGTGCGCGCCCGCGTGATTTCTCATGCTTTAAAGGAAATTGTTTCTGAAAGCAGCAATGTGATTATCATGGGACACAAATTTCCCGATATGGATTCTATCGGTGCGGCGATCGGGATATTAAAGGTGTCACAGGCAAATAACAAAGATGGATTTATTGTGATTGATCCGAACCAAATCGGTTCAAGTGTGCAGCGCTTGATTGAGGAAATTAAAAAATATGAAGAGCTGTGGTCAAGGTTCATCACGCCCGAAGAAGCAATGGAAATTGCCAATGACGACACGCTGCTTGTCATCGTGGATACGCATAAGCCGTCGCTTGTTATAGAAGAACGGCTGGTAAACAAAATTGAGCATATTGTGGTCATCGACCATCACCGCAGAGGCGAAGAATTTATCAGAGACCCGCTGCTCGTCTATATGGAGCCGTACGCTTCATCAACAGCGGAATTGGTGACAGAGCTGCTTGAGTATCAGCCGAAGCGCTTAAAAATCAATATGATTGAAGCAACGGCCCTATTAGCTGGTATAATAGTGGATACAAAGAGCTTTTCACTCCGCACTGGCTCGCGGACCTTTGATGCGGCTTCATATTTAAGAGCAAAAGGCGCCGATACGGTGCTTGTGCAGAAGTTCCTCAAAGAAACCGTTGATTCCTATATTAAACGAGCGAAGCTAATCCAGCATACGGCCCTCTATAAAGAGAACATCGCGATTGCATCACTGCCTGAGAATGAGGATGAATATTTCGATCAAGTGCTGATTGCGCAGGCTGCGGATTCTCTGCTGTCGATGAGCGAGGTTGAGGCTTCATTTGCGGTAGCAAGACGTGATGAACAAACTGTTTGTATCAGTGCACGGTCTCTTGGCGATGTGAATGTTCAGATCATCATGGAGGCGCTGGAAGGCGGAGGACATTTAACAAATGCGGCGACTCAGTTATCCGGCATTTCAGTAACAGAAGCACTGGAGCGGCTGAAGGGCGCCATAGATGAGTATTTTGAGGGAGGCGTACAAAGATGAAGGTTATTTTCTTACAAGATGTAAAAGGAAAAGGAAAAAAAGGCGAAGTGAAAAACGTAGCAGATGGTTATGCGCATAACTTTCTGATTAAAAAAGGCCTCGCGGTTGAAGCGAACGCGTCAAACATCAGTGTACTAAACGGTCAAAAGCAGAAAGAGAAAAAAGAAGCCATCGCAGAGCTTGAACAGGCAAAGAGCTTAAAAGAGACATTAGAAAAACTGACTGTTGAGCTCAGCGCGAAATCAGGTGAAGGCGGCCGTTTGTTCGGCTCTGTGACAAGCAAGCAAATTACTGAACAGCTTCAAAAAGACCATAACATTAAAGTGGATAAGCGGAAGCTGGAACTGCCGGACGGCATTCGTGCGTTAGGTTATACAAACGTTCCTGTGAAATTGCATCCTGAGGTGCAGGCTGTGTTAAAGGTGCATGTGAAAGAAGAAGCTTAATAGAAAAGAGGCTTGGGTTGATCCAAGCCTCTTTTTTTTATTCTACGAGATAAAGGGTTTGCTGGCTTTCTCCGCCAGGTCCACCTTTCATGCTTTGCTGGCTGCTTGTGCTGATCGAGGAACTGCTGTACTTGTCAGAAGATATTTCTTGGCCGTTTTTCTTGATCCAAGAAACGAGTTCAGTGTTGCCTGAGTTCTTTTCTGGCAGAAGGAAGTATTTTACTTTTCCCTCTTTGACTAGTTTTTTCAGATCAGAGACAGTCAGGATCGGATCTGTGCCGTTGAAGCCGCCGAGTGCCATGACAGATTCATCTGTATTGATGATATATGGCGCAGCCGTTACGGTTGTCAAAGCAGCAAATAGATACTCTTCGCCGGTATTATGCTTTCTCAGATAGGACAAGAGTCCGGTATCAACCTCTGAGGAGAACATGTTCCCGCCGTTTGCTGAGCTTTTGAGCTGCGGCCCGGATTCAGGAAGCACGCTGTTGCCTCCGTATAGGAGCGGCGTTGCTGACCAGTAGATTGGTGTAAGCAATAGAACGCACAAGCTGATGATGGTCAGCTGCTTGCTGAAGGGATGACTGCGTTTAAGCATCAGTAGCACAAGGGTGCTGCCGAGTCCCAAGAGTCCCAGGACGTACATCCATACATTGCCGATTTGGCTTGTATAAGCACTCAGCATATACACCTGGAACGCGGCTGTGATCAGAACGGCTGCCGGCAGCAGGTAGCTGGCCCAATCTTTATTGTTTTTGTATAAGCGATACATTGTATACCATCCGATACCGGAAAGGGCGGCAATCGGCGGAGCCAGCATAATCAAGTAATACTGGTGGAAGAATCCTGCGATGCTGAAGAAACCTGCTACAGGCACGAGCCATGCTGCCCAGAATATCGTTTCTTTCATTTCCGCCGCTTGACCGCGGCGATCACGGCACCAGCTGACAATTACACCAAGTAATCCGATCAATGCGAATGGAAGCATCCAGCTGATTTGGCCGGAAAGAGCCGATTGGAAGAGACGAAGCGGTCCTGCATCACCTGTGCCGAACATGTTCATGCTTTTTCCGCCCCCACCGCCGGGTCCTCCATTTCCGCCGTTTGGTCCGCCTGTTGGAGGTGCGCCTCCCCTTCCATTGGAAGTGCCGATTTGGCCAGAAGGCGGCTGAGGAGCCTGTGCATTGTCCCTGATGGAACCGTTGCTGTTTTGATTTTCATCTGCCTTGCTGTTTCCGTTCTCAGATGAAGAGGTTCCATCAGAAAATTCATTGTGATTTGGTGCTTGCCTTTTGCCAGTATTCTGCATATTATCGCCGCCTGCGGCATTCATATCACCGCGTGCAAGGCCGGTAGTTTGCCCGAGCAGCCGCTCTGTGCCGTTATATCCGAAGGCGAGTTCCAACACAGAGTTTGTCTGGCTGCTTCCGATATAAGGCCGGCTGGAGGAGGAGGTTGAATCCACAATAACCGCCCATGAGAGCGATATACCGGTTAGGAGGATAAGAGACAGAAGCAGCGATCCTATTTTCTTCTTTAGCGATACCCGAGAAGCAATCAGGCAGAATAACATAAATGCAGGCAATACCATAAAGGCTTGCATCATTTTCATATTAAATGCAAGGCCGATTAGGCCAAATGCCGTCAGGAGCCAAACCAGCTTGCCTTGTTTGACCGCCCGAAGCAGGCATGATGAACCGAGCAATAAGGTAAAGACAAGCATGCTGTCAATGTTGTTTGTCCGGCTGACAGCGACTGCGATCGGTGTCAGCGCCATGACAAGCGCGGCGATGCGGGCCGCTCCAATGCCGAAAGTCGGTTTGATCATTCTGTGCAGGAGGATTACCGAACCAACCCCAGCGAGAGCCTGAGGAATGATGACACTCCACGTATGAACACCAAAGATCAGCGCGAAGAGGGTTTGAATCCATAAAACAACAGGCGGTTTATCAACTGTTACAAATCCGGAAGGGTCAAATGACGCATAGAAGAAATTGTGGAAGCTTTGCGTCATGCTTTTCACCGCTGCCAGATAATATTGGTTCGCAGCGTCATCCTGCCAAATGTGATATATGTTGAGAAAAGCCGCTGCAAGCAAAATAAAAATAAGGACTGTGTCGAAACGTTTGGTTCTCATCGTTTTTCACCTCTTTATGATGTCTAATTGTAAAAAACAAATATGAAAAACTTATGAATAAACCATAAAGATTCAAAGAATGTCTTGCAGTTTTTTTCATAAAAAAGAGGCGGAGACAAGTTCACCGCCCATTTTCTATGCTGAATTTCACTTTCTCTCTGTCTGAAGGACGTATCGATCGCGTCCTGCCCCGAGTCCTGCTGTTCCCATGACGATTAGAGCAGCAATAAGAAGCACAATCGGCATTGTCCATGAATGTGTCTGGTCAAAGAGAAACCCGACAAAGATCGGCCCGACAGCAGCAAGAAGGTAGCCAAATGACTGGGACATGCCCGACAGCGCTGCAGCCTGATACGCATTTTCACTTCGGAGCCCAATGAGAGTAAGTGCCAGACTAATGCTGGAGCCTTGTCCGATACCGATAATCACCATCCAGATGGCAAGCATAGCGTGGCTGCCGCCTGTTAATAATCCGCATAGACCGATCAGATAGACTGCGGTCAGCGCTGCAACGATCCCGCGCTGATGTTTCACGCGGTCAGCTAAAACCGGTGTCAGAAAAGTGGAAGGCAGACTCGCAAATTGCATGAGTGATACCAGCCATCCGGCGGTTGACGTATCAATTCCGTGTGAACGGAGAATCTCAGGAAACCAGGCGATACTGCTGTAAAATAAAAAGGATTGCAGGCCCATGAAGATGGTGACGAACCATGCCATTTTGGAAGCCCAAATCGGACTTGTTTGAAGCTGCGGCGTCTGGTTGGACACATCCCGATGGCGAAGCTGGGGTATCCAAATCAGCAAGGCTAGACATGCCAAGCCTCCCCATAAGAGAAATCCCTGTTTCCATCCGCCATCCAACTGGGCCGCTAAAGGTACGCTGATACCTGATGCTAAAGCAGCGAATATATTCATTGATGTCGTATACAGGCTGATCATGAGTCCTGGCTTTTCAGGGTATTTATGTTTGATTAAGCTTGGCAAAAGTACGTTTCCGATCGCAATTCCGATTCCGATAAGTGCCGTTCCGAAAAACAAAGCGGCAGTATAGCCGGCAGAGCGAATCAAAACACCGATAAACAGTACCAGGAGACCAAGCCATAAGGTTCGCTCATTTCCAAGACGACGTCCTAGCTTAGGCGCGAGCGGAGAAAGAACGGCAAACGAAAGCAGCGGCAGAGCGGTCAAAAACCCGGCAGCTCCATTGGACATGTGCAGCTCTGTCCTGATGGAGCTGATGACCGGCCCAACTGAAGTGATTGCAGGTCTTAAGTTAAACGCGATAAAGATAATACCGGCAATCAGCCAAAACGATTGGATTTTTTTATTTTGTGGATGTGGCAAAGCAGTTACTCCTCTTTTCTAACATATACTTAATATCATTCCGATACATGTAAGCAAGTATGCGAGTGCGGGTTATGATTTGTCCTCTTTCTGCAATTCAGCCATTTTGGCAAGCAGGATATGCTGAGGCATATGCATGATCTGTTCAAGCGGCAGATTCAAAGACTCTGCAAGCTTTTGTGCAGTTTCAGCAGAAATTTGCAAAGGTCTCACAAAGATCCCTCCTCTCTTTTGTCCATTGTACAAGAATCAGATGTGAAACGTAAGAAGATATCACAAAGGAATGGTGCATTCCGAAAATGCCCCTTATAAAAGAGATAAGGAGGGTTCAGCATGAATAAACCGTTATCATTATTAAAACAAATGCTGTATGAGCATCAGATCGACACTGAGAGAGCTGTCACATTGGAAGAATATATCGCTTTGCGGCATAAGCTTCAGGAGCTGATGGGGAAATTTGCTTCATTTGAAGAGTGGGAGCTGTATCAAAAGGCGGCGGATATCATGATGCGTACCGGATTCAAATGGATGGAATAGCGTGTCTTACCCGTTAAAAAAAGCCCCGCGGCAGCGAAGGCTTTCAGTTTGTTAGAAAGAGAGTTCCTCTTCCACATTTTTATGCCGGTCATAAATCACAAGCTTTGCCGGGCTGTTCTCTTTGGCTACCTGCTTCGCTTTTTCAATTGCGGCGTCTTTAGAGGTGTATAAAGCTGTAGGCGCCACATTATCCACTGTGATAAACCAGCCGTCCACATCGACGTTGGGTGTTACGGCGTATTTTTTCAGCATATTTATTCCTCCCTCAAGTTTTATCAGTTTTTTTCCCCAGGCTGACACTGTCCGAAACTATCCAATCTGCTGACTGAAAAAAATAGGAAACAAAGAATTTTTCTATTTTTTTTCTGGATAAATGGTAAAATGGAGTTTGGAGATTTTTTAATGAGAGGACGGTGCTTAGCATGACAGACCTTCTGAATGATCGGCTGCCGCCGCAAAATATAGAAGCCGAACAAGCCGTGTTAGGCGCTATTTTTTTACAGCCGTCTGCTTTAACACTGGCTTCAGAGGTATTGATTCCAGATGATTTCTATAGAATGTCCCACCAAAAAATTTATAATGCGATGCTGGTGCTCGGAGACCGCGGTGAACCGGTTGATTTAGTTACGGTGACGTCAGAGCTTGCCAACACGGACCTGCTGGAAGAAGTGGGAGGCATATCGTATCTGACTGATATCGCAAACTCGGTGCCGACAGCGGCTAACATAGAATATTACGCAAAAATCGTTGAGGAAAAATCAATTCTTCGCCGGTTAATCAGAACAGCGACAACAATCGCTCAGGACGGATATACCCGCGAGGACGAGGTTGAAGATTTACTCAGTGAAGCGGAAAAAACGATTATGGAAGTGGCGCAGCGCAAAAATACAAGCGCCTTCCAAAATATCAAGGATGTCCTTGTTCAGACGTATGACAACATCGAACAGCTTCACAATCGAAAAGGTGATATTACCGGGATTCCAACAGGGTTTTCTGAGCTTGACCGGATGACTGCCGGATTCCAGCGCAATGACTTGATTATTGTGGCTGCCCGTCCGTCAGTAGGGAAAACGGCCTTTGCCCTGAATATCGCGCAAAACGTAGCGACAAAGACCGACGAGAGTGTAGCCATTTTCAGTCTTGAGATGGGTGCCGAGCAGCTCGTTATGCGTATGCTTTGTGCCGAGGGAAATATCAATGCCCAAAACCTTCGTACAGGAAATCTGACAGAAGAGGATTGGGGCAAGCTGACGATGGCGATGGGAAGCCTGTCCAACAGCGGAATTTATATCGATGACACACCAGGTATCCGTGTCAGTGAAATCCGTGCCAAATGCCGCCGTTTGAAGCAGGAAAGCGGTCTTGGGATGATTTTGATCGATTACCTGCAATTGATTCAGGGAAGCGGACGTTCAAAGGATAACCGTCAGCAGGAAGTATCAGAAATTTCCCGTGAACTGAAATCGATCGCCAGAGAGCTTCAAGTCCCTGTTATCGCGCTTTCTCAGCTTTCGCGTGGCGTTGAGCAGCGTCAGGATAAACGTCCGATGATGTCTGATATCCGTGAATCAGGAAGTATTGAGCAGGATGCAGATATTGTTGCGTTCCTTTATCGTGATGACTACTATGACAAAGAAACTGAGAACAAAAACATTATCGAAATCATTATTGCCAAACAGCGTAACGGCCCGGTAGGAACCGTGTCTCTTGCGTTCGTAAAAGAATACAATAAATTCGTCAACCTGGAACGGCGTTTTGACGACGCAGGTGTTCCGCCCGGTGCGTAAACCCCAAGAGCTTCTTCTTGGGGTTTTTTTCATCCAAAAGACGGAAGAGAAACCAGCCGCTTAGCGGATGTAATAATGAAAGCGGTTTAATAAAATGAGGCAAAAAGGAGAGGGTAACAATGAGGAATCGTTTTTCACAATTTCATGCCGCACAAATTCGGATAGCGAGACCCACGGGCCGGCTTGATCAGATCATTCGGTTTTATGAAGAAGGGCTGGGCTTAAAACGACTTGGTGAATTTCATCAGCATAATGGGTATGACGGTGTCATGTTTGGCCTCCCCCACACCGATTACCACTTGGAATTCACCCAGCATGAAGGGGAAAGTATAGCGCACGTTCCCCATCCAGACAGCCTGCTCGTCTTTTATGTGCCGAACGAAGAAGAAATCAAAGCTATCACTGCAAAATTAAAAAGAATGGGCTATCAGGAGGCGGAACCTGAGAACCCGTACTGGAGTCATGGAGGGGTGACAATAGAGGATCCAGACGGCTGGCGAATCGTGTTCATGAACACAAAAGGGGTTTCAGACAAGTAATTCTTTCCCCCACTAAAGGATGAAAGTTTCATGAGCTTTTCGAGGAAAAGCTTTAAGAAAACGCTTCTAATATCAATTAAAGCGAACGAATGAGGATTTACAAGAATTTAATGTTCGGATTTGCAATTGACTTTCTGTTTCTTCACTGATAAACTTGATTTGTTTGAATAGAATCGTTTTTGAAAGGTTAACGGAGGTGCACGGACATGTCTTCAGTAGTTGTAGTAGGTACGCAATGGGGCGATGAAGGAAAAGGCAAAATCACAGATTTCCTATCAGAAAATGCAGAAGTGATCGCCCGTTATCAAGGCGGAAATAACGCAGGGCACACCATCAAGTTTGACGGAGTCACATACAAGCTTCACTTAATCCCGTCTGGAATTTTCTATAAAGATAAGACGTGTGTGATTGGAAACGGAATGGTTGTAGATCCAAAAGCATTAGTCACAGAGCTTGCGTATCTTCATGAGCGCAACGTCAGTACAGATAACCTGAGAATCAGCAACAGAGCTCACGTGATTCTGCCGTATCATTTGAAGTTGGATGAAGTGGAAGAAGAGCGAAAAGGAGCAAACAAGATCGGCACAACGAAAAAAGGAATCGGCCCTGCTTATATGGATAAAGCAGCCCGAATCGGCATTCGTATCGCAGACTTGTTGGATCGTGACGCGTTTGCGGAGAAACTTGAACGCAATCTTGAAGAAAAAAACCGTCTGCTTGAGAAAATGTACGAGACAGAAGGATTTAAAATAGAAGATATCTTAGATGAGTATTATGAATACGGACAGCAGATTAAGAAATATGTCTGCGATACATCAGTTGTTTTAAATGATGCGCTTGATGAAGGCCGCCGCGTGTTATTTGAAGGCGCGCAAGGGGTTATGCTTGATATCGACCAAGGAACATACCCGTTTGTTACGTCATCTAACCCGGTTGCCGGCGGTGTAACCATCGGTTCAGGTGTCGGCCCGACAAAAATAAAGCACGTAGTCGGCGTCTCAAAAGCCTATACGACTCGTGTCGGCGACGGTCCTTTCCCGACTGAGCTGAAAGACGAAATCGGAGATCAAATCCGTGAAGTCGGACGTGAATATGGAACAACAACAGGCCGCCCACGCCGTGTCGGCTGGTTTGACAGTGTCGTTGTCCGCCACGCCCGCCGTGTCAGCGGAATTACAGATCTTTCTCTGAACTCAATTGACGTCCTAACAGGAATTGAAACGCTGAAAATCTGTGTGGCGTACCGCTATAAAGGCGAAATCATCGAAGAATTCCCTGCAAGCCTTAAAGCACTTGCTGAATGTGAGCCGGTATATGAAGAAATGCCGGGCTGGACTGAGGATATTACAGGTGCGAAAAGCTTGAGCGAGCTTCCTGAAAATGCGCGTCACTATCTTGAGCGCGTGTCTCAGCTGACAGGCATTCCGCTTTCTATTTTCTCTGTCGGCCCAGACCGTTCACAAACAAATGTCCTTCGCAGCGTGTATCGTGCGAACTAAGCAGAATACCCGTAAGCCCCTGTTTTCAGGGGCTTTTTTTTGTTTGAAAACTGCATATAAGTTGGTCTGAGAAAAAAATATGAAAAAAAACCAAAAAAGTTATTGCCACTTCTATTTGTTCGTGATATTATAAATCTCGTTGTTACGGAAACTACTTCAATAGAGTACAAGATAAGAACTTGATCCAAGTCGTTTGCTCTATGAAAAATCCGGCATCTTAGGAGCCATTAGCTCAGTTGGTAGAGCATCTGACTTTTAATCAGAGGGTCGAAGGTTCGAGTCCTTCATGGCTCACCATTTTTGTGAAGGCCCGTTGGTCAAGCGGTTAAGACACCGCCCTTTCACGGCGGTAACACGGGTTCGAATCCCGTACGGGTCATTGATTTACTTTAGCGTTATTGCTAAATTCCTTATTTGTCTGCGAGAGCTGACACGACAGCTCTCCAGACAAATTACTGTAAGGTCCGGTAGTTCAGTTGGTTAGAATGCCTGCCTGTCACGCAGGAGGTCGCGGGTTCGAGTCCCGTCCGGACCGCCATTTTACTTTACTTAGTAGAGAAAAATAAATCATTTGGCTCGGTAGCTCAGTTGGTAGAGCAACGGACTGAAAATCCGTGTGTCGGCGGTTCGATTCCGTCCCGAGCCACTTACCAAACGCATCTGCAATCGTAGGTGCGTTTTTTCTTTTAAGAAAAGATAGACATGCGGAGTGTTATAATAGAAGAAAAAGGGAGAACCGGCCCTGCGGCCGGTTCAAAGAAGAAGACGTCAATGAAAAGACGCACGCAGGTGAGCGGAGGTTTCATTTAAATTATCTTTTTTAAGAAAAGTTGAAAAACATGACAAAAGATAGACAACTGGTGGATGAAGGTTAAAAATGTGTTTTTTTCTAAACCTTTATTTTTTTTATCTTTTGACCTTAAACCGTTATAATAGACAAGGACCCATTGTTCTATTTGGGCCATAAGTGATGTAACGAATGTGATATAGATGAAATGAAGACCATTCGGCAGGAGGAAAATTAAAAATGATGGATAAAAAGATCCTTGTAGTAGATGATGAAAAACCGATTGCAGATATATTGGAATTTAACTTAAGAAAAGAGGGCTATGAAGTGCATTGCGCCTATGACGGAAATGAAGCCGTCGAAATGGTGGAAGAGCTTCAGCCTGATTTAATTCTTTTAGATATTATGCTTCCAAATAAAGACGGCGTTGAAGTATGCCGTGAAGTCAGAAAGAAATACGATATGCCTATCATTATGCTGACGGCTAAGGATTCAGAAATTGATAAGGTCATCGGGCTTGAAATCGGCGCTGATGACTATGTTACGAAACCATTCAGCACACGTGAGCTTTTGGCCCGTGTGAAAGCGAACCTGCGCCGCCAGCTGACAACAGCGCCAGCGGAGGAAGAATCATCTTCCAACGACATTCATATCGGCTCCCTCGTGATCTTCCCTGACGCGTATGTAGTGTCTAAAAGAGATGAAACGATCGAATTGACCCATCGTGAGTTCGAATTGCTGCATTACCTGGCAAAACACATCGGTCAAGTCATGACACGTGAGCACTTGCTGCAAACAGTCTGGGGCTACGATTACTTTGGGGATGTCAGAACGGTTGACGTAACAGTGCGCCGCCTTCGTGAAAAAATTGAGGATAACCCAAGCCATCCAAATTGGATTGTCACACGCCGCGGCGTCGGTTATTACTTGAGAAACCCAGAACAGGACTAATGCCCAATGAATAAGGTTGGTTTTTTTCGGTCGATCCAATTTAAGATTACCTTGATTTATGTGCTTTTGATTATCATCGCGATGCAAGTCATTGGTGTGTATTTTGTCAATCAGGTAGAGAAGTCGCTGATTACATCTTATGAACAATCGCTTAATCAGCGAATCGACAACCTTTCTTATTATATTGAGCAGGAATATAAGAGTGATAATGACAGCACCGTCATTAAGGATGATGTCAGCCGTATTTTGAATGACTTCACGAAGAGTGATGAGATTCGGGAAATTACTTTTGTTGATAAAAGCTATGAAGTGGTTGGCTCTTCAAGGCCATATGGAGAAGAAGTTGCAGGGAAACAAACGACGGATCTCATTTTCAAAAGAATTTTTTCTACTAAACAGTCTTATTCTAGAAAATATTATGACCCGAAAAGCAAAATAAGAGTCCTCATTTCCGCAAAGCCCGTTACCACTGAAAACCAAGAGGTTGTCGGAGCGATTTATGTGGTAGCGAGCATGGAAGATGTCTTTGGCCAAATGAAGACCATCAACACAATACTGGCCTCCGGCACTGGTTTGGCCCTCGTTTTGACAGCCCTTCTCGGTATTTTTCTAGCCAGAACCATTACCCACCCGCTTTCAGATATGAGGAAACAGGCAATGGAGCTTGCGAAAGGGAATTTCTCCAGGAAGGTTAGAAAGTATGGTCATGATGAAATTGGACAGCTCGCCACAACGTTTAATCACTTAACGAGAGAGCTTGAAGATGCACAGGCCATGACAGAGGGTGAACGCAGAAAGCTTTCCTCTGTTATTGCTTATATGACGGACGGCGTTATTGCCACAAACCGAAACGGAGCAATTATCCTCTTGAACAGCCCGGCGCTGGAGCTGCTGAACGTTTCACGTGAAACAGCTTTGGAAATGCCGATTACAAGCTTGCTGGGGATTCAAGAGAATTATACATTTGAAGATTTAGTTGAACAGCAGGACTCTATGCTGCTCGAAATTGAGCGGGACGATGAACTGACAGTGCTTCGCGTCAATTTCTCCGTGATTCAAAGGGAGCATGGCAAAATCGACGGCTTAATTGCGGTCATTTACGATGTAACCGAGCAGGAGAAAATTGATCAGGAACGCAGAGAGTTTGTGGCGAATGTATCACACGAGCTGCGGACGCCGCTTACGACAATGCGCAGTTATTTAGAGGCGTTAGCTGAAGGTGCGTGGGAAAACAAAGACATTGCACCGCGTTTCTTAATGGTGACGCAGAATGAAACAGAGCGGATGATTCGGCTTGTAAACGATTTGCTTCAGCTTTCTAAATTTGACAGCAAGGATTATCAATTTAATCGTGAGTGGATTCAAATCGTCCGATTTATGTCCCTCATTATTGATCGCTTTGAAATGACGAAGGAACAGCATGTGGAATTTATCCGCAATCTGCCGGACAGAAACCTGTATGTAGAGATTGACCAGGATAAAATTACGCAGGTACTCGATAATATTATTTCCAACGCTTTAAAATATTCTCCTGAAGGCGGACATGTCACCTTCTCGATTGACGTAAATGAAGAGGAAGAACTTCTCTATATCAGTGTTAAGGATGAAGGGATTGGGATTCCGAAAAAGGATGTCGAAAAAGTCTTTGACCGCTTCTACAGGGTCGATAAAGCGAGAACGAGAAAGCTCGGCGGTACCGGTCTGGGACTTGCCATTGCGAGGGAAATGGTTCAGGCGCACGGCGGAGATATTTGGGCAGACAGTGTAGAAGGAAAAGGCACAACGATAACGTTTACTCTTCCATATAAAGAAGAACAAGAGGATGATTGGGATGAAGCGTGAAAATATAAAAACAATATTACTTACGGTACTTGTCGTCATCAGTCTTGTTTTTACATGGAGCATATGGACATTTCAGCCTAATTTTTCTGAAGGCTCGTCATCAGCGGAGTCTATGGTGCGTGAGAAACATAAAATTGAGAAAAATACCCAAAAACTGTCTGAAACGGTAAAACCGCGGGAAATGTTTATTCATGATGACGGTGCTCATTATAAGGTCGATGATGAAACACTTTATGATGAAGTCTGGTCAGATTTGCCGCATTGGGATGTAAAAGGCATTAAAGATATATCGGATCAATATGATAAGGCCGGATTCAAGAGCTGGTTTTATGGAAGAGGCGGTTCTGCTGCCAAGCTTGATCTGCAATTCAGTGACACGATACCTATTGATATTATTCAAACGCTGCTTAAATGGTCCAATCAATCGTTTGAATACAGCTCGTTTGATCATATTATGATCCCATTCGAAGAAACAAAAACGAATAAGAAGATTTATTTGGTATCATACAGCAAGCAGCTTATTCTGGAAGTGACGGTTGAATCAGCAAACTACCGGAATATCATGAATGATTTACAAAACAAAAAATCAAACATGCCTGCGTACAGCTTGTTTTCGATCGGAACAAAGAAAGAGTTCTTGCTTCCGAACAAATCGCTTACGATGGATAAAAAGGAATTTGTCACGGAATCAATTAAGACAAACACTTTTAAACAGGCACTGTTCAGCGATCCGAGCATCGTAAGAGAAGATTCAAATTATAATAACAGAAATGTACTGACGGATGGCATCAGCCGTTTAGATGTCAGCCTGACTCAGCGGCAGGTTCAATTTCAGCAACGTAATTTAGTGCAGAGCACCTCGTATCAAACAGGTGAGTTAATCAAAAAGAGTCAGAAATACCTAGAGGATACAGGAAGCTGGACGGATCACTATCAATTTTTTAATATCAATGACAGCCAGCAGCTGAGTTTCTATATCTTTATGGACCAGCTCCCGGTCATTAACAGCATGTCTAAACCGTTTGGCGGCACTTCGGCGATCACCGTGCAATGGGCCAATGACGATATTCTCAGCTATAAACGGCCGAACTACAGTCTTGGAACGAATCCGATTAAAACAAGTGAAACAGAGCTGATGAGCGGCAGTGAAGTGAGGGCTCTTCTATCCAAACAAACGGCGTATGATACGGACAAAATTGATCAGATTTTCCCTGCGTATCAGTTGGTGTCAACATCAACTAACGATGATCCTCTTGTTGAGCTTGAACCGGTTTGGGCTATGAAAATAAACGGAAAAATGGTGCCGATTACGAAGGAATTATTGACGAAGGAGGGGGCAGACAATGGAGTGGAATAAGACAAAAACAATCTTCATCGTTGCCTTCCTCATTTTAGATATTTTCTTAGGCTATCAGTTTTTTGAGAAGCGATCGATCAGTAAAGAATATGAAGTCATTAAAAACGATGTAGAGCATGACATGAAGGCAGATCATATCACGTATGAAGGTCTGGATAAGGAAGCGATAGAAGGCTATCGGATCACGGCGAATCAAAAGGTCTTCACGAAGGATGATATCGAATCACTCAAGGATCAAAAGCCTATGATGGATATGCCTAGTGATGATCATAAAGTAACGAACCTAAAGATGAAGTTTACGAGCCCGATTGGCCTTTCCAAGAAAAACATAGAGGGCGATGCACAGGCGCTTGTGTCTTCTAAAATTCAAGATGGTGAAAAATATAAGCTTTGGAAGGTGGATAAATCTAAAAAAGAAATCATTTACTTCCAAACGTATGAAGGCCATTACATTTATCAGAAGACTGATAACTCCTCTAATATGATCGGACAAGTGATTTTGCATTTAAACGATAAAAACGAGGTTGTGTCATACGAGCAGTCGACCCTTGAGACCTTTAAGCAGATTCAGAAAGAAAGCTTAATTACTGAGCTTGATGCGGTTGAATTATTGTACTATCAAAATCAGTTAAAAGAATACTGCACCATAAAGAGTGTGAAATTCGGCTATGTGGCGCAATATCCGCTGACAAGTACGCAGGTACTGGCGCCGGTATGGAGAGTTACGGTGGAGTATGATAAAAAAGTGAACGGCGAGAAAAAGAAAGTGCAAGAGTATTTTACTGTGAATGCTTTGGAGAGTACGATTTTAGATACAGATCAATCAAAATAATGGAGTGAACTGAAATGAGCTTGCAATTTAGCGTACTTGCGAGCGGGAGTACGGGAAATGCGTTTTACCTGGAAACAGAGGATCACGCGTTTTTAGTGGACGCCGGTTTGAGCGGGAAAGCCATGGATGGATTAATGGCGCAAATCGGACGTAAGCTGGATGATGTGGACGGCATTTTTGTGACGCATGAGCATAGTGACCATATTAAAGGCCTCGGCGTCATCGCCAGAAAGTACAAGCTTCCGATCTATGCGAACGAGAAGACGTGGAAGGCGATGGAGAACCAGATCGGCAAAATTGATACCGATCAAAAGTTTGAGTTTCCGATGGAGACGGTGAAGTCGTTTGGCGGACTTGATGTAGAATCGTTTGGCGTCTCTCACGATGCGGCTGAGCCCATGTTTTATGTGTTTCATTGTAATGGGCGCAAGCTCGCGTTAATGACAGACACAGGATATGTCAGCGACCGGATGAAGGGCATTATCCGTTCGGCGAATGTGTTCGTTTTTGAAAGCAATCATGATGTTGGCATGCTTCAAATGGGAAGATACCCTTGGAGTATTAAGCGGCGCATTTTAAGTGACGTCGGGCACGTTTCAAATGAAGATGCTGCTTTGGCGATGACTGATGTCATCGGCGATGAGACATCTCGTATCTACCTCGCCCATTTGAGTCAAGACAACAATATGAAAGAGCTGGCCAGAATGTCTGTTCAGCAGACCTTGGCTTCTAAAGGGTTTGTGGCAGGCGAGACATTTGATTTGTTTGATACCGACCCGAAAAAGGCTACTCCGCTTTGCGCTGTATAATTTTTTCTTGTGTAACATGACTATTATAGGAGTTTCTAATCCACAATATAACCATATCAACGTTCTCTGAAAGGATGGAATATGGTGGATTACGAGCGTGAGGAACATAATACTCCTGAACAGCCGAAGAGAAGCAAAAAAGGTTATTTTCTTTCAAGTCTGATCGGGGTGATTGTCGGCGCTGTATTGATGGCGTTTCTAATGCCATACCTTTCAAATGAGGGGTTAGATACAGGTGAGGCAGATCAACAGCTGAACAACAGGCAGGAACCAATTCGAACAGTGAATGTCAGTGTGAACAACGCTGTCACTAAGATTGTCAGCAATGTGTCGCCAGCTGTTGTCGGTGTCGTAAACATTCAAAAAACAGATATTTGGGGAGAAAGCGGTGAGGCTGGGAGCGGCTCAGGCGTCATCTACAAGAAAAATGACAACTCAGCTTATGTCGTGACCAACCATCATGTGATCGAGGGCGCTTCCCAAATTGAAATCAGTTTAAAAGACGGTTCGCGCGTGTCTGCTGAGCTTGTCGGCAGCGACCAGCTGATGGATCTTGCCGTCTTGCGGGTGAAAAGCGATAAAATCAAAGCCGTCGCTGATTTTGGCAATTCAGATAAAGTGAAATCAGGCGAACCGGTAATTGCGATCGGCAATCCGTTAGGCCTTGAATTTGCAGGCTCTGTCACACAGGGCGTCATTTCGGGAACAGAGAGAGCGATTCCGGTTGATTCCAATGATGACGGTCAGCCTGACTGGAATGCAGAGGTGCTGCAAACCGATGCGGCCATTAACCCGGGGAACAGCGGCGGCGCTTTGTTAAATATGGACGGAAAAGTCATCGGCATCAATTCAATGAAAATCGCGGAGTCAGCGGTTGAAGGGATTGGCCTGTCTATTCCATCTAAACTTGTGATCCCGGTGATAGAGGATTTGGAGAAATATGGCGAAGTGAAGCGCCCGTTCCTTGGCATTGAAATGAAATCGTTAAATGATATCGCAAGCTACCATTGGGATGAAACGCTGAAGCTTCCTAAACATGTGACCAACGGAGCGGTGATAATGGGTGTAGATGCCTTTTCACCTGCCGGAAAAGCGGGACTCAAGGAACTGGATGTCATCACTGAATTTGACGGGCAAAAAGTAAATGATATTGTGGATCTTCGGAAGCGTCTTTATCAAAAACGTGTCGGTGATCGGGTGAAGGTGACGTTTTACCGAGGCGGAAAAGAAAAGTCCGTTGAAGTGAAACTGTCCTCCGCAGATCAGTTAGGAAGATAATAGAAGCAGTCTGGCACCAATGCCAGGCTGTTTTTTATGTAAAAAAGCGGAACGGGGTCACGCCCGTTCCATAGAAAATACATGGATGTTACACGTGAAACAGTGTGTAAGGGCTTGTCAGCTTTCCATTTTCAGCGTTTATTTTATGTATGATTACTGGTTGTTATTTTGCGTGCAGAGAAAACTTCTTCAGCCGGTATTGCAGGCTTTGTCTGCTGATGCCGAGCTCCTGGGCGGTTTTTGAAATGTTATGGCCGTGTTTTCTTAGAATGTTCTCGATCACATATTTTTCGAAGCTCTCCATTTTTTCTTTTAAATCAGCTGTTGGCTGGTGCCCTACGGTTTCTGGCTCCGATGTGTCAGCCGGCTTGATTTTCATGCGGTATTGATATGGCAGATGGTTAGCCGTAATCATTTGTTCATCTGTCATGAAATTCATCGCACCCTCGATCATATGCTCAAGTTCGCGAATATTGCCCGGCCAATCATAGGATAAGAAAAATTGCTTCACATCTTCACTGATCTGTTCGACATTCATTTGAAATAGATGGTTGTTTTTCTGGATGAACTCCGACGCGAGAAGCAAAATGTCCTCTTTGCGCTCCCGAAGAGGCGGGATGATCAGTGTCACGACGCTCAGCCTGTAATACAAGTCCTTCCGCATTCGTTCTCCCGCAATGGCATCAATCGGGTCTTCATTCATCGTGGCGATAATGCGCACGTCAATCGGTGTATCCTTGGTCGAACCAATGCGTCTGATTTTCCGTTCTTGCAGGGCACGCAGCAATTTTGCCTGCAAGCTCAAATTCAGCGAGTTGATTTCATCTAACAGAAGTGTGCCGCCATGGGCTTGCTCAAACAGGCCAGGCTGGTCAACGGCACCTGTAAACGCACCTTTTTTCGTCCCGAACAGGATGCTTTCCACCAGGCTGTCAGGCAGAGCCGCACAGTTTTGAGAAATAAACGGGCCGCTTGATCGGTCGCTGCCGTTATGGATACTTTGTGCGAACAGCTCTTTTCCCGTGCCGGTTTCACCTGCGAGAAGCACCGATGAAGATGTTCGGGTCGCCCGCTTGGCGTTTTCAATGACATCCTGAATCGCCGGACTGGTGCCGAGAATACTGTCAAATGTGTACGTCGCGTTTCCTTTTTTATTCATATTCTCTCTGATCAGGCGTTCAAGCTTTGTCACATCCTTGGCAATTTCGACAGCGCCTTTGATTTCGCCGTCTTGGACAATCGGATATGTATGATTGATCGTCGTGATTTCCTGGCCTTTATTATTGAAATAGCTTTGCTTTACATTGTTGATCGTTTTGCCTTCCTGAAGGGCTTGCACAAGCGTGCTGTCCTGCTGCTTCGAAAACATAAACACATCCATCAGGTTTTTATTTAAGACGTCCTGCTTCTCCATATCTTCAATCTGCATCATTTTGTTGTTATAAACAATGGTGTTTCCATGCTCGTCCACCACGTGCAGGCCGACATCAATTTCATCCAAAATGCTCTGAAACACTAATGTGAGGAATTCGCTGTCTTTGACCAAAGTATAAACCTCCCTCATTTATTTTCTTAATATTGCTTCTATTTTATAAAAGAATGGAGAGGATATGCAAAAGAATTTTGCACTTTATGAAAATTTCGCGCGAAATATCTGAATATTTTTGCACCCATGCCTCGAATATTGTAGAAAATACACGAATGTGCGAGGTTGGCACGAAACTTGCATTTATAAAAAGGGAAAGCAGGATATAGTGTTGAAACAGAAAACAAGGGGGAATTCAAATATGCCAGCTTTATCAAAATCCAAAGAAATTATTGATCAGACGTCTCATTACGGTGCCAACAATTATCATCCACTGCCGATTGTTATTTCTGAAGCGCTGGGTGCTTGGGTAAAGGACCCGGAAGGCAATGAATATATGGATATGCTGAGTGCTTATTCTGCGGTGAATCAGGGGCACAGACATCCGAAGATCATTCAGGCATTAAAGGATCAGGCTGATAAAATTACACTGACGTCTCGCGCGTTTCACAACGATCAGCTCGGACCGTTTTACGAAAAGGCGGCTAAGCTGACGGGTAAAGAGATGATTCTGCCGATGAATACGGGGGCTGAAGCGGTTGAGTCTGCGGTAAAAGCAGCGAGACGCTGGGCTTATGAAGTGAAAGGCGTAGCCGACAATCAAGCGGAAATTATCGCATGTGTCGGGAACTTCCATGGCCGGACGATGCTTGCGGTTTCTCTTTCTTCTGAAGAAGAGTATAAAAGAGGATTCGGTCCGATGCTTCCGGGAATCAAACTAATCCCTTACGGAGATGCGGAAGCGCTGCGCCAGGCGATTACGCCAAACACAGCGGCATTCTTATTTGAACCGATTCAAGGCGAAGCGGGCATTGTGATTCCGCCTGAAGGGTTTTTGCAGGAAGCGGCGGCGATTTGTAAGGAAGAAAATGTGCTGTTGATTGCCGATGAAATTCAGACGGGTCTCGGACGTACAGGCAAGACATTCGCTTGTGACTGGGATGGCATTGATCCTGATATGTACATTTTGGGGAAAGCGCTTGGCGGCGGTGTGTTCCCGATCTCATGCATTGCGGCGGACCGGGACGTTTTAGGCGTGTTTAACCCGGGCTCACACGGCTCCACATTTGGCGGAAATCCGCTGGCGTGTGCGGTGTCCATCGCCTCACTGGAAGTGCTGGAAGATGAAAAGCTGGCGGAGCGTTCTCTTGAGCTTGGCGAGTATTTTAAACAAGAGCTGGAGAGCATTGATAACCCTATCATTAAAGAAGTCCGCGGCAGAGGGCTGTTTATCGGTGTGGAACTGACGGAAGCGGCGCGTCCGTATTGTGAGCGTTTAAAAGATGAAGGACTTTTATGCAAGGAAACGCATGATACCGTCATTCGTTTTGCCCCTCCATTAATCATTTCCAAAAAGGATTTGGATTGGGCGATTGAAAAAATTAAGCATGTGCTGCAAAAGGCATAAATCCGCATCATGGCGGGATATTCACTTCGTTTGTATAAATTTACAACATAAAAATTAGCACTCCCTATTTGCTCAGCTACAGTATTTTAGTATAATGTATCTTTATGAGAAGAAGTGAATTTTATATTAAATAGATAGAGACTCTTTGGACAGCAAACTGGGATACGCACCATGTAGATGTTCCAGCTTAGATCCAATACAAGTTGCTGAAGGGGTGCAGAATGTGAATACGAACCAAGATAACGGAAATCAGCTCCAGCGGACAATGAAATCTCGCCACTTGTTTATGATTTCATTGGGCGGAGTGATCGGAACCGGTTTCTTCCTGGGAACCGGGTTTACCATTAACCAAGCGGGGCCGCTCGGTGCGGTTCTGTCTTATTTAGTGGGCGGCTTTATCATGTTTTTGACCATGCTTTGCTTAGGGGAGCTTGCGGTCGCCTTTCCTGTGTCGGGGTCCTTCCAGACCTATGCGACAAAATTTATCAGCCCGGCCTTCGGGTTTGCGTTCGGCTGGCTGTACTGGCTCGGCTGGGCGGTTACATGCGCTATTGAATTTTTATCAGCGGGACAGCTGATGCAGCGCTGGTTTCCGCATGTGGAGGTCTGGATCTGGTGTCTGGTCTTTGCGGCCCTCATGTTTACCTTAAATGCGATAACCGCGAAAGCCTTTGCAGAATCTGAATTTTGGTTTTCGGGCATTAAAATATTGATTATCCTTTTATTTATTATTCTCGGCGGAGCCGCTATGTTCGGCTTCATTGACCTAAAAGGCGGAGAGCAAGCACCGTTTCTGACGCATTTTTATGAAGATGGGTTATTCCCGAACGGCATAAAAGCAATGCTGATCACAATGATTACTGTGAACTTCGCGTTCCAGGGAACAGAGCTGATTGGGGTTGCTGCGGGAGAAAGTGAAAACCCTGAAAAAACGATTCCGCGGTCAATCAGACAGACGGTTTGGAGAACACTGGTCTTCTTTGTTCTATCAATCGTTGTCATTGCCGGCATGATTCCGTGGAAACAGGCGGGAGTCGTGGAGAGTCCGTTTGTTGTCGTATTTGAGCAAATCGGAATTCCATACGCTGCTGACATCATGAACTTTGTGATTTTAATCGCGCTGTTATCCGTTGCAAACTCAGGACTATACGCATCGACACGTATCCTGTTCGCGATGGCGAATGAAGGACAGGCCTTCAAAGCGATTGGCAAGACAAATAAACGCGGTGTGCCGATGAACGCGTTAATCGTAACGATGGCTGTTGCCTGCCTGTCACTTCTGACAAAATTTGCGCAGGCTGAAACCGTATATATGGTGCTTCTATCCTTGGCGGGCATGAGCGCACAGGTCGGCTGGATTACGATTTCGCTTTCCCAAATCATGTTTAGACGCAAATATATCCGTGAAGGCGGCAAGACGGAAGATTTGAAATTTAAAACACCGCTATATCCGGTGCTTCCTCTGATCGGCCTAACGTTAAATACAGTCGTTCTCATCAGTCTCGCGTTTGATCCGGAGCAGCGTATCGCGCTGTATTGCGGAGTACCGTTTATGGTCATTTGCTACATCATTTATCATGTCGTCATTAAAAAACGCAAGCAGGCAAATCGTCAGCTAGAGCTTTAAAAACCTTGTCCGCAAGTCATCTTTGTTATAACCCGCATAGGACATTATCTTATATGTTGAGGTGGAATCACAGATGGATAAAACGATTTCGGTTATTGGAATGCCAATGGATTTAGGACAAGCACGACGCGGAGTGGACATGGGGCCAAGTGCCATCCGGTATGCCCATCTGATTGAGAGGCTGTCAGAAATGGGTTATACGGTTGAAGATCTCGGGGACATTCCGATCAGCCGTGAAAAGATTAAAAACGATGAAGAACTGAAAAACCTAAATTCTGTACTGGCAGGAAACGAAAAGCTCGCTCAAAAGGTGAACACCGTGATTGAAGAGAAAAAATTCCCGCTTGTTCTGGGCGGCGATCACAGTATCGCGATCGGCACGCTCGCAGGTACAGCGAAGCATTACGATAAGCTCGGCGTCATCTGGTATGACGCGCACGGTGACCTGAATACGCTTGAAACATCACCTTCAGGCAATATTCACGGCATGCCGCTTGCGGTCAGCCTCGGCATCGGGCACGAGTCACTGGTTAACCTTGAAGGCTACGCGCCTAAAATCAAACCGGAACATGTCGTCATTATCGGCGCCCGGTCACTTGATGAAGGAGAGCGCCAGTATATTAAGGAAAGCGGCATGAAGGTGTACACCATGCATGAAATCGACCGTCTCGGCATGACAAAGGTGATCGAAGAAACCCTCGAGTATTTATCAGACTGCGACGGCGTCCATCTCAGTCTTGATCTGGACGGACTTGATCCAAACGACGCACCGGGTGTCGGAACCCCTGTCGTCGGCGGCATCAGCTACCGCGAAAGCCACCTGGCTATGGAAATGCTGTATGACGCAGGCATCATCACCTCAGCTGAATTCGTTGAGGTCAACCCGATCCTTGATCATGAAAACAAGACTGGCCAAACAGCAGTAGAGCTCGTAGAATCCCTGCTAGGGAAGAAGTTGCTGTAGACATGTGAAAACCCCCGCATCCCAGCGGGGGTTTTTTATTATCCAATCATTTTCTCAGCGACTTTCATCTCTTGTGAGTGGGATTGATGATCTGCAATAAACCAGCCGGATAAAAACACTGCTGCAACGCCTGCGCCAATTAGAAACTTTTTCATTTACATAACCTCCGTTTGTTTAATGAGTTCCTCAATCTGTAATGCTTCATAAAAAAAGTGGGCAGCTTCTTTGTAAAGCTCGTTTTCCCTATACCGTTCGCCAGCCAAAATGGAAAGTTCTCTTACACTGTCGTATTCTCTCTCCGACATCAACACATCCATATGTTCTTTGCATAAGTGAAACGTTTCCGCATGACCTCCTTCTGCGTAAATGGCATATAAAATATCAATTTTTGCCTCACATACCTTATTCGGCTCAGTATTTAATTTTTCCTTCAATTTTTGGTAATAAGCTAGGGCCTGTTCTTTCTTTTCCGTCTTAAACAGCTCTCGTATCAGCAAGTAAACAGAATGATAGTAATAGGCAGATCGGGCGTATTCTTCGTTCTGTAACGCCTCTTCTAATTTTGAGATCGCCTCGTCTGATTTGCCGCTTTGGGCATGGAGAAGTCCAAAGTTATGTAAAAGCTGGGCTTCAAAAAAATGGTCCTCTAATTCTCTCGTCATATGAATGGCTTCATCCAAATAGCTTTCCGCCTCTTCAAACTGGTTCATCTCGGTAAAATTGCCTGACATCGTAATTAACGCGGAGGCGAGTTTCTTTTTGTAGTCCGTTTCTTCTCTGAACGTTTTGACCGCTTGCCGTGTATGGTTGAGAGACACAATATTTTGTCCCAGCTTATAATAGAGCTTTCCAACCTTCAGATGAAATTCGGCCTTTTCGATCGGATCGGGGATGTTGCTGAGATACTGCTCCGCTTCTTTATAGAGCCCGATGGCAATTTCGTAATGATTTTTATAGGCTTCATACATGCCTTCAAACAGAAAAAAGTAATATTTCAGCATGTCTGACGTAGCATTCATATGAGGAGACTCCTCATGCTGAAAGCCCAGCCCTCTCGCTTCATGAAGCAATACTTTATGTCGCAGTTCTAATAAGGAGAAGTAGGCAAGCACCTCCTGATCCTCTTCCATATCATCCAATAAAGGCTTCACTTCTTCAAAGATACGGGCGGACTCTTCAACTTCATGTTTCTTGATCGCAAGGTACCAATCGTTGAGCATGTTAGCGATTTCTGCAGGTGCAATCTTATTCATTTGAAACTCCCTTCTCTATTCATTTATCAATCTCATTGCTTATCATGATAGTAACACCTCCTTCTATTTTATGTAAAATCCTCTAGTCAATAAATAAAGGAGAGGCGATATGACCATTACGCTGACACCTATGCAAGCCGAGGAATTTCGATCCTATCTGACATACACGACTAAGCATTATGCAAAAGAAAAGATAAAGGCAGGATCGTGGCTCCCTGAAGAGGCCATGCTTTTGTCCAAACAGACTTTTTCTGATTTGCTGCCGAATGGGCTGCACACGCATCATCACCATTTGTGGAGTATCATCCTGAACGGAAAGGAAACGGCTGGCTGGCTCTGGATTCACGCAGAACCGGAACACCCGCAGCAGGAAGCGTTTATTTACGATTTCGGATTGTATGAATCATATCGGGGAAAAGGTTTTGCGAAGCAAGCCTTGAACGCACTGGATGAGATGGCGGGAAACATGGGCATTCGAAAGCTGTCTCTCCACGTATTCGCTCACAATGAGACGGCAAGGCGGCTGTATGAGCAAACCGGATTTCAGGAGACTGATGTGATCATGAGTAAGAAGCTTTAGGCCTGGGGAAGGCCTTTTTTTGTGAGACAACCTTCCTGTAAATGATTTCTAAAAATTCTGTAAATCACCTAGTTACCTTCCACATTTCCCTAATATAATGTTGATAAAGGAAAGCATCTTTCCTACACACATGAAAAGAGGAGATGTCATGAGTATGAAGAAAAAGGTATCAATTATTTTGGTAGCGCTTACAATGTGCG
This sequence comes from Bacillus sp. FSL K6-1003, assembly GCF_037964945.1. Taxonomy (NCBI): domain Bacteria; kingdom Bacillati; phylum Bacillota; class Bacilli; order Caryophanales; family Bacillaceae; genus Bacillus; species Bacillus sp. FSL K6-1003. The sequence continues at coordinate 3,954,842 of NZ_CP150176.1, read as the reverse complement.
TCGGCCTGTTTGTTTCTCCCGCAAAAGCTGCGAGGACCACGAACTATGCTGAAGAAATCGCAGCGCTTCAGCCAGGCACGACCGCAGAAGAAATCACAAAATCCGCCAGCCAGATTGCCAAACAGCAGCACGTAAAGACCGATGTGATTCTCAAACAGTTTTACAAGGAAATCACCGACGATAAAGCAGAAGGTGACCAGCTCGCCAAGGAAAGCGGCATTTCCGTGATGGGCGGCTCATCCGGTACGAAAAAACTTCCCACTAGCACGAAAGGAAACATCTACTACACCAACTCCTACACAGCCTACTACAACCATGGCCACGTCGGTATGTACTCCGCCGCTGACAAGATTGTTGAATCGGTTCCAAGCGACGGCGTCAGGCAGATCGCTTATAATGCCAGAGACGTGGAAGACAACTCCATCGTACAAACAGTCAACGTCACCTCATCTAAAAAAACATCCGCTGCCGACTGGGCGGTATCAAGAGTCGGCGACCCATACTCATTTAACTTCGTCAATAACAGAAATACCGGCCATGACGGCGCCAAAAACTGTTCGAAGCTCCTATGGTCTGCATTTTTACTGAAAGCCGGCATTGATATCGACAGCAATAAAGGATTAGGCGTTTACCCGCGCGACATCACAAGTTCTTCCTATACGACAACCGTCATGACGATCAATTAGGGAGACGGTTATGAAAAAGTGGATGATCACCATTGTCATGCTGATTCTCGCAGGAATCGCACTATTTGTCTTCGTTTCTCCTCTCAAAAGCCATAAAGCCGTGAGTCAGCAGGATCTCCGAAACCCTGATTTTCTGAACGACAAAGAAGTCCTGCTGTATTTCTCAACCTCAGCGGATCAAGATGCATTCGGCGGCGGGAAAAGCTATGCCCTGTTTATCAGCCAAGACAGGTCGCTGTCTTCATTTCAGATGAAGGGCCTTGAGCTGGGTTCCGCCAAGGTTCATGACGACAGTGTGATGCTGGAGGACAAACACACGATTTTCACGATCAAAAACGGCTTGCAATCCCATAAAAGAGCCTATCAGCATACAGGCGATAGCGCAGGATTTCTGCAAAAACCGGACGGCTTTTACACCCTCTACAATTCCGGCTACAACAAAAAGGGAGACGGGTACCGCTCAGAGCTGTACCGCCAGTTGGACGGGGAGTGGAAAAAAGACGTCATCCCCTACTACATCCGAGCCTCCGGTTTTCACGGTGGCGCCATTTACGCACTTGTCCCGACAGACGACGAGAAAGGCTATCAGCTCCTTCAGGTTCAGGCCGATCAAAAGAAGCTTACCTATCACGCCATCACGGAATGGCAGTATCGGGAAGGAGCCTCAATCGAGTCTCAGCTTGCTGCGGACGATCAAGCTGTATATGTGATGGTTCGGGGGCAAAAAGCCAGCAATCTCTATCAAATGGTGAAAATCAATAAGAAAAACGGCAAGGTGGAGCTTTACGATATCGCCGAATACAAAAACGACGAGCAAACAATATACAGCTCTATGCCATTCAGCTTTAAAAAAAGCTTTTTCTCGTATCACGGGTCCCTGTATTTCATTGACGGCTTCGGAAAGGTATACAAGATCGATGCAAAGACAGGAAAAAGCCGGATTGCCTTCGCCCTTTTCCCAGAAAAAATGAAGGCCGATTTCAAAGAAATTACACAAAAAGGCAGCAGCCTCTATTTCTTCACATATACCTACAACCAGCCTGCATACATTGAACAATACAGCCTGAAAACCGGAAAGAAAGTGAAGGAAAAAGAGATTGGGAAGGTAAAGGAGATTGTGAAGCCGAAGAGTCATTTGAAGCTGTATGATTTTGAGGTGATGAAGGATTTTTAAGGTGAAGGGGGTTCCGACTTGGGAGCCGTTATACTGCTCATCGTTTTTGTTTTTCCGATGATGTCAGGCGTAATTGGTGCAGCGGGTTATTTCATATGGAAGAAAGTTTGGATTGGTCCGCTCATCGTGCTTATTGCGAGTTTGATATTGTTGTTTACGTTAGCCTCTGGCAACAGTTCATTCATGTTTTGGGTTGTGCTTTATACTGCAATTGCGTTAGCAGCCAGTGTTGTCACATTATTTCTCAGGAAATTATTATTCAACTGACCACTGTTTATGAAGAGACTTGTGAAGTCTCTTTTTTCTGTTACGCAATTTGATACATACCAATGATAGAACGTTGTCCAGCCTCCATCTAAACATGGTTCAAAACTATAAAGCTCGAATGGCCTTTTCAAGCAAACAGGTGTTAATTACTGTAAAATGAAAATATAAAATGGATGCAGATAAAGGAGGAAGCATATGCGCACCAAACGGGTCATTCTTCTGGCTGTTATCATCAGTCTGATTTCGGCGGCTACGATGTTCCTGTTAAACGGAGGTAAAGCAGATTGGTTCGACATCATCGGAATCATTATCGGCTGCTTTCTTGGCATATTTGTTGTTGTAAGAATACAGAAAAAGCAGGCGTGAAAAAGGGAAAGGGTCATGCCGAACCGAAGTCATGTTCAAGGACGCAAAGTCCAAACACATGAATGGGAGGAATGGCGTTGACAGGAAACAAAGCGGTTGTGTACAAAGGCAAAGGAAACGTGGCGGTGGAGGATATCGGCTATCCGGAGTTAATCTTGAAGGACGGGCCCGGCGTTCCGAAGGCGAATGTGAATCGGAAATGTGAGCACGGGGTGATTTTGAAGGTGATTACCACAAACATTTGCGGAAGCGACCAGCACATGGTCAGAGGCCGCACGACGGCGCCTGATGGCTTAGTGCTCGGGCATGAAATTACGGGAGAAGTCATTGAAACGGGTCGGGACGTTGAATTTATCAAAAAAGGCGACATCGTATCCGTTCCCTTTAACATTGCCTGCGGACGCTGTGTGATGTGCAAAACGCAGAAAACGCACGTGTGCCTGAATGTCAATCCGGACCGGCCGGGATCGGCTTACGGTTACGTCGATATGGGCGGCTGGGTCGGCGGGCAGTCGGAATACGTCATGGTGCCGTACGCCGATTTTCAGCTGTTGGTCTTCCCGGATAAAGAACAGGCGTTAGAAAAGATTCTCGATTTGACGATGCTGTCCGACATTTTTCCGACAGGATTTCACGGTGCATATACAGCGGGTGTGCAAACAGGGTCGACCGTCTATATCGCAGGAGCGGGACCTGTCGGCTTAGCCGCTGCGCACTCCGCCCAGCTGCTTGGCGCTTCTACAGTCATTGTCGGGGATTTGAACGAGGACAGACTGGCACAGGCGAGAAGCTTTGGCTGTGAAACGGTCAACGTGCAAAAACACGACCGCCTCGGCGAGCAAATTGAACAAATACTAGGTGAACCAACCGTTGATGCCGCAGTGGACTGTGTCGGCTTTGAAGCATCCGGGCACGGCAGCCAAGGAGAAGCGCCTGCCGCCGTGCTGAACTCGATTATGGATGTCACCCAGGTCGGCGGAAGTCTCGGTATTCCAGGCTTATACGTGACCGAAGATCCCGGTGCAAAGGATGCGGACGCCAAAACAGGCTCTTTAAAAATCCGCTTCGGACTCGGCTGGGCCAAAGCCCACACCTTCGTTACCGGACAAACACCCGCTATGACATACAACCGCAATTTGATGAAAGCGATCCTGAGCGGCAGGGCGCAAATCGCAAAAGCCGTCAACGCCACTGTCATTTCTCTGGACGACGCGCCAAAAGGATACAGCGACTTTGACAAAGGAGCGGCGAAGAAATTTGTGATTGATCCGCATGGAACATTGCAATAAAAAAAAGCCGGCCGTTCAATCGAACGCCGGCTTTATTGCTGATAATCGGTTTCTTCAAAGCGATCTCCTGATTCGTCTTGGACAATTAAATCCCCTTCGATTTTGTCCAGTCCAATCAGAATATAAGGGTTTTTCTCATTTTCCTCGCGAGCCGGCTTTCGTTTCACAGTTACAATCGTTTCTTTAGGTGAGTATTTGACGTCTGACACCTCAAGCTTCTTATCCTTATCGCTGCTTCCGAGAGACACAATAACCATCTTTCTACCTTCTAAAATGGTGAAGACTTGATACCCTTTTACGTCATCATGTGTTTGAAGGTAATTTGCGTATAATTCTAGCTCGGAACTGCCTTCACCGATCCGATCCTTCTCTAACACCCAATAAGACGACTGACACCCAGCAAGCAACAACATGATCACAAAAAGCCAAACCCATCTGAAGCGCACATGCAGACCTCCCCAAACATCGGTTACATCCAAACTAACATACGAGCGAAATAGAGTCATCAACAGCTTGTTTGTCGATTTGTGGATAAAACTCAGCCCGAAGCACTACTAACATGTGAATAAATAGGTTATATTGGGAAGAGAATATTTGCAAAAATGCAAGAAACCATCGGAGGATTTGAACATGAAACAAACGTATTATTCCTGTGAAGAACACATCGAAACCGTGCTGGATATGTACATAGACGACCACGAACTGCCGCCCGAAATCAGAAAAATCGAACATACTAACAGTTTATCCACAGCCTGTGAATTATGTGGAGACCCCGCAGTATATATAGTGGGGAACGAATGATCTTACACAAAATACAGAAAAGATATCCACAATTGTGGACAACATATATGAATAACTTGTTTCTAAAGTGGGGATGACCTGTGAATATCAATATTGTGACAATCGGAAAACTAAAAGAAAAATACCTCAAGCAAGGCATTGAAGAATACACCAAACGACTTTCGGCCTACGCAAAAATCGACATCATCGAACTCCCGGACGAAAAAGCGCCGGAAAACCTAAGCGACCAGGACATGAAAATCATAAAAGACAAAGAAGGCGACCGCATCCTATCAAAAATCAGCCCCGACGCCCACGTCATCGCCCTCGCCATCGAAGGAAAAATGAAAACATCCGAAGAACTAGCCGATACAATAGATAAGCTGGCTACTTATGGAAAAAGCAAAGTCACCTTCGTCATCGGCGGATCACTTGGGTTGAGTGACGCGGTGATGAAGCGAGCGGACGACAAGCTGTCGTTCTCGAAAATGACGTTTCCTCATCAGTTGATGCGGTTGATTTTAGTGGAGCAGGTTTATCGGGCTTTTCGGATTAATCGTGGGGAGCCTTATCATAAATAAAAGCGAGAATTTCTTAAAGAGGCAGAATTTTGGAGTTGTGATGGAAATCGATTTGTTACAAATATAAGGAATTGTAAGTGTCGGAAGATCTCCAATAACTTTTTGAAGAAGTATAACAAAGTAAATCTAATATAAAAATAAATAAATTAGAGAACGGCTCCAAAAGAGACTTTTGAGCCGTTATTTTTTGCATGTTTATCTCATTACTCCTTATGTTAGGAGGATTCTGAATTAATTTTATTTAATAACTTTCTATATTTAATGAAGGTAGTAAAACGCCAAATCAAAAGGTAAGTAAAGGCAACTAAAAAAAATATAAATGAAAGTGAATAGGTAGGTATACCTTTAAGATATAAACTCAATAATAAGCGTATTACTAGAAGTACAATTAGAGACAAAAAAAATGCTCTATTTGGTTTAGTGTAAATGTTTTTATGGTGCCTGATTTCAAAATTAGTCGTCAAAATCATAGGAATAGAAAAAAATACTCCCAGACATAGAGCTGTTAGGAGCTCCAATCTAGTTAATTGTAAATTGGGGTTTAACAACATTGAGAACCCTGGCAGCATATATATAACTGGAAGTAAAATTCGAATTCCAGTTCCTTTGATTGGATTTTTTATTGCCACACTTCTCCTCCAAACAACCAAACCAAAAATAAAAATAATTATAATAAAAATATACAAACTCATTGATTGCCCCTCCATCTGTGTCAGCTTAAAACTGAAATTCACTTATGCTAACCAACAGATATGATGTTATCTAATTTAGCTTCCAAAATAGTATATTAATTTACGATAATTACATATAAACATTAACAAGCTAGATGACCCCTAGTTTAGAAGCTCTATTAATAATATCAATACGTGTTTTAACATTTAACTTATTCTTAATAAGATAGATATAGTTTCTTATTGTTCGATCAGACAAGTAAAGGGTATTAGCAATTTCTTTCGTATTTTTGCCTGCATGTAATAGTTGGATTACATCAATCTCTCTAGTTGTTAAAGAAGTTGTGAACAACTGTGAATTTCTTTTCACTTCTGGCGAAAATATTTTATTTCCACCATAAATAGATCTTAAGGAGAAAACTAATTTATCAATAGTGATGTTTTTAAGTAGGAATCCGTCAATTTTCAACTTAGAAGCTTCTTGATAAAAGTTATAAGGGAAATTTGAAGATATTAAAACAACTTTGCACCCCAATTTTTCTTTTTGTATTGCCTTTGCTAGCTTTATTCCATTAATACCATCTAGCTTTATTTCGGATAGTACAATTTCCGGATGTGTTAGGTAAATCTTTTCGATAGCTTGTTCTCCATCTGTACCAGAACCAACAATTTCAATTCCTTTTTGTAAACTTAATAGTTGTTTCAAGGCGTCAAGAATCATAATCTGAGATTCTAGGAGGAATATTTTCATTCGACTGACCTCCAATAGGTTTTATTAAGTTATAAAAAAATATATCATTATACAGCTTTTATTTCAAATGTTTACCTTGTAAATATATTGAATCTTTTTGACGTTTTATGACCAATAGACTTTTTAAATATATTCTAATATTTAATCATCAATAATATGCTAATAATTAACATAATCGATGGTTTTGTAGGAGGATATGACCCGTGTAAATAAGATAAATAATCTAAAATAAGTTATAAATATAACTAGATTTAGGAATTTGAAGATTATAGAATTTAATTAGGAATAAATTCACAGTTCGGAGTAGATATATTATGAAAGAATATATAAAAATTAGGAGTGCTGCCCATTATGGAATTCTAAATGGGGGTACTATTATTACCCATGGTGATCAGTCAATCCAAATTAACGGTATTAATTCATATAAGCTAATTGAAGTACTCTTTCCAATAATGAATGGAACCAAAACAATGAAAGAGATTGTAAGTAAATTTGGAGCCCATCAACAACCTGTTATAGAGAGTATAATAAATCAATTAATAAATAAGAATATAGTCCAGATCTTAAACAAAATTTCTTGGGAAGCTACAACATGTGTTGCTGAACGTCATTTACTGGATTTATTGTCAGATTATTATGATAACCCGAACGAAAAATTTATATCAATAAAAAAAACCAGATTTTATTTACTAGGTAAAAATCATCTTTCTAAGTCATTTCGAGAAAGTCTTATCTCATACCAAGTTGAGATTAGTGAGTTTGAGGACGTTCAGGAGTTTAAAAAGTTAATTTTAAAAGAGGGTGTACAGGATAATGGAATCGTAGTTTATACATTTGAAGAATTGAATACAAAAATAAATGAAGATCTTTCACTTTACTGTAAAAAATTAAATATTCCTTTGGCTACAATGGGTATTTGCGGTGATTTTGTTGTTGCAGGCCCTATTCAATACAGAGAGTCTGCTTGTCTCTCTTGCTTAATTAAAAAAAACAAAGAAACTAACCGGAAAATGTCCTTATTTAAAAGAACTGAAGAATATGATGTATCTCCATTACATATGTGTTTAGTTGGTTCGTATCTTGCATTTCAAATTATTCGTTATATTGCAAGTGACTATGGCCATTCAGATGATGAATGTGAAATAGTTGAAAATGCAGCAGTTTTGAATACTAATACACTTGAATTTGATATTGTTCCTGTTGAAGTTCATCCTGATTGTGGAGAAGGACACTTATCATTTCTAGATATACTATGCAAAATTAGTTACGACCGTTTGTTAAATTGGATAACAAATCCTTATGTTGGTCTAGTAGAAGAAACAGATACTCAAACAATGGTCCAGTTGCCACTGCGTTTACATATGTTGCATTATCTCAAACCATCATCGATTGTATTAGGATGTGGTGAATCAATTGATGCGGCAAAAGAGGCTTCCTACTTTAAGTCGATAGAAATGGCTATCAAGCATGATTTTGATAAATTACATAAATTAAATATAAATGTAACTGGGAATAGAAACATTATTATAGTAAATAGAGATCGTCAGACTGTAGCAAAGAATTTACGGAATCAATTAGGGAAGGAACTGTTTTTGACTTTTTATTTTCAAAATAAAATATTAAATAGATTAGATATACAATCCCTTCAGGTTGGAGAATGGAGCCGTCTAATGAAGATACTCTCAGTGGGATTCGGTTATTCTGTTGAGATGGTCGGTTACCAAAAATGGACAAAGCATTTCTTCACAGTAGGGACAAGGTTTATTCCAAAGGGCAATGGTGCGACAACTTTTCCGACACAGATCAATAATCAAATATTAATTGGTAGCGGATCAACAATTGAAGAAGCAATGTTTATGTCTCTATTATACGGAATGTCATTTTTGCAAGCTTTCTCTCAGAATAGTTTTGATATTGATCTAACTATTTCTTTAGCAACTGAATGGAGAAATTTTAATAATAAGAAAGATTATGAACAGGTTCTGAATGATATAAATGAAATGGGGTATAAACCCAATTTAAATAAATTCACAGACTTAACTATTGGCTGGATTGATTTGAATAACTATTAAATGCCACTAAAACTACGATGTCTGTTATAAAATATTTTAATTTGAGTTAGAATTTTACAAGTACTTCAATTGAAGTGCTTGTCCTGAAGGAAATTGTTAAACTAACTGATGACTGGATAATTATCTAAATTTATTACTAAATGTTATAACTTTAAAGGAGGTGATAGGAATGAACAAGGATATGGAAATTAAATCAAATTCACTTGATTTTCTAGAATTAGATGATATTCAAGTGCTTGATATTGAAGGTTCTCTTGCTATGCCTGAAACCGGAGCTTCAAATGTCAGTGGCTGGCTGTGTTGTTCAAGCTCTTCAAGCAGCAGTTGTTGTAGTTAAGACAATTAAATGGTAAGAATAATTGACATGTAGTGATCCCATTTTTGGGATTCATTACATGTCTCCATGCATATTCGACTGAAAGTCTTCAAATTTTAAAGAATATAAGAGAGGTTTATCAGGGTGAGCCAACAAATCTGGTTACATGAAGATAGTGATACAGCCATCATGTCTCTTTTAGATAACAAATATATAAAAGATTTAAAAATACTTAGACTTAACGAGTATTCTTTGTTAAAGAGTAATGACATTATACTTTTTGCTCAATCGTCTTTAAATACCGATAAATGGGAAAAAATTTCTATACTCTGCAAAAAAAATTCTGCATATTTGCTTTTTGCGTTATTTACTCCTTATGGAATTTGGTTGGGTCCGGTACTACATACAAGTAACAATCCTATATGTTTGCATTGTCTTAAATTAAGACTAGGTTCTTTTGGAAACTCCGTTCCCAACCCTTATGCTATGTTTTTGAATCGTTCAAGTATCAAAATCCAGCTAGAGGAATTTCATTGGTTTTTGCCAATTTTCCGAAGTTATTTGCAAGAAATCTTATCTTCACGCTGGGAAAATGGTACTTATATTTGCATTATGATTAATGAAAAAGGCAGTTTGAAAATTAATAAACATTCTTTTCTTCCTCATCCACTTTGTCCTGTTTGTTCAACCATAGAAAGAGATAGTAAATCAGCTGCATCTTTGTTAATTCATAAAGTAAAAGATGAGAGTACTTCCAAAAAAGCAGATTGGACATTGTCCCAATTATCATCAACACTGTTTGATCCACTATCAGGAATTGTGAAAGGAGAAATTGTTAAAGATTCTCCAAATACAATACCAGTTTCTTTCAAATTTGTAGAGTTTTTGAAGAAGGGCGACTTTGAACCAGGTGTTGGGCGCTCTTGGAGAAGTGATAATAATCACAAAGTGGCTTTTTTTGAAGCCTGTGAGCGTTATGCTGGACAAGCCCCACTGGGCAAAAAAACAACAGTAATTGGAAATTATCAAAAAGTGAAGAAATACGCAATTCACCCTGCACAGTTCTTGCTTCATACAGATGATCAGTATTCCGAACAAGATTTCCCGTATATACCTTTTGTTGAGGATGAGCCTATTAGTTGGGTGTGGGGAGTATCATTAACTAAATGCAAGGCGACTTTAATTCCTGAAAGGAATGTATATTACAGGTTAAGATACCTAACTGAAGAAAATGTGGCCAGTTCATTCTGTTTAAATGATTCGATACGAAGACAATATGCTTATGAGTCCTCTAATGGTTTTGCAATTCGAGATACTTACGCCGGTGCAATTTTGAATGGTTTATTTGAAGTTTGTGAGCGGGATGCTTTTTTATATTCTTGGTACAATGAAAAGCCAGGACTAGATGTAACAAATTTAGTATACGAGAATACAGAGTTATCTCTAATGTACTTATCGGTGGAACAAATGGGTTTTAAAGTTAGATTATTTGATATATCTATAGAGCATGGAATACCTTGTATTTGGGCTATTGCCCTGGGAAATGGTATAGATTTACCTGCCACAATTTCTGCTGCAGGCTGCAATTTAGACCCCATTCTTGCTATAAGATCGGCACTAATTGAGCTTTCTTCGATATTACCTGAATTTATCCCAATGTTTAAAAGCAAACAAGAACGAATTCGTTGGTTGGCGGAAGATGAACGAAGAGTAGAGTCAATGGATGACCACGCTTTAATTTATATGAATAAAGAATTTAGAGACAGATTTGATTTTTTACTTGAACAATCTCGTGAAATTACTAGAACTGAGATACTTGAACGAATGGCACAATCGCGAACTTACAATTCCATTTCTGAATCGCAACTATTACAAATTGTTCTAGAACGAATTCAGAAAATAGGATTTGAGGTATTAATTGTTGACACAACGCCCATTGATATAAAAGAGTTAGGGTTCGTGACTGTTAAGGTATTGATACCAGGCATGTTACCAATGACGTTTGGTTCTAATATGTATCGACTTGCAGGTAGCAAACGTGTACCTTTTAGTAATTTGCAACGCCCAAAAGTACACCCTTTTCCTTAGAAAAAGGCTTTAGTTCGATTTAAGGGAATACACTTTCTTACAAACTGATGTGATGAAAGGATGTTTTTTGTGAGTTATGTAGAAACTCAATCACTATTGAGTGCCAGATGGTATACAATCAAGCATTCGATAGATAAATTGAAACAACAAAGATATAACCCAGATGTCGAAATGTCATTACCTTATAAAAAACTTTTATCTGGAACATATTATCCCTTAACATTGCCAGATGACATAAAGACAATAGAAAAACATGAACTTTGGACTAAGCTAGGGCATTTTCTGTTTTGGACTGCTGGGATATTACGGAAGGAATGGAATCATCCTTACGTAGACCACCGAAGTTTTCCATCCCCGCGTTCTATTTATGCAACTGAATTTTATTTGTTGTTTCGTTCAACAAATGAGGAAGATAAGACTTGGAACTCATATCGATATAGTCCTACGCACCACCGCCTTGAATTAGCGAAAAATGAAATTCCTCAAGAAAAAGTGAAGATTGCTTGTGGATTATCAGATCAAAATATATTGAATGTAGAGTTTTTTATGATGATAAATTCTAATGTATGGAGGATGGGATGTAAATACAGTGATTTTGCTTATAGACTTATCCTCTTAGAGGCAGGTCACGCAATAGAAAATCTAATTGATCTCTCTCGATATTATGGTTGGGAAGCAAAGGGACAATTCCTTTTTGTAGATCATCTATTGGCAAGTTTTATTGGTATTGATATGAAACAAGAACCTTCATTTTCAGTCTTTTCCTTTTTCTCTCAAAACAATAGTGACAGTGAAAAGATATATAAGTTTAAACATGATGGGGTTCATTATAATAATCACTCCAAACAAAAGTTAGAAAGTATGGAATGTAAGTGGCAAGAGATAACTGGGAATTGTAAAGGAATAGCAGATTTAGAGGAAAAATCTAGAATTTTTAGCTTAGCAGAATTAAAATCCATTCGTGGAAAGTTAAGTGATGAAGGTTCATTACGAGGAAACAACAGTTATGATTTCAGGCGAAACAGCACCCTAAAAAACAGGATTTCTGATATAAATCAGAGACATTCGGGGAGAGGTCCTTTTGGCATAAATGGGCCTAAAAGATTAGTTAGTAAAGAAGAGAGCAAGTTGTTTTTTTTATATTTGCAACATGCACTCAATGATATGAATTCAATAGTAGATTGTCATATTCGACCTAATATATACATGGTTCCTCTACAAATGGAAGGTTTCCAACAAGGGGTCTACCAAATTGGAGAAGATTTAATACCCACCCTTGTTAACTCTAATGTTTCCGTTGACATAATGAGAGAAGGTTATTTAGGTGGTTCAATTAATTTCAATAATCTGCCTGTACATTGGTTTATAACAGCAGATATTGAAAAATATTTAAATACTTATGGAAGCCGCGGATACCGGATTGCCCACCTTATGGGAGGTATTATTTCTCAAAAAATTTTATTAGCTGCAGGGCATTTAGGGATGTTTGCAAGACCAATCATGGCATTTGATGACTTGATCTATGAAAAACTTTTAAATATAAACTATGATGATGAAATCATTTTGGAACATATCCTTATTGGAACAAATCGATATAAAGGCTGGCAAATCATGACGTTTCCAAATTGGAGGAAAGGAAATCTTTATGAAAAGTAAAGTAATGATCACCAACTCTAATAAGTTAAAGGATAATACTAAGATTGCTCCGTATCTCTTATTTCGTATAGCGGGCTTGGGATTATCTGATTATGCAGAATTTATTTCTGAAAATTCTTTGAAATATCTAGAGGAAAAGAAAAAATTAGAAAATAGTATTGCTGAACAAGCAGTTTGTTTAACTGAACAATTTTACAGAGCAGTAAGTGCATGTCCGGATAAAAATATAAAGAAAGATTTGTTGAAAGTTAAAAAATACTTTGAAAAAAAAAAGATTCCGCAATGGGATAAATTAAAAAGTGTACTTGCTTTGCCCTATTCTGTTCAAAATGTTAATAAGGAATTAATATTTAAATATATGTCAGAATTTGATCAGCTAGTACGTTTAAAGGAAAAAGAAGAAGAGTATCTAACGGCTGACTATCATAGGGCAACAGAGTTTATTACTAAATTGATCAAAACAGATGTAATGCAAAATGGATTACTCTTATCCAGCAGACCTTTATATGAGAAGCTGAATAGCTATTTAAAAAAGGAAATTAAGCCACAAACTAGTTCTCATAGAAAGTTTGAAAGTTCTTTAATTCGTTATATAACTAGAACTTTATTTAAAACAAGTCCTTTTAGTACATTTACTCCCATTTCGTTTGCATCAGTTTCTGAAGAGGAACAATTTATAAATGTTAAAAATACCCAAGAAAAATTGAAAAGCTTTTGTTACATTAATCCTAATATTATTAAGCGTATAATAAGGTTATTAGAAGCGAAGCTACAAGATAAATTATATATAGCATTAAATCCTAGTATACAATTGGATGAAGAGAACTACTATATACCTTCAGTGGACTTTGTTTCTTTAAGTACTTTACTTGATCGATTTACACAAAGTTTTGTGAAAATAAAACGACAACCAACACTTGACTACTTATTTCAACATTTAAGTGATGCAATTACAACACAGAAAGAATTAATCGAAATCTTAATGAATTCTCTGAATATTGGTGAACAGCAAACACGCCAAATCATTACTAAACTGAGCAATATTAATTTTTTTCAGATAGGTTTCTTATTAGATGATTATGAGCAAGATATTATCCCAAGTTTTGTTAAAGTAGTTGAAAAGTTGAATTTGAGGTCTGATCCATTATTAGCTGAGACGATTAGGATCTTGGAAGATATTAAAGTCGCAACTAATTTATATGAAGAAGCAAAACCAAGAGAGAGAGTATCCATTCTTGAACAAATTTCAAGTTTGGTTGTTCAACTGTTTGATATATGCGGAGAAAGTATTGATAAACCTCCATTTCCAATTTTAGAGGATGCATATTATCAAAATTTAAACATCAAACTCAACTTGAATAATTTATCAACAATTCGTGAAAATTTAGGGTTTATCACAAAAACCATTGATTTAAATGATGTACTTTTTAGTTACAAGCAGACTATGAAAGAGTTCTTTATACGTAAATATGGTCAAGACGGAGTGTGTAAAAACATCATTGAATTTTTTAAAGAATGGTCTAATTTTGCTTCACGAGATTTACCAAGAGATCCAGCCCAGATCACAAAATATATGCTATCTTGGAATCCTTTTAACCTTGATAAGGTAAAAAAGTGGCAATTTGCACATAACAAATTGAAAGAGTTCATTTTCACGCATTCAAATTCTCCCATTAATGAGGTTGATTTAAAAGAAGTGCTAGCATCTTTATCAGAGTTGATTCCAAATAACCAAGGAAATAAGTCATTGGATTTTATGGGACAGCTTTTTATCCAGGATGGAAAAGAAAGATTTGTTGTTAATAAGACATATGATGGTTGGGGACATATGTATAGTCGATTTTTGTATCCAAATAACACTGAAACAAAAGGTGTTATTGAAAATATCAAAATTGAGAATGACAATAATTATCAAGATGGAATTATCTCTGATATTATTGGTTATTACGGGTTTCCTGCAGATATTCGTCCTGATTTGACAAAATCATACATATTGTATCCAGGGTCAACTCGGTTTGAAAATACCGAAGGTCAAAACACAATAATGGATATTGAATTACGGCATGACTCACGGAAAGATAGATTGAAAATCTGGTCTAATAAACAAGAGTGTTATATTTCCCCACGATTTTTAGGATTTTATAATCCTTTTTTACTCCCTAACTTTGGTATGTTTTTGTCTTTGATGGAATCTACAAATCGTATTATACAACACCCTTTAGAGTTATTTGATGCTGAGATGAAAGAGAAATTTGTTGCAGAAGGAATACTGGTGATACCTAGATTTAGTGTAGGATCAGTTGTGATTTCCAGAAAAACATGGATGATTTCGAGAGAACAATTTCCCCTTCCGAAGTCTTCTATGACAGATATTGAATATATGGATTACTTGGATCAATGGAGAAGTAAGCTTGGGATCCCTCCTTACTTTTTTGTCAGAGTAGCAAGATATACAGAAAATGTTAATGATGTGTTTCATAATGGAAACTATAAGGATGCGGAACGTAAACCTCAATATATAGATTTACGTATACACTTGTTAATTAGGGAATTCGAACGTTATCTGAGTAGAGGCCATGATGCATTGGAAATTGAAGAAATGTTGCCAAACCATAAATCTGTATATCCTGTATTTGAAGAGAAACGAGTAAATGAAATAGTGATAGAAATTCACCAATTTTCTCAAGAAAAGGAGGCATATTGATATTTATGATTGATAGATGGTGTAGTTTGCATGTTTTTTTTCACGATTTTTCAAATGTTGAAACTGTATTGAATCGTTTAATTTGGCCTTCACTTCAAAGCGGTATAATAAATAAAGAAATAAAAAAATATTTCTTTATAAGATATTGGGAAGGGGGACCCCACCTTAGGATTCGTTATATTGTTCAGGAAGGTATCGATACAGAAGAGTTTACAGAACGCTTAACTGATAGTTGGACTGATTATCTTTTGAAGCATCCCAGTTCAATCGAGCTGAAGAAAGAGACTTTCTACCAATCGCATTCTCTTGAGGGGAAGAGTAAAAATGTAATTCCATCCTTACCTTGGTTTCCTAACAACTCAGTGCAAAAAGTATCATATATTCCGGAAATTGAGCGTTACGGTGGGAAAGTAGGAATTCAAATAGCTGAGGAGTTCTTCTGTTACTCAAGTGAATTTGTAAGGGAAACCTTACAAGACCAGTACTTAAATATAAACAGAATGGCAGTAGCTCTAGATATAATGTATATAATTTTCAAATTTTGTGAAGATGATTTAAAGATGAAAGAATACGAGGGTTTTTGGAACCAGTACGCAAATGGATGGTTAGATTGGGAAAGCGTTGAGTATGCAGAGAAAATCAGATCAAAAGCTGAAATGCAAGTCAAGAAGTTGGGGAAACAATTAAAAGTAAATCTCGAAACCATGTGGAATCAATTTAATCTTAATGGAGTATATAGGGGATTAAAAAGTGAAAACTTACTTGGTATGATGTCATCAATAGAACAACTTATAAAATCAGTATCCCTTATTGATTTAAAAAATACTTCGAGTGGAAGGATTATAGGAAGTTACATGCATATGCATAATAACCGACTAGGGGTATACCCTGCACAAGAAGCATATTTGTCTTTATTGCTCGAAGGGATGTACTAATTTTGAAATGTAATAAATCAACTGCATTTGAGAGGTGAAGTAGTATGTGGAAATCAATACGGATATATTATTATGACAATTATGATCATCTTATTAGTAAATTGATCCCTAAGCTATTGCCAAATTCATCTGTTTTTCGAGCAATTCCTGACCAAATAGAACGGTTTTATTTTACTCGCCACTGGATTGGTGGGCCACATATACGTTTGAATTTCGAACTAAATGACGATAAGAACTGGGAAAGTCTTTATAAAATTATCTCGTGCCAAATAGAACGATTTTTAGTGGAGTATCCTTCTAAGTCTACCTTGGTGAATAAGAATTGGGATAAATATACAACCGCTTTGTTGAAACTTGAACAGCAGAAAGCACATGAAAATGAGACTAAGTTACACCCTGATAATTTTTGGGAAATCGATGAATATAGCATTCGGTCCTCAATGTATGGTGGTGAAAAAGGAGCTCAATTAGCAGAGAACTTTTATTCTGATACAACCGATATAGTTTGTGATTTAGTTTCATACTCAATTAATAAACCTAATGACAGGATAAATTTGTTCATTCAAATGATGGCAGCTTTAGTCTATTGTACACATATTAACTTTTATATTAGCTATAGATCACATTTTGAAGGTCATATGAATGTTCTTACAAATAAAGATAAAATTAAAGAGAAGGTAAGTATGGCATATGAGAGTAAAAAAGATTGGTATTTATCACTTGTAAAAGATACTTTTCAAAAAGTTGAGGAAATTCAGTCTGGTAAACTCTTGAATGATGACTTAATAAATAAATGGGTAGAAATCGTTACTGAATACCATAAATTAATTTTGAAAGAAGTTCAATTGGGGTTATTGCCATTTCAGCCGGATTCAAAAAGCTTTTCTAGGATAAGTGATTTTCATCAGAATGCTTATAGTAATCAGATTGTACAAGATTTTTCAAGTACAAGTGTTTTTCAAGCTCAACGCTTTTTGTTTAGTTTTATGTATAATATTTTTAACGTGATGGGAGTTACACCACTCAAAAGATCTTATTTATGTTACTTTGCAGCTGAATCTATTGGAATCGTTACTGGTAAAAGTTGGGAAATGATTTTAAAAGAGACAGCAGATGCAAAGATACAATATGTGGATAATGAAATTCAAGGTACTTTATCTGGTCAACATTATCCTAAGAAGAAAGAACATTAATTTGACATCTATCGAATATGACTGTCTTTTCAATAACTTATTTATATATAAGTCACAGATGCAAATTATAATAATCTTTAATATAATATAAAAATTAGAGATCAGTTTCTTGACTTTTTTAAAATTCCTGTAATTATACAGGTTTTTTTATATTTCATTTGTTATCAGCTTTTTCCGTATTTGTTTTCATACATGATTGTTTTTTATTTGTACCCACTGCCAGTCTTGAGCGAAGTACTAATTAATGTGAATAGTTACCCGGGGCATAACTTTTTTATTATCAGAGCTTTTGAGAAGTCTTTCAAAAAGGTATCGTTGAGGATATAATCCGGAATTTTTGGTCAAATAAAAAATAAAATAAATAGAGATAAAGGAAGAGAACAGTATAAACTGTCTTCAATAAAATTCATGCTGCATCAAAATTAATTTCTCAACATAAGGTTATTTTCAGATTGTATGGGTGGTGTAATGTTGAAATTGCAGAACCAGATTCATGGATAGTTTATGAATAAAAAAGATGAATACCATATCAATGGAATTAATTAAAGGATTGACGAAACCAATGCTAGATACATATAGATTATTTAATAGTTAAAGTCATACAAAACTTTTAAACTTGTTTATGTTTAATTTAGAAATATTGAGAAAAATTTAATGCGAGGAAACCAAACAGAAGGGGAATGAATTCTGTTAGAATTTTATTTTAATACACCACGATGAATCGTACCATAAGTAGGGGGAAAATAGTTTAATAAGGTAGTTTTTTTTGTTCGGAACAGGTAAGCTTTGAACATCATTGTATAAATGCAAAAAAGTATGCATCGGCTTATGGGGGTAACCGGCAAATGGATAAACATACTCGAAAAGTATATCGTAGACCCTACTACAGAAATAAGAGCTCCCTTTCAACACGTCTGTAGCGATACCTGTCCTTATTTTTCATGTTACCTCATATAATCTTTTTTGGGTGATTTGATACTCGGATAATTCAATTTTTTTGTTTTTATTTTGCAAAATAGCTGACTTTCAATATTTGCAATTGTATTATTTACATATTTACGAATTTAAATGTTGAGAATATTATAATGAGCAAATAAACAGACCCTGTTAGCCTGTGCTAAATGAAAAACTAAAAAAAGAGCCCAGAGAAAGCTATCTCTGAACCCCATATCCCTCACTTCATATACCGATACTCCCGCAAACTCTCCAAAATCGCAACTTCCTGCAGCAGTTCCTCACCCACATTCGTTTCCTTCACTTTCTTCCGTTCAAGCTCCTTGTCCACTAATCGTTTCACCGTTAAGACATCGGTTCCGGTGCTTAGGACTTCTGCCTTGGAGTTGAAGTGTTTATGGGCGACGAGCTGCATGCCGTAGGAGTTGTATAGCAGCGTGTAGCCGGCGATGCCTGTTGTGGATTGGTAGGCTTTGGAGAAGCCGCCGTCGATGACGATCATTTTTCCGTTTGCTTTGATTGGGTCTTCTCCTTCGATTTCTTTTACCGGCGTATGGCCGTTGATGATATGGCCATGATCTGGATTGAGGCCGAATTCTGCCAGGATGTTTCGGCAGGTTGCCTCGTCCTCACGTAAATAGTAATACGGGTTTTTCTTTTCTTTATGCGTTTCCTTTTCTTTGATGAAATACCGCTCAAATGTCGTCATGGCGCGTTTTCCGAAGAGGGAGGAGTACTCGCCTGTCCATAAATACCAAGCCATATCTGTCGCCAGGTCATCGGTTTCTTCCGGGTGGGCAAACGCTTCCCGTAAGAACCGCTCAAATACATCGAGCAGCTCACGGCCCGCATACGGTTTATCCTCAATCATCATCGTTTCCATATTGCCGTTTTCATCGACAGGAATACAGCCATGGATTAACAGGTTGCCGTTATATTTTAAATAAAGGCTGCCTTTTTTCATCATAAAATTCATATGACGGCCCAGCTTTTCGGAATGCTGGACAGAGAATAGCAGCTTGTCTATGACTTCTGCTTCTTCTTCTAATAGCTGATCTGGCTGTTCGGGATTAATTGTCGCAAAGCAGGTGTTTTCCAGCTGATATGTTTTTCCGTGCAGCGTGATTTCATTTTTATCGTAATCAATTTTCTCTAGTAACAAGCGTTCTTCCATATTAAAGTTCGGCCGTCTCTTGATAATCGGGCTCTCAAGCTTGAATTGGATCATGGCAATCGCTTGATGGATTTTTGTGATTTGCTTAATCTCATCCTCTGGCCTGTTGTCGTCTGCTTTTGGACGGAACGCTGGATTATCGTCATAGTATTTTTCGGCCAAGTTCATCAGCGGTCTTAAATTGATGCCGTACACGTCTTCAATAATGTCCAGGTTGTCATAGCGGGCACAGATGCGGATAATATTGGCCAGGCACACTTTGGAACCGGAGTAGGCACCGATCCAAAGGACATCGTGATTTCCCCACTGAATATCGACAGAATGATAATTGATTAGCTCCTCCATAATCCGATCCGGCTGCGGTCCGCGGTCGTAAATATCGCCGACCACATGCAGATGGTCGACCACCAATCGCTGAACGCTGTAAGCAAGGCCGGTGATCAGCTTATCGGCTTGGCCAAGTTCAATGATCTGGTCTATGATTTCGGAGTAATATTGCTCCTTGTTGCCAGCTTGTTCTGTTTTGTATAGCAGCTCCTCCGTAATATAAGCAAACTGGGCAGGCAGTGCTTTACGCAGTTTGGAGCGGGTATACTTCGAGGAGCAATAAGAAACAAGCCTAATCATTCGGTTAATCGTTTCTTTATACCACTCGTTTAACGCATCTTTCGCATCAAATTCATGTTTGATTAACTTCAGCTTGTCTTCCGGGTAATACACCAACGCTGCTAATTCATCAATTTCTCTATCGTAAATGACACCGCTGAAAATGTCGCGTATCTTCTCTTTTACTCGTCCTGAACCATTACGCAGCACGTGCTGGAAGGCCTGATACTCCCCGTGCAAATCACTGACAAAATGCTCGGTGCCTTTTGGCAGGTTCAGTATCGCTTTCAAATTAATGATTTCCGTTACCACTTTTTCTTCACAATCGTATTTTTGTGCGAGTAAATCTAAGTACTTGCTTTCCAAAACCGTCCATCCCCTTTTTAGAATAAACCCCTATTTATGAGCATGTGCATATCAGGTTAATTTAAAAGTATGTCATTATTTTTAAACATTGGATCCTTATACGATAGTAACGCATAACTCCTTTTAGAGACAATGAAAATGAGGGAAAGAGGGTGGCGAAATGAGTGAGGATAAAATGAAACACAAAAAAACCAGATTCAATACAAATCTGGTTTCTTATAGTCGTTCAAAAGGAAACTATTGTTGTTTTTCTTTCACCATCTTTATAAAGAGAAAGAAGATAATGAATACGATAAAGTAATTCATTGGATTCTTAAAGATGCTCATCTCTAGTGAAATCTGTAATAGTATCCAGAGCACGAAGATGGCTAGTATGGCAGGAATGATGATTTTGTACATGTCGACCACCTTCCATAGTTGATTGATAGAAGAGGGGTGTTTCTTCATTAGAAGCAAGGTGCAGCTGCCCTACAACAAAAAACTATTCGCCTGCACCACAAACTGCGACTGCTCATAATGATAAGAGATTTTCGAGAAATCAAACGGCTGCCCATTTGTCAGATGAAAAATACTCTCTATATAAAGCTTCGGAAGTCCTGCCTCCAGCCCCAAGTACTCCGCTTCTTCCTCATTAAGCTGGCCCACGTGAAGAAACAAATCAGAAAAGCCAATCTTCAGTCCCAATCCTTCCCGGATGTAATGAAAGATTGAGTGAGACACAATTTCCTTGTTCAAGTACGTCACGATGGATTTGTTGTAATAGGATTCTTCGAAGCATAGGGTTTGGCCGTTGATATAGCGGACCCTTTTGACATAGTAGACGTCTTCATCAAGTCCGATGTTGAGATTTTCTGCCGCTTCCGGTGTCGGCTTTCTCACGTCTAGTTCAATGACCTTTGAGGTGACATTGAAATCCTCGAGGTCTTTTTTAAATCCTTGATTCGACAGGAGGCTGATGTAGCCTTTTCGTTTATGCTTTCGGACGAAAATGCCGCTTCCTCTGAGCTGAAAGATCGCGCCTTTTTGTTCCAGTAGATCCAGAGACTTTGTGATTGTGCTTTTGCTGACCTCAAACTGGGCCATGAGGGTTTCTAGCACTGGCAGCTTATCTCCCTGTTTAAGCTCGTGTTCTTCTATATACTTTTCAATTTCCTCTGCGATTTGCTGGTACTTTAACATACGCATTCCTCATTCATTCGTTTAGTTTCACTTGTCAAAATTATAGCATAAACCGCTTACAGATTTGATAAAGGTATAAATACTTTGTTAGAGTATTGATAAATTATACCGGTACAATTATAATGAAAGCGTAACCAAAACAAAGGGGTGGGTGAAAATGTCGGGGAAAGTGAGAGATTATACGAGACTAGCAAAAGACATTTTGGAGGCGGTAGGCGGGGAAGAGAATGTGATAGGGGCTTCTCGCTGCGCAACCAGGCTTCGTTTGGTGCTGAAGCGGTCTAAGCCGCAAGCGAAAGATATCGTTAAATCCATGCCCGGCGTGATTACGGTCATAGAGAACAGCGGGCAATTTCAGATTGTCATTGGACAGCATGTAGGGGACGTTTTCGAAGCGTTTTCGAAGCTGGTCAATATTGATCTGTCTGGTGACCAGAGCGAAAATAAAGGAACGATCCTGAACCGTGTTATCGCGACCATGTCAGCGGTATTCGCGCCATTTGTGTACATTTTGGCTGCGGCCGGTATTTTGCAAGGTGCATTAATTCTTATTAATTTATTGTTTGATGGCTTTGAGAAAACGGGAACTTATCAGGTTTTTAGTTTTATATCTTGGGCGCCGTTTACGTTTTTGCCTATTTTTATCGCGATTACGGCATCAAACCATTTTAAAACCAACATGTATATAGCTGTGGCGTGCTGTGCCGCGTTAGTCAGCCCGACATGGGCGGAGATGGCGACTCAAATCGCAGACGGAAAGAGCATTTCCTTCTTAGGGATTGCTTTATCGCAAACGACATACACGTCTTCCGTGCTGCCGCCATTATTTTTAGTATGGATTTTGTCTTACCTTGAACGATTCTTGAATCAGAGAATGAACGAAGTGATCAGACCGTTATTTGTTCCTTTCCTATGTATGGTCATTATGGTGCCAGTAACAATTGTCCTCATTGGCCCTGTGACAACATTGGGCGCAAATGGAATTGCAAACGGTTACAACTTCTTGGCGGAAAACGTGCCGGCTTTGGCTGGAGCCATCATCGGCGCATTCTGGCAGGTCATCGTGATCTTTGGTGTACATTGGGGCATTACGCCTATGGTATTGGCGAACTATGATCTATACGGACGGGATTCATTCCAGGCGTATCAAACGATTGCGGTGGTTGCACAGGTTGGCGCAGTGCTTGGCGTTATCTTAAAGGCGAGAAATAAGGAAACGAGAAAAGTCAGTGTGTCAGCTGGGGTCACCGGACTGTTTGGCATTACTGAGCCGGCGATCTACGGTGTGACCTTGAGATTTAAGAAGCCGTTTATCTTTGGCTGTATTTCCGGGGCGGTTGGTGCCATCACGGCCAGTTTCTTTAATCCGTATTACTTTGCATATGCCGGACTTCCGGGACCTCTAACGATGGTGAATGGCATCAATGAACAATTCCCGACGTCCATCTGGGGTATTTTAATCGGTGCTGCGATTGCGGTGGTTCTTCCTGTTGTGCTGATTCAGATCTTTGGCTATGGTGAAGATACAGCTGCACAGCCGGAAAAGGAAAGTCTTCAAACGGCACAGGCAAATGAAGAAACCGTATATGCTCCGTTTAGCGGCAAGGTCATTCCGCTTTCTAAGGTGCCTGATGAGGTATTCAGCTCAGGTGCCATGGGACAAGGCTTGGCGATCGAGCCAACCGATAATAAGCTCTATGCTCCGTTTGACGGAACCGTCGTCATGGTCGCGCCTACAAAGCATGCGATCGGCCTTCGTTCGGCGTCTGGCGTCGAATTGCTTGTGCACATCGGGCTGGATACAGTGACGTTAGACGGAACTCCTTTTGCCTTAAAGGTGAAAGAGGGAGATGCAATCAAAAAAGGCGAGGTGCTTGCCGAATTTGATAAAGCACTCATTGAACAGAAAGGGTTAACAACGATTACCCCAGTCATCATCACGAATTCACATGCGTATCAGGAAATTCTCATCGAGGATCTTGAAGTAAGTGCGTTAAATCAAAAATTATTTACAGTCGTAAGCTAGGGAGGAATATAACATGGAAAAAATGCCGAAGGATTTCTTATGGGGCGGCGCTTTAGCTGCCCACCAATTTGAAGGAGGATGGAATCAGGGCGGTAAAGGGCCAAGTGTCGTCGATGTGATGACAGCGGGTGCGCACGGCGTACCGAGAAAAATCACGGAGTCCATTGAAGAGAACGAATTTTATCCAAACCATGAAGCCATTGATTTTTATCACAGATACAAGGAAGATATCGCTTTGTTTGCGGAAATGGGATTAAAATGCTTGCGGACGTCCATCGGCTGGAGCCGGATTTTCCCGAAAGGCGATGAGGCTGAACCGAACGAAGAAGGCTTGCAGTTCTACGATAATGTATTTGATGAATTGCTGAAGCATGGAATCGAGCCGGTGATTACCCTGTCTCATTTTGAACTGCCGCTGCATCTTGCAAGAGAATACGGCGGCTTCAGAAATCGAAAAGTCGCAGACTTTTTCGTCAAATTTGCTGAGGTTTGCTTCAACCGATATAAAGATAAAGTGAAGTATTGGATGACGTTTAACGAGATCAACAACCAGATGGATGTGAACAACCCTCTGTTCCTATGGACGAACTCAGGAGTTGTGGTCGGAGAAAATGAAAATGCCAAGGAAGTCATGTACCAAACGGCGCACCATGAGTTACTTGCAAGCGCATTGGCAGTGGCAAAAGGAAAGGAAATCAACCCTGAGTTCCAAATTGGGGCCATGGTGTCACATGTGCCGATTTATCCTTACTCCTCTAATCCGGAAGATGTGATGCTTGCTGAAGAAGAAATGAGACAGCGTTATTTCTTCCCGGATGTGCAGGTTCGCGGTTATTATCCAAAGTATGCGTTAAAAGAGTTTGAAAGAGAAGGATACAATATCACGTTCGAAGATGGCGATGACGAGATTTTGAGAAATGGGACAGTCGATTATTTGGGCTTCAGTTATTATATGTCGACAACTGTGAAAAGCGATGTCGAAAATGACAATACGGGAGATGTCGTAAACGGCGGATTGCCGAATAGTGTTGAAAATCCGTACATCACATCCAGTGACTGGGGCTGGGCAATTGATCCGACTGGTTTAAGATACACATTAAATCGTCTCTATGATCGATACCAAATTCCATTATTCATCGTTGAAAACGGCTTTGGGGCGGTTGATACTCTTGAAGAGGACGGTACTATCCATGATCCGGATCGTATTCAATATTTGAAATCACATATTGAAGCACTGGAAAAAGCGGTCACTTATGACGGTGTAGATTTAATCGGCTACACGCCGTGGGGCATTATTGATATCGTTTCCTTTACAACAGGCGAAATGAAAAAACGCTACGGCATGATCTATGTTGATCGTGACAACGAAGGAAACGGATCCATGAAGCGGTATAAGAAGGATTCATTTGAGTGGTACAAAAACGTCATTCAAACGAATGGTGAGGAATTATAAAGCAGATGACCCGAATCGAGCACTTAACCGAAGTGCCTGGTTCGGGTTTTTGATGGGCAAAAAAGCCGCTATACTGCAGCTCGAGCAGCATAGCGGCTTTTCATATTAGTTACGGATAAGGTAATCAAACGCGCCTAAAGCGGCAGTTGCTCCTGATCCCATTGAAATAATGATTTGGTTGTAAGGGCCGTCTGTGCAGTCGCCGGCAGCGAATAAGCCTGGGACGCTTGTAGCGCCATGTTTGTCGACTACGATTTCGCCGATGCGGTTGCGTTCAACGGTTTCGTCTAACCATTCAGTGTTTGGCACGAGACCGATTTGGACGAATACACCTTGGAGTTCAACGTGTTTTTCTTCGCCTGTTTCGCGGTCTACGTATGTGATGCCGTTTACGCTCTGATCGCCTGTGATTTCTTTTGTTTGTGCATTTTTGAGTACAGTGACGTTTGGCAGGCTGTAGAGACGTTTTTGCAAGACTTCGTCTGCCTTCAGTTCCGGCGCGAACTCTAGCACAGTGACGTGATTGACAATACCTGCAAGATCAATCGCTGCTTCGATACCAGAGTTTCCGCCGCCGATAACGGCTACGTCTTTGCCTTCAAACAATGGGCCATCACAGTGCGGGCAGTATGCGACACCTTTGTTTTTGAACTCTTGTTCACCAGGTACGTTGACATTGCGCCAGCGGGCACCTGTTGAAAGGATGACTGTTTTACTTTTCAGGACAGCACCGTTTTCGAGTTCAAGTTCGAACAGATCTTTTTTCTCAAGTCGTTTTGCGCGCTGAAGGTTCATGACATCAATATCATATTCCTTCACGTGCTCTTCAAGACTTGCAGCAAGCTTCGGTCCTTCAGTTGCTTTTACGCTGATGAAGTTTTCGATGCTCAGTGTGTCGAGAACCTGTCCGCCGAAGCGTTCAGCGACAACACCTGTGCGGATTCCTTTACGCGCCGTATAAATGGCTGCACTTGCGCCGGCAGGTCCGCCGCCGACAACAAGAACGTCGTAAGGATCTTTGTCAGCAAACTCAGATGCATCTGCGCCGCTGCCCATTTTCGCAAGAATCTCTTCGAGGGTCATACGGCCGCTTCCGAAGGATTCGCCGTTTAGATAAACCGTTGGCACTGCCATAATGTTTTTGCTTTCAACTTCTGATTTGTATGCCGCACCGTCAATCATGGTGTGAGTGATGTTCGGGTTCAGCACGCTCATCATGTTTAA
Organism: Bacillus sp. FSL K6-1003; assembly: GCF_037964945.1. Lineage (NCBI taxonomy): Bacteria > Bacillati > Bacillota > Bacilli > Caryophanales > Bacillaceae > Bacillus > Bacillus sp. FSL K6-1003. The sequence continues at coordinate 3,928,331 of NZ_CP150176.1, read as the reverse complement.
AGCTTGTACAACGTCAGGACAGTTATGGCATGTCAGGCTGATATAAGATTCAAAGTGGTATTCACCGCTGATCTTCTTCACCTGATCAATGACTTTTTGATCTACCTTAGGCGGTCTGCCGCTCACTTGCAGCAATGCCAACACTAAAGAAGTGAATTCGTGTCCAAGAGGAATACCGGCGAAAGTGACGCCAGTGTCTTCTCCGACGCGGTTCACACTGAAGCTTGGCGTTCTGTTCAATTCAGCTTTTTCAACAGTGATTTTAGATGACATGGAAGCCAGCTCATCAACGAGAGCCAGCATGTCCTTAGAAGTGTCATCTTCACCTGCACTCACTTTGAGAACAATGTCGTTCTCAATTAGCTGCATGTATTGATTTAATTGTGCTTTGATATTTGGATCAAGTACCAATTGAATGCACTCCTTAGATTTTACCTACTAGATCAAGGCTAGGTGTAAGCGTTTCGCCGCCTTCTTCCCATTTAGCCGGGCAAACTTCACCTGGATTTTGACGAACGTATTGTGCTGCTTTTACTTTGCTGATCAGGTTGCTTGCGTCACGGCCGATACCGCCTGCATTGATTTCAACAGTTTGGATCACGCCATCTGGATCGATGATGAATGTTCCGCGGTCAGCAAGACCAGTTTCTTCGTCAAGCACATCGAAGTTGCGAGAGATCGTTTGAGATGGGTCACCGATCATTGCGTAAGTGATTTTGCCGATTTTTTCAGAGCTGTCATGCCAGCCTTTGTGTACGAAGTGAGTATCTGTAGAGATAGAGTACACTTCAACACCTAATTCTTTAAGTGCAGCGTATTGGTTTTGAAGATCTTCAAGCTCAGTTGGGCATACGAAAGAGAAATCTGCTGGGTAGAAGCAGAATACGCTCCATTGACCTTTTAGAGATTCGTTTGTTACATCGATGAATTCACCGTTTTTGAATGCTTTTGCTTCGAATGGTTGTACTTCTTTACCGATTAAAGACATAATGTTATTCCTCCTAAAAATGGTTTAGAAAGCAATAGTGCTTTCAATAATAATTCTAATTATATATGAATTATTAATTAATATATATTTTTTGTCAAGACAAAACCCCTTAATTATTTTCTCTTTTTCCACTCATCGTGAAGGAAAGTGCTGGTGTGATCAGCATAAATTGCACTTTGACACATATTAAATTTTATATGTTTGATTCTCAATTAGTTGTGATATGTGAGTTTATCCTATAAAAAAAGCTGGCAGCTGGTATAAAAGCTCCAGCTGTCAGCTTTATCTATTAGTTTGCATCAGACCAATTGGTATGGAAAACGCCATCCATATCTGTCCGCTCGTACGTATGGGCGCCGAAATAATCGCGCTGCGCCTGTAATAGGTTGGCGTTGGAACGCCCTGTACGGTAGCCGTCGTAGTAAGAGAGCGCGGTGCTTAAGCATGGGAACGCGCTGCCGGCGCTGATGCCCTCGCAAACGACTTTTCGCATGCCTGTCTGATAGGCTTTCAATTTTTCTGAAAAATAAGGTGCAATCAGCAGGTTTGAGAGATCTGGCTGCTCTTGGAATGCCTCACTGATGACATTTAGGAAATCCGCGCGGATGATGCAGCCGCCGCGGAAAATCAAAGCGATGTCTTTCAGCGGCAGGTTCCATCCGTAAAGCTCAGATGACATTTTATATTGAGCAAAGCCTTGTGCGTAGGCGCATACTTTTCCCATGTATAAGGCTTGTCTGACGTATTCAATCCAGAGGTCCTTATCGTAATGTTTTTCCTCTGTTTCCGGACCGGCTAACAATGGTTCAGCCGCCATACGTTCTTCTTTTAAGGACGACAGGTAGCGGGCGAACAAGGACTCGGTGATAATAGCGGATGGAATGCCGTTATCAATGGCTTGCATGCTTGTCCATTTTCCTGTGCCTTTCTGGCCGGTTTTATCAAGAATGACATCGATCAGCGGCTGACCTGTATGTTCGTCCTTTTTCCGTAAAATCTCCGCTGTAATCTCTATTAAATAGCTTTTCAGCTCACCTTGATTCCATGTTTCAAAGATGCTGGCAATTTCTTCGAGCGGCAGACGAAGCGTTTCTCTAAGAAATGTATAGGCTTCTGCAATCAGCTGCATATCTGCATACTCAATGCCGTTGTGCACCATTTTTGTAAAGTGCCCTGCCCCTTTTGGCCCGATGTAGACACAGCAAGGGTCTTCTCCGACTTGCGCTGCGATTTTGGTCAGGATCGGAGCGGCTTTTTCATAGACGTCTCGATCTCCGCCCGGCATGATGGAAGGCCCTTGTAATGCGCCGACTTCCCCGCCGGAAATGCCGATTCCTAAGTAGCCGATTCCTTTTTCCTTCAGCTCGTCATATCTTCTTTCTGTGTCTTCGTAGTGGGAGTTGCCTCCGTCCATAATGACGTCTCCTTCTTCAAGCAAAGGCATTAACGAATGGATGACGGAATCGACCGGTTTTCCCGCTGTGACCATCAGAAAGATTTTTCTTGGTGTTTCTAGTGATTGAACAAAATCTTGAAGCTCGTAGTACGGGCTTAACGATTGTCCATCCAGCTTTTTCACAAGCTGGTCCGTTAAATCCCTGGTGTAATTATAGACGGCGACTTTTTCGCCTTTATTTGCCATGTTTAAGGCGATATTGCTTCCCATTACGCCTAAGCCTATGACACCAATTGTATTGAACATGTGTTACATCTCCTTCAATAATTTCATACAACTAAACTTAACAATAAAATAAATCCTAGTCCAGCAACGGAGATAATTGTTTCCAGTAAGGTCCATGTGGAAAATGTTTCTTTCATGCTTAATCCAAAATATTCTTTGAACATCCAGAAGCCGGCATCGTTGACGTGTGAAGCGATGACGCTTCCCGCGCCAGTTGCGAGCACCACTAATGCAAGGTTGGCATCGGACTGTCCCAGCAATGGAATGACGAGCCCCGTCGTGCTTAATGCGGCAACGGTTGCTGATCCTAAGGAGATGCGCAGGATCGCTGCAATGAGCCATGCCAGCAGAATCGGTGATAATGCCGTTTCTTTGAATAAATCTGCTACGTAGTCGCCGACACCGCCGTTGATTAACACTTGTTTAAAGGCGCCGCCTCCCCCGATGATCAACAGCATCATGCCAATTTGCGAGATGGCTGTAGAACAAGAGTCCATGACGGTTTTGATTGGAATGTTGCGTGCGATTCCCATTGTGTAAACAGCAACGAGCAGTGAGATGATCATGGCAGTCGATGCATTTCCGATTAAACGGATGAAAGCCAGGAAACTGTTATCCGCAAATCCTATTGTTTCCTGAAGCAAATCAATGATGGTAGCGATCGACATGATGATAATCGGAAGCATTGCTGTAAATACACTGATTCCAAAGCCTGGTGTTTCTTCAAGCTTGAATGTTTTTTGTGTGCCGAGTGACGAAATATTCCCGTTTTTCGCAAATGATGCAGGAACGATTTTTTTCGCTAACTTTGTAAATATTGGCCCTGCAATCAGAACTGTCGGAACAGCAACAATGAAGCCGTACAGCAGCACTTCACCGATGTTTGCGCCGTATTCCCCGGCAATCGCTGTCGGTCCCGGGTGCGGCGGCAGGAAACCGTGTGTGACGGATAATGCTGCGACCATCGGAATACCGAGATATAAAATAGAAATCTTCAATTCTCTAGAAATCGCAAATACAATCGGGATTAAGAGAACCAATCCTACCTCAAAGAACAACGCGATTCCGATAATAAATGAAGCAATCACAACAGCCCACTGTATATTTTTCTCGCCGAATTTGTTGACGAGCGTCATTGCTATACGCTGTGCGCCGCCTGAATCAGCAATCAGCTTGCCCAGCATCGCACCGAGTCCGAAGATGAGTGCGATGTGGCCAAGTGTCCCCCCTATACCTTCTTCAATGGAACTGACAACTTTATCAAACGGCATCCCAAGTGCCAGTGCCACGCCGAATGATACGATCAGTAATGAGATAAATGTGTTTAATTTTAAGCCCATAATCAAAATCAGTAAAGCTAGGATCCCAAGTGCAACAATGATTAACGGCATGGTAATGCCCTCCCCTTCATGTCATGTGCTATTTGTGTGTAATTAGGCTTCTTTGATAATTTGCAATTTGGGTATATTGATTTTCTAATGATCTTGATAGATTAATGAAAATTGGCATTAATGTTCTATATTCTTTGGCCGAATCTTCAATTGGCGTATGTCTGTACGTGCTGCCGACCATGTCGGACACGGCATCGAACGAATCGATTGTCCCTGTCGCATACAGGCCTAAAATGCAGGCGCCGAGACATGAACTTTCATAGCTTTCCGGAACGACAACCTCTGATTCAAAGATATCCGACATCATTTGCCGCCAAACCTCTGATCTTGCAAAGCCGCCAGTCGCTTGAATTCGGGTGACCGGTCCGTCCATGCATTCTGTTAGTGCCAGGAACACAGTGTACAGGTTGTAAATGACCCCTTCTAATGCTGCACGTATCATATGTTCTTTTTTATGTGACATGGTCAGGCCGAAAAATGAGCCGCGTACATCCGAGTTCCATAAGGGAGCGCGTTCCCCGGCGAGATACGGATGGAACAGCAGGCCGTCAGAACCCGGTCTGACGCGTTCAGCAATCTTTGTCAGCACGTCATACGGGTCAATTCCCAGTCTTGTCGCTGTTTCGATTTCTGATGAAGCAAATTCATCTCTGATCCAGCGAAGAACGATGCCCCCATTGTTCACCGGACCGCCGATGACCCAATGCTTGTCCGTTAACGCGTAGCAGAAAATTCTCCCCTTTTCGTCGGTTTGCGGCTGGTCGATAATGGTTCGGATAGCGCCGCTCGTACCGATCGTAACGGCGATTTCTCCTTTTTTAATGGCATTCACACCGAGATTGGACAGTACGCCGTCGCTTGCGCCGATGACAAAAGGTGTGTCCGGATTGATTCCCATCTGTATCGCTAATTTCGGGCTGCAGTGCTGAAAGATCTGGGTTGTCGGCACGAGTTTGGATAAGTGATCCGGCGTAATGCCTGCGATCGTCAGTGCTTCCTCGTCCCAATCCAAGCTTTTCAGGTTCATCATCCCTGTCGCTGATGCCAATGAGTAATCGATTACATACTCATTAAATAGCTGTTTAAAAATGTACTCTTTGATGCCGATATATTTTTTGGCTTTAGAAGCAATTTCTTTTCGTTCGTTTGTGATCCATGTAATTTTGCTTAACGGTGACATCGGATGAATGGGTGTTCCTGTTCGTTTGTAAACCTCATGCCCATTGAGCTCATCTTTAATCTTATGCGCCCAGCCTTCGCTTCGGTTGTCTGCCCACGTGATGCATGGCGTCAGCGGCTGATCATTTTCGTCCATGGCAATGACGCTGTGCATGGCGCTGCTGAAGGAAATAAATGAGATTTGTTTTTCCGGGTGCTGTTTCGTGATTTTTGCAGTTGTATGGATGACAGCCTGAAAAATCTCTTCCGGATTTTGTTCAGCTGTTGAGATGTCCGGTGTATGGAGCGGGTAGCCGATGCTTTCTTTCTGTACCACTTCTCCGTTTTCAGTGAATAATACAGCTTTTGTGCTGGTCGTACCGATATCGATTCCTAACATATAACTAGTCATTTTGGTGTTCAGCTCCTTTTGCCAGCATTTGTTGTGAGAGCCAGAGGTCCTCTACTTTTTCTTGCACATCGTCAAAATTCTGGTGCAGAGACTGAACCATCAGCGCCCTGTCCTTTGTTTTGATCGCTTGAATATATAGCTCATGGTTGTCCAGAATCCTTGAGAAATCTTCGTACTTTTCCTTTAACCGTACCCGCATTGATAAAAGAATAAAGCTTTCCATTACGGGTTTTAGATTGTTCCAGATCATCTGAATGTATGAGTGCTCAATGGCGCGGATAATCGTTTCATGGAATAACACATCCTGAAATGAAAACTCGTCCGCGTCCTCGTATTTGATGGAGACTTTCATGATTTCTAGAATCTTGCTGAGATCTTTGACTAAAGGCTCAACGTCGATTTTGACAAGCCGTTCAAAGACAAACGTTTCTAATAATAAACGCACGTCGTATATTTCTGCGATTTCCTTTTCAGTTAACCCAATCACAACCGCTCCCATTCGTTCTAAACGAATGATTTTTTCGGAAGCCAGTATTTTTAACGCTTCGCGAACCGGCGAACGGCTTACTGAAAACTCAGCCGCGATTGTATTTTCTGATAGAATGGTACCGCTTTCAATCATGCCTGAAATAATTCGCATTCTCAGCTCGCATGCAACGCGAACGCCGGTTGACGCTTTTGAAAGCCATTTTGCGGGATATAACAGGTCCTTGGAGTCTAGCATACGCTCACCTTCTTCACTAAGGAGTATACTTGTATACAAGTATGATAACGTGAATGTTTTATTAATGCAAACACTTTCATTTCTAATTTTTAATAAAATTTTTCCTTGTAAATTGGTATATATCGCCAAATGTAATTATGGTAAATTGAAGAAAAGACACTGTAAATCATCACTTTTTGAAAGAGGCGATTGGATGAAAATCATTATTGCACCAGATTCTTTTAAGGAAAGCTTATCAGCGTTGGAGGCGGCTCACGCCATAGAAAGAGGCTTCAAAACAGTTTTCCCGAATGCTGAATATCGGAAGCTGCCGATGGCGGACGGCGGTGAGGGAACGGTACAGTCATTAATCGATGCCACAGGCGGAATCATAAAAGAGCAGATGGTTACGGGTCCGCTCGGGGAACCAGTAAAAGCGTTTTTTGGCCTAATGGGAGACGGAAAAACGGCTGTGATTGAGATGGCTGCCGCATCGGGATTGCACCTTGTGCCCGCAGAGAAGAGAAATCCGTTTGCCACATCTACTAAAGGAACGGGAGAATTAATCGGAGCCGCTCTTGATGCGGGTGCAGAGCATTTGATCATCGGAATCGGCGGAAGCGCCACAAACGATGGCGGAGCCGGGATGGTTCAGGCGCTGGGCGGGAGGCTTCTTGATGAATCAGGCCATGAAATTGGAACCGGAGGCGGTGCGCTTTCTCAGCTTTCTTCAATAGATTTGGCAGGACTTGATCCCAGATTACGAAATGTAAAAATCGAAGTCGCCTGCGACGTGGATAACCCGTTAACAGGGCCAAAAGGGGCTTCCGCTGTTTTCGGTCCTCAAAAAGGCGCCACGCCTGACATGGTGCGTATCCTTGACCAGAATCTGTCCCGCTTTGCGGATGTGGCAGAGAAAACGCTTGAAACAAGCTTCAGGGAAACAGAGGGCGCCGGTGCAGCAGGCGGTCTCGGATGGAGTCTTCTTGCTTTTCTCCGTGCTGATTTGAAGAGAGGCATTGACATCGTCCTCGATGCGGTCCAGTTTGAAAGCGAGGTTCAGGATGCAGATCTTGTGATTACCGGCGAAGGGCGGATTGACAGCCAGACAGTTTACGGAAAGACGCCGATTGGCGTGGCCAAAGCGGCTAAGGCATACGATGTGCCTGTCATTGGACTTGCGGGATCCGTTTCGCGAGACAGTGATGCAGTCTATGCACACGGGATGGATGCCCTTTTTAGCATCGTGCCGGGAGCCGTGCCCCTTGCAGACGCACTTGGGCATGCAGCCGAGAATATGGAAAGAACGGCAAGAAACATTGCGGCATCCTTAAAACTGGCGAAAACGATGTATCTGATATAAAGCCGGGGCAAGCACATGCCCGTGCATATTCACCCTCCTTTCTGGGTACAGACAGGTAACAAGCACAACCTAGAAGGAGGACGCAGACATGACTGTACAAGAAATCAAAGGCAAAAAACTAGGTAAAGGGATCGCGCCGAATGTAAAACCCGAAGCCTTATTAAATGATAAACGAAAAGTATTTTTGTTTGGTTCCCCGAGTTACACAAACATCGGAGACCAAGCGATTGCGTATGCGGAAGAGAAATTTATTAAAAATCGTTTTCCGTACTATGAATATATTGAAATTATGGACTATGCGACGGATGAAGGCATCGAATTGGTGAAGGAAATCATCCGTGAAGACGATATTGTCTGCTTTACCGGCGGAGGAAATTTAGGCAATCTTTATCTCGATATTGAAGAGGACAGAAGGAAGGTCTTTGCAGCGTTTAAAGACTATAAATCCATTTCTCTTCCTCAATCCGTTTATTTTGAAGATACAGAGGACGGAAACAAAGAAAAGAAAAAAACACAGGATGCGTACCACCAAAATCCACATTTAACGATTGCCGCGCGGGAGACGCAGACGCTCGATGTTGTGAAAGAAACCTTCAATTCAAATGTGATCTTTACACCAGATATGGTGCTGTCTTTGGATATCGTACCGAAAGAGCTTGAACGGGACGGCGTTCTTTTTATTTTAAGAGCGGACAAGGAGAAGGTAACCGATGAAGATTTTATTTCACACATGATGAAATGGGCAGAAAAAACAACCTACGCGGAGCGTACAGACACGGTGCTTGATACGGTCGATATGATTGATTACGAGGATCGGGAAAAGCATTTTATGGAGATGCTTGACCGCATCGGTTCAAGTAAATTGGTCATTACCGACCGCCTTCACGCAATGATTTTCTCGATTATCACCAAAACACCATGCCTCGTCTTTGGAAATAGCTACGGCAAAGCTAAACATTCCTACCGGGATTGGCTTGAAAGCTTAAACTTCATTGAATACACAGATAAAAATGATATTGAGGAATTAGAGCAAATGATTGACCGCCTGCTTCAAGCAGAGCCGAATGATGTTGATTTGTCTAAGGATTTTCAGCCGCTGGTTGATTTCTTTAGATCGTAATGGAAAAAAGCAGACTGGGAACAGTCTGCTTTTTTTCTGTGCTAATGATCGTTTTCCAGACGCACAGTTTCATTCGTGATTCGTTCTCGCTGCGCCACTTTGTCGGAGATAATATCTTCCTTATTTTAAGCTATATGGACTCTCTACCTTATAAGCCAATGGAATTGATTACACTCGAAACATCAGAATGAACTTTATCAAATGAAAGGTGATCTTTCATTTTATCAGTGACACTATCTATTGCTTTTCCAGACATATGATGGTTGAGGATTTCTCGTTTTGTCTTTATAGCCTGCTCGGCATCTGTAATGTTTTCAAGGATCGAAGACAAATTCTTACGGTCTTCCTGGAATGCATAGCTTAATTGTTTTTTGATTGAATTCATTAACGCCAATTTTTGTTCTTGTCTCTTCCTCTCTTTGAACGCAGCCAATTGTTCAGGTGTCATTTCAGAGGTATTTACACCAGCATTTGAAAAAATCGAAGTGCTTGAATGCTGACTCGTCATTCTTTGCATAAAACGGTCAGCGTCTGTTGGTTTCTTATTCATAAAATCCATGTTTCTTTCTCTCCTTATGAAATCCCCATTCGACTGGCCGCTGCCAGATCTGCATCATGATACGCATGTCCCATATGTCCGAGATCATCTGCAATCATCTGTAGAAAGTGTTGCAGATTGAGCGCTGCATCTACTGCCTGATCATATTTTTCTTTTGAGTAAAAAAGGTGGTGCGGTTTGTTCATTTTGATCTTATTGATCAGATCATCGACATCGGAAACTGATAATTCATCATAGGCGCCAAAACCAACCATTCGTGCATGCATATTCCTGACATCCTCAATTGAATCCTTTACTTTGTCATCAATTCTTTCAATCTGGCGTATCATTTTTGACCATTCCGTTTCGGCAATATGCTTCAACTGAGTACTTGTATTCATTAATACATGTGATTTGATCAGTATCGAAACACCTGTATTGGCCTTCACATTCGTTGATTTCATTTGCTTAAGCATCGCTAATGCAAAGTCAGGGTTGTTCTTTAAAACATCATCCACAGTTTGGACAGAGCCATCTGAATGGAAGTTGTATCGATCCAAGCCGTGACTTCCCATCAAGGCTTCAGCAAATAGTGTAATATCAAGAGATTGATTGCCATAATGTTTAAGTCCAAGGCCCAGCATTTTCACTTCATCAGGGAGGCTATTATTCTGTACACCATTCGGCAAAGCTTCGTCATACATCACTTTTACTTTGCCTACTTCAGCAGCATCCCGATTCAGCAAGGATAATCCATCATTTAAATTAATATATTCTGTTAAACGGCTGCGAAACTCTCCCTTTAACGCTCGGGCTTTTACATCCTCAGGCAGGTTTTCATATATGTTAGGATTCTCGAAAGTGACACCGCGTTCTATAAAGTCATTCATCACTACGACATAGCCTGCATTAGAACCGCCTAATGAGTGACCCGTTACTTGAATGTCAGCATTTTTAAAATTTTGATGTATTGTTTTTGCATATTGATCTGCCTGAATGGCCTGATTATCTGTTCCATCATCAAACGGCTTTTTGCCAACTAGATAACTAGTATCCATGTGAAGCCAATCTTGGATGATTTCATTTGCATATTCAGAGAAACCTGTTACTGAGTCAAAAGAAGACCCATCTTCATCAGCTGGGATATTGATCCCTTTTTTCTCAAGTTCTTTAATGAGCTCTTCTCTTTTTCCACGCTGGTTTGTTTCCTTAATCGTTTCTTTTAATTGGTTAGTGCTGATAGGTTCCGATCCGCGGTATGCGATGATGGCGTTTTGGATTTTTTCAGGGTGTTTGCCATGATTAGAAAGTTTGTAATCCTCCTCAGTGACAAGAGTTAAAGCATTGAGACCTTTTTCAGTTTTTGTATAATCCACAACATACAAAATTTGGCCATTGCTTACTTTTATGATTTCGCCAATTTCATATTTGCTTATTTTGTAAGCGTTGTTGGAAAGTAAATTAAAATCCTTATCAGATAATTTCAAAGAGTTGTTATTTCGAGGCAAACTCATCACTCCTAAACTTTACATATCTAGTATAATAAAATAAAAAAGGATGAAATACCATGTCATTTACCAAAAAAATACTAATTTGCGGAGCGATTGTATTAGTAATCGGAGTAGGCATTTTTTATTTGAATCATAAGAACACTAATACAGTTGACCAATCATCGCAAAGGTCTGGGGGCAAGCAAACTATGAATTTGGATGAAAAAAGTGAGCAAGAAAAAGCTGAAGCATACGCTGAAAAAATGAAACCTAAAATAAAAGAAGAACTAAAGAAAGAAGACATACACCATTTTATAAAGGATATTAAGTTTAATGAGAAAGTTACGATAAGTCCAATGGGAATGATTGAAGTTACTGGTTATATAAATAATGAGCCGGAAAAGTTCACATTTGATGCCTCTTTATATTATAAATCGAATGAAGTAGATTCAATTGGATATTCTAAAGAAGTGGGAGACCGTTTTACTGACTGGAGCAAATACAGCAAGAAAGAAAAAGAAGAATACATCAAAACCGCATATCCTGATAAAAAAGAGCGTGAACAATACTTAAAAGACATAGGAGAATTAAAATAAACAGGCCAAAATACCTGTTTATTTTTTCGAGACCGGCTTACTTCCTTCGCTTCATTATCCCCCAAGCCGCCAGTCCGGCAATAACTGCCGCAGTTACCGCCGAGCGCTTTGTGGCCTTTGCATAATAGCTTCTTGACCGAAGCCACCCTTTATTTGTCCCCCTGTCATGCATGCCGTAGCCCGCATGGTAAAGCGCGCTTTCTTCACGCGGTTTGGACGGTCTTTCCGCATGCTGGCTGTAGTACATGATTTTTTCCATCAGCCTGTCGGTCAGCCGGGGAAAGAGTGCACCCAGCATGGCGATGGCTTTTGCCTGCGAGCCGATGTATATGTCGCGTTTCGGGTGTTCAGCGGCAAACAGGATGGCTTCGGCTGCAGCTTCCGGCGGATAGATCATAGAGCGGGAATGAGCCGGCTGTTTGTCCAGGTAGCTTCTGGCGTGTTCGTTGTAGGGTGTGTCGATTCTGCCTGGATGGATGAGTGTGACCGAGACGGGTGCCTGTTCTTTTTCAAGCTCCATTCGAATGCTTTCTGTCCATCCGTGAAGCGCGAATTTCGCAGACGCGTAGGTGGATTGAATGACGGTTCCTCTGTCGCCGAATAGGCTTCCTACATTGATGAGAGCACCCGAACCGCCTCTGCTTGTAAAGTGTTTGACGGCTGCCCTTGTTCCATAGACCGGACCCCAGAAATTGGTGTCAAACACGCGCTTCATGTCTTCGGTGGTCACATCCATGGCGTGTCCGAAAACCGAAACAGCAGCGTTGTTAACCCATGTGTCAAAATGGCCGAATGTGCTGATCGCGGTTTCTGCGATGCGGTTGACGTCTTCTTCTTTCCCCACATCCGCTTTTACATAGATGGCTTCGTGCCCTTTTTTCTTTACTTCGCCAACGAGCTCCTGAAGGGCCTCTTCATTTCGGGCTGCTGCGACGACTTTTGCTCCTTTTTCGGCTGCCATTCTCGCGGTGACGAGGCCGATTCCGCTTGTAGCACCGGTAATGACGATGACTTGATCCTTTACTTTTTTCAGTTTGAGCTTCGTTTTCGGGTTTTGCTGTTTTTCAAGCTGTTCAGTATTGGTGACCGTATCATCATTTGGCATCGAGAATCCCCTCCTAGACATGTTTGTCTACATTTACCCCAACCGGCAGGCCACTACCCCTTTTTGACAATCCCAAGGTTCTTTTTTATATTATATAAGTCGCTCTACCATACCTAGGAGGGAATGTTTCAATGACTAGCAGAGGAGATTCACGTGAAAAAATCCTTCACACAGCGTCACGTCTGTTCCAGCTGCAAGGATATCACGCGACGGGCTTAAACCAGATTGTGAAAGAAAGCGGTGCTCCTAAGGGATCGCTTTATCACTTTTTTCCGAATGGCAAAGAAGAATTAGCGATTGAAGCGGTTTCATATACAGGAAAGATCGTTGAACATGTGATACAGCAAAGTATGGATGAATCCTCTGATCCAACAGAAGCGATTCAGCATTTTATCAAAAAAACCGCCAGCCAGTTTGACAATACGGAAAGCATTCAAGGGATTCCAGTCGGCTTGCTGGCGAGTGAAACGGCGTTAATCAGCGAGCCGCTGCGCACGGTTTGCATGAAGGTGTTTAAAAGCTGGGAAGCGGTTTTCGCCAGAAAATTAATGGAAAACGGATTTGCAGAAGAAGAAGCAAATCAGCTTGGGATGCTGATCAATTCGATGATTGAAGGCGGTATTATGCTTTCGTTAACGAATAAAGACAAAACGCCCCTTCTTCTCATTGCCGAACAAATTCCAGTATTGGTGAGGAAAAAAGGGTAGCAATTTGTTATCCTTTCCCCTACAATTATATAGAACGGTCTAGTCAGAAACCTAAAATATATAGACTGGTCTAAATTGGAGGAAACAACATGAAAACGTTAAGTAAACATTCACTGCCCAAAGAAAAAGTGCCTTACTTGCTCCGCAGCGGAGAGGGAGAGCGCTACTTGTTCGGCAGACAGGTCGCGACAGTGATGGCAAACGGAAAGAGCACGGGAGACTTGTTCGAGATCGTGCTGCTTTCTGGGGGGAAAGGGGATGCCTTTCCGCTTCATATTCACAAAAATACACATGAAGGGCTTCTTGTTCTGGACGGTAAGCTTGAACTGACGCTTGATGGTGAACATTATCTTTTAGTAGCTGGTGATTATGCGAATATTCCGGCCGGAACGCCGCACAGCTACCGGATGCAGAGCCACAGAACACGGCTGGTGTCTTACACAATGAAAGGAAATGTCGCACATATGTATTCCGTGCTTGGAACGCCATATGATCACGCTGAACATCCGCCGCACGCAAGCGAAGAAGTGTCAAAAGAGCGTTTTGAAAAAGCGGCTGAGGTGGCGGACATTATGTTTGCGGAGGATGAAAACCCTGCCGGTGCTCCAACACTAGTGGAGAAAACAGAACTTCCGGATGGCGTTGTTCCATATGTGCTTGAGTCTGGAGAAGGAGACCGTTTGTTGACGGGCGATCAGCTACACCGGATAGTGGCTGCGCAAAAGAATACAGACGGGCAATTTATCGTTGTATCATCTGAAGGCCCTAAAGGCGATCGCATCGTTGATCATTACCATGAGCATCATACAGAAACTTTCTATTGCCTTGAAGGGCAAATGACGATGTGGGCCGATGGTGAAGAAATTCAGCTTAATCCAGGAGATTTTCTGCATGTTCCTGCCAACACTGTACACTCCTATCGCTTGGATTCTCACTATACAAAAATGGTGGGGGTATTGGTTCCGGGCTTATTCGAGCCGTTTTTCCGCACGTTAGGAGATCCGTATGAGGGGCATATCTTCCCGAGTGAACCTCAAGCTTTGCGATTCGACCGTGTCTTGCAGAATATCGACACATTAGATTTAAAGGTCATGAAACCATAATATCTCCGGGCTTCCTATGAAGCCTGGCTTTTTATTGTGAAGGTGACAGGATTGTAAGGTTTTTCCTTTGTGTTGCCATCTAAATCGATGTTTCTTCGCTTCTATTTTTCATACGCTTGAGGTATAGAAAAAAAGGAGCGTGATTCATATGGCTTCATTACAGCCGACTCTGTCAAATGAGCGGATTGGTGTGCTTGACGTGTTAAGAGGAATTGCCATTTTCGGCATCCTATTTGTGAATTTGGCGCACTTCAGTTATCCGGATATGTATTTGTCTATGCTTGGAAAGGATAATTTTTTCACGGAAAAGTGGTCTGATGCAGATTTTGCTGCAGCAGACATATTGAAATTTTTGATTCAAACCAAATGTATTTTACTGTTTTCATTTTTATTTGGGTTTGGCATGGTGGTGATGATGGAGAGAGCGTTAAGCAAAGGAAAACGTTTTGTCCCGCTTTATATCAGAAGATTATTGGCACTCTTCATCTTTGGCACCATTCATGCTTTTTTGATATGGGACGGGGATATCTTAACGGAATACGCCCTGCTTGGTTTGGTTTTCCTTTTGTTCAGAAAAGCAAAGCCGAAAACACTGTTGATATGGGCAGTCTCTTTGTATCTCCTGTTTTCGCTTCCGTTCATTTTGGCAAGCTTTCATCAAGCAAACGGTCAAGAATGGGCACAAGCGGCCATTCAGCAGGCGAAGCAGGCGCTGCATGCTTACGGAAACGGCAGCCTGAAAGACATTGCGGAACAGCGAATCCACGACCGTCTCGTTTATATGTCAATGAATGGCATGCTGACCTATAATCCGCTGAATTTCTTTTTTGCCTCCATCCCATATTTCAGTATGTTTTTGCTGGGCGCCGCGGCGGCAAAATCAAGATTGCTGCATCAGCCGGAAAAGCACCGCAAAGCGTTAAAAAGAGTATGGCTGTCTGGTCTGGTCATTGGCATCAGCGCTCATATATTGTACAGTGTGACCGAAAAAGAAGTATGTTTGCTGGTTGGAGCGCCTTTTCTTATGTTTTTCTACGTCACTACGATTGTGTATCTATATCATAAGACAAGACTGGCTAAGCCGCTGCAATACTTTTCCGCAGTCGGGAGAATGGCATTTACCAACTATCTCATGCAATCGATCATCTGTACGTTGATTTTCTATCATTACGGGTTGGGGTTATACGGCAAAGTGTATCCGGCTGCGGGCGTGCTGATCACGATCGCGGTATGTGCTCTTCAAATGATTTTCAGCCATCTTTGGCTTCGGGCATTCCGAATGGGGCCGTTTGAGTGGCTTTGGAGGAGCCTTACGTATATGAAATGGCAGCCGATCTTGAAGAAATCAAGATAAATAAAAGTCTAGACTCATATTGGAGTCTAGACTTTTTCATGTTTTCAATTATTTATATACAACCCGTGTGCGGCAAATGATGTCATGCAGGCCTTTTTTCTCTCCGAATGCCACCATGATAAAACCGATATAAAAGATAATTCCAGATAATATGTACGCAAAGTAACGGCCGATTGCCTGCCCGATAGACACGCGTCCGCCTTGTTCATTGACTACTTTCAGCCCGAGAATTTTTTTGCCGAGCGTGCCTTGCATTTTAGAAGCTGTAAGCAGCCCGTAATATAACACACTGATGACGATCATGATCAGCATGGTTGGCAAAAAGGCAAGCGTTAAGTATTTCACCATATATTCGTCTTTTGTCATGTATGGGTCTGTTGCGATGGATCCAGCGATAAATACAGAATTGATAATAAATAGAATAATATAGCTAGGAACAGATACAATAATGCCATCAATCAAATAAGCTAAAACACGAATCCAAAATCCTGCCGGTTTTTCCATGTATATTTCTCTCTCCTTTGAATTAATCTGGAACAGTATACTTTGTAAAAAAAGCTTTTGCAATATGATATGGTGATAAAATCCTGATATTACTAAAAAATGAGTCTTTTATCCTTTCTTTTCTACTATATAAATATACCAGAGATCATTAAAAAGCATGTCTTATACATTATTAGAAGCCATAAAGCAGTGCCAAATGACTGAGGATGCAGTTCGTTATGATGAGAAAATCGACTTGCTTCCGCCGGTTAAACGAAAGGCGAACGGTCATCGGGTGTTTAGTGAGGACGACAAGAAACGTCTGCTGTTGATCGACAGACGGGTTGGATGATATGAGCACGAGCTGCAAGCAGGTATGGGAGCTAATTGAAGCGAATCTGGAGAGCGAGGAAGGGTTTGGACCCTCGCATACTGGGTATTTACACCAGGTTTTGGCATAGAACACAACACTGAAATTAAGGTAGAAACACCATCGATTTCTATTAGTTTTTCCTTTATGATAATAAAGGTTAATATTTCTATTTTAGGAGGTGTCAATTGATCATGTCCAGAAAAAATCGCGTGGTGATCTTGACTGTGATTTCTGCATTCCTTTTTTGCGCTATGATTGCTGCGGCTTCACTTTCTCCGCTGGCAGACACGGGGTCCTCAGCCAATCAGTTCAACTCTATCGGTATGTGGTCGGCAATTGGTATGATACTTGTTTTCTATTTCATTCCTATCCTCATGTACATGCTGGGTGTGGATGCAATGAGATTTGTGATGGCGGCGCTTTGCGGCATGGGTTTGCTGATTCACTTATCTACTGCTGCCATTGTGCTGATGGTGAGTATATTCGGTGACCATCCGCTTTCTGATGTGATTACTGTGATGGGGCTCTGTATCGCTTCAGCGGCTGTAAACATCATTTGGTTTTTTGCCGCTTTTCGTTCTTCGTCAAAGAAACCTGCCACAAGGGATTTTACATAGTTTTCTATTTTTGTTGATGCATGATTTTTCTGTGAACTACATTTATTCACAAACTGGAAATGACTGAACTGGGGATGATAGAAAAAGAGAATCTGCAAGGGATGCAGATTCTCTGAACCATGTTTATTTAGCTGCTTGAATAAACACACCTTTTTCATGGGAGAACTCTTTAAATCCGTATACCCCATGGTAAGAGCCGATTCCGCTTGTATTCACGCCGCCGAATGGCAGGTTGACGTCACTGAAATGAACGACGACATCATTGATGGCTGCATTTCCTGATGTGGTGTGCTGAAGGACATTGTCGATCAGGTCTTGGTTGTGGCTGAATACATAAAGCGCGAGCGGTTTATCGCGGTCATTTACGTAATCAATGACTTCATCGATGTCTTCATAGTTCATCATCGGCAGGATCGGTGCAAAGATTTCTTCCTGCATGATCTTCATATCTGGCGTAACGTTTTTCAAAACGGTTGGCGAGATCGTACGGTCGCTTGCGTCAAAGACGCCGCCGAACACAACTTCCGCGCCTTTCTCGATGGCATCGTCGTATAAAGCTTTGACGCGGTTAAAGTTGCGGTCATTGACAATTTGCGTAAATTTGTTTCGATCCGGCGTGTAATCATCTTCCATAAATCCTGCGTTGACAATGGTTTGTAAAATGCCTGCGAACTTGTCCTGCACGTCTTTTTTAATGAAGACATAATCCGGCGCGATGCAGGTTTGACCGGCATTTACGAACTTGCCGACAGCAATTTTTTTCGCTGCGTCCATTAAGTCGTATTCACTGTCGATGATGGTCGGACTCTTGCCGCCAAGCTCAAGCGTGACAGATGCCAAGTGCTTGGCGGCTGCTGTCATGACGATTTTTCCCACATTTGTGCTTCCGGTGAAGAAAATGTGGTCGAACGGCTGATCAAGAAGCTCAGTGGCCACTTCAACCTCTCCTTCAAAAATGGCAACTTCCTTTTCGTCAAAAGCATCTCGGATGACTTTTGCGGCAATGTTGCTCGTGTTCATCGTAAAGTCTGACAGCTTCACAATGGCACTGTTTCCTGCTGCGATAGAAGCGGCAAGCGGCGCCATCGTCAGCATAAACGGGTAGTTCCACGGACCGAGTATAAGCGTAACGCCTTTAGGCTCGTACATGAGGATTCCGTTGGCATCAGAGCTTAAGGATGAACCGACTTCTTTGGGTGTCATCCATGTTTCCAGGTTGTTCATATTATCTCTGATCGCTTTTTTTGTACCTTCGATTTCTGCTTTTTTGACCTCGTGATACGGCTTCCGCACGTCTTTGCGGATCGCTTCGATGATTTCCTCTTCATGTGCGATGACGGAATCCAGAAAGCGCTGAAGCTTTTCTTTGCGCTGTTCCGCTGTTGAAGCGCGCAGCACTTTTTGCTGTTTTTTCTGAAGCTGGAAGACGCGCTGAATGTCGTCTTTTACTTGCTGTTCCATTGTAAAATCCCCCTCATTTGCTTTCTGCTTATCTCGGAACTATTATAAAGTGGTATCTTTTCTATAAGAAAGACAACGGAGAATCATCTATACGTTACCGTACATATATCGAACATCTGTCTAAGTTTGGAGGTGACTCTTTTGCCGGAATCTGCTGAGGCTCAAATCAAACAGGCACTTCTGGATTTATTAGAAAAAAGGGATATTCGACAGATTACAATGAAAGAAATTGCTGAACACGCACAAGTGAGCCGCGGGACACTCTATCTTTATTACGAGGATAAGTTTTCCATCATTGAGGATTTGATGGGTGACATGCAGGAAGGATTGAGCGAAGCGCTCTATGAAGCCTTCAAGCATATGGATACACTTCATCTCAGCCAAAAGCGGCAAACCGTGCATCCGACATTGTCTTTTGTTCATCAGCATCAATCTTTCTTCTCAGCAATGATGATTAGAGACAACGTACCGTATCACAATTTCCACCGATTTTTTAAAGATGTGTTTCAGCAGGATGTCATGCTGTCTCCGATTCATGTCAATTTGACGCCCATGGAGCAGGAGATTTACGGACATTACAGGGCTTTGTATACGTATGCGATTATTTTGTACTGGCTGAATGAGGATGCGTCAGCGTCTCCAGAAGCCATCAGCCACAAGGTATGGGAACTTGTTTCTCAGAAACGGTTTTATTGGCTGTTTGGACAGGCTGTTGAAGCGGAGCCGGAGGAGAACAAGCAAATTGACCGTCGTGTTGTCCGCACGAGACAGGCGCTGCAGGAGGCGTTGCTGGACGTATTGGCGGAGAAAAAAGACTATGCGGCGGTGACGATTTCGGATATTACCAGAAAAAGCAACATTCGCAGGGCGACCTTTTATGATCACTATGCCAATAAAGATGAGCTGGTACAAGCGATGATTCATCAATCGTGTGCAGATATGATTGACCGGCTGACGGTGAGTGCCAGTCCGGATGAGCTTTCTTTAGCGGAAGCTGAGACGGCGCTTGCCAGCCTGCTTTCTGCGTTATCGGAGCGCTCGCCTATTGTCCGGTTTCTCAATCCTGAATGGGGAATTCCTCATGTGATACCCAGCATGTTCAAAGCGCTGGAATCTTTTTACCTGCATCAGCAGCTTGATATCCGCGCGGGAAAGAAACTTTATGCTTATTATGTTTCCGCTATGATTATCGGTTTGATGTTGTATCGGCTGGATGAGGGAAAGGCGCACGATCCGAGGGTGCTGGCCAGGGAGTTTTTGCAGTTTTTGGATGTGAAGAAGTATAAGATTGTATTGCTTTGAAAAACAAAAAAGAGAGGGGCTGAATCCCCTCTCTTATTTCGTCTCTTCCTTCCATTTCTCATCAATCAGCATCTTCCCAGGCCATGTATACGCCATGATGCCGCCGTCTGCGGTGATGTCTTCGCCTGTGACGTATGAGCTGTCGTCAGATGCGAGGAACAGCGCCACCGTCGCCATTTCCTTCGGTTTGCCGAGTCGGCCGAGCGGCGTGATCCATTTGTTGGCTTCGCGGAATTTCTCGCCCATTTCCTGTTCCTTGGTGCCAGCTAATTTGTCAATCAGCGGTGTTTCAATCGTACCCGGTGAGATGGAATTGACGCGGATGCCGTTTCTTGCGTAATCAATTGCCATCGCTCTTGTCAGGTTTGTGATACCGCCTTTTGCGGCGTTATAGCCGGAGCGGTCAAGGTCCGCAGCCCTGCCTGACATGGAGGAGGTGTTGATGATGGAGCCTCCTTTTTCGAGCATGAGCGGAATCAGGTATTTGCTGCAAAGGAACGTGCCGCGCAGATCGACTGCGATAATGCGGTCAAACAGATCTACGGGATATTCGTGCACTTTTTCGCCTTCCTGATCGACGCCGGCGTTGTTAAAGAGAATATCAATTGTGCCGTACGCGTCTTTGAGTTGATCAGCAAATTGTTTCACATTTTCTTCATCTGACACATCAAGATGAAAAGCCTCAGCCTGTCCTCCGTTTTGTCTGATCGTTTCGACTGTCTCTTTCATTTGATCTTCATTAATGTCGCCGACAATCACACGCGCGCCTTCATTGGCAAAAACCTCTGCCGTTGCTTGTCCAATGCCTGTCGCAGCGCCTGTGATCACAGCTGTTTTGTTTTCTAATCTTCCCATTACAAGAATCCTCCTTTTTTATTTGTCTTCCCGCTGTGTGCAGTGATAAACATGTGAAAAAAGTAATACCTGCATATGGTAAGATGAATGAGAAATTGTGGGAGGTTTTATGTGTTTTGAAGATACAGCATAAGAAGGAACTCAAATTTTATTGTCTTGTCACGATTCCGGCTGCGTTTGCTGTGCTGACTGTCATCTCTTTTTTATTGAAAGAGATTACGTTTCCGGTTACAGCTAGCGCACTTCTGAATGCGTCATGGCATAATCTATTGTTTCTGATACCGTTCTGTTTGTTTTTCTACCCGGTGCATATTTGGATGAAGCGGGAGTTTGGCCGTTGGAATGATGCAGGACAAAAGAGAGGCTGATCCTCTCTTTTTCTTATCCGATTGTCTAGAAAAAATAGTGAAAACTCACCCAACTAATGTTAAATTTACATATATATGCATCTATCGTTCTTTGATGAAAACCATATTGACAGAAGTCATCATTTGTGATAAATAGATGCTGAAAAGAGTTTACATAACATCACAAAGCATGAAAAAGGAGCGAGCGGAATGGCCAAAAAAGAGTTTAAAGCAGAGTCCAAACGGCTGCTGGATATGATGATTAATTCCATTTACACCCAAAAAGAAATTTTTCTGCGCGAGTTAATTTCCAATGCGAGTGACGCGATTGACAAAATCTATTACAAAGCGCTGACTGATGATGCGCTAACCTTCGATAAAGACAATTACTACATAAAAGTTGCGGCTGACAAAGGTGCGAGAACGCTGACGATCACGGATACAGGGATCGGAATGACAAAGGACGAGCTTGAACTGCACCTCGGTACGATCGCGAAAAGCGGCTCTCTTGCGTTTAAAAAAGAAAACGAACTGAAGGACGGCCATGACATCATCGGGCAATTCGGTGTCGGATTTTATGCGGCGTTTATGGTTGCCGACGTGGTGACCGTTATCAGTAAGGCGCTCGGCAGCGAAGAAGCGTATAAATGGGAGTCTGCAGGCGCGGACGGCTACACAATTGAGCCGTGTGAAAAGGATTCTGTCGGCACAGACATTATTCTGAAGATCAAAGAGAACACGGAAGATGAGAGCTATGATGAATTTTTAGAAGAATATCGTTTAAAAGCGATCATCAAAAAGTACTCCGACTTCATTCGCTACCCGATCAAAATGGATACAACAGTTAACAAGCCGAAGGAAGGCAGCGAGAATGAATTTGAAGAGGTGCAGGAAGAACAGACGGTCAACAGCATGGTGCCGATCTGGAGAAAAAACAAGAGCGAGCTGACAGATGAGGACTATGAAACGTTCTATTCTGAAAAGCATTACGGATTTGATAAACCGCTCACACATGTTCATATCAGTGTGGATGGTGCCGTTCGTTACAACGCGATTCTATTTATTCCTGAAAACATGCCGTTTGACTATTACTCTAAGGAATATGAGAAAGGTTTGGAGCTGTATTCCAACGGCGTGCTGATTATGAACAAATGCGCGGATCTGCTGCCGGACCACTTCAGCTTTGTAAAGGGTATGGTCGATTCTGAGGATCTGTCGCTGAACATTTCCAGAGAAATGCTGCAGCATGACCGCCAGCTGAAGCTGATTGCGAAAAACATCAGCAAAAAGATCAAAAGCGAGCTGCAGAGCCTGCTGAAAAAAGACAGAGAAAAATATGAGACCTTCTACAAATCATTCGGTAGACAGCTGAAGTTCGGCGTGTACAATGATTTTGGCGCGAATAAAGATCAATTGAAGGATCTCTTATTATTCTACTCTTCCAAAGAGAAAAAACTGGTCAGCCTAGACGAGTATGTATCCAGAATGCCTGAAGAGCAGAAATATATTTACTACGCGACCGGTGATTCATACGATCGGATTGAAAAACTGCCGCAAACGGAAATGGTAGCGGACAAAGGCTATGAAATTCTTTACTTTACAGAGGATATTGATGAATTTGCGATCAAGATGCTCGCTTCATATCAAGAAAAAGAGTTTAAATCTGTATCAAGCGGCGATCTTGGCATTGATTCAGAAGAGGATCAAAAGCAGTCTGAAGAAGAGGAAAGCAAGTACAAGGATCTGTTTGAGGAAATGAAAAATATTCTGTCCGGCAAAGTGAAAAACGTCAGAGTATCCAAACGCCTCAAATCTCATCCGGTCTGCCTTGCAGCTGACGGTGAAGTGACAATCGAGATGGAAAAAATCTTAAATGCGATGCCGGACAGCCAAAATGTAAAAGCGGACAAAGTGCTGGAAATCAACCCGAATCACGAGGTATTCAACACGCTGCAGAACGCTTTCGAACAAGATAAAGAGAAACTAAGCCTGTACACATATCTCCTGTACAATCAGGCGCTTCTGATCGAAGGTCTGCCAATTCAGGACCCTGTGGAATTTACGAACAATATGTGCAAAGTAATGGTGTAAGAATAAAAAAGGAATCGTCCAAATGAGACGATTCCTTTTTTTATTTATGACGTCCGTTCATTGAGTACACGGCTTTGTC
The DNA here is from genome assembly GCF_037964945.1 of Bacillus sp. FSL K6-1003. NCBI lineage: Bacteria > Bacillati > Bacillota > Bacilli > Caryophanales > Bacillaceae > Bacillus > Bacillus sp. FSL K6-1003. The sequence goes on along the minus strand of NZ_CP150176.1, from coordinate 3,905,014 downwards.
TGTTGTTCTTTCTTTTAAAACGTTGTTTCAAGCTTGCTTCAATTTCTTCCAAGCTTTTCCCTTTGGTTTCAGGAACCATGTAAAGGGCGAAGAAAAATGAGAGAAGACAAATGACTGAGAAAATCATAAAGACCCATGCGATGCCCATCACGCTGAGCATGAGCGGGAAGACGAGCGACACGATTAGGTTGGCTGCCGATAGCACCAAAGTGGTGAACCCTGTCGCTGCTCCGCGCGCTTTGGATGGGAAGAGCTCAGGCATGAGCACCCAAACCACCGGCCCCCATGTCGCCTGGTAGAATACGATATAAACTCCGAGAAATACGACGGTGAGCCAAGCTGTTGATGTAGAGAGCCCCAGCATCAGGAGCACAGCCGATAGTGCGGCCAAGCTCAGCGTAATGCCGACACTTCCCCAGATCAGAAGCTTTTTGCGGCCGACACGGTCAATTAAGATCATGGCGGTGATACACATGATGACGTTGAGGACACCGATTCCCATTGTGCCGAGTGCAGAAGCTGACGTACCAAGGCCAGCCTTTGTAAAAATGGTCGGCGCATAGTATATCACCGTGTTAATGCCGACAGCCTGCTGGAATATAGCAAGACCGACCCCAATCAAAAGCATGGGACGAATCCATTTGGCTTTTAACACGCCGAGTGTTGTTTCTTTTTTCTTAGCTTCCCCTTGCTTCATCTCCGCCAATTCTATTTCAATATCTTTTGGATCATGAGTGATTTTCATGATTCGTTTTGCTTCATCTTCACGTCCGCGCTTCACGAGCCATCTTGGCGATTCCGGCATAAACGCGATCCCGATTAATAAAAGCACGGCAGGAACCGCAGCCAGCCCCACCATCCAGCGCCACGCTTCAAACGGTGTGAATAGAAAGTTTACGATATATGCAAGTAAAATACCGGTGACAATCATTAGGTTGTTCATCGTGCCGAGTGTTCCGCGGATTTTTGTCGGCGCCATTTCTGAAAGGTAGACAGGCACCAGCGCCGTTGAACCGCCTACGGCTAAACCGAGAATGACCCGAGACATTATTAGCATGGTGACGGTTTGAGAAAACGCACAAGCGAGCGCCCCAATGATAAAAATGATGGAAAGGACAAATACGACTTTTCTCCTGCCCCAGCGATCGGAGCACGTCCCGCTGAATGCGGAACCAAAAATCGCGCCGAGTAGCAGCATGCTGACAACCAATCCTTCTGTCAGTGTTGTTAAAGGGATATCATTGTTGATAAATAGCAGTGCGCCCGAGATGACGCCCGTATCGTAACCGTAAAGCAGCCCCCCTAAAGCGCCGAAAAAGTAGATCAAATATTTCCTTATATTTGTCTTCACAAATGTTCCTCCTCAGTCTTTGAGCCAATGAGTATGTACTATATTTAACAAAGTTAATAGAGTAGTACCCTTTTCCTAATCGATTTGAAACATTTGTTTGAAAAAATCTTGATTTCACAAAAGGAAATTCAAAGCCAAAACGAGGGATATTGGCGGTTTTTACGCAAGTTATTGATCACGATAGCGAGGATCACAATGATGGCAGATCCAATGAAAACGGGAAACAGTAATTACAGCACTTCATGGACGGGAGAAAAAACATATTAAAAAACCTTACTCGCCCGGAGTAAGGTTTTAATTAGGACATTTTTATGCTTCTTCCTCGTTGACGAAAACCAAGGCGGAGAATCCTTTTTTCTTATCAAACTGCAATTCAACGACGGTAACGTCTGGATTGAAGTTATGGTACTCCTCTAAGAACTGAATAATGCCTTCTGAAATGTCATCCGACTCAAGCTGCTTGTGATGCAGGCCATATTTGGCTTCAGCGAAAAATCCTGTACGCTTGTTGTAAGACAGCTCTTTTACTTCAACGTCTTCAGGGTAAATCTCTTCTTCATTAGAAATATACACACAAATCCCGTCTACAATTTCTTGCTCGTTTAATACTAATTTCATTACCTAAAAGCTCCTTCTGTATGTCTTCGGTGTTTTAAATGCGCGAATGATTGCAATGACTATGATTAATATAATGATCAAAGCGATGACATCAACGATCCAGGCAATAGGCGAAGCGCCATAAGAAACATAGCCTGGGCCCCCGACTGGATGATAGGTGTAACCCCAAGGGTGCATCATGCTGATCATGAACATGCTCGTTGTGAATCCGCTATAATAGCCAAACCATCCTGATGGCGAGAATCCTGCATTGTAATAATGATTCACTGAAACATAACGTCCGCCAACATAAGCTTTAGATGTTTTTCCGCTGTATGTCTTTCCGCTTACTTTTGATGTGGCACCGGAAAACGTGCCTGACGATGTTTTAGAGCTTGATGAGCTTGTCTTATCGGAAGATTTCTTTTTCAGCGAAATCGATGATGATGAATCATCAGACGTTTTGGAGTTTTTGCTTGAAGAGCTTGATCCTGAACTGTAGCTGGATTTCGGGCTGGATTTATAGCTTCCGCTGTATGACGAGCTTGAACTTCGGCTGCTGTGACTGGATGATGAGCGGCCACTAAAACTTTTTGCATGAGAAATGGTTGATGGCAGCAGTACACCTAAAGCAACGGTTACTGCAACTAAGGCTTTTACATATTTCAGTTTCATTCTGTTTCCTCCATAGGCTGCAACGGCCCGTTATTTCTGGTTTGAATCATCAGCAAAAGTGAAAGAGGGGGTCAGACAGATGAGCTTATTCTAGCGTCATATCAATCTTTCATATCATATTTAGCTATTTCAATCACTTTCTTTCTGAGATAAACTCCCTTTATTTTATCGGATTCATGGCTCTTTTTGTAAGTTTTACATCAAAATCAAACCAATTTATGGGCAAATAAAAACAGCCTTCCCAATGGAGAAGGCTGTTTTTTCTTATGCGAACAGCTGATCAATAAATGAAATATCCTCTTGAGAAAGCGTCACGTCAGCTGTTTTGATGTTATCCAGCAGCTGATCGGCACGTTTTGCGCCAGGGATTAAAATATCGATTTCCGGTCTTGCCAAATACCAAGCCAATACGATGTGAGGGATGTCCACGTTGTGCTTTTCAGCAATTGGCGCAAGCTTGTTGACCTTTCTGATATTTTCTTTGAAACGCTCACCCTTGAAGTGTTCCTGTTCGTTTCGCAGGTCTCCTTCAGGGAACGTTGTATCTTCTGTATACTTTCCTGCCAATAATCCAGACACGAGCGGGAAGTAAGGAATAAATGAAATATTATGCTCCTTTGTATACGGGAAGAATGTGTTTTCCGCTTCACGGTTTAACAGGTTGTATTCGCCTTGCAATACATCTACTAATCCGTCTCTGTTTGCTTCTTTCAATTGCTCTAAAGAGAAATTGGATACACCGATGGAACGGATTTTTCCGGCTTGCTTCATTTCATTCAGTGCGTTAACCGCTTCATCCTTCGGCGTATGTTCATCCGGGAAGTGAATGTAGAACAGATCGATATAATCAGTTTTCAAACGCTTCAGGCTTTCATCAACCGATTTTTTAAGAAATGCTGGTGAATTATCAAAGACAAAGTCATTTCCTTCTTTTCGGTGTGCGGCTTTCGTGGCGATGACGACATCTTCGCGGTTGAATTCGCGCAGCACCTCACCAATTAATTCTTCGGAACGGCCGATCCCATAAATGTAAGCGGTATCTAACATGGTCACGCCATTGCGAATGGCCTCGCGAACCAATTCTTTTCCGGTTTCTTCATTCAGATTCGGGTAGAGGTTATGTCCTCCTACAGCATTTGTTCCTAATCCGATAGGGAATACCTGCAGGTCTGATTTTCCGAGCGTTGCTTTTTTCATGATCTACCTCCTGGAATAAAATTGATGAAAGACTCTCATTACTATTGTAAACGTTAAGCTAGATGAATGCCGATTTGGTGCTCATGGCAGTACTGCGTGTACTCGTCATCTAACGGCTGAGATGTCACAATACAATGCAGTCTGTCAAAGGGCGCATAGGTCAGCAGCGTTGATTTTCCGAATTTAGAATGATCGGCCAATAAATACACTTCTTTCGCTTTTTCAGAAATCCTCTTTTTAATGTCGTACTCGAGCAGATCCGAATTGGTCAATCCGTGTGTCAGTGTTGTTCCGGTTGCGGACATAAAGGCTTTGTTGATATTGTACTTCTCCAAGGTACCGGGATCATCCATGCCGACAAAGGAGCGTGTTTTTCTTTTATAGTTGTTTCCGATGATGATTAAGTTGATATGTTTCAAAGCCGCCGCCGCATTGATAATGTCCAAACTGTTGGTTAAAATGGTGACATTTTTGTTCGGATCAAGCGTATCGAGAATCGATTTGGTCGTTGTTCCTGAGTCAATGAAGATTAAGTCATGGTCTTCAATAAAACGAGAGGCGTAATGGGCAATTTTTGTTTTCTCATCTTGGTGCTGGATGGTGCGATTCTCAAAAGGAACCAATGCGGTTTTCTCAATTGATGTTACGCCGCCGTATACTTTTTCGATGGCACCCTTTTCCGTTAGCTTGTTGATATCGCGTCTGACTGTGTTTTTCGAGACATTGAAAACCTGGCACAGCTCATCTAAGGAAACAGTGCCATGCGATAAAATGTACTCCTCCATTTCCTGTATCCGCATCAGTTTCATACAAAAAACTCCTTCTTGAATCTTAAAGTAATGTAAATATATAATAAAAATCAAAAGTTAATCAATAGTTGCTTAAAAAATGATAACATTGGTATAAATTTTTTTCAAGATTCACCGAACTTGCAGGCTTTCTCTTCCATTGCTGAAAGATTAGTATAATAAAAATAATGAGAAAATTTAGTGTTTATGATTGACTTATGGGTATTATACGATTAGAATATAACCAAGAAATGACCAAGAAGTAACCTGACATATGTGATTTCAGTGATGAAATGGTTGCTTGCATAACACATGTATCTAACCATTGATTTTTTTTGGTTTTTTTGAAAGCGTTTAATTCTTATCATATGAATCTATCCTGAACCATCCATACAAGTGTATGTGTTTACTAATGAAGGAGGCAATAAGAATGGCAGAAATCAGAAAATTAAAAAACTATATCAACGGTGAATGGGTTGAAAGCAAAACAGATCAATATGAAGACGTTATCAATCCGGCAACGAAAGAAGTGCTGTGCCAAGTGCCGATTTCTACAAAAGAAGACATTGATTACGCGGCTCAAACAGCGGCTGAGGCATTTAAAACATGGTCGAAAGTAGCGGTTCCGCGCCGTGCGAGAATTCTATTTAACTTCCAGCAGCTGCTGTCTCAGCATAAAGAAGAACTTGCTCATCTAATCACCATCGAAAACGGCAAAAACACAAAAGAAGCTCTGGGAGAAGTGGGACGAGGGATTGAAAACGTTGAGTTCGCGGCAGGCGCGCCTTCTCTGATGATGGGAGACTCACTTGCATCTATTGCGACGGATGTTGAAGCGGCCAACTACCGCTACCCAATTGGAGTTGTCGGCGGAATCGCACCATTTAACTTCCCGATGATGGTTCCTTGCTGGATGTTCCCAATGGCCATTGCACTCGGCAACACATTTATTTTAAAACCGTCTGAGCGTACGCCGCTGTTAACGGAGAAATTGGTTGAGCTCTTCGAAAAAGCGGGCCTTCCTAAAGGTGTTTTCAACGTCGTATATGGTGCACATGATGTGGTAAACGGCATTCTGGAGCATCCTGAAATTAAAGCGATTTCATTTGTTGGCTCTAAGCCTGTTGGCGAATACGTCTACAAAAAAGGTAGCGAAAACTTAAAACGTGTTCAATCTCTGACAGGCGCGAAAAACCACACGATTGTCCTGAATGATGCGAATCTCGAAGACACGATTACAAACATCATCGGAGCAGCCTTCGGTTCAGCCGGAGAACGCTGCATGGCTTGTGCGGTTGTGACAGTTGAAGAAGGTATCGCTGATGAATTCATGGCGAAGCTGCAGGAAAAAGTGGCTGAGATTAAAATCGGAAACGGCCTTGATGACGGCGTGTTCTTAGGACCGGTCATTCGCGAGGACAACAAGAAACGCACGCTCAGCTATATTGAAAAAGGGCTGGAAGAAGGCGCGAGACTCGTTTGTGACGGACGTGAAAATGTATCTGACGACGGCTACTTTGTCGGCCCGACAATCTTCGATAATGTCACGACAGAGATGACGATCTGGAAAGATGAAATTTTCGCTCCGGTCTTATCCGTCATCCGCGTAAAAAACCTGAAAGAAGCCATTGAGATTGCCAACAAGTCTGAGTTTGCGAACGGCGCCTGCTTGTTCACATCGAATTCAAACGCAATCCGCTACTTCCGTGAAAACATTGATGCGGGAATGCTCGGCATCAACCTGGGTGTGCCGGCACCGATGGCGTTCTTCCCATTCTCAGGCTGGAAGTCTTCATTCTTTGGAACGCTGCATGCGAACGGAAAAGACAGCGTCGACTTCTACACGCGTAAAAAAGTGGTGACGGCAAGATACCCGGCACCTGATTTCAACTAAACGACGAACAGCCGAACGGCGTGTCTCTGCGCTGTTCGGACTCATTCTTACCATAGAAAGAGGAGGGCTTAACCATGAGTCATTTGTTGCGTAAGCCGCAGTCGAATGAAGTATCAAAAGGCGTCAACCTTGTGCATGACGTAACGAAATCAAACTCAGATCTTACCTATGTAGAGTTTAAAGTGTTAGATCTTACATCCGGTGCAAGCTATGCAGAAGAATTGAAAAAACAAGAAATCTGCATTGTGGCAGTGACGGGAAAAATTACAGTGACGGATCATGAATCTACGTTTGAACATATCGGTACGCGTGAAAGCGTATTTGAGAGAAAACCGACAGACAGCGTCTATATCTCCAATGACCGTGCCTTTGAGATTACGGCAGTGAGTGATGCGAGAGTGGCGCTTTGCTATTCGCCATCAGAGAAGCAGCTTCCGACAAAGCTGATCAGGGCGGAAGACAACGGGATTGAACATCGCGGAAAGTTTTCGAACAAACGGACCGTTCACAACATTCTTCCGGATTCAGACCCTTCAGCTAACAGCCTTTTAGTGGTTGAAGTGTATACAGACAGCGGAAACTGGTCCAGCTACCCGCCTCATAAACACGATCAAGACAACCTGCCGGAGGAATCCTTCTTGGAAGAAACCTACTACCATGAATTAGATCCGGGCCAAGGCTTTGTATTTCAGCGCGTATACACTGACGACCGCTCCATTGACGAGACAATGACTGTAGAAAATGAAAACGTTGTCATTGTTCCTGCGGGATATCATCCGGTTGGTGTGCCGGATGGATATACTTCCTACTATTTAAATGTCATGGCAGGGCCGACGCGAAAGTGGAAGTTTCATAATGATCCGGCTCATGAGTGGATTTTAGAACGCTAACAAGTGAGGAGTGCTGTTTACGATGAAGTATACATTCAATGAAGAGAAGGACTTTGATATTGTTGCCATCGGTCGGGCGTGTATTGATCTGAACGCGGTTGAATACAATCGTCCAATGGAAGAAACAATGACATTTTCGAAATACGTCGGCGGTTCGCCTGCGAATATCGCGATTGGCAGCTCAAAGCTCGGCTTAAAAGCGGGCTTTATCGGCAAAATTCCAGATGACCAGCATGGCAGGTTCATAGAGTCCTATATGAGAAACACCGGCGTAGACACAACGCAAATGATCGTTGATAAGGAAGGGCATAAAGCCGGTCTTGCATTTACTGAGATTCTGAGTCCGGAAGAATGCAGCATCTTAATGTACCGCGATGACGTGGCGGATCTTTATCTTGAGCCATCGGAGGTAAACGAGGACTATATCGCCAATGCGAAAATGCTGCTCGTTTCCGGTACAGCGCTCGCCAAAAGCCCGTCTCGGGAAGCGGTGATAAAAGCCATTCAATATGCAAAAAAGCATCAGGTAAAAGTCGTATTCGAACTGGATTATCGTCCATACACTTGGCAGTCAGCGGATGAAACAGCGGTTTACTATTCTTTGGTCGCTGAGCAGTCCGATATCGTTATCGGAACACGGGATGAATTCGATGTTATGGAAAATCGCACAGGCGGCAGCAATGAAGAGTCTGTCAATTCTTTATTTGAGCATTCAGCCGATCTCGTCGTCATCAAGCACGGCGTAGAGGGCTCTTACGCATACAGCAAATCGGGCGAAGTCTTCCGCGCCCAAGCGTACAAGACAAACGTGCTGAAAACCTTTGGGGCCGGTGATTCGTATGCTTCGGCCTTTATCTACGGGCTTGTCAGCGGAAAAGACATTGAAACCGCATTGAAATACGGCAGCGCGTCAGCCTCCATTGTTGTCAGCAAGCACAGCTCATCGGAAGCCATGCCGACAGCGGAAGAAATCGTACAGCTTATTGAAGCACAGTCATAATTGAAAAAGATCGAGTAAAGGTGGGATCGTTTGTGGGTAAGAAAATTCGCTTAACAACAGCACAAGCACTGATTAAATTCTTAAACCAGCAGTACATCCATGTTGATGGAAAAGAAGAGCCTTTTGTTGAAGGGATTTTCACGATTTTTGGCCATGGAAATGTATTAGGGATTGGGCAGGCGCTTGAGCAGGATGCAGGCCATTTAAAAGTGTACCAAGGGAAAAATGAACAAGGAATGGCGCATGCCGCAATGGCGTACAGCAAGCAAATGCTGAGAAGAAAAATTTATGCGGTCTCAACATCTGTCGGACCGGGAGCGGCCAACTTAGTGGCGGCAGCCGGCACGGCATTGGCAAACAACATTCCTGTTCTCTTGATTCCGGCAGATACATTTGCGACAAGACAGCCAGATCCTGTACTGCAGCAAATGGAGCAAGAATACAGTGCGGCGGTTACGACAAACGATGCATTGAAACCTGTATCGAGATACTGGGATCGCGTTACACGCCCTGAGCAGCTGATGAGCAGCTTGCTTCGCGCTTTTGAAGTCATGACTGATCCGGCCAAAGCAGGCCCGGCGACCATTTGCATTTCTCAGGATGTCGAAGGTGAAGCGTACGATTTCGATGAGAGTTTCTTCGTCAAACGGGTTCACTATATTGATCGCATGCAGCCGAGCGAGCGTGAGCTTCAAGGTGCGGCGGAGCTGATTAAAGCCAGCAAAAATCCTGTGATCCTCGTCGGCGGAGGCGCAAAATACTCCGGTGCGCGCGATGAATTGGTTGCCATTTCTGAAGCGTATGACATTCCGTTAGTTGAAACGCAGGCAGGAAAATCGACAGTTGAAGCTGATTTTCCGAATAACCTCGGCGGAATGGGCATCACAGGTACACTTGCGGCAAATAAAGCGGCCCGCCAAGCTGATTTGATTATCGGTATCGGCACAAGATATACAGATTTTGCGACATCTTCTAAGACCGCTTTTGATTTTGATAAAGCGAAGTTTCTGAACATCAATGTCAGCCGAATGCAGGCGTATAAACTCGATGCGTTCCAAGTGGTAGCGGATGCAAAAGTGACGCTTGGCAAACTGCACGGCTTGCTTGAAGGCTATAAGAGTGAATTCGGTTCAACGATCAAGGAGCTGAAGGACGAATGGCTCGCTGAACGTGAACGCCTCAGCAAAGTGACGTTTAAACGGGAAGCATTTGATCCGGAAATCAAACATCATTTCTCTCAAGAGGTTCTAAATGAATATGCTGACGCGTTGAATACGGAGCTTCCGCAAACAACGGCACTGCTGACGATCAACGAGACCATTCCAGAAGACAGCGTCATTATCTGTTCGGCAGGCTCTCTTCCTGGAGATTTGCAGCGTCTGTGGCATTCTAATGTTCCGAATACGTATCACTTGGAGTACGGATACTCCTGCATGGGCTATGAAGTGTCCGGGACACTGGGGCTTAAATTAGCCCACCCTGATAGAGAAGTGTATTCCATTGTCGGGGACGGCAGCTTCCTGATGCTTCACTCCGAGCTGATTACGGCGATTCAGTACAACAAGAAAATCAATGTGCTGCTTTTTGACAACTCTGGTTTTGGATGTATCAACAACCTGCAAATGGACCACGGAAGCGGCAGCTACTACTGTGAGTTCCGCACAGATGACAACCAAATCTTGAATGTCGATTACGCGAAAGTCGCTGAGGGTTACGGTGCGAAAACGTACCGTGCTAACACAGTGGAAGAGTTAAAAGCGGCGTTAGAGGATGCGAAGAGACAAGACGTTTCAACGTTGATTGAAATGAAAGTGCTGCCAAAAACAATGACGGACGGCTATGACAGCTGGTGGCATGTCGGAGTAGCTGAAGTATCTGAACAAGAAAGCGTTCAAAAAGCATACGAAGCAAAAGAGAAAATGCTCGAATCTGCTAAGCAGTATTAGAGGGGAGGCAACATGATGGGCAAACATGAAATCCTGTGGGGGATCGCTCCCATTGGGTGGCGGAATGATGATATGCCTGAAATTGGAGCGGGAAATACACTTCAGCATTTGTTAAGTGATATTGTCGTCGCACGTTTTCAAGGGACGGAAGTCGGGGGCTTTTTCCCCGAGCCTGCCATCCTCAACAAAGAGCTTAAGCTTCGCAATTTGCGCATTGCCGGAAAATGGTTCAGCAGCTTCATTTTGCGTGACGGACTCGGTGAAGCGGCGAAGGCTTTTACCCTGCATTGTGAGTATTTGCAGCAAGTGAATGCGGATGTCGCAGTTGTCTCTGAACAAACCTACAGCGTGCAAAGCCTTGAGAAAAACGTGTTTACAGAGAAGCCGCATTTTACTGATGAGGAATGGCAACGGCTTTGTGAAGGATTAAATCATCTTGGGAAAATTGCCGCTCAGCATGGCTTAAAGCTGGTATATCATCACCACCTCGGTACCGGTATCCAAACAGCGGAAGAAGTGGACCGCCTGATGGAGGGAACAGACCCTGCACATGTGCATCTCCTCTATGATACAGGCCATTCATATATTTCTGACGGCAATTACATGGGCATGCTGGAAAAGCATATTGACCGCATTAAACACGTGCATTTTAAGGACGCCCGTCTGAATGTCATGGAACAATGCAAACTCGAAGGGAAATCGTTTCAGCAATCGTTTTTACAAGGCATGTTTACGGTTCCCGGTGACGGATGCATTGATTTTAAAGAAGTGTATCAGCTGCTGTTAAAGCACAATTATTCCGGATGGATTGTTGTTGAGGCTGAACAGGATCCCGATATCGCAAACCCGCTGGAGTACGCATTGATCGCCAGAAACTACATTGATAAGCAATTGTTAGGTGTGGCGAAATAACTAGAGGGGGAGTGAATATATGGGCAATACCATTGCAGATTCGGCCCTAAATAAACGGACCATCGCGGCAGCATTGGCCAACTATATTGATGCCGGTTCGATTGTGGCTGGATCTGCTGGTTTATCGTTATGGGTCAGTTACCTGAAACTGTCAGATACCCAAATCGGTCTGCTCGGCGCGTTGAGCGCAAACGCCATTTCTGCCGCTGTCGGCGCTTTGCTCGGTGGATTTCTGGCGGATAGAGTTGGGCGGAAAGCTGTTTACACCAACAGCATGCTCGTTTACGCGCTGGGGATTTGTTTAGTCCTGTTTGGAGTCAATTTCCCCATGTTGTTAAGCGGTTACATGATTATCGGGTTATCGGTTGGCGCTGATATCACCGCATCGTGGACCATTATCGCGGAGAACGCGCCTAAGAAAAACCGGGCCCGCCATTGTGGAGTCGCACAGGTCGCTTGGGCCGCGGGGGCAGTCGTTGTGTTGCTTCTCTCCGTATTGGTCGGTGACTTAGGCCTCTTGGGAAATAAAATTGTGTTTGCCCATCTGCTGGTCATTGCGCTGATTACGTACGTCCTCAGAATCAGACTTCCTGAGTCAGATGCATGGCAGCAGAAAAATCAGCCCGCAGACACACAAACAGAGAAGCCGGCTGTATTAAACAAAACATCGTACTTTGATTTGCTCAAGCCTATGTATCTAAAAAGCATCCTGTTTTTGATGGGTGTGTACCTGATTTGGAATTTAGCCGCCGGGGTGATGGGCTTTTTTATGCCATACATTTACCAGCAGGTCGGCGGAGTATCTGCCAATATGGCAAATCTTTTGCAAATGGGACTGTTTATCTTTACCGGACTGGGGGTCGCCTTGATCTTCATGCCTTTTGCAGATCAATATAGAAAACGTGTTTTTGGAATCGCAGCTTTTATGGCAGTGATCGGCTGGTCGCTGTTTCTGCTGCCGGTTAAAGGCCTGCCGGTTCTGCTCCTGTTTATTGTCGTGATCGGCATCAATAACGGAGCCGGACAGCAAGCGAACTATCAGTTATGGGCCAGTGAAATCTTTCCTACGCAATATCGTGCTTCTGCACAAGGACTGATGTTTTTCCTCGTCCGTATTTCAATAGGGATTTGGAGTCTGTTTGTCCCAATGATTATGACCAATTTCGGCATTGGAACGATGGCTGCAATTCTCCTCGGATGTGTGACGGCCAGTATGATCATCGGGCTTCTCTTCGCGCCGAATACGTCTGGCAAGTCACTTGAACAAATTCAAGAGGAACTCTACGGATCGCCTTACAATCACGTAAAGCAAGGCAAAGAAAGCAAAATGATGTAACCAACAGAAGGAGTGGCTGTCAATGAGTTTACGTATTGGTGTTATTGGAACTGGAGCAATCGGAAAAGAACACATTAACCGCATCACAAACAAACTGTCCGGCGGGGAAATTGTGGCTGTAACAGATGTGAATCAAGAAGCCGCACAGAACGTCGTCGAGCACTACCAATTAGATGCAGCAGTATATCCTGATGATGACAGCCTTCTGGCAGCTGAAAATGTAGATGCTGTCCTAGTGACAAGCTGGGGGCCTGCGCATGAATCGAGTGTTTTGAAAGCCATTAAAGCCCAGAAATATGTATTCTGTGAAAAACCGCTTGCGACAACTGCTGATGGATGTATGCGCATCGTCGAAGAAGAAATGAAAGTGGGGAAACGCCTCGTTCAAGTCGGATTTATGCGCCGTTATGACAGCGGTTACGTACAGCTGAAGGAAGCGCTCGATAACAATGTGATCGGCGAGCCGCTGATGATTCACTGCGCGCACCGTAACCCGACTGTAGCTGAAAATTATACGACTGATATGGCAGTTGTTGATACGCTCGTTCATGAAATTGATGTGCTGCACTGGCTCGTCAATGATGACTACGAGTCCGTTCAAGTCATCTATCCGAAAAAATCGAAAAACGCCCTGCCGCACTTAAAAGATCCGCAAATCGTAGTCATTGAAACAAAAGGCGGTATCGTCATCAATGCTGAAATCTTTGTGAACTGTAAATACGGCTATGACATTCAATGTGAGATTGTTGGAGAAGACGGCATCATCAAGCTTCCTGAACCATCAAGCATCAGCATGAGAAAAGAAGGGAAATTCAGCACAAACATTCTGATGGATTGGCAGAGGCGCTTTGTGGATGCGTACGATGTGGAAATCCAAGACTTCATTGATTCGATCCAGAAAAAAGGCGAAGTCAGCGGGCCGACGGCATGGGACGGCTATATTGCTGCCGTTACAACTGACGCATGTGTAAAAGCCCAGGAATCTGGACAAAAAGAAAAGGTTGAATTGAAGGAAAAACCGGAATTCTATCAATCGTTTACAACAGTAGAAAACTAAAAAAAGAGGAGTGATAATATGAAATTAGCATTAGATCCATCAATGTATCGAGATGATTTAACGTTAGAGGAAATGGTCTATAAAACGGCGGAGCTTGGCTATGAATATATTGAACTGTCACCGCGCGAGGATTTTTGCCCATTCTATAAATATCCGAAAGTCGATTCAGCAAAAATCAAACAATTAAAGCGGCTTTTAAGGGATACAGGTGTTAAGCTTTCATCACTCCTTCCGCTTTACCACTGGGCGGGTCCTGAAGAAGACCGCCGCCAGGCTGCGGTACGCAACTGGAAAAGAGCGATCGAAATTGCGGTTGATCTTGAAGTCGATTTGATGAACAGTGAATTCAGCGGTTCAAAATATGATCCTTTAACAAGTGAAGAAAAATTTATCAAATCCATGGATGAGCTTCTGCCCGTCTTTGAAAAAGAAGGCATTAAACTCAATCTTCAAGCCCATCCATACGATTTTATCGAAACGCATAAAGGTGCGATGGATATGATCCGCGCGCTTGACAAGGATTGGATCAATCTTGTCTACTCGACTGCCCATACGTTCTTCTATGATGACGGCAAAGGCGACATCGAGACCATGTTTGACGAAGCCGGCGACCGCCTCACACATGTTTTATTTGCGGATACCTTTAATCATAAAGCGGCTCATGGCCTCCGCTACATCGTCAATCCGCCTGACGCGAAAGTAACGGTTCACCAGCATTTGGACATTGGTCAGGGTGAGGTTGATTTTGAGACGATTTTCAGAAAGCTGAGAGAGATGAAGTTCGACGGAATTGCGACGAATGCCGTTTTTGCTTGGGTCGATGAAAGAGCGGATGAATCAAGCCGATTTATGCTTAAAAAAATGAAAGAAGAATTAGGTCTGGCATAAGCTGAGCATGGAGTTCGGCGGGATATGGCGAACAGCCTTCCTGCCGAACTCCCTTCATATCTAAAATTGCAGATGGGGGAGTCTGACATGAAACTTTGTTTCAATGAAGCAACAACATTGGAAAACTCAAATCTTAAACAGGATGTAGAGCTATGTGAAAAGCATGGCTATGATTATATTGAAATCCGCACAATGGATAAGCTGCCGGAGTACTTAAAAGATCATTCATTGGATGATCTTGCGAAATATTTTCAAACCCATCACATCAAACCGCTTGCCTTAAACGCACTCGTGTTCTTCAACAACCGTGATGAAAAAGGCCGCAATGAGATCATCGCTGAATTTAAAGACATGATGGAAACGTGCAAAACCCTCGGTGTGAAATATGTCGTAGCCGTACCGCTTGTGACTGAGCAGAAGATTATAAAAGAAGAAATCAAAAAGAGCAGTGTAGAGGTACTGACTGAGCTTTCAGATATCGCAGAGCCGTATGGCGTAAAAATCGCGCTTGAATTTGTCGGCCACCCGCAATGTACGGTGAATACGTTTGAACAGGCGTACGACATCGTAAACACAGTCGAGCGTGACAATGTCGGGCTTGTCCTTGACAGTTTCCACTTCCACGCCATGGGTTCCAATATCGAAAGCTTAAAGCAAGCGGACGGAAAGAAAATTTTCATCTACCATATCGATGATACAGAAGATTTTCCAATCGGGTTTTTAACAGATGAGGATCGTGTATGGCCGGGCCACGGGGCGATTGACTTAGATGCCCACTTATCGGCTCTGAAGGAAATCGGCTTCTCTGATGTTGTATCGGTTGAGCTCTTCCGGCCTGAATACTATAAGCTGAGTGCTGAGGAAGCCATTCAAACAGCGAAAAAAACAACGGTTGATGTCGTATCAAAATACTTCAACATGTAATGGATAAAGGAGGGGTGGACATGGCTTTTGTATCGATGAAAGAGCTTCTTGAAGATGCAAAGCGGGAGCAATACGCGATCGGCCAGTTTAATATCAACGGTTTGCAGTGGACGAAGGCGATTTTGCAAGCGGCGCAAAAGGAGCAATCACCAGTCATCGCTGCGGCTTCCGATCGCCTTGTCGACTATTTAGGCGGATTTAAAACGATTGCCGCCATGGTCGGCGCGTTAATGGAGGACATGGCGATTACCGTTCCCGTGGTGCTTCATCTTGATCACGGAAGCAGTGCGGAACGCTGCAGACAGGCCATTGATGCCGGATTCAGCTCAGTGATGATTGACGGCTCTCATCAGCCGATTGACGAGAATATCGCGATGACAAAAGAAGTCACCGATTATGCCGCAAAGCACGGCGTGTCAGTAGAAGCCGAAGTCGGCACGGTCGGAGGAATGGAAGACGGGCTGGTCGGCGGGGTCCGCTATGCCGATTTCACGGAATGTGAGCGGATCGTCAAAGAAACCAATATCGACGCGCTAGCCGCTGCCCTCGGCTCTGTACACGGCAAATATCAGGGTGAGCCGAATCTCGGATTTAAGGAAATGGAGGCTATCTCCCGCATGACTGATATTCCCCTCGTTCTTCACGGGGCATCCGGGATTCCGCGGGATCAGATCAAAAAAGCCATCACGCTCGGCCATGCGAAGATCAATATCAATACGGAATGTATGGTAGCCTGGACAAACGAAACACGCCGCATGTTTCAGGAAAACAGCGATCTGTACGAACCGCGCGGCTATATGACACCCGGCATTGAAGCCGTGGAAGAGACAGTGCGAAGCAAAATGAGAGAGTTCGGATCAGCCGGTAAAGCAGCTAAGCAGCAGGTCGGCTGAAGAGACCTGAAACCGCCGAGATGGCGGTTTTTTTGTGCGGTGTTGCGTCCGTACCCCCGAAACGATTATGATGATGGCAGCAGTGTAAGAAACGGGAGTGGTTCAGTTTGAATAAAATCATGATTGTAGAAGACAGTGAAGACATTCGCGGACTATTGCAGAATTATCTTGAAAAATACGGATACCAAACCGTGGTCGCCGCGGATTTCACGGCTGTTCTTGATGTCTTTTTGCGAGAAAAGCCTGATGTGGTGCTGCTTGATATCAACCTGCCGTCCTATGACGGCTATTATTGGTGCCGCCAGATCCGCCAGCACTCCACAAGCCCGATCATTTTCATTTCAGCCAGAAGCGGGGAAATGGATCAGGTGATGGCGATTGAAAACGGCGGAGACGATTATATCGAAAAACCCTTTTCCTACGATATTGTGCTGGCGAAAATCAAAAGCCAGATCCGCAGGGCATACGGAGAGTACGCCGCAAAACAGGGAGAGAAAGTGGTTGAATATGCCGGCGTTCAGCTCTTTGTGGAACGGTTTGAACTGCGTTTTCAGGATGAAAAAAGCTTGCTTTCTAAAAAAGAAAGCAAGCTTTTGGAAGTGCTGCTTGAGCGGGGAGAAAAGGTGACGAGCCGGGACCGTCTCATGGAAAAGACGTGGGATACCGACATATTCATCGATGATAATACACTTAACGTGTATATCACGCGGCTCAGAAAAAAACTGCGGGAGCTGAATGCGCCTGTTTCGATTGAAGCGGTGCGGGGCGAAGGCTACCAGCTGAGGGCGCAGTCATGAAGCTGTTTCTCCGGTCTCATGCAGTGCTGATTCTGCTTTTTCTCCTTCAAGGGCTGTTTGTCTTCTTTTATTACTGGTTTGCGGGTCTTCATTCTTTTTCTCACTTGTTTTACATATTGGGCGTTCAGCTTCTTATTTTGGCGGGCTATCTTGCCTATCGCTGGTACAAAGACCGCGGCGTGTATCATTGGCTCAGCTCGGGGCAGGAAGGGACGGATATTCCGTATCTCGGGTCTTCAGTGTTCTGTTTAGAGCTGTATGAAAAGCAGATGGAGCTGATGCGGCTGCAGCACCAGAAGCTCCATGAAACTGAAGCCAAGCTTGACGCGCGGGTGACGTATATGAATCAATGGGTGCATCAAGTAAAGACGCCGCTGTCGGTCATTAATTTAATCATTCAGGAAGAGGATGAGCCCGTTTTTGAACAAATCAAAAAAGAAGTCCGGCAGATTGAGTTTGGACTGGAGACGCTTCTTTATTCTTCAAGGCTCGACCTGTTTGAACGGGATTTTAAAATCGAAGCGGTTTCCGTGTCCGAGCTTCTCCAATCAGTCATTCAAAGCTATAAACGATTTTTTATTCAATACCGCGTTTATCCGAAAATGAACATTTGCGATGATCATAAGATTTACACTGATGCAAAATGGCTTAAATTTGCGATCGGCCAAGTGGTCACAAATGCGGTCAAATATTCAGCGGGCAAGAGTGACAGGCTTGAGCTGAATGTCTCCCGCGATGAAGACAGGACGGTGCTTGAAGTCAAAGATTACGGTGTCGGCATACCCTCGCAAGACATCAAGCGGGTGTTTGACCCTTATTATACTGGTGAAAACGGGCGGCGTTTCCAAGAATCTACGGGAATCGGCCTCCATCTCGTCAAAGAAATCACGAACAAGCTCAATCATACGGTGGACATCAGCTCGTCTCCCGGTGAAGGGACCTCGGTTCGATTTTCATTTCTTACAAAAGTGTAAGGCTGCGTTAAGAAAACAACATAGATCGTTTTGTTTCCCCTTGATAACATGGATTTACGTCAAGGGGAATTTTTATGTCGAACGTCCCGATACTACATGAAAGCAGCCCAGACCAACAAGAATAGAACCATAAGGAGGATTTTCATGGCGAATATGCTTGAAGTCAAACATATAAATAAAACCTATAAAGGACAAGTGTCCTATCAAGCCTTAAAGCAAATTTCATTTTCAATAGAAGAAGGAGGATTCACGGCGGTGATGGGACCGTCCGGTTCCGGAAAAACAACGCTTTTGAATATCATTTCAACGATCGACCGGCCGGATTCAGGCGATATCCTGATTCACGGAGAAAACCCGCACCGGCTGAAGCGGACAAAGCTCGCTCATTTCCGCCGAAAGCAGCTCGGATTTGTGTTTCAGGATTTCAACCTTCTGGACACGCTGACGATTGGTGAAAATATCATGCTGCCGTTAACGCTTGAAAAAGAAGCACCGTCTGTAATGGAAGAAAAACTGCAAGGCATCGCGGCAAAGCTCGGAATCGAAGACCTGCTCAACAAACGGACGTTTGAAGTGTCCGGAGGCCAGCGCCAGCGGGCCGCCATCGCAAGAGCGGTCATTCATAAGCCGTCACTCATCCTGGCTGATGAACCGACGGGAAACCTTGATTCCAAAGCGTCAAAAGACGTCATGGAAACGATGCAGAGCCTGAATCAGGATGATCATGTCACGGCTTTGATGGTGACCCACGATCCTGTTGCGGCAAGCTACTGCCGCCGCGTCATCTTTATAAAAGACGGCGAACTGTTTAATGAGATTTACCGCGGGGAAAACCGCCAAGTATTTTATGAACAAATTCTTGATGTGCTGTCTATGCTGGGGGGAAACGCAAATGACCTTTCTTCAGTTCGCTTATAAAAACGTCACCAGAAACAAAAGGGCCTATCTTGCATTCTTTTTAAGCAGTGCCTTTTCTGTTTTGATTTTCTTTACCTTTGCGATGTTCCTGTTTCATCCGGCATTAAAGGAAGGCTACCTGAATAGCATCGCCAAAAAAGGCTTAACCGCTGCGGAATGGATGATCTTTGTTTTTTCTTTCTTATTTGTTCTGTATTCGGTTAATGCATTTTTGAAATCGAGAAATAAAGAATTCGGCATCCTGCTCATGCAGGGCATCACGCCGGGGCAGCTGAGAAAGCTCATTACTGCAGAAAATATGATCATCGGCGTCATGTCAATTGCAGCCGGCATTATCGGAGGATTCATTTTTTCAAAGACGTTCTTTACGGTCGGCGCTTATATTTTAGAAATGGACGCGCTGCCTTTGTATATGCCTTGGAAAGCGCTCGGTATTACGGCTGGCGGATTTCTGCTCTTATTTTTCCTTTTATCGCAGTTTACGATCCTTTTTGTCAGATCAAATACGGTTATCAAATTAATAAAGGGCACTGACAAGATTAAGCCGGAGCCAAAGCCGTCCGTGCTACTGTCCTTATTCGGCATCGCCTGTCTGTGCGGCGGGTACGGCATGGTCCTTAAAGGCAATATCCACGGGACCGAACCGTTTATCATTTTACTGCTCACCGTCATCGGAACGTATTTCTTTTTCAGCCAAAGCAGCATCTGGATTCTGCGCGCGCTGAAGAAGTGGAAAACCTTTTATCTGCGCGGGAAAAATATTATTTGGGTTTCTGACCTTGTCTATCGTTTAAAAGACAACGCCCGCCTGTTCTTTATTGTCAGCATTATTTCCGCGGTTGCGTTTACGGCTACGGGCGTGCTCGCGATGTACAAATCGACCGTCGGGGCGGAAGAGTCCGCTTATGAGATGGAGTATATATCTTACAGCGGCAATCCAAAAGAACAGACGCATTTGAAAAAAATTGACCATGAACTGAAAACACACGGCTTTACGTATAAGAAAGACGAAATAAATGTTTCTTATGTTCGCTATCAGGAAGGAGAAACGGTTCCCCCTGTTTACATGATCAGCGAATCGGATGTATCAAAATACTTCCATGTCAAGCTGAACGGCCTGAAAAATGATGAGGCTATCTTTTTCCCGGGCACGTATGACCGAAATTTCAAAAACGAAGCGCCGGATCAGCTGAAGCTGCTGAACCAAAAAGGCAAGCCGTCTGACCAAAAATTATCGGTAAAAGAAGTCAAAAAACCGCTGATTTCATTAAATGCCATCATCGCGGTGAACGATCAAACCTTTGATCAGCTCAAATCACTCGGTGATAAAGCGACATTATACGGCTATAGCTATGATCATTGGAAAGACAGTCTAGGGTTCAGCCAATCCTTGAAAAATGAGATTTACGGCAATTATATCGACGTGCATTCTGATTTTATGGCAAAAGCCGGTACTTACTATGATACGGTGCAGCTGCCAAGCTTAAGTTTATTCATCGGACTGTTTATCGCGATCGTCTTCTTTATCGCGGCAGCAAGTTTCTTATATTTCAGGCTGTTCACCGATTTAGAAGAAGATCGGGAGCGCTACCGTTCGCTGGCCAAAATCGGTTTGAGTGAGCGTGAGATGTCACAAAGCGTGACGATACAATTGGCGATTCTCTTTTTCTTTCCATTTGTCATTGCTGTCATGCATACGCTGTTTGCCTTGAGAACATTGGCCGTGGATGGCTATTCCGTAGTAGCGGGACCGCTCAGTCTCACCATCGGAGGGTTTTTCATTTTTCAGCTTCTGTTCTTCCTCGCGGTGCGGTCGAGCTATTTGAAAAAAATGAACAAGTAAGGGGCGTGCAAAGATGAAAAAAGCATTGGCAATCCTGGCCGTCGTAGCGGCCGCTGCCGCAATATGCGGGCTTCTCTTTTTTCATAACGATGTTACAGACAGGTTTAATCCGTTTATTCACCAGCAAAATGTCTATGTCCAGATTGATCGAGATGGCAGACATCTTAGCCCGGGCGGTACTGAGTATACATTAGACGGATACAATGCATCCGGAAAAAAAGAAGAAGTGACCTTTTTCGCCGGTAAAGACCTTCGAAAGAACGCCTATTTGAAGGTGAAGGCAAAAGGAAAGTATGTCGAGACTTGGGAGGAAGTCAGGTTTGAAGATATGCCGCACTCCGTACAGGCAGCATTAAAGTGAATCATAAAAAACGGCACAGTGTCATAACTGTGCCATTTTCTTTATTTTTTATTTTCTTCGGCCCGTTTGATCAGCATGTCGGTGATGATATCCACCTGTTTGCTGACAGAAATCGGATCGTACGGGTAGAACGTGTCAAAGTCATTGATAAACACGCGATTATGTTTGACAGCGTCTAGGTTTTTCCAGATAGAGGAGTCCTTCAGCTTGTCGAGCGTTTTGCTTTCGCCTTTCGGATTATAGTCCGTAATGAACATATAATCTGCGGCATACTCAGGAATGACCTCTTGAGAGAGCTGTTTCATCTCTCCTTTTTTGATGACATCTTGTTCAATTTTTTCAGGCGCTTTTAACCCAAGCGCGTTGTATACAGCTTGGCCGCCGCGACCGCCATTGTCATTGAAGACCCAGAATTCGCCTTTGTCTGTGTTTTCATAAATGCCGAAGGTCGCATCTTGGTCGATGACGCCGGCAATTTTCTTTTTGGCTGCTTCCGCTTTTTTGTTAAAGTCAGCCATAAATGCTTTTGCTTTATCCTTGGCGCCCGCAATATCTCCGAACATTGCAACGGTATCCTCGATGTTTTTCGCGGTGTTATAAGGAACGACAACGGTTGGAGCGATTTTCTTTAATTTATCGACGTTCTCTTCATTCATGACAACAATTAAGTCAGGCTGAAGCTCCATGACTTTCTCAACGCTGATCGGATCACCAACATCCTTTACATCTTTCAGCTTTGATTTTAAAAATGGATTATCAAATGACCATGAGCCCGAGCCGACCACATTCGCACCGACAGACAGCAATTCCCCAGCATAAAAATCAGTAACGATGCGTTTCGGATGTGCAGGAATGTTGACGTTCCCTTTTGTTGATTTGTATGTTCTCATTTCTGTCTTATCTGAAGCTGAATCACCTGAGCTTCCTTTCGAAGCCGTGCCGCTGCAAGCACTGGCAAGCACGAGAAGCAGCACCAGCATGCCTGCGAGCAATATGTTCTTTTTCATCAAGAACCCCCCAATATGTATGTTCGTTCATTAGTAATGATTATCATTATCAACTAATAATATAGCAAGAAACCTGTTCTCCGTCTATCACTATTTTAAAGGGAAAAAGTTTTTGTTATACAAGTGACGCGGTATTCATTATCGATTATTATAGGTAAATAGGAGGAGGAGAATATGGAAATCACAAAAAGAGGTGCCGCGTGGGAATGGCTTCATAGCTGGTGGATGCTGTTTATTTTCATGCCTTTTGCCATTACCAGTTTTTTTGCCTTTTTATTTATTGGCATCAAGGTGAGAAATAAAAAGTGGATCATGTACGGAATTATTTATTTTTTGGTATTTGCATTTGCTTTCGTGCTGCCTGACCCGCCCGGACTACTTATCGTGCTCCCGTTGTGGGCTGTGGCCATTATTCACGGTTTTAAAGTGCGTCCGCTGTATTTGATTCAGCTGGATGTCTACAAAGACAATGTGGAGGCACGGGCCTTTGCCGAGGCAAGAAGTGAAGCCGAAAGCAGATTTCATGCGCCGAAACAGTCTATCCAAGATATACATATTCGCAAAGACCGGTAAGAAAAAAGCTCAACACAAAACCTTGTGTTGAGCTTTTTATATGCTACTGCTGATAGGAATGCTGGTGGAATGGCGTGTTTTGGCCGAATGGAAGTGTAGATACATTTGTGTTCATCACACTTGATTGTCCATTGAGTTCCTGCTGCATCTGGTTGCACATGTTGACAACCTGCTGGCATTTTTGAATGGCTGCGTCATGCCCTTGCAGCGCTTGCTGAATGGTATGTGCAGCTTGTTGTTCGTGATTGAGGATCTGCTGCAGCATTTGAATGTTTTGCTGCTCTTGATGAAGCATTTGACGATATTGGTTGCTGCTTTGCTGTGTTTGCTGAATAAGCTGCTGCGCTGTCTGGCGGCATTGGTTCAGCTGCTGCAGACTGTGTTGCGGATTGTGCATGTAAAATCCCTCCATGTGTTCAATTGACATTTGTCGGTCTTATCATGCAACCCGAAACAGAAGAAATTCGGCAAAAGGAGAACTACAATTATTTTCCTTACCCCCCTCATCCTTTGAATGACATCGGCAAAAATTGTATACTTGTAAAAACCCTTTTTATGTAAATGTCCCGCCCTGCACATAAGAATAGCGGAAAACGAAACTCCGACATCTGGAGAATCGTATTCCGCTTTTTTCTTTTCTTGCTTCAGAAACCGCCTTCGCCCGCAGTAAATGGGATATTTAATCTGTTTTCTACCGTACGAAGACGCTGATTGAGCCGGTTTAAGCGGCGTGTATGGCGTTCAACAGCCTGGCTTAGCTGATTGACCTGATCGGCCATCCTTGCAATTTCCCGGTTTTGACGGCGATCCTCATTCGACAGACGGGTTAATTCTCTTGTCTGCTGTTCGTTTTGCCGTTCAAGCGCAGCAATTCTTCTTTCCAATGCCGGCTGTCTGTCCGTCTGGTATGGCTGGTATACATCCTGCTGCGGATATGGATTGTATTCATATTGGCTATAGTAAGGTTCCTGCTGAGGGAGCTGCGGGCTGTAATATTGATAAGGGTTCATGTAATCAATCTCCTTAAAAAGAATGTGGGTGAATTCCTTATAATCTATGTAGTCATTGGCACAGTGCCACGGCATTCGCCTAAAAAGGGGCAGAAAGGAAGGTGATGACATTGTGCAGAAAAGGACCTATCATTTTGTTCTTGTCTGCTGTATGTCTCATGCTTACGGGATGCCAGCAGCCAAAAGAAGAGAAGCCGTTTTATTACGGAACTTGGGATGAGGGCATTACCCCCGGTCCCACGGACGGCGTGAAATCAGCAACGGTCACATTTACCAAAGACAAGGTGCTGGAGACGGAGGTGATTGAAGGGAGAGGAGAGGTGCAGCTGCCCTTTATGGAATACAAGGTGATGTCTCAAAGCACTGACGGCTCCATTGAGATCCAGTACCTTGGCTCCTATTATCCGCTCAAAAGCAAACTGAAAAGAGGAAGAGACGGAACGTTGATATGGGAGCAAAATGGTCAGGCCAAAACGATGACAAGAATCGAGTCAAAGGCCGGCAAGGAGGAGAAACATGAGAAATAAAAAAGCGGAAAGTCTAGTGGTGACAGGTCTTATTTTACATATCATTCAGTGGATATTCGTATTATGGGCTTTTCTCAAAATCAAACATTTATTTAGTGGCTATACGATCTACAATCCGAATGTCATTAACGGGTCGATGCAGTCGTTATCATTTATGCAAATGCTGCGTTCTATGATGTACTCGGGCGCACTGGTGAATTATGTTCTGTTTTTTGTGATTGCATTGCTTATGTATTGTTTAGTGCTGCATGCGATCATGATTATTCTCGAAATAGCCGCTTATGTGATGATCAGACGGAACCCTTCATCTTCTTGGGCATATTTTTTGACGGCGGCGGGTGTGAAGCTTGCCATCTTCAATATCACGGGTATTCCATTTTTAGCTGCCGGCTTCCTGCTGATGAAACAGAAACAAGCAGAGACCGGCGAAAAGGGTCCAGAACCAAAGCGCAAGCCGCGCACGCGGATTCGGAGACAAGGCAGACGTCTAAACAGAAACAGGAGAAAATCATCTCTTGCGGTTGAATATCAAAAAGAAAAAACGATATGATGGGACTATAGCCTGAAAACGACACGAAGGAGATGCAGAATGTACAAATTAATAGCAATCGATATGGACGGAACACTTTTAAATGATCATCATGAAGTGACGGCGGAGGTCCGTGACGCGCTGCATGCCGCAAAAGCGGAAGGGGTAAAAATTGTCCTTTGCACCGGCCGGCCTATCGGGGGTGTTCGGAGATACTTAGATGAACTCAATTTAATTGAGGAAGGCGACTATGTGATTGCCTATAACGGGGCGCTTGTTCAAAATACGCATACAAAAGAAGTGGTGACGGAATTGTCTCTAGGATATGATGATTTGGCATCATTATATGACCTGAGCTTAGAGCTGGAGACACCGATGCACTTCTTCGACTCAGCCAACCTGTATACGCCTAACCGTGATATCAGCGAATTTACTGTATATGAGTCGTACGTGACACAGGTGCCGCTTCATTACCGCAAAATTGAGGAGATGCCTAAAGACATTCTCATTCCGAAAGTGATGTTTATTGATAAACCAGAGCACTTAAGCCACGTCATTACATCGATACCGAAAGACGTGAGAGAAAAGTATACGATGGTCAGAAGCGCGCCTTTCTTTTACGAAATTCTGCATCCGGAAGCAAGCAAAGGAAATGCTGTGCGTCAGCTGGCGAATCTGCTCGGAATCGAGCAGGCTGAAGTCATGAGCATAGGCGACAACGGCAATGATCTGACAATGATCGAATGGGCCGGCTGCGGTGTTGCCATGGCAAACGCCATTCCGGAAGTGCTTGAGGCCGCAAACTTTCAAACGCGCTCTAATAATGAACATGGCGTTGCACATGCGATTCACGAGCTTGTTTTGGCTAAATAAAAAGTCCAGCCTTCTAAAGGCTGGACTTTTTCGTTTTATTAGATGTAATGTCAATTCTTTGACGAATCGATTTGACTTTCGTTATGCTGATAAAACCAATTCATTCACAATATGTATGATATTAATCTGAATTGAAAAGGGGACTGATCAAATGTGCACAAGTCTTACATTGGAAACTGCTGACCGGAAACATGTATTAGCAAGAACAATGGATTTTGCATTTCAGCTGGGGACAGAGGTGATTCTCTATCCGCGCCGTTACAGTTGGAGTAGTGAAGCTGACGGAAAGGCCCATCAGACACAGTACGCTTTTATCGGTATGGGGAGAAAACTTGGGAATATTTTATTTGCAGACGGCGTTAATGAAAACGGTTTATCGTGTGCTGCACTTTATTTTCCGGGCTATGCGGAGTACGAAAAAACGATACGGGAAGACACCGTTCACATTGCCCCGCATGAGTTTGTGACATGGGCGCTGTCAGTCTGTAAGTCTTTGGAAGACTTGAAAGAAAAGATTCGATCTTTAACGATTGTAGAGAAAAAATTAGATCTATTGGATACAGTTTTACCGCTTCACTGGATATTGTCAGACCGGACGGGACGCAGCCTGACGATAGAACCGAGAGCAGACGGCCTCAAAGTCTATGACAATCAACCTGGTGTCATGACGAACAGCCCCGACTTTTTATGGCATGTGACCAATTTACGGCAATATATTGGAATCAGACCGAAGCAATTAGAGAGCAAGGAGATGGGCGGATTACCGCTGTCCGCTTTTGGCCAAGGCTCTGGGACTGTGGGCCTTCCGGGGGATTATACACCGCCTTCCCGGTTTGTCAGAGCTGTTTATTTGAAAGAACATCTAGAGCCGGCGGCCGATGAAACGAAAGGGGTAACAGCCGCTTTTCAAATTTTGGCGAATATGACGATACCCAAGGGCACAGTGATAACGGAGGAAGATGAAATTGATTATACGCAATATACTTCCGTGATGTGCAACGACACTGGAAACTATTATTTCCACCACTATGACAATCGGCAAATCCAAAAAGTAAATTTATTTCATGAAGACCTTGACTGCTTAGAGCCTAAAGTGTTTTCCACTAGAGTAGAAGAGAGTATTCATGAGCTTAATTAGTTGACTCAATCAGCTGATTCAGGTTTGAATCCGGAGTCAGCTGTTTTTTTATATGATAGTGACGGCGTCTGAATGGATAGGCGGTTTGCAAAAGAGAAGAAAAGGCAAAGGAAATGTTAAAAACTGCATTTCTATAAAATGTTTGGATAGAAACTGAGTCGCTGCTTCATCAGACTCAGTTTCTTTGCCGTTATGGAGGTTGCACTAGTTGAATGAACCAATGTTATTCCATCATGTTCACGCAAGGAACTCTTCAGCTTGTATAGAAAAAATTGATCTCAACTCATTGACAAACTCGCCATACAAATGTACATTTTGATTTATTCACATTAAACAACTAGGAATATAGGAGTTTATTTTTCGGACTTTTCAGCCTAAAACATGATAAAAGGAGCAGTAACGTCATGACAAGCAAAAAGAAGCAAATCAAATTAGGAGTTTTTCTTGCGGGGACCGGCCATCATGTTGCGTCTTGGCGGCATCCGGACGCGCCTGCGGATGCGAGCATGAACTTGGATTATTTTAAAGAGCTGGCGAGAACAGCAGAGCGGGGCAAGCTGGATATGCTGTTTTTAGCAGACAGCCTGTCAATTGACAGCAAATCGCATCCAAATGTGTTAACAAGGTTTGAGCCATTTACTTTGCTCTCCGCTTTGGCGCAGGTGACATCAAGCATTGGCCTGACTGCGACAGCTTCCACTACTTATAGCGAGCCGTTTCACATTGCCAGACAATTCGCGTCACTGGATCACCTGTCCAACGGCCGTGCCGGGTGGAATGTCGTGACCTCATCCATTGAGTCAACGGCACTGAATTTCAGCGGGGAAAAGCATCTCGAACACCACTTGCGCTATCAGCGGGCAGAGGAATTTGTCGAAGTCGTAAAGGGACTCTGGGATTCATGGGAAGAGGACGCCTTTATCCGCAATAAAGAAACAGGTGAATTCTTTCATAAAGAAAAAATGCACGAGCTCAACCACAAAGGAGAGTATTTCTCAGTCCGCGGGCCTCTGAACGTTTCAAGGTCGCCACAGGGCCAGCCTGTCATGATTCAGGCGGGTTCATCAGGGGACGGGAAAGCGCTGGCTGCCAAAACGGCTGAAGTGATTTTCACGGCACAAAACCATTTGGAATCGGCACAGGAATTTTATGAATCAATTAAAAAGCAGGCAGCCGAGTTTGGCCGCGATCCTGAAAAAATCGCGATCATGCCGGGCATTTTTCCGGTCATCGCGGACACTGAGGAAGAGGCGCGGGCTAAATATCAAGAGCTTCAGGATTTAATCATTCCATCTGTCGGCCTGCAAATCCTTCAGAATTATTTAGGCGGAATTGATTTGTCTGCTTATCCGCTAGACGGGCCGCTGCCAAAGCTTGACGCGGATACATCCAACGCGGTGAAGAGCCGATTTAAGCTTGTTCAAGAAATGGCTGAACGGGACAATATGACGATACGTGAGCTTTACAAATACGTTGCAGGCTCCAGAGGCCATCACATTTTTGTCGGAACGCCGGAACAGCTTGCCGACAAGATGCAGGAATGGGTGGACCATAAAGCTTGTGACGGATTTAATATTATGCCCCCGCTTCTTCCCGAAGGAATTGAACTGTTCGTTGACAAAGTGGTTCCGATTCTACAGGAGCGCGGTGTGTTCAGAAAAGAATATGAAGGCACAACATTGAGAGAGCATTTCGGTTTAGAAAAACCGGTAAACCGTTATGCGAGGTAAGGAGGAACGCTCGATGAAGACGCAATATCGCCTGGCAACTGAACGTGATGCCGAACAGCTTCTCGAGCTGACAAGGCGCGCCTATGAACCGATTCGAAAGCTCGGCATTCGTTTTGCCGCGGCCCAAGCCGATCTGGATCTGGTCTTAAACAATATCCGAAAAAACGCCTGTTACGTCATGGAAGAAGACGGGCGGATCATTGCGACCATCTCCTTAAGAATGCCTTGGGGACAGCAGCCTGGGCCGTATGGCGTTCCTCATATCTGGTGGTTCGCTGTTGATCCTGAAACCGGACAAAAGGGGGTCGGGACAAAACTGCTTCAATGGCTGGAGCAGACCATCCTGCGTGATACGTTAAAGGTTCCGTTTGTATCGCTTGGAACAGCGGATAAGCACCCGTGGCTGATTGAGATGTACGAAAGAAAAGGATATGTCCGAGCAGGCCAGCAGGATCTGGGCAAAGGACATATGACAGTCTATATGAAAAAACAACTGCGACATGACCTATAAAAGATAAAAGGCGGGAAAATCAAATGAAAATGAGAAAATGGACTGTGCTGGTAGTTGCTGCGTTATTAGCCGTGCTATCAGCTTGCGGCAATGGAAACAGCAGCAGTAAAGCGGATGACAACGTACTTCATGTGGGTGCGACCGGGCAGAGCTACCCGTTCGCTTATAAAGAAGACGGAAAGCTGACAGGTTTTGATGTAGAAGTAATGGAAGCTGTTGCAAAGAAGATCGGCATGAAACTGGACTGGAAGCTGCTCGAATTCAGCGGTCTGATGGGAGAGCTTCAAACAGGCAAGCTTGACACCATTTCCAATCAGGTAGCGGTGACAGATGAACGAAAGGAAATGTACAACTTCACAGAACCGTACTCTTATGCAGGAACACAGATTGTCGTCAAAAAAGACAACAATGACATCAAATCAGCAGACGATTTAAAAGGAAAGACAGTAGCTGCTGTATTAGGTTCAAATCACGCGAAAAATCTTGAAAGCAAAGATCCTGACAAAAAAATAAATATCAAAACATACGAGACACAGGAAGGCACGCTGAAGGATGTCGCATACGGACGTGTGGACGCTTACGTAAACAGCCGAAGTGTGCTGATCGCGCAAATTAAGAAAACAGGCTTGCCATTGAAGCTTGCCGGAAATCCGATTGTGTACGAACAAGTCGCATTCCCATTTGCCAAGGATGACGCGCACGACAAGACCCGTAAAAAAGTCAATAAAGCGCTCGATGAACTGCGCAAAGACGGAACGCTTAAAAAGCTTTCAGAAAAATATTTTAACGAAGATATTACAGTAGAACAGAAGCATTAAGAAACGGCGGTGAACCACCAGAATGAATACGATTGATTGGGAATTCATGATCTCAGCATTCCCGACTTTAATTCAGGCCCTTCCGATTACATTGTTTATGGCTGTAGCAGCCATGGTTTTTGCGATTATCGGCGGACTTATTCTCGCACTCATTACAAAGAATAAAATTCCAGTGCTTCATCAGCTGTCAAAGCTGTATATCTCATTCTTCCGGGGCGTGCCGACACTTGTGCAGCTGTTCTTAATTTATTACGGGCTGCCGCAGCTGTTTCCGGAGATGAGCAAGATGACAGCTCTCACAGCTGCCATTATCGGTTTAAGTTTAAAAAACGCCGCCTATTTGGCAGAAATTTTCCGCGCTGCCCTCAACTCTGTTGATGAAGGTCAGCTGGAGGCGTGCCTGTCTGTCGGTATGACGAAGCTTCAGGCCTACAGACGAATTATCCTTCCGCAGGCAGTCAGAAATGCGATACCGGCAACGGGTAATACATTTATCGGCCTCCTAAAAGAAACCTCATTGGCATTTACTTTGGGTGTCATGGAGATGTTTGCGCAAGGTAAGATGTATGCATCGGGAAATCTGAAGTATTTTGAAACCTATTTGGCGGTTGCGATTGTCTATTGGGTTCTTACAATCATTTACAGCATCCTGCAGGACTTGTTTGAACGCACTATGAGCAAGCCATACCGGACTTAGAGGTGAAATCAGTTGATAAAAGTAAAAAATATACGCAAAGCGTTTAAAGATCTGGTCGTGCTGGACGGAATCGACCTTGAAGTCAAACGCGGAGAAGTGGTGGCAATCATCGGTCCGTCCGGTTCCGGAAAATCAACGCTTCTTCGGTGCTTGAATCTACTGGAGCGTCCCAATCAAGGCATCATTGAAATTGGAGAAGCCAAGCTGAACGCGGAAAAGTTTACACGCAAGGAAGCATACCAGCTCCGTCAGCAAACGGCCATGGTCTTCCAAAATTACAATCTGTTCAAAAATAAAACCGCCCTGCAAAACATTACGGAGGCTTTACTCACGGCTCAAAGAAAATCACGCGATGAAGCGAACCGCATTGGGATGGAGATTCTGAAGCAGGTCGGTTTAGAGCATAAAGCGGACAGCTACCCGATCACAATGTCCGGCGGCCAGCAGCAGCGAATCGGCATCGCGCGGGCACTAGCGGTCAACCCGCATGCGATTTTGCTGGATGAACCGACTTCGGCGCTTGACCCGGAGCTTGTGGCGGGTGTGCTTCAAGTCATCAAATCGATTGCTGAAAAACAAACAACAATGATCATCGTCACGCACGAAATGGCATTTGCAAGAGAGGTTGCAGATAAAGTGATTTTTATGGCGGACGGCCATATTATCGAGCAGGGAACGCCTGAAGAACTGTTTGATCATCCGAAAAATGAACGGACAAAACGATTTATCAAGCAGGTGGGAGAGCCTGCAGAGCTTATATAGAAGGGAAGAAGAAGAATGGCCGAAGAAACGTTTCATACACGTTTAATCAATATGCGGCGTGACCTTCATGCACACCCTGAACTGTCATTTCAAGAGTTTGAAACGACAAAAAAAATCCGCCGCTGGCTTGAAGAAGAACATATAGATATTGTTGACGTTCCTCAATTAGAGACTGGCGTGATTGCCGAAATCAAAGGGCAGGAAGACGGCCCCGTTATTGCGATACGAGCGGATATTGATGCGCTCCCGATCCAAGAACAAACGAATCTGCCGTTTGCCTCTAAAATAGACGGCACGATGCATGCGTGCGGGCATGACTTTCATACCGCTTCCATCATCGGCACGGCGATTTTGCTGAATAAAAGAAGAGACAAGCTGAAAGGCACGGTCCGCTTTATCTTTCAGCCTGCGGAAGAAATCGCCGCAGGAGCAAGAAAGGTTATAGAAGCTGGCGTACTTGATGACGTTTCCGCCATTTTTGGCATGCACAATAAGCCTGATTTGCCTGTCGGCACCATTGGGATAAAGGAAGGTCCGCTCATGGCAAGCGTTGACCGGTTTGAGATTGTTGTGAAAGGGAAAGGCGGACATGCCGGCATCCCAAATAACAGTATTGATCCAATCGCTGCAGCAGGACAAATTATCAGCGGCCTGCAATCTGTGATCAGCCGCAATATCAGCTCATTGCAAAACGCGGTTGTCAGCATCACAAGATTACAGGCAGGCAGTTCATGGAACGTGATCCCGGACCAGGCTGAGATGGAAGGCACCGTTCGCACCTTCCAAAAAGAAGCGAGAAAGACCGTTCCAGAGCATATGAAACGAGTGGCTGAAGGAATCGCCGCGGGCTACGGGGCACAGGCCGAATTCCGGTGGTTTCCTTATTTGCCGTCCGTTCAGAATGACGGCACATTTTTAAACGCGGCATCCAAAGCTGCGGCACGGCTTGGCTATCATACGGTTCATGCGGAGCAATCCCCGGGCGGAGAAGACTTCGCTCTTTATCAAGAAAAAATTCCTGGCCTCTTTGTCTGGATGGGAACAAACGGCACAGAAGAGTGGCATCATCCGGCGTTTACATTGGATGAAGACGCACTGCAAGTTGCATCCAGCTACTTTGCTGAGCTGGCTGTACTTGTATTGGAGTCAATCAAATGATCCGAACAGAACTGACAGCAGGTCTTGCTGAGGCCGTAAGATTATCACAACCTGTGGACGCCATTGACGCGATGCGTGAAGCCAAAAAGGGATTGCTTGATTTTACAGCCGCATCATTCGCAGGAAGAGAAGAAAAAGGCATTCAAAAGCTTTTGCACCTGATCGAAGAGGAAGGCGGCACGCCCCTTGTCCCTGTTATCGGGCAAGGAAAAAAGGCAGCGCCATTACAATCTGCGCTGCTCAATGGATTTATCGCCCATGCTCTTGATTTCGATGATGTCCATTCCGATGTAAGGGGACATCCAAGTGCAGTGATTTTGCCGGCACTCATTGCTTCAGCTGCCGCTCGCGAAAGTGACGAGCGGCTTCTTGGCGCTTATATTGTCGGTGTGGAAGTGATGGCAAGGCTTGGAGAGTCGATTGGCAGCCTGCACTATGAAAAAGGCTGGCACAATACGGGAACGCTCGGAGCCATAGCTGCCGCCTGTGCTGTCGGGTACGCGGAGGAACTCAATCAAGAAGAACTGGAAAAAGCAATCGGTTTTGCCGCAACGCAGTCTGCCGGAATGCGGGTGCAATTCGGTACAGAAATGAAACCGCTGCACGCAGGGCTGGCAGCTCAATCAGGCTTGCTTGCTGTTAAGCTGGCCCAATCTGATGTTGGAGGCACTCGTACGGCATTGGATGGAGAAAAAGGTTTCTTCGGCCTATACGGTGATGTAGAAAAGGCCCAAACCACGCTGTTAAGCCATTGGGGCGAACCATGGAGAATCGTGAAGCCAGGTCTATGGTTTAAAATCTATCCATTCTGCTCCGCGGCACACCACGCGGCAGATGCCATTCGCCAGCTTATCTCTCAGGAAGCCATTTCTGCTGACAATACAGAACGGATTGAAGTCGTCTTTCCGCCTGGCGGAGATGCTGCATTAACGGCAAGATCACCAAAAACAGGAGAGGAAGGCCGCTTTAGCGTTGAATATGTCATTGCCCTTGCCCTGCACGGACAGAAGCTGATTGCTGAACATTTCAACAGCGACCCGATACCAAATCACATGCATGCCGCAATGCGTCATATTCAGCGTGTGTATGACAATCGCATTCAGCCAGCCTCTCAAGCGGTTCCAAAAGGCCGTTTCACCATTGTTCGTGCATTTTTATCAGATGGCCGCATATGTGAAGCGCGTGTGGACTGCCCAAAGGGAGCCCCCGGAAACGGTCTGTCTAAAGAAGACGTAAAAGAAAAATTGAAATCAGCGCTGCCAAGTGATGTGCAAAAAGCAGCGCATATCATAGGAGCCATTGAGCGCGCTGACATGAAAGAATTTTTATCGCATTTAGATTAGAATCCGCCTCCCATCCCCTCCTTCAGATGATATGATAAAGCCAAATCTTACGTTTGAAAAAGGAGAAAGGCCATGACGGTAAATGATGCGGTTGTATGTATTCTGGCCATCTTTTTATTATTGGGAGCAGCCGATTATTGCTTGGGAAACAGGTGGGGGCTTGGCGAGCGGTTTGCGGAAGGCTTTAAGGCCATGGGGCCGCTTGCGCTGTCAATGGTCGGGATTGTGTCGCTGGCGCCAGTGCTTGCGGGAATACTGATTCCCGTCGTGTCCCCGGTCTATGCCGCCATTGGCGCAGATCCATCCTCCTTTGCCAACACCATTCTGGCCATTGATATGGGAGGCTATGCGCTGGCAGCAGAAATGGCGAAAGATCCGGACGCGGGCGTGTTTTCATGGGTATTTCTGGGGACGATGATGGGGCCGACAATCGTGTTCACCATTCCTGTCGCTCTTGGCATGATTGAAAAACAGGATCACCCCTATTTTGCAAAAGGTATTTTAATTGGACTGTGCACTGTGCCGATCGGATGCTTCGTAGGCGGAGTAGCTGCGGGTTTTGAGATGGGATTGATCCTGAAAAACATTCTGATTCCCATTCTTTTTTCTGCGGTTATCGCTTTTGGATTATGGCGCTACACCGACAAGACAATCCGCGTATTTCACGTTTTTGGGAAGGCTGTCAGTATTGTTGCGATCATTGGGCTTGTTGCTGTCTCGATTGAAACGATGACAGGCATTTTACTGATACCAGGCCTCGAAAAGATTGAAACAGGCATACAAACCGTAGGCACCATCGCGGTTGTATTAGCGGGCGCTTTTCCGCTGACAGCTTTTATCACAAAAGCTTTTGGCAAACAGCTCTATACTTTGGGCAGGGTATTACACCTAGATCAGGCAGCGACAGCAGGAATGGTTGCTTCTTTGGCACACCATATCCCAATGCTCGCCACCTTAAAAGACATGACGCCGAGAGGAAAGGTTATCAATGTCGCGTTTGCGGTCAGCGCCGCCTTTGTGCTCGGCAGCCACCTCGGCTTTGTGGCGGGAATGAAAAAAGAAATGGCAGCAGCCATGATCATCGGGAAATTAGCTGGCGGTATCACAGCTGTCGCGGCAGCTGCGTGGGCCACGCCCGCCTATTCGGCCGAGCAGCAAAGACATGACTCTCTTAAACAAAACTGAGGAAGGCTGTTTCAACTCTCCTTATTAGGGAAATGATACAGTAACGATTCGGAAAGAGGGTTGGGCACATGGATGCGAAGGACCAGTGCATCTCAAAAATAAAACAGGAATCCAAGCCTTGGATAAAGCGGTTCGGAAGGCTTGGTTATTTTACATTCGGCGGTGTTTTTATCTTGCTCGGCATTCTGGCATTGATGACGGCTGCCGGTTCTGGCAGCGGGGCAAAGGATTCAAGCGGAGCACTTCAAACCTTATCACGCATGCCGTTTGGGTCGATTTTGCTTTTCTTCATCGGAGTCGGACTCATCGGGTATGTCATATGGATGGTGCTGAGTGCGGTTAAGGATACAGAGGGCCACGGCACAGGAAGA
The DNA here is from genome assembly GCF_037964945.1 of Bacillus sp. FSL K6-1003. Taxonomy (NCBI): domain Bacteria; kingdom Bacillati; phylum Bacillota; class Bacilli; order Caryophanales; family Bacillaceae; genus Bacillus; species Bacillus sp. FSL K6-1003. The sequence goes on along the minus strand of NZ_CP150176.1, from coordinate 3,869,541 downwards.
AGGGGCCTGTCACGAAGAACGGGAAATTTGTTCAGTGCCGCCGTATACGCATCAATTGCGTGGAATGCCCTTCGGTTTGTCTTTGATCATGGGAGCGGCAGCACTTCAGAACAGACGTGGTCTGCTTATATATTGGCGCAGCCGTTTGGACAGTGGCTGACGGGACTCACAGGAGCGGGCTTTTTCCTATTTGCAGTGGTTCAATTCATAAAAGGTATCCGTGCTTCTTTTATGAAAGAATTCGATACGGCAAAAATGAGCAAAGAAATGATATGTATTGCAAAAAACACAGGACGCGCAGGCAACATCGCCCGTGCTATTATTTTCTCAGCCATCGGCTTCTTTCTCATAAAAACCGCTCTCACTTCTGATCCGGACGACACAAGAGGCTTTGACGGGGCGCTCGCTGAACTCGCGCAGCAGCCGCATGGCAGACTGATTCTGATCTTCTTGGCGTGCGGGCTTGTGTTATATGGAATATACGCCATCATGAAAGGCATTTATCAATATATGAAGTGGGAAAAATAAGCTCTGGGCAGATCTGTGCCAGAGCGTTTTTCAGTTTCTCATAAATCAGGTGGATGAAAGCTGCCGCCAGCCTGTATAATAAAAGCAAATCGAAAGCAGGTTCACCACGAACTGATCCAAGGGAGGTGCGGAATGGATCGGGAAAAACAACAATTAAGCATAGAAGCGGCAAGGCTTTATTATCAGTCTGACTACAGTCAGCAGCAAATCGCAGAGCAGCTCAGCATTTCAAGGCCGACCGTTTCCCGATTGCTGCAATACGCAAAAGAAAAAGGATTTGTCCAAATTCGCGTGATGGACCCTTTTGAAGATTTAGATGCGCTGGGTTCGATGCTGGAAGAGAAATACGGTCTTCTCGAAGCACACGTTGTGTTTTCTCCGACACCGGACTATGCAGCAATCACACATGACTTGAGCCGTTACGGTGCAGAATATATGCATGAAACGGTAAAAGACGGCGACATCGTCGGCGTCAGCTGGGGAACCACCATGTATCAGATCGCGCAAAACATGCAGCCAAAGCAAATAAAGGGTGTAGAGGTCGTCCAGCTGAAAGGCGGCATCAGCCATTCCCGGGTAAACACCTATTCGGCTGAAACGATTCAGCTGTTTGCAGAGGCTTTTCAAACGATGCCGCGCTATCTCCCGCTTCCTGTCGTTTTTGATAACGCCGATGTAAAGCGAATGGTAGAGAAGGATCGCCATATCTCACGGATTATCGAGATGGGCAAGCAGGCCAATATCGCACTCTTTACTGTTGGTACCGTCCGGGACGAGGCGCTGTTATTCCGGCTCGGCTATTTTAACGAAGAAGAGAAAGCATTGCTAAAACATCAGGCTGTTGGAGATATCTGTTCGCGGTTTTTTGACAGGGAAGGGAATATTTGCAGCACCGCCATCAATGACCGGACCATAGGCGTCGAGCTTGAAGATCTGAGGCTGAAGGAACGCTCTATATTAGTGGCCGGCGGAAGCCGAAAAGTGCCTTCTATCCACGGTGCGTTAACAGGAAAGTATGCCAACGTGTTAATCATTGATCAGCATACCGCAAGGGCACTTGTTAATGATTTGTGACACCTTTAGACCTTTCATTGAACAAAATTTCAATTACCAATTTACATATGTTCAAAAGTCGGTTATGCTAAAAAATATCTTAACAAAAAAGGAAGTGTGCGAAGGATGACATTAGCCAATAAAATTGATCATACAGCTTTGAAACCGCATACACAAAAAGCGGATATTCTGAAATTAATAGAAGAAGCGAAAACATACAAATTCGCTTCTGTATGTGTAAACCCGACATGGGTGCAGCTGGCTGCAAAAGAGCTTGAGGGAACAGGAGTTGACGTATGTACAGTCATCGGCTTCCCGCTCGGCGCCAACACAACAGAAACAAAAGCGTTCGAAACGAAGGATGCGATTTCAAAAGGCGCCACTGAAGTGGACATGGTTATTAACATCGCCGCTTTGAAAGATAAAGAAGATGACGCAGTGGAAGCGGATATACGCGGTGTGGTGGAAGCTGCAGCCGGAAAAGCGCTTGTCAAAGTTATTATTGAAACATGCCTGCTGACAGATGAAGAAAAAGAGCGTGCATGCCGTTTAGCAGTTTCTGCGGGAGCGGATTTCGTGAAAACCTCAACAGGTTTTTCAACAGGCGGCGCAACGAAGGAAGATATCGCTTTAATGCGCAAAACAGTAGGTCCTGATATTGGCGTAAAAGCATCTGGGGGTATCAGAACGAAAGAAGATGTAGACACGATGATCGAAGCAGGTGCAAGCCGCATTGGCGCAAGTGCAGGCGTTTCCATTGTAAAAGGAGAGAACGGAGCCGGCGGAGACAATTATTAAGAAGCAGACGGAAGGCAAATTGCTTTCCGTGCCCTGCTTTTCTTTCCGGGGAAATAATAATGTAAGCGAATACAAATAAAGGAGAAACACATATGAAGTATTTGATCGGGATTATCGGTTTAATCGTGTTTTTAGGCCTTGCGTGGATCGCGAGCAGCGGCAAAAAAAGAATTAAGGTCCGCCCAATTATTGTCATGCTCATTTTGCAGTTTATTCTCGGTTACATTCTCCTTAATACGGGGATCGGGAATTTTCTCGTAGGCGGATTTGCACAAGGATTCAGCTACCTGCTTGGCTATGCGGCAGAAGGAATTAACTTTGTATTTGGCGGTTTGGTGAATGCGGATCAATCGACATTCTTTATGAACGTTCTCTTGCCGATTGTATTTATTTCTGCACTCATCGGAATTCTGCAAAAATGGAAGATCCTCCCGTTTATTATTAAATACATCGGCCTTGCCCTCAGCAAGGTAAACGGAATGGGAAGACTTGAGTCGTATAATGCTGTCGCATCTGCAATTTTAGGGCAATCAGAAGTCTTTATCTCCTTGAAAAAAGAACTCGGTTTACTGTCACAGCAGCGTTTGTACACACTTTGCGCTTCTGCGATGTCAACCGTATCCATGTCAATCGTCGGCGCTTACATGACGATGCTGAAGCCTGAATACGTCGTAACGGCTCTTGTATTGAACTTATTTGGCGGTTTTATCATTGCCTCTATCATTAATCCTTACGAGGTCGCAAAAGATGAGGATATGCTCCGTGTAGAAAATGAAGAAAAACAATCCTTCTTCGAAGTGCTCGGAGAATACATCTTAGATGGTTTCAAAGTAGCGGTTGTTGTCGCAGCAATGCTGATTGGATTTGTCGCGATTATTGCTTTGATCAATGGTATCTTTAACGCTGTACTCGGTATTTCCTTCCAAGACCTGCTTGGATATGTGTTTGCTCCATTCGCTTTTCTTGTTGGTATTCCATGGAATGAAGCTGTTAACGCCGGAAGTATTATGGCAACAAAAATGGTATCGAACGAGTTTGTCGCTATGACGTCTCTTTCGCAAAACGGTTTTCACTTCAGCGGCCGCACAACAGCGATTGTATCAGTATTCCTCGTATCGTTCGCGAACTTCTCTTCCATCGGTATCATTGCCGGTGCTGTAAAGGGTCTGAATGAAAAGCAAGGAAACGTTGTTGCTCGTTTCGGTCTGAAATTATTATACGGTGCTACGCTTGTCAGCTTTTTAACAGCGGCAGTTGTAGGCCTGATTTACTGAACATAATCGAAAAGGATCGGTGACTAAAATGAGAATGGTAGATATTATCATCAAAAAACAAAACGGAAAAGAACTCACCACAGAAGAAATCCAGTTTTTCGTGAACGGCTATACGGACGGCAGCATTCCTGATTATCAGGCAAGTGCGCTTGCCATGGCGATTTATTTTCAGGATATGAGTGATCGTGAACGGGCGGACTTAACAATGGCTATGGTGAACTCCGGTGAAACGATTGATCTTTCTGCCATCGAGGGAATTAAAGTGGATAAACATTCAACCGGCGGCGTCGGCGACACGACAACACTCGTCCTCGCACCGCTTGTCGCGGCTCTTGATGTGCCGGTTGCCAAAATGTCCGGCCGCGGTCTCGGGCATACGGGCGGAACAATTGATAAATTAGAGGCGATCGACGGGTTTCACGTGGAACTGTCTAAGGACGAATTTATTAAGCTTGTGAACCGCGACAAGGTTGCCGTCATTGGCCAAAGCGGCAACTTAACGCCGGCGGATAAAAAACTGTACGCCCTGCGTGATGTAACGGGTACGGTGAATTCCATCCCGCTTATCGCTAGCTCCATTATGAGCAAAAAAATCGCTGCCGGAGCGGACGCGATCGTGCTTGACGTGAAAACGGGAGCGGGCGCCTTTATGAAAACAGAGGAAGATGCGGCTGAACTCGCGAAAGCAATGGTACGAATCGGCAACAAAGTCGGCCGCCAAACGATGGCTGTCATCTCCGACATGTCCCAGCCGCTCGGCTTTGCGATCGGAAATGCGCTTGAAGTGAAAGAAGCGATAGACACGCTCAAAGGCGAAGGCCCTGAAGACCTGCACGAGCTAGTCTTAACACTCGGCAGCCAAATGGTCGTGCTTGCGAAAAAAGCAGGTACATTAGACGAAGCAAGAGCGAAGCTTGAAGAGGTCATGAAAAACGGCAAAGCGCTAGAGAAATTTAAAGATTTCTTAAAAAACCAAGGCGGTGACAGCTCGATTGTTGACGATCCGTCTAAGCTTCCGCAAGCGGCTTATCACATTGATGTGCCAGCAAAAGAAGCGGGTGTGGTCTCCGAAATCGTCGCGGACGAAATCGGCGTTGCTGCCATGCTGTTAGGAGCCGGACGCGCCACAAAAGAAGACGAAATTGATTTAGCCGTCGGCATCATGCTCCGCAAAAAGGTCGGCGACAAGGTAGAAAAAGGCGAACCACTCGTGACGCTTTACGCCAACCGCGAAAACGTCGATGAAGTCATCGCGAAAGTCTATGACAACATCCGCATCGCAGCGGAAGCGAAGGCGCCGAAGCTGATTCATACATTAATTACGGAATAAAAATAAAGCACATCCCATCCTGAGTGGGGTGTGCTGTTTTGATTACAGGATATGATCAACCTGATAATCCTCTTGTTCGATTTTTTTTGCTTTCGTAAGATTTTTTCTGAAATAGTAGATGAGATAGCATAGGATGATACAAGGAATTCCGCAGAAGAGAGCGATTCTTTGATTGGGATCAAAAGCGAGACCGATACAAGAAGCTGAACATAATAAAAGGGCGGCTATAGGCATAAGAGGATAAAGCGGTGTGCGAAATGTCAGATCTTTTACATTCCCCCCTTTTTTAAGAAATCTCTTTCGGAACAAGAGTTGAGACAGCGCAATGCTCATCCAGACCACAACCCCCGCAAATCCAGCAATCGCTACCATCACCACATATACAGTTCCAGGTGCCACAATACTGGATACGAGAGATAAACAAGATACAGCCATACTGATGATTAAGGCATTGAGTGGAATGCCTTTAGATGTGACTTTTTTAAAACGAAAGCTGATCATGTTTTCATTTGCTAACGACCACAGCATACGGGTTGAGGCATACAGTCCTGAATTGGCCACGGACAGCAAGGCTGTTAATATAACAAAATTCATAATATCTGCGGCGTAAGGGATTCCGATCTCTGCAAACACTGCTACAAAGGGACTTTCAATTACTCCTGCTTCTTTCCATGAAATCAGTCCGGATAATACGAAGATGGCACCAATGAAAAAAATGACTGTCCTCCATGCGACATTACGGATGGAGCGCGGAATATCCTTTTGAGGATTTGCGGATTCTCCTGCTGTGACGCCGATTAATTCTGTTCCGGAAAAGGCAAAACTCACAGATATCATGGCGATAAATACAGCGAGAAAGCCGTTCGGAAACAATCCTCCATGACCGGTGAAATTTGAAAACATAGGGGCATCAGCCGTCCCGTTTAAAGAGATCAAGCCAAACATGGCGGCGCCTCCTAAGATGATAAATAAAATGATGGTGACAATCTTCACGCTCGAAAACCAAAATTCGGTTTCCGCAAATAATTTGACTGAAAATGCGTTGCATACGAAAAGGAGAGCTGCAAAAATCGCGCTCCACATCCATACGCTGCTGTCAGGAAACCAGCGCTGCATGAGAATACCGGATGCGGTAAACTCAGAACCTACCGTCACCACCCAATTCACCCAGTACATGATGCCGACCATAAAACCGGTAGATGGCCCGATGAATGTTGTAGCGTATTTTTGAAAGGAACCGGTCACCGGCATGGCGACTGACAATTCACCGAGACATTGCATGACGAGGTACATCATCAATCCGCCGATTAAATAAGCGAGTATCGTACCGCCGGGCCCGGCTTGGCTTAGCGTATAGCCCGTACTGAGGAAAAGTCCTGTTCCTATGACGCCTCCCAATGAGATCATAAATAAGTGCCTGCTTTTCATTGTCCGTTTCAGCTGATGGCCGCTTTTCTCCTGAAGACCCACCGTCTCGTCCTCCTTTTAGCTGCCGTTTATCAGGCAGATGAATTTCTTGTAATCAACATACAACCTGCCGGAAGATCACTTGAATCGGGAGCGTTTCATCCCTTTTAATGCGTGTAACAGAACGTGAGCTGCGGCTCTGCTTGTCATATCCCGAAAATCGAGGGTGGGATCAACTTCAACGATTTCGATCCCTGCGACATTGGGCTCTTGTGCGATGTACTTGATTGCTTCGAGTAATTCGTCTGTATAGAGGCCGCCCGGGCCAATCGCTGGACAGCCGGGTGCATGAGACTGGTCTAAGACATCCATATCAACAGATATAAAAATGAAGTCTGTTCCTGTTTGAACGGCAGGCAGGATTTCTTTAATGGTCGGGATCAGGCCTTTCTCACGAATCATTCCCATCGTGTGGATGTCCACGTTATGATTTTTCGCGTATGTTTCATAAGCCAAGCTGTTGCTGAATTCTCTGATACCGAGTTGAATCAAATGCTGACCTTCTATGATCTCTTCATCCAAAAGGCGGCGGAAGGGGGTGCCGTTTGTCGGCCCCCCGTCCTCAGTGTTCCGCACATCATGATGGGCATCAAATTGAATAACGGCTGTCGTTCCTTTCGTTTGCGCAATCGCTTTTATGGTGGAGTAGCTGATGGAGTTATCTCCCCCGAGTATGAGCGGCACCCAATCTGGATAATCAGAAAGCAGAGCATGCATGGTTTGGAAGATTTGATCATGTGATTTCACGATATCAGTCACATGAATATCGACATCCCCCAGATCATAAAGAAAATCTGATACGACATGTTCCCCAAGCTCAGCAGAATAAGCCGATGAATGTTTTAGAGCCTGGCGTATTGTTCCGGGGGCAAAGGAAGCGCCGGAATGACTGATGGACGATTTTGATAGGGGGACACCTATCAGTCCCGGCCCCTTAATGCTTTGGCCGTTCCATTTTTCTATCAGATCGCTCATTTTTGTGACATCTCGGTCTTTAAACGAAGTACCTGCCTCTCTGAGAAAAGGGTATTTATCCATGAATGCCTCCCTCCCTGTTGACTACAATTGTTCCGTTTTTCATGACTTGATGTACATGATTGACGCCGTAGTGATACGGAATATACATGTAATTCGAGGCTTGCCAAATGACAAGATCTGCAGAGCGTCCAGCTTTGAGCTGCCCTGCTTCATCACCTTTTCCTATGGCATATGCGGCATTGACTGTGACGGCATGCCATATTTCTTCTGCGGTCATTTTCAGGTGAAGCGCGGCAATCGACATGATCAGCTGAATATTTTCAGTTGGGGAGCTGCCCGGATTAAAGTCCGTTGCCAAGCTGACACGTACCCCCGCATCAATCATGTCTCTTGCCCTGGCATATGTGTGTTTGCCAAGATAAAACGTCGTGCCCGGCAAGAGGACAGCAATGGTTCCTGATTCAGCCATTTGCTGTATGCCTTCATTTGAGGCGCCCACCAAGTGATCGGCTGAGACAGCTCTTAGCTCAGCCGCTAATTCAGCTCCTCCAAGAGGATCAATTTCATCAGCGTGGATTTTTAATCCGAATCCCGCCTCAGCCGCTTTTTTTAAGTAACGTCGGGATTGGCTGACTGTAAAAACGCCTGTTTCTGTAAAAATATCTGCAAAGGCTGCGAGCTCTTCCGCTTTTATTTCCGGCAAGAGGTCCAGCATGCGATCTAAAAACTCATCGGGGCGCTCCTTATCTTCAGGCGGAATGGCATGAGCGCCCATGAAAGTGGAGACAAGGTCAATGGGCTGGCTCTCATGCAGTTGTTTCGCGACACGCAATTGTTTCAGCTCTGTATCTTTATCTAAGCCGTAGCCGCTCTTCACTTCAGCCGTGGTCGTGCCATATGACAGCATTCTTTTCAGATGTAAATGGCCTTTTTGCAGCAGCTCTTCCTCCGAGGCAGCCCGGGTGTCTTTGACAGTGGACAAAATCCCGCCGCCCTGCGCCAGAATTTCTAAATAGGAAATGCCCTGAAGCTTTAGATTCATCTCCTTTTCCCGAGATCCGCCAAATACAAGATGGGTATGCGGATCGACGAGGCCCGGCGTTACAAGCCGTCCCGAACAGTCAATGATTTCGTCTGCCTCGTAATCGGCTTCAGCCCCTTTTTTTCCGGCGAACACAATCTTCTGTTCGTGGATTCCGACAACAGCGTCTTCGATCACATGAAGATCCTGCATGCTTTTGCCCGCGCGGGGGCCGCTGCTTTCCATCATCAAAAGCTGACCAATGTTGATGAGTATTGTATCAATTTGTTTCGGCATGTCATCACTCCCTTATTTTTGCATCGGCACGATAATGTCTTGTTTTTTCGCTACTTCAACAGCACGTTCATAACCCGCATCCGCATGACGGATAATGCCCAATCCCGGATCGCTCGTTAAGACTCGGGCAAGCCGTTCGTCAGCCAGCTTGCTTCCATCGGCAACCGCAACCATACCGGCATGCAGAGAATAGCCCATTCCAACGCCGCCGCCATGGTGGAAGGAAACCCAGCTCGCACCCGCCGCTGTGTTGACAAGCGCATTTAGCACAGCCCAATCGCCGACAGCGTCACTTCCGTCCATCATCGCTTCTGTCTCCCGATTTGGAGAGGCGACAGACCCGCAGTCCAGATGATCTCTCCCAATGACGACAGGCGCTTTTAGCTCCCCGTTTCGAACCAATTCGTTAATGGCAAGTCCCATCTTTTTTCTTTCTCCGTATCCAAGCCAGCAAATACGGGACGGCAAGCCTTGGAAAGCGACTTTTTCCTGAGCCATATCGATCCAGCGGTGAAGGGCTTTATTTGCCGGGAACAGTTCTTTTAATAACGCATCCGTACGGTAAATATCTGCCGGATCACCGGAAAGCGCCGCCCAGCGGAATGGCCCTTTTCCTTCACAGAATAAGGGGCGGATATAAGCAGGGACAAACCCCGGAAAATCGAAGGCATTCTCCAGCCCTTCATCCTTAGCAACTTGCCGAATATTGTTACCGTAGTCAAATACAACTGAGCCCTTTTGTTGAAAGGCCAGCATGGCTTCCACATGTTTTTTCATGCTTTGTTTCGCAAGGCGCACGTAAAGGTCTGGATTGTCTTGGCGCAAACGATCAGCTTCATCAAGTGAATAGCCCTCAGGAACATAACCGATTAATGGGTCATGGGCAGACGTCTGATCGGTGACGATATCAATGGTGACGCCGCGGTTCAGAAGAGTATGGTGAACCTCTGCCGCGTTTCCGAGAAGAGCGATGGAGAGAGGTTTTCCTGCTAGCTTTGCCTCTTCAGCCCACGCTAAGGCTTCCTCAATCGACGCTGTTTTCCGGTCACAGTATTTTGTTTCAATTCGTTTGTCAATTCGTTTCTCATCAACCTCGACGGCAATCACAACTCCGTCATTCATCGTGACAGATAGCGGCTGGGCGCCTCCCATTCCGCCGAGACCGGCTGTCAGCGTCAATGTCCCTTTTAAGCTTCCTCCGAAATGCTGTCTCGCGAGCTCAGCGAAGGTTTCATAGGTTCCTTGCAAAATGCCTTGTGAGCCAATGTAAATCCAGCTGCCTGCTGTCATTTGCCCGTACATCATTAACCCTTTTTTCTCAAGCTCGTGGAAATGCTCCCAGTTCGCCCACTTCGGAACAAGCACAGAGTTTGCTAAAAGCACGCGCGGCGCCTGCGGGTGTGTACGGAACATGCCAACGGGCTTTCCGGATTGCACGAGCAATGTCTCATCATGTTTTAGTGTTTTTAAGGATTGCTCAATGGCGTGAAAAGCGTCCCAATCCCGTGCGGCTTTGCCAATTCCGCCATATACAATCAGGTCCTCCGGCTTCTCGGCGACTTCCGGATCAAGGTTGTTTCGAAGCATCCGAAGCACCGCCTCTTGCTCCCACCCTAAGCATTCAAGTTCTGTTCCTCTATTGGCACGGATTGATTTTTTTACATCAGTCATATGTTCATCCCCCTTAGTTCTTCTTTCTGATAATTAGGTAATAAAGATTCCTTCTTCAGCCAGTCAGTCAAGCGTTCAATGTCATAGGAAAAAACACGGTCCTGCTGAATGGACGGCACGACTTTTCTCATTTCTTGAAAAAGCTGTTTGGTGTAGGAGGCTGCATGTTCTATGCCTCTGTATTCAACAGCCTGCAATGCGCAAATTGCTTCAATCGCAATCACTCTTCTTGTATTTGCGATCACCTGATAAGCATGCCGCGCGGCGATGGTTCCCATGCTGACGTGGTCTTCTTGGTTGGCGGATGACGGAATAGAGTCCACACTTGCGGGATGGGCCAGGGTTTTATTTTCAGAAACAAGTGAGGCCGCGGCATACTGCATGATCATTGCACCGGATTGCAGACCGGGATGAGGGCTTAGGAATGGCGGCAGGTCATTCAGCTGCGGGTTTACAAGGCGCTCTATCCTGCGTTCTGCGATATTCGCAAGCTCTGATACTGCGATTTTTAGAAAATCCATGGCAAAGGCGATCGGCTGTCCGTGAAAGTTTCCGCCAGAAATGACTTTGTCCCCGTCATTGAAAATAAGAGGGTTGTCCGTAGCTGCATTCATCTCAATCTCTAATTTTTCTTTCACATAGCCTAACGTCTGCCAGGTCGCACCGTGCACTTGCGGAATACAGCGCAATGAATACGCATCCTGAACCCGCAGTTCTCCCTGAGAGGTCGTCAAGCTGCTGTCAGATAGATAAAAACGGATTCGCTCTGCGACATCGATCTGCTCCTGATAGCCGCGGGCGGAGTGAATATCCTCGTCAAACGCATCGATAATTCCGCGGAGCCCTTCAATCGTTAAGCTGGCAATGCGCTCTGTTTGATAGGCTAGTTTTTCCGCTTCAATGTATGCGACCACACCCATAGCAGTCATGGCCTGAGTCCCGTTAATCAAGGCAAGCCCTTCCTTGGATGTCAGTGATACCGGTTGAATGCCAGCTTTTTTCAAGCCTTTCATTGCCGGCATCCTTTCTCCCTCAAAAAAGACTTCTCCTTGCCCGATCAGCGCAAGCGCCAGGTGGGAGAGCGGCGCCAGATCCCCGCTTGCGCCAAGTGATCCCTGCTGGGGGATGACAGGATGGACGCGTTTATTTAAAAAGGCAAGCAATTGTTCGATTAGCTCAGCGCGTACACCGGAAAAGCCTTTTAACAGCGCATTGGCGCGCAAAAGCAGCATGGCCCGAGAAACACACTCAGGAAAAGGGTCGCCGACACCGCAGGCATGTGAAAGGATTAAATTCAGCTGCAGCGCCGCCGAGTCTTCTTTTTGAATCAAGACATCACTGAATTTGCCAAATCCGGTTGTGATGCCGTAAATTGTCTTTTCCTCGTGTACAATCCGTTCCACTGCCGCTCTGCTTTTCTTCACGCGTTCCATACTTTCCTCGGAAGCCGCTGCCTCTTCAAAATCAAACAGCACACGAGCAACGTCCACTGTTGTCAATGAAGAACCGTCTAAAGTCACCATAAGCCCAACTCCTTTTTCTTTACTTTGGTAAAGCGCCCATACAAAAAGGGGCTATGCTGTGAAAATTTGATTTCACGCATAGCCCCCTATCGTCTAAGATCTATGGGCTGTTTCATATGTGATTAATTCCAACGCCGAATGTTTCATGCTCAAGTCCCTTAATCGGCGCTCCTATTGTTCCGTAAAGCGAGACAGCGATCCAATCGCCTTCCGCTTCACTTTCATAAGGATTTCCCCTCAAAACGGCAAACCTCAATCCCACCGTCCGAAGCAGCGATCCTAGCAGCATTTCACCTCTGGTCACGCCATGCAAAGCCTCCATCGTCGCATGATAAAGCGCATGTGACTCGCGATAGCCCTCAGATTGAATGACACCGCTCTTTTTGGAAGCGGTTTCAATTGCAGCTACTACTTTATGCGCGTCCATTGATCCTACCTTGCCAAGACAGACTTTCCATCCATCTCGCTCCAGCTCCTCGACCTGTGTACGTTCTTCAGCTTCATGAAGCAGCAGAAGAACAGACAGCCGGCCGATCCGGCGCTCTTTGTGCAGTGTCATATGAATCACTCAATTCCTAAAAATTCTGATAACTATTAACTGAGTATTATATTAAGTGTTTCAGCAATAGAAGTCAAAAGGTTTTTTACAGTCTTTAACAAGTTAGATTGGTATTGTGATATCGTGATGCAGAAATCTCAGCACATTGCACACCATAGCCAGATAGGTGTGTGGATGGCGGCGCACTCTTGGACACAGGAGCCTATGCGCTCTCGTTCGCAAGGTATTTTCTCACGAGCCAGCCGAATGAGATCCTCAGCCCTGCCAAGCCGACTGTAGACGAGCAGTCGGGCGTCATCTTAAAAAACACTGACAACGAAATGGCTGTCATATCGCTGACCATGCGCGCAAAAATGCCAAAAAGGGGCGTGGTCGCTGAAGAAAACGGCCCTTTATCACAGTCGACGACTTTACAAGGCCGGACAAAGCAGTCATTACATACGCCAATGGAAAAACAGAGATGATTGAAGAAGGAGAAACCGCAAAAGGGTTGAACTATGAAGTAGAGGATATGCAAAATGCAATCCTGCACCAAACAGGCAGCCAGACCATCAGTCTCTCCCTGGAATGTCATGAGCATCATGGACAATGTCAGAGAACAGTGGGGCATTACCTACCCGTTTGAATATGAAAACATCCGGCCTTCATAGCGGGCCGGTGTTTCTTCATAGAAAGATGTAAGCGCTTAAAAAATGATAAAAAAGTGAGGCGAATTGTTTAGATGTTCAACCGATTGTTCCGTGTATGTTTTCTTGCAGCCCTTATCATGGCCTTCACCCTGCCAAACTCCGTCTATGCGCAAAAGGCAGAAAAACCCGTCTTTAAAGAAGTCAGTGTCCATGATCCTTCCATCATTGAGTCAAACGGCACCTTTTATGTTTTTGGATCTCATCTCGCTTCAGCAAAAACGAATGACCTCATGCAATGGCAGCAGCTGACCACCAGCGTCAGCAACAACAACCCTCTTATTCCCAATGTCTATGAAGAATTAAAAGATACCTTCGAATGGGCGCAATCCAATACCCTGTGGGCGGCTGATGTCGCACAGCTAGCGGACGGCAAATACTATATGTACTACAACGCCTGCCGCGGTGACTCACCAAGATCCGCCATGGGAGTGGCCGTCGCTGATAACATCGAAGGGCCCTATAAAAACAAGGGCATCTTTTTGAAATCAGGCATGGAAGGCACAAGCAGTGACGGAACACCGTATGACGCAACCAAACACCCGAACGTCGTAGACCCACACACCTTTTTTGATAAAAACGGCAAGCTGTGGATGGTGTACGGATCATACTCAGGCGGCATTTTCATTCTTGAAATGAATCCGAAAACGGGCTTCCCGCTCCCTGGACAGGGCTACGGCAAAAAACTGCTCGGCGGCAACCACAGCAGAATCGAAGGCCCATATGTGCTCTACAATCCAGACACCCAGTATTACTACTTATACCTATCATATGGCGGTCTTGACGCAACAGGCGGCTATAACATCCGTGTCGCCCGCTCCAAGAATCCGGATGGCCCGTATTATGATGCAGAGGGCAACTCAATGATTGACGTCCGCGGCAAAGAAGGCACATTCTTCGACGACCGCTCCATCGAACCATACGGCGTCAAACTCATGGGCAGCTATTCATTTGAATCAGAAAATGAAAAAGGAACCGGCTACGTCTCACCAGGCCACAACTCCGCATACTATGACGAAAAAACCGGCCGCTCCTATTTAATCTTCCACACCCGCTTCCCGGACAAGGGTGAAGAACATGAAGTCAGAGTCCATCAAATGTTCATGAATAAAGCCGGCTGGCCGGTAGTGGCGCCATATCGTTACGCAGGAGAAATACTGGAAAAAGCAAAACAAAAAGACATCACAGGAACCTACAAGCTCATTCAGCACGGTAAAGACATCTCAGCAGACATCAAAAAAACCATCAACATTCAGCTCAACAAAGACCACACCATTTCCGGGGAAATGACCGGAACGTGGAAGAAAACCGGAAAGAATACAGCTGAACTTACGTTAGCAGGCAAGATGTATCATGGCGTATTTTTACGCCAGTGGGATTCGGTGAGAGAGAAGAACGTGATGACGTTTAGTATATTGAATGGCAGCGGTGAGGCTGTATGGGGATCTAAATAAGATGGAGAAGGCGCCTTCTATGGAAAGGCGCTTTTTCCTTTTGCATAAGATGACGTTTCCAGATTATAAATGTGTTATCACCTATATTGACGATAAGAAATGAGGAAGGACAGAATGCGAGAGAGAAAAGATTAGGGGAAATAAGACCTATTCTTATAGTCCTGTTATGTTGAATGTCACTACTTTTTATAGAGAGTTGATAGGTTTATAGCGATTTAGTCCCTCTGCATTTCTGTTTAACACAAACCTTTTTACCTGTTTATCCAATATGATCCATCATGTAATATGAAAATAGTCTGTATTGTCAAAGATTAACACAGTTTGATAGAAACATGAGGTGTTGCGGCATGCATAGTGAAATGTTGTTACATTCGGTCAAAGCCGACTTACATGAAAAACAGGAACAGATCCATCAGTTAAAACGAGTGCTGCACGAAATCAGGCAAATCAAACACGAATTTTCCGAGGCCCAGCATCTCATTCATCGGCCTCATCTTAACGGGAATGCATGGAGAGGAACACATGCTGAGCGGTTTGAAGATATTCGTGAAGGAATGAACAAAGCATATCGTCAAATCAAAAGCGAACAAGTCAACGGAATCATCGAAAGTATAGATGAAAAAATTCACTCTCTAGAGGGTGACGTCTATTCCATGAGACGCCAAATCATGAGAATAGAGCATGAAATAGAGAAGGAAAAACATAAAAAGTGAGGTGAGCGCAAATGGCACAGGAAATCAAAATGGTCTATGGAACCGTCAAACAGGGACTTTCTCAGCTTAAGAACTCAGCTGAACTCAAGTCCTCCTTGCCCGGCCATATCTCAGGACGAAACCATTTGAATGTTGTAAAGTCCATCGAGCAATTAAATGAGGACATCAAAGAGCTCACTGAAGCATATGCGTCCGTTCTGGCCAAGCATATCGCACAAACGGAAAGTGCGGTAAACGCCATGAAGGAAACGGACGAAAACATATCATCTTCCATGAAATAAAGCGCGGGAGGACAAGGGATTGAAAACATTAGATGTCCACGCTCTTCACGAGGGCATTCAGCATACCATTGAGAAACTGGACAAGCAAAAACAGCAGCTGGAGAAGCTGGAAAAAAGCGTTGAGCACCTGGCAGGCATGAAGGATGCGTTAAAAGGAAAAGGCGGAGATGCCATCCGGATCTTTTACGAAGAGTGCCACAAGCCTTTTCTCCTTTTCTTTGGCATGTTTATCGATGAATACAAAAAAGTGCTGAAACAAACGCAGCATGGGATTTCCTCTGTAGAATCTGACTCCCACGGCATGATTGCAGAGGCTTTTCTCTCACACGATGCAAGACATGGGATCAAGCATGCACGAGAAGTGACAGAGCAGCTCACAGACGCAGTCAATCGTCAGACGTCGGCCATTGATCACATCGTCAACCTGCCGACAGTCAATGACTCCTTTTTTCGGTTGGAAACAGAGCAGGCTGAGCGGCTGATTACAGACACCCTGCATAAGCTCTTTCAATTTGACGGCCAGCAAACCAACGCATTAGAAACGGCAAAATCAGATTTTCAAACGATGAAAAAATATATCAATCAGCTAGAAACCATGTACACCGGTCCTAAAATTGAAATCACAGGGTACAAAAGCGGTTCCATCTTGAAATCACAGGAAGAAGAAAAGATCAACCAAACATTTGGCGCCATCAATCCGCAAATGAAACAGCCGGATGATTCACCGATGGAGATGATGCTGAAGAAACTGGAGAAACATAAGCAATCAAACGTTGATTCTGTGATGATGGATGACAAACAACAAAAGGTCGAGCGTGAGATTTATGGTGATGACAGTAACTTGACGGTACTGCAGAAAGAAGCAGCAGCCCACCCGAAAGTCTATGGAGACATACGGGTGATAAATGATAAACTATATAATCATAAAGGATTAAAAAAGATAGATACGATAGAAGTGATTGACGAACTAACTCGCGATACCGCAAGCATCGACTACGTCGGCGGCAAATATTTTGTATATGAAAACGGCCAAATTGTGAGAGAATTCTACGCTGGAGGGAAAAAGCGGCTAGAAGAGGTTTCTTACATTCCAGAAGATAAAGTAGGCGGAGCTAAGCCACTTGATTCGTTTCTTGCCGGAACGCAGTACGAATTTATTGAGTGGGTAAGTCCTCAGGGTGCTGTTAAAAAAATGGCGGTCCGAGGCGGGAAGCGTGTTGTTACAGATGTGGCTAAACATGTTGCGGAGAAGGAAAGTAAGGGTGTTAATAAGGTTGTTTCTAAAAATACGATTAAAAATATTTCTCATCCGGTACTTGATAATACACGCTCAGGGAGTGCTTTAAAGAAACCTGATGGTCAACATGGATTTAATGATATTATTGATAATTATACTCCGCAGGCTAAAGAATTTGAGATAGTTGGTGGTGACAATGTCAAAAGGAAATTATATCAAATTGAGGGTGGAATGAAGTACTACGATTATAAAGATGTATATAATAAAGGCCTAAGAATTAATGAGAGAATAACAACTATTAAGGATCAAAATGGAGTATTTGAATGGATTGTTGATCCGACTAAAGGAGTTACACATAGAAGATTTATTCCTAATGGGCAAATAACTGGTTCTCCAAATCAAAGACCATAAAGTTAAGGTGATGTAAATGAGTGTCTATGTAGACGTTTTAAAACAATATAAAATAAAGTATGATTGGAAAACACTTTATGTTGGGCTAAAACTTGATCTAATAAATTATGGTGATGTCACTAATTATGCGGTAGATTTTTTAACAAGGCATCCGGAAACTAATGATCAAAATATTATTCAGCTAGCTTGGGGAGATCAAGATTTTGATTACGAGAGTTTACTCTTAAGTATATTAAAAGAGTCAAATATTGATGGCTTGAATCTAGATGCCGATGCTCTGCAAGTTGAAAAAAGAAAATGGAGATTTGGTATGCTTGTTTTTTTGAAAAAAAAGCATCAAAAAGATTCTGAGGAGTTATTAAATCAGATTGCAGAAGTATATGCAGATTTTAATTATCCAGAAGATATGGATAGTTTTATTAATTATTTACCTTCTAAAGATAACCTTCAATCAAAATACTCAAAAGAAGAGAATATAGCTAGGTTAATTAACTTGTTTAATGAATTCTTGAACAAAGAACACAAATATCTACAAAATTGAGATACTTGGCTTTAAATTTGTTACCTATATTATCAAAAAAAGAGGATGGGTAAAAGAAAAGTGCAGTCAATTGGATCTGCATAGTGAAAGCTGGTTTTAAAATGGGAAAAACATTGGCTACATATGTTTTATTATTAGAATATAAAGATGATGAAACAGTAGCATACAAATCAGTCTACGAAAATATTATGGGAAAAACTAAATTAAATAACTAGAATGTTCTGAGCTAGAAGAAAATCCTGATAAAGATCTCTCGTCAACATTTTATTCTGATCGAACTGCAAAAAGATTAACAGTTTGTTTAGTAAGAGAATGCGGTGTATATAAAGAAAACAGCCTCTGGTCTTGATAAATAATAAAACCTTGATTGGCATTGCTTATCAAGGTTTTTATATATTGACCATAGTCGAAGAAATCAGACTTTTTTTAAAGGTGATTATAGAGAGTGAAGAAGATAAATGAGAAACTTTTATTAAGAAAAATAAATCAATCACTATTAATCATCCAGATTGTTTTCCCCCTAGCAGGAATATTTCTAACTATCATGACAATCTGGTTAGCAAATGTCAATCAAGTTAACGATATAGAGTTATATGTGATTGCTGGTTTTTCATATGGTGTATTTTTCTTTTTGTTCCCTTTTGGTATTTGTATTTTCAGGAAAAGAATACTTATAAAAAAATTAAATGATGTAGACGATATAAATTAATTTTCTAAATACGCAGGAAGAACTAATGATTTTCTATTTTTATCAATCAAGTAAGTACATTTGGAAAAGAGGAATCGAATGGGTTATGATTCTTTAATTGAAACTTTAATAAAATATGAAAATAATGACTTGATATTAGAATGGGCAAGTGGGTTAAGGATTATTGGAGAACTAGATACTGTTTTTGAAACAGACAATGGATTGGATGAAGATGATAATAATTATACAGAATATAATGCAGCCGCATTTAAAGTAAATAAAATATTATCCAAACCGATTCAGAATGAAGGCAACGTATATAATTGGTTGAGACAAGAAAAAAGTTCATTGGTAGAAATCTCTATCTATGATGATCCGCCAAGTACAGTTTTATTAACTGATGGTCAAGAAGTGTGGAAAAGCGATAATTAAAAAATTTTAAATTGGGACCTTGAAATTGGTTAAACCCTTTCAAGGTTCTTTTAGGTTGGAAACATACCACCTATATCTACCAGATTGAGGGATAGATCAACTTGGCATAGAGCAATTTACATACATTTTTTTGAAGGATATATATAACAATTCATCTGATGATATTATGTTTAGCGATATTGAAAACATTTTTTCTATTTTTAATAAACCTGAACATATGCACAATTTTTTTAGAAATGTATCGGATGCATTTTATTATACTTCTGATTCGAAATATACAGTAAAAGAACTACTGAAAGAATTTTTTGGAACTGAGAGGAAAATAGTTGGGGAATACTCATTATATTGCTTGTATTAACTCACACTATCTACCGGTGAATAAGAAATAACGGAGATAGTATATGCTCAAATATAAATATGCAATTGAATATAAAGATGATTATGATGAAGTCATTTTGGATTTCGAAGAAGAGAAAATACTTAAAAATGGTTACCTTATTAGTAATTCGTTAGGATCTGATATATTTAGTGATTTTGACAGCATAAAGGAGAAATTGAACAATTAATAAAAGTATTGTCTGGGGAATTACCAATATTCGAAAGTGGTGGGAATTTAAATTTAATTAGTTCTGATAAACATAAAACTATGGTTGAAGATATTTTCGCAGACGAAGGAGAAGATAGTATATGCACAATAGAGACAGTGGAATATACCAAGATCATTTTAATTTGGGCAAAAGAAAATATTAAGTACAAAAATAAACGAGGTATTTTAACAACAGAGGAAGCTGATGAAAGAATAGAATGAATAAAAGAAAAGTGCAGTGAATTAGATTTTATTAAAATGAGGAAAAAACATTGGCTTTATACATTTTATTACTAAAAGAATATGAAGATGATGAAAGTGTGGTTTACAAATTCGGGCCTATCGAAAATACTATGGGCAAAATGAAATTAAATAAAATAACTAGGAAGTTTTCAGAGTTAGAAGAAATTCCTGATAAAGATCTCCCATCAACATTTTATTTCGATCGAGCTGCACAAAGATTAGCTGTTTGTTTAGTAAGAGAAGGCGGTGTATTTCCAGAAAAAACAACTTTTGAGTCTTAGTCTAAGATAAAACCTTATTGGCAAAACGCCTTTCAAGGTTTTAATGTATAAAAACAATCTCTATCTCATTCAATATTATAAAAAAATCAAAGAGGTTCTCCTATGATATATAAAGCGCTTGTTAAAGGAATTGATCCACATATCGAAGAGGAAGTGATCCTCGAAATAGAAGGGGTTGAATTTACAGGTTTTTCTTCTGTCTATCCTTATGAAATTGAAGTAGGGAAAAAATATCCTGTATTAGTTGGTTTTACAATTTTGGATGAGTTAGTTATTCGTGAAAATAAAGAAGAAACGAAGGATTTAGAACGAATTGGTTTAGGATATCAATATTATATTAGGGGAGTTTTACAAGAGGATTCAATTGATGCAGGAATCGTTCTTACTGATGAAGATGAGTATTTTTCTGAATATCCTTATTTGATTGGGGAACATGTTGAGATAAAGGTTGACAGGATAAGCGTAGAATTTTTAAGAGATTCTGTTTAAATATAAAAAGTGAAGAAGATAGATGAGAAATTTTTATTGAGAAAAATAAATGAATCATTATTAATCATTCAGATTGTTTTCCTCCTAGCAGGAATAGTTCTAACTATCATGACAATCTGGTTAGCAAATGCCAATCAAGTTAACGATATAGAGTTATATTTGATTTCTGGTTTTTCATTTGGCATATTTTCCTTTGTACTCCCTTTAGGTATTTATATATTCAGGAAAAGAATACTGAAAAAAAATTAAATGATATTGCGGATATAAATAGAGTTGCTAAAGGGTGAACGTAAAGTATAAGAGTATGATTGAAGAAAGCCATTCAAGAAAGTTGTTTTGGGAAAGAAACTATAATTAGAAGGTAATTTGAAATCATGTTAAAAACATTGGAATGTAGAGATAAAAAGCCTATGAAAATAGAATTTGATGTCTATACACCAATTAATATAGAATTTGGAAATTGGGATATATCAGAAGATAAAACGGTATACTGGAGAACCGGAGATTTTAAAAAATCATTAATCGAAATAGGATTTGCACAAAAAACAGGAGAAATTCGTTCTATTACATTAACTCTGTGTGAAAATGTTTATAAATCTAAAGAATGGAATATTGAAAACATTGAACCAATAAAAGGGGTTCCTGTTCTTAGCGTAGACCGACAACAGAATGAAACGTATATCGATGGAAAAGGAATATTAAACGTATATATAACAGATAAGACAGTTTATATTCAATTTTCAGCTCATGAGATAGAATCTCTTATAGAAAATAATCACGTATTATTTTGTTTGGATTGTGATGACAATATTTGTGGTGTCATTATAAACGATGTAGGAGATAATGAAATCAACATATTAGAACAGGCATTAAAATAATAATAAAGAAAAACCTTGAAGGGGGAACCTTTCAAGGTTTTTGCAATTATCATCTTTTTCTAGCAACAACAAATAAAAAGTAAAGGGGCTGTTTAAAATGTTCACTACTTACAATGAATATGACTTATTAGAACTGTTTGAAAGTGAGCCAATAAGCGTGTCGAGTGATCCCCTTGCAGAAGTATTCATGTATTCTATCCAAGATATGAAAGGCTTTAAACTGATTCTGACAATGGATGTATATGCTTTGGAGTGCAATCTAAGTCTCGCCTTCAATGAGTTGCTTGTTTTTGAATCTAATTTTATAAATGTTACTCAATTAAAGAGGTGTAATTCTGAACTATTTATATATATTCATAACGAACCAAAGGTAAAGGTTATATTTAAAAAGCAGCTTGGAATTATTTTTATTCAATGATATATAGGAAATGCAAGAATGCTTCATGTGGGGAGAGAAGCCGTCGTTACGACTTCTTGTCTGATGGGAATTGTCTATGTGCCTGAACATTTTATTGATGAATTCAGGAATTAGGTTAAAAAAGAAGGCATGAAAATCCTTGAGAAGGCAAAAGTAGAAGTAGCCAAAAACGACGTTCAAGCCGTGATCATTTACACGCAGGGAGAGCAGCACAGGAAATTTTAGATACCGCAAAAGAGAAAGGTGTCTGCCTGATCGTAGTCGGCAGCCGGGACATCAGCGGCCTGAAAGAGATGATGCTTGGTAGTGTCAGCCACAAAGTGTCTCAATTATCGCCTTGTCCTGTATTAATTGTTCGATAGATGAAATGTACATGTTACCCAAAAGAGGCGCTCCCTTAATCAGTAAGGGGACGCCTCTATCTTGTTTGGCTTCAAATATTAATACGCATATGTTTGAATGACCAATATACTTTTATATCTTTATTTCTCTGTTGATTTATTGGCCGGCGCAAACCAACCGAATAAAGCAATGGCCACTAATACGCCATAGAAGATTAGTGTCCAGGTGGTGCTGTGTGGAAAGTGATGATCTAGGATTCCAATGTCTTCATGGGCAAGGGTAATGACCACCAGTTTGACGCCGACCCAGGCCACAATGGCATATGCGGTTGTTTCCAGTGCAGGGCGTTGATTAAGAAGCTTTACAAACCAAGTTGCTGCAAACTTAATTAGGATAAGGCCTGCAATCCCACCTAGGACAACAATAATAAATTGTCCTCCATCCATGCCGCCGAAATCATCAAGTGGTGAATCAGGAAGCCCGAGAGCTAAAGCAACCGCAGCCAGAATCGAATCAATGGCAAAAGCGAGGTCCGCTAAAGCAATTTTTCCGACTGTGGGCCAGAAACCTTTCCCGGCAGCCTCCTCTTTGTCCTCCTCATGAATATTCTTACTTTTTTTCCCGAAACGGGCCTTAATCACATGCTTTAAGCCCAGGTAAAGAAGATACGCTGCTCCTATCGCCTGAATCTGCCAGACGTTTGCGATAAACGAAATGGCAAAAAGCGCCGCAAATCGGAAGGCAAATGCCATTATGATTCCATAATTTATCGCTTTCTTTTTCTGATCATTGGGTAAATGCTTGGCGATAACTGCCAGTACAAGAGCATTGTCAGCCGATAGCAGTCCTTCTAATCCGATTAAAATGAACAATGTCCAGACATATTCAAGCCAGATAGACTCCATCCACATCTTTCCTTTCTAAATTGTAAAGTATGCCGTAAAAGTTTCAATATCAACAGTATTTCCCTTCTCATTTATAGTTAACTCTAAAGAGTAGTTCGGTATTTAATGGATTTTTCTTTCTTACTAGAAAAAATAACCTGGAACAAGAAAGGAATCCGGGGCTTTTTTGAAACAGATACAGATGTAAAATAGTCATTTGATCATTTCATCGTGCACCTGAAGCTTGAACCATAATGATCTCTCTCCTTAAAAAACAGGTGAGTTTTTTGGTAAATGTCTGTATGATAAACATATGGAAAATAGAGGATGGATGGCGATCCTACATGATATTACAAACTATAATATGCAAGCTTATGTAAAATTATCAAAGTGAGTAAAAGCAGAAAATGGCAAAAAAAGAATGACTAATTACTGGGGCAAATAGAGAAACGGCAATCAGCTTTTCGGCGGTCACATAATCTTTAGCGGACAGCTTTCGGGTCGATGGAGTAGATATTCAAACGGATGAAATGTCAGAATTTATAGTAAACAGGAAGAGGCAGACTTGTCTGAAGTCCAGCAGGCGGGATCTTTGATGCCAAAGCTTGAAGAAAAGCCAATTACATCCGGATATCTTATTCAACGCAGCAGGAATAAGGGAAATCACCCTGTTCTAGAATGATCAGCCGCATCATTCAAATAGTGATATACATGATAGCAAGGCTGTGATCTGAGGGGGGAAAACAAGGTGTATGATTAACATCGCTCTGTGTCCACTTGATGGCAGAGCCTGCGCGGGCTATTTATATGTCCTCCAAGCATGCGGTCATCGGACTGCCAAAGCAGCTCGCTATGTTCAAAGGGAATCGGGAATAGCATTTCAACGGGTGTGATCCAAACAGAATTAACGGAAGAATCGTTTCAAGGACGATGAAATGGTTCAGTTATTATAGATAATCATGCCCCTCATACGCGAGGGCAGTCAAGTAAAATATCGTTTCTCTATGAAGTTAATGCTTCTAATGCGGTTACAGCTCAAACTTAGCCATAGACGGCTGGACGGCGGGCAAGAAACTATAATAAAGGGTACATTTCCATATACATAACTGGAGGTAGAATACGTTTGATGCAGCAAAATCTTTTATTATTACCAAAACAAAAATCAACAGCCGTGCTGAAAATGGTCATCTCCATGGTGATTTTCGGTTCCATTGGTTTTTTTTCAGAGCATACCAATCTGCCGTCATTTGAATTGGTATTTGTCCGCTGTCTGTGCGCGACGTTATTTTTAAGCGTCTGCTGGCTGGCGTCCGGTCAGCATAAAACTGAAAAATGGAGCAAGCGGGAAGTCCTGCAAACATTAGCATGCGGTTTCTTTCTGGTATTCAATTGGGTCTTCTTATTTAAGTCTTTTGAAGAAACCTCCATTACGATCGCTATTTCCGTTTATCACCTTGCACCGGTGCTTGTTCTTCTCCTGGGGAGCATCATCTATAGAGAAAAATTGAATGTCATCTCCGTCAGTTCCATTATGATCTGTTTTCTTGGCACGGCGCTGATTTCCGGCATTAACGGCAATACTTCATTCAGCCAGCTGATGGGATCGGGGATCATTTGGGCAGTTCTCGCCGCGCTGTTTTACGCATTCACAACGTTATTAGGAAAGGGCATTCACAATCTGAGCCCCTATACGACAACCTTTTTGCAGACCGGATTAGGTGTCATCATCCTCCTTCCGTTTATTCATTTTGGCGCTTTTGCTGACCTGTCTCAGGGGAACTGGATCATGGTCGTCTCCACTGGTATTATTCATACAGGTATTGTGTATTTGCTGTTTTTTGACAGCTTGCGATTTTTATCAACGAAATTTATTTCGATCATTGTCTTTCTCGACCCCGCTGTCGCGATCGTACTGGATACCGTGTTTACGGGATTCCGCCCGGATCTTTTTCAGACACTCGGCATTGCAATGATCTTTGCGGGTATGGCTTTGACGCTTGTCAGGAGGCAGGGAAGGCGGATGCAGCTGCTGAAGAAAAGGATTTAGAACAATTTCAATCATGATAGAAAAAAGTGTAAAGGCCTTAAATGGGCCTTTTTTTGGTTTTTTGGGTCTTTTTGCTCTGTTTAAATCTTAAAATAAGATAAATTTTCTAGAAAAATATTGTAATAATATTTCAGTGACGTTAACATTGTTGAGTAAATATTACTTTTATTACAAAAGGAGAGAGAAAATGAAAAAAAGAAAGAGGCGGAACGTTAAGAGATTCATTGCCGTATGTTTAGTGTTGGCGCTAATGATTTCATTATTGCCAGTAGATGTACTTGCAAAAACTTCAGAAGAAGAGTCCGGAAATCGTGTCGCAACTGCTGATCCGGAAGAAACCCTTCAGAATGATCAAACAGAGAAAGCTGTACCATTTAATGAGAAGGATATAAACAAAGAGGGAGAAATCACCTCAGAAAGAACGGAAAACACAAAGCTTTATTATGAAGGGGACGGTGTTTATAAACAGGAAGTATACCTTGATCCTATTCATACAAAGGAAACATCGAATGCAGACTGGGAGGAGATTTCTCCTGAATTAAAAGAAACGACAAGCAAACAAGTCGAAACTGAAAATGCTGTTTTGAATTCAGATTTTCAAAAGCAAATGAAGAACGGACTTTATGCGACTTTTGAGCACAATGATCACAAGCTTACATATTCACTTGTAGCAGCAAAAGGTCCAAATAAAACTTCACTTACTCCGAAAGATACTCCAGCAGATTATAAGACTGATGGTAATGAGATTGTTTATCCGGATGTTTTTCCGAACATTGATCTTCAGACTTTCACATTCAACGAAAACATAAAAGAAGATTTAGTCCTTCATCAGTATGATGGATACAACACATTTTCATTTCAGGTCAAAACCGATTTGCAGGCAAAAGAACAAGAGGACGGATCAATAGATTTTTCTGATGAAAAAGGAAAAGTTGTTTTTTCTGTGCCTAAACCTTTTATGACTGATTCAAAACTGGATGAGCTTTCCGGTGAGGTGGGACGATCAGAAAAAGTCAGCTATAAGCTGGAAAAGAATGATGAAGGGTATTTGCTTCATCTCACGGCAGACGAGAACTGGCTGAAAGACCCTGAACGCGTGTATCCAGTGTCTATCGACCCGTCAACGTCCTTATCTGTTTCATCAGATACGTTTGTCATGAGTGCCTACCCAACGACCAACTATTCGGCAGCTTCACAGAAATGGGATGCTAATCTGAAGGCCTATGTACTGAAAACGGGTTATTACGACAAAACAACAGGCACAAACTATGCGTTCATGAAATTTAACAATTTAAAACCGATTCAAAATATGACTGTCAGCAAAGCGACATTAAAAACATACGTCGCCCATTCCTATTACGGAACAAAGGCAACTGGTCTTTGGCTGGATACGGTCAACAGCAATTATGATCATGCAAAAGTAACTTGGAACACAAAACCCGCGTCTAAAAATATCGGAAAAGCTGACGTTCATAAAGGACAGTGGGCGAGTTACGATGTGACTGCGGCTGTAAAGGCATGGAACTCCGGCGGGGCCAACTATGGATTCAAGCTTCATGCAAACGGAAACGGTAAGGAATACTGGAAAAAACTAATTTCCTCAGCGAACTCAAACAATAAGCCTTATATTGAAGTGACATACACCATCCCGAAGGCGAGCACACCTGCTGTTAAAGCATACAATAACGGGAACGGCACTGGTTTTTTCAATATCAGCTGGAAAAAGGCCGATGGTGCAAAAGGCTATAAGGTATGGATTTATAATGGGAAAGAATATCAAGCGATCTCAGTCGGCAACACGACATCCTGGAGCACAAAAGGGAAAAACATTTGGCCGACAAGTGCAGAAATTTCATCCGGTAAGTACAAGCTTCACCTTGATGGCAAAGGCGGTACTGAATTAGCGCTAGATCCATCTCCGGTGTATAAGAACTCCGGCGGAAGCTATGCCACAAGCAAAAACTATTGGATTGGCGTCAGTGCAATCTTTGATCAGGGAGAAGGAGCGATGTCCGCACCGGCAAAGCCTGTTATCCCTAATGTAGGAAAAGCACAAGCACCGTCAACAAAGGGCTTTAATAATGGGAATGCCACAGGATACTTCGATCTTTCTTGGAAAGCTGTATCCGGTGCAACAGGCTATAAAGTCCAAGTGTTCAATGGGAAAGGCTTTGAGACACTTGATCTCGGAAATCAGACGTCTTGGACCACCAAGGGGAAAAAGATCTGGCCGACAAGTGCAGAAATGAAAGCGGGAAAATATGCTCTTCACCTAAAGGATGGAAACGGAGCAGAGCTGCCGATCAATCCCGGACCAACCTATAAAAACGCCGGTGGGGATGCAGCCAAAAAAAATTACTCATTTAAAATAATCGCCTATAACAAAGACGGCGAAGCCATTGCATCACCGGCTGCCAACCCGACACTTCCTGATATCGCTAAACCAAAGAACTTATCCGGTTATGTGTATACAAACACAAAATCAAGCCAAACCGGTTATGTGAATTTGATATGGGAAAAGGTTCAAAATGCGAAAGGCTATAAAATTAATATCTTTAACGGAAAAGAATATCAGTCCTATGATGTTGGGGACGTGGATCATTGGACAACCCAAAATAAAAACATTTGGCCGACTTCTGAGGAAATAAAAGCCGGAAGCTACAAGCTGCATACAGACGGAAAAGGCCGTGAATTGGCACTTGACCCGTCACCTGTCTATAACAATGCAAATGGAAATTACAAAGGGAAGAAGAATTATTCCTTCACTCTTTCCGCCTATGATGCGAATGGTGAAACGATTCCGACAGCACCCTTTAACCCAACGTTCCATGAAGGCGCAGAATTCCTTGGAACAGAAGAATACTGGTCTATCATTGATATCCCAAGTGGCCAGTTAAACGGTGCGACAGGAAATGTCATTGTGAATGAAGAGGATATGTCAATTGACGGGCGCGGACCGGGACTGGGCTTATCGAGAACCTACAACAGTCTTGACAGCTCTGATCATTTATTTGGACAAGGCTGGTATGCTGATGCAGAAACATCTGTCATCCCGACGAACGGCGGGGCAATGTATATTGATGAAGACGCTACTACTCATCGCTTTACTAAAAAAGCCGATGGGACGTATCAGCCGCCGACCGGTGTCTATCTTGAATTAACAGAAACAACTGATCAGTTCATATTAAAAACAAAGGATCAAACAAACGCCTATTTCAATAAAAAAGGCGGCAAGCTTCAAAAGATAGTGGATGGCCACAACAATGCAACCGTCTACACTTATAATGACAAGAATCAACTGACAGCCATTACAGATGCATCAGGCCGCAAGCTCACACTCACATATGATGAAAATGGCCATGTGACTTCCATCATCGGGCCTAAGAATAAGAAAGTCACCTACTCATATGAAAATGATTTGCTGAAGAAAGTCACGGATACAGATGGGACTGTCACAAGCTATGACTATGATGGTGAAGGACGCCTTATCAAACAATATTCAGCCAACAGTACCGAAGCAAAGCCTGTCTTTACCGAATATCAGTATAGCGGGCACCGTCTCGATAAAGCGATTAACGCTAAGAGAGAAACATATGTCTATCGCTATGATGCTGATAAAAAGACGCTTCTCATGACACAGCCGAATGGTCGGAAAGTACAGTACGGCTATAATGAAGCAGGAAATCCGATTCAGG
Source organism: Bacillus sp. FSL K6-1003 (assembly GCF_037964945.1). Lineage (NCBI taxonomy): Bacteria > Bacillati > Bacillota > Bacilli > Caryophanales > Bacillaceae > Bacillus > Bacillus sp. FSL K6-1003. The sequence goes on along the minus strand of NZ_CP150176.1, from coordinate 3,840,736 downwards.
TCATTGATGATGCGGAAGGGTTAAAAATTACAACGAATACAAAGTATGAAGGCAACAATGTCGTAGAAGATGTAGATCCAAACGACGTCGGAACAGGAAAAGCAACGGAAAGCTATCAATATGACAAAGATGGCAACGTTACGTCTGTTAAAGACGCATATGGAACTGAGACATACGAATACAACAAAAACAACGATGTCACAAAGATGAAGGATACCGAGGGCAATGTCACGGATATTGCCTATGACGGACTAGATGCTGTATCCGAAACCGATCAGAGCGGAAAATCGTCTTCAGCAGCCGTTTATGATAAATACGGAAATCAGATTCAATCCAGCAAAGAGTTATCAGCCTCAACCAATATCCTGAAAGATGGAAGCTTTGAAGCGCAAAAATCCGGCTGGAATTTGACTGCATCTAAAGACAGCGGCAAAATCTCAGTGATCGCCGATAAAAGCGGAGTTCTTTCTGGATCAAAGGCATTGGAAGTCTTGAGCCAATCAACGTCTGCCGGAACAGATCACGGGTATTCGTCAGCGACTCAAACAGTTGAGCTGGAGCCGAATACAACCTATACATTAAGCGGGAAAATCAAAACAGATCTAGCGAAATCAAGAGCCTACTTTAACATTGATTTGCGAGACAAAGATCAAAAACGAATTCAATGGATTCACAATGAATACAGTGCATTAGCCGGAAAAAATGACTGGACAAAACGGCAAATCACTTTTACGACTCCTGCGAATGCAGGAAAAGCTGTTGTGTATATGGAAGTCGATCATAAAGATAAAGATGGCAAAGGAAAAGCATGGTTTGATGAAGTTCAGCTGGAAAAAGGCGAAGTATCGTCAAGCTATAACCCAGTTCAAAACAGCAGTTTCACATCAGCAACGGAAAACTGGAGCGCAAGCGGGGCATCCGTTGATTCTGAAGAAGGCTTTAATGATGACGTATCATTAAAAGCTGCCCGGACCAGTGCGTCCCAAGCCGGATCAGTAACAAAACAAACCGTTGTCTTAGGGCAAAGTACAAACGACAAACCAGTTTATCTCACACTGACAGGAATGTCGAAAGCCAGCAGCGTCAAGTTCACAGATGAAAAAGACTATTCTCTGCAGGCGAATGTCACTTACGCGGACGGAAGCACAGGCGTATACAACGCGAAATTCCCTTCTGGAACACAGGAATGGAACCGCGCAGCTGTTGTTATACCAAAAACAAAGCCGATTAATAAAGTCGATATCAGCATACTGTTCCAAAAGAGTGCGACAGGAACAGCGTGGTTTGATGATATCCGTCTGATTGAAGGAAGCCTTTTAACAAAAAGCACGTATGACAGCAATGGAAACTACGTGACCAAGGAAGAGGACGAACTAGGATACGCTACTTCAACTGATTACGATGAAACGGGTAAGAAAACGGCTGAAACGGATGCAAAAGGTGAAAAAACAACCTATACGTATGATCAGGCAGACCAGTTGACAAACATGACGCTCTCCAACGGCACGTCTATCCTTCACAGCTATGATAAGGAAGGCAATGAGGTAAGCAAAACCATTCGGGCGGGAGCAGATCAAACCTATCAATACGAATATGATGTCATGGGCAAGCTTGTGAAAACAACTGACCCTCTGGGCAATGTGCTAGCAAGTGAATATGATGCCAACAGCAACCTGACCAAAACCATTTCACCGAATGGCAACGAAGTGTCTCTTTCTTATGATGGAACAGACCGGGTGAAATCAAAATCGTATAACGGTACAGAAAAATACAATTTCACATATGACAAAAATGGAAATGAAACATCGGTCGTCAATAAAGAGCAGAACACCACAAAGAAACGGACATTTGACAACAAAAACCGTTTAACCGAATTGACTGACCGCGGCGGCAGCCAAACTTGGACATATCCTAGTGACTCCGATAAGCTGAAAACCTTCTCATGGAGCCATGGGGACCAAAAAGGAACGAATCAATTTACGTATAACAAACTGGATCAAATGGTTGAGATGAAAGACAGTACATCTTCCTATTCATTTGATTATGATGAAAATGGCAACGTCCAAACCTTTATTACGGGCAACGGCGGCGGAACAAGTTTTTCATATGACGAAAGAAACCTTGTAAGCTCGCTTCATATCGGCGACAAAAATGGCGGAAGCATTCTGACAGAAAGCTATGAATATGATGCCAACGGCAACCGCACAACGATAAACAGCTCAGCAAGCGGCAAGGTGAAATATGAGTATGGAAAGCTGAATCAGCTTGTCAAAGAAACCCACGAAGACGGTACTGTCATTGAATACACATATGACGGATTCGGGAACCGAAAAACTGTTACAACTGTAAAAGACGGTTCAAGCAAAACGGTGAATGCTTCCTTCAACATCATGAACCAGCTGACAAAAGTCAATGATGAAAGCATCTCTTACGATAAAAACGGCAACCGCACATCCGACGGCAAATTCACATATACGTGGGATGCAGAGGATAACCTGACTGCCGTTACAAAAAAAGGCGAAGACAAGCCGTTCGCAACATACAAATATGATGAAAAAGGAAACAGAATCCAAAAAACCGTCAACGAAAACGTCACGAACTACTTCTACGACGGAGACAGCCTGAACGTCTTGTATGAAACGGACGCGGACAACAAAGTCACAAAATCATACACATACGGTGACAGCGGCCAGCTATTATCCTACACAGAAAATGGCAAGAAATATTTTTATCACTACAACGCACACGGTGATGTCATTGCCATCTCAGACAGCACGGGAAAAACCGTTGCCAAGTATCAATATGACGCATGGGGAAATCCAACAAAAACCGAAGCAAGTGATGAAGTAAAAGACAACCGCTACCGCTACGCAGGCTACCAATACGACGAAGAAACCGGCCTGTACTATCTCATGGCCCGCTACTACGAGCCAAGAAACGGCGTGTTCCTCTCACTTGACCCAGACCCGGGCAGTGACGGTGATTCATTGGATCAGAATGGGTATGCTTATGGAAATAATAACCCGGTGATGAATGTTGATCCGGATGGGCATTGGGTTTGGATGGTAGCAGGTGCTTTAATTGGAGGAGTCTCTTCTTACAAAGCTGCCAAGGCAAAGGGAGCAAGAGGTTGGAGGTTAGTTGGATCTGTAGCCTTAGGTGCTGCTGGCGGAGCAATCGGAGGAAACTATCTACGAGTAGGACGTACTCTATATAAAGCTGGAAAATTATCTAAAACGTATTGGAATGCTAGAAAAGTTGCAAAGGCAAACAAAGGCGTAATTAAAAGGGCTAAAACTAAAAAAGGTTGGGTAGTTACTACTAAAAAACATACAGTAAGATTAATGGGAAGGAATTCAGGACAAAGGAAAAGACCTTATTATCGAATGAGTCATCATAAAAAAGGGGCCATGAACGCAAAGGGACACTATTCAAATAATCAAGCTGAGACTCATATTAAACTAAGGTGGCATTCATATAGAAATATCAATAAAAGATTACGTAAGGGGAGATAAATTATGTACAAAACAATTAACCAATGGGTAGATTACATAGATGGGGGATGCAGTGTACTTCAAATCGACTTTAATGTGTTTAAAAAAGAGCTCTTAATTGAGATTCAGGTTGTTCAAAACAAAGGTGAATATACGCATAATATTATTTTTCAAAATGTTGCTTCTGTTTATTTTAATGGAGGTGACGGTGATATAAGATTGGAAAAAATAGATTCGGAAGAATACAATTGGCAAGTTTTTGAGATGAGTTATCATCTAGAAGGAATCGGAAATCTATCAAATTCTGTAATTCCGGAGTATCAATCAAATGCTAACTTTCTCATTGACATGAACAGAATGCTGATTGCTATAGAAGCTGAGTCAGTTCGCTTTGATGATCAATCGTTTTATGCATACCAATTAAACAACTAAATAAAGAAAGAGAGGTTGTTAGCCTCTCTTTTCTTATACAACGTAACAGCAACCAGACAATAGGTAAAAGACAACGTCATCGCAATTAAAAGGCTGGATTGGAAAGTAGATTTATCCCAAAACGATTAATGAAACCAGACTGTACTATCTTAGTCATGGTCCGTTACTAATAGCTAATAAATGGCTTATTCCTATCACTTCATTTCTAACCTGGGAGCATAATCAATGAAAAAATTAAAAATGAATAAAATCATCAACACGGACACCCATGGTTGTTTTTTCCATGCTGATACACAGGGGCGTGTCTACATTGGAAAAGGTGTGAAAGGTGATATGACCATTTCAATCTATGATCCTACTGGTGATATTCGGGATTTCACAGTGAAAGAGCAGGTGGCTTACAACGATATTCAGCTCTTTCAACAATATGAAAATGGCTATGTCTTTGTTTATTACGAATCGTACGAGCCAAAGGTAAAGGTTTTTTCAGAAGAGGGAAGAGTGAAAAGTGCTTATTACTTGCCTTCAGGGACTTCATGCAGCCTTCTGGATGAGAAACAAAACCTATGGGTCGGTTTAAGTGATGAAGGCATTTATGATGATGAGAACACGAATGGACAAAGTGTGCTGTGCTTCACTTTAGACGGACAACTAAAGGAAACTCATATTGATCAACAGCTTTCAGAAATATATGCGCCCGTAGTAGATGACTGCTATGCACTTGCAGAAAAAGATGGACTGATATACATGCTGTATTACTCTTATACAGTCATTGCCGCATTTGATGAGACGGACGTGAGACGAGTGTGGATTGTTTCTGATAAAGAATATTCTGGAGTATATGACCAGCTTGCAATTTCAGATGACGGGTTTTGGATATGCAAAGATGAACATTCACTGTCCCTCATTCCGGCTGATGTCAGTCTGCCGATACAAGAGGTGAAGTGCTGTGGTCCAGACGGGCGGGAGCTCTCGGTACAACAGCTGAAACTGACAAGTAATGCTATTTATGCAATATCAGACTCGGGGATATATAAGAGGGATATCAGAGGGGGAAAAGCAAATGAATGAAACATCGTTTTGGCAGCTTATTGACCAAGCTGGGAGTCAGGAAGAACCTAATGAGTGGCTGCGTGAGTTTTAAATAGTTGAAAAAAAAGCTTGTATCAATAAGCGATACAAGCTTTTTTAGAACAAATCTAAACATGAACGACAACGAAAACAAGAGAATGATGAATCAATTTAAAAGAACTTGAGAAATTGTCGGCGGAGAGAATGCGTTTATGTGAAGTTAGGCCTGGTGTTGTCATCGAAATCCCTTTACGGCAAATCAATCAGTTTACATATGCATTGTGGTAAAAGGAGATTTAGCAACAGATAAAAATGATGATCTTCTCATTCAGTATTTTGATATTTTTACAGATCAACGCTTAAGTAAAAAAAGACATATCTCTCATGATGGCAGAAAGGCAAAGAACCCTATTTGTTGCGAATACAGGACTTACAGGCTTTCTTAAGGGGAACTGGAAGGTTGTTTCCAAGGTGCCGATAGATCTGATGAAGAAATTTGATCAATCTGCTATAACATTTGTTATGTATGAAGATGGAAAATACCTCATTAGCCATAACGATTCACTAGCGGCAGAGAGTGATTTAATAGAAGTTGACGAAAGACACGGGAAGACCTTTAGCAATCCGATTGGACTATTTGGTCATTTGAGTATTGAGGATGTACTTAATCAATATTTCAAGGGAATCTCGATGGAGGAATTGATCAAGTATGAGTTATAAAAAGGGACTTTTATTGGGGAAGAGGTACATATGAGCAGATATTGTCTGGAATATGCTGATTCTGATCTTTTTCTTTTAAATGATTTTTTCAAACAATTCCCTCTCCCTATCACTGAGTATAATTGGGTCATTGGCGATATTTTGAATATGATGGATTTATCCGAGGATAAGAATCATTGGAACGATATCATTGGCGAGCGTGAAGACTATCTTTTTATCACAGGTGAGGAATTTCATCGTATATTAAATGAATTTGAGATTTATGTGATATTTTCTATTTTAACTGCTGTGCCTAAAGAGACGATACCGTACGATTTAACACAAGTTCCGTTTGTTGATGGGAATGCTGACTTTTATGAAGATGACTATATCTCCCCTGTGAAAGAATGTGTTTTTGAGGTCGGTTTTTTTGATTCGTCAGATCTTATTTTTACCGTTAATGAAGAAGGAATAGAAAGGATGTTAAAGGCTGCATTCCCTGATTTGAAGCCTTACTGTGAGTATCGAGCATAGGGAAGCATCAAACGGAGGAATCAAAATTGGCAAATGAATTGAATATTTCTGGAGTTTCTCCAATTTTGTTACAGCATATCAAGAAATGGCGTCTTTATCGAGAAACAGATAGGGACGCCATTTATACGATTGAGTTAGCAGTTGTTTATCATTTCCGTTCAATTATTTTTACATTCAAAGACGTTTCAGCCGTTACGATACGAGATTTGGAAACCCTAAAGGACATGTCTGATGTGCTTCTCCGTATTAAACCGCAGACGCAAGGCATCTACCTTGTGGAAGAATGGGAAGAGCAGACGTTCCGCTTTTATTGCCGGCAATATGAGGTGGTGGAAGGGAGAGGATCGCGTGTTTGAAAAACTGAGAAAAAGACAGCAAGAGCTTGAAGAAACGCTGTATCCTGATGAATTGTACGGCTTTGAAGCGGAAATATATGAGTTTTTTATGCTTATTGCCGGCAGTTTGGATTATGTGCTGGCGAATAAAAGGCTGCCCCGGCATCAGCGGCATTCGTTGCAGAAAAGCTTTTTTGAGCTGTATCCTGACATCCCGCTGGATATGATCAAACACGATACTGATTTGTATCATCACATTCTTTTGTACGAGCAAGTCAGACAAGAGATTTGCGCTGCGCTATCCAACTAATAAGGAGGATTTTATGAAAAAAACCTCTATAAGCAGTATCGGCAATTTGGACATGGTCGAGCTTAAGCCCGACCAAACCGTTACGTCATGCGAACTTGGAGATGCTGAGTCTTTTTATCGTTTTTGGCAGGGGCTTGCCTATGAGCAAATCATAATACAGGTGATAACAGGTGGTTCATTTATAGAAGACCTGTCAGAGTTTTTCAAAGGCTATGCTTACAAAGTGACGAAGCTGGCGAAAAGGCAATTTCATTTCCAATGCGTAGTACATGAAACAGACCGGGGCATTGCAGATTTTCTCTTTCTGTTAGCTTCCATCAATGATGATGTTTTTCTGATCACTGACCCTCAACCGAAAAACTATCTTTCCGAAGGCAAACTCCAGTGCCTAACGGAATCAGGCGAACGGATCATGTGGTTTGAATACGATGCTGCGGAGATCTATATGGTTGGCGATGAAACATAAAAGGAGGAGGAATCCATATGAATATCACACAATACGAGAAAATGAAACAGCACCTTTCTGATGCGGATACAGGTCCATTTACATTAAACGAGTTTACTTTTATATGAAAGAAGATGATCGTTATATTCATATTCCTGTGTTTGAATTAAAACTATCTGCTCAAACCTGTGACATTCATTTGCGGTTTGAAGACATCAGTGCATCGAAGCTGGATGATCTTGAATCCATCGATTCGGTTGACTTGGAGCTTTTACCGACTGACGACCAATGGGAGAGGCTCCGTTATTATGTGTATGACGAAGAAAACCAAATAAGCTTCTATTGCGGAGGATGGGATGTAATCAAGTGTGACAAGAAGTCACACTGATTTTCCCCACTTTCCCAGCGTTCTTGCTTTTGTTGCCGCATATGTCACGAGAAACGGGATAGTCACAATCAGAAAAAACAAAGGCACCCAATTTGATAATCCGGTTACATAATGGAGTGTAATGGACAAGAGAGTCAGGAAACTGAAGGTGCAGGTGACGTTTCGAACGTCTTTTTCGCTTCTTTTATATTTCTCTCTCATGGTGGATTGATCACTGTATATCGGCGAAGTTCCGGGCTCAGCCGAAAAGATATGCATACCTTGTGAAGAACAAACACGTTCCCATCCGGCCGCTTCAAACATCTCGGTGTATTCCGCCAAGCTTTCATCCCCAACATCATGATAATCAATACTGTAGATCAATTTCCGCGGCTCAGCTTTTCTAAGCTTATATCCCATAAACGCAAAAGAATCGAGTACCCAGCCCTTGCTGGCCATATCACTGAGTTTCTTCATATCTTTTTCTTCTGAAAACGCCAATCCTTCAGACATCATATATTTTTTCTGTTTCATGATGAATCCCCTTTCAATTGTTGAAAAGCGCGTTCGCCGTGTTCCGCCATCATTTTTCTGCGCTGCATTTCTTTTTTGAGTAATTCTTGGCCGTGCAGGGTTGTCTGGTACACTTTGCGGCGCGGGTTATCGTTGTTGACAAGCTCAATGATCTCTTCCTGCAATAATTTCTTTAACAATGTATATAAGGTAGCCGGGCCGATCGTAAAGGAGGCATCGGTCATGTCTTCAATCTCCTGCATGATCGAATAGCCGTGTTTTGGCTCCAGCAAGGTTATTACAATATAATAGGCTGGATCGGTGAGCTGATCCATTTCCTGCGGACGTTGCTTTGGCAAGCGGTCACCTCATTTCTTATATCAACTAATGATATATCAATTATTGATATAATAAAATCTTCCTTTTCCTTTGTCAATGCAATTTTTTTCTGCACTCAGTCATCATAAAGAAACAATCACCGAGTATGCATTAATGAATGCGTTTTCATAGAGGGGGATTCTTAATGAAAAAGTGGATAACGGCGGGTTTTGTGATGATGTTGATGTTGGGTTTCAGCGAGGCGGAGAGTTTGAAGGCGTCTGAGCCGAAGGTGTATCAGTTTGACTTTGGGAGCGGTTCGGTTGAGCCTGATTACATTGGGGTAAGGGCGTCTGACCGTTATAACCCATCAAAGGGCTACGGTTTTCAAACGCCTGAACATATGAAGGATGTGGCGGCATCCGGGACGGGCGTGAAAAGTGATGCGGTTCAATTTTTGGCGTATGGGACGAAAAGCGACAACACGTTTAATGTGGATCTTCCGAATGGTCTTTATGAGGTGAAGGTGACGCTGGGCAATACGGCGAGGGCAAGCGTGGCGGCGGAGGGTGTGTATCAGGTCATCAATATGACGGGAGACGGTGCGGAGGATACGTTCCAAATCCCTGTCACCGACGGGCAGCTGAATCTGCTGGTGACTGAAGGCAAGGCGGGTACCGCTTTTACGCTCAGCGCGCTAAAAATCAAGAAATTGTCTGATCAGCCGGTGACAAACCGAACGATCTATATCGGCGGCGATTCGACGGTATGCAATTATTATCCGCTCAACAGCAGCAAGCAGGCGGGCTGGGGGCAGATGCTGCCTCACTATGTCGACAAGCGTACCTTTCAAGTGAGAAACATGGCGTCAGGCGGGCAGATTGCGAGAGGGTTTCGAAATGACGGACAGCTTGAGGCGATCTTGAAGTACATTAAACCGGGAGATTACTTTATGTTGCAGCTCGGCATTAACGATACAAACCCGAAGCATAATGAATCTGAAGCTGAGTTTAAGGAGATTATGCGTGATATGATCCGCCAGGTGAAAGCGAAGGGCGCGGACGTGATTCTTTCAACACCGCAAGGCCGGGCGACAGACTTTACTTCTGAAGGCATCCATTCGTCTGTAAACCGATGGTACAGGGCTTCGATTTTGGCTTTGGCCGATGAAGAAAAAACAAGGCTTATTGACCTGAATGTCCTCAGTTCATCTTACTTTACATCGATCGGTCCGGAAAAAACGCTTGCCCTTTATATGAATGGAGATACGCTGCATCCGAACCGCGCGGGGGCCGATGTACTGGCGCGATTGGCAGTTCAGGAACTAAAAAGACAGGGGATTGATGGCTTCTAAAACGTCATTTTTCGGCAAAACACATACGCCGCCGTAAATTAGAGTATAATGAGAACATCTGCAAGAGACAGGAGTTTATACATGAGTCATTTTAAAAACTATCAAATCAGTCATGACATTTTACGAGCATTGGAAGGACTGGGGTATACAGAACCGACCGAGGTGCAGCGAAACGTGATTCCGGCAGCTCTTGAACGAAAAGATCTTGTCGTCAAATCACAGACGGGAAGCGGGAAAACGGCTGCGTTTGGCATTCCTCTCTGCGAGCTGGCGGATTGGGATGAAAACAAGCCGCAGGCACTGGTGCTGACGCCGACCCGTGAGCTTGCCGTGCAAGTAAAAGAGGATATCACGAACATCGGAAGATTTAAACGAATCAAAGCCACAGCTGTGTTTGGAAAATCATCTTTTGATAAACAAAAAGCCGAGCTGAAGCAAAAAAGCCATATTGTTGTCGGCACACCGGGACGCGTCCTGGACCATATTGAAAAAGGCACGCTGCCGCTGGATCGCCTTTCCTATCTGGTCATTGATGAAGCGGATGAGATGCTGAATATGGGCTTCATCGATCAGGTGGAGGCGATTATCAAGCATCTTCCGGTTAAGCGCACAACGATGCTGTTTTCTGCGACACTGCCAGAGGATATTGAGAAATTAAGCCGCCAATATATGCAAAACCCAGAGCATATCGAAATCAAAGCGGCCGGCCTCACCACAAGGAATATTGAACATGCGGTGATTCAAGTCAGAGAAGAGAATAAGTTTTCTTTGCTGAAGGATGTACTTATCACTGAGAACCCAGACAGCTGCATCATTTTCTGCCGGACGAAAGAGCATGTGAATCAGCTGACCGATGAATTGGATGACTTAGGATATCCATGCGATAAAATTCACGGCGGGATGATTCAGGAAGACCGCTTTGACGTTATGAATGAGTTTAAAAGAGGCGAGTACCGTTATTTAGTCGCGACAGACGTCGCCGCACGGGGGATCGATATCGAAAATATCGCCCTTGTCATCAACTATGATTTGCCTCTTGAGAAAGAAAGCTACGTACACCGTACAGGACGGACAGGGCGAGCCGGAAAACAGGGAAAAGCGATTTCATTTGTGGCGCCGTTTGAAAAGCGGTTCCTAGCTGAAATAGAAGACTATATCGGATTCGGGATTCAGACATTAGAAGCCCCGTCCCAAGAGGAAATCGCAAAAAAGAACCCGGATTTTCTCGCTAAACTGAAGGACCGTCCGAAAATCAAAAAGGACAAAAGCGAAGAGCTGAATAAAGACATCATGAAGCTGTATTTTAACGGCGGAAAGAAAAAGAAAATCAGAGCCGTTGATTTTGTAGGGACGATTGCCAAAATTGATGGTGTGTCAGCTGATGACATTGGCATCATTACAATCATGGATAACGCCTCGTACGTAGAAATTTTAAACGGAAAAGGCCCTCGTGTTCTCAAAGCCATGAAGGATACAACCGTCAAAGGGAAAAAGCTTAAGGTGAATAAAGCGAATAAATGATGAATGACCTGCTCCCAGTTAAAGGGGCAGGTCATTTTTGTGATGGCTGACATCGGCACTGTTCTCTTCCGGCACAAACGCGAGGATGACAATTCCGATCACAAACAAAATGATCAGGCTGAACACCGCAGTCGAGGATTTCCCGGTCAGCTGGGCGGTAACGGCAATGAGAAGCGGCCCCATAATCGAGGCGAATTTCCCGAAAATATTGTAGAAGCCGAAGAATTCATTTGCATGGTGTTTTGGGACGAGCTTGGCGAAATAGGAGCGGCTTAATGCTTGAATGCCGCCCTGCGAGGTGGCGACAAGCATGGCTAAGATCCAGAAATCAAGCGTCGTTTCCAGAAAATACGCATATACGCAGACAATCATATATATGACGATGCCAACGTACAGCATTGTTTTCCCCGTAAAGCGCTCCGCCAGTCTTCCGTATAAAATGGCAAACGGCGCGGCGACGACCTGAGTGACAAACAGGATGATCAGGAGACTTGTGGAGCTGATGCCCAAGTCTGACCCGTAGGACGTCGACATCGTAATAATGGTGCCGACTCCGTCGATATAAAAGAAATAAGCGAGCAGAAAGAGGAACAGCGCCCGGTACTGCCGGATCCGTTTCATCGTTTGCCCGAGGCGTTTAAAGCTGTTGGCTATGATGCGGGGTTCTTTTTTGATGTAATAGCGCTGATGCACGTTTTTCAGCATCGGAATGGTAAACAGTCCCCACCAAGCGGCCGTTATAAAAAAGGACAGCTGGCTTGCAGCAGACACAGACATCGGAATTGTTTCAGCTTGTGCAAGCAGGATGACGGCAATGCTGAGGATAAATGGAATCGTGCTGCCAATATAGCCTAAGCCAAAGCCGCGAGCGGAAACAAGATTCATTCGCTCTTCAGGCGTGACGTCAACGAGGAAGGCATCGTAGAAAACATTGGCGCCGGAAAAACCGACAGCCGATATGGTGTAGAACAGCAGCAAAAGCAGCCAATGTTCACTAGGAATAAAGGCAAGCGCCGCAGTGCTGGCGACACCGGCAGACACAAAGAAACCGAAAAACTTTTTTTTGCAGCCTTCATAGTCGGCGATGGTTCCTAAAATCGGGCCGAGCATGGCGAGAATAAAGGTAGAAATCGCTATCGTATAGCCTAAATAAGCAGTAGATTGAGCAGCGCTGACACCGCCTTCCGCAGCGGCTGATTTATAAAACAACGGAAATACCGCGGTTGTGACGACAATGGAATAAGCAGAGTTTGCCCAGTCATATACAACCCAGCTGTTTTCTTGTTTCGTAAAACGTTTCATCTGCAGAGCCCCTCCCCAGTAACGATACTTCTATTGTACGAGAAACCGCATAGAAAAGGATGGAACCGTGGTCAATTTTTACAAAATGTTTAGTCAATGACCGCTACAGCTGCCATTGATCATGACAGAAAACGGGTTAGGCGCTTTCGATAAATTCGATGCTGCAAGAAAAGCTTTTATTGGTATAAAGAGCTGATGGCTTCGAGTGGCAGGTCATCAAATAAATAGAAAAAATAAACAATTCATGAAAATAAATATATTTATGTAAATGATCCGAGCTACTCGCCGATATGTATAGTATAAAATTGGAAAGGGGTTTGTATATGAAGAACAAAAAAATTGTTTCACTGCCTTTTTTGTGTACTGTGTTGCTTGTTGTTTTTAGTTTAGGTATGAATTCAAATGCTGCCTCAGCGCAAAGTGTGTTAAAAGAAAAAACAATCATGGAGCAGCAGGAAAAACTGAAAAAACAAAAGGAAACTGAGCGTGTTTCATTAAATCAAGCGAAACAAGTAAGCCTTAAAACAGACAAGAAAACAGAAAAGATGAAAGTGAAGAAGCCTTCGAATGAGAATGTTTTTAAAACAAGTTCCTTGTACAACTCCGATGACCAGGTTTTCAATACAACCTCTGTCCTTGATGAAAATAATCCTGATGATATGTACTTTTTCAGTACTTCGTCAGATCGAACCCTTATCACAAGAATTCTTTCAAACAACAGCGATTACCATCTGAAATTGTATGTTGTCAATTGGGATACAGGAGAAGCTCAGCCGTCTAATATATCAATGGCAGCAGGGAACTTAGTGCTTTTAAAAGAGCTTCCCGCTGGCGATTATATGATCCGGGTTTACTCTGAAGGAACGACGGGAGATTCATATAACATTCAGTTAAATGCGAAAAACCCTTCAAATTATTCAAGTGTAAAATCGGTAACGTCTAATTTACAAGCCTTTGTTGCTGAGTATGGAGATGGTTCCGTTTATGCGAATGGTACACTGCTGTACAATTCTAATACGAAAACATCTTCATTAAACTGGGAAAGAGTATATTATTTTTCCTATGGTGGCGGGTATAATCAGCGCACCCATTCCATTTCTGATGTGAAGGTTAAAAATATTTCTGACCCTGTCACTTATCGTTCAAGTTATGCAAGTTCAAGCTCAGCCATCATGGTTTACTTAGACACAGGCACGCTTTTTATGCATCATGTATCAGCTTATCAGTCCGGGGTAGGTTATGATGATTCTTTCCTTGATACGTTAGGTAAAAAAACACCTAGAAGGCTTGATGCGGATGATCAGAATTATGGGGATCATATATTAATCGTTGATCTAAAAACCGGCAAAGCGATAGACTTTTTCAGTGTATTAAATTACTACTATGCTTCAGGTGTTGAAAGCTTGCCTGTCATAAAATATATCAATTAAATGACCAAAAAAGGATTTCCGGCATCGGAAATCCTTTTCTCACGTTAAAACGAAATAATCCCAATCAGCAGTGCCGCAATCGTCATCACAATGGTTGTTCCCACGGCCCATTTGATCGTGAATTTTTGATGGTCGCCAAAGCTGACGCCCGCCATTCCGACCAATAAATAAGTGGAAGGCACGAGAGGACTGAGCAAATGCACAGGCTGGCCCAGCAAGGAGGCTCTGCCGATTTCTGCGGCATCGATCCCGTAAGCAGCGGCGGCTTCTGTGATGATCGGCAGAACACCGAAGTAAAAGGCGTCATTCGACATAAAAAAGGTAAATGGCATGCTGACGATGGCTGTAATCAAGGGCAGGTGCGGGCCCATGGCGTCAGGGATGAGTGATACGAGAGAATGCGCCATGGCGTCTACCATTTTAGTACCCGACAAAATGCCTGTGAAAATGCCGGCGGCAAACACCATGGAGACAACGTTTAAGGCATTTCCTGCATGCGCTGAGATTCGCTTTTGCTGCTCTTTTACGTTTGGATAGTTCACCATCAAGGCGATAGCAAATGCGATCATAAAAAGAACAGGAAGCGGAAGCAGGCTGGTGATCAAAGCGGCCATCAGCACGACAGTCAGCAGCAGGTTAAACCACTGGAGAGCGGGGCGTTTGAGCGGCGCTGTATTCGGATCGGACGCGTGCTGGTGTTCAATTGAGATGACGCCGAGCCGTTTCCGTTCTTTTTTTCCTAGAATATAGGCTACGGCAAGCACCCAGAGAATGCCGGCGATCATAGCAGGAATCAACGGAGTGAAGACTTCTGACGTGTCCAATTTTAAAGAAGCCAAAACCCTTGCAGTCGGACCACCCCACGGAATAATATTCATGACTCCCGACCCGAGCATTGCAATTCCCGCCAACACCAGGCGGTTCATGCCGAGCCGTTTGTATAGAGGAAGCATCGCCGCAATGGTAATCATGTACGTTGTTGTCCCATCTCCGTCCAGCGAAATGGTCATCGTCAGTACCGCTGTGCCGACAGCGATTTTTAATGGATCTCCTTTGACAAGGTATAAGATTTTGGCAATGAGCGGATCGAACAAGCCTGAATCAATCATGATGCCGAAATACAGGATTGCAAATAATAGCATGATGCCTGTCGGAGCGAGGCCTGTTACACCCTGAAGCATCATATCGCCCAGGTCTTTGCCGAATCCGCTGATCAGGGCAAACACAACAGGAACGACAATCAAAGCAATAAGAGCGGAAAGCCGATTTGCCATAATAAGATACATGAAGACAATGATCATCACAAAACCGAGTATCGCAAGCACGATATGACCTCCCCCATTCAACAGCACAATTTTTAGTAAGCGCTTCCACATTTCGAGAAGGCTTATTTCAAATATTTATGACCTCATGTTGACAAGTAGACCTAAAAACCTAGAGAGCAGATAAGCAGTTTATATGCAGGTCGCCAAGGGTAAATGTGCTATAGAATGTTTATTTTTTGAGATCTGGAATAGGAAAAGGGGGAGCAGACATGAGTGATGACCAAAACAAACGAGTCAATGAACACTCAAAAGACGAGCAGCTCGAACAGTATAGGGTTGATAACAGCGGAAAGAAAATGACGACAAACCAAGGCGTACGGGTGTCTGAGGACGAACATTCGTTAAAAGCCGGAGTTCGCGGCCCGACGTTGATGGAGGATTTTCACTTTCGGGAGAAGATGACCCATTTTGACCATGAGAGAATCCCTGAACGGATCGTGCATGCGCGCGGGTATGGCGTGCATGGCTTTTTTCAGGTTTACGAACCGATGACAGAATTCACTCGGGCGAAATTTCTTCAGGACCCTTCGGTGAAGACACCGGTATTTGTCCGGTTTTCAACGGTTGCGGGCTCCAAAGGCTCCGCTGACACGGTGCGTGACGCCAGAGGATTTGCGACAAAATTTTATACGGAAGAAGGAAACTATGATCTTGTAGGCAATAATATCCCGGTGTTCTTTATTCAGGATGCGATCAAATTCCCGGATTTGGTGCATGCGTTTAAGCCTGAGCCGCACAATGAAATGCCGCAGGCCGCTACTGCCCATGATACGTTTTGGGACTTTGTCGCCAATAACCCTGAGTCGGCTCACATGGTGATGTGGACGATGTCTGACAGAGGCATCCCCCGCAGCTACCGGATGATGGAGGGCTTTGGCGTTCACACGTTCCGGTTTGTCAATGAACAAGGAAAGGCGCGTTTCGTGAAATTCCATTGGAAGCCGGTGCTCGGCGTGCATTCTCTCGTATGGGATGAAGCGCAGAAAATTGACGGAAAAGACCCCGACTTCCACCGCCGCGATCTGTGGGAAACGATTGAGAACGGCGGCACGGTTGAATATGAGCTAGGCGTGCAGATGATAGAGGAAGAAGATGAATTCAAATTTGATTTTGATATTCTTGATCCGACGAAGCTTTGGCCGGAAGAGCTTGTGCCGGTGAAGATCATTGGGAAAATGACGCTGAATCGCAATCAGGATAATGTATTTGCGGAAACGGAGCAAGTCGCATTCCACCCGGGAAATGTTGTGCCGGGCATCGACTTCACAAATGATCCGCTCCTGCAGGGACGGCTTTTCTCTTATACGGATACACAGCTGATCCGTCTTGGCGGCCCGAACTTCCACGAGATTCCGATTAACCGCCCGGTATGTCCGTTCCATAACAACCAGTACGACGGTTATCATCGGATGACCATCAATAAGGGACCGGTCGCTTATCATAAAAACTCTCTGCAGAACAATGACCCGTCTCCTGCGTCAGCCGAAGAAGGCGGTTACGTCCACTATCAGGAGAAAGTAGAGGGCAGAAAAATCCGTCAGCGGAGCGACAGTTTTAATGATTATTATTCACAGGCAAAACTGTTCTGGAACAGCATGTCCCCGGTTGAGAAAAAGCACATCATTTCCGCCTTTTGCTTCGAGGTCGGGAAGGTCAAAAGTAAAGATGTGCAGCGGCAGGTCGTAGATGTCTTCAGCAACGTAGATACTGTCCTGGCAGAAGAAATCGCCAAAGGAGTAGGTGTGGCACCGCCAGCGAAACGCAAAGCATCAAAAGAAATCCTTACCTCACCTGCATTAAGCCAAGCCCGTACAGTGAAAACAGCGTCAACGAGAAAAGTCGCGGTTCTCGCCGGCAATGGTTTTGATGAAAAAGAACTGCAAACAGTGCTGGACGCCTTAAAACAAGAAGGGATCACAGCGGATATCATCAGTCAAACGCTGGGGTACATCACAAGCGGCGCCGGACAGCAGCTTGAGGTCGGCGGCACATTCCTGACGACAGACTCCGTTCTATATGACGCCGTCTATACCGCAGGGGGACTTGAACTAAAAGAAGATAAACAAGCGATGGCGTTTATCAGAGAAGCCTACAATCACTATAAGGCGGTCGGTGCGGCAAACGAAGGAGTTGGCCTCCTCAAATCAGCTGTCGGCGCAACAGGGGGGCCGGGAATTGTGACAGCAAAAGACGAAGAGGACTACACCGGCTTCAGCAAAGCGTTTATCGAAGCAGTTGCCGCCCACCGCCATTGGGATAGACGAATTTGATTCGCTCCTGTATCGTAGAGGAAGATACTTATGGATAAGGAGCATGACATATGAACGAGAAACAGCTCGCAGAGGCTTACGAGCGCGACGAAAATATGATGATATTAGTGTTCGCCCAATGGTGTGTCAACCATGATCTTGATCCGTTGGAGCTGTATGCCAAAGCGTATCCGCAGCAAAAGCTGAATGAAAGCTTGAAAAAAACAGTGGAAGAACTGATCGTGCCAAAGAACGAGTCAGAACACATACCTGACCAGACCCTCATTGCGGTGTTAGAGATGTTTGGGAATATTGATTTGGCACAAGCGGTTCACGAAGTGATTGCTGAGCGTAAAGAGTAAAAAAGAGACAGTATGTTGTCTCTTTTTTATTTGGGAAAAAATCGAGCAGATCGACCTAGAAACTTCTTTTCACTTCATCGGTCTATAAAAGTGTGCGCTGCAGAAAAGAGGGAATGATAAACAAAGAAAATCAAAGGAGGAGATTGTATGAAATGGAATAAAATGATGAGACTCGCCGTTGCTGCTTCTGTCTTGCTTTTTAGTGTATTTGCATATGCGGCCCCATCTTTAAAAGCGGTTCAAGCGAAAACGCCGGCTGTCAGCAGCCATACGTACAAAAAGATCAAGGAATTAAAGTATCCTCAGGTGCATCACATCGGGAATGCCGCGTTTGAAAAAACATCAATCAAGAGATGAAAGCCTACATTGAGCAATCGTATCAAGAATACCTGAAAAACAAAAAAGCCGGTGAACAGCAGGGCTTCAAAGCGGAATATCAAACATCCTTCAGCGTCAAATATAATGCGGCGGGCAAGCTCAGCATTCAAACGCTCAATTATATCTATTCAGGCGGCGCCCATGGTTTAACGTCTGTTCAGCCCTTCAACTACGACTTGAACACACACAAGCGGGTGACACTGAATCAGATTCTGAATACCAAAACTAAAGTCAGCAAAACGAAAGATTACCTATACAGCTATATCAAAAAACATGACACGCTGTTTTTCCCTGATGTAAAGAAAGAGGAGATTATCCTTAACCAAAACACAATGTTTTACTTTACGAAAAACGGGATCGCCATCGTCTTCGGCCAGTATGACTTGGGACCTTATGCAGCTGGAATCCGTGATGTGCAGGTGCCTTCCTCTGTTTATCAATAATCAAAAGAGCCATATCCTTAAAAAGGGATATGGCTCCATTTTTCTACCACACAAACAGACCGACAATCGCAGCACTTAGTAAAGATACCGCAATTCCGCTGACGAGCAGCTTCCATACGTTTTTCCCGATCACGGTTGACTTTTCGCCGTCAAGGATCGAGTTGTACGTTCCGTAAATCATGCCGACAGTACTGAAGTTGGCAAATGACGTCAGGAATGTCGTCGCTACCGCAACTGTGTGAGGGGGTAGTGTTTTAAGATTGTTTTTCAAGTCAAGCATCGCAACAAACTCGTTCGTTGCCAATTTCATTCCCATCAGCTGAGCGACATACATCGCATCGTGTACCGGCAGCCCAAGCAGGAATGCGAAAGGACTGAAGAGATAAGCAAAAATCGTCTGGATGGTCAGGCCGTGTACGAAAACACCAAGAATGCCATTGACCGCTGACGTTAACGCCACATAGCCGATGACCATTGCCAAAATAACGATAACCATGTTCATGCCGACAAGCATACTGTTAGAAATCGTAGAGAAAAAGTCTTTTTTCTCTTCTTTAGGCGGTGTATAGATGATGTCTTCATCCTCCGGCACATGCACTGGATTCAGCAGGTTTGCGATAATCAGCGCGTTTAAGCAGTTTAAAGGAATCGCTGTAAACACGTATGTCGCCGGCACCATTGACAGGTAAGATCCGATAATAGAACCGCTGATGCTGCTCATGCTCATTAAGCCGAATGTGAGCAGGCGGTTGTTGTTTAATACTGTGAGCTGCTGGCGGATGACTGCCAGAGCTTCTGTATTTCCCAAAAACATCATTTGAATAGAGAAAAAGCTCTCTAATTTCGGCAAGCGGGAAGCCTTTGAGATCACCCAGCCGATTTTATCAATCAGCCATGGCAAAATGCCGAAATATGTTAAAATGTCAAAGAATGTGACGATGAAAATAATTGGAAGAAGTGCGCTGAAGAAAAAGTCTACCGTTTCATTTGCCATCACAGAAGGGAAGGCAAAGGCGATCCCGTCACTGGCACAAGCAATCAGCCAAGTGAAGAAATTTCCAATTTGTCCGATGGCCCAGCTGCCAATTTTTGTCCCCAGCATAAACCACGTAATCAAAAGCTCCAGAACAATTAACGTAATGATCGGACGCCACTGGATTTTCTTTTTCTGCGGGGAGCATAGGAACACAACTGCCATAATCACAATGAGGCCGACAAGGTTTAATAAAAAGTACATGATAGCAACTCCTATGAGGTTTATTATGGAAATGAAAAAAGCCCTTATTCTTCACAAATTCTGGAAGTTCAGAAAGTGTGAAAAATAAGAGCAAACAGAAAAGAACTTGTCCTTTTCAACTCGTTCAAATTTATTCAAACTTTCTTGTAGTCTAGTTTTTTACGGTTACTAGGTAGAAACAATCAGACCATATTACTGATCATATACAAGAATGTCTTTTTTCTAAGATGATAGCAGTATTTTATCCTTTCACTTTTTGAAAATCAACCTTTTTAACTATTTTCGAAATAATAAATTTATATTTCGAAGTCGAGAAAATAAAGGAAAATCATAATGGATTGCTATGCTGAAATTGTGATCAGGAGGGAAAAACGAAGCATATCATCACAGGCACGCCAATACATGCTGACCATCGGCTTTACTGTATTTCAAGACAGAATAATCAAAAGCTGACCGACTTGGACAGCAGTGATTTGAGAGATAGCCACGGGATCGAGGCGCTCTATGATGAATTGTTTCAGCACATTAGCCTTAATACGGAGCCGGAAGCGTTTATGTAATCAATAATGCTGGTGTACTGGCTCCATTGGGCCGATCGAACAACAAAACGGAGGAGCTGAAGAAACAGCCCGCTTATTAATTGATCTTCTAAACAGTGAGGAGTTCGGGCAGCCGCCTGTCGTTGAGAATCTCGTTCCTATTGCTGGATGATTGATGTATCATAATAGTGGGGGGAAACCCTCTATGCAGCAAAAAGGAGTTCTTTTTTATGATTATTCAATTCATTCGTTATAGATAATGACCGGTATAGACGACTTTCCAGACCTGGCCAAAAAGTTAGATAGGCCCAGGTTTATTTGTCTATGCCTTTTTCATTTATTTAAAAACGAATGAATGAGGTGTTTTTTGTGTCAAACATAAAGAAGCATGCTGCTTATATGAATCAATTTGTCTCTCTATTTCGATGCCCGATTTGCGATTCTTCAATGAAGGTCACATCTTGGAAAAGTTTGGTTTGTTTCAAGAGCGGGCATACGTTTGATATATCCCGGCATGGGTACGTAAATTTCCTGACAAAGCCGGTCAAAAGCAGCTATCGGGCGGGGCTTTTCGAAGCAAGAAGCCGGCTGATGGCAGAATATCACTTTTTTGCACCGCTTCATCAGGCATTAGCTGACTTGATCAGTGACCGGAAGTCTGAAAAAGAGACGTTAACCATTTTAGATTGCGGATGCGGTGAGGGGACCCACTTGAAAGCGGTTTGCGAGCTGCTTCAAGAGAAGAAAACAGTGCACGGCATTGGGATTGATATTGCCAAGGATGGCATATTACGAGCGGCAAAAAATATTGGCGGGAAGCTGTGGGCCGTAGCTGATGTAGCTAATGCGCCCTTTCAAGACCGGCAATTTGATGTCATTCTATCGATTTTCTCACCTTCAAATTATGCAGAGTTTCACAGACTGCTGAAAAAAGATGGTTTGGTTATAAAGGTTGTCCCTCAAAAGGATTACTTAACAGAACTAAGGCAGGTTTTATACGCAGATTCAGAAAGACGAACCTATTCCAATACACCTGCAATAGAGCGCTTTACCACACATTTTCAGCTCGATCATCTGATGAGGATGCGCTATACCAAAACGCTTCATCAGCAAGGCGTAGAATGGCTTCTGAACATGACACCGTTAGCCTGGTCCGCATCGGCTGAAAATATCAACCAGTTTAGAGAAATGAAATCGGCTCAGCTGACAGTTGATGTTGATATATTAATCGGAACGAAATGAGTGAAAGAGGAAAGCTCCCATAAAGAGCTTTCCTTTTGTTTTCCGCAAAAACGGAATTTTCCACTGGATTGGAATAGTTATCGCTCATTTTCCGTAAATATGGAAGAGGAAAGGCTTGAAATGGTGTTCTGGTGACTGGCACAGAACTTGCATTAGAAATGACGGAAAGGGAGGAGAAATTTTGTAAACGCTTTCCTTTTCTCAGACAAGCGGAAAAGAGGGATGTTTGTGGACATTATGATTATTCTTTTGGCTTTGGGTTTGCTGATGTTTGTCGCCTATCGAGGGTTTTCTGTCATTTTGTTTGCCCCGATTTGCGCCTTATTTGCTGTGCTGCTGACAGATCCAAGCTTTGTGCTTCCTTTTTTCTCAACCATATTCATGGAGAAGATGGCAGGCTTTATTAAGCTGTACTTTCCAGTATTTCTGCTTGGCGCCATTTTCGGAAAGGTTGTCGAGATGTCCGGCTTGGCGGCTTCCATTGCGAAGACTATTGTCAGATTGGTCGGGGCGAAACGAGCAACACTCGCTATCGTATTGATGGGCGCTATTTTAACGTACAGCGGAGTCAGCCTGTTTGTTGTCGTCTTTGCTGTATACCCCTTTGCGAAAAATCTGTTTAAAGAAGCTGACATCCCGAAGCGCCTCATACCGGGAACGATTGCTCTCGGGGCATTTACTTTTACGATGGACGCACTGCCGGGTACACCGCAAATCCAAAATGTAATTCCTACGACGTTTTTCAAAACAGACATTTATGCCGCCCCTTGGCTTGGTATGATCGGCGCGGTATTTGTGCTGGCGGCGGGTATGTTCTACTTGGAATCGAGGCGCAAAAAAGCAGAAAAAACAGGAGAAGGCTACGCCGGTTTTCGATCGGAGATTTCTGCCGCGCGTGAGCCAACTGATCTTGCCCCGGAACAAAGCTCACCGGCCTTAGAGCCTGACACAAGCAAGGTCCGGCACGCACTCGCTTTTGTCCCTCTTATTCTCGTTGGTGTGATGAACAAATGTTTCACCACGATCCTCCCCAAGTGGTATCCGAATGAATTCGATTTTTCCGCCATAGGATTGGGAGAGTTCGGGAAACTTGATATCTCCTCCGCGGTTGCTATTTGGTCAGTGGAGCTGGCCCTCCTGATCGGAATCATCGCAACCATTTTGTTTGATTGGAGAAAAGTGTTTGGACAGCTAAAGGAAGGGCTGAATGAAGGGATCGGCGGCGCCCTGCTTGCATCGATGAATACAGGCGCCGAGTATGGTTTCGGCGGCATTATTGCTGCGCTGCCGGGGTTTCATAAGCTGAGCAACGGCATTTCACATACGTTTACGGATCCGCTTGTAAACGGAGCGGTAACGACAACAACGCTGGCAGGGATCACCGGATCGGCTTCAGGGGGAATGGGAATCGCGTTAAGCGCGATGTCTGATCAATATGTGAAAGCGATCCAGACCTACAACATACCGCCTGAAGTGATGCACCGGGTCATTTCGATGGCGTCAGGAGGCATGGATACGCTTCCGCATAATGGGGCGGTGATCACTCTGCTGGCTGTGACGGGTTTGACTCATCGCCAATCGTATCGGGATATTTTTGCGATTACTCTCATCAAAACCGCCGCCGTATTTGTGATTATCGCGATTTACAGTTTGACGGGCCTTGTATAGGACAAAACGAAAGGGGAATCAGATATGGGAAAAGTGCTGTCATCGAGTAAGGAAGCCGCGGAACTCATTCGGGAGGGGGATACACTGATCGCGGGCGGATTCGGCCTGTGCGGAATTCCCGAGCAGCTCATTCTGGCGATAAGGGATAAAGGGGTAAAAGATTTAACCGTCGTCAGCAATAATTGCGGAGTTGATGATTGGGGGCTCGGTCTGCTGCTGGCAAACAAGCAAATCAAAAAAATGATCGCTTCCTACGTCGGAGAAAACAAAATTTTTGAAAAGCAATTTTTAAGCGGAGAATTGGAAGTGGAATTGGTTCCCCAAGGGACCCTCGCTGAAAGAATCCGAGCCGGAGGAGCGGGTATACCGGGATTTTACACAGCCACAGGCGTCGGAACTTCTATCGCTGACGGGAAAGAGCATAAAACCTTTGACGGACGCACTTATGTGTTAGAAAAAGGGATTACTGGGGATGTCGCCATTGTAAAAGCATGGAAAGCGGACACCATGGGGAATTTAGTTTTTCGGAAAACGGCAAGAAATTTCAATCCGGTTGCCGCCATGGCGGGAAAGATCACAATTGCCGAGGCAGAAGAAATTGTTGAGGCGGGAGAGCTTGATCCCAACCACATCCACACGCCTGGTATTTACGTACAGCATGTTGTGCTCGGCACACATGAAAAGCGGATTGAAAAACGAACTGTTCAGCAAGCGGAAGGAAAGGAGGCGGCACAATGAAGGAAGCCAGAAAAAGAATGGTCAAACGTGCTGTAAAGGAAATAAAAGACGGTATGAACGTCAATCTTGGGATAGGGATGCCGACACTTGTCGCAAATGAAATACCGGAGGGCGTGCATGTGATGCTTCAATCAGAAAACGGTTTGCTTGGGATCGGCCCGTATCCGCTGGAAGGAACGGAAGACCCGGATCTGATCAATGCGGGGAAAGAAACGATCACCGCCGTAACAGGCGCATCCTATTTTGACAGCGCAGAGTCCTTTGCGATGATACGAGGCGGTCATATCGACCTGGCCATCCTCGGGGGCATGGAGGTTTCTGAGCAAGGGGATTTGGCGAACTGGATGATCCCGGGGAAAATGGTGAAGGGAATGGGCGGCGCTATGGATTTGGTCAACGGGGCTAAGCGAATCGTTGTCATCATGGAGCACGTCAATAAACATGGGGAATCGAAGGTGAAAAAACAATGCTCCCTCCCGCTGACAGGACAGAAAGTCGTTCATCGGCTGATCACTGATTTAGCTGTTTTTGATTTTGATAACGGCCATATGACACTGACTGAGCTCCAGGACGGCGTCACGCTGGAAGAGGTATATGAGAAAACTGAAGCTGACTTCGCCGTAAGCCAGTCAGTCATCCGGCAAAAATCTTAAGCAGGAAGGTGTATGACATGAAAACACAAGTCGCTCTTGTGACAGGCGCAGCCGGCGGAATCGGATTTGAAATCGCAAAGGAATTCGCCCGGGAAGGCGCCGAAGTCATTATTTCAGATGTAAATCAAAAAGCGTGCGGGGAGGCCGCCGCCAAGCTGAACGAGGAAGGCTTTAATATCACGGGCATTCCATGTGACGTAACAAAGGAAGAGCAAATTGCTGATATCGTCCATACTATCAAGACCCGATACGGACGTTTGGATACTTTGGTGAATAACGCAGGCATGCAGCATGTCGCGCCGATTGAAGAGTTTCCGACAGAACGGTTTGAACAGCTTATTCGCGTCATGCTGACCGCGCCATTCATTGCGATGAAGCATGTCTTTCCCCTTATGAAAAAACAGCAGTTCGGCAGGATCATCAATATCGCGTCTGTGAACGGACTGGTGGGATTTGCGGGAAAAGCCGCTTATAACAGCGCAAAGCATGGCGTCATTGGGCTGACAAAGGTGGGGGCGCTGGAAGGCGCGCCCCACGGGATTACGGTGAATGCACTCTGCCCGGGATATGTGGACACACAGCTTGTCCGCAATCAGCTGAGCGATCTTTCTAAAACAAGAAATGTTCCCTATGAATCGGTTCTGGAAGAGGTGATTTTTCCGCTTGTGCCGCAAAAACGTCTTCTATCGGTGAAAGAAATTGCTGATTATGCTGTATTTTTGGCGAGTGAAAAGGCGAAAGGCGTCACAGGGCAGGCGGTCGTGCTGGATGGAGGCTACACAGCTCAATAATAGATTCTTGTATTCATAGGAGGCTCTCGTTTATCATAAAGTTGAAAGCGATTACAATGTGACAGGAGCGACAGGGAGATGAAACATTCTATTAAAAGATTACCCTATGAATGGCTGGATGAAATCATCAACCTTGCGGCGGAATGTATTGTTGTGGTTGATCATGAGGGGAACATTCTCTATATCAATCCGGCATACTGTGACTTTCTGAAAAAAACAGAGAACGAAGTGATAGGAAAACCCGTTCAGGACGTGATTGAAAATTCGAGAATGCATATCGTGGCGAAGACGGGGCGTACAGAGGCTGCCGCTATTCATCCAATTAACGGCAGTGAAATGATTGCCAACCGGTATCCGCTCTATGTGAACCAGCAGCTTGTCGGAGCAGTCGGAACCGTTATGTTTCGCAATCCGCAAGAATGGATGGATTATTCAAGAAAAATTAAACCCATCCTCAATGAACTCAATTACTACAAAAATAGATACGAAAAAGAGCTTTTCAGTAAATATCACTTTGGCGACTTGATCGGAAACAGCCCTCTCTTTATGGATGCGAAACGGCTGGCTGAACGGGTATCTGACAGCCAATCGGCCGTTTTGCTTTTAGGAGAATCAGGTACGGGAAAAGAGCTGTTCGCCCACGCCATCCATCAGAACAGCCGCCGCCGGTATGCTCCCTTTCTGCGCGTCAACTGCGCTTCGATCCCGGAGCATTTGTTTGAATCAGAAATGTTCGGATACGAAGACGGAGCGTTTACGGGGGCGAAAAAAGGCGGGAAAAAAGGAAAATTTGAACTCGCGCATCAAGGAACCATTTTCCTTGATGAAGTAGGTGATATGCCGCTGCATATGCAAAGCAAAATCCTTCGCGTCCTGCAGGAGAAAGAGATAGAGCGGGTCGGCGCAGGAAGCCCGGTACCGATAGATGTACGAGTGATTGCGGCGACACACCGAAACCTCGAAAAAATGGTCCGGGAAGGAGACTTCCGGCAAGACCTCTATTACCGATTGAATGTAATCAAAATTCAAATCCCGTCCCTAAGAGAGCGCATAGAGGATGTTGTGCCCATCGCAGGGCTTCTATTAAAAAAACTTGAACGGAAATTTGGCTTTGATGGCTTGGAGCTTTCTAAAGAAGCGATTGCAGTGCTTCAGAGCTATTCTTGGCCGGGCAACATACGTGAACTGGAAAACGTCCTAGAACGGGCTGTCAACGTCCTCGACGGCAAACGAATCGAACCGAAACACCTGAATCTCACTCCTGAAGATCAACCCATTCAAAGAACAATCAAAGTCCGAGAATATCAATCGATACAGCCATTAAAAGAGACAATCGCTGAGGCGGAAAAAAACGCGATCATCGAGGCGCTTGCCGCAGCAGACGGCAATAAAATAAAGGCAGCAAAGCTATTAGGCATAGGAAAAACAAGCTTATATGAAAAATGCAAAGCCTATCAAATTGAGCAGGCATAAAAAACACACTTGTCCCGCCAAGGAATCAAGTGTGTTTTTCTGTTCTTTATTTCCAAACATCGTTAGCGATCTCAACAACATGGCGCAGCTTCGCCCATTGCTGTTCTTCGGTCAGCTTGTTGCCTTCCTCAGTCGAAGCGAACCCGCATTGCGGACTCAGGCATAGCTGGTCTAAGCTGACATAACGTGACGCCTCTTCAATACGGCGTTTCACGTCGTCCGGATCTTCGAGCTCACCGAATTTAGATGTAACTAAACCGAGGACAAGCTGAAGATCAGTGCGTTTCACATAACGGAGCGGTTCGAATCCGCCTGAGCGTGAATCATCATACTCTAAGAAAAGCCCGTCCAGATTCAAGCCGTCAAAAATGGTTTCGGCCGCCGCATCATAACCGCCCTCAGCTGTCCATGTGGACTGAAAGTTGCCGCGGCAGATATGCATGGTGATTGTCATATCATCCGGACGATCAGCAATGGCGTCATTGATCGACTTCGCAAACAGCTGGCGAAGCTCGTCAGGCGTTGTTCCGAATGCTTCCACTTGTTTTAAGCCTTTTTCAGATAAGAAAACAGCCCATGCTGTATCGTCAAGCTGGAGGTAGCGGCAGCCTCTGTCATAAAACGCTTGAATCGCTTTCTTATATGCTTTTGATACATCATGCTGGAAAAGAGCATAATCGTTCTTGTAGGCATCCTTTTCCAGTCTCCCCCGGAAAAAGAGCATATTCGGACTCGGAATTGTCATTTTTGGCGTGGCATCACCAGCGATGCCATGTAAAAATGAGTAATCTTCGAGCATCGGGTGGTTTGAGAAATCAATATCGCCCGTCACTTTGATGCCGCGTGCTTTTGTCTGCACATTATGGAACTGGATACCCTGTTCAGGTATAAACGGCTCAACGCCATCCAGATTTTCCAGGAAATCAAAATGCCACCACGCTCTGCGGAATTCTCCGTCTGTCACGACGTTCAGGCCGGTTTCCTTTTGTTTTTCCACAATGCGGATGATTTCATCGTTTTCAATCTGGCGAAGCTGTTCGGCAGTCATTTCGCCTGCCGCCTTTTGCAGCCGCGCTTTTTTGACGGGCTCAGATCTCAGCAGGCTTCCGACTTGATCCGCGCGAAACGGCGGTTTTTTTCTCTGAAGCGATTGTTTTTGTTCTGCGGGTGTTGTTTGCTGTGACATGTTGTTCATTCCTTCTTTCCATTCAAATATAAAAAAGCTCTTCCTCTGGATAAGGAAGAGCTTGCGTGAACAATCTCAACCTTATCTACAAGAGCACATATCTGCTCTAAAGGATTTAGCACCATTCTGTGTAAAACAGCGGTTGCCGGGTATCGCAGGGCCAGTCCCTCCACCTCTCTTGATAAGGAAAACCTTTTTATGAAATTTTCTGATAGTATCTATTATTCACACATTTTTCGTTTCTGTCAACGATAGATTATTTCCACACATCATTGGCAATGTCGACCACATGACGGAGCTTCGCCCACTGCTGCTCCTCAGTCAAAAGGTTTCCTTCTTCTGTAGAAGCGAAACCGCACTGCGGGCTCAAGCAAAGCTGATCTAAGCTGACAAAGCGCGCGGCTTCATTGATTCGGCGTTTGACATCCTCTGGACCTTCAAGCTCTCCGTATTTGGATGTAATCAAGCCCAAGACAATCTGCAGATCCTTGCGTTTGACAAAGCGAAGCGGGTCAAAGTTTCCGGAGCGGTCATCATCGTATTCCAGGAACAAGCCATCAAGGTTTAAACCGTCAAGAATCGTTTCCGCTACAGCGTCATAGCCTCCTGATGCGGCCCAAGTCGAGCGGAAGTTGCCGCGGCAGATGTGCATCGTAACCGTTAGGTCATCAGGACGGTCCGCCACTGCATCGTTAATTGTTTTGGCAAATAACGCAGGCAATGTTTCCGGATCACCGCCGAGGGCACGAACAACCTCTCTGCCTTTTTCTTCAAAGAAGAGAGACCAAGACGTATCATCGAGCTGAAGATAGCGGCAGCCCGCATCATAGAAAGCGGTAATCGCTTTTTTGTACGTCTGGGCCAGGTCATGAAAATATTCCTCCTGATCGGGATATACGCCTTGATCAGCTTTTTCACCGAAAAACAGCATATTCGGACTTGGAATCGTCAATTTTGCTGTCGCATCTCCGGCAATGCTGTGTAAAAATTGATAATCGGCAAGCGCCGGATGGCTGGTGAAATCCAGTTTTCCTGTGACTTTAATGCTGCGGGCTTTTGTTTTCGCATGATGGAATTGAATCCCTTCGGCCGGAATGAAGGGCTCTACACCATCAAGCCCTTCAAGAAAATCGTAATGCCACCAAGAACGGCGGAACTCTCCGTCGGTTACGACGTTTAGGCCGATTTCCTTTTGCTTTTCGACAATGCGGGTGATTTCTTTATTTTCAATATCGCGAAGCTGTTCTGCCGTGATCTCGCCGGCCGCTTGATTTTTCCGCGCCTCTTTTACTGGTGCGGATCGTAATAAACTGCCGACATGATCAGCGCGGAAAGGAGCTTTCTTCTGTTTATCTGATTTCTGTGCTGCAAGGTTTACTTGTTGAGCCATATCATTCGCCTCTTTTCTGAAATGTTTGCCGCATGAAAAAAGCTCTTCCTTTGTGTAAGGAAGAGCTTGAACGATCAAATCTCTGCCTCATCTGCAAGAACGCGATGTTCTTAAGGATTTAGCACCATTCTGTGTAAAACAGCGGTTGCCGGGTATCATAGGGCCAGTCCCTCCACCTCTCTTGATAAGGTAAATCTTCATATTGAGTTTTCAATTATCTTAATATTATTATTTTTGCATGAATTGTCAACAGTTTTTTAGAAGTTTGGCTTATCTTCATCGTCAATCAATACCATATCCAGCACAATCGCGATTTGCTGTGCAATCAGCACATCTTCCCCATGTGCAATCTGCAGGCGATGCGTATCACCCCAGCTGAGCCGCTTTTTGCTGACAGACATTCACACATTCTGGCCGTCCGTCAGCTGGAATTTGTCCTTCCATCAATCACCGTCGATTTCCCAATTCAGTTTGGTGATTTCAAATTTCGGTTTGAATAACGTTAATTTCTTCATCACCTCACAAACCGTTTCTCCCCCGATAGAAATATCATAACGGGGCAAAAAAGACATGGGCTTCTGCTCAATGGAAGCGAGCGTTTCTCCAGAGGAATCTGATATGTGTAACGAGTCTCCGAATGAAAACAAACGGCCCTCCACCTTTAATTTCTCCTGTTCATTCTGACCGTAAATGTGAAAAGCATCTTTAAACGAAAAGATCTGTTGTTTCATCAATCATTCGATCATTACTGAAGTCTAGTTTCAGGAATAACGAAAAGGCTGCATATCTGCAGCCTTTTCATTTATAAGGTATGTCTTAGGAAAGATGCATCCGGCGTTTTTGGCGGATGGCGTCAAGGTCGATTAGGTTGTTATGATGAGGAACGGGTGCAGGCAGAGGGCTTGTCTTTTGCGGTTTTCGTCTATTGTCTTTGCTGAACGAAAAGAGAAGATAGCCACATAATGCGATGATAATAAATAAGATCATTTTACATACCTCCCAAAAAAAGTTTTGGTATTCTCTATTGTACGGATAAAACGTCTAAAAGTATTCAAAAAATTCCAAATCTAATAAAAATAAATGTGTGTCCCTCAAAATTCCTTTTCGTCGATGACCTGAAAATAGTCTTGCATTAAGCTGGTGTTTTTTCTTTTGATTGGTTCTATAGTTACTATCGACGTTAAAATGAATTCCTTTATATAACTTTTAACCTAAATTTCTGTAATTCGAATTAACTATATATGGATAATGTGTTCTTCTTTGTTTGATATATACCCTATTTTGAGGAATTGAACACAAAAAACCCAAATTACGGAGCATTTGGGCGGGAATTTGGAATGGATGCCTGATTTGAGGGGAGTCCGGGGATGGGTCAGAAAAAGCGTTTGAACATTCTTCTTATTTTTTGAAATGGGTTTGATCGTTTTGTTTGCATTTTGAGCGGGCGCGAAATCATCCATTTTTTGAACAGGCTTTTTGCGGCAATTGTATTCTTCATCTTTGCATTTCCTCCTCATCCGTTGATAGTCTTTTTACGGACAGAGCTTTTAAAATGTTTCATTTTCACGCAAAAAACCAGTCCTTTTTCGGACTGGTTTTTCAGCTTACGCCTGTTCTTCAAACAGCTTTGCAATCTCAACGATAACGTTTACGGCTTTGACCATGTTGTCGGCAGAGATGTATTCAAATTTGCCATGGAAGTTTTCCCCGCCGGTAAAGATGTTCGGCGTCGGGAGTCCCATGTAAGAAAGCTGCGAGCCGTCCGTGCCGCCGCGGATTGGAGAGATTTTCGGTTCGATGCCGAGGTTTTCCATTGCTTGTTTGGCAATGTGGACGATTTCGATGACAGGCTCAATTTTTTCTCTCATGTTGTAGTATTGATCGTTCATATCAAGCTGAATGCGATTTTGTCCGTATTCGTTTTGGAGCTCTTCAACGATGCGCTGCATGGTTTCTTTTCTGTTTTGGAAGATGTCTTTGTCAAAGTCTCTGATAATGTAGTTGAGCCTGGTCTCTTCTACGTCTCCCTGAATGGACAGCAGGTGGTAGAAGCCTTCGTAGCCCTCTGTATATTCAGGTGCCTCATCTGCCGGCAGCATGCTGTTCAGCTTCATTGCGATTTTTGCAGAGTTGATCATTTTGCCTTTTGCCGTGCCGGGATGTACATTGTTGCCTTTAATTGTGATTTTCGCCGCGGCAGCATTGAAGCTTTCATATTCAAGCTCACCGAGCGGGCCGCCATCAACGGTATAGGCAAAGGAGGCATTGAATCGCTCAACATCAAATTTGTGCGGGCCCCTGCCGATTTCTTCATCAGGTGTAAATGCAACCCTAATGGTGCCGTGCTTAATTTCAGGGTGTTTGATGAGATAATCCATGGCAGTCATGATTTCAGCGATGCCAGCCTTATTGTCAGCGCCAAGAAGGGTTGTGCCGTCTGTGGTGATCAGAGTGTGGCCTTTGTAGCCCGACAGTTCAGGGAATTGATCAGGCGATAGGATGACCTGAAGCTTTTCATTGAGCGTGATGTCTTTTCCATCGTAGCTTTCTACGATTTGCGGATTGACATTTTTGCCGGTAAAATCTGTGGCGGTATCGACGTGGGCGAGAAAGCCGATTGTCGGCACGTCTTTGTCAGTATTGGAAGGAAGAGTCGCCATGACATAGCCGTTTTCATCAATGGCTGCGTCTTCCATGCCGATTGACTTTAATTCCTCAACAAGCATGTTTCCTAACGTCAATTGGCCGGGTGTGGATGGGCAGGTGTCGACTGATTCATCTGACTGCGTGTCGACCTTTACGTATGTAGTAAACCGTTCAATGATGTCTTCTTTCATTTCCAATCATCTCCTTTGTCTTATTCTATCATGCTGTGATGAGAGATTTCTATTTCACAATGCCATTTCGAATGGCAAAAACGACTGCCTGTGTCCGGTCTTGGGCATTGCATTTTTGCAGAATTCGATGCACGTGGGTTTTGACGGTGCTTTCGCTGACAAAAAGCTTGTCGGCAATCTCTTCATTTCTCAAGCCATAGGCCATTTGCTGAAGCACCTCGAGTTCTCTTTTGGTAAACGGTTCAGTCAGTTTTTCAGTATAAGGCTGTTGCTTTGCGCGGAATGTCTCACTGATGATTTTAGCGGCCGTGACTGTGCGGAAAATCGCTTCGCCTCTGGAGGCAGCCCGAATGGCGTCTATCAGTTCTTCAGGAAGCGTGTCCTTCAGCAGGTAGCCGACAGCGCCGGCGCGGATGCCTTCAAATACGTATTCTTCAGTGTCAAAGGTCGTTAAAATGACGATTTTTGTATCCGGGAGGGCGGACATGATGTCCTTGGCCGCTTCGATGCCTGAGCAGGACGGCATTTGGACTTAACAGCAGCAGCGGGCAGTTTCCCGGGCTTTACAGTTCTTTCTCGGTACATCGATAAAATAAAAGAAAACGTCAACCGGCAGATTGATTTTAGACCTGTTCGGACTGCATGAAGTCCTGCAGCATGGCGTGAAAATGCTGAATGTCCTCGCTATTTCTTTTCCACATCATAAATGTCTGGGACGCCGGCAATTCAAGATGCGGCGGCGTAATTACAGCCATCAGCTTTTTTTCGTCCTCTTCCTGTTTGATGATGTAGGTGGGGAGGAAAGAGGCACCCATTCCCGCTTTTATCATTTGAACAGCCGTATCAGTCTGCCCGACAGCCATCGTTTGAATATGCGGGTAATGTGAACGGATGCGGTCCAAAAAGGCATCCCCATATGACGGATGATCATGCGTAAGCAGCCGATAGCGGCTGAAGACAGATGCAGCATCCGCAGGCTTGCTTTCTTGAAAAGGAGCAGCCAGACACAGCGTACCTTCGCATATGTGCTGATAATAAAGAGTGCCGGAGTTCGGGTCTTTTCGCGACAAACCAATATCAGCTTCATTGTGTTCTACCGCTAGTTTGATATCGTCAGATTCAGCTACATGAGTTGAAAGCTCGACATGCGGATGTTTTTGGATATAGGCGGGCAGAAAACGAGGCAATATATAGGACGCGATGTAGGGGTGTACGGCCAGCGTAAGTGCCCGGCTGTACCCCTGCTTCCATTGGCTGACTTTGTGCTTTCCGGCTTGGTATGCATTGATTATTTCTTTGGCATAAGGCAAAAACAGCCTGCCTTCGTCAGTCAGGACAACTCTTCTTCCGCTATGCAAAAACAGCTGCATGTCCAGTTCATCTTCCAATTTCCTCATATGTTGAGAAACAGCCGGCTGCGTGAGATAAAGACGCTCAGCCGTTTCCCTGAAGTTTTCTGATTCCGCTGCGGAAATAAAGGTTTGCAGCCATTTTAAATCCATGAAATACCTCCTTCACTGCTAATTGATAACAAATTGTTAATTGAAAATGCTTATTTGCTTATCACTGATGATACTTCCATTCGTTTAGTATACCTATAGAACGAAAAAATGGAGAGAGGGAATCACATGAACATATACGTAGAAGCAAATCCGTATTTACATGACAAATACTCAAAATATGCAGATGAAAAATATAAGAGAGACGGGAATCCATTTGTATCCTTTCCGATTCGCTTTGAGGAAGTCCCGCTCGGTGCAAAGACGCTCGCACTGACTTTCATCGACCATGACGCCATTCCCGTATGCGGATTCAGCTGGATTCACTGGATAGCGGCGAACATCCCGGCGCACATCGGAGAGCTTCCTGAACATGCAAGTGAGGAAAGACAGGACTTGATGATACAGGGGCAAAACAGCTTTGCTTCAGCGCTTGCAGGAAGCATCAATCCAAAGGTGATTCACCAGTATTGCGGGCCGACGCCGCCTGACGAGGATCATACATATACGCTGACGGTCTATGCTTTGGATGCTGAACTGAATCTTCAGCAGGGCTTTTATATGAATCATCTCTACCAAGAAATGAAAGAACGCATTCTCGCTGAAGCCTCTATTGAATTGCTGGCAAGGGTTTAGGGCAGAAAATATGAAGAAACGATTAATAAACGATTAAACTTCATGAAAATGGATGTAGACCAGTTCTAAACACTATATAATAATAGCAGGTCATTTTTTAGGAGGGTTTACATCATGGCAATACTTGTTACAGGCGGCGCCGGATACATCGGAAGTCACACATGTGTGGAGTTATTGAACAGCGGATATGAGATTGTCGTACTTGATAATCTGTCCAACAGTTCAGCTGAGGCGCTGAATCGCGTCAAGGAGATTACGGGAAAAGAGTTAACGTTCTATGAAGCAGATCTATTGGATCGGGAAGCAGTAGATTCGGTTTTTGCTGAAAATGAAATTGAAGCTGTAATTCATTTTGCGGGATTAAAAGCAGTCGGTGAATCTGTTGCGATTCCGCTCAAATATTATCATAACAACCTCACGGGAACGTTTATATTATGTGAGGTCATGGAGAAATACGGCGTCAAGAAAATCGTGTTCAGTTCATCTGCAACAGTATACGGCGTTCCGGAAACATCACCGATTACGGAGGACTTTCCATTAGGCGCGACAAATCCTTATGGACAGACGAAGCTCATGCTTGAACAAATATTGCGTGACTTGCATACGGCCGACAACGAGTGGAGTGTTGCCCTGCTCCGCTACTTTAATCCGTTCGGCGCACATCCAAGCGGACGAATCGGTGAAGATCCGAATGGCATCCCAAATAACCTCATGCCATATGTGGCGCAGGTAGCCGTCGGCAAGCTGGAGCAATTAAGCGTATTCGGCAATGACTATCCGACAAAAGACGGGACAGGCGTGCGCGATTATATTCACGTCGTCGATCTCGCAGAAGGCCACGTCAAAGCGCTTGAAAAAGTATTGAACTCCACTGGAGCAGATGCATACAACCTCGGAACAGGCACAGGCTACAGTGTGCTTGAAATGGTCAAAGCCTTTGAAAAAGTGTCAGGGAAAGAGGTTCCGTACCGTTTTGCGGACCGCCGTCCTGGAGACATCGCCACCTGCTTCGCAGATCCTGCAAAAGCCAAGCAAGAACTGGGCTGGGAAGCAAAAAGAGGCCTTGAGGAAATGTGTGCCGATTCTTGGAGATGGCAGTCTTCTAATGTGAATGGGTATAAGAGTCAGGAATAAGAATGGAGGCCTTCTCAACAGAGAAGGCCTTTTTCCTAAAAAAGGGTGCCTTCGCAGGCACCCTTTTCAGCTACTATTTGATTTTTACAATAACATCATTACTGAATTTAAGTTTCCAAGTTCCTTTAGAGTAAGCATCCTTGTCCACTTCGAATACTTCAACATTGGTTACTTTAATATTTGGATTTAGATCACTTAAAATTTTTGAATCATCGATTTTTGTTTCTGCCGCATAGTTAGAAGATGCATCTATGTCAGCATCATATGATGTATCAGTGGAATCTACAAGTTTAACAGTAGGAATTGAAAAAGAGCTTATAGGCTTTTTAGACACGTTTTTTACTGTGTATTGTACAGCAACTAAAATACCGCCGTCAGACGCCTTTTTGTTTAGGAACTCGTTACCAACTGAATCTCGTTTTTCTACCTTCGTAACTGTCACTTCAGTTTTCTCAGTCTTAACAGTATCACCGATATTGTATGTTTTTTCAGTTTCTGCTTTGCTGCTGCTTGATGTTTTGGAAGTGGCTTCTGAACCGCCTCCGCCGCCAATGTTAGCAATAATAATGATGACAACAACTGCGAGAATAAACGTAATAATTTTATGTCTCATAAAAAAGTTACGCTGATCCTTACCACAGTTAGGACATTTTTTTACACCTTTTGCAATTTCTTGACCGCAAGCTTTACAAGGGACTAGTTTTCCTGCCATTATATTTCCTCCTATGTCATTAAATACACAAAACATATGTACTATAATGCCTATATTATTTCACTTAGTCAATACAAAATTATGAATTTATTATATTATTTAGCATTCATAGTTATATTTTCTTGTGAAAATATATGCTTATTTTCTTATCGTCTATATCACACATATGTTAATAGCTAATTTGTATTTTCTTGAATTTTCACTTGCAACTAAATCTCCGCAAATACCCCTTGAACCAATTTGCTCAGTCCCTTATAATGCTAATATTGGAAAGTGAAAAAGATATGCTAAAACATTGGTTTTCTAGGGTTCCGCAATGCATATTGGCCTGTGACCGAGAGAAAACACATAACAGCCTGGCTGTTATGACACGGTGGGATAAAAGCCCAGGAGTTTCTGCTCTTTTGCGAGAGCGTACTCCTGGGTTTTTTTGTTGATACGATCTGAAGGAGGAGTTTGTGATGAAAAAGAAAATGCTTGATGTGCTGATGCTTGTGATTGGCGCTTTTTTCTTCGCGCTTGCTGTGAATTTATTCGCGATTCCCAATGACCTTGGGGAAGGCGGCGTTACGGGGATTACGCTGATTTTGTACTATGTGTTTCAATGGTCTCCCGGGGTGACAAACTTTATATTAAACGCTTTTCTGC
This sequence comes from Bacillus sp. FSL K6-1003, assembly GCF_037964945.1. Lineage (NCBI taxonomy): Bacteria > Bacillati > Bacillota > Bacilli > Caryophanales > Bacillaceae > Bacillus > Bacillus sp. FSL K6-1003. The sequence goes on along the minus strand of NZ_CP150176.1, from coordinate 3,803,471 downwards.
TATTGATCGGATATAAATTTCTCGACGGGAAAACTACGGTTTATACGATTATCGCCGTGGCAGCAAACTCGCTTTTTCTGCATTTGACACACGGGTGGAGCACACCGTCTGATGAGCTGATCATTAACACGATTTTCGCAGGCGTGTTTGCGGGTGTCGGGATCGGCATGATCATTCGGGTCGGCGGCACAACAGCCGGTTCCGCCATTCTGGCCAGAATCGCCAATAAATATTTAGATTGGAATATCAGTTACGCGCTGCTCTTTTTTGATTTAATTGTCGTCTTCAGCTCTTATTTTATTATTGGTGTGGAAAACATGATGTTTACGATTGTGATGCTGTATATCGGAACGAAAGTGATGGACTTTATTATTGAAGGACTGAATACAAAAAAAGCGATTACTGTCATTTCGGAAAATAAAGGTGAAATTGCCGAGCAGGTCAATACGCTGATGGACCGGGGCGTCACCATTTTATCAGGTAAGGGAAACTATACCGGCCAGTCAAAAGAGATTTTGTACATCGTCATTAACAAACAGGAGCTTTCTATGCTGAAGAAAATCATCAGAAGCTGTGACAAAAAAGCGTTTGTGATTGTCCATGACGTGCGCGATGTGTTTGGTGAAGGGTTTGTGGATATTTCAAAATAAGGAGGTCCCTCTGCGTAGCTGCAGAGGGATTTATTTGTTTAGAACGGATATGTGCGGTATTGTTTCTGCATTCGTCTCAGTTCATGCATATCCTCTATTGCCGTTGAAGCAAGGCTGTAAACGAAAGAGGGCCGTCTTATGCGAAAAAGAAGCTGGAGAACATGTGTATTTCGCCTTATACTGAAAATACATATCCTTACATAGGAGAGGAGACCATATGAAGTCGCTGCTGGCTATTTATCCCGGTTTGATTGTGTCTGACAAGCTTTGTACAAAGGAAGACTGTCTATGTTTTTTTGATGAAAACAGTCAGAAATATATCTCGATCCCAAAAACGGAGATCAGCCAAAAGGAGACGTTGCTGCTCCAGTCATTTTTAACGCTAGCGGAAGAGGCAGATCACATGTCGTTCAAATCGCCAGAAGAAAACAAGTGGTTTGCGTTTCTATTCTCGAAAGGAGAAGTGCCCCCGAATATCACTAAGAGGACAAGGTTCATTCATTTTCATTTGATTGGCAAAACAGAACGGGCATCATTTGCGGAAGCGATGCGCCATTTTTGGCCGGTGTCTTTTGTGATCGTTTGGATGCATGAGGACAGAGGCGTGATTGTCGAGCAGGAAAGTGAAGCGGCAGCGGGGAAAGACGAACTGGAGTCGCTCGCCAGGGTTCTTGAAAGTGATTTCTACTTCAGTGTCCGTTTTTACGCCGGAAGGTTTTATGAAACAGATGAGCGCTTACGAAAACATTATGCCCGTGAACAAACGTATTTTCTATTTGCTGAAAAGCGGCTGCCGCAGGTTCAGAGTGTCACGTTTGATATCATGTTCCCTTTTTTATTATTGGAAGAAGAAAAGGGACGGCTGAAATCACTGCTTTGTGAAGAAGCCGAGCTATTATTTGTAAATGAACCTGAGCTGAGAAAAACGATCAAGCTGTTTATTGAAAACAACTCAAACGTGACATTAACAGCGAAAAAACTGCATCTGCACCGCAACAGCCTGCAGTACCGAATTGATAAATTTATCGAGCGGTCAGGAATAGACATTAAAACGTATACAGGCGCTCTGCTTGCGTATTTTATCTGCCTGCAAAGTGAAGGTTCAGAATAAACTGGAAATATGCACGAAAACGGCCGTGTGATTTTATGAATGCTGCCCATTTCAGTGTTGGATAAATGCTGATACACTTGATTTAAGAAAGCGTTTACAATACTAAAGGGGGATGTTAGATGGCTGAATTGCGGATGGAGCACATTTATAAATTTTATGATCAGAAGGAAGCGGCGGTAGACGACTTTAATCTTCACATAGCGGATAAGGAATTTATCGTATTTGTCGGCCCGTCCGGCTGCGGTAAATCAACAACACTGCGGATGGTCGCAGGACTTGAGGAAATTTCGAAAGGTGATTTTTATATTGAAGGAAAACGGGTAAATGATGTGGCGCCAAAGGACAGGGATATCGCGATGGTGTTCCAAAACTACGCGCTCTATCCGCATATGACGGTATACGATAATATCGCCTTCGGGCTGAAGCTCCGCAAAATGCCGAAACCTGAAATTAAAAAAAGAGTGGAGGAAGCCGCTAAAATTCTCGGGCTGGAAGAATATTTGCACCGCAAGCCGAAAGCGCTCTCAGGCGGGCAGAGACAGCGGGTTGCGCTGGGAAGGGCGATCGTGCGGGATGCAAAGGTATTCCTGATGGATGAGCCTTTGTCGAATCTGGATGCAAAGCTTCGGGTGCAAATGAGAGCCGAAATCATTAAACTCCACCAGAGACTGCAGACCACCACGATTTACGTCACGCATGATCAGACAGAAGCACTGACGATGGCGACTCGAATTGTGGTCATGAAGGACGGCAAAATTCAGCAGATCGGGACGCCGAAGGATGTTTACGAATTCCCTGAAAACGTATTCGTGGGCGGTTTTATCGGATCACCAGCCATGAACTTTTTCAAAGGAAAGCTGTCTGACGGCACAATCAAAATCGGTTCTTCCGTGTTGAGCGTGCCGGAGGGGAAAATGAAGGTGCTTCGTGAAAAGGGCTACATTGGCAAAGAAGTCATTTTCGGCATCCGCCCTGAGGATATTCATGATGAACTGATTGTCGTGGAATCGTATAAGAGCTCTTCAATTAAAGCGAAAATCAATGTCGCGGAGCTTCTGGGATCTGAGATTATGATTTATTCGCAAATTGATAACCAAGACTTTATTGCGAGGATCGATGCCCGTCTCGATATTCAGTCAGGTGATGAGCTGACAGTTGCGTTTGATATGAATAAAGGCCATTTCTTTGATAGCGAAACAGAAATCAGAATTCGTTAAGCTGGAGAACCGGACATGGAGAGATGTCCGGTTTTTTGCATGCCCTCTCTCTTTCAAGGTTTACAGCAAAAACCGCGGCGGGTAGTGGTTTGTAGAAAGGAGAGATCGAGATGTGGAATGCGGCGATGTGGGGCGGTATTTCCGGCTCTGCTGTTTTGCTGGGCGCGCTGGCGTCGATGTTTCTTCCGATTCGCAAGCGTATCATCGGTTATATCATGGCTTTTGGCACAGGGGTATTAATCGGCGCTGCCGCCTATGAACTTCTTGAGGACGCGGTGAAGGATGGCGGAATGGTCTCGACAGGCGCCGGATTTATAGCAGGAGCTGTCGTGTTTACCCTTTTTGACTACGCGGTTTCAAAAAGAGGCGCGTCACAAAGAAAAAGATCGGGACAAGCAGCTGCAGGCGGCGGGGGGATCGCGATTTTTATCGGCACCATCATGGATGCTGTCCCCGAGTCTATTATGATTGGAGCCAGTCTTCTTGAGGAACAATCCGTCAGTTTCCTTTTGGTGGTCGCGATTTTTATCAGCAATATACCTGAAGGGCTGTCCAGCACGGCCGGCATGAAGAACAGCGGATATTCAAAGGCGAAAATCTTGCTGCTTTGGGCGGCGGTACTGATGATTTCTATTTTTGCCTCATGGTCAGGATATTACTTCCTCGATGATGCTCCTGAGGAGATGATGTCGGCAATCGCCGCTTTTGCGGGCGGAGGAATCATCGCAATGATTGCATCCACGATGATGCCCGAGGCATATGAAGACAGCGGTCCGATGACAGGGTTAATGGCTGCTCTTGGTCTTTTAACGTCTTTGATTTTGAATCAGTTTTCCTAATCTGCACCGGACATGGCTACATGTCTGGTTTTTTCACTTGAAAATCCCGCAAATCAACCGATGAAAAGGAGGAAGAAATAGACAGAAAGCAGGAAAACGATGAAACGATTTATCCTAAGCATCTTTCTTTTGGGCAGTTGCTTGTCTCTTGCCGCTTGCACTGAAAAAGAAGCAAACGCGGAGCAGCAGATGCCAAAAGCGGAACAAAAGAAACCGGAAGAAAAGACAGTACATGTGCAGAAAAAAGAAGATGATACATCCGCATGGATCAAAACAGAGAAACCGGCAAAGCTGCCGATTTTGATGTACCACAGCATCTCTTCGGGCAACAGCCTCCGTGTGCCAAAGAAAGAATTTGAGGCACATATGAAATGGCTGCACGATAACGGCTACCAGACATTAACCCCAAAAGAGGCGTATCTCATGCTGACTCAGGACAAGAAGCCGAGTGAGAAATGTGTGCTGATCACGTTTGATGACGGATACACCGATAATTACAAAGACGCGTATCCGGTATTAAAGAAGTACGGCATGAAGGCGACGATTTTTATGATCGGCAAATCAATTGGACATAAACATCATCTGACAGAGGATCAAATGAAAGAAATGGCGCACCATGGCATATCAATTGAAAGCCATACGATTGACCACCTTGAGCTGAACGGTTTAACACCAGAACAGCAATATAGCGAAATGGCAGATTCAAAAAAACTGTTTGATAGGATGTTCAATCAGCAAACGGCCATCATCAGCTATCCGGTTGGGCGCTACAACGAAGATACGCTGAAGGCCGCTGAAGAAACCGGTTATCAAATGGGAGTGACGACTGAACCTGGTGCAGCCTCCAGAGATCAGGGGATGTACGCCCTCCATCGTGTACGTGTATCCCCGGGAATGTCAGGGGCGTCCTTTGGTGCGTACATTGAGTCGATGAAATAAAAATGGCGGCGATTAATCGCCGCCGCCCCCTCCGCCGTCACAGCCGGAATCCCCGAAACCTCCGTCACTGCCGCATCCATCATGGCGGGAATCACCATCGGAAAATCCGAAAAAACCGCTGTCCGCCCGCTGGCGTCCTTTGGTTTTTGAATCAGATGATCGAGCCGATTGATAAATGACGATCATTCCGAAGATCAAAGCGATAAGAATCACAATCATATGGCTCCCCCCTTAAACAATGATTTTTCATACGTTTTAAAATCTGAAAAGTTTCACTTGAGGGAGACAGATTCTTTCAGCCGATCTCTCAGCCAGCGCTTGACCATGCCGTGTCCTTTGTTCGAAAGCAATGCGCTGACACGCCAATACATAGGTGGATGAGGAGAAAACTGAAAGTCTATGATTCTGAAAAGCCAGCTGTTATCCCGGATGAGAGAGTTCACCTTAACTTCATCTTCATCTATATCAGAGCTGTAGGTGTTTTGTTTTTGCAGAGCTTCATCCTGACGAACCGCCAGGATCTTTAAGGATTCAGCCATCTGCCTGTATCCGCCCTCCAGCAGTGAAGCGCCAAGGTGATCGGCGCGCACCTCCATCCATTGGGAACAAAATGACTGATAAAGCTGGAATAGAATGATGATTCCCATGATTAGCGCCCAAAGTGCGATTTTGTAAGCGCCGGGATGGGCGATGTAATGCTCAAGTAAAAGAATGATCCCGATGACTGCCCCAAGATAAAGAAAGCGCAACAGCTGCATGGACAGCACATCACGTTTTTTAATATGAACAGCTTCATGGGCAAGAATACCCTCAATGACATGCGGCGGAAGGGTTAATGTAGCGCTTGTCAGAATCACCATTGATCTTCCTACATTCATTCCGACTGCCATGCCGTTATATTCATCACTATCCGTTTCATATATCTCCACATGCGAAATGCCTGCTTTTCTAAACATCTTATCTGCCGCTGCCTGAACGTCTGAATTCAGACAAGGCCTGGCATCCATTGCTGTCCGCAGCACCCGGTCAGATAGATACATATTCAAAGCCCAGTACAACATCACGGCACCAGCCATGACCCAAGGTGAAGCGTGTAAGGCATATAAAGCGAGCACCAATATGGCGTAAGCAGATATCCCTTTTACGCTTGCGGCAAAATAAAGTTTACCTAAAAGCCGTTTTACATTTTTCCGATGATAAAGCGGCAGGACAGCAATAACCGTTTCCTCTTTGTTTTCTGAATCTAGAAATTCCCCGAGGATTGATTTCCATTTTTCGGGTTCCTTCACGGTCAGATACAGCGTTTCGCCGGGAAGAGAGAGCCTTATGACTTGCTGAAAGCTTGTTGTCATATCGAGCCGGGATGAATACATTGTCAAAAGCGGGTGAAGCTTTAATAGATCTGCCGTCGATTCAAGCCGGATGTCTTTCAGGTCTGAAAGCGGGTAGGTGCGGGTTTCATACCGTGAGCTGATATGCCATGTTTCTAAAGATGAAGAATAAAAGACTTTTACACTTAGAAAATTTAATATGCGTTTTACCAGTGCCGCGCCGCCCGAGATGAAACCGAACAGGATCACATATTTTAGAACGCTGGTGTCAGGCCCGTAAATGAAGAAAACAATAGCGCCCGCAAACACAATGACAGTCAGGGCAATATCCGAGAGGAGGCGTGTGTGGTCTCTTGCAAGCTCAACTTCCTGCCAATCGCCTGATGGCTTTTCAACACGGCTGGGGACAGTCAGATCCAATGCGGTCCAGTAGCTGGTGAACATCAATGCCAGAGAGACGATGCCATCTATGAAAGGCTGTTGAGAGAAGATAAAGCTAGCAGCACCGACCCAAAGAACAATATCAATCCAGAGTTCTAATGCCGGAAGAAGCTTTGCTGCAAGGGCTGATATCAGCTGAATGCCCAGCCCGAGAATGATAAAGAAAAAAAGACTGGTTCCCATAGGCATGCTAGAGTCCTTTCTATCATAATCTTTCCAACTACTACTATAGCATGCGGCGGGAATTTGTAAAAACACGGAAATGCAAAAAAGCAAGCTCTTTCGTCATCCGAAGAACTTGCTTTCAGCCTATCAATAAAACTGGTGTAACAGCAATAACGTGAGGGACACTGTGATGGCCCCTCCAATTCTAGTGGACACCTGGGCAAAAGGCATCAGCTCAAGCCTTTCTGCGGCGCTTAATATCGCGACGTCACCGGTGCCTCCTTGCCCTGAATGGCACGCATTAATAATAGCTGTTTCGATCGGGTACATGTTCAGCCATTTTCCCGTGAAAAAGCCGACCGTCATCATTGTCACAACGACAGACAGAATCGTAATAATATTACTGAGATTAAAGGCGGCCACAAGCTTGTCCCATGGCGTCATGGACACGCCGATTGCAAAGAGCAGCGGATAGGTGACTGCCGTTGAAAAGAAGCGGGACACGCCAAACGCGCCGTTTTCAATTGAGGCAGGGACCAGTCTGAACAGCTTGATCAAAACAGCTAACAGCAGCATGGCAACAGGAGCAGGAAAACCGAAAAAGTCGTGGGCGAGCATACCGACCAAATATAAGGAGACGGCAAGGATTCCCCCGGACGCAAACAGAGAAAGGTTGAACATGTGCTGGCCGTTTTGCGATTCCTCCAGCGCAGGTGAATCTTCTGAACGGTCAACTTTACCGTTGCCGGTCCATTCCGGTTTTTTCTTGCCGATTCTGTTGAGCAGGCCCGCTAAAATGATTGCACATAGACTGCCGAGCATGATCGATGGAAGAACAAGTGCAAACGCTTCCCCTTGAGACATCGGCATGATATCCGAATAACCGATGGACAGAGGGATGGCGCCTTCTCCGACGCCGCCAGCCATAATAGGAATCACGACGTACAGAAGGGTGTGCTGAAATCCGAGGCCAAGCAATGTACCGACAGCCAGTCCCACAATGGCGGCCGCGACAGAACCGGCGATAAGCGGTATAAAAATTTTCATAAATGCTTTTACAAGTGTTTCTCTTTTCATGCCGAGGATGCTTCCGACAACAATTCCGGCAATAAACAAATAAAGAAAGTTTGAGTTTTCTGTAAATTCTGTGGTGGATTTGACAATATCATTTGGCAGCAGGTGATAGTAGACGACAGCAGATGGAATAAAAGTAGCAAGGATGGCCGGACCGCCGATAGAGCGCACAATCGGTATCGATTTTCCGATTTGGGCAAAGGTAAATCCGAAAAACGCCATGACGGCAATGGATGTCAAGATGTCGCTTTTTACATCGTGATGCAATACAAAAATAGTAATTAATATAAACAGCAGGGCATAAACAGGAAGCGGTATAATGCCTACTTTTATATTCATAGCCTTCGCAAACCAATTCTCTTTTCGAACCCCTTCGTGAATTGTATCCGTTTGCATTTGCAATTGAGTTTGAAGCTCTCCCATTAAAAAACCTCCCCCTAATCTTGTTGCCAGTGAAATTGTTCACTATGTTAAGTATACTAAAAAATTGAAATTATTAATATATTAAAAATTTACTATTCAAACTTTTCTTTTTTATGATTCAGATGAAAAGAGACGTTCTGACTAAATTCCGGATGTGCCGGAGTGCCGAGAACCCAGTGCTGATGCCGGTCAAGCATTTTATTCGCAAGGAGCGAAGTGTTGATGTACGATAATAAAGGGTCATTTATCCTAGCGACCGCCATAAATCAGCAACAAAATAGACAATAATCCGTCACATAGCGCAGGACTTTTTAGGTATTTTGGGCTTTATTTTTGAAACAGATCGTTGTAAAGTACTTAATATGAACCATTCAGGGATCGTGCCATTCGTCAGTCTGGCAATCTTGAATCATATTGGACGACTTTTTGACGTATTTGTGAAGTATTGAGCATTATTTTTTTCGTCTATTTTGTGAAATGTTGATCAAAGTTTTGGTTCTGCTTGTGAAGTAGTGAACAATATAACATTTTCAATCGGAAATGGAGGATAAAGCATGAGTGAATTAGTATTAGCCCGCATTCAATTTGCATCAACAACGTTGTTTCATTTCTTGTTTGTGCCAATGTCAATCGGGCTTGTGTTTATGGTTGCATTGATGGAGACTCTTTATCTTGTGAAGAAAAATGAGATGTACCTCAAAATGGCGAAGTTTTGGGGACACTTGTTCTTAATAAATTTCGCAGTCGGTGTTGTTACGGGGATTTTGCAAGAATTCCAGTTTGGACTGAACTGGTCTGATTATTCCCGTTTTGTCGGAGATGTATTTGGCGCGCCGCTTGCGATTGAAGCATTATTGGCGTTTTTCATGGAATCGATTTTTATCGGATTGTGGATTTTCGGCTGGGACCGCCTGCCTAAAAAAATTCACGCGCTCTGCATTTGGCTCGTGTCATTCGGAACGATTATGTCGTCCTTCTGGATTTTAACAGCGAACTCCTTTATGCAGGAGCCGGTCGGCTTTACGATCAAAAACGGACGCGCGGAAATGAATGACTTTGGCGCGCTGTTGACAAATCCGCAGCTATGGGTTGAATTCCCGCACGTCATTTTCGGTGCGCTTGCCACCGGGGCCTTCTTTATCGCGGGTGTCAGTGCTTTTAAACTATTAAAGAAAAAAGAAGTGCCATTCTTTAAACAATCTTTCAAACTCGCAATGATTGTGGGTCTTTGTGCAGGCCTTGGCGTTGGCCTGAGTGGCCACATGCAGGCTGAACACTTGATGGAATCACAGCCAATGAAAATGGCTGCCAGTGAAGGGCTTTGGGAAGACAGCGGCGACCCTGCTGCTTGGACGGCCTTTGCCACAATTGATACGAAAAATGAAAAGAGCTCAAATGAAATCAAAGTTCCATACGCATTGAGCTACCTGGCTTACCAAAAATTCAGCGGCAGTGTCAAGGGAATGAAAACACTTCAGGCAGAGTACGAAAAAGTGTATGGAAAAGGCGACTATATTCCGCCTGTCAAAACGACGTTCTGGAGCTTCCGTATTATGGTTGGAGCAGGTGTTGTCATGATTCTTGCTGCGTTAGGCGGCCTTTGGCTGAACCGCCGCAAAAAGCTGGAAAACAGCAAATGGTATTTGCGCATCATGATCGCATTGATTTCCTTCCCGTTTATTGCCAACTCCGCGGGCTGGATTATGACAGAAATCGGGCGTCAGCCTTGGACGGTCATGGGTTTGATGACAACGGCTCAATCCGTGTCGCCTAACGTAACGGCGGGCTCCCTGTTATTCTCAATCATCGCATTCGGTGTGATGTATATGATTTTAGGCGCATTGCTCGTCTTCTTGTTCATCCGTGAAATTAAAAAAGGCGCGGAGCATGATGATCATCATGATGTTCCTGTTTCAACAGATCCTTTTAGTCAGGAGGTATACCATGGCATCTCTTCATGATCTTTGGTTTATACTCGTTGCTGTATTGTTTATCGGTTTCTTCTTTTTGGAAGGCTTTGATTTCGGGGTCGGCATGGCGACCCGTTTTCTTGGCCATAATGAATTAGAGCGCAGAGTGCTGATCAACACGATCGGGCCGTTCTGGGACGCGAATGAAGTATGGCTTTTGACTGGTGCGGGTGCTATCTTCGCGGCGTTTCCAAACTGGTATGCAACGATGCTGAGCGGTTATTACATTCCGTTTGTCATTGTGCTGCTTGCGTTAATGGGCCGCGGGGTCGCGTTTGAATTCCGCGGCAAGGTTGATCATTTAAAATGGGTAAAGGTTTGGGACTGGGTGGTTTTCTTCGGCAGTCTGATTCCTCCGTTTGTGCTTGGTGTGTTATTTACGACATTATTCCGCGGTATGCCGATTGATGCCGATATGAACATTCACGCGCATTTCTCTGATTATATAAATGTATATTCTGTACTTGGCGGCGTGACCGTAACACTTCTCTGCTTCCTGCATGGATTAATGTTCATCACGCTGCGTACGATTGGTGATTTGCAGCAGCGCGCCCGACAAATGGCGCAAAAGATAATGGGTATTGTTTTTGTGGCAGTGCTTGCTTTTGCGGCTCTTTCTGCTTATGAGACAGACATGTTTACACGCCGCGGCGAGATTACAATACCGCTTGTTGTTTTGATTGTCATCTGCTTTATGCTTGCAGCTTTATTCATCCGTAAGAGTAAAGACGGCTGGACATTTGCGATGACAGGCGCGGGTCTTGCTCTGACCATAGGAATGATTTTCATTTCGCTATTCCCTCGGGTGATGGTCAGCTCGATTCAAAGCGCGTTCGATTTAACAGTAGCTAACGCTTCTTCCGGTGATTATTCGCTTAAAGTCATGTCAATTGCAGCATTAACGCTATTGCCGTTTGTCATCGGCAGTCAGATCTGGAGCTATTATGTCTTCCGGAAGCGCGTCAGTCATAAGGAGCCTATGACTTATTAATGGGAAAAGACCTGTTTCGATATAAAGGAATGAAGCGGATTCTCACCGTGATTACTTGCTTAACGCTGATTCAGACAGCCGCTATTATCATGCAGGCAGAGTGGCTGAGTGAAGCTGTAACCGGACTGTTCAACGGGAAGAGCATTGCCTCCCTGTTTCCGGTGATCGGCTTTTTCCTCATCGCTTTTGTCGCGCGGCACGGGGTGACAGTGGCGCGTCAGAAACTCGTCTATCATTATGCCGCCCAGACGGGAGCTGATTTGAGAAAAAGCTTTCTCGATCAGCTGTTCCGTTTAGGCCCCCGCTTTGCAAAGAAAGAGGGGACGGGACAAATGGTGACGCTGGCGATGGAAGGCATCAGCCAGTTCCGCCGCTATCTTGAACTGTTTTTGCCGAAAATGGTCAGCATGGCGATTGTGCCTGCTGCTGTTGTCATCTACGTGTTTTTTCAGGATCGGACGTCGGCGATTATTTTAGTCGCGGCCCTGCCGATTCTGATTATATTTATGATTCTTCTTGGCCTTGTCGCACAGCGAAAAGCGGATCGCCAGTGGAAATCATATCAGACATTGTCCAACCATTTCGTTGATTCTCTTCGCGGATTGGAGACATTGCGTTTTTTAGGATTGAGCAAATCGCATAGCAAAAACATTTTCCACGTCAGTGAGCGGTATCGCAAAGCGACAATGAGTACACTGCGGGTGGCGTTTTTATCTTCATTTGCTCTCGACTTTTTCACGATGCTGTCTGTGGCGACAGTTGCTGTGTTTTTGGGACTGCGTTTGATTGACGGCGATATTTTGCTTGGCCCTGCATTAACGGCGCTTATCCTGGCACCTGAGTATTTTCTGCCGGTGCGGGAAGTGGGGAACGATTATCACGCAACGCTAAACGGGCAGGAGGCGGGCAAAACCATTCAAGAAATTTTGTCGCAGCCTGGCTTTAAAGAAGAGGAGCCGCTTCAGCTTGGGATGTGGTCCGATCAAGATGAGCTGAAGCTGTCAGGCGTGTCAGTTGGCCGGTCGGTGTCTGATATTGATCTGTCATTCAAAGGCAAGAAAAAAATCGGCATTATCGGTGCAAGCGGTGCCGGAAAATCAACATTAATTGATATCCTCGGCGGTTTTTTGGAGCCGGATAGCGGTGTTATTAATGTGAACGGTTCAAGCCGTTCGCACCTGCAGGACGGGAACTGGCAGAAAAACCTTGTCTATATTCCGCAGCATCCTTATATTTTTGATGATACGCTGGCGAACAATATCCGCTTTTATCACCCAAGCGCTTCTGCTGAAGATACAGCCCGCGCTGCTGCCTCAGCGGGATTGACGGAGTTTGTAAACACCCTTCATGAAGGGTTGGAGGGACGGATCGGAGAAGGCGGCCGGACGCTCAGCGGCGGTCAGGCTCAGCGTGTCGCGCTGGCCCGCGCCTTTTTGGGAAACCGGCCGATTCTGCTGCTGGATGAGCCGACCGCCCATCTGGATATCGAAACAGAATATGAAATAAAAGAAACGATGCTGGATTTATTTGATGATAAGCTTGTCTTTCTCGCGACACACCGCCTCCATTGGATGCTTGATATGGATGAAATGATCGTGCTGGACGGAGGCAAGGTTGCAGAAATCGGGACTCACGATGAATTGCTGGCGAAAAACGGTGTGTACACCAAACTCGTGAAGGCACAACTGGGGGAAAGAGCATGAAGAAAGAAGAATGGATTCTGCCGTATATCAAGCAAAATGCCCGTCTGTTTGTTCTTGTTGTCTTTTTGGGCGCGGTGACGATTTTTTCCGCTGCTTTTCTCATGTTTACGTCAGGGTTTTTAATTTCAAAAGCGGCGACAAGACCGGAGAACATCCTGCTCATTTATGTCCCGATTGTCGCCGTTCGAACCTTTGGGATTGCCCGGTCTGTGTCACGCTATGTGGAGCGCCTGATCGGCCATCACATCATTTTGAAAATCGTGTCCGACATGCGCGTCCGCCTTTACAACATGCTTGAGCCGGGCGCTTTGATGCTGCGATCCCGTTTTCGCACGGGAGATATGCTCGGCATTTTATCTGAGGATATTGAGCATTTGCAGGATGCCTTCTTAAAAACCATTTTCCCTGCCATCTCAGCCTTGCTTTTGTATGCTGTTTCAGTGATTGCGCTTGGTTTCTTCTCCTGGCCGTTTGCCATTTTGCTGGCGGTGTATCTGTTTGTTCTGGTTGTGCTGTTTCCGGTCGTGTCTTTGCTTGTGACGCGGGCGAAGAATGCCAAGCTGAAAAGCGGGCGGAATGTGCTGTACAGCCGTCTCACAGATGCCGTGATGGGTGTCAGCGACTGGATGTTCAGCGGACGCCGGCATGCTTTTATTGATTCCTATGAAAAAGAAGAAAATACGTGGTTTGAGCTGGAACGAAAAAAACATCGTTTTACTAGATGGCGGGATTTCGCCGCGCAATGCCTTGTCGCCGGTCTCATTTTGCTGATGCTGTTTTGGACGGCGGGGCAGCATGCAAATGGCGAACTCGCCAGAACAATGATTGCAGCCTTTGTGCTTGTTGTGTTTCCGCTGACAGAAGCTTTTCTGCCGCTTTCTGATGCCTTGGGCGAAGTGCCGGGTTATCAGGATTCTATCAAAAGAATGAACAAGGTGGCTCCTCAGCCTGAGTCTTCACAAACAGAGTCTGCGGCTGATAGGCTTGATCTCAAAGATGTCACCTTGGCGTTTCGAGATGTGACGTTTTCTTATGACAACACCAGCCAAGTATTGAACCATTTTTCCTTTATGCTGCGCCAAGGAGAAAAAATGGCACTGCTCGGCCGGAGCGGATCAGGAAAATCAACGTCACTCGCATTAATTGAGGGCGCCTTGAAACCTGACTCAGGCTCGGTAACGTTAAACGGAGTGGAAACGGCGTTTTTAAAGGACCAGATTGCTGATGCGGTGGCTGTGTTAAATCAAAAGCCTCACTTGTTTGATACAAGCATTTTGAATAACATCAGGCTTGGAAACGGAAAGGCGAGTGACGAGGATGTGCGCCGCGCCGCAAAGCAGGTGAAACTGCATGATTACATTGAGTCGCTGCCTGACGGGTATCATACTTCAGTTCAGGAAACCGGAATCCGTTTTTCAGGAGGAGAGCGGCAGCGGATCGCGCTCGCCCGGATTTTGCTGCAGGATACGCCGATCATTATACTTGATGAGCCTACAGTAGGCTTAGACCCTATCACGGAACGCGAACTGATGGAAACCGTGTTTGAGGTGCTGAAAGGTAAAACGATTCTTTGGATTACACATCACTTGGCGGGAGTGGAAGCAGCCGATAAAATCGTCTTTCTGGAAAACGGAAAAACAGAAATGGAAGGAACGCACGAGGAACTGCTGGCGACGAACGAACGATATCGCCGTCTTTATCACCTCGACGTTCCTGTAAAATAGAAGACAGCCTTTGGGGCTGTCTTTTTTTGTTTGAAAAGGATGAAGTACAGGAAAAATAAGAAGAGATAATAAGAGGAGGTATGGATATGAATGTTCCGATTTGGACGGAAGAGCATGTGAGGGCTGCGCTCCCTGAAAGAGATGCAGCGAGCCATAAAGGCACGTACGGTACGGCTTTGCTGCTGGCGGGAAGCGATGACATGCCGGGCGCTGCGCTTTTAGCCGGGCTTGGTGCCATGCGGAGCGGTCTCGGCAAGCTTGTCATCGGCACGTCTGAAAGCGTGATCCCGCTGATTGTTCCGGTTCTGCCGGAGGCCACGTATTGGCGTGACGGCTGGGAAAAAGCGGCGGGCTCTCGGCTTGAAGAGACGTACCGGGCGATTGCGATCGGTTCGGGGCTTCCGCAAACAGAGAGAGTGCAGCAGGCCGTTGATCATGTGCTTGAGATGGACTGCCCTGTTATTTTGGATGCCGGAGCGCTGACAAAGCGCACGTATCCGAAACGGGAGGCGCCCGTCATCCTCACGCCGCATCCAGGTGAGTTTTCCCGAATGACAGGGGTCCCGGTGAAAGACTTACAAAACAAAAGAGCGGAATATGCCAAGGAGTGGGCGGTTCAGCTGCAAACGGTGATCGTGTTAAAAGGAAATCAAACCATCATCGCGTTTCCCGATGGCGACTGCTGGAGCAATCCGACCGGAAACGGGGCACTCGCCAAAGGAGGAACCGGCGACACGCTGACGGGAATGATATTGGGCATGCTTTGCTGCCACAAAGACCCGAAACATGCCGTATTAAATGCTGTATACTTGCACGGTGAATGCGCCGAGCTTTGGACTGACGAACACTCTGCTCATACGCTGCTCGCCCACGAGCTCTCTGACATGTTGCCTCGTGTATGGAAACGATTTGAATGAAAAAAGCTGTCTTCATAGGGAAGACAGCTTTTCTTGATAAGCCGCTCGTTTTTTCAGGCGCGGTTTCATGAGTACATAATATAGAACAGAAGGCACGGCTAAGCCGATAATCCATGCGATATCCCCGCCGCCAAACATTTTTGCCAATGGCCCGATGTAAAAGGATGTATTGATAAACGGAATTTCTAACAAGATGGATAGAATGAAAGCAATCGTTGTGATCCAATTGACTCTACCATATGGCCCGTTGACATCAAACATCGCTTTGACCTCATAGTTCCCATGGCGGACGAAGTAGTAATCCACTAAATTGATCGCCGTCCATGGAATTAAGAAATAACTGATAAAAAAGATAAAATTCAAAAACAGCTCCATAAAATTGCTTTGCCCGAGAAGGCTTAGGACTGTTCCGACGATTGTGACGCCAAGAATCATGATGATTCTGATTTTCGGTGTGACTTTTAATTTCAGAAACGGCTCAAGCGTAGTCGTCGTGGACATAAAGGCTCCATACAAGTTAAAGACATTAATCGCCATCTGGCCAAATAAAACAATGATCAGCATAATGAACGAGAAGGGGCCGAACAATTGCACAATCTGGGTCCCTGAGTTTGTCGTAAAATCAGGAAGTGCTGTGGTCAGCAGCGCGCCGAGCAGCATCATCCAGATGGAGCTGACAGATGTTCCTGCGTAGCTGTACCAAAACGTTTTGGACGCCGGTGTTTTAATGGGCAGATATCTAGAATAATCGGCGACATAAGGCGCATAGGCAAGCTGCCAAGTCGCTACTGCGCTGACTGCCACCAAGAAAACGGGCAAGTCGACCGTTCCGGGCACCCAGCTGCCTGCCGGAATCGGTAATTGGAAAATGAGTATCGTTGCAGCAAAAAATACGGCAAAAGAGGTCCAAGAAAGGATTTTTTGCATTTTATGAATCAAATCATGACCGAAAATGGTGAGTAAAAAACATGCGGCGCTTAAGCCTATAATGCTCCATGATCCCGGGATGGGAACAAAGCTGCTTAAGGTCCCGGCCGCCAGAATCGTACTGCTTGCGAAGAAACCAAGGTAGATAAACATGACTAAGAAGAGGGGAAGAATCGCTCCGATTACGCCGAATTGGGCACGGCTTTGAATCATTTGCGGGATGCCGAGCTGAGGTCCTTGCGCGGAATGAGAAGCCATAAATATGGCACCAATTAAGGTTCCGCAAATAATAGCGGCAACACTCCAAAACAGATTAAGTCCCATTGCAACGGGAAGGGTACCGGTTACTAACGTGGTGATATGCATATTGGCCCCGAACCATACGGGAAATAAATCTTTCGCTTTACCATGTCTTTCTTCATTTGGAATATATTCAATCGTTCGCCTTTCTACTTTCAATGCATCGTCCTCCATATATAATGAAATTTTGATATAGACATAAAAACATAGCTTAACAGACTGTACTTCGCTTTACAAATTTTGATGCTCACAAAAACCAATGAGAAGCCAGTGAAGTCAATAGATCAAAAGAATTATAAAAAAAATTGAACGCTTTGGAATCCGGTGTCGTCTCATAAGGCAAGATAACAAAAAAAGGGGGGATCGCGTGCATTGGATACAAATGAAGAAAAGCAATTGATTCAGCAGGCGAAAGAGGGAAGCGACGAGGCGTTTACAGCTCTTTTTCAGCATTATTATTCTTTTCTATACAAATACTTGTTAAAGCTTTCCCTTCACCCTGACATCAGCGAGGATCTGGTTCAGGAAACCTTTCTGAAAGGGTACGTCCATCTAGGGAGTTTTCAAGGCCGATCCAAATTCTCCACTTGGCTGATCTCTATTGCGTCAAGACTCTACCTTGATCACCAGAAAAAGAGAAAGAGAGAATGGAAACGAAATCAGGCTGTTACAGAGGAAACGATACGCAAGATCAAATGGGACGTGTCAATGAAAGGCTCCGAGTGGAGCGAGACGCTTGATCTCTTTTCTCAGCTTGACCCGAAGCTGCGCACGCCCGTTTTATTAAGGCACTATTACGGCTATACCTATGCGGATATCGGGGTGATGCTGCATATCAAAGAAGGCACGGTAAAGTCCAGAGTCCATAAAGGGCTCCAACAAATCAGAAAGGAGTGGACTGATGAATAAAGAAAAGGGATCTGTTCATTTAAAATCGGAATTGCAGAAAATTGACCAATGCGCCAACCCGAATATACCGAGTCAAAAAGAATTGCTTGATCAGCTGTCACAAATGAAAGCCGAACGAAGAAAAAGCGTGCTGAAAGAAGTTATCTTATTTGTGTTCTCTGCACTGATGGTGGTAAGCGCGGCGACTCTGGCATTTACTCAAGTTCCCGCTGCTTTTGTCGTGCTTCAGGTCTGTGCGCTGGCTGTCCTGCCGATTTTGATTGCAGCTGAGAAAAAACGATACCTTGGCGAACGTGAGGTGAAACACTGATGTCCCAAACAGAATTGACGATTTTTGTGTTTGCTTATCTGATTGTATTGGCACAGGGCATCTTTTTATTCATTGATGCGAAAAAACGGGATCGTCTGGCATGGGTGTGGGGAATTGTCGGACTGATTCAAGCGCCGATGCCTCTGATTTGCTATTACTTTTTTGTGATAAGGCCGGACCGAAAAAATAGGAGGATCAACTAATGAATATTTCTTGGGAAATGATTGTACCGCTGATTGTATTACAGGCCGTGCTGGCAGTGTTTGCCCTGATCAGCTGTGTGAAAGAAGAGCGGACAAACGGGCCGAAATGGATGTGGGCAGCAGTGATTATATGCATCAATATTATTGGGCCGATTTTATTTTTTACCGTCGGCAGAAAGCAAAGGTGAGCGAGCATGCTATCTATTGAGTCATTATGCAAATCATATCGGCATCATCAAGCTGTACGGGATGTCAGTTTTCAAGTCAAGGAGAACGAGTGTGTCGCTCTATTAGGACCGAATGGGGCTGGTAAAACCACAACGCTTCAAATGCTGTCCGGACTGCTGTCACCTACCTCCGGGACGATCAAGCTGTACGGGGAGCAAAAGGCAGATCGCAGTATGATTGGCTATCTTCCGCAGTACCCGGCTTTTTATTCCTGGATGACGGCTAATGAATTTTTAACCTTTGCCGGGAGACTGTCTGGCCTTTCAAAGAAAAAAAGCCTTGAGAAAATAGGCGAAATGCTGGAGTTTGTCGGTTTGCAGGACGCGTCAAACAAAAGAATCGGCGGTTATTCTGGCGGCATGAAACAAAGGCTCGGCCTGGCTCAGGCTCTGCTTCATAAACCGAAGCTTTTGATTTTGGATGAACCGGTATCTGCACTGGATCCTTCTGGGCGTATTGAGGTGCTGGATATGATGCGGGAGCTGAAAAAACATATGGCTGTTTTGTTTTCTACTCACGTTTTGCACGATGCGGAGCAGGTGTGTGATCAAGTCGTGATCATGCAAAATGGTGAGATTTCATGGAAAGGCGCTTTACAGCAGCTTAAAGAAGAGCATCAAACGAATGTTTTCACTCTTACTGTAAAAGAGAAACTGAAGGGGTGGCTTGAAGAGAGGCCTTATATATCCCATGTTGTCTATAAGAATCCGTCTCAAGCTGTTTTTGAGCTAAGCGATACAGGCTCTGGCAGGACATTGCTGAGCGATTGTATCCAAATGGGATTGACAATCACCTGTTTTGAACAGAAAACCGAGTCTCTCGAAGACGTCTATCTTAAGGTGGTGCACGCATGAATGTCATGATGACGCTATTACAAAAGGAATGGCTGGAAGGCTGGAGAAGCGGCAAGCTGATCTGGCTGCCCATCGCGATGATGATCGTGGGGCTGACGCAGCCGCTGACCATTTATTACATGCCGGAAATCATTGCCCATGGGGGGAGCCTTCCAGACGGTATGAAAATCAGTTTTACCATGCCTTCCGGATCTGAGGTGATGGTGAGCACGCTTTCCCAATTCAACACGCTTGGCATGGCGCTGATCATCTTCAGTGTCATGGGCAGTGTGGCGAATGAAAGAAATCAAGGTGTAACGGCACTGATCATGTCACGGCCTGTGACGGCAGCCCAGTATATATTGAACAAATGGATCACCCAAAGCATGATCGGAATCGCGTCGTTTGCAGCTGGGTACGGACTTTCTTATTATTACGTCCGGATCTTGTTTGAACACGCATCATTCAGCCGCTTTGCAGCAAGCCTCGGCCTCTACTCTCTTTGGATGATGTTTATTGTTACTGCAGGGCTAGCCGGAAGCGTGATGTTTCGGTCTCTCGGAGCAGCCGCGGCAGCCGGAATTGGGCTGACTGCTGCCGTTTCCTTTGCTGTCTCGCTTTTTCCTGATGGTGCGAAATGGCTGCCGGCTGAGCTTTGCAAGCAGGCGGAGCATATTCTGCTTCATGGAGAGCGGGCGGACTTTTTCGGATGGTCGCTCACATTCTCCATTCTGTGCATCATGCTTCTGGCCATTTTTTCTGTGTGGCGCTTCCGGCAGTATGAAAGCTATTAACCGATCATTTTTCGCTTTGTGGCCAGCATCATCAACAAAGCGGAAAATGCCATCAATCCCGCTCCATAAAATACCTCTGCCAAACCGAAAACCTGTGCGATTTTTCCGGCGAGAAGGGGGCCGATAAAGATGCCCAGCGCATAAAACGATTGATAAAAACCCATGGCTGACATTTTTAAACGAGCTGAGCTGATATCGACGACCCGGCTTAACAATAGGGGAAACACAAAGCCAAGCGCCAGACCGATGAAAGCATGGGTCATGCAAACCGTGGACAATGAAGCTGAAAAAGGGACGAACATCAAACAGACTCCAATGACAGCAAAACAAATCAGCATGGTGCCATAGGCGATTCTTCCGGTAAAACGCAAAAACAAAAAGCTCAGGGTAGCCGCTGCATGAGGGAGAAAAAAGGCGCTCATCACCCAAAGCAGTTCGATGTCCCCCATTCCGAGCTGATTTGTATAAAGCGGCGTAAAACCAAACACCGTCATAAATAGCACGGCATGAGCTGTCATAGATAGAATCGTGAAAAGCTTCAGCTTCGGCAGCCGCAATGTTTCTTTGATGTATTGCGTTATACGGAGAGCCTTACGTTGCCCAGGAGAAACGGACGGATCTTTAATAAAGCAGCATATCACAAGGCCGACGCACGAGGCAGCCAGTGCCATCCAAAACGGAACCTGCCTGCCTAAATGCGCTGCTGCAAGCCCGCAGAACACAATGCTGACAAACTGAGGCATGACGGTAAAAAACTGCATAATGCCCATTGCTTTTGACGCACTGCCATCTTTGAAATAATGAGCGTATAGAATCGTTGCCATCACCCACATGGATGCTGTTAACCCCGCGAGAAGCCGGGCGGTCAGGACGAAGAAAAAAGAATCAAACGCAAGAAAAAGCACGCTGCTGAGAATGGAACATCCAAAGCCGGCAATTAACAATGGCTTACGCAGGGAAAAAAGAATTTCTGACAGAACCCCAAGCGGGAACCGCAGCAGGATTTGGGTCACCCCGTAGCTTCCGAGAATCATGCCGATTGCTCCGTATGAAAAGTGCAGGTCCTCCAAATACAGGCTGAAAACAGGAACGTAAATATAGCCCGAAAACCAAAAACAAAATACCATGCATAAGAAAACGGCGTGATCTAAAGTGCCGATTGTTTTTTGCTGAGGAATCAGCGGCTGCTGAATTTCCATGCTCTCACCACCTCTTTCCTTCCAGTACAACACAATTTGTGGAAACGTTTCAATAGAGAATTGAAAAAACAGGACTTCAAAAAAGTCCTGTTCTTGGTGTTAATACGGATCAGACGGATGGCTTTCCTGTTCGGCCTGCTCGACGGCTTGAGCCGTTTCTGTCGTGCCAACCGGTCCGTTGCTGTTATTTTCTGAAGCCTTTTTCAGCCCTTCCGCCACGCGTTTTCCGTAGTCCGGATCGGCTTTTGTGAAATTCTCAATCATTTGCTCCTGAATTTCTTTTCTGCAGGTTGAAAGCGTATTGACCAGATTTGTGATGAGTTCAGTACGCTCAAACTCAGTAAATCTCCGGTACGTTTCACCGGCTTGTCCGAAATTGTTCGTTCTGTCAATCGCTTCCCGCTTCAGGTCGCCTTCGACATGCGGGGTATGGTCTTTTGCCTGCTGGTTTGCTTCCTTTAGTCCGCCCATAATAGACGGTTCATAGTTGACGTGCGGATTTTGACCTTCGCCGATATCCACGCGGTATTGCATTTGACCCCCCTGCTGGTTGGTCGCGACGTGTTTTTTCGGTGAGTTGATTGGCAGCTGCAGGTAGTTTGCGCCAACTCTGTACCGCTGCGTATCGGAATAGGCAAACGTCCGGCCTTGAAGCAATTTGTCATCAGAAAAATCAAGTCCGTCGACAAGGACCCCTGTACCGAATGAAGCCTGTTCTACTTCAGAATGGTAATTCTCAGGGTTTTTGTTTAACACTAATTTGCCGATCGGCTTCCACGGGAAATCATCCTTATACCACAGCTTAGTCGGATCAAGCGGATCAAAGTCGAGCTCCGGATGCTCGTCATCACTCATGATTTGGGCATAAACCTCCCACTCCGGATAATCGCCGTTTTCAATCGCTTCATACAAATCCTGTGTCGCGTGGTTGAAGTTTTTCCCCTGAATCTCTTCCGCTTCCTTCTGTGTCAGGTTGCGGATGCCCTGTTTCGGTTCAAAATGGTATTTTACAAGAACGGCCTTGCCTTCCTCATTCACCCATTTGTAGGCGTGAACGCCTGAACCCTGCATTTGCCGGTAGTTGGCAGGAATGCCCCAAGGCGAAAACAAGAATGTGATCATATGTGTCGCTTCAGGAGATTGAGAAATGAAGTCGAAAATACGTTCACCATCTTGGATATTGGTCACCGGGTCAGGCTGAAACGCGTGTACAAGGTCCGGGAACTTCAGCGGATCTCGAATAAAAAAGATTTTCAGGTTGTTCCCGACCAAATCCCAGTTTCCGTCTTCGGTATAAAGCTTAACGGCAAAACCGCGGGGGTCCCGTAAGGTTTCAGGTGAATGTTTTCCGTGATTGACCGTAGAAAAACGGACAAATGCCGGCGTTTTCTTGCCTTTTTCCTGGAAGAGCTTCGCTCGCGTGTACTTTGAAATCGGCTCGTCTCCAAAACTTCCGTAGGCTTCAAAATAACCGTGTGCGCCCGCGCCCCTGGCATGCACAACACGTTCAGGGATGCGTTCCCGGTCAAAGTGGCTGATCTTTTCAAGAAAATCGTAATTCTCCAGCGTTGTTGGTCCCCTGTTCCCGACCGTTCTCACATTCTGGTTGTCAGTGACGGGATGCCCCTGTCTGTTCGTTAAGGTATCCTCTGACTCGTTTTTCCCGGATGTCTTATGAGAAAGCGCATCCTCACTGCCTTCGACATTTGTGCCGTGATACTCTTTTTGATGATCATCTTTCATTGATGGATCCTCCTTTTTGAACAGTAACAATATTCCCTTGATGGAAGAATTTTAAAACTGAAGTTTTTTTTTAGCTGCTTCGGGAATGGTACAATTACCAAAACAAAAAAAGGAGAGTACGACATCCGTGACCAGAAAAAGAAATCCGCTGCCCATCACGTTTTATCAAAAAACGGCCCTAGAACTGGCTCCCTCTCTTCTCGGCTGTCTTTTGGTAAAAGAAACGGATGAAGGGACAGCTTCAGGTTATATCGTGGAAACAGAGGCCTATATGGGAGCCGGGGACAGAGCAGCCCACAGCTTTAACAACCGCCGGACGAAACGGACTGAGATTATGTTTGCTGAAGCTGGCCGTGTGTATACGTATGTGATGCACACCCATACATTGCTGAACGTCGTTGCCGCCGAAGAGGATGTTCCGCAAGCGGTATTAATCAGGGCGATTGAGCCTCAAGAAGGCCAGCTGTTAATGGAGGAAAGAAGGCCGGGCCGGCGTCCGAGGGAATGGACAAATGGTCCCGGAAAGTTAACGAAAGCCCTTGGCGTCACGATGAATGACTACGGACGCTGGATCACGGAACAGCCGCTTTACATTGAAAGTGGGTACACACCGGAAGAAATATCAACCGGCCCGCGGATCGGCATTGACAACAGCGGAGAGGCGCGCGATTATCCGTGGCGTTTCTGGGTGACGGGAAACAGGTACGTATCGCGTTAGCATGTTTAAGCAAAGGGGGATCTGGGGAATAGTTGAGAAAAAAAGAAGGGAGAATCGGAGTCTTGAAAAAAATGGTCAAAACCGTTATCAAATGGGCGCCGGTCATTTACCCGATTGTTCGAAAAATCATGAAGGACCGCAAGGCGTCTAAACAAAAGAACATGTCCGCATCCCGAACAGCCGGCTGATTCCGGCTGTTTTTTTATGGGTCTGTTTTCCCTCTTGTCCTCCCGATGTTCATTGACTTGCATTTCTCCCCATTATAGAATTTATATACATTTCGCTTTCCCTTCACCACATCCTTTCTGCCTACTTATGTAATTCCTGCATCTATCATGATAGGAGGTTTTTCTCATGCTGCATGGGCGACTTCGTGAAATTCTGCGCTTATTGATGGCGGCAGAAGCTCCGGTGACAAGCTCGGTATTTGCCGCACATTTACATGTGACGACGCGGACGGTCCGCAATGATATAAAGGAACTCCAAGATGTGATAAGCGCCCATGGCGCTTTGGTTCAATCGGTAAGAGGCTCGGGATACAAGCTGCGCATTCATGACGACCAGACCTTTAGAATGCTGCTGCAAGACGAGTTTCATCAGAAAAAGGGACTGCCGGTAATTCCCGAGGAGAGGATTACATATCTCATGAAACGGCTGCTGCTGGCGGATCATTATCTCAAGCTGGATGAGCTGGCTGACGAACTATTTATCTCAAAATCTACACTTCAAACCGATTTAAAGGAAGTGAAGAAACGGCTGCTCCCTTACCGCATTGTCATGGAAACACGCCCGAATTACGGCTTCAAGCTGCGCGGAGATGAGGTGCAGATGAGGTATTGTATGGCGGAGTACATTGTCGATGAAAGAGAAACAGAGATCGATTTACTGAATGAAAAGGCTGATATATTGCCGAAGGAACAAATCGATATCATCCATTCTATTATTATGAAAAAGGTCAAAAACGACCGGATTCCTCTGTCTAACCTTGGATTGAATAACCTCATCATTCATATCGCCATCGCCTGTAAGCGGATCAGAACGGAACACTATGTGTCTCTTTTCCCGGAAGATATGGAACACATTCTGCATCAAAAAGAATACCAGACTGCAGAAGCCATTGTGAAAGAACTGGAATCAGCCCTTGACGTCACGTTTCCGGAAAAAGAAACAGCTTATATCGCCATGCATCTTCTCGGCACGAAACGAATGACACAGCCGCAGTGCGGGGACGGCGAATGTTCAATTGATGAAGAAACAGATCGGCTGACTGCCGCCATGATTGAAGCGGTCGATCGAGAATTAAAGCTCGGCATCCTGCATGATCAAGAGCTGAAAATCGGCTTGGCACTGCATGTAAAACCCGCGGTCACCCGCAACCGGTATGGTATGAATCTAAGAAATCCGATGCTGGCAGCAATCAAAGAAAATTATCCTCTCGCCTTTGAGGCCGGAATCATCGCCGGAATCGTCATAAAAGAGAAAACGGGCATTGATATCCATGAAAATGAAGTCGGTTATTTAGCTCTGCACTTCGGCGCCGCAATTGAACGGAAGAAAACAGAAAGCCCGCCGAAGCGCTGCATCATCGTTTGTGCATCAGGTGCGGGAAGCGCCCAGCTTCTGAGGGAAAAACTTCGCTCCCATTTCGGCAAACGGATTGATATTCTCGGCACGGCTGAATATTACAGTCTTGACCAGATGTCTTACGAATCGATTGATTTTGTCGTCAGCACCATTCCGATCAAAAAAGAACTCCCTGTGCCTGTACTGAAGGTAAACACCATCTTAGGCGGAACCGATTTTACAAAAATAGAATCCATCCTCAATGATGAGAAAGAAAAAGCGATCAGCTATCTCAAAGAAGATCTCGTTTTTTTCCAGAAGGATCTGCGTTCAAAAGAAGAAGTGATTCAATTTTTAGGTCAGAAAGCAGTGGAAGGCGGCTATGCGAATAAGGAAATCATAGATTCTATATTTGAAAGAGAAGAGATGTCGCCAACGTGCTTTGGCAACCTCGTGGCCATTCCGCACCCGCTCGTCCCGCAGACGCAAACGACATTTTGGGCCGTCTGCACGCTCAAAAAACCGATAGACTGGGAGAATAAACGGGTTCAATTTGTCTGCCTGCTTTGTGTCGAAAAGGAAAACAAGGCGGATTTGCAAAGCATGTATAAACTGCTCGGCAGCATTTTGGATGACCCGGCCGCGGTAAGCCAGCTTTTAAAAAGCCGCACATACCAAGAGCTCTCCGATGTGTTTGACAAAAAACGATAAACTGACAGCCTGGATATACCTTTTTTCCGTTTCCTGCGGAAAAACCTTGAGTGTTTATGAAAGCGATTTCATAATATGATGTTATCAACAGCAGGACATACAAATTCTATCAAACTCTTAGGGGGTCTCTTACATGAATATATTACTCGTTTGTGCAGCAGGCATGTCAACAAGCTTACTCGTTAGCAAGATGGAAAAAAGCGCGCAGGAACAAGGAAAAGACTATACCATTTGGGCAGTATCAGGTGATTCTGTACAAAATCATATCGATAAAGCGGATGTATTGCTCCTCGGCCCGCAAGTCCGTTACTTGCTTCCTCAGCTGAAAAAACTAGGTGAATCAAAGGGTGTTCCGGTAGACGTCATTAACACAGTCCATTATGGGACGTGCAACGGAGCGGAAGTGCTGAAATCGGCTGAACAGCTTGGAAACGCGTCATAGAGAGGGGCGGGCTATGTGAATAAAGTCAATCAGTTGTTAGAAGAGAAGGTCATGCCTATAGCAGGAAGAATTGCGGGACAGCGTCATTTGCAGGCGCTCCGTGACGGTATCATTTTAACAATGCCGCTTATTATCATCGGCTCCTTTTTCCTCATCATCGGCAACCTCCCGATTCCCGGATATGCCGATTTTATGGCAAAAACGTTTGGAAGCGCTTGGTCAGAGAAGCTCGCTTACCCGGTTGACGCCACCTTTGAAATTATGGGGCTTGTCGCCGCATTCGGCATCGCCTACAGGCTGGCAGAGAAATACGGGGTTGATGCCTTGTCGGCAGGTGCCATTTCTCTTGCGGCTTTCCTCTTAGCGACACCGTATCAAGTGCCGTTTACACCGGATGGCTCGACAAAAGAGATGATGGTCAGCGGCGGTATTCCGCTATCGCTGATGGGAAGTAAAGGCCTGTTTGTCGCCATGATTATCGCAATGGTGTCAACAGAGATTTACCGTCTCATTATTCAACGCAATATGGTTTTTAAAATGCCGGATGGCGTTCCGCCAGCGGTCAGCAAGTCATTTGTCGCTTTAATCCCCGGCTTTGCCGTCATCTTCCTGATTTGGGGAGCCCGACTGATTGTGGAAGCGACGCCTTTTGAAAGCCTTCATAATGTTGTAAGCGTTTTACTGGGGACGCCGCTCTCCATCCTTGGCGGAAGCCTCGGGGGAAGCCTTATCGCAGAAGCTGTCAAAATGCTTTTATGGGCCTGCGGTCTTCATGGCGCCAACATTGTCGGCGGCGTCATGGCACCGATTTGGTACGGCGCCATGGATGCCAACCGGATCGCCTTCCAAGCCGGTGAGGAACTGCCTAAGATTTTCACCCAGCAATTTTTCGATATCTGGATCAATATCGGCGGAAGCGGTGCCACTCTTGCACTGGTTGTCACGATGTTCCTTCGCGCCCGAAGCAAACAAATGAAGCAGCTCGGAAAGCTTGCGATCGGCCCGGCGGTCTTCAATATTAACGAACCGATCATTTTTGGAATGCCGATCGTCATGAACCCGATGCTCTTAATTCCGTTTATCGTCACGCCGCTCATCACACTGACACTCACATACATCGGAATGAGCACCGGACTTGTCGCCAAACCGGCGGGTATCGCAGTCCCTTGGACCATGCCGCCGATCTTTTCAGGCTATTTGGCGACAGGAGGCAAAATATCGGGCGCGGTCATGCAAGCCATTAATATCACCGTTTCCTTTGTTGTCTACTACCCGTTCTTCAGAATGTGGGATAAACAGAAGCTGAAAGAAGAAAACGAATTAGAGCTCGTTCAAACGCCTGCTGTTTCAGACGACAAAGAGGCAGCTTTGTAAAGAAAGGAGTGAATCGCGTGAATGAGAAAATGGAGCAAATTATTTTTCAAATCATTCTTCACGGGGGAAACGGAAGGAGCTCCGCAATGGAAGCGATCGCCGCCGCGAAAAACGGCGATAGCGAAGAGGCGCGGAGTAAGCTTCAAGAAGCTGCTGATGAATTATCAAAAGCCCATCATTATCAGACAGAACTGATCCAAAGTGAAGCGGGCGGAGAAAAAACAGAAATGACACTGCTGATGGTCCACGCACAGGATCATTTAATGAATGCCATGACAGTCAAGGATTTGGCGGCTGAATTCATTGAGCTATATGAAAAAATCACCGTGCAAGGGGGAGCAAGCATATGACAAAAGGATTGAAAATTGTAACGATTGGCGGAGGTTCAAGCTACACACCGGAGCTCGTGGAAGGTTTAATCAAACGGTACGAAGAGCTGCCCGTACGTGAATTATGGCTCGTTGATATTCCTGAAGGCGAGGAAAAGCTAAACATTGTCGGCACACTCGCCAAGCGGATGGTTGAAAAAGCTGGTGTCCCGATTGACATTCACCTCACTTTGGACAGAAGGGAAGCGCTGAAAGATGCAGACTTTGTGACGACTCAATTTCGGGTCGGATTGCTGCAAGCGAGAGCCAAGGATGAGCGCATTCCATTAAAATACGGCGTCATCGGCCAGGAAACAAACGGCCCGGGAGGACTCTTTAAAGGGTTGCGCACCATCCCGGTCATTTTAGAGATTGCCAAGGACATCGAGGAGCTTTGTCCGAATGCATGGCTCGTTAATTTTACAAACCCTGCAGGTATGGTGACGGAGGCCTTGCTTCGCTACTCCAACCTGAAGAAAGTTGTTGGTCTCTGCAATGTTCCAATCGGCATGAAAATGGGCGTAGCGAAAGCGCTCGATGTAGAGGTTGACCGGGTAGAGGTTCAATTTGCCGGATTGAATCATATGGTGTTCGGAATGGACGTCTTTTTAGATGGCGTCAGCGTGAAGGATCAAGTCATTGAAGCGATGGGTGATCCGAAAAACGCGATGACAATGAAAAACATCTCCGGCGCTGAGTGGGAGCCAGAATTCTTAAAGGCACTCAACATGATCCCTTGCGGCTACCACCGCTACTATTTCAAAACAAAAGAAATGTTGGAGCATGAGCTTGAAGCATCACAAACGGAAGGCACCCGTGCTGAAGTAGTGCAAAAGGTAGAGCAAGAGCTGTTCGAGCTCTATAAAGATCCAAATTTGGCGATCAAACCGCCGCAGCTTGAGAAACGCGGAGGGGCATACTACAGTGACGCAGCGTGTAATCTCATCAGCTCCATTTACAATGATAAACACGACATTCAGCCGGTGAACACGATCAATAACGGTGCGATTGCAAGCATTCCAGATGATTCCGCTGTTGAAGTGAACTGCGTGATGACGAAAAACGGACCTAAGCCAATCGCCGTAGGCGACCTGCCAGTATCTGTCCGCGGCCTTGTCCAGCAAATCAAATCATTTGAGCGTGTTGCGGCAGAAGCGGCTGTCACAGGCGACTACGAAACAGCGCTGCTCGCCATGACGATTAACCCTCTCGTACCATCCGACACAGTGGCCAAACAGATCTTAGATGAAATGCTGGAGGCGCACAAAACACATCTGCCGCAGTTCTTTAACAAAATTGAAGCATAAAAAAACGGCCCGTTTCGGGCCGTTTTTTGTTTATTTGCTTTCAGTGAGCGCTGCGACTTCAGTCGTCCATCCAAATTCATCAGGAACTGTACCCTTCTGAATGCCTGTAATCGTGTCATACAGCTTTTTGGAGATTTCTCCTGTTTCTCCGTTATTGATCATCAGTGTTTCGTCATTCCAGATCAGCTCGCCGACTGGAGAAATAACAGCTGCTGTACCCGTTCCGAAGGCTTCTTCAAGAACACCGTCTTTATGGGCTTGGATGACTTCATCAATGGCGATTCTTCGTTCTGATACCGGAAGCCCCCAATGCTTAAGCAAGGTAATGACGGAATTGCGCGTGATGCCTTCCAGAATGCTGCCGTTCAGCATCGGTGTCACAATTTCACCGTTGATTTTAAAGAAAATGTTCATGCTGCCGACTTCTTCGATGTATTTTTTCTCAATGCCGTCCAGCCAGAGAACCTGAGAAAATCCTTTCTCTTCTGCTACCTGTTGCGCTTTTAAGCTTGACGCGTAGTTTCCTGCGGTTTTCGCATCTCCCGTTCCGCCTTTTACCGCACGGACAAATTCACTTTCCACGGCAATTTTGACAGGCTTAATGCCTTCTTTGTAATATGAGCCGACCGGAGAAAGGATGATAAGAAGCTTATACGTATGAGATGCCGCGACACCAAGGAAAGGTTCGGTTGCGATAATGAATGGACGGATGTAAAGGGACGTGCCCTCCGCATTCGGAATCCAGTCTTTATCAATAGCGATCAGCTGTTTTAAACCTTCAAGAACCTGTTCTTCATCAATTTGCGGAATACAGATGCGGTCATTTGATTTATTCAGGCGCTCCATGTTTTTTTCCGGTCTGAAAAGCAAAACATGGTCATCCTCTGTGACATAAGCCTTCAAGCCTTCAAACACCGTTTGGCCATAATGATAAACCATTGCGGCCGGGTCCATTGAAACGGGTTGATAAGGAATGATTCTCGGATCGTACCAGCCTTTATCAGATGCATAGTCCATTACAAACATGTGGTCTGTAAACACTCTTCCGAAAGAAAGCTGATTTGGATCTGGTTTTGGTTTTTTTGCTGATGTTAATTCAACTCGAATCGTTTGTTTAGTCATGGTCAATCTCCCTGTTGTTAAATTGTTTATATTATCAAACTTATTTGAAAATATTTTATATTCTATTGTATACCTTCACCAAATAATCGCAATAGGTTTGCTCAAATTTGTAAAAAATTTATAAGAAAAAGCAGGAGAATTTAATTCTCCTGCGCATTCATTTGTTCAAATACTCTGTCGTAATCGGCACGGGCTGCATTCCGCAGACCTTCGACACGTTCATTTGTAATCTCTTGTTTGCCTTCTTTTAAGCCGTCTAAGAAATATTGAACATATTCTTCAGATGTAATGCCGCGATACGTCAGACCTTGCTTATCGCGTGATTTTTGATTTAATCCCGTGTCAACCATAGGGGGCGCCATCTCAATCACTTCAACGCTTGTATCGCGAAGCTGGTGTCTGAGCGTGAGTGAGAAGGAGTGGAGCGCCGCTTTTGTTGCACAGTACACCGGATAAACAGCTAACGGGTTAAACGCGAGCCCGGATGTTACCTGAACAATTGCCGCTTCCTGCTGATTCATCAAGTGGGGCGTAAAAAGAGCTGATAAATGGACGGGCGCTTGGAAATTCAGCTCAATTTCATCCCCGTCCACAAAAAGCTCCTCAGTCCCTTTTTTAAAGTCGATTTCCTTTTGAATGCCCGCATTGTTAACGAGAACGTTCAGTGTTGGAAATTCCTTCTGGACCCATTCAAACAATGCCTGACGCTGTGTGCGGTCTGAGACATCGCATTGTTTTGTATGGAGGGCTGGGAGCTCTTTTTTTGCTTCTGCAAGACGCGTTTCGCTGCGTCCGCAAATGATCACTTCATTCCCGAGCTCAAGCAGCCGTTTGGCCAGTTCAAGCCCGATGCCTGCTGAACCGCCTGTGATCAAAACCGTATTGCCTGTCATCTTCATTGATGTAACACCTCTTATCAAGCTGGCTGTGATTCCTTTACTATTTCAAATCTTAGCAGGAAATATGCAGCCGCGTCCTAATAGATGCTCACGATGAAGTAACCTTTCCGGTTTTATAGAATTCATCAATTGCCTTATCCACATACACCCAGCCTTTCCAGCCGATGTGGATGGTATCTTTCATAAAATAAGGGTCATATTCATGACCTGAAAAATCAGCGACTTGGAAGCCCTTCGCTTTAATCTGTTTATTGACCTTTTCATAATAGTCAGTGCGACCTTTTTTCGGGAAGCCTGTGTAGTCATACCATTTTCCGTTAACAGGGATGGTGACAAACATAGGCTCTGCGCCCGCGTCTTTCAGGATATGAAGCATCAGCTCAAAATCACCGTATTCCGGTGACTTCGCATACGATCTGCCTTTGTTCTTCCCTTTCAGCTTAGGCACTTTCGGCTTCAGCTTCTTATAAACAGGATTGTCGATGTGAAAATCGTTAGACCCGGAGTGGCGTTTGCCTGATTCATCGGCCAGTTTATTTAATTCCGACCATGACTTATCCTTCACGGATTGTGAGATATAACGCTTTGGTCCTGTGGTTTCCGTCGTTGAATAATAAAGGTCTTTCTTTTCGAGCATCTTGTAATATACTTTTGCCGCCGGCTTCAGCGCGTTCACTTTCCATGTCTGGCCGTTCACCATCGCCTTATAAAGCTCGGAAAGTACAGCATCGTTTTGAACAGCTTTGAAGCGCAGCATACGCTTCATCATTTTCTTTTTCACGTCAGGATCGATCTGCTCGTTAAATGCCAGATCCAGCCCTTGAAGCGCGGAATAGTTCGGCGCAAAATGCTGTTCATCAGACCCGCGCTTAATAAACCACTGCGGAGAAACGATGAAAACAATTTTTTTGCCCTTCAGCTGATCCATATGGGCAGCGAAGTTTAAAGAATGTATCAATGACTGGGACCCGCCTTTGCCGACAAGGTAAGGCGTAAATCCCTCATTGTTTACTTGAAAATAATTAGATGGGTGGAACTCGTCCAGCCGGGAAAGCTCAGAAGATCCGTAAATCGGAAGATACTTCGGATCATTGAGCATCTGATTTTGTAAATAAAGCCCCTGAAACATACTCGGGTTTAAGGTTGTTGCTGACTCTTCAACCCGTTTATCGGTAATAAAACGAGTCAGCCATGAAGATGGAACTGCGATGGCGCCTGCGAATAGAATAAACGCCAAAATAATTGGACCGAAAAAACGCTTTTTCATTATTTCAACTCAGACAGCTGGTTTACAATGTTATTAGGCGTATTCCATACATCCCGGTCGAATTCAGTGATAGGCACCAGAATATCAAAACGGTTTTCAATCGCAAGCAGCAATTCTACTGTTCCAAAAGAATCAAGCAAACCTTCTTCAAAAATTTCAATATCAGGGTTTTCCTTTACGATGTCATCCTGGCAAACCTCTGCTAAAACGTCTAATACCTCTTGTTTAAAATCCATAGTTTTCTAATCTCCTTTAATGATGGTGATGAAATGGTTTTCCTGAGAAAATATAAAATCCAAAGCAAACAAAATGGAACGTGATCACAATGGCTAGAATCGTTGTCCAGCGGTTGGACGGCAGCCATTTATATTTCTTATTCCACTTCTCGAAAAAGTTGTAACACGTCATCAGGACGGCGTGATAGAGGCCGTAGATGATATATTGCGGCGCAAGGCCGTGCCAAACCCCCATCAGCATAAACAGCAGGAAATACCCGATATTTGAGACAGCCATACGGTTTTTGATCCACTTTTTCTTTGTCATCCAAAATACAAATCTCATAAATACATAGTCTCTGAACCAAAATGACAGAGACATGTGCCAGCGGTTCCAGAAATCTTTAATATTTTTGCTGATAAACGGTTTATTAAAGTTTTCCGGCGATTTAATCCCCATAATATAGCTGACCCCGACGGCAAACATCGTGTAGCCGGCAAAATCAAAGAATAAATACATGCTGTAGCCGTACATGTACAGCAGATTCCCGAGGATCTTATTGTGCGTGATCGCGGGAAGGTTCATGATGAAATATGTGTTGATCGCATAGCCGATAATAAACTTGTAAAGGAATCCAATGAAAATCTTGTGAATCCCCGTATACAGCAGATCGGCATATTCCTCTTTTGTCCAGGCCTTCTGCTCATCCTTGACGAAT
The DNA here is from genome assembly GCF_037964945.1 of Bacillus sp. FSL K6-1003. Taxonomy (NCBI): domain Bacteria; kingdom Bacillati; phylum Bacillota; class Bacilli; order Caryophanales; family Bacillaceae; genus Bacillus; species Bacillus sp. FSL K6-1003. Next base: position 3,769,825 of record NZ_CP150176.1, on the reverse strand, counting down.
CTGCGGTACCTGTCAATCGGACCGGAAGAAATCGTCGGGAAAAACAGGATGAAATACAGCAGGCGGTGAAGCGGCAGCTGTTCCTTCAGCAGCCCGTCTCTTGCTTCCATAATCAGCTGAACGCCTTTAAAGGTTAAATACGAAATCCCTAAAAAGCTAATCAGGTTATGCGCCGGATGATGCGGCTGCGGATGAGAAAGAAACGGCCATATTTTTGACAAGAATAAAGGCAGAATAGACGCGATAACAGCCGAGCAAAAGACAAAGCCACTGTTCGCTTTCTGCCGGTACGCCAGGTAGCCGCTGATCAGGAGCACCTGCCATATGGTAAACAGACACAGGGCGATGACGCCGTGTAAGTCATGCGAGAAAATCAGAGCCAAAATAAGAATGGATATAAACATGTTGTATGCCTGGAATCTTTTCCCGTTTAGGCCGAGAATAATGGTCGGCAGAAGAAGAATGCCAAGCAATATAAAGAATAGAAACGAGCTGTAAGGCGTCATACAAGAACCTCTTCGCGGATGCGTTTCCTGTCAATTTTGCCGTTAGCCGTCATTTGAATGTGATCCTGATAAATGAACTTTCTCGGAATCATATAAGCCGGCAGGGAAGCGGCAAGCTCTTTTTTAATCGCACTTGTCAGCTGGAACTCCTTCTGGAATTCATGCTCCTCAGGCACAATTGCAGCTATCAGATATTCAACTGTTCCGTTTGGCTGATACGGAATCACAACAGCTGAGCTCACGTACTGAGACTGTCTCACATGAAACTCAATTTCCTCCAGCTCCATCCGGTACCCGTGAAGTTTAATCTGGAAATCCAAGCGGCCTTGGCAGAAAATCTGACCATCTTGTGTATAACCAGCATCGCCAGTTCGGTATGCCCATTGGCCTTCATAAGAGAAGAACGCTTTATCGGTCAGCTCAGGCTCACCGAGGTAGCCGCGGCTTACACTCGGACCTGCAATGACGATTTCGCCTTTTTCTCCATCCGGGAGCTGATTTCCCTGTTCATCCATAATCAAAATGTTCATATCTGGTTTGGCAAAGCCGACTGGCAGAGATTCGTGCCGGCTGATGATGTCATTTGTAATTTCAACGGACGTAACAGCGACTGTCGCCTCAGTCGGACCGTACGTATTAAAGATTCTTGCTTTCGGGAAACGCTCAAGCAGCGATTCGGCTACAGAAACCGGGAGAACCTCTCCGCAAAACATAAATGTGTCCGCCTCAGGAAGCAGATCTTGTGAAAATCCAGGGTCCATCAGGCACATTTGCACAAAGGATGGCGTTGATGTCCATATATTCAGCCCGGACTTTTTGAGCTCTTCGAATAAGATCTTCGGCTTATTCACGGCGTCCTTTGTCACACAGTGTAAAGTACCGCCTGACTGAAGGCACGGATAAAGATCCATGACGGATAAATCAAATGAAAACGGCGCTTGGTTTAAAAACGTTTTTCCTCCGTTGATCGGGAAGTCCGCGCAAATCCAGTCTGTGAAGCTTTGAAGGTTCGCGGCTGAAATCTGCACGCCTTTCGGATTGCCCGTGCTTCCGGAAGTGTAAATAATATAATACGTTTCGTGTCCCGTCACCCATTGATCACGGCTGACAGTGCCTTCGTTTTCCAGCAGTTCTTCCGCTGAAACTGTCTGAATCAGCCCGCTGTCAATATCAACAGGAAGACCAGATACATGAATCAGCAATTCGGCGCCCGAGCTTTCAATAATTTTCGCAATCCGCTCGGACGGAATGGACAAGTCAACCGGGATATAAGGGTGTCCCGCCTTGACGCTTCCTAAAAAGGAGACAATCATGTGCGGCTCCATATGTCCGTACACCAGAACAGGAGAACCCTTTTCTCCGGAAACGCGTTTTTTGATTGCGGCCGCCGCACGGTCAGACAGTGCCCAAAGTTCCTGATATGTGAGCGACTGGCCTTGAGAGCGGAAGGCTTCGGTTTGCGGATAAGTTTCCGCATGTTTTTGAATAGCATCTAAAAGTTTCATTGTTATTCTCTCTCCAATTAGAAATCGTTATAAATATAAGAACCGGTATTCGCGGTGTGAAAACCATACATAAAAAACAAAACAAGCAGTATCAACAAATAAAAGCCTGTATGACATGTCCACTTGATAGCGGGTTTTTCATACAGCTGTTTCATCAATTGCAGCATATCTAAATTCCCTTCCCGTTTTTTCGATAATTACATGAGTATATGACGAGCGGATGCGCAAAAAGTTTCATATTTTCCCTAATCTCCCTCAAATTTATATATCGGCTTCTGCCTTCAGAAGTGAATTTTTATCTCAGAGAGAGAGTATGAATGAAGCTTCTCTGACTGATTCATTATAAAGGAAAGATCAAATGTAATGAAGAGAACTTTTTAACTTTTAAAAAGCGAAAATGTATTTAAAAAAATTTTTCCGCTCCTGTTTGTAAAGGCACAGGCAGAACCCTAATGAAATCAGGGCAGAAAGGGTATAATAAGAAGGAAAACGCCCGCTCAAGGTATCTTGTGAAATGGTGGAGAAGTCATTATGATAGATAAGGAAGCAAAACGCAAGTTTCATCAAGTGGCCGGCTGAAATAAAGTAAGCCTTTTAATAGAAAGGAAGAGGAAGATGAACCAAACAAATAAGGGTGAGGGTCAGACAGCGCCGGAAAAAGAAAGTATGGGGCAGATTCTTTGGCAATTAACGCGTCCGCATACATTAACGGCGTCGTTTGTTCCTGTGCTTCTAGGAACAGTTTTGGCGATGTTTTATGTGAAGGTTGATTTGCTGCTGTTTCTGGCTATGCTGTTTTCGTGCTTATGGATCCAGATCGCGACGAACTTATTCAATGAATACTACGATTTTAAACGCGGGTTAGATACAGCTGAATCTGTCGGAATCGGCGGCGCAATTGTCAGACATGGTATGAAGCCCAAAACGATTCTGCAATTAGCTCTCGCTTCATACGGCATTGCCATTTTGCTCGGTGTGTATATTTGCATGAGCAGCAGCTGGTGGCTGGCTGTCATCGGCCTCGTGGGAATGGCGATCGGTTACCTGTATACAGGCGGGCCTCTGCCAATTGCATATACACCGTTCGGTGAGTTATTCTCGGGCATTTGCATGGGTTCGGTATTTGTGCTGATTTCATTTTTTATTCAGACAGATAAGATCAATATGCAAAGCATTTTGATTTCGATTCCGATTGCGATTCTTGTCGGCGCGATTAACCTGTCGAACAACATTCGCGATATCGAAGAGGATAAAAAAGGCGGACGCAAAACATTGGCAATCCTGATGGGGCATAAAGGAGCTGTCACTCTGCTGGCTGCATCTTTTGCTGTCGCGTATATTTGGGTTGTCGGCTTGGTCATTACAGGAGCTGCAAGCCCATGGCTGTTTGTCGTCTTTTTGAGCGTACCTAAACCAGTTCAGGCGGTGAAAGGCTTCGTCAAAAAAGAATTGCCAATGAATATGATTGTGGCGATGAAATCTACAGCGCAAACCAATACATTTTTCGGATTCCTGCTGTCAATTGGATTATTGATCAGTTATTTCCGGTAAGAAAGAAGACCGCTTTTTCATGCGGTCTTTTTTTGTTACATTCGACAGGATTTTGTAAAAAAATTCATAGAACCTAGCAGCAGGCAGGCACGTCTAGTACATGGACAGCGGATAAAGATCCGTTAAAGGAGATGACGAAAATGGATTTATCTGTAACACATATGGACGATTTAAAAACTGTCATGGAAGACTGGAAAAACGAACTGTTGGTTTATAAATTCGCACTTGATGCACTTGATACAAAGTTTTCGATTATCAGTCAGGAATACAATTTAATTCATGGCCACAATCCGATTGAGCATACAAAATCGCGTGTGAAAAGCTTTGAAAGCATCGTAAATAAACTCATGAGAAAGGGCTGCGAGATTACGACACAGGAAATGAAGGAACATATCAACGATATTGCCGGTGTGCGTATCATTTGTTCCTTTATTTCTGATATTTATAATGTCGTGAACGTCCTGAAGCAGCATGAGGATTTGCGGATCGTGAAGGTAAAGGATTATATTCAGAATCCGAAACCGAACGGCTACCGAAGCCTGCATTTGATTATTGAAATGCCTGTGAACTTAACGAACAGAGTGGAATACGTCAAAGCAGAAATTCAAATCCGCACCATCGCCATGGATTTCTGGGCGAGCTTGGAGCATAAAATCTACTATAAATTGAACAACGACGTTCCTAAACATTTAACCGATGAACTGAAGGAAGCGGCGGAGATCGCCCATTATTTAGATGAGAAAATGCTGGGGATTAAGAAAGAAGTGGATTAAAAAAAGACGGCAGCGATGTGCCGTCTTTTTTTATTTCATATCTTCATAAATGTCAGAGGCTTTTGTCTTTATTTGTTTCTTATTGGCTTTCGGTTTTCTCTCTTTTTTCACAGCTTCATAGACAGAGGCTGTCACAAGGTCGCCGGCCTGCTGAAGGCGTTCTTTGCTGATATGCTTGATCGAGTCTTCAGGGGTATGATACCAAGGCTCAACCTCTTCGGTTTCCGGATCTCCCCAAATAAAGTTAGCGGAATCTATACCGGCTTCATGGAACGGCACGTGATCGGATGAGCCTCCTTGTGTCAGAGACAGGCTGTCGAATCCAATTTTTTCAGCGGCCGTGTGGCTGGATTCCCAAACATAGTTAGATTGTCCATCCAATGTGTTGACATACAGCTCAGACGCATTCTCCCAGCTTGTACCCACCATGTCTAAGTTGAAGTTCACTTCGCTTCGTTTCAACTCTTTTTCTGATAGATGATCTACATAATGAGAGGAGCCGAGCAGGCCGAGCTCTTCAGCGCCAAAAGCGATAAAGCGGATTTCCTTGTCAGAAGGAATGCTTTTCAAGACGCGTGCCATTTCCAGCATGACAGAGGTTCCTGATCCGTTGTCATTTGCGCCGGGTGAGAAAGGAACACTGTCATAATGTGCTGTGACGTACACAATATCAGGATTTTTGATGTCCTTTGGTTTTTTGACACCGATGATGTTCTGGGAGGTTTGATTTGAGAGCGCGTTTATTTGTAAGGTTGCTTCTTTTTGCTGGATAAGGGTTTCACCGTCTTCTTTCTTAATTCCGACGACAGGGATGCTGACTGTATTTCCTGATAGATTTGGGGTGACAGGCACAAGGCTTTCTTTGTTGTTATAAATGATGACAGCCTTCGCTCCGGCGTCTTCGGCGTTCTTGGCTTTCTCGTAAAATGTCAGGTCTCCTCTTGAAATCAAGGCGATTTTGCCCTTGGCGTCAGCGGTGAAGTCCTTTGGATAGCCTAAGCCGGCATTGTAAAGCGGAGCCGTCAGCCCTTTTTCCTCAGTCGGGGCTGAGCCGGATGCCGCCCGGAGAAGAATGTCGCGTCCTTCTGAAGACAGCGTTCCCTCAAGCCGGTCAGGAATGCCGAATCGTTGAACCTTCACATCAAGCTTTAATTTTCTCAAGGTTGAGGCGATCCATAAGGCACTCTTTTTTTCAGCGGCAGTTCCGGCTATTCTGGGGCCGATTGTTTCACTAAGCTGAGAAATGGTTGAGTACGCACGCTTTGCTTTGAATGGAAGCTCCCGCTGGCTTTCTGATACTTGGACAGCGTGCGCAGCAGGGGTGACACTCTGTGCCGGCAAGAGAACCGTGCCGGCCGTTAAAACGGCCATCGTCATTACAGTTAAAAGCTTTTTCATAAACATGAACCTCCCCTAATGTGTGGATGGGGAATATTTCGGGATGCTAAAGGGTTTTCCTGCAACCTGAAGCGCATTTTTGAAAAGACAGTGCTTTATACCTGCAAAAAAACGCTTATGAAAGCCGATTTCATAAGCGTCAGGACATTAAATTATTGGAGTTTTAAAAACTTGCGTTTGCCGACCTGGATGATCATATTCTCTTTTATCTCTGCATCGGCGTGAATGTCTGTTATTTTCTCTCCGTTAATCCGGACACCTCCGTTTTGAATCATGCGGCGCGCCTCGCTTTTCGAAGAGAGAAGATCTAGAGTGACGAGCAGATCAATCATCGCTATTGTTTTCTCGCCTTTCCAGTTCACAGCCGGAATATCCTCAGGCAGGCTGTTTTCCTGAAAGACTGTTTTGAAAGATTGTTCGGCTGCTTCAGCAGCTTCCAATCCGTGGTACATTCGGACAATCGTTTTGGCTAAAAGCATTTTGGCATTCCTTGGATGAACGGAGCCGGTTTCTAAGTCCTTCACGAGCTGTTTTTTTTCTTCAAGCTCAAGGTCCGTTGCCAAATGGATATATTTTTTCATCAGGCTGTCGGGCAGTGACATCGTTTTCCCGTACATGTCGTTTGGATGGTCGTCAATGCCGATGTAGTTGTTTTTTGATTTCGACATTTTCTCAACACCGTCCAAGCCTTCCAAAAGCGGCATCAGGATGACGACTTGTTTTTCTTTGTTGTATCGTTCTTGGAAATGCCGTCCCATCAGCACATTGAAATGCTGGTCTGTTCCGCCTAATTCAATATCGCTTTCCAGAATGACGGAATCGTATCCCTGCATCAACGGGTAAAAGAATTCATGCAGGGAGATCGGTTTTTGCATGGCGATGCGTTCTTCAAAGTCATCGCGTTCCATTAGGCGTGCTACTGTTATTTTGCCTGCCAAGTCAATGACATCCTCCAGATGCAATGTTTTCAGCCATTTCGAGTTGTAGTGCAGCTCGACTTTTTCTGGATCAAGCACTTTCCCGAATTGCTGGAAGTATGTTTTGGCGTTGTGCTTGACTTCTTCATCGGTCAGCTGTTTTCTGGCCGCGGACTTGCCTGTCGGATCACCGATTTTTCCTGTGAAATCGCCAATCAAGAGCTGCACAATGTGGCCGTTTTCTTGAAATTGGCGAAGCTTGTTTAAAACGACCGTATGTCCCAGATGAACATCCGGTGCAGAAGGGTCTAATCCGAGTTTGATTTTTAGTGGTGTGCCTGTCGCAATCGATTTGACAAGCTTAGCCTTTAATTCCTCCGGCGGTATGACTTCTTGGGCGCCTGTCATATATAAATCAAGCTGTCTTTCGACTTCTTTTTGCTGTGCTGCTGTGAGCTGATCAAATGTTTTCATCGTTCTTCCTCCTTTTTTAGAAACACAAAAAGAGCCGCATCCCGATAAGGGACGTGGCTCAATGCACGCGGTACCACCCTGGTTGAAGACATTGTCTTCCGCTCATTCGAATAACGGTTTTCCGTCCTTTGCTACTAACGTTCACAAAGAAAGCTCGGGGAGGTAATTCGCGTGTGCCTGTGTGCCGGCTCGCACCTTCCGCCGGCTCTCTGAAACAGGGAGACAAACCGCTACTGGATTCCCGTCAAAGCTTATGATGTATGAAGATTGTCCGCTACTTTTCTAAGCAGTCCTGTCAGGTTTTTCTGCTCCTCTTTTGTCATGCCCGTAATCAATTCCGTTTCCCCTTTGTGAAACTCGGGGTAGAGTTCTTCGATCGCTTGTTTGCCGGTTTCAGTAATTGTGACAAAAACAAGTCGACGATCTCTGGTATCGATGCTTTTGGAGCAAAAGCCCTTTTTTTCGAGCGTTTTGATCACGTTGCTTGCTGTAGCTGTTGAAATGCCTGACAGCTCAGCGATTTTTCTCGTTTCGAGTTTGCCCCATACCCATAGATCGTAAAGAATGGAGAAAGCGGTCCAAGATAATTTGTAAGAAGAAAGAACCTCAGTCTCCATTTTGACACGGAGCCTTTGCGCAGACCGATACAGATTCGTCGCGATCGAAATGGCTTCCAAGTTGAGTGACTCAACGGGCATTTGTCTAAGCTTGCTGAGTGTGTCATGCTCTTCTTTGCGAAGCTGCTGCTGTGTATTGAAACGTTCCATTTATCAGGCCTGCCTTAAATTATCAGAATCATTAGCTATGAAATGAATTGTAGCAGAGACGATGATGAACTTCAAGCCTATATTTTTCAGTTGAATAAAAAAAGCCAAAAGAACACCACAATAAAGAAAAATCCGTTAACGAGGGGTGCAGTTGTGCAAAAATATGTTCAAGGCGTGTATAGACACGATCCGTTTCATCTGTTTTCGACAGAGCATGCAGTGACATTAGGCTTGATCGGCGTGCTTGCCATCCTATTGTTTCTGTTCCGCCGGTCAGTGAAGCAGCCTGCATTCAGTCAATTTCTGCGCTATTTATTTGTGTTTCTTTTGCTTGCTTCACAAATTGGTTACCAAATATGGATGATCGCCACGGGCAGGTGGTCGGTGCGGACTTCTCTGCCTCTTCAGTTGAGTGACCTGTCTGTGTATTTATCAGCGATTATGCTGGTGACAAAGAGCAGAAAGCTGTTTGTGTTTTTGTATTTTGTCGGTATAGGAAGCTCGCTTCAGGCGCTTCTGACCCCAGATCTTGGTATGTTTTCATTTCCGCATGTACGATATATTCTCTTTTTTATTTCGCACGGGGCCGTATTTCTATCCTGTCTGCTTATGGCGGTAATTGGCGCGTACAGACTCAGACAGCGCTCTTTATGGGTGACTGTTTTGATTGTCAATCTGTACGGAGGGATCATTTATCTGGTTGACCGCTGGCTGAATGCGAATTATATGTATTTAACGAAAAAGCCGGGCGGCTCTTCACTTTTGGATGTTCTCGGGCCTTGGCCATGGTATATCGCCTCAGCTGAAGCGATTGCAATCGCGAGCTTTTTCATCCTTTATTGGCTTTATCGCATGTTCAAAAAATAATAGCCTTTTTGTTGTCTAGCACATTCTATTAGAAAAAATATTGGAGAATGGTGTTTAATTTTCTGAAAAAGGGAATGTAACTTGTACAACACAAAGGGAGATGAATATCATTGAAGAAAGATGAATTTATGCATATCGTATCATGCGCAGATGATAATTATGCTCGTCATTTAGGTGGGATGTTCGTTTCTTTATTGACAAACATGGACCAGAATAGAAAAGTGAAGTTATATGTGATTGATGGGGGAATTGAGCCTGATAACAAAAAAAGGCTGGAAGAAACGACATTGAAGTTCGGCGTGCCGATTGAGTTCTTAGAAGTGGATGCCAACCAGTATGAACATGCGGTGGAAAGCAGCCATATTACAAAAGCGGCATATTACCGCATTTCGATTCCTGACTTAATTAAGGATGAGAGCATCAAACGTATGATATATGTCGACTGTGATGCACTTGTCCTTGAGGATATTTCGAAACTATGGGACTTGGACATCTCTCCATACACCGTTGCTGCTGTGGAAGATGCGGGGCAGCATGAACGCTTGAAAGAAATGAATATCACGGACACAGGAAAGTATTTTAACTCAGGTATTATGATTATTGATATGGAACCTTGGAGAAAGCAAAACATCACAGAAAAAGTTCTCAACTTTATCAATGAAAACGGTTCTGAAGATTTTCTTGTGTTACATGACCAAGATGCGCTGAACGCGATCTTATATGATAAGTGGTATGAGCTTCATCCGCGCTGGAACGCTCAAACATACATCATGTTAAAACTGAAAACACCACCGACACTGTTAGGACGGAAGCAATATAATGAAACGAGAGAAGACCCGGCAATCGTCCACTTCTGCGGCGGAGAAAAGCCTTGGAACTCCAATACAAAGCATCCGTACCGCGATGAGTATTTCCATTACATGTCCTATACGAAGTGGAATACGATCGGGAGCCCGGCCATCAACCAATAATCTATATATGAAAAAAACGCTTTTGAGATCATCAAAAGCGTTTTTTTGTTTGTCAGCGCGCCACTGACCGATGATAAAACCGCTCAATATGCATGGCGATGTAGCATAATTCTTTTTCAGGAAACTCAAAGCCATATTCCTTTTTTACAAAAGTGCCGATGCTTTTGGCGCATAGGAAAGCATCCTTGAATCTTTCTTTAATGATGGCAATCATTTCTGAATCCAGCTCGTAAATGGTTTCGCCTGCTTTGATATGCTGAATGGCAAAGCGCAAATGGGTTACGAGCCTTTCATAAGAAATGGTATCCTCCACAATGTTGATCGACAGCTGGGTTTCAATAATGTTGATAATGTCACGGATCATCGTTGTTATATCAAGTGTCTGTGTCATGTCGCCGGCGTTGTTTCTGGCTGTGTGAATATGCATGGCGATATTGCCGATTTCATCCTCAGGAATCTCAATGCCCAGCTTCTCTTTAATCAGCGCTCTAGCCCACATGCCGATTTGGAATTCCTTCGGATAAAGAACTTTGATCTCATTCAGCAGCGGATTTTTGATGACCATTCCGTTGCTCAGGCGTTCAATCGCAAATGAGAGATGGTCTGAAAACGCGACGTGAATCCGTTCATTGATTTTGATGTTCAGTTCTTGTTCAGCATGGGAAATAATTTGCTCGGAGATTTGAATATGGTCTTCCGGCAACGTTTCTAAAATCTCTTCGAATTGTTTATAGTCAGGTGTATCTTTTCTGACGAATGTTTTTTCTATTTTAGACGGATCGACAATATCATTTTTTCTTTTATCGAACGCAATTCCTGCACCCAAGAGAATCTTCTCTTCATTTTGATCCTTTACGACGATTGCATTATGATTTAAGATTCTTTTAATTTTCATAGCTTTTTTCCTTTCATCCCCCGTTTTATGAATGAAATCGAATAAATCCAGTTATTCTGTCTCTTCTTTAAACCCGAGAAACAATGTAGCTATAAAAGCAGAGACGGCCGCGATCAAAAAACCGATCATATAATGAACAAAATTCGCAACGCCAAATGGCAGCACGATTGAAATCATCGGGATGCCGGTCAGTCCGTAGGAATTCGAGACGACGTGTGCCCCAACTACATACGCTCCGCCGAGAGCACCGCCAATAGCGGCTCCGATAAAGGGGCGGATCAGCTTCACATTTACCCCGAACACAATCGGCTCCACAATGCCTAAAAACGCGGTAAGGGCAGCGGGGAGCGCGATTTTTTTCAGGCTGGACTGCTTCGTTTTGAAGAAAACCGCCAGTCCCGCTCCGCCTTGCGCCACATTCGCCATTGACCATATCGGCACCAAAAAGTTTACACCCACATGAGGATCGGCAAGCAAAGTCGCTTCAATCGCATAAAAGCTATGATGCAAGCCTGATAGAACGATAGTGGAATAGATGCCCCCGAAAAGTGCTCCGGCAGCAATGCCTGCGTGGTGATAAATGTATTCAATCGATTGCGATATGACCTGGCCGATAATAACTGCGGCGGGGTTCATCACAATCAGCGCGAGACACCCTGTCACCATCACAGTGATAAAGGGAATGATCACGACATCAAGTGACTTGGGCACAATCGTTTTTAAAAGCTTCTCAATTTTGCTCATGATATAAACGGAGAGAAGAATCGGTATAATGGCGCCCTGATAGCCCATCAATGGAATATGCAGCCCCCATATGTCCAAGGAAGCGGGGGTTTTGCTGCCAAGCATGGATGGATCAAGCAAATCAGGATGAGTCAGAAGCCCTCCTATCAATGCCCCTAAAAATGGGTTGCTGCCAAATTGTCTGGCGGCACTAAAGCCGACCAAAATCGGCAGCAGAATAAACGCGGTGCTAGATACGAGATCCAGCATTTTGATCCACGGGCTGTCGGCAGAGAACCAGTGAAAGACCTGAATCATGCCGATCAGCCCCATGAGCAACCCGTTTGCTGTTATCGCCGGGATAATCGGCATGAAAATATCGGACAGCGTTTTAGCAAATGTTGTGACGGGGTTCAGTTTGCGGCTGGCATGTTTCTCTTGAACAGCCTCTTCAGAAGGCGATGCCTCCCACACACAAACGACTTCTTTATAAATTTTGTTGACGACACCTGCCCCAAAAATAATTTGGAACAGGCCATATCTGAAAAAGGTGCCCTGCACACCTTGCAGATTTTCAATAGCACGTATGTCGATTTTCGTTTCATCCTTTACTTCGAAACGAAGACGAGTTGTACAGTGGCTGATGCTGTTAATGTTGTTTTTTCCTCCTGCGAGGAGCAATAATTCTTTCGCAATCTCTTTTTGCAAACAATAAAAACCCCCTCTGCTGAAGAAAAGTCGGCTTGTTCATCGTATCAAATGAAAAGTTGACAATCAAAATGAAAAAAGTGAGAAAAACTATAAATCATTCTGAGCCATCAAAAAATGCCCTCGTCGGGTGACGGGGCATTACGAAACATATAAAGCAGAAATGTCCATGGCGCCGTTACGAGCCCAACACGAAAAGAAGAGTTAAAATACCTTTCTTTTTCTAGGCACTAATACTCCCTTTGCATCGTTGGGTCTTGCCTGCTTGCCAGTCACAATCCCGCATTATGCAGTTGATATCTGTAATAACGTTCATTTTATGCTGTTCACAGCAGGATAGCAATAGTATGAAAAGCCTGTGAAACAAATGGGAAAAAGGTTGCGTACACCACTTAACAGATGAAAAACCTTTAAGACGAGCATTACGCCTTAAAGGTTTTTCAATTATTTCTTCGGCTTAACGGCGTTCAGCCGTTTTTGCAGCTTTGTTTTTTCATGGGATGCTTTTAATTGATTTACTGCGGACTGAGCGGCTGTTTTTGATTTTTTTGTCTTGTCTTTTTCCGCTTTTTTCACTTTGGCTTTGGCTGTTTCGACTTTTTTGGCTTCAGCTGCCGCCACTTTTTTCTTCACTTTATCTAACCGTTTTTGCAATGACGTTTTGTCTTTTCCGGACTGAAGTTCATTGACGGCCTTTTGGGCTTTTGCCGCGTTTGCGTCAGTTGATTTCTTTTCCGCTGCGGCGACTGATTGCTGCGCCTTTTTTACATTGCTGCTTTTCACTTTGTTGAGACGCTTCTGCAGGGACGTTTTTTCTGAGCCTGCCGGAAGCTTGCTGACTGCCGATTGAGCGCTGCTGACATCTGTTTTCTTTTTGCTTTTTTCCGCTTTGGCGACTTTGTCCTTTGCTTGCTTTGATGCGATATAGCGCTTGACCTGATCTAAGCGTTTTTGCAGGTTCTTTTTATCCGTACCGTTCGGCAGTTTGTTGATTGCGGCTTGTGCTGTATCAACGGTTTGCTTGGTTTTATACTTTTCTGCCTTTGCCACTTTGTCCTTCGCGTCTTTTACATTTCTGTATGCCTGAACGTTATCTAGTCTTTTTTGCAAAGCTTTTTCTGCGTTGGAATCTGGCAGCTGGCTGACGAGCTTTCTCGCTTTGTCAATATCGGCTTGTGCCTTTGTCTGTTCAGCTTTTTTGACCGCTTGCTCAGCAGCCGCGTACGCTTTATCTGCCTGCTGGGCTTTATACTGGATCAGGCCATAGCCGAATTGCTGATCGCGCCCCGTCATTCCGAGATCAACGATGTTTTTCTGCATGAGGGCGCGAAGCTGCACGTTCGTGTTACCAGGATCACGCTGTTTTAATAAAGCAAACATGGCAGCGGCGTGCGGTGTCGCTTGGGATGTGCCGCTTCCCGTCGCGTAATATTGATGTAAATACGTGCTCGTGATGTCTGTTCCCGGTGCTGAAAATTCAACTTCATTTCCTGTTGTCGAAAAGGATGCGAGCTGATTGTGTTGATCTGTTGCTGACACTGCAACGACACTGCTGTATGCCGCAGGGTAATTTACTGGCTTTCCGTTTCCGTCATTTCCGCTTGCGGCAACGAGCAGTACGCCTTTTTCATATGCTTTGTCCATGGCGTCATGAAGAATCTGGCTGTCTGAAGACGTGCCAAGGCTCATATTGACGATATCCATCCCATTCGCTATCGACCAGTCGATCCCTTTGAGAAGGCCTTGAAGATCTCCCGAGCCGTTCTGATCAAGCGCTTTAACCGCATATATTTGTGCTTCCGGTGCGACGCCGTCAATTCCGTAGCCGTTATGCTTAGCGCCGATAATTCCGGCGACATGTGTTCCGTGGCCGTTATCGTCTTTGTAAGAAGAGGTGTAACTGACAGTTGAGTACCCGCCGGAAATCGACAGGTCGTCGTGGGGGGAGATCCCGCTGTCGATGACAGCGATTTTGACGTTTTTCCCTGTCAGCCCTTCCTTCCAAGCTTGTTTGACCTGAATCGGTTCAAGGTTCCATTGTTCGAAGTTGTCAGAGGTGTCGGCGTCCTCTGACAGTATTTTGAGGTCTGTATTGTCCGCTGCGGTGAACGTGACATTGTTTTCGACATACAAAATATCAGGGTCCTGTTTGAACTCTTTTACTGTCTTTTGATCTGCTTTGACCGCTACCGCCGGAAGATGCTTATACTGCTGCTCAACCTCAGCATCACTGTCTAGTACAGTTTCCTTGCCGTCTTTGTTTTTATAGACCACAATGATTTCATTCTGGTTGCTGTTCTCTGCATGTGCAAGTGGCCCTAGGGCGAGAAAACTGAAAAACAGAGTGGCTGATACAACAAGTTTGCAAAACGTGTTTTTCATAGTTCTTCTCCTTTTTCTATGATGTTTGATATATATATCGGAGGATAATGTGATTTTGATAGTAAGAAGGAAAAAATTTTTTCATTGATAGGATGGCTTAGAAGAATTCAGATTTTTTCCGCAGGAAGAGGAAATTTTCCACATGAATTTGTAAGCGTTTTCAAAATAAGATAAAGAAAACATTGCAAAGGTTGTTCACAAAGCAATGAGAAAAGGGGGCTTTTCAGATGAGCGCATTCACTCGGGTGATGGAAGAAAAAATCATGCCTGTCGCTGGGAAAATTGCCGGACAGCGGCATCTCAGCGCATTGCGTGACGGAATTGTTTTGACCATGCCGCTGATTATTATCGGTTCTGTCTTTTTGATTTTAACCAGCCTGCCGATTCCTGGTTATGCTGATTTTATGGCGAGTGTGTTTGGGGAACAGTGGGCGGATAAGCTCGGCTATCCTGTCAATGCTTCATTCGATATTATGGCAATGATTGCGGCTTTCGGGATCGCCTATCGGCTGGCGGAAAGCTACGGTGTTGATGCGCTGTCGGCCGGAGCGATTTCAATTGCAGCCTTCTTATTGGCAACGCCGTTTGAGGTGCCTTTTACGCCGGATGGCTCAACAGAATCAATCATGGTCGGAGGCGGAATTCCCATTACATTGCTCGGCAGCAAGGGACTGTTTGTCGCCATGATCATCGCCTTGTTTTCGACTGAAGTCTATCGGTACATCATTCAAAAAAATATTGTGTTTAACATGCCTGACGGCGTGCCGCCGGCAGTAAGCAAATCATTTGTCGCGCTGATTCCCGGCTTTATCATCGTATTTCTTATATGGCTGGCGCGTCTTTTGGTTGAAATGACGCCTTTTGAAAGCCTGCACAATGTTGTCGGAGACCTGCTCGGCACACCGCTTTCCATCCTTGGCGGCAGCCTCGGCGGGAGTCTGATCGCCGAATTCGTACAAATGCTGCTTTGGTCGTGCGGCATTCACGGCGCTTCGATCATCGGCGGTATTATGGCGCCGATTTGGTATGGCGCCATGGATGCAAACCGTCTCGCGTTTCAAGCGGGCGAGGCGCTGCCGAGCATTTTTACGACTCAGTTTTTTCAAATTTGGATTAATGTCGGCGGAAGCGGGGCAACGCTGGCACTTGTACTCACTATGCTTGTGCGGTCCCGGAGCAAACAGATGAAGCAGCTCGGCCGCTTAGGCATTGGGCCCGCGCTCTTTAACATCAACGAGCCGATCATTTTCGGCATGCCGATTGTGATGAACCCGCTCCTTATCGTTCCGTTCATTATAGCCCCGCTCCTCACCATTACCGCCACTTATATTGGCATGAGCACCGGACTGGTGGCAAGGCCCGCCGGGATTGCCGTGCCATGGACCATGCCGCCGATCATTTCAGGGTACCTGGCGACAGGCGGAAAAGTATCGGGCGCCGTCATGCAGCTGGTGAACCTGCTCATTACATGTGCTCTCTACTATCCGTTTTTTAGAATTTGGGATCATCAAAAATGGAAGGAAGAGAGTGCGGTTGAATCCGGGGATAAAAATATGTCTTGATGTAATGTTATAGATCATCAGCTGTTAAAGGGCTGATGATCTTCTTTCAACTATAGGTGAATGTTAGAATATGTAAAGGAGGTACGCATGCTAGAATACATATGGTTAGATGACGAATCACCAATCTTAAAACAACTACCAGTTGAATATACATCAGCTGCTATTTTATGTTCTCCTTTTATTCAAATGCCTGAAGGGTGGGAAAAAGCTAAGAGAAAAAATGAATATGAGCATATTTATCCAAATGATCAAGAAGTAAGGGAAAAAGGAAAAGCAGTTACATGGAAAGATATCATGTCTTCATGCGGATTCCAAACACATGCAGAGCTGGGGCTGGCTTTGAAGACATCGATATTTGCTTTAAGGGATGAGTACGCGAGAGAGGATTTAGCTGAACGTTTACATGCGAACTTAAAAGGAGATCTCTTTTATCCTAGTGAGGACCATATTTCAAATTTTCATATTCCCGGTTTGGTAAAAGTGCTTCGTTGCAACGGGTCCAATCGGTTTTATTACTCAGAACCAACTGTGGAAAACAGCGGCTTTCTGGACACAACTGAGGCTAACTTGCGGATGGTTCTTGATGAAGCCGCCGCAGAGCTCATATTAACTGATGAGAAAATGGATTTTGTGTTTATGAGTGTATACGACTCATTCATAAATGTTTTTCTTGCGAAAGATGAAAAGATTCATGACATGGTTCAAGGTATGGGCTGGGAAGCCATGTTTTGCGATGAGTCAACGTATATCAGTTGGTATAGATAAACAAAGAACGTACATGAAAAATGTACGTTCTTTGATTTTTACCGCTGAAAGAACTCAATCCACTCGCCGTCAGGGCCTTCGATATAAAAATAACGATACCCGTTTGGAAGTGTTGTGATCTCTTCGTCGATAAATTTCGCATTCATTCTTTCCGCTTTTGTATATTCGGCCGCGATGTCATCAGTCAGCAGGGCAATGTGATGCACTTTACCTTCGGCGGGAAGCTCGCTGCTGTAGCCTTGAATCAATTCGATTTCTGTTTCCGGGCCATCTTCAAAGCCAAGAAAAGCAAGCTCGATAATACCGTTCGTATGAGTGATGCGGTCTTTCAATTTCATGCCGAGAACCTCTTCATAAAATGAAATAGACGCGTTAATATCTCTTACCATAATGCCTGTATGGTCAATTCGTTTTGCCATGCTGTTCCTCCTAGAAACTCTTTTTGTCTATCGTAGAAAAACCTTTCCTTTCTGTCAATGCAGACATCTTGGCGTTTTGTGGTACGATAAGAAAAAGCAAACAGAAAGAGGACGAACATATATGAAGCTACTCACCCTAAAGAAAGCACACGCTGCAAAAATCAAAAAAGGCTATCCGCTCATCGAAAAGGAAGCCCTCACCGGCAGTGCGGGGCACGTCAAAGAAGGCGACCTCATTGATGTCATGTCTGAAAGCGGCGAGTTTCTCGCAAGGGGCTATTACGGCCTGCAAAACAAAGGGGTCGGCTGGACGCTCACACGCAATAAAAATGAACATATCGACCAAACATTCTTCCTCAGCAAATTAACAAAAGCGGTACAAGCGCGTGCAAGTCTTTTCGCGGCGCCTGATACAACGGCTTTCCGACTCTTTAACGGGGAGGGCGACGGCATCGGCGGCGTCACTGTTGATTATTATGACGGGTACCTGCTGCTCCAATGGTACAGCAAAGGCATTTACACCTTTAAAGAAACGCTGATTGCCGCTCTGGATGAACTGGATATTGAATATAAAGCGATTTACGAAAAGAAACGCTTCGATACGGCTGGACAATATGTCGAGGATGATGACTTCGTGAAGGGGGAAAGAGGCGAGTTCCCGATCATCATTCAAGAAAACGGGATACAATACGCGGTTGATTTAAACGAAGGCGCTATGACAGGCATCTTTTTAGATCAAAGACATGTGCGCAAAGCGATCAGAGACCGCTATGCCAGTGGAAAACACGTCTTAAACACTTTTTCTTATACAGGTGCGTTCTCAGTGGCGGCAGCGCTTGGCGGAGCGGAGAAAACAACAAGCGTGGACGTGGCAAATCGAAGCCTGGCCAAAACGATCGAGCAATTCAGCGTGAACAAGCTGGATTACGAGGCGCACGATATTAAAGTGATGGATGTTTTTAAATACTTCTCATATGCGGCGAAAAAGGATCTGCGCTTTGATCTGATTGTTCTCGACCCGCCATCCTTTGCCCGCACAAAAAAACGCACCTTCAGCGCGGCCAAGGATTATAAAAATCTGCTGAAGGAAACGATCGCCATTACAGCCGACAAGGGCATCATTGTCGCCTCTACAAACAGCAGCGCCTTCGGAATGAAGAAATTCAAAGGCTTTATCGATGCCGCGTTCAAAGAAACAAATGAAAGCTATACGATTATAGAGGAATTTACATTGCCGGAGGACTTCAAAACGATATCGGCATATCCAGAAGGCAATTACTTAAAAGTTGTCTTTCTGCAGAAAAAATAAAAAGAGAAAAGCTGCCCGGTTCAGGGGCAGCTTTTTATGTAGAAATGATCTGCTGGACGCGTCCGATTCGGCCATCCTCAAGACGGACTTTAATGCCGTGCGGATGATAGCTAGATTTCGTTAAAATATCCTTCACTGTGCCTCGCGTCAGTTTTCCTGTTTTTTGATCCGCTTTCAATACAATATCGACCTGCAATCCTTTAGAAATGCTGCTCCGTTCTTGCCCGTTCATAGCACACTTCCTTCCTTTTTATTCATTATAGTCGTTATGGTTTAAAAGTAACAGCCGTCTGATGAAGCGAATGTTTATTTTTTTCTGCTTTTATTAAATATAATGTCAGCCCTGCGCCTGCTATGCTAAGAATGGCGAAGAGCAGATAGACTGCGAAAATGGAAACGTAGTCAAAAATGTATCCGCCAACAAACGTACAGAACCAGTTGCCGAATCCGTTGCCGATGGCGGCGTACATGGTTAGCGCTGTCGCCTCCACGTGGCTTGGGGTAATTTTTTTGACGTATTGCAGCGCCGCCGGAATAAATAAACCAATGGAAACGCCCTGGAGACATACCGTCGCATAAATAATCCATAACGAAGGCTCTGTGAAGTAAAGCATCCACCTGAATAATGAAACGCCGCCTGACAGCATAATGACAGTGAGCAATCCCATTTTATCTATGAATTTCTGAGCAAACCTCATAAACGGAATCTCTGAGATCACTCCGATAAAAAATAAAAGGCCAATGGCGGAAAGAGACGCGCCGCTTTTGTCGAGAAACAGACTGAAGTATGTATTGTTCGCTAAATTTGGTGCAAATGACGTAAAGGTGATGATCATAAAGATGAGGAAAGGTTTGTTGCTGATCAGCTCCCGGAACCCTTTGCGGATATTGATCTTTGTTTTGGTTTTCTGCTGTCCCGGCATTTGTGAGGCCAATATGGCTGCCATGCACAGAAAGGCACAGCCAAAGATAAAAATGACGTGAATGGGGTACAGCTGATTCGTCACCTGTCCCATGACAAACACCGCAATGCCGAAGCCGAGAGAACCAAACAGGCGGATTCCGCCGTAGTTTCCGTTTGTTAGTTGTGTGTAGCGTAAAGAAATGCTGTCTGACAATGGAATGATAGTGCTCTGAAAGGCTGCAAAACAGGCCGCAACCAGAATAAACAGCGGAAAGCTTTCAAATAAGATATAGCCGAGCCCGATTACACCCGTTACTGATGTGCAAACCGCAAGCAGGCTTTTTGTTTTTTGCGTATAATCGCTCAGCATACCCCAAAACGGCTGGAAAAAGATCATCACAATCGGGCCGAGTGACATAATCAAGCCGACTTGTGAGCCGCTTACATGCTGTTCCTTTGTTAAATACATGCTGAGCAGCGGAATGATACTGCCTGTGCCCAGGAAAGCAAACAAATAAAATCCTTTTAACGCTGTGTAGTGCCGTTTCACCTGCAAGTTGTGCATGGGGGTGCCTCCTTTGGTATCCACAAATTACATTATATTGTAATTTTTCAGCTTTTCAATGGAAGGAGACATAAAAAAAACTGCCCTTGCCAGGACAGTTTTTTCTTACATAAATGAAAGTAAAAACGGCGCCGCGCAAAGCGTCATAATCGCAGCTAAGATCATCGACACACTTGAAATCGTGCCGGACACAGAGCTGAGCTCAAATGCTTTAGATGTGCCCGCTCCATGTGCGCTTGTGCCGAGAAGCACGCCCCGCGCAATTTCGTTATCAATGCGGAAATAGCGGATGACTATCGGGCCGATGACAGTGCCGAACAAAGCGGTCAAAAT
The DNA here is from genome assembly GCF_037964945.1 of Bacillus sp. FSL K6-1003. Lineage (NCBI taxonomy): Bacteria > Bacillati > Bacillota > Bacilli > Caryophanales > Bacillaceae > Bacillus > Bacillus sp. FSL K6-1003. The sequence goes on along the minus strand of NZ_CP150176.1, from coordinate 3,749,531 downwards.
GACAAATATGGCTGTGACCGCAGGCATTCCGCCGATCATTTCAGATACGTTCATGGCGATCGGCGTTGTCACTGATCTTGGAACGAGGCTGTCAATCAAGCCAGTTCCGAGGTGAAGCCATTTCGCAATAAGAGCTGTAGAAATAATCGCGATGCATGAGCCGAAGGCGACGTTCAAAATAATTTCCACTGCGTATTTCTTTAAAACAGGGAAATATTTATAAAGCGGGATCGCAAATGCCACGGTAGCCGGCTGAAGCATATCGGTCAGCACTTCACCGCCGAGATTATATGTCTCGTACGGGACATTCACCAGCAGCAGCAGACCGACTAACACAGCGGGCGTCACCAATAGCGGCGACGTATAGACTCGCGGAAAACGCGAATATACTTTTTTTGCTCCTAAATACACCAAAACCGTTAATAACAAACTTACAATTCCGATGAACACGTATGTTTTTTCTCCTTTCTTTTTGCAATAAGTTGTGTAAGCGTTCCTGTGGACACCATCACGACAAACGTGCTGATGATGACAACAAGCAAAATGCTGACACCGAATTTTGACATAATGTCTCCGTATTCAATCACTCCGACGGCAGACGGGATAAAAAATAAAAGCAGCTCCCCAAGAAGCCACGCCGCGCCAAGCTCTATCCATTCAAGCTTGATGATGTTAAAGTGTAATAATGTGAAAAGAATCACAATCCCAATTATACTGCCGGGAATATTTATATGAAGAAGGGCTGTCACCCAATTGATCAGCCGAGCGAATATAAATAACAGAGCGATTTGAATAACGGTAAGCAACAGTTTTTTCATTTTGATGCCTCCCTTATATTCATATTGTACATGAGGTTACGCTATAGGTAAAATATATATTAAGCATAATAAGTATTCCTTTTGTCTATAGAAAGGGTGAAACAAATGGACATTCGCCATTTAACATATTTTCTGGAGGTCGCCCGTCTGAAAAGTTTTACGAAGGCGTCTCAATCACTTTATGTTTCTCAGCCGACGATATCGAAAATGATCAAAAATTTAGAAGCGGAGCTTGGGATCGAGCTTTTTTACCGAAATGGCAGGCAGGTGGAGCTGACGGACGCCGGCCATAGCATGTATGTGCAGGCGCAGGAAATTATTAAATCATTTCAAAACCTGACATCCGAGTTAAATGATATTATGGAGGTCAAGAAAGGGCATGTGCGAATCGGGCTGCCGCCGATGATCGGATCAGGATTTTTCCCGCGAGTGCTCGGCGATTTTCGGGAAAATTATCCGAATGTGACCTTTCAGCTCGTTGAGGATGGCTCTATCAAAGTCCAAGAAGGCGTTGGAGACGGTTCTCTTGACATTGGCGTTGTTGTTCTTCCCGCAAACGAAGACATTTTTCATTCATTTACGATCGTAAAAGAAACATTAATGCTTGTCGTACACCCTTCCCACCGGCTGGCGGGTGAGAAAGAGAGCCGATTACAGGATTTGAAGGAAGAGCCTTTTATTTTCTTCAGGGAGGATTTTGTTCTCCACAATCGAATTATGATGGAATGTATCAAGGCCGGATTCAGACCTCATATCATTTACGAAACCTCACAATGGGATTTTATCAGTGAGATGGTGTCAGCCAACCTGGGGATCGGACTTTTGCCGGAACGCATATGTCTCGGCCTTGACCCGGAAAAGGTCAAAGTCATTCCGCTTGTCGATCCGGTCATCCCTTGGCATCTTGCGATTATATGGAGAAAGGACCGCTATTTGTCCTTTGCGGCAAGAGCCTGGCTTGAACATACGAAATCGTATTTATGGGATCCGAAAAAAAGAGAGAGTAAAGGATGATGCTAACATGGATGCACAATCAGCAGCAAAACGACTAACAGCCGTCCGGAAGCATAGCCCTCTGGTGCACAGCATAACAAACAATGTGGTGACGAATTTTACAGCGAACGGTCTGCTCGCCCTCGGTGCATCACCCGTAATGGCTTATGCGAAAGAAGAGGTCGCCGACATGGCGAAAATCGCGGGCGCGCTCGTTTTAAATATTGGAACGCTAAGCAAGGAAACCATCGAAGCTATGATCATTGCGGGTAAATCAGCGAATGAACATGGCGTACCCGTCATTCTTGATCCCGTGGGGGCTGGTGCCACACCGTTCCGCACTGAATCGGCACGTGAGATTATACGTGAGGTGCGCCTCTCTGCAATCAGAGGAAATGCCGCTGAAATTGCACATACCGTGGGTGTTGAGGATTGGATGATTAAAGGAGTCGATGCCGGTGAAGGCGGAGGCGACACTGTCCGTCTGGCTCAACAGGCGGCGCAAAAACTGAACACGGTCATTGCGATTACTGGGGAAGTCGACGTAATTGCCGACGCATCTAACGTATACACTCTTCATAACGGCCACAAGCTGCTGACGAAGGTGACAGGCGCCGGATGTCTTCTGACTTCAGTAGTCGGTGCGTTTTGTGCAGTGGAAAAAAATCCGTTATTCGCTGCCATCGCTGCGATTTCCTCATATGGTGTTGCGGCTCAGCTTGCCGCGCAGCAGACAGCTGACAAAGGTCCGGGGAGCTTTCAGATTGAATTGCTGAACAAGCTGTCTTCTGTCTCTGAACAAGATGTATCAGAGTTAGCGACAATAGAAAGGGTGACAGTCTCATGACACGTATTTCTCGGGAAATGATGAAAGAGCTATTATCTGTTTACTTTATTATGGGTTCAAACAATACAAAAGCCGATCCTCTGGCAGTTGTACAAAACGCATTAAAAGGCGGTGCCACTCTGTACCAGTTTCGCGAAAAGGGCGAAGGCGCACTGACAGGGGAGGAACGGATTGACTTCGCCGCAAAGGTTCAGGCGGCATGCCGTGAAGCCGGAGTCCCTTTCATTGTCAATGATGATGTGGAGCTGGCACTGAAGCTGAAGGCAGACGGTGTACACATCGGCCAAGAGGATGCGAAAGCAAAAGAGGTACGCGACGCCATTGGCGATATGATCCTTGGCGTGTCCGCCCATACGATGTCTGAGGTAAAGCAAGCCGAGGAAGATGGGGCAGATTATGTCGGTCTCGGGCCGATCTACCCGACGGAAACGAAAAAGGATACAAGAGCTGTGCAGGGTGTGTCTCTCATTGAAGCGGTGAGACGTCAAGGCATCAGCATCCCGATTGTCGGCATCGGCGGTATCACAATAGAAAATGCCGGTCCTGTAATTGAAGCGGGCGCTGACGGTGTCAGTATGATCAGCGCTATCAGTCTGACGGAAGATCCGGAAGAAGCCGCACGCAAATTTTACGATGTTATTCACACATATAAGACCGGCCGATAACCCGATTTTGCTTTCAAGAGGCTGTCCTGTAAAGGGCAGCCTTTTTGCTGTTCTGCCAAGGTTTTCAGACCTTCAAATTTTCATTGACAAAGGGCGGGAACTGGCTATGATTATGATATATAATGATAATCATTTTCAATTATAGGAGGAACATGATGGCTCGGGGGCTGGCACTTATATTACTCAGCTTGTTGATATTTTTCGGTTCAGCGGCGCATGCGGAAAATGATCCAATTGCTTCCCTGCTTGAATTAAACAAGCAAATGATTAAATCAGTACAAGATGGAGATATAGATTCCGCACAGCAAACATTTGAGACCTTCAAATCGGCGTGGAAAAAGGAAGAACCATCTATTAAGAAGGAAAATATTTCTTCCCACAGCAAAATGGACTCGAATATCGCTATGATTTCTCTTTCTTTCATTAATCAAGACGCGAACAAACTCGAAACACAGCTTGAAGAGCTTTCTTCTCACTTAGAAACCTACCAGCAGGCTGTTGTGCTGAAAAAGGCATCCTCGGGTCAATCAAGGACGTCCTTAACAGCCTATATTCAAAGCTTAAAAGAAACAAAACAATTGATAGAAAAAGATCAGCTGGATGAGGCGTCAGCCGCTATCGACAACTTAATCACATCTTGGCTGGCCGTAGAAGGAGACGTCGTATCCCAATCCAAAGAAGCCTATACCACATCGGAGGAAAATCTGGCACTCATAAAGGCTGAAATCGACAGCCATCCCGATCAGGTATTAAAGCAAATTGACGAAATGATTCAATTGCTTGAGCCGATTGCTTCGAGCAGCTACAGCTGGTGGGACGCGGCATTGATCCCAATTCGAGAAGGAATGGAGGCGCTGCTTGTCATCGGGGCGCTTTTGACCATGACAAAAAAAGCCCGTGTCACCCGTTCTTCTGCTTGGATCTGGGGCGGCGCGTCAGCCGGCATGTTTGTTTCCTTAGCAGCCGGAATCGGCGTCACCCTCCTGTTCTCCTCGAAGGTATTCGGAGAAAACAATTTCTTGCTAGGCGGAATCACCGGCGTGCTGTCCGCTGTCATGCTTTTGTATGTCGGGGTGTGGCTGCATAGGAACGCCTCGATGGACAAGTGGAGAGAAAAAATCAATATCCAGAAATCACAGGCGCTGAAAAAACGAAGCCTGCTTTCCTTTGCGCTCATTGCATTTCTGGCAGTCGTGAGGGAGGGGCTCGAAACAGTCATCTTTTTCATCGGCCTTGTTGGAAAGCTCTCTCTCCCTGAGCTGATCGGCGGGACAGCTGCGGGCCTTGTCGTTCTCGTCATTGTCGGTATTCTTATGATAAAGCTCGGAATGCGTATTCCATTGAAACCGTTTTTTCTGCTGTCAATGGCGGTTGTCCTGTATATGTGCGTGAAATTTCTTGGAACAGGCGTTCACAGCCTGCAGCTCGCGGGGATTCTTCCGTCTGACGCAGAAAGCTGGCTTCCGTCTGTATCCGTTCTCGGAATCTACCCGTCCGTGTACAGTACGATTCCGCAATTGCTAATTTTACTATTTTTACTGATTGCGCTTGTCTCAGAAGCGGCAAAACATTTTACAAACGGAAAGGAACTGACAAAATGAATATCACAAAGATTGCTGTAACAGCCGGATGCATCCTTGCACTGTGTGCAGGATGCGGAGCCAATGACACTTCGTCAACTAAAGAAAAAGCTTCTTCTGAAAAAAGCGGAGTAAGCAAAGAGATCACGGCTTCCGTCAATAAAATGGAGAACATGATTTCCGAGCTGAATGAATCAGCAGAAAAAGCCGATCAAAAAGAGATTCAAAAGAAGGGGAAAGAATTAAACAGCTACTGGCTTTCTTTTGAAAATGATATTCGCAGCGACTATCCGTTCGAATACACAGAAATCGAAAAGCACCTTCAGCCTATCTATACAGAGGCGCAAAAAGCCAAACCGGATACAGACAAAATTAAGACAGAATCCGAGTCACTGAAAGCGTCCTTAGAAGACCTGACAGAAGCGAAGAAGAGCAGCAAAAAGGCAAGCGATCAGCTGGCAAAAGCGGCAGATGAATATAAAGAATACGTCAAAGAACAGAGTGATCAGCTTGTGAAGGCGACTGAAGCATTTACAGCTGCCGTGAAGGCCGGCGATATTGAAAAATCAAAGACGTTATATGCGAAAGCGCGCGTCTATTACGAGAGAATTGAACCGATTGCGGAAAGCCTCGGAGATCTTGACCCGAAAATTGATGCCCGTGAAAACGATGTAGAAGAAGGGGACAAGTGGACAGGGTTCCACAAGCTTGAGAAAGCCATTTGGAAGGATAAACATATTTCCGGGGAAAAGGCGACGGCTGACCAGCTTGTCAAGGATGTAAAAGAGCTTGACGGTTTGATTGAATCATTGACATTAACGCCAGAACAAATTGTGGCGGGTGCGATGGAGCTTCTGAACGAAGCAGGTATTTCTAAAATTACGGGTGAAGAGGAGCGCTACTCACGAATCGATTTAGTCGATCTTATGGCAAATGTTGAAGGCTCTGAGGCCGTGTATCAAACTGTGAAAAGCGCGCTCGTAAAAGACCACTCTGACCTGACGGAAAAGCTGGATACCGAATTCAGTGAATTTGAAGTTTTAATGGCAAAATACAAAACAAATGATCAGGCCTATACGTCTTATGATAAATTAAGTGAAGATCAAATCAGAGAGCTGAGCACAAAGCTGACGACTCTTTCTGAAACCATGTCGAAGATTGCGAATGTGCTATAAAAGGAGTTTTGTAACAGCATGAGCGATGAACAAAAAAAGCCAGAACAAATTCACAGACGGGACATTTTAAAATGGGGAGCGATGGCTGGTGCGGCCGTGGCGATTGGCGCCAGCGGTCTCGGCGGTCTTGCTCCGCTTGTTCAGACCGCGGCTAAGTCATCGAAGAAGGACGAAAAAGAGGATGACCAGATTATTCCGTTTTATGGAAAGCATCAGGCCGGAATCACCACTGCCCATCAGTCGTACGTGTATTTTGCCGCGCTTGATGTGACGGCGAAGGAGAAAAGCGATATCATCACGTTATTCAGAAACTGGACCAGCCTGACACACATGCTGACGTCAGGCAAAAAAATGTCGAGCGAACAGAAAAATCAATACCTGCCGCCGCAGGATACAGGTGAATCGGCTGATTTACCGCCTTCCAACTTAACGGTTACATTTGGCTTCGGGCCTGACTTTTTCGAAAAAGATGGGAAGGATCGCTTCGGACTGAAAAGCAAGAAACCGAAACACCTTGCTGCCCTTCCGGCTATGCCGAATGACAATCTCGATGCGAAGCAGGGAGGCGGAGACATCTGCATCCAAGTATGCGCAGATGATGAACAGGTGGCGTTTCACGCGCTGCGAAACCTATTGAATCAAGCGGTGGGCACCTGTGAAGTCCGCCTGATAAACAAAGGCTTTTTAAGCGGAGGCAAAAATGGAGAAACGCCGCGCAATCTATTTGGGTTTAAAGATGGAACAGGAAACCAAAGCACCAAGGATGACACCTTGATGAACTCGATCGTGTGGATTCAGTCCGGCGAGCCTGACTGGATGACCGGGGGAACTTATATGGCTTTTCGGAAAATCAAAATGTTCCTTGAAATTTGGGACCGCTCTTCCCTGAAGGATCAAGAGGATACTTTCGGCCGCAGAAAAAGCTCGGGGGCACCCTTTGGCCAAAAAAAAGAAACAGACCCTGTCAAGCTGAATCAAATCCCGTCAAATTCGCACGTCAGCCTTGCGAAATCTACGGGGAAACAGATTTTGCGAAGAGCCTTTTCTTACACAGAAGGCATTGACTCGAAAACCGGCTATATGGATGCAGGTCTCCTGTTTATCAGCTTTCAAAAAAATCCCGACAATCAGTTCATCCCCATGCTGAAGGCACTTTCGGCAAAGGATGCGTTAAATGAATATACGCAAACGATTGGTTCTGCTTTATATGCAATCCCCGGCGGGTGCAAAAAAGGAGAATATATTGCTCAGCGGTTGCTTGAATCGTAAAGAGAAGCCATGCAGGCTTCTTTTTTAAAAAACAGTTGTAACTTTTATTGTTACAGTTTAAAATCAACCTATACGAAAGGAGACAATCATGACCGTACAGATAAAAGTTTATTCAGATTACGTGTGCCCATTTTGTTTCATTGGAAAAGCCGCTTTTGAAGAGGCGATAAAAGGAAAGGATGTTGAAGTCGAGTGGATGCCGTTTGAATTGCGTCCAAGTCCTTCACCGCAGCTTGATCCTGTAAACGATCCTTCCAAGAAATATATGTGGCAAACCTCGATCAGACCGATGGCGGAGAAATTGGGAGTCGACATCAAATTTCCAAACGTCTCGCCTCACCCTTATACAGACTTGGCTTTTGAAGGCTTTCACTTTGCCAAAGAATACAACAAAGGACATGCATACAATACCCGTGTATTTGCAGCATTTTTCCAAGAGGGCCAAAACATTGGAGAGATTGAAATCTTGACGAAGCTGGCCGAGGAAGTCGGCTTAGACGGAGCATTGTTCAAAGCTGCACTGGAAGCAAGAACATATCAGGATGTGCAGCGGCAAGCTCTGAAGCACGCCTATGAAGAAGCTGACATTACAGCCGTACCAACCTTTGTCATCGGCGACACCGTGATTCCAGGAGCAGCCGGCAAGGAAGTATTTGAAAACGCGATTTCTCAGGAACAACAGAAAACGTAACCTAAGAAAGCTCTCTAAACAAAAATCTGTTTAGAGAGCCTTTTTTAATCCTGATCCATATGAATCCCGGTATGTGCCTTCACCTGTATTTCCGCAAATGTATCTTCATGAGCAGTTTTATCAGAAGACAGAAGCGTTCCAAGCCACGCACCGAGGAAACCTAGCGGAATCGAAATGATGCCCGGATTAGAAAGCGGGATGAGCGGCTCGCCTACAAAAATAGCGCCTCCGGCCGGGTCCCACACACTCGGGCTCATCGACACGAGGACAAGAGCACTGATCAGCCCAGTCAGGCTGCCCCATAATGCGCCTGAGGCATTAAATCTTTTCCAAAACACAGTAAACACAATCAGCGGAAGGTTTGCGCTGGCGGCAACGGCAAATGCCAATGCGACAAGAAATGCGACATTTAAGGATTGTGCAAAAATCGCAAGAATGATAGACAGCACTGACACGGCAATAGATGCCCATCTAGCCGCTTTCATCTGTTCTTTCTCAGTTGCTTCTCCTTTTCTGATAATCTGGCTATAGATATCATGGGCAAACGCTGAAGCGGCAGAAAGCACCAAGCCTGTCACCACTGCCAAAATCGTGGCAAAGGCGATGGCTGATACAAACGCGAACAGGAAATCCCCTCCGAGTGCTTTTGCCAGAAGCGGCGCCGCCATGTTTCCCGCTGGATCGGCCGCTGTAATCGCGTCAAAACCGACAAACGCGGCCGCGCCAAATCCGAGAAATACCGTCATAATGTAAAACACACCGATGATCCACGTTGCTGAAACGACTGATGCCCGGGCAGTTTGGGCATCCTTAACTGTATAAAAGCGAATTAAGATGTGCGGAAGGCCGGCGGTCCCCAGCACAAGTGCCAAATTCAACGACAGGGTTTCAAGCGGGACCTTGTATTTGTTGCCTGGATTTAAAAAATCAGCGCCAAGCGGAGTAGCCGTTTTCATGTGCTCAAACATTGTATTGAGGTTAAAACCGAATTTAGAAAAAACAATGATTGAGATGACGAGGGTGCCGGCCATCAGCAAAACGGCTTTAATAATCTGAACCCAGCTCGTCGCGATCATTCCGCCGAACACGACATAAATGGTCATGAGCACTCCGACAATCAGAACGGCCACGGTATAATCGAGCCCAAGCAGCAGTTTAATCAGCGCCCCTGCTCCCACGAGCTGAGCGATCATATAAAAGGTAGAGATGGCGATGGTATTGAGAGCGGCGACACCGCGGATCTTCTTTTCTTTAAAACGCGCCGCAATCATGTCCGCCATCGTATACTTTCCGAGATTCCGAAGCGGCTCCGCCACGATATAGAGGACAACGAGATAAGCGACAAGAAAACCGATGCTGTAAAAAAATCCATCGAAGCCATATAATGCAATCATTCCGGCAATGCCGAGGAACGATGCGGCAGACATGTAGTCGCCGGCAATTGCCAGTCCATTCTGAACACCGGTGAGCCCGCCGCCGGCCGTATAAAACTCACTCGTCGTTTTCGTCTGTTTCGCGGCAAAATACGTAATCACAAGCGTTAGTCCGACAATCGCTACAAATAACAGAAACGCTGTCAGGTTCATGTCTGTTCACCCTTTAGCTCTTCTTTTAAAGCGTTTACAAATTGGTCGTAACGAGCTGCCTTTCGGGAATACACCGTACTGAGTGTCCAGGTCATAGCGAATTGAGCGATGGCAAACAGCCAAGCCCATGAAACAGCACCGACTGCCGGAGTATTCAAAAAGGTGAAATAAGACGTTAAAACAGGGAGTGAAAAATAAAAGACAAAAAAGAAAATCGCAGTTGGAACAACAAAGGCCTGTTTCTGCTTCAAAAAGGCTTGAAAAGACGGAGATCCAGCAATCTTTTGGTAATCAGCTTGCGATCTGTACATGGCTTTCCTCCTTATTATCCTGCTGAAAAATAAGCATAAAGGTACACCAATAGGTATGTACAGAAAGTCTGATTTATTCTTCGGGATCATAAAGGGGATGAAAAAAGCAGGAAACGTGAAGATTAGACGCGGGGGTTATAAAACGGGCGAAGGTTTTCCAGCTGTTTGCTTTCAAAACCTCACCAAATGCAGCTTATGCAAAGCTGCCCTTTTTTCTAAAGTCCGGTTTTATGCTCGCATCACCTCTTTATGACAATGCATGTGCCAAGAGGTGACCGCATCACCAGCTGTCTGTCATATTTTAGGCTGAAACACCGTTTGTCCTCAAAATCCCACAGTATATAAGCTATCGAATAGAGGAAATGGTGAAAACTCAGATCAGATGATAGAAAAGCCAGAGGTAAAAGATCCGCCTGTCCGGATTAGTCTTGGCGGACGGCCTTTTTGTGATTGGTTTTTCTCATCGCTGTTTCAGATTCTAAAAACTGCCTCACATCATGAATGCCCAATCCAATGGATCTAGCTTCTTGAATCAACATATGCCAATCTTTGTCCAAATCTTTTTTAACTTGAGTTTTCATAGTAACCTCCAATTGTATAAAATGTTTTCCTGCAACATCCAGGCAATAAAAGGCAAGCCGGTGTGATGATGAGGCGAGTACAACAAATTTCACACATAGTTGCTCGGTGTTCACAAACTGAAGGAAGAATCACCTACCTATTCCCTAAAAAAATGACTAATATAACCAATGGGCCTTATTTATAATAATAAACAATTAAATACTGACTGGATAGTATGTAAATGAAAATAAATCGTATTGCCTATTAAATATGACCCCTCCACAACCGAATAGCATACCTTTGGAAAGAAATAAATACCGCAAAAGATTGATCCGGTGTAAGATAAGGGTAATCATACGGCTGGAGAAAAATATGAAAAAAAACAAATTTCAAATTAAAAGAGAGCAAACATTTGAAAGGTTTATAGAGGCTGGCCTGAATTTATTGATTGACCGAGCATATGACCCTGTGTCTGTGGAAGAAATCAGCAGAGCTGCCGGGTACAGTAAAGGCGCATTTTATGTTCATTTTGACAACATGGAAGACTTCCTGCAGCATATCTTCGAAAATCATCAAATGAAAAAACAGATTATCATCGGCTACCTGGATGAAATCGAGCGGACATCTGCGAAACCGCTGACTCTTCATGACGCTGCAAAACATGCCGCAGAGCTGCTGTATTCTTACTACAAAAATAAACCATCGTGGGACATCACCTCGTTTGCAATGAATATGCCGACCTTTAAAGTTGTCCAAAAATGCAAGGCTTATGTGGGGCTGTACGAATTGTGGGTGGAAGAAAATACGTCATATATTAATTGGCTGAAGGAGAGAAAGCTGGTTGACGACAGTATTGATCCGGAATATACGGCTAAAATAATATGTGCGGTGCTTGACGGAATCATCAAACAATCGCGTGTATTGGGCCATCCGGCCACATTCCGCAGCTTTTTTGACGCGCTTTCCGTTTTTGTTTCTTTTAACCGCGAATACGCAAAGCTAAGAAATTTGAAAAGTTTTTCAGAAAGCGAGGAACATCAGTGAAGTATAGAGAATTGATTATGTATATCATTATGGGGGTTTTCACGACAATCGTGAATATCGCCAGCTTTTATATATTGGTAGAGATCATGAATGTGGATTATAAAGCTGCAACAGTAGCTGCTTGGATTTTGTCTGTGCTGTTTGCTTACATAACAAATAAAATATATGTGTTTCAGCAGAAAACAGATGACCTGCAAAGCCTGCTGAAAGAGCTCACTGCCTTTTTCAGCGTCCGGGTGCTGTCCCTCGGAATAGACCTTGGCATGATGATCCTCCTTGTGGGACAGTTCCATACCAATGAAACGCTGGCCAAAATACTCGATAATGCGGTGATTGTTGTCGTCAACTATGTCGCAAGCAAATGGCTCGTCTTTAAAAAGACAAAAGAAGAAGGGGTATGACAGGGGCGGCAGCATATGATCTTCCGTTTTCGTTACAGAAAGACCGGGAAACAAAAATAAAAACCATGAAAGGTGATGCACATGCGGGAAGAATTGAAGGGGATATTTGCAAGTGTATTCGGAGAAAAAGAGGGATTGCGTTTTTTTTTCGCACCGGGAAGAGTGAATCTGATTGGAGAACATACGGATTATAACGGTGGGCACGTGTTTCCGTGCGCGCTGACAATGGGTACATATGCTGCTGTTGCAGAAAGAAATGACGGGCTGGTCAGGATGTATTCGGACAACTTTCAGGAAGCCGGCATAAAGGGATGCAGTCTTGACGGCATCCGTTATCAAAAAGAAGACGACTGGGCCAATTATCCGAAAGGCGTCATATATGAATTTCAACAAAGGGGCTATTCGATTCCGAATGGCTTTGACATCGTGTTTTCAGGGAATATTCCAAACGGGGCAGGGCTCTCGTCTTCCGCTTCCATTGAGCTGCTGATGGCGGTCGTGCTCCAAAGCTATTTTCATCCTCAACTCGATGCGCTGGAGCTTGTCAAAATGGCACAGCATGCGGAAAACACATTTATCGGGGTCAATTGCGGAATTATGGATCAATTCGCAATCGGAATGGGGAAAGAACATCATGCGATGCTTCTGAACTGCGATACGCTGGACTATGAATATAGCAAACTCGATGTCTCCGGGCTTGCGCTGGTTATTGCGAACACGAACAAAAAAAGGACATTGGCGGACTCAAGCTATAATGCGAGACGCCAAGAGTGCAGCGACGCATTGCTGGATCTGCAAAAGGAGCTCGACATTACATCACTTGGCGACATCAAGCCTTCTGATTTCGATGCATGCTCTGACCTGATCCGAAATGAAACGAACAGACGCCGCGCAAAGCACGCCGTATATGAAAACCACCGCGCCATCAAGACAGCCGACATGTTTAAAGAAAACAACATTCGCGAAATCGGGCGGTTAATGAAGGAATCCCACCTTTCATTAAAGGATGATTATGAGGTGACATGTCCGGAACTTGATGAGCTCGTATTTGCGGCGTGGGAGCAACAAGGAGTGATTGGCTCAAGAATGACGGGAGCGGGATTCGGCGGCTGCACAATCAGTATTGTAAAGGATGAATTTGTTGATGACTTTATCCAAAAGGTTGGAGACAGGTATCAAGAAAAAACAGGCCTCAAAGCTGATTTTTATGTCGCTGATATTGGCGAAGGAGCGAGAGAACTAAAGGGGGAATGACACATGAGCATTTTTGAACATCTGGAACAGCTGATCGAGTATGGGCTGGAACGAAAACTGATATCGATCTGGGATCAGGAATATACGAGAAACCGACTTTATGAAGTGCTGGACATCAAACATCCCCAGCCGGTCTCAAGCACACCTATTAAGCAGAGCCAACGTCTTCCTGACTTGCTTTCTCCTATTTACGAGTGGGCGGCAGAAACCGGCCGCATAGAAGCAAATACAGACACCTATCGAGATTTGCTCAGTGCGAAGCTGATGGGCTGTTTTGTCCCGCCTCCCTCTGAGGTCATCCGCAAGTTTGAAGAGACAAAGGCGTTATACGGACCGAAACAGGCGACAAAAGAGTTTTATCAATATGCAGAGGATGTCTATTATATCAGGTCGGACAGAATCGCTAAAAACGTTCATTGGACGGTGCCGACCGAATATGGCGAGCTGGAAATAACAATCAACCTGTCAAAGCCCGAAAAGGATCCGAAAGCGATTGCGGCTGCCAAAGAACAGACGCAGACAAATTATCCGCCTTGTGTGCTTTGTAAGGAAAATGTCGGCTTTGAGGGAAGTGTGAACCATCCGGCCCGGCAGAATCACAGAATCATTCCTGTTATTCTCAGAGACGAGCAATGGTATTTGCAATTCTCGCCATATGTGTATTATCCGGAGCATTGCATCGTTTTAAAGGGTGAGCATGAACCGATGGAGATCAGCAAAAAAACGTTTGAAAGACTGCTCTCATTCCTCGGGCAATATCCGCATTATTTTATCGGATCAAACGCAGACCTGCCGATTGTCGGGGGCAGCATCCTAAGCCACGACCATTTTCAAGGCGGGGCGCACGATTTTCCGATGGCGCGTGCCGAAATGGAGGAGAGATATGAATTGATGGGTCATCCCGGTGTGTCGCTGGGCTTAGTGAAATGGCCAATGTCTGTGCTCAGGCTCCAGGGGGACGATCCAGATAGAGTCGCTGACGCAGCGGACCATATATTCCGTACATGGCAGCAATATTCTGATGAAAAAGCCGGCATAGCCGCCTTTACAGGGGATACGCCGCACAATACGGTCACGCCGATTGCAAGACGCAGGGGAGGCTCGTATGAACTCGACATCGTGCTGAGAAACAATCGGACGGATGAGGAGCATCCATTAGGAATCTTTCATCCTCATCAAGAGGTTCATCATATCAAAAAAGAAAATATCGGTTTGATTGAGGTCATGGGCTTAGCGATATTGCCGGGCCGTTTACAGGAAGAAATGAAAGCAACGGAAGCGGCAATGTGCTCTGCTGATCCGAAAACAGCATTAGAAGAAAATGAGCTGACCGCTAAACATAAAGATTGGGCTCTTCGTCTGATGGAAAGAAGAACCATAACAAAAGGGAATGCGGAACAGGTCATAAAAGAAGAGCTTGGTCATGTATTCGCACGCATTCTTGAACATGCCGGCGTATTTAAACAGACACCCGAAGGAAAACAGGCCTTCAACAGGTTTATCCATTGTTTAGGCGTCAAACAAGGAAAAAGCCTCAACCGTTAAGGGAAGAGGCTTTTTCCTATTAAAAAAGAGCCCAAAACGCTCACGCTTTGGGCTCTGTTGTTTCTATCCTCTTTTTCTTGCTAAGAGGCTTACGAGAAAGACAACAATTGCTGAACCGATAATCGCCGGGATAATGGCAAATCCGGCAAGATGCGGTCCCCATGTTCCAAGCAGCCCGTGCCCGATCCAGGCACCAATAAGACCTGCGATCATCGACCCGATAATTCCTCCGGGCATATCTCCTTTTACAAACAGGCTACCAACCCATCCGATAATAATAGCTACGATAAGTGAAATTATGAAACTCATCATGCAACACATCCTATTTTAGATTTATTTGCTTATATCATTCCTCCTTTTTGTATAGGATAAACAATTGAATGTGCTAATCAAAAAGAGGGAACAGTTCAGAGCATATCGCCGCTCTATTGAGCCTTTTCTTTCAATATGCATTGCGCTAAAATGGTAATCGTGTGAAAAGATGCTAGCCAAGGAAAAATTAATTCCCTTGTAGAAAGTTTAACAAAATGAAATTTTTGATTGACCTAGGTTTTTTATTGTGGTAAACCTTTATTTGTCAGAATTAATTCTTCATCTTCTTTCTTTACTTATATGCGGAAATAACTAGAAACTTTTCATATTAAGCGATAGATGTGAATAAAGTTGGAGCAAATTTTGTCGATTTTATGACATTTAAGCGAAAATGGGATGAAGTTTATAAAAAAATAAAGCTAATAAGTGAAGTTTTTGATAGCATAACAAAGTAGAGAAAAGATTTTGAGGAAGTATGCACTTCAGATTTATTACATCAATAGGAAGGATGGTGATCTTCTTGTTCAGAGCATTAAAACCGTTACTTGTATTAGCGCTGTTAACTGTGGTTTTCGTCCTTGGGGGATGCAGCAATGCTTCAGTACTAGATCCGAAAGGGCCTGTGGCTGATCAGCAAAGTGATTTGATCCTGTTATCTATCGGATTTATGCTGTTTATCGTCGGGGTCGTCTTTGTTCTTTTTACCATTATTTTAGTAAAATACCGCGACCGTAAAGGCAAAGATAATGGATCTTATAACCCAGAAATTCACGGTAACACATTCTTAGAAGTAGTCTGGACAGTGATCCCAATTTTAATCGTCATCGCACTTTCTGTGCCAACCGTACAGACGATATATTCGTTAGAAAAAGCTCCTGAAGCAACAAAGGATAAAGAGCCTCTTGTTGTTTACGCTACTTCGGTAGACTGGAAATGGGTATTCAGCTACCCTGAACAGGATATTGAAACGGTCAACTACTTAAACATTCCTGTAGACCGCCCGATCTTGTTTAAAATCTCATCTGCAGATTCAATGGCTTCGCTATGGATTCCTCAGCTTGGAGGACAAAAATACGCGATGGCTGGAATGCTGATGGATCAATACTTACAGGCTGATGAAGTGGGAACTTATGAAGGCCGCAACGCGAACTTCACAGGTGAACATTTTGCCGACCAAGAGTTTGATGTGAATGCTGTAACAGAAAAAGACTTTAACAGCTGGGTGAAAAAGACTCAAAATGAGGCTCCTAAGCTGACAAAAGAGAAGTATGATCAATTGATGCTTCCTGAAAATGTGGACGAATTAACGTTCTCTTCTACTCACTTAAAATACGTTGATCACGGACAAGACGCAGAATACGCGATGGAGGCCCGCAAACGCCTTGGCTACCAAGCCGTTTCACCGCACTCTAAAACAGATCCGTTTGAAAACGTAAAGGAAAATGAATTTAAGAAGTCTGATGATACAGAAGAATGATATTGATCAGGAAAGGAGGAAGCCCGCATGAAATTTAAATGGGATGAATTTTTTGTAACAGGTGACCCATTAATTCTGGGCGCACAAGTTTCCATTGCACTATCTACCATCGCCATCATTGTTGTACTGACCTACTTCAAGAAATGGAAATGGCTCTGGTCTGAATGGATAACAACTGTTGACCACAAAAAACTCGGAATCATGTATATTATATCTGCTGTAATTATGTTATTCCGCGGCGGTGTCGACGGTTTGATGATGCGTGCCCAGCTAGCGCTTCCGAATAACAGTTTTTTAGACTCAAACCACTATAATGAAATTTTTACGACTCACGGTACGATCATGATCATCTTCATGGCGATGCCGTTTTTAATCGGTCTTATTAACGTTGTTGTACCTCTTCAAATCGGTGCTCGCGACGTTGCATTTCCTTACTTGAACAACCTGAGTTTCTGGACGTTCTTCGTAGGGGCTATGCTTTTCAATATTTCTTTCGTTATCGGAGGTTCTCCGAACGCAGGCTGGACAAGTTACATGCCGCTTGCAAGTAACGACATGAGCCCTGGACCGGGTGAGAACTACTACCTCCTCGGACTTCAGATTGCCGGGATCGGTACCCTGATGACAGGGATCAACTTTATGGTCACAATCTTAAAAATGAGAACAAAAGGCATGACACTGATGCGTATGCCAATGTTCACATGGACAACACTGATCACAATGGTTATTATCGTGTTTGCTTTCCCTGTGCTTACAGTAGCTTTAGCACTCTTATCATTTGATCGTTTGTTCGGCGCTCACTTTTTCACACTGGAAGCAGGCGGTATGCCGATGCTTTGGGCCAACCTGTTCTGGATTTGGGGACATCCTGAAGTATATATCGTTATTCTTCCGGCGTTCGGTATTTTCTCAGAAATTATCTCAAGCTTTGCAAGAAAACAATTGTTTGGTTACAAAGCGATGGTTGGTTCTATTATCGCCATCTCCGTATTGAGTTTCTTAGTTTGGACTCACCACTTCTTCACAATGGGGAACAGTGCGTCCGTTAACTCATTCTTCTCAATTACGACAATGGCAATCTCGATTCCGACCGGGGTTAAAATCTTTAACTGGCTCTTTACAATGTATAAAGGCCGAATCAGCTTTACAACGCCTATGCTGTGGGCGCTTGCGTTCATTCCTAACTTCGTTATCGGCGGGGTTACAGGGGTTATGCTTGCGATGGCAGCAGCGGATTATCAATACCATAATACGTACTTCCTGGTATCTCACTTCCACTACGTGCTGATCGCGGGTACTGTATTTGCTTGTTTCGCAGGATTTATTTTCTGGTATCCAAAAATGTTCGGCCACAAACTGAACGAAAAAATCGGAAAATGGTTCTTCTGGATCTTTATGATCGGGTTCAATATTTGTTTCTTCCCGCAATATTTCTTGGGGCTTCAAGGTATGCCTCGCCGTATTTACACATACGGACCGAATGATGGCTGGACAACATTGAACTTTATTTCAACAGTCGGAGCTTTCATGATGGGTGTAGGATTCTTAATCCTTTGCTATAACATCTACTACAGCTTCCGTTACTCTACTCGTGAAATCAGCGGAGATTCATGGGGTGTGGGACGTACGCTTGATTGGGCGACTTCATCTGCGATTCCGCCGCACTACAACTTTGCGGTGCTTCCTGAAGTCAAATCCCAAGATGCATTCCTGCACATGAAAGAAGAAAAAACTGAATTATACCCTGAAAGCAAATTCAAGAAAATCCATATGCCAAGCAACTCAGGCAGACCGTTCTTTATGTCTGTTGCCTTCGGTATCGCCGGCTTTGGACTTGTCTTTGAATGGTACTGGATGGGCGTAGTCGGATTAATCGGAGTCCTGCTCTGCATGGTGCTGCGTTCATTCGAATACGACAATGGCTACTACGTAAGTGTTGATGAAATAAAAGAGACGGAAAGAAAGATTTCCGAATAAGGAGGCGTGAGTTATGGAACATGCAGAACACGGCAATTCTAACGCGCCTATGGAATATCAATCTGAAACCGGCAGACTTAATATTCTCGGGTTTTGGATCTTTTTAGGGGCAGAAATTGTGTTGTTCTCAACACTATTTGCAACCTTCTTCGTTCTTCAAAACAGAACAGCAGGAGGTGTCTTACCGGACGAACTGTTTGAAGTGAATCTGGTAATGATTATGACGTTCTTGCTGCTTATCAGCAGCTTTACCTGCGGGATCGCTGTTCATGAAATGCGCCGCGGAAGTTTAAAAGGCGTCGTCATTTGGACAATTATCACTCTTCTTCTCGGCGCCGGCTTCGTCGGTTGTGAGATCAACGAGTTTGTCCACTATGTACATGAAGGAGCATCTCTCGGTACAAGTGCGTTCTGGTCTGGATTCTTTGTTTTACTTGGAACTCACGGAACTCACGTAACAATCGGTATTTTCTGGATTGCAGGCATTCTGATTCAGTTGAAGAAACGCGGCTTAACTCCGCAAACTTCATCTAAAATCTTTATCTCAAGCTTGTACTGGCACTTCTTAGATGTTGTATGGATTTTCATCTTTACAGGTGTCTATCTCATGGGATTGGGGGGTCTGTAAAATGGCAAACAAATCTGCTGAACACAGTCACTTTCCATGGAAGCACATTGTAGGTTTTGCACTTTCTATTGTTTTGACCCTGCTGGCTCTATGGGTTGCAGTGTATACTGAATTGAGTCCATCAGCAAAACTTTGGATCATTTTCGGCTTCGCCTTCATTCAGGCGGCGCTCCAGCTCCTCATGTTCATGCACATGACAGAGAGCGAAAACGGCGGTATCCAAGTTGGAAACACGCTGTTCGGATTCTTCGGCGCGATCGTTATCGTGCTTGGATCCATCTGGATTTTCGCGGCTCACTATCATCACGGTGACCACATGGATGGAAATCCTCCTGGAGGCGCTGAACACTCAGAGCACTCAGGCCACAACGAATAAGCAAAAAACCCTCTTCGTCCAGAAGAGGGTTTTTTTGCTGTTTTAACTGCTGCTTCGCTTTCTGCGAAGATAAGGAAGGCCATAAATGATAAAGGCCGCAATATGAGCGACAATGACGTTGACGGCAAACAGGATAATCATGAGAGTGTGTCCGAGTGGAGAAAGGCTTTCTGTTGCGTAAAAGAAGAAGAATACCCACATTAAAATAATTGGCGGAATAGCAGAGAGTGCGACTTTTTTGTTATCGAGCCAAATAAAGAGGGGAGTAGCGCTGGCAACCAATAAATAAGCAAAAAACATGTCCATCATACCCGTCTCCTTTCATTTTGTGACAGCGTTTACAAAAATGAAGTAGAGGAAATGAATTGTGTCTGTTTTGTGGTTGTTTTGTGAACGTTTTGTTACAATTATTATACCATGTTTTCCAGAAATTGATACAGGTAATTGTGGAAATGGTCTGGCACTATTGCCTTATTTTTTATCGCCTATCCGCTAGGAGAATGTATGGAAACCGAGAGAATGGAGCAGTTTGTTTACTTCTGCCTTGGTTTTCTAGCAACTTGCTGTACGAAAGGAACCTTCAATAAATACATATTTAATAAGAGACTGCATGCATGACCCTTTAGAAATAGGGGTTTTTTCATTTGAAAAGTTTTGTGTCAATCGAAACATTTCGGTTTATGATACGTCATATTTCGTGTAGCTGAAAAAGCGCCACAACTGCGCGCAAAAAACAAAAAAGGAAACGAGCTTCACGTGTCATCTTGAACGTGGTTCATGTATAATAAACATTAGTGATTTTCCGATGAAAATGTAAGGCGGGATAGAATGAGTCGATATAAGAAACAGCAAAGCCCCTTTTATCAGGGGGATTTGATTTTTATATTTGGTGTGTTTTTTATCATAAGTGTAGTATCAATTTATGCTGCCGGTCAGTTTGGGCAGTATGGAGACGGTGCTTGGAAGAAACAAATCGTTTATTATGTATTGGGCATTGTTGCAATAACGGCACTACTTTATTTCGATTTAGAGCAACTAGAAAAACTTAGTTTATATGTGTTTATATTTGGAATCTTATTGTTATTGATATTAAGGATTAGCCCTGAGTCTATCGCCCCTGTAAAAAATGGTGCAAAAAGCTGGTTCCAATTTGGACCTGTTACGTTGCAGCCTTCTGAATTTATGAAGATAGGGCTCATGATGATGGTGGCCTCGGTTATATCTAAGGCGAATCCTAAAAAAGTTCGTTCACTTAGAGATGATGTCTATCTTTTGTTGAAGATAGCAGGCGTTGCAGTAGTGCCAATCGGACTTATCCTTCTGCAGGATGCTGGTACAGCAGGAATATGTATGTTTATTGTGATTGTCATGGTCTTTATGTCAGGAGTAAACTGGAAGCTGATCGCGATCATTGGCGGTTCAGGTATCTTACTTATTACTCTTGCCTTGTTAGTTATGATTAATTTTCCTGATGTTGCTAAGTCAGTGGGTATTCAAGAGTATCAAATTAACAGGGTTACATCTTGGGTTTCTGATTCAAATGGAACAACTCAGGAAGATGCAAATAGCGGCTGGCAGGTTGATCAGGCCGTCATGGCTATCGGCTCAGGCGGGATTATCGGAAATGGTGTTCATAACTTGAAGGTTTATGTACCAGAGGGACAGACTGACTTTATTTTTGCTATTTTAGGTGAAAGCTTCGGATTTTTAGGCTGTGCCATTGTGGTTATCATGTTCTTCTTCTTAATCTATAGACTTGTCGTTTTGATTGACAAGATCCATCCATTCAACCGTTTTGCTTCTTTCTTTTGCGTAGGTTATACGGCGTTAATTGTGATCCACACATTCCAGAATATCGGGATGAATATCGGTATTATGCCTGTTACCGGGATTCCGCTGCTGTTTGTCAGCTATGGGGGAAGCTCGACGCTTGCCACGTTAATTGGTTTCGGTATTGTGTATAATGCGAGTGTTCAGCTGACGAGATACAGAAGTTATTTGTTTAATTCATAAAATGCAGACAGCCTTTAAGGGCTGTCTCTTTTTTTGTAGAGCATTTCACTTTTGAGTTCGCTTTTTTTCGGATATGATAAAAACAGATAAGGAGGTTCTTGTGATGAACAACACAATTGAAACCATTTTAAACCATCGGTCGATCCGATCATTTACTGATCAGCTTTTGACAGCTGAGGAAATTGATACATTAGTGAAAAGCGCGCAGGCTGCACCTACGTCCAGCTATGTGCAGGCTTATTCGATTATCGGTGTTTCCGATCCGGAGAAAAAACGTGAGCTGTCTGTGCTTGCAGGGAATCAGCCTTATGTTGAACATAACGGTCACTTTTTTGTGTTTTGCGCGGACTTGTACCGTCATCAAAAACTGGCTGAAGAAAAAGGCGAACATATCTCTGAGCTGCTGGAAAATACGGAAATGTTTATGGTCAGTTTAATTGATGCTGCGCTTGCGGCTCAAAATATGAGCATCGCCGCAGAATCAATGGGGCTTGGCATATGTTATATCGGAGGCATTCGGAATGAACTGGACAAGGTGACAGAGGTGCTGCAAACGCCTGACCATGTACTCCCGCTTTTTGGTCTGGCTGTAGGACATCCTGCCAACCCATCCGGCAAAAAACCGAGATTGCCGAAGCAGGCTGTCTATCATGAAAATACGTATAATGTGAATGACGATGATTTTCGTGAACATATGAGGGCATATGACAAAACCATTTCTGATTATTATAGAGAAAGAACAAACGGTCAGCGGGTGGAAACGTGGTCTGATCAAATTCTGAACTTTATGAAGCAGAAACCGCGTACGTACTTAAATGAATATGTGAAAGAAAAAGGCTTTAATAAGAACTAAATGTGAAACCTCTCCGCTGGCGGAGAGGTTTTTATGTTTCACGTGTAACATATTCCGACAAATAGAGACAAGTTGACACAAATAAATGACGATTGATCGGGAGACACTGATGAACAGTGTGAGCGGCTTAGAAGAAAAAATAATGGATCAGTGATACGATGAGGACGAGGTGGTAGGGATGTTATCATTAAGTATATTAGATCAATCTCCGGTGTCCGAGGGAAGCTCGGCAGAAACGGCATTAAGGGAAACCGTTGAGCTTGCCCAGGCGGCTGAGGGTCTTGGATATAAGAGATTTTGGGTTTCAGAGCATCACTTTTCAAAGCGCCTGGCAGGGTCCAGTCCAGAGGTGCTGATCAGCCATATTGCGGCGAAAACGAACCGGATCAGGGTGGGGTCAGGCGGTGTTATGCTGCCGCACTACAGTGCCTATAAAGTAGCGGAGAATTTTCGTGTGCTGGAAGGTTTGACGCCGGGAAGAATTGATCTCGGCCTAGGCAGAGCGCCGGGAGGAATGCCGATTGCATCTTGGGCGCTCAATGACGGCGGAAAGCGCAATGCTGATCAGTATCCGCAGCAAATCAAGGAACTGACGATGTATTTGCATGATTTGGCGGATGACAAACACCGTTTTCCGAATCTGACGGCTGCGCCTCATATATCCAGCGCACCGGATGTGTGGCTGCTCGGTTCATCCGGAGAAAGTGCCTTGCTTGCCGCTGAATCGGGTGCCGGCTATATGTTTGCCCACTTTATTAATGGCGAGGGCGGAGAGGATACGGTCAGACAATATAAGAGACGATTTAAGCCAACTGTGTTAGGAGAAACGCCTCGTGCGGCAGTTGCTGTTTTTGTTCTATGTGCGGATACAGAGGAGAAAGCGGAACAGCTTGCGGCAGTGCTTGATTTTACTCTCTTGGCGGGGGAGCAGGGCATTCCTTTAGAAGGCGTTCCTGATTATGAAGCTGTCCGGAACAATACGTACTCTCCTTATGAACAAAGACGAATTGCTGATAACAGAAACCGAATGATTGTCGGTACGAAAAAACAGGTCAAGGAACAGCTGATGTCCTTGAGTAAGGCTTATGATACAGAGGAAATCATGGCGGTAACCATTACGAATCGATTTGAGGATAAACTTCATTCTTATCGCCTTTTACAGGAGGCGTTTGCCGAGGCATGAAACCGTTAAAGCCTGTATGGAAAAGCCCCGCCGATGTTTCTCGGCAGGGCTGCTTTTTATTCAACAGTAAAAGGCTCTTCGGTCAGAACTTGACTTGATTTTCCTTTGTTGGCTGCATAGGCGAGCATATAATATTCACCGGCTGGAAGTGTTGTACCCCCATTGATCGTGCCGTCCCAGTCAAAGTACTGGTAGCCTTTATCTTGATGTTTATAAATACCTGCTTGGCCTGCAAAGTCAAGGTTGCTGTCATAGACAAGGAAAGCCAGCTCTTCCGCTCCCGCAGGAAGGTAGGTTTCGATTTCATAGGTGCCTTGCTCAGAGCCCTCATTAACTGATACAGACGTTACCCTCGGATAATCCGGCTCTTTAACGATCAGCAATGTAGGTACCTTGGCGACGGTTTTTCCGCCTTCTCTTACGATGACAGTTCCTTCATAGGTGCCTGCTTTTGTTTTCTTAGTATTGACCTTTACTGTTGCAGTGGCTTTTCCGGTTTTATGAGCCGGAATCACAACACGGCTTGTGCCGGATGTGGAAATACCGCTTCCGTTGAATGAGTATTCCAGCGTGTATGACTTCCTAATGGAAGATTGATTTTCAATTGTAAAGGTTTTTTTCTTCGTTTCGTTTCCTTTTTCCTTCAAAAATGTGCCGTACGAGTAGCTTCCCGGTGAGACGAACGAGTCGGCTTTGATCGCGTTCATAATTCTTGCGCTGCCTGCACCCTGGGCATTATGCGGATATACTTCTCCGTCGCCATCCTTTAATGTGACAGCGGTATTCATGATGGCAGCTTTGATCTGTTCAACGCTCCATTTCGGTTTAGCTTGTTTGATGACGGCAACCGCTCCGGCGATATGAGGTGATGCCATGCTCGTTCCTTGTTTTGACCCGTAGCCATATGGGCTGTCAGGATCATGTGTTGGAATGGTGCTGACAATATTGACGCCTGGGGCGGAAATATCCGGCTTAATCATCCACGTATCCATCACAGGGCCGCGGGATGAGAAATCGGCAACCTGTTCACCGAGCGCTTTTGAGACCGTCAACTTGAATGTTGCTTTTGTCTCGCCAGCTTTCATGGCGCTGATGAGCTTTTCACCGTCTTCTAATGAAAGCTTAATCGTTGGCACAGACATGCCAGGCACATTGGCTTCAATTTCCCCAGATAAATTGTTATACACAACCATGCCGATGGCGCCTGCTTTTTTGGCGTTGTCCGCTTTATCCACAAAAGCAATGCTGCCCCGTTTGACGAGTGCCACTTTGCCTTTCAGATCTTTTCCTTCAAAATCCTTTTCTTCGCCGAGACCAGCGTCGACAAGCTCGACCTCTTTATTGTGAAGCCCCTTAACGTCATCTTCTTTGTCATAGCCCATGACTTTTGCTGAAGAGTAAGAGCCGAATGAGACAGCGTATTCATTGAGCGGAAGCTGCGTTGCACCGACAGAAATCGCTTCTCTGGATGTGCCAGGCGATCCGACGGTCCAGCCGTTCGGTCCGCTGTTTCCATTTGATGTAACAGCGACAACGCCCTCTGACATGGCCCAATCAAGCGCTGTGCTCGTCGCCCAGTCCGGGTTGTTTAATGAGTTTCCGAGTGACAGGTTCATCACATCTGCTCCGTCCTGTACAGCACGTTCCACGCCTGCAATGACGTTTTCTGTTGTGCCGCTTCCTCCCGGTCCGAGAACGCGGTAAGCGAGAAGTGTTGCATCAGGTGCTACGCCTTTAATCGTACCGTTCGCAGCAACAGTTCCGGCCACGTGTGTTCCGTGGTCAGTGGCTTCGCCTCTCGGATCGCCAGTTGGTGTTTCTTTCGGATCGTAATCATTGTCTACAAAATCGTATCCTTTATATTGTCCGAAGTTTTTCTTCAGATCAGGGTGATTGTACTCAACTCCTGTATCAATAACAGCGACTTTGACGCCTTTCCCAGTGTAGCCTAAATCCCAAGCGTCGTTTGCTCCGATATATGGCGCGCTGTCATCCATTTGCGGAGATACAGCGTCCTCAGAGATGGTGACATCTTTCTCCTTTATATTGTCTGTTTTGTAAGTGACGTTCGGGTACACAGCTTTAACGTCATCTACTGCTAGGAGTTTTGGAATTTCATTAGCTGGGAGCTTCATAGAAAATCCGGAGAAAACCTGTTCATATTCCCTTTTTACTTTTCCGTTTTTCACCGCTTTCACGGCTTTGTTTTTTGCTTTTGAGCGGGCGTTTTTGAGCTTGCTTTTCGTTTGGTTTACTCCCGCTTCCTTCGCCTCTGCCAAGGATTTTTCTTTTAATTCCACAATCACCGTTGTTTGTTTGCTTGTTGTCATGTCAATATCACCGAATACCTCGGCTTTTTCCAGGTCTGCCGATCCTTTTGAAGCAACCGGTGCTGCCTGTACCCCTGTCATGCCTGTGGATAACGTAAAGAATAAAACAAGACCTAGAAGCAGAAAGCGAATAATCCCGTTTTTCAATGTGTTTCCCCCTTTGAGTTAAGAAAAAATGTTGAAGATCTAGTATATATTTCTTGAAAATTCAAAAAAATCCTTGTGTCATTTGGACCATTTATTGGATTTTGGTTGTGTATAAGGAAGGAGTTATACACAGAACCCTGTGTATAAGTGAATAAAGCTGTGTATATATATAGTTGGGAATATATGTTCTTATACAAAATATAGATGGTGTTTGTGGACATGTGGATATCTCTTGTGATTAAGTTGTTCTTATCTTTGGGATAACTTGTGTATAAACTTTTTAAAGCGGTTCTCCAATTTTCATTTCATTTCTTTCAGCTTTCAACAAAACTTCTTAAAACTAGTTTGTTTTTTCACTCATATTGTGACAAAGAATTCTCTTTCCACGGTCTATCATAGAGTCATGAGTTTTGCTAGAGCTGCTAGTTTGCGAGAAAAGAAATCGGCCGTCTTTTCCTGTGAGCTGCGGCTGAAAAAACGGGCTGCTAAAAAGGCTGCCTGCCAAAAAGAAGCGGAGGGATGTTTTCTATGAAACGTTTGCTTGTATCTTTACGGGTGTGGATGGTCTTTTTGATGAACTGGGTGGCGCCGGACCGAAAACATGCGGCTGCCGCTATTTATTCGGCTCAGCGTACATATCAAAGAAAAGCGGCGGTGCAAGCCGCGGGACTAGTTTCGTTTTATGAATGGCGGATGGCTGTGAATGACGAAGAAAAACAGAAAGCGAAAGCCGCCGCTCTCTATAAAAGAAGATGTCTGCAAGCCTTCAAGGAATCGCCAAAGCAGGAGAGGGCCGGCCCGCATCTTTACATAGCGGTCAAAAGGAGGTAAAATCCCAGTCATAAAAGCTAATTGGCGGGAGAGAGAGCCTCTTGAAAATCTATAAAGTATTAAACAACAATGCGGCTTTAATTAAAGAGGATGATCAGGAAAAAATTGTGATGGGACCGGGAATCGCTTTTCAAAAAAAGAAAAATGATCTTATCCCTATGAATAAAGTAGAAAAGATATTTGTCGTGCACGACGAGAATGAAAAGTTTAAACAAATCCTGCAAACGCTGCCGGAGGAGCATATTGATATAGCTGAGGATATCATCAGCTATGCGGAAGGGGAGCTCGCGGCGCCGCTGAGCGACCATATTCATATCGCGCTTTCTGACCATTTGTCCTTTGCGATCGAAAGGATTCAAAATGGGCTGCTTGTGCAAAATAAATTACTGCATGAGATAAAGGCGCTCTATAAAAAAGAATACGAGATCGGCCTGTGGGCGATCGGTCATGTAAAAGAGACATTGGGCGTGTCTCTGCCTGAAGATGAAGCGGGTTATATTGCCCTTCACATCCATACGGCAAAGATGGATGCGGAGAGTATGTATTCAGCGCTGAAGCATACGACGATGATAAAAGAAATGATAGAGAAAATAGAAAACTATTTTAATCGAAAGGTGGATGAGAACAGCATTTCCTATCAACGCCTTGTCACGCATTTGCGATACGCGGTCAGCCGGTTGGAATCAAATGAAGCGTTTCATGTCATGGACGAAGAGATGCTTTATTTCATCCAAAAAAAGTATTCATTTGCCTATCAATGTGCGCTGGAGCTGGCGGAGTTTCTGAAAAATGAATATCAATTACATTTGCCGGAGTCCGAGGCCGGCTATATCACGCTGCATGTCCAGCGTCTTCAAGATCTCTCGGAATAACCGCTTTGACTTGCAGGGAGTGATCTCTGGAAGTTTTTTTATTTATCGGCATTCAGCGTGTGATACATCCAGCCCATCATCACAATTCCTGCGGCCAGATTGCCGAGCGTAACAGGAATTAAGTTTCTGACTGCTCCCGCGAGTGTGACTGTATCAGGGTGATCAATCATAAGTGAGATCGCAAATGTGCACATATTGGCAATGCTGTGTTCGAAACCGGAAATAAAAAAGCAGAAAACGAAAAGCATCATGGCAAACAGCTTTGCTCCTTCTCCTTTGAGAGACATCGGAATGAAAAAAGCGAGACATACAAGCCAATTGCACAGCATTCCTCGGAAAAAGAGCTCTGACGCCGGCGGCTCCATCTTATGCTCTGCCAATTGAATCAAAAAGGAATGGGATGCCCCCTCGAAAAGCCCGGTTGCGCTGATAAGAATCGCAAATAAAACGGCTCCGATCAAATTGCCGGTATAGCTGAAAGCCCACAGATACAGGGTATCGCGCCAGCGGATTCTTTTCCGGAGTGCGGTATAAGTGAAATAAAAGGTGTTGCCGGTGAATAAATCCCCGCCTCCGTAGGCAATTAATACAATAGCAGCTCCAAATGTCACAGCGGCAGCCGGAAAGGCAAACGGTGAGTCGGCAATAGAGAAATAGCTGCCTGTTTTGCTTGCGGCTGTAATGCCAAAACCGATAAACATGCTGGCCAAAATGGATCTGAGCAAATAACGGATTTTGCTTGAAACGAATATGTCTTGTTTTTTTAAAGCATACTGTTCAACCTTTTGCAATGCTTGCGTTTCCATTGTCTTTTCCTGCTTTCTTTGATAGATGAGCATAGTATAGCATGATATTGTGAAGTATTTCACAAATAATTTTTACGAATTTTTGTCTACATGATCTATCAAACTTTTTAACTAAAAAACAGTTGACGAAAACGCTGTCATGTTTTATGATGAAAGCGTATTCTTAATCTGAATAAGCGGGATTGTGACTGGTAAAGCAGGCAAGACCTAAAATTTGCGTAAATGAAAAAGGATCGCTGTGTCCTTTATTCGTTGGCGAATTTTAGGTCTTTTTTGTTTATAAAAGGGGGAGAAGAAGATGGATTACAAAGAGACTGCAAAACGCCTCATTGAGCTTCTCGGGGGAAAAGAAAACATTATCAGCGCGGCTCATTGTGCGACAAGACTGCGTTTAGTGATTAAGGATGAATCAAAGATAGATCAAGCACAAGTAGAAGAGCTTGAAGGCGTCAAAGGCGCTTTCAGCAGTTCAGGCCAATACCAGATTATTTTTGGAACAGGCCTTGTCAATAAAGTGTATGATGCTTTTTCTAAGGAAGCCGATGTAGAGCGTGAAGAACATGTGAATCACCAGGATGCTGCTAAAGAGAAACTGAATCCTGCGGCGAGATTTGCGAAAACGCTTTCGAATATTTTTGTTCCGATCATTCCAGCCATCGTAGCCAGCGGCCTGTTAATGGGGTTATTGGGAATGATCAATGCCTTTCATTGGATGAGTAAGGACTCTGCGCTGCTGCAGCTCCTTGATATGTTTTCAAGCGCGGCATTCATCTTCCTGCCGATTTTGATCGGGGTCAGCGCTTCAAAAGAGTTTGGAAGCAATCCGTATTTAGGAGCGGTCATCGGGGGAATCATGATACACCCGACGCTTTTGAATCCATGGGGTTTGGCGGAAGCGTCACCTGATTATATGCATCTTTTCGGGTTTGATATCGCGCTCCTCGGTTATCAGGGAACCGTCATCCCTGTCCTGCTGGCAGTTTACGTCATGAGCAAGGTAGAGAAATGGACAAGAAAAGTGGTTCCGCATGCGGTCGATTTGCTGGTTACGCCTTTTGTTACTGTCATTGTCACCGGGTTTGTCGCATTTATTGCCATCGGCCCTTTAGGAAGAGCGCTTGGCTCCGGTATTACTGTTGCTTTAACATATGTGTATGATCATGCCGGTTTTGTCGCAGGCCTTCTTTTTGGAGGCACCTATTCACTGATCGTCCTCACAGGTGTTCATCACAGCTTCCATGCGATTGAGGCGGGGCTTATTTCAGATCTTGGCAGGAACTATTTATTGCCGATTTGGTCTATGGCAAATGTCGCCCAAGGCGGGGCCGGCCTTGCCGTCTTCTTTTTAGCGAAAAAGGCAAAAACGAAGGAAATCGCTCTTCCGGCGGCATTTTCTGCTTTTCTTGGCATTACTGAGCCCGTCATTTTCGGGGTAAACCTTCGCTACCGGAAGCCGTTTATCGCCGCGATGATTGGAGGCGCGCTGGGCGGCGCGTATGTCGTCTTTACACATGTTGCTGCAAACGCTTACGGGTTAACAGGCATTCCGATGATCGCCATTGCAGCACCTTTTGGATTTGGAAATCTAGTAAACTATATGATTGGAATGGTTATTGCAGCAGTATCAGCGTTCATTGCGGCGTTTGTCATGAAAATTAACGAAGATGAGGAGAGGAAATAATGACAGCACATGATCAGGAGCTGCGTCGCCGGGCTTATGAAGAAGTTGTGAAAAAAGAACATATTGCTGACAGCGATCTGCACCGCCAGCACTTTCACATCATGCCCCCGGTTGGTTTGCTGAATGATCCAAATGGCGTGGTGTATTGGAAGGGAGTCTATCATTTGTTTTTTCAGTGGCAGCCGTTTCAGACGGGGCACGGGGCAAAGTTTTGGGGGCATTATACGACATGCGATTTTGTGAGCTGGAAGCGGGAAGAGATTGCGTTGGCTCCGAGTGATTGGTTTGATAAAAACGGCTGCTACTCGGGCAGCGCTGTTGTCAAGGATGACCGGCTCTATTTGTTTTACACAGGAAATGTCAGGGACCAGGATGGGAATCGAGAAACGTATCAGTGCCTTGCTGTATCGGACGATGGGCTGACCTTTGAGAAAAAAGGTGTCGTGGCCCGTCTTCCTGAAGGCTATACAGCTCATTTTCGTGATCCGAAGGTGTGGGAGCATGAAGGAAAATGGTATATGGTGATCGGTGCGCAAACCGAGAACATGAAGGGCCAAGCTGTTTTGTTTACTTCCAATAACTTGACTGAGTGGACGTTTCTCGGCCCGATAACAGGTGCCGGCCTCAACGGACTGAATGATTTCGGATATATGTGGGAGTGCCCTGACCTGTTTTCTCTTCAAGGCTCCGACGTGCTGATTGTCTCGCCCCAAGGACTTGAAGCTGACGGCTATCGTTATCAAAATGTGTATCAATCTGGATATTTTGTAGGGCAGCTTGATTATGAAAAAACGGGGCTGATGCATGCTGCGTTTACGGAGCTTGATCAAGGCTTTGATTTTTACGCGCCGCAGACACTTGAAGACGATCAGGGGCGCCGGATACTGTTTGCGTGGATGGCTGTACCTGATCAGGATGAGAAGTATCATCCGACGAAAGATTATCACTGGATTCACTGTATGACGCTGCCGAGACAGCTGACGCTATCAGGGGAGAAGCTGATACAGCAGCCGCTTCCTGAGCTGAAAGCGATGCGGAAAAATGGGCAGGAAGTTCAAATCAACATGTATGGATCGTCTGGTACGCTGCCAGTTGAAAATCCTGAAAGAGCTGAAATTTTGATTGAAGACATTGATACGGAGTCTGGTTTTGAAATCAATATCCGCGCCACTGCCACATTCTCTTACCGGAAGGAAGAGGGGCTTATCACACTAGAGCGCACAAGCTTTGACGGTACAAAAACAGAAGCGAGACATTGCCGCATCAGCAATCTGCACACAGTGCACATGTTTATCGACGCGTCATCAGTGGAAGTCTTTATCAATCATGGGGAAGAGGTATTCAGCGCAAGATATTTTCCTTTCCCGGGAAATGATCAAGTGACTGCGAGATCAAACGGAAGATCTGAAATGAAAGTCGGAATTTGGACACTTATGTAGAAAATCCTTCTTTTTTCTTATGTGAAATCTGTGCCATCTGTGCTATTCTTCAACGATAACCTACATTTTTTTCTGTAAAAGGAGTTGTTTTCTTGAATATACATGAACAGAAGATAACACCGGAATGTTTAGAAAAGGCTGCGGACCAAGTTGAGGATAAGCGGGAAGAATATAAGGATGTGCTGCTTCAGCTGAAAAAAATGCTACGGGGAACAACACCGCATAGTGAAGCGGCAGAAACCCTTTCACGGGCATATGAACAAATGAAGGAATATGCACTTTTTGTTCAATCGATAGAGACATTTTTGAGGTCATCTGCGAACAATTTAAAGACCAAATAAACAGGCTGCCGATGTGATCGGCAGTTTTTTCTGTGAAAAATCTCCGAGAATATAAAAAAGGCTGCCTCTCCGGAAGGCAGCCGATTTTGCTTAAGATTGCTTATTCAGGCGCAAAGCAGAATGCTTCGTAGGTCCGACATACTGATTCAGCGGGAAGGACTCTTTAATCGCAGCAGTAATAAATTCTTTTGCCGCGTAAATTGCTTCTTTGACTTCCGCGCCTTTCGCGAGTTCTGCTGTCACCGCTGCGGAGAACGTACAGCCGGCGCCATGTGTATAAGGCGTATCAATCATTTCACTTTCAAGGACTTCCGCTGTTTCTCCGTCATATAGAACGTCTACAGCTTTTTCGTGCTTCAGCTTGCCTCCGCCTGTAATCACAACATATTGAGCGCCGAGGGCGTGGATTTTTTTCGCCGCTTCTTTCATGTCTTCAATCGTTTTTAATTCACCCATGCCGCTGAGCTGGCTGGCTTCGAACAGGTTTGGCGTAATCACGGTAGCGAGCGGTGCCAATTGTTCACGCAGGGCTTGCGCGTGCTCCGGATAAAGAACCTCATTTGCCCCTTTGCATACCATAACCGGATCAATCACGACGTTTTGCAGTTGTTTTTCTTTGATCGTTTTCGCCGCAAGCTCGATAATCTCAACGGTTGGCAGCATTCCCGTTTTCATGGCGTCCACACCAATGCCGTCTACAATCGTTGCGAGCTGTGCGCGAATCGTGTCTGGATCGATCGGAAAGACTTGATGATCCCAGCTGTTGTTCGGGTCCATTGCAACGATCACCGTTAAGGCTGTCATCCCATATACGTTTTTTTCTTGAAATGTTTTTAAATCAGCTTGAATTCCCGCGCCGCCGCTGGAATCGGAGCCGGCAATCGTGAGTGCTTTATGCATAGACATGTGTTGAACCTCCATCAATGTTTTATATCTCATTATAGTTAGATTTTCTGCTTATCACAATACGAAAGGTTTATAGGAATCAATTGACAGTTTCAGGGTGATTTCGTACAATGCTACATAAGAAAACTAGGTAGGGGTTTTGTCATGTTAAATCGTGAGCTGATTAAGGGCAGCACTGTGATATTGGTATTAACGCTCCTGAATGAGAGGCCGATGTATGGCTATGAGCTTGTAAAAGAGATGGGAAGCCGCAGCGATAATGAACTGCAGATGAAAGAGGGAACATTGTATCCTTCCCTTCATAAACTTGAACGGCAAGGATATATTTCTTCATATTGGGAGAAGCAGGAGAAAGGCCCGGATCGTAAGTATTATCGGATTACAGAAGACGGCAGAGAGATCCTGGCAGAGCGCACAAAGGAATGGAGCGTGTTTTCAGCTATGATGGACCGAATGCTGAAGCGGGGCGGACAGAATGGATAAAGAGACTTATATATATAAAGTGAAAAACGGGCTTAAAGGGGTTTCTGATAGTGAAGCGATGATCGAAGAGATCGAAAACCATATTGAACACCACTTGTTTTACTCCATTCAAGAGGGGAAGAGTGAGGCGGAAGCCATGGAATGTTTGGTTCGGGAATTTGGCACACCGGATGAGATTGTATCTTCCTTTCAGAAAGAACAGCCTGTATCCGCCCGTACGTTTTTATTATTCCATCTATTCTGCAATAGTGCTTTATTTGCAGCAGGTATTACCATTACAGTATTGCATGCATGGTTAGAATCTCCCTTTGTTCATGCAGTGTGGAAAGGCATTTCTGTTTCTGTGTGGCTGATTTTAGCTGCTTATATTCTCTATTGGGTCCTGATTGGGTACCAAGGCGTCAGGGAGTTCGGGCAACGCGGTGAACGGCTTGTTTTACATACGATTCTTATTTCTATGGTGCCGAACGTTATTTTTATGTTTGTTTTTCTGTTTGATCTAGTTCCTGCTGCGCTGTTTCAATCCTTGCTGACACCTTGGTTTATAGGGGCGTGTGCTTGTGCTACGCTGTTATTTCCGGCGTGCGGGCGAATAGGCTGTTATTTTGGCAGGCGCCAGCTTGCCTGATTTTTTAGGTATCTACATAGGAATTCTATGTAATGAAGGGGGATTGTCATGAGACTCGGCTCTTGCTTATATGGTTTTGTTATTCATGTGGCTGTATTTTTGTTTGTGGGTGCCTCCATCCTTTTGGTTATGGCTGTGTCCGTACCGCTTGTTTTTTTGTTCGATAGGATGCCAGATGTTGTTTTTACTGCTGGTGCAATCGTTTTTCTATTATTATTCTATTCTATTGGCTGGTTTTGGGCACTCTGGATTGCTTGCCACCAACGCATGCGTCTGTTTGATGTTCAATTGGGGTCCTTTGTTTTGCTGGCCTTGTTGATTGGTTTGTTCTTGTCAGATGGAACGAGTGTTTCTGAAATTGTGAGAGATTGGGACGATGCAGGCTGTGCTTTTGTTCCGCCGGCATTCACTTTTTTGTGCCTTTCTTACGCATTGGTGCTGCTGCCGGTCTATCAATCTAAGCTATGGCATCTCGTCCTGCCGAATGGCGTCCGCCTGAAAGATGTCGTTCGTGTATGTGGAGAGCTGATGCTGATTATGGTGCTTCTGGTAGGCGTCACTTTGCTGTTTCTGTAGTTTCCATTTCACAGTTCGGTAGGATATTCCCACTGATCTCCCGTCAAATATATGTTTTAATAGTACATGACTATGAAAATGAGAAGGAGAGCATCATGAAGATTTCTATCGTAATTGTGACCTATAATCGGATTCCGGCTTTGTGTGAGCTGCTGGAGTCGATTTCACAGCAGACTATGAAGCCGTATGAAGTCATTATTGTCAATGATGCCGGGGAGTCGGTTGAGCAGGCCAAAGCACTGTATCCGGAGCTGCCGATTGCTGTGATTGATTTAGAAAAGAACTCAGGCCATGTGGCAGCGAGAAATGCGGGTGTCAAAGAGGTATCAGGCGACTGTATCATGCTTTGTGATGATGATGATTTCTTCACGCCGGGCCATCTGGAAAGAATGGCGAAGGAAATGGAAACGGCAGATTTCGTTCATTCTGATGCCGAAATTGTGTCGTTTGAAGAGAGGGAAGGGACAAGATATCCGATTTCGCGGAAGTTATTTGCGTATACCGCTGATTATGAGGATATGAGAGTGTTCTCGACCTACGTGCCGTCGGGCAGCATGTACAGACGTTTCCTGCACGATGAGATCGGGTATTTCGATGCTGATGTGCATAATTATTGGGACTGGGATTTTTACTTGCGTGCAGCGAAGGATTACCGGGTCAAGCGTGTGCCTTGTGCCAGTGTGATATATGCCTTCAGTGACGCGGGGGACAATCAGTCCGCAGACCTTGGCGCCAAGCGGAAGCAATATTTGGATCGTTTAAGTGAGAAGCACGGACTAGGGGAACTGCCGACGAAAAACTTTGCCATCCTGCTTGAAGAGCCTGACATGAAGAGGCGGGAAGCACAAAGTGAGATTGTTTGGGATGGCAAACCTGTCTATTCCAGACTTCATCGTTCGTAAGGAGGTTTGCATCTTGAAACAGCTTTTGCAGGACAGCTGGTGGGAACAGCTGAAGGAAGAGTTTGAAAAACCGTATTATCTAGAGCTGAGAGAAATGCTGAAGCGGGAATACATGGAGGAGACGATCTATCCGGACAGCCGCGATATCTTTAATGCGCTGCACTACACGCCGTACGATGATGTCAAGGTGGTTATTCTCGGTCAAGATCCGTATCATGGACCTGGACAGGCTCAAGGCTTAAGCTTCTCCGTAAAGCCGGGTGTGAAGCAGCCGCCTTCATTGAAAAATATTTTTCTGGAGCTTCAGGATGATATCGGCTGCAGCATACCGAATCACGGGTCGCTCGTCAGCTGGGCGAAGCAGGGGGTTCTTTTGCTGAATACCGTGCTCACAGTGCGGCGCGGGCAGGCGAATTCCCATAAAGGAAAAGGCTGGGAGCGGCTGACTGACCGGATAATTGACGTGCTGAATGAAAGAGAGCGGCCGATTATTTTTATACTTTGGGGCCGGCATGCCCAAATGAAAAAAGAACGAGTCGACACGTCCAAGCATTTTATTATTGAATCGACGCATCCCAGCCCGTTTTCAGCAAGAAACGGATTTTTTGGCAGCAAGCCATTTTCGCGGGCAAATGCCTACTTGGAGAAAATGGGGGAAACTCCGATTGATTGGTGTATAAAGGATTTATAAAAAGCGCAGATGACCTGCGCTTTTTTATTTGAGTATTTTCCGTATCAAACGCAGGCCGTTTTTGGATGATGGATAACGGAAAGCGAAGTCGAAGCGGTTCGTTTGCTTGACGACGCTTTTTTTGTGCGTAAATGTGTTAAAGCTGTCAAATCCGTGATAGCTGCCGATTCCGCTATCTCCCACGCCGCCGAATGGCAAATACGGTGTCGCGACATGCATCAACGTATCGTTGACACAGCCGCCGCCAAACGACAGGTTTTCTATTATCTCTCGTTCAATTGTTTGGTTTGTTGTAAACACATACAGGGCAAGCGGCTTGGGACGCGACTTGACTTTCTCAATGACTTCATCGATGCCGCGATATGTAAACAGCGGAAGAATGGGTCCGAAAATTTCCTCTTGCATCACTGGGGAATCATCTGTGACTTGACCGAGAATGGTCGGCGCTATTTTGTGGTGCCGGTGGTCTGCTTGGCCGCCAATTAGCGCGACGCCGTCTTTCAGAAAGCTCAGCAGCCGCTGATAATGGCGTTCACTGACGATTTTGCCATAAGACGGATTCAGTTCGGGCTGCAGTCCGTAAAACTCACCAATGACACGCTTCATTTCTTCCGTAAGCTCTGTTTTGATGTCTTCGTGAACGAGCAAATAATCCGGTGCGATGCAGGTTTGGCCCGCATTCGTAAATTTCCCGAAAACGATGCGTTTGGCGGCAAGCTTGATGTCAGCATCTTTATGGACGATGCAGGGACTTTTTCCTCCGAGCTCTAAGGTGACGGGAATTAATTGTTTGGCCGCC
Organism: Bacillus sp. FSL K6-1003; assembly: GCF_037964945.1. Lineage (NCBI taxonomy): Bacteria > Bacillati > Bacillota > Bacilli > Caryophanales > Bacillaceae > Bacillus > Bacillus sp. FSL K6-1003. The sequence continues at coordinate 3,712,540 of NZ_CP150176.1, read as the reverse complement.
GCTTCCATGACAACTTTTCCTACGGCCACGCTTCCAGTAAAAAATATGTAGTCAAACGGCTGCTGTAATAGAGCTGTGCTGATGTCCGGCCCGCCTTCCGCCAAAGCGACGTAATCACCTGGAAAAACGTCACGGATGAGAGCGGAAAGAACAGCCGAAACAGCTGGCGTATATTCTGAGGGTTTGAGAACGACCGTGTTCCCGGCCGCAATGGCTCCGATCAGCGGAGAAAGCGCCAGCTGCAGGGGATAATTCCATGGCGCAATCACCAAGACGGTGCCATACGGCTCGGGGAAAATAACACTTTTGGAACCAATATGGGTCAATGGCGTTTTGACTCTTTTCGGCTTGGCCCATTTTTTCAGCCGTTTCATCACAAAGCTGATTTCCTCAAGAACAATGCCGATTTCCGTTGTGTACGCTTCTTGTTCAGATTTGTGAAGATCCTGATAGAGAGCGGCTGTGATGTCCGCTTCATACGCTTTGATGGTGTGTTTCAGCTTCTTTAAGACGTCCAGTCTTGAGTCAATTGATTTCGTATGCCCTGCCGCGAAAAATGCTTGATGGCTGCTGACAATCGAGGGGATGCTGTTCATAATCTCTCTCCTTCCTGCAGGTCATGGTGATTCATTATGTGAAAATTGGCTTCTGTTTGTCAAATGCGAGATTCCTGTCAGAAAAAATAACAAACTCATATCTGCGTTTGCGGCAGGAATTTGATAAAATGCAGGGAGACTACATTTTATTTTTGGAGGATTTTTTATGAACATTCATATATCCGCTTTGATTCAGAAGATGGAAGAGGAATTGAAGAAAGCAAAGACGGCCGAACATGATGAGGAGCTGAAGCGCCACGTGGCCGTCGTCCGTTCTTTGTGCGACGTCGTGCTGGATCAGCCGGAGACGGGGAGCACGCCGCGCATTCAGCCGAGTGTTACGGCAAGTCCGTCGGCGCCGCCTTCAACAGACCAGCTGCTGATGGAAAAAATGATGGGCAGCGCCGGATTAAACAAGTATCGGAAGCAGGAAAAAGATAAGCAGGAAGAGGATGGAAACGGAGAGTCTTTATTTGATTTTTAATCAGAAAGGTTGAGCTTACGTGAAATTGGTTCTTGGCGCTCTGCAATGGGCAGCGTTTATGATTGCCGCGGCGATTGTTGTTCCGGTGGCGGTTGCCCAATCGTTTCATCTGGATCATTCAGATTCTGCACGGCTGATTCAAAGCACTTTTTTTGTATTGGGAATTGCCGCAGTTATTCAGTGTTTGAAAGGGCACCGGCTGCCTATAAATGAAAGCCCTGCCGGCTTGTGGTGGGGAGTGTACACAATCTACGGCGGCCTGACCGGAACGGTGTTTGCGACATATGGCGAAACACTGCGCGGCTTGCAGGGGGCGCTTCTTGTAAGCGCTGTATGTTTCTTTTTGTTAAGTGTCTTTAAGGTCATTGATCGGCTTGCTGCCTTGTTTACTCCGGTTGTGACAGGGGTCTATTTGCTGCTGCTCGTCATGCAGCTGAGCCAGCCGATTATAAAAGGGCTTCTTGGCATCGGCTATTTAAAAGACAGCGTGGATGGTCTTGTATTTGGCCTGGCGCTGGTTGTCGTCGCCGCGGCTTTTATCATGTCAAATTCTAATATCGTTTTTTTAAAGCAATATTCTATTTTATTGGCTCTTTTCGGCGGATGGGTGCTGTTTGCGGCTGCGGGTGTTGCAAAACCGATCGAATGGCCAGATCGGCTGTTTCAGCTGCCATCTCTGTTGCCGTTCGGTGCCCCATTATTTAACAGCGGCCTAGCCATCACATCGGTTTTTATTACGATTCTGCTGATCGTTAACATGCTGGCAAGTATGAAGGTTGTGGACATTGCGGTGAAAAAATTCGGGAAACAGACGGATGGGAAGCGTCATGAGCGCCATGCCGGATTTGCGGCTTCATTCAGTCATTTGCTGAGCGGTTTGTCTGGAGCCATTGCACCGGTTCCGATTTCGGGAGCGGCGGGTTTTATTGAAACAACCAAGATGTCTTCTAAAAAGCCGTTTGTTCTCGGCAGTATGCTGGTCGTTTTCATCAGCGTGATTCCGTTTTTTATGAATGCGTTTGCGAGCCTGCCGTCACCCGTTGGGTTTGCGGTAAACTTTGTTGTGTTTTCTGCAATGGTTGGTTTGGCGTTTGCTGAATTTGATTCCTATGAGACATCAGAGCTGAAAAGAGTGCGGGCTGTGATCGGCATTTCACTGCTTACAGGTGTCGGCATTATGTTTGTGCCAGGAAGTGCATTAAAGGATATGCATCCGGTGTTTATTTCTCTGTTAAGCAATGGGCTTGTCTTAGGGACGCTTGCTGCAATAGCGATGGATCAGTTTCAGCTATGGCGCAGGAGAAAATCCGACAATCTCGTGTCATCGGAGAACAAACATTGAATTTTTATACAGGTGCGATATGATAATTGATAGGAGTTTAACGAAAAGGCGGGAGAGAATAGATGAAAGTATTTATCATATTAGGCGCTATTAATGCCATGCTTGCCGTGGGACTCGGGGCATTTGGCGCACACGGATTAGAAGGGAAAATTCCTGATAAATATCTTCAGGTTTGGCACACAGGCGTGCAGTATCATATGTATCACGCGCTGGGACTTTTTGTTGTCGCGTTTCTCGCTGATAAATTATCCGGCATCGGCAGTGTCACAACAGCCGGCTGGCTGATGTTTGCGGGGATTGTGCTGTTTTCCGGAAGCTTATACATCCTCAGCGTGACGCAAATTTCCATTCTTGGCGCAATCACGCCGCTCGGCGGTGTGGCATTCATTATTTCTTGGATCATGATCGTTGTCGCAGCTGTCAAATATCTATAAAGAAAAAAGCCAATCTCTCATATCATGAGGATTGGCTTTTTTTTTCTTTATCTTGGTGAATAGGATGACATCGAGTATGGGTACGTGTATGCAATTTCTTCATCAAAGGTGACGTAATCAAGATAGATCGTCAGCAGAAGGTAGCGGGTTCCTGTTTTCGGATCGCTGATAATAATGTGATCCCGGCCCGCCGCCTCGATGACGCCGCGGAAAATCTTTGATCCCCACTCCTTGCTGTTTTCAAATGTCATATAGATGGTAGCCGTTTTTCCCCTGTTCAGGCGCAGTATATTCTCGATGTATGATTCCTCGACAGGCAGCATGCCGGGAATGTTTTGGCCGCCCGATGGTGTCTGCCCCGATGGAATTTGAAATCCGCCGCCCTGGCCTTGCTGCTGAGTAGGGAATCCGAAGCCTTGCTGCCCCTGCTGCATGGGCATTTGCTGCATTTGTCCCATCGTCTGCATTTGCGGACCTTGCATTGGGCCTTGCATTTGCGGGCCTTGCCCTTGAGGCTGCGGATACGGATTTGCGCCAAATTGAGGAGAATACCCCTGCATATCATATCCCTGCATTTGCTGATATTGGTTTTTTTTCGGTTTCATATCGTTCCTCCTTTTTATGAAAACCATTCAGAACATGTTCCTGATGTATAAATAAACGCTCCGAGATGACTCACCCCCGATGACAAACGATCTTAGTCGCTAGTGCGATTTTTATCTCTTTCACCTTATGAGGCCAAAGCTTGGAATATGCTGAAAAAAAGAACAGTGAGCGTGCCGATTTCTCTGGCCGATCACTGTTTTTTCAATCGATGTACACAATCTTTTCGCATATTAGTCTGTCTTCCTAGCGCAACTTGCGCTTAAGCAACATAAGATAACGTTAGTTTCAGATGTGAAAATTCAAGGAGGAGGTGTAGGATTTGCCGAAAGTCTCAGTGATAATGACGAGCTATAACAAAAGCGATTATGTGGCAAAGTCCATTTCAAGCATACTCTCACAAACTTTTTCTGATTTTGAATTGTTTATTATGGATGACAATTCAAATGAAGAGACGCTGAATGAAATACGTCCCTTTTTGAATGATAACCGTGTGCATTTCTACCAAAGCGATGTATCTGGAGTGAAGGAAAGAACGGAAAAAACGAGATACGCGGCGCTGATCAATCAAGCGATTGAGATGGCGGAGGGTGAGTATATCACCTATGCGACGGATGACAACATCTATATGCCGGATCGGCTGTTAAAGATGGTGCGTGAACTCGATGATCATCCGGAAAAGGCTGTGATCTACTCAAGTTCGAAAACCTATCATTTAAACGAGAATCAAGACATTATAAAAGAAACCGTCAGGCCCGCCAGTCAAGTAACGTGGAACGCCCCGTGCGCAATTGACCATTGCTCGGTGATGCACAGGTATACGGTGCTTGAGAAGGTGAAGGAGGCGTTTGGCTCTTATTGGGATGAAAGCCCGGCGTTTTATCGGATCGGTGATGCCCGGTTCTTTTGGAGAGTCAATCATTTTTATCCGTTTTACCCGCTGGCCGAGGAGCTTGATCTGAACTATATTACAGACCAATCCATTCATTTTCAGCTGTTTGAGTCAGAAAAAAACGAGTTCGTACGGAATCTTCCTCCGCAACGCAACTGCCGCGAACTGCGTGAATCATTAAGAAAGCTTGGAATGGGGTGAGAGTTTGTCGGCCTATTTAAGCAATTATTGGGTGCTGTACCGGAAGTATGCGGAGCTTTTTGACAGGCTTCGCTACAAGGGGATTCCGCTCGGGCTTATCAGTAATTTTTACCAATACATCAGCCCTGAGCTGAGAGTGATGATGGAAGAAGAACCGGAATTATTCGGGCCTGCGGAGCAGCATATCGATGTAGGTCAGATTCAGACGTTCTTTGAAGAGAAAAAACAGAGCATTGCCAAAACAAATGACGCGCCCGTGAAGGGAAAAGTGATCTTGCATTTTGATCACCTTCGTTTTGTAAACGATAATTACTACCAATTTGATCCTGAGAAAACTGCTGTTTTGGCTAGATGGAGTAAGCCAAATTATTGCGATTTGCCTGTGATCAGCAAGCCTGAAGTGGCTGCTTCAAGTGAAAAAGGCGATCCGAAGCCGTATCTTGAAAAAGCTTTTTCAATTCTTTCGGCTTATGATGACCACCCGGCATTCGGTGATCAAGCATTTCGAGAGCGGCTTTTCAAGGATATTCCTTTGTTCATGGAGGCCATTGACACAGTAGATGCTTTATTCACGAAAGAGAACATTTCTGCCGTTGTTGTTGGAACGACAGAAGACATTTACAGCAGGGTGCTCGCTCTGACATGTGAAAGGAGAGGAGCCGTGAGTTTCTGCCTTCAGCATGGAGCGCTGATGGGAGATGAAGCCTTCTTGCCCGTTTTTACAACCTATCAGGCTGTTTTTGGCGCGTATGAAGCTGGTTGGTATCAACAAAGAGGCTGCAAACCAGAACAGATTCTCATAACGGGACATCCCCGCTTTGACGACATTTTCAACAGGACACCTATGGACATGTCAGTATTTTATCGAAAGCTGGCCTTTCACCCGTCTAAAAAAATCGTTTTGATCGCCACACAGCCCTTCTCGGAAGAATTTTATTCAAGTGTGTTAGATGAGCTTTCCACGCAAAAACAACTGCAAATCATCATTAAACCTCACCCGTGGGAAATCGGAAAAAACAAGCTGGATATATATCATGCGGCGGCAAAAAAACATAAAGCATGCAGAATCATCAAAAAAGAGATGGATCTGTACGATATCCTGGCGTATGCAGACGCCGCTGTAACGCAAACCTCAACGGTGGGTCTTGAGGCCATGCTGTTTCAAAAACCCGCACTAATCGGAAAATCGACCGGAAACCGCACGTACCCGTATTACGAGTCTCTTGGCGATTTTATATTTGAAAAGCCGGAGGAATTAGCGCATACCCTGATTGAGGTTCTTCGAAATCCTGCCATGTATCAAAGGGCAGAAGCGGCGCGTCAGTCATTTACGGCTTCCAATTACCCGGTTACTGAGTCAACACTCGCCTTGTTTTCGGCACTGGAAGCGAAAACAGGGGTTGATTACAGGCGGAATCATTCTGAATAACATGGCCGCGTTTGTCAGAGCTGATCACGCCGTTTGTTCAAATGAAGGCCGGCATGCCTGGCATGTATATGTCCTGCAAGCCAATGGAAAGCAGGAGGGTGTCACTCGGAATGAAGTGTTTACGGCTTTAAAGGATGAATACAATATCGGCACACAGTGTTCATGTTATCCCAGTGCATATTCCTCCGTATGATCAAAAGCAATTTGGGTTTAAGGAAACAGACTACCCGCGCGCCATGAATAATTACAAACGCACCCTGTCACTCCCGCTGTATCCATCAATGTCTGACGAAGATGTCAACGGCGTGATTGAGGCCGTGCGGGACACCGCAAAAGGGGCTGGTTAGGTGTATACGATAAAAGAGAATGTTTCCCAAGAGGCAATCATGGAATTTCTCCAAAGCAAACAGATGACGCTTGACGGATCGTATCAATTTTCGCTCGGCCTGTTTGAAAACAGTCAGCTTCAAGGCGTGATGCTGTATGAAGACGCCCTTTGGGAAAGCAAAATGCTTCAGAAAAAAGTCATGAACGTAAAGCTTTTCGCGGCCAACAGCACAGGGCAGCTAAAACAGCTGTTTCAGGCCTTGTATTCTGTTCGGCAAATGGATGAAACAGATTTTGTGTTTGTGCGTGTACCGGCAGAGGATATTGGAGCAGTACATGTCATTCAGCAGCAGCCGTCCTCTTATTTTGTCGGCAGTTTGCTTAAACTGGTGAACACGCCGTCTCCATATGAAAAAACGCCGCCATTTTTTGAACTGGTGCAGCCTGAACCTGGAGACACCGAAGAGATTTGCAAGTTAGCCAGCAATGCATTTGCGAAAAGCAGGTATTTTCACGATCCTTATCTTAGCCGTGAGGCGGCGAACAAAATCTTTCAAGAGTGGACACGAAACAATCTGTCGGGGAGAGCAGATATCAATATTGCTGCTAAATATAATGGAGAGATGATCGGCTACCTGCAAGGTTTATCAAAAGGTGATGAGTATGTGCTTGATTTGATGGCTGTGAAGCCGGGGTATGAAGGCAAGCGTGTCGCGTTTCATTTATTGGCGCATCTCATAGAACAACCGGAGACATTGAAGCATAAAACGGTAACAGCGGGGACGCAGCTTCATAATGTAAGAGCGATCCGCCTATATGAAAGAATGGGATTTACCGCTGTTCAATCGTATTATAATTACCACATTTGGCCGGGCAAGAAGGCGAAATAATGGCGGATTTTCAGATCGCGAACAAAACTGTCGGCAAGCACGCTCCCGTTTTTAATAGTTTCGAGACAGGAATTAATCATGACGGAAAATGGGATCAGGCCTTTGCACGGATTGATGCCGTGGCGGAAGCGGGTGCGGATATCATTAAATTTGTTATTCAAATGTTTTAAGCCAACAAAACGGCGGCCGGAAGACTATCACTTGGTCTCAGTCCTCTATCAAAAAGCAGGCGAGCGCCCTGATGTCTCAGCTGCAGAGTGAATCGGCCTGCCGCTCGTAAATGGAAAAGGAATGAACCGGGTATCACCCATCTATTATGATTTGCTTGATGATAAGATATAAAAATGCATGTAAGGAAGTGTTAATGTGAAAGGTGTCATTTTAGCCGGAGGAAACGGCTCACGCCTTATGCCCTTAACCAAAGCCGTCAACAAGCATTTGCTTCCTGTAGGCCCTTATCCGATGATTTACTGGTCGATAATGAAGCTTGAGGAAGCCGGAATTAAAGAGATTTTACTTATCAGCCAAAAAGAGCACATGCCTCAGTTTTATAAGCTGCTTGGAAGCGGGGAGGAGCTAGGCGTCTCCGTCACTTATCAAGTGCAGCCCGCCGCATCTGGAATTTCAGATGGGTTATCGTATGCAAAACGCTTTACCGGAAAGAAGCCTTTCATTTTATTATTAGGTGATAATATTTTTGAAGATTCATTAAAGCCTTATACGGAGCGATTTCAACAGCAGGGAAAAGGGGCGAAGGTGCTTCTGAAAGAAGTGGATGATCCAGAACGTTTTGGAATTGCTGAGATTGATGAGAAAAACAAACAAATTCGATCCATTATTGAAAAGCCTGCAAATCCGCCGACCAACCTTTGTGTAACCGGCATTTACATGTATGATGCAGAAGTGTTTTCGTATATTGAACAAATATCACCATCAAAGCGCGGCGAGCTGGAAATCACTGATGTAAATAATTTATACATTGAAAACAGCAAGCTGACGTATGATGTGTTATCGGGCTGGTGGGTCGATGCAGGAACACACGAATCGCTTTATCTCGCCTCCCGGCTGGTACATCAGGCTTTACAGAAAGGACAGGACGAATAGTTATGGCAAAATCATATCTCATTACAGGCGGGGCCGGATTCATAGGGCTCACGTTTACAAAGCTCATGCTGAAGGAAACGGATGCGCGCATTACCGTTCTAGATAAATTAACGTATGCCAGCCACCCGCAGGAAATCGAAAAACTAAAGGGAAACAGCCGGTTTCGGTTTGTAAAAGGGGATATCAGCATTCAAGAGGATATTGACCGGGCGTTTGACGAGACCTATGACGCCGTGATTCATTTCGCCGCGGAATCGCATGTAGACAGAAGCATCTCTCAAGCGGAGCCGTTTATCACAACGAATGTCATGGGCACATACCGTCTGGCTGAGGCAGTCTTACAAGGAAAAGCCAAAAAGCTGATTCATATTTCAACAGACGAGGTGTACGGGGATTTAGAAGCGAATGATCCCGCATTTACGGAAACAACGCGGCTTTCTCCCAACAACCCTTATTCCGCGAGCAAAGCGAGCTCTGACCTACTTGTGCTATCGTATGTGAAAACACACAAACTGCCGGCTATTATTACACGCTGCAGCAATAATTACGGCCCATATCAGCATAGTGAAAAAATGATCCCAACGATTATCCGCCATGCAAAACAAGGCTTGCCGGTTCCGCTCTACGGTGACGGGCTTCAGATCAGAGACTGGCTTTTTGCAGAGGACCATTGCCGCGCCATCAAGCTGATTTTAGAAAAAGGAACCGACGGTGAGGTGTATAATATCGGCGGCGGAAATGAACGCACGAATAAAGAGCTGGCGAGTATCATCATGAAACATTTGGGCTGTGAGGAATTGTTTGCTCACGTGGAAGACCGAAAAGGGCATGACCGGCGCTACGCGATCAATGCGTCAAAGCTGAAAAATGAGCTTGGCTGGCGGCAGGAAGTGCCGTTTGAAGAAGGTATTGCGCGTACGATTCGCTGGTATACAGACAATGACCGATGAGAAGGTGATCCGATTGACAAAGGTATTGGTGACCGGTGCGAGCGGACAGCTTGGCTTGGAGCTGTGCCGGCAGCTGAAGCAAGCCGGATATGAGGTCATTGCGTTAACAAAGCAGATGATGAACATCGCCGATCAGCGTTCTGTACGGCATTCGTTCGGGCATTATCAGCCGGATATCGTGGTCAATACCGCCGCGTTTACGTCCGTTGATAAATGCGAGACGGAGCTGGATAAAGCATACTTGATCAACGGTATTGGCGCTTACTACACAGCGCTGGAGTCATCCCGCATCGGAGCGCAATATGTTCATATCAGCACGGATTATGTGTTTGACGGGAAGGGGACCCAGCCATACAGGGAAGACGACCACCTCGACCCGAACACCATCTACGGCAAAAGTAAAAAACTCGGAGAAGAGCTGATCCAGTTAGCAAGAACAGACAGCACGATCATCAGAACATCGTGGGTGTACGGACAAAGCGGCAGCAATTTTGTTCATACGATGCTGAAGCTCGCTGAAACAAAACAAGAGCTGCGGGTTGTGAACGATCAAATCGGCTCGCCGACCTATACGAAGGATTTGGCGGAAGCGGTCATCAAGCTGTTCAGCCATCCGCCGGGCATCTACCATGTCAGCAATTCAGGCATATGCAGCTGGTATGAGTTTGCAAAGGCTATTATGGAAGAAAGCGGGCTGAACACAACGATTACACCTGTAACGACAGAAGAATATGGGAATTCGACACCCCGGCCGGCTTACTCTGTGCTGAGCCACAGGGCTATTGAAGAAGCCGGCATACGACCGCGTCATTGGCGGGATGCTTTACGGGAATATTTGCAGGAAAGGAGCAGTGCTTGTGATTGAAGGAGTCAAGGTGAAGAAACTGACAAAGCATTGTGATGACAGAGGTTTTTTTGCTGAACTGGTTCGCGATGATGAGAACCTCCTTGAGCATTTTGGGCAGGCGTCTTGGTCCAAAAGCTATCCGGGTGTGATCAAAGCGTTTCATTATCACGAGAAGCAGGACGATCTCTGGTTCTTCCCGACCGGCCACGCTCAGGTTGTCCTTTACGACCTGCGGGAGGATTCAGAAACAAAAGGAGAAACCGATGTCTATTATATGGGAGAAGACAACCCGATGCTGTTGTTGATTCCAAAAGGCGTCGCTCACGGATACAGAGTGCTGGGCGAAACGCCGCTAACAATTATCTATTTTACAACAACCTCGTATAACCCTGATCAGCCCGATGAAAAAAGAATCCCATGGAATGATGAGACAATCGGTTTTAACTGGAATACCGAATTTAAATAGATCATAGAGCAGCTATCCATCGAAGATCATCAGGCATCTTCGACTTTTTTTGTCCTGTTTTGTTATCGGGACAAAAGATAGAAATAATAGGCGCATATTTTACTAGATACAGGTCGAAAACAGTCTATTAGAATCTTGTGAAAATGGGATGAATTTATTATTTTCATTTAAGTGTTAATATTCCTAAAAAAGCATTTACTTCCATGGAAATTGGTGATAGATTAATTTTTAAGAAAAAGAATTGGTAATTCGCGAATTACGGGTTAAATGCTTTTTCTGCAGAGGACGCTCTGGCCAAATTCAACAGTGATTTGAGGGGGAAATTGTCATGTTAAAAAGAACTTCATTCGTATCTTCATTTTTCATCAGTTCAGCTGTCTTGCTATCAATCTTGCTTCCTTCAGGCCAAGCTCATGCGCAGTCTGCAACAATTGAGGCAAAAACGATAAACAGTACAAAAGAATGGACAACTTCAGATATTGAAGTGACTTATAAACCAAACGCAGTGCTTTCTCTGGGAGCAGTTGAGTTTCAATTTCCTGACGGATTCCACGCGACAACAAGAGATTCTGTAAATGGAAGAACACTGAAAGAAACACAGATTTTAAACGATGGAAAAACGGTCAGACTCCCGCTTACGCTTGATTTGTTAGGCGCAACCGAATTTGATCTCGTGATGGTGCGCAAAACGCTTCCGCGCGCAGGCACTTACACGATTAAAGGCGATGTAGTAAACGGTTTGGGAATCGGCAGTTTAAATGCTGAAACGCAGCTGGTGATTGACCCTCGTTAATAGGAATAGAAATGATCAGGGGCTGATGTGGTATCAGCCTCTTTTTTGCATGTTTTAAAAACTGGTACGATTCTTGCATGTAGATAAGGGTGAACCCAGTGAAGAAAGGAATTGATCTATTTCAGTTTTTAAAAGCGCTTACATTTTCCTGAAGATAAAATAATGATGAGGTGAAAAACATGTCAGAAAAACAAATTACAAAGGATGAAGAAAAAGAAGCTCTCAATTTATTTCTGTCTACGCAAGCGATCATAAAGGAAGCCCTGCGGAAACTGGGCTATCCGAGCGGAATGTATGAATTAATGAAAGAGCCGATGAGAATGCTCACTGTACGAATTCCGGTGAAAATGGATAACGGCAGCGTGAAAGTGTTTACGGGCTATCGTTCACAGCACAATGACGCGGTCGGCCCGACAAAAGGGGGCGTGCGTTTTCATCCCGAAGTGAATGAAGAGGAAGTAAAGGCATTATCGATTTGGATGACGCTCAAATGCGGCATCACGAATTTGCCATACGGCGGCGGAAAGGGCGGCATTATTTGTGATCCGCGGACGATGTCATTTGGAGAATTGGAACGGCTGAGCCGGGGGTATGTCCGCGCCATCAGCCAGTTAGTCGGCCCCACAAAGGATATTCCCGCTCCCGATGTGTACACCAATTCGCAAATTATGGCGTGGATGATGGATGAATACAGCCGGCTTCGGGAATTCGATTCTCCGGGTTTTATCACAGGAAAACCGCTCGTTTTAGGCGGATCACAGGGCCGGGAAACAGCAACAGCACAAGGCGTAACCATTTGTATAGAAGAAGCCGTTAAGAAAAAAGGAATCAAGCTGCAAAACGCGCGCATCGTCATACAGGGTTTTGGGAACGCCGGCAGTTTTCTGGCTAAATTTATGCATGATGCCGGCGCAAAGGTTATCGGTATTTCGGATGCCCACGGCGGTCTGTACAACCCGGATGGCCTCGATATTCCTTATTTGCTCGATAAGCGGGACAGTTTCGGAATGGTCACCAATTTATTTACAGATGTCATTACAAATGAAGAGCTGCTCGAACAAGAATGCGATATTTTAGTGCCTGCGGCTATTTCAAATCAAATCACAGCCAAAAATGCCCATAACATTAAGGCCTCAATTGTGGTCGAAGCGGCTAACGGGCCGACGACAATCGACGCGACAAAGATTTTGAATGAAAAAGGGGTACTCCTGGTGCCCGATATACTGGCGAGTGCAGGCGGTGTAACGGTTTCTTATTTTGAATGGGTTCAAAACAACCAAGGGTATTATTGGGCAGAAGAAGAGGTTGCGGAAAAGCTGAGAAACGTGATGGTCAATTCATTTGAAACGATTTATCAGACTGCGGCCACACACAAAGTCGATATGCGCTTGGCGGCTTACATGACGGGCATCAGAAAGTCTGCAGAGGCGTCTCAATTCCGCGGGTGGGTTTAGGTGGGGATAATACCTCCCTTCTTCCGCAAAAACATTTTGCTTTTTTTGTTTGCGTATGGATGAAAATCGCAAAGTGATTTTGCACTTTCTATTCACAGAAAGGCAATATGTTTAGATTTCTGACAAATTTCTCTGCGATTCTGCAAGTTTTTTTGTGAAAAGGCGAAGCACTGGTACGAATCTTGCTTTTATCTTTATGAGAAGACATATTACATAACGAGGGGGACTACATATGACCGTTTCATATGCGCACGAACCATTTACTGATTTTAAGGAAGCGAAGCATAAAACAGCCTTTCAAGAATCATTGGCCTTTGTAAATACTCAGCTCGGCAAGCATTATCCGCTTGTCATTAATGGAGAAAAGATCGAAACGGATCGCAAAATTGTTTCGATTAATCCGGCCAATAAGGAAGAAGTGATCGGCTACGCCTCAACGGCTAATCAAGAGCTTGCTGAAAAAGCGATGCAATCGGCGTTACAGGCATTTGAATCGTGGAAAAAACAAAGACCGGAGCATCGCGCGAATATCCTTTTTAAAGCTGCGGCTATTTTACGCGGAAGAAAGCATGAATTTTCAAGCTATCTCGTAAAGGAAGCGGGAAAACCTTGGAAGGAAGCAGATGCTGACACAGCGGAAGCAATAGATTTTTTGGAATACTACGCGCGCCAAATCGTAAAGCTGAAGGACGGGGCTCCGGTAAAGAGCCGGGCAGGCGAGCATAATCAATATCATTATGAAGCGCTTGGCGTCGGCATTGTCATTTCGCCATTTAATTTCCCGCTCGCCATTATGGCAGGAACGGCTGCGGCTGCGATTGTCACGGGGAATACAATTCTGCTGAAGCCGGCAGATGCTGCGCCAGTCGTGGCTGCTAAATTTGTCGAGGTGATGGAGGAAGCGGGTTTGCCAAACGGCGTTCTCAATTACATTCCGGGAGATGGAGCCGAAATTGGTGATTTCTTAGTTGAACACCCTAAAACAAGATTTGTATCATTTACAGGCTCCCGTGCTGTCGGCTGCCGAATTTATGAGCGTGCCGCAAAAGTGCAGCCGGGCCAAAAATGGCTGAAACGCGTGATTGCTGAAATGGGCGGGAAAGATACAGTGCTTGTCGACAAAGATGCTGATTTGGATCTTGCTGCCTCTTCTATCGTTTACTCCGCATTCGGGTACTCAGGGCAAAAATGTTCAGCGGGCTCCCGTGCAGTGATTCATCAGGATGTCTATGATGAAGTCGTAGAAAAAGCAGTTGCGCTGACCAAAACGCTGACAGTCGGAAGTCCGGAAGATCCTGATACGTATATGGGACCTGTCATTCATGAAGCATCCTATAATAAGGTCATGCGCTATATTGAAATCGGCAAGTCTGAAGGCAAGCTTTTGACCGGCGGAGAAGGTGATGATTCAAAAGGCTACTTTATTCAGCCGACGATCTTTGCAGATGTTGATGAACATGCACGCCTCATGCAGGAAGAAATCTTCGGGCCTGTTGCTGCCATCTGCAAAGCGCGTGATTTTGACCACATGCTTGAGATTGCAAATAACACAGAATACGGACTGACAGGCGCTCTGCTGACAAAAAACCGTGCGCACATTGAGCGGGCTCGCGAGGATTTTCATGTCGGAAACTTATACTTTAACAGAGGCTGTACCGGAGCTATTGTCGGCTATCAGCCATTCGGCGGATTTAATATGTCTGGAACAGACTCAAAAGCAGGAGGTCCGGATTATTTAATTCTTCATATGCAGGCGAAAACAACATCCGAAGCGTATTAATTGAGAAAACGGAAATAGTGCGATTGTGTTTAGATCGCACTATTTACATTTTGGGATGAGGGGGATGATGTATGCTCTATACAAAAATCAGTCACATGATGCCGGCTGAACGGATCGAGGCACTGACAAAGTCTCTGGTCAGCCTCAGCAGTGTGAATGGCACCATCGGGGAAGGGACGAAAGCTGATTTTATCAAAGAAGTCATCATGAGCTATCCTTATTTTCAGGAACATCCTTGCCATGTATGGGAGCAGGCTATACCTAACGACCCGTACAACCGGAAAAATATGTTTGCGTTTGTGAAAGGCAGCGGGGAAAGCCGAAATACCGTCATTTATCACGCCCACTTGGATACAGTGGGAATTGAAGATTTTGGACCGCTAAAGGATATCGCTTTTGATTCTGAAAAATTGGCTGAGTATTTCTCCAGCTATGCTTTTGATGAAGACGTTCAGCGGGACGCCAAGTCGGGTGAGTGGATGTTCGGCAGAGGCTCTGTCGACATGCAAAGCGGCATCGCGGTGCATTTGTCCAATCTCCTGCACTTTTCAGAGAACCGCGAAGCATTGCCGGGAAATCTATTATTTATGGCAAATCCGGATGAAGAAAGTCAGCATGCCGGTATTCTCGCCAGTATTTCTGAGCTGAACCGATTAAAAAAGGAGAAACAGATTCAGTATCTGGCTGCTATTAATACCGATTTCATTACGCCGCTATACGATGGTGATTCAACAAGATATATTTACACCGGAGCCGCGGGAAAGCTGCTGCCTTGCTTTTATATATCAGGCCGGGAAGTGCATGTCGGAGATACGCTTGCTGGCATCGATCCAAATCTCATTTCTTCTGAAATCACAAGCCACATCCACAACAATATTCATTTAGCAGAAAAGATTGAAGGCGAATTGGTTCTGCCCCCATCCTGCTTGTACCAGCGTGATAACAAGGAATCCTATAACGTCCAAACCGCCGTCAGCAGCTATTTGTATTTTAATTATTTTATATATGAAAAAACAGCAAAGGAAGTCATGGACCAGCTTACCCAAGTCGCTGAGGAGGCGTGCCGGATCACAAAACAAAAATTATCTGATTATTATGAAGAATATCTAAAGCGAACAAATCTTCCAAAGAGACATTTGTCTTGGGATATTCAAGTCTTCAGTCTGGATCAGTACATGGAAAAGCTAAGAAGCCGCGGTATCGATCCTGAGCAGTGTATAGAGCAAGCATTCAAAGCCAATGAGCATCTTGAACTGCGCATGAGATGTTTTAATGCAATTGAAGAACTCCAAAAACTTGATCCCGATCAGGGCGCAAAAGTCATTCTGTTTTATGCTCCTCCTTATTTACCGCATAACTATTTAAAAGAAGAAAGCACAAGAGACCAGCTATTGCAGCATGTGATCAAAGAAGCGGTGGACAAAACCGCCAAAACGACAGGTGAAACCTTTGTTTTCAAAAAGTTTTTCCCTTACTTGGCAGACGGCAGCTTTTTGTCGCTGCACGAAACCGATGACGAAATTGATTCCTTTATCAGAAACTTCCCGGGGTGGGAGATGATTGGAACCATTCCGTTCAAAGACATACGGAAACTGAACATTCCTTCCATTAACATGGGGGTATACGGCAAAGATGGACATAAATGGACTGAAAGAGTATACAAGCCGTACACATTTCATATATTGCCTGATCTGATACAGCAGACCACTGTTCACCTTTTGCAAAGCTATCGGATGAATATCAGCACAAAAGAGCCGAAGGGAGAAGGATGATGCAGGATCATAAAAATGAATTGCAGCGCAGTATGAAAAGCCGGCATTTGTTTATGATTGCCTTGGGCGGCGTCATCGGCACCGGGCTGTTTTTAGGTTCCGGCTTTACGATCAGCCAGGCGGGGCCGCTCGGAGCGATTGTTGCCTATATGATTGGCGGGTTTTTAATGTATCTAGTCATGCTTTGTTTAGGGGAGCTGGCTGTTGCCATGCCGGTCGCCGGATCGTTTCAAGCTTATGCTGCAAAGTTTTTGGGGCCGTCGACAGGTTTTATGATCGGCTGGCTGTATTGGTTCAGCTGGGCGAATACAGTCGGCTTGGAGCTAACGTCAGCGGGCATTTTGATGCAAAGATGGCTGCCCTCCGTGCCAATCTGGATATGGTGCCTCGTTTTCGGTATCATCATCTTTTTAATTAATGTGCTGTCAGTCAGAAGCTTTGCGGAAATGGAATTTTGGTTTTCGAGCATCAAAGTGACAGCGATCATATTATTTATCGTGATCGGCGGGTGCGCTGTGTTTGGCTTGATTGATTTTAAAGGCGGCCAGGAAACGCCTTTTCTATCTCATTTCATGACCGATAAAGGACTGTTTCCAAATGGTGTGCTGGCTGTTATGTTTACGCTGGTTATGGTCAATTTCTCATTTCAGGGGACGGAGCTGGTCGGAATTGCGGCAGGGGAGAGTGAAAGTCCGGAAAAGACACTGCCGAAGTCCATTCGAAATGTCATCTGGCGAACGCTGTTTTTCTTTGTGCTGGCCATGTTCGTCTTGGTCGCCATTCTTCCGTACGAAACAGCGGGGGTGATTGAAAGTCCGTTTGTAGCGGTGCTTGATCAAATCGGCATCCCGTTTGCGGCTGATATGATGAACTTTGTCATATTAACGGCGATTTTATCTGTTGCCAATTCTGGTTTATATGCAGCCTCGCGCATGATGTGGTCGCTTTCAACAAACAAAATGGGCCCGGCTCTTTTAACCAGACTGACCAAAAAAGGGGTGCCGATTAATGCCCTGATGATTACGATTGGGATTTCCGGCTGTTCGCTGCTGACTAGTGTCATGGCTGCAGAAACCGTGTATTTATGGTGTATATCTATCTCAGGCATGGTGACAGTTGTCGCGTGGATGTCCATTTGCGCCTCGCAATTTTTCTTTCGCAGGCGGTTCCTCGCTGAAGGCGGGAACGTGAACGACCTGGAATTCAGAACACCTCTTTATCCGTTGGTGCCGATTCTTGGATTTGTATTATACGGATGCATATTGATAAGCCTTATTTTCATCCCAGATCAAAGAATCGGCTTGTACTGCGGTGTACCACTCATTATTTTCTGCTATGCGTACTATCATCTGAGCATCAAGAAACGCTTACAAAAAGAACCGCTGAAAAAAGAGCAAACAGAAGCGCAATAGAAAAAGCTCTCCGGGAGGCCGGAGAGCTTTTTATGCGTTACGTCTGACAAGAAACACATAGGACAATATCGCGAGCACATCAAAGCCAGATATACTCAGCGCCATCGGCCACGCGCTTTCTTCCCCGGCAACACCGACGAGCGGAGCGGCAATGGCCCCTCCGATAAAGGGCAGAAGCCCAAGGAGCGCCGCGGCGCTGCCCGCCCCTTTTTCCTGCTTTTGCATCGCTAGCGTAAAACCTGTCGTTGTGACGATACCGACACTGGAGACGATAATAAATAAAGATGCGCAGACAGCGAACAGCCCGAGGTCAAAAGTGAGCGACAAAAGAAGTGCGGCGCTTCCAATGATGGAGATCAATAGACCAGAGATGAACAGCTTGCGCTCATCAACATTTTTGGCCAGTCGCCCTGTCATCTGTGTAGCCGCAATAATGCCCGCCCCGTTGATGGCAAACAGCATGCTGAACATCTGGGCCGACACACCGTATATGTTTTGCAGGACAAATGGCGAACCGGAAATATAAGCAAACATGCCGGTCATGATAAAGGCCTGGCTGAAAGCAAAACCCATAAACACCCGGTCAGCAAGCAAGTGCCGAAATGTGGTCAGCGTCTCCCGGAGTCCGCCCTTTGTCCGTTTTTCAGGAGGCAGTGATTCAGGCAATGCGGTAAGAACCGCGACAAAAATAAGACACCCGATCCCGGCCAGCACGATAAACACGGTTGACCAGTCAGTAAATTGAAGGATGAATCCTCCCGTAATCGGGGCTAAAATTGGCGCTGCTCCGTTTACGAGCATTAACAATGAGAAAAAAGCGGTCAGGTCTTTGCCTGAGTACATATCGCGGGCAGTGGCGCGGGCGATGACAATCCCCGCCGCTCCGGTAAAGCCCTGGATAAACCTCATGATAATTAAAAACGCGACAGAAGGGCTAAACGCGCATAATAAGGAAGAGAGTGTATAAAGCACCATTGATATGATCAGCGGTTTCCGGCGCCCATTCATATCACTAAGCGGTCCGACGATAATCTGTCCGAGCGCAAGCCCGAGCAGACAGAACGTTAAGCTCAGCTGTGCGAGTGACGCGGTCGTATGCAGGTCGGCAGCGACTTGGGGAAGAGCAGGCAAATACATATCAAGAGACAGCGGCCCGAATGACGCCAGCGTGCCGAGAATGAATACCATGCCGAGCCTGAAACGCGCGGCTGTTGAATAACCTTGATTCATCACATGACCCACCTTAACAAATGATCCTATTACTATAGCATATCCCAGGATATGTTTTGATTTTATTTTAAAATTGAAACAATAAATCTCTTATTCATATTCGAATGTAAATAATAAAAAGAAATTCATTTTCGTTCGAATTGTAAATTGTAAATAAAGGATGCTAAACTATAATTCAACTTTATATTTAAAAGATTCCGGAAGAGGTGTTAAGGGAGAATGAAGAGTAAACAAAACAATCACAGCAAATCAAAACATCATTTTCCGCTATTTCTTGCGTTGGCTTTAACAATGGGCGTATTTGCGGCTGGATCTGAAGAGCTTGTCATTTCACCGCTGCTGCCTGATTTAGCAGATGCCTTCAACTCAGATGTCAGCGTGCTTGCGCTATCTATCAGTATATATGGGATTATGATTTTTATCGGTGCCCCGCTGCTGGTTCCTTTAGGGGATAAATACTCGAGAGAACTGAGTTTAATGTTGGGACTTGTGATCTTTATTATAGGAACCGTGATATGCGCTTTGGCGCAAAATATCTTTTTCTTCTTTTTAGGCCGGGCGCTTTCAGGATTGGCAGCAGGTGCATTTGTCCCAACCGCTTACGCAGTTGTCGGGGATCGTGTCCCGTATACATATCGAGGCAAAGTGATGGGACTGATCGTATCAAGCTGGTCGCTTGCACTGATTTTCGGTGTGCCGATCGGATCATTTATAGGCGGCGTCTTACATTGGAGATGGACGTTCTGGATTTTCGCCTTGATGGGTGCGCTTGTTGTTTTGCTCATCCTATTTGAAATGCGCCGCCATAACGATAATAAAAACAACAGCCTGGAGGAAAAAGAGGAGCCGGCGGGGACATTTCGAGACGCGCTTAAAGTGCCGCGTGTTCCCGTTTATATCATAATCACCTTTTGCAATATGATTGGCTTTTACGGTATGTATTCGTTTTTAGGCTCTTACCTTCAGGACGTTTTTGCTGGAGGCAATACGGCTGCCGGCTTATTTATCATGATTTATGGCATCGGATTTTCCATGAGCGTCATTACTGGTAAGATTGCCGACCGTATTGGAAAAATGCGCTCTCTGGTCATTGCGCTGGCGGTCATCAGCGTTCTGCTGGCTTGTATCGCGTATGCGCCTGCATCAATGCCTCTGCTCATCATCAGTCTATTTATCTGGGGATTAATGCAGAGCTTGACGGTGACACTGCTCAGCACCATTTTGAGTGATTGCTCAGAGCGTCATCGCGGGAAAATTATGGCGTTTTACAGCCTCGCCTCGAATCTTGCCGTGACGTTGGGTTCTGCTTTGATGGGACCGGTATACGTGGAATATGGTTATACAGCTGTCGGGTTCATATGTGCAGGCATTACAGTACTGGGATTGGGACTCAGTATTTTTGCCTACAGAAAGTACGGCATTCATGATCAGAAAGCGGATCATTCATTATATCAATAAACAAAGCTTCTAAATTCCTATAAATAAGCGATGTATAAAACCCTATTTTTAGGGTTTTTTCGTTTGTATAGGGATATTTATCAATATTTCCAAATAATGTTGACAGTCTTATCTCCGCTGGATAAAATTTACTTAAAATTTAAAAGATTGGTTGGTGCTCATGATTATATTGGATAATAGCATTCAGACAAAAAACAAAGCTTATTCAATATCAAAACTGATTACAGTCAACACGCTCGGCCCAGAAGGGACAAGCAGTGAGTACGCAGCAAAACATTTCATCTCCAATTTTACTCTTCTCCAGGGGCTAAACAGTAAATTATCTTTGCATGATACATTTGAATCATGCATCGAAAGGACTCTTCAAAGCCCGCTGGAATATACCATCGTTCCACATGCTTACGACGGCATTAAGCATTTCTACATGAGGCCGGATTTGCAGCTTTTGCAAATCTTCAGGTGCGATACACCGATGTACGGCCTGGCAGTCCGTCCTGATTTCACATTCAGCGACGACATGCTTGACACATCTGTTATTGTTTCACATCCATCACCTATCAATTTAATAAAATATTTTACCCGCAAAGACGTTAAGTTTGAGCTGGTCAATTCAACTAGCGCCGCAGCAAAAAAAGTAAAAGAAGGTCTTTCAGACATTGCTTTAACCAATGAACTGGCAAGGCAAAAATACGGGCTCAAATTTGTTAAGACCTTTAAAAGCATTCCTATGAGCTGGTCATTATTCGGAAAAGGAGACGTTGAGTATGAAAACTGAACAAGATTTGAAGGAGATTTATTTCCCGACACCAAAATTAATAGAGTGGGAGAACGGAGTGAGACAGTATTCCACCGTCCGCGGCGATACTGAAGTGCTAATGTCTTACGTTCCGCCGCATACTAATGTTGAACCGCATCAGCATCAGGAAGTCCAAATCGGCATGGTCGTTTCAGGCGAGCTATCCATGACTGTCGGAGATGTCACAAAAAAAATGACAGCCTTGGAATCGGCATATATCGCGCCGCCGCATGTGCCTCATGGAGCAAGAAATGAAACAGACCAAGAAGTCATTGCCATTGATATTAAACGGTATAAAGCTGATGAAACATATACAAGTCCTGAAGATTATTTTTTGAATATTTTTAAAACAAGAGATTTAATGCCCGGAATGGAAGTCACGTTCTTTGTTGAGGATTGGGTAGAAATTATGCTGGCCAAGATTCCTGGAAACGGCGGCGAAATGCCTTTCCATAAACATCGCAATGAACAAATCGGCATCTGCATCGGCGGCGGATATGATATGACCGTTGAAGGCTGCACAGTGGATATGACATTCGGCACTGCCTATTTCTGCGAACCTCGTGAAGACCATGGCGCCATCAACCGTTCTGAAAAAGAATCTCAATCCATTAACATCTTCTTTCCGCCGCGCTATAACAGATCAAAGACGAAAAAGGTAAAGGCGGATGAATCATAATGAACCTCATCAATAAAACCGTCCTCATAACAGGAGGTGCATCAGGCATCGGCTATGCCGCGGTTCAAGCTTTTTTGAACCAGCAGGCAAATGTGATTGTGGCGGATATTGATGCAGCACAGGGAGAAGCGATGGTCCGGCAAGAAAATCATGACCGGCTGCACTTTGTGCAAACAGACATCACGGACGAAGCGGCCTGCCAGCACGCTGTTCAATCGGCAATCGATACATTCGGAGGATTAGACATTTTAATTAATAATGCGGGAATCGAAATCGTCGCGCCTATTCATGAGATGGAGCTGAGCGATTGGAATAAGGTGCTCCAAGTCAATCTGACGGGCATGTTTTTAATGAGCAAGCACGCACTCAAGCATATGCTGGCTGCCGGCAAGGGCAATATCATTAATACGTGCTCTGTCGGCGGAGTCGTGGCATGGCCTGATATCCCGGCATATAACGCTAGCAAAGGCGGCGTGTTGCAGCTGACAAGGTCAATGGCTGTTGATTACGCCAAACATCAAATCCGCGTTAACTGTGTATGTCCGGGAATTATCGATACGCCGTTAAATGAGAAATCCTTTATTGAAAATAATGAAGGCACACTTGAAGAAATCAAGAAAGAAAAGGCGAAGGTGAATCCGATGCTAAAACTCGGAAAACCTGAAGAAATAGCAAACGTGATGCTGTTTTTAGCCTCTGATTTATCAAGCTATATGACCGGAAGCGCCATCACCGCAGACGGAGGATATACCGCACAATAGAGAGAGAAGGAGTGTTTTACATATGGAGAGAAAAACAGTTTTGGTTATCGCTGATCTAGGAGGCTGCCCGCCGCACATGTTTTATCAAAGCGCTGCTGAAAAATATAACCTGGTCAGCTTTATTCCAAGGCCATTTGCCATTACAGCTTCCCATGCGGCGCTTATTGAAAAATACTCGGTCGCGGTCATAAAGGATAAAGATTATTTTCAGAGCATCGCAGATTTTGAGCATCCCGATTCCATTTACTGGGCGCATGAGGACCATGACAAACCCGAAGAAGAGGTAGTCGAGCAAATCGTCAAGGTTGCCGAAATGTTTGGAGCGGAAGCCATCACAACAAACAATGAATTATTCATTGCTCCGATGGCGAAAGCCTGTGAACGACTCGGCTTAAGAGGAGCTGGTGTACAAGCTGCCGAAAATGCCAGAGATAAAAATAAAATGAGGGCAGCGTTTAATAAAGCCGGGGTCAAAACAATCAAAAACAAACGGGTCACAACCCTTGAAGATTTCCGCGCCGCGCTGAAAGAGATCGGTACACCGCTCATCTTAAAACCGACTTATTTGGCGAGTTCAATCGGCGTGACGCTGATTACGGACACCAAAACAGCAGAAGCTGAGTTTAACCGAGTCAATGACTATCTGAAATCCATTAATGTGCCAAAGGCGGTTACGTTTGAAGCCCCATTTATTGCGGAGGAGTTTTTACAGGGAGAATACCCGGACTGGTATCAAACCGAGGGATACTCCGACTATATCAGCATAGAAGGGATCATGGCAGACGGAGAATATGTTCCAGTCGCGATTCATGACAAAACACCGCAAATCGGATTTACGGAAACATCGCATATTACGCCGTCCATCTTGGATGATGAAGCGAAAAAGATCGTTATTGAAGCGGCCAGAAAGGCAAATGAAGGGCTTGGCCTGGAAAACTGTGCGACACATACAGAAATCAAGTTAATGAAAAATAGAGAAGCCGGTTTAATAGAGTCTGCGGCCAGATTTGCCGGATGGAATATGATTCCGAATATTAAAAAGGTCTTCGGCGTCGACATGGCGCAATTATTGTTAGATGTTCTCTGTTTCGGAAAAGACGCCGATCTTCCGGATGGATTGCTGGAACAAGAGCCTTGCTATATTGCCGACTGTCATTTGTACCCGGAGCATTTCAAACAAAACGGGCAGCTTCCTGAAGCGGCGGAGGATATGATCATTGAATCCATCAACATTCCGGACGGGCTGCTGAAGGGAGATACGGAACTTGTTTCTTTCTCGGCTGCGGCACCAGGTACGTCTGTTGATTTGAGCCTGTTTGAAGCCTTCAATTCCATTGCCTCATTTGAACTGAAAGGCAGCAATTCACAGGATGTAGCCGATTCCATTAAACAAATCCAGCAGCATGCGAAGCTGACTGCGAAGTATGTGCTGCCGGTATGAAACAGTTAAAGCCAAATTCTAAATACTTGCTTTACGGGCAGGCGCTTTCGTTTATGGGAGACTATTGTGTTCTCCCGGCCCTGCTCATTTTGTCTACATATTATCACGATTATTGGGTGACGTCGGGAGTCATCGCGGTCAGAAGCATTCCGATGGTGTTTCAGCCATTTTTGGGGGTGCTCGTTGACCGATTGGACAGAATTAAAATTATGCTGTGGACAGATGTCATCAGGGGCGTCATCTTTTTGGGGCTCACCTTTCTCCCAAAAGGCGAGTATCCGCTGATTTTTCTTGCTCTGCTGTTTGTCTCTTACGGGAGCGGCGTGTTTTTTAATCCGGCGCGTCTCGCGGTCATGTCTTCATTGGAATCAGACATTAAAACGATCAATACCTTATTCGCTAAAGCCACGACCATTTCGATCATTGTCGGCGCGGCCGCCGGAGGGTTATTCCTGTTAGCCGGGTCTGTAGAGATGGCTGTTGCCTTTAACGGTGTGACATACCTGGTTTCGGCATTTTTTATCAGGCGAATTAAGCTGCAATTTGTCCCGATTCAGTCTGAAAATGTAAAAGAGGCCTTTCAGTCTTTTAAAGAAGGGCTGAAGGAAATCAAAACCAATTCATTCGTGTTAAACGCCATGTTTACAATGATTACGATGGCGATGCTCTGGGGGATCGTGTACAGCTATTTTCCGATTGTCAGCCGCTTTTTGGGTGACGGGGAGATCGGCAACTTTATCCTTACCTTCTGCATCGGCTTCGGCGGTTTCATCGGAGCGGCGCTTGTCAGCAAATGGGGCTTTAACAACAATAAAGGCTTGATGTACTTTACCATTTTATCAATCGTCTCACTGGCACTGTTTTTATTCACGCCCATTTTCGCTGTATCTGTCATTAGCGCCATCCTCTTTTTCATCGCCATGGAATATGGAGAAGTGCTTGCAAAGGTTAAAGTTCAGGAAAACGCGGCGAACCAGATTCAAGGGCGTATTTTTTCGGTGGCTGAAGCGTCCATTGGCTTGTGCATTTCGGTTGGTTCCATGCTTATCAACGTGTTAGAGGCTCCTGTCATCATGGGGCTGATTGTCATCATGGTAAGCGGTTTGTTTTTGCATACGAAACTGGTGAACAAATCTTTTTTGGAACGGGATAAAAAAACTGAGCAAATTCACTTATAAGGAGTCTTTCAGATGGAAATAACACCGTCCGACGTCATCAAGACACTTCCAAGGCAAGAATTTTCTCTCGTTTTTCAAAAGGTAAAAGAAATGGAAAAAACGGGGGCGCAAGTCATTAATCTCGGACAGGGGAACCCTGACCTTCCTACTCCGCCGCATATCGTGCAGGCATTGCAGGAGGCGGCTGTGAACCCTTCTTTTCACGGGTACGGGCCATTCAGAGGTTATCCCTTCCTAAAGGAAGCGATTGCCGCTTTCTATAAAAGAGAATACGGAGTGACAATCAATCCTGAAACAGAAGTGGCGCTCTTCGGCGGAGGAAAAGCAGGCTTGTATGTTTTAACACAGTGCCTGCTCAATCCGGGAGATATCGCTCTGGTCCCGAACCCAGGCTATCCTGAATATCTTTCGGGTATTACAATGGCAAGAGCAGAGCTGCACGAAATGCCGCTGCACGCAGAAAACGGCTATCTGCCTGAGTTTGAGAAAATAGATCCCGCTGTGTTACAAAAAGCGAAACTGATGTTTTTGAACTATCCGAATAACCCGACGGGAGCTGTGGCGGATGCGGCTTTTTATGCAAAAGCGGCCGCATTTGCAAAAGAGCACCAGATTCATCTGATTCATGACTTTGCGTACGGCGCATTTGAGTTTGATAAAAAACCGGCCAGCTTCCTGCAGGCGGAGGATGCAAGAACTGTGGGCGCAGAGCTTTATTCATTTTCAAAAACATTTAACATGGCCGGCTGGAGAATGGCGTTTGCCGTGGGGAATGAAAAGATTATACAAGCGGTCAATGAATTTCAGGATCACGTCTTTGTCGGCATGTTTGGCGGTCTGCAGCAGGCGGCCAGTGCGGCGTTATCAGGAGATCAGGACCAAACAGATCGCTTGAAACGCATCTATGCGGAACGGATTGACTTTTTTACGGAGCTATGTGAAAAAGAACTGGGCTGGAAGATAGAAAAACCAAGAGGAACATTTTATGTATGGGCTGAAATTCCAAAAATGTTTGAGTCTTCTCACCAATTCGCTGACCACCTGCTGGAGCAGGCCCATGTTGTCGTAACACCGGGAGAGATTTTCGGCAGCAACGGAAAACGGCATGTCAGAATATCAATGGTATCGAAGCAGGAGGATCTGCGTGAATTTGTCATGCGGATTCAAAAGCTGAACCTGCCGTTTTCCTCATTACAAGAAGTCTCCCGCTAAAAAGCGGGATTTTTTTATATGCTTTTCATGCTGCCGCCGTCAGCGGAAATTTGCTGTCCTGTGATATAGGAGGCCTCCTCAGAGGCGAGAAACGCGGCGAGCGCTGCGGTTTCTTCGGCTGATCCGACCCGTTTCATCGGAATCCCGGAAGCAATCTGTTTTTCTGCTTCTTGTTTGGACATGCTGTTCTTTTTCATCACATTCTCTACAAATTGATGATAACGGTCTGTCGCGATAAAACCAGGATTCAGGCAGTTGACAGTAATGTTGTGAGGAGCAAGCTGAATGGAAATATTTTTACTGGCGTTAATTAAAGCGGCATTCATCATACTGTTTGTAAACATATTGGCGCCGGGTTCTTTCCACAGATTTCCGACAATGTTGATGATTCTGCCAAACTCGTTTTGTTTCATCAGTGAGGCAGCACGCTTGATAGCGTCAATGTAGGCAACGGTCTTTTGTGTGAACGTGGCCGTCATATCCTCTATATTGCAGTTATCAAATGTGTCAGGCGCGCCGCCCGGAATATTATTAATCAGAACATCAAGGCGTCCGCATTGAGATTCGATGTTTTGAAAAACGTCGGCTCTCGTTTGTTGGTCAGACATATCACCCGCAAGGACAATGATGCTCGCTTCAGGATGCTTGGCCAATATGTCTTCTTTGACTGATTCAATATTGTCCAAGTTTCGCGAATTAATGACGATGGAAAAATGGTGGTCTGCTAGCTTCAGAGCGATTGCTTTTCCGATCCCTTGACTGGCTCCCATAATAAATGCGGTTCGTTTTGACAAATAACTGCACCCCTTTGAAAAAATTGGATTATTATCTCCATCGTAAGAAAAAACAGAGAGAATAGCAAATTTTATTTAAATTCTGATAAAGAGGAATTGAAAAACTCCCGCCGTTTGCGGCGGGAGGAGATATTATACATATAGGAATTGAGGAAGTGTATCAAGCGAAAGGCGGTTGCCCACAAAAAACGAGCCAAATTCGCCGTAACGCGCGCTGACTTCGTCAAAACGCATTTCGTATACAAGCTTTTTGAATTGAAGAACATCATCACTGAACAGCGTAACGCCCCATTCGTAATCATCAAAGCCGACTGAACCTGTGATGATCTGTTTCACTTTGCCAGCATAGCTGCGTCCGATTAAGCCGTGGCTTCTCATCAAGTTTCTTCGTTCTTCCATAGAAAGCATGTACCAGTTGTCATTGCCGGATCTTCTTTTATCCATTGGATAGAAGCATACATATTTTGATTCCGGCAGTTCAGGGTAAAGGCGCGCACGTACATGCGGATTTTCATACGGGTCGCCGTCGCCGCTCGCCAAATAGTTGCTCAGTTCAACAACTGACACGTAGGAGTAAGCCGGAATGGTGAACTCAGCAAGTCTTGATTTGTTGAATTCGAGCTCAATTTCATTTAATTCTTCCATTGTAGGGCGAAGAATCATCAGCATAAAATCAGCTTTTTGGCCGACGATGCTGTAAAGGGTTTGCGAGCCTTTCCCTTCTTTTTGGGCGACTCCCCATTTTTCAAGCAATCCTGTAAATTCATGAATGATAGACTGGCGCTCATCACTGGTCAGGAGCTTCCAGGAAGTCCAGTCCATTGTGCGGAAATCATGAAGCGCATACCAGCCGTCCAGCGTTTTTGCCGCTTCATTTGTCATTTGCTGTTCACTCATTTATCTTCACTCCTATTATCTTTTCGTTATTGCCTTCACTATATCATAGTTTATCCGATTCTACTGTGGAGAAACCTTGAACATCCGATTCGTATATCTCCTCAAAAATAAGAGAACATATAAGGAAAGCATCAGTTGCTTAAATTAGTTAGAAAAATAAGATTTTTTGATGAAAGCGCTATAATAAAAGTTGGCTGTTTGAATTTCACTGGAAGAAGAGTATGCTAGTAAAAGAAAGCGTTTTTGTAACTTTTTGAGGAGGTTTTATTGTGGCAGATTTATTTTCAACAGTGCAAGAAAAAGTAGCTGGAAAAGGCGTTAAAATTGTATTTCCTGAAGGCTTGGACGAACGTATTTTAGTTGCGGTCAGCAAGCTTGCAGACAATAAAGTGCTGAATCCGATTGTGATCGGCAATGAAAATGAGATCCAAGCAAAAGCAAAAGAACTGAATTTGACGCTTGACGGCGTTGATATTTATGATCCTCATACATATGAAGGCATGGAAGATCTTGTACAGGCATTCGTGGAACGCCGTAAAGGCAAAGCAACAGAAGAACAGGCTCGAAAAGCGCTCTTAGACGAGAACTACTTCGGCACAATGCTTGTGTACAAAGGCCTGGCTGCCGGTCTTGTGAGCGGAGCGGCTCATTCAACTGCCGACACTGTCCGTCCGGCTCTTCAAATCATCAAAACAAAAGAAGGCGTGAAAAAGACTTCCGGCGTCTTCATCATGGCACGCGGCGATGAGCAGTACGTATTCGCGGATTGCGCGATCAACATTGCGCCTGACAGCCAAGATCTTGCGGAAATCGCGATCGAAAGCGCCAATACGGCAAAAATGTTCGACATTGATCCTCGCGTAGCAATGCTCAGCTTCTCTACAAAAGGCTCAGCAAAATCTGATGAAACAGAAAAAGTAGCGGATGCTGTGAAAATCGCGAAAGAAAAAGCGCCTGAATTAACGCTTGACGGCGAATTCCAATTTGATGCTGCATTCGTTCCATCTGTAGCTGAGAAAAAAGCGCCGGACTCCGAGATCAAAGGAGACGCGAACGTATTCGTATTCCCAAGCTTGGAAGCAGGAAACATCGGCTACAAAATTGCTCAGCGTTTAGGCAACTTTGAAGCTGTAGGACCAATCCTGCAAGGCTTAAATATGCCTGTTAACGATCTTTCAAGAGGTTGTAACGCTGAAGATGTTTACAATCTCGCATTAATTACAGCGGCACAAGCACTGTAAGGAAAGCGATAGCAGCTCTCTCGCAGAGGGCTGCTTTTTTTGCGCCTTCTTTACCAGGGCAGATGATATGAGTAAAATAAAGAAAACTGATCATCATCATAAATCTTATTCATGACAGGGGTGGGGCCTTTGTATTACGACGTGCTGAAAACCTTTATCGCGGTGGTGGAAGAAAAAAACTTCACAAAAGCAGCAGAAAAGCTGATGATTTCCCAGCCCAGCGTCAGTCTGCATATCAAAAATCTTGAAAAAGAATTTCAAACAGCTCTGCTGAATCGGTCGCCGAAGCATTTTACGACAACACCGACAGGGGACATTCTGTATCAAAGGGCAAAGCAAATGGTATTTCTCTACGAGCAGGCCAAGGCTGAAATTTACGCGCATCATCATTATGTAAAAGGTGAATTGAAAATAGCCGCCAGCTTTACAATCGGAGAGTATATTCTTCCGCCGCTCCTCGCCCAGCTGCAAAAGCTGTATCCTGAGCTGAATCTGGACGTCATGATTGGCAATACAAAAGAAGTAAGCGAACGTGTCCGAATGCTTCAGGCTGATATCGGGCTGATTGAAGGGCATACCGACGAGAACGAACTGGACATTGAACCGTTCATGGAGGATGAAATGTGCATCGCAGCACCGAACCAGCATCCGCTTGCCGGAAAAAGAGATATTTCAATCAGCGATTTGCAAAATGAAGCGTGGGTGACAAGGGAGAAAGGCTCCGGCACAAGGGAATATCTCGATCATGTGCTGAGCTCGAACGGACTGCGGCCAAAGTCGATGTTCACCATCAGCAGCAATCAAGGTGTAAAAGAAGCGGTAATCAGCGGCATGGGTTTATCGGTCTTATCAAGAAGCGTGCTGCATAAGGATTTGATTCACCGCGACATTTCAATTCTCCACATTAAAGATTTCACATTAAAGCGCAAGCTGTCTTATATTCATTCTCCTCTCATGGAGAATACAAAAAATAAAGAAATTTTCATTACGATGCTGAAAAGCAATTTTCAATCATCACGGCTCAAATGATATAATAGGTTTCGTTCATAAGCCTAACATGAAAGGGTTTTACATAGATGGCAAACCAACCGATTGATTTACTGATGCAGCCGACATGGAGAGTCATTGACCAATCCAGTCTCGGCCCTTTATTTGATGCGAAGCAATCCTTCGCTATGGATGATACGCTGTGCGCGTCTGTAGGAAAGGGCGTGTCGCCGGCGACAGCACGCTCTTGGGTGCACCACGACACGATTGTCCTCGGTATTCAGGATACGCGCCTCCCGTTTTTGCAGGACGGCATTGCCCTGCTGGAAAATGAGGGATACCGCGTCATCGTACGCAATTCCGGCGGTCTGGCTGTTGTTTTGGATGAAGGCGTTTTAAATATTTCTCTCATATTCGAGGACCAAAAGAAGGGCATCGATATAGACAGAGGATACGAAGCAATGGTTGAACTGATGAAACGGATGCTCAAGCCGTATGGTGCAGAGATTGAAGCCTATGAAATTGAGGGCTCCTATTGTCCAGGCAGCTATGATCTCAGCATTGACGGCAAAAAGTTCGCCGGCATTTCTCAACGACGTCTTCGCGGCGGGGCAGCCGTTCAAATTTATCTCTGTGCAGATAAAAGCGGCAGTGAGAGGGCGGATCTGATCAGACGATTCTATCAAGCCGCCCTGAAGGATAAACAGAACGACAAAAAAGGCATCTACCCGGATATACATCCGGAAACCATGGCATCGTTAAGTGAGCTTCTGCATACCGATATCTCCGTACAGGATTTAATGCTCGCTTTGCTTACGGAATTAAAAGCGTTAAGCACTCACCTCTACTCAGCCGGACTGTCCATTGACGAGGAATTGGAATTTGAGAAAAACCTTGTCCGGATGACAGAACGGAATGAAAAGGTGTTTGGATGAACGTCACTTGCATGTCAGCCGATAGGCTGGCATGCTTTTTTTTCGCTATCATCTTGTCTATAGATAAATCTTTCTTATAAACAGAAAACAATTACAGCAAAAAAAGCGATAAAATAACAGCAGCATCTGCATACAAAGGGGAGAGGCAAATGAAAGGTAATGTTTACAGCTTGTTTGTGCTGGTCGCGGCTTTTTTCTGGGGAACAACCGGCACCGTTCAGGCGCTGGCTCCAGAAAGCGCCACTCCGCTGGCATTTGGAGCGGTTAGATTATTGATAGGAGGAAGCGCCATGCTTCTTGTGGTCTGGATCAGCCGTGAGCTTCACGTGGAAAATTGGTCATGGCCCCCCGTGATTTTAGCAGCGATTTGTATGGCCTGTTATCAGCCGCTTTTTTTCACCGCCGTAAAAGAAACAGGGATTGCGGTCGGGACAGTGATTGCCATCGGCAGTGCGCCTATTATTGCCGGGAGCTTAGAGTGGGCCGTTTTAAAAAAACGGCCGCGAAATTCCTGGTGGATTGCAACTGTATTTGCTTTGGCGGGATGCTGGCTCCTGTTTTCAGACGGCTCCAATGTTCGGGTTGATGTGTCAGGGGTTCTCATGGCGATTGGAGCGGGTGCTTCTTTTGCGGGTTATACCTTGATCAGTAAATCAATGATGAAAACACAGCCGCCGAGAGCGACCTCAGCTGTTGTCTTCATGCTCAGCGCCATATTGCTGACGCCGCTACTGTGGCAGTCGGATCTCTCTTGGATGCTGACCCCAAAAGGATGGGGAACGAGCCTTTACATCGGGTTCATTGCGACATGCGCGGCCTACTTTTTGTTTGCAAAAGGGCTCACCGGAGTGCCGGCTTCGGCAGCAGTTACACTGTCCTTGGCTGAGCCGCTGACCGCCTCATTGCTGGGCGTGTTTTTCATAGGTGAAATGCTTTCTCTTTCCTCATGGCTCGGCATCGTGCTGATGATGTTAGGGCTTCTGGTCATTTCAGGAGCGCCTCGCAAGCAAAAGACAGCTGATGCGGCTCATGTGTCTTAATAGATTAGCATAAGCTTGTGCTCATTTTACAAGACTAACGGAGCCGCCGCAAAAACAGAAAATCCTCTTTTCCAAAAGGAAAAGGGGATTTTTTTAAGCTATTCCGCCATTTTTTCTAAATTTCCGTTCCGGTCCATTTTGAAGGACGGAGAGGCATGTTCGTCTTCTTCAAATAAAACTAGTTTTCTTGCTCTATTCATGATTTTTACCAAGGTTTCATAATCTTCCTGGATCGTTTTTTGATCTTTTTCAAGTTTTTGAACGTCTGCTTCCAGCTGTTCTATTTTGCTTTGTAATTCTTGATTTTCTTTCTTTAAACGCTCATTTTCCATTTTTAAAGCTGAGGATTGCTCATGATTGCCTTCGTAATTCTGCAGGAAGCTGATGACATCACCCATCGTCATATCAGGCGCAGACGTTTGAGGAGACAATAAGTGTGATAGACTAGCTAACTCTTCCTTAAAGCTTTCATCCACAAAAGGCATGTGCTCGCCTGACATCAAAACCTGCTTCTCATTTTCGGCAGTCGGGGTTTCAGGCTTTACCTGCTCCTCCTGCACTGCAGTTTCTTGAATTGTTTCAGGATCAACAGCAGGAGGCTGATATAACAGTCTTTTCTTCGCAGGCTGCCCGTTTCCGAGAGCTCTCATGCGCTGTTTTCGCTGCTTTTTTGCAAGCTGAAGCGCTTTTTCATATTGATGGCGCACTACCGCGTTCCATCTGAATCCGCAGGCTGCGGATGTCCGATTTAATTTATCGCCGACCTCTTCAAAGGCATTCAGCTGAGTGCTGCCTTCTCTTACATGCCGAAGCACAGTTTCGGCTAAAAGCAAATCATTTTCTTCTGACCAAGCGTCCTGTCGCTGTTTTGTCATTTATCTCAACTCCCATTTTTCTTTTCATGATATTAGAATGTCCAGAATGGAAAATATTTATACAAGTTGGCTGAAAGAATAGGAGATACGGAGGCTGGAGCGGCTTGCAGGAACAGTCGAATCCTTGTACAATGAAGAGCGATGTGATTTTTTTGATAAAGCGATTTTAGGTTTAAAACATAGATGAACATAGAAATGAAGGGAAGCGTACGTCATGGCTAATGAATTTCGAGTGTGTGATGATTGCCAAGCCACTAATATCAAAACATTGCTGCCGCGGTTAAAAGAAGTAGACCCGGATGCAAAGGTTGAGATAGGGTGTCAATCTTATTGCGGGCCCGGACGGAAAAAATCGTTTGCTTTTGTGAACAATCGCCCGCTGTCAGCTCCGACAGAGGATGAGCTGATTGACAAAGTAAAAAAGAAATTAAAAAAGTAAAACATATTTTTTCATAGCCTCGGCCCTCTGGTCAGGCTTTTTTGCTTCACATGATGTGTTTTTCGGAAAGATGGAACAAATCGCCGGACAAATTCAATGATGTTTTCAAAGAATAGAGTCGATATAATAGAAACACGGCTAAAAAAAAGAGGGAATGACGATGGCGTATCCAAATGGAAAATTATCAGAAGAAAAAGTGTTTAAAGATCCGGTGCACCGCTATGTTCATGTACGGGACAAGCTGATATGGGATCTGATCGGAACCCGCGAATTTCAGCGTCTCCGCAGAATCAAGCAGCTCGGCACGACGTATTTGACGTTCCATGGCGCTGAGCACAGCCGGTTCAACCATTCTCTCGGTGTCTACGAAATTGTCAGGAGAATGGTTGATGATGTCTTTAAAGGCCGTCCTGAATGGGATGACAGTGAGCGCGAACTCTGTTTGTCCGCGGCGCTGCTTCATGATCTCGGGCACGGGCCGTTCTCGCATTCATTTGAGAAAGTCTTTCATCTTGACCACGAAGATTTTACAAGAGATATCATTTTGGGAGACACAGAGGTTAACCAGGTGCTCAGAAAGGTGAGCCCGCGTTTCCCGCAGGATGTTGCTGAAGTCATTGCCAAAACATATAAAAACAAACAAGTGGTCAGCCTGATCTCGAGTCAGATTGACGCGGACCGCATGGATTATCTGCAGCGCGACGCTTACTATACAGGGGTCAGCTACGGCCATTTTGACATGGAGCGGATTCTCCGGGTAATGCGCCCGCGTGAGGATCAGATTGTCATTAAACAAAGCGGAATGCACGCTGTAGAAGACTATATCATGAGCCGCTACCAAATGTACTGGCAGGTCTATTTCCACCCAGTGACGAGAAGCGCGGAGGTTATTTTAACGAAGATTCTCCACAGAGCGAAGCAGCTCCATGATGAAGGTTATGTGTTCACTCATGCTCCGGTTCATTTTTATTCTATTTTTGAAGGGAAACTGACGCTGGAGGATTATTTGAAGCTGGATGAATCTATTATTTTGTATTACTTCCAGGCCTGGGAGGATGAAGAAGACCCGATTTTATCCGATTTGTGCCGCAGATTCATTAACCGCCAGCTGTTCCAATACGTTGAATTTAATCCGAATGAAGAGATGTCGGCCTATTTTGAGCTGACCTCATTATTCAAAGAGGCTGGAATCGACCCGAGCTATTATTTGGTCGTGGATTCTTCTTCAGATCTGCCATACGACTTTTACCGTCCAGGAGAGGAAGAGGAGCGTTTGCCGATCCATCTCTTGACGCAAAACGGCCAAATTAAAGAGCTGTCCAGACAGTCGGCTATTGTGGAATCCATCTCCGGAAAGCGGAGGACGGACCACAAGCTGTACTATCCGAAGGACTTGATTTATGACGGCTCTGAACACCCGGAAGCGAAAATGAAAATCCGGCAGCTGCTGGGACTGACATAGAAATTGGTAAAGAAGGAAAAAGGAGATGTCGGGAATTTGTTGAAAGAACATGCAAAACTGATGAAGGTGTTCTCGGATTCTGGAGAAATCATCGGGCGAAAGAAGCTGCAAAAAATGATTTATATTGCGAAGAAAATGCAGTTTCCTTTCTATGAGAAATATGATTTTCATTTTTACGGGCCGTATTCGGAGGAACTGACGCTCCAAATTGAAGAGCTGTGCAACCTTGGATTCCTGCATGAGGTAAAGGAAAAAAAGGGCGGCTACTTTCAATACCGTTATTCGCTGACAGAGACGGGCTCCGCGTTTTTAGACCACGCCGATCTTGATATGCCTGATATCAAGCGCTATATTGACAGTGTAAACAGCCGTTCATCACGGTTTTTAGAGCTGGTCTCCACGATTCTATACTTTGACGGGCTTGAGGATGAGGA
Organism: Bacillus sp. FSL K6-1003; assembly: GCF_037964945.1. Taxonomy (NCBI): domain Bacteria; kingdom Bacillati; phylum Bacillota; class Bacilli; order Caryophanales; family Bacillaceae; genus Bacillus; species Bacillus sp. FSL K6-1003. The sequence continues at coordinate 3,676,905 of NZ_CP150176.1, read as the reverse complement.
AAAGAAAGAAAAAGTATTTACAATCAAAAGCAAGCAAAAGTATACCAATGAAGAATATGACGAAGCGCTTCAATACATAGAAGAGCTGAAGCAGATGTGTTAACCATACCAAGCAAAAGAAACGAAACGTTTCTTTTGCTTTTTTTATTGACAAATCCTGCTAAGAGATCTATTGTGGATAATAGTTATCCATAATAAGGTGGGAGTGAGCATAATGAAAATGAAATCGGGAATGGAGCAGGGAGTTTCTGTACTGCTGTTACTGTCACGGCTGCCCGTGCAGGCCTCTTTAACATCAGAGGCGATCAGCCAGCGCTTGCACATGTCTCCGTCTTATCTGAAAAAGCTGATGAGAACTTTGGTGCAGGCTGGTTTGGCAGAATCTATACCAGGAACGAAGGGTGGCTTTACGATAACGAAGCCTTTGACGGAGATTACCCTCTATGATGTCTATCAAGCTGTTGAAGGAAGAGGTTCCATGTATCAAGGGAAAGGTCTTTTGCCATCTGTATTTGAGAGCGGAGATCCCTGTGTGCTGGAAACGGTAATGGGGGAGATTGAGCATAAATGGGCTTCGCTCATGAAGGAAGAAACCTTGCAGGGTGTCATGAACAGAATCGGGGAGCTTTATGACCTCAAAAAAATCGATGATTGGGTACATCATCAGCTGAAAGGGCAATGGCAATGAAAAACAGCGGGCTTTTACATCAATCAGGATCAACAGGCATCTCAGTGTTAATCGTGCTCGCTCTCGGTTTTCTCATGGCTACGCTTGATGTGACTGTGGTGAATGTTGCTATTGCTGATATGAAAAACGCTCTTTCCCTTTCACTTTCAGGTGTGACGTGGGTTGTAGACGGGTACATGCTTACATTTGCTTCGCTTCTGCTTGCCGGCGGCGCGCTGGCTGATCGTTACGGCTCAAAGACGATTTATATGCTGGGTTTGGCCGTTTTTGTTCTTGCCTCTTGTCTATGCGCTGTAGCAGCAAATGGCCAAATGCTGATCGCAGGCCGTCTATTGCAGGGACTTGGCGCGGCTTTGTTTATGCCGAGTTCACTCAGCCTTTTGGCTGCCTCTTACCCCGATGAACGGGTGCGGGCCAAAATGTTTGGCTTGTGGGCCGCTCTCGTCTCCGCCGCCTCCGGACTGGGGCCTTTTATCGGCGGTGTTCTGGTGAATGCGGCAGGCTGGCAAAGTATTTTTCTGATCAATGTGCCGTTAGGGGTTGCGGCGCTTATTTGTGCCTATCGAACGCTCAGCAGTTTCCCGGGAAAAGGCAGCCGGGTGAATATCACAGGGCATCTGCTTGGAATGGCGGCTCTCGGATTTCTTTCATTTGCGCTGATACAGGGCGCTTCAATAGGCTGGAGTTCGCCTTCCATTCTCGGTGCTTTCGCAGCGGCCGTTTTGGCGTTTGTGCTTTTTATTCTGAGAGAGATTTTTTCGGCAACATCTATTCTGCCTGCGTCATTATATAAAAACGGCCGATTCTCGGCAGCGCAGTTCGTTGGTTTTTTGCTGAATTTTGCTCTTTTCGGCGGCATGTTTATGCTCAGTCTATTTTTGCAGGAAGCGAGAGGCGCAAGTTCCTTTTTAGCGGGAGTCGAACTATTGCCGATGATGGCTGTCTTTGTGGTCGGAAATCTGCTGTTTGCCCGGCTGGCGAACCGTTTTGAAGCGGGGCTTCTTATGTTTATTTCAATGGCTGTCAGCTGCATCATGGCTTTGCTGTTATTTGTCATGGTTTCTCCGGATTTGCCTTACTGGCAGCTTGCGGTTCTGACATCTGCCATGAATCTTGGTGTTGGCATTACGGTTCCTGCCATGACGGCTGTGATTATGAAGACAGCGGGACAGGAGCATGCAAATATCGCAGGAGCAGCTTTAAATGCCAACCGGCAAATCGGGGCATTGGTTGGCGTAGCGGTTTCCGGAATGGTCATTCATCTGTCCGCCACTTGGTACGCCGGAGCTGGGTTTACGTTTTTGATGATGGGCGCGGCATACAGTCTTGCCGCATTCCTTGTGTGGCGGTTTCTGACTTTTCATAAAGAAACGTCCGCTTCTGCATCATCTTAAAATCATCCATTGTCTTTTCAAGGAATTTATAGTAAGATATATGAAATTATTGAAACAGGCACTGATAAGGACATGAGATGCTTTTTACGGTTTCCAGAGAGGGAAGGACCAGCTGAAATCTTCCTAACGCAGAGAAAGCAGCTTACCGCCTTTGAGCCGTATCGGGGAAATCAAGTATCTGATACCGTCATGCTGCGTTACAGCACCGAGCCGACGAACATGTATGTTTGTTGGGAATTTGGGTGGAACCACGAATATTAACACATTCGTCCCTTGCGAGGGATGGATGTGTTTTTTTATATGAGTCAACAAATGCGATGAAAAGGACATGAATGATATTTACGGTTTTCAGAGAGGGAAGAAAAGGTGCGAGCTTCCCAGCTTAGGAATATCATTTACCGCCTTGGAGCAGCGTTGGGGAACAGTCAGTATCCAATGCCGTTTATGCTGCGTTACAGCACCGAGCCGATGAACATGAACGTTCGTTGGGAACTTGGGTGGAACCACGGGTTTAATCACACACTCGTCCCTTACAGAGGGACGGGTGTGTTTTTTTATATAAATATAGAAATGCGATGAAAAGGACATGAATGATATTTACGGTTTTCAGAGAGGGAAGGAAAGGTGCGAGCTTCCCAGCTTAGGGATATCATTTACCGCCTTGGAGCAGCATTGGGGAACAATCAGTATCCAATGCCGTTTATGCTGCGTTATAGCACCGAGCCGATGAACATGAATGTTCGTTGGGAACTTGGGTGGAACCACGGGTTAATCACACACTCGTCCCTTACAGAGGGACGGGTGTGTTTTTTTATATACAATGATTAATAAGGAGTGTTTGAAATGAGTAAACATGTAAGTATTCAGCTTCCGGACGGACAGGTAAAGGAATATCCGAAAGGCACTACAGTCAAAGAGGCGGCTGCGTCCATCAGCTCCAGTCTGGAAAAGAAAGCAGCAGCGGGACAGGTTAATGGCCGGCTCGTTGATGTCAGCTTTAAGCTGGAGGAAGATGCTGAGCTTTCAATTATCACACTGGATTCTCCAGAAGGCTTACAGGTGCTTCGCCATACATCAGCGCATGTGCTGGCTCAGGCAGTGAAACGGCTGTACGGCGAAGTGTCCTTGGGAATAGGGCCTGTCATTGAAGACGGATTTTATTATGATATGAAGCTTGATCGGAGTCTGACTTCCGGAGATGTAGAGGCCATCGAAAAAGAGATGAAGCATATTATAAACGAAAATATGGATATCAAGCGAATAGAGGTTTCTTACGAGGAGGCTGAAGCGCTTTTTGCAGGAAAAGGCGAGCCGTTTAAGCTGGAAATTTTGAAAGACATTCCGCGCGGGGAGAACATTACGCTGTATCAGCAGGGAGAATTTGTTGACCTGTGCCGCGGGCCGCATCTTCCTTCAACAGGAATGATCAAGGCGTTCAAATTAACACGGGTGTCAGGTGCTTATTGGCGAGGAGACAGCCAAAATGAAGTCCTTCAGCGGGTGTACGGTGTTGCGTTTCAAAAGAAAAAAGATCTTGAGGCGCATCTGCATATGCTGGAAGAAGCAGCGAAACGGGATCACCGCAAGCTGGGAAAACAATTAGAGCTGTTTATGTTCTCGGAAGAAGCCCCGGGAATGCCGTTTTATTTGCCAAAAGGGCAGATTGTCCGCAATGAGCTGGAACGCTTTTCGCGTGAGCTGCAAACAAATGCCGGCTACGCCGAGGTGCGTACGCCGTTTATGATGAATCAGCGGTTATGGGAGCAGTCGGGGCACTGGGACCACTATCGCGACAATATGTATTTTTCAGAAGTAGATGATACTGCATTTGCAATGAAGCCGATGAATTGCCCTGGCCATATGCTCATCTTTAAAAACAGCCTGTACTCTTATCGGGATCTGCCGATTCGTATGGCGGAGTTCGGCCAGGTGCACCGCCATGAATACAGCGGTGCTCTAAACGGAATGCTCCGCGTCCGGACGTTCTGCCAGGATGACGCACATATCTTTGTTCGGGAAGATCAAATCGAGAGTGAAATCAAAGAAGCCATTCGGCTGATTGACGAGGTATACCGCACATTCGGTTTCGAGTATACGGTTGAACTTTCCACTCGCCCTGAGGATTCATCAGGTGAAGACAGCGTGTGGGAAATGTCTGAAAACGCCTTGAAACACGTCCTGGAGGACCAGGGTCTTCCTTATGAAGGAAACGCAGGGGATGGAGCGTTTTACGGAGCGAAAATCGATTTTCATATTAAAGACGCTCTGAAACGGAGCCACCAATGCGCCACAATCCAGCTTGATTTTCAAATGCCGGAAAAATTCGATTTAACATATATAAATGAGCACAATGAAAAGGTTCGTCCCGTCGTCATTCACAGGGCGGTATTCGGCTCAATTGACCGTTTCTTCGGCATTTTGATCGAGCATTTTGGCGGAGCTTTCCCAGTCTGGCTTGCGCCGACGCAGGTCCACATTATACCGGTTTCTCACGTTCATATGGACTACTGCGAAAAGGTGCAGAGTGAGCTAAAGCGGCTCGGGATAAGGGCCAATATTGATGAACGCAATGAAAAGCTTGGCTACAAAATCAGAGAATCACAGATGCAGAAAATCCCGTACATGCTGGTGCTTGGGGATCAGGAAGTGAATGAAAAGGCGGTAAACGTCCGTCAGTTCGGACATCAGAAGAGTGAACAAGTTCCTTTTCAGGTATTTAAAGAGAATATTGTCAAACAGGTGAAAAATCGAAGCATGTAGGAGAAAAGTTGCGAATTCGCTGTTTGCTTTTTTGACTTTCCCTGTCTGGTATCAGTAAAATAATAAGTAAATCATATCGTTCGTATGTTATGAATGCATCTCGAAATGGGGAAATCTACATGGACCATGACAAACTGGAAGCAAATTTGCTGGATCACGCACTTACAAAATATTTGAAAAGCACGAAGCAATTAGATGAAGCCACCGTTCCAAAACACGTGAATAATGTAAGAGGATTTATTCTGCGGATCATATACAGACATGGGAGCTGCACCATAAAGGATATTCTGAAGGAGGTCACACTGTCTCCCTCTGCCACCACAACCGCTCTGAATCACTTAGAGCAGGAAGGGTTTATTGAGAGATCCAGAAATAACAATGACCGCCGCACCGTATGGATTACGCTTTCTGAATCGGGGCAGGCAGCGGCTCTTCAAATGATCCAAAACCGCCAGCAGCTGATTGACGGCATGTTTGAACGTTTAACTGCCGAAGAGAAAGCATCGTTTTTAGCCATTATTGAAAAAATGACGAAATAGAGATGAAAAAGCCGGCTTGCGAAGCGCCGGCTTTATAAAAGATTATTCCATATCGCTGAGGCGTTTGCCTGCGACCGCGTAATGGTCTTTTCTCATTTCTTCTATAAAGACAACAATTTTTTCTTCAGAGGCACCGGTCGTTTCTTTCACGGCTTCTGTTACTTTCTCAACTAGATTGCGTTTCTGTTCGTCTGTACGGCCTTCAAGCATTTTGACGGTTACGTATGGCATAGGTGTGAATCCTCCTTATATCGTTTTCCTCTCTTTAGGAAAAGAGGCTTCTTATAGTATACTGAATAAAGTAAATTCTTGCATTTTTAGAAAGAGGGATCATTTCACTTGGACCGTTTTTTATATTATCCGTTGTCTCTAATGCCATATCTGGTCATTACTTTAATTGTTTCGTTTACAATGCATGAGCTCGCTCACGCCTATGTCGCATATAAATTTGGTGACAATACGGCGAAAAGAGAAGGAAGACTGACGCTGAATCCTATCAAACACCTTGATCCGTTCGGAACCATTTTGATCCTGGTGGCCGGCTTTGGATGGGCTCGCCCTGTTCCCGTCAATCGCCGTTTCTTTAAGAAACCTCGTTTGGCCGGCGTACTCGTATCCATTGCCGGGCCGATCAGTAACCTGATTCTTGCGTTTATCGGTTTCTCTTTGTTAGTGTTGATGCATGCTTACGGAATGGAACTGCTTGCGGCATTCAGTACAGGACTGGATCAGTTCTTTTCAATCTGGATACAGCTGAACCTCGTTCTGTTTTTATTTAATCTGCTGCCGCTGCCGCCGCTCGATGGCTATCGTATTATTGAAGATCTCGTCCCGCCGGGGGCGCGTGCCAAGATGACGCAAGCGGAAAGCTACGGCTTTATCGTCTTTTTGGTACTGTTTGTGACACCGCTCGGATCCTACGTGCTTTGGCCACTGCTAAATGCCGGAAGAGATCGGATTTTACAGCTGTTTTCAGCGATATTTCAACCGCTTTTGTAGGAGGTAGAACTCATGGAAGAAAAAAAGAAAAAATCAATCGGGTTTAATATTATCAAAAGTGATCCGACAGACGGACACGGCGGATTCGGCGTAGGGGCACTCAGCCTTGATAACATTTCCCCTGTATTCGTCGATGTAGAGGAAAAAGAAGCGTTCGTTGACATCGGCGCGATGCACGCCCGCAGCGTCGTTGAAAAAGGAATTAAATTTCTGCCTAATAAAGAAGAAGTTCCAAACGGCAAACCATACTGGCTTGTATGGGTGACGATTGACAGAAGAGAAGAGGGCCCTTATTACGCAGGGGTAACAGCCTGTGAAATGACGGTCGACAGAAGCATCAGAAGAGGCTACAAATCGCTGCCGGAGCATGTGAATCTGATGGATAAATCGATGAAACGGAACATTATCATTGATCAAATGGATGACAGCTCGAAGCGAGTGCTTGGCGAATTTCTGAAAAACCATGACCTAGGCCTGTGGGAACGCTCTTCTGATGAATTGAAAAAAGGACTGCTTCCAGAAGAAAATTAATTTGTGAACTTTCTGTGAACTTTTAGAAAATTTGAATTATTTTCTGTGAACATTGAGTAAACTGGTGATACAGAAATAGGACATGGAAAATCCCGAGCCGAACCAAGACTCGGGGTTTTTCATTTTTTTTTGGCAGATAGGAGAGAGATATCATGTTTCAAACCATGAGGATTGGTGATTGGGTCATTGAAGCGGACGTGGAGGAAACGAGAAGGCAGTATGCAAAAGATATTGAGGATATGTGCGAATGTCTTCTTTGTGAAAATGACCGGGAAGTAATGAAAACACTGCCGCGTGAGAAGGCGCAAATGTTTGAGGATTTTGGTCTTCAGCCGTCTGTTTGTACCGATATTAATGAATTTGGACAGGAGGGTGACCGTCATCTTTATGTGGCCAGCTATTTTATTGTCGGACGTATTATAGAAGGGAAAAAAGAATGGGATCCGGACCGTAACTGGTATATATCATTTGAATTGCCGAGAGATGACCACTTTATCCCCGAAGGATTCCCGAAACCGGTTCTCCAGCTTGACTGCGTGACGCTGCTCCCATGGATAATCGAAGAACCATATTAAATAACCCGGCATTTAAGCAGCCGGGTTATTTTTTATTGATTCCGTCCCAGCCATTTGTCCCACCACTTTTTCGGGGAGGCGGGCTTTTCCTTGACTGGATGCTGGTCTTTTGTTTGTTTGACAGGCTCTGAACCGTAGCACACATTCGCTGGCTCTGTGCCTTTCACAAAATACGTGTAATGCTTGGCTGCGCAGCCGGGGCCGGAGGAGTAGCCTGTTGCCGGATCGATGTAGACGCCGGTCACGCCTTTTGGCGGTTTAAAGGCTGTTTCGGGTTCTCCTTTGAGCGCATCCTCCATAAACTCCGCCCAAATGGTTTTGGCATAGTTTTTTTCTTCGACTGAGTCGATGGTGCTGTTTTTGTCATAGCCCGTCCACACTCCCGCAGCCAGCTTCGGATTGAAGCCGATCATCCAGCTGTCCGCGCTTGTTGTGCCTGATTTTCCCGCATAGGTTCTAGTCAGGTGGTCCGTGATTGTCCGTCCTGTCACGGATGTATAGCCGTTTAAATCGGTATCAAACATGCCTGTCATCATGTTAGCGGTCACAAAGGCAGCTTTTTCATCCAGCACTTGTTTATGCTGATTCGGGCTTTCGTACAGTACATGGCCGGCCGCATCGGTTACCCTCGTGATAAAGGTTGGTTCAATTTGCTTCCCGCCATTTGCAAGCATAGCGTAAGCATTGACCATCTCAATCGGGCGCACCGGTTCCGTGCCGAGGGCCAAAGATGGCAGCGCTTGGAGCTGCGCGGTGATGCCAAATTCCTTTGCCGCCTGAACGAGCTTGTTCATCCCGAGAAAGAGATGGGTCTTCACAGCGTAAATGTTGTCAGACAGCGCCAGCGCCTGAAGAAGCGTAATCGGTTTGTTTGCGTAATAACCGTTATAGTTGCTTGGAGAATAGGTTTCTCCCTTTGCGTCTATTTGAAACTCGGTTTCTTCGCTTTTCATCAGTGTCACTGGCGTAAACCCGCTCTGGATCGCTTTATAATACAGTAACGGTTTGATTGTCGAAGCGGGCTGGCGTTTCGCCTGTGTCGTCCGGTCAAATGGGCTTTTTTGATAATCTCTGCCACCGACTTGAGCGAGAACATATCCTGTGCGTGGATCAATGGCTGAAAATCCGACTTGAATGTCAGAACCGGCGTTAACTGTTTCGGTAATGGTTTCCTCGGCAATGCGCTGAAGCCGTTTATTTACGGTTGTATACACATTTAACCCGCTCGTTTCAATTTGCTCCCGCGTCATGCCGAGTTTTTTTTCCAAATCTCTCATCGCATTATCATAGAAATAAGGCGCTTTTCTGCTGATGGCGTGTTTATTCAACGGCTGATAGGAAAGAGGCTCTTTGATCAGCTCGTCCGCTTTTTTGCGGCTGATCATCCGCTGCTTTTCCATCATCCGCACAATTGTTTTTTGGCGATCCTTAGCCTTTGTTTCATTGACATAAGGCGAATAGCCGGAAGGTCCTTTCGGAATACCGGCCAAAAGCGCCGCCTCCGCATCTGTCAGGTTTTTGGCATGCTTGCCGAAATAGAGGCGGGATGCGGCTTCAATGCCATAGGCGCCGTGTCCGTAGTAAATCGTATTTAAATAGCCTTCTAATATTTCGTCCTTAGAATAGTTTTGTTCCAGGCGGATTGTATAGAACGCTTCATTCCATTTACGTTTCCACGTTTTGTCGTGTTCAAGATACAGGTTTCTCGCGTATTGCTGAGTGATGGTGCTGGCGCCCTGAACCTTGGCCAGCGCTTTTAAGTCGGCCAGCGCCGCACCGGCCATGCGTTTATAATCAAAGCCATGGTGATCATAGAAGTTCTGGTCTTCAATTGCCACCGTCGCTTTTACAATCGTCGGATTCATGTCCTTTAAGGGGACCCAATAGCGTTTTTCGCCATAGTTCGTCTCCCCGAGTTTAGAGCCGTCACTTGCAAATAAAATCGTGGATTGCGGCACTTGAACTGAGGGAGCGCCCTGGTATTTAGCTATCAAAATGACAGTCATAAACACAGCAGCTGCCGCTAAGCACGCGAAAGCCCCAAGAAAGATAAAGGCGCGAACGGTTTTGAGCGTCAGTCTCAGCCGTTTATTTGTCATTGCATCCACAATGGTTCCCCCTTTTTTTATGTTTCTACTATTATGAGAAAAAAAGATTGTTTTTAAACATCGCATACAGGACGCATCTTTACTTTTTCCCCGCCATCCTCTATACTTTTTCCTTAGGTGAAAATGCGATTTCAACCGGGAATAAAAGCTGAAAAGACGCTTACAATAAATGAAATACAGCCTTGAAAGGGAGATGACAATTGAGCGAACTTTGGTACACAGAGAAGCAGACGAAAAACTTTGGCATTACATTGAAGGTTAATCAAACATTACATACAGAACAAACTGAGTTTCAGCATTTAGAAATGGTGGAAACAGAAGAGTTCGGCAACATGCTGTTTTTGGACGGTATGGTCATGACGTCAGAAAAAGACGAATTCGTTTATCACGAAATGGTGGCGCATGTGCCATTGTTTACGCACCCGAATCCTGAGCATGTGCTGGTTGTCGGCGGCGGTGACGGCGGCGTCATCAGAGAGATTCTGAAGCATCCGAGCGTGAAAAAAGCGACACTTGTTGATATTGACGGCAAGGTCATCGAATACTCTAAAAAGTTTCTTCCTTCTATTGCAGGAAAACTTGACGATCCGCGTGTTGACGTGCAAGTGGATGACGGATTTATGCACATTGCGAAATCTGAAAATCAATATGACGTCATTATGGTAGATTCAACTGAACCAGTCGGACCTGCTGTTAACCTGTTTACAAAAGGGTTCTATGCCGGAATCGCGAAGGCGCTGAAAGAAGACGGCATTTTCGTCGCTCAGACGGACAACCCATGGTTCACACCGGAATTAATCACAAATGTACAGCGTGACGTGAAGGAAATCTTCCCGATTACGAAGCTGTATACGGCGAACATTCCGACATACCCAAGCGGTTTGTGGACATTTACAATCGGTTCGAAAAAATATGATCCGCTTGCAGTGGAAGACAGCCGTTTCTTTGACATTGACACGAAATATTACACAAAAGATCTTCATAAAGCGGCGTTTGTTCTGCCGAAATTTGTGAGTGACCTGATTAAATAATGAATGTATGGCGCAGGAGCGAATCTTGCGCTTTTTTACAGGAAAGCGAGGGTTTTATAGATGAGATTTGATGAAGCTTATTCAGGAAAAGTATTTATCGCGAGCCGTCCAGAGTGGGAAGAGGCGGACGCCATCCTTTATGGCATGCCGATGGATTGGACAGTGAGCTATCGTCCGGGATCACGCTTCGGCCCGGGAAGAATCCGCGAAGTGTCAATCGGCCTTGAAGAATACAGCCCGTATCTGGACCGTGATCTGGCGGACCTGAACTTCTTTGACGCCGGCGACATTCCGCTGCCATTCGGCAACCCGCAAAAAAGTCTTGATATGATTGAAGAATATGTGGACAGCATTTTAGAAAAAGGGAAATTCCCAATGGGCATGGGCGGGGAGCACCTCGTGTCATGGCCTGTCATTAAAGCGATGTACAAGAAATACCCAGACCTGGCGATTATCCATTTTGACGCACATACAGATCTTCGCGTTGATTATGAGGGAGAACCGCTTTCTCACTCCACGCCGATCCGCAAAGCGGCAGAATTGATCGGACCGCAAAATGTGTATTCATTCGGAATTCGTTCCGGCATGAAAGAAGAGTTCGAATGGGCAAAGGAAAACGGCATGCACATCTCTAAGTTTGAAGTGCTTGAACCGCTGAAAGAGGTACTTCCGAAGCTGGCAGGCCGTCCGGTATATGTCACAATCGACATTGATGTATTAGACCCTGCACACGCACCGGGAACAGGAACTGTTGACGCCGGCGGCATCACGTCTAAAGAACTGCTTGCATCGGTCCATGAAATCGCGCGCTCAGAAGTAAATGTGAAGGGCGCTGACTTAGTGGAAGTCGCACCAGTGTACGACCACTCAGAACAAACGTCAAACACAGCCAGCAAAATCATCCGTGAAATGCTGCTTGGGTTTGTGAAATAAGAGAAACATCCAGACTCTTGTCTGGATGTTTTTTGTTCCCGTGCTTTGCAAACATCTTCTTCAAGGGTCAAGACAGCATGGATGGGGAAACTGGAAAGAGGGGACAAAAAAACCGCCGATGAAGGCGGTTTATCTTAAATCATTCCTCGCTGAGCAACTTCCATTTGATGTGCAGGTGCAGTTGCAATACTTGTTGCGACAAACACTGTGCTTAGGGCCAGACAAGAGAGTAATATTTTAGACTTCAATTTCATACAATTTCACTCCTCCTTGAATAAGCTGTCTTACTTGTTCCACCTTCAGAAAATACGCGGAAGCTTTTTGGAAATTTTCACGTCCATGATAATATTTTGCCACATCAAGCGCAAAATCTTCAAGATCAGCATACATCATTTTACTTTCGAGAAAATCGAAGAATGTTTGAATTGCCTCTTCATCCGGGCCAGATAAGTATAAAGATTTCAAAAATTCAAACTCTGATAAGTAAATGATATCTCCGGCCTCTTTAGAATAAGCAATTCCTTTACTATGATATTCATGAGCTTTATCCATTTTTCCTAATTTATAATGAATTTGTGTAATCAAAAAATAAGCTTGGGGCAGAGAAGGAAGTATGTTAGCTTCTTCAAAAACGGATATGGCTCTTTTGAAATATGTGATTGCTGACTCATACTGTTCTTGGCTGTTTTTGCAAAGCCCAATGTTGTACAGCGTTCTTCCCATTAATTGGGGCTGTTTTTCGGATTCAGCCATTGTATAAGCTTTTTTGAAATGTGATATGGCGTCCTCATATTGCTTGAGATCTAAGAAGTTGGTAGCAAACAAAGAATGGCATTGAAGCAATCTAATATTATATGCCGTGTGCTCTTTGTATATTTCATATGCCTGCCGTGCATAGTCCATGGAAAAATACGTTTGTTTCATATAGTAGTAAGATTCAGACATTTTAAAGAAAAACTCAGCTTTTTCTATTCGATCCTTTACAAAAATCAGCTTGCTTTCGGCTTTTTTGAAAAATTTAATAGCAGACAAGTACTCCCGCTGGTCCAGTTCGTACATGCCCCTGAAAAAATTAAAGTAATAATCAAGGACTCCGGTTAAACGAGCCTGTTTTTTATCAATTTCAAGCAGCAAATCGGACAGTCGCGGCTGTTCCTCTATCCGCATTTTTTCTAACGGTTCAAGATACTCAAGCATCAGATTGTGCCGGAATTCCATCAGTGAATAATACAAATGAAGATCCTGGTCTTCTTCTATTTGGGCCAGCTCTTGTTTGATTTCTCTTCGTAAGTATTCCGCATCCGGTATGCTGAATCGGCGTATGTACATGTACCATTCATTAATCTTTTCTCCCACGGAAGAAGAAGATATGACACTTGTCACCTTTGAAAATTCCTCCCTTCACCATTCTATATATGTCATATTTTATCATTTTCATTCAGATCAAAAGCGCAAAAAAACCGCAATTTTTTTTTCGTTACACCGCATGGTAGCCGGAATTTCTTCAAAAACAGCTTTTACCCTCGGCTGTTTGTACAAGCAAACACATTCACCTTCCATATTCTGTTGTATCTGCGTGAGCAGTGTATGTTGAAAAGGAAGTGATGAAATGAGGAAAAACCAGCTTTCCTTTAAAGAAAAAGCAGAAGCTACACAAGATTGTTTGTGTTTTTGTGAGGAAGAAGTCAGCCGTGAAGCCATGTTTCAAGCGCCGATAGAAGTGCCCGAGGGGTTTGTTGTTGATCCGGCTGAAGCGGTAGCGAATGTCACGTGGAATGCAGACAGCCTTTCTTGTGTCAGTGAACGCTGTTTAATTCAAACGGGGCCTGAGCCTGATGAGGTCGGTGTTCAATTTGCAGTCCGCCTGCAGGGAACCGTCACGCTTCTTGTCAGTGTCTCACCTGTGCGAAATCAATATGGACAAGGGGAGGGGGCTATTTCTGTCATTCACAATGTAGAGATCGATCAAGTTGTCTATTATTCTGATGAACCGGATGATTGTCCGGATGTCAGTGACATTACGATCGAGAACCTTGTTGTCGTCCCGCCATTTTACGGCAGTCCTTTATCGGTGACGGGAACGATTGTGCTTGTACCGGGACCGGAGCCTGTTTATGCGTTTACAGCGAATCCAGATGATCAGTCGGTTTCTGTGATTGATACCAATACTCATACCGTGGTGACAACGATTGCTCTTCCGTACGAGCCGACAGGTATTGAGATGACCCCGGATAAAAGCTCTGTGTTTGTCTTGCATTTTAACAATAATATGATTTCTGTCATCGATTATGACACATTGACTGTTACTGCATCCATACTGCTAGATCAGCCGCCTGAAACAATTAAATTTGGGCCTGAGCACGATTTCGCTTATGTTCTCGCCGGTAATGCCATTTATGTGATCAGAATAGAAACTTCAACTGTAGAAAGGTCTATTCCTGTTGAAGGGTATGATATTGCAATTGATCCTAATGGTTTGTTCGCCTATGTTCTTGATTTTGGTTTAGTGCAAAAAGTGGATTTATCTACCGGTGACGTTACAGGAACGATTGAACGAGAGCTTATTGTCAATTCTATAGAAACAAAGCCGCCGGAGCGGTATGCCTATGTATTAGAACAAGATCACTTCTTAAATTATTTGACGATTATTGATTTAGATACGTTTACGATCAGTAGCACCCAAGAGCTGGAGTATGAGGGTGAGTATCAAATGTTTAAGAGCGGTTCAGGATTGTATTTGTTTGATGGTTTCACTCACAATCTATATTCCGTCAGTCCAAGTGGTGCAGGCGTAATAGGAAATCTTCCGCAATCGGCAAGAGATTTTGCGTTTACCCCGAATGGCGAATTTCTGTATGCAACTCGTTTTATAGAGCAAAGCATCATTGTTTACAACACGGATGACTATTCTGTGGAAACTGTCATATCGCTTGGCGTTTCACCGAGTGACATTGCGATTTAACCAATTGTATATTGTGCCTTTCTAAAAGGGATGTGAAATCATGAAAAAGAATGACCTTTCTGCTTTACAGGAAAATTGTTTCTGTTTTTGTGATGAAGAAGATAGCCGTGAAGCACCATTTCAAGTTCCTATTGAAGTGCCGCTAGGTTTTACTGTTGATCCGGCTGAGGCAGTTGGGAATGTGACGTGGAATACTGATAATCTTGCATGTATCAGTGAACCTTGTATAACCGAGGCAGGGGTTGTTTATGGCATTCGCCTTCAAGGTACGATTGAATTATTGGTTAGTGTTGAACCCGTACGAAATGAATATGGACAGGGAGAGGCAGCAATCTCAGAGGTTCATACAGCGGAACTTGATCAAATTGTTTATTATTCCGGACAGGCAGAGGACTGTCCGGATCTGAGCCAAGTCACAGTAGAAAATATAGTGATTGTTCCACCTTTTTACGGAAATCCACTGACCGTAACGGGAACAATCATTCTAGTGCCGGAGCAGGAGAAACGTTCTTACGTGTTTACTGCCAATACTGGAGACAGCACGGTTTCAGTTATTGATGCAGAATTAAACACTGTTGTAAAAACGATTCCATTTTCTGCTGTCCCGACTAATTTAGGCGTTACTTTTGATAAAGCATACACGTACGTCCTTCATGGGAATACAAACCTTGTCTCAGTAATTGATAACAACACACTAACGATTATAAATACCATTACTGTTGGAGGAGGGCCTAGAAAGATTGAATTTGATGCAACAGACGAGTTCGCGTATGTGATGGCCGCTGGCTCTATTTATATAATTAACATGGCTTTCCAAACGGTGATTAATGTCTTCCCAGTACCTGGTGCCTCAGATTTTGCCCTAGATCCAAATGGACAGTTTGTCTATATCGCCAATACGAGTGGATGGTCGGTTGATCAATATGATGTGAATACAGGCCAGTTGGTAGCAAGTATTATTAATACATTTGAATATCCAAGCTTAATTCAAACCCCTTACGCTGGTAATTTTGCTTACGTGATGAATAATGAACTGTGGCCGAAAAATGTAACAGAAATCAGTTTGTCACCATTAAGCAGGGGAGGCGACTTTGACCGCCTATTTGACACCCTGAGGACGATTGTATTTTCTGCGGATAGCACTAGAGCTTACTTTTTAGAGACTTATAGTGAACCGTTTCTCATTGACAATTTACATGTCGTTGATACCGCTACACAAAGTATCATTGCAAACGTATCATTTCCTAATGCCTTTGATTTAACAGTCACACCCGACAATCAATACATTTACGCGGCACAGCCCGGCGACAATGCAGTGACCGTGTACCGCACGAGTGATTATACAGCCGTGACGGTCATTCCGGTTGGCGCGGGTCCGTCTGCGATTGCGATGTAGCTTACTTCACAGGTCGAGAGAAGCGGATCTGCGATAAGAGAATTGTTTATAAATAAAAGATCCGATCTGCTGGATGGCAGCTAAGATGATCAGAAACAGCAGTTCACTTATAGTAAAACTGAACATCCACCATATCCCGGCTCCTGTCAGCACACCCACAAGCACTTTTCTGAACAGGCTGCCATGCTGGAATAGCTGCAGCAAGTACGTTCTCATATAAAACAATAAGTACAAAATTAGTAACACTGCTAGCCCCATTGTAACGGCAGGGGGCGTGTGAAAGCTGAAGGGAACGGCTTTAACGATTTCGAACATGCAGCCGAAAACGATGACCTGATATAATACAGCAGCCATCACATATGATTGTCGGATGCCCCTATAGCTGTCGCGCAGCAATTTTACATCGCCGGCATAACGGCTGCACAGCTTGCGATGCTGAAAGTCACAGCAGCTTTGATGAGACTGTGTGAGTTTCTGAAAAGCTGCTGTCATGTTTTTGACAGATTGCGTGACGTAGTGAAGATACAGATAGGCGGGCAGCATCAGTACTGAAGCGGCACAAGCCAACAGCCCAAGGCGGGCGGCATCATTTTTGACCAGCTGTACATATCGGCCCGCAGCTTCGGCGCCTGAGTGAAACCAGCCGAAGGAATAAGCCGCCATAGCCGCAAACAGCAATAACACAGTAAAGACAGTGCTTTTTTTCATTGTGTCATCACTTCTTTCTGAGGCACATGAATGACTGCTTTGTTAGAAGAAACCATTGCTTCAATGAGAGCCAAAAAATCATGAGAATTCATCTGCTGAATGGTGCGGTAAAGGCCGAGAAACGAGCAATCATACTGTTCACACTCTGCCGCCCATTCAAAGCATTTACGGACGTAATCACTGTCATAGATGATCGCGTTGACGAAAGAATCCTTGCCGTATTCAAGCCAGGCTTCGGTACGGTTTTTCTGCTGCGTGATATAGTAAGATGCTACATCAATGTATGCAGAAGAATGTGCCCCTTTACTGTGAAGGATCAAAAAGCCGCCATCCTCTGATAAGTGAACATCCGCTGATAGGCTTTGGATATTCAAGCGGTACGTTTGCCGGATCTCTTGAAAAAACGGCGATTCCATGTGAAACAGGATGCGAGAGGCAATGTCCCAGTACAGCTTCAATGTCAAAAGTCCGTTTTCTCCTGGGAGCGCCCCGATTTGTATTCCGGTCCAAGTGTCTTCCGGCTGCTCCTCATCACCCTTTACGACTTTTTGTGAGAGGGGAGGGCATGCAGGAATGATTTTTCTGTCAGAGCGGCTGCCAGAGCGATTTTCCAGCCTGAGCTGAGAAGGCAAAAGAGTTTCCGCATCTTCTGTGCCGCCGATCAGAAATAGCGTCATCTGATGGGGCTGGTAGGCGGCCGCATAGGCTTCCTGCAGATCACAGACCGTTAGAGCCTCAATGTCTTTTTTTCTGCCCGCGGGGAAGACTGCGGCTGGTGAGGCAGGAGACAGCATCTGGATTAGCTGATAATGGTAATGAAGCTGGTGGTTAAGAAGCGCCGTTTCTATTTCACTTGTAATCACGGCTTTTTCCTGAGCAATGATCTGCTCATCAAACGAGTGGTTCCATAAAGCGTCAAGCAGGATTGGAATGGTTTGTCTAAGCCGATCCGGCAATGAGGTAAACATGAAATTTGTATCAGTGTAAGTAGTGAATGCATTCAACAGCGCTCCGTGTTCAAAAAAATCACTATACAGATTGCGGCCGTTATGCCAAAAGAGGAGGTGTTCTAAAAAGTGCGCTGTGCCATATGGCAGCAGCCTGCCGCCGGTTTCTGACTGTAAGCGGACATCCCGGCTTCCAAAGCCGGTTTTGACATTGCACAGTCTTAAATGGGCGCGGGGGAATTGTAACCTAAATATTTTCATTCCGTTGTCTGCGTATCTGATATCGGTTCGTTCATCCAGCTGTTGAAAAAAGGCTTCCTTTTCCATATCTCTCATCCCCTTACTACATGAGCTCCGATATATGTAAGTTTCTTGATGAATTGCAGCAAATCAAGGCAAGTGACCGCTGAGATGCTGTACAGCAAGTCTTCTTTTTTGCAAGAGAAACGGCGCAGGATTCCCATATAGGCTAAGAGCCCTTCAGGAGAATCAAATTGCAGCAGGATTTCATTGATTAAAAATTGCTTTGCCTTGTTTAATTCGGGTTCATCCGTGTGAAAACCTGATACAGCTTCCAATATTCTTGGAGGAATCTCGTTTTCATAAATCTGGTCGGTGCATAGGGAAACAAGCAGCATATTGCTCATGATGTCATAGCGGGTGATCACATGGTAAACAGCCAAATCTTTTTCGCGAAAATGCCGAAATAAAGCGGAATGGCCGTACTTGCCGAGCAATCCGTCTATCAGCTGGATGGCTAAATAATCGCGGACATCTTTCATGTCTCCGCAGTCAAAGCCAAGTGTCATAACGGACGGTCCCGCTGTGCTGCGTGTCTCTGTTTCAAAAATATGCTGATTCACAGGTTTTCTTACAGCAGACACGGCGGACGCCTTAGAAGCATGTCCCTGAACATCACATGACTGTATATTTCCTAATATGTTCAGCTGTTTCTGCTGAGAAAATAAATCAGCGATAAATTCCGACGCATCCAGAAAACGTTTAGGATGCACAGCCATTAGCTTTTCTTTTCGGCCAAACATAGCAGTGCCGTACATCGGGTTTCCAAAGGCTTCCTCCGCCAGACGGGCTGCTGAATAGGAGAACGGGTCAGCGAATTTCTTTTCCATTTTCAGCAGCAGTTCGGCTTTTGCCTTTTCCGCTGCGCTGGCAGAAAGAGAAACCGGAAAAGAGGACATGTCAACAAAAGTGTTCAGAACGGTATCTGTTTGAAACCCCTCACCATATAACGGGTGAATCATGCGGGTCCCGTACGTTTTCAGCTGCTGGTCAAAAAAGAGATTTGCTGAATACATGAAGCGGCGGCCGGCGGCATAGCCGAAGGTGTCGATGATATTTTGCTTCTGGTGTGCAGCCGCGCCGTAAAAATAGATTGCTTCCTCCTCTGGTTCCGCCGCGCTTTCGATCGGCTTCAGAAAGCTCGCGGCGATCGAGATGGTTGAAAATTGATCAGTCGTCAGCAGGTTAACTTCCAAGCCGTTCTCTTTTTCCGCTTGTATCAAAGAAACCACCATCCTGTTTTTGCAGTAAATAGACAATGATCAGCCCGGCAATCGGAATGACTGCCAAGGAAATAACAGTGCCTGTTAAAGTTGCTAAAAAAAGAGGAATACAAAATACATAGGAACGGTATTTAGAGAAACCGCTCCAGAGCTGCTGCTCCGTCTGCCAGCTGAAGGACGGCTTTTTTTCATCTGAAATTAACCGAATATAAGCCCCCGCCAGCAGCAATTCCATACACTGCAAAAAAGTCAAAAGTGAAATCGGCCGGCCGCTGATCAAGCCCATTATCATGGCAATCAAAATAAACCCGCCGGCCAATAAACCGGCATAAAAGCGATATTTCGCCCAAAGCATCGTTCTGCGTTTAATCGGAAGCGTAATCAGCAGCATCCGGTCATTTTTTTCAAGAGAATACAATAAAGCAATCGGTGAGCAGATCAGCAGGAGAGCGCTAATCACGATATAGACGACATGCTGATCGGCAATGCCGGTGTTCATCATCTGAAACGAAAAGAAGCCGCTGAATGCCCCCATCACAATATAATTTAACAGCATCGCTTTAGAGGAAATAAACCGGTTCCATTCTCTTTTATAAAACGAAAATTCTGATGTCCGCATAAAAGAATGCATCTTGCTCTGCTGCTGAGGCGCCTGCAAAAATGAAGGGAAGTCAATCGCAATAGCCCAGAGCATGTGAATCGTACATAGCGGGATCGTCACGGCAGGCATCAAAGCCGCACTGAAGCACACGCAGGTGAATACCGCCGCATGCAGCAGGAGTGCCGTTCTCCTTTTTTTAACGAAGAGATTGCTTAACAAAACGCCGAAAATAATTGAATAGACAGTAAAAAACGAAAATCTGCCGAGCCAATACAGGGTTTGTGCTCCTGACAGCGTTCCGTTTCCGAATAAGAACAGCGGTAAGATGAAAAAGAAGAGCGTCCTTCTCAAGCAAGTATCAACAAACAAAACCACACTCTGAGCGAGCCAGAAGCTCCGGGAAGAGATCGGCAACAGACAGCTCAGCTTCATGTAGGATTCCTTCCATTGGGATGCAACAGAGAGAAATACCATGTACGCATTCATAAACAGAAGCGCGAGTGTGATGTATGTTTTTCCTAAAGTTGATTCATCAATGCCTGCCTGGCGAATCAGCCCGATTTCAAACAAGGCCAGAACGGCAAGCCCTGCGGTGATACGAATGGCGTCTTTTTTTCCTTGGCGGCCGTAAAGCTGCTTGAACAGCAATGACAGAATCGGAAACAGGTTATTCATGGCCAATCACCTCAAAAAATTCACGCCGAAGATCAGTCTCCTCTCCAATCGGAATGACCTTCCGGATCTGTTTGTGATGAAGGATGGCCGCATAATCACAAAATCTCTGCACCACATCGAGCAGATGGGAAGAAAACAAAATCGTTCCGCCTGCCTTGCAATACTCTTTCATTTTCTGATAGAAGACCTCTATTGACTCCACATCCAAGCCGACAAGCGGCTCATCCAAAATAAACAGGGGAGCCCCGAGCAATAGCCCAGTCATCAACACAACCTTTTGCCTGTTGCCGAGGGACAGCTCGGAAATTCTCCGGTTTGTGTATTGGGAAAAGTGAAATTCCTCTGCCAAACTGTTAAACTGCTGCTCTGAGAAATCTTTCTGATACAGAGAATGAACGAAAGAAACATAGTCCTTCGCCGTAATTTCTGTAAAAAGAAGCGGATAATCGGCAGCGAAGTAGCGGCGGATCTTCAGCTCATCTGATGTTTTCTGCGGCATGCCGGCATTCGCTTCAATGCCGCACAGCGTAAAGTGTCCGCTGAAATTGCGGTTAACCCCAGTCAGCGTATTGATCAGCGTTGTTTTTCCGGCGCCGTTTACCCCGAGCAGTCCGTAAACGGCGCCTTTTTCTAAATGTAAATCTACGTTTTCTAAGATAACGTTGTCTTGCTCGTACCATACGGATACATCGTGTATATCCAAAATGCTCATCGCGAGTCAGCCTTCCGCGCGCGCATACCGAAAATAATGGCGATGGCGATAGAAATCAGCGTAAACACATAATCGCTTTTTACGAAGTAGACGACCGCGCCGATGACAAAAATAATTGAAAGGATATACAGTAGAATTTTTCTTTGTGCTGGTGACAAATTGTTTCCCTCCTAAATAAGCTGGACCACATCTTCTAATTGTTCATTTTTGGCCCAGGAGCAGATGTTTTTTCTGTGGTATTTGTTGGAGTTCAGCCCTTTTAAGTAACAGCCTCCGCAATAGCCGCTGAACGGGCATTTGTCTTTCATGCAATGCTCGCTGAACCGCGGCGCCTGCGCTTTCCACAGTTTATGGACAAGAGGGGAGTCAAAGATGCTTTCATATGAATCATGAAATATATTTCCCAATGAAAATTCCTTCGGGAAGAGCGCGCACGGGCGTACTTCTCCGAATGGGCTGATCACAATCGATTTCCAGCCGGCGCCGCAGTTCGCCGCGCGTTTTCTTTCATACGGAATGATCGGGATCAAATCTTTAAATTCATCAATGACATTTTGCTCATACTCCATAAATTTGCGGTGCTGTTCGGCATCTTTCGTCGGATGGACAATATCTCTGCCTCTTCCGAAATCATCAACCCAATTGTAAGAGAACGCTTTCGCACCGAGATCGCGCACCTTTTGGGCCATGTCGTGGATTTCCCACATGTTTTTTTCGAAAACCGACATGGCGACTCTGACAAAAATACCATGATCACTCAACAATTTTATCGTTTTACAGGTTTGGGCAAAAGAGCCTTTTCTCCCTCTAAATGAATCATGCACGTCGGACTGTACGCTATCCAGTGATATGCCAACGATGATTTTTTGCTTATAGGCTTTTAACATCTCCAGGCTTTCTTTTCGCATCAGCGTTCCGTTGGTTAAGACGGCGACCTTTTTGAATTTCTTTAACACATATTCAAGAATCTCATTGGCGTTCGGATGAACGAAAATTTCGCCGCCTGTGATTTCACACGTTAAAACGCCGTTGTCATACAGCATATCAGCTGTTTTCTTAAATTGATCAATGGATACGGTGCCGAGCGCTTCCGGCGAGCTTTCTAAATAGCAGTGAGCGCACTTTAAATTGCAGCGGTGTGTCAGCTCAAATGTGGCATGCAGCGGCATTGGAAATTCATTGCTTCCGCTGGTGGCGATTTTGTGAAAGCGTGCCCGGTTTTCAAGCTGAATGACCTGCTTATTCAAAAGCATGCTGAGCATGTCATAATACCAGTCCTTATGGTCTTCCGGCGACTCATCATATTTTGCGCATTGCTCTTCTAAAATCTGTTCAGCCGTTTTTTGACCGTCCATCAGCATACAAAGCTCGTAAGCCGTTTTGTTGAGATCTAAGTATTCAAAATCAGAGATCGAGACGTTATCACGCAAGTAGTCAATTTCCAGCACACCGCCCTCAGGCAACTGGTGGACTCTTACACTTTCATTAATAAATGGAAACATCTGCTCTATAAACAAAATACCATCCCCTATACATATGATTCAAATGTAAAAATCATTGTGTATGTATAACCAAGATGTAGATTTTAGTTAAATTTTGTATTTTAGTTAAAAAGGGCATAGTAATTTACTATGCCCTTTTCCGGAGAACCTTATCCCCAGAGACCGAATAGACCTGTTGCACCGGCAATTTCAAAATCAGGGATAGGGCCGTCCACTAAACAAGCGGCTCCGATTGAGCATGTTGCACAACCTTTGTTTTCTACAATGACAGCTTTTTTCATAATTGAATCCTCCCTTTTTTTGTTTTTCTAGCAGATCTTTGATGTACTTTTATATTAAAACTATCAAATTACCAATTCAATACATATATTTTGAAGAAAATGTGAATTGTAAACGGTAGAATTCGGAAAAATGTAATATTTCCTCAAGGTAATTAGTGGTATGATTTTCTCTTCTATAAAGGAATTGCTTTTTCTGAGGTTTATCTTCAAATCTGATGAGCAATGATGGTAAGATAGAAGCAGTTGAAGTTTACAAACCGAATGATTATACTATTCAAGTCAAAGTGGAAAGATGAAAAGGACGTGTCAGAATGAAGCAAGAGACACCGATAACAATCCATGTGAAATCTGTAGTCGAGGATGACGGAAACGAAGAAGTGATCGAATTCCGCACCACCGGATTTTACTATGTGAAACAGAATAAAGTGTATCTATCTTATTATGAAGAACACGACTTAGGCAAAGTGAAAACGATTGTGAAAGTAAGCGAAGGCGAAGTGCTTGTCATGAGATCAGGCGCTGTCAAAATGAACCAGCGTTTTGTAACTGGAGCTTCCACAATCGCCAAATATAAAATGTCATTTGGTGAGCTTGAGCTGAAAACGAGCACAAAATCGATTCAATCTGATCTCGGCGAAGAAAAAGGCCGTATCAGTATCGCATATGATATGCATGTCGGAGACGAGCAGCAGCATTTACATAATATGACGATTACGTATGAGGGAGGAACTCACGCATGAACATTGCGGAACAAATGAAGGACGTGCTGAAAGAGGAAATTAAAGCAGCCGTTCTGAAAGCGGGACTGGCTGAAGAAAGCCAGATTCCTAACGTCGTTTTAGAAACACCGAAGGATAAAACACACGGCGATTATTCAACAAATATGGCGATGCAGCTGGCGAGAATCGCAAAAAAAGCGCCGCGCCAAATCGCTGAGGAGATTGTCACTTCTTTTGATAAAGGAAAGGCTTCTATTGAAAAGCTTGATATCGCCGGTCCTGGTTTTATTAATTTCTATATGGACAATCAATATTTAACGAAGCTGATTCCATCTGTACTGGAAGCGGGAGACGCGTATGGAGAAACAAACATCGGAAACGGTGAACGCGTTCAAGTGGAATTCGTATCTGCAAATCCGACGGGCGACCTTCACTTAGGCCACGCGCGCGGTGCGGCTGTCGGCGATTCCTTGTGCAATGTGCTTGCAAAAGCGGGTTATGATGTGAGCCGCGAATATTACATTAACGATGCCGGAAACCAGATTAATAACCTGGCGCTTTCTGTGGAAGTCCGTTACTTTGAAGCGCTCGGATTGGAAAAACCGATGCCGGAGGACGGCTATCGCGGCGAGGATATCATTTCAATCGGAAAGCGTCTCGCTGAGGAATACGGTGATCGTTTCGTCAACGAAGAGGAAAGCGAACGCCTCGCATTTTTCCGTGAGTACGGTTTGAAATACGAGCTGGAAAAGCTTCGCGTAGACTTGGAAAACTTCCGCGTGCCGTTTGATGTGTGGTATTCTGAAACATCACTGTACCAAAACGGAAAAATCGATAAGGCGCTGGACGCGTTGCGTGAGAAAGGCCATGTCTATGAGGAAGACGGTGCGACTTGGTTCCGTTCCACAACGTTCGGTGATGACAAAGACCGCGTACTGATCAAAAAGGACGGCACATACACATACCTGCTTCCTGATATCGCGTACCATAAGGATAAGCTTGACCGCGGCTTTGATAAGCTGGTCAACGTATGGGGCGCCGACCATCACGGCTACATCCCGCGTATGAAAGCGGCAATTGAAGCGCTTGGCTATGAAAAAGGAACGTTGGAAGTAGAAATCATTCAGCTCGTGCACCTTTACAAAAACGGCGAGAAAATGAAAATGAGCAAACGGACGGGGAAAGCGGTAACGATGCGCGACCTGATTGACGAAGTCGGCTTGGATGCCGTGCGTTATTTCTTCGCGATGCGCAGCGCTGACACGCATATGGATTTTGACTTGGATCTTGCTGTATCAACATCTAACGAAAACCCTGTGTATTATGCGCAATACGCACATGCCCGCATTTGCAGCATGCTTCGCCAAGGGGAAGAACAAGGACTCACACCGGCGGCGGATCTAGATTTCAGCCCTATTCAATCAGAAAAAGAATATGATCTGCTGAAAACAATCGGCGGCTTCCCAGAGGCAGTGGCGGAAGCGGCGGAAAAACGAATTCCGCACCGTGTGACGAATTATATTTATGACTTGGCTTCAGCTCTGCACAGCTTCTATAATGCGGAGAAAGTCATCGACCCTGAAAACGAAGAGAAAAGCCGTGCGCGCTTAGCTTTAATGAAAGCAACGCAAATCACGCTGAACAACGCGCTTCAATTAATCGGCGTATCGGCTCCTGAAAAAATGTAATCAAGCTGAAAGGACAAAGCCAGAGGGCTTTGTCCTTTTTTTGTTACAGAATCGTGTGATATAGTTCACAAACTTCTTCACCGAGTTTTTGTATGATAAGGCTGATTATTGAATCAGTGAAAGGGGCAAGCCGAATGATTAACCGTCAACACTTTCAATTATCGCTGCAGTCATTGAGCTTGGTGGCAGGGTTTATGGTTTGGGTGCTGATTTCGTCACTTATCTCCCAAATCACATTAGATATTCATTTGAGCAAAGGCGAAATCTCCTTGGTAACGGCCATACCTGTTATATTAGGTTCGCTTCTCCGCATTCCGTTGGGATATTTGACCAACAGGTTTGGCGCGCGGATCATTTTTATGATCAGCTTTATATTGCTTTTATTCCCTGTATTTTGGATCAGTATTGCAGATTCTCTGTTTGATTTAATCGCGGGCGGTTTTTTCTTAGGGATTGGGGGAGCCATTTTTTCCATTGGGGTTACATCTCTTCCGAAGTACTATCCTAAAGAAAAACATGGCGTTGTAAACGGTATATACGGCGCCGGGAATATCGGAACCGCGATCACTACATTTGCAGCTCCCGTGATTGCACAAGCGGCGGGGTGGAAAAGTACGGTGCAAATGTATATGGTCCTTTTGGCTTTATTTGCTTTGCTGCACTTTTTCTTCGGTGACCGGCATGAGAAGAAAGTGAAGGTGTCCGTAAAGACTCAAATCAAAGCTGTTTACCGAAATCATGTGCTGTGGTTTCTGAGTCTCTTTTATTTTATTACGTTTGGCGCTTTTGTCGCGTTTACAATCTATCTGCCAAACTTTCTTGTTGAACAGTTTGATCTGAGTCCTGCGGATGCCGGGCTGCGGACGGCAGGTTTTATTGCTGTATCCACGCTGCTCAGGCCCGCGGGCGGGTGGCTGGCTGATAAAGTGAGTCCGCTCCGCATCCTGATGTTTGTCTTTGCAGGCCTGACATTATCGGGCGTGATCCTTTCGTTTTCGCCGACGATCGGCATTTATGCCTTTGGGGCGTTAACGGTTGCGGTGTGCTCAGGGATTGGAAACGGGACGGTTTTTAAACTGGTTCCTTTCTATTTTTCTAAACAAGCGGGAATTGCCAACGGAGTTGTGTCTGCCATGGGCGGATTAGGCGGTTTTTTCCCTCCGCTGATCCTAGCGAGTGTATTTCAGGCGACGGGACAATACGCCATCGGATTTATGGCGCTTTCGGAAGTCGCGTTAGCAAGCTTTGTCATTGTCATATGGATGTATTGGCAGGAAAGAATGAAAACACATACAGAGAGAAGCGGGCACAGCGTAAACTGACGGGCGGCCGGCGATTGGGGAATTCACGAGATTGTAAGTTTTTTCTGAAAAGCGCAAATGATTTCACGTTACAATAGATACACAACGTGACTTTTCTTCGAGGTGAACTCATGAACTTTCTCTCTGTTCGAACATCTGATAAGGATCTTATTTCCAGTGATCTTCATCAATTGCTGGAATCCATCAGCACAAAAAGAAAAATCGAAAAACACACATACCTGTTTCGAGAAGGAATGGATGCAGAAGAGCTTTATCTGATTCAGTCAGGACTCATTGAAATCGGGAAACTGACGTCTGACGGCAAAGACCTGACACTTAGAATCTGCCAAAAAAATGATATTGTCGGTGAATTAACACTTTTCACAGAAGAACCGAGATATATGCTCAGTGCAAAAGTGCTGGAGGATGGCGAAGTGCTTGTCATCAATAAAGGCAGACTTGAAAAGGAACTAATCCACAATGGTGCTTTGACATTTGAATTTATGAAATGGATGAGCACCCATTTGCGCAAAATTCAATCCAAAATCAGAGACCTTCTTCTTCATGGCAAAAAAGGGGCACTCTATTCCACCCTCATCCGCTTGTCAAACAGCTATGGAGTGAACCGGAGTGACGGCATTCTCATTAACATTGCCCTGACAAACCAGGATTTGGCGAAATTTTGCGCGGCGGCAAGAGAGAGCGTCAACCGCATGCTGGGTGATCTCCGCAAACAAGGGGTTATTTCAATAGAGGAATCCGGAAAGATTGTACTGCATCAGCGGGACTATTTACGGTGTGAGATTGAGTGCGAACATTGCCCGTTAGAGATTTGCAATATTGATTAAGTGGAAACAAGGACAGCAATATGTCCTTGTTTTTATCTTGTTAGCCAAATGCACATGATGGCGAAAAAGAAGCACGCATTGACGATTTCAAGAATGCCGATCGTTTGAACAGGCCACTTCTTTCCGTGAAAAAACCAAGCACGCAAACTGCTGGGGATAAAGGCGAGAACGGCCCAGCCCGCGCCGAAAGCTGCGGAAAGTAAGGGGAGGAGCAGGTGATAGACCCACGACCAGTAGGCAAATCCTCTATTATTCTTCTCCCGGATCACCGACTTCACATAAAATGAACTTCCGATAAAAAACAAAGCAGATTGTGCAAAAATAAACCATGCCCAGCCGTTAAGGGTTTCCGTCCCTAGCCAGCAGCTGGCGAATCCTCCTGCACAAAAGAAAAAGACGCCCGCAAAATCATTCAGCAGCACTCGTTCATTTTTTCGCCGGGCATAATACACATGAATGAGAAACAGCGGAAGCAAAGAAAAGGCAAGCCAGATAAAAGACGGCTTATGGATGACAGCGGCAAGCAAAAAGCTGCAGGCTGGAACACTGTAATAAAATATCCACTTTTGATAGGCGTTGATTTGTTTCTTTTTTAATGCCAGCGTAACAGGATAAACAGCCAAATAAAGAAACAGCCAGCCTAAAAATAGGGGAATATGCCAAAGAACCGCTCCTCCCTTCACCATACCGAGGCAAAATGGAATGAGCAGCATGGCCCAAGCGCCGTGCTGCTTCGGAATAAGCGCCTTCATCGAAACACTCCTTTCTTGCTTCATTATAAAAGCGACAATACCGACAATATGTGACATTCATCATTTCATCTGTGAAATACATCACTGCTGTCATGGATCGGCCGGGCTACACTAAAGCTATCCTTAGCACAGGAGGCTTCCCTATGAATCAGTGTGACTATTTATTTTTTTTGAAACAACTTCCTATGTTTAATGAAGTGCCTCTACCCATTGTCGAAACATTGCTGAATAACGGGACGTTTATCCGCGGGTCATGTGATCAGGATCCATCTTTTCTCCATTCTCAATCCATTTATATTGTATTAAAAGGCAGTATACGTTTTATTGACAGTAGGCTCCCTGAAGGGTCGCAAACCGTTGCGCTGTGGGAAAAAGGCGATGTGTTTCCCGTCGATCAAAAAGGCGGGCTGTTCTTATCTCCATTCATTTCAGTCCGCACATCCGAAGACATTCTTATGCTCAATATCCCTTTTTACATATTAAAAAAAATCATGTCCTATTGCCCGAAGCTGCAGATGAATTTTCTGGTGATGCTCCAGCAAAATGTCTTTTTCTCTTATGAGCTGTTTTTGCGTTATCTGCATAGATCTCAGGATGAAAACGCTGAACCCGATTCCTAAAAGGAGTCGGGTTTTTTGATCAGTCTATCCATTCCTTCTTCTTCATGTGAACTTTCTGTGAAAAAAGGGGAGTGTGTGACATAGTTCACAAGGAAATATCCTGCCTCTGTATATAGTGAACTTAGAATACCTGACTCGGAAGGAGTGAAATATTCATGAAAAAAAAGAAAATGAGTCCGTTGTTTAGGAGATTAAACTATTTCTCTCCTATTGAGCATCAATCAAATAAACATAGTCAAACAACCTATGAAGATCGTGATTGGGAGAATGTATACAGAAACAGATGGCAGTACGATAAGGTTGTCCGCTCCACCCACGGCGTCAACTGCACAGGGTCCTGCAGCTGGAATATATACGTGAAAAACGGCATCGTCACGTGGGAAGGGCAAAACCTGAATTATCCGTCAACCGGCCCGGATATGCCTGATTTCGAACCGAGAGGCTGTCCGCGAGGGGCCAGTTTTTCATGGTATATCTACAGCCCGCTCCGTGTGAAATACCCATACGTACGCGGTGTGCTGATCAATTTGTGGCGGGAAGCATTGCAGGCTCATCAAAACCCTTTGGAAGCATGGAAATCGATTGTTGAAAATCCGGATAAAGCGAAGTCCTATAAACAGGCGCGGGGAAAAGGCGGTTTTGTGCGCGCTGAATGGCAGGAGGTACTGAAGCTGATTTCGGCCTCTCTGCTCTATACAGTCATGAAATACGGGCCTGACCGGAATGTCGGCTTTTCCCCGATTCCGGCCATGTCCATGATCAGCCACGCATCAGGCTCGCGGTTTATGTCTTTGATTGGCGGCCCTATGCTCAGTTTCTATGATTGGTATGCGGATCTTCCGCCGGCATCCCCGCAAATCTGGGGCGATCAGACAGACGTCCCGGAAAGCAGTGATTGGTACAACTCAGGCTATATCATCACATGGGGCTCCAATGTCCCTCTCACAAGGACGCCTGATGCGCACTTTTTGGCAGAAGCCCGCTATAAAGGGGCAAAAGTCATCTCAATCAGCCCGGATTTCGCGGAATCCTCAACATTTGCGGATGACTGGCTGAGCATTCGCCAGGGAACAGACGGCGCGCTTGCGATGGCGATGGGGCATGTGATCCTGCAGGAGTTTTACGTTAATCAGAAGACAGAGCGTTTCATAGAGTACGCAAAGCAATACACGGATCTCCCGTTCTTTGTCACTCTAACTAAAGAGGATGGCGTGTATACGGCCGGGCGTTTTCTTCATGCAAAGGACATCGGGCGGCAGACGGGGCATGATCAGTGGAAGCCTGCGGTGTGGAATGAACGTACAAGCGCATTCGCGATCCCGCAAGGAACAATGGGCTCCCGCTGGGACGGCCAAAAGAAATGGAACCTGCACATGATAGATGAAGAAACAGGCGAACCGATTGAACCTCGGCTCTCAGTGCACGGCATAGAGGACGAGATCGGCACGGTTCGAATCCCTTATTTCTCACATGAGGGAAACAGAGTGCTTGAGCGAGACCTGCCTATTAAAAAGCTGGCCAGGGACAATGAAGATGTGTATGTCACAACCGTGTTTGACTTGATTTTGGCTAACTACAGCGTGAATCGGGGGATCGGGGAGAAATCAGCCTGCTCGTATGACGATCCTGAACCGTTTACGCCAGCCTGGCAGGAGCAGGTGACAGGGATCAAAAAAGAAGCCGTCATTAAGATAGCCAGAGAGTTTGCCCAAAATGCGATCGATACAGAGGGCCGTTCCATGATTATTGTAGGTGCGGGGATCAACCACTGGTTCAACTCTGACACGATCTACCGGGCAGTATTAAATCTCGTATTACTGGTAGGCGCCCAAGGTGTTAACGGCGGAGGCTGG
Source organism: Bacillus sp. FSL K6-1003 (assembly GCF_037964945.1). Lineage (NCBI taxonomy): Bacteria > Bacillati > Bacillota > Bacilli > Caryophanales > Bacillaceae > Bacillus > Bacillus sp. FSL K6-1003. Next base: position 3,646,259 of record NZ_CP150176.1, on the reverse strand, counting down.
GCTCATTATGTGGGTCAGGAAAAACTCCGCCCTGCTGAAGGCTGGCAGACAATTGCAAATGCAAAGGACTGGGAGGGCGTGCCCAAGCTGCAAAACGGCACCTCATTTTTCTACTTTGCCACTGACCAGTGGCGCTACGAGGATCAGCCGGTCAGTGACTTGGCATCACCGATCGCTGGGTCATCCCGCTACAAGCATCACGCTGACTACAATGTGCTGGCGGCAAGACTCGGATGGCTTCCGTCTTATCCGACATTTGATAAAAACGGAATTGACCTGTACAAAGAAGCTGAAAAAGCGGGGGCAACAACACCTGAAGACGTTGGTGCGTACGTGGCCTCACAGCTTCAAGAGAAAAAGCTGAAATTCGCCATTGAAGATCCTGACAATGAAGCGAATTTTCCGAGAAACCTGTTCGTGTGGAGAGCGAATCTTATTTCCAGTTCGGGAAAAGGACATGAATATTTTCTCAAGCATCTCTTGGGAACGACGAACGGCTTGATGAATGACGACAGCGACAGCATCCGTCCTGAAGAAATCAAATGGCGCGAGCAGGCTCCGGAAGGAAAGCTCGATTTGTTAATCAATCTTGATTTCCGAATGGCCGGTACCGCGCTGTATTCTGATATCGTGCTTCCAGCGGCGACATGGTATGAAAAACACGATCTCAGCAGCACCGATATGCACCCGTTCATTCATCCTTTTGCTCCGGCGATCTCAGCTCCGTGGGAATCGAAGTCAGACTGGGATATTTTCAAGGCGCTGTCTAAAGCCGTTTCTGATCTGGCAGAAGAAGTCGATATGGACCCGGTGAAAGAAGTAGTCGCGACGCCGCTCCTTCACGACACCATGCAGGAATTGGCCCAGCCGTTCGGCAAAATCAATGACTGGAGCAAAGGCGAATGTGAAGCCGTCCCGGGGAAAACGATGCCGAACATTCAAGTCGTTGAAAGGGACTACAAGCAAATTTATCATAAAATGACTGCGCTCGGCCCAAACGCCGCCTTAAAACCGAGCGAAACAAAAGGCATGAGCTGGTCGATAGCCGATGAATATGAATCACTCAAAAAGAGATTGGGAGAAATCACCTCGGACAGCGTTGCAAAGGGGTGTCCGAATATAGGTGAAGCAAAGCAGGCGGCAGAAGCGATTTTAACCCTATCGTCCACTTCTAATGGGAAAGTTGCCGTGAAAGCATGGGAATCACTTGAAAACATCACAAACCTGGAGCTGAAAGACCTGGCGGAAGAACGGGAGGAAGAATGCTTTACGTTTGAACAAATTACAGCCCAGCCGAAAACGGTCATCACATCTCCGGCATTTACCGGCTCAGAAAAAGGCGGGCGCAGGTATTCGCCGTTTACGACAAATGTGGAAAAATTGATTCCTTGGCGTACGCTGACAGGCAGACAGTCCTATTATGTCGATCATGAACTGATGATGGAATTCGGGGAAACGATGGCGACCTTTAAACCGATCCTCCAGCATCGTCCGTTTCTAAGCAAGCGGCCTGATCAAGAGGGCAAAGAAATTGTCCTCAATTATTTGACGCCGCATAACAAATGGTCTGTCCACAGCATGTATTTTGATTCCTTGCCGATGCTTACGCTATTTCGTGGCGGGCCTACGGTATGGATGAATAAAGATGATGCGGGGGATGCGGATATCAAAGACAACGATTGGATTGAATGCTTTAACCGAAATGGGGTTGTCGTAGCGAGAGCGGTGCTGTCTCACCGGATACCAAAAGGAATGGCGTTTATGCATCATGCCCAAGACCGCCATATCAACGTGCCCGGCACAAAACTGACCAATAACCGCGGAGGCACCCATAACAGTCCGACAAGAATTCACGTCAAGCCGACACAGATGATCGGCGGTTACGCCCAGCTCAGCTACGGCTTTAACTACTACGGACCTACGGGGAATCAGCGTGATCTGAATGTGGTCATCCGCAAGCTGAAGGAGGTCGATTGGCTTGAAGATTAAAGCGCAAATCGGAATGGTCATGAACTTAGATAAATGCATCGGCTGCCACACGTGCAGCGTAACCTGCAAAAACACATGGACAAACCGTTCCGGTGCCGAATATATGTATTTCAATAATGTAGAAACAAAGCCGGGTATCGGCTACCCGAAGCAATGGGAGGATCAGGACAAATATAAAGGCGGCTGGACCTTAAAAAAAGGAAAGCTCGAGCTGAAATCAGGCCCGAAAACCAACCGCCTTGCAAATCTTTTCTATAATCCGAATCAGCCAACCATTGATGATTACTACGAGCCTTGGAACTATGATTATGAAACGCTGACTAACAGTCCGCAGAAAAAACACCAGCCTGTAGTGCGGCCAAAATCGTCGCTGACGGGAGATTTTATGAATATTGAATGGGGGCCGAACTGGGAGGATGATCTGGCGGGCGGCCACATTACGGGGCTTGAAGATCCAAACGTTCAAAAGATGGAGGAGTCTATTAAAACGGAATTCGATGAAGTTTTTATGATGTATCTTCCGCGTATCTGCGAGCATTGCATCAACCCGGCGTGCGTGTCCTCTTGTCCGTCCGGTGCCATGTACAAACGGGAGGAAGACGGTATTGTACTCGTGGATCAAAACGCATGCCGTTCATGGAGATACTGTGTTTCATCCTGCCCTTATAAAAAAGTGTATTTTAACTGGCAAACGAACAAAGCCGAAAAATGCACCCTCTGCTTTCCGCGTTTGGAGGCGGGACTGCCGACCATCTGCTCTGAGACATGCGTGGGGAGAATCCGTTATTTGGGCGTCATGCTGTATGACGCGGATAAGGTGGAGGAAGCGGCATCTGCTGAAAATGAAAAGGATCTCTATCATTCTCAATTAGAAGTGTTTCTTGATCCGAATGATCCCGAGGTTGCTAAACAAGCAAAAGAACAGGGCATCCCGACAGAATGGATAGAGGCTGCACAGCAATCGCCCATTTATAAGATGATCATCGAATGGAAGATTGCGCTGCCGCTTCATCCTGAGTACCGTACGCTGCCGATGGTTTGGTACATTCCACCTTTGAGCCCGATCATGAATGTCTTTGAAGGAGAGGGAAGCCGGCAAACAGCGGAAGACATTTTTCCGGCTATTGACCAAATGAGAATTCCGATTGAGTATTTGGCGCAGCTATTAACGGCAGGTGATACAGATCATATTCGGTCGACATTAAAGAAAATGTCTGTCATGCGCCAGTATATGAGATCGGTCCAGACGAATAAATCCATCGACCCGGCACTGATCTCCAGCGTCGGCTTAACAGCACAGCAAATTGAAGACATGTATCGGCTGCTTGCGATCGCCAAATATGATGACCGCTTTGTGATTCCGAGCAGCCACCGTGAAAACATTTCTGATTTATACACTGAACAAGGGAGCTGCGGCTTATCATTTTCCGGAGGCCCGGGCTCTTGTTTCTAACTTTTGATAAATGAGGTGTAAACAGATGAACACCACAGATCGGCAAATCGCATTCTCTGCTCTTTCCTGTCTTCTTTCGTATCCGGATGAAGAGTGGAAAGCTGAGCTTCCCGATTGGAAGGCTCTGATTCATGAAATTGGCAATCGGCAAATCCGTGAGAAGCTGCTGCGCTTTTTAGAGGCGTTAGCCTGTTTTTCACCAGAAGCGCTGATTGACCACTATGTCTATACGTTTGACTTCGGGAAAAAAACGAATATGTACGTCACTTACTTTCATTCAGGTGAGCAAAGAGAACGCGGCGTTGAATTGCTGCATTTAAAAAACACATACCAGCAATCAGGCTTCCTGCAGACTGACAAAGAGCTGCCTGATTACCTGCCGCTTATGCTGGAATTTGCAGCGGTTGCGGAGATGGAAGCAGCGAGAAGCGTGTTTGAGAAATATAGCTCCAATGTGAGGGAACTGGCATCCCGCCTCGAAAAAAATGAGAGCATATATGCGGAGCTGCTGCACGTGCTGCTGGCCGCGCTGGAAAACATCGGCGTGTGTGAAAGCGTTGAAGGGGCTGTTCAGGCATGAGCGGGCAGATCCTGTGGGGCGTAATGCCATACATTGTTTTGACGATCTTTATCGGCGGCCATATTTACCGCTACCAGCATGACCAATTTGGCTGGACGGCGAAATCAAGCGAGCTGTTAGAAAAGAAAAAACTCGCGGCGGGCAGCATACTTTTTCACTGGGGCATGCTGAGCGTTATCGGCGGGCATCTCATGGGAATTCTGATGCCGGAAGCCTTGTACACCTCCATTGGCATTTCAGAGCATGTTTATCACAAAATGGCGATTGGCGCAGGCCTGCCGGCGGGGGTTGCGGCATGTACCGGACTTTTCATTCTGACGTACAGAAGGCTGTTTGACAAAAGAATCCGCAAAACCAGTTCGCCATCGGATATCCTTATTCTCATCCTGCTGCTGTTCATGATGTTGACAGGCGTTGCCGCCACGTTTCTCAATATTGATTCGAGAGGATTTGATTATCGGACAACAATCGGGCCGTGGTTCAGGGAGATCTTTTTGTTCAGGCCTGACGCCTCCTTGATGGAGAGTGTCCCCCTATGGTTTAAGCTTCATATCATGATAGGATACATCGTTTTTATCCTGTGGCCGTTTACGAGATTGGTTCACGTGTTCAGTCTGCCGCTCAAGTATTTGACACGAAGCTATGTCGTGTATCGGAAACGCTTGTAAAAATCCCCCCTCAAAGAGGGGGATTTTTTATGATAAATCGTTTGGTGAAAGAATAAAAACATAAGATATTTTCTGCCAAGGTAATGGCTGGGCAGACAGGAATCCTGTTATGTTTGTATTTGGACATAACATGTGAAAAAGGAGAGTGAAGAATGAAGCGGATGTTACTCATTTTCACTGCTTGTCTTATGACAGGCGCCGGGGTCCTGACACTCAGACATTCTCACGTATTAACCGGCGGGACAGCCGGACTGTCACTAAGCCTGACATACTTGTCTCACTCCTCGTTTGCCATAATCTTCTTTCTGATCAACATCCCGTTTTATGTATTTTCCCTCATCAGAATGGGCATCAAATTCACCCTATCCACTGCATTTGCAGTCACAGCGCTGACTCTGTTTACAAGCATTGATCACTGGCTGCCGTCTGTCTCTTTTTCACCGTTTGCCGGCGCGATTTGCGGCGGAGCATTGATTGGGTTCGGCCTGTCGCTCATGTTTTATCATCAGGCATCCCTTGGCGGCGCTAATATTCTCGCTTTATTTCTGCAAAAGCGCTATGGCTGGAATCCGGGTACGGTTAATTTCCTCTTCGATTTTGGCGTAGTGCTGGTCGGCATTTTATCCGTCGGATTGCTGAAAGGGCTCTTCTCTTTAGTGTCGATTGCGGTCACGGGCCTGATCGTCAGCTTCTTCAAAAATAAAATCAAAAGCAGCTACTCCCTCAATCCGGCTTTGCTCCAGAACATCACACCCGGCCAATCACAGGAAGCATCATCATAAGCCTTTCCGCCCCGTGTGCGGAGAGGCTTTTTTCATAGAAAGGTTTAAAGGTTAGAAATAAGAGGAAATACGAAGGTAATCGGATCGGATTGGAGAGGGGACAAATGCTGAAAAGGAGACTGGAGTTTTTCTTTTTATATATCATGCTCATTGGGGCATACATCATATGGGTTTTTCCGGTTTCCAGACTTGAGTTTTACGGAGGATTGCTTTGCTATGCCGGTATTATTTTGTTCAGCATTTATTCGTTAATCCTTGAAAACCGAACATCACAGCACACGCTGTTATGGATACATATTCTTGTCTTTTTTCCGATCGCGGGCTACATGTTTTATCTGTTTTCCGGACAGCTGTATGTAAAAGGAAAGCTGTTTAAAACAAAACGAATGTACAACAGGGAGAAGCTTCGAAAGCAGTTTGACATGGAGGAAACGCCTGAAGTGACCGGATTGAAGGACAATCAAGAAAGGTTTTTTACCTATTCCATCAGGGCTTCACATATGAATATCAACACGAAAAGCAAGGTAAAGGTTTTGAAAAACGGGGAAGAAACCTTTCCTGATATTTTCAAAGCAATGCGGAAAGCAAAATCTTATCTGCATATCGAATACTATATGTTCAAATCGGACATGCTTGGCCGCGGCATGATGGAGATTATGATGGAGAAGGCGCGTCAGGGTGTCGAGGTGCGTTTTTTGTATGACGCTGCGGGCAGCATCAAATTGGCAAGTAGAGATATTATGAAAATGAGAAAAGCAGGTGTGGACATCATTCCTTTTTCTCCGCTGAAAAACGGGTTCTTCAATCAGAAATTAAATTTTCGAAATCACCGTAAAATCGTGATCATAGATGGGAAAATCGGCTTTGTCGGCGGATTGAATGTCGGGAAGGAATATATCAGCAGAGACCCGGGCATCGGTTTTTGGAGAGACACTCATCTGCGGCTGGAAGGAGAAATTGTGCAAACGCTTCACGCCATCTTTATGCTGGATTGGGAATATGTCTCTAATGAAGTGTTAATTGATCAAAAAGAATACAATACGCCAGTTCCCGTGGAGGGAGGAGGCATTTATCAAATCGTCGCGACAGGGCCTGACATGAAGGAGAGCATGAGTGACCTCTACTATGAAATGATCTCTACAGCGCAGAAATCTGTGTGGATTGCCACACCTTATTTTGTCCCAAATGAATCCATCCGCACGGCTTTGAAAGCCGCGGCGACAAAAGGGGTCCAGGTGCGGATTATGGTGCCGGAGACGAATGACAGCTTTTTAACGCAATACGCGTCGAGATCGTATTTCCCTGAGCTGCTTCTGGAGGGGATTGAGGTATATTCATATCAAAAAGGCTTCATGCATCAAAAAGTGATAATCATTGACGGCGATATCGCCTCAGTCGGAACCGCAAACATGGATATGCGCAGCTTTCAGCTCAATTTTGAGGTGAATGTTTTCTTCACGGATGCCGAAGCAATCCGCACCCTGGAAGACCATTTCGAAGAGGATATGATGGAAAGTGAGAAACTTAGTCCTGTCGGTTTTTATAAAAGAGGAATGGCTGATCGGACAAAGGAGTCAGTTGCCCGACTCTTTTCAAGCGTTCTGTAAGAAAAAAGTAATACTGTCTTTTCATGCAGCCCGTGTATAGTATAATTGAGAAATCTTATCAGTTATTGATGCATTGGGGGAAGATAGAGTGCTGCGGCAATTTTTTGCGTATTATAAACCATATAAAACATTGTTCTTTCTCGACTTTTTCTCGGCGATTGCAGGAGGCTTAATGGAGCTGAGTTTTCCTTTGATCGTCAACTATTTCATTGATACCTTGCTTCCGGGGAGAGACTGGGGCCTGATCATCGCGACCTCAATCGGATTGTTTGTCGTTTACGCGCTCAGTTCGGCTCTCCAATATGTCGTCACGTATTGGGGGCATATGCTCGGAATCAATATCGAAACCGATATGAGAAAATCGCTTTTTGACCATCTGCAAAAGCTGTCCTTCAAATTTTACGACAACAACAAGACGGGAACGTTAATGTCGAAGCTGACGAACGATTTAATGTACATCGGCGAAGTCGCCCATCACGGTCCAGAAGATTTGTTCATCGCCATTATGACGATTCTCGGGGCGTTCGGGGTTATGCTGTTTATTAACTGGCAGCTGGCATTGCTGACGTTTATTATCATGCCGATTGTCATTTGGCTGGCGCTTTACTTCAACAAAAAAATGACCAAAGCGTTTACGACGCTGAACAAGGATATCGGAGACTTCAGCGCGCGGGTAGAAAATAATATCGGCGGCATCCGGCTCGTTCAGGCGTTCGGCAATGAATCGTTTGAAAAAGAGCGCTTTGCTGTCAACAATCAGCGGTTCCGGATCACTAAGCTGTCATCCTATAAAATCATGGCGAAAAACGGTTCCATCAGCTATATGCTGACACGGTTTGTCACGCTGTTTGTCCTCTTATGCGGAACATGGTTTGTGATTCGCGGCTCCTTGTCATACGGAGAATTTGTAGCGTTTGTGCTGTTAACTAATGTCCTGTTTCGGCCGATTGACAAAATTAACGCCATTATTGAAATGTATCCGAGGGGAATTGCCGGCTTTAAAAGCTACATGGAGCTGATGGAGACAGAGCCGGATATTCAGGATTCTCCTGAGGCGAGAGACGTTTCCGGGCTGAAAGGCGATATTTGCTATCAGCATGTTTCGTTTGGCTATGATGAGAATCAACATGTCCTTCATGACATTAACCTGACCATACGGGCGGGGGAAACGGTAGCGTTTGTCGGACCGTCCGGAGCGGGGAAATCAACGCTTTGCAGTCTGCTTCCGCGCTTTTATGAAGCATCGGAGGGTGACATTACCATTGATGGCGTCAGCATTCAAGACATGACGCTGTCTTCCTTGCGCGGGCAGATTGGCGTTGTGCAGCAGGACGTTTTCTTATTCTCGGGCACACTGAGAGAGAATATTGCATATGGCCGTTTGGGCGCATCAGAAGAGGAAATCTGGCAAGCTGTAAAGCAGGCTCACTTAGAAGAACTCGTCAATAACATGCCGGATGGATTGGACACCGTCATCGGAGAGCGCGGCGTAAAGCTTTCCGGCGGGCAAAAGCAGCGCCTTTCAATTGCGAGGATGTTCTTGAAAAATCCATCTATCCTGATTCTCGATGAAGCAACTTCTGCTCTTGATACAGAAACAGAAGCGGCGATCCAAAAGGCGCTTCAAGAATTGTCGGCGGGGCGCACGACGCTGGTGATCGCCCACAGACTGGCGACGATCAAACACGCGGACAGAATTGTCGTCGTGACAAAAAACGGTATCGAGGAACAGGGGCGGCATCAGGAACTGATCGAAGCCGGCGGTATTTACAGCAGACTGCATCAAGCACAGTTTGGAGAGATGGTGCAGCAATAGGAGGCAAGGGTGATAACGGGTACAGTGAATTTTATTACCGTTGATACTGTCATATTAGGACGGAGCACGTATGAACATATTAAAATCCTTACACCCAATATTCCGTACGGGGATAAAACATGCTGCGTTTTACGGGAACGTCCGACACTATCATGATGAACACGTGACGCTTATCAGCGAAGACGTCAGGCATTCACGGCCGCTTAACACCTTTGAAAGAGGACGCCATCGACGATTTTAACATCACTGTTATTCCCGTTGTATTAGGGAGCGGCATCCCGCTGTTTCATGAACAAAATACTGAAACAAAGCTGGGTTTACCGATATGAAACGATTTGGACAGGCGGCGCAGCTCCATCATAAACGAGCATAAGGAAAAGGATAGACATCACTGTCTATCCTTTTTTATGTAAGTTAGAGCGCTTCTCTCTCAGCGGGCTCAATCATATTCTGAAACTTTTCAACCAGCTGAGATGCTTTTGTCCCTTCAACCACAATCAGATATTCCTTTTCATTATGAGCCATGCGGAATGTCTCCAGCTCGATTAAGCTTTTGATTTTGCACATCGTTTTCTTTGAGTAAATATAAACCTCGTGGCTTCCGGAATGGCACATTTTATAAAGATGAATCAAATTTCTTAAAGTGAATGCCTGTGCGGCTACCTTTAGAGACTTGATGTTTTTCATGTTCTTTCTCCTCCATCGATTCTTGTCTTATATAGCGTATGTTCCCAATGTGTACAAACTGTAAACCTGTTTTTTTATACTTATGTTTTCCATTGCAGAGCACCGCCGCCAATCCGTTTCACGCCGCGGATTGAGCTCAATTCATCCATCAGCCGGAGAAGCGCCTTGTCCTTCTGTTTCGCCTCGATCATAAAATCAATATTGGTTCCCCATTGCCTGAAGCGCTCCAAAAGCGGCAGCAAAAAGTTGGCATCTACATAATCCGCATGGCTGCGCACCGCTTGTTCCGACTTTGGGGAGGAAAGATGGACCTTCGGCTGCAATCCGATCCGCTGCCATGTGTTGATCATCCGCGGAAGTGCTTCATTCAGGTCTGCATGATCATCCGAGTTGGCGTAAAAATGGTGAAAATCAAAGACAAACGGAACATTCTCTAGCTCACAGACCTGAAGCGTCTCTTCCGTGGTATACGTTTTATCGTCATTTTCCAGCGTCATCCGCTGCTTGATCTCTTCCGGCAGCAGTTTTATGTTTTGATGAAATTGTTTCAGAGCGTTTTCTTTGTTTCCGTAAGCGCCGCCGATATGGATGTTGATAATCGAGCGGTCTGCAATCCCCATTGCTTCAAGCATGCGGTAGTGATAAGCCATATCGGTTACTGCATTTTTTGTAATAGATTCCTTAGGGCTCGTAAACAGGGTAAATTGGTTAGGATGAAAGCTTGTGCGCAAATTGTATTTTTTCACAAGCTCCCCAATCTCACGGAACTCCTTGCGAAATGGCGTCACAAAGTCCCACATTACGTCAGGATGAGTGGCCAGCGGCACAATTGAGCTGGAAAAACGGTACAATGGAATATCGTGGCCGATGATGTAGTGAAGGGTTCTCATTGTATTGCGCAAGTTAGCTTTTGTCGCAGCCAAAAGGGCTTCTTTTCTCTCATCCTCGGGCAGCTTTGAATAACGGGCGAATGTCAGTGTTTTGGCGGGAGACGCATCCCAAAGGCTCATCGCATTTGAGACGAACCCGAATCTGAAAATCATAGGAACTCTCCTTTATAAAAAATAAGATAATGCTTTACCGAGCCATTCCGCCGGGCGCTGCCTGAACGTGCGCTTTTTGAAATTTTCTGTTGTTAGCAGGTCCGACTTTTTAATATCCTCTTCAATCGTGGCATAGACTTCTTTTGTAAATGCAGCATCATCGATTTCAACGTTTACCTCTTCATTTAAAAACAGGCTTCGCTGATCAAAATTGGCTGTGCCGATCATGCTGAAGTGATCGTCAATGATCAAGGCTTTCACATGATAAAACCCTTGGTAAAAACGGTAGATGAGACAGCCGGCATCAAGCAGCTCCGAATAATATGTAAAAGCAGCTTCTCTGACCAGAGGGTGATCAGATTTCATGGGCACAATCAACGTAACGTCCACACCGTTTTTTCTTGCTTTGACCAAAGCCTTCTGAAGCGGTTTAGTCGGAATATAATAAGGCGTGCAAATCGTAATACGCTTTTTCGCCCTTGCGATATTTGCCAAATACGTTTTTTCAAGAGCATAGCCGTCAGTCGCATAAATCTTATGAGGGATATTCCCTTGCGGAAGTTCGGGCCAAACATCCGGACCGAGTTCGGCTGATCCGGTATTTCGTTTCAGGTCGGCTGTAAAAAGCGTTTGCAGATCGCGGACACCTTCGCCCGTCATACGCAGATGATAATCCTCCCAATTGCCGAACTTCGCCTTCTTGCCAAGGTATTCCTCACCAATGTTAAACCCGCCGACATAGCCGACTTTTCCGTCTATCACAGCAATTTTCCGGTGATTTCGTTTTTGTATATGAAAAAAGAAATAAGGGAAACGAGGCCGGTTCAGAAAATGAACGTGAACGCCGGCGTTTTTCATCGTCTCCAGTGCCGGTTTTTTAATTTTTTGGCTGCCCGACCAATCCAGAAGCAAATAAACCGAAACACCGGCCTGGGCTTTTGTTTTCAGCAGTGTAAACATATTGTGGCTGACCTCATCGTTTTTCATAATGAAAAACATCACGTGAACAGAAGAGACGGCATCGCGTATATCTTGCATCATCCGTTCAACAAGGTCAGCGCCGCAGTGAATTAATTCGATATCACTTTTCTTTTTTGAAAAAACAGGCTCGTACGCTTTCTTTCTGTAAGCGGCGCGGCCTATAAAGATATCCAGCAGGATTAAAGCCAATAGTATGATGACAATAATGAGAATCACGAAAAATACCTTCATCCCGGCACTCCTTTCCGTAGTAGTAGATATTGTGCCCGAACAGCGGGAATTTAATTATTGACTGAACACTCATTCATTATTTATCATAAAGATAACCTTATACAGATTCTGGGGCAGGGGATCACGGTCTTCATCAGTAAAAAGGGGGAATTGGAATGAGCGGCTTTCTTATTGTCAATGCATTATTATTTCTGATTGTAACCGCTTACGCTGTTTATTTGTTTGTCTATTTGGTCAAAACAAGGGTTGCTTACATCAGGCTTGGCCAAAAGGAACAATTCGATAAGCGGATCAAGGAACGGCTTCAGGCCATATGGGTGAATGTATTCGGACAGAAAAAACTGCTCAAGGATAAGAAAAGCGGGATCATTCACGTCATGTTTTTCTACGGCTTTATATTGGTTCAGTTCGGAGCGATTGATTTTATCATCAAAGGGCTGGTCCCGGATCAAAATCTGCCGCTTGGCCCAATCTATCCCGCCTTCACTTTTTTTCAGGAAATCGTTACGTTTCTGATCTTAGTTGCGGTTGGCTGGGCATTTTACAGACGGTATATCGAAAAGCTCGTCAGGCTGAAACGAGGCTTTAAAGCTGGACTTGTTCTCATTTTTATCGGCGGTTTAATGCTAACGGTTTTACTAGGGAACGCAATGAATCTGATCTGGCATGATCACGGGCTTTCTTGGAGCGAGCCAATTGCCTCAGGAATCGCGTTTCTGCTTGGCGGCATCGGGGAGACGGGTGCTGCGGTGATTTTCTATATCGCATGGTGGATGCACCTCCTGTTTTTACTGAGCTTTTTAGTGTATGTGCCGCAGTCAAAGCACGCTCATTTAATTGCCGGTCCTGCCAACGTCTTTTTCAGCAGACTTGAAGCGTCCGGAAAGCTCGAAAAAATTGATTTCACTGACGAAACAAAAGAAAGCTACGGAGCAGGAAAAATTGAGGATTTCAGGCAGTCCCAGCTGATTGATCTGTATGCGTGTGTCGAGTGCGGCCGCTGTACCAATATGTGCCCTGCGACAGGCACCGGAAAAATGCTGTCGCCGATGGATTTAATTTTACGCCTCAGGGACCACCTCACAGAAAAAGGTGCTGCCGTCACTTCGCGCTCGCCATGGGTGCCGGCTGCAGCATTCAGCCATACGAGAGGGAACCAGCTGGCAGCGGCAGCCTCAGGGAGCGGATCGCGGGAAGCCGCCGCCACGCTTGATTACAATCCGAGCTTAATCGGCGACGTCATTACCGAAGAAGAAATTTGGGCCTGCACCACTTGCCGAAACTGTGAGGATCAGTGCCCCGTCATGAACGAGCATGTTGATAAAATTATCGATCTCCGCCGCTATCTCGTGCTGACTGAAGGAAAAATGGACAGTGACGCACAGCGGGCAATGACGAGTATTGAGCGACAGGGCAATCCGTGGGGCCTCAACCGCAAGGAACGTGAAAATTGGCGCGACGCAGCTCCAGATGCCGAGATTCCGACAGTAAAAGAATTGAAAAAAGAGGAAAAAGAATTCGAATACCTTTTCTGGGTCGGTTCCATGGGTTCGTACGACAACAGAAGCCAAAAGATCGCCATCTCCTTTGCGAGACTGCTGAACCAAGCAGGTGTGACCTTTGCGATCCTCGGCAACAAAGAAAAAAATTCAGGGGACACCCCGCGCCGCCTCGGAAATGAATTTTTATTTCAAGAACTGGCAGAAAAGAATATCTCGGAATTTGAAAAAAATAATGTGAAAAAAATCGTTACGATTGACCCGCACGCATACAATTTATTTAAAAACGAATATCCTGATTTCGGCTTTGAAGGCGAAGTGTATCATCATACGGAAGTGCTGGCCGATCTGGTGAAGAACGGGAAACTAAAACCGCAGCACCCAGTTCATGAAACGATCACCTTCCACGACTCGTGCTATTTGGGACGGTACAACGAAGTCTATGATCCGCCGAGAGAGATTCTAAAAGCCATTCCGGGCGTGCAGCTTATTGAAATGGAGAGAAACCGGGAAACCGGCATGTGCTGCGGAGCTGGCGGTGGCTTAATGTGGATGGAGGAAGAGTCAGGAAACAGGATTAATGTCGCCAGAACAGAGCAAGCGCTGGCAGTCAATCCGTCGGTAATCAGCTCCGGCTGTCCGTACTGCCTCACGATGCTTGGGGACGGCACAAAGGCAAAAGAAGCGGAAGATCGTGTCAAAACGTATGATGTCGCGGAGCTTCTGGCTCAATCTGTCTTGGGCGCTGATATGACAATGGGGGAAAAGCGATGAATTTTTCATTAACAGAAGAACACGAAATGATTCGGAAATTGGTTCGAGATTTTGCGAAGCATGAGGTTGCACCGACAGCGGCAGAACGTGACGAACAAGAACGCTTCGATCGTGACCTGTTTCGGGAAATGGCGGATTTAGGATTAACAGGGATTCCGTGGCCTGAAGCTTACGGCGGAATCGGAAGTGACTACCTGGCTTATGTTATAGCGGTGGAGGAACTGTCAAAAGTCTGCGCCTCCACCGGCGTGACGCTTTCCGCCCATATATCGCTTTGCGGCTGGCCGCTGTTTGCATTTGGCACAGAAGAACAAAAGTCAGAATACTTAACACAGCTGGCGCTTGGACAGAAAATCGGGGCTTTCGCTTTGACTGAAGCAGGCTCCGGTTCAGATGCCGGCGGGATGAAAACAACTGCTGAGCGAATCGGTGATGACTATGTATTAAACGGATCAAAAGTGTTTATTACAAACGGCGGCGCCGCTGATATTTATATTGTATTTGCAGTCACTGACGCTGAAAAAAAGAAAAAAGGCATTTCTGCTTTTATTGTTGAAAAGGATTTTGAAGGATTTTTGACAGGCAAGAAAGAAAAGAAACTAGGCATCCGTTCTTCTCCGACAACAGAAATCATCTTCGAAGACTGTGTCGTTCCCGCAGAAAATCTTCTCGGTGAAGAAGGAGAAGGCTTCAAAATCGCGATGAAGACGCTGGACGGGGGAAGAAACGGCATCGCGGCACAGGCTGTTGGCATCGCCCAGGGAGCGCTTGATGCGGCGCTTCAATACGCAAAAGAAAGAAAACAGTTCGGCAAATCGATCGCCGAGCAGCAGGGCATAGCTTTTAAACTTGCAGATATGGCGACAATGATAGAAGCTTCAAGGCTATTGACCTACCAAGCGGCATGGCTGGAATCGTCAGGCCTTCCGTATGGAAAAGCCTCCGCCATGTCCAAACTGCTGGCAGGGGATACGGCGATGAAGGTCACGACCGAAGCTGTACAGATTTTCGGCGGCTATGGCTATACGAAGGATTATCCGGTAGAACGCTATATGCGCGACGCGAAGATTACGCAAATCTACGAAGGCACCCAAGAAATTCAAAGGCTGGTTATCGCCAGAATGCTCGCAGAATAAGGCAAAATATCTATCAGTCGGATCACTCTTGTAAATTTATTTAAATTAACGCTGTTAAGGGTAGCATATTCTGTTTTATTTTGTTTATAATGAGAGGTATGGTTTGTATAAGAACGATACAATATCGCTTTCATTATTGATAAAACAGATACATATAAGTAATAGAAAGGGAGTGTCCGACCTTGGGTATCAAACAATATTCACAGGAACAGCTAAAGGAAATGGCTTTAGTTGAAATCGCTCACGAATTATTTGAAGATCATAAAAAACCAGTTCCTTTTCAGGAGCTTTTAAATGAAATTGCATCATTGCTCGGCGTGAAAAAAGAAGAGTTAGGAGACCGCGTCGCACAATTTTATACAGATTTAAACATTGACGGCCGTTTCTTGGCGCTCTCTGACCAGAATTGGGGTCTTCGCAGCTGGTATCCGTACGATCAGCTTGATGAAGAAACACAGCCGACAGTTAAGGCGAAAAAGAAAAAAGCCAAAAAAGCCGTCGAAGAAGATCTTGATCTTGATGAATTTGAAGTGGTTGACGAAGACGACCTCGATTTAGCTGAGGTTGAGGAAGAACTTGATCTCGATGCTGATGAGTTTGACGATATCGATGAAGACGACGATGACGAGCTCGAAATTGACGAGGATCTCATTGATGACGATGAAGAAGATGATGAAGAAGATGACTATGATGAAGGCGATGAGGATAAAAAATCGTAAAAGAATTTCATCCCCAAATCGATCTTGACTTTCATAGTCGAACTAGGTAGTATGTATTTTGGGCTCTTCAAAAACGAAGAGAGAACATAGAACGTTATGCTCCCTTTCAAGAAATTGAAAGGGAGCTTTCTTATTTTCACCCCTCATTTTTCTTATAAATCATTTAAAAGGCTAAATGATTTCTTATAAAACGGTACATTTTAAGAAATGTAGCTTAGAGCGAAGAGAGGAGCAAACGAAATGACGAAATATATTTTTGTAACTGGGGGAGTCGTATC
Organism: Bacillus sp. FSL K6-1003; assembly: GCF_037964945.1. Taxonomy (NCBI): domain Bacteria; kingdom Bacillati; phylum Bacillota; class Bacilli; order Caryophanales; family Bacillaceae; genus Bacillus; species Bacillus sp. FSL K6-1003. The sequence continues at coordinate 3,630,016 of NZ_CP150176.1, read as the reverse complement.
CTCACTTGGAAAGGGTATTGTAGCAGCTTCATTAGGGCGTTTGCTGAAAAACCGCGGACTGAACGTCACAATTCAAAAATTCGACCCATACATCAACGTTGATCCGGGAACGATGAGCCCGTACCAGCACGGTGAAGTATTCGTAACAGATGACGGCGCTGAAACAGACTTAGACCTGGGGCACTATGAGCGTTTTATCGACATCAACCTGAATAAATTCAGCAACGTAACAACAGGGAAAATCTATTCAACAGTTCTTAAAAAAGAACGTCGCGGAGATTACCTCGGCGGAACAGTGCAGGTTATTCCGCACATCACAAACGAACTGAAAGACCGCGTATACCGTGCGGGTAAAGAAACAAACGCGGATGTCGTGATTACAGAAATCGGCGGTACTGTAGGAGACATCGAATCCCTGCCATTCCTTGAAGCCATCCGCCAAATGAAGAGTGACATCGGCCGTGAAAACGTGATGTACATCCACTGTACACTTGTGCCTTACATTAAAGCTGCCGGCGAACTGAAAACGAAACCGACACAGCACAGCGTAAAAGAATTAAGAAGCCTGGGCATTCAGCCAAACATTATCGTTGTTCGTACAGAAATGCCGATTTCTCAAGATATGAAGGACAAAATCGCTTTATTCTGCGACATCGATACAAAAGCGGTTATTGAATGTGAAGATGCGGACAACCTCTATGCCATTCCGCTTGAGCTTCAAAAACAAGGACTTGATAAGCTTGTTTGCGAGCACATGCAATTGGCATGCAAAGAGGCGGAAATGTCCGAGTGGAAAGAGCTTGTGAACAAGGTCAGCAACCTGTCTCAAACAATCACAATCGGACTTGTCGGAAAATATGTTGAGCTTCCTGACGCTTATATCTCTGTCGTTGAATCACTTCGTCACGCGGGCTACGCGTTTGACACAGATGTAAAAGTAAAATGGATTAACGCTGAGGAAGTAACAGAAAGCAACATCGGAGAGCTTACTAGCGGCACAGACGGTATTATCGTACCGGGCGGCTTCGGAGACCGCGGTGTTGAAGGTAAAATCATTGCGACACAATATGCGCGCGAAAACAACATTCCGTTCCTGGGCATTTGCTTAGGTATGCAGGTTGCATCTATTGAGTATGCCCGAAATGTATTAGGCTTAAAAGGCGCTCACTCTGCTGAAATTGATCCGTCAACTCAATACCCGATTATCGATCTTCTTCCTGAACAGAAGGATGTTGAAGATCTTGGAGGAACACTTCGCCTCGGCCTTTACCCTTGTAAGCTTGAAGAGGGCACGAAAGCATTTGAAGTGTATCAGGATGAAGTGGTGTACGAGCGTCACCGCCACCGTTATGAATTCAACAACGAATTCAGACAGCAAATGGAAGACCAAGGCTTTGTATTCTCAGGCACTAGCCCGGACGGACGCCTTGTTGAAATTATCGAGCTGAAAGACCATCCTTGGTTCGTGGCTTCTCAGTTCCACCCAGAGTTCAAGTCTAGACCGACAAGACCTCAGCCATTATTCAAAGGCTTTATCGGAGCGTCTGTTGAAGCTGCAAATCAGAAATAATAAAAAAAGACTTGCCGTTTGTCAAAAGCGGACAAGTCTTTTTTATTTGTTTCCGGCAAGATACAGCATGTACAATAAGTGATTATGCATACTCTTGCAGAATTTCTTTTAATGTAAATGATAGAGCATGGTAGACATACAATGCTGTCATTAATGAAGGGAAGCCATAGCGGGTGCCGTCTTCATCGGGAACAAGCGGCATTTTCAGCTTTGAATCAATATGCACATCGCAATATTGTTCGATTCCGGCGCTGTCTTTGGATGCCGGTGATATGCAGACGACCCCCGCGCCTTTTTCATAAAGCTCTTTCGCGAGCGCTTGTTCTTCATCTGTACCTGTCCCTGAGCAAAACATCAGCACCCTGTCGCTTTCTGTCACATCATCAGCGTTAGCGGGAAACGCTTTGACGGAAGGAAGCGGTTCTTTGCTTTCGGTTGCCTCATGTAAGATGCCCTGAAGCTCATTAGCCCCGTATATATAGATGGAATGCCCGCTAATCACCGCTTGAGCGAGCAATCGCGCCCCATCTTCAATCGAGTCAGATTCCTTATCCTGAATGCGGGAAAAAATACCTGTTAACTGTGTTGTAAATATTTTCAACATGAGTGAATCCTCCTTTATAACGTACAATAACAGTATACAACAAAAGAGAAAATGCTCAGAAAATGTCGTAAAGTAGACTATTATAATTAAAGGAAATAGGAAAATCAAACAGAATACATAAACTACTGCTTACTTTTGACGAAAATCATAATATTGGGGTGTAAAATGATGAATGAAAAAATTTTAATCGTTGATGATCAATACGGAATACGTATTTTGCTTAACGAAGTGTTCAATAAAGAGGGCTATCAGACATTTCAGGCTGCGAACGGCCTTCAAGCGCTTGATATCGTGACAAAAGAACGCCCGGACCTTGTCCTTCTGGATATGAAAATTCCGGGTATGGACGGAATCGAAATCTTAAAACGGATGAAGGTCATTGATGAAAACATCCGCGTGATCATCATGACGGCTTACGGAGAACTCGATATGATCCAAGAATCAAAGGAACTGGGCGCATTGACGCACTTTGCGAAGCCGTTTGACATCGACGAAATCAGAGACGCCGTCAAAAAATATCTGCCCCTGAAGTCTAACTGACAAAAAGAAGAAACAATTGAATGAGGTCATTGTGTTGCCGATTTGTCGAAAAGTTGGTATTCTAGTTATGGAGAAAAAGCGATCTGTGTATTTACATATGACAGCAAATTATGGGTCATGCTAGGGTGGAAAGCTTTTTTCGCTAGAAGACAATCAGGCTACATAAGGAGGACATTCGACATGCCTTTAGTTTCAATGACGGAAATGTTGAATACAGCTAAAGAAAAAGGTTATGCTGTAGGACAATTTAACTTAAACAACCTTGAGTTTACTCAAGCGATTTTACAAGCAGCTGAAGAAGAAAAATCTCCAGTGATCCTTGGTGTTTCCGAAGGTGCGGGACGCTACATGGGCGGCTTCAAAACAGTCGTAGCTATGGTAAAAGCACTAATGGAAGAGTACAAAGTGACAGTTCCTGTTGCGATCCACTTAGACCACGGTTCAAGCTTTGAATCTTGTGCGAAAGCGATTCATGCAGGTTTCACATCTGTAATGATCGACGCTTCTCACCATCCATTTGAAGAAAACGTAGCAACAACTTCTAAAGTTGTTGAGCTTGCTCATTTCCACGGAGTATCTGTAGAAGCTGAGCTTGGAACAGTCGGCGGACAAGAAGACGACGTTATCGCTGAAGGCGTAATCTACGCTGATCCTAAAGAGTGCCAAGAGCTTGTTGAGCGCACTGGCATCGACTGCCTTGCACCTGCATTAGGTTCTGTTCACGGCCCTTACAAAGGTGAGCCAAACCTTGGTTTCAAAGAAATGGAAGAGATCGGAAAGTCAACTGGTCTTCCGCTCGTTCTTCACGGCGGTACTGGAATTCCGACTGCTGACATCAAAAAATCAATCTCACTTGGTACAGCTAAAATCAACGTAAATACTGAAAACCAAATTTCTTCTGCAAAAGCTGTTCGCGAAACATTGGCAGCTAAGCCTGACGAGTACGATCCACGTAAATACCTTGGACCTGCTCGCGAAGCGATTAAAGAAACTGTTATCGGTAAAATGCGTGAATTTGGTTCTTCAAACCAAGCTTAATTCAATTGGAACTTTTTATAGCCGCCTGACAGCTTGACAGGCGGTTTTCCGTCTATCTTTAGAAAGCGCAATCATATTCACAGTTCTGAAAATTCTTACTCTGGGAGGCTTTTGTAAATGTTATTTTTTATTGATACAGCCAATATCGATGAGATTAAAGAAGCGTATGAATTAGGAATCCTTGCCGGTGTAACAACGAATCCTAGTTTAGTAGCAAAAGAAGCTAACGTATCGTTCCATGACCGTCTTCGTGAAATCACAGAAGTTGTTCCGGGCTCTGTAAGTGCCGAGGTTATTTCTCTGAAAGCTGAGGAAATGATCGAGGAAGGAAAAGAACTGGCGAAAATCGCTCCGAACATCACAGTGAAAATCCCGATGACGGCTGACGGTTTAAAAGCCGTAAAAGCACTTACTGACTTAAACATTAAAACAAATGTTACATTGATCTTCAATGCAAACCAAGCGCTTCTTGCTGCAAGAGCGGGTGCTACCTATGTATCACCATTCTTGGGCCGCTTAGATGATATCGGCCATAACGGGCTTGACCTGATTTCAGAAGTTAAGCAGATTTTTGATATCCACGGGCTTGATACGCAAATCATTGCGGCGTCAATCCGCCATCCTCAGCATGTAACTGAAGCTGCATTAAGAGGGGCTCATATCGGCACAATGCCGCTTAAAGTCATTTATCAGCTGACAAAGCACCCGTTAACAGACAAAGGAATCGAACAGTTCCTGGCAGACTGGAACAAGTAATTTAAGCGGTGGCAAACAGAGTGTATGCCTGTTTGCCGCGGCCTTTGTTTTTCACCATCCTGGTACAGCGGACCTTCAGATGCATGCCGCTTACAGAGAAGGAATCATTGGGCTGCAGAAGCTGATATCGGAATGAGGGTTGCGTGCTGCTTTTGCCGGATGACGAAGATGTCTCTATAGCCGGCGGGTCTCTGTCGATTTTTTGAAACCTATGCCCCCCGCAAAGCTTCGCTATTTTCTTCCTGATATTTTACAATGTGTTGTATTCTTTCTCTCCGAATTGGCTAGATTTTGGACATGAGCTTTATTTGCAGAGACAGAATAAAATGCCATTTTATTTAGCTCCGCAGCTATCTTCTTATGGAAGGAGACTATCATGGAAAAGTTGAATATTGCCGGCGGTGACTCGTTAAACGGTACAGTACACATCAGCGGCGCTAAAAACAGTGCTGTTGCATTAATACCAGCAACCATTTTGGCAAATTCCGAGGTGACAATAGAAGGGCTTCCTGAGATTTCAGATATTGAAACGCTGCGTGACCTGTTACAGGAAATCGGCGGCAATGTGCATTTTGAGAATGGGGAAATGATTGTCGACCCCACATCAATGATCAGCATGCCGCTTCCTAACGGAAAAGTGAAAAAACTGCGCGCGTCTTATTATTTAATGGGGGCGATGCTCGGCCGCTTTAAACAGGCCGTCATCGGATTGCCTGGCGGCTGCCACCTGGGCCCCCGTCCGATTGATCAGCACATCAAGGGTTTCGAAGCGCTCGGAGCTGAAGTGACCAATGAACAGGGCGCGATTTATTTGCGCGCTGAAAGGCTGAGAGGCGCACGTATTTATTTAGATGTCGTAAGCGTCGGGGCAACGATTAACATTATGCTTGCGGCTGTTTTGGCAGAAGGAAAAACCATCATCGAAAACGCTGCGAAAGAGCCGGAGATTATTGATGTCGCGACATTGCTCACCAGCATGGGCGCAAAAATCAAAGGTGCTGGAACCAACGTCATCCGAATCGATGGCGTGAAGGAACTGCACGGCTGCAAACATACGATCATTCCGGACAGAATTGAAGCCGGAACTTTTATGATTGCAGGAGCTGCGATGGGCAAAGAGGTCATCATTGATAATGTCATCCCGACTCACCTTGAGTCCTTAACAGCAAAGCTGAGAGAAATGGGCTTTCACATTGAGACAAGCGACGACCAGCTGCTCATTGTCGGAGGGCAGAAAAATCTTAAGCCGGTTGATGTAAAAACCCTAGTATACCCGGGGTTTCCGACTGATTTGCAGCAGCCGATGACGGCGCTTTTGACGAGAGCAAAAGGGACAAGCGTCGTGACTGACACCATCTATTCGGCGAGATTCAAACATATTGATGAGCTGAGACGAATGGGCGCTAATATGAAAGTAGAGGGCAGATCTGCAATCATCACGGGTCCTGTCGAGCTTCAAGGCGCTAAGGTGAAGGCGAGCGATCTGCGGGCCGGAGCCTGTTTAGTGGTTGCCGGGCTGATGGCCGACGGTGTGACAGAAATTACAGGTCTGGAGCATATTGATCGCGGATACAGCAGCCTAGAGAAGAAACTAGAGGGTTTGGGAGCCACAATCTGGCGCGAGAGAATGACTGATGAAGAGATAGAACAGATGCAAAATTCTTAATTGGTTATTTGCGAGAGGAGATCGTGTTGAGATGGAAAGAAGTTTATCAATGGAATTGGTCCGTGTGACTGAAGCTGCGGCATTAGCATCAGCAAGATGGATGGGCAGGGGAAAGAAAGACGAGGCTGATGAAGCAGCAACAAGCGCAATGAGAGACGTTTTTGATACAGTCCCGATGAAAGGAACTGTTGTGATCGGAGAAGGAGAAATGGACGAAGCGCCGATGCTTTATATCGGGGAAAAACTCGGAAACGGGTACGGTCCGCGCGTCGATGTCGCTGTTGATCCTCTCGAAGGCACAAACATCTTAGCAAGCGGCGGCTGGAACGCGCTCACTGTTATTGCAGTTGCTGACCACGGCACGCTTTTAAATGCTCCAGATATGTATATGCAGAAAATCGCAGTCGGTCCGGAAGCGGTGGGCTGCATTGATATTGAAGCTCCAGTCATTGATAACCTTAGAGCGGTAGCAAAAGCGAAAAACAAAGACGTCGAGGACGTCGTTGCTACCATTTTAAACCGCGATCGACACGAAAAAATCATTTCTGAGCTTCGTGAGGCCGGCGCCAGAATCAAACTGATCAATGATGGGGATGTCGCCGGCGCCATCAATACGGCTTTCGACCACACAGGCGTAGACATCCTGTTCGGATCAGGCGGAGCTCCTGAAGGCGTCCTATCTGCTGTCGCGTTAAAAGCGCTAGGCGGAGAAATTATCGGTAAACTTCTTCCGCAAAGCGAGGAAGAAATCATACGCTGCAACAAAATGGGACTTGATTTAAGCAAAGTGCTTCGTATGGAAGACCTTGTGAGAGGCGATGACGCTATTTTTGCGGCTACCGGCGTAACTGACGGGGAGCTGTTAAAAGGCGTTCAATTCAAAGGGTCTGTCGGCACGACTGAAAGCTTGGTCATCCGTGCGAAATCAGGCACCGTCCGTTTTGTTGACGGCAGACACAGCCTGAAGAAAAAACCAAATCTCGTAATCCGTCCATAACAAAGAGAAAAAGCGGGTGTTGACCCGCTTTTCTTTTGCAAATAAGAGACAACCCTATCAATTGCGTGTCAAAACCTTATTTCAGTTGAATAATTTTTTGAAATAAGGTAAAAATAAAGAGTGCTGCGATTTTTAACTGCGTAATTCCTTCTTTTAAGCACTAGGAAAGTTTCAATTTCTACCGCATCAGACGATATAAGTATTGATCTTCTCATGTTTTTGTCCTCGCTTCCTTCAAAACTCATTAAGACAATCCTTTTAACAAAAGCGCCGATCATGGGTGGAAGTGTTACCGATAGAAGTTCCTTTATGTTAAAAAAAGAATGTGCTTTGGCGGATGTTGTGCAAAAGCAGCAGATTACATGTGTAAAGTAAGATATTGACTATGAAAAGCGTGGTGTTTTTATGAAAGACGTATCTATTTCCTCTTTGGAAAATATGAAATTGAAAGAGCTATATGAACTTGCAAGACATTATAAAATCTCCTACTACAGTAAACTGACAAAAAAAGAACTGATTTTCGCTATTCTGAAAGCGAATGCAGAACAGGAAGATCTTTTGTTTATGGAAGGTGTTCTTGAGATCATCCAATCAGAGGGATTTGGCTTCCTGAGACCGATCAACTATTCTCCAAGCTCTGAAGACATTTATATCTCAGCTTCACAAATCCGCCGCTTCGATTTGCGGAATGGAGACAAAGTATCAGGCAAAGTTCGCCCGCCAAAAGAAAATGAGCGTTATTATGGACTTTTGCACGTTGAAGCGGTAAATGGAGATGATCCGGAATCTGCAAAAGAGCGTGTTCACTTCCCAGCCCTTACTCCACTTTATCCAGACCGCCATATGGTGCTCGAAACAAAACCGAATTTCTTGTCTACAAGAATTATGGATATGATGGCGCCGGTAGGCTTTGGCCAGCGCGGCTTGATTGTAGCGCCGCCGAAAGCCGGGAAAACGATGCTGCTGAAGGAAATCGCCAACAGCATTACAGCGAACCAGCCTGAAGCAGAGCTGATTGTCCTATTGATCGACGAAAGACCGGAAGAGGTTACGGACATTGAGCGTTCTGTTGCTGGGGATGTCGTCAGCTCAACGTTTGATGAAGTGCCGGAAAACCATATCAAAGTAGCCGAGCTTGTGCTTGAACGCGCTATGCGCCTCGTTGAGCACAAGAAAGACGTTATTATCCTGATGGACAGTATCACACGCCTTGCCCGTGCCTACAACCTAGTGATTCCGCCGAGCGGAAGAACACTGTCCGGAGGGATTGACCCGGCAGCGTTCCACCGTCCGAAGCGTTTCTTCGGGGCAGCGAGAAATATCGAAGAAGGCGGAAGCTTAACGATCCTGGCCACTGCTCTTGTTGATACAGGATCTCGTATGGATGATGTAATCTATGAAGAATTCAAGGGAACGGGCAACATGGAGCTTCATCTTGACCGCTCTCTGGCAGAACGCCGCATCTTCCCTGCAATCGATATTCGCCGTTCTGGAACGCGTAAGGAAGAGCTGCTTGTGCCTAAAGAGCATCTTGACCGTTTATGGTCTATCCGCAAAACGATGTCAGATTCGCCTGATTTCGCGGAAAAATTCATGAGAAAAATGAAAAAAACCAAAACAAACCAGGAATTTTTCGATATTCTCAATCAAGAATGGAAGCAGGCAAATCTATCATCAGCCAGAAGATAAAATCTATTTGCAAAAGAAGTAAATCACTGATATAATTTTCTCATATGCGTTTCGGACAATGCTCCGAAATAATAACTCTGTTTCCACACGGGATTCAGGGCGGAAGGAGATGGATACAATGAAAGCAGGAATTCATCCTAATTTCAAAAAAGCAACAGTTAAATGCGCTTGCGGAAATGAATTTGAAACAGGCTCAGTAAAAGAAGAGGTACGCGTTGAGATTTGCTCTGAATGCCACCCATTCTACACTGGCCGTCAAAAATTCGCTTCTGCTGATGGTCGTGTTGATCGCTTTAATAAAAAATACGGTCTTAAGTAATAATAGATTTTTCAACAGGCAAGAAGCAGTTCTTGCCTGTTTTTTGTATGTCAAAAACACAGCTGGCAGAGAGAGGGGAGCAGAGCCAATGTACATAATGAAGCAAAGCGGGTGGCTTGAGCTGATTTGCGGCAGTATGTTCTCGGGGAAATCTGAAGAGCTGATCAGAAGAGTGAAGAGAGCAACTTACGCCAAGCAGGAGGTCAGGGTCTTTAAACCTGTGATTGATAATCGATACAGCGAAGATGCTGTTGTCTCCCATAATGGAACATCTATGACGAGCTATGCCATTTCTTCGGCTGCGGACATTTGGGATCATATCAGTGAGAGCACGGATGTGATCGCAGTTGACGAGGTTCAATTCTTCGATCGGGCGATCATTGATGTTTTATCAGCACTTGCCGATAAAGGATATCGTGTGATCGCAGCAGGTCTTGATATGGACTTCAGAGGAGAGCCGTTCGGCGTTGTTCCGGATATTATGGCCATCGCTGAAAGTGTGACGAAGCTGCAGGCCGTCTGTTCCGTCTGCGGATCACCGGCAAGCAGAACACAGCGGCTCATTGACGGAAAGCCGGCTTCTTATGATGATCCGGTCATTCTGGTGGGTGCGTCTGAATCCTATGAAGCAAGATGCAGACACCACCACGAAGTTCCGGGAAAATCTAAAAACTAATGCAAAACATGGGTAAAAAGATAGAATGCACCGGCCGAAAAGCTGGTGTTTTTTTATATATTCTGACAACAACCAATTAAAAAATTTAAATAAGTGTATTAAAAAATTAAGTAATTTTCTTCCCTTGAATTTTGATTTTGACAGGCATAAAATAACTAACGTAATGTAAATAGTTTTGAGACATTGTTCGAATAATTGTCACAAAGTCGCATAAAGATCATGATCGGTTATTTTTAGATGAGTTATTACTTAACTTGGTTAACTATTTCAAGAAAGAAGGAGATTTGCTTGAATAACATAAAAAAAACTAAGGAAGGCCATTTAGAAACAACATTAAGAGGAAAAGAAGTTTTGTCTATTCCTACTTTAAACAAAGGTGTTGCTTTTACGTTAGAAGAAAGACAAGAACTTGGCTTAGAAGGACTTCTTCCGCCAACTGTACTTTCTCTTGATCAACAAGCAGAACGCGCATACGAGCAATTTAAAGCTCAGCCAGACCGCCTTCGTCAAAATGTTTACTTAAATGATCTTGCTAACCGCAATGAAGTTCTTTTCTATAAATTGCTGCAAAATCACCTGCGTGAAATGCTTCCTGTTGTATATACACCAACAGTTGGTGAAGCCATTCAAGAATACAGCCATGAATACAGAAGACCTCAAGGTATCTACTTGTCAATCGACAACATTGACGGTATTGAAAAGGCTTTTGAAAACCTTCATGCGACAGCAGGCGATATTGATCTTATCGTTGCAACTGACTCTGAAAGTATCCTTGGTATCGGTGACTGGGGAGTAGGCGGTATTAACATCGCTATCGGTAAATTGGCTGTTTACACTGCTGCAGCTGGTATTGACCCTAGCCGTGTTATTCCTGTAGTGCTTGATGTCGGTACAAACAACGAAAAACTTTTAAATGATCCTTTATACATTGGTAACCACCATGAACGTATCTCTGATGAACGTTACGAAGAATTCGTTGATGCGTATGTAAAAGCTGCGCTTAAATTCTTCCCTAAAGCGCTTCTTCACTGGGAAGACTTTGGTAACAAAAACGCGCGCAATATCATGAAAAAATACAACAACGAAATCCTGACATTCAACGATGATATTCAAGGTACAGGCGCAATTACACTAGCTGGTGTGCTTGCTGCTATGAAGAAAACAGGCGCTTCTATTAAAGATCAGCGTGTAGTTGTCTTCGGTGCAGGTTCAGCTGGTATCGGTATTGCTGACCAGATCCGTGACACAATGGTGCTTGCTGGATTATCTGAAGAAGAAGCAAACAAAGCGTTCTTCACACTTGATTACAGAGGCCTGTTAACAGACGATATGGAAGGCATCCTTGATTTCCAAAAACCTTACCTTCGCAGTGCAGCAGAAGTGAAAGACTGGAAACGCGATGAAAAAGGCCAAATTCCATTCGATGAAGTGGTTCGCCAAGCGAAACCAACGATCTTAATCGGAACTTCAGGGGTTTCAGGAGCGTTCACAGAGGAAATTGTGAAAGAGATGGCATCTCACGTAGACCGTCCGGTGATCATGCCGATGTCTAACCCGACTCATCTTGCAGAAGCTGTTCCTGAAGATCTGTTCAAATGGACTGACGGAAAAGTGCTTGTAGCAACAGGAAGCCCATTTGACAATGTAGAGTACAATGGCGTTTCTTATGAAATCGGACAATCTAACAACGCATTCGCATTCCCTGGTCTTGGCCTTGGTTCAATCGTAGCTGAAGCGCGTGTTATTACACCTGCTATGTTTGCTGCAACAGCTGATGCGATTGCTGAAATGGTTGATTTTGAAACACCTGGAGCTGGATTGCTTCCAAGCATCGACAAGCTTCAAGAAGTATCTATTCAAGTTGCCATTGCTGTAGCTGAAGCAGCGATTAAAGACGGCGTAGCAAATCGTCAGCCTGAAGATGTAAAACAAGCTGTTCTTGATGCAATGTGGACACCTGAATACAAAAAAGTCATCGCAAAATAATAAGCGTGTAATTTTTCTGTCCGAGGGAAAGCTTTGTATAAAGCTAAAGTATACGGACATAGGATTTGGAGGAGAATATTTTGAGCATCTTAGATATCTTAATCCTCCTGGCACCGATCTTCTTTGTTATCGTGCTGGGTTGGTTTGCAGGACATTTCGGAAGTTATGATGCCAAGTCAGCAAAAGGGGTAAGTACGTTAGTAACGAAATACGCACTTCCAGCTCACTTTATCGCTGGTATTTTGACAACTTCCAGAAGTGAATTTTTATCACAAGTTCCATTAATGGTTTCTTTACTTATCGGGATTGTTGGTTTCTATATCATCATTTTATTGGTTTGCAGATTTGTCTTTAAGTATGATTTAACGAACTCATCCGTGTTTTCTTTGAACTCTGCACAGCCGACATTCGCATTTATGGGTATTCCTGTATTGGGAAGCTTGTTCGGTGCGCAAGAGGTTGCGATTCCGATCGCTGTAACAGGTATCGTTGTTAACGCGATTCTTGATCCGCTTGCGATTATTATAGCTACAGTGGGTGAGTCTTCTAAGAAAAACGGAGAGAGCGGCGACAGTTTTTGGAAGATGACAGGGAAATCCATTCTGCATGGTCTTTCCGAGCCACTTGCAGCAGCTCCTTTAATCAGTATGATTCTAGTGCTTTGCGGTGTCACTCTTCCTGAGCTGGGTGTTAAAATGCTTGATCAGCTTGGTAGTACAACATCTGGTGTTGCTCTCTTTGCTGTCGGTGTTACCGTTGGTATTCGTAAGATTAAACTCAGTCTGCCGGCTATCGGTATTGCGTTACTAAAAGTTGCGGTTCAGCCTGCGTTAATGTTCCTGATTGCTCTTGCAGTCGGACTTCCAGCTGACCAAACAACAAAAGCAATCCTTCTTGTTGCATTCCCTGGTTCTGCCGTTGCAGCCATGATTGCGACTCGTTTCGAGAAACAAGAGGAAGAAACTGCGACTGCGTTTGTGATCAGTGCAATTCTGTCATTGATTTCACTTCCAATTATTATTGCGCTTACTGCGTAATTAAAAAAGCTCCCTTTACGGGGAGCTTTTTTACTTTACGTTTGGAATTTAAATAGTGACAGCAGCGGTTTTTTTCTTGTTTTTATTTTTTCGGATGAAGCAGCAGTCTCAGGGGTCGGCTGAGCGGTGAATTCTTTCATTTGTGAGGTCATTGATTGCAGGTCGGCAAGAATGTCATCGATTTCTCTTCTGTGCTGCAGAAGCTGATAGGATACGCCTTCATCGGCTTTTTGTTTAAGCTGGCGTTCCAATTCCTCAATTCTTGCCAGCAGCCCGTTTTCTTCCTGCTTTTGCTGTAATAAGGTGTCCAGCTTTTGTTCGAGCTGTTCGAGTCTTTTCTCTGTGTCACTGTTTATTTTTTGGACAAGGAAGCCTGTGCGCTTTTTATTGCTCCGCGGCACATTAATATCCTGAAGCGCCGTGCCTTCAGAAATTTGTTTTTGAACAGATTTCAGGGTTTGCACATCTTCAGCCGTAAACGAATAGTGTCCGAGCTCGTTCCGTTCAGCCGGAAGGTTCAGCTGCTTCACCCACCGCTGCACTGTTTTTGCGGAGACGCCGAGTTCACTTGCTACCATATTTGTATTCATGATCCCATACCTCCTTTTTAGCTAGGTATTCGACCATGGGGAGCGGTTCCCTTCCCATTAGACAAAACAAGAAAAGATTCGGCAAAGAAAGTGGGCATCCCCCTTTTTTCCTCAAAAACCATTATTGCTCATACAGCTCTAACGGAAGCTGATCGGGATCAAAAAAGAAGGTAAACCGCTTGCCTGTCAGCGGGTCTGTCCTGACCGGCTCTGTCTCGATTCCTTTTTCATGAAGCTCCTGAACAGCCTGATCTAAGCTGCTGACCGTAAAGGCAAGATGTCGGAGCCCTGCACCTTCAGGCCGGGTTTGACGTGCGGGTGGATCAGGGAACGAAAACAGCTCAATGACGTACGAGCCGTTGAGCGACAAATCTAGCTTATAGGAGTCGCGCTCTTCTCGGTATGTTTCTTGTATCACCTGAAAACCGAGCTTATGTACGTAAAAAGCTTTCGACTTTTCATAATCCGAGCATATGATTGCAATATGATGTATAGATGTAAACAATACGATCCCTCCTCTTTTTCAGTATAGCAGAGGAGGCTTTTTTAACTGGGATTGAAATGCTTTTGACTGGCGATAGTCCCTATACTATAATGAGAATGTTACGCACAGGAAAACAGAGGTGAAGACCGTGTTAGACCGTTTAAAGTCAATCGAAGAACGATATGAAAAATTAAATGAGCTTTTAAGCGATCCAGAAGTTGTCAACGATCCCAAAAAGCTTAGAGAATATTCGAAAGAGCAATCTGATATACAAGAAACAGTTGACGTATATAGACAATACAGAGATGCGTCAGAACAGCTGGCTGATGCAAAAGCGATGCTTGAGGATAAGCTTGATGCTGAGATGCGCGACATGGTGAAGGAAGAGATTTCTGAACTCCAGAAAGAAACGGAAACACTGTCAGAGCGTCTGAAAGTGCTCCTGATTCCGAAAGATCCTAATGATGATAAAAACGTTATCATGGAGATCCGCGGAGCGGCAGGCGGAGAGGAAGCCGCTTTATTTGCAGGCAACCTGTACAGAATGTATTCCCGCTATGCCGAGCTTCAAGGCTGGAAAACCGAGGTCATGGAAGCAAGTGTAACCGGAACGGGCGGCTACAAAGAGATCATCTTTATGATTACGGGCAGCGGTGCATATTCTAAGCTCAAGTATGAAAACGGCGCTCACCGTGTTCAGCGTGTTCCGGAAACAGAATCAGGCGGCCGTATCCATACATCTACTGCAACAGTAGCATGTCTTCCTGAGGCCGAAGAGGTAGAGGTTGACATTCATGAGAAGGATATCCGCGTTGATACGTTTGCTTCTAGCGGACCGGGCGGACAAAGCGTGAACACGACAATGTCTGCCGTTCGTCTGACGCATTTGCCGACAGGCGTTGTCGTATCATGTCAGGATGAAAAATCTCAAATCAAGAACAAAGAAAAAGCGATGAAGGTTCTCCGCGCCAGAATCTATGATAAATTTCAGCAGGAAGCTCAAGCTGAATATGATCAGACACGGAAATCGGCTGTCGGATCAGGTGACCGCTCTGAGCGTATCCGCACATACAACTTCCCGCAAAACCGTGTGACGGATCACAGAATCGGCCTGACCATTCAAAAGCTTGATCAGATTCTTGAAGGAAAACTGGACGAAGTGGTTGAAGCACTGATCGTAGAAGATCAGGCAAGCAAGCTTCAGCAGGCGGATAGTTAAGATGAAGACGATATTTGAAGCCCTGAAATGGGCTTCTTCTTATTTAACGGAAGCGGGAAGAGAAGAAAATGCAGCTGAGCTGCTTCTGCTTTATGATACCGGAATGGATAGAAGCAAGCTGCTCGCCAGCTTACAGGAACCGATCGGCGAAGATGAACTGTATCGCTTTGAACGCCACGTCGATATGCACAAAGAAGGCGTACCGGTTCAGTACATTATTGGAAGAGAGTTTTTTTACGGCCGTGAATTTATAGTAAATGATGACGTGCTGATCCCGCGTCCGGAAACGGAAGAGGTTGTCTACCATCTTCTTGAGAAATATAGAAGTGTCTTTTCTGAAGGAGAACAGCTCGATGTGGTAGATGTCGGCACCGGAAGCGGCGCAATAGCCGTCACGCTTGCACTGGAAAACAAAAACTTTTCTGTCTCAGCGATTGATATCTCCAAAGAGGCGCTGGACGTTGCTTCAGCCAACGCTGAAAAGCTCGGAGCGGAGGTGCATTTTCTTCAAGGCGACCTGCTTGAACCCTTTATTAAGGCAGGAAAAAAAGCGGATATTATCGTCTCAAACCCTCCGTATATTTCTGAAGAAGAGATGGCCGATTTATCTGAGATTGTCCGTTTCCATGAACCTTTGCATGCTCTCACTGACGGCGGAAACGGGCTGAAATTTTATAAGCGGTTTATGGAAGCTATTCCGCTGGTGATGAAGAATACCGCGCTTGTCGTCTTTGAAATCGGGTGGAAGCAGGGCGCAGCTGTAAAAGAGCTGATACTGCATGCGTTTAAGGATGCGGAAGTTGAAGTCCTGAAGGATATTAACGGAAAAGACAGAACCATATGCGCGGTAATTCATAAGAATAAATAAGCAGCTTGCTGGTGAGTTGAGATAAGAACGGGACCATCAAGCTGTTTTAACACCAGCAAAGGGGATGTAAAAGATGAAAAAGGCCCTGACAGCAGGAATTTTACTTATTGCCATTGAAAGTATGGTGGGTTCGATTTTTGCGCAAGCGATTTCTTATGAATTCATTTTCGGCATTGCATCTCTTGTTTTGATCGGGCTTGCCATTGTGACATCGGGTTTGGCTGTAAGCGGAAGCGACCAGCGGGCAAATTATCATTCAGAAACCAAAGAAGGCCGGACAGCCCGTTTGAAAATATCAGCTGCTTTCTTTGTTGCTGCCATACCTTCTATTCTATGTTATCTATTGACCGTTTTGATCTAATGAAAAAGGAAGCCCTTAAGAGGCTTCCTTTTTTTGCAGCAAAACAGAATCCCATATCCAGTAGACAACAGCTGTTAATACAGCGAAGATGTAAAAAGCTGTATTTTGAAGAAGGGAGTGCCCGGAAGGCTGCAGCACGCCAAAGATGATCGCGTTGGCGATAAACGCCGCGGCAAGATAATACAGCAAGTACAAAGGGCTGAACCGTTTCGGCTTTTTATTCATCATGATTTGAAGCGGCAGCGCGAAAAGTAGGTAAGGAAATAAGAAATAAAAGGCCATCGTTACGAGAGCAGCTATAATAAAGGAATGAATGTAAATAATAGAATAAAGAACTGACATCGTGAACGCGGACAGCAGCACTGTGTAATGATATTTCATTTTAAACCTCCTAAAACACTATCGTACCATAAATTAGATTCAAAGCTTGCTAGATTTTTTTGCCGCTGCAGGTTTACTCCATACGTTCCTTGTCCATAATAGGGCTAGATACAAAGCAAGGAGAGGAACGGTGGGGACCGATGAAAAAAACAGTTATCATTTGTATATATATGTTTCTTTTATTATCTGGGGCACTCGTAGGATTGGCGAAAGAAGAGACGGCACAGCAATCTGAAAATGAGCCGGTTGTCATTCCGGACGAGGCGATTCGCCTGAGAATATTGGCAAACAGCGATCGTGACGAGGACCAAGAATTAAAGCGTCGTATCAGAGACGCCGTCAATAAAGAAATCACAACATGGGTTAAGGATATTACTTCTATTGAAGAAGCGCGGCGTTTGATCCGCTCAAAGCTGCCTGAGATCAAGGAAATTGCAAAAGAAACCATGGAAAAAGAAGGCGCCAGCCAATCGATATCTGTTGATTTTGACAAAATCTCATTTCCGACAAAGCTTTACGGCAGCATGGTATATCCTGCTGGAGAATACGAAGCCATCCTGATCACGCTTGGTAACGGTGAAGGCGCGAATTGGTGGTGTGTATTATTCCCGCCGCTCTGCTTTCTTGATTTTTCAAACGGAGAAGCCGTAAAAGAACAAGAAGATAAAGAAGCCTCAAAAAAACAAACGGAAAAAGCTCTTGAGGACTTAACAGCCAAAGCGGAAAAAGCTGAAAAAGAAGATGAGAAAGAGAAAGAAGACGATACAGAAGTGAAATTCTTCGTTGTAGAATGGTTTTCCGATCTTTTTTCTTAATCACCAGGTCTAAAAATAGATTTGCCTCATAGATTGGAAGAAAGAACGCTGAAAACGGGGTGAACGAATGTTTTATCAACTGCGGGTGGCAAGGGAAAAGGACGGAGACATACTTGAGGAATTTTTAAAACAGGCCAAAACGAATCATGAGGGCGTAAGGGAAGGGTTCACGCAGTTTCTGATGCTGGAGGACAGCGAGAAGAACATAGCCGGCTGTCTAGGTATCGAAAAAATCAGCTGCGATCAAGCCCTGCTTCGCTCACTTGTGATATCGGACAAGCTTCACCAAGGTCATATTGTGTCGCTCTTTCAAAGCATGGAGGTGCTTTGTGAAAAGCATGAGATCAAAACGATATATTTGGTAGCCAATCAGCATTCTTCAGCTGATTTCCTGGGGGCGATGGGATTTGAACGGGCGGAGAGTGTGCCGGAAGAGCTGTTTGCCTCGGATCATTTCTGTGAATCAAGGCAAGCGGAAGGGGCCGTCTTAATGAAAAAAGCATCTGGATAAGTGAGATTTATACACAAACTTATCCACTTCTTTATATGCGTTGTCCACAATTTGTGGATAACGCTTGTTTTATTACAGGACATCTTTTATACTTTCAAAAGGATTACACGCGTAAAACGATCGTTTTATTGTTGTGAATAAGGAGTTTGGTCAGAAATGAAAACGAAAAGATGGTTTGTGGATGTAACTGGGGAGTTATCCACAAATGATCCACAAATTACACAAGCAGCCGCTTTACTCCGAGAAAATGAGGTTGTCGCCTTTCCGACAGAAACTGTATATGGTCTCGGCGCAAA
This sequence comes from Bacillus sp. FSL K6-1003, assembly GCF_037964945.1. Taxonomy (NCBI): domain Bacteria; kingdom Bacillati; phylum Bacillota; class Bacilli; order Caryophanales; family Bacillaceae; genus Bacillus; species Bacillus sp. FSL K6-1003. Next base: position 3,611,613 of record NZ_CP150176.1, on the reverse strand, counting down.
TGCGAAAAGCACAGATGCTGTCAAAAAAATATATGAAGCGAAAGGGCGGCCGAGTGATAATCCCCTGATTGTCCACATTGCGGATATCAGCCAGCTTGACGGCTTAACCGGTCCGGCGCCAGAAAAAGCGAAAATATTAATGAAGCGCTTTTGGCCAGGGGCGCTTACACTTATTTTACCTTGTACACCTGGTGCGCTGTCACCCCGTGTAACCGCAGGACTGGATACAGTGGCCGTCAGAATGCCTGATCATCCTCTGGCTCTGGCACTCATCCGTGCCGCGGGTCTCCCGATTGCAGCGCCGAGTGCTAATTTATCGGGCAAACCAAGCCCGACAAAGGCTGAACACGTGGCTCACGACTTGGAGGGCCGCATAGCGGGAATAATGGATGGGGGAGCTACTGGAATCGGTGTCGAATCAACCGTACTTTCATGTGCGGGCGACATTCCTGTGCTCCTTCGTCCGGGCGGCATTACAAAAGAACAAATAGAAGCTGAAATCGGACCGATTCTTGTGGATAAAGGGCTTGCCGATCAAAATGAGAAGCCGATTTCTCCGGGAATGAAATATACACATTACGCGCCGTCAGCGCCGCTTGTTATTTCTGAAGGCAGCCCTGAGCGCATTCAAACGCTCATTCAAGAATATCAGCGGGGCGGAAAACGGGTCGGCGTCCTGACGACAGAAGAAAACGCGGATTTTTATTCAGCTGACTATGTTAAGAGCTGCGGCAGAAGAGATCAGCTTGAAACAGTCGCGGCAGCTCTTTATGATGCTCTGCGCAGTTTTGATGAAGAGAAGGTTGATTTTATTATTGCAGAATCGTTTCCTCACACAGGCGTCGGACTTGCTATTATGAACAGGCTGATGAAAGCAGCCGGAGGAAGAGTGATTCGCTGATACAGTCAGAAGTTCTAACCCTTTTTGGACATGCATAGGCTAAAAAAGCGGGCGTGTCCAAGGGGGTTATGTATGTGATGTCGGAAATGTTTATAGGCGAACTGATTACCTTAAGCATCATGGCGTTTGCTTTAGGAATGGATGCTTTTTCTGTGGGCCTGGGAATGGGTATGGTCAAACTCAGAAAAAAGCAGATATTCTATATTGGATTCATTATCGGTCTCTTTCACGTCATCATGCCTCTCGGAGGGATGGCGGCGGGAACTATGCTGTCAGGGCTCCTCGGTATGGTAGCTGTATATATCGGGGGTTCACTGCTGTTTGTTCTCGGTGTTCAAATGGTGATCGCATCTTTTAAACAGTCAGAAGAACGTTTGATGTCGCCGGCTGGGCCTGGCTTATTGTTATTTGCAGTCGGCGTCAGCCTCGATAGTTTCTCCGTCGGTCTGAGTCTGGGAATATACGGCTCGCACCCGCTTCTCACCATTACCCTGTTTGGGCTTTTCAGCATGATGTTGACTTGGCTGGGCCTGCTGATCGGAAAACAAGTGCAGTCCTGGCTCGGCTCATACAGTGAAGCGCTCGGAGGAACCATATTAATCGTATTTGGCCTTAAGCTGCTTTTGCCAATTTAATATACCAATAAAAGAAACGATGTCGCCGTTTCTTTTTTCTTCATATATAATAGAAAAAACAAGGGGTGACTGACATGAACATCATTTTTGTCTGTACTGGAAATACGTGCCGCAGTCCAATGGCTGAGGCGCTTTTTAAATCAATCGCTGAAACGGAAGGGCTGGATGTCAGCGTCCGCTCGGCAGGCGTATTTGCCTCACCTAACGGAAAAGCGTCGCCTCACGCGGTCGAAGCGCTTTTTGAAAAACGCATTGCCCTTAATCATGTTTCTTCGCCATTAACTGAAGAACATATGGAATCGGCAGATTTGGTTCTGGCAATGACCCACCAGCACAAACAGGTCATTGTCAGCCAATTTGAACGTTATCGTGATAAAGTGTTTACGCTAAAAGAATACGTGACAGGCAGCCGGGGCGATATTATAGACCCGTTTGGCGGCACCATTGAGATCTATAAAAAAACGAGAGATGAGCTTGAAGCGCTTCTTCAGCAGCTTGCAGAACAATTGAAAAATGACGGTAAATAACTTGTCAGAGAATCTGCAAACAGGTCATTTGCAAATCCTGCGTGAAGGAGTAGAATATAGTGAAAAGCACATCGATATGGTGTGAATCAAAGAGCGGACAGGCTGCGCGGTCAACAAAGCGGGCGGGCCGCATTACATACGCTGGGAGGAAAAGCTGATGAAAGTAGCCATAGCATCGGATCATGGCGGCGTCCATATTCGAAACGAAATCAAAGAACTAATGGACGAATTGCAAATTGAGTATATTGATATGGGCTGTGACTGCGCCAGCGGATCTGTCGATTATCCAGACTACGCTTTTCCGGTGGCCGAGAAAGTAGTAAGCGGTGAAGTGGACAGAGGGATTTTAATTTGCGGGACAGGCATTGGAATGAGTATTTCCGCCAATAAAGTCAAAGGCATCCGCTGTGCGCTGGCACATGATACATTCAGTGCAAAGGCGACGAGAGAACATAATGATACAAATATCCTCGCGATGGGCGAACGCGTGATTGGACCCGGTTTGGCACGGGAAATTGCGAAAATCTGGCTGACCACTGAATTTACTGGCGGAAGACATCAGACCCGCATCGGAAAAATCTCGGACTATGAAGAGAAAAACCTGTAGGGGTGCTGTTCTATGAGTGAGATCACACAAACATGGAAGACGATGCTGTCGGAGTTTCAGGACAAAGCGGGATTGAGAGAAAATCAGATATTTGTCCTTGGGTGCAGCACAAGCGAAGTGGCCGGCAGCCATATCGGCACATCAGGCAGTACAGACATCGCGGCAAGCATCTACAGCGGACTTGCAGAGCTGAAGGAACAAACGGGAATCCATCTGGCGTTTCAATGCTGCGAGCATTTAAACAGAGCGCTTGTAGTGGAGGAAGAAACGGCCGAGCTGTTTAGGCTTCCGGCCGTTTCCGCAGTGCCTGTGCCAAAAGCCGGCGGGGCGATGGCTTCTTATGCGTTTAAGCAGATGAAGTCTCCTGTTCTGGTAGAAACCATTCAGGCAGATGCCGGAATAGATATAGGCGACACGTTTATCGGCATGCACTTAAAGCCGGTAGCTGTTCCTGTACGCATTTCTCAGAACAGTCTCGGTGCAGCCCATGTGACATTGGCGCGCACGCGGCCAAAGCTGATCGGCGGAATGCGGGCAGTTTATGAGTGTGAATGAGAAAGGACTGCATGGGCCAGTCTTTTCTTTCATTTGCGCGGTTAAAATAAATTCCGAACTTTAAATTGAATTTAAGTAATAAATATTCGTTTTTGCCAATAAAATTTTTGTTTTTTTGAAAATAATCTTTTACATGGGCCTAAAAAACCATGTACAATAGTGGTGGTAAAAACAAAGAACAGGATACGGATAGGAGAGGATCTCGCTGATGAAACATTTACCTGCGCAAGACGAACAGGTGTTTAACGCCATTAAAAATGAGCGTGAACGCCAACAGACGAAAATCGAATTGATTGCTTCTGAAAACTTTGTAAGTGAAGCGGTTATGGAAGCACAAGGTTCTGTTTTAACAAACAAATACGCTGAAGGATATCCTGGGAAACGCTATTATGGCGGATGTGAGCACGTCGATGTTGTTGAAGATATCGCTCGTGACCGCGCGAAGGAAATCTTTGGAGCGGAGCATGTAAACGTTCAGCCTCATTCAGGCGCACAAGCAAACATGGCTGTCTATTTCACGATTTTGGAACAAGGCGATACTGTACTTGGGATGAACCTCTCCCACGGCGGTCATTTAACACACGGAAGTCCAGTTAACTTCAGCGGTGTTCAATATAACTTTGTTGAGTACGGCGTAGATAAAGAAACTCAATATATTGATTACGATGACGTGCGTGAAAAAGCCCTCGCTCACAAGCCTAAGTTAATTGTGGCAGGAGCAAGTGCGTATCCTCGTACAATCGACTTTAAGAAATTCCGTGAAATTGCTGATGAAGTCGGCGCTTACTTTATGGTGGATATGGCGCATATCGCGGGACTTGTTGCGGCAGGCCTCCATCCAAACCCGGTTCCTTACGCTGATTTCGTTACAACAACGACACATAAAACACTTCGCGGACCTCGCGGCGGTATGATCCTTTGCCGTGAAGAGTTCGGCAAGAAAATTGATAAGTCCATCTTCCCTGGCATTCAAGGCGGCCCGCTGATGCATGTAATTGCCGCAAAAGCTGTTTCATTCGGCGAAGTATTGCGTGATGATTTCAAAACGTACGCACAAAACGTGATTTCAAATGCGAAGCGTCTTGCAGAATCATTAACAAAAGAGGGCATTCAGCTCGTTTCAGGCGGAACCGACAACCACCTCATCCTGGTTGATCTTCGTTCTCTCGGACTGACAGGTAAGGTTGCAGAGCATGTGCTTGATGAAATCGGGATTACATCAAACAAAAACGCGATTCCATACGATCCTGAAAAACCGTTTGTAACAAGCGGTATCCGTCTCGGAACAGCTGCTGTGACAAGCCGCGGTTTTGACGGAGAGGCATTGGATGAAGTCGGTGCCATCATTGCGCTTGCATTGAAAAACCACGAAGATGAAGGAAAACTTGAAGAAGCAAGACAGCGCGTAGCTGCTCTGACTGGCAAGTTCCCTCTATATAAAGAGTTAGATTACTAAGATTGAAAAACCCGCTCGGGCTTATGCCCGGCGGGTTTTTTGACGATGTTCTTGAAACTCAATGTCTTTTTTTGTAGAATCAATAGAAGTGTGAAATTGTCGATGGGACAATAAAAAAGGAGCTGAAACACAGTATGGGAAAGGTTTATGTATTTGATCATCCTTTAATTCAGCACAAGCTGACATATATTCGGAATGTAGAGACAGGCACGAAGGATTTTAGAGAGCTTGTAGACGAAGTAGCCACGCTTATGGCGTTTGAAATTACCCGTGATCTCCCTCTAGAGGAAGTGGATATCAACACACCGGTTCAGGCTGCAAAATCGAAAGTCATCTCAGGGAAAAAACTGGGGGTTGTTCCTATTCTCAGAGCAGGTTTAGGAATGGTTGAAGGCATCTTAAAACTGATCCCTGCGGCAAAAGTGGGACATGTCGGACTGTACCGTGATCCTGAAACCTTAAAACCCGTGGAATACTATGTGAAGCTTCCTTCTGATGTGGAAGAGCGTGAATTCATCGTGGTTGACCCGATGCTGGCCACAGGCGGTTCCGCAGTTGAAGCGATTAACAGCCTCAAAAAACGCGGTGCGAAAAACATCCGTTTCATGTGTCTCGTAGCTGCGCCTGAAGGTGTGGAAGAATTGCAGAAGCATCATTCTGACGTGGATATTTACATAGCGGCGCTTGATGAAAAATTAAATGAAAAAGGTTATATTGTTCCGGGTCTCGGAGATGCAGGAGACCGTATGTTCGGAACAAAATAAAAAAGAAAACCCGCCAACGGGTTTTCTTTTTTATTATCCAGTTATTTGCTATTCGGTGAATCTCTATACAATTATAGGTGAAAATGTGAACATTCTGTGGAGGCTTACAGTATAAAAAGTTTTTTAACTTTAAACAGATTGACACATGTTAGGGGCTATTGTATGCTAAACGAGGGTATTATGAGAAGGTTTTCATAGCTTTCATTATAGTCCTCATCCCCAATGTAAATCCTCCCAGAAAACCCGTTTTATGAGGATTTATTCAAGCGAATGAAACAGCATCCCTGCAAGGCTTGCGGATGAATGATTTTTTCGAACAGGCCCGTTTTGCCGGACAAAAAAGGTCTTCTACTAGGGTTAACCGCTGATTTTGCCGTATCCAAGAAATACATTATTTTTTCATCAGGAGACAGATAGTTGATGGACGATCCCAAGCTACAATTTAGCAGACAACGAAAATATCTATTGTTCATTTTGGCAGCGTATGTACTGGGTTATGGTTTAACAGCGTATAAAACCGTTTTTTTAGGCCTTATTCTGGGAACTGTTTTCAGTTTGTTTAATTTTTTACTGCTCGTCAGAAGAATGAATGCTTTTGACAGGGCCGTTGCGAAAGGCAAGTCCATACGATCCCTTGGGAGCGCAGCGCGGTGGTGCAATGCGATACTTGCTGCGGCTGTTGCCTATAAATATCCCGAGCATTTTCATATGGCAAGCACAGTTATTGGATTAATGACAATTTATCCTGTCATTATGATAGATTCCTTTATCCAGCTTAAACGTTCATCAATGGAAGAGAGGTGAAAACCCTTTGAATCATGAATACAGAACTATTGAATTACTAGGTCTTACTTTTAATCTGACAAACATTCTGATGATTACTGTGGCGAGTGTGATCGTGTTATTGATTGCCATCCTTACCACAAGAACGCTTTCGATCCGTCCGGGAAAAGCCCAGAACTTTATGGAATGGATTGTTGATTTTGTCCGCAATATTATCGGCAGTACAATGGATTTGAAAACAGGGGCTAACTTCTTGGCACTTGGTGTCACATTGCTGATGTACATATTTGTGTCGAATATGCTGGGGCTGCCGTTCTCTGTCACAATCGGACATGAGCTCTGGTGGAAATCTCCGACAGCCGATCCTGCCATTACATTAACGCTTGCCGTAATGGTTGTCGCTTTAACCCATTATTATGGTGTAAAGATGAAAGGGCTCAAGGAATATTCCAAGGAGTATTTGAGACCTGTTCCGTTCATGCTCCCGATGAAAATCATAGAAGAGTTTGCAAATACGCTGACTCTCGGTTTGCGGCTTTATGGTAACATCTTCGCCGGTGAGATTCTTCTCGGCCTGCTTGCGGGATTAGCGACAAGCTTCTATTCGCAAAGCGTGGTTCTCGGACTTGTCGGTACAATCGGCGCCATTCTGCCGATGCTGGCATGGCAGGCATTCAGTTTATTTATAGGTGCCATCCAGGCGTTTATCTTTACGATGCTGACGATGGTGTACATGTCTCATAAAATCAGTAATGATCATTAAAACATTATATCCAAACGGATAACATTTTAAAGGAGGAACTTTTTCATGAATTTAATAGCAGCTGCGATTGCAATTGGTTTAGGCGCACTTGGTGCAGGTATTGGTAACGGTTTGATTGTTTCACGTACGGTAGAGGGGATTGCCCGTCAGCCGGAGGCAGGTAAAGAACTTAGAACTCTTATGTTCATGGGTATCGCATTAGTTGAGGCCCTTCCTATTATCGCTGTCGTTATCGCATTCTTAGCGTTCTTTGGCTAAGCATAAAAGCCTTATATGAACTAAAAATGGCGAAGATCATTCCAAGAGAACCTTCGCCATTGCTTTATGTCTGATAAGCATCCCGCCTTGCCGGCTGAAAAGAGACAAGTGCGGCTGCTGGATCAGCAAAGAAAAACCTGCAGAAGGGAGTTGCCGTAGTAGATGTCTCAATTACCACTTGAACTAGGACTGTCGTTTAACGGCGGAGATATCCTGTTCCAACTGTTAGCTATGTTAATTTTATTAGCGCTTCTGAAGAAATACGCTTTAGGACCGCTATTAAACATAATGAAACAGCGTGAAGATCATATCGCTGGAGAAATTACGTCTGCTGAAGAAAAAAATAAAGAAGCGCAGCAGCTGATTGATGAGCAGCGCGCTCTGTTAAAAGAAGCAAGACAGGAATCCCAAACGCTTATCGAAAACGCGAAGAAACTGGGAGAGAACCAAAAAGAAGAGATTATTCAGGCTGCGCGTGCAGAATCTGAACGTCTGAAAGAAGCAGCCAGAACTGAAATCGTCAAGGAAAAAGAACAGGCGGTTTCTGCTCTCCGTGAGCAAGTAGCGTCTCTTTCTGTCATGATTGCGTCGAAAGTAATCGAAAAAGAACTGGATGAACAAGCTCAAGAGAAATTGATCCAGGACTATCTTAAAGAGGTAGGAGAAAGCCGATGAGTGGATCAGCTGTCTCTAAACGATATGCATCAGCTCTTTTCGATATTGCCAATGAGTCCTCTCAGCTCAACCAGGTAGAAGAAGAGCTAAAAGTTGTAAAAGAAGTATTTCAAAATGAAAAAGCGCTAAATGATGTGTTAAACCATCCGAAGGTGCCGGGCGCAAAGAAAAAAGAGCTCATCCAAAACGCTTTTGGATCTTTATCACAGTCCGTGCTTCATACGATTTTTCTTTTGATTGACCGTCATCGGGCAACAATTGTGCCTGATCTCACAGATGAGTTTGTGAAACTCGCAAACGAGGCCCGTCAAACAGAAGACGCAATTGTATATTCAGTTAAACCACTGACGGATGCGGAAATTTCTTCATTATCACAAGTGTTTGCAAAAAAAGCCGGAGTCGCTTCACTGAGAATCAGAAATGAAGTGCAGACGGATTTAATAGGCGGCATTAAAGTCCGCATTGGAAACCGGATTTTTGACGGCAGCGTAAGCGGAAAGCTTCATCGCATTGAACGTCAACTTGCCGGGGAAAATCGATAGAAGGGGTGAAACCTAAGTGAGCATCAAAGCTGAAGAGATTAGCACGCTGATAAAACAGCAAATACAAAATTATCAATCTGAAATTGAAGTTCATGACGTAGGTACAGTCATCCAAGTCGGTGACGGTATTGCTCGTGTACACGGTCTTGACAACTGTATGGCCGGTGAACTTGTTGAATTTTCAAACGGCGTTTTGGGTATGGCTCAAAACCTTGAAGAATCAAACGTAGGTATCGTTATCTTAGGACCTTACACAGAGATCCGTGAAGGGGACGAAGTAAAAAGAACAGGCCGCATCATGGAGGTTCCTGTCGGTGAAGAGTTAATCGGCCGTATTGTGAACCCGTTAGGTCAGCCGGTAGACGGTCTTGGCCCGATCCTCACAAGCAAAACACGTCCGATTGAAAGCCAGGCACCTGGTGTTATGGACCGTAAATCCGTTCATGAACCGCTTCAAACTGGTATTAAAGCAATTGATGCACTGATTCCAATCGGCCGCGGCCAGCGTGAGCTGATCATCGGTGACCGTCAAACAGGTAAAACATCTGTTGCAATCGATTCGATCTTAAACCAAAAAGGCCAAGACATGATCTGCGTATATGTAGCGATTGGTCAAAAAGAATCTACAGTCCGCGGCGTAGTTGAAACATTGCGTAAGCACGGCGCGCTTGATTATACAATTGTTGTAACGGCGTCTGCGTCACAGCCGGCTCCGCTTCTGTACCTTGCTCCGTATGCAGGGGTTACAATGGCAGAAGAATTTATGTACAATGGCAAGCACGTTCTTGTTGTATACGATGATCTTTCTAAACAAGCGGCTGCTTATCGTGAGCTGTCCTTGCTTCTTCGCCGTCCGCCAGGCCGTGAAGCGTTCCCGGGGGATGTATTCTATCTTCATTCCCGTCTGCTTGAGCGTGCAGCAAAGCTTAGCGACGCGAAAGGCGCAGGATCAATTACAGCTCTGCCGTTCGTAGAAACTCAAGCCGGAGATATCTCAGCGTATATCCCGACAAACGTTATTTCCATCACTGACGGACAGATCTTCCTGCAATCTGATTTGTTCTTCTCAGGCGTACGCCCAGCGATCAACGCCGGATTGTCTGTATCACGTGTCGGCGGTTCCGCGCAAATCAAAGCGATGAAAAAAGTATCAGGAACATTGCGTCTTGATCTTGCATCATACCGTGAGCTGGAAGCATTCGCTCAATTCGGATCTGACCTCGACCAAGCGACTCAGGCGAAATTGAACCGCGGTGCGCGTACAGTTGAAGTGCTGAAGCAGGATCTGAACAAGCCGCTTCCGGTTGAAAAACAGGTAGCCATTCTTTATGCGCTGACAAAAGGATATCTTGATGATATTCCTGTAGCGGACATCAGACGTTTTGAAGAAGAGTACTACATGTACCTTGACCAAAACCATAAAGAACTGCTTGACGGAATTGCAAAAACAGGGAACCTTCCTGCTGATGAAGACTTCGCAGCTGCAATCGAAGGCTTCAAACGCACATTTGCACCAAGCAACTAACTCGAATGCTGATGAGAGAAAAAGGTTCTCTTTTTCTCTCTTTTTACGCAAATGAAGAGAAAAGGTGGTGAAATCTTTGGCCTCATTACGCGATATTAAGTCAAGGATCACGTCAACGAAAAAAACGAGCCAGATTACAAAAGCCATGCAGATGGTATCTGCAGCTAAGCTGAATCGTGCTGAAAACAACGCAAAATCATTTGTGCCATATATGGATAAGATCCAAGAGGTTGTATCAAATGTCGGAAAAGTATCCGGTAGCGCGAAACATCCGATGCTTCTCAGCAGAGAAGTGAAAAAGACGGCATACCTCGTCATTACATCTGATCGCGGTCTTGCTGGCGCTTTTAACAGTTCGGTTTTACGGAGTGCTTATCAGGCCATTCAAGAACGTCATCAGTCTAAGGATGAGTATGCAGTGATCGTTATCGGACGAGTGGGCCGTGATTTCTTTAAAAAACGCGATATTCCGATCATTTCCGAGTTAACAGGACTTGGAGACGAAGTGTCGTTTTCAGAAATTAAGGACCTTGCCCGTCAAACGATTCAAATGTTTATAGACGGTGCATTTGATGAATTGCATCTTGTATATAACCATTATGTCAGCGCCATTTCTCAAGAAGTGACGGAGAAAAAACTTCTGCCGCTATCTGATTTGGGCGGCGGCGGAAAAAGAACGGCTTCTTATGAATTTGAACCGTCTGAAGAGGAGGTTCTGGAGGTTTTGCTTCCTCAATACGCAGAAAGCTTAATCTTCGGTGCGCTTCTTGACAGTAAAGCAAGTGAACATGCTGCGAGAATGACGGCGATGAAAAACGCGACAGACAATGCGAAGGATCTTATCGATTCACTTTCGCTTTCTTACAACCGCGCTCGCCAAGCAGCGATTACACAAGAAATTACGGAAATTGTCGGCGGAGCAGCCGCTTTAGAATAGAAAGATTTTGTCAGGAGGGATAGCGATGAAGAAAGGACGCGTTAGCCAGGTATTAGGGCCAGTTGTCGACGTACGTTTTGAAGATGGTCACTTACCTGAAATATATAATGCGATTAAAATTTCACAGCCGGCTGGAAGTGAAAACGAAGTAGGTATTGATTTGACGCTTGAGGTCGCTCTTCATTTAGGCGATGACACAGTCCGTACAATCGCAATGGCATCTACGGATGGTGTGCAGCGCGGAATGGAAGCTGTCGATACGGGAGCGCCGATTTCAGTTCCGGTTGGTAATGTGACACTCGGCCGTGTATTTAACGTACTCGGAGAAAATATTGATTTAAATGAGCCGGTTCCTGCGGATGCGAAGAAGGATCCGATTCACAGACAGGCTCCTTCATTTGATCAGCTTTCAACAGAAGTTGAAATCCTTGAAACAGGAATTAAAGTTGTTGACTTGCTTGCTCCATACATCAAGGGCGGTAAGATCGGATTGTTCGGCGGTGCCGGTGTAGGTAAAACCGTATTAATCCAGGAATTGATCAACAACATCGCGCAAGAGCACGGCGGTATCTCTGTATTCGCCGGCGTAGGAGAGCGTACTCGTGAAGGGAACGACCTTTTCTACGAGATGAGCGACTCTGGCGTAATCAACAAAACAGCCATGGTATTCGGACAAATGAACGAGCCGCCGGGCGCACGTATGCGTGTTGCACTGACAGGTCTTACAATGGCTGAGCATTTCCGTGATGAGCAAGGACAGGACGTACTGTTCTTCATCGATAACATCTTCCGTTTCACACAAGCGGGTTCAGAGGTTTCTGCCCTTCTCGGCCGTATGCCTTCCGCGGTTGGTTATCAGCCGACGCTTGCAACTGAAATGGGTCAGCTTCAAGAGCGTATCACGTCTACAAACGTTGGATCCGTTACATCTATCCAGGCGATCTACGTGCCTGCCGATGACTACACTGACCCGGCGCCGGCAACGACGTTCGCTCACTTGGATGCGACAACAAACCTTGAGCGTAAGTTAACTGAAATGGGTATCTACCCTGCGGTTGATCCGTTGGCTTCTACATCACGCGCCCTTGCTCCAGAAATTGTCGGAGAAGAGCATTATGCGGTTGCCCGTGAAGTTCAATCAACGCTTCAGCGTTACAAAGAGCTTCAGGATATCATTGCGATTCTCGGTATGGATGAATTGAGTGACGAAGATAAACTTATCGTTCAACGCGCACGCCGCATTCAGTTCTTCCTTTCTCAAAACTTCCACGTGGCTGAACAGTTCACTGGCCAAAAAGGTTCTTACGTGCCTGTAAAAGAAACGGTTCAAGGTTTCAAAGAAATCTTAGCCGGCAAATACGACCATCTTCCTGAAGATGCGTTCCGTCTTGTAGGCCGTATCGAAGAAGTTATTGAGAAAGCAAAAGAAATGGGTGTAGAAGTTTAAACTGGTCCTAGGAGGGTAAAAGCATGAAGACCGTTCAAGTCAATATCGTTACTCCCGACGGCCCAGTATACGATGCGAATATCGAAATGGTGAGTGTGAGAGCCGAAAGCGGCGATCTCGGTATTTTGCCAGGTCATATTCCAACCGTGGCTCCTCTTAAAATTGGTGCTGTTCGTCTGAAAAAAGACGGACAGACTGAATTGGTTGCCGTCAGCGGCGGATTTATAGAAGTCCGTCCTGATCAGGTGACCATCCTTGCCCAAACTGCTGAGACAGCGGAAGGCATCGATAAAGAGCGCGCTGAAGCTGCACGTCAGCGGGCGCAGGAGCGTTTGAATTCTCAATCAGATGATACTGACATTCGTCGGGCTGAGCTTGCATTACAGCGGGCTTTGAACAGATTGGATGTAGCAGGGAAATAATAAAAAATCCTTCTCTTAATGAGAAGGATTTTTTTTATGACTGCACAAGAGAATCAAACAGTGACAGCAGCGGCTGACTCTCTTTTTGACGCAAGTATAACCGGTCACAGCAATTCACGGTATGCCATGATTTACGGTTTCTTCTAAAGCCCATTGTATAAGCCCCGTCTGTATACGGATAAGGCTTTACGATCCATTCAGCATCTTCGTGGTGGGCAATCACACAATCTATAAGATAAACACTGATCATCTTCTCGAATTCTTCAATAGGAAGATTCCAATCAGCAAGCAAAAGCTCTTGTATACTTTGAAAATAAAGATTTTCAAGCTCTTCTAGGCTTTCTCTCGTATGGGTGAGAGAAATGTTATAAAACTGACACAATTCATTCAGTTCTTCAATCTGTGACTGTCTATAATCATAATAGAATGCAATTGCTTCCCATTCCTGCTCAAATACAGGCAAGTCCTCACCATATTGCTTTTCAGGCTGAAAAAAAGAATGATTCATAATTGCCAGCTCCTTTCCAAAAAAGTATACCATGCAAAAGAGCCGCTGTTTAAGCGGAGATTAGCCCTAGTTTTGGATGAATATTCCGTTCTGTATAAAATGTATCATCTTTATCTCTTCTTCTTATATAATAAGAAAGGGTATAAAGCGGAGAATGGATGAAAGGAGTGCGGATAGATGAGCGTATTGGGACAGCAGGCTGCAATTGGCATTATCGTTCACTTGATTTTTATCGCGGTTACTTGGTGGGCGCTGCAAGCCGTCAATATTGATCCGTTAATCAGAAAAGGCAAAGTCGTGCAGGCAAGACTCCTGATGATTTTGCTGACCATTGCAATCGGAACGACTGTCGGAAACTTCTTTTTAGATTACCTTAATTATTCACAGCAGCTTCCCTATTTATTTTGATAGGTTTTGATTGCCGAAAACATGGGAATGGCTGGGGAAGCGGGTTAAGACGCTTCCTGGAATAACGCGAGTTTTGACGAAGATTTCCACGTATGGCGCCCCTTGCCTCCGGTAAAACTGGAGATTAGGGGGAGAGATCATAATGAAGAAAAAACAAGTAAGCCATGCTATTATTGTATCTGTTGTGTTAAGCTTCGTCATTGCTGTTTTCCATACGATTCATGCGAGTGAGTTAACGCCATTAGCTCAAATTGCACAGGGAATGGAACGCCAGAATGTGTCAATTGATAAGTGGACATTGCATGCAAAACAAAATATGTCTCTGAACGAAAAAGAATTTTATAAAAAAGTGCAACGTTTAAAATCAGAGTATCGTCAATATAATTGGGCACTTGCACAGGAAGATTCAATAGTAAAGGCCATTGGCACGTATACTGACAAAAAAAATCATACTTCTTTTAAACTGCAGCTTGTCACAACCCTCAAAAAACACAACCCAACTTCGTATTTATTATATGAGCAAATGAGTCTTGAGACACCGATTAGCTGGAATGATACATATGAACAGTTTGAACGGCAGGCACTCGGGATATTCCAAGAAAAAGTAGTTATTTTTACTTGTCTAAATGGTCACTTAGATGATAATATGAATATTGTTTTGCAAAAAAAAGCAAATCAGTTATTAAATGAATTTCAAGCAAGATCTGTTGAACATGTAGTCGAGCCAAGTTTCGTTTCTATTTCTGCGTATACAGATGAGTGGAAAGAGTCTATCATGACCTCAAAACATAAAATGAATTTGCAAATTGCACTTAGAAGTGCAGGAATGGGCGGAAAACATATCGTTACGGTTGGCACACCAATCGTTACGACTGAATATTAATATAGAGAATTTAGGGACGCGGAGGGGAATACCTTGGAAAAAATCATCGTCCGCGGCGGTCAAAAGTTAAACGGCACAGTCAAAGTTGAAGGCGCTAAAAATGCTGTTTTACCAGTTATCGCTGCATCTTTATTAGCAAGTGAAGAAAAAAGCGTAATTTGTGATGTACCTACGCTCTCCGATGTATATACAATTAATGAAGTGTTGCGTCATTTAGGAGCAGATGTGCATTTTGAGAATAATGAAGTCACTGTAGATGCTTCATACGCTTTGCAAACTGAAGCACCTTTTGAATATGTGCGTAAAATGCGTGCGTCTGTGCTTGTCATGGGACCGCTTCTAGCGCGTACAGGTCATGCAAGAGTAGCGCTTCCGGGCGGATGCGCAATTGGATCTAGACCAATAGACCAGCATTTAAAAGGTTTTGAAGCAATGGGCGCAGAAATTAAAGTCGGTAATGGCTTCATTGAAGCTGAAGTAAAAGGCCGTCTGCAAGGCGCAAAGATCTATCTGGATTTCCCAAGTGTGGGAGCAACAGAAAACCTGATTATGGCAGCTGCTTTAGCTGAAGGAACAACAACGCTTGAGAACGTGGCGAAAGAGCCTGAAATCGTTGATTTAGCAAACTATATCAACGGCATGGGCGGAAAAATCCGCGGAGCGGGCACCGGCACCATCAAAATTGAAGGAGTCGATAAGCTTCACGGCGTAAGACACCATATTATACCTGACCGTATTGAAGCGGGCACATTTATGGTTGCCGCTGCAATCACTGAAGGAAATGTTTTAGTTAAAGGAGCAGTACCTGAACATCTCACTTCTTTAATCGCAAAAATGGAAGAAATGGGTGTTACGATTAAGGATGAAGGAGAAGGCCTTCGTGTAATCGGTCCGAAAGAATTGAAACCGATTGACATTAAAACAATGCCTCATCCGGGATTCCCGACTGATATGCAGTCACAAATGATGGCGCTTCTGCTTCGTGCAAGCGGCACAAGCATGATTACAGAAACTGTTTTTGAAAACCGTTTTATGCACGCGGAAGAATTCCGCCGTATGAATGGTGATATCAAGATTGAAGGACGTTCTGTGATTATTAACGGCCCTGTACAGCTTCAAGGAGCTGAAGTTGCAGCTACTGACTTGCGTGCAGGCGCAGCGTTGATTCTTGCGGGGTTAGTGGCTGAAGGTCATACACGTGTTACTGAACTGAAACACTTAGACCGCGGTTATGTTGATTTCCATCAGAAGCTTGCCGGTCTTGGCGCAGACATCGAACGTGTAAACGATGAGTCTGCTTCTGAGCAAGAAAGCAAAGAAGTAGTCTCAGACTTAAACGCATAAAGGATTAAAAATCAGTATGTCATTCTGGCATACTGGTTTTTTATTTTTAGTGTATTATCATCATTATGCGCAAAATAGCAAAAAAGAATACGTAAATGACAAATAAAGTTTCTGTCCAAAAGGAGAGTCATATTAGCTTGTCCCTGCCCATAGACTAGACTAGAGTCGAATCCCGAGCAGGAGGCAGCTAAATATGAAACAATTCGCAATCACACTATCCATACTATGTGCATTGATTCTCTTGGTCCCCACACTCTTAGTGATTCCGTTTCAGCATAATAAGGAAGCGGGGGCCAGAGGAGAATCAGGAAAGACAGCAGTCAATACGATACAAGAATCTAAAGGAGCGGAAACATTGAAAGCTTCGCCTGTTTCTATCCCAGTCTATCGAACCGCCAATCAATCCGTAGAAGATATTCCGCTTGAAGAGTATGTCATCGGAGTCGTCGCCTCCGAAATGCCGGCTACCTTTGAACCTGAAGCGCTGAAGGCTCAGGCTCTCGCCGCAAGAACGTTTATTGTCAGGCTGATGGTCTCAAATTCCGCAGTAGAGGCCCCTAAAGGCTCGCTGGTCGATGATACTCAGATGTTCCAGGTGTACAAAAGCAAACCTGAGCTGAAGAAACAGTGGGGCGCGGATTATGAAGCAAAGCTGAAAAGAATCACAGATGCGGTTGCCAGTACGCAAGGCAAAATCTTAACGTACAACAACCAGCCGATTGAAGCCTCCTTTTTCTCCACAAGCAACGGTTATACAGAAAATGCGGAAGCATATTGGACAAGTGCCATTCCTTATTTAAAAAGCGTCAAAAGCTCTTGGGATAAAAAATCTCCGAAGTATAAGGCCACCAGAACCTTTACAGTGGCACAATTTGAACAAAAGCTTGGCGTCCAGCTGAATGGGTCAAATACTGTCGGAGAGATCACCGGAGAAACACCGGGCCATCAGGTGGCAACAGCCGTCATTAACGGCAAGAAGCTGAAAGGAAGGGACATACGCGAAAAGCTTGGCCTTAATTCAGCTGATTTTGAATGGAAACGAAATGGAGACACCATTACCATTACCACGAAAGGCTTTGGCCACGGTGTGGGAATGAGCCAGTATGGAGCTAATTTTATGGCCAAAGAGGGCAAAACAGTTGATGAGATTGTGAAGTATTATTATCAAGGAACACAGATTTCAACCGCTGATTCGTTTTTGAATAAATATATGGCGAAGAAATAAAAGGACGCTTCATAAAGCGTCTTTTTTGCCGTTTATAAGCGCATATTCTGTTTCTAAGCCCATTTCCATTTAAAAGCGGCTAAAGACCGCCTAAAGGCCTTCTGCGTATTTTATAGTCTATATGAGGATGAGGGAATCAGTTCCTTTTTCATATTTGCTGGCACTGAGCTTGTGGTAAAGAAATCCACATTGATCGACTGACTTCGACAGACTCATATAACGAAAGGCGAAAGGCTGACAATCATGATTTTTCATCCTGCTGTTAGGCGGAAATCACTAATAAAAACAAAGATTTCTATGCAAAAGTAAACAGAGGCAATGGGGAAGCCCGCCCTATTTATTTCTCTGTTTTTGTCGATTACGATTAGATATGTTCAGCGTTGAACATCTGCACGCAGAAACAAACTTGAAAAGGGGCAAGAACATGAAAAAAAGATTTTCACTGATCATGATGACAGGATTGCTATTTGGACTGACGTCACCTGCTTTTGCTGCTGAAAAAACAGAACCGAAGGCTGAAGCTCCGGCAAGCGTGGCGGTTTTGCTTGATGCCAGCGGAAGCATGGCGAAAAGAATAGACGGTGTATCTAAATTTAATTCAGCCAAAAAAGAAATTTCAAAGTTTGCAAGCTCACTGCCTGCAGACACTCAAGTGAAAATGAGTGTGTTTGGTTCAGAAGGAAACAATAAAAATTCCGGAAAAGTTCAATCATGCGAAGCGATTCGAAACGTATACGGCTTCCAAAGCTTTAACGAACAGAGCTTCCTCAATTCTCTTAACACAATCGGGCCGACTGGCTGGACACCGATCGCAAAAGCGCTGAACGAGGCGAAATCTTCTTTCGATCAGCTTGATGCAAAAGGAGAAAAAGTCGTTTATCTGCTAACAGACGGTGAGGAAACATGCGGCGGCAACCCGATCAAAACAGCAAGAGAACTTCATAAAGACAACATCACAGTAAATGTAATTGGATTTGACTATAAAGAAGGGTATAAAGGCCAGCTGAACGCAATTGCTAAAGTTGGCGGCGGAGAATATTTCCCTGCTTATACACAAAAAGATGTTGAGAAAATTTTCACTCAGCAATCTCTGATGTTATCTAAATAAGAAAAAAGAAGAGGCTGAAAGGTCAGCCTCTTTTTTGTTTTTAACAAAACGTTCAAAAGTAAGCAGCTGCCCGCCTGTAGCATAGTAGCAGATTTCAGCTTTTCTCTCCTGATCACGGAGAAAAAAGAATGAACGGTGTCACATTCTTTCTATATTTTTTGGGTGGAAATGGCTAAAAACGATTGAGGTTCCCAGGATTTTGAATAGAGAGTAAAAGGGAGATAAAAGGCAGCTTGCCCTATATCAATTTGAGGTTTCATATTCTAGCATTAAGAAGAATCCAACAAGACGTTGGAAAATATGATAAAGAAAGGAAGTTGAACATGAAAAAATTACTGACTGCAAGTATGATTGGACTGTTGACTGTCTCCATTGCGTCCCCGTCTTTTGCCGCTGAGAAAAAAGCCGACACGAATGTAGCTGTCCTGTTTGATGGAAGCGGAAGTATGGTTCAAAAAACAGGAGGAGAACGAAAGATAGACATTGCCAAAAAATCTGTAAAGTCTTTTGCCGAGCTGCTTCCTGAGGATACAAATCTGATGCTTCGTGTCTTTGGACATGCCGGAAACAATAAACTTTCCGGAAAGGCTCTTTCATGCAGCACAACAGAAACGATTTACGGCCTCCATCCATATGAAGGAACGCTCTTTGACCATTCATTAAGCGGCATCAAACCGACCGGCTGGACGCCAATTGCCAAAGCGCTTTCTGATACTAGAAAAGAATTTGAAGCGTTTGATGCAGACGGGAAAAACGTGGTGTATTTAATTACTGACGGCGAAGAAACATGCGGCGGAAATCCTGCTGATGAAATTGAAAAGCTTCGTGAAGCAAATGTAGATACGATTGTAAACATTATCGGCTTCAACTTTGATGTGAAAGGAAACGCGGAAATGAAACAGGCGGCTGTTGCTGGCGGCGGAGAATATATTTCAGCAGACAGTGCGGAAGAATTCGAGCAGGCCTGGGAAAAAGAAGCACAAAAATTTACGGATTAACCCAATGAAAAGGCGCTCCCCCAGGCGCCTTTTTCTATTGGTTTAAAAACAGTGCCTGCGGGAATGATACCGGTAAAAGGGGTTGAAAACATGAGATTGTTAGGATTGATATTTCTTATAGCGGCCGTAGTTTTCATATTGCTCGGTGTTTTTCTGAAACTGGCAGCTTTCTTTTTTGTCAGTATGCTCACTTTGATCGCAGCTCTTGTGCTGTTTATGATCCTGAAAAAGAATCAGCATAACCAAACGTAGAGTCCTTTAGAATGGGCTCTTTTTTTTATAACAGGATTCGACAAAATCTGAGGAGTGTGAAAAAATATAAAGGCAGGAACATTGCGGAGGGGAAGAGACATTGAATGATAAAGTAACTGCGGTCA
Organism: Bacillus sp. FSL K6-1003; assembly: GCF_037964945.1. NCBI lineage: Bacteria > Bacillati > Bacillota > Bacilli > Caryophanales > Bacillaceae > Bacillus > Bacillus sp. FSL K6-1003. Next base: position 3,591,965 of record NZ_CP150176.1, on the reverse strand, counting down.
GGGAGATATGGCGTTATGAACAAGGGGAAATGAGCAGGCAAACCGACCGGATGGTGACGGAATATCCGTTGACGGTGATGGTGAACGGCAGTGAGTTTGTCACGCTCGTTTGCACGCCGGAGCATATCAAAGAGCTCGTCATCGGATTTCTCGCATCTGAGGGCGTTATTCGATTTCAAAAAGAGATTAAAAGGTTTACAATAGATGAAAGTCTCGGTTTTGTGTATGTCGATCTTGTTCATCCTGGGACATTGGATCAACAGGAATATACGAAACGGGTGATCGGCTCGTGCTGCGGAAAGGGTCGCCATTTTTATTTTCAGCAGGATGTCAAAACCGCCAAGACGGCTGTCAGTCAAATCAAGATTTCGCCTGAAACTTGTTTGGCGCTTATGAAGGATATGCAAAAAGAAAGCGGGACGTTTCAGGAGACGGGAGGCGTGCATAACGCGGCGCTTTGCGATACGGAGAAAGTGCTTTTGATGCGCACAGATATCGGCCGTCACAACGCGCTTGATAAATTATACGGACATTGTCTGCTGAATGGGATGTCCGTCCGCGATAAACTGATTGTCTTCAGCGGGAGAATCTCATCAGAAGTGCTGTTAAAAGCGGCAAAAATCGGCGTGTCGATTGTGATTTCAAAATCGGCTCCGACAGAGCTTGCGATTCAAATGGCAGAAGAATTAAATATCACAGCGATCGGTTTTGTGAGAAACGGATCTTTTAATGTATATACACATCCCGAAAGAATTTGGGGATAGGAGGGGCTGCGCAATGAATACAGAATCTCGCCAGATGTTAGATAAAAAGAACAGACCGCTCAGAGATCTTCGCATTTCTGTTACAGACCGCTGCAACTTCCGATGCACGTACTGTATGCCAGCCGAATTATTTGGCCCGGATTATCCTTTTTTAAAGAAAGAAGAGCTGCTTTCATTTGAGGAATTGGAACGGCTTGCGACGCTGTTTGTCACCAGGTTTGGGGTGGAAAAAATCCGCTTGACCGGCGGAGAACCGCTTATGAGAAAAGACATGCCTGAATTAATCAAAAAACTGGCCCGCATTCCGGGTCTCCGTGATATTGCGATGACGACAAACGGGTCGCTGCTGCCTGTTTATGCTGAGAAACTCAAAGAAGCCGGCTTGAAAAGGGTTACCATCAGTCTCGATTCATTAGAGGACGAACGCTTTAAATTGATCAACGGGCGAGGGGTTTCTGTCAGTAAGGTGCTTGAAGGCATTGAAGCGGCGAAACAAGCGGGGCTCGGCGTTAAAATCAACATGGTTGTCCAAAGGGGCGTCAATGAAAAAGATATACTGCCTATGGCGCGCTATTTTAAAGAAAATGGGCATATCCTGAGATTCATCGAATTTATGGACGTCGGCAACACCAACCAATGGGAAAAGAAAGATGTCATGACAAAGGCGGAAATCATTGATGTAATCAATGAACACATGCCGGTTGAACCGATTAAGCCTAACTATAAAGGGGAAGTTGCTTCAAGATTCCGCTACTTGGACGGCTCTGGTGAAATCGGTGTGATTTCTTCTGTATCTGATGCGTTCTGCGGCTCGTGTAACAGGGCCCGCCTGTCTGCGCGCGGTGAATTGTTTACTTGCCTATTCGCTTCAAGCGGATATGACCTCAGAGCGCCGGTTCGGCAGGGATTAAGTGATGGCGAGCTGACAGAGATGATCGGCACAGTATGGCAGAATCGGATAGACCAATATTCAGTTGACCGGACGCTTTCAAAAACAGCGGGGAAAAAGAAAGTGGAAATGTCTTATATCGGCGGTTAATATGATAAAAGCTTATCGGCTAAGTCCGGTAAGCTTTTTTTGTGTCAAAAACTGTAATGCGCAAAAAGTGCAAAAAATCCGTTCATAAACCGAAAGATATAAGGATAGGCAAAAAGAAGGAATCACTGGAAGGAATTTTAATTCCAAAGCCATACAATATGATAAAATATAACCACTAGTTCATAGAAAGGGTTGGAGAGGCATGGCCGCTTACGAGATCCCGTCATCTCAAGTAGGAGTTAAAATCAATCAGTGGTATAAGCACATTTTAGCATTTCAAGTGGCTGATGCCGTTCAGCTGAAGGAAGAGATTGATCATGATATAGAACATATGGAAGAGGATCAGCTGCTTCTGTTGTACTATCAGCTGATCAGCTACCGTCATCAAATTATGCTTGATTATGTAAAGCCCGACCTGCACGAGGAATCTCAGCTCCAATATCGTGAATTAATCGAGAGGCTGGAAAGCAGCAAGGACAGCATCTCGGGATTATCTGAGTATTATTTTCATTTGTTCAGAGGGATGTATGAATTTGAACAGAACAATTACATCTCAGCCATATCTTTCTATCGAAAAGCTGAGAAAATGCTTGCGTTTGTAGAGGATGATATTGAAAGAGCGGAATTTCATTTTAAAGTAGCGGAAGTATTTTATATTATGAAGCAGACCCACTTTTCTATGAATCATGCGATACAGGCGCTTGAGACCTACAAGGCTCATGATTTTTACAGGGTGAGAAGAATTCAATGCCACTTTGTCATTTCGGGAAACTATATAGACTACAGAAATTATGAAAAAGCGCTTGAGCATCTCGATGACGCTTATCGTTTGGCTTTATTGGAAGGACAGCCCCGCTTGATCGGATCAGCCCTCTACAACATGGGGAACTGTTATGATGAAAAAGGAGAGCTGGATCAGGCGGCTGCCTACTTTGAAAAAGCGCTGCCCGTCTTTGAGGAGCATCAGCTGGAGCAGCTCCCGAAAGCGCTGTTCAGCTTAACGCGTGTTCTCTTCAAAAAACAAGCTGAACAAGCGGCTATGCATTATTATGAAAAAGGGATTGCCATCGCCCGAAAACGAAACGACAGCTTCAGTCTGGAAAAATATAAATTTCTGCAGGCTCTATATGTGGAATCCGTTAACATGGGTATGATTCAAGAGGTATTTGATTATATGGAGGCCAAGTCCCTGTATGTGTATATTGAGGAATTTGCTCTGGATGCAGCTGCATATTCCAGCCTTCACGAAAACTATCAAGATGCGGTGTTTTTCTATGAAAAAGCGGTCAGCATGAGAGCGCTGATCCAGAAGGAAGACTGTTTATATCAAGTGTAAAAACCATCTGACGCCAGATGGTTTTTTTATATACAAAAAAAGGGGAGCATCGGGACGTTTATTTCCGTGGAGAACAGGAAAAATCGCTACATACTGTTTTGAAACACAAACGGATGGTTAGCCGCGATTTTGTGAAACGGGAAATGCGTTGTTTATGACAAGCGTGAGGAGGAATTCAATGTTTGGATTTGATGATATGGTGAAGTTTCTGTGGTCTTTCCTCATCGTTCTGCCGCTTGTATCTATTATACATGTTGCCGGGCACAGCTTTATGGCTTTTATTTTTGGCGGGAAGGGTTCATTGGATATCGGGATGGGCAAAAAACTTTTCAGGATCGGGCCGATACAGGTCAGAACCATTTATTTTATGGATTCGTTTTGCCGGTACGGCGAACTGAAGATCGACAACCGATTCACACACGCACTTGTTTATGCCGGAGGCTGCCTGTTTAACTTAATCACCATTTTCGCAGTGAATTTGCTCATTATACACAGTGTATTGAAGCCAAATGTGTTTTTTTATCAGTTTGTCTACTTTTCTACGTATTATGTGTTTTTTGCCCTGCTGCCGGTCCGTTACTCAGAAAATAAATCATCTGACGGGCTGGCGCTCTACAAGGTGCTCCGTTACGGAGAGCGTTATGAAATCGATAAATAATATTCAAATGTTTACCGCTGCTCAGATCGGGAAGGTAACAAGTACACACATAAATGAAGGGAGAGAATTACACATGGGTAACGATAGTGTAAAAGATAAAATGAAAGGCGGCTTAAATAAAGCCAAGGGAGAAGTGAAGGATAAAGTTGGAGATATGACCGACAAAACGGATATGAAGGCTGAAGGCAAAAAAGATAAGGCAAAAGGCGAGGTCCAAAAAGATATCGGTAAAGCAAAGGATACATTCACAGATAAAAATTAATCAGAGCGGCAAGGCAAGAAACAATGTTTCTTGCCTTTTTTTATGTGAATAAATATGACAAAAAAGGAAATCGATTTGGTTAAAGTATCTAAATTTTTTAAATATTCTTTAAAGTAATGCGCCTGTTCTATATAATAAATGACATAAGTTGTTAACTTTTATAACATCAGTTGACTCAATCAGACAAAGGAGGTTGTGAATGAAAAGCAAAGGGGTTAGAATACTGGCTTTCTTTCTGATGGTTTTTATCACGATTCTGATCACGGGATGTGCGGCGCCGAAAAAAGTGTCGGAAGCCAGCGGGGAGGCGAAAAAAACAGTTGATATTGACACAAGCGGGGATGCAGTGAAGATTGGGATACTTCACTCATTAAGCGGGACAATGGCAATCAGCGAGGTATCCGTTCATGATGCAGAGCTGCTGGCTATTCATGAAATCAACCAAAAAGGCGGCGTTCTCGGCAAAAAGCTTGAACCTGTCGTGGAGGACGGGGCTTCTGACTGGCCTACATATGCCGAAAAAATGAGAAAGCTGCTTCAGCAGGACAAAGCGGCGGCTGTTTTCGGAGGATGGACATCAGCGAGCCGCAAAGCGATGCTCCCGGTTGTGGAGCAAAATAACGGGCTGCTGTTTTATCCGGTGCAATACGAAGGCATGGAGTCATCACCAAATATGTTTTATACCGGAGCAACGACAAACCAGCAAATCGTGCCGGCTGTTGATTGGCTGCTGAAGAATAAAGGCAAGACATTCTTTCTGATCGGCTCTGATTATGTGTTTCCGAGAACAGCCAATAAAATCATTAAAGCGCAAGTGAAAGCCGCTGGGGGAGAAATTGTCGATGAAGAGTATACGCCGCTCGGCCACACGAATTACAGTACGCTGGTCAGCAAAATCAATGAAAAGCAGCCGGATGTTATTTTTAACACATTAAACGGCGACAGCAATGTGGCATTTTTTAAGCAGCTGATAGATGCGGGTGTGACAGCTGATGAAATTCCTGTCATGTCGGCGAGTGTCGCAGAGGAAGAAATTCGGGGGATCGGTCCTGATGTGCTAAAAGGGCATTATGCGGTGTGGAATTACTTCCAGACAACCAATACAAACGAAAATCAGACATTCGTGAAGCATTATAAAAAGATGAACGGCGATAGCCGGGTGACGAGCGATCCGATTGAAGCCGGTTATAATGCGGTGTATCTCTGGGCAGCGGCTGTTGAAAAAGCCAAGTCCTTTGATATCGATAAAGTGAAGAAAGCAGCTGACGGGATTGCATTCAAGGCCCCGGGCGGCACAGTGAAAATCGATGGGGATACACAGCATCTTTACAAAACAGTGAGAATCGGGCAAATCACGGGGGATGGACAGTTTAAAGAAGTATGGAACTCAGGTGATCCGGTAAAACCTGATCCGTATTTAAAAACGTACGACTGGGCAAAGGGGTTATCTAAATAAATCAAAGCCGTTTGCGGGAGAGGAGGCGGAAAATGTCTGTCATCGTAACGCAATTGTTTAACGGAATCAGTCTCGGTTCTATTTTGATTCTCATTGCGATTGGATTGGCCGTTACATTCGGTTTGATGAACATTATCAATATGGCGCACGGTGAGCTGATAATGGTGGGGGCATATACGACATATGTCGTTCAGCAGCTGTTTTTAAGCTATTTGCCGGCTTCTTTGTTTTCTTACTATTTTTTAATTGCTATTATCATGGCATTTGCGGTTGCGGCGTTTATTGGAATTGTTATTGAAAAGGTGATTGTCAGGCGGTTGTATGACCGTCCGCTCGACAGCCTTTTGGCAACATGGGGGGTAAGCTTGATCCTGCAGCAGGCGGCCAGATCGATTTTTGGCGCACCAAATGTGGCCGTCAAGTCTCCTGAATGGCTGACGGGAGGAGTAACACTGTTTTCCGTTACCTTTCCGTATAAAAGGCTGTTTATTTTGGCGCTCGTTCTTTTTACACTGGCGCTGCTCGGATTCTATTTGTTTAGAACCTCTGCGGGACGGCGGATGCAGGCTGTTACGCTGAATCGGAGCATGGCATCATGTCTTGGTGTATCTGTGAGAAAAACAGATACATTGGCTTTCGCGCTCGGAAGCGGGCTGGCCGGTATTGCGGGGAGCTCACTCACATTGCTGGGGTCAATCGGGCCTACTCTCGGTTCGTCCTATCTGGTCGATGCTTTTATGATCGTCATTTTAGGCGGTATCGGAAAATTAAAAGGGACGATTATTGGGGCTGTGCTGGTGGGATTACTCAGTACATTTGTGGAGTATTCGGCAAGCGCCACCATAGCCAAGGTTGTGGTGTTTGCATTTATTATTCTCTTTCTGCAATGGCGGCCTTCGGGTCTCGCAAGCGTCAGAACGAGATTACTTGATTAGGGGGTGCCGGATGAAGCAGTTTTCGCAATTCAGTCCGTATCTTGTGATGTTTGCCCTTTTTATCGCCGCTCCGTTCTTTCTTCAGGAGTTTCGATTGGGGCTGTTGGCGAAGTTTTTATGCTTTGCGATTGTAGCGGTCGGCATTTGCCTCATTTGGGGATATACAGGCATTTTGAGCTTGGGGCACGGCGTCTTTTTCGGATTGGGCGCCTACTGCATGGCGATGTATTTAAAAATAGAAGCCTCACCATCCGGTATTCCTGATTTTATGGAGTGGACGGGAGTCAGCGAACTGCCGTGGATCTGGGCTTTGTTCAGGCATCCTTTTGCTGCAATTGCGGCGGCTGTGGCTGTGCCTGTGCTACTGGCGTTTTTGCTCGGCTATTTTACGTTCCGCAACAATATAAAGGGAGTTTATTTTTCATTGATATCACAGGCAGTCGTCGTTGTGGTGGTTACACTGTTCATCGGCAGCCAAGAAATCACCGGCGGTACCAATGGACTTACCAACTTCTATACGATTTTTCAATACTCTTTGGCTGATCCTGCGTTGAAGCAGATCCTGTATTTTACCACAGTCTTTTTTCTCGGCCTTACTGTTGTATTCGCTTTGTTTCTTACGAGAAGCCGCTTTGGCCGGCTTTTGCAGGCGGTTCGCGAAGGAGAAAACAGGGTGCGTTTTTTTGGTTATCATTCCACTGTTTTTAAAGTGTTTATTTACTGTGTGTCCGCTGCGATGGCGGGAATTGCCGGGATGCTGTTTGTGCTTCAGGACGGGATGATCTCGCCGGAAATGATGGGCATCATCCCTTCAGTGGAAATGGTGCTGTGGGTGGCGATCGGCGGCAGGCACTCTATTTTCGGAGCTGTGCTGGGCGCGCTGTTAACAAACGGCATGAAAAGCTATTTAAGCGAATATTATCCTGACATTTGGCTGTATTTCCTCGGTGCGCTGTTTATGATCGTCGTGCTTTATTTGCCAAAAGGGATTGTCGGACTGTTTGAGAAGCTTGGAACCCGGCTTTCTTTCTCGAAAAAGAAAGGAGCTGCTGCATATGAAACCGATACTTATCTGCCGTGACGTGAAGGTTCAGTTTGATGGGTTTTGGGCGCTGCGGGGGGCGGATATCAGTGTGCAGGAACGTGATATTCACTTTTTGATTGGGCCGAATGGCGCCGGGAAAACAACCATGCTGGATATTATTTGCGGGAAAACAAAGCCGCAGTCGGGTGAGGTTGTTTTTCAAGAAACGGCAGAACTGACAAAGGTTCCGGAATATCAGATCGCCAAAATGGGCGTCGCCAGAAAGTTTCAGGCTCCGAGTGTCTTTTCGCAGCTGACCGTGTTTGAAAATATCGAGCTTGCCATGAAGCAGAAAAAAACGATTCTCTCCCTGCTGGTGGCGCGTATGACAAGAGAACAGCGTGACAGGGTGACAGACATCCTGAAGCTAATCGGTTTAGAAGGAAAGCGGGACATAAAAGCCGGCAGCCTGTCACACGGACAGAAACAATGGCTCGAAATCGGCATGCAGCTCGCCATGGAGCCGAAGCTTTTGCTGCTGGATGAACCGATCGCCGGAATGACGGGAAAAGAGCGGGATAAAACCGGGGCTCTCCTTGAGGAAATTGCCAAAACGTGTTCCGTTTTAATTGTGGAGCACGATATGGATTTTGTCCGCTCGTTTTCCAGAAAAGTGACGGTGATGCATGAAGGAAAAGTGCTTTGTGAAGGATCGATGGATGAGATTACAAGCAATGAAGAGGTGGCAGCGGTGTATTTAGGAAGGAGCGGGGCGTCATGATAGCGGTTAGTAATGTGACTTCCGGTTACGATCAATCCATGGTTTTGCATAACCTCAGCATGGAAGTCCGCCCTGGGCAGATCGTCGCTGTATTAGGCCGAAACGGAGTTGGGAAATCCACTTTGCTGAAGACGATCATCGGCCTGATCCCGGCCAAACAGGGACAAATTCGTTTTCATCAAACGTTTGTTCAAAACGAAAAGACGGAAAAACGGGCAAGAGCAGGAATAGCGTACGTGCCGCAGGGGAGAGACATCTTTCCCCCTTTAACCGTTCGCGACAATCTTTTGCTCGGAGAAGAACCGCTTCCTAAGAAGGAGCGAAGAGGACAGATCAAGGAGGAGATTTTTCATTGGTTTCCTGTTTTGAAGGACATGCTCGACCGTAAAGGCGGCGATTTGAGCGGAGGACAGCAGCAGCAGCTTGCGATTGCCAGAGCGCTGATGGGTAATCCGAAAATGATTTTACTAGATGAACCAATGGAAGGAATTCAGCCCTCAATCGTGGAATTGATTCAAAAAGTTATCATAGAAATTTCCAGAAAAGAAGAGACTGCAGTTGTTTTGGTGGAACACAGCTTAGAGAACGCCTTAACGTGTGCTGACTATCTTTACGTCATGGACAGGGGAACGGTCGTCGCTCACGGAAAGGCTGACGAAGAAACGGCTCGCCGTTTTGAAAGGCATCTCACTGTTTGATCAGCATCCTGAAAAAGGGAGGTGATGGCCCGCCTGCATCGTTCCGGAGATTCATGTAACGCAATCCGCTTTAGAATGACGATAATAAGGAGGACCTAAGATGAAACTGACACCTGTTGAACAAGAGAAATTGCTCATTTTTGCAGCGGGAGAATTAGCCAAGCAGCGAAAGGCGCGCGGCGTTCTGCTCAATTATCCCGAGGCTGCCGCTTATCTCACCTGTTTTATCATGGAAGGCGCGCGCGATGGTAAGGGAGTGGCGGAGCTGATGGAAGCCGGCCGCCATGTATTGACTGAAAAAGATGTCATGGAGGGCGTGCCTGAGATGCTGGACAGCATTCAGGTGGAAGCTACATTCCCTGACGGAGTGAAACTTGTCACAGTACACCATCCGATTTCTGCGGAGGTGAAGTCATGAAGCCGGGAGCATTTCAGATTGCTGAGGGAACCATTACGATTAACGAAGGCCGCCAGACACGGGAGATAGCGGTGAAAAACACCGGATCACGTTCCGTTCAGGTCGGTTCCCATTTTCATTTTGCGGAAGCCAATGGGGCGCTATCGTTTGACCGCGAACAAGCCATCGGCATGCGTATCGACATTCCGTCAGGCACATCGGTCCGTTTTGAGCCAGGTGAGGAGAAAACGGTCACGCTTGTTGAATTCAGAGGGCGAAAAACAGTAAGAGGACTGAACGGAATGGCCGATACGTATATCGATGAACGCGGCAAAGAAAAAACGTTAGCCAACTTAAAGAAAGCCGGCTGGATGGAAGGTGTGATTCGATGAAAATGTCACGGGAGCAATACGCGGAGCTGTTTGGTCCGACAACGGGCGATAAAATTAGATTGGGCGATACGGACTTATGGATCGAAGTCGAAAAGGACTTCACTGTATATGGTGAAGAAATGATCTTTGGAGGCGGAAAAACGATTCGTGACGGCATGGGCCAAAACGGCAGCATCACAGGAAAAGACGGCGCTTTGGATTTGGTGATCACCAACGTCGTGTTATTGGATTACACAGGCATTGTCAAAGCGGATGTCGGTGTAAAGGACGGCCGGATCGTGGGTGTCGGAAAAAGCGGCAACCCAGATATCATGGATGGAGTCGATCCGCATATGGTCATCGGTGCGGGTACAGAGGTGATTTCCGGGGAAGGCAAAATTTTAACGGCTGGAGGAGTGGATACGCACATCCACTTTATTTGTCCTCAGCAGATGGAAGTTGCACTTTCCTCAGGAGTGACGACTCTTCTTGGAGGCGGAACGGGACCCGCTACAGGAAGCAAAGCGACGACATGTACATCAGGTGCATGGTATATGGCAAGGATGCTGGAAGCGGCCGAGGAATTTCCGATCAATGTCGGCTTCTTGGGAAAAGGGAACGCATCCGATAAAGCGCCGCTGATCGAACAGGTGGAAGCCGGCGCCATCGGCCTGAAGCTTCATGAAGACTGGGGCACGACGCCCAGCGCTATCAAAACGTGTATGGAGGTTGTGGAGGAAGCCGATATTCAAGTCGTAATCCATACGGATACAATCAATGAAGCGGGCTTTCTGGAAAACACGCTTGATGCAATTGGGGAGCGGGTGATTCATACCTATCACATTGAAGGAGCAGGCGGAGGCCATGCCCCGGATATTATGAAGCTCGCCTCTTACGCGAACATTCTGCCGTCATCCACAACGCCGACAATCCCTTACACCGTCAATACGATGGATGAGCACCTTGACATGATGATGGTCTGTCACCATTTAGACGCGAAGGTGCCCGAGGACGTGGCGTTCAGCCATTCCAGAATCAGGGCTGCGACAATTGCGGCAGAGGACATTCTCCATGATATTGGTGCGATCAGCATGACGTCATCGGATTCCCAAGCGATGGGGCGGGTTGGCGAAGTCATTATCCGCACTTGGCAGGTGGCTGACAAAATGAAAAAACAGCGTGGCGCTCTCACTGGAGAAAACGGAAACGATAACGTACGTGCGAAACGCTACATTGCCAAATATACGATTAACCCGGCAATTACTCACGGCCTCAGCCATGAAGTCGGTTCTGTAGAAAAAGGAAAGCTCGCTGACCTTGTCCTGTGGGATCCTGTATTTTTCGGCGTGAAACCGGAATTGGTCTTAAAGGGCGGCATGATAGCACGCGCGCAAATGGGGGATCCAAACGCGTCTATCCCGACTCCGGAGCCTGTGTTCATGCGCCAAATGTATGCTTCGTATGGTAAAGCCAACCGCTCAACCTCCATTACGTTTATGTCCCAGGCGGGCATTGAAAGGGGCGTGGCGGAAAGGTTAGGGCTGGAAAAAAGAATTTCTCCTGTGAAAAACATCCGCAAGCTGAGCAAGCTGGATATGAAATTAAACGCTGCTTTGCCGAAGATTGAAGTCGATCCGAAAACGTATCAGGTCTTTGCTGACGGAGAAGAATTATCCTGCCAGCCTGTCGATTATGTTCCGCTGGGACAACGATATTTCTTATTCTGACAAGACACGGCCGGAGTGCATCCGGCCGTTTTATTGACTAAACGGATGTCCAAGAAGCGCAAATTTAGTGTATATTATATGTTGACAAACGAATTAAATGTAACTATTATAGTTACAACGGTGGTGAAAAAACATGATTAACAGCCGTCTTGCTGTTGCCATTCATATTTTATCGCTCATTTCGATGGATGAAAAAGCGTCTTCGGACATTATCGCTGACAGTGTCAACACCAATCCGGTTGTTGTAAGAAGAATGATCAGCCTGCTGAAAAAGGGTGATATTCTCACATCACGCGCCGGGGTGCCGGGCGCGAGCCTCACAAAAGATCCGGCTGATATTTCTCTTTTAGAAGTATATCGGGCTGTTCAAAACCAAGAGGAACTATTTGCGGTTCATGAAAACCCGAACCCGAAGTGTCCGGTAGGCAAAAAAATTCAGTGCGCACTGGATGAGACATTTGAAAGTGTGCAAAAAGCGATGGAAAATGAGCTGGCAAGCAAGTCATTAAAAGATGTAATGAATCATCTCTTTTGATCAAAAGAGATGACTTCTCACCGCCAACATGTAACTAAAATTGTTACAAATAAGGAGGAAATCAAAAAATGAAAATAGGAATTATCGGTGCAAGCGGAAAAGCGGGAAGTCTGATTTTGAAAGAAGCGAAGGAAAGAGGCCATGAGGTAACAGCCATTGTCCGAAATGCATCTAAAGTGCAGGAGCAGGACACAGCGATTTTGGAGAAAGATGTTTTTGAACTGACAGCGGAAGATCTTAAGCCTTTCGATGCACTCGTTAACGCTTTTGGAGCTGCGCCTGGCCAGGAACATCTTCATGTTGAAGCAGGCAGAACATTAATCAACCTGCTAAAGGATGCAAAACATACAAGATTGTTTGTCGTCGGCGGAGCGGGAAGCCTGTTCGTTGATGAAGCCAAAACAACACGTTTAATGGATACACCGGAATTCCCGAAAGAATATCTTCCGACTGCATCAAATCAAGGAGAGAACCTGAAAGACCTGCAAAAGGCAGACTCTATTTCCTGGACATTCCTCAGCCCGGCGGCGTTTTTTGATGCGGCAGGAAAGCGGACGGGATCTTACCAAAAAGGAAAAGACAATGTGATCGTAAACGCAAAAGGCGACAGTTATATCAGCTATGCCGATTATGCGATTGCTGTTTTGGATGAGCTTGAACATCCGTCACACAAAAATGAACGCTTCACAGTAGTAAGCGAAGCGGAATAACAAGAAAAAACCCGGAGGAAGCTCCGGGTTTTTTACTTAATAGCTGCTGTACGTATCATAATCGTTGAATATGCCGTCAGCGATTCCAAGCATTAGAAAGATGAAGAATGCGATGATCGCCAGGATCGATACAGCGATGCTCACAATTAAATAAATCCCTTGCATCTTTACAAATTTCGCATAGTTCTCCAGCATTAAATCCTCAGATTGCCTGCTATGCTTTTCAGCCATTAAGCCCGCTTCTTTTGCTGACCGCATCAAAAAGATGCCAGAAATGATTTGCAGTACGCCCGGCACTGCGCCGATAAGAAAAAAGAAAGCGCCTGAAAGCGCAGTAAAAGCGCCCATAATAATAAATAAAATGCCTGTTGCTTTTCCCCATTTTGAAATACTGATGAGGGTTTTGTTGACCGTTTCCGGATTCATTGACACGGGTCCCCTTTACAAAAAAATACTCACTTTTCTTTTATACACTATTTGTGAGAAGTTTTGTATAAAGAAATAAAAATAGTGAATTTGATTTTGAAGTTGCACGCTAGATGGGAAAGGTCACGCGCGTTTTTATGGGATGCGTGATGATGCCATGCTGAAAAACCCCGGCCATAAGGCCGGGGGATTGGCACATCTTATAAAATCGGCGACAGCAGCCGTGATACGGATTCTTTAATGCGGATCCATAATGATCGCTGCTGATATTCCTCGTAGGTGTATTTTCTCGATACGAGCAAATCTTCTTTAAATGTAGAAACCAGTTTTTTGGCAATGTTGATATCATAAATAAATGCATTAACCTCAAAATTCAGCCTGAAGCTTCGGACGTCGATATTCGCTGTACCGACTGACGCAATTTCGTCATCCACAACGATTGTTTTCGCGTGGATAAAGCCATTATCGTATATATAGACGGTGGCTCCGGCTTTTAAGAGATCCCCGATATACGAAAGTGTGGCCCAGTATACAAAGGCATGGTCGGGCTTGTTCGGTATCATAATGTTGACATCAATGCCGGACAGGCACGCAATCCTTAATGCATCCAGCAGGCTTGCGTCCGGAATAAAGTAAGGTGTTTGTATCAAAATGCTACGTTTGGCGTTTGAAATCATTTTGATGTAGCCGTTTTTAATTTGTTCCCATTCGGAATCGGGGCCGCTCGTAACAATCTGCATCCCGACATTTCCCTTTGGGCTGCAATCGGGAAAGTGGTTCGGAATATAGGTGAGTGTATGATGATGTGAAGCTTGGTTCCAGTCAAGGATGAATCGTGTCTGAATGGCGTGTACGGCCGTTCCCTGCAATCGAATATGGGTATCGCGCCAATAGCCGAACTTCGGATTGAGGCCGAGGTATTCATCCCCGACATTAAACCCACCGACATAACCGGTTATGCCGTCTATGATGACGAGCTTTCGGTGGTTGCGGTAATTCAGCCGAAGGTTAATCGGCCTGAGTTTTGAAGGGAAAAAGACCTCCACATGCCCGCCGGCCTCACGCAGTTTTTTGAAAAACTTTTTGCGTAGCGTTCTGGACCCGAGCTCATCGTACAAAACCCTGACCTGCACACCTTCTTTCGCTTTTTGAATGAGGGCGTCCCGCAATTTTTTTCCTAATTCATCACCTTTGTAAATATAATATTGTAGATGGATATGATCCTTTGCCTTTGATATGTCATGTAAAAGCCGCTGAAACTTATCGCGTCCGTCTGTAATGACATCAACTGAATTATCCTCTGTAAAGACAGCATGATTATTCATGATGAGCATGTATATTAAATCCTTATTATCAAAGGTTGCCCGGTTGTTGAACTGAAATTGCCTGTTTTCTAATTCTTCAAGCTGATGCTGCAGCAGCTTTTCGATTCCGATTTTCTTGCGATCCTCCCATTGAAACAAATGCTTGCGTCTGAGATTATGACCGAATAATAGGTATAAAATAAAGCCTAAAACGGGTATAAAGAAAAGAACAAGCAGCCAAGCCCATGATGCACTGGCATCGCGCCGTTCTTTGAATATGACAATGATGGCCAAAAGAATATTCAAAATGAAAAAAAGTGATAAAAGGATGGAAGAAATACTCACTTTGTAACCCCGCTAATTCATATTTATCAAGAAGATTGCCATTAGTATTCCATGAATAACAGCAATCTGATTCCCATTACAAATTATAACACTGACTTTTTAAAAGAATAAAGTGTGTTGATCCAGATTCTTTGTGAAAAACACGGGCAGATTTCTTTAAAACCAGCTTGCACCTGCGTTAAAATAAACTCATATGATAACGTTCGTAAAGCCTTGCAAAATCAAATAAAGGGGGAGAATAAATGAACTTTTACAGAATAGAACAAATGCCGGGGTTCATTAAAACAGAAATGCAAAAAATTCAAAAGGCTGTACAGCCTTTAATGAAGAAAACTGTCATCTACCGTTTTCTTGCTGTTCCGCTTGCTGCATTCTCTCTCTTTAATTTGGCTGCTTTCCTTTTTCATGCTTCAGCAGACAGAGAGTCCTTGATCAGCGCCGGTCTTTTTGCGCTTCTTGCTGCACTTGGATTAGCATTTTTTAAAGAAGCGGGCTATCAGCATAAACAAATCCAAAAGACCGTTCATATTTATATGCTGAACAGAATCAAAAAGAGCGAAATTCTTTCAGAAGAGCGCAAAAACACGTATACGCGCCAGATCACGGAGGAACCGTTTGCGATGCGGAGCTTTGTAGAGTTTTTGACTGAAGAAGATAGACGCAAGAAAATGCTGTATTAATACTGTAAACGGCACCCTGACTGTTAGCAGATTTATCTAACAATCAGGGTGCCGTTTTTTCATTTCATCGAATTCGTGTGAAACAACCGGATACTCATTCTGTGTTTTATATATCTATTGAAGATAACGTAGACATGGCAATTCTTTCTTTTCATTAAATTAGATCTGTGGCCCGTGCCGTATACGATTTCTATGAGCATTATTATGATTCCTTTACATAGAAAAATAGGGGATAAAACTATATAGAATCCCATCCCAGCGGTGTCCCTGCTGGAAGATGTTTCGATGCTGTTTTTCCGATCATTACATCAAAGTACTTTGGTTCCAAACCATAACCAGGTCGTATCACCTTAATATTTTCTTTGGTGAAAATCTCTCCGGCTTTTATATCGTTTGTTACATAAATAGAGCGGCGAAATTTAAGCGAGGCTTTTTCCATGTCAGTTGGTCCATAAGTGATCTGTCCTAACGCTTGCCATGCCCTTTCCGTTTCAACGACAAGTTCTTTCAATTCAGGTGGTTCCAGTGAAAAGGCAGAATCTACACCGCCATCAGCTCTTGATAAAGTGAAGTGTTTCTCAATCACAGTTGCGCCTAAGGCGACACTGGCAACAGCAACTCCTGTTCCCATTGTGTGATCTGATAAGCCAACTTGGCAATTAAATAATTCCTTCATATGAGGAATCGTAGAAATATTGGTGTTTACTGGTGATGCCGGGTAGGTGCTTGTGCATTTTAGAAGGATTAATTCTTTACAGCCTGCTTCCTTGGCAGCCGTTATTGTTTCATCAATTTCTGCTACTGTAGCCATTCCAGTTGAAATGATAATGGGTTTACCTGTAGCAGCCACCTTTTTGATAAGAGGGATATCAGTATTTTCAAATGAGGCTATTTTATATATAGGCACTCCCAGGTCTTCCAAAAAGTCGACAGCCGATTCATCAAATGGCGTACTCAAAGGAATCATTCCCAGCTCCCGGCATTTATCGAAAATGGGTTTATGCCATTCCCATGGGGTGTAAGCCTGCTGATATAATGTATAGAGCGTACTGCCAGACCATAGACTATCGTTATCCTCAATTTTAAAATCTTTTGTATCTATATTTAACGTCATCGTATCAGCGGTATAGGTTTGTATTTTTAATGCGTGTGCACCTGCTTTGGCAGCTGCTTCTATAATGTGAAAAGCACGTTCTAACGATTGATTATGGTTCCCGGACATTTCAGCAATAATAAATGGGGGATGATGCGGGCCAATACTTCTTCCATCTATATTGATTTCGTTCATATTTGCACTCCCTTCTATTCACAGGAATACCGGCCGTAAAACAATAGACTTTGATGTCATCTATATGAAATGATTGGTCAAAGTCTAAAGTTCACTAAAACCTGTATCAATGTCCTTGATATCTATTCCTCTTTCATCCAATTTCTGGATCAATTTCGGCTTTTCAGCAATCCATTCTTCTTTTAAGAGACCATATCTGATTACATCAAGGTATTTATGATTTCTTACTATATGGTTTCGAAAATGACCTTCTTTACAAAAACCGAATGTTTGGTGAAATGATAAGCTCCTTTCGTTATTCAAAAGTACTTCTCCGTATACTTTCTCAACACACAACTTTTGAAACGCCCATTCTAACGCTAAAAACCCCATGATAGAGCCAGAGCCTTTTGGACTATCGGGCTCTCCAATATAAAAACCCCAATAGCAGTGGTTATGTTTATCATCAACATCTTTAAAGCTAACAAAGCCAGTTTCTTTATGATCAATTGTAAATATAAAATAATGTTCTGTTTTGGATGTATTTATTTTCTTGAACCATTGATAATGCTGTTTTTCATTAATTATTTGGTCATGATACATTGATTTTCTGATTCTCTCATCGTTACGCCAACGGAGAACTGTGTCTAAGTCTTTTTCTTTTAATGGTCTAAGGGAATATTTGAACACAGATTTATTCCTTCCTTACTTTAAAATTTCTAATAAGAGGTTTTGGCGATGATCCTTATTTTTTTCCAGCAGCAGTCGGGCTTTTCTTGACATTTGTTGGAGTGACAAGGGGTTATTCATCATGTCTTGAACGGCTGAGACGATATCTGATTCATTGACTGATTCTTTAGGTCCCAGATATTTAATCGCGCCTAATTGATCAAGCGTTTGAGCAATCGATTCTTGATTTTCAGCGACGGTGATGACGATTGCTGGAAGGCCGAGATAGCAGCGCTCCCAAGTAGTCGTTCCGCCCGCACCTATTGCCAGGTCAGCATTGTACATTAATTCTGCAATATGATTCACTTGGCAGTGAAAGTTGCAATAGTCATGGATGTTACAAATGGATTCAATTTCATTCTTATGAGTATTGGTATTTCCAATCACGATATCAAGCTCAATATCATGGGGGGAAAGCTGCTGAAAGGCTTTCATCACCTTTTTCGTTTCATTAGTGGGATCACTGCCCCCAAAAAAGACAAGAATCCTTTTTACACTTCCATCGCGGTTGATGTGATGGGGTAGAAATGAATAAAACTCGTCTCGCAATAAGACATATTCTGGTCCTAAGTATTGTTTGCAGCTTTCGGGGACTAGATTGACATAACGATCTTTATAATGATGATAAAGATTCTGATCCAATAATATATCACAATCATGTAGACGATCAGCCAAGTCATCAATCACCATCATTCTTTTCACATGTTTTTTCACATTCATCTCCCAATTGATATCAATTGCGTAGTGATCAATGATAAGGAGGGAGATGTC
This sequence comes from Bacillus sp. FSL K6-1003, assembly GCF_037964945.1. Classification (NCBI taxonomy): domain Bacteria; kingdom Bacillati; phylum Bacillota; class Bacilli; order Caryophanales; family Bacillaceae; genus Bacillus; species Bacillus sp. FSL K6-1003. The sequence continues at coordinate 3,573,750 of NZ_CP150176.1, read as the reverse complement.
CTTGTTCATGTCTTTTATCGCGCTAATGGTTTCAGCTGCGTCAACATACCAAGGGACACCAAGCCAATTAGAATGCGGAGTTTTTTTAGGAATGAAAACATTCTTTTTAGGTTCTGGCAGCATAATGAGATCAAACTGTTTCTCTCGGATGACCTCCGCTAGATGACCTTGTAAGTCTCGGCAAATAAAGATAATATTTGCCCCCTTTTTGCGCAACGCATGAGCAAGCGTGAGGCATCTCATGACATGACCTGTTCCTATTTCAATTGAAGCATCTGTTCTGAAAAGGATGTTCATCACAGCACCTCAATCACTTGGATTTATTGTCGGCTTCATTGATGATTTCTTTTTGTTCTATCCGGGCATTGAGCAATGACCATTCTGGAAACTCGTTCAATAATGTTAGGGTATCCTCTAGGCTGAAGTCAGGTTTAGTTGGGTAAAGTTTTTCAATAATGTTTTTGATTAATAAAAAATCCTCTTGCGTATCTACAGTCCATCTATGCTGTTTCTGATTTTCGGTATAGGTGATATTAGCTAAGCTGAATCGATCTGGATTCAGGTAAATAAAGGGTGTAACATGTTCCCGTTCGTAGTCAAGGCTGGACTCGTGATAAGCTTTCTCTAACGAAGAAGCTGAAAAAACCTCTATATCCATTCCGCGGGGATACGTTCGCTGTAAGGTGTTAGACACATAATCATATTGGCCCTTTGAATCCAGGTAACATTTTATTACCTTATCAATCACACGATAATCAATAATAGGGCAGTCAGAGGTTAGTCGGACGACATTTTCCGCGTTGCTTATTTTTGCTGCTTCGTAGTACCTTGATAAAACATCGGTTTCTGACCCGCAATAATAAGAAAGAGACAATCTCTTACTTAACTCAACAATGGGTTGATCTATCGCATTTGTAGTCGTGGCGATCACAATATCATCAATAAGTGCTGCTCTTTTGATTCTTTCAATTTGATATTCCAGCAAAGGTCTATTCAACACTTTTTTCAACACTTTACCCGGCAATCGGCTGGAGCCCATCCGTGCTTGGATAATAGCCGTTACTTTCACCTAACCACCTCCTACGAATAATAATTCACTACTTTCTTTAGTGCTTTTATAACATCGTCTGCATCTTTTTCGTTCATCGATTGAAACAGAGGCAAGGTGATCATTCCTTTATACAGCTTTTCGGCATTTGGGCATAAGCCCTCTTGATAACCTAAACGTTGATAATAAGGGTGTAAATAAACAGGTATATAGTGGACGTTAACACCTATATTTTCTTTTTGCAGAGCGTTGAAAATATCATCGCGGTTTCCTTTAAGCGAATCTAGCTTTAACTCAATGACGTAAAGGTGCCAGCTGGAAGTTGAGGCTGCATCTTGAATTGGGAGATGAATGTGGGAGATTGTTTTTAATTTTTCGTTGTAGATCCTGGCAAGATGTCTTCGTTTTTCAATAAAATCATCTAATTTTTGCAATTGGCTGATGCCTAATGAAGCTTGGATATCTGTCATCCGATAATTGAATCCAAGAAAGTGCATTTCATAGTACCACGATCCATGGTTTTGGCTTAGCTTTTTAGGGTCGCGGGTAATTCCGTGACTGCGGAATTGGAGCAGCTTCTCATAATATTCTCTATTATTAGTTGTTATCATTCCGCCTTCGCCGGTTGTAATATGTTTAACAGGGTGGAAACTAAACATCGTCATATCACTGATTGAACCGATTGTTTGCCCTTTATACGAAGCGCCTAATGCATGGGCAGCATCTTCAATAACGATCAAGTTATGGGCTTTTGCAATTTTTTGAATCTGATCATGATTCACCGGCTGTCCTGTAAAATCTACCGGTATAATAGCCTTTGTTTTTGGAGTGATCAGCTTTTCAATGGAATCAGGGTCAATATTGTATGTGTGCGGGTTAATATCTGCGAAAACTGGTTTGGCACCCATGTACAAAATGCAATTGGCACTTGCCGCAAATGTGATGGGTGTCGTAATGACTTCGTCTCCCTGTGAAATTCCCGCAGCAAAGCAAGCCGCATGTAAAGCAGCTGTTCCGCTGGAAAATGCAACAGCATAGCGGCTGCCAACATAGTCTGCGACTTTTTCTTCGAATAAGTCGATTGCTGGTCCCGTCGTCAAATAGTCTCCCCGTAAAACGTCAACTACTGATTGTATATCATCTTCATCTAACCATTGCCTGCCGTATGGAAGATATGAATCTCTGACAGGCTTACCGCCTGTCATTGCTAATTTATTCTCACTGGTCATTTTCATTCTCCTATTAAATGAGATTCGTACTCTTAATCCATTCTTCTGTTTTTCTTATTCCTTCCTCCAAACTGACCTGCGGGCTCCAATTAAGAATTTTTTTTGCTTTTTCGTAGTTACATAACAATTTTGGAATTTCACTTTGGGGATGTATATGCTCTACATGGTGAATGTTTTGTTTATCGCCTGCAATTAATTCTGCTAATTCATTAATCGATATATCTCTTCCAAGGCCTGCGTTTATAATTTCACCGTTTGCTTTTTGGGAATAACCAGCCTGCACGACGAAATCAGCACAATCCTCTACATATAAAAGATCACGGGTTTGTGTGCCGTCACCATATATATGCAGCTTTTTACCGTCCAATTTGTTTTTTATAAAAATAGCGACTACTCCGCCTTCACCGCCTGTTTTTTGGTAAGGCCCATACGTATTAAACGGACGTATAACAACCGCAGGGAGACCGTATGCGTGATAATAGGAGAGCACCATATTTTCAGCCGCGATTTTTGACCCGGCATAAGGTGAAGCCGGTTTAATAGGATCTGTTTCTTTAATACCTTCAGCAAATGCAGCTCGGTCATATACCATGCAGGTACTCATAAAAACAACTTTTACATTATGCTGCTTACATAATTCTAAAATGTTAAAAGTACCGATTGTGTCATTTTCAAATGTGGTTTTCGGATCGTCGATGCTATCTTGTACGTTGATGCTTGCACCTAAATGGTAGCAAATATCAAATTTTGTCGAGAAAAGATCCTCTAATGTTTTTACATCCTTTATATCACCATGGATAAATTCGATAAAACCAGGGTCGTTTTTCAGGTCTTCTATATTTTCTAAACACCCGTTCGATAAATCATCCAATACCCATACTTGATGACGGTCTTCTAATAATTTTTTCACAACCCATCTGCCGATAAAACCTGCTCCTCCAGTGACGAGAACTTTCATGATCATCTTCCTTCCCGAATTAAAGTAATGTTTGCGATTTTAATAATGCAAGGACCTCTTCTTTTGAAATTTGCTTTTGGTCATTTGAACTATAAGTCCCTTCAGTTGCTTTTTTCGCTTGGGTATAATGATTTTTCTCCCCATAAGTTGAAGGGATAACAAACATGTCAGGCAGCTCCAAAGCCATTGTCGACTCGTCATAAGTCATCAGTTCTTCATACATTTTTTCTCCGGGCCGCAGCCCGATTTCTTGTATTTCTATTTCATCAATATTCATATTCTGTTTTTTGCACGTTTCTTCAACGACGACTGACACTAAGTCATGCAGTGATATGACAGGCATTTTTAATATGAAGATTTCGCCGCCCTGGGATTCCTTTAGTGCACCAATTAATAAAGATGTCGCTTGATCCAGTGTCATCATAAAGCGATTCATCTTTAAATCCGTAACAGTCACCTTTTTTTGCGTTAAGATTTGTTCTATAAACAAGGGAACCACGGAACCCCTTGAACCAATTACATTACCAAACCGAACACAAGAAAAAACCGTCGAAGCTTTTCCCTTACTGTATTCTGCTGCAGAAATTAATCTTTCAGCTGTGAGTTTTGTTGCTCCATATGCATTCGTTGGTGATATTGCTTTATCTGAACTTGTAAAAACTACTTTTTTTACGTTTTGGGCCACTGCCGCTTTAATGACATTATTGGTTCCTATAATATTGGTGAGGACTGCTTCATAGGGATTGTATTCGCAAGCAGGAACATGCTTCATGGCAGCAGTATGGAAGACGTAGTCAATGCTGTCCATAGCATTTAACACCCGGTCATAATCTCGCACATCTCCTATTAAAAATCTAATATCCTTTCTGGGACCGATTTCATTTTCCAACATAAATTGTTTATATTCATCTCTGCTAAATATACGAACAACCTTTGGCTGATCCTTAAGAATTTGTTTTAGAAGACTTTTTCCAATCGTACCTGTTCCGCCAATTATGAGTATTTTTTTATCTTTGAAAAACACAAGTATATCCACTTCCTTTTTCTTAAATGGATGAAAAAATGTCGGTTATTGAAGTATATGCTTGTTACAAAACTCTGTGTTTGCTCTAGCCTAATCGATTCAACTATTATTTTTGAAAAACCATAAAACATAGAGAGTACATCTGCGGGGCGGTGGGGGAATAGCTGCTTAATGGTCTAAATAGAAACAAATATTTTGAATGAGAAATCATATAACTGTCTGTGTCCTGCGATGTAAATGGAGAGATGTCCTGATTGTTTCTAACATATAAGATAGGGATGCTATACAAAGTATGTCACACCGAAGAGCGTGCCTGGATGAATGACGATAACGCAGAAAATTTGAGGAGAACATAATAAAAAGGCATGAGTCCGGTTCAATACCGAACTCATACCTTTGCTATTCGTGTCTATCCTTCGGAGGTCAGATCTACACCTTTATTCAAAGACGGGCCCATCTTCATAATAATAGGAATCCGGGTCTTCATACGTATCCATATCCTCAAAAGCGGCGATGCCGACAAATACGAGGAAGAAAATGAGCAGAATGATTCCGATGAGGCCTGCGGCGATACTTGATGCAGCGTAGAATAATTGCATTTTGATAAATTTCCCGTAGTTCTCCAGCATGCTTACACCCGCACTGCCGGTCAGGTTTCCGCTTGCCTCTCTTGCTGCTTTTGCCGACCGCATCAGAAATACGCCTGAAATAATGAGCAGGACGCCTGGAATAGCGCCTATGATTGTCATTAAAGCCGACAGGGCAGTCAGCGCACCCATGACGATTAAAAGAATTCCTGTGATTTTGCCCCACTTTGCAATGTCTGAAAGCGATTTGACAGCAGCAGCGCTCAGCTCACGTTTTTCGCCCTCTGTGCTGTTGTTCTCCTGCTCGGTCACGCTGTTTTCTTCGTGGTGAGTTTCAATATGGTTTTCATCTTTATCAAGACTAATCATGATAGCTCTCTCCCTAATATTTTTAAGTCATATCGCTTGCCGTCCATTTCAGCAATGCCGGGGAATAACCCCCATTCCTTGAAACCGTGCTTTTCAAACAGCTTCAGGCTAGGCTTATTATGTCCGAAAATGAAGGCCATAAGCGAGCGGATGCCAAGCTCCGGCGCGATGCGGAGCGCTTCCTGAAGCAAGTGATTTCCGGCGCCTTTGCCGCGGCATGATTCATGAATGTATATGCTGATCTCGGCTGTTTTATTATAAGCAGGCCTGCCGTAAAATCTTTCAAAGCTGATCCAGGCAGCCACGTCCCCGCTTTCATCCTCAGCAACATACAGCGGCCGTTCGTCTGTATGTCCCAAAAACCACGCCATCCGGTCTTCCGTTGTTACCGGTTCAGTATCGGCTGTTACCATTCGTGAGGCAATCGTTGAGTTATAAATCGCAACAACCGCTTCTATATCCTTTTTTTCAGCAAGACGTAATGTCAAGTTCATACGTATCTGGTTCTCCTCTCAAAAAAAAATGACATACTTTCTTATCAGCCTGCACAAACTATATCTAAAAAAGTTTTTTATATCAGTGTATATATTTTCAGAAAAGTGTTCAGAATGTTGCTGAGGTGATGAAACAATGAGAGAGGAAGAAAAGAAAACTTCTCAAGTCAAAAAACTTCAGCAGTTTTTTCGTAAACGCTGGGTGTTTCCTGCAATTTACTTAGTCAGTGCGGCCGTCATTTTAACAGCTGTCCTTTGGTATCAATCTGTATCAAATGATGAGGTAAAGGATCAGTTAGCTGATAACGGCGGAAACTCCGCGTATGACAACAACGACGATGCAGTTGAAGTAGGAAAGTCTATGGAAAATGTCGCAATGCCGGTTGTTGATTCTGAAAACGTTTCTGTTGTGAAAAAGTTCTATGAAACTGATGCCGCAAAAGAAGAAAAAGAAGCAGCACTCGTTACCTATAATAACACGTACAGCCTAAGCAAAGGAATTGACTTAGCTGAGAAAGACGGAAAAGATTTCGATGTTTCTGCTTCTCTAAGCGGTACGGTTGTCAAAGCTGAAAAAGATCCAGTGCTGGGATATGTTGTGGAAATTGAACATGCTGATGGTTTATCTACTGTGTATCAATCACTTTCTGAAGTAGGTGTTGAGCAAGGCGACAAGGTGAAGCAAAATCAGGTCATCGGGAAGTCTGGCAAGAACCTTTACAGCGAAGAAAGCGGTAACCACGTACACTTTGAAATCCGTAAAGACGGAGTTGCTATGAACCCGCTGAACTTTATGGACAAGCCGGTTTCTTCTATTGAAAAAGCGGCAGCTGCAGAAGAGAAAGCTGCAACTGAGGAAACAGAAGAATCCATTCAGCAATCATCTGAAAAAAAGGATGGTTCAACTGAAAAAGGAACTGAAGAAAAATCCGGAGACAAAACGGATGATTCAACTGACAAATCAGGTTCCAAAGAAAGCAGCACAACAGAAGACACTGAACAGTCTTAATGAAGAAAACGTCTATCGGTGTGATAGGCGTTTTTTTTTGTTACTTTTTGTTTCACTGTGCCGTCTATGTATTTACATGCACAAGGTGCTGCTGGAAAGGAGGCTGTTTAGATGAATCGTCTATTACTTGCGGGCTGGACCTTCTTCATTTTACTCTCTGTCTGCACAGAAAGCTTCAGCGATATGGTGGTGTCGCAGACAGTGACATTTCATTTTCATCCGCATCCTGATCTGTACCAATTTTTGGACATGGATTTTGCTCAGCTGACTACGCCTGAAGCTGTAATTCAAAAAATCGGGCACGCGTTTTCTTTCTTCGTGCTGACATATTTGCTGTGGAAGCAATGGAACAATATCAAATGGGCCTCGGCCGGAGCATTCATGTTTGCCGTTTTTACAGAAATCATTCAGCTTTTCTTCAGCAGAAACGGCTGCATCCGGGATGTGCTCATTGACAGTGTTGGGATTGCCCTGTTTATTGGATTATTTGGTCTCGCAAAACGGAAAAGACATGAGATGTATGAAAAATATTAAAGCCGGCGCTCTTCCATTCAGAGGCCGGCTTTATCTTAGAAATTTTGATCGGTTGGTTTTTTCGTTATTTTATTGATAATCGCTTCATAGATTCGAACGATTAAATCAACGAGCGGGCGAAGAAAATCTGAAAATCTAAAGAACAGGAACCCGATAATGATCGCGACAACAAGACTGCCCAACACATCTACAGGATAGTGATGTCCCACCCAAATTCGTGAAAAACCGGTCAAAAGCCCGAAGATGACGAGCGGCCAGCCGATTTTACGGTTTCTGAAAAGCATTGCAATCGAAATAGCTAGCGCTCCCGTTGTGTGGTCACTCGGAAAAGAAGCATCTGCATCGTGCGGAATCAGCGTATGCACTGTGTGAGCGACGAAAGGGCGTGGTTCAACATAAACTTGTGTAATCAAGAAATTAATCACAAGACCCGCAATTCCTGTAATTCCTGCGTACAGCACGTTCTTTCTGCTTTGTGTGTTCCCGAACAGCCACATCACCAATAAGATAAGCGCATAGGCAACGATCGCGTATTCCGTTATGAAAACCATAATGGAATCGAGAACAGAATTGTGATGAGATAATCCATGGATAGCTTTAAATATTTCGTAATTCAAATAATCACCTTTTACATTTTTATATTAAGTAGACTCATCTTACTCAGAAAAAGTTTCAAATAAAAATAGAGATTGTCTGAAATCATGGTGCTTGAAGAGGATTCGAATGGGTACCACGGTTTCTGGGGGTTTTTTCTGTTCGCAAAAAAAAGAGATCCGGCGTGTCCGAATCTCTTAACGATATTACAGCGCTTCAGGTCCTTCTTCGCCGGTGCGGATATTAATCGTATTGCCGATTTCATAGACAAAGATTTTACCGTCACCCGGTGATCCCGTTTTCAGAACCCGCTTAGCGGTCTCAGTTACTTGATCAACAGGAACCTTGCTGACCACGATTTCGATTTTTAACCGTTCATATACATTGCTTTCTATTTTTACCCCTCGATAAAGCTCCGTATGTGCTTTTTGAAGCCCGCAGCCGTGAACATTGGAGAAGGTCAGAGAGGTGACTCCGATTTTTCCGAGTTCCTGCTTCAGCTTTTCAAAATTTGCCGGACGCGTTACAATTTCTACCTTGAACATTTGACCGCTCATAGCGTCACTCCTCACATAGAATCTTGATATGCTTTTTCCCCGTGCATTGTTAAATCAAGCCCGAGTGATTCTTCTTCTTCGGTTGCGCGTAGGGGCAGGAAGAGGCCTACAATTTTAATAATAACGAATGTGACAATAAATACAAAAACATAAGTTGCGGCGATCGCTACAATTTGTTTCCAGATTAAACTTGCATCCCCGTAGAATAAACCATCTGCACCAGCGGAGTTGACTGAAGTTGTTGCGAACAATCCTGTCGCGATGCCGCCCCATGTGCCGCCGATGCCGTGCAGGCCAAAGGCATCAAGCGCGTCATCATATCCGAATTTCTGTTTCAGCGAGAAGACACCCCAGAAGCAAACCGCTCCGCCAATGATGCCAATGATAATAGAAGAAAACGGTGTGACAAACCCGGCCGCCGGCGTAATGGCCACAAGTCCTGCGATCGCTCCTGATACCGCGCCGAGCATCGTCGGTTTTTTGTTGATGATCCATTCCACCAATATCCAGCCGGCAATCCCCGCTGCAGCTGCCGTGTTTGTATTAATAAAGGCGTACATGGCCACATCGTTTAATGTCAGGGCGCTGCCGACGTTAAAACCGAACCAGCCGAACCAAATCAGGGCGCCTCCTAAAAAGGTGTAAATAAGGTTGTGCGGAGAAGACGCTGTGCCGTCTTTTCGTTTGCCGAGCACGATGGCCAGAACAAGGCCGGCCACCCCGGAAGAAATATGAACAACGTTTCCGCCTGCGAAATCAAGCGCGCCAAGCTGGCCGATCCAGCCTCCGCCCCATACCCAGTGAGCAACCGGCGTGTAAACCAATGAAACCCATAAAACCGAGAATAAAAGAAAAGCGCCGAATCGCATCCGCTCTGCGAAAGCCCCGGAAATGATGGCAGTTGTCAGAACCGCGAACGTCATTTGGAACATCATAAATAATGAATGGGGAATCGTGTCGCTGTAATCACCCGGATCAAATCCGACCCCCTTCAGACCTGCCCACTCCAGTCCGCCAATCAGTGAGTTGCCTGGAGCAAAGGCAAGTGTATATCCGAATAAAACCCAAACAATGGATACGATGGCAATGGAAGAGAAACTGTGCATTGCTGTACTCAGCACATTTTTGCTTTTTACCATGCCTCCATAAAATAACGCTAACCCCGGGGTCATCAGCCACACGAGTAAAGCGCAAAAGAACATAAATACTGTATCGCCCATTTGCATGTCTCATTCCTCCGTATCTTTCAGAATAAAAGCAATTATTATATTTCTTCATTATAGAGAAAAAAGAATGATAAAACATTTTCATGTGAGATTTCCTAACATGTTTTTTTAGTGAGTGTTATCGATGCGGGCGAAGAAAGAAAAAACGCTATTTGCCATACAAGACTTTATGTCTATAAAATAATTCTGTTTTTATGAGAAAAAAGGGAATTGACAATAAATAGAATTATATATAGTGTATTAAGTGTACTAGTTGATATAATACATTAAGGGGGATGCGATATGAATAAAGGCAGCAGGCTGCTGAGAGCGTTAAGAAAGTCCATTCCGGCGACATTCCGGTTGTTTTTGGCCTTTAATTTTGTTGTGTACGGCCTGGCGAAAGTGGTCATGGGGCAGTTTGGGGGAGTAACACCTGAAATTGCAGCTGCGGTGGGAAAGGGAAAGGGATTTACAATTGCGTGGACATTTTTTGGTTATTCTCATGTCTATGAAGTATTTATAGGCTTTGGAGAAATCATTGCTGCAGTTTTGCTGTTGATTCCAAGAACATCTGCGTTAGGTGCCGTTGTATTTATGCCGATTATTGTGAACATCGTCATGATTAACTATTGTTTTGATATTGGCGTGCAGGATCTCAGTACGATATTAATGATCATGTGTTTGATTCTGCTTTGGATTGACCGCCGCAAATTTATGGGCATGTTTAATCAGCAGCCAATTAACGGCAGGCAGGTGACGAAGCTATGACAACTTTTATGATCGCAGTGCTTGCCGGTATGTTTGTATGCACCACCTTTTATTTTTATATAAAAGAAAAATCGTGAGATAAGCGCTTCTCCTGAGAACTTCACAAGCGTCATGCAAGAATTCATGTGAAGTGAAGAGTAAAATATGGGATGTGAGAAACACTAACCAGCATCAGGAGGAAACGCAAAATGAACACACTTACCATTGATTTTCAAAACACAGCATTGGTTATCATTGATCTGCAAAAAGGAATTGTGCCAATAGACAAAAGCGGACAGGTTGTCCCGAATGCGAAAAAACTTGTTGACGAATTCCGAAAGCATAACGGCTTTATCAGCTTTGTGAATGTAGCCTTCCATGACGGAGCAGATGCGCTAAAGCCGGAAACGGATGAACAGGCGCAGGAAGGTTCAGGTGAAATGCCGGCGGACTGGGCGGAATTTCTTCCGGAAATCGGTGTGCAGGACGGAGATTACACAGTGACCAAACGCCAGTGGGGCGCGTTTTTCGGCACGGACTTAGATTTGCAGCTGAGACGCCGCGGCATTGATACCATTGTACTATGCGGCATTGCCACGAATATCGGAGTGGAAAGTACGGCTCGCGAGGCCTTTCAGCTTGGCTATCAGCAGATTTTTATTACTGACGCGATGTCCACGTTCAGTGAGGAAGAGCATGAAGCGACACTGCGCTTTATTTTCCCGAGAATCGGCAAATCGCGGACAACAGAAGAATTTTTATCACAAGTGAAATGAAAATATCAAAAAAGAGCCGTGCTGTCTTTTTAACAGCGGTAGCTTCAGGAACGATGCTGAATCCGCTGAACTCGTCTATGATTTCTCTGGCGCTCCACAGCATCCAGCATGAGTTTCACCTGTCATTTACGACGGTTTCCTGGCTGATCTCCTCTTTCTATTTGGCGAGTGCTGTGGCCCAGCCTGTGACGGGAAAGCTTGGCGATTTGATTGGGCGGAAAAGGTTGTTTTTATTCGGGCTTATTCTTGTGGCGGTTTCCGCCATCGGGGCGCCGCTTGCGCCAACCTTTATGACATTATTGGTCATGCGGCTGTTTCAATCGGTGGGGAGCAGTGCGATTTATCCGTCGGGAGTCGGGCTGATACGAAACCACATACATGAGCGCCAGGCTTCAGCCATGGCGGTTCTGTCCATATTTGCATCTGCAATGACGGCGCTGGGGCCGACAGTCGGCGGTTTTTTGATTGTCTGGGGCGGCTGGCCGGCGATTTTTATCGTCAATCTGCCGTTTATTATCCTCAGCTTCCTGTTAGGGATGTATATGTTCCCAAAGGATCAGAAAAAAGGGGTGGGGATCAGAGCGGTTATCCGGCAGCTAGATGTTCCGGGAATCCTTTTGTTTGCCGGCGGGATCATTTTGCTCCTGTCCTTTTTGCTTTCGTTCAGCACATCCCCGCATATGTCAGAAGGTGTGATTGGTGTCATTCTGCTTGCCGCATTTGTCTGGCGTGAGCTGAAAACGGAGAAGCCGTTTATTGATGTCCGTCTGTTTAAAACGCAGCGAAGTCTGTCAGCGGTATACGTTCAGTTTATTTTACTTAATGTATTCTTCTACTGTTTATTTTTCGGGCTGCCGAGTTATTTTCAAGATGAAATGCATCTTTCTGTCCAAACGAGCGGTCTGTTTATGCTGTTCATGTCGGGTATGAGCATCGCTATATCGCCCATTACAGGCAAGTGGATTGATCGATCGGGAGTCATTAAGCCGATTTTGGCGGGATCGCTTCTGATGACCGCGGGCGCTGTGCTATTAACGGTCTTTTTTATCAGCGTTCCGGTTATCGGGAAAGGCTTGATCCTGTCGCTGCTCGGCATCGGTTACGGACTTGGAAACGTAGCGCTTCAGGCAGCGATGCTGAAAACGAGCCCTTCAGACATGGTGGGAACTACCTCAGGCCTGTTCCAAACGTGCCGTTACCTTGGTTCGATTTTGTCATCGGTGATTCTGGGCCTTCTGTTCGGTAAAGAGATTACAGCGGCTCATTTTGATATCATGGGAATGCTCCTTATTGCTGTAGGCGGATTGAGTTTGTTTATGGCTTTGAGATTCACCGCCTTAATGAAAACAAGTTCATGAGAAAAGAGACAGATATACGAGTCTGTCTCTTTTCTTGTTTAGGATGCTCAAAAATGAATAAAAGGTTTGTGTATCATAGCCAATGTATTTGTCTGACTTTTCAGTTATATTAAGTCACATGTGATGTTAGAAAACTATACATATGACGGAAGATAGACAAGCTGAAAGGGGAGCCGGCTATGGAATTAAAAGAGGGTCATCTGCAATCAAACAGGCTGAGCAATGAGGATCTGCTGCCTTTAGGACAGGAAAAACGCACGTGGAAAGCAATGAACTTCGCCTCCATTTGGATGGGATGCATACATAATATACCGACCTACGCGACAGTGGGCGGATTAATTGCGATTGGGCTTTCACCGTGGCAGGTGCTGGCGATCATTATTACGGCCTCGCTTATTTTGTTTGGCGCACTCGCTTTAAACGGGCATGCAGGGACAAAATACGGGCTGCCATTTCCTGTGATTATCCGGGCTTCTTACGGAATTTACGGCGCGAACATTCCGGCGCTTCTGAGGGCTTTTACAGCCATTATGTGGCTTGGTATTCAAACCTTTGCCGGGAGCACGGCGCTGAACATTTTGCTGTTAAATATGTGGCCCGGCTGGGGAGAGATTGGCGGGGAGTGGAATATTCTAGGTATCCACTTGTCTGGTTTCCTCTCTTTCGTATTCTTTTGGGCTGTGCACTTACTTGTATTGCATCACGGTATGGAATCAATTAAGCGTTTCGAGGTTTGGGCAGGTCCTTTAGTGTATGTGGTGTTTGGCGGCATGGTATGGTGGGCGGTCGATATAGCCGGAGGACTCGGGCCGATCTATTCGCAGACTGGGAAATTTCACACGTTTTCAGAAACGTTTTGGCCGTTTGCTGCCGGAGTCACCGGCATTATAGGTATCTGGGCGACGTTAATTTTAAACATACCTGATTTTACACGATTTGCGGAAACGCAAAAAGAGCAGATTAAAGGCCAGTTTTACGGCTTGCCGGGAACCTTCGCGTTATTTGCGTTTGCCAGTATTACGGTGACCTCCGGTTCACAGGTTGCTTTCGGCGAGCCGATTTGGGACGTGGTTGATATTTTGGCCAGGTTTGATAATCCTTATGTCATCGTATTATCTGTGATTACGCTCTGTATTGCCACCATTTCAGTTAATGTCGCAGCAAACATCGTGTCTCCCGCTTATGATATTGCGAATGCTTTGCCGAAATATATTAATTTTAAACGAGGCAGCTTTATCACAGCCCTGCTCGCTTTATTTACGGTTCCGTGGAAGCTCATGGAGAGCGCAACCAGCGTTTATGCGTTTCTCGGTTTAATCGGCGGCATGCTCGGTCCGGTGGCAGGCGTCATGATGGCTGATTACTTTATCATTCGCAAGCGGGAGCTCTCGGTTGATGACCTATATTCCGAAACCGGACGGTATGTGTATTTTAAAGGCTATAACTACCGGGCATTCGCGGCCACGCTTTTAGGCGCACTCATCTCATTAATCGGGATGTATGTCCCCGCATTAAAGGGCTTATATGACATCTCATGGTTTGTAGGTGTACTGACATCATTTCTTGTCTATATTGCTCTGATGCGGATTCACCCGCCGGTATCATCTGCTGTCGGAAAGTATGATTCTGAACAGGTGCGTCGTGCGGAATAAGCGTTTTCTGCAGTGGAATGGATTTGAGATGGTTTTCCATAAATGGATAACCTATAATGATAGAAGAAAATCCATTCTAAATAGAAATGAGAATCCCATATGAAGCTACCATTTTTTATTTCTGCTGCAGTTGTTTTAACTGCTGTGATCATCGCTTTAATCTATGATAAGACGACAGCAAATGAACAAGAATCAGTGAACTGCTTATATGTTTCTCCTAACGGCAATGATCAAAATGAAGGGACGAAAACTAAGCCATTTCGTACACTGGCGCACGCCGCTAAGGAAGCTGTTGCCGGAACAACCGTATTAATCCGTGAAGGCACGTATGATGAACCGCTTGATGTGAAGCATAGCGGCACGGACGGGAAGCCTGTCACGTTTCGAAACTATCAGAACGAGAAAGCAGTGATTACCGGGAAATCTATCACGAGCGCAAAATATGAAACGCCGTTAATCGGCATAGACAATAAACATTACATCACAATCAGCGGTTTAACGATTGAGAATCTCTCTGTTTCATCTGAAGAAGCAACCGCTATGGGAATTTATGTGACTGGCTCCAGCAGCCATATCACGATTAAGGGTAATCATGTTCGGAATATAAAAACAACGGCAGATGAGGGCAATGCCCACGGAATTGCAGTGTATGGAACGGGAAGCATGAAAGACATTAAAATTACGGATAATACCGTTGAAAAGCTGACACTCGGAGCGAGTGAAGCGGTTGTGCTAAACGGAAACATTGACGGCTTTACAATTGCGGGAAATTTGGTCCGTGATAATAACAATATTGGCATCGATCTTATCGGATATGAAGGAACGGCAGATCAAAACGATTATGTGAGGAACGGCATCGTAGAAAACAATACTGTCTATCATCATTCAACTTTCGGAAATCCGGCTTATGGAGATGAGTACTCAGCGGGCGGAATCTATGTCGACGGAGGACGCAGTATTGACATCAGGAAAAACACGGTATACAGAAACGATATCGGAATTGAAGCAACCTCTGAGCACAAAGGGAAATATGCTGAGGATATAAAGATTACCGACAACAAGGTGTATCAGAATGCATATACGGGGATTTCAATCGGCGGATACGACAAGGAGCGTGGCGGCACCGCCGGTTCTGTGATTGCTCACAACATGATGTTCCGCAACGACACAAAAGGGCTGTATGGCGGTCAGCTATTGCTGCAGCATGATACAAAAAACAACATAATAGAAAAAAATATTATGACGGCAAGTGACTCTAGGCTGTTTATTGCCAACGAATTTAAAACCAATGAAGGAAATACAGTCAATCATAACGTTTACCATAAGGAAGCAGATAAAGACGGCTTATGGATGTGGAAAAAGACAGAATACGACTCATTTCCGTCCTATCAAAAAGCAACGAAAAACGATGTCGGCTCTCTCTATGCAGATCCGATGTATCGCGACGAAGAGTCTTTTGATTTTACATTAGATCCGGATTCACCTGCGCGTCCGATTATTGAATCATGAACAAGCGGCATTCTATTCCGTTAAACGGAGCAGAATGCCGTTTTTTATGCAAAAAAAGACTGCCGGCAAATTCCGGCAGTCTGACAAGCTATTCTGCAATCGACACTTTTCCTTCAGGTTCGGCTACAGCAGGTTTTTTCTGGCTCCATGCATAGAGAAGAAGAGAAATCAGAACGAATAGACCCGCTGATAAGTAAATAGATGAGAAACCTGCGGAAGCAACGAATAATCCGAACACATACGATCCTGCGGCAATTCCGCTGTCAAAGAACGTAAAGAACGTTGCTGTCGCAAACCCTGAACGGTGTGCCGGTGAATTTTGTATCGCCAGCGTTTGCATGCATGGCACGATTGAGCCGTATCCAAGTCCGATCACAGCTCCGGATAATAGAAGCATCAAGCTGCTGTGCGTAAAGGCAAGCATGCAAAGTCCGACAGAGAAAATCAGGATTGAAGGGTAAATCACTATCCCCGCTCCGACTTTATCGAACAGTTTGCCTGTAAACGGTCGCGCAACCATCATCGTAACAGCAAAGCAAACAAAGAAGTAGCCGCTGACATTTAATAGATCAATAGACTTAGCAAAAACGGACAAAAATGCTGTAACTGTTGAATAACAGAATGATATAAACAGTCCTACAATCGCAATCTTAAGCGCGCCTTTTTCAAACATATCCGAAAGAGAGAAACGGAATACAGTCGTTCCGCTGCTGAGGCTGTTTGGCACTTTAATGAGTAATGTAACAAACAGCCCGACAATCATAAACACCGCAAAAATTGTAAAGAAGACAGAGAAAGGCACAATTTTCACCAGGCTCAATCCGAGAAACGGACCGATAGCCATTGCGAGGTTCATAGACATGGCAAAGTATCCAAGCCCTTCGCCGCGGCGTTTAACTGGAATGATATCAGCTGCGATCGCGCCGGTTACAGTGGTTAAAATACTGAACCAGATTCCTTGGAAGAACCGCAATCCAAGCAGCAAATAGAAGTTATGAATCGGCAGGTAAAGAAAAGACGAAAGGGCAAAAATCGCCATCGATACAATCGCCATCCTCTTTTTCCCAAACCGTTCTATAATAGCCCCTGAAAAAGGGCGAGTGAAAATGGCGGATAACAGGAACAGACTGATCAACAGCCCTCCCTGAGATTCAGTACCGCCAAGCTCCTGCATCATATAGATAGGCAGAACAGTCAAAAATGTATAAAAGAACACAAAAACAAACAAGTTCACGAGAACGACCATAATGAAATCTTTGGTCCAAATTGGTTCAGGCTTTTTCAAATGTATGTCACTTCCTTATTTTCATTGTTGTAAGAACAAACGAAATAAATGAGAAAACGCTTCTTTATCTTCATCGCGGAAATCTGCGAGCAGTTCTTCCTCAAATTTAAGCATTTTCACATTGATTTCTTCGTATTTCTTCTCTGCTTCTTTTGTGAGGACAACGAGTTTTTCCCGTTTGTCTTCACCTTGCCGTCTCTGTACCCAGCCGTTTTCTTCAAGGCGTTTGATCGTCCGGGTTACGGTCGGGGCTTCCACATTTAAATAGGACCAAATCTCCTTTTGAGTCATTGGTCCGATCGTACGCAAACAATATAAAACTGACCATTGAGATGAGTAAAGGCCGAATGGCTCCAGCTGTTCATTGGCTTTTTTGGCAATCAGGCGGGCGCTTTGGTTGATTTGATGAATGAGGTGTCTGTTGACGTAGGTCATTTCGGTCTCCTTCTAAAAAACTTACCTAAGTAACTAATTGCTTTTTCATTTTACAGGAGCGATGAACGGATGTAAAGATAAAAGTTTAGTGACGCGAAATAGTTAGCGGAAGCCGAAAAATTCGTTTCACCCCTTGTCCTTATTGAGTTTTTAGCATATTCCCAAAAGAATGCTAATACACTGTTACAAACCTAACAAAGAGAGTGTTTGAGGTGAGGGATCGTGGGCATATTTCACAAACTTACTTGTAAAATCATACAACAAAGAAGCTGCATAATGAATGACTCTTTACAGAATACGGATCTCATTTCACACTTCTCACATCCATTTTAGGGAGGTCGAGTGGTGTGCACGATTACATCAAAGAGCGAACAATCAAGATAGGAAAGTACATCGTGGAGACAAAGAAAACCGTTCGTGTCATTGCGAAGGAATTTGGTGTTTCCAAAAGTACAGTACACAAGGATTTAACAGAGCGTCTGCCTGAAATCAATCCTGACTTGGCAAACGAAGTGAAAGAAATACTCGATTATCATAAATCCATCAGGCATTTAAGAGGAGGAGAAGCAACAAAACTAAAGTATAAAAAGGATGAAATTCTCGAAGGAGAGCCCGTTCGCCAGCCATAATCACCCAGGGCAAATCAGCCTGCATTGTCTTCCGGAAATCGTTTGTAGATCATCCGCAAAAATTTGTAAAGAACTTAATGTGCTTCCAACTTTTTTTCTATATTTTATGATAATATATATAATTAGGGCACAATGTGGATATTTACTGTGAAACAGATTTTCAAGGAGGATATAAATAGATGTTTGCAAGGGATATTGGTATTGACCTCGGTACTGCAAATGTACTGATCCATGTTAAAGGTAAAGGAATTGTTCTGAATGAACCTTCCGTAGTTGCACTTGATAAAAACAGCGGCAAAGTGCTGGCGGTTGGCGAAGAGGCAAGACGAATGGTTGGACGTACACCTGGGAATATTGTTGCGATTCGCCCGCTGAAAGACGGAGTTATTGCTGACTTTGAAGTAACAGAAGCAATGCTGAAACATTTTATTAACAAGCTGAACGTAAAAGGCCTGTTCTCAAAACCGCGCATGCTTATTTGCTGCCCGACGAATATTACATCAGTTGAGCAAAAAGCCATCAAAGAAGCTGCTGAAAAAAGCGGCGGTAAACATGTGTACCTTGAAGAAGAACCGAAAGTTGCCGCTATTGGCGCGGGTATGGAAATATTCCAGCCGAGCGGTAACATGGTTGTAGACATCGGAGGCGGGACGACGGATATCGCAGTCATCTCAATGGGCGATATTGTCACCTCCTCTTCTATTAAAATGGCTGGGGACAAGTTTGACATGGAAATCTTAAATTACATCAAACGCGAGTACAAGCTGCTGATCGGCGAACGTACTGCGGAAGATATTAAGATTAAAGTCGCAACAGTTTTCCCAGACGCACGTCACGAAGAAATTTCCATTCGCGGACGGGACATGGTTTCCGGTCTTCCAAGAACAATTACAGTAAACAGCAAAGAAGTAGAAGAAGCCCTTCGTGAATCTGTAGCTGTTATTGTGCAGGCTGCGAAACAAGTGCTTGAAAGAACACCGCCTGAACTGTCCGCTGATATCATTGACCGCGGCGTTATCATTACCGGCGGAGGCGCGCTCTTAAACGGCCTCGACCAGCTGCTCGCTGAAGAGCTGAAGGTTCCGGTGCTTGTCGCTGAAAATCCAATGGATTGTGTGGCAGTCGGAACAGGTGTTATGCTTGATAATATGGACAAGCTTCCTAAACGCAAACTAAGCTGATCACTCAAACCTCATTCTGAAAAAGAATGGGGTTTTTTTATGAAAACTCTTCACGAATTGATGGGAAATGCCGATAATAGGATAAAATACTGATTTATATTATAGAACGAATGTTCCTATGTGACAACTGGAAAAAATGCCATTTTAGAGGTGGAAAACTTGTTAAAAGGATTATATACCGCAACATCCGCAATGATTGCCCAAGAGCGCAGAACGGAAATGCTTTCTAATAATATCGCAAACGCAAATACATCCGGATATAAAGCAGACCAAGGATCGCTGCGCGCGTTCCCTGAGATGCTTCTTAGCAGAATTGAATCAAAATCTCCGGCTGGCACATCGAAAACAGAAATCGGTTCCGTTAATACCGGTGTCTATATGCAGGAGCTTAAGCCTCTTTTTACACAGGGAAGCCTCAAGTCGACGGATCAGCCTACAGACATCACATTGGTTGAAAATCAAGTTCCGGTTCATGCGGAAACAAATGAAAATGCCGCCCTTTTTTATCCGGTTCAAACGGAGAATGGGGTCCGATATTCAAAAAGCAGCACGTTTTCTTTAAATGAGAATAATCAGCTGACGATTAACGGAAATACCATTTTATCAACGACAGGACAGCCGATTACGGTCGAAAATGAAAATTTCACCGTGTCTGAAAACGGTACTGTTACTGCGAACGGACGAACAGCCGGACAGATTGATGTCAGAATGGCAGAGGATGTCAGAAATCTAAAAAAAGATGGCAATGATTTGTACAGCACGGCTGACGGAAATGACCTGCCGAGCGCGGCTGGCAATAACCAAGTATCCTATTCATTAAAACAAGGCGTTTCTGAGCTTTCGAATGTTGATGTGACGAGCGCCTATACAGAAATGACTGAAGCGTACAGATCGTTTGAAGCAAACCAGAAGGTCATTCAAGCTTATGACAAAAGTATGGACAAAGCAGCCAATGAAATCGGAAAAATATAAGATAACGGAAGAAAAAACGGGGGACATCAACTATGCTTAGGTCAATGCTAACGGCATCAACCACCTTAAACCAGCTGCAGCAGCAGATTGACACAATCAGCAGCAACCTTTCCAACAGCAACACAACCGGCTATAAGGCTAAGGATACGAATTTCTCTGAGCTCGTCAGACAGCAATTCGATCAGGTTGATGAAAAAAACGAAGAAGTGGCACAATCCCGCAAAACGCCGCCCGGCTTGCGCCTTGGCGTCGGAGCGATGATGAATTCACGGCTTGTATCTGATCAAGGAAGCATTCAGAAGACGGAGCGCGATCTGGATATCGCCTTTACGTCTCCTTACCAATACCTGCAGGTTAACGTGAATGGCAATCGCCAGTATACGAGGGACGGGGCGCTTTATTTATCGCCTTCAGCTGATAATGCCAACCAGCTTCAGCTCGTGACAGGCAACGGTCATCCCGTGCTTGATGAAAACGGCAATGCAGTAAACATAGACAGCTCAATGAAAAATATTACGGTCAATGATAACGGGACCTTAACCGCGTCTAACGGGAATACAGTACAGCGGTTTAATCTCGGAGTTATCCAAGTGAACAATCCTCAAGAGCTGAAATCCGAAGGGAATAATCTTTTCTCCATTGATAATGCGGCAGCCTTTGAAGAGCTGAATGGCGCAAACAGACAAAACATCGGCATGCAGCAGGGTGCACTTGAAATGTCAAATGTGGATATTTCTAAACAAATGACAGATTTGATTACGTCTCAGCGTTCTTATCAGCTGAACAGCAGAACGATCACAATGGGTGATCAGATGCTCGGTTTGATTAATTCTGTCAGATAAAAGAGAGAGGGGCGTTTTCAATCAGCCGCGCAGTATAAAAAAGGCGGCTTTTTCGAAATCGTCCTTTTTTTTGTAGTATTCCGTGATGTCCTCCAACAGCACCTCTAAATCCACCCAAGCTTCGATTTTTTCTAGTTCAAGCACATATTCAAGCAAGGTATCATAAGGGTCTTCAGCAGACGTATAGAGCGCTTCAAGTGTTTTTAATTTCAATTGAATTGTTTGAATGTTTACTTTTTCAGATAATTCTTTTCCTTTTTGCAAAACCGCTTTTCCTTCTGAGATCTTTTCTGTTTTAAAAAGGGCTCTGACGGATTCATACACACAGTGAAGATAGGATACTGGAGAATTGGTTTCAAATTCCTGATTCTTCAATACCTTTTTAAAGTATAGAAGTGCTTCATGGTCTTTCTTTTCGGTTGCTTTTAAAAAGCCCAAATTATAATAAGCATGGCACAGCAGATTATCGTCATTTAACTGCTGGGTTTTCTTGATGATTTCTTTGAAAAGCTGTTCAGCCTCATCATAGCGTTCTTGATCAATATAGTTTACAGCGAGCAGCAGTTTGCAGCTGATCACCTTTTTTACATAGCCGAATTGATGTAAGTAGATATTTAAAGCTTTTTCAACATATTGGATGGAAAGCGGCGGTGATTTCATCAAGTAATAGGCGCCGGCGGTTTGATAATAAAAGTCAGCGGCTTCAAATGAGTTTTGAATCGCGTGCAGGTGCTGCTCAGCTTTTTTAAAACCATTCACCGCATGCTTCGGAGCGGTTTTTACCATTTCATATAATCCTGAGAAAAAGTGCAGATAATATTTCAATTCATCATCCATTTTTTCTTCCTGTTCATATAAATCATGGAATAATGAATCCAGACCGTCCTGGTTTTCATAAAGCAGCTGATGCCGTGCGAGGAACAATTGGTAACGCATCCAAAGTTTTGTGTTCCTTTTAAGCTTCGGAAGGTTCTGATCGATTTCCTCTTTAAGTGCTGCTGCGTCATCCATTTTGCGTTTGCCAATAGCGGTATACCACTCGTCTAACATTTTTTGCATTCTTTTTTCTATAAACTTTGAAATCATTTTCCTACCTCTTTGCTAATGGTAAAATCTATAATTATCATATCACAACTTTTGACGGCTCTCATTGACAGTTGGTTACACTTTGGGTGCAGGTTGAAAAAGAGATTCATTCATAATATACTTTTCAAATGTACAGATTGGATCATAAATGATTGCTATACATACTAACGCAGATGAAGGAGATGTCAAGAGAATGCTTGATACTCAGCAAATTAAAGAAATTATTCCTCACCGTTATCCGTTTTTGCTCGTAGACCGGATTACGGAAGTTGAAGAGGGCAAACGGGCCGCAGGATATAAAAATGTAACCGCAAATGAAGAATTTTTTAACGGCCATTTTCCTCAGTATCCGGTTATGCCCGGCGTATTAATCGTAGAGGCACTTGCCCAAGTCGGCGCTGTTGCCATGCTGATTAAAGAAGAAAACCGAGGCAGATTGGCTTTCTTTGCCGGCATTGACAATTGCCGGTTTAAAAAACAAGTGAAACCTGGTGACCAGCTTCACCTTGAGGTTGAGATCATTCGTGCGCGAGGCACAATCGGGCGCGGAAAAGGCGTTGCCAAAGTTGACGGCGAAGTGGTTTGCGAAGTGGAACTGACTTTTGCCCTTGGCGAGTAAGTGAAAAAAAGACAGATGGGCAGCGGCACATTTGTCTTTTTTTCTTTCAAAACAAAAAAAGCAGGTGATTGTAATGTGGAAAGAGTTTAAGACCTTTGCCATGCGCGGGAACATTGTTGACCTTGCGATTGGTGTTGTCATAGGGGGCGCGTTCGGTAAGATCGTCACATCGCTCGTTAATGATATCATTATGCCTTTAGTTGGCTTGCTTCTGGGCGGGCTTGATTTTTCGGGACTGTCATTTACATTCGGTGATGCGGTCGTCAAATACGGCAGCTTCATTCAAACCATTGTAAATTTCTTGATCATATCGTTCTCTATTTTTATTATGATTCGGACTTTGAATCAATTGAGGCGCAAGAAAGAAGCGGAAGAAGAGGCCGAGGAGGAAGCGGCGGATGCGCAAGAAGAGTTATTGAAAGAAATCAGGGACTTGCTGAAGCAGCAGACAAGATCTCCAGAATAAAAAAAGACTGCCGCTGGAATGCGGCAGTCTTTTTTATAGGTCATGGATTACCGTATTCTTTATTGTTCCTCTGCATCCGGAGACGTGCTTATGAATTTAGGAGAATCTGTTGTTTCAGTAATGTGTATGACCATCGATACAGCTGTGCCGGCATCCGGGATGCTGCGGATGTTCAATTCACTGCCGCAAAAATGCTTGAGCCGCTGGTTGATATTTTTGAGTCCGACGCTGCGATCGAAGTCTTGAGACAGGATATTCTTTTGTTTTTCCGGCGCAATGCCAACACCGTTATCTTCAACTTCGACGTAATACTCGTTCCTGCTTTGTTTTTTTACGGTCAGCTTCACCCATCCTCCGCCTCTTTTTTTGCTTACGCCATGATGGACTGCATTTTCCACCAATGGCTGAATCATTAAAGGCGGAAGGATGAAGTCAATGTCTTTGTCTATATCGAAAAGAATGTCCAGCCGATCGCCGAAGCGCGTCTTTTCTATGGAGAGATAGGAATTGATAATAGAAAGCTCGTTTCTGAATGAACTGATGGCTGATGTATTTTGGAAATCAAAACTCATTCTTAAATAGTTAGTAAATTCAGCTGTTATCTCTCGCGCTTTTTCAATATCCAAATGACTGAGTGAAATAATGGTGTTTAACACATTGTAGAGAAAGTGTGGTTTGATTTGCGACTGCAGAAATGCCATCTCCATATTTGTCGCTTGGTTTGCTGTATGCTTCATCATAATCAGGTTTTTGATACGCGCCATAAATTCAGAGTAATGATAAGGTTTTTGCAAAATGTCATTCGCTCCGGCATGAAAAGCCTTGTATTTGTCGTGGCCGATGATGGCTGCTGTAATGATCAGAACCGGAAGATCAACCAAACTGAATCGTTCACGAATTCTCGTACAGACTTCGAAACCAGTCATATCCGGCATCATCAAGTCAAGAATCACCAAATCAAGCTTCGTGCAAGAAACCACTTCTAATGCTTCCGTTCCGTTTTTTGCAGCAATTACATTGTAGGGCACGCCTTCAAGCATATCGCTTAAAATTTTTAAACTGTCAATGTTATCATCGACAATCAGAATGGTTGGAGCGTCAATTTTCTCAGAGTAATAGGGCGTGCTTAAAGAGATACCTGACATCTCTAGCCCGGATTGTAATTCTGGAAGACTTGTTTTGGTTTCAGGCACAGATTCATGATGGACAATGGGCAATGTGAAATGGAATGCCGACCCTTTTCCCTCTTCTGATTCAACCCAAATGTCCCCGTTTTGGAGCTGGACCAGCTGTTTGACAATACTGAGGCCAAGACCGGCTCCGTCGTCTTTATTCATTTCTGCTTGCTGAAAAGACTCAAAGATGGTTTGGCGATCGGCTTCGGAAATGCCGCTTCCGGTATCCGTAACTGTCACCTTGATCATGTTATCGTTCAGTTTTGAAGCAGAAAGTGTGATTTGGCCCTCCGCTGTATACTTGATTGCATTGTCTACTAAATTGGTTAATATTTGGCGGAAGCGGTTTTCATCTGCGAGCACTAAAGGAAGGTCGTCTGGAATATGATTCATCATATTTAAGTTTTTATGTCTCGATAAGAGATTATAGAAATTCATTTCCGAACAAACTAAAGCATAAATATCAACAGGCACCGGGTGAATCTGAAGCATGCCTTGCTTTATTTTTTCTAAATCCAGGATGTCATTCACCAGATTGGACAGCCTGTAGCCCATGCGGATAACAAGCTGCATGTTTTCTTTCTCTTCTTCTATCGTTCTTTTTCCTTTGCCGGCCAACAACGTTTGGCATATATTAATAATGCTGTTCAGCGGAGTTTTAAATTCATGCGATGTCTTCGCTATAAACTCATCCTTCAGCCGGTCAACCCTGAGTAATTTCCACGACAGCACTTCATTTTCGCGGAATGCACCGGCAAATTGCTGTGCCATGAGAAGAACAATCGCCAGCAACGCAATGACTGTCGGCAATGAATAGATCGAATTAAAAGAAAAAGCCGTTTTTCCTGTGTAAGCGGAGATGGTCGTTAAAATGACAAAAGCACTCATTGATATAGAAGCGATTGTCAGATACAGGCTTCCTTCCATTTTGCGGATCGCTGCGATCGTAAAAATATATGTGATATAAACCAGGGTCGAAACGGCTAGCACGGAATGTAGTATGTATGAGGAGTGGCCGATAAACCCAACGGTTAAAAAATCTATGATCAAGACCAGCCCGCAAGAAACAGTGGCTATGAGCATAAAACGTTTTGACACAATCTCTCTGTAAGCAAAATAGAGATAGAGAAAAACCGCTATACTGACAAACACAGTTGAGATTGCCCTCATTGAATTTAACAATGAAAATGAAATGGACGGAAAGAGGAGGAATATAATCCGCTCTTTTCCGATCATCAGAATAATGAATGAAAACAGAAGGCACATAACAGAAAAAAACAGCAAATGTTTATCCTTTTTTCTTTGCAGGTAAAAGCCCAGAAAATATAATCCGGTAATGAAAAATGCTGTAATCATGACCGTATCATTAAGAAAGGAAATTTTGTTTTCACGCACTATTTGGTCCTGAGTTCCAAAGGTAATCGGCTTTGCGATTCCCCACCCCGGCGTTTTTCCGAAGTTCGAAAACTGTACGACAAGTTCATTATCACCCTTGTGAAGCGGGAAAAAGCTCGTATACGGTCTGTTTTGTGCTGTGAAATCAGGTTTATTTGAGGGGCTGCCGCTTTGGCCTATGACTTGTCCATTAAAATAGCTGCGATTTGCACTGTAAATAAACGACGTGCTGATCCCGAAAACCTGATTGTCTAGCTTTGATTTGATCGTCAGCTTGTACGTTCCGTAATCCACGTTGATACCTTGCTTGGCCAGCTTCACATTACTGGGGACATCAACGAAGAGGGGATCTTTTCCTTTTGCTGAAGCAATCTCTTTTGGCGATAAAATCTGATTTGGATATAATGTCCACTTTCCGTTCAGCTGCACATTCCCATCCTTCTGAAAATCCCAGTTCTCCAAGTTCATGACCCCATGCTTTGCTTCAGGAAGTGTTGATCCAGAAAGATGATCAATCGCTATAAAAACCATAAACAAAGCGGCATAACCGAAAATAACCGAAATGAAAATAAATTTTTCTTTCATAACAATGCTCCTTTTTAATAGGTTCATTCTACATTCCTATTTTTTATAAATATTGTAAATGTAAACTTTCAAAAGCTACAATAGAAAGAAAAAGAATCCAATTAAAGGGGCTATTTGGCATGATATAATAGAAGATATTTACTAATATCTCGATTTTACATATAGGGTGGGATGTGTTTTTGAACGCGTTAATTGTTGATGATGAGCATCTGGCATTGCTTCATTTTAAGAATATGCTTGAACGGACAAACGCCTTTCAATCTATTACGGCATTTCAAGATCCGATTGAAGCTCTGGAGCATGCGGCGATTCTTGCTATAGATGCGGTGTTTCTTGATATTGAAATGCCCGGAATTAATGGCATTGAGCTTGCTGAAGCGATTCAAGCGCAGAATGAAAATGTCCAAGTCGTTTTTATCACGGCTTATAATGAGTTTGCTATCAAAGCGTTTGAGCTGAATGCCATTGATTATTTGCTGAAGCCTGTCATTTATAAGCGGCTTGAGACAACAGTTGAACGTATCAGAACGAATAACAAGCTCAGGGCACCTGCAGAAAATACCGAGGCGCATTATTTCATTCAATGTTTTGGAAGCCTGCAGTTTTATCAAACCTTAAATAGTGTCAAGACAAACATACCGGTCAAATGGAGAACGTCCAAGGCGCGTGAAATCTATGCTTTTTTACTTCAAAATCAAGGACGTGTCGTCAGTAAAGACCTGTTAATCGACCTTTTTTGGCCCAACTATGATGTTTCAAAAGCAAGCACCCAGCTTTACTCAACCATTTACCAAATTCGGAAATTAATCGGCCAGGTTCCTTTCGGCCAATCAATCGAGAAAACCGAAACAGGGTATATTCTTCGTTTTTCAGGAGTAAAAATTGATGTTGTTGAATGGGAAAGGTCACTAAAAGAGGCTCCGCCGCTTAATACATCTACCTTACACCAGCACATGGATATGTTAATGTCATACGAAAACCATTACTTTATGGAGTACGGCTACTTGTGGGCAGAACCGGAAAAAACGCGTCTTGCCCAACTGTGGATCGGCAAGGCATATGAATTGATTGATTTTTTCATGCATGAAATGAACTACAGTCAAGCGATGGACATTTGTCTGCAGGTTGAGAAAATTGAACCTTTCGATCATAAAATTATGCAATACAAAATGCAGATATTTAACAAAAACGGGAAGGTAGAAGAGGCGATAAAGGAATATCAGCGCTACAAACAAATGAAAGATCAGATTAATTAAAGAAGCAGAAAACTTATCCAAACCAGTGAGTGTCGATTGCCTTTCGATGCACACTGGTTTTTTTGTACATGTCACCTAAAGGGAAGGCCCTCGCCATATGTCTGAAACTCCGAATCTCCAATTATATCCATTTCACTTGAATCATACATGATTTTTTGTTGTACAGAAATTGTATAGTTCCATTTCATACAATGTAGTTTGGTTCGGATGGCAAATCTTAGTTTTAAAACTCATTCGGCATTAGTAGTTTAATTGTGGGGGATGGAACATGGTTTTATGGTCTCGTGTATCAATCGGCAAGTGAAAAATAGATATGAAAGGGAGGAATGAAAAGTTGAGAACGAGGAGTTTTCCCTTAGGGCTGAAAAAAAGCGGGCGGATCGTTATGATCATAAGCCTTGCCATCTTTTTCTTCTTCAGTCAGATCGCCAGCTATACTCTTACCGCACAGGCTGTGGATGTAACGTCAAGTGACAGCCAATTCTTCGATTCGGTGACTGTCAAGGACGGCAAGAACCAGATTGTAGACGGATCAAAAGGAAACGAACCGGCATTAACGCCGGGGGATGAAGTGACACTGACATATGAATGGTCATTGAAAAAAGATGTAGAAACAGATAGTGAACAGGATATCAATGTGGAGATCCCTAAAAACTTTACATTTGATAAAGGTGCAGAAGGTGAAATCAAATCTGCTGATCAGGTCATCGGCAGCTATCAAGTGCCGGCGGGCAGCAGCACCATGACGGTAAAATTAACAACTGGATTCGCCGATTCTCCGAATGCCAAGGGGACCATTACACTGTCAGCCGCGTTTACTGCAGATGCAAAAGACGATGAACATACAGTAGCAGCCCTTTTTCATCTAGGGGGAGGCAAAACCCAGCAGGTGATCATTCCTGTTAAGAAAGCTGAATCACCAGATGCCGAGGAGGAAGAGCCAAAAAATGACCCTTCTGATACTGATGGTGATCAGAAAGAGACAGATGA
The DNA here is from genome assembly GCF_037964945.1 of Bacillus sp. FSL K6-1003. Classification (NCBI taxonomy): domain Bacteria; kingdom Bacillati; phylum Bacillota; class Bacilli; order Caryophanales; family Bacillaceae; genus Bacillus; species Bacillus sp. FSL K6-1003. The sequence continues at coordinate 3,545,181 of NZ_CP150176.1, read as the reverse complement.
CAAATCTGCACCTCCAGTCAGCAAGGATCAAAAAGAGGAAGAACAGCAACCGTCAGCCGACTCTAAGAGCGGTGATTCCTCAAAGGATAAAGATTCAAATAAAGTGTCATCCTCAAGTCAATCAGCTTTCAGAAGTTTGCAAACTGAAGAAAAACAAATCACGCAAAATCTTTTAACCGGCGTGACATTGACGGACGAAAACGGAAAGCCATATGACAAGGGCAATCGTGCCGATACGAATTCTCCGGTGAAAATTTCAATTGATTGGGCCATTCCTGACGATTTTGGAAAAACAATCAATGCCGGCGATAAATATGAATTTGATTTACCTAAAGAATTTATTATGCATAATGACATTGTGAACCTGCCGTTAAGCGCCGGAGACACCACATACGGGACATTTTCTATTGATACGAACGGACATGTGGTGATGACATTTAACGGCGAGGTAAAAGAAAGTTCTAATGTCAAAGGCACATTGGTTATCAATACGCAGTTCAATGAGAAAAAAATAACGGGTTCGACAACACAGAAGATTCCATTCCCTGTGAATTCTGATACTCCTGAAACAACAGTTTATTTTAAACCAAATGTGAGTAAAACCATTGATAAATCAGGTGCACTGGATAAAGGCATCAACCCCGGTAAAGTAACATGGACGGTCGATGTCAATAAAAAGTTGGATCAAGTCAAGAATGCCAAACTCACGGAAAGCCTTCCAGAGGGTTTAACCTACCGTTCAGTTAAAGTATATGAACTCAATGTGAACATTGATGGTTCTGTCAGCAAAGGAAATGAAGTTTCTTCCGGCTACAGCGTTGATTCAAAAGGAAATGTCACATTTGATGGGACAATTGATTCAGCCTACCGCCTTGTGTACGAAACCGACATTGACAATAGTGCAAAGCCGAGTGAAGGCGGAAATATATCGCTGACGAACAAGGCGGCATTCAGCGGAGACAATCTGGAACCAATTTCTGCAGAAGCCACTGTTGCGGCCAAATATGGAAAAATGATCGCGAAATCATCGACCGGATATGATGGAGAATCTCAAACATTCAGCTGGGCTCTTTCATACAACTATGGTGAGAAACAGATCGACCAATCCAAGGCCAGCATTAAGGATTCTTTTGGAACTGGCGATTTGCACCTCGTAAAAGATTCCTTGAAGGTTATTCCTATTACCTTTGGACAGAATGGCAGCGAGCAAGCGGGCACGCCTTTAAAGGAAGGCGAGGATTACACGCTGATCGATAATGGAAGCGGTTTTGAAATCAAATTTAATAAAACCGTTACCAGCGCTTACAAAATCACATATCAAACAAAGGTCAACAGCGGAGTGATCATTGATAAATCGACAACATACACCAATAGCGTGGTGACCGGAACAGGGGATTCTAAAGAAGCTTCTGGAATAGCCATTCAGCAGAACCTCATTAAAGGGTATTCAAACGTTGATTATGAGAAGAAGACGGTTGATTGGACGATTACAATTAATAAAAACAAATATGAGATGAACAATTGGACGTTGGATGACCAATTCGAAAGCGGCGGATTGGTTCTGATTGATGTATCGTTCAAGATTCAAGACACAACGAACAACAAAACGTTGCAGAAAGACAAAGACTACACATTGACAAAAAAACCCGACAATAAAGGCTTTACTTTGGCATTGATCGGGGATTACAAAAAAACAGACAGTCAGTTTAAGATCACTTACACAACAACATTCAATGCTGATTATTCTAACGAAAGCGTCAAGAATACAGCACATTCAACATGGACTGATCAATACGGCAATGACCGCACAAATAAGGTATCAAGCGGTTTTACACCGAATCATCAGACTTCAAATAATGGTTTCAAAAACGGTTCATATAACGCAGTTTCAAAGGAAATCACTTGGAAAGTCGGCATCAATTATAATGGCGAACCGACAAAAAATTCTTATATAAAAGATGCCATAATAGATCCTCAGCAATTTGTGCCGGGTTCCGTTGTGGTAAAGAGCTATACGATCAATAAAAACGGCTCCATCACGGAAGGAGATGTCCTTGATCCTTCAAAGTATGAGGTCGAAGAGCCTTCAGAAAAAAATGAACGCACTCTGACAGTACACCTTAAAACGAGCGATTCTGTGCCATACCTGATTGAGTTTAAGACATCGCTCAAAGGAAAGGTCATTGACCAGAATCAGTACACAAACAAGGCAACATACCATAATGACGGGTATGCAGACCGCACGTTGACGGGTTCTGTTTCGGTTGTGAACGGAGGAAACCTGGTTTTCAAAGGCGGCAAACAAAATGGAAACCACATCGATTGGAATATCAACGTCAACTCTAGCCAATCAACGCTGGATGACGTGAAAGTTACTGACACGCCAGATGATAATCAAATACTAGATGCAGCGTCTTTTAAAGTATATCAAGCAAAATATGATGAAAACGGAGTGGTCAAAGACAGCAGCGGAAATCTGACCGCAGGCGATGTCGAGCTTCAAAAAGACAAAGACTACACGGTAGACATCAAAACCGACAATACAACAGGTGAACAATCGTTTGTCCTGCAATTCATAGGCAGCTATAAGCAAATTGACCGTGCCTATGTGATCAAATACCGGTCTCTGATTAATATAGCCGGTACGAACGGCCACGTTAAAAATAAGGTGTCCATTTCAGGAACAAATGTGAAAGAGCAGACTCAGGAAAACAGCAGCTCGATCTTTGTTGCCATTTCAAGCGGCGACGGTTCCGGATCAGGAGAAAAAGGAAGCCTGACGATTTTAAAGACAGGAGAGGACGATAAAGCTCTTGGAGGAGCAGAGTTTCAGTTATGGTCTGAAGACGCCAAGCAGCTCCTGCGCAACGGCACAACAGGTACCGATGGTAAGCTTACATTCGGAAATATTCGCTACGGCTCTTACGTATTAAAAGAAGTAAAAGCGCCTGACGGATATACCATCAGCGATGCTTATGCAAAAGGAGTCTCTGTTAAGATAGACAGCAACTCATCCAAGACAGGAGCGCTGTACAAAGTCGTAAATCAACAGAACAAGGTGACGCTTATCAAAAAAGACGAACAAAAAAATCCTTTAGCTGGTGCTGTTTTCAAGCTGGAGAAAAAAGCGGGCAACGGCACCTATACTTTGATAGAAACGGATATCAAAAGCGACAAAAACGGAAAAATCGAAATGAATGGTTTGCCGGCGGGCTATTACCGACTCACCGAAACGAAAGCTCCTGCCGGGTTTATCGTGAATACAAAAGCGATTCATTTCTCAATCGCAAAGAATGATAAGAATCAGGTGTCTGACGTAGAATTAGGAGAAATGGTCAATTATCAAGGAAGGGCCTATTTAACGAAGGAAGATGCCGCAGGCCAGAAACTCGAAGGAGCGGTCTTCAAGATTATCGATGACGAAGGAATTACGGTTCAAGAAGAGCTGACGTCGGATAAAGACGGAAAAGTAGAGGCTTCAGGCCTTGCGCCGGGACGCTACGCCTTTGTCGAAACAAAAGCGCCTAAGGGATACGTATTAAACACCGAGAAACAAGAGTTTACCATCTCCGAATCAGCAGAAGGAAAGCCGGAGTCAGCTGATGCCGGAGCAGCCGTTAACTATAAAGGTTCTGTGCAGCTGGTGAAGGAAAATGCCAAAGGGCAGAAACTTGAAGGGGCTGTTTTCAAGATTGTCGATGACGAAGGAAATACGGTTCAAGAAGAGTTGACCTCAGATAAGGATGGAAAGGTCACAGCTTCAGGCCTTGTACCTGGACGCTACGCTTTTGTCGAAACGAAAGCGCCTGAGGGTTATGTATTAAACACTGAGAAACAGGAGTTTACCATCTCTGAATCAGCAGAAGGAAAGCCGGAATTAACTGATGCCGGGATAGCCGTTAACGATAAAGGCTCCGTTCAGCTGGTGAAGGAAGATGCTGAAGGGCAGAAACTTGAAGGGGCCGTCTTCAAGATTGTCGATGACAAAGGAAATACGGTTCAAGAAGAGCTGACCTCGGATAAAGATGGAAAGATCACAGCTTCAGGTCTCGTACCTGGACGCTACGCCTTTGTCGAAACGAAAGCGCCTGAAGGATATGTGCTGAACACTGAGAGAAAAGAGTTCACCATCTCCGAATCAGCAGAAGGAAAGCCAAAGTCAGCTGATGCCGGGATAGCCATTAACTATAAAGGCTCCGTTCAGTTAACGAAAGTAGACCAAGATGAAAAAGGAGTAGCCGGTGCCATTTTCAAAATCGTTGACAACAATGGAAACACAGTAAGAGATGACCTTGTCTCAAAAGAAGGCGGCAACATTGAGGTTGACGGTTTGGCTCCGGGAAGCTATCAATTTGTTGAAAAACAGGCGCCAGACGGATATCTCCTATCCGAAAGCCCGGTGCCGTTCACCATTAAGGCTGAACATGACGGCCAACCAGAACAAGTTGAAGTAACAGCTGTCAACATCGAGAACCGTGTCGTTCTTACAAAAGTGGATCAACATGATAAAGAGAAAGTTCTTCAAGGAGCGGAGTTCAATCTGACTGATGCCAAAGGCAAAGTTTTGAAATCCGGTCTCATCACGGATGACAAAGGACAGATTACCGTACACGGTCTCAAAGCGGGAGAATATCAGTTTATCGAAACAAAAGCACCTGCGAATTACAGTTTGAATAAAACGCCAATATCGTTCAAGATCACCAATACTGAAACAAAGCCAGTCGAAATCACCGCGGAGAACATACTGACACCAGGTGACGTGAAACTGACAAAAGTGGATCAAGACGATAAAAAAGCCGTTTTGGAGGGTGCTGAATTCAAGTTATTGGACGCGAGCGGCAAGCCTGTAAAAACTGACGGCTACGGCAAAGATCTACCTAAATTGTGGAAAACAAATCAAAATGGACATTTCACTATCAAAGGCCTTGCGCCGGGACGCTACCAGCTTATCGAAACAAAGGCGCCCGATGGCTATAAACTGGATGAAACACCAATCGAATTCACAATAGAAAAAGGACAGTCAAAACTTGTTGAGATTGTTGCTTCTAATCAGAAATTAAAAACGCCAACGCCGAGCAATGATACACCGGATAAACATGTGAAGGGAGATGGACAGCATCCAAAAACCGATGGCACAGATGGTCATGTAAAAACAGACAATTCACATCCAAAAGCCGATGATCCAGCTGGCCATACCAAAACAGACAATTCCCTTCCAAAAACCGGTGATACAGACAGTACGGTGCCGGTTATGATCGGCATTATGCTGCTCTTAGCAGGCGGAGCTATGGCTCATGTCTCTAGAAAGAGACAAAGAAAGGCTTAAATGTGATGGCACCTGATCATTGAAGATCTGATCAGGTGCTTTTTTAAAACAGATCATACCCCATAGCATGACGCAAAAGAAAGGGATGTACAGTATGTATAAAAAGATAATCATAGCGGTGTTTATTCTTTCCGGCCTGCTGCTTATCTTTTCTCCTTTCATAAAAGGAAGTCTCATCGCCTACCTTAGCAAAAACCAGTATGAGTCGGAATTGACTGTGAAGCAGCTGCAAGAAAATAATGAAAAAGAAGCAGAATTTGATTTCAATTCCATTCAGCCGCCCACGCTAAAGGAAGCTATAAATGCGGGCTTCGATCGGGAACCGAAGGCCATAATCGGCCGGATCACCATTGAAAGTGTGGATCTGGAGCTCCCCATATTAAAAGGAACCACCAATGAAAACCTGTTGATCGGAGCGGCTACAATGCGCCCGGATCAGAAAATGGGCGAGGGAAACTATCCATTGGCAGGCCATCACCTGAAGCGGAAGAGCCTTTTATTCGGACCTCTGGCTAACATAAAAAAAGGCGCCAAAATTGTCATCACAGATTTCAAAAACGATTATATGTACTCTGTGACATCAATAAAAAATATTTCTGAAATAGATGCAGCTGTGATTCAGGATACAAAAGAAAAGGAAATCACATTAATCACATGCGACAAAGCTGTGGAAACCGAAGGACGTCTCGCAGTGAAAGGGAAATTGATTGAGATTGTCGGTCATACAAATGACAGATCGAGTAGCGGAATGTGAAGATGTGTGTAGACCATTTATTTTTCATTTGATTATAGGAGAATGAAAAAGCCTGCCTTGTGATAAAAGGCAGGCTTTATTCTAATACAGAATATATTTGTTTAATATGTCCATTGTCATGCTTTTCGCTTCTGTGCCGGTACCATCAATGTTCGTCACGAAACTATACACTCCGTTTTCAGTTTTGACAAAGCCTGCATACCAGCCGATGCCTGAACCTGAACCGGTTTTTCCATAAAGGGTATAATGATCTTCATCCTCCTGAATCATCATCCGCTTCACCGTTTTCATTACGCTTTTATCAAATGGCAGTTTTTCTTTGTATAAGGCTTCCATAAAGTCAGTCTGTTCCAGAGGAGAAATCTTAAGCGTGCTGCTTAGCCAAAATTGGTCAATGCCGCCGCTGATATCTTGATTGCCATAAGCTATTTTATCAATCCATTCCTTCATTCGATCTTCTCCGATGTCTCGTGCCATCGCTTGATAATACCAAACAACAGAGTATCTCATGGCAGATCCGAGCGTGTGATCCTGATTCCAGATATCGAGCTCACGTTTCACACCGTCCCAGTATTTGATGTCATATTCATCTTTAACGGCGCCTGTTTGTAATCCAATGAGCGCGTTTGGGACTTTAAAAGTGGATTGCGGCGCAAATCTTTGTTTCGCGCGTTGATTGTCATAGATGAATGTTTTTTCGTTTTTTAGATCACGTAAAATAAAAGTTCCGTCGTGATCAGTGAAGAATTCATCGACATTCATCTTCCTTAGATTGGGCCTCTTCTCGGCAGCATCAGCTTCTCTAGGTGTTTGCAAACTCGTTGTTAGAAGGACAGCCGCGCCGATAAGTGATAATAAAACCGTTTGAATTTTACGCTTACTCATACCTATCACCTCAGCACATGTAAAATAAGAGAGGGGATGATTTCCACTCTCTTTTATATCTTCTGTTTAAACGCCTCGATCAGCTTCGCTCCTGTATAGCCCTCTTTCACAAGAGATTCCAGAATGGTTTCAGTGCCTTGCTGTTTTCTTGTCACCATTTGTCCGTAAATTAAAACCGAAATGCTTTCTTCGAGTTCAGCAATGTTCTTCACAGCTGCAGTCAGCTGGGCGGGGCGGTTGCTTTTTTTCGTAATCGTCACAAATACTTTGACCTCAGCTTGCTTTTTTTGAAGCTGGTCAAAAAAAGACATGTGCTCCTTCGGAACAAGCGCTTCAATCAGCCAGTGATTTTCGCCGTCTTCTTTATTGATAATCAGTCCGTCAATAAGGGGAAACTGTTCAATTGATTTTTCTTCCTTGTCCACTCGTTCCACGTTCAGATCAACCAGTTTAAAGGTTTTCATTTTATCTCACCCCATTTACTTACAAAGAATTCTTAAAATGAATTATAACACATATTCATTTTTCCGTGAAAACGCTGTAATGCTGGGGGCAATTTATTTTGTTAGGTACAACATTTAATAATTTCTATTTTTTCATTATACTGTAACTGACTATGGATTACGGAGAGGTGTGTATGAATCGATTTCATTTAAAGGAAATTTATATTGACGGCACTCGGGCGGATCAGCCTTTGGTTCCAACGAGCGAAGTTTATATGTTAAGCCGTAAAGATATTTTTGAGGTTCATCTCTATAGGAAAGAGAGGATGATTTTTTTATACGAAACTTATGATGGGATGGAACAGTACAAAATCCAGCTGTCGCTGCCGGAAAAGAAGCTCAGCTTTCAATGGTTTGCATGGGACGGCTCTTCTTATGTCTGTATGAATACGCAGCATTGGCTGACATCTAAATTGTTTTTCCGGTTTTTAAAAAATACATATTTCTTTAGAGGGAAAAAACATAAGCTGTTTTTAGCTGAGGGAAAAATGAAAACGAAAGATAAAAACAGAGGCTGATATTCAATTTTAGGCGTTTTTCTTTTCTCGATGCATCGTCTACAATACGTGTAACCGCAAGGAGAGGAGGAATCGCAATGTTCAATCAGGTCATGCTTGTCGGACGGTTAACAAAAGACCCTGAGCTTCGATACACTTCCGCAGGCGCGGCAGTCACACACATTACGATCGCGGTTAACCGCAGCTTCAAAAATGCTTCGGGGGATATTGAAGCGGATTACGTCAATTGCACGCTTTGGAGAAAAACGGCTGAAAACACGGCGTTATATTGCCAAAAAGGCTCTCTCGTCGGCCTAAGCGGAAGGATTCAGACAAGGAGCTATGAAAATGCGGAAGGTGTCAAAGTGTATGTAACTGAAGTGATGGCTGACACTGTTCGTTTTATGGATCCTAAACCTCGGGAAAAAGCTGCCGATTGACATACCCCTGCTCCTCCCGCTTTATATTCCATTCACGATTACTTATCTTCGCATCACCCCCTCTGAATTGACCAGTCGACCAGACTGGTTTTTTCTTTCTGTTTACTCTAGGAAAAATTGGTTCTTACGATGCATTTTTACTTAATTTCACTTAAAAATATTGATTGTTAATATGTAAAAACTTATAATCACTTAAAGATAACGACATATAAAAAGGAATGAGGGCGTGTACCAAGAAGAAAGATTAGTAGCGATTGTGGATTATCTAAAAGAGCATAACCGCATTACAACGGAGCAGATCTGTACGCTCCTTCAGGTGTCCAGAGATACAGCAAGGCGGGATCTTGTGAAGCTGGAGGAACAGAATGCCATTATCCGCACAAGAGGCGGCGCCATTCTGCCGTCTGTGCATCAGAAAATCCAAGGGTATTCCGGCCGGCTGAAAACAGTGTCCGAGGAAAAAAATAAGATTGGCAAACTCGCAGCATCGCTGATCCAAAATGGCGACCGGGTTATTTTAGATGCGTCTACAACCGTTCAGGCGTGCGCTAAGCACTTAAATGCAGATGACTGCACGGTTATCACCAACTCCATTAATCTAGCGGAAGTGCTCTCAGACAAAGGTGGTATCGAGATCTATCTTCTCGGAGGCAAGCTTGAAAAGGAGCACCGTTTTTTGTACGGCGCCTCTGTGATTGAAAAGCTTTCAAGCTATCACGTCGATAAAGCGCTGATCGGTGTTGTCGGCATTTCTGAACACGGCATTACGATCGCGCATGAAGAAGATGGGCTAGTGAAGCGAAAAATGATTCAGCAGGCGAAGCAGGTGATCGCCCTTGCGGATTATTCAAAGCTGGGAAGCACCGGTTTTTATCAGTACGCTGAGCTGAGTGAAATTGATCTCTTAATCACAGACCGGCTGCCTGATCAGGCGTTTTGCGACTTGCTAGATCTTAATGGCGTCGAACTTCTCGTGACAGAGCAAGATGAAAGAAAGGGCTGATCAACGTGAAATTGATTGCGATTGACTTAGACGGAACCTTGCTGAACAGCAAACATCAAGTAAGCACAGAAAATGAAAATGCTCTGCGGCAGGCACAGCAGGACGGGATTGAGGTTGTTGTATCAACGGGACGCGCTTATTTTGATGTCGTGTCCATTTTTCAACCGCTCGGGATCAAAACGTGGGTCATCAGTGCGAACGGCGCCGTCATTCACGACCCTGACGGCAGGCTTTTTCATTCGGAAACAATCGATAAAAAACGGGCGTATGACATTCTCTCATGGCTCGAGTCAGAAAACTATTATTACGAGGTTTTTACAGACTCAGCCATTTACACGCAGCAAAACGGCAGGCAGCTCCTTGACGTTGAGCTTGACCGGGTCAAAAGTGCGAATCCAGAGGCTGATCTTTCTGTTCTGATACAGGCAGCCGAGGTGCAATACAGTCAATCGGGCTTCGCCTATATCGACACGTTTCAAGAGCTCTTTGAGGAGGATAAACAGATTGATTTTTACAACATTCTTGGCTTTTCTTTCTTCAAAGAAAAGCTGGAGGCCGGCTGGCAGAGATACCAGCATGATAAAGATCTGACACTTGTCAGCTCTGCTGATCATAACTTTGAGTTATCCTCCAAAAAAGCATCCAAGGGGCAGGCGCTGGAAAGACTGGCAAAGCGGCTTAACATCCCAATGAATGAAACAGCAGCCGTGGGCGACAGCTTAAATGACAAATCCATGCTGGAAGCTGCCGGAAAAGGTGTAGCGATGGGCAATGCGCGGGAGGACATCAAAGCGATAGCCGGCGCTGTAACCCTGACCAATGATGAACACGGCGTTGCCCATATGATTCGGCATTTGCTGTAAGGTTTATTTTTCGAAAAAAAGTGCATCCTGAACATAACCGGCGTAACGGATTCTGTGAAGTTCGGCGTGACGGCTATGAACGGAAAAAAGCTGGCTCTTTTTAGGAGCCAGCTTTTTTGTGGTTATTGTGCCTGCGCTGAGGCGCTTAATGTGAATAATTCTTCGAGCTCATCTGTGGACAGCTCGGTAATCCAGTTTTCGCTTTGGATAATTTGGTCATTCAGTGTTTGCTTTGTTTCAAGCATCATATCAATTTTTTCTTCAATTGTTCCTGTTGTAATCATTTTATGAACATGGACAAATCGCTCCTGCCCGATGCGGTATGCCCGGTCAGTGGCTTGGTTTTCAACAGCCGGATTCCACCATCTGTCATAATGAATGACGTGATTGGCGGCTGTCAGATTGAGTCCGGTTCCGCCCGCTTTCAGCGATAGAATCAGTGTCGGGTATTCTTTCTTTTGAAATTTCTCAACGAGTGTATCGCGGTCTTGCTTAGAAAGACTCCCGTTCAAAAACTGTACAGGTTCGCCGAAGGTTTTTTCAAGCAATCGCTTCATCATGTTCCCCATTTGAATATATTGCGTAAAAATGAGACAGCTTTCGTTTTGGGCGCGGATCGCAGTCATCAGCTCAAGCAATTTTTCAAGCTTGACTGATCTTCCGGCCAGCAGCTCGGTTTGGTCTTCCTTCAAATAAAGCGCGGGATGATCGCATATTTGTTTAAGCCGTCCGAGCATGCTGAGGATCAGTGCTTTTCGCTGCATGCCTGTCAGTGACGTCATATGTTCAAAAGTGTCTTTCACCAGCTGCTCATAGAGAGACGCCTGTTCGGCTGACAGCGGAATAAACTCTTTTTGCTCCAGCTTGTCGGGAAGGTTTAATGCGACGTCCTCATCCCGTTTTGTCCGCCGCAGCAAAAACGGCCGGATTAATTGCTGAAGCTGTCCGATTCTTTTTTCGTCCCGGTCCTTTTCGATCGGCAATACATAGCGTTTATGGAAACCAGTCAGACTGCCGAGATAGCCTTTATTCATGAAGTCGAAAATCGACCATAGCTCAGTCAAACGGTTTTCCATCGGTGTTCCGCTCAGCGCAATATGGTGAATGCCCTTCAGCTTTCTGATTGCGCGTGATTGCTTCGTGTGCGCGTTTTTAATATTTTGTGCTTCGTCAAGGCAGATTGTGCTCCATGTCACGGTAGAAAGCTCTTCAGAATCGGCATGCGACAGCCCGTAGGAGGTTAATACAACATCCGCGTTATCATAATAGCCGGTGAAGTCTTCTCCCTTCGGACGGCGTGGGCCGTAATGGAGAGCGACCGACAGATTGGGCGCAAAGGTTTGAAGCTCCCGCTGCCAGTTGCCGAGGACGGATGTCGGCGCGATGATCAGATTCGGCGTGTTTTGCCGTCCGCTTTCCTTCACATGAAGAAAATAGGCGATCATCTGAATGGTTTTCCCAAGTCCCATGTCATCGGCCAGACAGGCGCCAAAACCGCTTTGCCGCAGAAACAGCAGCCAATTCATGCCGTATTTCTGATACGGACGGAGCGTGCCTTGAAAGGAGGGGCTGACCTCATGCTCCGGCAGATTTTCCGCAGTTGTCAGCTTTCGAATCAGTGATCTGAGCTGTTTTGACAGGTCGAATTGAATACCGGCAAAAGCGGATGTATCCATGAGGTCTGAATCCTCAAGCCCGCCTTCCCGCTGATCCATCAGCTCGCGTGCCAGAATATCAGACATATGGAGCCCTTCTGATTCCGCTTTCTCCATCAGCCGTTTCATCTGTTTGATAAACTGAGGATCTATTTTCACCCATTGCCCGCGAATATTGACAAGGCGCCTGTTGCTCGCGACAAGCTCGTTAAATTCATCCTCTGTCAGCTCAATGCCGTTTGTCGCAAACCGCCAGTTAAAATCAAGCAGCGCATTCATGCCGACAAAGGACTCGCCGCGCGGGGCGGAAGACACCTTTGCTTTAAGCATCATGCTGCTGTCTCTGACAATCTGCCACCAGGATGGCAGAAGAATTTCAACGCCCATATCGACAAGTGTCTCACTTGCCTCTGACAGGAAAATCCAGGCTTCTTCCTCTGAAATCAGCGTGGTGCCGGAATCAAATGACAGCCACGGAACCGTTCTATGAAAGCGGTCCTGCTCCCGTGCGATTTTATCGCTGTAGGCCTGCCACGATTTTTTGAGGCTCTTCAGCCCATCAAAAAATACAACCGCGCCGCTCTTTTTATCGCGTAAAAACATTTCGATTTTCCAATCATCGCCGTCAAAGTCTGGTTCGTTCAAGCGGAGGCCGACCGTAAACGGGGTTTGATCGTCAACCCAGCCGATGCCTTCGAGAAAATCCTCTTCATCCAGAAAATGTCCACGAAATGTTGTGACCGCAGGTGATTTCTCTTTGATATTTTCCCATTTCTCACGCAGTTCGTCGTCATATTGAATATAATCCTGCACCGCGGCTGAAAACCATTCCGCAGTAAAGCCATCCAGTATGCTGTCCCGATCCTTCCAGCGAAAAACACCGTTTGTCCATGCTTCGTAGTCAGGCAGGAAATCGCCGTCCGCGATAAATTCGTAAATGGTGGACGCTGCCTCAATCAGCGGTTCCGTTTCTTCTGTGAGCTGCACGGAGCTGAATGAGTTGAACGAGTTCTTGCCGAGAAGCTCTACAGTCATCCATGGAGAAAGCAAAACCGCGGTTGTCCCGATGAAGCTGACATCCTCAAGGAAGGTTCCGTAAAATGAGGATTCGTGCCATTGAAACAAATGCTTTTTCATGTGGCTGTAGGGAAGGGGCTGCTCATTCTCATCAAAGGCTGAGAGCGTGAATGACCCGTCTTCCATTTGTTCGACGTGAATAAGTATTTCTTTAAGACTCGCCATCAATCAACTTTCCTTTCTGCAGTTCTTCTTGAAGGGCGCGCAGGCGCTTGTAATGTGAGCTCAGCTGCTGAATATAGCGTTCCCATACCTTCAGTTTTTTCGCTTTTTTGTAGAGCGTCCGCAGTTTTTTCAAATACCGGGCCGCTTCCTTGTAAGAGCTGCGGTTTTTCTGGTCGATGAAAAAGGCCACTTCTCTGTGGTAAGCGGGTATAAGGGCCTCGGGATCGCTCGCCGCAATTTCTTTGAGCATCGTTTTATCTATTTCATAGATGGAAAAGCCAACAAGACTGTGGATTTCGATCCACTCGGCATAACGCTTTTTCTCATACAAATGATGGCTGTATTCTGTGAAAGTATACGGCAGACAGCCTGCTGCATAGCGTTCAAACAGTGCATGGTCATTGGTTTGCTTCACATACGCGTTCAGCAGAAGGAACAGCTCGCCAATTACGTCGCGAATTTCTTTGAACGGCTTATCCAGCTTCGTATAACCAATCGCAATCGATTCAATACGGAGGTACCATGCCTTGAGCCGTCTCCAATCCTTTTTCGCGGTGATTTCACTCAGCCATTGGAACGTATACGGCAGCGCTTCCGGAGGGAATTGGTCGGTTTCCGCAAAAATCGCATCATCATGTTTCTGCAAAAATTCCATATGCAGACGCCCGAATTGCAACTCAGGAGAAAACCGCCGCCCAGCTTCTTTTTGCAGGATCTCTTGCTCACGCGCCACCCATTTCGGCCGCGGCAACAGCGCGCTCCAAATTTCACCGAAAATGCGGATGCGTTCATATTGAAAAATATCCTCCTTCAGTAAGAGATTCCGAATGACATCTGGCGTTTTCTCCAGAAAAGGATCGAGTGCAAACGACAGTGCGTACGTCTTTAATTTATCAATTGAGCTGTAGATCGTATCCATCAGCTGTTCAACATAAGGATTGAGGGAATAAAAATCGCGCTCGGGGTCCAGTTTTCCTTCTTCAATCAATGTAAACATGCGAAGCCACACCGCGATCGCTGAATGAATCTGATATAGACTTTTCAGCTCCGGCTTGATTGGGGCATGCTTTTTCAGAGCAGACAGATAGCCGTAATAGAGGCCCTGCATGTTTTGGCTGCCTTCAGGCGTGCGTGCCTGCCAAAGAGAAAACTCTGAATCGAAAAAAGCAAGCCAGCTTGAAAGCGACTCTTCATTAGGCAGCACCTTCTCTTGGAATTGTCGCCGGACGAGCTCTTTGCTTTCTTCAAGCTTTTCCCTCTCCAGCCAGTGCTCTGTAAAAGTTCCCACTCGTTCAAACATTGCATATACATATAAAAAAACAGCCAGCTTATGGCGGCAGATTCTCCCAGACGGACATGAACAGCCGCTTTTGGCTATGACAAATAAGTTCAATGTGACCCGCACAGGCACAACATCCTGCACGTAAGCCGTAACTTCCGTCGGACTCACTGCTTGTAAACGATAGACTGAATCCTGCCGATATAAAATAAGGGCTTTTTTGATCAGCTGAACATTTTCCTCGCTGTAAGGAAGAAGCTCTTTTAATTGTTCAGCCGATGCCAGCACATCGTCTTTAGAAATCATATTCTGAAGCATGATTATCGCTCCTAACCGAGTCACGTAATAAAAAGATCCAATTTCTCTATTATATCGCAACACAACGGCATGAAAAAGTTTTTCCTAAAATAGGACATAAAAAATGGGATGTGTCGAATGATGTATTAGAGATTGCAAAACGAGAGCCGGCATCATATAATAATCGTGTTTTCAACTTAATGGAAGCTGAAAGGAATAAAATGATGAGTGAAAAGAAATTGAATCAAGAAGAATTTCTGAAAATTTTGATGCATGCACATGATATTGGTGAGCAGTCATCCGAGATGACCACTAAGGAAATGCTTGAAAATTTGATTTCTCATATTAAAAATGGATATGCAACATAAAAATCCCGCTGTTTTTTGGCGGGGTTTTTTTCTGATTTATGACCGGAAGGAGAAAAAGATTCAGCTCTGGCAAGACAATAAATAGAACGCTTACATAATAGAGGCTGAAAACTGTTTTTGTAAATTTTTGTCGAATATTGTCACGTGAAAAGATGGAGAAATGCTGTTTTAACGTTGTATAATCGTATGGAAAAGGATGTTTAAGCTGATTTGGAGGTATCATGGGAGAATCTATTAGTTTAAAAGACATATTATCAACGTTAAGAAAACGCATACTTTTGATTATGATTGTAACCGCAGCTGCGACTGCTGCCGGCGGATTCATCAGTTTCTTCGCACTTACACCCATCTATGAAAAGTCAACTCAGATCTTGGTCAATCAATCGAAAAACGACCAAAAAGAAGTCCAATTTAACGATGTCCAAACCAATCTTCAATTAATCAATACGTATAACGTCATCATTAAGAGCCCTGCTATTTTAGACGAAGTGATTAAAGAGATGGGCTTGTCGATGACTTCACAAGAACTGAATGAAAAAATTACTGTTTCCAGTGAGCAGGATTCCCAAGTGGTCAATATTTCTGTCAGAGACGGGAGCGCGGAAACAGCGGCTCACATTGCCAACACTGTCGCATCTGTCTTTAAAGACAAAATCACTTCGATTATGAATGTTGACAACGTAAGCATTCTGTCAAAAGCTGAGGTTTCTGACCATCCGTCGCCTGTATCGCCAAAACCGCTGCTGAACATCGCCATCGCGTTTGCGGCAGGATTGGCAGGAAGCATCGGACTGGCCTTTCTGCTTGAGCATTTGGATAATACGATCAAATCGGAAGAGCAGCTCGAAACATTGCTGGACATACCGGTATTGGGAACGGTTTCCACCATTGCCAATGAACAGAAAACAGAAAAGAGCTTAAAAGGCATTCAATCTGATAAAGCGGGGAGTGGACATTTTGGCGCTTAGAAAAAGCAAGGGCTCATGGAGTCGCAAAAATGTCATTGCGCTGACAGAGCCGAAATCCTTGAATTCAGAACAATATCGAACGATTCGAACAAATATAGAATTTTCTTCAGTGGATCGCCAAATGAAATCAGTAATGATTACTTCGGCATGCCCTGGAGAAGGAAAGTCTACCACAGCTGCTAACCTTGCTGTCGTATTTGCACAGCAGGGAAAAAAGGTTTTGCTCATCGATGCAGATTTGCGGAAACCTACAGTACATACCACCTTTCAACTAGAAAATATGACAGGCTTAACATCCGTTTTACTGAAAAAATACTCACTGAAGCAGGCTGTGCAAACGTCTAAGGAACAAAATCTTGATGTGCTGACGAGTGGCCCGATCCCGCCGAATCCGGCCGAGCTGCTTTCCTCCAAGTGGATGGAAGAGCTTTCGGAGGAAGCGTGTGCGGCCTATGATATGGTGATTTTCGATACGCCGCCTATTCTCCCTGTAGCAGACGCGCAAATTTTAGGGAACGTTGCAGACGGTTCCGTTTTGGTTGTTTCAAGCGGGAAGACGGAAAAAGAAAAAGCCGCAAAAGCAAAAGAGGCGCTCGATTCGTGCAACAGCAAGCTCCTCGGAGCCATTATGAACGGCAAGAAGCGCTCGAAGCACTCTGATTACGGCTACTACGGAAGGGAAGACAATTTCATACAAAAATAAATAACGTGCATGCTGCCCGTTATTTATTTTTTGCGAAAAAAGGAGGCTTAGAAATGATTGATATTCACTGCCACATCCTTCCGTCAATGGATGACGGGGCAAGGAGCCTGGCAGACAGCATCGAAATGGCAAGGGCGGCTGTTCGTGAAGGAATCAGAACCATCATTGCAACCCCGCATCATAAGAATGGTTCATATGAAAACGAGCAAACCGCTGTCAGAGAAGCGGCAGACCTGTTAAACAAACGTTTAATGAAAGAGGAGATCCCGCTCACCGTACTGCCGGGACAGGAAATCAGAATTTACGGGGACTTGAAACGGGAATTGGCTGAGGGCCGGCTGCTGTCACTGAATGACACGAAATATATCTTGATTGAGTTTCCGTTTGATCATGTACCGCGATATGCCGAGCAGCTTTTTTATGATTTGCAGCTGAAAGGATACATTCCGGTTATCGCGCATCCCGAACGCAATAGCGAAATCCGCGAAAATCCGTCCTTGCTGTATCATCTTATAGAAAAAGGAGCGGCATCTCAGTTGACAACCGGAAGCCTCGCAGGAGTTTTCGGGAAACAGATGAAAGCATTTTCGCTGCGGCTGGCTGAAGCCAATCTGATACATTTCTTAGCTTCAGATGGTCATAATCTGAAAACAAGAGATTTTCGCTATCAGGAGGCACTCCGTGTTCTTGAGAAAGAATTCGGTACGGAATATTCTTATATGCTCACAGAAAATGCTGAGCTTCTACTGCAAAATCAAGCGATTTACAGGCAGGCACCGCAGCCGGTCAAAAGAAAAAAACGATTCGGGCTCTTTTGATCTGCAATTCTCATTCACCACTTTCTTTGTGAGAACGATATAATAGTATATTGTATGATTGAATCATATTTCAGAAATCTGTACAGGTTGATTCCGGGAGATCATCCGCATTCATGTCAGGATGTTCTCATACGATAATACGGAAGCTGTAAAGCAGCAATTTAACTGTTGGAGGGAAACCATGAATATAACAGTCATCGGAACAGGCTATGTCGGTCTTGTGACAGGTGTTTCTCTTTCTGAGATTGGCCATCATGTAACTTGCATTGATATTAACGCTCAAAAGATTGAAGAAATGAGAAAAGGGATTTCCCCCATATTTGAACCGGGTCTTGAAGAGCTGATGAGAAAAAATATAGCTGATGGGCGGCTGAGCTTTGAAACGAGCTACGAGAAAGGCTTAGACCAGGCAGAGATTATTTTTATAGCGGTCGGCACACCCCAAAAGAACGACGGGCATGCGAACCTGGAGCATATTACAGATGTGGCCAAGCGTATTGCCCGGCACGTGACGCGAGATACGATCGTCGTAACAAAAAGCACAGTGCCTGTCGGAACAAATGATTGGATTTACGATCTGATTACAAAACATCTTGCGGAGCCTGTCAGCATATCGATCGCATCCAATCCGGAATTTTTACGTGAAGGGTCAGCCATCCATGACACGTTTCATGGAGACAGGATTGTGATCGGAACAGCCGATCAGGACACCGCCAGAACGCTTGAAGAGCTCTTTCATCCGCTCGATATCCCGATTTACCAAACGGATATCAGAAGCGCCGAGATGATCAAATATGCCTCAAATGCCTTTCTGGCTACTAAAATCAGTTTTATAAATGAAATTTCGAATATATGTGAAAAGGTCGGCGCTGATATTGAATCTGTCGCATACGGCATGGGACAGGATAAGCGGATCGGGAGCCAATTTTTAAAAGCGGGCATTGGCTACGGCGGTTCTTGTTTCCCAAAGGACACAAACGCCCTTGTGCAAATTGCGGGCAATGTCGAGCATGATTTTGAGCTGCTGAAATCGGTCATCAAGGTCAACAACAATCAGCAGGCGATGCTGGTTGATAAAGCGCTGAACAGGCTTGGCGGAGTGACGGGAAAAACGATCACCCTTTTAGGGC
The DNA here is from genome assembly GCF_037964945.1 of Bacillus sp. FSL K6-1003. Classification (NCBI taxonomy): domain Bacteria; kingdom Bacillati; phylum Bacillota; class Bacilli; order Caryophanales; family Bacillaceae; genus Bacillus; species Bacillus sp. FSL K6-1003. The sequence goes on along the minus strand of NZ_CP150176.1, from coordinate 3,526,450 downwards.
TGTCATTTAAACCGAACACGGACGATATGAGAGACGCGCCGTCGATTGTCATTGCTAACCGCCTCGCCGCACTAGACGCCCATATCAAAGCCTTCGATCCCATTGCCGTCAGCCATGCGAAGCATATATTGCCGCAGGCTGTTGAATACAAAAAAACGATGGCGGAAGCCGTTAAGGGATCAGACGCCGTCATGATTTTAACGGACTGGGATGAGATTAAACAATTTCCATTAGCAGATTATCAAGATTTGATGGAGCAGCCGCTGATTTTCGACGGCCGAAATTGCTATTCATTAGAAGAGGCTGCTGCCGCCGGAGTGGAATACTATTCTGTAGGCCGGAAAGCGGTTGTTCCGGCAGGTGCAATGTCATAGATGTAAAGGAAAGACTGGCGGGATGCCGGTCTTTTTTTGTATCCATCTTTTATTGTATACGATGGATATATTCGCTAAGGTTTACCTATTGTTTGAAACTAGAGGGTGCTGCCTACAGATTTACAGTTTGAGCAATACGCTAGCATAGGGACAGTTGAATTCTTTGATTCATTCGGTTGGAATACGTGTATAAAGAACATCCCATCATGCTTTTACAAATTGATTCAGACGATGATATTGATTTGTTGTAGGGAGACGTCGGCATCGCAAATTTTTTCATCACACCTGATGATTTAAGGGGAAAAGACTTTTCAAACGTTCTGTACAATTGGGACTGCAGCTCATACAAGCTTTTGATCCAAAGGGTCACCCCTGCCGCCAATAGGGTCAGAAGCGGAAATGAAATAAGCCACACAACAAAATCAGGCGTTGCCGAGTCAATGCTGAACATAAATATGACCAATAAGCAGAGCACTGTAAGAGGCATTGACCAAAGGCCGTGTTTTCTAAACAATAAAGTGCCTGCCATTCCAAATACAAAGAAGGACAGAAAAGGAAAAACCACGAAAAATAACATCATCGGACTGAAAAAACTCATTGTCATCCCTCGGTTTCACCTTTTAATCTTACAAGATTTTACCACATAAGGAAAAGAACAAATCATCAAAATCTGCCTCTTTCAAGTGTCTTTCTAACTACGACTTTAGAATTTCTCAACATAAAAAGCGCTCGCATTGATCTGATAACGAACAAAAAAGAGACTTTAGACCTCCGTATTCAGAGCGTTACAAGCTTAAATTAAGCATTTTACCCTATTTAAGCCGCCTTCTTGCTATTTTAAAATATAATATATGGAAATAAAGTATGGAAAAGTCTATCTTCATCAGCCCCTCCATACGACTTTTTGAGTATTAAGAGGTGATACAGATGGGTTATGAAAGTATGCTAGCGGATATCAAAAGTTCGCTCAACGGAAAAATTTCCGACGTGGAAGACAAGATCGAAAAGCTGAAAAAAGCAAAAAAGGACATAGACACACTGCAAGAAGAGGCAATCACTGAAATCAAAGAAATTGTGAAACCGGAATTAGGCAAGCATTGGACGGGAACAAAAGCTGATGATTTCGACAAGGGAAGAGAAGAGGCGAAATCGGAAGCTTCTAAGATTGTGAATGATAAATATAACGAGTATATGGCTTCGATTCAAAGCAAAATATTCTGGCTTGAGACAGAGAAATTTGAGCTGAATTTGACAAAAAGTGCAGCGAATGCCGCAGGCGACCTTCTTGCTAAAGGAGAAGATTTCGTAGAAGAAGCAGGAAGACAAATTAGTAAACTAAAATGGTGGTGATCTTTTTTTATGTCAGAAATTAAGCTGAAGTACGACACAGTCATCAAAACATTAGAGTCTGTCAAAGATGCGCTTGCTGACGTATCAATCGGCGCCGCAGGATCCAACGGAAAAAACAGCCTCGATTATACGAAGAGATATCATGAGCGTGAGGAGAACATCAAAACCATGCTCGGAGATTATAAAAAAGCGGTACAGAAAAATATCGAGGATACGAAGGATAATGTTGATTCACTGAAAGAGCAGGATGAGGCGATCGCAGTAAAATAGAAGAGAAAGGGCAGTGCGATGAGTAAAGTATTTGAATCACATTCTTTAATCGATGAAGCGAAAAATAGAAAAAAGCAATATGAGACGCTGGAAGAGCAGCTGAACACGCTAAAAAAGGCGTTTCAGGAAGTTGCTGATTTAGGTGACAGTTTTAAAGGAAAAGGCGCGGACAATATTAAGGACTTCTTTCAGGGACAGGCGGAAATCGTCGACAGCTGGCTGACGCTTGTCTCTGCTCAAATTGCGTTTTTGAACGGCATTTCAGGAGATATTAAAGATCAAGAACTGAATGATTCATATGTGGAAACTTCTTTTTTGGATCATGAGCTGCCCAACGGAGATTTAAAAGCCTCGGAAATTGTCTCCGCTCATAAAGCAGAAATTGATTCTATTTTGTCAGGCATCAGCGATGTTATTGATCTCGATATGTACTCGCTTGATAATTACGCGGATAAGATGGGCGATGCCCAAAAAATCAGGCGTGACACGATCACGGCAGTCGATAACCTTGATGAATCCCTGACCACTGAATATCAAAATTTAGAATCTTTGGACAACGCAGTGCTCACCAAATATTCTGTTCTTATGCAGGCCACCAGCAATGGAAAAAGCGCATCCCCTATGTACTATGATAAAAAAGCCTTCCACAGCAATGAAGTTTACAAAAGCGTGATTGATGTTGAAAAACAGGGAACAACCTATATTGACGCAAAAGCCCAGCAAGCCGAAGCAAGACGGCTTCAGGAAAAAGCGGAAGAAGAAGCGAACAAACCGTGGTACGAAAAAACATGGGACGGGATTTGCACCTTTACTGGTGAAGTCTCCGGCTATTATGATTATAAAAGAGCGACGGAAGGCGTTGACCCGGTTACCGGAGAAAAACTCTCTGCCGCAGAACGTGTGACAGCAGGAGCAATGGCTGCAGCCGGATTCATACCGGTCGTCGGCTGGGCAGGCCGCGCCTTCAAAGGCGGAAAAGCCATCTACAAAACCGGAAAAGCGGCTATCGCGGCTGAACACGCTTTGGATGCCTACAAAACCGGCAAATCCTTAGACATTCTCAAAATGTCAGAAATGGGCGCATACGGCCTTGTTGCGTCAAACGGATTCTCTGAAGCCGTGACAGGCAGAGATATGTTTGGAAACAAAGTGTCTGAGGAGAAGCGGAAGACGGGCGCGCTGGAAGCGGCATTAAGCCTCGTTGGAGCCGGTGCTTTGGCGAAACATATAGACAAAGGCATACCGCTTGCAACCCATTCAAAAGTCCAAAAGGCAAACAAAACACTAGAAAAAGTAAAACAATTCAAAGTCCCGACAAACGTCCGCGTGTACGCAGAACGCCCAGTAACAACGAATGGCTTTACATTCGGATTCCCGACAGTCCGTATCGATGTGGAAAAGACAGCTGTGAAAGATCTTGGAATTATGAAGATGGCTAGTAGTGGTAGCGGGAATAGTAAGAAGCTTTTCGGTCAAAATGGAACTCAAATTGCAAGTAAGACAACATGGCAAAATGGGAAGACAGAAAGAATAGATATTGAAAACCCAAATCCAGGGCAAAGAGAAGGTCAAATTCACTATCATGAGCCAAATAATAAAAAATGGTACTTTGATGTTGAAACAAAAAAGTTTTATGACCAAAAAACAGGTGAAGATGCACCTAGCAAAATTCAAAAAGTACTTAAAGACAAAAGTGTTCAGAAAGCTATAAATAAGGGATTGAAATTTTTAGGTGAGGATCCTGTATTTTAGTATAGGAGTGTAGATTATATATGGAATATACAAATAAAAATATGAAAAGACTAAAAGAACGACTTGAAGATCTGAGCAATACAAATAAAGTTGACCTATCTAATTTAAAGGATATTATTTCACCTAATATAGTTAAAGTAGACGATTGCTTTATTCTAGATCTAGAGTATGAGTTACCTGATAATCCAACTATAAATTGGAATAGAATTTTAAAAATGTATGGGGATAAAACGGGGTATGAAGCATCGTGTAATGAGCTTCGCATAAACGATTATTTAGACTACAGTGATTTGTCCGGTGAAGAGATTTTACTTTATGCGCTTCAGGTAGTGGATGGTTGGGAACATCATTTAAAAGAAAAATTTCCTGAACATAAATTTGTTGTGATTATAAGTATTGATGAAGGTTTTGCGACAATTAGATTTTATAAATATAGAGAAAAGGAAAGCAGTTGGCTAAAGGCCGATATTGAAGAGTACGGAAACGAAGCTATTCTTGTAAAAGAAATTAACTTTGGTAATTAAATTTAACTAAAAAGCAGGTAGTTATACTGTACCTGCTTTTTTAGTTTTTACTTTGAGAGCAAGAAACATTACAAATGATCAAGCCTTTACAGAATTAATAGTAAAACTAATTCAAAACTGTTGATTTATGAAAAAAATAAAGTTTAAGTTTTGTAAAAGGTAAAATTAAATGATTCAAAAATATAAAGGAGAGAATGACTGAAAACGAAACTAAAGAGGTTTTGTTAATGAGAAAACATGTTAAATTAGATGTTCCAAAAGTTAATATACACCTCCTAAGAATAACACAAGGTTGGAAAGTAAATTATAATCATTTTGTTGAATTAGATCCAAGAATTTTAGAACCGAATGATGATTCCTGGTTTTTGTTCACAGACAGTTTGTTGCAGCTTTATCATGAACAATCCTCAATAACACTTGATTTAGGCTGGGTTCCTGACATTTCTGCTGAAGGTAACTATCTGGTTTCAATAGTTAAAAATAATGATTGGGAAACCCCTATTAAAGAAATTTCATCAGACGACTATAAAAAAGTGATTGCACATATTGAATATCATTTAAAAGAAGTAACAACAACTTGGTGGAAATAGTTAAATAATTAATGGATTAAGGGATGGAATGATTATTATTTATGGAAGATGGAATCAGATTTATTGTTGAATATCCTGAAATCGGTGACTTGCTTCATCGGCTATTTGTGAATAGGGAATTAGATGAATGGTACAAGAACAAATGTGCAGAGAAAATAAAAGTACCTGATGAATTTAATCAAATAAAAGGTTTGAAAAAAATTGAAGTTAGAGATTTAAACAATCCTTCAGGAGAAATCAATATCCACTTGCAAGATCTTTCTGGAGAAAATGGATTTCATTTAGAACAGCAAATCAATATGAAAGTATCTAAATTGGTTCCTGTTTATGTACTAGATTATAGTTATTCCCTAAGACACGATTTAATTGATGGCGCTTACGATATTGTAGGGACCGCTGAATCTTTAGAATTCATTCAGGGAACGAACTATATCAATAAGATAATGCAAGAGAAAGGGTTTATCGAACTCAGTTATTTGTATGATTACTACGATACTGTGTATGAGTGGAGTGAATTGCCACATATACAGCCTTTCAACAGAAGATTAACATTAGGAGATGCCTTGTTTACTGATGTATTAGAATTGCTATAGTTAGAAACTTGCCGTGTTGTCATCGGCAAGTTTTTTTATAGATAGGATAACAATGTGGAGTGCAAGGAGAAGCGAGATGAGCAGAGATCATATTTCTCAATTGCAGCCATTAAAAATCTGTGATGGCTGGTATGTAGTACTGAACAATTTAAACTCAGAAAAAAGAACGGTAGAAGAATATGAACTACTAATACTGCAAAATGAAAAACATAATGCCATTATTAAGGTACTATATCAAGATGATCAATACCATATTAAAGTGGTTGGCTTAAAAATAGATAAGATTTATGACGTAGAATCTTTTGATAAAATAGAACATGTATTAGAAGAATTAGAATATCAAATCTGGAGTGTGGGAAGCGGGGTTTTAGAAGATTTGCAGCCGCTAACCCAACAGGTTCCCGATTTCTTAAGGCTAAAGATACCGGCTGGTTGGACTGTCGATTATATTACATTAAAAGATACTGACCCTAAAACATTAGAGGCAAGTGATGATGCTTGGTTATTTGACTTTAATCAGGATCTCCTGCAAATTTCTCATAAGGCTAAAAACTTGTTGCTTGATGTAGGGTGGTACCCAGAAGGGGATCCAACCGGTAATTATGGCATTGAACTTATAAAAAACGAAGATTGGGAAAATCCATTAGAAGATATTATGTGTACGGAGCTTAAAGAATTAATTGCACAATTGGATCATATTTTTATGAGAGAAATGAAAAATGAATACCAATCTGCAGGCAGTAATACTTGCCTTTCAACAGAAGATAACATGAGGAGATGCCTTGTTTACTGAAGCATTAGAATTGCTATAGTTTAACCTTACCTTGTTGTCATAGATAGGTTTTTTAGAATGATGAAAGCACATTTAACAAGTGAAGTATAGTAGAAATAGGAAGTATGAGTTACAGTTAATCTTTCATGGAAGGTCGTATAATAAGTAATGAAACTTCGGAATTATCATTTAGTAGAAGAAGTTATTGATTTTTCAAAAATGTTTAAACCTAGAACATCAAATGATATCTGTGATTTCACTAAAATAATTAATGACAAAGAAAAAGCTAAATACCATGCATATGAAGAAGTATTTGGTGAAGATGAATATACGTGGAAAGATATAAAAGAAAATGAAATGAGTGAAGTATGGGGCGAAATTTACGAATTAAACGATGATCAAAAACCACAAGACTTAGACGTATTACTAGAAGTTTTTTCTGTAAATGTCAGAAGGGTTTCGGCTGAATTTAATATTTTTTTTGGAGATGTTGTAGCAGACCTGAATAATTGTGCAATCAATAGAGCGGTAAATGGGAACACACACAATTTTTTTGAAAAGCTTTTTGAAATTTATAAAGTGGGATCTTTTCCATGTGGATGGTATGGAGATTATCCTAATGGAAGTTATATCGCCTTGAAAATAGATTCAAAGTCATAAGAAACATTTTAGAAAGTAAAGAGAGGAAAGCTAGTGAAATGAAAGTACATCAAATTCACGATTTTCATCTAAAAGATGAATCGGATTTTGTTCAAACACAACAATCCCTTATACATAAAATCAACCTATCACCCTCCATCACCCCAGACTCCATCAAAACCTGCGCAGGCGTTGACCTTGCCTATTGGGAACAGGACGGAGAACCATACGGAGTGTGCAGTATCATCGTCATTGACGCTGATACAAAAGAAGTCATTGAAAAAGTGCACAGCATGGGGAAAATCAGCGTGCCGTATGTGTCTGGTTTTCTTGCTTTTCGTGAGCTGCCGCTGATCATCGAGGCGGCCAAAAAGCTGGAGACAGAACCGGATGTGTTTTTGTTTGATGGCAACGGGTATCTGCATTACAACCATATGGGCGTTGCCACCCATGCGGCTTTTTTTCTCAATAAACCGACAATTGGGATTGCGAAAACATATCTCAAAATCAAAGGCTGTGATTTCGTAATGCCTGAAAATAAAGTCGGTTCATACACAGATATTATCATTGACGGCGAGGTATATGGCCGGGCGCTGCGGACGCGGCGGGACGTGAAGCCTATTTTCTTGTCTTGCGGAAATAACATTGATTTAGAAAGCAGCTATCAAATTACGATGAGCATGATCAGTCATGAAAGCAGACTGCCGATCCCTGTCCGCCTGGCTGACCTTGAAACACATGTCTTGCGAACGATTTATCAGAAAAATCACGGGTAACACTTGGGGCTCTAAGCCATCAAGTGTTTTTTGTATGCTGTGTGCTTTCCTGCTTTATCAAAAACCTTGTCGTCCTTGCAGAGAGGTTTATTTGAATGTATTCCGCGTCAAATCGATAAAAGCCTTTAATGGTGCAGACATCCACTTGTCCTTATGCCATGCTAGTTGAGTAAAAACGGGGCAGTCGCTTTGCCAGTTGAATTCTTTCATCCGACCTTCGGCAATATCGTCTTTTACTGTCATTTGAGGCAATAGTCCAATTCCAAGTCCGGCCATCACGCATTGTTTGATGGCTTCTATGCTGACAAATTCTAATTTGTTAGGGTAGACACCGGCGTCATGTAAGGCTTCCTCAAAGAGCGTGCGGTATGAGCAGCCGTCCTCTGTCAGGAGAAGGGTTTCGTTTTGAAGATCCTTCAATGTTACTGGTGAGTCTTCTGGAAAAGGATGGTCATTGGCGGCTACCATTTTGATCTCATCCTGAATCAGAGATTCAACGTGCAGTGCGTCTTCCGTCCGGTTCACATCCAAAATGAAGGTAATATCAAGCTGGCCCTGTAAGAGCTGTTCTTTCGCTTGTTCGTTGGAAATATACGGTTTGAATATGAGCTTTACTTGAGGAAAAGCCTGTTTAAATTCTTTTATGATAGGGGGAAGGCGATATGTGCACTGGCTTTCTGTCGCTCCGATTCTTAAGGTTCCCGTTGTTTCAATCACTTGGTTTGACGCCATTTTCGCTTCCTCAGTTAAGGAGATAATTTTCTCTGCGTAGGACTTGAATGTTTTGCCGGCTTCGGTCAGTACGAGCCGTTTGCCGAGCCGTTCAAATAAGGGGGTTCCGATTTCTTCTTCAAGTGATTTGATTTGAGATGTAACACTTGATTGCGCATAATTGAGCATCTTGGCGGTGAGGGTGAAATTGACGTGTTCTGCCGCCGTGATAAAGGTAATCAGCTGCTTCAGTTCCATCGGCCGTCGTCCTTTCTAAATCGGTTTTATCGATTGATTCAATCGGAATAATCATCTGTATTGATTGATTTGTTCATTATATGATAAAGAAAATCATTCGTAAACAAAAGGAGCCGATGACTGATGAAAATAGCGGTTATTAACGGAGGGACACGGACCGGGGGAAATACAGACATTCTTACGGAGAAAGCTGTTCAAGGATTAGCGGCGGAATCCATTCATTTACGAGAATATCGCATTCAGCCAATAGAGGATTTTCGTCATGATTCAAATGGCTTTCGGCCGGTGGTGGATGACTATGATTCTATCGTTGAACGGATTTTGCCTTGTGACATTCTCATTTTTGCCACCCCCATTTATTGGTTCGGCATGTCAGGAACGTTAAAGCTATTCATTGATCGCTGGTCACAGACGATGAGAGATCCACGATTTCCTGATTTTAAAGAGCAAATGTCAGCAAAACAGGCATATGTGATAGCAGTCGGAGGAGACAATCCTAAGATAAAGGGGCTGCCGCTGATAGAACAGTTTGGTCACATTTTTGATTTTATGGGAATGTCATTTGAAGGCTATGTGCTGGGAGAGGGCAATCGTCCCGGCGATATTATATTTGATCAGCAGGCGATAGAAGCTGCGGGCAGACTATTGAGAAGAAGTGATGCCGTGTGAAGCTGCTGTTGTCCGTCATTGTTGGGATGCTTATTCTAGGATTCTTTTTATCTTGGAAAATGCCGCGGTCTGAGGAAAGGATACACGTCAAAACAAACTCGCCTCAAGATAAGCAATTTGCCAGAATGTCAGGAAACGCGCTGCAAATCAAAAACGTGATCAAAAATGATGCAGGCAAAGAAACAATTTATATGACAAATGGCATTTCTGGCCCAAAATAAAAAGCACCCTTTGAGGGTGCTTTTTCTATAAATGAGGAACTACTAGCCCCCCATATAAAAATGCCGCGATAATCAGGAAAGCCGGATGCAGTTTGAATTTTGTCATGCAAAGGAGGGAAATGCCCGCAATCACTAAGGATTGAATCCAGCCGATGGCTTTGATGCCGTCTGCGCCGATTTGCCAAGTGAGAATGAGCATCATGACAGCGATAACAGGCTGAACAGACAGCGTCATGCCTTTGATCACAGGTGATTGGCGAAAGCGCTGAATGATGCGCAGCAGGACGATCAGCGCGAATGCGGACGGTACAACAGTTGCGATCAGCGCAATCAGAAAGCCGGGCCAGCCGCCTGCGCTGTAGCCGACATAAGCGGCGATTTTGGTTGCAATCGGGCCCGGCAATGCATTCGCAAGTGCGAGCATGTTAGAGAATTGGTCGTTTGACAGCCAGCCGTATCTGTTTACGACTTCTTCAAACATCAGCGGGATAGAGGCTGGGCCGCCGCCATATCCCAGAACGTTTGCGATAAAAAATGCTGTGAATAAAAACATAATGATCATGAGGCGGACATTCCTTTATCTTTTGATTGTTTATTCGTCATTTTGTCTTTCAGTTTAAAATGAAATGCCCCGTATGCTAAGAAAATGATAATGACGATACCGGGGTTGATCTGTAACAATTGCAGTCCGATAAAAGCAATGATAAAAAACAGGATTCCGGTGACCCAGCCAAATCCTTTGAGCGCTTTTTGCCCAAACTCGTATGCCATGATACCGAGCATTATGGCGATAACTGGCGTTACTGCGCCAATCATGCCGGCAACAACTGCCGAGTGGCTTAAGACGTTTACAGCCGCAAATAAGGCAACCATTGCAAGGCATGTAGGCAGAATGTGGGCCAGAGTGGCAACAATCGCGCCTAGCGTGCCTTTTAGTTTGAATCCCAGATACGCCGCCATCTTGGTAGCGATCGGTCCGGGGAGTGCATTGGCGATGGCTAATATTTCTCCAAATTCATCATCATCTATCCATTTATACTTATTCACCGCTTCATGGCGGATCAGCGGAATCACCGATGGCCCGCCCCCGAAGCCTAAGATTCCGGTGCGCACCATTGCGGCGGTCATATCCCGATAAGGATGGTTTTTCATCAGTTTCTCTCCTTTACAGCTTCATTCCCATACGGCTTTTGTACCGTTTGATCAGCATTTGGCAATCAACGCTGACGACGCCCTGAAGCGGATACAGCCGTTTCGTTAAAAACTCTTCCATTTCCTGATCATCCGCGAAGATCCCGTGCATGTGAAGCTTGCTCGGACCAGTCATGTGATAAAGGCTGGTGACCGCAGGTTCTTCTTCAAGCTTTAGGGCGACTTCTTCTAGGAATTGCGGCTCTACCTCCACATTAAAAAACACGGATACATGAATGCCGATTTTAGCTGGATTGATCACGGCTGTGAATTTTTCAATAACACCTGCTTCAATCAGCTGATTAATGCGTGATTGAACCGCAACACGTGATAATTCAACTCTTTTGCCAAGATCCGTATAAGAAATCCTCCCTTCCTCATGCAAAATGGTAAGAATCTGTTTGTCTATCTCATCAAGAACAAGGTTAGGAATTTGATATTCATTGCCCATTTGTTGCACCTGCTTTCGTTTGACTTTTAGTCAATATTTTATCATATAAGTTTCATTTCGTAAGAGAAAATTTATATTTATTTTCGCAATGAATATAAAAATATTTTTATGTTTACGAAAAGGATAAAGTTCGTCAGCTTTTCTTCCGGATCAGTAGATGCGAAAAAACAGGGTCTCTATAATGAAGAAAATCTCTTGCAAAGGGGACTTGTGATGAACAGATCTATTATCGGCACTAAGCAAATGGTCGTCAGTCCGCATTACCTCGCATCACAAGCGGGAAACCGCATTCTGGAGAAGGGAGGAAACGCATTTGACGCCGCTGTCGCCGTGAGCGCTTGTCTGGCGGTTGTCTATCCGCATATGACGGGGCTTGGAGGAGATTCCTTTTGGCTGACCTTTCATCAAAAAACAAAGGCGGTAAGAGTGTACAATGGCAGCGGCCGTTCAGGAAAAAATGTGACGAGAGACGTGTATAAGGGGAAAAATGAGATTCCGCTGCGGGGGATCGACAGCGCAATTACCGTACCGGGAATGGTCGATAGCTGGGATGCCGTGCTGAAGACATACGGACGGATGTCGCTTTCTGATGTATTGGAGCCTGCACTCCATTATGCTGAAAATGGTTTTCCTGTATCTGCAGATCAGTGCCGGCATACAGCGACGAATCTTGAATTGCTGGCGTCAACACCTTACACCGCTGATATCTTCACGAAAAACGGCAAAGCACCGGTCCCCGGCGAACGGTTTGTGCAAAAAGAGCTTGCGAACAGCCTGAAAATGATTGCTGAAAAAGGAAGAAGCGCGTTTTATGAAGGTGATATCGCACAGCGGATTGTCTCGTATTTACAGCATAATGGCAGCTATATGACACTTGATGATTTTACAGCACACAAGGGTGAGTGGATGGAGCCTGTATCCTGTGATTACCGGGGGTACATTGTGTACCAGGCGCCGCCGAATTCCCAAGGTTTTACGGGTTTAATGACGCTGAACATTCTGGAAAACTATGATTTCAGCCAAATTGAACATGGTTCATTTACCTATTATCATGTGCTCGTGGAGGCACTGAAAAAGAGTTTTCTAGATCGGAATGCCGTTCTGACTGATTCGGCGTTTGCTGATATTCCGCTGGAAAGCCTCTTGGACAAAAGCTATGCCAAGCAGCTGGCGGAAGAAATTGGTTATATAGCTGAACCGGTGGAAAGCAGACCGGTAGGCAGTGATACCGCCTATGCGGCGGTGATGGATTCGGATGGCAACGCGGTGTCGTTCATTCAAAGCCTGTACTTTGAATTTGGCTCGGCTGTTACTGCTGGCGATACAGGCATTCTCATGCAAAATCGCGGCTCATTTTTCTCATTGGATGAAAACCATGTCAATACACTTGAGCCGAGAAAGCGCAGCTTCCATACGCTGATGCCGGCTATGGTCTGTAAGAATGGGGAACCGAAGATTCTGTACGGCACGCAAGGGGGCGAAGGCCAGCCGCAGACTCAGACGGCAATCATCACCCGGATGCTGGACTATGGAATGCATCCACAGCAGGCAATTAGCGAGCCGCGCTGGGTATGGGGCAGAACGTGGGGCGAGGATTATGAAGGTCTCAGAGTTGAGAACAGAATTGCAGAGAAGACGGTCGAAATGCTAAAAGAAAGCGGCCATCTCGTGGAGACAGTCAGTGATTATGACCCGCTGATGGGCCACGCCGCAGCAATCGCAGTGGATGAGGAGGGCTTTCTCCAAGGAGGAGCCGACCCAAGGGGGGATGGGGCGGCTGTTGGGATTTAAGATACGAAGAAGAAGAACATACTCATATAAATAAAAATGACCAGAGACAGTGCCGCACCAAATAATGAGTGTACATATTGTTTTTCTTCACGCTCATATTTCCATTCCATAAGAGCACGTAAACCATTAATGACGAAAAGATATAAAATGAGCATATACTCTGGCGGATAACGCAAAAGAGAAAATCCCAGTAAAATAAGCAGAACGATTTCCAGCACACCTTGAATACTGTTCACCGGTTTATACCACCAACGGGGTTTGGGAATGCCGCGTTTACTGGCGAAAATATAAAATGATGTACTGAAAGCAGCTGCGATCAGTATTAAAATTAAAAAATGAGTGCCTGTCATACCAATCCCTCCTAAACTCATCTCTTTATACGTTTGTGGGAGAGAAAATGTTTCATAGAAAAACACCCGGGGGGATTACTCCGGGTGTTGCATTTTTATAGGGTGTGTCTGCTGCTGGAAAATGGTTTTCATTTTATTCCATGCGATTTCTGTGTTTTCATCGAGGTCAAAGAGGCCTGAATTGCCGATGATAAAAATGTCATTCCCAGCCTCTGCAAGCGTGCGGAAGGTTTTTTCATTACAGGAGCCGTCAACTTCAATGGCATACGTATAATGATTTGTTTCTCTCCATTCTCTGGCCGCCCGGATTTTTTCCGTCATTTCTGCGATAAACGGCTGCCCGGCAAAACCTGGATCAACGGTCATAATCGTCAGTTTATCAATCAAATGCACATAAGGGCTGATCCACTCTAGCGGAGTGGCCGGGTTCAATACAATCCCGACCTTTGCGCCATGATCTTTGATTTTGTGTATCAGCCGAAACGCCGCCCGGTTAATCGTTTCGGCGTGCACGCTAATGTAATCAGCGCCGGCCTCTGCTGTCATATCGATAAAATTCTCCGGCTTCTCAACCATCAGGTGGGCATCAATCGGGAGAGCTGTCACTGTTCTGAGCTGGCTGATGAAAAATGGGGACAGGGTAATGTTTTTGACGAAATGGCCGTCCATAATGTCAATATGATACATATCGGCACGGCTGTTTAGAATAGTGATCTGCTCGTTGAATTTTGTTAAATCCATACACATCAGAGAAGGTGAAAATAAATGTTTCATGACGCAGCATCCCTCACTTTAAGTACATAATTGTATGATCCAGCCAAGAAGAATCCCGATAATGCCAAAGTCCGAATCACCGTAAGTTGTGCCTTCAAATCCGAGCGAGCCAAGAACCGGCAGAAGAAACGCAGGCAGAAAAGAAATGAGAATCCCATTGGCAAACGCACCGAGTACAGCACCCCGCACGCCGCCGGTCGCATTTCCGTAAACTCCCGCCGCCGCTCCTGTAAAGAAATGCGGTACAAGTCCCGGGACAATAACGCTGAGACCGAAGACCGGAAGAAGAAAAATGGATACAATACCCGCCAGGAAGCTGGATAAAAACCCGATAATCACAGCGTTGGGCGCAAAAGGAAAAACCGTCGGACAGTCAAGAGCGGGTTTGGCGCCTTTCACTAGCTTTTCTGCGATGCCTCTAAAAGCAGGGACAATTTCCGCGATTACCATCCGAACCCCCGCCAAGATGACATATACCCCAGCAGCGAACGTAATGGCCTGCATAAAGGAATAAACGAGAAAATGGCTTCCGCCGCTCAACGATGCTTCAATATAGTCCTTTCCGGCGAAAGGAGCGACAATAAAGAAAAGGAGTGCCATCGTTAAAGAAATGGAGACTGACGTATCCCGCAGAAATCCTAATGATTTCGGAACTTTGATATCCTCAGTGGAATGAGATGGATTGCCCGCATGTTTGCCGATGAATCCAGCAATAAAATAGCCGGCAGAACCGAAATGGCCGAGAGCAAGATCATCGCTGCCTGTAATTTTTTTTGTATACGGCTGAAGGATGGCGGGTGACAGCACCATCAGCCCCCCAAGAATAATGGCGCCCGCAGCAATGAGAGGAACACCGCTGATGCCGCCGGTAATCAGCACGGCCGAAATCAATGAAGCCATGTAGAGAATATGATGGCCGGTTAAGAAAATATATTTAAATGGCGTTAGACGCGCCAGCAATATGTTAACAATCATTCCGAAGATCATAATGAGTGCCGTCTCTGTACCAAACGTTTTTTGAGCAATGGCTGAGATTGCATCTGTATTGGGTACGACGCCTTTAATGTGAAATGCTTTTTCGAACATGCTGCCGAATACCGCAAGTGAATCTGAGACAATCGCCGCCCCGGCACTGAGGATGACAAATCCCATGGCCGTTTTCAGTGTGCCCGATACGGTATCCGCAGCATTTTTCTTTTGCAGAAGCAAACCGGCTAAGGCAAAAAGTCCAATTAAGATAGCAGGAGTTCCCAGGAAATCGTTTATCAAAAAATCAAGCATCAGATGCACCCCCGTCGTCTATGTTTTTTTGTGTTACAAGTTGGAAAGGATGGCTTCTTTGATTTCTTTCTGGTCCAGCAGGTTTTTGAGTCCGACCACGTTACGCGTTCCATCGTCAAGGCCTGACACAATATCGGCTGATCCTAAATACAGATCCGCTTGCTCTGTTTTGCTTGAGGTGAGGTCTGTATGTGTCACATCAGCGCTGATGTTCAGTTCATCAATGATTTTTTTTACATTCATTTCAACAATAAAGCTCGATCCGAGTCCATTTCCGCAAACAATTAAGATTTTTTTCACTTGAATCACTCCTAATGTGAGTATTTTTGAATCATTGGCAGCACATCTTCCGCCGATTGAGCGTTAATCAGCAATTGAATGTTTTCCGGATCACCCAGCATATTCGTGAGCTGGGAGAGGGCTTTCAAATGGGTGTCATTGTCGATTGCCGCGAGCACGATAATTAGCTGGACTGAATGCTCGGGCTTCTCTGAAAAGGAAACGGCTTGTTTCAGTCTCAGAAAGCTCATACCGATTTGATTCACACCGTCTTCAGGCCTTGCGTGCGGGATGGCGACATTCGGCGTAATGACGATATATGAGCCCAGTGTCTGAATCGTGGCAATCATGGCATCGACGTATTGCGGGGTAACAGACCCGTCATCCAATAGCGGCTTTGCCGCCATGCGGACAGCATCTTCCCAACCGGGGGCAGAGTCGGCCATCGTTATATGGTTAGGTGTCATTAATTCAGCAAGCATTGGTTTGCGGTTCGCCTCCTTTTCATGTTTGTGCGGCTGTCCTAAATACTCGGTCAGTTCGCGCATCAGCTCTGTTTTATGAATGCCTTCTGCGTGTTTTTCGATGATGCTCATGATGTCATGAACACTTGGATGGAAATGGGCAGCGCTGTTTGAGAGTGCATCTACTTTTTTCAGCAGGCTGATCTTTTCCTTGCTGTTCAGTATGGGATTGACGATGAGCACAGGTACCCCTCTGTCTGGGAGTGGAACGGTAGAGATCAGGACATCCGTTTCAAGCGTCATTGTTTCATAGACACGGCTTGACACGGTTTCCAAAATATCGACATTCGGCAGAAGATCTTCAATTTGGCTCTGCAAAATTTTTGATGTGCCGATGCCGCCCGGACAGACAATAACCGCTGTTTTTCTGAGTGAGGGCGCGACCCCTTCGCGTTTCATCCAGCCTCCGAAATGCATGGCGATAAATGCTGTTTCTTCACTGCTGACAGGCTTTCTTAATTCTTTTTGAAGGTGATGAACGACTTTTTTCGTTAAGCAGAAAATATCACTGTATTTCGTTTTGATGGAGGCAGCTATCTCACTCTCATGAGGGGTGATATCATATTTAATCCTGTAATAAGCTGATTTCAAATGAAGCACCAGATGTTTTTTTAGATTTTCCGGGTCCTGAAAAAGCACGCAGGCGTAACGCTGGAAATCG
Organism: Bacillus sp. FSL K6-1003; assembly: GCF_037964945.1. Taxonomy (NCBI): domain Bacteria; kingdom Bacillati; phylum Bacillota; class Bacilli; order Caryophanales; family Bacillaceae; genus Bacillus; species Bacillus sp. FSL K6-1003. Next base: position 3,509,649 of record NZ_CP150176.1, on the reverse strand, counting down.
ACAATCATTCTGTCCGCAATATCATGTACCGCACCCAACACACCTGCAATGAGACTTGAAGCGGGGAACTGACTGATTTTAGCCCCTAGCAAATGGATCGTGAAGTAGCACATTTCTTGATCAGAAATAAAGGCTTTTTCCGGCAGTTCCGCAGCTTCCACCGCTCGAACGGCCGCTTCATATTCCTTCGTTTGCCTGATGGCGTATTGCTCTTCTTGTTCTAAAGTGATTTCTTTTCCCGCCTGTATTCTGATCAGAAATAACGTAAAGTGCACACTTAAGCCCGCGAGAACATGATCAGCAAATTTCATGTGAAGAAGTTTTTCGAACGTCAGCAGCATAGAGCGCATGATTTGGATTTGCTGCTCACAAGCAGCTGGATCGGGGCAAAGATCTGTAACCGCCGCAGTGCTGCTGCTCTTTTGCATGAGCTGATTTGCATATTCAGCCAGCATTTTTCGCTTTTGCTGCTCTAATCCTGAGAAAAAATAACCCTTTTCTTTGGTAAAGCAAAGAATGATACCGAATGTCTTCAGCTTTTCGCGAATATGCTTCAAATCCTGAATGGCGGTGTTGCGGCTAACGTGATTTTCGTCAATGAAGTTTTGCAGAAGCAACCGTCTGTTTCTCGTTAAGATACGTAGGATCACTCTTGCCTGTCGCTCTGAAGGAGAAAATTCATATCTTGAATTTGTCAGCGTTTTCATTTCTGATGTCAGCATTTTTTTCGTTTGTTCTTCTAAATAAAATCCTGCTGAACGCCTTATTTTGATCGGTGTCAGTCCTGTCTCTTTCAGCCAGCCGTTAATTTTTTCAATGTCATAATACAGCGTTCTCCTTGAAATGTTTAATTGCTCCGTTAATTCGCCGCAAGTAACATAGCTTTTTGTGTTGAGAACCTGGTGAAGTATGGCTGATCTTCTTTGGTCTAAAAGCATGCCCATCAGCTCCTTATGTGCAGGTGATATCAGTCTGCCGTCCTTCACTTCGTGCGGGCTTATTTTAATTGTAATGGGCAACATCTGAATTTATAAGACCAAATCAGTGCAAACGATTTGTGCAAATATCATTCCTTCACACAAAAAAAGCCAGGCACATGCTGTGCCGGCTTTTAATGACGGTGTCTTTTTGACTAGTTTCTTCTATATAAATAGTCCTTTTATGAACCCGGACGAATCAATGTAAATTCTTCACCGAGCTTTGCATAATGGTTTCCGGCTAATCTGGAAGCAGGCTTTAATTCGTCCGTCAAAATATACCCTTTATCTGCGTCATACACCTTCTCATCGAGGTGAAAACAGACAACTCTGCCAATAAGCAGATCAGCCGTGGTTACACCATGATCATTGTCGAATGTGATATGCCGTTCGAGTTTGCATTCAAAACGAACGCGGGCTTCTTGAATGCCAGGCACCGAGACAGCTGTGCTCTCTACAGAATGGAGAGAGGTGCGTGTCATTTCACTTTCATCCGGCCCTAAACTTGCCGCCGTTTCATTGATGTCTTCAATGATAGCTTCATCACTGACATGGACGACAAATTCACCGTTTTCTATCGCGTTTCTGGCTGTATCTTTTTGCCGTCCTTCTGATCGGTTAACAGAAATACTGAGTAGCGGAGGGTCTGAGCTGACCACGTTATAGAAACTGAAAGGCGCCGCATTGATTGTCCCGCTTGAAGAAAGTGTTGTAACAAATGCGATCGGGCGCGGAATAACGGCTCCTGACAGCAGCTTATACGTGTCCTTGGAACTAAGCTCTTCTGCTTGAAATATGTACATAACAACACCGCCTTTATTGTAAGGATACCATGAGTATAACGAAATTCATTCAAAGAAACCAAATAATGCGGGTTGCATATGCTATGTCATGACATATAACTGATATAGGGGAATTAGAAAATAGGCTACCGTACGTATGCCGGAGCCTATGACAGTTTTGTATTATTTATATTTCTTTTTGACTACCCAGCAATTGCCGTCTTTCCAGAATTCTTTTTTGCTGTCGTAATCATCTTTTTTGCGGTGCTGAAATTTTTTGCCGTGTTTTTTGTGAGATCTCTTCTTATGAGAACAGAACGATTTTTTGTAGCTGCGTGATCTTTTCTTATGAGAACAGAACGATTTTTTGTAGCTGCGTGATCTTTTCTTGTGAGAGCAGTAAGACTTTTTGTAGCTGCGTGATCTTTTCTTGTGAGAGCAGTAAGACTTTTTGTAGCTGCGTGATTTTTTGCGAGAACAGAACGATTTCTTGTAGCTGCGAGACTTTTTGTAAGAACGGTATGATTTTTTGTGGCTGCGAGATTTCTTGTGAGAACAGTAAGATTTTTTATGGCTGCGAGATTTCTTGTGAGAACAGTAAGATTTTTTATGGCTGCGAGATTTCTTGTGAGAACAGTAAGATTTTTTATGGCTGCGAGATTTCTTGTGTGAGCGGTAAGACTTCTTATGGCTGCGTTTTTTTCCACGAGGCTCTTGGTATAAATAAGTTTTTAAACCTTCTTTTTTTGCGGATTTCACCGCTTCTTTGATATCAGAATGGGAATAGTGGCCCAATTGAAATCCTCCTTTTTGTAATTGGTTTAAGGATGAAGATCCTTACTACACACATAGTACGCACGATTGTAAAAAGTGTATAAGTGTTCCGCTGAGATCTCACAAAAATAAAAGCCTAATTTTGAAGGGGGACTACGGATGAAGAATCAATCAAATTTGCCTCTGTATCAGCTGTTTATTCATCCAAAAGACTTACGGGAATTAAAAAAGGATATATGGGATGATGAACCGGTTCCGGCTGTGCTGAAAGTGAATCAGAAAAGATTTGATATCGACATCGCTTATCGCGGATCTCATATTAGAGATTTCAAAAAGAAGTCATACCATATTTCCTTTTATCAGCCGAAAACATTTCGCGGCGCCCGCGAGGTTCACTTGAATGCGGAATATAAAGATCCTTCCATGATGAGAAACAAATTGTCTCTCGATTTTTTCTCAGAGCTTGGGACGCTGTCTCCGAAGGCAGAATTTGTGTTTTTAAAGGTAAATGGGAAGAATGAAGGAGTGTATCTAGAGCTTGAATCCGTCGATGAATATTATTTAGCGAAAAGGAAGCTGGCGGACGGAGCCATTTTTTACGCGGTTGACGATGATGCTAATTTTTCTCTCGTAAGTGATTTGGAGAGAGAAACGAAGACGTCGCTTGAGCATGGGTATGAAAAGAAGACAGGGACCGAGGAAGATGATTTTTACTTACAGGATATGATTTTTAAAATTAATACTGTCCCTAAAGCTCAATTTAAATCAGAAGTGACAAAGCATGTGAATATCGATAAGTATTTGCGCTGGCTGGCCGGCATTGTGTTCACCTCAAACTATGATGGGTTTGTCCATAATTACGCTTTGTACAGAAGCGGGGAAACCGGATTATTTGAAGTGATTCCTTGGGACTATGATGCGACTTGGGGCAGGGATATCCATGGAGAGCGGATGGCTGCAGATTATGTAAGAATTCAAGGGTTTAATACATTAACCGCTCGCATTTTGGATGAACCCGATTTTCGCAGGTCCTACAAGCATCTGTTAGAAAAAACGCTCCAATCTCTCTTTACCATTGAATATATGAAACCAAAAATATTGGCGCTTTATGATCAAATCAGGCCGTTTGTCCTGATGGACCCATATAAAAAGAGTGATATTGAACGTTTTGACCGTGAGCCGGAAGTGATTTTTGAGTATATTAACAATCGTTCACAATACATTAAAAGCAATTTAAGTATTTTGTGAATGCATGATTATAGGTATTCGCTGAAAATCAGACAATTAGGCTATTCAATTAGTTCAAGAAATAACTGTGACACGTATATATGCAATATATTTATCATCTATGTATAAATGACTAGGAGGGTAATGAATGAGCAAGAGGAGAATGAAAAATCATTCAAATCATGATATATCTTACTATAATTTTTTGCATTCAATGCAAGATAAAATTGTTACTGTATATCGAGGAGGTCCGGAATCTAAAAAAGGAAAATTGGTAGCTGTAAAATCAGATTATATCGCCTTACAAACTGAAAAAAAAACCATTTATTATCAATTGGATCATGTCAAAAGTATTACAGAGGATACCAATAATAGCACAACAACAATTGAGACGGCAGAAATGGCTGATGCTGATGATTTTCACAGCTTAATCGGACAGTTAATGAACCAATCAGTGCAATTAAATCAAGGCGGTCCGGAATCTAAAAAAGGAAGTTTGGTATGGCTAGGAGATGATTTCGCTGTGTTAGACACAAATGAGGATGGCGTAGTTTATTTTAATATTCATCACATCAAAAGCATAAGTAAACATGAGGACGCTGTAAATAAAGAAGGACATACGCCAGGTGTCTTGGAAGCTGATCATTTAAACGAAGTTTTTAAGAGCTTAACTCATAAATGGGTTTCGATTAATCGAGGAGGACCAGAAGCAATTGAAGGGATCCTCGTAGATAATGCGGATGGTCATTATACTTTAGTGAAAAATCAAGAAGTGCTTCGGATATATCCTTTTCATATCAAGAGCATCAGCTTAGGCCCAAAAGGCTCTTACAAAAAAGGTGATCAAAAGAAAGAACATGATGATAAAGAAGAAAGCAAAAATGATATAGACCAAAAACAAAAACACGAAGAAGAGGGGGACAGCAGTTCGTTAACCTCTTCAACATCATATAGCTCATCAAGTTCGTCCAAATCATATCGGTCACCAAGATCTTCAGATTATCAATCGTCAACATATGATCATTCATCAGATTCCAAAAGTTCGTCCAAATCATATCGGTCACCAAGATCTTCAGACTATCAATCGTCAACATATAATCGTTCATCAGATTCCAAAAGTTCTTCCAAATCATATCGGTCACCAAGATCTTCAGATTATCAATCGTCAACATATGATCGTTCATCAGATTCCAAAAGTTCTTCCAAATCATATCGGTCACCAAGATCTTCAGATTATCAATCGTCAACATATGATTGTTCATCAGACGCCAAAAGTTCGTCTAAATCATATCGGTCACCAAGATCTTCAGATTATCAATCATCAACATATGATCGTTCATCAGACACCAAAAGTTCGTCCAAATCATATCGGTCATCAAGATCTTCTGATTTTCATCGTACCGGAAGCCAAAAGGAAGATTATAGCTATGAAACGATTGTTAAAACAATAGACTATCATTGGAAGCGCAAATTTTAATAGATAATGAAGGTGCATCAGATAAAGTGATGCCCTTTTTCATTCAATTAAAGGGGGAGAATGGTGAAAGGTTTGAATCAATTTCTTGACACAGATGTTGAGGTTGTCATTTCAGGAGATACAAGATTTGTTGGCACACTTATAGATATTGGACAGGATATTTTTGTTATATTTGATGGCTGCAATTATCTTTATATTCCCTTGCTGCATCTTCATCAAATGAACAAAGCAATAAATACGAATACTGAGAAACCAATTTTAATAGATCTGGAAGATACAATGATGCAGGCGGAAAATAATAGTTTTTCTTATAGAAACACATTAAACAAGGTGAAAGGCAAATTTATTGAAATTTATGTAACGGGGGATCGGTCAATACATGGATATGTTACAAGTGTTTTAAATGATTATATTGTATTTTTTTCACCTGTATTTAAAACACTTTTCATATCTATGCATCACTTAAAATGGTTTACCCCTTATTCAACAGAACAAACGCCGTACACTCTTGATAACTCTCAATTGCCCGTCGTTCCTTCCAGTGTTTCACTTGTGCGTAATTTCGAGGAGCAGATCAAAAAATATGTTGGCCAATTGGTTATATTTGATATGGGGGAAGTGCCAGAGAAAGTCGGTCTATTAAAAGATGTGTCTAATAATATCATTGAGCTTATTAACGCAAGCGGAGAGTCAATCATTTGGAAGTTAAATCACCTAAAGACAATGCATCTCCCCTAGCGCAGCCTATACTGAAAATAAACTGCCCTCGAATAGCAGAAGGCAGTTTTTTGTTTCATCATACTCTGCTAAAGAAATAACCAACTGATCCAAAAATATAAACATGTCAGCGTAAAAAGAACAGTCAGCGGAATGATTAATATGGTCGTTTTTAAATATTCGCCCCAGGAAATACTTTCATCATGCTGTTTTAATATATGCATCCAAATAAGTGTTGCTAATGTTCCTATAGGTAATAATAAGGAACCAATATCACTCCCAATAATATTTGCCAAGTAGATGATTTTTGCTGTTGAAGGATTCAGGCTCATTTCCGTTAAAGTAAAAGTACTGATCATTAAAGCCGGATGGTTGTTGAATAGATTCGAAAAAACAGAGGTAGAGATACCTGATACGAAAGTAGCGTAGGAGAGGCTTCCAGAAACCATTGGTTCAAAATAATTGACAAGTAATTCAGTAAATCCAATATTGTGCAGCCCATAAATGAGGACATACATAGTAAAAGCGAAAATAAAAATGTGCCAAGGTGATTTGTATAACAAGTCTTTAGGAGAGGTTTTGAAATAAACCCATCTCCAGGCCAAAAGGATAATCGATCCGATGACAGCGACAAGAGGAACGGAGATACCGGTATATGACGCGGCAAATAAGCTGATTCTGACGAGAAAAACAAATGCGAGTACAAATAACATTATTTTTGTTTGATTTCGTTTTGGTAATGGAGCTGATGGCGAATGAAGGGGATGGTACCTTCTATGTTGCAGAGACTGAAAATGGTTCGGTATATCCGGCAGGCTTTTAGGAAGACGTTTATAAAAGAAAATAAACAGTAGACAAGCCATAAAAAGGAGTCCCATCATACTAGGGACAAACATCATGGCAGTGTGCAGATATAGATCCATGCCAATCATTTTGAGAGAAATTAAATTTACAATATTACTTACGCCAATCGGTGCGCTGGAGGCTGTAGCTATTAAAACGCCGCTTATTAAATAAGGGGTTTTTTGATGTTTTTTCAAACCTAAATATTTTAAAACCAGCAAAAGGATGGGGGTTGTGATCAAAACGCTCCCATCATTATTTAGGAAAATGGTCATTAAAAAGCAAAGTGAATTGGTTAACCAAAAAAGCTTGATGCCTGATCCCCTGGATTGTTGGAGCAGCTTGGCGGCCACCCAATAAAAGAACCCGAAACTTTCCAATGCAATGGCCATGATCATAGTGGCAAGAATTGTGACCGATGCACCTGTGACTTTTGATCCTATTTCTCCTAAGTCTGTCAATGACACACTTCCGCATAATATCACCATGAAAGCGCCTATTGTTGCGGGGATAGCTTCATTTAACCCTTTCGGTCTCCAGAAAATAAAAAGCATTGTTATGAAAAAAGCGAGCAATGTTAATATACTCGTGAACTGTGTAATATATGTCACCTCTCTATCTATCATTCTTAACATCAAACGATTGTCATGCGCTTACTAGTATCCTTGCCAACTATTTGTACTGTATGTATACGTATACCGATAAGAAGTTGTACTAAGCGATTATATTATATTAATTAAAATTCCATGAGAATCCCAAAAGAAAAAAGAGTTCGCAAGTATCATTTCAGGTACTTGCATCACTCTCTTTAGTTCTTAACTGCTGACAATTTGAAATATTAATAAATTGCTTTAAAAGCGGATTTTGATTGTCTTTGCGATAGGCGATAACCCATTCGGCATTCAGCTGTATTTTATCTATTGTTCGATAAGTCACATCCAAGTTAAATAACTTTTTAGCTGAGGAAGGTACAAATGTAATCCCGATGCCAGCGCTGACTAACCCAATGACCATTTGATATTCAGTCGCTTCCTGTACAATGTTTGGTTTAAAGCCAGCCTGCTCACAAAATTGGATGAAATCAATGTATAAAGTAGGCCATGCTTCCTTGGCTACAGTAATAATCGGTTCATCTCTCAAATCTTCAATTGTAATGGCTTCCTTAGATGTTAACGGGTGTTGTTTAGGCAAAGCCAAAACACAAGGACTGCTTTGGGCGATTTCAGTATGTAATGCTGTATGCTGCAACGGAGGATGAAGTATACCAATATCAATGTTTCCCTTTAGTAGCTCATCCTGCTGCCTAAATGAGGATATTTCCCGTAATTCAATTTTTACTGATGGGAATTTTTTACGGTATTCCCGGACAATCGGCGGCAGAAATTCATATGTAGCTGATCCGACAAAACCGATAACGAGATGGCCATGCTCGCCGCGAGCCGTACGCTGTGCCAGTTCAATCGCTTGATCAATTTGCATCAAAGCCGTACGGCAGTGAGTTAAAAATATTTCTCCGGCTGCGGTTAGCTCCACAAATCGTTTTGTCCTCTTCAGTAGCGTCACCCCGACTTCTTTTTCCAGCTGTTTAATCTGCTGGCTGAGGGGAGGCTGTGTCATGTTCAGCCGAAGTGCAGCTTTTCCGAAATGAAGCTCTTCGGCAACTGCGATAAAGTATTGAAGGTGGCGAAGCTCCATCAATCATGCATTCCTTTCGTAGGTTAATAATTCGTAATACATATTAATCATAAGTCGAATTGATATTGGAGGTCAATTTCCAAAGAGTGTATAGTGAAACGTATCACAAGATTTATTTAAATTTTTATGTTTAAAATGCATAATAAGGAGTGAGGGTGTTGACAAAAGCAACAAAAGAACAAAAATCCCTTGTGAAAAACAGAGGGGCGGAGCTTGTTGTTGATTGCTTAGCGGAGCAAGGTGTCACACATGTATTTGGCATTCCAGGTGCAAAAATTGATGCGGTATTTGACGCTTTACAAGATAAAGGGCCAGAGATCATTGTTGCACGGCATGAACAAAATGCAGCATTTATGGCGCAGGCTGTAGGCCGTTTAACTGGAAAACCGGGAGTCGTTTTAGTCACATCAGGACCGGGTGCTTCTAATCTGGCAACGGGACTGCTGACTGCAAACACTGAAGGTGACCCTGTCGTTGCGCTTGCTGGGAACGTTATCCGTGCCGATCGTTTAAAACGAACTCATCAATCATTGGATAATGCGGCGTTATTTCAGCCGATTACAAAATACAGTGTAGAGGTTCAAGACGTAAAAAACATACCGGAAGCTGTTACAAATGCATTTAGAGCAGCGTCAGCAGGTCAGGCTGGGGCCGCTTTTGTGAGCTTTCCGCAAGATGTTGTGAATGAAGTCACAAACACCAAAAACGTGCGTGCAGTGGAAGCGCCAAAACTTGGCCCTGCACCTGATGATGCAATCAGTGCTGCTATCGCGAAAATCCAAACAGCAAAACTTCCTGTGGTTCTAGTCGGAATGAAAGGCGGAAGACCTAAAGCGATCAAAGCGGTTCGCAAGCTTTTGAAAAAGGTTCAGCTTCCATTCGTAGAAACATTTCAGGCTGCCGGCACTCTTACGAGAGATTTAGAGGATCAATATTTCGGCCGTATCGGTTTATTCCGCAACCAGCCGGGCGATCTGTTGCTTGAGCAGGCTGATGTTGTTCTGACAATCGGCTATGACCCAATTGAATACGATCCGAAATTCTGGAATGTCAATGGAGACCGGACGATTATCCATTTAGATGAGATTCTGGCTGACATTGATCATGCGTACCAGCCAGAGCTTGAATTGATCGGGGATATTCCTTCTACTTTGAATCATATCGAACATGATGCTGTAAAAGTGGATTTTGCGGAACGTGAGCAAAAAATCCTTTCTGAATTAAAAGAATATATGCATGAGGGAGAGCAGGTGCCTGCAGATTGGAAGTCAGACAGACTGCATCCTCTTGAGATCGTTAAAGCATTACGGAATGCAGTCGAGGATAACGTCACAGTGACATGCGATATCGGTTCACACGCGATTTGGATGTCCCGTTATTTCCGCAGCTATGAGCCATTAACATTAATGATCAGTAACGGTATGCAAACACTTGGTGTTGCGCTTCCGTGGGCAATCGGTGCTTCATTAGTGAAACCGGGTGAAAAAGTCGTTTCTGTCTCTGGTGACGGCGGTTTCTTATTCTCAGCAATGGAGTTAGAGACAGCGGTGCGCTTAAAAGCTCCAATTGTACACATTGTATGGAACGACAGCACATATGACATGGTTGCATTCCAGCAATTGAAAAAATACAATCGTACATCTGCAGTCGAGTTTGGAAACATTGATATCGTGAAATATGCGGAAAGCTTCGGGGCAACCGGTTTGCGTGTCGAATCACCAGACCAGCTGGAAGGTGTTCTGCGTCAAGCCATGAATGCTGAAGGCCCTGTTATCATTGATGTCCCAGTTGACTACAGTGATAACGTTAATTTAGCGAGTGACAAGCTCCCAAAAGAATTTGGAGAACTGATGAAAACAAAAGCTCTCTAGCACTCTGCGCACCAAGACACTGTTTTCGAAGAACAGCACATTACTAAAGGAGTGAAGGGAATATGAAACACGAAAGCAATATTCAAATGCTGAGCCGCGGCAAAAAAGAACAGCCCGTGAGCCAAATTTATCAAGTATCAACAATGACTTCTCTTTTAGACGGAGTATATGACGGCGATTTTGAACTGTCAGATATTCCGAAATACGGTGACTTCGGTATCGGAACCTTTAACAAGCTTGATGGAGAGCTGATTGGGTTTGACGGCGAATTTTATCGTCTTCGTTCCGACGGCACTGCGACACCGGTGCAAAGCGGAGACCGCTCTCCGTTCTGCTCATTTACGTTCTTTACACCGGACATGACGCACAAAATTGATGCGAAAATGACACGTGAAGAATTTGAAAAAGAAATCAATAGCATTCTGCCAAGTAAAAACCTATTTTATGCCATCCGTATTGATGGATTGTTTAAAAAAGTGCAGACAAGAACGGTAGAACTGCAAGAAAAACCTTATGTGCCAATGGTTGAAGCGGTCAAAACACAGCCGATTTTCAACTTTGACAACATCAGAGGGACAATCGTTGGTTTCTTGACTCCTGCTTATGCGAACGGAATCGCTGTTTCTGGCTATCACCTGCACTTCATTGACGAAGGACGAAATACAGGCGGACACGTCTTTGATTATGTGCTTGAGGATTGCACGGTGACGATCTCTCAAAAAATGAACATGAATCTCAGACTTCCAAATACAGCAGATTTCTTTAATGCGAATCTGGATAACCCGGATTTCGCCAAAGATATCGAAACCACTGAAGGAAGCCCGGAATAAAAAAAGAAAGCCCGCACATGTGCAGGGCTTTCTTTTCATTTGCACTTTACCTGATTTTAGTTAAAATAACATTAAAACGATAAAGGTGTGGGTCTCCTTGAAAGTACTGGTTTTGGCTGTTCATCCGCAAATGGATACCTCAGTCGTCAATAAGGCGTGGGTAGAGGAATTAAGTAAACATGACAATATCACTGTTCGGGAGCTTTATAAGGAATATCCGGATGAAGCCATCGATGTTGCCAAAGAGCAGCAGCTGTGCGAGCAATACGATCGGATTGTTTTCCAATTTCCGCTTTATTGGTACAGCTCTCCGCCGCTTCTTAAAAAATGGCAGGATCTTGTGCTGACATACGGCTGGGCCTTCGGGTCAGAAGGGAAAGCTCTGCATGGCAAAGAGCTGATGCTGGCTGTTTCTACAGGAAGCGAAGCAGAAAAGTATCAGGCAGGCGGAGGGAACCATTATTCGATCAGTGAGCTCCTGAAGCCGTTTCAGGCGACAAGCAATCTAATTGGCATGACATATCTTCCGCCATATGTGTTTTATGGCGTGAAATACGCAAATGCTGAGGATATTGCAATCAGTGCAAAACGGTTAGCAGATTATATCCAGCAGCCTTTTTCTTAAAAAGAAAAAAGCCCTGTCCGGTGTGGGACAGGGCTTTCTCTATTAAAAATCGGGTAATTCAGATAGGTTGTTATCCTTAATGCCGTCTGGCTCACTTCGTAAAATGTCACGTCCGTATTTATGAAATACATCAACGTGAGCGAGCTTCCCAGCTTTTGCTTCTGATAGCGCAGTGGGATAGTCCAGTTCTCTTCCTGCGTTCGTTTTCACCGCGATAATATTGTCTTCCTCATTTCTTCTGACCGCGATAATTTCTTCTTTTCCGGACGTATCAACTGGCTGATCGATATTTGTTTGTTTGGTTTTATACGAGTCATATGCAGCTTCAAATTGATCCATTTTTCCACCTCCATCCCTTAACGTAAACAAAAATGCTGTTGATCATGTATAGGTTTCGACATAGCAGACGACAATATTTCCTGAGAAATATTTTGAATGCGACAATTCAATCCATAATTAGCGAAGAAAAAAGGGATTCCGTTCTGTAAACGGAATCCCTTTTGGTTATTTTGTCATTTGCAAATCCTTTGTTTTGATATAACCTGTTTTACCGCCGTAATCTACATAGACCCAATCAAAGTCAAAGCCGCCTTTTTTTGTTTTACTCCAGCCTAAAAAAGATACGCTTGTGTTAGCCGGGAGTGTCTTGATGCTTTTTCCTTCAGCAGATGTATATGCTTTCGTTTTTGTTTTGGTTTTTACCGTTGTTGCTGCCTTTACAATGTAATGAGTGGAGACAAAGCCTGTCTTTCCGTTTTTGTAATGAACCTTTGCCCAATCAGCGTTTGAAAACGAAATGAGCTTTAAGCTGTCGCCCAGGTGAAGTGTATCGGCTTTAGAGCTTGTAGCGGAGGCCTTTGTTCTGACATTCAGAGCCTCTGCTGAAACCAAGTATGAATCAATCGGGTAGCTGTATAAATCATCAATGCTTACGTTTGTTACTGGCTGTTGTGCATGAATTGTGTTTGCACCGCCAGCAGAAGCGGCAGTTATTCCAGCTGCAAGTGCAAGTGTAGACAATATTTTCGTGGATTTGTACATTGCGTTCCTCTCCTCACATAAGAGAAATAATCATTTCTATTATCCCTTTCACGTTTTGTCCGGTTGCTAAACATAAAAAAGGATCAGATAAGATCTGATCCTTTGCATTATTTTTTCGTTTCCAGCTTAAGCGGCGCTGATATTGTTTTTTTTACTTTCTTTCCATGTAAAATCTGATCTGCTGCTTCCGTTGCCAGTTTACCGATTAATTCAGGCTGCTGAGCGACAGTGGCAGAGAGCTTACCGTCTTTAATCGAAGAAATCGCATCCTTATTTCCGTCAAAACCGACGACTAAAATGTCTTTACCGGAGCTGTTAATCGCTTCGAGAGCTCCAAGCGCCATTTCATCATTATGAGCGAAAACCGCTTGGATATCCGGGTGTCCTTGGAGCAGGTTTTCCATGACCGTCAGGCCTTTAGTGCGGTCAAAGTCAGCTGATTGTTTTGTGACAACGTCCAGCTTTTGATCCGCGATTTTGTGAAAGCCTGAACCGCGTTCCCGTGTAGCGGATGCACCCGGAACGCCTTCAAGCTCCGCCACCTTAGCTCCATTTCCAAGCTTGTCTGCGATGAACTCTGCGGCCATTTCTCCGCCTTTTACATTGTCTGAAGCCACGAGGGTTTCCACTTTGCCTTGTTCAGCGGACCGGTCAATTGAGACGACAGGCACACCGATTGAATTTGCAGACTCTACTGCCGTTGAAATAGCCGATGAATCAGTCGGATTAATTAACAGCGCATCGACGCCCTGCTGAATTAAGTCCTCCACATCACTTGTCTGCTTGGAGGAATCATTTTGTGCATCGACGATGATGACCTTCATTCCGCGCTTTTCCGCTTCTTTTTCAATTCCCTTTTTTAAAGAGACAAAAAAGGGATTGTTAAGCGTTGAGATCGACAAGCCGATGGTAAATTCCTTTTTATTATCTGAGTTTGAAGGCTTCGCCCATTGGGGAGGCTCAAGCGAACAGGCGCTCAATACAAACAGTGACAGTGCCAAAATGACGGATACAGCCTTTTTCATGTAAAACCCTCCTATGCTGACTTTTTGCGGTCTAATAATACCGCGATTAAAATGACAATCCCTTTAACAACCAGCTGATAAAATGATGAGACGCCAAGCAAGTTGAGACCATTATTGAGTGTGCCGATGATCAGCACCCCAATTAACGTTCCGATAATGCGCCCGCGGCCCCCGGATAGACTCGTTCCGCCTAAGACCACCGCCGCAATGGCATCCAGTTCATATGATTCTCCAGCTGTCGGCTGTGCTGAGTGGAGACGGGAAGTCAAAATCGCGCCGGCAAGGGCGGATAATAGACCGGCTAAAGCGTAAATCATGACTTTTACACGTGTGACTTTAATGCCTGAAATGAGCGCCGCTTTTTCATTGCCGCCAATTGCGTATGTACGGCGCCCGAACGGCGTTTTGTGTAGCAGCACCCAAAGGATAACAAAGGCGAGAACCATTGTAATCGCCGGTACAGGAATTCCTAAAAAATAACCGCGGCCGAACAGCTGAAAGGCATAATGAGTGCCAAGCCCTGTGATCGGGTTTCCGTCTGTATACACAAGAGTAAGTCCGCGGAACACAGTCATGGTCGCAAGTGTCGCAATGAAAGGGGCCATTTTCCCTTTTGTGATTAACAATCCATTGATCATCCCGAGCAGAGCGCCAATCAGACAGCCTATGATGACGGCGAGTATCGGGTCGACACCAGATACAATCATCCCCGCGACTAAGGCGCTGGACAGGGCGAGAATAGCCCCGACAGAAAGATCAATGCCCCCAGTTAAAATAACGAAGGTCATGCCGAATGCGATCAAGCCGTTAATCGCCACCTGCCGAAGCAGGTTTAAAATATTTAGAGGCTCAAGGAAGCTCGGATTTAAAATCGATACAATCATAACGAGAATAAATAAACCGAGAAACGGGCCGAGCTTCTGCATGACGCCATCAAAGTGAATCTGTTTTTTTTCTGATTGCTTCAGTTGTTCCGTTTTCATGTTACCGACCTCCCGTGGCAAGTGTCATAATTCGTTCTTGTGTCGCTTCACGCGCTTCGATGTCTCCGCTGATTCTGCCTTCATGGACAACAATGATTCTGTCACTCATCCCGAGTATTTCCGGCAGCTCTGATGACACCATAATGATGCCGACACCGCGGTCAGTGAGCTCATTCATCAGCGTATAAATTTCCCGTTTCGCGCCTACATCCACGCCTCTTGTCGGCTCATCCAATATGAGCACTTTTGGGCCGATGCCGATCCATTTTGCAATCACGACCTTTTGCTGGTTGCCGCCGGACAATTGGCGCGCGTGCGTTTCCGGTGAAGCCGTTTTGATGGTCAGGCGTTTTATGAGAAGGTCTACAAACTCTGCTTCCCGCTTGTAATCAATGATGCCCTTTGGAGAAAAACTGGCCAAATTGGGCAGCGCAATATTTTCACGAATGGATGTGTCGAGCAGCAATCCCTCATCTTTGCGGTTTTCCGTAATGAAGCCGAGCCCTTTTTTTACAGCATCATACGGATTCTTAATAGCAGTCTTTTTTCCTGCAATCCAAATTTCTCCCGAATCGAGCCGGTCAATGCCGAACAGCCCTCTCATCATTTCTGTACGTCCGGCTCCCATTAAACCGGAAACGCCGACAATTTCACCGGAACGGACATAAAAGCTGATATCTTCAAAGCGCCCTTTTGAGGAGGCGTTTTTCACCTCGAATATTTTGTCTCCGAGTGAAGGGACGCGTTTAGGGTATCGTTCCGTCAGCTCACGTCCGACCATTTTTTTCACGACCTCGTCAAAATTGGTTTCTGAAATGTTTGTTGTATCGACCGTTTTACCGTCACGCATGATGGTGATTCTGTCGCAAATCGTGAAAATTTCTTCCATTCGATGTGAAATGTATACAATGGAAACACCGTTCTTTTTTAAAGCCGTAATGACGTCAAACAGCTTGCTGATTTCCCGTTCAGTCAAAGCCGCGGTAGGTTCATCCATTATGATCACCTCCGCATTTGTCATGAGCGCTTTTGCAATTTCAATCATCTGCTGCTGTCCGACGGAGCATTCACCTGCTTCTTGATCAAGAGAAAGAGAGACGGATAGTTTATCAAATTGCTCTTTTGCTAGCGCTTTCATTTTTCTTGTTTGTAAAATACCAAATTTCGTTGACATTTCTTTTCCGATAAATAGATTCTCAAGAACGGACATGTCCGGCCAAATATTCAGTTCCTGATGGATGAAGGCGATTCCGTGCTGCTCGGCTTCCTTTGGGTTGGAGAAATACGTCTCGTTGCCATTTATAGTGATCCGACCTTTGTCCAGTTTGTGCAGACCAGTCAGGATGTTCATCAGGGTGGACTTGCCGGCGCCGTTTTCTCCCATCAATGCATGAACTTCGCCAGGCTTGAGCTGGAAGGATACACCTGAAAGCACCTGGTTTTTCGCGAATGCTTTATGAATGTCATTCATTTCGATTTGCATATCGATCCTCCTTTCTAGAAAAGCACACCCGCCTGCAGGATGCAGTTGGCGTATGGTGTGAATTCTCCTGTTCGTATGACAGCTTTAGCTTCTTTGGTCAGCTCCTTAAATTCCTCGTGGGGAAGGCAGTCGACTGCATCTTCAGAAAAAAGGGTTTTTATAAAACTCGCATTCTCTGGATTGGACACCTTTATTTCGGATGCGACAATCACCTTTTCAACGGCCATTTCATCTGCCAGCACTGCGGCTACATCCCGGAAAGCCGGGAAACCCGGCTTCAGTGAGAGATCAATTTTCAGAACGCTGTCAGGAACGGGCAGCCCTGCATCAGCGATAACAATTTTGTCAGTATGGCCAAGGTCAGCCAATAGCTTGGCAAGATGACTGTTCAAAATACCGTGTTTTTTCATGACAGCAGCTCCTCTACTTCTTTTCTGGATGGCATTCCGCCTTGAGCGCCGAAAGAACATACAGATAGGGAAGCGGCGCGGTTTGCGAACCGTAATGCAGCTTCAATATCTTTACCCTCCGCCAGAGCCACTGCAAGAGCCGCGTTAAACGTATCACCTGCTCCGGTCGTATCGACAGGCTCAACAGGGAAGGAAGGGATGATCCGCTCTTTGCTGCCGGCTGAATAGCGCACGCCTTGTTTGCCTTCAGTGATAAAGAGCTTCGCCGGATAAAGCGCCAATGCTTCAGAAACCGTCAGCTCCGGGAATAAGATCGCCGCCTCATGTTCATTCGGCGTAAGATAGGTGGCATGGTCAATGGTTTCCTGCTTCAGCGGGCGGGCCGGTGCCGGGTTAAGCATGATCGGGATGTCGTGAGAATGGCAGTATCTGCATACCTCATCAACTGTTTCTTCCGGGATTTCCTGCTGAATCAGGACCATATCGATATTTTCAAGCTTTTCGAGAGCGTCTATCGCATAAGATGGGGTGATCTCATCATTTGCGCCTTTAACGACGACGATGCTGTTATCACCTTCGGCAAGCACGATGTGGGCGGTGCCGCTTTCTTTATGTGTAACCGGTTCCATATAGTCGGTGTGAACACCGTTTGCTTTTAAATTATTCATGATGGCTGTTCCATAATGATCGTCACCGACCTTGCCAATCATAAAAACATTTGCGCCAAGTCTGGCAGCGGCAACAGCCTGATTCGCCCCTTTACCGCCCGGCACAGTTTGAAATGAAGTACCCAGTACAGTTTCGCCCGCGTTTGGGCGTTTGTCTGAGGTGACCACTAAATCCATAGAACAGCTTCCAATCACACAAATATTACGCATCCTTATCTTCCTTTCTTGTCGTATTTCTTCTTATATACATGACGGGCATTTGAATCGCCGTTTCTGCGAGCGGCTGTTTTTTTATGATGCTCAAAAGCAGTTTAGCCGCTTCTTTACCCATGTCATATGCCGGCTGTTTAATTGTTGACAGCGGTGGAAACAGCAGCTCGCTTTGGGGAATGTCATCGTAGCCGATAATTTGAATATCCTCAGGCACTTTTTTTCCGCGCCGCAAAGCTTCATGCAAAACAGCCGCTGCTTGAATATCATTACTGGCAATTATTCCGTCTGTCTCAGGATATAGGGCAAACAGCTCCTTTGCCATTGCTTGTGCATCCTTAAAAGAAAAGGACGCTGTCTCGATGATCTGAAAATCAACACCAGCCTGCTGTAATACCTCTAAAGCGCCGTGAAAGCGGTCTTGGGCAGTCGGCAGGTGAGCAGGACCCTTCAGGAGCGTAATGTGTTTGCTTTTTCCATGAACGATTGCTTCTGCTGCTAATTTTCCCCCGGTATGTCCGTCACTGGATACAGAAGGAGCGCCTTCAGGTGTTCTGTCCAGGAAAACGACTGGCTGATCAATCCCGCTGTATTGTTCAAGATGAGGATAATTTGTTGCAGCAATAATACCTGCGACATGATTTTGTTTAAAGGTTTGAAGGTATTCAAGTTCTTTATTTAATTCCTCGTCACTGTTGCCAAAAATAAGCCGATAGCCTTCCCGGTTCAATTCATCCTCCGCGCCGCGGGCAAGCTGGGGGAAGAAAGGGTTCGTAATATCCGGAAGCAAAAGCCCGATCAGCCTGGATTCTCTTTTATAAAGAGACCTGGCGACTTCATTCGGATAATAGTTCAGCTTCTCCATGGCGGCCATCACACGTGTTCTCGTTTCTTCATGTACATAGCCGTTGTCATTCAGGACGCGGGAGACCGTTGCAACCGAGACGCCCGCTGCTCCCGCGACATCTTTAATTGTAGCCAACACAGCTCCTCCTCGTTGTGTAACCGTTTACATAGATAGATTATCATGACATTTCGTTATTGGCAATAAGAAAAAAATAAACCATGGCGATATAGCAAACCAAACTGTAAATTGTGTATAAATACGAGAATGTAAAGGTAATCACGGTTTTTTTTGACAAAGTCTTCACAAATCTGGATGAACTTTTCATGAACGAATATTAAGTTTTATTAAAATTGTTTCAAAGTCATGCGTTTAGACCTGTAAATAGGATAAAACAGAAAAGACTATCCGCCCAGAAAATGTTTAATTATGTTAGAGAACCTGGACCTGTTTGTTTGCCGTTTTTATTGCCGGGGCCAGTAGTCAATTTGGTATGGGCCTAATATTGTCTATTCCGTGCAGAAAGGATGACATTATGACCTTATCCTTAAGAAACAGGCAAATATAATTTTGTGTTCATAAGAACTGGAAACACGCATTGTATCAGCAAAAGCTTGATATACCGGGCTGGAAAAAAGATTGATTTGAAATGCATATTAAACTGAACATTCAAGGTGTGACTAAACGTCTAGAAGGAAATCATTTGGTAAATGAAAGCGCATTCCTTTTTGGTGTTAAAAAAATCGATAAGATGTAAGTCCTGTCAATTTCCAAAAAAAGAAAACGGCTTGTGGGTATAAAATCTCTTTCAAAAGAGAAGTTTGGCTCAGTAGATTAGGGGAGATTATGTTACATAATGCCGATTGAGAATTCATAGTGATTCTATATACTGATGAATGAATTTACAACAATATAGAAGGAGATGTCGATAAGCAATGTGGTTACTCATTATAGCCTGTGCTGTCATACTGGTCATCGGAATATTAGAAAAACGGCGACATCAGAAAAACATTGATGCCCTCCCTGTTCGAGTGAATATTAACGGCATCCGAGGAAAGTCCACTGTGACAAGGCTGACAACCGGAATATTAATAGAAGCCGGTTACAAAACTGTCGGAAAAACGACAGGAACGGACGCAAGAATGATCTATTGGGATACACCGGAGGAAAAGCCAATTAAACGGAAACCTCAAGGACCCAATATCGGCGAACAAAAAGAAGTCATGAGAGAAACGGTAGATAGAGGAGCCAACGCCCTCGTCAGTGAATGTATGGCCGTTAATCCGGATTATCAAATTATCTTTCAGGAAGAACTTCTTCAAGCCAATATCGGCGTCATCGTAAACGTGCTGGAAGATCATATGGATGTTATGGGGCCGACGCTTGATGAAATTGCAGAAGCGTTTACGGCTACTATTCCTTATAATGGCCATCTTGTCATTACAGATAGTGAATATACCGAGTTCTTTAAACAAAAAGCCAAAGAGCGTAACACAAAAGTCATCATTGCTGATAACTCGAAAATTACTGATGAATATCTTCGTAAATTTGAATATATGGTATTCCCTGATAACGCTTCTCTCGCACTGGGTGTGGCTCAAGCACTCGGCATTGATGAAGAAACAGCGTTTAAAGGAATGCTGAATGCGCCGCCAGATCCGGGAGCAATGAGAATTCTTCCGCTGATCAGTCCGAGTGAGCCTGGGCACTTTGTTAATGGGTTTGCCGCAAACGACGCTTCTTCTACTTTGAATATATGGAAACGTGTAAAAGAAATCGGTTACCCGACCGATGATCCGATCATCATTATGAACTGCCGCGCAGACCGGGTGGATCGGACACAGCAATTCGCAAATGACGTATTGCCTTATATTGAAGCAAGTGAACTGATCTTAATCGGTGAAACAACAGAACCAATTGTAAAAGCATATGAAGAAGGTAAAATTCCTGCAGACAAACTGCATGATCTAGAGTACAAATCAACGGAAGAAATCATGGAATTGTTAAAGAAAAGAATGCACAACCGTGTCATATATGGCGTCGGCAACATTCATGGTGCCGCAGAGCCATTAATTGAAAAAATCCACGAATACAAGGTTAAGCAGCTCGTAAGCTAGGAGGAAATGCAGACATGTTCGGATCAGATTTATACATTGCACTAATTTTAGGTGTACTACTCAGTTTAATTTTTGCGGAAAAAACAGGGATTGTGCCGGCAGGGCTTGTTGTACCGGGATATTTAGGACTTGTGTTTAATCAGCCGGTCTTCATCTTACTCGTATTGTTAGTCAGCTTGCTCACCTATGTCATTGTGAAATTCGGTTTATCCAAGTTTATGATTTTGTATGGACGCAGAAAATTCGCTGCCATGCTGATTACAGGGATCGTCCTGAAAATTGCCTTTGATTTTCTATACCCGATTGTGCCATTTGAAATCGCAGAATTTCGAGGAATCGGCATTATCGTACCGGGTTTAATTGCCAATACCATTCAAAAACAAGGATTAACGATTACGTTCGGAAGCACGCTGCTATTGAGCGGAGCGACCTTTGCTATCATGTTTGTTTACTACTTAATTTAATGTAAGGTGTGTCAAACGATGAAAAAAGAACTGAGCTTTCATGAAAAGCTATTGAAGCTGACAAAACAGCAGAAAAAGAAAACCAATAAGCACGTATTTATCGCGATTCCGATCGTTTTTGTCCTCATGTTTGCTTTTATGTGGGCAGGCAAAGCAGAGACGCCAAAGGTTAAAACCTATTCAGATGACGTTCTTTCAGCCTCATTTGTAGGCGATATTATGATGGGGCGCTATGTTGAAAGAGTAACGGAACAAAAAGGGGTAAGCAGTATTTTTCAATACGTTGAGCCTATCTTTAAAGCATCAGACTACGTAGCCGGAAACTTTGAGAACCCGGTAACCTATAAAAAGAACTATAAGCAAGCAGAAAAAGAAATTCATCTGCAGACAAACAAGGAATCAGTAAAAGTCCTGAAGGATATGAACTTCACGGTCCTTAACAGCGCGAATAACCACGCCATGGATTACGGCGCACAGGGTATGAAAGATACACTTGAAGAATTTTCAAAACATAACCTCGATATCGTTGGGGCTGGATACAGCTTGAGCGATGCGAAAAAGAATATCTCATACCAAGAAGTAAATGGGGTAACAATCGCAACCCTTGGATTCACGGATGTATCCGGCAAAGGTTTTGCGGCTAAGAAGAATACACCGGGCGTACTTCCCGCAGATCCGGAAATCTTTATCCCAATGATTTCAGAAGCGAAAAAACATGCGGATGTCGTAGTTGTACAGTCACACTGGGGTCAAGAGTATGATAATGATCCGAATGACCGCCAGCGCCAATTGGCTAGAGCTATGTCTGATGCAGGTGCTGATATCATCGTCGGCCATCACCCGCACGTCCTTGAACCGATCGAAGTCTATAACGGCACCGTCATTTTCTACAGTCTGGGGAACTTTGTGTTTGACCAAGGCTGGACAAGAACTAGAGACAGTGCGCTGGTGCAGTATCATTTAAAGAAAAATGGAACGGGACACTTTGAGGTAACGCCGATTGATATCCATGAAGCGACACCAGCCCCTGTTAAAAAAGGCAGTCTGAAACAGAAAACAATTATTCGCGAACTGACGAAAGACTCTAATTTTGCATGGGAAGTAGAAGACGGAAAACTGACTTTTGATGTCGATCACAGTGACAAACTAAATTCTAAATAATGGAGTGATATAAGATGAAATTTGTCAAAGCCATCTGGCCGTTTGTTGCAGTTGCAGTCGTGTTTATGTTTATGTCAGCTTTCAAATTCAACGATCAGCTGACTGATCAGGAAAAGCAGAAGATCGATACGGAAATTCATAAAATTCAACAGCAGGAAGAAACGGCAAACGCCGCTAAATAACAAATAAAAAAAGAGAATGTCTTTCGAGACATTCTCTTTTTTTATTTGCCATTTCAAAAGCCAGCATATTCATTCTGTGAAAATATGAAAAAGTCTCTTAACATATCTAGAAAAATACCGATGTTAAAACTGCAAATAGAGGAGGAGATAGTAAAAGTGAACACACTGGCAAACTGGAAGAAGTTTTTGCTTGTGGCCGTTATGATTTGTTTTTTGGTTCCTATTATGACAAAAGCGGATATTGCGGAGGCTGATACAAAATTTGATCTGGTCATCAGTGAAGCAAAGAAATGGCTTGGGTATAAGTATAAATACGGCGGTGAAACACCGAAAGAAGGCTTCGATTCGTCTGGATTGATTCAATATGTTTTCGGTCAGGCTGATATTCATCTGCCGAGATCGGTGAACGACCAGTCAAAAGTCGGGACAGCAGTAAAACCGGCAGATCTAAAGCCAGGTGATATTTTATTTTTCAAAAAAGCGGGAAGCAGCGGGACTGCACCGACACACGCCGCTCTTTACATTGGAGACGGGCAAATGATTCACAGCACGCTATCAAAAGGTGTTATTGTCACAAATTACGAAAAAAGCAGCTATTGGAGCGGCTCTTACATTGGGGCGAAACGAATTGCCGCCGATCCGGCAACTGCTGATGTCTCTGTTGTGCAGGAGGCCGAAAAATACCTCGGCATTCCGTACGTCTTTGGCGGAAGCACACCGTCAGAGGGCTTTGATTGCTCAGGGCTTGTGCAATATGTCTTTAAACAGGCGCTTGGCATATATCTGCCGAGATCAGCAGAGCAGCAGTGGGCAGTGGGCGAGAAGGTGGCGCCACAGAACATAAAGCCCGGCGATGTCGTCTATTTCAGCAACACGTACAAAAAAGGAATCTCACATGCCGGGATTTATGCTGGCGGAGGAAGATTTATTCAGGCGAGCAGGTCAGAAAAAGTAACCATTTCCTACTTATCAGAGGATTATTGGAAATCTAAGATGACAGGCATTCGCCGCTTTAACAACCTGACGATTCCGAAAGAAAATCCGATTGTGTCGAAGGCGACGCTTTATATCGGGGAAGTTCCTTACAAAAAGGGCGGGGTTTCTCCGGAAACAGGTTTTGATACTTCTGGCTTTGTTCAATATGTTTACCAGAAAGCGGCGGGCATTTCACTGCCCCGATACGCGACTGGCCAATATAAAGCGGGAACAAAGGTTGATAAGGCTGATCTGAAACCTGGCGACATTGTCTTTTTCCAATCAACAAGCTTAAACCCGGCCATCTATATCGGAAATGGGCAAGTCGTTCATGTCACTTTAACAAATGGTGTAACCATTACGAATATGAATACGAGCACGTATTGGAAAGATAAATACGCGGGAGGTATTCGGGTGCAATAAAAAAAGGCTCCAGTTTCTCTGGAGTCTTTTTTTTATGCATATTGGCCGGAAAGAAGCTGATCTATAAAGTAGGCCACGCCATTTTCATCATTGCTTTTCGTCACGTAAGTGCTTTTTTCTTTCAGTTCATCAATCGCATTTTCCATGGCAATTCGGTGTCCTGCCACTTCAAACATGGATAAATCATTCGGGCTGTCACCAATCGCATAGATATCTTGCGTCTCAATTCCGTATTTGCCGGCAAGCTCAGTCAACGCGCGCCCTTTGCCGGAAGAGGCTGGGAGAATTTCGATAATGTGCTTTCCGGAAGAGGTTTGCGCCAGTTTTTTATGATGCTTCAGTTCTTCCTTCGCATGTCTCAGTTTTTCCATATCAAAAGAGAAGCAAAGGAGCTTGTAAATGTTTTCGCTGCCGTCAAAAATTGATTCGATATGCGGGATTGGTTTGATGCCAAACTGCTTGAACTGAGTCATGGCCCCTTGCCACAATTCATCCGTGTTTTCATTTGGGTTTGCGCTCTTTAAAATATCAAGCTCTGCTTGAAGCTTAGATTCGCCGTCAAAAGGAGAAAGCAGATGGTCGTCAGTATATACTTCAAAGTAAATATTTTTTGAGAGCAGGTAATCAGCGATCGCTTTGCCGGCCTCTTGATCCATTAATGTCCGGCTGATCAGGCGGTAGCCTTTGTCATGAACCGTTCCGCCATTTGCCGCGATGATAGGGATATCCAAGTCTTCCAGCAGCGCTTTAACATCAAACGTTGCTCTCCCTGTGCAAATGGTAACGAGGATGCCTGCATCAAGCGCCCGCTTGATAGCCGCTCTGTTTTCCTCAGAAATAATGCTTTCTTTATTCAGCAATGTACCGTCTAAATCAATTGCTATTAATTTCATATGTAGGGGAAACCTCCTTAAAAATGAAACTGCTTCGTGTAGTATGTTCAGCTTTCATACGAAACATAAATCGTATAGGTCAAGGCTAAACCTTACGATCCTATTTTTCAACAATGAAATATGTAAAACGGGATGGCTCATCGCCATCCCGTTCATTATACACCTAAATCGTTTTGCAGCTCTTCTTTCACTTCCTGCAGATTTTCCTGATTCAATCTGAAATAGTAGACACCGCCAGGCTTATAGTCATAGCCTGTCAGCTGGATGGACTCAACCGACTTCAATGAAGTGATAAACGGGAATAAGCCGATGGCATCTTTAAGAGAAAGATTCATTTTTAAATTTTCTCCCATTGTATCCACAATATCATCATAAGCCGGAATGGAGCTAAGTGATTTTGATTTATCGATAATGGCTTTCAGCACTTCCATTTGTCTTTGTCCGCGTAAAAGATCACTGTCGGCTTTACGTGTTCTTACGTAAGCCAGCGCTTCTTCCCCATCAAGCGTGTGTGTGCCTTTTTGAAGGACTACTTTTCCTTTTGTATCCTTTTTGATTTGCTGGATGACTTTATCGCTTTTCACATTAACGGTGACGCCATTCAGCTCATTTACCACGTCTTCAAATGCTGTGAAGTTGCTTTCGACTACATAATCAACGGGAATATCAAGCATTTCTTCTACTGTTTTCACACTTAGATCTACGCCGCCATAGGCGTGAGCATGCGTAAACTTATCATAGCCGTGGCCTGGAATATTCACATAGGCGTCGCGCGGAATGCTCAGCATTTTGGCTGTTTTTTCTTTGCGGTTAAAGGTAACCAGCACATTCGCGTCACTTCTTGCCTGATCGACACTTTCGCCGTTTTCCTCCCTGGCATCAATTCCTAAGAGCAGTACAGAGAAGGAATCCTTTCCGGGATCAAATTCTTTAATCCGTTTTACCGATTGTTCTCCGCGGGCAAGACTGACGTGAGCCTCTTTAGAAGCATTGTTCAGTTTTACATAGGCGTATGTGCCGACAGAGCCTGCGGCAATAATAAGAAAAGCCATTACACCGGCTAATAATTTCACCCATTTTCTCAGACGTCTCTTTTTCTTCTTGCGCTGTGATCGTTCTTCCATATCAATACCTCACGTTTCATTAATAGTTGAAGCGTACCATTCATTTTGCCATACGGCAACTCCTGATAAGACAATATTCGATAAAAATTCCTATATTTATATGTTTTTGTTTTTTAAGATGAATGATAATGTGCTGAATCACCTTATATTGGACGCCGCTGGGGAAAAAAATGTTTCGGTAAAGTTGAAAAAAACGCCAGTAAATTAATGGATATGTGATGTTTGTACGTCTGCATAGGTTTACTTGTCAGAAAAATAGGCTAATAGATTTCTAAAAAACTCCGTGGACAGTACCATTGGATCACTGATAGGAGAAAGGGAGTCATTCTATGAAGAAGCAGTCAAATATATGGCTTTATTTTTTCGGCGCTCTTGGTGGCGCTTTATACGGCTATGATACCGGCGTCATTTCGGGAGCCATTCTATTTATGAAAAAGGATTTAGGCCTCAACGCCTTTACAGAGGGACTTGTTGTCAGCTCCTTATTAATCGGAGCGATACTCGGTTCCGGAGCGGCTGGCAGGCTGACGGACCGCTTTGGCAGAAGAAAAGCGATTATGGCTGCCGCGCTGCTGTTCTGTATAGGCGGCTTGGGTGTTGCGCTTGCACCAAATACAGGAGTGATGGTGCTGTTTAGAATCCTTCTGGGACTGGCAGTCGGAACATCGACAACGATCGTGCCGCTGTATTTGTCTGAACTTGCGCCAAAAGAGAAACGGGGTGCGTTATCGTCCCTCAACCAGCTGATGATTACGGTCGGCATCCTGCTTTCCTATATTGTCAATTACATATTTGCCGATGCGGAAGCGTGGCGCTGGATGCTTGGACTTGCTGCCGTGCCATCATTGCTATTGCTGATTGGTATTTTGTTTATGCCGGAGAGCCCGCGCTGGCTGTTTACGAATGGCGAAGAGAATAAAGCGAAAAAGGTTCTCGAAAAATTACGTGGCACAAAGGATATTGATCAGGAAATTCATGATATTCAAGAAGCGGAAAAAGAGGACGAAGGCGGTCTGAAGGAGCTGTTCGATCCGTGGGTGCGCCCGGCGCTGATTGCCGGATTGGGACTGGCGTTTCTGCAGCAATTTATCGGTACGAACACAATCATTTATTATGCGCCGAAGACCTTTACAAACGTTGGATTTGGAAACTCCGCCTCTATTTTAGGAACGGTTGGAATCGGAACAGTGAATGTTCTGATGACTCTTCTCGCCATTAAAATCATTGATAAAGTCGGCAGAAAACCGCTGCTGTTATTCGGGAATGCCGGCATGGTGATCAGCTTGATCATCCTGGCTATGGTGAATCTCTTTTTCGATAACACCCCGGCCGCATCATGGACGACAGTCATTTGCTTAGGCGTGTTTATCGTTGTATTTGCCGTCAGCTGGGGCCCGGTTGTCTGGGTGATGCTTCCCGAATTGTTCCCGCTCCATGTCAGAGGAATCGGTACCGGTGTATCGACTTTGATGCTGCACGTTGGGACACTGATTGTTTCACTCACCTATCCAATATTAATGGAAGCGATCGGCATTAGTTATTTATTCCTGATTTATGCCGCGATCGGTATCATGGCGTTCTTATTTGTCCGGTTTAAAGTGACAGAGACGAAGGGAAAAAGCCTTGAAGAAATTGAGCAGGATTTAAGGGACAAAAACGGACAGGGAGGATCGACAGGTAAACAGCAGACAGTGGAAACGTAAATCATATTCAAAAGGGTGCTGCCAATAGGCGCACCCTTTTTGCTGCTTACCTCCCAACTGTTCCAAAATTAATGATTTTGAAAGAAATATCGTATGTGAACTCCGCCTCAGTGAACGTTTCATCCCAATGCCCTTTTACTTTATTCCAGTAATCCGGGTATTGTATCCGAATGTAGTCAGATAAAAAGATAGGGTCTGCTTTATACGTATGCTGCAGCTGATCCATAATCTGCTTGATATCGTGCTTCAGCTTTTGCTCAAAAATGTTTTCCAGTTTGCGCAAATAGCTCTCGCTAAAAGAGTTTTCCTTTGGATTTTGATCTTCTGTCAGAATGCCTGTTGTTTTGACAGAAATATGGAAGACAGGCTTTCCATTCTGAATGGCAGGTTTGATTTTTGATTTGGACTTCTTAATCTCAAATGTAATCGGACGTCCTTTTTCTTCCGCCGGCATGACGCCGCCTTGGATTGTCCCCATGACCCATGTCAGTGTTTGTGTTTCATCCGCTGAAAGAAATCCGACGAGTGTATTGCTGCCGCTTTTAATAATGCCAGCCCCGTCATACTTTGCTTTTCCCTTTTGGTTTTTTACGGCTTGAATGAGAAAACTGTGTCCATTTTGGCAATAGATAGAGGCTCTCCCGATCCGAAGCGGCATCATAATTTTCCCGTTATATCCGCTGTTATTTGTCAGATCAATCAGCTTTTCGGAAGGCATCGTCAGCTGCTGCTTTGGACTTCCTTTCGTGAAAATTTCTCCCGCTTTCCCTCTAGCTGCCATCAAATAGCTGCTTCGCCTCAGCTCGTCGTCCCGGATAAAATGGTTGAACACTTGATCTATATTTTGATTTTTCAGTAGCTTTTCTCCCAAAAGAATCACTTTTAAATGGTCACTATAGATAGGAGGGTCCTTGATGGAAACATCACTGACCGCTTCGAGAATGGTTTTCCCGTGGGATGTCACATTGACAAATTCCGGTTTTCCTGATGATTGGCTGTCTTCACTTTGGGGAAGAAGGTTTTGATAGGTTAATTTATACTGATGGTCATCAGTTTCATCGATAGCAAGTCCCCTGGCGAAAGACAGTTTTTCAATATTTTTGACATCCCAGCATCCGCAGAGTAGCTGCAGCATCAGAACCATTGCTGCAAGCTTCATCGTTGTCTTCATTGCAGCTGACCCCTCCCCAGCTTCTTCTGTACCCAGCTCAAAAACCAAATGAGAAAGGGTATGAAAATAACACCTAAAAATGCATATCCGAGAAGTGAACCGTAATAAAACACGGCATTCAGATCGTCAGGAAACATTGTGAAGAAAAATGTAACAGCCAGCAATGCAGCAAGCAGCCATGGATTGTTTTTATTCTTCAGATGAAAAACATCTGTTAATCCGATATGCGCGCCTTTAAAGGAACCGAGCATACAGGCGAATTGCTGCGCTGTCCAAGTCAACTGTAAAAACAGGTCAAATCGTTCAATAAAAATCCCTGGGATTTCTAATGCATGGATGAGTGAAATGGTCGGCCACGTCACTGTTTTAGCCTCAGCCACACTCATACAGCCAATGACAATAAACAAAGTAATGCTGTAGAAAACAGTCGAGGTTGCAATGCCCAAAGCGACAGCTTTTTTTACCTTCTTCGGATCTTTCATAAAGGGGATGAGATAAAAAATGACTTCAAATCCTGAAAAATATAAAAGGGTTTTAGGAAATAAAGAGAAAAAGCTTTGATAACCGCCTTCAAAAACAGGTCGGATAAAATCTAATTGAAACAAACGAAAGCTAAACATCAGAAGCATCAGAAAAATAATAATAGTGATAGGAAAGATATACGCATATACCTTCGCAATGGGGTAAACACCTCCGGCCACATGATAGATGGCAACCGCCAGAAATATAATGACGACAACCGCCATCGGCGTGTTTTTTAATAGAAAGAATGCGACAACCTCTCCCAAGACCCGGGCTTGAAAGCATACGATACCGATAAAATAAAGGGTAATAAATACATTCAAAAAGAAACCGATAAATTTTCCGGCAGCAATACTGTTGAGCTCAAAAATTGTTTTTTCGCTGTTTCGTTGAAGAAAAGGCAAAAAAAGCAGAGCAAAAATAATAAAAATAACGCCCTGCAGCAGGATCATAATCCAGCCGCTAGGACTCTCGGTTTCAGCTGCTGAGCGGGGAAGGGTTAAGACGCCGGCACCGATCATTGTACTGCTTACCATAATAAGCGTCTGCATAAATGTAAGCTTGTCCTCTGATTGCATCATAGCCATCACCTTTGTCTGATTTTATCTTTTGTGTCTTTGCGGGTCGGCCTTCTTTTTAAAAATAGGGTAGGGACGCGAATCACAGTGTCCTTTAAATCTTGTCCGGGCTGTGCCATTATGGGAATAATGTAATCTTGGCCAAAGCTTTTCAGCCGCATCAAGTGGCCGATCACAAACAGAAAGACCATGATGACGCCATACATGCCAAGCATCGCGGCACTTATCATACCCGCAATGCGAATAATCCGCAGCGGAAAGTTATAGGCGTATGAAGGCACAGTAAAGGATGCCAATGCGGTAATTGATACAACTATGACCATCAGTGCGCTGACGATTTGCGCCTGTACGGCTGCCTGTCCAATGACAACGCCTCCAATAAGCCCAATCGTCTGTCCGATCGGTTTTGGCAGTCTTAAACCGGCTTCCCTGATCAGTTCTATCGTAAATATCATAATAAAAGCTTCGACAAAAGGCGGAAAGGGTACATTCAGCCTGCTGCCTGCAATCGAAATAGCCATTCTCGTCGGCAAAAGGCCGGTGTGGAAGGAAACGAGAGAAATATATAAGCCAGGCAAATAAATGGTAATCAGGATGTTTGAATAACGAAGCAAACGAATAAGAGACATTGGAATCCAGCGCTGGCTGTAATCATCCGGTGAATGAATAAATTCATCCACCGTTGCCGGTACAATCAATGCAAATGGTGTACCGTCCACTAATATAGAGACCCGTCCTTCTAACAATGAGCTTTCTACACGATCAGGGCGTTCTGTGCTTAAAATCGTAGGAAAGATTGAAAAGGGTTCATCTTCAATGAGCTGTTCAAGTGTGCCTGATTCCGGCAAATCATCTGTCGTGATGGATTTCAGCCGTTTAAACACTTCTTTTACGACATAATCAGGGGCAATATCCTGAATATAAGCGACAGCTATCTTTTTTTTCGTCCTTTTGCCTATTGTCATTTCTTTTATAACGAGATTAGGGTCACTCGTCCGCTCTCGCAAAAGCGCCGTGTTTGTCCGCAGTTTTTCAATAAAGCCTATTTTCGGCCCGCGCTCCACGATTTCAGAGGAAGGCTCTTCAAGGTTGCGCGACTTTAATGTTTTTGTGTCAAATGCCAGCCCCGCACTGTAACCATCAGCCAGCAAAATGGTATGTCCGGAAAAAATGAGCTGCTGTATTTCTTTTATTGTAGAAACAACGCTGTGATGATAGCCGAAGAAGAAAGCGGATAAATCCTCAATTAAGCCATCTTTTTGAGCTAACGATTCTTTTTGTAAGGGAGAAATGACGTATTGCGCCAGAAGCTTATTTTCTGTCAAACCGTCAATATACAGCAGGCAAGCCTTCTGTCTGCTGTCTCCGAAAGAAAACGTATAAAACATAATATCGTCGTTTTGCCCCAATTTTTTTTTCAATGTTTCTACATTACGCTGGAGATCAGAGTCGATTTGCATAGTGTCTCCCCTTTATAAAACATATTGACGGTTCTTCTTAATTTGTATCAAAAAAGGAGAATTATTCTTCATAAGGAAAAGGCTGAAACAAACCTTCTTTTCAAAGTGATATAATAAAAAGGAAGCGTTTTCTCAAAAGGGGTCATGGATACATCATGCTTTGTACATATGTTGTCATTGAAAAGCAGACAGACATACGGGCGTTTGTAAGGGGCACGCATCGGGAAAATAATGATCAGCCATTTAAAGGGGAGGGGTACGGATCATGACGCAATCACCGATTTTTTTCAAGCCAGTGTTTAAAGAAAAGATCTGGGGCGGCACCGCTTTACGTGATGCCTTCGGGTATGACATTCCATCAGAAACAACAGGGGAGTGCTGGGCCATTTCCGCTCATCCAAAAGGACCGAGCACTATTGCGAATGGCCCGTATAAAGGAAAGACATTGACCGAGCTTTGGGATGAGCACCGGGAATTGTTCGGAGGCGTGGAGGGAGACCGGTTCCCGTTACTGACGAAGCTGCTGGACGTAAAAGAAGATATGTCGATCAAAGTCCATCCCGATGATTATTATGCTGGAGAGAATGAACAGGGGGAGCTCGGCAAGACGGAGTGCTGGTATATTATTGACTGCAAAGAAAACGCAGAAATTATTTACGGACATACGGCCCGCTCAAAAACTGAGCTTGTCACAATGATTAACAGCGGCGACTGGGAAGGGCTGCTGCGAAGAATCAAGATTAAGCCAGGTGATTTCTATTATGTGCCGAGCGGTACGATACACGCTTTATGTAAAGGGACACTTGTGTTAGAGACCCAGCAAAATTCAGATGCCACATATCGGGTCTACGACTATGACCGTCTCGAAACAAGCGGCAAGCCAAGGGAGCTTCATTTTGCAAAAGCCATTAACGCGGCGACCGTTCCCCATGTGGACGGATATATAGACGAATCAACCGAAACAAGAAAAGGAATAACAATTAAAACGTTTGTCCAAGGGGAATACTTTTCCGTCTATAAATGGGATATTGATGGAGAGGCTGAGCTTTCGCAGGATGAGAGCTTCTTGATATGCAGTGTAATAGAAGGAAGCGGTTCGCTTACCTATGGAAAAGAAACATGCCCGTTTCAAAAGGGCGATCATTTTATTTTGCCTTACAATATGTCCGACTTCACAATTAAAGGCACATGCACACTGATTGTGTCACACATGTAAACTTAATCTCACTTTGAGATTAAGTTTTTTTTATTTTTCAAAAATGGAATGGATTGACCTATAAATAGAGCATACGTGTGCCGATAAATAAACTAGTTTTATATACTCATTGAATAAGAAAGAGGAGAAGGAATGAAAAAGAGATTAATTGCACCGATGCTTCTGTCAGCCGCGTCCCTTGCCTTTTTTACCATAACCGGCTCAGCACAGGCTGCAGCGTATACGGACTACTCGATTTATAAGGTGGAGCCGGCAAAAACATTCAGTACAGAAACCCAAGCCTCTCAGGCTGCCGCCAAACTCGAAAAAGACACAGGTTGGGATGCATCCTATCAGGCTTCAGGCACAACAGCAACTTACCAGATTACCGCTACAGGCATACATAGCGAAGCAGAAGCTAAAACTTTGCTGAGCGGACTGACAAAGCAGACAGCCATTACAGGCACATCCAGTCCAGTCGGCAGCAAACAGCCGTATATGACCATCACGTCAGGCGCAATATCAAGTGAAAAACAGGCAAATATTCTGCTGGCCAAGCTTAAGCAGGAAACAGGTGTCACCGGCGCTGTGAAGATGTCCGGCACAGCCCAGTTTTACATGAACGTGGTTACCTCAGAAATAGCAGATGAGATGAAGGTCAAGGAGCTTATCCAAGGCCTGACAAAGAAAACGGGGATAAAAAGCACGTACCAGCCCGTTACACATGAAGTTTCTGTAACAAGCATTCAATCTGGCGCTATGATCGGAGACAGCAAGGCTGCGCAAGTTAAAAATGCATTCCAAAAAGAATCGGGACTGAAGGCATCGTTAAAAGAAACAGTGAAAGGCCAAGCCTATTACACGTTTACAACAGCCCCTATATCAGGCGAAGCAAATGCAAAGACTTTGTTACAGCAGCTGAAACAAAGCACCGGAATTACGGGAAGCTACAAGTCAATCAATCAAAAAACAACAGCGGACGTATACAATGTCCAATCGGCTTATTTCAAAGGGCTGAATACAGTGAAGGACGCCGTCAGCCAAATCAAGAAAAACACTGGGGTGTCCGGATATTATCAAAAGGTTGGCAAAAGCACATCATATACTGTAAACATGAAGAATTTGACGAAGCAGCAGCTTCAAAAGGTCAATGCATTCTTCAAAAAGAAAAAATGGCATTACACATCATCTGCCGTGAAAAAAACGACAACGTCATCTGCCTATCAAATTACAACCGCACAGATTTTAGGTGAGCAGCAGGCCAACAAAGCTGCGGCCTTCTTTACACAGAAAAAAGTAAAGGCAACGAGAAAAGCGACTGGAAAAACATCCGAAAACCAATATCAGCTCATTTCTGAAGAAACAACTGACCAAGCAAAAGTTACGAAAGGTTTGAACGTTTTAAAGAAAAATAAGCTGAGTGCTACAGCAAAAACAGTAAAAAAACAAATTGCTAACACATTTAAAATTACAACTGAATCTCTGCTGGAAGCGGCAAAAGTCAATGAAGCCATAACGTTTTTTAAATCGAATCAGATTTCAGCCGCAAGCAAAAAAACGGGTCAAACAACAGGAAGTAAATATCAAATCACCACTGAGGCGATCATCAACAAAGAGGACATCGATCGTGTACTTGCTTTTCTCAAAAAAAATAACGCCTCTGGCACGGCCGCGAAAACAGGCGCGACAGCATATACACAATACAAAATCCTGACATCTCAGCTTAGCAGCAAAACAGCATTGAACAATGGACTGAACTATTTTAAAGCTCAACAGTTAAGCGCGAACTACACAACCAAAAGCAACACGCTTTATAAAATTAGCCTTAACAAGCAATTCACAGGCAATAGTGCAGCCTTAGCGGCATCAGCGAAGCTTAAGCAATTATATGGATGGACATCATCCACTGTAAAAATCAAAAACGGTCCGCAAATCATGAAAACGAATTATAATCTATCGCTTCGTGATATGGTTCAAAAACAAATGAAAGTCAGCCCGCAAACCGACGGTGCAGCTTACGTATCACTCACATATATCAATACTGCAACCTCAACGGTCACAGCTGATGTCCTTAACATCCGGTCAACACCGGCAGTCAGTCCGACGAACGTCATCGGCCAATTAAAAAAAGGTGATAAAGTGAGAATCATCGGCCAGACAAACGGCTGGGCTAAAATCAATATGGGGTGGAGAAACGCTAGCAGTGATGAAGTAGGACAATACGTTGACCCAAACAACTTTTCCATGGACAGCAAATACTACTTCCAATTTCTTAAGCTGTCACAGACAGCCGGCCTCAGCGTTGCCGAAGTCAATCAGAAAGTGCTTGCGGGCAAAGGCATCCTGACAGGGAAAGCAAAGGCATTTATCGATGCCGCAAATAAGTACAGCATCAACGAGCTATATTTAATCTCACACGCTCTCCTTGAAACAGGCAACGGAACATCCGATTTGGCCAATGGTTTAACCTATAACGGAAAAACCGTTTATAACATGTACGGAATCGGCGCATACGATAGCAACCCGAACTACTACGGCGCCAAATACGCATACGAGCAAGGCTGGTTCACTCCAGAAGCCGCCATTATCGGGGGCGCCAAATTCATAGGCACATCCTACATTCATAACACAGCCTACAATCAAGATACGCTATACAAGATGAGATGGTCAGCCACAGCTGCGCACCAATACGCAACAGACATCGGCTGGGCATACAAACAAGTAAACCGCATGTACAGCCTGTATTCATTGCTGGATGGATACACGCTGTATTATGATGTTCCGGAGTATCTATAAATAAAAAAACACCTTTTGCCGCGGCAAAAGGTGTTTTTATCATTATCTTTTAAGAACTTTATCCTCTAAGGGTTCCTCTTCCTGAGGAAAAACAATTTGATCAATGACACGTTCACTTGCTTTACCATCCAGATCATCAAAGAAATAATGTACAAATGAATCAATTTGATCGAAGTTATACTTTTCTTCTTTAATAATAGAAATCATTTGATCAGACGTTTTTGCAAGCGGACCCGGAATAAAGTCAAAGTAATCGTAATAGAAATCACGTTTCCGAATATAATCATCAACATCGTAGCTGAAGAAGATCATCGGTTTATTTAATAAAGCATATTCAAAGCATACTGATGAATAATCCGTAATCAATACATCCGTCACAAGCAATAGCTCGTTGATTTCTCTGAAGGAAGAGAAATCATAAAAGAAATCGCTATACTGATAAGGGATATTGGCGTCGTTCCGCACAAATGGATGTATTTTAAATAAGAAGATATATTCATCCTTTAACTCATGATACAGACGGTCAAAATCAAGCACCTCAAAAGGATAATGAGCCGATTGCTGCCCATTTCCGCGGAAAGTAGGCGCAAAGAGGATAACCTTCTTATCTTTAAGGAACGGATATTCCGTATAAAGACGTTCCTTCACAAATGCTTTTTTCGCTTCATCAAAGAAGAAGTCAGTTCGCGGAACGCCGGTAGCAATCACGTTCTCAATGTCCACGCCAAAGCCCTCTGCATAGTGCTTCCGTATATTTTCAGAGCTGACGATAACCTTCGTGTAGTTTCTGTGGTTTTTCGAATGCGGCGACGGTCCTCCCGGCAGTCCGATTCGGCTGTAACCAAACGTTTTAAATGCGCCGACAGCATGCCACAGCTGGACAAGTTCGGCCTTTTTCCGAATTTTTAACGGATAAATAATTGGATAAAAATCATCAATGAAAATGATTTTGCTAGTCGCAAAATGATAAGCCATTGACATGAGTTCAGACAGGCTTTTTCTGTCACGTATGCTGCTCTTTAAGAAAAATTTAAAATCAAAGTTTTCTTCCCGCTTCAGCAGTTCCTCGTAAACAAATTCAAAGTTGCCTGTCAAATCAAGACGGCTGTCAGAAGCAAATACGATCTTGTTCGGCTTAATTGGAAGCAGGCGGAACACATCATAAGCAAAATGGAACAAGCTCGTATTCAGCTTGCGTAAAAAGCGGTTTGCTTCTTTCCCGGTATCGAGCTCTAACAGGCTTGGATCAATTTCCTGAAGCTTGTTGCAAGACAAATTAATCGTCTTTTCGCTCTCATCATAGTTGACAATCAAATTGAACTTCATCAGCTTTTTAGCTGAATGAAATTCCATCTTTGTCGCATACACATCATTAGAGAGGAAACTGCTGACATTTCCGACCGTATGCACTTCCTGGTGTTTGATATTTTGGTCATCGACTGCCTCGATTTCGAGAAACAGCTTATACTCGCCTTGGGGAAGAGGCTTGTCATTCATCAATTTAGAAAAGTTAATCTGCTGTGAAAATCCTGCCCATTTATAGGCTTCAGGCACATTTGCAGTATTGATGGATAACTGTTCTACAGGACAATCGCGCAACGAAACAGCTGTGAATAAAACACCGTTGTTCACCAATAATAAACGTTTGCGGACCTGATCCTCTTTTTGCAGAGGCAGACCCTTAATATACATATAACCCGCAATCTTAAGGATTGACCCATTCCAAGAAAACTCAGAAATTTTTCTGACAGGCACTTGCTGATTTTCTTCGACACGCTTCGTTTTATCAAAAAGAGAAAAAACTCTGTTATCTGTTGGATGAACAATCAGAGCTGTATTTTCTTTTTTCACGTTTTTTCTTGATCTGAAAAGTCTGTTCTTAATCTTTCTGGCAAGCTTCACTTTGTACCTCACTTTCTCCTAATCGGCACCAGATGTTAAAAATGATGAAATAAAATCGGCTACCCGCTCTGAAGATTTGCCGTCTTGATGGGTAATAAACTTCTGTGAAAAAGCTTCAATCCGCTTCGTATCAGCTTCGTGCACATTCTCGATGTCTCGAACAAGCGATGTAGCGTCCCTAGAAATCGGCCCAGGCACAAATGATTCAAATGGATAGTAGAAATCACGTTCTTCTAAATAGTCTTCTAAATCCGGGCAGTAAAAATACATCGGACGCTTCAGCAGGCTGTATTCGAAAATGACTGAAGAATAATCGGTTATCAGTCCATCAGAGATTGCCATCAAATCATACAAAGAGTACGAATCGGATAAATCCAGCACAAAATCATCCTCTTCCGGACGCGCGTGCTGGCGCATATACGGATGAAGATGGAGCATGACGACATAATCTTTATGGTTTAGCGCTGATTTTAATTGTAGCAGATCAAGCGGGGGAGCGTAACCCTCTTGATGATGTCCGCTGCCTCGAAAGGTAGGAGCATACAAAAGCTTTTTCTTATGCTTTAGTTCAGGATAAGCCCGATCAAACTCATCTTGAACAGTGCGAATATGTTCAAGATCATAAAAATAATCCGTTCTAGGTATACCAAGCGGCAAAATCTGCTCTTGCTCCATTTGAAAAGCTTCAGCAAAATGCGGAACAGCAGCAGGTGCGCTGACAATTGCATAGTCATAGTTAGAATGCACAGGAACGATCTTCAAGTAATCGGAAGAAGGCCCAAACGGCTTGTTCACAATGCTGTAGCCAAACTTTTTAAACGCACCGCAAGCATGCCAAAGCTGGATGGCGACTGTTTCCTTTCGTTTGGGCACAACGTACAAAGGAAAATAATAATCATCCAATAACAGCACACGGCATGTGGCAAGATGATATAAAGAGCTGAAAAGATGAAGCAAATACGAAGCTCGTCCGATCAACCCTTTATCCATCTTACGAAAAAGCAGGGTAATCCGAAGAGACGGATCTTGCTTCAGCTTTTCATAGACTGCTTTAAAATTATCACTTAAATGATCCTCACGATAGGAAGCTATGACAACTTTGTTATGCTGTACTGGTAATAAAGCGCTCAATAGTTTATAAGCAGTGCCGAATACTCCTTTTATAATTCGTGTAAGGAATGTTTTCACTGTTTAAATATCCCATTCAATAACAGTTTTTCCCCAAGATGAAGTCAAATCTGCTTCAAACGCGTGTGTAATTTCCTCAATACTCCGTACCGGGAAGCGTCCGCCGACTAATGTTTCTAAATAATCTACCACTTCTGGGTATTGAGCTAAAAAGTCTACAGTACGGGCAAAATCCTCGCGTCCGCTGCGGCTGCTGCCGATCAGCGTAATCCCTTTTTCAAGCACCATTCTGGTTTCGATTTCAACTGGGTATTCAGATACGCCTAAGAGCGCTACACATGCCTCAGGATGGACATGGGTGATGATCTGTTCAATCGCACTTTCACTGCCGCGTCCGCCTACACATTCAAAGGCATGATCGATTCTTACATCCTCAGGAATGTCGTTAATTTGATAAGCCGCGTCAACAAAAGAGAAGTGTTCAAGTTTATAAGGCGTTTTTCCGAAAATAAATACCTTGCTGTCCGGGTACTTCTTCTTCAAAAGAAGCGTCATGATAAATCCGAGGTTTCCGTCCCCCCAGACACCGAATGTGTCACGCTTCTTATGCGCCATTCGTTCAAATCGGGAAAGCGCGTGAACTGCAATGGTGATTAGCTCGGTAAAAGCAGCTACATGCGGGTCAATGCTGTCCGGAAGTTCAACGAGCCGATCCGGGGCCATAAACATGTAATCCTGCATGAAACCGTCATAGCCGCTGGAACGGAATCTGCTGGATCGCAGATAATTTTCC
The DNA here is from genome assembly GCF_037964945.1 of Bacillus sp. FSL K6-1003. Lineage (NCBI taxonomy): Bacteria > Bacillati > Bacillota > Bacilli > Caryophanales > Bacillaceae > Bacillus > Bacillus sp. FSL K6-1003. The sequence goes on along the minus strand of NZ_CP150176.1, from coordinate 3,470,580 downwards.
GCAATCACTTCATGCTCTTCAACCGGTGTATTCGGAACCATGACAACCCGTGTTCCGACTTTAAAAGTGCCGGTCGGATCAAACATCACTTTTCCGATTCCTTCATGGATCAGGGCCATCGGCAGTTTTTTATCCATAGCCTCTTTGCCGCGGGAACCAGTGTAATATCGCTGGTCGGCAGCGCAGATGGATAAATGTGTTGGCCGGACAACAACCTTGTCTGAATGGACAACTTTATCTTTATACGTCACTTCAAACTGTCGGGCAGAAACTAAACGATACGTTTGATTAATCATTGTGAAATTCGCTCCTGTAAAATGGCATTTGCCACTTTTAAGTCATATGGTGTCGTTACTTTAATATTAAAGACTTCACCGCGAACCAGCTTCACTTTTTCACCTGCTAACGAACAGATCTTACAAGCGTCAGTCAGTACGGCTTTTTGATCATCTGACAGCTGATTATAAAGCTCGACCAATTTGCTGATGCGGAAGCTTTGCGGTGTTTGTCCCTGATACATATTATCGCGTACAGGGATATCAGAGATAAACTCTTGGTCTTCTGAAGCGATAATTGTGTCAATAGCAGATATGACTGTATCGACAGCGCCATATTGAAGAACAGCATCAATGTTTTCCTCGATAATGCGATGAGTCAAAAACGGGCGCACAGAATCATGCGTAATAATCACGTCATCCTCTTGAATGCCAAATTCTTTTTCAATGTAACGGATGCCGCTCATAATTGATTCATTGCGGTCGCTTCCGCCTTCCACCACGACCAGGCGCTCATCGTTTCCAATGAATTTTTTTAAAATGTCTTTTGTATGGTTAATCCACTCTTTAGGTGAAACGATCAAAATCTTATCGAAACGGTCATTTAATAAAAACTTTTCAACCGTATGAATAATAATAGGGCGTTTATTTAACGGCAAAAACTGTTTTGGCATATTGACATTTCCCATGCGGGAACCTTTTCCACCGGCTAGAATCTCAGCATAAATCATAAAATGACTCCTTCCTTACCACAACTCATAATGTTTTATAAAGGGTTTTCATATTATTTGCAATAACGATCTCTATTATATATAAAGATCAGAATGATTTCTTGTTTATATAGCTTAAAAGCTGCTTGCTGGCATTCCCTTTAGAGTACAAATTCCATTCACGGGAAAAACGCTCCACTTTAGATTGAAGATTGTTTATATCTTTTATCTGTTCTAGGAGCATTTCTGAATTACTGCAAGGCACCCCAGGTATCACCTCTGCATAATTTCTAATCAAGCCGCGTGTTTTGTCGTAAGCATCCATATCATACGCATAAAACAGAATGGGTTTGTCCAACAGAGCAAATTCAAAAGGAACTGAAGAGTAATCCGATATTAACAGATCGCTCATTTTTAATAGGTCTGCAAGAGGGAGATCTGATACATCTTTTATCCACTCATTATTGACAGGTAAATCTGCAGATTGTTTCATAACAGGATGCAATTTTACCGCAAGCAAAAATTCTCCTTTTAAATCATATGCCAGCTGTTTTTCTGAAAACGGCAGCGAAAAGCTTTCAAACTGATGATCCCTGAAAGTCGGGGCATACAGAATGATTTTTTTCTCTGCCGGCAGATGGTGTTTGCATTTAAGTTCATGACCGTTTTTGCCGGCCTCATAGTAAGCATCAGTTAATGGCACACCAAATCTAAGAAATTTATCCTCTGTGATATCGAAAAATTCCTTAAATATGTCAGCCATGTGTTCAGAACCGACGACAATCCGGTCATATGAAGCATATACCTTACGAAATCGTCTCACGTCAGACCGGGAACGATTCTGAGTATTGATATCCTTTAATCCAAAGCGCTTAAACGCTCCGTTCGCATGCCAGACTTGTATGCACTCAATATCCGGCCGGCTGGCCAAAACAATTGTTAAAACAAAATAATTATCAACAACCACGGCTTTACTGCTCAGCATAGAAAAGACCGCTTTACATAGATGAAGCGGATGTTTTTCATTAATAACTGAGACAGGGAGTGCCGGGAATTCATCTGCCAGTGATTTTGCGTGCTGGGTAAGCAGCACATTAATGTGAAATGAATAATGTCCCTCCTGATATTCCTTTAACAGGGCACGGGCATTATCAGGAAAAGAGACAAGCAGTGTCATTTGATTCCCCGGTTTTATCCAAAAGAGTGAAGCGCCAATGACTTTTATGGCCAAAGAATAAAAAAACGCAAACATCGATTGAAGTTTCATCCTGTCATCAGCTCTAATCTGCTGTCAGAGATTGTCCGCAGATACAGCGAATGATTCTTATATTTCATTAAAAACATAGCTCCTTTAAAGACCGTTTACAAATGGCGTGATTGATCTTTAATCTGCCCTGTATATTGCGGCTTGGCTGAAGCTCGTTCATGCTTCAGCACGGCTGTAACATATTTAGGAATGCTCAGCATTCTTCTCCAGCGCGATGGATTGGTGATCAGCCTGTACATCCATTCAAGGTGAAAACGGATAAAAAACGACGGCGCTCTTTTTACATTGCCGCTAAACACATCAAAGCTGCCCCCGAGCCCTACTGCTACAGCTTGAGGGAATAAATGCCGGTATTTATGGATAAAGAACTCCTGAACAGGGTAACCTAACGCGACAAACACCATATCCGGCTTTGCAGCAGCAATCTTGTCTGCCACTTCACTTTGATCCTTGACATAGCCGTCAGAGTAGCCCGCAATTTCAACTCCAGGATAATCACGGCGGATTCGTTCGATTGTTTGCTCAATAACATGTTTGGCTGCACCGTAAAAGAAAACACGCTTTTTCTTTTGGTGAGCCTTATCCAACAAGGACGTAAACAAATCATAGCCGGCTATTCTGGATTGAAGTGGCTTTCCGATCAACTTGGAGACCATAACAACACCAATGCCATCCGGCAAAATAAAATCAGCAGACGAAAGAACTGTTTCATACCGCGGATTCTGCATCGCTTCAAATCCAATTTCGGGATTTGCCGTAACAATAAACGCTCCTTTGGCCTGATCCAAATATGAAGTTTCCAAATGGGATACAAATGAATTCAGTTCACCGTCTACAAAATCTAATTGATTAATGGGTTTCGTTTGCATTATGTCAACCCTCCTTTTCATCTATATGTCTATAAAAAACATGTGTCATTCGTATAGTTTAAGTAAAGACCATAATTCATCACTTTACCTGAAAACATCTTACCCTATCATACCACAAAAATCTTTAGGAACTTTTAACATTCACATTACAATTCCTTCACGTTTTGACGATGAATTAATGTGAGGAGGGTTTACAAAATAAATGACGTAACACAAAGCAAATCGTTTCACTAAAAATCATGACAAAAGAATCAATTTTTCCATGAACGAAAACTTGGTATAATGAAATGAGATAAAGCATTGGACCTGTAAATTTTATACATCAACATATATTTATCCCAAAAATTATTAGCAATTGACATTTTTAAAGAGCCTTAACTTTTATAGGAACTTATGCTATTATTGTTCATTATTAATGGTACGTAAAATTTATGTCGAAATTATAAACAGTTTGTTAAGTTTTTTTGTTTTTTTCTGGCACTCTCAGTTGAAAACGGTTGGAAGGGTGATGTTATCTAATGAAGAAAGTGATAACGTACGGAACATTTGATTTATTTCACTACGGACATATGAAGCTGCTTGAACGAGCAAGAGACCTCGGTGATTACTTAATCGTAGGCTTGTCTACAGATGAGTTTAATTTGCAAAAACAAAAAAAATCGCATCACTCTTATGAACATCGAAAATTCATTTTAGAAACAATCGATTTTGTAAATGAAGTCATTCCAGAAAAAAACTGGGAACAAAAAATCTCAGATATCAAAAAGTACGGGATTGACACGTTTGTCATCGGTGATGACTGGAAAGGGAAGTTTGACTTCTTAAAGGAATATTGCGAGGTCATATACCTTCCAAGAACAGAGGGCATTTCAACTACTCAAATCAAAAAAGACATGGCTAGTCTATAGAAGTACTAATTAAAAGAGGCTTGAAGTAATGTTCAGTTGCTTCTTTTTTTCTTGTGTGCGTGAATTATAAATTTTTGCTCTTTAAGGAGTTTATGATGAGATCGTTTATTTTAAATAAATGCAGAAGTTTATTAATTAAGGTTTATTCGGTGCTGTTTCAACTTTTTGCTCTTCTGCCAAGGAACAAAAAATTAATTTTATTTGAAAGCTATTCTGGCAAACAGTTTAGCTGCAATCCCAGAGCAATCTACGAATATCTCCAGGAAAATAAAGATAGATATGACTATAAGTTAATATGGAGTATTGATAAGCGTTACATGTCGGCATTAGAAGGTGTGAATGTAGCATATATTAAAAGGTTTTCTTTTAAGTGGCTTTGGTACATGGCCACTGCAAAGTATTGGATAACAAATAGCCGCCTCCCATTATGGATCCCAAAACCCAAAAAAACATTGTATGTGCAAACGTGGCATGGCACTCCGTTAAAAAAGCTTGCTAATGATATGGATGAAGTACATATGCCGGGAACTACAACTGAAAAATACAAACAAAATTTCCTGCGGGAAGCTAGCAAATGGGATTATTTGATTTCTCCTAATGCTTACTCAACGAATATTTTTAGAAGTGCGTTTCAGTTTAAAAAAACGTTTATTGAATCTGGCTATCCGAGAAATGATTTTTTACATAAAGAGAATAGAAAAAAAGAAATGCTGAAAATAAAAGAAAGATTAGGTATTAATAGTGAAAAGAAAATTATTTTGTATGCCCCCACTTGGAGAGATAACTCATTTTATGCTCAAGGTAAATATAAATTTAATATGGTTTTAGATTTAGAAAGTCTAAAAAATCAATTAAGTAATGAATATATTCTTATTTTAAGGATGCACTATCTTGTATCTGAGAATATTAACTTAACTAAATACAAGGAATTTGCTTACGATTTTTCAGATCATAATGATATTAGAGAATTATATTTAATATCAGATATATTAATAACGGATTATTCTTCAGTTTTTTTTGATTTTGCTGGATTAAAGAGGCCGATCCTTTTTTATGTTCCCGATATTGAATTTTATAGAGATAAATTAAGAGGTTTTTATTATGATTTTGAAAAATGTGCTCCAGGACCTCTTCTTAAAACAACAGAAAAAGTAATTGAAGCCATACACCAAACAAAGCACTATAAACAGGATGAAAACATTACTTCGTTTTACGATCAATTTTGTTACTTGGAAAAAGGTAATTCATCTAAAAAAGTTGTCGAAGAAATACTCGGATAAAAAACATATTCTTTTAAAGGAGTACTTAAGATGTTGTTTTCAATTGTAATGCCTGTTTATAATTCGGGATTATATCTCAGAGAAGCCATTGACAGTATCATTGATCAAACTATTAATTTTGAAAAAAACATAGAAATAGTATTGATTGAAAATAATAGCATTGATAATTCAAAAAACATATGTGAAGAATACGCAACAGCATTTCCGAATAATATTAAGATTATTTATCAAGATACACCAAATGTCAGTTTAGCAAGAAATAATGGATTAAAAGCTTGTGAAAATAGTGAATTTATAGGCTTTATAGATTCTGACGACAAAGTTTCACTAAATGCTATGGCTGAGGTATTAAAGTTTTTTGAAAATCATACCGATATTAATTTAGCGGTGCTACCGCTATTTTTCTTTGACAATAAAGACGGAGAGCACTCACTAAATTATAGATTTAAAAGTGAAAAAAGTATTGTTAACATAACTGATAATTACTCCGCTATTCACTATCACATTGGTGGAACATTTTTTCGAAAAAAAACAATAGAATGTTTGCGAATGGCTTTTAACGAACAAATGGAATTCTGGGAAGATGTTTTATTTATTAATACCTTTTTAATTAAAGAACAAAACTATGGCCTTATTCCTGATGCTAAATATTTTTATAGAAAAAGGCAAGATGAAGGTTCTCTAGTAGACACTTCGTGGTTTAAAAAAAATAGGTATACGTTTTTACTTACAAATGGATATGGTGAAATGATCAAGAGATCATTAGAAGAATACGGCGAAGTTATACCGTATATTCAATGTTTAATTCTTAATCATGTAAAGTTATTTATTTTTCAAAAAAACAATAATCTGGTTTATGAAGTACTAAATGAGATAGAGCAGCGTGAATTTTTTGAGGAGTTATATCACATTTTAAAATATATAGATGAAAAGTTAATTGTAAATCAAAACATGAAAACATATTTAAAAGAGTATTTAATTTCATTTAAACGTTGGGGTTATCCTGTTAACAGACTTATTGAAATAGGAAAACTTGAAAACGAAAAAATCAATATAACTTCATGGAAAGTCGATAAATTTTCAGTTAAACTGACTGTTAGTTTCAGTAATGAAGAATCTGCAATTAACGATAGTAGTAATGTTTATGTTTCATATGGGAGAAAATGTATAAAAGCCAAGTTGATAAATGAACAAAAACAAAAGAATATTGTTATTTGGGGTACTACTGTTAGGGATAGAACATATTCTTCTTATCAATTAAAACTTCCTTTAGGAGTTATTTTTTTTAGGTTTATTGTTGAAAAAGATAATAATTATATTAATCTTCAAAAAGTTAATGTTTTAAATAGATTATTTAAGAAGCTAATTACTTTTAATAAAACAAATAATTAAAAGGAGAATGGAAACTTGGAACAAAAGAATTTTTTCTTTTCTATTATAATGGCAATTTACAATGTTGAAGAATTTTTAGAAGAAGCAATAACAAGCATAATTGATCAGGCGCTTGATTTTGAGCATCATGTACAGTTGATTTTAGTGAATGACGGAAGTGTTGATGCTTCCGGTGAAATTTGCTTAAAGTATAAAGAAAAGTATCCAGACAATATAGTTTTTATTGATAAGGAGAATGGCGGAGCGAGTAGTGCGCGTAATGAAGGTTTAAGACGTGCCAAAGGGAAGTATATTAATTTTCTAGACCCGGATGATACATTATCTCCTTCAACTCTTTTGAAAGTATATGATTTTTTCGAAAAGAACTATTCTAAAGTTGATGTAGTCTCTATTCCAATGATGATGTTTGGAAAAACAAGCGGCCCACATTTATTAAATTATAAATTTGACAGGACTAGGCTAGTTCATACATTGAAAGAACATACGGGGATTCAGTTATCAGCACCTAGTTCATTCGTAAAAAAAGAAGTAGTTAAAAATCATTTTTTTAATGAAGATATGGCCTATGCTGAAGATAGTGAATGGCTGACTAAAATTATTATGAAACGTCAAGTTTACGGAATTGTAAAAGAAGGACAATATAATTATCGGCGAAGAGAAGATGCATCATCCGCAACTCAAACAGGGAAAAACGACAAAAAATGGTATACGGATTACTTGAAGAATTTCTCTCGAGAATTAATTAACCATAGTATTACGACATTAGGATACGTTCCAAAATATATTCAGTATATGATTGCCTATGACTTGCAGTGGAGAATTAATATAGAAGACAGAACTGATGTTTTAACTGATAATGAAGTTGAAGAGTTTTTTGACTTGTTAGAAAGAATACTCGCATTTATAGATGACGATATAATTTTTGAACAAAAATCTCTCAACTTGCATAGAAAATACTTTTTAATCAAATTGAAATATCGAAATCAAAAAAATGTATTCAAAAAAATCTTTTTGAATCGTAATGTAAATTTATATTTTAAAGAGAAATTAATTAATTCTATGAGATATGAAGCTTTAACGATGGAGTTATTAAACATTGAAAAGGGTATTTTAACCCTTGAAGGTAATTTCGGTTCATTATTCGATGCTGCTGAATTAGAAGTGAAAGCATGTGTCAATGACAAAATGTATCATGCTGAAAAAATTGATAGAACAGTGCACAATTTATATTGCCTAAATAAGCCAGTTAAAGAGTACTTAGGCTTTAAAGTAGATATCCCTGTTGATCATCTTCAAAACAACTCAAATATTGAAATGATGATTTCATCAAAAGGCAAACTAATAAAAGTGAAAATCAACTTTGGACGGTTATTCCCGCTGGATAAACATATAGTCGACTTCTATACCAAAAATGGTATAGGAATTTATTTCGATCATGAACTTAATAATTTAGTTGTCTTAAAAGATAAAAATCAAATTATGAAAGCAAAAGAAAAGCGGGCACAAAGACGTTTTAAGACTTTTAATAAAGTAGGTGCTGAGAAGGCTTCAAATGTAAGAAAGATTATGGAACACCTCTATAAAATAAAGAAAAATAAAAGAGTATGGCTTTTTATGGATAGGATCAACAAAGCAGATGATAATGCAGAAGCATTATTTGAATATGCAATGCAGCAGAAAGACGGTATCAAAAAATATTTTATTATCAGTAAAGATAGTCCGGATTATAATAGGCTGAAAAAAATAGGACCAGTTGTTGCATATGGTTCACCTAAACATAAGTTTTTGCATTTACTTGCTGATGAAATAATATCTTCCCATGCAGATGATTATGTAGTAAATCCATTTGTTAATATGAGGAAATATTATAAAGATTTATTTAAATTCAACTTTATTTTTCTTCAGCATGGAATTACAAAAGATGATATTTCCGGATGGCTTAATAAGTATAAGAAAAATATAAGACTATTTATAACTGCCGCACAACCGGAGTATGAGTCAATAATTAACGGTCATTATAATTATACAAAGAGAGAAGTAATTTTAACTGGATTTCCTAGGTTCGATAAGCTTGTTAATCATAATCACAAAAAGATATTAATTATGCCAACATGGAGAAATCACTTAGTGGGAAAAATAAATCCGCAAACAGGTAAAAGAGATTATTCACCCCTCTTTAAAAACTCAGTTTATTTTAATGAGCTTAATAATCTATTAAATGATACTAAACTTATTAAAGCTGCTAGTGAAAAAGGATACGAGATAGTATTCTTCCCACATCCAAATATTGTTCAGCAGTTGAAGGATTTCAATAAAAATAGTTCAGTGAGAATAGCAGATATAAATGAAAGTTATCGAAATCATTTTAATAATAGTGCTGTTTTAGTTACAGATTACTCATCTGTTGCATTTGACTTTGCTTACCTTAAAAAACCTGTTTTTTACTTCCAATACGAGAAAAATCATTTAGAAAAAGGTTATTTTGATTACAATTCTATGGGCTTTGGAGATGTTGTTACTGATAAAGATACATTAGTTGATAAGTTGATAAATTGTATGGAGAATAATTGTCTAATGGATACCAAATATATAAACAGGGTTAATCAATTTTATAAATACACGGATAAAGAAAACTGTAAACGTGTTTATCAACAAATTGTTAGCTTAGGAACTAATAATAAAGAGGGAATAAAGAAATGAAAAAAGTAGCTGTTTACGGTAGTTGTGTAACACGTGATAACTTTAACTCTCAATTTAATCCGGATTATAAACATTATTTCGAATGTGTATTGACACAGAACCAAACGTCGATTATTTCAACAATGAGTAGACCTAACAACATTGTTTTTGATAACGAGAACATGTCTAGTCATGAAAAAAACACCTTAAAGACTGATTTTGAGAATAGCTTTTTAAAGGAAATTAAATCAGCTCAGCCAGACATATTGATTTTGGACTTTTTTGCAGATGTACATTTTGGATATGTGCAAATATCGGATAATCAGTACGTTACAAATAACAGATGGACACTTCCTAAAACAAATTACTACAAGCTTTCGATTCAAAATAAAAAACAAAGTTTTAATATAGATGATCATTTAGAAAATTATTATGCTCTTTGGAAACAAAAATTCAATCTTTTCTATAACTACGTAAGATTAAATTGTCCAGAAGTTAAAATAATCTTAAATAGTGCAAGAAACGTTCATCACTTTTTTGATAAAGAAGAGCAGAAAAAATTGCTTATTAATGGAGGAAACATCAAGGTAATTGATGTTGATTATTATAATAAGGTTTGGAGTAAATTTGACGCATATGTATTAGACAGCTTCAGTGACGTAGAGGCAATAGATTTATTTAAGAATAAAATCTATAATTCCTTTGAAAACCATCCATGGGGTAAATTTTATGTGCATTATACAATGGATTATTACACTGATTTTTTGGACCAGTTAAAAAAACTTAGTCTATAAGAATTAGTATGCGGAGGATTGAATGTGAAAATCGAGATAATGAATATATCTGTAAATCCTAAAAATGATGGATGGATAATTTTTGGGCATACGAATAGAATAGAGGAATTTAAGGGGCTGGCTCTTAAATTAAAGACTAATAACATAGCCTTTGAACAGCCTATTCAGCTAAACCTGCCTTATTCTTATATGCATGAGGAAGGTTATTTCTTATGTGAAGTAAAATTTGCTCAAATAATAAAATCAAAAAAACTTTCCTTCTCTAATGATTGGGAATTGATAGTATTAAACCAAGATGCTCAATTACTAATTTACTGTCTCGATGGTCAACACAAACTAAAAATAAAGCTACCAGATTCTTTGTATTTTGGAGTCTTGTCTTTAGTGAATAATAAATTAGTCATTACAGTACAGCCTGACAATGCAAAATTTAGCATATATAGTATTGAAAAAGGGAATTCTACTGACGAATTCAAATTAAAATTTGAATTAAATGGAGAGAAGCATAAATTATTTGAAACCAATGATTTATTATTTGTTCTTTCACGCAGACCTCATGGAACCCTTTATCAGTTTCATGAAGAACAAATAGAACTTGGAAAGCTTTCTCAAGTTGATGACCACTTAGAGGTTGACCTTGATTTATATAATCTTCCGGCTAATATCATTGTTGACGATTCGAACATTTGGGATTTCTATATCAAATTAGACAATAATTCTGAATCTATTTTAATTTCTTGTTTAGTTGATAAAGAACTGCCGAGTTCTCTTGATAAATTAAGTGCATTAAGAAATCATCCATTTCACTATGTCAAATTAAATAAAACAGGAAGCAACACTTTATCTCTTCACACATATCGAAAAGATACGAATATTGCCCAACTAACCTCATTTGAAGAAAATGATAATCTTGTGAAACTTTATATTAAGATAAATACTCATATAAATTCACAATATAAAGTAGTCTTTAGAAAAAGAGAGAAAAAAGGAAATGGTTTTGAATATTATTTATCACAAGAATACAGTCTTATAAATAACGGTGATCATTTCATTTGTGAAATAAACAAAAGAAATTTGTTAAACTTGCTAAGAAAAGATCATGCGAGTGTATGGGACGTGTTTATTTTAATTGATAGTAGTGACTATGTTTATATTAGCTGCAATGAAAATATTGAGACTGATTATTTTAATATAGCTGATGGATATAAAGTGAAGTTTTTCAAAAATGGTGGAAATAGATTATCTGTGTATATGCTTTTTGATTCACACAAAGATGCAGATAAGCTTAATATAGCTGTTTTAGGTACTTGTTTCAGCAGAAATGCATTCAATTCGTCAGCATTTTTTAACCCTGATTACAAAAAGTTTTATAAGTGTTGTTATACTCAATTCCATTCATCAGTCATTAGTTTGATGTCTGATCCTGTTGATGTAGATTTTAATCAGTTTAATGATGTTAAAGAAAGTGATCGGTCATGGGTGGAAACAGATTTTAAAAAGGACTTTTTTATAAAGTTGAAAGAAGCAAAACCTGATTACATTATCATTGACCTTTATTGCGATGCGAGTAAGCCGGTCATTAGGACTCAAGAAAATAATTATGTGACTTGCAACTATTTTATAGAAGCTAGTAAGTTTTTATCAAATTGGAGTAACACACATATTGTAAATCATCATGAAAACCATAAGTATTTTGAGCTTTGGAAAGCGAATGTTGGTAAATTTCTCGATAAATTGAAAACCATTATTCCTGAAGATAAGATTATATTAAATAAGGGAAGGTTTACAGAAACATACTATGGGTTGGATGGTAACATAAAAACATTCGATGATATTCCGATGATTAGAAGAAATAATTATTTTTGGGATAAATTAGATAACTATTTCCTATCTATTGCCCCTTCAGCAAAAGTAATAGATTTGACTGATACAAAGTTTATAGGAGATGAAAGATACCCTTATGGTTTATCTTATTCTCATTATGAGTCAGATTACTACAAAGAATTTTTAAACAGGTTATTAAAAATTACATCAGAAGACCAAATGAAAAATTAATTACATGAATAGTTCTAAAATAAGGTTATTGTTATTTTATCTTTTTTAGAACTATTCTTTTTATATTGGTTGTATCTTGTTTTAATTAACAAGTGGGTCTGTCTACTATTACATGAAAAATGAATGAATATCTGTTACAATATTCATCGGTGCTTTCAAATTTCTTTAACCGAAAGATCCCAAAAATCATTTAAGTCTAAGGAAGATAAACAATGAATGCATTAGTAAGAATCGTAAAAGAGCAAGTGACATCGTTTCCTTTAATTTTGCGCTTGGCTTCGTATGAGACAAAGTCTCAGTATCAGATGAATTATCTTGGTGTATTATGGCAGTTTTTAAATCCCCTCATTCAAATGCTGGCGTACTGGTTTGTATTTGGTATGGGAATTCGTAACAGTAAGCCGATCATAACGGGTATCGGTGAAGTGCCTTTTATTGTTTGGATGCTGGCTGGTTTGATTCCATGGTTTTTTATTAGTCCGACGATTCTTGATGGATCAAACAGTGTGTTTAAGCGGATCAATATGGTCGCGAAAATGAATTTTCCGATCAGTTCGCTGCCATCTGTCGTGATTGCTTCAAATTTATTTAGTTATTTTGTGATGATGGGTGTTTATGTCATAGTTCTGTTAGCAAGTGGTATTTACCCAAGCTTGCATTGGATACAATATATTTACTATTTAATCTGCATGATTGTATTTATGTTTTCATTTAGTTTGTTTAACTCTACAATCAGTGTGCTTGTCAGAGATTATCAATTTTTGCTGCAGGCCGTTACCAGATTATTGTTCTTCTTGCTTCCGATTTTTTGGAATATATCAGAGCAGCTTGGAAAAAATCATCCGAACCTTCTGCCTGTGCTTAAACTAAATCCGATTTATTATTTGATAGAAGGATTCCGGAACAGCTTCTTAGACGGGAAATGGTTTTTCCAAGATATGAAATACACGCTGTATTTCTGGCTGTTCACTTTTCTTTTATTAACAGTAGGTTCTATCCTGCATATGAAATTCAGAGACAAGTTTGTTGACTTTCTTTAATACGTAAGGAGATTGTACGATGAAACTAAAAGTTTCGTTTCGAAATGTTTCAAAGCAGTATCATTTGTATAAAAAACAATCGGACAAGATTAAAGGATTGTTTTTTCCGGCTAAGGATAATGGTTTTTTTGCTGTGCGGAATGTCTCCTTTGACGTGTATGAGGGAGAAACAATCGGCTTTGTAGGAATAAACGGGTCAGGGAAATCGACCATGTCTAACCTGCTGGCTAAAATTATTCCGCCGACCAGCGGTGAAATAGAAATGAACGGCCAGCCGTCGCTGATTGCGATAGCAGCCGGTTTAAATAATCAATTGACGGGCCGGGACAACGTCCGGCTCAAGTGTTTGATGATGGGTCTAACAAATAAAGAAATTGATGACATGTATGACAGTATCGTTGAATTTGCAGAAATTGGCGATTTTATTAATCAGCCGGTTAAAAACTATTCCAGCGGTATGAAATCGCGTCTCGGTTTCGCGATTTCCGTGCATATAGATCCGGATATTTTAATTATTGACGAAGCGCTCTCCGTAGGAGACCAAACGTTTTATCAGAAATGTGTAGACAGAATTAATGAGTTTAAACAACAAGGAAAAACCATTTTCTTTGTCAGCCATTCCATCGGCCAGATTGAGAAAATGTGTGACCGCGTTGCTTGGATGCATTACGGCGAACTTCGGATGTTTGATGATACAAAAACAGTTGTGAAAGAGTACAAAGCGTTTATTGACTGGTTTAATAAGCTCTCGAAAAAAGAAAAAGAAACATATAAAAAAGAGCAGACGGAAGAGCGCAAGAAAGAAGATCCTGAAGCTTTTGCCCGTTTCCGCAAAAAGAAGAAAAAGCCAAAATCACTGACCAATGCAGTACAAATTGCGATTTTGTCTTTCTTGACAGTTTTTATTGCGGGCACGATGTTCTTTGATGCCCCGCTTCGAACAATTGCTTCGTTTGGTGCAATTCCGCAGAATGAAGTCAAGAATCATCATAGCGATGCAAAGGGCAAGATGGAGGAAAGCCTAACTGTAATGAATAAAAAAGGCTTTATAGCTGATGAAGAAGTGACAGTCTATAAAGACCAAGATCTGAAAAAGAAGGCCAGTGTTACACTGCCTTTCGGTACTGCAGTGACGGTAAGCGCAAAAGGCAAACAAGCAGCAAAAGTTAAGTTTGACGGACATTCATATTTTGTGAAGAAGAACGCTGTTGTGACTGATGTGAGGAAGGCGGAATTGCCGGCTTCTGCTTTTACACCTCATGTCCAGCAAAACGCAGCAGCTTCCTATGAATACTTCCTGAAGTTCCTCGGAGACAGCAGTGACAGTATTCAATCAAAACTGAACGGTTTTACAGAAGGAGAAACAGCTGACGGCAGAAAGACTTTGGATTTTGATTATGAAAAGATCAGCTATGTATTGGAAGATAATAAAGCGTCACAGCTTATCTTTCACAACATTTCTCCCGTTACTCCAGCGTCATTATCATTAAGTGACAGTGATGTATTGTATGACGACGGCAGCAAGAATCGTTTTCTTGTGAATACAGATGATCAGACCTTTGCAGTTGATAATGAAGAGCATACGCTGACCTTGATGTTGAAATAATAAAAGGCTATTGGATGAATGTCCAATAGCCTTTTTTATGTTTAGATTTCTTCTTTGTTTAATAAGTTTTCCATGAATGGAATGAGCTGTCCGCGGAGTTCTTTATCCTGCATCGCAAACTCAAGAGTGGTTGTGATAAAGCCGAGCTTTTCGCCGACATCATAGCGCTTGCCTTCAAAATCGTAAGCAAACACTCTTTGAATTTCATTCAGCTTTTGAATGGCGTCTGTCAGCTGAATTTCTCCGCCTGCGCCAACCTGCTGCTCTTCTAAGTACATAAAGATCTCAGGTGTAAATACGTAACGGCCTAAGATAGCAAGGTTAGAAGGTGCTGTGCCTTTAGACGGCTTCTCAACAAAGTTTTTCACCTGATAACGGCGGCCTTCACTTGTCAGCGGATCGATAATACCGTAGCGGTGAGTTTCTTCTTCAGGCACTTGCTGAACACCTATAATAGAAGAAAGTGTTCTTTCATATTCATCCATTAACTGGCGCAATCCTGGTTTTTCCGCCTGAACGATATCGTCTCCAAGCAGAACCGCAAAAGGTTCATCGCCGATAAAGTTACGAGCGCACCATACAGCATGTCCAAGTCCTTTAGGCTCTTTTTGGCGGATGTAGTGGATGTCAGCCAGATTAGAAGATTTTTTCACTTTTTCGAGGAGTTCAATCTTTCCTTTTTCTTCAAGGTTTCTTTCAAGCTCAGGAGAGTAATCAAAATGATCCTCAATCGCACGCTTGCTTTTGCCTGTTACAATAATAATGTCCTCAATACCGGACTCAACAGCTTCTTCAATTATGTATTGAATGGTTGGTTTATCTACGATAGGAAGCATTTCTTTCGGCATTGCTTTCGTAGCCGGTAAAAATCTCGTTCCGAGCCCGGCTGCAGGGATTATGGCTTTACGCACTTTTTTCACTTTCAAAGCACCTTCCTTAAGAACAGATTTAGGTTCAGCTTTATGAAATGCTGAGTATTTAAAATTTTGAAGTTTCTTTTTTTCTCAATACCCTGTTTTCAATCTGTTAAACACATTTAATCATATAAGAAAAACCAATTTTAAACAAGGGTCAATTCAGTGGGTTTTATCTCTGGAAAATATAGAAAATACAAAAAATATCATTAATTAATTTCAGTTAACAGACAGAGGTTATTGGCTTAAAATGTTCCAAAAAGTTCTTGAGAATAACCGTTTCTTCGTTCTAGAGCCAGCTAATTAAAAATGATATAATGTACTTCTGACATATAACTGTACGATTTTAGCGAAAGGTAATTATAAATTATGACAATTAAGGTTTCTCATCCTAAATTAGCATACGTTTGTTCAGGGCTTCATTCTGCTAAAAAAAACAACATTAATTCAATTGATTGGAATTATCCAATGGACATTGTCACTATAAATCATGAGCCTAATGCACCCTCCTCTTTTAAAGAAGCTACTGTTATCAATTTGTACAGCTTCTTTAAAGGGCCTGAACCTCAGAAACATAAAATAGAGCATCAGGTTGAAGAAGAAGGTTTAACGCATGTTCAAGAACAAGACAAACCAATATTTCGATATTACCGTGACGGGCGTTATATAAAATATCAAAGATTTACAGCAGCGGGAGCACTTGCTGTCGCGGATTATTTTAATGATAACAGGCAAAGGTTTAAACGAGAGGAATATGATGCAAACGGCTATGTACACAGCTTGATGTACATGGACTTGGAGACCAACAAACCAAAGCAGCATCTCTTTTTGAGGGCTGACGGCACCTGTTACATGACGAAGTGGTATAAGCATGATGGGGCGACTGAAAAAATTATTATTTTTGACGAAAAAGACAGTATAGAGAGTGTTTTATATTCAGAAAATGAACTTTTCCAGTATTTTCTGAGCCGCTTGATAAATGAAACGGAATATCTGCTGTTAACTTCAGAAATGAAAATTTATTCTATGCTGAAGCTTCTTTCAGCGAAATATTCGACAGCGTACTTAGGTTTTATAGAGACGAATGATATTTTGGATAACCCTGAAGGAGAAATAAACTATCTTGATGCTTTCGTAGTCCCTTCCTTGACGAGATATAATGATACGGTTGAAAGAACGGGACCCCGTTCGAACATTTACTATGTTTCTGAAGAACCGTTTGCCCGCAAACGTTTTGTGGACAAACTTATTGATCAAGTGCCTTTTAACAATAAATTAAAAGAAATGAATGTTGAGCTGTTAACAGCAGAATGGCGATCAAAATCTGACTTGTATTTGTCAGCAAAAGCAGAATTTAAAGGTGAAGTTCCGGCCTATTCCCTTGGCCGTAATAAAATGTACTGGAAATTAAAAAATGAGAAGAGTGGCACTGAATGTACGTTTAGCGCTCTGGTAAACAGAGAGGTAGATTTAACTTTTACTGTAAGCGGGACGCTTCGTATTCACTCAGCATTAGATGACCTCTCTACGATTGAATTGTATCTCTGCTCTGAGTGGGATAATAGCTTTTTTGCTGCGAATGTACGAGTGAATGACAAAAAGGAAATTCCGTTAACGGAACAAAACATCTCAGGCTGGCGAATCACTTTAGAAGAAGAAAATAATCATTTGCTAATTCACACAGCTGAAGGATTTCGGAGAAAACTAATCAATCGTCTGTTTGTAAAAAAGAATCAATAGCAGCGAAAGGTTTTACAAGAAGAAGGGGCTTGAAGATGAGAAGGATCTTTTCACTAATTTATGAAATAGACATTGAAAAAGGCGGCATTACAAGCTCTATGATGTCAAGATCGTATACTTTTGCAGAGCATGGCCATAAAATTGACTTGGTTACACTGGATTATAAAGAGAACTATGATCAGATTGAGCGAGAGCTGAAGAAGGCTGGTAGGCTGCACCCTAATGTGAATATTATCAATATTTATGATTACTATAAAAATCAGCACACCGATATCAAAATAGGTGTTGAGCAGCGCAATGGCTATAAACAAATTTTTGAACGCTTCGAGGAAGCTTATGCTGTTTATCATAACGAGGCAAAATTAGAAACTGAATACTTCAATAATGGTTTATATATAAAAAAGAAAAAGTGGGATGAGTCGGATAATCTTTTATATGTGGACTATTTCAATGAAAATATGCAAATAACGAAGCGGGAACATTTTAATGGTGAGTATATCAATAAAACTGTCTTCTTCGATACGAGAACAGCAAAAATAAATCAAGTTTGTTATACAGCACCAGATGGCTTTTGTTATTTAACGGAGTGGTATCACTTTCAAACAGGAGCCAGTCAGGGAGTTGTATTGTTTGAACGAAACGAGAAAGAAGCTGCGTTTTTCAAAAACAAGCATTCATTTCATACACATTGGCTTGAAGAACTGTGTGAAAAAGAAACAGACCCTATTATCATCTGTGATGGAGTAGGGAGTGCTTCAAAAGTAAATGAAATGCGTAAAGGATTGGCAAAACGCTTTTACTGTGTTCACTCAAATCATTTAGATTATCCTTACACATTGGGCAGCAAAGTTCGAAAGAATCATCAATACGCTATGGAGCATATTAAAGATTACGACGGGCTGATCGTATTAACGAATGAACAAAAAGATGATATCATGAAGGATTTTGAATCAAACAATAATATTTTTGTGATTCCTCATGCTCCAAGAAGGCTTGGAAAATTACAAACCTATGAAAAAAAGAAAAATGAATTTGTGATGGTGGCAAGGTATCATGAGGAAAAAGGGATCGATAAGGTTATAAAAGCAATGGAAATCGTAAAAAAATCGCGTCCTGAGGTTGTTCTAAATATATATGGAAGCGGTCCTGGCCACGAGGACTACCAGCAATTGATTGATGATCTCCAGCTAGATAATGTACATTTAAAAGGTTATATTGCAAATCCTGCTCCATTTTATCAGCAGGCGCTTGCCACATTATTAACATCAAAATTTGAGGGATTCAGCCTTGCAATCTGTGAATCGTTTTCGTGCGCAACCCCGGTAATCAGTTTTGATGTGAAATACAGCCCAAGAGAGCTCATAAAAGAACACGAAACGGGAATGCTTGTAGAACCTGATGATATTGAAATGCTTGCTGAGAGTATCATTTATTTGTACGACAACCCTGAGAAAGCCATTCAATATGGGCAAAATGCAAAAAACTTAATGGATACAGAATATAGTGAAGACAGATTGTTTGAAAGATGGGAAGAAGTATTTGAAATGACGAAATAATACATTTCTGTGCCATTTTTGTTCATTATATGAGCTTTTGAGAAGAAATAGAAGCGGATAAGGATAGAGGTGTAATGTTGAAAATTACTGCAGCAGTACCCACATACAACTCAGAACATTTTATCTCCCGCTGCCTGGATAGTCTGGTTCAACAAACCATGCCGAATAGTGAGTACGAAATTATTTGTGTAGATGATTGTTCTCAGGATGGCACGGTTCCACTATTAAAAAAATACAGTGAACGGTATTCTAATATAACGGTTATTGAACGAGAGGAAAACTCGGGGGGACCAGGAGAACCAAGAAACCAAGCCATACGCGTGGCCAGCGGTGAATACATTTTTTTTATAGATTCCGATGATTATTTAGGAATTGAAGCGTTTGAGAGAATGTATCAATTTGCTAAACAGCACGATTCAGATATTGTCCTTGGAAAAATGGTCGGAGTAAATGGCAGATCGGTTCCGCAAGCTATATTTAAAGAAACAAAACCTGAGGCGGACCTTGTGAAATCTCCGCTTGTCTACTCAATTGGCCCGACAAAACTTTTTAAAGTTTCACTGCTTAGGAATCATGACATATATTTCCCTTCTAATATACAGGCCACAGAAGATCAGGTATTTGTCATGAAAGCTTATTTAGAAGCGGACAAAATTTCTGTCTTGGCTGACTATGATTATTACTACGCTGTACAGCATGATGGCGAGCATATGACATTTGCATATGTTGCGCCACAAAGTTACTACGGTGCAATGAAGGTCATCATAGATATGATTCGGGAGAGCCGTCTTCCTCGTACCGATAAAATGAAATTTATGGCGAAGTTTTTAAATCGTCATTTTGACTTTTCTAGAACAACGGACTTTACCGTAACAATTGAGGATGAACAGGAACAACAAGAGTGGATGACGGAGCTGCATCATTTTGTTGAGCGAAATATTCCTCAGGAAATTGATAGGCTTGTTCATTCTCATACACGGTTAAAATTATATTTTGTACGTCATAATGACCTAAAGGGCTTGAAGCAATTTGAAGCTGATAAAGAAAATATGACTCAATATACATCTGTAAAAAATGGTCATATCATAGCAAACTATCCCAGCCTTATCCCCTATCAGTTAACAGAGAATGAACGGATTATTGATGACAGAAACAAAATCAGTCATTACGTGAGCAAATTTCAAATGAAGAACAACACTTTTTCATTAAAAGGAACGGTAACCCACTCGGCTTTACAACCAGAGCATCAAGTTATGCTAACGTTATCTGGTATTTGGGTGCACCGTGAAAGAAAAACTGAAAAAGTTATTACTCCGGTGTATGCCAAGGGGGGGGAATTTGAATTTCTCACGAAGTTTACTGATTTGGCCGTTAATGAAGAAGATATTGGTGTTTGGGACTTCTTTATTGAATCAGAGATTGACGGTTATAAAAAACGAGCCCGAATTGGCAGCAACAGAGCAAAGTATCCCTATTCGCAACATGCTAAATATATAGGGAATAACGGGGAATATGCTTTTAGCGCAAGACCGTACTTTACAAAAACATACGATAATTTGTCGGTGGAAATTAGAAAGCAAGAAGTTCTGAAAGTTGAATTCAGAAATAATGATTCGGATCAGCATTTAACGTTTATATTCCCTGGAAGCCAATTGTTTTTTCCGAAGCAATCTTTATTATTGCTAGAATTCAATAACCAAGAGTTTTTAATTCCAATTAAAAAACAAATCAGTTCCGCTGATGGGACAGTGATTCAGGTTGACCGGAATCTCGTTGAACAAAAATTTGCGCCGGCTTATTTACAAAACAACAATATCGTTTTATCCATTAATTCATATAAAACGACATTGGTTCCTAAAAAGGATGTAAGTGTGTATTTTTGCAGTAAAAATATTGAAAAAAAACTATGGTGTTTTAAAATAAGAAAGAAAGTAGATCTATTTATACAATCAGACCAATCCAAATTCTATCTAACAGCCCGTTAAACAAAGAAACCAGGTGACAATTATGAAAAAACTAAAAGTCATGACCGTCTTCGGAACCAGGCCGGAAGCGATAAAGATGGCGCCGCTTGTGCTTGAATTAAAAAAATATCCTGAAATAGAGTCCTATGTAACGGTGACTGCCCAGCACAGACAAATGCTGGATCAGGTGCTTGAAGCGTTTCGGATTAAGCCTGATTTCGATTTGAACATTATGAAGGAGCGGCAGACGCTGGCAGAAATTACGTCCAATGCGCTTGTGAAATTGGATGAGCTGTTTAAAGACATCAAGCCTGATATTGTGCTTGTCCACGGTGATACCACGACGACATTTGCCGGAAGCCTCGCCGCGTTTTATCATCAAATTGCTGTCGGGCATGTTGAGGCCGGTCTTCGTACAGGCAATAAATATTCTCCGTTTCCGGA
This sequence comes from Bacillus sp. FSL K6-1003, assembly GCF_037964945.1. Lineage (NCBI taxonomy): Bacteria > Bacillati > Bacillota > Bacilli > Caryophanales > Bacillaceae > Bacillus > Bacillus sp. FSL K6-1003. The sequence continues at coordinate 3,449,087 of NZ_CP150176.1, read as the reverse complement.
AGAGCTCAACCGCCAGATGACCGGTGCCATTGCTGATTTGCATTTTGCGCCGACAGGACAGGCAAGAGACAACTTGTTAAAAGAAAACAAAAAGGCCGATTCTATTTTTGTAACGGGCAATACAGCGATTGACGCGCTTCGCACAACAGTTAGGGAAGGTTATTCACACCCTGTCCTTGACCAGGTGGGGGAGGATAAGATGATTTTGCTGACCGCTCATCGCCGTGAAAACTTAGGTGAGCCGATGGAAAACATGTTTAAGGCCATCCGCAGAATTGTAGAGGAATATAATGATGTACAGGTTGTTTACCCTGTGCACCTTAACCCTGTTGTCCGGGAAGCGGCTCAGAAGCATTTTGGCGACTCTGACAGAGTGCATCTGATTGAGCCTTTAGAAGTAATTGATTTCCATAACTTTGCGGCAAAATCCCATTTCATTTTGACTGATTCCGGAGGAGTGCAGGAGGAAGCACCATCGCTCGGGAAACCGGTGCTTGTGCTTCGTGATACGACGGAGCGCCCTGAAGGAGTGGAAGCAGGGACGCTTAAACTTGCGGGGACAAATGAGGAGAACATTTATCAGCTTGCAAAAGAGCTCTTAACTGACGCCGATGAGTATCAGAAAATGTCCTATGCTTCAAATCCGTATGGTGATGGACAGGCCTCCCGCCGGATTGTAGAGGAATTGCTGTTTCATTACGGATATCGGAATGAACATCCGGACTCTTTTACGGGTAAATAAAAAAGAAGCTTTGCACATAGGGTGCGAAGCTTCTTTTATTTTAGCTTTCTAAGCTTTCTTTCAGTTCATTTGAGATGTCAGCTAGCTGGCTCTCATCTGCTTTATAGTAATAGACGTCATTGATTCTTGTGCCTTCGCCTTTCAGTTCGTGCTGCTTGATATGTTTTCGAGCGCCTTTGTAATCAGACTGGATATCCCACATATTATCGAACGTCAAATTGGTTTTCACATTATTTTCAACGACCTTAAACATATCTCCAAACTTTGTAACGGAAGAGATATTTGCCCCTTTGTTAATAATGCCTTCAATCACTTGGCGCTGACGGTCCTGACGTCCGAAGTCTCCTCTTGGATCTTCTTTTCTCATTCGTGTATACGCCAATGCTTCTTTTCCGTTCAGTGTGATTTCTCCTTTGCCGAATGAGTAACCGTCATAGCTGAACGCAAATGTGCTGTTAACTGTGATGCCGCCGAGTGTATCAACAACGTCTCTAAAGCTTTCCATGTTGACTTTTACAAAATAATCGACCGGAACATCGAGGAAGTTTTCAACCGTGTCAACTGCCATTTGTGTACCGCCATATGCGTATGAATGGTTGATTTTATCCATCGTGCCTTTTCCGATAATTTTTGTATATGTGTCACGCGGTATGCTGACCATGTCGGTTGTATTCGTTTTGGGGTTAACAGTCATATAAATGAGCGTGTCGGCACGGCCTTTATCGCCGTCGCGCTCATCCACACCCATGATTAAAACGGAAAACGGGTCCTTTTTATTGATATTGACCTCTGTGTCCCTCTTTTTGGATTTATCAATACTTTCATGAATACTTGCAACGGTTGAAGCGGCTTTATGCCATAAGTAGTATGCATAACCGCCTGTACAGAGGACGAACACTGCCAGTATGGTTAAAATGACAAGTAAAACCTTTCTCTTTTTCTTTCTTTTTTCAGCTCTCATATAAAGTCCTCACTTTTTTGTAATCTAGTTCGATTATAAGTTTCTTAATATTTGAAAACAACTAAAATTTGTCTGATTCTTTACAATAGACGACAGTTTGTAACAAATGTTTCGGTAATTTAAGAAAATCCGCAAAAAATTTTCGTTGTTTTGAAAGAAATCTTAAAATAAGCTTAAAATTGTCGATAAAAAGATGAGAGGTGATATAGGAATGAAAAAAATCGCTATTTTAATGTTCTCAATGCTGCTTCTTTTATCTGCATGTGGCACAGCTGAGAACAAAACAGGTTCAGAGACAAATTCAGAAAGCCAGGATGCGGCTGCTGAAGAGACGGTTACAAAGGAAGGTACGTTTGCCGGTTTAGCAGACAGCCATACGATTGCAGTCACTATTGATGGTAAAGAAACTTCGATTCAGGTTGGTTCAGACCTTCAGGACAAAATGAACAGCATGTCAGAAGGACAAAAAGTTGTTGTCAAATATACTAAAGGAACAAATGGCGCCTTAGAGCTTAAAGATTTAGAGACGAAGTAATTTAACTTCTTAGGGGGTTACATATTTTGAAGAAAATGAAGCTTTTGCTTCTATCGTCAGTCACTGCAGCTGCTATTGCATGTCCTGCATTTATGCAGTCTGCAAAAGCAGCTGATAAAACCATTTCGGTAAAGCTGAGTAATTATGTAGGCAGTAAGTCAAGTCTGGATGTGGATATCACAGGTGGTTATGAGATCTCTGGCTCAAGAATTGCAGATACAGAGCGGTATGGGGGAGCTACCCGTTTTGATGTTGCCAATAATGTTGCTTCCGCGGGCTGGACAAACCCTACAACTGTAGTCATAGTGAACCGAGATGCCTTTGCTGATGCACTCTCAGCAACTCCGCTGGCTAAAAAATACGATGCTCCGATTCTGTTAACAGATGCGAATTCATTAACACCTAAAACAGAAAGCGAAATCGCAAAATTAAACCCTGATAATATCCTCATTATTGGCGGGACAATAAGCGTTTCTAAAAATGTAGAAAACACATTGAAAAAATATGGTTCTATTGATCGGATTGGCGGGGCTACCCGTTATGAGGTTTCTAAAAACATAGCCGACCGCATGGGGAATTACAGTCAAGCTGTAGTTGCAACCGGCATGGTCTTTACAGACGCCCTGTCAATTGCGCCATATGCTGCAATGAACGGTTATCCGATATTACTTGCGGGAGACAATAACATCCGCAGCGATTACAAAATTCCGAGCAAGGTTACAATTGTCGGCGGTCCGTTGAGTGTCAGCACTGGCGTGGAAGCCACATTAAAAAAACAAGCGACTGTGAAACGGATTGGCGGGGTTTCACGTTATCAAGTATCTGCCAATATCGTAAAAGAATTAAATATGAAAGCAACAAAGGTTTTCATGTCGAACGGCCAAACCTTTGCGGATGCATTGACGGGGTCTGTGCTTGCAGCAAAGCAGGGAAGTCCTTTATTGCTTGTTGAGTCCGGCAGCCTGCCGTCACCAGTCGCTGATGTAGTGGCAGAAAAAGGGACACAGTCATTTGCTCTGCTTGGAGGAAGCATCTCCATCAGTGATTCGCTGAAAAATAACCTGGCTGATACCTTTGCGGGGACAGGTTATTCAGTTAAATTGTCCGGCGGAAACCTAGTACTCTATAAAAACACCACTGCCATTAAAACATTGGGCACTTCATTTACAGCAAAGCCTAAAAAATACGCAACAACGAATTCTATTAACTTGAATGGAACGCCGTATCTCGGAAACATGAAATTTACGATTGAGTCCGGCAAGTACATTCGTCCCATCAACGTGGATATCCCTTTTGAGGATTATTTAAAGGGTGTTGTTCCGCACGAAATGCCGGCAAGCTGGCAGAAAGAGGCGTTAAAGGCTCAAGCTGTCGCAGCGAGAACCTATTCTATCAGCTCGGCCGGAAAAGAAGTGAAAGATACTACAGCTTTTCAGGTTTACGGCGGCTATGACTGGAATTCGAAAACTTCTGAAGTGGTGGAATCCACAAAAGGAAAAGTCTTGAAATATAATGGGAATTTGATTACAGCTACGTATTCATCAAGTAACGGCGGGTATACAGAAGCGAGCGACGAGGTCTGGAGCAGCAAGCTTCCTTATTTAATCGCCAAAAAAGATACGTACGACCCGCAAATCAGCTGGTCCCTGTCATTAAACAAGACCCAGCTTGATAAAAGCAGTCTGAATCTGAAAAGCCCGGGATCGTGGTGGAGCTCTAAAAATGAAACAAACTCTGCCTATTTAAGCGGTTTGAAAAGCTGGTTTATTAAAAATAAATACACCAGTGCCGAGTCTATCAAAATCACGAAAATTTCCAGTGTGAAATTCAGTACGGCAAAAACAGCCGGCCAGCGTCCGGAAACAGCAGATGTAACATTTTCATATTTCGCAAAAGAGAAATCAAAAGGTTACATCCTTTCCAATGGAAGTTTGAGCGAAAAAACAGCGACAATTTCTGTACCGACGACACAGCTTAGAACAATGCTGGGCGCTTCAAATATGAAGAGTACATATGCGTCTGTCTCAAGCAATACAAGTGCCTTTATCATTAGCGGTAAAGGCTACGGACACGGTATAGGCATGAGTCAGTACGGGGCCAATGCCAGAGCTGCTGCCGGGCAATCATATACAACGATTTTAAATTTTTACTATCCGGGAACGACTCTATCAAGCTATTAAAAGGTTGATAGAAGTTTAGGGAGGCGCTTCTGCCTCCTTCGTTCGTTATTTGATGTATGAATCATTATTAATCTTTGGAGGGACTATCTTTGCGGATCTTTCTTAAAAGCATACCAATACTGATATTGGGAGTCTTGTTGTTTGTACCGAATGCTTTTGCGGCCAATTCTGTCACAAGACTGGATGGAGCAAGCAGATATGAAGTTGCTGTGAATGTTTCAAAACAAGGCTGGAGCAGCGCGAGCACAGTTGTTGTGGCGAACGGAACAGCCTATGCCGATGTATTAACTGCAGCTCCTTTGGCTTATAAATACAATGCTCCTATTCTGTTAACTGAATCATCTAAACTGACTGCGCCGACTAAAAGCAGAATCAGTCAGCTCAAACCGAGCAGGGTCATCGTAATTGGCGGAACGATCAGTGTTTCCAACAATGTTGTAAGTGAAATGAAAAACCTGGGTGTTTCCACAGTGGAACGTATTGGCGGAAGAAGCCGCTATGAGGTTGCCCAAAATATTTCTAAGAAATTGTCTTCAAATTCTAAAGCAGTAATCGCAAATGGAACGGCATATGCTGACAGTCTGGCAATCGGTTCTTATGCTGCACGCAACGGAATTCCGATTTTGTTAACAACGGCAAGCTCAATTCCGACACCGACAAAAAATGCGATGAGCAGTAAAGGAACGTCATCGACTATTGTGGTCGGTGGAGAAATCAGTGTCTCAAAAAGTGTTTACAGCCAGCTCCCTTCTCCAACGAGAATCGGCGGAAACAGCCGTTTTGAGGTCGCTGCAAACATAGCGAAAAAGTATTATTCTTCATCAAAAGCCGCTTTTGTCAGCAATGGTTATACATATGCTGATGCTTTAGCAGGTTCTGTCCTGGCGGCGAAGCAAAATCGCCCGATGTTATTTACGGATGCCGGTTCACTGCCGACTGCTACAAGAGCAGCCATCGGTTCAAACAGCAAGAATATGTTCACTGTACTTGGGGGAACCATTTCAGTTACAACAAATGTTGTCAATCAGCTCAAAAATGTAATTGTAGGTAAAAAGGTTTTTGTGGATGCTGGACACGGAGGATACGACAGCGGAGCGATCGGGAACGGATTAAAGGAGAAAGACGTTAACCTAGCCGTTGCAAAGCTCGTAAACAGCAAACTTTCTAAAGGCGGAGCTATACCGATTATGGCCAGATCAACGGATGTATTTTTAGAGCTTTCTGAACGTGTTGCAAAAGCCAAAAGCAACAATGCAAACCTGTTTGTAAGTATTCACTCCAATTCAGCGAGCCCGGCTGCTACTGGCACAGAAACGTACTATTATACAAAGTATGAGTCAGACAACAGTAAACGCCTTGCGACAGAAATACAAAACCGACTCTATAAAGCGCTGAATACTCAAAACCGAGGCGTGAAAATCGGAAACTTCCATGTGATCAGAGAGTCGACGATGCCTAGCAGTTTAGCGGAGCTGGCATTCATATCAAATGCAAATGACGCAAGTAAGTTAAAGAGTGCTTTATACCAAGAAAAAGCAGCGCAAGCAATATATGAGGGAATTATCGGCTATTACTAGAAAGATAAGTATTTACTTGGACACGGCTTGTCGGCAAACCTATCAGGAGTTGCAGGCAAGCTTTTTTATACGATAAAATGAATTTTAAATCCAACTACCTTGTAAATGTTTAACATAATTTAAACTTAGGTATATTTTTTTTGATATTTGTTTTTGCTATAATGAACTGAATCAAAATATTTATTATGACCCAGTAGGGTAGTGAGGTAATCGATGAAAATAAGCATTGCTATACCTGTATATAATTCTGAAGATCTTATTTCTGAATGTCTTGACAGCTTAGTTAATCAAACAATGCCTAAAGAGGATTATGAGATTATTTGTGTGGATGATAAATCTACAGATTCGTCTTTAGACATATTGAATCAATATAAACAGAAATATGAAAACATTGTTGTGGTTGAAAGAACGGAAAATTCAGGCGGACCAGGTGCTCCACGAAACGACGCAATAAAAATTGCCAAAGGTGAGTACATTTTATTTGTTGATTCCGATGATTATTTAGGCAGTGAAGCATTATTGAGATGGTATAATTTTTCAAAAGAGAATCAATCTGATATTACTTTAGGAAAGTTAAAAGGGATAAACGGAAGAGGAGTACCAAAATCGATGTTTAAGGAAACAAATCCGGATGTTGATTTGGTTGATTCCAAAATCGTTTTTACCCTGGGGCCTCAAAAGCTGTTTAAAGCTTCACTTTTAAAAGAGAATCATTTAACGTTTCCTACTCACATAAAAGCAGCAGAGGATCAAGTCTTTACGATGAATGCTTATCTGAAAGCAAAGAAGATATCTGTTTCAGCTGACTATGATTATTACTATCTGGTCAAAAGAGACGGCGAACATATGAGTGTTGCTTATGTTCCTCCAGAAAATTTTTATGGAGCAATGGAAGATATTATTTCTGCAATCAAAGCAAGTGATTTGGAAGAAGAGAGAAAAATTAAGCTGATGGCAGTATTTTTAAATAGGCATTTTGATTTCTCTCGGACAAAAAATGTCACGATCAAAATGAAAAAAGAGGAAGAGAGAGCAGAATGGTTTCAATATCTCTCATCATTTATTCATGCAGTACCTGAAGAAGCTGATCAATTTGTATTACCGCATATCAAATTACGGCTTCTGTTTATTCGGAATAATGATTTACAAGGGTTAACCCAGTATGAGCGTGAGGAACAAGACATCAAGAAGTTCTGCACGGTGCATGAAGGTAATCTTATTGCACGTTATCCTAGCTTAGAGCGTTATCAAGTTTCTGAAGAGCTATTAAAAGTAAATTATAAAAACAAACTTGAACATTATCTGCAGAATATAGAATTTAGTGATCGTGTGCTCAGCATTCAAGGAACAATTAAACACAAATTGTTGGATGATGAAACGAATAAAAACCAATCTCTTACCGGAGTATTGGTTCATCGCAATACTAAGGCGGAAAAGTACATTTCTCCAGTTTCAAATGATAATTCAACGTTTACATTTGAATGCCTGTTTGATGAGATTGCATCTGCTGAAGAAGATTTAGGAGTTTGGGATTTCTTCATTGAATCGTCAGTAGACAGCTACAAACTTAGAGCAAGAGTAGGGAATAATCGAGCTCCGTACAAGTATTCAACAAAAGCTATGTATCTGGGGCATAACGCTTTGTTTGTCTATAGCGCCAGACCATATTTTACAATGAATTATGATAATCTTTCGATTGATATAAAGAAACATGCCTATACAGAAGCTGAACTTTCTTATGAAACAGAAACAAAAGATTTATCATTTATTTTTAGCGGTAAACAAATCTGTCTGCCAAATCAATCAAAAATTATTGTAAATACCGGTCAGTCTGAAATCTCATTGCCGATAAAACGTGTTGATTTAGTGCCTGATAGCACTAAATTAACAATAAATGTTCAAGGTTTGCTTGACCAATTGTCTAACGTTAAAAAAGAAAGATTAGTTGAATTTGCAATAAATACATCAAATAATAAAATCAGTGCTAAAGAGGATAATCAAGTAATTATCCTAGACAAAAAGAACGCAGAACAAAGCTTCATGTTGTTTTTTAGAAAAACGGTTGAGGTTCAATACAAGCTGACAACCTCTAAATCAAAATTTTACTTTCAATATTAAAATGCTTCCATTGAAGAGACAAATCGATGAACAACGGTTTGTCTCTTTTTTTATACATAATGCTTAGTTTTTAAAAAAAGTGTCAAAAACAATAAAAAGTTAACAAAGAAATGTCAGAAAAAATAACAAATTCACACTTCTTAACAATCCATTTACAACCAATTAACATCCGTCTGCTAAACTGACTGGCATAGGTCATCATAACATCCCAAACAAATCGTGAGGTGTGTGTCAGTGGGTGCAGAAAAAAGCATGAATGTGAGTCGCGAATTATCAGTGCAGCAAGCATCATTTGCATTATCTGAAAAAACGGCTCGTTATTTGGCAGTAAAGCGCGTGATGGATATTTGGTTTGCGCTGATTGGATTGGTGGTTGCGCTGCCAATAATTGCGGTATTTTCAATATTGATTTGTTTGGAGACACCGGGGCCTGCCATCTATACGCAGGAGCGTGTAGGAAAAGGCGGGAAACCTTTTAAGCTTTATAAGCTTCGTTCCATGAAAATAGATGCCGAGAAGTCTGGGGCGGTTTGGGCGCAGAAGCAGGATCCGCGGGTGACACGAATTGGAGCATTTATCAGAAGAACGCGAATTGACGAGCTCCCTCAGCTGTTTAATGTGCTGAAAGGCGATATGAGTATGATTGGCCCTCGCCCGGAACGTCCAGTGTTTACGGAAAAGTTCCAGAATGAGATTCCGGGGTTTACACAGCGTCTGGCTGTCAAACCGGGATTGAGCGGCTGGGCGCAGGTGAACGGCGGTTACGACATGACGCCGAAGGAAAAGCTTATATTTGATTTATATTACATTCGCAATCTGACTTTCATGTTGGAATTAAAGATTATGTTAAAAACTTGTAAAGTAGTCTTGACAGGTGATGGTGCAAGATAAACATCTGCATTCGCCATCAAACTGAGCTTAAAAAGAAGTAGGGAATATGATGCCAAGTATTACAAAACAAATCATGAGCGGCGCAAAGTGGACAAGTGTTTCAACAATCTGTATTACAATCATTCAAATCGTTCAGTTTGCCTTGCTTGGAAATATGATGACCTTAACGGAATTTGGACTCGTCGGCATGATCACAACGGTTACAATATTTGCCCAGATCGTGCTTGATATGGGGTTTGGCGCTGCGTTAATTCAAAGAGATGACGCTACGGAGCGCCAGCTGTCAACATTGTATTGGCTGAACATTATGACCGGCATTTTGCTGTTTGTGCTTTTATATGTGAGCAGTCCCGTCATTGCGGGATTTTATCAAAGAGAAGAGCTTGTGTTTCTCATCAGGATTTTGGGGATTATGTTTTTGGTTGCTCCGATTGGACAGCAGTACCAGTATATGCTGCAGAAGGAGCTGCAATTTAATACGTTAAGCAAAATAGAGATTCTTTCAAATGCATTGTCCTTTGGATATTTAGCGATAGCGGTTTTTATGATGGATGCGATTTTGGCATACGTGATCTCTCAGGTGCTGCTGCAGTCCAGCAAAGGGATTTTATTCTGGGCTGTATATCAAAAAAAGTGGCGCCCATCCTTTGTTTTTGATCTAGGGGGAATGAAGGAGTTCTTCTCCTTTGGAGCCTTTCAGCTTTCATCCCGTCTTGTGAACAGGCTGGGAGCGAACATCGATATGATCTTAATCGGCAGGTTTATCGGTGCTGAAGCGCTGGGCATTTATAATCTTGCCTATCAGATTGTCACCATTCCGGTTTTGAAGATTAATCCGATTGTGACGCGGGTCGCGTTTCCTATTTTCGCCAAAAACAAATACGAAAACAGCGTGATCAGAGAAGGCTTTCTGAATATGACAAAAATGCTTGCGCTTGTATCGTTCCCGCTGTTAATCGGGCTCGTATCCGTGTCAGACGCCTTTATCGCAGCTGTTTTCGGAGAAAAATGGCTTGCTGCTGTCCCTGTTCTGAATGTTCTTGCCGTCGTCGGGATACTCAGGGTGCTGATGAATCCGAATGGTTCTGTGCTCCTTGCCAAAGGAAGAGCAGATTTGGCTTTTTATTGGGACTCCGGCGTTATGCTGCTGTATGGTTTGTCGCTGTTTGCAGCAGTTCAGACGGGTAATCTTCTGACTGTCGCTTGGGTATATGCCGTCATCAGTGTTTTCAATTTTCTAATCGGTCGCTGGCTGCTGGCATATGTCATTAATCTCAATCTTTCAGCTTATTTTAAAGCCGTTATGAAGCCTTTTCTGATCACAGCGGGTATGGCCGTTATCGCGTTCGGCGCGAGTTTAGGAACAGAACGCTTCAGCATGCAGGCGGAGATGAGGCTGGCAATTCCAGTGGCGGCTGGGGCGCTCTGCTATCTCTTTCTTTTAGGAAAAGCGTACCCTCAGATGAAAAGCAAACTACTAAGAAAAGGACGTTTGTCATGAAGATTTTGTGGATCACAAGCGTATATCCAAGCAGTCTGAAACCCGGCGAGGGTGTGTTTCATGAAACACAGGTGCAAGAGCTGCTGAAGCTCGGGCTGGATATCACCGTGATATGCCCAAGACCTTTTCACCCTGCGCCTCTCCGTATGCTGAAAAAGGCATATCGAAAAAAGGATGCCAGACCAGAATATGAGATACGGAAAGGAATACCGGTTTACCGGCCTTTCTATCCCGCTGTTCCCGGCCAGCTGAAATGGGCCCAGCCACACCGGCGCATTGGGGCAGCTGTTTTAAAAACCATTAAACAGCATGACTTGAACCCTGATCTGATCCATGCGCACTTTGCTATGCCGTCGGGCGGGGCTGCGGCAGTCGTGGCAAAGACAATCGGGATACCGTATATTTTGACTTTGCATGGCAGTGATGTGAATGTCTATCCGCACTACAGCAAAGGTGCGTTTAAAGCCTTCAAAACTGCGGTTGGTTCCGCATCCGCAGTTCTTGCAGTCAGCGAAAAGCTTCAGGAAGAAACCAAAAAACTTTCCGGCTTTGACAGTACGGTTTTACCGATCGGTATACAGCTCAGCCGTTTTCAGGAAAATGAGCAGACAAAAGAAGAAATCAGAAAAAACCTTGGACTCCCGCTTGACCAGCGCCTTGCTGTCTATGTGGGCAGGCTCGTTAAGGAAAAAGGCATTTTTGAATTATCAGAAGCCATTGAGATGATGGAGGAAGCGCCTCGAGCCGTTTATGTCGGAGACGGCCCCGCAAAATCTTTACTGAGGCAAAAGGGGCATATTGTGACAGGCCAAGTGCCGAATCACAGGGTGAGAGATTATTTGCTCGCCTCAGATATGTTCGTGCTCCCTTCTTATAGCGAAGGAATGCCGACAGTTGTAATCGAGGCACTGGCACTGCGGGTTCCTGTCATCTGTACAGATGTCGGAGGAGTGGCTTCATTATTCGGCAAACACCGCCATTTGCTGATTGAACCGAAATCAGCTCAAGCCTTAGCAAACACGATCTCTTTATACGCACAGGATCAAATATGGAAGCCGGAAGTGGCGGATGAATTATATCAAATCATTCACACTCAATATGACGCCGGAAAAAATGCCAGGGCGCTGCACGATCAGTATCAGATGGTTTTGAAAACACCTGTTTAATCGTAAGTAACTGCGACCAATATAAATAGGAACATGAATTTACAGGAGAGGGATGAGGGCTGTGAAAAAAATTGCTGTCATTGGAACAGGATATGTAGGACTCGTATCTGGGACCTGCTTTGCGGAAATCGGAAATAAAGTGATTTGCTGTGATATCAACGAATCAAAAATCAGAAGTCTGAAAAACGGAGTAATCCCAATCTATGAACCAGGGCTTGCAGATCTAGTTGAAAAAAATGTGTTAGAACAGCGTCTGTCTTTTACTAACGATATTCCGTCTGCCATTCGGACTTCAGACATTATTTATATTGCAGTCGGAACACCGATGTCTAAAACAGGCGAAGCTGATTTAACATACGTAAAAGCGGCTGCGAAAACGATCGGTGAACATCTCAACGGCTACAAAATCATTGTCAATAAAAGCACAGTCCCAGTCGGTACCGGAAAACTGGTTCAATCTATCGTACAAAAAGCTTCGAAGGGAAGATGCTCCTTTGATGTTGTATCCAACCCTGAATTTCTTCGGGAGGGCTCAGCGATTCATGACACGATGAATATGGAGCGTGCCGTCATCGGGTCAACCAGTCATAAAGCCGCTTCCATCATAGAGGAACTGCATCAGCCTTTTCATGCTCCTGTTATTAAAACGAATTTAGAAAGTGCAGAGATGATTAAATATGCTGCAAATGCATTTTTGGCAACAAAGATTTCGTTTATTAACGATATCGCGAACATTTGCGAGCGAGTCGGCGCGGACGTTTCAAAAGTTGCTGACGGCGTCGGGCTCGACAGCCGGATCGGCAGAAAGTTCTTGAAAGCTGGTATTGGGTTTGGCGGCTCCTGCTTTCCTAAGGATACAACCGCACTGCTTCAAATTGCCAAAACGGCCGGATATCCATTCAAGCTTATAGAAGCTGTCATTGAAACGAATGAAAAGCAGCGTGTTCACATTGTAGATAAGCTCTTAACTGTGATGGGTAGCATAAAAGGGAGAACCATTTCCGTGCTCGGATTGGCCTTCAAACCGAATACAAACGATGTGAGGTCCGCTCCAGCTCTCGATATCATTCCAATGCTGCAGCAGCTGGGCGCACAGGTGAAAGCATATGATCCGATTGCCATTCCGGAGGCATCAGCAGTCCTTGGCGATCAGACCGAGTATTATACAGATGTGTATGCTGCGATGGAGGGAACCGACGCGTGCCTTATTTTGACCGATTGGCCGGAAGTAAAAGAAATGGAGCTTGTAAAAGCGAAAATGCTTTTAAAACAGCCAATCATCATCGATGGCAGAAATATATTTTCACTCGAAGAAATGCAGGCTGCGGGATACATTTATCACTCCATCGGCCGTCCTGCGGTTCGGGGAACAGAACCTTCCGACCGCTACTTTCCGGCTTTGCCAATGGAAGAATTGGCTAAGGATTTGGGAAGCGTCAATTTATAAAAAGAAAAAGGGTTACTTGTTTGAAGTGCCGGCTGCTTAGGCTCGGCCGCCGGCTCCTGAAACATCAGGAAAGGGGTTAAGCATGTGAGTATCAAACGTTCAGCGGTTCATACGCTTGCGTTACTGGCCGCTGTCATATTGGGGATCGTCCTATTGCTGGGAGCCATCCGCACAGATACAGGTCTTATGCAGATGGCTGCCGTTCTCGCTGTATTGGCAATCGGCCTGTTTGCACTGACGCTTGCAGCATCATTTACAACACAAGAACAGCTTTTTATGGCCGTCATCTATATTTTGATTGCCTGCACTTTTTTAAATAATGCTTTTTTCGCGATTCATCTTGGATTCTTTAGTTTGTTTCTTTATCGGCTCTTACTCATTACAGCAGGCTGCCTCCATCTTGTCGGGGTACTGCGGAGCCGAACACATATTGAAAGGTGGAATGGGCTGCAAGTAAAAGGAATTTTGCTCTTTTTCGCCTTTTGGTTTTTATATGGCCTTGTTTCCTTGCTATGGGCCAAATCAGTTACAGACGGTCTGAAATATTTAGCACTGCTGGCGATGGGGATATTTTTTATTTATCTCATTGTGATGTATGTGCAAAAAATGGAACGCCTGATGATTATTTATTCCATCTGGCTAGTGATGACGGTATTTCTGATGATCATCGGTTTTTACAATCATATCACGCATCATCATCTCCCGAGTTCGACTTTGTACAGCGGACCGGAATATAAGCAGCATTATCCGACCTCAGTCTTTTTTAATCAAAATGATTTTGCGACATTTTTGTCTATCAGTTTCTTTTTTTACATTGCCATGGTGAAAAACATAACGAATGGATACTTAAAGGGAATTGGCCTTTTGCTCTCGTTCGGTGCATTGTATTTAATTTTTGCGACGGGTTCTAGAGCCAGTCTGCTGGGCGTTTTTGCGGGAATAGCCGTCTACATTTTTATTGTCTTGCCGCCTGTTCTGAAAAAAATCGCCCTTTGGCTGTCGGCAGCTGGAATTGCGGTCTTTGCAGTTCTTTTTGCCAGCCGGATATTCGCAGTGTTTTGGAAGCTGTTTCTGGCTCCTCAAACGTCTCATTCATTCCAAGAAACACTTCCGTCCAACGTGGCCAGGGCCAATCTATTAAAAAACGCATGGCACTTCTTCCTTGACTCATACGGATTCGGAGTGGGCGCAGGAAATGTGTCTTATTATCTAGAGCATCATGCTTTATATGATACTGACAATGTGACAGAGGTGCACAATTGGCTTGTAGAGATTCTGGCAAACTTCGGCTTGCTTATCATGCTCGGCTATCTGGCCATTTATTTATACCTCATGTGGGTGCTTTACAAGTTTTATGAAAGAAAAATGGAAAATCAGTCAAAACTGATCACAGAAGGGCTCATCACGGCTATGGTCAGTTTCCTGGTATCCAGCATCAGCCCAAGCTCTGTCTCAAATTTATTTTTCCATTGGGTATTTCTGGCGCTCGTCATCGCCGCTGTAAACGTCTTAAGACGATCCAGACAGCAGCTTGAGCCCATATACCGGTAAATAGACTACAAAAAAGCAGGGAGACTTATATGAAGGATATAGTGATAAGATTAGCCCGGCGCATAAAGAAAAATATTATCTGGATTATATTAGTGCCGCTTATTTTAGGTGTGGCGGGGTATATACTGCCGTCTCAAATTGCGGATAAAAAGAGTTACACAGCTGAGGTTACTTTAGCTGTGGGGAGCTATGATCATCCGATTTATAACAGTACAGAAGAGATTCCGCTCCTGCTGAGGAGTGATGCTTTTTTGAAGGAGGCGCTTCCTGACGAAAAAGATGAAGATCTTGCAGAGATCAAAGAGAAGCTTACCGTAAAATCGGAATCTAAGTCTTTACTGTCTTTGAGCTATGCCGATCAGGATCAGGAAAGAACCGAATCAGTTTTGAACGCTATTTCCTCCACCTTTCTCAAAAACGACCAAAAGCTGTTTGAAGAAAGAGAAGCCGTCATTCGCCGCAGTATTGACGCGCTGGAAGGTGAAACGGTGAGCGAGGATTCCAAAGTGGATAAAGAAAGATTTTTATATGAGCTGAAAAACACACAGCTTAATCTGAAAGCGGCAAGTGCCGTTGATTCTGAAACCGTAAGTGAGGCATCAGGCGGAGGAATGTCCCCGAAAAAGAAAGCGGTTCTGGGTGTTCTGATCGGCATAACGATTGCCTTTATGTTCGTTGTCATTCCTGAATTTTTCAGAGAGTCCTTTTAAAATCATACGATGGAGATGTGATCATGACCAACTGGAAACCTCTCGTATCTGTCATTACACCTTCTTATAATGCGCGTGACTATATTGAAGACACGATTCAATCAGTGTTAGATCAGAGCCACCCTCATTGGGAAATGATTATTGTGGATGATTGCTCAACGGACGGCACACGCGACATTTTAATGCAGTATGAGAAGATAGATGAAAGAATTCATGTGATATATCTGGAAGAAAACAGCGGAGCCGCGATAGCAAGAAATAAAGCGCTGGAACATGCCCAAGGACGCTACGTGGCATTTTTGGACAGTGATGACAAATGGAAAAAAGACAAACTGAAAAAGCAGCTTGATTTTATGATGGACCGGTCCTGTGCGTTTACCTTCACAGGCTACAGCTTAATGTCACAGGACGGGGTGCCGATGGATAAATTCATTCATGCACCCGAAAGCCTGACATATGATGACGCTCTTAAAAATACCATTATCGGCTGTCTAACGGTGATGATTGACAGGGAACAGACGGGACAGATTCAAATGCCGAATATTAGAACGAGGCAAGACTTGGCAACATGGCTTGCTCTTTTAAAAAAGGGTTTTACAGCTTACGGAATGAATGAGTGTTTAGCTGAATACCGGCTTGTCAATAATTCGATTTCAAGCAACAAATGGAAGGCTGCCAAAAAAACATGGTTTGTCTACAGGGAGATTGAACGGCTCCATTTAATGAAAGCGACATGGTGTTTTGTTCAATATGCAAAAAACGCGGTGAAAAAAAGGCTGTAACCGCAAACAGAGAGAAAAGGTGATGAAGGTGGAAACAAAAGCAATGATTCACGTCATCGTGGCTACTGCTGAATGGGGAAAAGATCAATTGAGGTACAGACGGCACCGATTGGCTGAATTTTTAGCTGCTCAGGAAGAAACAAAGGAAGTCATCTGGGTCTGTCCGGCTCCGCGCACCCAAAGGATCGAATTTCAGCAAGTACAATCCGGCATCCGTCAATACGCCGTAAAGGACTTGCTGCAAAAGAAAATGTTTCGCTTCGGACGATATACCGATGTGTTTTATAAGCATAAGCTCTCACCTTTATTAGAAGAGCTGAAATCCGCTTCAGCCAGAGGTGAACGCTGCTGCTTATGGTACACGTTTCCCGGATTTCCGCTGCTGTCTTCACTATATCCCTGGGATCAGGTGATTTATGATTGCAGTGACTTGTGGGCGGCGCCGATCAGCGGACGTTCAAATATGCTGTCCGAGTTCAGGCGGAAAGTCATCAAAACCGCGGAGCTGCGAATTATTGAGCGTGCTGATTCCATTACTTGTTCATCGGAATTTCTGCGCAATGAAGTTGATAAAAAACTGACAGCGGGACGAGAAAAGGTTCATACCGTTGAAAACGGTGTTGAATATGACCTGTTTTCAGAACATAAAGCGGCACCTGACCGAAGCATCTTGCAGGGAAGAGAAGGGGCCGTACTGGGGTTTATCGGCGGAATTAAACCAAAGCTGGATTTTAAATTGATTGAAGAAGCGGCTCTGAGAAAACCTGATTGGACCTTTTTATGGGTCGGCCCGGACGCCACCAATGGTGATACAGCGTTTCAAGAGCTTCTGAAGCTTTCCAATGTGATATGGACGGGGCCGGCAGATCCGAAAGAAGTTCCGCATTTTATGGAATTGATTGATATCGGGATTATGCCGTATAAAAAGTCATCCTATAACCAGGCGGTTTTCCCTCTTAAGTTATTTGAATTTTTGGCAGCGGGAAAGCCGGTCGTCGGCTCTAACCTTCCGTCAACTTCTAAAATGCAAAAGCCGTATATTTACGAATATATGGAAGGCAATGACCATAATGATTTTATAGATGCGTGCGAGAAAGTGCTTGAAAAAAGCGGAGATGAGGCATACAAAGAGATGCGGCGAAACATTGCCCGCACCCAAGATTGGAATGTTTTATTTAAACAAATCATGAAATATACAGGGATTCAAAAACATGCGTAGTCCTTTAATTGGGATGCGCGTTTTTTGATTATACGTGTTTCTTTTTGATGAAGCTTGTTATAATAACTAAGGAGAAGGTATAATGGAAGGAACGGTTCTCTAAAATAAAGACTTCATATAATTCCAAAGGAGACTTCTTTATGCTTGACGAACGCATGATTCGCATTGTTGTTGCGTTTATTGTCTCGCTGCTAACGGTTTTAATCATAACCCCAATCGTAAAAAGGATTGCGATTAAAATAGGTGCAGTTGATCAGCCCGGCAATCGAAAAGTACATGATAAAATCATGCCCCGAATGGGCGGGCTGGCCATATTTATCGGGGTGGTTACAGGCGTGCTTGTATCCGGTATATACACAGAAACAAGAATGACGGCTATCACAGTTGGGGCCTTTATCATTATTGTGTTGGGAATCTTAGACGATAAATATCAATTAAGCGCAAAAGTTAAATTTATTATTCAATTAGCCGTGGCTATTATGATTGTAAGCACGGGTTTAAAAATGGACTTTTTCTCAGTACCTTTTTTAGCTGAACGGTTTGAATTGGGCTGGATGGCATATCCGCTGACTGTATTATGGATTGTCGGCATCACAAACGCGATGAACCTGATTGACGGATTAGACGGCCTTGCAGCAGGTCTTTCTGTTATTGGCCTGTCCACGATCGCAGTTATGGCGCTATCCGGCGGCAAAGTACTCATTCTGTCACTTTCATTGGTGGTTATCGCAAGTACGCTCGGATTTTTGTTCTACAATTTTCATCCGGCAAAAATCTTTATGGGGGATACGGGATCATTGTTTCTAGGGTATGTGATTTCTATTCTCTCATTGTTAGGGCTGTATAAAAGCGTAACATTGTTCAGTATTGTCATTCCAATTATTATATTAGGCGTGCCGATTTTTGACACAACATTTGCAATCATAAGACGGATACTAAACAAACAGCCGATTTCGGCGCCTGATAAATCACATATCCACCACAGGCTGATGGCCTTTGGCCTTTCACATCGGATGTCGGTCATTGTCATTTATCTGATTGGATTTATTTTCAGCATCAGTGCAATTGTGTTGAAAAGCGCTACAATTTGGCTTTCCTTGTTTATTATCTTTATCTTAATTATATTTATGCAAATAATAGCAGAAGTTACGGGACTCGTGAATGAACGTTTTAAGCCATTTACAAAATTCTATAAACGTCTTGTGAAAAGAAATTAAAAACTCCGGTTCGATGAGCCGGAGTTTTTTCTGCGCAAAAAAGCCCGATCCGTAAAGGACGGGCTTTTTTAAATTTAATATGATGAATCAGTTGTTGAATTTGTTGTCCCATTTGAGCTTGTGCTGCTGTCATTTGTGTAGCCGCTTCCGCTCGTATTGCCGTCTGTTGCCGTGCTAGAACTGTCAGAGCTGTCTGATGTTGAGCTATCGGTACTGGAGCTGCCAATGCTTGAACTGCTCGTATCAGGATCATAATCTAAATGCTCTTGAAGGGTTTTTCTGACGTTTTCCAGATTCGCAGCATCCGGTTCAAAATAATATGTTTTATTAGGCCCTAAATACAAGTCGGAACCAGTAATTGACAGTGTGTCGATTTTCTTGCTGGTAAAGCCGCTGTAAATCTGCTGTAGGGCTAGACCTTCAGTAATGCGAATATTGGTTTCAACGTTTTCACTGGCTGTCTCTGCGATTTTATCAATTTTTGCAATATTGCTTGCGCTGGACATCCGATCGATTAACGCGTTTAAAATTTGTTTCTGTCTGTCGTTACGGCCGAAGTCGCCGCGTTTATCCTGTTTTCTCATGCGGGCATACGCCAAGGCTTCTTCACCATTTAAATGCATCTCGCCTTTTTTGAAATAAATCCGTTTGCTTTCGTCCACATCACTTTTCTCATCAAAGTCGAAAGGTACATCTACATCAATACCGCCAACCTCATTAATAACATCTTTAAATCCGTCAAAATCGACTGTTACATATTTATCGATTGGTATTTGCAAGAATTGTTCAACAGTTTCAACAGTCTCATCTTTTCCGCCTTTGCTGTAAGCGGAATTGATCTTTGTTTTGGTGCCGGTTGTGTCATTAGCTAATTGCACTCGTGTATCGCGCGGAATGCTAAGCATTTTCATGGTTTTATTTTTCGGGTCAAGGGTAACTACAATAAGAGAGTCCGATCTCCCTTTTTGCCCTTTTGTCGCGTAATCTTCAATTCCCATAAATAAAATAGAAAATGGTTTTTTCTTCATATCTACAACTTCATTGCGTAGATTTGATTTATCTCCGCGGGAAAGTGCATCGTATGAATCATCCGCAGCGTTAATGGTTTTATATAGTTTATATCCTCCGAGCCCTACAACTACCAATAATGCAAGGACGAACAACAACATAATCCTTTTTAAAATTTTTCTGCGTTTGCTCTTTTTCTTTTTGCGCACACGCACTCTAACGCGTTCAGTCATTATTCAGTCTCCTTTATGTGATTGACGGCTTTTTCAAGGTACGTCAACTCTCCCTCTGTAATATCACTTTTTCCATTTGTTAACTCTGTCATCCACTCAGAAAACGATTGTGTTTCTTTTTCTTCTACATATGCTTCGAATTCTACGTTTTCTGCATAATGGATTTCTTTTAATAGAAAAGGCGATTCCCTTAATTCATTTTCAATCTTGCCAAGCCAAGTATAATCTGCGGAAGTATGCATAACCCTCATAAGCTTCCGTTCTACGACACCTATATGGTTTAATCCTTCAGACACTGACTTCCCATAAGCGCGGATTAAACCGCCTGCTCCCAGCTTTATGCCGCCGAAGTAACGCGTGACGACTGCACAAGTATCCTTAAGTCTGCGTTTTTTTAACACCTCGAGCATAGGGACTCCTGCTGTGCCACTCGGCTCTCCGTCATCATTGGCTTTTTGGATATGATCGTTTTCGCCAATAACGTAAGCTGAGCAATTATGAGTTGCATTCCAGTGCTGTTTCTTTATTTTCTGTATAAATTCCTGTGCTTCTTGTTCGGAAGAAACACGGCTTAAATGACAGATAAAACGCGATTTTTCTATAACAATCTCGTGTTCTCCTGCTTCTTTCACAGTGAAATAGCTGTGCAGCATGCTAGCTGACCCCCCGCTAAGCATAAAAGACTGCCTATACAAATTCGTACAGTCTTTAGAATTTTTGTGCGTATTTTGTTATCATAAAGAGTAAGAAGGTACATAAAATTGTTTTTTTCTAGAATATACGCATTCTTTCATTATAATTCGACACAATTTGCAGATCAATTACATTTATAATAAAAATATATGACAACACCGTGACGGAGGGAAATTATGAATAAAATAAAGATGGATTCCAAAGTTCTGGATTCTATTTTGATGAAGATGCTGAAAACCGTTGACGGGAGCAAGGATGAGGTTTTTCAAATCGGGGAGCAGTCGCGCCAGCAGTATGAACAGCTGGTCGAAGAACTGAAACAAATTAAACAGCAGGTTTATGAAGTCATCGAGCTTGGTGATAAACTTGAAGTGCAAACCCGCCATGCACGAAACCGTTTATCCGAGGTCAGCCGCAATTTTCATAGATTCAGTGAAGAAGAAATCCGCAATGCTTATGAAAAAGCCCATAAGCTGCAAGTAGAACTGACGATGATCCAGCAGCGTGAAAAGCAATTGCGCGAACGCCGGGATGATTTGGAACGCAGACTGTTAGGCCTTCAGGAAATCATTGAACGCTCAGAATCACTAGTGAGCCAGATTACGGTTGTGCTGAACTATCTGAATCAGGATCTTCGCGAGGTTGGGCTGCTTCTTGCCGATGCGCAGGCAAAACAGGATTTTGGCCTGAGAATTATTGAAGCGCAGGAAGAAGAGAGAAAAAGAGTCTCGAGAGAAATTCATGACGGTCCTGCACAAATGCTGGCAAATGTTATGATGAGATCGGAATTAATTGAACGGATATTCCGAGACCGAGGCGCTGAGGACGGATTCCAGGAAATCAAAAATCTCCGCCAAAATGTGCGGAATGCCCTTTACGAAGTGAGACGGATTATATATGATTTAAGACCGATGGCCCTTGATGACCTAGGCCTGATTCCAACTTTGCGGAAATATCTATATACAACCGAAGAATATAACGGTAAGGTGAAAATACACTTTCAGTGCATCGGCGATACAGAGGAAAAACGACTCGCGCCTCAGTTTGAAGTGGCGCTCTTCAGACTCGCACAGGAAGCTGTGTCCAATGCGTTAAAGCATTCTGGATCTGAAGAAATTACAGTCAAAGTTGAGATTACAAAGGATTTTGTGATTTTAATGATAAAAGATAACGGCAAAGGATTTGACCTGAAGGAAGCGAAAGAGAAGAAAAACAAATCATTCGGCTTGCTTGGGATGAAAGAAAGAGTAGATTTATTGGAAGGAACCATAACGATAGATTCAAAAATAGGTCTTGGGACATTTATCATGATTAAGGTTCCGTTATCTCTTTGACTATGATTTGTAAAATAGAGCCAAAAGGCATATTGACCGAATACCAGAGTATATAGAACAATAATACAAGGAGGCGTGGCTTGTGACTAAAGTAAACATTGTTATTATCGACGACCATCAGTTATTTCGTGAAGGTGTGAAGCGGATATTGGATTTCGAACCTACCTTTGAAGTGGTAGCGGAAGGAGACGACGGAGATGAAGCGGCTCGTATCGTTGAGCACTATCATCCTGATGTCGTGATCATGGATATCAATATGCCGAACGTAAATGGCGTGGAAGCTACAAAGCAGCTTGTAGAGCTGTATCCTGAATCTAAAGTAATTATTCTATCGATTCACGATGACGAGAATTATGTAACACATGCCCTGAAAACAGGTGCAAGAGGTTATCTGCTGAAAGAGATGGATGCTGATACACTGATTGAAGCAGTTAAAGTAGTTGCCGAGGGCGGTTCTTACCTTCACCCGAAGGTTACTCACAACCTCGTAAACGAATTCCGCCGTCTTGCAACAAGCGGAGTTTCTGCTCATCCTCAGCATGAGG
Source organism: Bacillus sp. FSL K6-1003 (assembly GCF_037964945.1). NCBI lineage: Bacteria > Bacillati > Bacillota > Bacilli > Caryophanales > Bacillaceae > Bacillus > Bacillus sp. FSL K6-1003. The sequence continues at coordinate 3,426,677 of NZ_CP150176.1, read as the reverse complement.
TCTATCCAGAGATTCGCAGACCATTACATATTTTAACAAGGCGGGAATGTGAAGTGCTGCAAATGCTTGCAGACGGAAAAAGCAACCGCGGAATCGGTGAATCATTGTTTATCAGTGAAAAAACTGTTAAAAACCATGTCAGCAATATCTTACAAAAAATGAATGTAAACGACCGGACGCAGGCCGTGGTGGTCGCCATTAAAAATGGTTGGGTAGAAATGAGATAGCATGAAACTGGACTTGCCTTTTTGAGGCAGGTCTTTTTTTAGGCTTCTGTTTCCCTTACAATAGAGTCATAAAGTGATAAGGCAGGTAAACGAAGCTATGAATATTGCAGTAGTAACAGACAGCACGGCATATATTCCAAAAGAAATGCGTGAACAAAATCATATACACATGATTCCTCTTCAGGTTGTTTTTGGAGATGAAACGTATCATGAAGAAACAGAAATGGACTGGGAAAGCTTTTATCAAGAAGTGAAAAAACATACAGAGCTTCCGTCCACTTCTCAGCCTGCGATCGGCGAGCTGGTTGCTTTGTATGAAGAGCTCGGCAAGTCATATGATGCGGTGATCAGTATTCATCTTTCTAGCGGAATTAGCGGAACGTTCAGCAGTGCAGCTGCAGCGAATACAATGGTCGATAATATTGAAGTATACCCGTTTGACTCAGAGATCAGCTGTCTGGCTCAAGGTTTTTATGCTCTGAAAGCAGCCGACTTGATCAGAAATGGAGCGTCATCTCCGGAAGATATTATAAAAGAACTGGAGGAAATGAAAAAAACCGTTCGTGCATATTTTATGGTGGATGATTTAACTCATCTTCAGCGAGGCGGACGATTAAGCAGTGCTCAAGCCTTTATTGGGAGTCTTTTAAAGGTAAAGCCTATTCTGCATTTTGACAATAAGGTAATTGTGCCTTTTGAGAAGATCCGTACACGCAAAAAAGCAATTTCACGGATTTACGAGCTTTTAAATGAAGACGCGAATAAGGGTATGCCGATGCAAGCTGCCGTTATTCACGCTAATCGAGAAGAAGAAGCATCGAAGATTATTGAAGAGCTCTCTGCAAAATATCCGCATGTGGAATTTTACAACAGCTACTTTGGTGCTGTTATAGGCACTCATCTTGGTGAAGGTGCAATAGGAATCTGCTGGTGTTTTAAATAAAAGATGAAATCTCCGTTTTAGTAGCGGAGATTTTTTTAAATTCTTTTTTTAGCTGTTAGACAGCATATTTTCATTCCGGCATAATGTCTCGCAAGGAGGCCGTACTATGCAGACTAAGACATCAGAATCGAACAGTCTATTCTCTAAAGAACTGCAGCAGCAGCTCCAGAGCCGTCATCTGCTTAGAACAGAAATCTCATTTTCTGACGAGATCATTGATTGGCATACCGAGCATGGTTATATATCTGCCGAGGAGTCATTATCAAAAAATAAACGGGGATATAGATGCAATAGATGCGGTCAAAATGATCAACAGTATTTTTCATCGTATCATTCATTTGGAAAAGATAAAGTTTACTGCCGCTCTTGTGTCATGATGGGCAGGGTGAGTGAGGATGTTTCTTTATATTCTTGGAGTAAGGAGGCGGAGGCAAACTGGAAGCCTATAAAACTGACTTGGGATGGAAAGCTTTCAAGCGGACAGCAAAAGGCAGCTGCCGTCTTAATTGAAGCAATTTCGAAGCAAGAAGAGCTCCTTATTTGGGCTGTTTGCGGCGCAGGTAAAACTGAATTATTATTCCCGGGTATAGAATTGGCATTAAATCTAAAACAGCGTGTTTGTATTGCGACCCCGCGCACCGATGTTGTATTAGAGCTTGCTCCGAGGCTGAAGGCTGCATTTCGAGGTGCTGATATTTCAGCTTTATACGGAGGAAGTGAGGACAAAGGGCGTTTATCTCCGCTTATAATTTCCACAACCCATCAGCTTTTGCGTTATAAAGACGCATTCGACGTCATGATCGTTGATGAAGTGGATGCTTTTCCATATTCCGCTGATCAAACCCTTCAATTCGCTGTCCAAAAAGCGAGAAAGAAAAACAGCACTCTTGTTTATCTAAGTGCCACACCTCCTAAAGAATTAAAAAGAAAAACGTATAAAGGTGAGTTGAAGTCCGTTCGCATACCGGCCAGATACCATCGGAAGCCGTTGCCTGAACCGCGCTTTCAATGGTGCGGAAACTGGAAAAAGAAATTAATCCGAAATAAGATCCCAAATGCGGTAAAAAGATGGATAGAGCAGCATGTAAAAGAAGGAAGGCCCGTTTTTTTATTTGTTCCTTCCATTTCTATACTGGAAAAGGCTGCTTCTTGTTTTAAAAATATGAATTATCGAACAGCGTCTGTACATGCGGAAGACAAGCTCAGAAAAGAAAAAGTGCAGCAATTTCGAGACGGTCAGTTTGATCTGTTAATCACAACAACAATATTAGAAAGAGGTGTCACAGTTCCTATGGTCCAAACAGGCATCTTAGGGGCAGAATCGCCCATCTTTACGGAAAGCGCGCTTGTGCAAATCGCGGGAAGGACAGGCCGGCATAAAGAACATGCAGACGGTGATGTCATTTATTTTCACTTCGGAAAAACAAAGAGTATGATAGAGGCAAGAAAACATATCAAAATAATGAATGAATTGGCTTTGAAAAATAAGTTGATAGACTAGTTAATATTTAAAAACATGATACAGTATACTCATATAACTAATGAGGAGCTGTAAAAATGCTTGTCAATTCAAAAGAGATTATGATGCAAGAACTTTTTGACCGATATATGGATCAGCTTCATATGACCTGCACTTGCCAAGTATGCAAAAATGATGTACTGGCACTTTCTTTAAACCAAGTAAGACCAGCTTACGTCACTGATGTAAAAAAGATTGCATATACGAAAGCTGAGCTGGTAGATAAACAAAAAAACACGGCGATGCTTGTGATTTTGGCTGAATCAGCTGCTGTGGTATCGGAGAATCCGAGTGATCAATGCGAAACGAGACAGGAGGAGGCTCTAAAAAACTGATCTGTCTATTATGTGATTCACAATTTTCTCAAGCTGTTTCATGGTGCTCACTATTCTTATTAAAACCTGACGACAGGGTCTGTCAGTCCTGCAGAAACAAATTACAGATCATCAAAGGGGCTATCTGTCCGCTTTGCGGCAGGCCTCAAACCGCTCATGAAGTGTGCGCGGATTGCGAGGCATGGAAATCAAGAATAGATGACGGCTTAAGGCTCAGCCAGAACCGTTCTGTTTACTTATATAAAGACATGATGAAAGAAACGCTTGCCCGTATGAAATTTAGGGGAGATGCAGAGATAATAAGCGCTTTTAAAAATGACTTTTCCTCTGAATTCTCTGCTGTCTATCCAGATAAACGCCTTGTGCTCGTTCCCATTCCGTTAAGTGAAGAACGGAAAGCAGAACGCGGCTTTAACCAGTCACAAATGCTTGCTGAATGCTTAAACCGGCCCATCCTCAATCCTCTCATCCGCCTGAACAATGAAAAGCAGTCTAAGAAAAAGAAAACGGAACGCCTGCTTTCAGAGCATGTTTTTGTAACAAAAAACAGCTCGGTTGAGGGTATGGATATCGTTTTAATCGACGATCTTTATACCACAGGCGCCACTTTACACTATGCTGCCCGCTGTTTATTGGAGCAAGGCAAAGCTGGTTCAGTGTCATCTTTTACCTTAGTGAGAAGCTAAATGATTCAATTTTTGTGCCGATATAATGTCTAGAAATTACTGCAGGCATATTAATGAATAAGGAGTAAAAATAATGGGTGAACTGGCGAATTGTCCGAAATGCAATGCTCTATTTTTAAAAACAAAGCTGCAAACCGTGTGTCAGGCGTGTATTAAGGAAGAAGAAAAATCATTTGAGACTGTATATAAATTTTTAAGGAAACAGGAAAACAGGCAATCAACGCTTAGCCGTATAACTGAGGAAACTGGTGTGGAGGAAGAGCTGATTTTAAAATTCATCAGGCAAAAACGAATTCAAATCACTCATCTGCCGAATTTGGCATACCCTTGCGAAAGGTGCGGGACATCGATTAGGGAAGGTAAGTTCTGCAAGGCTTGCCAGTCCGATATAAAGGGACAAATAGATCATCTGAACCAAGAATCCGCATTGAAAACAGAGCGAGAAAATAGTAAAAAAGACACATACTATGCCTATAATACCAAAAACAGCTGATTCCCTAAACTAACTGAAAACGCAGTCGATAAAAGGGTTAGATTGTTTAAAGACTGCAACGGAAAGCGAGAGGAATCCTATGAAAATCAATCAATTTGGAACACAATCCGTTAATCCATACCAAAAAAATTACGAAAAGCAAGCAGTGCAAAAAAATGCTGCACAGCCTAAAGATAAAATCGAAATTTCATCGCAGGCTAAAGAGCTGCAAAATGCATCCGACGCAGTCACTGGTTCACGCCAGGAAAAAATCGCGCAGCTAAAAGCGCAAATTGAAAACGGGTCATACAAAATAGACGCAAATCATATAGCAAAAAACATGATTAATTTTTATAAAAAGCAGTAAAAAAGGAGAAAGCCCATGTCAGCAAAGCCAATTATTGAACAATTGAAGCGACTTTGCGTTCTGCATGAGCATCTGCTCACGCTGTCTGAGGAAAAGACGGAAGCGCTCAAAGCCGGCAAAACAAAAGAGCTTTCTAACATTTTGACAAAAGAACAAAAATACATTCAAGCAATCGAACAGACAGAAGATGACCGGATTAAAGCGGCTTCCGCTTTTCTTGGATACAGCGAAAATAACACTATTTCTGCTTGTATCGCCAAAACGTCAGGCAGTGAAAAGGAAGAGCTTGAACTTTTGTTCGAATCTCTTACTAAAGTTCTCGGGCGTCTAAAAGAAGTGAATAAGCTGAATAGGCAGCTGACAAGAGATGCGCTGCAATTCATCTCTATTTCGTACGATATGCTGGTTCCTAAGGATAATAACTTTAATTACAGCAAACAGATTAAAGCTGAGCTTCCGAAGAGCAGCCGGCTGAAACTGTTCGATTCAAAAGCTTAGCGGAAAGGAATTCAGAATATGACATCTACCTTTATGGGGCTTGAAACTGCAAGGAGGGCGTTAAGCGCTCAGCAGGCAGCGTTAAGCACTACTGCAAATAACGTGGCAAATGCAAATACCGATGGTTACACAAGACAGCGGGTGTCATTAGAGGCAACCGATTATTTCCCTGCTGTATCAAAAAATGCAGAAAAAACTGCGGGACAAATGGGAACGGGTGTTCAAGGGAAGTCAGTTGAGAGAATAAGAGATATTTTTCTTGACTACCAATACCGTCTCCAAAACAGCAGTTCTGGATATTATGACACGAAGGCTAAAGCCCTGTCCCAAATGGAAGGGATTATGAATGAGACTGGTGGCAGCGGATTAAACAGTGTGCTAAATTCATTTTGGAATTCTCTGCAAGAACTATCCAATAATGCAAATGAGGACAGTGCGCGTTCTGTTGTCTCTCAAAAAGGACAGGCTGTTGCTGATACGTTTAATCATGTTTCTGAGTCCCTTACAAAAGTTCAATCGAATTTAAAAGCAGAACTAGATACTAGTGTACTAGATGTTAATTCACTACTATCTCAATTAAACAGTCTCAATAAGCAAATTGCACAGGTAGAACCAGTCGGTCTACTTCCGAATGGTTTATACGATCAACGTGATTTGCTGATTGATAAATTATCTTCAATTGTTGATGTCAAAGTGAGCTACAACAAATCAGGCGGGAATGCGCTTGCTTCTTCGGAAGGAACTGTATCGATCGAAATCCTGGATAAAAATAAACAGTCGCTGGGAACTGTTCTGGACGGCAAAAATTATGAGGTTTCAGAGCTGAAAGCTAACTATGATAATGAAACGGGCTTAGTGACAAGTATTTCAATTGGAGACACTGCTGTTCAAGCTGAGTCGTTCAGCAGCAATGGATCACTGTTAGGATTTATACAGTCTTATGGATATGTCACGGCAGACGGCAAAGAAAAGGGCATATATCCGGAGACGCTTTCTGATCTTGATCATATGGCGCTCGAATTTGCAAAAGCTTTCAATAAAGTACACCGAAATGGTCTGACAGAGAGCGGTGAAAAAGGCGGGGACTTTTTTGATTTTACCGGAGGTGAAACTGAGCCGGCAAAAGGCGCAGCAGGTAAGATTAAAGTCACTGACAGCATAATAGATTCAAAAGGCGCGAATATCGCTTTCTCACTTACTGGAGCAGCAAACGATAATTCAAACGCAACGAATTTAGCAAATGTGTTAACCGGGGACATCACTATTAACGGAAAAGAAACGAGTGTGCTAGATTATTATGCTGGTCTCATTGGCGAGTTGGGGATCAAAGCTCAAGAGGCGAATCGGCTGGCATCTAATACAGAAACACAGCTGAATGATGCAGACATAAACCGTCAGCAGATGAGCGCTGTTTCTTTAGATGAAGAAATGACCAATATGATTCAATTCCAACACGCATACAATGCTGCTGCAAGAATGGTAACGTTACAAGACGAAATACTCGACAAAGTGATCAATGGCATGGGTGTCGGAGGAAGGTAGGTAGATCAAATGAGAGTAACACAAGGGATGATTCAGCAAAACTCATTGAGATATATCGGTTCAAGCTACTCAAAGCTGGATAAACTTCAATCACAGATTTCTTCCGGAAAAAAAATCTCAAAAGCTTCCGATGATCCAGTAGTAGCTATGAAAAGTTTAAAGTACAATACGCAATTATCTCAAGTTCAGCAATACCAAAGTAATGCTTCTCAAGCCTTTACTTGGCTTGAAAACACAGAAACAAACATTACTGAAGGAATTGACATTATGTCAAAGGTCAGAGAGTTAGCTGTTCAAGCTCAGAATGACACCAATGGTGAAGCAGAATTGCAAGCAATTGGTGTAGAAGTAAAACAATTAAAAGAGCAGCTTTTAAATATTGCTAATACACAAGTGAACGGCAGATATATCTTCAATGGCACTAATTCAGATACACCCCCAGTTAAAGACAACGGCGACGGAACTTATACGATTTCTGATACCGCTGACGTTATTGTCAATATATCGGATAATATGTCATTAAAGGTGAACTCAGATCCGAAGGCAGCCTTTGGCGGTACTTCTAAAAGCGGACAAAATGTGTTTGAAATGCTTAATTCATTTGAGACAGCACTTAATTCAGGCTCTTTGGACGATGTGGACAGCGTTTTAGATGATATTGATCAATTTTCTGACGGTATGAGTGCAGAACGATCTGATATTGGAGCGAGATATAATCGTCTTGAACTGATTAATACAAGACTTTCAGCTCAAGAAGAAACAGCTACAAAAGTGTTGTCAGACAATGAAGATGTAGAACTGGAAGAAATAATAACTGAATTTATTGCGCAGCAAAGCGTGCACAGGGCTACTCTGGCTGTAAATGCGCAAATTGTTCAGCCTACATTGATCGACTTTTTAAAGTAAGCGGCTCTCAGGAGTTCGCTTTTTTTATAGTTTAGGAGGTAGAGTGATGCAAATTCCCAGATTGATTATGCATAGTGTTCAAGGGAAAATTGGTTTAACAACGACGCCTGCCAGCTTAAAAATGGAGCAGCCGCATGCCGACTTGGAAATTGAACAGCCAAGCGCGGAAATGGAAATATCGGTGACCCCGGGAAAACTCACGATTGACCAGACGCAAGCATGGGAAGAATTAGACAGAAAGCATATATCCAAAAGAATCGAAGAAGCTGCCCAACAAGGGCATCAAGATGTAATGGAAGGTATAGCCCGTACCGCAGAAGAAGGAGACGAGCTTATGAGAATTGAAAATAAGGGGAACCCAATCGCTTCACAAGCAAAGAGGAACTCTGAGATGCACCAAATTCAATTAGGCGAACATTATGCTCCTTCTCTTTCAAGGGTGAAAATACAATATACTCCGTCACAGCTTAATGTTCAGATTACGCCGCGAAAGCCTGTTATTCAGGCTGAACCGCATAAGCCGATTGTTGAATATACGCCGGGAAACGTTAAGGTTGACATGCTCCAATACCCTGATTTAAATATAGATGTAGAATACCCGAAAAAATCACTAGAAAAGTAAAAAGAAAAGGATCGTGAACAATGATCATTCATACTAAGTACCATGGCCAAATGAACGTGAAAGAAGAACAAATCATTCTTTTTGAAAACGGGATTCCAGGTTTTGTTGAAGAAAAACAGTTCGTTATTCTTCCGCTTTCAGAAGACTCTCCATTCGTGGCGCTGCAGTCCGTCACTTCAGAGAATCTTGCGTTCATCGTTGTAAGTCCGTTTATCTTTTTTAAGAATTATGAATTTGACCTTGATGAAGCAACTGCTGAACTTTTGGATATCGATAAAATTGAAGACGTAGAAGTCATGACATTATTGACTATGGCAGACCCGTTCGAAAAAACTACTGCTAATTTATTGGCTCCTATTATTGTGAATCGCAAGAACATGCTGGCTAAGCAAGTCGTTTTACACGACTCCCCATATACGACAAAGCATCCGATTGGAGGAGAATCATGCTAGTTTTATCGCGGAAAATAAACGAAGCGATTCAAATAGGTGCTGATATTGAAGTAAAAGTGATTGCGGTTGAGGGTGACCAAGTGAAAATTGGAATTGAAGCCCCAAAGCATATTGATATTCACAGGAAAGAAATTTACTTGACCATTCAGGAAGAAAATAACCGTGCGGCAGCGTTATCCAGCGATGTGATCTCCGCATTATCCTCACAAAAAAAGTGAGGATTTTTTTTATTTTTGTATTAACAAAATCATAGACAATCCGATATTAATGATGTAGCCGGGAGGAGACGCAAACACTCCGCCAGTTACAAAAAAACAAGGCACAAGGACGTGCCTTAACAACATATTCAGGGAGGAACAAAACAATGAGAATTAACCACAATATCGCAGCACTTAACACACTAAACCGTTTGTCTTCAAACAACGGTGCTAGCCAAAAGAACATGGAGAAGCTTTCTTCTGGTCTTCGTATCAACCGTGCAGGAGATGACGCAGCAGGTCTTGCGATCTCTGAAAAAATGAGAGGACAAATCAGAGGTCTTGAAATGGCTTCTAAAAACTCTCAAGACGGAATCTCCCTTATCCAAACAGCTGAGGGTGCATTGACTGAAACTCACTCTATCCTTCAACGTGTTCGTGAGTTAACTGTTCAAGCGGGTAACACTGGTACTCAAGATGCAACGACAGACCTTGTAGCAATTCAAGATGAAATTGATAACCTTCTTGATGAGGTAGATGGAATTTCTCAACGTACAGCTTTTAACGGTAAAAACCTTCTTGATGGTACGCAAACGGATGGATTCACTTTCCAAATTGGTGCTAACAAAACTCAACAATTAACTGTTAACATTGGTGATATGAGTACTACAGGTCTTGCCATTGCAAAAGCAGATTACAAGGTAACAACAGCTACAGCAGCTAACACAGATGCACTTTTAGATAAAGTTGATGCTGCAATTAATACTGTATCTTCTGAGCGTGGTAAACTTGGTGCGGTACAAAACCGTCTAGAGCACACAATCAACAACCTTGGTGCTTCTTCTGAAAACCTGACAGCTGCTGAGTCTCGTATCCGTGACGTTGACATGGCTAAAGAGATGAGCGAGTTCACAAAGAACAACATTCTTTCTCAAGCTTCTCAAGCGATGCTTGCTCAAGCGAACCAACAGCCGCAAAACGTACTTCAATTGTTACGTTAATTTTGATAAAGACCTTGGCGTTTGCCGGGGTCTTTTTTTATATTCCTAACTCCATATCTTTCCCCTTACTGTCTATAACCCGTGATATAATAATCGGATTCTCCACTATCTTATAAATGTATTTCCAAACAAGAATTCTAAAACAGATGAGTTTTTTTCCATAAATATGTGTAATCTTATCTCGACTTAGTCGATATAAACGATAGATTGGGACATAGGGGATGATCAATTGAATATTGAAAGGCTCACTACGTTACAACCCGTTTGGGATCGTTATGATACTCAAATACATAATCAGAAAGATCATGAGAGTGAGGTTCTTGTTCATCAAGTTTCATATACCAATCTTGCTGAAATGGTAGAGGAGATGAACAAGCTTTTGGAACCGTCGCAAGTTCACCTGAAGTTTGAACTCCATGAGAAGTTGAATGAATACTATGTAAAAGTAATAGAGGACTCTACAAATGAAGTCATCCGCGAAATTCCGCCGAAACGGTGGCTTGATTTTTATGCGGCTATGACTGAATTTCTTGGGTTATTTGTAGATGAAAAAAAGTAGATTAGGAGTGGTTTGAATGGTCACGAGAATAACAGGTCTTGCGTCAGGAATGGATATAGATGATATCGTATCAAAGCTGATGCAAACAGAAAGAGCGCCGCTTGATAAGCTGACTCAAAAAAAACAGACGCTTGAATGGCAGCGTGACAGCTATCGTGAAGTCAACTCAAAAATAAAAGAATTACAAGATTACATGTCTAAAAATACGTTGACATATCCAAGCACGTATCAGAGCAAGACTGTGACAAGCTCCAATGAGTCTGTGTTAACTGCTACAGGAAGCGCAAGTGCGCCAAACTCTTCTTCTACTGTTGAAGTAGCGAGTTTGGCAACCGCAGCGACGTATAAGGCAAATAATTATACTGGATACACACAAGGCGATTATAATTTGGCATTTAACGTTGTGGCGCCTGGCGAGACAACGGCAAAAACAGTGAACATCAGTGTGACGAGCGCCGATACGATTGATAATGTGATTTCTAAACTTAACAGTTCAGATCTAGGAGTATCAGCATTTAAAGATAAAATATGGAACGGTACAGAGTATGTAGAAACGATTGCGTTTTCTTCTAAAGCAACAGGTGCAGGAGGCAGCATACAGGCAGCAGACTCTGCTACATCCGACTTTATGTCCGGTCAGCTTGGTTTTTCGGTAGACGCTGATAATAAGCTCACTGCTTACAAAGAAGGAACAAATGCAAAGGTCACAATTAATGGCTTTGAAATGGAGAAGCTGACAAACAACTTTACAGTTAATGGCGTTACCTACTCGATCAAAAATACAACTGCAGCCACAGGCCCTGTTACCACATCTGTTTCCACTGATGTGGACGGGATTTATAACCAAATTAAAGAGTTTGTAGATAAATACAATGAATTGGTAGACAGCCTGAATGAAAAGCTGCAAGAAGAGAAGTACAGAGATTATACTCCGCTGACGAGTGAACAAAAAGAAGCAATGTCTGATAAAGAGGTAGAACTCTGGGAGAAGAAGGCAAAAAGCGGTTTGCTGAGAAATGATTCCAGCATCAGCACCGGCACGAACCAAATGCGGACTGATTTTTATACTCAAGTTAATGCGGATGGGAAAACCTATCAATTAACTGAATTTGGCATCACAACCTCAAGTACTTATCAATTGCGGGGCCATTTAGAGATTAATGAAGACAAACTGAAAGCAAAAATACAAGAAGATCCACAAAGTGTTGCCGCCTTATTTACAAACGGAACGAACAGCAGTGCCTATAGTGATAAAGGGATTATGAAACGTATCGGCGACACACTGAAAAGCACAGTGAAAAGCATTGAAGCAAAAGCCGGCAATTCAACAATGGGAGCAAGCGACTATTCAATTGGGAAGAATTTGCGTTCCATCAGTACTGAAATCAGCGATATGCAGGACCGATTGAACACAGTAGAAAACCGTTATTATAAAAAATTCAGTGCAATGGATTCAGCAATTCAAAAAATGAATGAACAAGCGTCCTATTTATCACAGCTTCTTGTACAATAAATGTAATTTGGAGGATGACACATGGCGATCCAAAATCCTTATGCAGCTTATCAGCAAAGTTCAGTGAATACCGCTACGCCCGGTGAACTGACGCTTATGCTGTATAATGGCTGTTTGAAATTTATAAAACTTGCATGCCAGGCCATTGAGAATAATGATATAGAACGTAAAAATGAAAATCTGATTAAAGCGCAAAATATCATTCAGGAATTAAATGGCACGCTTAACCGTAACATAGAGCTTTCCGGTTCAATGGGTGCGATGTACGATTATATTTACCGAAGACTGGTAGAGGCAAATATAAAAAGTGACAAGAGCATACTGGAAGAAGTTGAGGAGTATGTGACAGATTTTCGAGATGCATGGAAGCAGGCCATTCAAATCGAACGAAAGGACCGGCATGGGTCAGGCGGAATTGCATGAAACAAATAGATCAATTATCAATTGAAACGAAAAGTATGCTGTCACATATACAGAACACACCAGAGAGCGATGAACTTTTAAAGCAAATTGAGGACTTTGTGGCAAAACGGAATAAACTCATCGAGGACATCTCTTTGCCGCTCTCGGAAGAAGAAAAGAAGCAAATGAAACTTGTGCTGACATGGGATCAGCTTATTGTGAAGGAAATGGAAAGACTGAAGCAGTCAATCGCAGCAGAACTTCAGCAGGTGAAAAGAAAACGCGCGATGCATACGACGTATTTAAATCCTTATAACAACATCACAATTGACGGCAGATATTATGACAAGCGTAAATAGGTGAGTGCCTTGAAGAGCATTGAAGATTATACGCTTTTATCAGCTTATTATCATCTTCTTTTTACAATTGAGGAAGGGCTGTGCTATTTGATAGAGGCGGAACAGAATTTATCAAAAACAGAAGGGGATCGGATCTACCAAGATCTGATCCAAGCCTTTTTTTATTTGGATTCCACCCATTCAACTCTTCTTTTCGTGATGAACACGCGGTGCGCAGAAGTATGCGTTAAGGCTTTTGACGAGATTTTTGCAGAATTTGATCAATTGGTTTCTTTCTCATTCCCCTCTCATGAATTTTGCGAGTATTTAAAAGGACATTTTCTGAATCATTATAGGAAATGGATGCTGTCCATTCATCGATGTATGGAGCCCTTTGTGATCAATTGACTTTGTGTAAGGCATTTTTTCTTATTACCAGCATATACATATACCTCCCGTCACCATAGGAGCATCAGCATAAATCGGCACAATTCGACAGAGTTCACTGAATTTTCACAAAAGGTTTACGTTTCAGCAGGAATTGTAAAGGGTAAAGGAGAAATAGATACATATCCTTAATAAAAGGGAGGCGTTCTTTGATGAACTATAACATCAGAGGAGAAAATATTGAGGTGACATCCGCGTTAAAGGATCATGTCGAGAAGAAGATCGGCAAGCTGGAGCGTTATTTTGAGCAAAGTGTAAATGCCGATGTGAACGTCAACTTGAAGTTTTACAATGACAAGGAGTCTAAGGTTGAGGTTACGATTCCAATGACAGATCTGGCGCTTCGGTCTGAAGTGCATAACGAGGATATGTACAATGCAATTGATCTCGCTACAAACAAGCTGGAACGTCAAATCCGTAAGCATAAAACAAAAGTAAACCGCAAATTCCGTGAGCAGGGTCTTCCGAAATCTGCATTGGCAAACGGCCACGGCTCTGATACAGATATAGCGGTTCAGGACGAAACAGAAGAAGATGAAAGCTTAGAAATCGTCCGTCAGAAGCGCTTTAATTTAAAGCCGATGGATAATGAAGAAGCAATCCTACAAATGAATATGCTCGGCCATAATTTCTTTGTTTTCACAAATGCGGAAACAAACCTTACAAACGTCGTGTATCGCAGAAATGACGGGAAATATGGCCTGATTGAACCGACTGAATAATGAAGAGCAGCCTTCCGTGATTTTCACGGAAGGTTTTTGTTTTTTCTTATTTGCAAATTCTTTGGAAATTAGAGAAGGTATGATATGATAATGAGAGGTATACATGGACTAGTAAATTATTTATACATGCTTGTCAAACAGGCATGTGATGATAGAGGAGCGTTATAAATGCTTGGAATTTTAAATAAAATGTTTGATCCAACAAAACGTACGCTGAATAGATACGAAAAAATAGCTAACGATATTGATGCGATTCGGGGAGACTATGAAAATCTCTCTGATGATGCGCTAAAAAATAAAACAATTGAATTTAAAGAGCGTCTTGAAAAAGGGGCGACAACTGATGATCTTCTTGTTGAAGCATTCGCGGTTGTTCGGGAAGCTTCTCGCCGCGTAACCGGCATGTTCCCGTTTAAAGTCCAGCTTATGGGGGGCGTTGCTCTTCATGACGGAAATATCGCGGAAATGAAAACAGGGGAAGGTAAAACATTAACGTCTACTCTGCCTGTTTATTTAAATGCCTTATCTGGAAAAGGCGTGCACGTCGTGACAGTCAATGAATACTTGGCGAGCCGTGACGCAGAGCAAATGGGGAAAATTTTCGAGTTTCTCGGCTTAACTGTCGGACTGAATTTGAACTCAATGTCAAAAGATGAAAAACGGGAAGCTTATGCGGCTGACATCACTTATTCTACAAACAACGAGCTCGGCTTCGACTATTTGCGTGACAACATGGTTCTTTATAAAGAGCAAATGGTGCAGCGTCCGCTTCATTTTGCGGTAATTGATGAAGTCGATTCTATTTTGATTGATGAAGCGAGAACACCGCTTATCATTTCAGGACAAGCTGCAAAATCGACAAAACTGTACGTACAGGCAAATGCTTTTGTACGCACGTTAAAAGCAGAGAAAGACTATACGTATGATGTGAAAACAAAGGGTGTACAGCTCACTGAAGAAGGAATGACAAAGGCTGAAAAAGCGTTCGGCATCGACAACCTGTTTGATGTGAAAAATGTGGCGCTCAACCACCATATCAACCAGTCCTTAAAAGCGCACGTTGCCATGCAGAAGGACGTTGATTACGTAGTAGAAGACGGTCAGGTTGTCATCGTTGACTCCTTTACGGGACGTTTAATGAAAGGCCGCCGCTACAGCGAAGGGCTTCACCAGGCGATCGAAGCGAAGGAAGGGCTTGAAATTCAAAATGAGAGCATGACCTTGGCGACGATTACGTTCCAAAACTACTTCCGGATGTATGAAAAGCTTGCCGGTATGACGGGTACGGCTAAAACAGAGGAAGAGGAATTCCGTAACATCTACAACATGCAGGTTGTGACGATTCCGACAAACCAGCCGGTTGTTCGTGATGACCGTCCTGATTTAATTTACCGTTCAATGGAAGGGAAGTTTAAAGCAGTCGCAGAAGATGTTGCCCAGCGTTATATGACAGGACAGCCTGTTCTTGTCGGTACAGTTGCGGTCGAAACGTCTGAATTAATTTCAAAGCTGCTCAAAAACAAAGGTATCCCGCATCAGGTATTAAACGCCAAAAACCATGAACGAGAAGCGCAAATCATTGAAGAGGCCGGCCAAAAAGGCGCTGTGACGATTGCGACAAACATGGCGGGCCGCGGAACAGACATTAAGCTTGGCGAAGGAGTAAAAGAGCTTGGCGGACTTGCTGTTGTCGGAACGGAACGCCATGAATCACGCCGGATTGATAATCAGCTGCGAGGACGTTCAGGACGTCAGGGAGACCCGGGGATCACGCAATTTTATCTTTCTATGGAAGATGAATTGATGCGCAGATTTGGTGCTGAGCGGACAATGGCAATGCTTGACCGCTTTGGTATGGATGACTCAACTCCGATTCAAAGCAAAATGGTATCCCGCGCGGTTGAATCATCCCAAAAACGCGTGGAAGGAAATAACTTCGATTCACGTAAACAGCTTCTCCAATATGATGATGTTCTCCGCCAGCAGCGTGAGGTTATCTATAAGCAGCGTTTCGAAGTCATCGACTCTGAAAACCTGCGTGAAATCGTAGAAAATATGATCAAGTCTTCTCTCGAGCGGGCAATTGCGGCCTATACGCCTAGAGAAGAGCTTCCTGAGGAATGGAAGCTTGACGGTCTTGTTGAGCTTGTTAACACGGCTTACCTTGACGAAGGCGCGCTTGAAAAGAGCGACATCTTCGGCAAAGAGCCGGATGAAATGCTTGAGCTCATTATGGATCGCATCAAGACCAAATATAATGACAAAGAAGAGAAATTCGGCGAAGAACAAATGCGAGAATTCGAGAAAGTGATCGTGCTTCGCGCCGTCGATTCAAAATGGATGGATCATATTGACGCAATGGATCAGCTACGCCAAGGGATTCACCTTCGTGCTTACGCGCAAACAAATCCGCTGCGTGAGTATCAAATGGAAGGCTTTGCGATGTTTGAGCATATGATTGAATCCATCGAAGACGAGGTTGCCAAATTTGTGATGAAGGCTGAGATTGAAAATAATCTGGAGCGTGAAGAGGTTGTACAAGGCCAAACCACGGCTCATCAGCCGCAAGAAGGCGATGAAAACAAAAAAGCAAAGAAAGCGCCGGTTCGTAAAGTGGTTGATATCGGCCGAAATGCGCCATGCCACTGCGGAAGCGGAAAAAAATATAAAAATTGCTGCGGCCGGACTGAATAGTTCGTTTCGGGCAAGCTTGCTGACCGCGGCGCCTTGAGCGCCCGCGGATCTTTTAATGAGGTGAATGGAATGGAATTATCAGAAATTAGAGTTGAGCTCGAAAATATGGCTTCTCGTTTAGCGGACTTTAGGGGGTCTCTTTGACCTCGAATCAAAGGAGACCCGCATTGCTGAGCTAGATGAGCAAATGGCTGATCCGGAATTTTGGAATGATCAGCAAAAAGCCCAAACGGTCATCAATGAAGCAAATGGTTTAAAGGATTATGTCAATTCCTATAAAAAATTGAATGAATCCCATGAAGAACTGCAAATGACTCATGACCTTCTGAAAGAAGAGCCGGATCACGATCTTCAGCTTGAGCTTGAAAAAGAGCTAAAGGCATTAACGAAGGAGTTCAATGAGTTTGAGCTTCAGCTTCTTCTCAGTGAGCCGTATGATAAAAACAACGCAATTTTGGAGCTGCATCCGGGTGCAGGCGGTACTGAGTCACAGGATTGGGGCTCTATGCTTCTCAGAATGTACACCAGATGGGCTGAGCGCCGCGGCTTTAAAGTGGAAACGCTCGATTACCTTCCTGGTGATGAAGCCGGTATTAAGTCAGTCACACTACTGATTAAAGGGCACAACGCTTATGGATACATCAAGGCGGAAAAAGGCGTGCATCGTCTCGTGCGGATTTCTCCGTTTGACTCATCAGGCCGCCGTCACACTTCATTCGTATCTTGTGAAGTTATGCCTGAATTCAACGATGAGATCGATATTGATATCCGTACGGAGGATATTAAAGTTGATACGTACCGTGCAAGCGGAGCAGGCGGACAGCACGTCAACACGACAGACTCAGCAGTTCGGATTACTCACTTGCCGACAAACGTGGTTGTGACATGCCAAACAGAACGTTCCCAAATTAAAAACCGTGAAAGAGCAATGAAAATGCTGAAGGCAAAGCTGTATCAGCGCAGGATTGAAGAACAGCAGGCAGAGCTGGATGAAATTCGCGGTGAGCAAAAAGAAATCGGCTGGGGCAGCCAAATCCGCTCTTACGTTTTCCATCCGTATTCCATGGTGAAAGACCATCGGACCAATACAGAAATGGGTAACGTTCAAGCCGTAATGGACGGAGATATTGACGTATTTATTGACGCATACCTGCGTTCTAAACTTTCATAAGCGGGAAACACACCTGGTGTCTGCAGGTGTGTTTTTTTATTGCCTGCATATCCTTGCTTTCGCTGCTGCTTTAGCATATTACCACTGTATTTGGGTGTTATTTACATCTGATCGGGGAAGGATTAAAATGCTATCGGAGAGCATAGGAAGAAACGGAGGAAGGTTGTAATGATGGATGTACGGAATAAAAGTCTTCGGATTATACGGGATTATGTATACATACTGATAGGGGCAGCAATTACAGCAGTGTCCTTTAATGTATTTCTGCTTCCAAACAAAATAGCCGCAGGCGGTGTCAGCGGGATCAGTACCATTTTACAGTCATATGGTTTTGAAGCGGCCTATGTGCAGTGGATCATTAATATTCCCTTATTTATTGCCGGTATCATTTTGCTTGGCGGTAAATTTGGACTCAAGACACTTGCGGGTTCTGTCTTTTTGCCGCTTGTCGTGTTTTTGACGAGAGATATTCAGCCGGCTACACATCATGAGCTTCTGGCGGCGATTTTTGGCGGCGTCGGCATCGGGATTGGAATCGGCATTGTGTACTTAGGCAAAGGATCGACGGGAGGAACGGCATTAGCCGCTCAAATCATTCATAAATACACGGGTCTCTCATTAGGGACGTGTCTCGCGATCATTGACGGTTTGATTGTTGTTACGGCGATGATCGTATTTAATATAGAGCAGGGACTGTATGCCATGCTTGGGGTGTATGTATCAAGTAAAACCATTGATGTCGTCCAAGTCGGCTTCAACCGCTCTAAAATGGCGCTTATC
Organism: Bacillus sp. FSL K6-1003; assembly: GCF_037964945.1. Classification (NCBI taxonomy): domain Bacteria; kingdom Bacillati; phylum Bacillota; class Bacilli; order Caryophanales; family Bacillaceae; genus Bacillus; species Bacillus sp. FSL K6-1003. The sequence goes on along the minus strand of NZ_CP150176.1, from coordinate 3,408,284 downwards.
ATTACAAAACAGGAACAGGCCGTAAAGGAAGCTGTTTTTAAAAAAATTGACAGAGGCGTTACAAAAATTTCTGCAGTCGGCGGATATACAGACGACGAACGACCAATTTTAATGTGCGTGGTTGGCCAAACTGAATTCACGAAATTGAAACAAATCGTCAAACAGATTGATGAGACTGCTTTTGTGATTGTAGCAGATGCAAGCGAGGTGCTGGGCGAGGGTTTCAAACGCGCTTAAACGAGGTTATAATATGGAAGAGATCGTAAAGGAGTTGTGCTTCTCAACATGAAATCAAAACTATCGATACTAATGCTTGTATTTGCAATTTCAGCCCTGCTGGCTGCCTGCGGTTCTAACGATGCAAAAGAAGAGAAGACAGACAACAGCAGCAAAACAGAAGCTACTGCTTCTGAAGGGGAAGAATTATATCAGCAGAGCTGTGTAGGCTGCCACGGCAAGGATTTAGAAGGTGTGTCAGGACCTAATCTCCAGGAGGTTGGGGGCAAATACGACGAAGAAAAAATTGAAAGCATTATTAAAAACGGACGGGGCAATATGCCGAAGGGGCTTGTAGATGATAAAGAAGCCGCTTCTATTGCAAAATGGCTCTCAGAGAAAAAGTAATATCAGAAAATCTTTGCCGCGACTTGGGCAAGGATTTTTTTATGCTGAATTAAGATGAATGAAAAGAAACTGTAATAGTATTATGTCTAAATTTGACGTATAATGAAGTGTGTTGAAATTAAACTTTCAGATTTTTCATCTTTTTACAAATGAATGGGTCATAAACTGTCGAATGCTTTCGAAGAGTATGACCGTGCGACATAAAATGATATAAAAGATTAGGTGATTTCATGATAGAAATGAAAGAAGTATACAAAGCCTATCCTAACGGTGTAAAGGCGCTAAACGGGATTTCAGTTACTATTCATCCCGGAGAGTTTGTTTATGTTGTCGGACCGAGCGGAGCGGGTAAATCTACTTTTATTAAAATGATATACAGAGAAGAAAAGCCGACAAAAGGGCAAATTTTACTCAATCATAAAGATCTCGCTTCGGTTAAAGAAAAAGAGATTCCTTTCGTGCGGCGTAAAATAGGTGTTGTATTCCAGGACTTTAAGCTTCTCCCAAAACTGACTGTGTTTGAGAATGTGGCTTTTGCCCTTGAAGTGATTGGAGAACAGCCGTCTGTCATTAAAAAACGGGTGCTTGAAGTGCTTGATTTGGTGCAGCTGAAGCATAAAGCGAGACAATTCCCTGACCAGCTTTCAGGCGGGGAGCAGCAGCGTGTCTCTATAGCCAGATCAATTGTGAACAGTCCTGATGTTGTCATTGCTGATGAACCTACGGGAAACCTTGATCCTGATACGTCTTGGGAAGTCATGAAGACGCTGGAGGAGATTAATAACCGCGGAACAACAGTCGTAATGGCGACACATAATAAAGAAATCGTAAACACCATTAAGAAACGTGTCATTGCAATCGAAGATGGTATCATTGTGCGTGATGAGTCAAGAGGGGAGTATGGTTCTTATGATTAAAATTCTCGGGCGCCATTTGCGTGAGAGTTTTAAATCTCTCGGGAGAAACACATGGATGACGTTCGCATCCATTAGTGCAGTAACCGTTACGCTGATTTTAGTCGGCGTGTTTTTAGTAATTATGCTGAATTTAAACAACATGGCTACGAATGCTGAAAAAGAAGTCGAAATCAAGGTATTGGTTGATCTGACTGCAGATAAGAAGGCACAGGACAAGCTGCAGGATGAGATAAAAGACCTGAACGGCATTCAAAGTGTCACTTTTTCATCTAAAGAAAAAGAGCTTGACCAGTTAGTTGACAGTTTTGGGGACAGCGGAAAATCCCTGACAATGCAGGATCAGGAAAACCCGCTGAATGACGCGTTTGTCGTGAAAACGACCGATCCGCATGATACGCCAAGTGTCGCGAAAAAGATTGAAAAAATGGATCATGTTTATAAAGTTACTTACGGAAAAGAAGAGGTCAGCCGTTTGTTTAAAGTAGTCGGCGTTTCCCGCAACATCGGAATCGCGTTAATTATCGGCCTATTGTTTACGGCGATGTTCTTAATTTCCAACACCATCAAAATTACGATTTTTGCAAGAAGAAAAGAAATTGAAATCATGAAGCTTGTTGGTGCGACGAACTGGTTTATCCGCTGGCCGTTTTTCCTTGAAGGATTGCTGCTGGGTGTATTCGGTTCAGTCATTCCGATCGCGCTTGTATTGAGCACTTATCAATATGTTATCGGATGGGTCGTTCCGAAGGTTCAAGGCTCATTTGTCTCTCTTCTTCCATATAATCCGTTTGTATTCCAAGTCTCGCTTGTATTGATTGCAATCGGCGCAGTGATTGGAGTATGGGGAAGCCTGACTTCCATCCGCAAGTTTTTGCGAGTATAAACACAAAAAAGCCATCCCGGTTGCGGGACGGCTTTTTCTTTTGCCTTCTTTTTCTTCTATGATTACATGAAATCTCCATCCTTTACATATACTATCTCTAGGTTTTGCAAAGACAGTCTGGCATACAGGAGGAGTAAAGGATGAATCAAAAAATAATCGCTGTGATAGCGGCTGGGAGCATGCTGTTCGGAGGCGCCGGCGTTTATGCGGGAATGAACCTGCTTGAAGCCGAAAAGCCCGAAGCCGCAGCTGTTGCAGCAACGGCTCAAGCTGACTCTGATCGGGCTGCAGCTATGGATAAAATTGAAAAAGCATATGATTTGATTTCGAATGAATATGTCGAAAAGGTTGATAGAGAAAAGCTGCTTGAAGGAGCCATTCAAGGGATGCTATCTACATTAAACGATCCTTATTCCGTCTATATGGACAAGCAGACAGCAAAGCAATTTTCTGATTCTCTTGATTCCTCTTTCGAAGGCATCGGGGCTGAGGTTGGAGTGGAAGAAGGCAAAATCATTATTGTGTCGCCATTTAAACAATCTCCTGCGGAAAAAGCCGGGCTGAAGCCGAATGATGAAATCATCAGTATTGATGGAGAATCGATGGCGGGCAAGGATTTAAATGACGCTGTCTTAAAAATAAGAGGAAAGAAAGGTTCCAGCGTGTCAATAAAGATTCAGCGGCCCGGGACGAAGAAGCAATTGTCATTCCGCATTAAGAGAGCTGAAATTCCCCTTGAAACAGTGTTTGCTTCAGAGAAAAAAGTGCAGGGGCATTCTGTCGGGTATATCGCCATTTCTACTTTTTCTGAGCATACTGCGGAGGATTTTGCAAAAGCGTTGGGCAAGCTCGAGAAAAAAGGAATTGAAGGCCTCGTGCTGGATGTTCGAGGAAACCCGGGCGGATATCTTCAAAGTGTTGAAGAGATTCTTAAGCATTTCATTACAAAGGATCAGCCTTACATTCAGATTGCTGAACGCAATGGAGATAGAAAACGTTATTTTTCAACATTGACCCATAAAAAAACATACCCTGTCAATGTCATCACAGATAAGGGGAGCGCCTCTGCATCTGAAATTCTTGCAGGCGCATTAAAAGAAGCAGGGCATTATGATGTTGTAGGTGACACGTCTTTCGGAAAGGGAACTGTTCAACAAGCTGTACCGATGGGAGACGGCAGCAATATTAAGTTGACGCTTTACAAGTGGCTGACGCCGAATGGGAACTGGATTCATAAAAAGGGCGTTAAGCCGACCATTGCGATTAAGCAGCCTGATTATTTCTCCGCAGGTCCATTGCAGCTCAAGGAGCCTCTTAAAGCAGATATGAACAATGAAGATGTGAAACATGCACAGGTTTTACTGAAAGGACTCGGTTTTGATCCAAGTCGGGAAGACGGCTATTTCAGCAAAGAAATGAAAAAAGCGGTTTTGGCCTTTCAGGATCAAAACAAGCTCGCTAAAACAGGTGTGATTGACAATCGCACGGCGAAGAAAATAAATCATTTAATTGAAATGAAAAAATCAGATGAAGAAAATGATTTGCAGCTTCAAACAGCGCTTAAATCATTATTTGTTAATTAAAGGAGATGGTGTTCCATCTCCTGTTTCTTTATGCTTAATGAATAAATAATCTAAAAGTCACATAAAAATTGAGTTTTTGACAAGATATTAAAAAATTTTTCACAAATAAACATTTATAAAGGACTGGGATTACCCGATATCAATATATGAGAGAGACTTTCTAACGAGAAAATATGCATTTAAAATGAAACTTTTGCAAGTTGCCTAGTCTTTGTTTACTTCATACAATATAAGAAGGTTCTAAAAAGAACAGTAATCAGGTTTATGGCAGCTGAACTACAGGTATTTAAAGAACGTTAGCGAGAATGCTTGTTAGCACTCCAGTACTGCTGCTTATACTGGCCCGTGCTTATCTGTACAAAGAAAATGGGGGTTCACAATTGAAGAGGGCAAGTATTGTGCGTGAAAAAAAATATTATGAATTAGTGGAACAATTAAAAGACAGAACACAAGACGTAACATTTTCAGCTACAAAAGCACTAAGTCTTCTTATGCTGTTTAGCAGGTATCTAGTGAATTACACAAATGTTGAATCGGTCAATGACATTAATGAAGAATGTGCCAAGCATTATTTTAATTACTTAATGAAAAATCATAAACGATTAGGAATTAATCTGACAGATATAAAGAGGTCGATGCACCTGATCAGCGGGTTATTGGACGTGGATGTAAACCATTATTTAAAGGATTTTTCACTATCGAATGTCACGCTGTGGATGACGCAAGAGAGATAAACCCTCCTGAGGATATCCAAGCCATGTAATATTTGATAGAATATGAGTAACATGTTTGGCTTGAGGCGGTGAAAGATAGTGTCTGTTCAATGGGGATTTGAACTGTTAAAAAGTGCGGGCCTGTTCTTTTTGCACCCGCTATTCTGGTTTTTTGTCATTGTAAGTCTGGCTTTCGGATATGTGAGGATCAAACGTGAACGAAAAACCTTTCATACCAGAATAGCAGATATTTATGATGAACTGAAATTTACATATACAAAAGGGTTAATCCCTGGTATCCTTTTGTCTATTGTTTTAGGGGTACTCGGAATTTCGATTCCTCTCGGTATACTTGCAATTATTGCCGTTATGACTGCAGCGGCAGCGCTCACTCTTCGCGCAAACTGGATGTCTGCTGCATATATCGTCAGTGTGAGTATGCTGATAGGTTTTGGACTGCAAGTGAATCAGACTGAACCTTTTTTGGATCGGTTTCCGCAAGGCTTTGCAGTCGTGTGGCCAGCTCTGGCGGTGTTTTTGGGCTTACTGGTTATCGCTGAAGGAGCGGTTGCATATCGTTCCGCCCATGTGAAAACATCACCGGGATTGGTCGTCAGCAGCCGAGGTTTGCCGATCGGTCAGCAGCTTGCAAACCGTATATGGCTTTTGCCGCTGTTTATTCTTGTACCTGGCAATGGATTAGAATCACACCTTAGCTGGTGGCCTGTGTTTTCCGTTCCCGGAGGGTCATTCCATTTTCTATGGATACCTTACTTTGTCGGATTCGGCCAAAGGGTGCAGGGTTCCCTTCCTGAAACCAGTATAAGAATCACAGCGAAGCGAGTCTGTATTCTCGGGCTTATCGTCTCCGCTCTCGGTGCTGCGAGTTTGCTGTGGACGCCGCTTGCGGGTGCAGCAGTCTGTGCGGCTGTATTAGGACGTATTTTTCTGTCCGTGAAGCAAAGGTTAAACGACAATGCAGCCCCGTTTTATTTCTCCAAGCGTGATCAAGGCTTAATGGTGCTTGGTATTATACCAAATACACCAGCTGAAGACTTGGAATTAAAGATCGGGGAAATTATTACGAAAGTCAACGGTGTGCCCGTGAAGCACGTATCTGATTTTTATGAAGCGCTCCAGCGCAACCGTGCGTATGTGAAGCTTGAAATTATCGGACTGAACGGGGAGATTCGCTTTGATCAGCGTGCGTCTTACGAGGGAGAACATCATGAATTGGGCATTCTGTTCGTAAAGGATGACCGTGAAGGTGAAGCAGCCGCTTTGCCTGGATCATAAAAAACAGCCCGGCACCACATGTTTGTGTGGCGCCGGGCTGTTTTGTTTTACGCTGAATTTTGCTCCATGCGTGCCGTTTCGTCAGATTTGATGCCTAACGAGACAAAAACACCAATGACGGATACCGCGAAAAGAATAATAAATAATGTGTGATACCCAGAAATCAGGCCAATTAAGGCTGACGAAATAATGCTTCCGAAGTAACGGAAGGTCGAGAAAATGCCGGAAGCCACTCCGGACATCGCGGGCTCCACTGTGGCAAGGGATGATACCTGCATGCTGGTCAGTCCGACTCCGGATGCAAGCCCTCCGAGAATAAGTGAGATCATCAGGAAGGAAACGGAATGGGAGCTGCTCAAGAGCAAAAATAACAAATTGGCTCCGGCCATCATCGCAAATGAGAGAAATATGATTTTTTTCGCACCCCATTTCTGATGGAGCTGAGCGCCTGCCCAATTGCTCGCCGACATAAATATCGAAAAGACGGAAAGCGCCATGCCGCTGTTAGACGTATTAAGCCCAAACTGGTTTGTCATGAATAAGGGCATAATCAATAAGACGGCATACATCATTAGGTTGCTTAACAAGACGGATAGATTGGCATTTGTAAAGGTTGAGCTTTTAAACAGCGCAAAATCAATGATTGGGTGCTGTGTGCGTTTTTCCCGTCTGAAAAAAAGCGGGACAAAAAGCAGTATCAATATGCTGTATAATGCATAGCCCCATGAAGACTCATTTTTCGTCAGCAGGATAATTGAAACGATGCTGCCTGCTAGCAAGAGAGAACCGATGATATCCAGCGGCGCCTCTGATTTGTTTTCTTTATATTGAGGAAACATGGTCAATGCTGTAAATAAAGCAATAGCGAGAAACGGGATGTTGACCCAAAAAATCGAATGCCAGCTGAAGCTGTCAATCAAAAGAGAGCCGATAAACGGCCCGAGAGCGGCGCCGAGCCCTGCGCCGAGTCCGAAATAGCCAAACACTTTCGGAAGGCGTTTCTCTGATACAACGTGCCGGATAATGGCAATGCTGTTTGGCGTGAGCAGTGCCCCGCCAACAGCCTGCAAAGCCCGAAATACAATTAATAAAAACAGGCTCGGCGATAGAGCGCAGCCTAATGAGGCTATCAGAAATAGGCCGACGCCCCATAAATACATGGTTTTGTTGCCATACATGTCACCGAGTTTTCCAGCTATCGGCTGTGTGACGGCCATGACGATTAAATAAACAGTAACCACCCAAGTGATGCTTGCGATGGATTCGTTATACGTATGTGATATAGATGAAAGCGCAACTGCGATCATCGTTGAGTTAATGGGAACCAGGATGGCCCCCAATAAAAGTGAGACGATCAGCGCCCATTCTTTTTTTGAGCTCATTGGGATCCTCCTTTTGTTTTGCCAAGGAGCTAACGGGCAGTAATTCCTTTGACGAATATAGCTGTACTATGCTCCAGCATTTTTTCCTGGGGCGTTCTAATTACTCTGTTGCCTAAATGAAGACGGTGTACAAAGTAACCGAAAATCATCGAAATAAATACATCGGCATGTTCAGCTTCATCTCCTGTCTGGATAGCCCCTTTCTCACCCATGCTTGTGAGATAATCAACCAAAAGCTGTTTCATAGATTGGGGATATTCAGTCACATGGTTGATGACATCCTGAAACATGGCGGGTTCACGAAAGCTGATTTTAATTAAATCTTTTCTTTGTTCAAGCTCCTCCAGCAGACAGGTTCCGATATGGAGCAGGTCTTTGTATAAATCACCTTCTGTTTGCTCAAAGATGTGATTTCTATTTGCTGAATGCTGAGAAAGCAGAGCCTCGACAAGCCCCTGTTTGTTTTTAAAATTCCTGAAAATCGTCGCTTCACTTACGTTTGCTTTTTCTGCAATTTCTTTTGTCGTCGTTGCATGATATCCTTTTTTGACGAGCAGCTGCATGGCAGCATCAAGGATTCTGCGATTTGTCGGTCTCAATACGTTTCACCTCACGAATATACTGGCAGGACAAGTATACACCTGCCCCGCTTGTATAATAAAGAGGGAGGGCGCATCAGGATCGGCTGACAACTGTGATTTTGCCGCTGTTTCCGTCTACAGTGACAATGTCTCCATCTCGAAGCCTTTCTGTCGCTGCACGTGTGCCGAGAACAGCGGGAATGCCGTATTCCCGTGCGATAATCGCTGCGTGAGACAAGATTCCTCCTGTGTCTGTAATAATGGCTTTGGCATCTTGAAACAGGCTGGTCCATAGCGGTGTCGTCATTTTGCAAACCAGGATGTCTCCAGGCGTGAATTGAGAAAACTCACTGGCATCCCGAATCACTTTCACCGGCCCTGTTGCAATACCGCTTGATGCTGCAACTCCGAAAATATCATTCTCTGTGTTTTTTTCATCTTCTATGACTGCACCGACAATTTCTTCAGCCGCTTTCAGCTGCGCTTCTGTCGGTGTACCGAGATAAGCAGGCGCCTGTGCCAGCTCATACTCGTGAAGCATTTGTCTCCGTTTTTCAGCCTTCTCTTGAAGGGATACGGGATGAAGAAGCGCATTTTCCACCTCGTCATCATATAAGAACCAAAGGTCTTCTCGATCTTGAATCACACCGCTTTCTGCCAGCAATTCTCCTACCTTCAGCAAAAAGACTCTCGCCTTGGCATCCAGCATAGCGTCAATGTAAAAATGATGATCATCCTTAATATTGGACGAATTCAGCGTCCATTGATAATAACGTTCAAATTCTTTCTGCAAAGCGGGGTCCTCAATGCTTTGGAAGAATTCATTGTATAACTTCTCACGTTTTTTAATGCTTTTCTTAAATTCGTTGTCAAAATGATAGCCATTGCGGACGTAGTTTTGAATATGAGTCAATGCGTAAAATGGATTCTCTGCCCATGTTTGTTCGATCAGGTCGTGGCTTTTTACAGATCTCCACCCGTATTCCTGTAAAAATTCATTGACTTTTTGCAGGAATTGTCTTCCCTCATCAGTTTGTTCCAATCTCTCCTGCAAATGTTCTGGCTGGGCATGCTCAAAAAGGGCTGTCAAATTCGGATTTTCTCGAACTTCAACGGAGAATTGCCATAGGCGGCGGTCTGTTTCCAGAGATTTGTTCATGACTCCTGTCAGCATCTCATAGAAATGTGAGTTTTCAGCTTCACCCTGAATGTTTTGATACATAGCTTGCAGTTTGTTCGTCAGAAGAATTTGCGGGAAAACGATATTGAAGTGTTCCTCATAAGCCGTGAGATAAAAGGACTTCAGTTTTTTAAAGGCATCCAGCGCACTTTCCGGAGTGTGTTCCGTTTGTGCGAGTTGGTCCAATGTCCGGTAAAACGGAAGGTACGTGTTATGAATGATATCGTACATGCGCTCGGACAATACCGGAAAAAGCTCTTCGGCACTGTCCTCAGGAGGCAGTTGTTGTCCGCCTTGATTTTTTGAATAAATATGTCCGCGATACACTTTTACTTCATCGACGATGACACCGATTGGGAACTGCCGCATACTTTTCTTTAAGCCGTATTCAAGTGCGGGCACAATAAAAGATGAAAATAACGGACTGACCGGGCCTTCGATGTTGGACTCCATATTGAGCCAAAAATCATCCATATCCTTGTCGGTGATCATGAAGTTCCGTTCTTTCTCAGCCGCTTTTTTATCCTGTTCAATGGTGGTAATTGGCCGCGCCTGCAGAAGGTATAGTTTATGATCGGCGATTCCGAATTCTAAATCGACAGGATATCCGTAAAGGGCTTCGGTTTTTTTGGTGAGTTCAGTCAGCTCAATCACCTGTTCATCTGTGAGGCAAAAACGGCTGCGCATGTCTTCGCTCGTTTCCTTTTCGGCAATGCCTTCTGCAGCGGACTCCATGTAGATCTCTTTTAAACCCATTTCTTTCTGAATCTCAAATGAACCTTTATGAACGATATACGTGTCAGGGGTGACGCTTCCTGATACAACAGCTTCCCCTAGGCCGTAGCTGGCGCTGATTAATAACTCTCTATCATCATGGGTAACGGGATTTTGGCTGAAAATCACACCCGATATGTCTGAATTGATCAGGCCCTGCACCACAACACCCATTAACGGCTCTGCGATTTGATTGTTCATTTTTTTCTTATAGCGGCTGACTCTGCCTGAGAAAAAGGAGGCCCAGCATTCTTTCACCTTGTTCAGAAATTCTTCTTCTGTTTTTATATTTAAATAGGTTTCGTATTGGCCGGCGAATGAAGCGCCCTCTAAATCTTCTGAGGCTGATGAAGAGCGGACGGCCACGGAATGATATGATTCTCTCAGCTCGTAAAAGGAGCTCGTCAGCTCGTTCTTTATTTCATCTGAAAATGTTCCGGCAATAATGGCATTTTCGATATTTTCGCTTGAATCATGAAGCTGATTATCCTCCATAAATCGGGCGAGAGCGTTCGTTTGAATAATAAACCCATCCGGAACAGGAAGTCCATGTTTGGTCAGTTTAATGAGATTCATGCCTTTTGCTCCAGCCAGCTGACTGGATTCTTCCGCTTGGCGAAATAACACAGAGTACATGTTTAAAACCCCTCTTTCCTTTTCATTTTTTTCTCTCTATTTTTCTTTTTGGGAGCCAATGTTCAAAATGATAGTGAACACTATCAATCAATTGTAGGTTTAAAGGAAAATGCTGTCAAACGCAAAAAGCCCTAAATAAAATGAATATTTAAGTTGGTTAGATGATCATAAAACCTAATATCGAAACGGGTCTGTATGCCTATTTTTTCATACTCAAAATTCGTTTCATTGAGCTTTCAGATCACTGTTGGTCAAGCTTCCTTCATTGAATGAGACTTAATACCTGCCCTTCTGTTGATTTGACAATCAGTACGGATTCAGCTCTCATTCAGCAGCACTAAAATCAATTTCTCTTTATATTTGATACCGTCCCTTTTGCCTGAAGATGATTTGTTCATTTTTGAACCGAATACGTAAAATCATCATTCTTGTTTAAGAGAAGAGTTTTGCGGCAGAAACCATGATTGAATTGAGCTGAAAAAGGGTATGGTGTAGAAAGAGGGAACCATTGCACGATTGTCCGATTCTTCATTTTTTACTATAATCAAATCAGATGAAGAATCCTTGAGGAGGGTTTTTGTGATTACAAAAGCCGTTTTTGCATTATTTTTCCCTTTTATGCTTGTCGTTCTTTTTACGAGAGTGACCTTTAACCATTATGTGGCGATCGCTCTTACAGCTGCATTGCTGTTTGCCTCTTATTTGAAAGGCTATACAGAAACGTATCTTATTGTGGGATTAGATGTTGTCTCTCTTGTGGCCGGCGGACTTTATATGGCCAAAAAAGCTGCTGAGAAAAAAGAAGAATAAACCGGACATAATGAATAAGAAGATGAATTCCTGCTTTTACGTTTTAAAAGCAGGTTTTTTATACATGAAATTAGCTGGAAATAAATAACCATCGAACTTTAGTTCGTATTTTTGGTGATTTTGCTTTCCATTGTGTTACTATATCTATAGGAAGATTTCGTTAAAGAAACGGAGGCTTATTTGTGAAAGATCGCTTTGAGTTAGTCTCAAAATACCAGCCCCAGGGAGATCAGCCGAAAGCCATTGAAAAGCTTGTCAAAGGCATTCAGGAGGGCAAGAAGCATCAGACTCTGCTGGGTGCAACAGGAACGGGCAAAACATTTACGGTGTCCAATTTGATTAAAGAGGTCAATAAGCCGACACTCGTCATTGCCCATAACAAAACCCTTGCTGGACAGCTTTACAGCGAGTTTAAGGAATTTTTTCCGAACAACGCTGTCGAGTATTTTGTCAGCTACTATGATTATTATCAGCCGGAGGCGTATGTGCCTCAAACGGATACATTTATAGAGAAAGATGCAAGCATTAATGATGAAATTGATAAACTTAGACACTCCGCTACATCATCTCTGTTTGAACGCAGAGATGTGATTATCATTGCGAGTGTGTCTTGTATTTACGGTCTCGGTTCGCCTGAAGAATACCGTGAAATGGTTGTGTCATTGCGTCCTGAAATGGAAATTGAGCGCAACGAGCTGCTTAGAAAGCTTGTTGACATTCAATATGCCCGCAACGACATTGATTTTCAGCGCGGTACATTTCGTGTACGCGGAGATGTAGTGGAAATTTTCCCTGCATCCCGTGATGAACACTGTGTAAGAGTCGAGTTTTTCGGAGATGAAATTGAACGAATTAGGGAAGTGGACGCCCTGACCGGAGAAATTTTAGGCGACCGTGAACATATCGCGATTTTCCCGGCATCCCACTTCGTGACACGGGCCGAAAAAATGGAAAAAGCGATTCAAAATATCGAGAAGGAGCTTGAGGAGCAGCTGAAGGTCATGCATGAAAACGGCAAGCTTCTGGAAGCGCAGCGCTTAGAGCAGCGGACGAGATATGATCTTGAAATGATGCGGGAGATGGGATTCTGTTCCGGCATTGAGAACTATTCAAGACATTTGACGCTTCGCCCGCCGGGTTCAACGCCGTATACGCTTCTCGATTATTTTCCTGACGATTTTATGATTGTGGTGGATGAGTCGCACGTGACGATTCCTCAGGTGCGCGGCATGTTTAACGGAGACCAGGCGAGAAAGCAGGTGCTGGTGGATCACGGATTCCGTCTTCCGTCAGCGCTCGATAACCGCCCGCTCCGGTTTGAAGAATTTGAAAAGCATATGCACAATATCGTCTATGTGTCAGCCACACCAGGGCCATATGAAATTGAACATACAGATGAAATGATAGAGCAGATCATCCGACCGACAGGGCTTCTTGACCCGCTTATTGACGTGCGGCCGATTGAAGGCCAGATTGATGATTTAATCGGTGAAATTCACGCGAGAGTTGAACGGAATGAACGGGTGCTTGTGACGACTTTGACGAAGAAGATGTCAGAGGACCTAACCGATTATTTAAAAGAAATCGGCATCAAGGTTAATTATCTGCATTCAGAAATTAAGACGCTTGAACGGATCGAAATTATCCGTGATTTGCGTCTCGGCAAGCATGATGTGCTCATTGGCATCAACCTCCTGAGAGAGGGGCTTGATATTCCGGAAGTATCCTTGGTTGCGATTTTGGATGCGGATAAGGAAGGCTTCCTGCGTTCGGAGCGTTCGCTTATTCAGACGATCGGACGTGCGGCGAGAAACGCGGAAGGCCGTGTCATCATGTACGCCGATAAAATGACGAAGTCTATGGAAATTGCGATTAATGAAACGAAACGCCGGCGCGAGCAGCAGGAGCGGTTTAACGAAGAGCACGGCATTACGCCGCAAACGATTAATAAAGAAATTCGTGACGTGATTCGTGCGACAGTGGCTGCTGAGGACAAAGCGGAGTATAAAACAAAAGCTGCGCCGAAGCTGTCGAAAATGACGAAGAAAGAGCGTCAGAAAGTCGTCGAACAAATGGAGCATGAAATGAAGGAAGCCGCCAAGGCGCTTGATTTTGAAAGAGCCGCGGAGCTTCGCGATTTACTTTTAGAGTTAAAAGCGGAAGGATGATGAAAGAATGGCTATGGACCGGATTGAGGTGAAGGGAGCAAGGGCGCACAACCTGAAAAATATTGATGTGACTATCCCGAGAGATCAGCTTGTCGTCGTCACGGGACTGTCTGGGTCAGGGAAATCCTCCCTTGCCTTTGACACCATATATGCAGAAGGGCAGAGACGATATGTTGAGTCGTTATCCGCCTATGCCCGCCAGTTTCTAGGGCAAATGGATAAGCCTGATGTGGATGCGATTGAAGGGCTTTCTCCTGCCATCAGCATTGATCAAAAAACAACGAGTCGAAACCCGAGATCTACTGTCGGTACGGTAACAGAAATTTATGATTATCTGCGTCTTTTATATGCGAGAGTAGGAAAGCCCCATTGCCCGGAGCACGGGATCGAAATCACGTCACAGACCATTGAGCAGATGGTGGACAGGATTTTGGAATATCCGGAGCGGACGAAGCTTCAGGTGCTGGCGCCGATTGTGTCCGGCAGAAAAGGCGCTCATGTAAAAGTGCTTGAGCAGATCAGAAAACAAGGCTATGTCAGAGTCAGAATTGACGGCGAGATGGCCGAGCTTTCTGATGAGATCGAGTTAGAAAAGAATAAGAAGCATTCAATCGAGGTTGTCATTGACCGTATTGTAGTAAAAGATGGCGTAGCAGCCCGTCTGTCGGATTCATTGGAGACAGCGCTTCGATTAGGTGAAGGGCGTGTCATGATTGATGTGATCGGTGAGGAGGAGCTGATGTTCAGTGAGCATCATGCCTGTCCGCATTGCGGATTTTCAATCGGTGAACTTGAGCCGCGGCTTTTTTCATTCAACAGCCCGTTCGGAGCGTGTCCAACGTGTGACGGTCTTGGCATGAAGCTTGAAGTTGATGCAGATCTTGTCATCCCCAATCAAGATTTGTCATTGAAGGAGAATGCAATTGCCCCTTGGACGCCGATCAGCTCACAATATTATCCTCAACTTCTTGAAGCGGTCTGCACCCATTACGGCATTGATATGGATGTGCCGGTAAAGGACCTTCCGAAGCATCAGCTGGATAAAGTGCTTTATGGAAGCGGAGATGACCTGATTTATTTCCGTTACGAAAATGATTTCGGCCAATTACGCGAAGGTGAAATCCAATTTGAAGGCGTATTGCGCAACATTGAAAGACGCTACAAGGAGACAGGCTCGGATTTCATCCGTGAGCAGATGGAGCAATATATGTCCCAAAAGGCTTGTCCGACTTGTAAAGGTTATCGGTTAAAGAAAGAGGCGCTTGCCGTACTGGTCGACGGACATCACATTGGAAAAATTACCGAGCTGTCTGTCGGAAATGCCCTTGATTTCTTCAAAGGCCTTACGCTATCTGAGAAGGATATGAAGATTGCCGATCTGATTTTCCGGGAAATTGTGGAGCGGTTAAGCTTTCTGGATAAAGTCGGCCTTGATTATCTGACACTGAGCCGGGCAGCGGGAACATTGTCCGGGGGAGAGGCGCAGCGCATCAGGCTGGCAACTCAAATCGGTTCGCGGTTATCCGGTGTGCTTTATATTTTAGATGAACCGTCAATTGGTCTGCACCAGCGTGATAACGACCGTTTAATCAGCGCGCTGAAAAATATGAGGGACCTGGGGAACACGCTGATCGTCGTAGAACATGATGAGGATACGATGATGGCAGCCGATTATTTAATTGATATCGGCCCGGGTGCCGGCATCCACGGTGGACAAGTTATTTCTGCGGGTACTCCGGAAGAGGTCATGGCAGATCAAAATTCGTTAACAGGCAGCTATTTATCAGGGAAAAAGTTTATCCCGCTGCCTCCCGAGAGAAGAAAACCGGACGGCCGCTATATTGAGATTAAAGGCGCTTCAGAAAACAATCTGAAAAAGGCAAATGCCAAGTTTCCGCTAGGAACGTTTACAGCGGTTACGGGTGTATCAGGATCAGGGAAAAGCACCCTCGTCAATGAAATTCTTCACAAGGCACTGGCGCAAAAGCTTCATAAAGCAAAAGCGAAGCCCGGCAGCCATAAAGAAATCAAAGGCCTCGAACATTTAGACAAAGTCATTGATATCGATCAGGCGCCGATTGGGAGAACGCCACGGTCAAATCCTGCGACATATACCGGTGTTTTTGATGATATTCGCGATGTATTCGCACAGACAAATGAAGCGAAAGTCCGCGGCTATAAGAAAGGCCGTTTCAGTTTTAATGTAAAGGGCGGACGATGCGAAGCCTGCCGCGGAGACGGGATTATAAAAATTGAAATGCACTTCCTTCCTGACGTATACGTGCCATGTGAAGTGTGCCACGGCAAACGCTACAACCGGGAAACACTTGAAGTGACTTACAAAGGAAAAAGCATTTCTGATGTGCTTGATATGACGGTCGAAGATGCTCTTTCTTTCTTTGAAAATATCCCGAAAATTAAGCGCAAGCTCCAAACCCTTTACGATGTTGGTCTTGGTTATATTACGCTCGGCCAGCCGGCGACTACCTTGTCAGGCGGTGAAGCGCAGCGGGTGAAACTTGCATCTGAACTGCATAAACGCTCAACCGGCCGCACGCTGTACATTTTAGATGAACCGACAACAGGTTTGCATGTCGACGATATCGCCAGACTTCTTGTCGTGCTTCAGCGTTTGGTTGATAATGGGGATACAGTGCTTGTCATTGAGCATAATCTTGATATCATCAAGACGTCTGATTATATTGTTGATCTGGGGCCTGAAGGCGGAGCCGGAGGCGGCACCATTGTCGCGTCAGGAACGCCGGAGGAAATCACTGAAGTGGAAGAATCGTATACAGGGCGTTATTTGAAGCCTGTTATGGAGCGAGACAAAAAACGTATGAAATCACTCTTGGAAGCGAAAGAAACAGCAACATCTTAAAACCCTCTTTTCAGAGGGTTTTCGCTGTTCTTTGCAGTATTTATTAAAACGTCTTCTTATGCAGCCTCCGGCTCACATTCATTAAATCTTGAACAATATGAGTGCTGCTGCTGTCCAGAAGAACTTTAATATATTGAATATCATGAGAGATGGGAAAAGGTCCGTGAATCTGTTCAAGCTCGGCTAACATTTCACGATTCATCCTTTTTTGTTCATGAATCAGTTTTAAAACGGATTCTTGTGTTACTGTATAGTCACTGGGATCTTTCTCCATTGCTTGTCCAGCCTCCTTAATTGCCGTAAGCTTTTTACATATTGTAATGGGTACGGCTGAAAGATTCTACTTCTAAAACTTTTCAAAATCCAATTCCGTAAATGGAAGCATGTCTAAAGGATGATTTTGAAACCTTTGGAGGTTCTATACGTATATCTATCTAAGTAAAACGTCCTGATTCATAGTCACGAATGTTAACGATAGGAGTTGGATAAATTGAACCGTAATCAAGCCATAATTGCATCACTTTGTTATTTCAGTGTATTTATTGCGCCGGTCATTGTGCCGATTGTCGCTTACTTTGTTGTTGATGAGAAAGAGACGAAACGTCACGCGGTGCGTTCTCTTATTTCCCACATTGTTCCTTTTGTCGGCTGGCTGATCTTATTTATCGCTTTTCTTGGCGGGGCCATTGCCATTGATGGGGAAAGCGTTTTGCCTGTCTTTGTGATGATTGGCGGAGTCATCGTCTATTTCTTAGTTGTACTCGGTATTATCATTTGGAACGTCATTCAGGGCATTAAGGTGCTGCGTGCAGCATAAGTAGATCATAGGGAGGAGATCGAATGAAGCAGGAAAAGGAAAGAATCCTCAAGCTTGTGGAGGAAGGGAAGCTGACGGCACAGGAAGCATTAACGCTGATTGAAAAGCTCGACAGCGACTATAAGGAAAAAGAAGAAAAAATCACGGCTCTGTCAGTTAACGTTCATGAAGAGGATGAGCCATTTACAGCGGCCAAAAAAGAGGGCAGCAAGCCGTCTTTAGGGGCGAAGCTGTTCGATTGGATTGATTCTGCTGTGAAAAAGGTCAAAGAAGTTGATCTTGATTTGAACTTCGGTCACTCGTTTGACGTACAGCATATTTTTCAATTTAAGGATAATGATTTTTCCAGTGTAGAGCTTCAGATCGCAAACGGCAGCGTAAATATTGTTCCGTGGGAAGACGAGGATATCAGAGCGGAATGCCAGGCGAAGGTATATCGCGTTGACACCCAGGAAGCAGCGAGAGACGCTTTTCTTCAGCATATTGAATGTGAAATTAAAGGAAATAAGTTTTTTATCCGTACGGAAAAGAAAACAATGAAAACCAATGTCACATTGTATATTCCTCAGAAGGAGTATGATAAGATTCGGGTGAAGCTGTTTAACGGACCGATCAGAGGGGAACATTTACATGTAAAAGAGTTCTCGGCGAAAACGACAAATGGCGTGCTGTCGTTCTCGAATTTGACGGCTGAAAAAGCTTCAGCAGAAACGGCAAACGGCCAAATTAAGCTAGCCAATCACAATTGTGGCACAATAGAAGCGGAAACCATTAACGGGCTGATTGACCTGCGCGGAAAAAGCGAATCCATTGATGTTCAAAGCTTTAATGGAAATATTGCGATTACTGTCACAGAATCAGACTGCCGCTCGATTTACACAAAAACGACGACTGGAAATGTGGAGCTGGCGATTCCGGATAATCTTGCGGTGAAGGCTGAGCTGAAAAGCAATCTTGGCTCGCTGTCCCACGAATTAATAGATGTTGACATGCTGAAAGAAAAAAATGATACCATTCAAAAAGAAATGATGTTCACTTCTAATCAAGCACATGATCAAAACATCGCCGTTTTCTCCGAATCATTAACTGGCGCCATCAAATTAAAGTATACACAGAGGTGATCGAATGAATAGATTATATCGTTCAGAAAATAACAGGAAAATGGCAGGCGTCATCGGCGGCCTGGCGGAGTATTTCAACTGGGATGCGTCACTCCTCAGAGTGATAACCGTCATTTTGGCCGTTATGACAAGCGTCATTCCTGTTCTGCTCATATATATCATTTGGATTTTTATTGTTCCATCAGAAAGGGATATGAAGTAACATGGTCAAATGGGCAGTCAGCATTTTAGTAAATGCATTATTATTAATCGTCATTGACGGTTACATTGATTCCATCCATATCAGCAGCATCGGGGCAGCGATTATTGCCAGCCTCATTTTATCAATTTTAAACGTGCTGATTAAACCGCTCTTGATTATCTTTACACTGCCTGTCACAGTTGTGACGCTGGGTCTCTTTTTGTTTGTGATTAACGCCATCACCTTGATGATGACAGCGTCTATTATGGGTGACAGTTTTCAAATTGACGGCTTCGGATCAGCCATCCTGGCATCTGTTGTGCTGTCGGTGTTCCATTTGCTGATTCAAAAAGGCATTTTAGAACCGCTTCGTAAGAAATAAAAGCTGCCATCCAAATGGCAGCTTTTTTACATAGGATGTTTTTCTTGTTTGATGTCATGTTTCGGCCGATGCATGTACGGCAGAAGGCAAAAACTTAATATAGCAAATGCGATACCCAAAAGGCCAAATGACATGGCAGACGGCATCCATGTTAACAGATAAGCTGATATCATCGGACCGGCTGCCATGCCTGTATATCTGATAAAGTTAAAGATTCCGATTGCACTTCCCCTGTTTTCTTCAAACTCATTGGTGATCATCGTGGAATACAGGGGAGGAATAACCCCCATTGAGACACCGAATAGCGCCAATGTGAGAGCCATGAGAATGATCGAGACGGAATGGGTAAAAGCAAATAAAATGATGCTGCCCGCTGCCATTGCATTGCTGTAGACAAAGAGTGTGCTGAGAGGAACTTTTGCCTGTATGTTTTTAAACAGAAAAGTACCAGCGATTGTGCTTAACGCCAGAGGCAAATATAACAGTCCCGCTATCCGCACATCCATATGATAATGTTCCGTCAGCAATATGGGGAGATAGACAATAACCGCGAAATAAATGAAAAAGAGAAAAAAGCTTAAGGTCAGAATGACATTTCCAGCTCTGTTTGTGAAAATGGATTTATAATGCGCAAGCAAACTGCCTGATTTTGCATCTCGCTTTGATTCACTATGATCCTTAGGGAAGAAAATGCTGTTTGTTGCTAATAAAAGAACAGAGATCACCGTCAGCATCCAAAAGATCCCTTCGTGTCCAAAAGCACCGCCGACCAATCCCCCGAGGACCGGAGCAATAGCCGGTGCGGCCGAAAGAAGCATTTGATACGTACCCATGGCATTTCCGCGATCACTGCCTGTAAATAGCTGGCCGATTGTGGTGGCTGCAATGAGAGGGAGTGCTGCGGAACCGGCTGCCTGTACGATTCTAAAAATAAGAAACAAGGTAAAATCAGTGGTGACGGCACATCCGATACTGGCTGCCGCTGTTGCCAGTATTCCGGTAAGCAAGACATAACGCGCGCCTTTAAAATCGATGATGGCGCCCAAAATAATTTGCATAATGGCTGTCACAATCATAAAAACTGAAACTGACAGGTTCACGAGGGTTACAGAGACATGGAATGATTCTTTAATAATCGGAATGATTGGTGAATAAATATTTTGGCTTAAAGAAGCAAAAAATGCGCTGAAACAAACAATATACAAGATCAGCATTGCTTTTGATTTCGTTTGAGCCATAAAGAACACACCGCCTTTTTTACTTTACAGGTTTCTCAGAAGTATCATCTGTTTGCTCAGCTTCAAGTCTAGAGGTAAGCTGTTCTAAAAATTTCAGTACAGCATTCTGTTCATCTTGTGAGAATGAATCAAGGAATTGGTAAAATGCCAGCTCCTTTTTTTTGTGCAGTTTTTCATGCAAATCAAAAATCTGTCTGCCTTTACGGGTTAATTTAAAATAGACTTCTTTTTTGTTATCAGTCAGCTGATAGCTATTGATAAATCCTTCTTTAATCAGTTTTGTGCTGATTTTCGTTACGTTCGCTTTTGATAAGTTCATTTTTTTAACAATTCCCGTATTATTAATCGGTTCATGTTGGCCAATACAGTCAATGACATGGATGCTAGTCATGTTTTTGGGAACATCAATCACATCTTCTTCTGCGGCCTCCTTAAAGAACTGCTGAAGTGAAGTATTCGCTTTTTGTTCATTAAGATGCAGGAGCCGAACGTATATGTCGTATATCAGCTGTTTTGTCAGAACGGACATAGGCTACCTTCTTTCTATGAATTAATGGTTAACCAGGAAACAATAAAAATCGTTTACTGGTGAACAATTTAATTTTATCTGTTCTTGTTTTTGTTGTCAATTGCTGGTGCTTAAGGAAGCTGAAAAGTGACCAGTGATAATAGTGTGTGAAAGCTGTGACATTTACATTTATTTTCAATTTTTTAGGGCCGTTGATATTGACACATGGTAGAATAAGGGATAAAATGACTATTGTTTACTAGTAAACATTAATTATGACAATCATCTATTAAATGAAATCAAAAGAAGTTTGATGCTGAAAAGGTCCTTGAAAAGCTTTAAGTGCTGCCTGCCATTCATCTTGTTTAGTTGCGTCAATAATTCATCTTATAGTAAAGGGTTATGACTTAAAGCCAGATAAGTCGAGAGGTGAATGAGATGACAGAGATGGTTACGGATAGAATGTCTTTGGGCTTTACTGCTGAGTCTTTGACACAAAATTGCAGAGAAATATTTGAACGGCGCCGGCATGTTCTGGTCGGGATCAGCCCGTTTAACAGCAGGTTTTCAGAAGATTACATTTACAGACTGATCGAATGGGCGGCTGCTGAGTTTGATAACGTTTCTGTTTTGCTTGCGGGACATGAGGCGGCTAATTTGCTTGAAGCGCTAGGCACCCCCAGAGGCAAGGCTGAGCGAAAAGTCAGAAAAGAGGTATCGAGGAACAGAAGATTTGCAGAACGGGCACTTTTGGCTCACGGCGGGGACCCAAGTGCGATTCATACATTTTCTGATTTTACGGAAAACACAGCGTATCAGCTGATGAGACATGAAGTTGAAAACGCGTTTTTCGAACAGCCTCATTTTCGTCATGCATGTTTGGAGATGTCTCGGGAAGCGATTATCGGACGTGCGCGCGGCATCAGTTTAATGATGGAAGAAATCAGTGAGGATATGCTGAATATGGCTGTGGAATATGTCATTGCTGAGCTTCCGTTTTTTATTGGAGCTCCGGATATTCTTGAAGTAGAAGAGACGCTCCTTGCTTATCATCGTCCTTGGAAGCTGGGCGAAAAGATCAGTAATCATGAATTCTCTATTCGTATGCGTTCGAATCAAGGCTATCTTGTTGTGCAGGAATTGATGCCGGTGTTTTCTGAAACATCGATAACATCTGAAGGATGATGGGGGGAGTTAACATGAATCAATCGATTAAAATGTTTAGCGTGCTGTCTGATCAATTTCAGGAAGATCCATATCCTTATTTTTCTCAGCTGCGGGAGGAAGATCCTGTTCATTATGAAGAATCAATAGACAGTTATTTCATAAGCCGTTATCACGATGTTCGTTATGTCCTGCAGCATCCTGATATTTTTACAACAAAATCACTTGTGAAACGTGCTGAGCCGGTCATGCGGGGTCCTGTACTGGCCCAAATGCACGGGAAAGAACACTCGGCTAAACGAAGAATCGTGGTGAGGAGCTTTGTCGGAGATGCATTGGAACATCTTACACCATTAATTAAACAAAATGCAGAAAACTTGTTAACCCCTTATCTCGAAAAGGGAAAAATCGATCTGGTGAACGATTTTGGAAAGACGTTTGCTGTATGTGTCACAATGGACATGCTTGGTCTGGATAAAAAGGACCACGAAAAAATCGCCGAATGGCATAGCGGTGTTGCCGATTTTATTACGAGCATATCACAGACCCCAGAAGCACAGGCCTATTCCTTGTGGTGCAGTGAACAGCTCTCACGCTATTTAATGCCGGTTATCGAAGAACGCCGTGTCAACCCGGGATCAGACTTAATTTCCATCCTATGTACATCTGAATATGAAGGCATGGCCATGTCCGACAGGGATATACTGGCGCTGATTCTCAATGTGCTGTTGGCGGCCACTGAACCAGCTGATAAGACGCTGGCCCTTATGGTGTATCATTTGCTCAACAATCCTGAACAAATGAATGATGTATTGGCTGATCGTTCTCTAGTGCCAAGGGCTATTGCGGAGACTCTTCGTTATAAACCGCCGGTCCAGCTGATTCCGCGGCAGCTTTCCCAAGATACTGTTGTCGGCGGTATGGAGATCAAAAAGGATACGATTGTTTTTTGTATGATCGGAGCAGCTAACCGTGATCCAGAAGCGTTTGAACATCCTGATATGTTTAATATTCACCGGGAAGATCTCGGCTTCAAGAGCGCATTTAGCGGCGCCGCGCGGCATCTCGCTTTCGGGTCTGGCATTCATAACTGTGTAGGAGCAGCTTTTGCCAAAACCGAAATTGAAATAGTGGCCAATATTGTTTTGGATAAGATGCGGAATATCAGATTAGAGGAAGGTTTTCACTATGCTGAGTCCGGTCTGTATACCCGCGGCCCTGTTTCGCTTCATGTTACGTTCGACAGTACCCAATAAGAGTGACAGGTCTCTCCCGAATGCGGGCGGGGCCTTTTTACATATGTTTGACCCAAAGTTTGAAAAAAGCAGTCACCGTTTTTAAATCGTCAATAGTAAATTCATTGAAGAGCTGCGTGTATTGCATCTTTGCTTTTTCATGAAGCTGCTCATGGAACGCCGCGAGCTCTTGGCCGCTCTCGGTTAACGTATAATAAATTTCTTTTTTGTTGCCGGGTTTTTTGGATACATTGATGATATTGTGTTTCAGCAAAGCTTGAATCGCTTTCGAAACAGCTGCTTTTGAAATGTGTAACTGTGATGATAAGAAGCTGTTGTTTACATTATGTCTAGTATGTATGTAGGACACAATATGAAGCTGGGTCAGTGTCCAGTTTTTTCTGGGATGTTTATGGTCTTCTGACGGCATGTCATGGGAGGGAAGCTGTACCTTTTGATAGACGTGCTTGTCTCTTTTTAATGCGAACTCCTGTATGGTTTGAAATAATTCATTATGAATGCTGTTATCCATCAATCTGCCTCACTGATTTTATCGTTAACCGGTTAACTACTTTTAGTTTACTGGATAATAGTGGAACTTTCAAGAGACCGGTGTCTTTTTGTTCTTTTTACACAAAAATTAACTCATAAGCTTCCCTGTTCAGACGCAAAATACGTGAAAAGGGAGGTGCCGTGATGAGAAAATACACAGTCATTGCTTCTTTATTATTATCTTTTCTGTTTGTTCAGTCTGGCGGCCATCATGAAGCGAAGGCCTTGCCTGTCATAAAGCAGGAACCGTTCCAAACGCCTCATTACATACCCTTGCTTGAAAACCCTCCTCAAATTGAAGTGAAGGCTGAAATGAAGGGCAACCTGATCATTCAGGCGCATGTGCGTGACAGTGAGTATCAATCGTTTTCTGCCTTTTTGTTTTATAAACAAAGCAATGAACTGGGCTATAAAATGGTGCCGATGGACCCAACCCCCGGAGCTGTCCGCCAGTTTTTGGCGCAAATACCGAAGAGGTCAATCTGGAATAGCGAGCTCGAGTATTACATTGTGTTCTCGAATGGAAAGCAGCGGGTGGAGTCAGAAACGAAGACACTGAAGCTGGATGGATATCAGGCTGACCTCGCCCATATCCCGGAGCTGCTGATCACCGAGCTTGCGGTTGATACGAAAAATACCGGACGTACAGACGGTTATGAATTTATTGAGGTATATAATACAACCGACAGAACAATTGATTTTAAAGATTATCACATTCGCTACCGCTATCCGAAGGAAGGGCCGGACTCCGACCTGATTTGGAGACCTGATCAGCGGGTCGTCATTCCGTCTGGAGAAACCTGTGTATTTTGGCTCAAGCCTGTCGGACATCCTGAGTTGACAGCGGATGATTTTAACCGGCACTATCAGACACATTTGAGAGAAGGAGAAAATCTGTTGGTGCTGGATGGAACAGAGGGCATGGCGAATACCCGGCCGCGTGCGGTTGCGATATCGACGAATACAGGAAAGGATATTTCAGTTGCGCACTACCGGAAACATGCGCTGCGCCGCCTGTCGTCTGTGCTTTATAAATACCCTCTCGATGGAACAGCGGAACTGCTCAACATTTCAATAGCAGAAAAAAATCCGTCGCCAGGCTCAATTTTACAGGCGCAGGTGCCAGAGCAAAAACGTAAAGTGAAGCTTGATAAAGAAAAGCCGGTTATAGAGGATTTAACAGACCGCAAGCCTGTCCGCCCGGCTGAAAGCATTGAACTGCGGGCTGACATACGTGACCGCAGTTTAGTGAGAACGGCCGCCTTTTATTATCGGACAGATGAAAACAAACCGTTCAAACGCATTTTCGCTGAAAAAGACCGCAACGATCATTTGTACCATTATATTGTCTACTCGCCTGAACTGATCGGGAAGGATCAGCTTGAGTATTACGTTGTAGCCGGTGACGGGATCAATGAAGCGAAGACGCCAGTCAAAATGATTGATATTAAGCAAACAAGCAAGTCGCACGGTTTGCGGATGAATATAGAAAACAGAGATACACTGTCAGGGACACAGTTTCTCAAAGCGACCACGGACGGGCGGACTGACAGCATTAAGCTCTGGATTGACGGAAAAAAACAACAGACAGAGCCCGCCATGGAAAAAGAAGTATATTTTGCGTTCGACACCCGAAAAACGAACCTTTACTTTAAAAATGCTGTAACGATGGACGGCAAGGTTTTAAAAGTCTTCGATGATACGACAAATAAATACCGCACCTACTCTGTCCCTCTGCCGGAGACGCTGCTTCAAAAAGGGAAGCAGCTGCAGCGTATCACGATACGATCGGGTTCAAAGGTATCTCCGTTTGATACGGCTGAAAACCGTGATGATTTTTTAGTCAAAAATGCCCGATTGGTATTATCGGATGGAACGGTGATCAGGGACGAGCGTATTTCTCCCGAGAAGGAGCTTTTTATTGGGGATAATCAGCGCTCGAATAAAAGCTGGCCGTTTCAATTTCATCTGCCTGATGGACTGTTTACATCGCAGCTGCTGAAGTGGGATACAGAGAAGCTGACTGAAGGCGCCCATCATATTGCAGTAAGCGACGGGAATGAAAACCTGAGCTTTGTTGTGCGGGTTGATAATTCAGGACCGCACATCGAACCGAATGTGACGGACGGACAGACGTATAAAGGAAACCTGGTGCTGCAGGCAGATATGTTTGATAAATGGAGCAAAATAGAGGAAACAGAGGCATTTTTAGATGGTGATAGCATTACGCTCCCATATCATACGTCAACTTCTGAGCTGTCTCCGGGCAAACACACGCTGAAAGTCTCAGCAACAGATTTGGCTGGCAATAAAACGGTTATTGAGCGGACGTTTAAGACAGAGCGGGAGCATCCGGACCAGCCGGAAATTGTAAATAGCGATGCCGATACGCACAAAGCCAAGCTTTCGGTGCGGGTGAAGGATCCGACGAATGACGCGATGGATGTGTCCTTTTACAAAGGCTTTCAATATACGGCGCAAAACAGAAATAGTGTGAAAATTTTCAAGCATGCATCACTGACTGAACCTCCAAAAAGCTTTGTGCCGGAAAGCGAGACGCCGTTTACCAATGAAGAAATGAATCGGGTGTCAGGAGCTGACGGTAAAACAGTATCAACGGAAGAGAAGGAGCTTTTTCCTTATCACCGTTTTGAAGTGACGGTTGACCCGTCCATTGATGAGAATGATTTAGCTGAAGCCGTTTGGAGAGGAAGCTCTCTGCCGGGGAGAAAAGTGACAATGTATGCTTGGAATTACCGGACAAGCCAGTGGCAGCCGGTTGACAGCTTCGTTGCCAAAGATGACAAACAGTTCACGCTAAAGGCGTCTGTCATCGCTTCCGATTATGTACGGAAATCTAAGATGAATATCATTGTTCAGGACGAAATTCCTCCTGCGAAGGATATGTATTCCTTTGTCTGGATGTCAGACACGCAGTATTATGCAAAAAGCTATCCGCATATTTTTGATAAGCAGACTATATGGATCAAAAATAACCAAAGGAAGCTGAATATGAAATACGTGTTTCACACAGGGGATATTGTAGATGATTCCGCGGATATCAGACAGTGGAGAAACGCTGATCAATCAATGCGAGTCCTGGACAACAGCGGAATTCCTTACGGCGTGCTGGCCGGAAACCACGATGTCGGTCATAAGGACGGCTCCTACAGGGCGTTTGGCAAATACTTTGGCAGCCGCCGTTTCGATAAGAGACTGCACTATGGAGAATCATACAAAAATAACCGCGGGCATTATGACCTCATATCAAGCAGCGGCAATGATTATATCATGCTGTACATGGGTTGGGGCATCACGGACGAAGACATCGCATGGATGAATCAAGTGCTGAAGAAGCACCCTGACAGGATAGCTGTTTTAGCTTTTCATGAATATTTACTCGTTAGCGGGAACAGAAGCCCGATCGGCGAGAAAATTTTCAAAAAAGTTGTCAAGCCGAACCCGAATGTCGTGATGGTGTTAAGCGGACATTATCACAGCGCGATGAGAAAAACAGATGAGCTGGATGATGACGGAGACGGAAAACCGGATCGTCTCGTCCATCAAATGCTTGCTGATTATCAGGGCGGGCCAGAGGGCGGCCAAGGATATTTGCGTTTGATGCAGTTTGATCAGGCAAACAATGTGGTGCATGTATCCACTTATTCACCGTATATGGATGATAAAAACTTTTATGATACAGATAGTTACGGTAACAAGGATGAGTTTACGCTGGAACTTGATCTGAAGCCAAGAATGAAAAGAGTAGAAACCGATGATTTTGAATGTAATGTCTATACAAACGAACAGCTCGGAAAACGCGAGAAAGTGAAAAGCGGGGAAACCGCCGAATTCCTTTGGGAGAATCTAGAGCCGAATTCTGTTTATTATTGGTACACCATTGTGGAAGACAGCTTTAACGGAAAAACGAAATCACCGATCTGGAAGTTCAAGACGAAAAAAGAAACCTATCGTCCAGCGCCAGACCAATTTGATTTTCGCCGTGTCTCCAATCCTTAAAAAGGGGTTGGAGACTTTTTTATGACAGCCGATCCATGTAATGGACAAAAGTATAACGGTCGCCCCTGTATACAGATTTTACATGCTCAAAAGCAGTACCGTTCTGCAAATACGTTGTTCGTTTAATCAACAGGACTGGCGCCCCCTCTTGAATGCCGAGCAAGTTTGCTTCATCCTGTGTTGCGGCACTCGGTTCAAGCTCTTGTTTGGCGCGGGAAATCGGCGTGCTGTTGTACCTTTCAATATGCTCGTAAATTGACGACTTGAAATGAGACGGTTTTAATTCACCTGCCAGCTCAAATGGGATGTGTGAGGCTTCAATCGCCATAGGAATATCATTCGCCAGCCGAACCCGTGTGATTTTGTGGATGCGGGACGGGTGCCCGCATCCTAGTATGGCGGCCAGCTCCTCAGTCGAATCGATAAGCTGATAATCGATGAGCCTGCTGCTCGGCCTCATGCCGCGGCTTTTCATATCTTCTGTAAAGCTTGTAAGCCCTTGGAGCGCTTGTTCCATTTTTAGCTTGCTGACAAAGGTGCCCCGGCCTTTCTGACGATAGAGAAAACCTTCATTGACCAAATTAGAAAGCGCTTGGCGCACCGTCATCCGGCTGATTCCGAATTGTTCGGCATATTCCCGCTCGGAAGGAAGCGGCATATCCGGCTGCAGCTCTCCGCTCTTTATTTGGGCTTTTACTTGCTCCATAATCTGATAATAAATGGGGATAGGAGATTGTTTATCGATATTCATAGCGAAAATCCTTTCAATGCCTGAATCCCGCGGCTTCTTGATCAATCAAAACCGAAACGTTAGGATGTAGGTGCAAAGCGGACGCAGGGAATTCCTCGCTGACTTGTCCGTCCAGCAGCCTTTTTGCTGCTTCGGCTTTGCTTCTGCCAGAGATAAGCAGAAGAATCCGCTTGCTTGAGAGAATCGTTTGAATTCCCATTGTAACGGCTTTTTTTGGCACCTTGCCAATGGAGGTAAAATATCTGGCATTGGCCTGACGGGTTTGTTCATTTAATGCCACGACATGTGTGCGGGACTGGAATGAGGTTCCCGGTTCATTAAAGCCGATATGTCCGTTTCGGCCGATGCCGAGAAGCTGAATGTCCGCTCCGCCAAGTGATTCAATCAATTGTTCGTAGCGTTTGCACTCGGCTTCCAAGTCACTTGCGTTTCCATCAGGGATAAAATGCCGGTTCGGTTGACTGTCGATATGCTGAAAGAAACGCTCATTCATATAGCAGTGATAGCTGTTTGGGTCATCACCGGAAAGCCCGGCGTATTCATCTAAGTTAATCGTGGTGATGTTTTGAAAAGAAAGATTCTCTGTTTGGTGCAGGCGGATCAGCTCGCGGTACGTGCCTTCCGGTGTCCCGCCTGTCGCTAAACCGAGAACGGCATCAGGCTTTTCCCTGACTGTTTCAGCCACAATTCCGGCAGCTTTTTGGCTTAATGCCTCATACGATTGACATTCGATTACTTTCATATATGATCAGCCTCCTTGGATATAAATGCAATGTTTCCGCGGCAGATGGTGAGAAGTACCTCACATTCACTGCTGACAATTACAAGATCCGCATCTTTTCCCTCTGTTATACTGCCTTTTCGGTCAAAGATGCCAAGCTGTTTGGCCGCGTTTGCTGAAGTTATATTAGCTATATCCGTCCAAGAGCAATTCGTAAACGCGCGCATATGCTGTGCGCCTTCATTCATTTTTAAAATCGAACCGGCAAGCGTCCCATCCGGAAGAAGAGCTGTTTTCCCCTTTACTGTCACACTTTGTCCGCCGAACTCGTAGACTCCGTCTTTCAGTCCTTTCGCCCGCATTGAATCGGTGATCAATATAAGCTTGCTGCTGCCTTTTGCTAAAAAAGCAAGCTTTGCCGCTAACGGATGGGAGTGGATACCGTCGGCAATAAGCTCTGTGACATAACCCTCATGGGCGAGGGCTGTGCCGATCACTCCGGGTTCACGATGATGAAACGGGCTCATCGCATTGTATAAATGAGTCATATGGCTGGCACCTGCTTCAAAGGCTTCCAAAAGTAATGCGGAGTCTGCATCCGTGTGTCCCATTGACGCGATAATCGACTCATCTTTTAAATAACGGATCAGCTCAAAATGTTGATCCTCCTCCGGTGCAAGCGTGACGATTTTGATCAGCCCCCCTGCCTCCTGCTGCCATTTCTTGAAAAGTGCAAGGTCTGAGGGCCTAATCCATTCCTTTGGCTGCGCTCCGGCCCTTTTAGGTGAAACAAAGGGACCCTCTAAATGAATTCCGATCAATTCCGCACCTAATGAAGAGGAATCCTCCGCAGATTTCCAATCTCTCGCGTTTACCAGTGCTTGAGAAATTTGGCCGTGTTCCTGTGTGATGGTTGTCGCTAAAAAACTCGTTGTGCCTTCCTCGGGCAGCCTTGAGGACATGGTATCGAGCGCGGAAAAGCTCGCATCCATTGTATCCGCGCCATAGCCGCCGTGGATATGAATATCAATCATCCCCGGAAGCAACACGGCATCCCTTGGGCCTTGAATTTCCTTTGCGTATTGCTCTATTGGCCGTTCTGCTGAGACAGCGCTTATCTTTCCATCCTTGACCCCAACATAGCCGTTTTTAATCACTTCATTTTCTGTCACGATACTGATGCCGCTGAGAAGAAGACTCTCTGCCATAATTGATCCGCCTTTCTGGAATATATGAATACGTTTATTTTACCCCTTTTCAGACTAGTGATCTAGACCAGCTGACACGTTTACCAGTCTTTTATAAAATCTGTTTTAGGTTCAAGCCCGAAAGTGATAAAATGAAATTATTGTTGAGCAAGCTCGGGTTATCCCGGAACAGGAGGAACATATCGTGGCAAAGGTTCGGACAAAAGATGTAATGGAACAGTTTCATTTGGAATTGATCAGCGGAGAAGAAGGAATTAACCGCCCGATTACGATGAGTGATTTATCAAGACCAGGCATTGAAATTGCCGGATATTTTACATATTACCCTAGGGAGCGCGTACAGCTTCTGGGGAAAACAGAGCTTTCTTTCTTTGAACAGCTGCCGGAAGAGGATAAAAAGCAGCGCATGGACTCTCTATGCACGGATGTAACACCAGCTATTATTCTGTCTAGAGATATGCCTATCCCGCAGGAGCTCATTGACGCTTCCGAGAAAAACGGCGTGCCTGTCCTCAGATCGCCTTTGAAAACGACCAGACTGTCAAGCCGATTGACCAACTTCCTAGAAAGCAGACTTGCGCCAACCACAGCCATTCACGGTGTGCTTGTCGATATATATGGCGTCGGGGTGCTGATCACAGGGAAAAGCGGCGTCGGAAAAAGTGAAACCGCGTTGGAGCTTGTGAAAAGAGGCCACCGTCTTGTTGCTGATGATTGTGTTGAAATTCGGCAGGAGGATCAGGATACCCTTGTCGGAAACGCCCCTGAGCTCATTGAACATCTGCTTGAAATTAGAGGGCTCGGCATTATTAACGTCATGACGCTGTTTGGTGCCGGTGCGGTCAGAAGCAACAAACGAATTACAATTGTGATGAATCTTGAACTCTGGGAGCAGGGCAAGCAATACGACCGTCTCGGACTCGAAGAAGAAACAATGAAAATCATTGATACAGAAATTACAAAACTCACGATCCCTGTCCGTCCGGGACGAAATCTCGCGGTCATTATTGAAGTGGCTGCTATGAACTTCAGATTGAAGCGGATGGGCTTAAACGCCGCTGAGCAATTTACCAACAAGCTGGCGGATGTCATTGAAGACGGTGAACAAGACGAATAGGAGTTGGCAATAAATGAATGAAGCGATAGAACCACTCAATCCGATAGCGTTTCAGCTAGGGCCGTTAGCCGTCCATTGGTACGGAATCATTATTGGTCTCGGTGCTTTGCTGGGGCTTTGGATTGCCATGAGAGAAAGTGAAAAACGAGGGCTGCAGAAAGATATTTTTATCGATCTCGTCCTTTTTGCGATCCCAATTGCAATTATTTGCGCGCGGATTTATTACGTTGCATTTGAATGGGATTATTATGCAGAACATCCGGGAGAAATCATAAAAATCTGGAAGGGCGGCATCGCGATTCACGGCGGCTTAATCGGTGCCATTTTGACAGGCTATGTCTTTTCAAGAGTGAAAAACATTTCTTTCTGGAAGCTTGCGGATATCGCGGCGCCAAGCATTTTGCTTGGTCAGGCGATCGGCCGCTGGGGAAACTTTGTCAATCAAGAGGCACACGGGGAGGCGGTCAGCAGAGCCTTTTTAGAAAACCTGCACCTGCCTGAGTTTATCATTAATCAAATGTACATCAACGGACAATATTATCATCCTACTTTTTTATATGAATCACTATGGAGCTTTGTCGGCGTTATTATACTGCTTCTTTTGCGCAGAGCGAATTTGCGGAGAGGCGAGATGTTTTTAACCTATATCATTTGGTATTCAATCGGAAGGCTCTTTATTGAAGGAATGCGGACTGACAGCTTAATGCTGACGAGTTCGCTTCGCATCGCTCAGGTGATCTCAATTGTATTAATTGTGTTGGCTGTGGCGGCCATCATCTTCAGACGCGTCAAGGGGTACTCGGCGAAGCGGTACGCAGAGTAGACGGTAGCAAAGGGGGATGAGGGATGAAGAAGATTTTTCTGGCCGGTCTTGCGGCAGGTCTTCAGACAACATGGACACTCGGTAAAGTCATTTTTCCGGTGACACTGGTAGTCACTTTGCTTCAGCATACGCCTGTCATGGATTGGCTGGTAAGGCTAATCACACCGGTGATGGGCCTGTTCGGTCTCTCAGGCGAAGCGGCGATTCCGCTTGTGCTTGGGAATATGCTGAATCTGTACGCGGGGATTGCCGGGATATTGACACTGGATTTATCCGTGAAGGAAGTTTTTATCTTAGCAGTCATGCTTTCATTCTGTCATAACTTAATTATCGAATCGACGGTCGCAGCAAAGGTCGGAATCAGGATTGGCGTCATATTGGCAGTGCGCATTGGTTTGGCAGCTGTTTCTGCAATCGTCATTAATCTCATCTGGCACGGCGGGCAGGAAATGGCGCAGTACGGTTTTATTGCTTCAAAGGGTGATGCGCCTGACGGCTGGCTGGCGATGCTGGCCGAGGCTTTAATGAAAGCCGGTCTTGGTGTGTTGCAGCTGGCGGCGATTGTAATCCCGCTGATGATCATCATTCAATTTATGCGAGACTTAGGCTGGCTGCACACGTTTTCTAAGTGGCTGTCTCCGTTTACACAGATGCTGGGCATGAATAAAAATACCTCCATGACAATGGTAACCGGCTTGACAATCGGCCTTGCCTACGGAGCGGGTGTCATGATCAAAGCAGTCGAAGATGACGGCGTTGGCAGGCGCGACATGACACTGGCCTTTATATTTCTCGTCGCCTGCCATGCTGTCGTTGAAGATACACTTGTCTTTATTCCACTTGGCATTCCGGTTTGGCCGCTTCTGCTGATTCGAGTCACCACGGCCGTGCTGCTGACGATGGCGATATCGTATACGTGGAAAAAATGGAAACCCTCAGCGGTTGGAAAGGAAGCAGTATGACTGATCATCCAGTAACGACGATTCTGTTTGATTTAGACGGAACCCTTATTAATACAAATGAATTAATTATCGCGTCATTTTTGCATACGCTGGAGCATTATTATCCGAGCCGCTATAAACGTGAGGATGTGCTTGCGTTTATCGGCCCGTCTCTTTTTGAAACGTTTTCTTCCATGGATGCTGAGAAAACTGAAGAAATGATCAGCATGTACAGAACATACAATCACCAGATGCATGACACACTTGTCACCGAATATGAAACGGTTTATGAAACGCTGGATGAACTAAAAAAAGCGGGCTTTACATTAGGAATTGTGACAACAAAGTTAAGGGATACTGTCAATATGGGCCTTAAGCTAACGGGAATTGGCGGTTTTTTCGAAACTGTTGTTACACTTGATGATGTCACGATGGCAAAGCCTGATCCCGAGCCTGTACTGCTGGCGCTGAAACAGCTGGGAAGCGAGCCTGCTGAAGCCATCATGGTCGGTGACAACTATCACGATATTCTGGCGGGTAAAAATGCCGGTACAAAAACAGCCGGTGTCGCATGGACGATTAAAGGGCCGGAAGCGCTGGCGAAGCATGAGCCAGACTATATGCTAGAGAAAATGAGTGATCTATTACAAATCGTTGGAGTGAAGTAATCTGTGAGAAAAACAGACCGGCATCCGGTATCAGGAGCTAACTCACTGTGGCATGTCTATCAAACGGTGCCTTTTTTGAAGGTAGTGAAGAATTTCATTGTCATTCAAATTGCGAGATATACACCGTTTATAGGAATGAAAAACTGGCTGTACCGTACGTTTTTGAGGATGAAGGTCGGAAAGCAGACATCCTTTGCCCTCATGGTGATGCCCGATATTATGTTTCCGGAAAAGATCTCAGTCGGAACGAATTCAATCATCGGATACAATACGACCATTTTGGCTCATGAGTATTTAATTCAGGAGTATCGAATCGGTAAAGTCCTGATCGGAGACGAAGTGATGATCGGCGCCAACACGACCATTCTGCCAGGCGTGGAAATAGGGAATGGCGCGATCGTATCCGCTGGAACGCTTGTCCATAAGGATGTGCCAGCCGGGGCATTTGTCGGCGGAAATCCGATGAAAATTATATACACGAAGGAAGAAATGCAGGATAGAATAAAAAGCCCGCTGATCAAATAACCGCGGGCTTTTTATTTATATTAAAATTGGGTATTGTTTTTTTCCGTTACGTGCTGGACGCCGATCCATTTCTTGCCGACGTTGGAGTATCTAGTGTTCGTCATGGTGACAGTGCTCGTTTTACTGTCCGTACGGAAAATCGCTTCCTTCATGTTTGTGATGGTGCATCTGTCGATAATAACATCGGTATGGAAAGTCGACCCGCCCAGCTGTCTTATAAACTTTCCGCCGTTATCCGCAGTGAAGTTTTTCACTGTAAACGTGCTGGCTTTATTGATTTGAAAGATTTTATCAGAAGCTTTTTGAGCAGAACCGCCGTCAATGGTTACTTTTCCTTCCTTCTTCACAGTTAACGCGTCCTCACCAACATCTTCCCACGTCACATTCTGAATGTTAACGTTTCCATAAGTGTGCACGCCATCAGCAGCAGGAGCGCCGAGCACTACATTTTTCAGAGTTGCTCCGTCTTCCACACGAAAAACAGGCTTTTGGTTTTCAGACTGGCTTCCGTCACCCAATTCTTTTCCTGCTACAAACCGCTGTCCCTTCCCGTCATATGTTGTATTTTTTGGCACGATAATTGTTTCATGAACCACTTTGTCAGCTGCATAAGCAGTTAATGTCTGAAACTGGCTGAAGCCCATAACCAAACTGAACATAAATAGGATAGACACGATTTTTTTCAATGATAAAATCCTCCCCGGCTATTTTTAGTTTTGTAAGAGAAGCGTCAGCATCTTGCACCGGCTTCTCTCACATAGATCGGGGCAAGGCTGAATCTGTATTAATCATAAAAATAGCCCGCCTGAAAGTAAAGACAAATTTGGATGATAAATGGAAAATGCGTCATTGTTACCTGATGTAAACATCAAGCATGAATATTGTCGTATTTGCTCAGGAGAGAGCATAAGGAAAGCCTGTGAAAACGGGCAGCTTTACTTTTGAACGACTACGGCTTGGCTGCCCATTTGCACCCATGCTTTTTCAAAGCTGGTCCGGTCTGTTTTTCTGTTTTTATAGCCATAAGGGTCATTCACATACACGTAATTTTCATCATAACCCGTGACGGCGACACTGTGTTCGCTGTACGTGATATCGATCGTTCCGTTTGGCGTTTTCCATGTCTGCATGTTGTCAACAGGTGTAAAGTTGGCTGTCGTGATAACCCAAACCGGGTTGCCTTTCTCAAGCTGCTCATAAACAGCAGAGATGCTTTTTCCTGTCAGATCAGAAACATTGTCCCCCGCATAGGTTTTAGCGAGCTGATAGATCGGGCCGTGATAGACACCTAGCCCCGGGCCGTTCGCCATATCACCGACAAATCCGTCATTCGGATCACCTTTTAATCCGCTGGTGTATGTCAAAGGCACTGTTGCGATCTGGTTTGCCAGTGTATTCTTTGTCACGTTGTATCCCGCATAGTTCAGCACCATAGCAAGGCTCGTCACCTCACAGCCATTATAGAGTCTTGGGGCATCCATCTGATTGAAAAGCGTGACGTCCAGCGGCTCGGCGCTTCCTCTCAGTTTCTTCTCTTTGTTTGCAGCTGTTTCAGATTCATTCTTCGTTGCACCGATATCAATTTTGAAAAACGAAATATCTATATCTTTTGCATATATTTTGATGCCGAAGAAAATGACAGCAGAAAGTATGATCAGTACACATAACGTTCGCAGTGTTTTCATTTTTAACTCCTTGTTCTCTATTTGATTTGTATTATAGCATGCCAAACATAAAGAATTTGAGATATGACTGACCTTTCATTCTTTATTCATGATTTTTTCATATTTAGGAGGAGGATTTTCGAATGATACATATTTGTGAAAAAGTTAAGGATTGATTTCCATTCTTTCATCTGCTAACATATTATCATATTAGCGAACTAAAGGATTCGGAATTTTCCTTCAAACAATGACGGAGGTGCTCGGGTTGATGTTTATGTTTGAAAAACCACACGGCATGAGAGATACACTGCCCGGTTTATATGAAACGAAAAATAAGGTGAGGCAATCGTTAACCGATATGATAGATAAATGGGGCTATCAATTTATGGAAACACCTACGCTGGAGTTTTACGATACGGTTGGTGTGCAGTCAGCAATTGAAGAGCAGCAGCTGTTTAAGCTTCTGGATCAGGATGGCAAGACACTGGTGCTTCGCCCGGATATGACAGGACCGATCGCAAGGGTGGCGGCTTCAAAGCTGCTGAAACATGATCAACCGATCAGAGTCGGCTATGCGGCAAATGTGTTCAGAGCCCAGGAACGCGAGGGCGGACGTCCTGCCGAGTTTGAGCAGGTTGGAGTGGAATTGATTGGTGATGGCACGACAAGTGCGGATGCAGAGGTTATTGCCTTAGTAGTCGGTGCGTTAAAAAATGCCGGCCTGACTTCATTTAAAATTGCAATCGGCCACGCAGGCATTGCAGATGCCCTGTTTGTTGAGGTTGTCGGGAATGTTGAACGCGCAGACGTGCTCCGGAGGTTTTTATATGAAAAGAATTATGTCGGCTACAGAGAGCACGTCAAATCTCTTCCGCTTTCCTCCATTGATAAAAACAGGTTACTGGAGCTTCTCGAATTGCGGGGCAGTATAGAAGTATGCGAGCGTGCAGAAGAAATCGTCGATTCAGTGCAAGGAAAAAGTGTTGTTGATGAACTGAAGGCACTGTGGGAGATTCTTGAAGACTACGGATGTACGGAAAATGTCCGTCTTGATCTGAATATGGTCAGCCATATGAGCTACTACACTGGGATTTTATTTGAAGTGTACGCGGAAAGTGTCGGCTTTGTGATTGGCAGCGGCGGGCGTTATAACAAGCTTCTGGGACATTTTAATTCACCAGCGCCGGCGACGGGTTTTGGGCTCCGGATTGACCGAATGATTGAAGCGCTTCATATGAAAGACGAACCCAGTGAAATCGATGCTGTCATTTTCAGCAAAGAGCAGAGGGTGCAGGCCATCGCTTTTGCGAATGAAGAGCGTTTGAAAGGAAAAAAAGTTGTTCTTCAGGATTTACTGGGGATTGAAAATATTGATCAGATGACAAAATCATTTGCAAATGTCACTTATTTTATCGGTGCCAGAAAGGAAGAGCAAAATGGGTAAGTTACTCACAATGGCCATGCCGAAGGGGAGAATATTTGAAGAAGCAGCAGGGCTGCTGCGGCAGGCGGGATACAAGCTGCCGGAAGAGTTTGAGGATTCCAGAAAACTGATCATCGATGTGCCGGAGGAAAATCTCCGCTTTATTTTGGCAAAGCCGATGGATGTGACCACATATGTGGAGCACGGCGTGGCAGATGTCGGAATTGCGGGGAAGGATGTCATGCTGGAGGAGGAGCGCGATGTATATGAGGTGCTTGATTTGAAAATCAGCAAATGCCATCTCGCTGTTGCCGGACTCCCTGATACCAACTGGAGCGGCGTCGCGCCGAGAATTGCGACAAAGTATCCGAATGTAGCTTCCGGTTATTTTAGAGAGCAGGGAGAGCAAGTCGAGATTATTAAGCTGAACGGCTCAATCGAGCTTGCTCCTCTTATCGGGCTTGCGGACAGAATAGTCGATATCGTATCTACGGGCCAGACGCTTAAAGAAAACGGACTCGTTGAAACAGAGCATATTTGTGATATTACCTCCCGCTTTATCGTCAACCCTGTAAGCTATCGCATGAAGGACGATGTCATCGACGAAATGGCGTCCCGTTTATCTCTTGTTGTGGAAGGAGAAACGGCAAAATGAAAATCAAAACCATTAGCGGCGCGGATCGGCTTTCTCTCAAGCGGTCAATTGATGCCGGAACGGAAGAACAAAGAAACGCGGTCCGATCCATTATTGAACATGTAAAAGCAAATGGTGATCAGGCCGTTCGTGACTACACGGCCAAGTTTGACGGCATCAAGCTCGACAGCGCATTAGTCACAACAGAAGAAATTGAAGAAGCATACAAACTGCTGGACCCCCAGCTGCTGCAGGTGATCAGGCAAGCGATCAAAAACATTACTGAATATCACGAAAGACAGCTTCAATCTTCCTGGTTTTATCACAGAAAGGATGGCACAATGCTGGGACAGAAAGTGACGGCACTTGATTCTGCCGGCGTTTATGTGCCGGGCGGAACTGCCGCATATCCGTCATCTGTTTTGATGAATGTCATTCCGGCGCTTACAGCGGGCGTGGAAAGAATCGTTCTTGTCACACCACCGGGAAAAGACGGACGGCTGTCTCCGGGAGTCTTAGCCGCCGCTGCTGAGCTGGGCATCAAAGATATTTACAAAATGGGAGGGGCTCAAGCAATTGCGGCGCTGGCATATGGGACAGAAACCATTGAGCCGGTCGATAAAATTACAGGCCCGGGAAATATTTATGTCGCGCTTGCCAAACGAGAGGTGTTCGGTGATGTCGATATTGATATGATTGCCGGACCGAGTGAAATCGTTGTGCTGGCTGATGAAACTGCTATCCCTCGTGAAATAGCCGCCGACCTGCTGTCACAAGCGGAACACGACATGCTTAGCTCATGTGTGCTTGTCACAGATTCCATGCCGCTGGCTGAGGCCGTTTCAGCCGAGGTGAACGAGCAGCTTAAAACCTTGCCGCGCAGAGATATTGCGGAAGCTTCAGTGAGAGATTATGGATGTATTTATGTGGCTGAGACGATAGATGAAGCGGTCAATACAGTCAGTACGCTCGCCCCGGAGCATTTAGAAATCATCACACAGTCTCCCGAAGCTTTGCTTGGCAATATTAAGCACGCGGGTGCAATTTTCTTAGGCCGATACAGCCCTGAACCAGTCGGAGATTATTTTGCCGGACCGAACCATGTGCTTCCGACGAATGGGACGGCCAGATTTTCAAGCCCATTAAACGTCACGGATTTTCAAAAGAAATCGAGCATTATTTCATACAGCCAATCAGCCTTTGAAGAACATGCGGAAAGCATTGCAGCTTTTGCCAGACTGGAAGGATTAGAAGCGCATGCCAGGTCAATCGAAGCGAGAGAACGGAGGAATTCGAAATGAGAAAAGCGGAACGCGCCAGAACAACAAATGAAACGGATATAGAACTGTCATTCGCAATAGACGGTGAAGGACAAGCAGAAATCAAAACAGATGTGCCGTTTATGACGCATATGCTGGACCTGTTCACAAAACACGGGCAATTTGATCTTTCCATTCATGCAAAAGGTGATGTCGATATTGATGATCACCACACAACTGAAGATATCGGCATTTGCTTAGGGCAGGCTTTGCTTGAAGCACTAGGCGATAAAAAAGGCATCAAACGCTACGGCTCGGCGTTTGTGCCGATGGATGAGGCGCTTGCTCAGGTAGTGGTTGATTTAAGCAATCGGCCGCACTTGGAAATGCGTGCTGACTTTCCTGCAGCGAAAGTCGGAACTTTCGATACTGAGCTTGTACATGAATTTTTATGGAAGCTGGCGCTTGAAGCACGGATGAACTTGCACGTGATCGTTCATTACGGCACAAATACACACCATATGATAGAAGCTGTTTTTAAAGCCTTAGGACGCGCGCTTGATGAAGCGACAATGATAGACCCGCGTGTCAAAGGGATTCCGTCAACGAAAGGGATGCTGTAAATGATCGGTGTGATAGATTACGGAATGGGCAATTTATACAGCGTTTCAAAGGCGCTGGAGCGTGTCGGCGTACCGTACTTTGTTTCAGGCATTCCGGAGGAGCTGAGTATAGCCGATGCTTTCATTTTGCCGGGAGTCGGGTCGTTTGGGGACGCGATGGACAATTTGCGCAACGCCAATCTCGATCAATTCATTCATAAGATGGTGTCAGAGGGGAGATTGCTTCTTGGGATCTGCCTCGGCATGCAGCTTTTGTTTCATGAGAGCGAAGAGCATGGAACCGCTGCAGGTCTCGGTTTGTTAAAGGGAAAAGCAGTCAGGCTGAAGCCGGAAGATCAGCAGGGAAACAAGCTGAAGGTTCCGCATATGGGATGGAACCGCCTCTCCTTTCATAACGAATCTCCGCTGCTGGCCGGAGTAGAAGAAGGCTACGCTTATTTTGTCCATTCCTATTATATTGACGGAATGGATGACGACGCGCTACTGGCAAGTGCCGAGTACGGTGTGCAGGTGCCTGCGGTTGTCGGAAAAGAGAACATCTTCGGCGCTCAGTTTCACCCGGAAAAAAGCAGTGCGGTCGGAATGTCTATCTTAATCCAATTCACTAAAATGGCAGCAGAACAGAAGGTGAAAAAATGAGTGCTTTTACATTATATCCGGCCATTGATATGAGAAACGGCAAATGTGTACGTCTCGTTCAAGGCGATTACAGCAAGGAAACCGTATACGGCGATTCGCCGTTCGACATGGCCTCGTTATTTGCAAGTGAGGGGGCTGAATGGATTCATCTAGTTGATCTTGACGGCGCGAAGGAAGGAAAAAAAGTAAATGACCGTCATGTCATCGAAATTGTACAAAAGCTCAATCTGAAAGTCGAAATCGGCGGTGGCATTCGTTCGGAAAGCGACGTCTACGATTACTTATCGGCAGGAGTCGATCGCGTGATCCTGGGAAGCTCCGCTGTTTCTGATCCGCCGTTTGTGAAAAAAATGCTGAAAGAGTATGGTGAAAGGATAGCCATCGGGCTGGACGCAAGAAACGGATTTGTTTCAACAGAAGGGTGGCTGGAGACCTCAAGTCTTAAGGCGGCTGAACTCGGCAAAGAGCTCGCCAACGAAGGCGCAGAAGTTTTTATTTTTACTGATATCGCCACAGACGGGATGCTGTCAGGCCCCAATATCGAAAGCACAGTGGAACTCGCGAAAGAAACCGGAAAATCTGTCATCGCCTCTGGCGGAGTCAGCTCTATTGCGGATCTTGAAGCTCTTGCCCGTTATCATGCGAATGGGGTTTCTGGAGCCATTATCGGAAAAGCGCTGTATACCAACCAGTTTACACTTGGCGAGGCGATTGAAAGGATGAAGGGGAAATGATAACAAAACGGATTATCCCTTGTCTTGATGTGAAAGAAGGGCGCGTTGTCAAAGGGATTCAATTTCTTGAACTGAAGGATGCCGGTGATCCTGTCGAGCTGGCGGAAGCATACGACCAGGAAGGCGCGGATGAACTGGTGTTTCTTGATATTTCCGCTTCGCACGAAGGCCGCAAAACGATGGTTGACGTCGTAGAGCAGGTTGCTGCAAAGCTTGCGATTCCGTTTACAGTCGGAGGCGGCATCAATCAGCTTAGCGATATGAAAACGATTCTGCGTGCCGGCGCGGACAAAGTTTCTGTAAACACGGCAGCTGTTCTCCGTCCCGAGCTGATTACCGAAGGCGCGGCGTTTTTCGGATCTCAATGTATCGTACTCGCCATAGACGCCAAGTACGACGAAACATCTGACTCATACAAGGTCTACACGCACGGCGGCAGAAAGAAAACGGATTGGGAAGTTACAGCGTGGGCGAAGGAAGCCGTCAAACGCGGAGCCGGAGAAATCCTGCTGACCAGCATGGACTCAGATGGGGAGAAAAAAGGCTTTGACCACAGGCTGACAAAGCTCGTGTCAGAAGCTGTTCCGGTTCCTGTCATCGCCTCAGGGGGAGCAGGAAACGCTCAGCATATGCTCGAGGCTTTTACAATAGGAGAAGCGGACGCCGCGCTGGCTGCCTCCATTTTCCACTATAAAGAAACATCAATTAAAGAAGTGAAATCATATTTGAAAGAGTACGGGGTGAATGTGAGATGAAACAGGCAGATGAACTGCGTTTTAACGAAGACGGATTAATCCCCGCCATCGTGCAGGACGCGGCAAGCAAAGAAGTGCTGACACTTGCATATATGAACAGGGAATCATACGAAAAAACAATGGAAACAAAAGAAACATGGTTTTACAGCCGCTCGCGGCAGGAGCTATGGCACAAGGGAGAAACATCGGGGAATACGCAAGCCG
The DNA here is from genome assembly GCF_037964945.1 of Bacillus sp. FSL K6-1003. Classification (NCBI taxonomy): domain Bacteria; kingdom Bacillati; phylum Bacillota; class Bacilli; order Caryophanales; family Bacillaceae; genus Bacillus; species Bacillus sp. FSL K6-1003. The sequence continues at coordinate 3,365,949 of NZ_CP150176.1, read as the reverse complement.
TCAAAGGCATCCGATATGACTGCGACCAAGATGCACTGGTCGTGCTTGTAGAGCCGTCCGGTCCGGCATGCCACACCGGCAGCTACAGCTGTTTCACAAAGGAACAGACAGAAGAACAAACCTCCGGCCGATTTGACATCATAAGTGAGCTGGAGCGCATCATTGCAGAACGCCAAGCTGAAATGCCTGAAGGAGCTTACACCACTTACCTCTTCCAAGAAGGCGTGGATAAGATTTTGAAAAAAGTCGGCGAAGAAGCATCAGAAGTCATCATCGCCGCCAAAAACCGTGACCACGAGGAACTGAAATGGGAAGCGGCAGACCTGCTGTATCATCTCCTTGTCCTGCTCAGAGAACAAGCATTGCCGCTGGATGATGTGCTTGAAGTGCTGAGAAAACGCCATTCTGAATAGTAAATGGAAAGAGCCTATGGATAAAGGCTCTTTTTTGTTATAAGGAAAATGTAATGGGTATTTTGTAATGCGATAGGTGTTTCACGCTCCGAATGGATAAAAGAAGGTCAAAACCAAGTCTGATTTCCTATTTATCCAAATTCCGCCATGATGTAACATGGAAAAGGATAATATAATCACCCCGTAACCGGGTCAATAGTATTACTTTTGAAAAATAGAATCATCTCACAAAACCCTTGGAGGTTCGTAATGAAAAAGATTATCTTTATTTGCTTCAGCTTATTACTTGCCCTGACAGGAGGATGCAGTATGAACGACAACGAAAAAAACAGCAAAAACAATGAAAATAAAACAGAAGCCGTAAAACCAAAAGACATGGACCCAAAAGACCTGCCGCAAGTTCCCGCGTTTCAGGACGAGAAAACGAGAGAGTACATGGTGTCAACGAAGGAAGAGGAGCCTGGGTACTATTTGCTGGAGTCTAAGCTGAAGGGATTTAGGATGTTGTTTCCGGAGGATGCGGAGTATTCCGACTCTGAAACTTCAAAGACAAACGAGTCTCTATTTTTTGACAGTGTTAATAAAGAAAAGAATATAGTGATGAATGCCTCAGTAAAGTTTTATCAGAATGAATCATTTATAAATAACCCGGAGACTATGCTGGATATAGTTAGCGGTAAAAATGAATACAAAGGTAACTTTGAAAAAATAGAAACAAAAGAAAAGGATATTTATTTTGCTTCAAAACAAGAGAACTTTGAGAAAGAAGATAAACCATCCTATATCTATCTTGGTTATATAAAATCGAAAGAACAAGGTTATTTAGGAATGGAGTATTCTTTCATGTTTAGTTGTTCAGCCAATACTCAGACCTGCAACCAAAAGCCAGAAGACTATGAAAAAAAGGTTAAAAAAATACTAAACTCCGTTACCTTCATTTTAAATAAGAAGGAGAAGGAAGATGGGAAATAAAAATATTTTTGAAGACGAAAATATAAAACTACGTCTTATCAATTTGGAATACAGTTATAAACAAAAGTTTGCTTCTTCAGATCCTAAGGTAATACAAAAAGCTAAGGAAGATTTTGAAGCGGATGTCCGAAGAATTTACAAAGAAGAAACTCACCAAGAATTCATACAAAAAATAGAAATTTATACTTCTAAAGATCTGGTCAGCCAAAATAAAGACTCAGGTTATGATGGTACTGCTATTCACGTTACAGATAAAAAGCATGATGTAAATGAACTTCATATTATATCTGAAGGCAGTGCAGATAATAAAGATTGGACTTATAATTTTTTTGGTTTGTTTCTTGGAATGGATGATAGTCAATATAATGCCGCTAAAGAGTTTACTATTGAAGCAAAAAAGAAAGCCGGCAATGACGAAAGTTTAAGAACATTTGCCTTGGGACATTCACTAGCCAATAATAATCAAGTGATGGTGCAATTAATTGATGGAGAATACGATGAAGTTTATGGTGTAAATGGAGCTCAAGTAAGTGTAGATCATTTATTAAAGGCAGATGATCATTTAAGATACACAATGCTTAAAAAGTTTAAAGTAAATACATTTAAAGAGTTAAATTCAATCCCAAAAGACGACCTCAAAAAAGCTATCACCAAATATTATGAAGACAAAGGCGTCACAGCAAACATCACCCAACGCATATCAAAAGATGACCCGCTGTACGGAGTCAGCGGCAAGGCGGATTTCATTACATTCGGCGATGTGAAGATGGCGGATACGAACACAAGTGTGAAAGGCATCCGAAACATTATGGATGGGATTCCTAATGAAGACGTAAGGTCGATGCAGGAATACCTTCAAAAATATAAGGGTGACTATGAAAAAGACGGCTTAAACGGTTTTGTAAAAGCAGCCAGCGGGATAGACATAGAATTGATAGAAAAAGTAAAGCATACAGACGGCGTTTTAGCGAAAGCAAGTGTTATTTATGAAAATTTTGATGATGTTAAGCAAATGTATGGCCGAATTAAAGAGCAGCTACCAGCCTTTTTAGGTTTTCTTCACACCCTGTTGGGGAACAGTGGGCCTATTGTAGATCAGCTTGCTGAAAATAGTTATATTGATGATACACAGAAAAAAGTCATAAAAAAAGAGTTATCTAATCTTAATGCGAGTATGAAAGGTATAGAATTACAATACGATGATTTCATTGATCATCTAAAGCATGGCCAATTCACGCAAGCTCTAAATGATGTTGGTAAAATTGTGGAGTATGTAAAATCAATGATTTCTTCTTTTGAAACACTCGACGCAGAAACAAAAGACGCATTAAAACTCATCGTCGACGGCCACAGCATCGTTCAAATGTTGAACGCATTATCAAAGGAAAAAGGCTTCAGCTATAAAGGCTCCGATATTTACTTTACAGGGAAGAGCGGCTCGGGAGAAACGATTAAAGTCAATATCTCGTCCGCTGTCAGAATCTATCAAAACGGCATGAAGATCGTTGAAGATATGGAAGATGCGATTTCTGCCTACCAAAAGGTATTCCGGCAGGAAATCGATGAAGCGTTTATAGACAAAAAACAGGCAATCATCACGGCGATTCAACATATGGAAGAAAACCCTTCGCAATATGCCTTCGATCTTCAATTCCGGCTTGCGGCCGGTTTCAGTCACACATTCGATAAATTAGAGAAAATATCAGTTCATGAATCGTTCCATACAGGTGCACTCCCTGCTAATGACGGAATTGTTGCAGAACTCAAAAAACAGACAACGGAAAAAAAGAATTTTATCAAAAATATCCGCGAGAGCATCGAAAAGCTATTTGAAAAAGAAGAAATGATCTCACAGTTATTCGATTTTCAGCCTTAGGAGGAATAGACAGAGTGACTTCCTTATTTTCAGAAAGTGAAACAGAAGTTGTATCAACCACCTATATGTTTCTAACCCATGACGAAATGAAGGGGAAAGCAGGCAGTCTCAATAAACCCATCAACGACATTCTCAGCCTGACTAAAAAATTCGAATCTGCATTAAAAGAAGAAATCAAAGGGCAAAAAGGAATGATTGTCAAAAAAATAAAAGAAGAGCTTGAATCGAAAAGCGAAAAGCAGAAGACTGCACTTCAAACGATAAAAGAAGAGCATACTGCAAAGGTTGACCGGTTCAAAATGATCATTGAGGACCTGAGACAGCAAGATGTTACCTTAACGTACCGAAAAAAGAAGCCTGAAAAGGATCTATAATATGAAACGTCTCCTATTCGAGTCATGAATAGGGGATTTTTATTTTCAGTGTACAAGAAAAATATACTGAAAAAGTCTCTCTCCATTGATATGATTTAGAAAGAGTAAAAATAATCCTATTATATTCCGTTCAACCTTGCTGACCGCGTAAAGGGATTGAAACAGGAGGAAAAATACTATGCCAACACAGCAACCTAAAAGAAAATTCAAAGCTTTTTTTGCATTAGTGAAACAGACAAACCCATCCTATGGAAAGCTCGCCTTTGCGCTGATTCTCAGTATTGTCACAACACTGGTCAGCCTGCTGATTCCTCTATTAACGAAACAGCTTGTCGACGGTTTTTCCATGTCAGCGCTGTCCGGCACACAAATCGGGCTGATTGCGCTCGTTTTTCTTATCCAAGCCGCTTTAAGCGCCTACGCTACATACGCACTAAACTATAGCGGGCAAAAAATCATCTCTGGGCTAAGGGATTTATTATGGAAGAAATTAATTAAGCTTCCTGTATCTTATTTCGATACTAACGCTTCCGGTGAAACTGTCAGCCGGGTCACGAATGATACGATGGTGGTAAAAGAGCTGATTACCAGCCATATCAGCGGATTTATAACAGGCATCATTTCGGTCATTGGATCACTCACTATCTTATTCATTATGAACTGGAAGCTGACGCTGCTTGTTTTAGTTGTTGTTCCATTAGCAGCTTTGATCCTAGTGCCGATCGGGCAGAAGATGTTTTCCATTTCTCGGGAAACCCAAGATGAAACCGCACGTTTTACGGGGTTGCTGAATCAAATCCTTCCGGAAATCAGGCTTGTGAAGGCTTCAAATGCAGAGGAAGTCGAATACAGACGCGGGAAACTGGGGATTTCTTCATTATTCCAGCTTGGGGTTCGTGAGGCGAAGGTGCAATCGCTTGTCGGACCGCTTATTTCTCTCGTATTAATGGCCGCGCTCGTGGCTGTTATTGGGTACGGCGGTATGCAGGTGTCATCAGGCGAATTGACTGCCGGGGCACTCGTGGCTTTTATTTTATATTTGTTTCAAATCATTATGCCGATGGGCCAGATTACAACGTTCTTCACACAGCTGCAAAAATCAATCGGTGCAACAGAACGAATGATTGAGATTTTGGCAGAGGAAGAGGAAGATACCGTCACAGGAAACCAAATTGACAACGCGCATCTGCCTATCCGGCTCGATCATGTGTCCTTTGGCTATAATGCTGAGCAGCTGATCTTGAAGGATATCAGCGCCGTTATTGAAGCGGGAAAAGTAACAGCAATTGTTGGACCGAGCGGCGGCGGAAAAACCACGCTGTTTAAGCTTCTTGAGCGTTTCTATTCTCCGACTGAAGGAACCATTCGGCTGGGAGATGAGCCGGTGGATACGTATTCGCTCGAATCGTGGCGTCAGCATATCGGCTATGTGTCACAGGAAAGTCCGTTAATGTCGGGAACGATCAGAGACAATATTTGTTATGGGCTAGAACGCGAGGTAACGGATGCCGACATCGAAAAAGCAGCGGAGATGGCATACGCTCTTAATTTTATTAAGGAGCTGCCGAATCAGCTTGATACTGAAGTGGGTGAACGCGGCATCATGCTGTCGGGCGGACAGAGACAAAGAATTGCGATTGCCAGGGCGCTTCTCCGGGACCCGAGCATTCTGATGCTTGATGAAGCGACTTCCAGCCTCGACAGTCAATCTGAAAAATCAGTGCAGCAGGCACTTGAGGTGCTGATGGAAGGCCGGACAACAATTGTCATCGCTCACCGCTTATCGACTGTTGTAGATGCAGATCAGCTATTATTTGTTGAAAAAGGGGAAATTACGGGACGGGGCACGCACCATGAATTAATGGCTTCCCATGACCTTTACAGAGATTTTGCTGAACAGCAGCTGAAAATGAATGCGGATTTAGAAAACAAAGCCGGGTAAATTCTGGTTGATTCAGCCAGTAAAAAAAGAGGAGGGATTTTCCCAATCCTTCCTTTTGAACTATTGAGGAGCTTACGATTTATGGTATACTACTGACGGTAATATTGTATAAAACGGAGGGTAGTTGTGGGAAAACACACTTCTGAACATAAAAATCACGCACAAATTGTCCAGCTGCTTCAAGATGGACATTATTTTTTTCATAAAGGTTTGAAGGCGTATAAAGAACGCAATTTGAAGCGGGCAAGCAAACTGATCCAGCGCGCGGTTCATTTGGAGCCGAAGGATTCAGAGATGCTTTCGCAGCTTGCGGTCATTTATTCAGAGATGGGGCAATACCAGGAATCAAACGATCTGCTTGATTATATTTTGGCGAATCTGGAGACGGAAATGCCGGAATGTCATTATTTTAAAGCAAATAACTTTGCCCATCTGGGACTCTTTCAGGAAGCTTATAAAGAAGCTGCAGCTTATTCAGACGCTGATCCGGACGGTGAATTTTCCGAAGAGAATGATAGTCTGCTTGATCTGCTTGATTTAGGAGACGGCGGGCCTGAGGATTCTCTATATGATCAGGATGAATTGCTAATCAAACAAGACCGGGCGAAGTCATTGCTTGAAAGCGGTCAGCTTGCTGAAGCTGTTGCGGCCCTTGAGGAAATCACAAACGAATATCCTGAGCTTTGGTCCGCTTATAATAATCTCGCCCTTGCCCACTTTTATTCCGGCAATGTTGTGAAAGCGAAACAAACGGCTTATCAAGTGCTGAATAATAATGAAGGAAATCTTCACGCTTTATGTAATCTTCTCGTTTTCTACTATTATGAAAGAGAAGATGATAAGGTGGCAGAGCTGAGTGATCAGCTTTCAAATGTATATCCGATGTTATTTGAACAGCGCTATAAATTGGGTGCCACCCTGTCGCTTGTCGGCCGCTATGATATCGGGTACAAATGGCTCAGATCACTATATAAAAGCGGTTTTGAAGGAGACGACACATTCTACTACTGGCTCTCGTGCTCTGCTTACTTTACGGGCCATACAGAATTTGCCGAAACGGTATGGAGAAAAGTCGAATCGCAATATCCCGGAGCGGACCGTCCGGCTCCATGGGTTGAGCGGCGGGAAGTGCTTCCTTCGTCAGTAGAACAACGATTGGCTGCCTATTATATCAGCAGCACCAAGGGTGAAACGGAGCATCTTGAAGCGGTGATACGCTCGAAGCGCATCACCGCTCCGTTTGAAAACCATTTCGTTAAGCTGCTCTTGCACGGAGATTCCGCAGCAGCAGATGTGTCAGAGGATGCGCTTTTTGCTTATCAAACGGTTAAATTGCTGGAAGAAGCAGAACAGAATGAGATGAAAACAGAAGTCATGAGCTGCTGGGTATTCCATGTGATACAGCAAATCCGCGCAGCGGGGCCGCTGAAAAATGTGAGCGGATGGGCTGCTGCTATCTACTATATTTGGAAAGAAGCTCATGGCAAACATGACACCAAAAAAGAAACGGCAGCCCAATTTGGCATCTCTCCGGCCACTTTGACGAAATATATGAAATATATTGATGATATTTTAGAATAGTATATTTATGGAGAGTTGATTCGCGGAATCAACTCTTTTTTTATTCTATAAATTATATTTTAAAAATAATATCGACAGGTTTTTTATCAATTTAAGAAAGATGACAAATGATGTGCAACCTGACATCTGTTTGAAACACAAATGTAATAAAATTTATCGCTAATTTGTCGAAACTTGATGGTATAATGATTCTCGTACATAAGGAATTAGTGTTTTTTACATATGATGTGAAATAAACGCTATACACCCAGAATAAGAGATGCACAGAATAATTAACCATAAACAATCATCATTCCTCGTAGAATATGAGGAACGAAACTTGATGTTCAAAATAATTCCAAATGAGATCAGGTTCACAGTAAAAGGGAGGATATAAAAAGTGAGAAAGAGTTTATTGACACTTGGTTTGGCTTCCGTCATCGGGACAAGCAGTTTTTTGATCCCATTTACAAGTAAAACTGCATCGGCGGAAACATTAGATGAAAAGAAACAAAAAATTGAAAGCAAGCAATCTGAGGTTGCTTCCAGCATTGAAGCGAAGGAAAAAGAATTAACTGAGCTTCAGGAAAACCAATCAAAGATTGAAAAAGAACTGAAAGACATTAACGCTAAGGCGCTCGATACAAGTAACAAAATCGAAGATAAAAAAGAAGAAAACGATAAAACGAAAAAAGAAATCAAAGAACTGAAAAAAGAGATTAAAGAAACAGAAGCACGCATCGAAAAGCGTAACGAAATCCTGAAAAAACGCGTTCGTTCTTTACAGGAAAGCGGCGGATCTCAAGGATACATAGATGTACTTTTAGGATCAACAAGCTTTGGTGATTTTATCTCACGCGCTACTGCGGTTTCATCTATTGTTGATGCAGACAAAGATTTAATCAAGCAGCAAGAGCAGGATAAAGCGAAGCTTGAAGACTCTGAAGCAGATCTGAATGATAAGCTGAAAGAAGTACAGGCTGCATTGGCTAAGTTAGAAACAATGCAAAAGGACCTTGATAAACAGCTAGATGAAAAAGACAAGCTTTTCGACGAAGCAAAAGACAGCCAGAAGAAAACGGCTGCGGCGATTTCTGAATTAAAATCAGAAGCGTCTGAACTTGCAAATCAAAAAGCAGATACTGAAGCAGAACAAGCACGCATCAAAAAACAACAAGAAGCTGCGGCTGCTTTGATCAAAAAGCAGGAAGAAGCTCAAAAAGCATCTGATGAAACACAAACAGATGGCCAAACAGCTACAACTGAAACAGCAAAAGCAAGCTCATCTGATGATGATTCTTCAGACAACTCTTCTAGCGGTTCATCAAACAGTTCGTCTAACGGGTCGTCTTCTAAGAAGCACAGCAGCTCAAACAGCAATTCAGGCGGCACTGTCATCAGCAACTCAGGCGGCATTGAAGGTGCGATCAGCGTTGGTTCAAGCATTGTCGGACAATCTCCGTACAAGTTTGGCGGCGGACGCACTCAGTCTGATATCAACAACCGTATTTTTGACTGCTCATCATTCGTTCGCTGGGCTTACGCTTCTGCAGGTGTCAACCTTGGACCTGTCGGCGGAACAACGACTGATACTTTAGTTGGAAGAGGACAAGCTGTAAGCGCGTCAGACATGAAACGAGGAGACTTAGTTTTCTTTGACACATACAAAACAAATGGTCACGTTGGAATCTACTTAGGAAACGGTACGTTCCTGAACGACAATACATCTCATGGTGTCTCTGTCGACTCTATGAACAACGTGTACTGGAAAAAAGCATTCAAAGGCGTTGTAAGACGTGTTGTTCAATAATAAATAAGACAAGGGCCTTCTATGGACAGAAGGCTCTTTCTTTTATTAAATACATACCCTTTTGTAATACATCTAATCGCGTTTCGAAAAAAATGAGCAAAAAAATGGCGTATCACCATGAGATTTTATAGGATATGGGTAAGGAATACGTTTGATGGGGATTCTTATCTTATAAGGAAGAGCCCAACTCGAAAAGACGTTTTAAGGAGTGAGTGAGTGTGTCAGAAGAAAAAATATATGACGTGATTATTATCGGCGCAGGTCCTGCTGGGATGACGGCCGCTGTATACACATCTAGAGCAAACTTATCGACATTAATGATTGAAAGAGGAATTCCGGGCGGCCAAATGGCAAACACGGAAGATGTGGAGAACTATCCTGGTTTCGAAAGCATTCTCGGGCCTGAGCTTTCCAACAAAATGTTTGAACATGCAAAGAAATTCGGCGCTGAATACGCTTATGGCGATATTAAAGAAATTGTGGACGGCAAAGAGTACAAAGTTGTAAAAGCCGGTTCAAAAGAGTATAAAGCACGTGCTGTCATCATTGCCGCAGGTGCAGAATATAAAAAAATCGGCGTGCCAGGCGAAAAAGAATTGGGCGGCCGCGGTGTTTCGTATTGTGCAGTATGTGACGGCGCTTTCTTTAAAGGCAAAGAGCTGGTTGTTGTCGGCGGAGGGGACTCAGCGGTTGAAGAAGGCGTGTACTTAACACGTTTCGCTTCAAAAGTAACGATCGTTCACAGACGTGACAAACTCCGTGCGCAAAGCATTCTCCAAGCGAGAGCGTTTGATAATGAAAAAGTAGATTTCTTATGGAATAAAACCGTGAAGGAAATTCATGAGGAAAACGGCAAAGTCGGCAAAGTGACGCTTGTGGATACGGTGACCGGTGAAGAAAGTGAATTCACAACAGACGGCGTATTCATTTATATCGGTATGCTTCCTCTGTCTAAACCGTTTGACAACCTTGGCATCACGAATGAAGAAGGCTACATCGAAACCAACGACCGAATGGAAACAAAGGTTGAAGGGATTTTCGCAGCCGGAGACATTCGTGAAAAGTCATTGCGCCAAATCGTAACGGCTACAGGAGACGGAAGTATTGCGGCACAAAGCGTACAGCATTATGTCGAAGAGCTCCAGGAAACGCTGAAAACCTTAAAATAAAAAAGGGCTGTCATACGAGTTTCACATAACGTTACTGGGTTTTAATTCCGCTGTAACAGTTGTGTAAAACTTATCGGTTATGATTAATAAAGTAATTGACCCCCTTTTTATAATGAATACACTTTTGGCACGGATTCTCCAGTTATCCGTGTCCTTTTTTTGTCCAAAAATAAAAGACAATTTCCTTTCACAATAAAATCATCTGAACGCTGGGAAGAATATGCTGTAAAATAGAAGGAAAGATTGTCAATGTCTCTTCATTGTGAGAGGCATCTTGAAACGGTATAATAAAGAGATGATGACAGGACGAGAAGGTTAGGTGACGTACTTGCAAAGAGTGACAAATTGTGTTCTCAAGGCGGATGACAAAGTTCTTCTTCTCCAAAAGCCAAGACGCGGCTGGTGGGTCGCGCCGGGAGGCAAGATGGAGAGCGGAGAATCAGTCAGGGATTCCGTCATCAGAGAATTTAGAGAAGAGACAGGTATCTATATTATAAATCCTCAGCTAAAAGGCGTTTTTACCTTTATCATTAAAGACGGTGACCATATTGTGTCCGAGTGGATGATGTTTACGTTTGTCGCTGATTCCTATACGGGAGAGAACGTGTCTGAATCAGAGGAAGGCATTTTGCAGTGGCACAATGTGAAGGAGATTCAAAACCTGCCTATGGCTCCGGGAGACGGCCATATCCTGGACTTTATGATGAAGGGACAAGGGCTGCTGCACGGCACATTTACGTATACACCGGAGTTTGAGCTGCTCAGTTATCGTTTAGATCCGCAGCATATCAAATAGAAAGACAAGTCAGGGGGGAGAAAGATGAGTGTTAGTGAATCACATGATATTCAGCTTGTCATTATAACCGGCATGTCGGGCGCGGGGAAAACCGTTGCGATTCAAAGCTTTGAGGATCTCGGGTATTTCTGCGTCGATAATCTGCCGCCTTCATTGCTTCCGAAATTTTTAGAGCTGATGAAGGAATCAAATTCGAAAATGAGCAAGGTCGCGCTTGTTATGGATTTGCGCGGCCGTGAATTTTTTGACCGGCTGATTGAGGCGCTGGATGAAATGGCGGAAAATCCGTGGATTACACCGCGAATTTTATTCCTAGACGCGAAGGATTCGATTCTCGTGACGAGATATAAAGAAACGAGACGTTCGCATCCGATGGCGGCGACTGGTCTTCCGCTCGAAGGCATCGCGCTGGAACGTGAGCTGCTTGAGGAATTAAAAGGCCGCTCTCAAATGATTTATGACACATCAGACATGAAGCCGCGCGATCTGCGCGAGAAAATCGTAAAGCATTTTGCGACAAACCAAGGCGAGACATTTACGGTAAATGTCATGTCATTTGGTTTCAAATACGGTATCCCCATTGATGCCGATCTCGTGTTTGATGTCAGATTTTTGCCGAACCCATATTATATCGAAAGCATGAGGCCGCTGACCGGAAAAGATGAAGAGGTATCGTCTTACGTCATGAAGTGGAACGAAACACAAAAGTTCAATGAAAAATTAATCGATTTACTCAGCTTTATGCTGCCGTCCTACAAAAGAGAAGGAAAGAGCCAGCTCGTCATTGCGATCGGCTGCACAGGGGGCCAGCACCGCTCTGTGACGCTTGCCGAGTATTTAGCTGACTATTTCAAAAAGGATTACTATACTCATGTTACTCACCGGGACATCGAAAAGAGAAGCCGGAAATAAGATGGAACAAAAATCGAAAATTGCCATCTTTGGCGGCGGCACGGGCCTTTCTGTATTGCTTCGGGGCTTAAAGCATAAACCCGTTGATATTACGGCGATTGTCACTGTTGCTGATGACGGAGGAAGTTCGGGGCGGCTGCGGAACGAACTGAAAATCCCGCCACCTGGAGACATCAGAAATGTGCTTGCCGCTTTATCCGATGTAGAGCCGCTAGTTGAGGATCTCTTTCAGCACCGCTTTAATAAGGGGAACGATTTAACGGGCCATTCACTCGGAAATTTAATTTTGGCAGCGATGACGAATATAACCGGTGATTTTTTTCACGCTGTCACAGAAATGAGCAAGGTGCTGAATGTAAGAGGAAAGGTGTTGCCGGCAGCCAATGCCAGTGTTGTTCTGCATGCCGAAATGGAAGACGGCCGCGTGGTCACAGGCGAGTCCACTATTCCGGAGTACGGCCAGCGTATTAAGCGCGTTTTTCTGACGCCTGAAAACATTGATCCGCTGCCGGAAACAATAGATGTGATCAAGGAAGCGGATCTGATTATTATCGGACCGGGAAGCCTATATACCAGTATTCTTCCCAATTTGCTCGTTCCAAAAATTGGAGAAGAAGTGATCAAGGCGCCGGCGAAAAAAGTATATATCTGCAACGTGATGACACAGCCCGGAGAAACGCTGCATTATACCGCTGCTGATCATGTGAAAGCGCTCAATCAGCATATGGGCTGCGGTTTTATCGATACCATACTGGTTAACAGTGAAGACATTCCTGACGAAATAAAACGTAAGTACGCAGTAGAATCGGCGCGTCCTGTTGATTTTGATATCGAAGAGCTGAAAGCAATGGGGCTTGAAGTTATCAGAGATCAAATCGTAACACATAAAAATGGCGTAATTCGTCACGATACACATAAAGTGGCCTCTCTTCTTGTCGATTTATTGAAAGAATGAAGCCTTGAAATGAGGTGGCTATATGTCATTTGCATCGGAAACAAAAAAAGAATTAACGAACCTGGAAGTGAAGGATTGCTGCATTAAGGCAGAGCTGTCAGCACTTATCCGAATGAATGGATCTTTATCATTTGCTAACCGCCATCTCGTACTTGATGTTCAAACTGAAAATGCAGCGATTGCCCGCCGCATCTATACATTGCTGAAAAGACAATATGATGTGTCGGTTGATCTGCTGGTCAGAAAGAAAATGCGGCTGAAAAAGAATAACGTCTACATTGTGCGTTTTTCAGAGAATGCAAAGTTCATCTTAGAGGATTTAAAAATACTCGGCGAGAATTTTGTGTTTGAACGAAATATTTCAAAAGAGCTTGTCAAAAAGAGATGCTGCAAGCGTTCTTATATGAGAGGGGCATTTTTGGCGGGAGGTTCAGTCAATAACCCGGAAACCTCCTCGTACCATTTAGAAATTTTTTCTCTCTATAAAGAGCATAACGATTCATTATGCGAACTGTTAAATGAGTTCCAATTAAACAGCAAAACGCTCGAGCGGAAAAAAGGCTATATCACTTACTTAAAAGAGGCTGAAAAGATTACTGAATTTCTGAACGTGATCGGCGCACATAATTCATTGCTGCGTTTTGAGGATGTCAGAATCGTCAGAGACATGAGAAATTCGGTTAATCGCCTTGTCAATTGTGAAACAGCCAACTTAAACAAAACCATCGGGGCTTCGCTCAGACAGGTGGAAAATATTAAATACATCGATGAAAGAATCGGCTTGGAGGCGCTTCCTGAAAAACTTCGGGAAATCGCGCAGCTGCGGATTGATTACCAGGAAGTGACGCTGAAAGAGCTGGGGGAAATGGTAGCGAGCGGGAAAATCAGCAAATCAGGAATCAATCACAGGCTGAGAAAACTTGACGAAATCGCAGAACAGCTGCGGACAGGGCAAACCGTCACTTTAAAATAACCGTAAAGAAAAGGGGAGATCTTATGGTTCAGCAGAAAGTGGAAGTTCGATTAAAGACAGGACTGCAGGCGCGTCCTGCTGCTTTGTTTGTACAAGAAGCAAACCGGTTTACGTCAGATGTGTTTCTTGAGAAGGATGGGAAGAAAGTAAATGCGAAAAGCATCATGGGGCTGATGAGCCTTGCGGTAAGCACAGGCACAGAAGTCATATTGATTGCCGAGGGAGAAGATGAACAAGAGGCGCTGGAAAAGCTTTCGGCGTATGTTCAAGAGGAAGTTTAGGTGATACAAAATGAGTGATTTTCTGAAAGACTGTTTTAAGAAAATCGGCTGGGAGAAGGATCATGTCAGCTTCGAGGATCTTCCCCTTTTTCTAAAAGCAATGGCGTACCGATACCCTTTTGAAAACCGGGCAGTTCTTGCAAAAGAGAATTATAAGGTAACCAAAGAAGAGCTTTGGCGCCGTCTGATCAAAGAACAGCATGGGGGGCTATGCTACGACTTGAATGGCTTTCTTTACTATGTCTTACGTGATGCCGGTTTTCATGTGAAGCTCATTCGCGGAACAGTTTATGCAGGAAAACAAGAAGAGTGGGCATTAGAAGGAACCCATGCTGCTGTATGGCTGTCGGCAGAAAAGGGAGATTACATTGTTGATATTGGTTTTGGCATCAACCTGGCGCTGGAGCCGATACCGCTTTCCGGAGAAACGGTACAATCTCCTGTGGGAGCATTCCGAATCAAGGAAAAAGCGACGGAAATGGGCACCCATCTTCTGTTGATGGACAAAGGAGAAGGCTGGCAAATCGGTTATGCCTTTACCCTTGAAGAGAGGGATCCCGGTGATTTAGATGACATGAAGGACCTGATTCATTCTCATGAAAAATCTCCTTTTAACAAATCACTGCTCGCCTCAAAGTTGACACCGAACGGGCGGATGGTCATGTCAGACCGCCATTTTACGATTCATGAAAACGGCGGAGAAGGCCAAAAAAGTGACATCGCCCCTTCAGAGTTTGAAGAGAAATTAAACACTTATTTTTTGTAATGTGAAAAGCTTGCAGACATACTGCAAGCTTTTTCTTATGAACAAGTATTGATTACTACATCAAATGCATCTTCCGGGATATACAGTTTCCCTTTTTCATATTGATAAGGAATGTGATTCTCTTTAAAGCACTCTTTTTCGTATTCAGTCAGTGAATCTCCAATTTCTATGTATTCCCCGGTATAGTTCGGCTGGCATGCTGAAAGAGTTGACGTAATGGTTACAAGTAGCATGATTATCTTCATAATAACACCTACTTATTAAGAAATTTTTCCCTTTTTTCATTCTACCATAATGAATAGAAAAAGCCCGATTTACTATCCCCCACATGCTATAATAATTTTGGAATCTTCTAGAAAAATCACCGTGTTAGATATATAAGGGGGATAAACGTGTATCGGATCTTACTCGTGGAAGATGATGAACGGATTGCGTCATTGCTGGGCGGCCATCTTCAGAAATACGGATATCATATAAAAATAGCTGAAAAGCTGAATGACATAAAGGAAGAATTTGCGGAAATGAAACCGGATCTTGTACTGCTAGATATTAATCTTCCTTTTTTTGACGGGTTTTATTGGTGCAGGCAAATCCGAACGATTTCAAATGCTCCGATTATTTTTATCTCGGCGCGGACTGATGAACTGAATCAGGTGATGGCGATTGAGAACGGGGGCGATGACTATATCACAAAGCCGTTTCACTTAGAAGTCGTCATGGCCAAAATCAAAAGCGTGCTGCGCAGGACCTATGGTGAGTATTCTCCTTCTTTGTCCCAGGAATCAAGACTGGTGGAGCTTGGCGGTCTAACGATATATCCAGATCAATATGAAGCGGAGTGGAAGAACAGCCGCATCTCGTTTTCACAAAAAGAATTTCAGCTGCTTTCGATTTTCATAAGAGAGCACAAAAAAATTGTCTCGCGTGATGAATTGCTGGAGGCATTATGGGACGACGTTGATTTTGTTGATGATAATACATTAACGGTCAATGTCAATCGGCTGCGGAGAAAGCTGGAGAATGCCGGATTGAAAGATGCCATTGCAACGATCAGGGGACAGGGCTATGTATTTGAAGTCAATCGGAAGGATGAGCGGGAGTGTTAAAGACTTATATCATCGACCGATTAGCTATTATTCTTTTTTCCTTATTAAGCATAGGTGCCGCCATGTTTATCGCATATTTAAGCATTATAGAGAGCGGTGCCGAGCCTGCTTCAGAAAATATGATATACATATGGGTCCTGCCTGGTGTCCTTTTGGCCGCTGGTTTTACTGCCGACTACATGCGGCAAGTTTCCTTTCTGGCATTTTTGAAAAAACTGGCCGATCAGGCACCCGCTTCGAATGACATAGGGCGGTCACTTGAAGCCCGCAAGCCAAGAACTAGAGAACAAGCCCTCTGGACAAAAATGATTAACGCGCTTGGTGATCAATACGCGGGAAAGCTCTCACAATATATTAATAAACAAAAACAGCATTATACTTTTACGAATCAATGGATTCACCATATGAAAACACCCGTATCCGTCATCTCCTTAATGATTCAAGAAGGAAAGAACGGGACCGCTTCTTCCTTTCAGACATTTTTAGAGGAACTGGAGGATGAAAATGAACGGTTTCGCCACGGGCTGGATATGATGCTGCAAACAGCCCGGCTGGAGGAATTCGCTTTTGATGTAAAACCTGAAACCTTTGATTTGACAGAGCTTGTCCGCTCATTGATCAATCAGGAAAAACGGCAGTTTATTAAACGGCGGCTTTTCCCGAAATTACATGTGCCGCCAAACGCCGTCCAAGTTTCCAGTGATCAAAAGTGGCTTTCCTTTGTTGTGGAGCAAATCCTTTTCAATGCCCTGAAATATTCAAAGCAAGGCGTTGGTGACCATATTACCATCCGGATTGAAACGCAAGGACATGAGACGCGTTTATCAGTTGCAGATGACGGTATCGGCATCCCGGCGCAGGATCTTCCCCGGATTTTTGATCCGTTTTTTACTGGTGAAAACGGGAGAAGCATGACACAGGCGACAGGAATGGGCCTCTATTTGGCGAAAGAGGTGTGCAGCCAGCTGGGCCATAAACTGGACGCACAATCAAAAGAGGGAGCGGGCTCCGTGATGACAATTGTCTTTTCAAGTGACACTCTGGCAAATGTGACAGCATTGTAAGGTTCGAAAGCGAGATTGAAAGAAAGTTCGATGGGAGGCTGCTGACTTCCTTTTTATAATAAAGAAAAAAGGAGGATCAGAGGCATGAACGTGCTGCAAACAACGAAGCTGTCAAAAACATATTATTCAAATAAAGGAACGATGTCATATCAGGCGCTTAGCGATTTTGATCTCAGTGTAAATAAAGGAGAATTTGTCGGCATCATGGGGCCGTCAGGAAGCGGAAAAACGACGCTCCTGAATTTGCTGGCCACCATTGATAAGCCGACCCAGGGCGAGATGATGATCAACGGCATCCAGCCGAAAACGTTAAAGGATCAAGACCTGGCTCTGTTTCGCAGAAGAGAGCTGGGCTTCGTCTTTCAGGACTTTAATCTGCTTGATACGCTGACGATTCGGGAAAACATCCTGCTTCCGCTCGCGTTGGACAAGGTAAAGCTGAGTGAAATGGAAAACCGCTTAGATGAACTGGCAGATACATTGCAAATCAAACATATTCTGGACCACCGTACGTACGAAGTGTCGGGAGGCCAGCAGCAGCGTGCGGCCTGTGCAAGAGCCATTATTCATAATCCGGCTCTGATACTGGCGGATGAACCGACAGGCAACCTTGATTCAAAATCTGCAAAACAGGTGATGAACACGCTGGCTCAGCTGAATGAAGAAAAGGAAGCAACGATACTATTGGTTACGCATGATGCCACAGCGGCAAGCTTCTGTAAACGAATCGTCTTTATTAAAGACGGAAGATTTTTTTCAGAGATCCGCAGGGGAACGAATCAGCAGGTGTTTTATCAAAGTATCCTGGATACCCTGAGTGTGTTGGGAGGCGATTTTCATGAATTTGAGAACCATCGCCCGTAAGAACATTATTGGGAATCTGCAAAGATATGTCGCTTACTTCTTAAGCTGTGTGTTTGCCGTCTCGGTCTTTTTCGTCTTCACCTCTTTTATTTTTCACCCGGATGTGACGGAAGACAATGTGTATGGCGGAAGCCTTGTGAAAACGTGTTTGAGCGCAGCTCTTATCGTCATTATCGTGTTTTGTATATTCTTTATTTCCTATTCAAATTCAGCATTTTTACAAGCGAGAAAGAAAGAGTTTGGCTTGTTTACGCTGTTCGGGACATCAAAGCAGCAGCTCCGAAAGATGATTTATTATGAGCAGTCGCTGATTTCTCTTGCGGCGATTGCGGCCGGTATCGGCACGGGGCTGTTATTTTCGAAACTGTTTTTTATGGTCATGACATGGATGCTCAGTGTGAAGGTGCCGATCTCGTTTGCGATTGTACCGAAAGCATTTGTGCTGACGGCGGTCGGTTTTCTCATATTGTTTCAAGTCCTGCTTATTTTATCGCTGGGGCAGATTCGCAAGCTCGAAATCATAGATTTGATTAAATCAGCTCAAAAACCTAAAAATCTACCGGCCTATTCAAAATGGCTCACTGTGCTGTCTTTGCTTTGTCTGGCTGGCGGTTATTATCTGTCTGCCACAGCCAATGCGATCGACATGATGTTTCGTGTCTTTCCGATTTTGATTTTAGTGTTAATCGGCACGTATTTCTTTTTTACACAAAGCAGTGTCGCGTTTTTTCGCATGCTGTACAGAAAGAAACACAGCTTTTACAAAGGAACCAATATCATTGTGCGTTCCAACATGATATTCAGGCTGAAAGATCACGCACGCATGCTGTTTTTAACCTCTGTGATTACAGCAGTCATTTTAACCGCTACAGGTGTGATCTATATGTTTTATGCTGATTTAGAAAGGCAGGAGGAGCAAAGCATTCCTCAATCTGTTGCCTGGGTGGAAAAAGACGCTTCCCGCTTTCAGGTTATGAAGCCTGAGACCGCTGAGAATACATTGAAAAAAGCAAATACTGAGATTAAATATAAGGTGAATGCCACAGGGATTCCTGTTACATTTCAATCAGATTTGCCGTATGGGAACAGGAAAGCGGAAGCAGAGGCCTTGCTGATTTCAGAGAAAATTTATAATCAAGTCGCAAAGGAAAAAGGTTTTCCTGTTATTCATGTACAAGAAAATGAAGCGTTTATCAATGTTCCGTTTCAAATGATGGTGAAAGATACGTTCGGGGAAGGGGAAAAAGCAGCGTTTCATATGAAGTCAGGAAAATCACTTTCCTATGTCATGAAAAAGCAGCAAAACAAAGGGATATTGATGTCAGTCGGAGGAGTCAGCCGTTTATTGGTTGTCAGCGAAAAAAGCTTTGACAGCCTGACACAGGAGGTGCGGCTAAAGGATCAGACAAGAGTGGTAGGCTATGAGCTTGAGCATTGGCAGGAGACGGTGGAGGTCTCTGAGAAGCTTGAAAACATGGTGCCGAAAGAACATACATCTGATTTTCAAACGCGTGCTCCGAGTTTTCAAGTTGTGAAGCAGGGAGTCGCACTCATGCTGTTTATTGGTCTGTTTGTCAGCGTACTGTTTTTTATTGTTCAAGGCAGCATGCTGTATTTGCGGATGTTTACTGAAATAGAAGATACGAGAGTGCAAGTGTTAGCATTAAAGAGAATGGGAGTTACGGACAAAGAGATTCACTCTATCCTTGGAAGACAAATTGGATTTTTGTTCTTCATCCCGTTTATCGCGGGTACGATTCACGCCGGTTTTGCGTATGTGGCGTTAAGCAACATGCTGCATGCTAACTTATTTCTTGAGGCCGTGATCGTCATCTTTATTTATTTTGTATTCCAGGCTGTTTATTATATCGTCACACGTCATATTTATAAGCGTGCTGTACTCCAGCATATGTAATATGAAATCCGGTCTTCATCAGACCGGATTTTTTAATTTACCGAAATTCTCTTGTCAGATTTTTCGGTGTTTCCCCTTTGATAGCTGCGATCATGTTTTCAGCAGCCTGTTTACACATATTGAAGCGCACTTTCGCTGTTGCTGAGCCGATATGCGGCAGTAGTGTGACATTGGGAAGCTGCAAGAGCGGATTGTCTTTTGCGACAGGTTCTTCTTCGTACACGTCTAAACCGGCACCACGAATCCAGCCTTCTTGAAGAGCGCGGATGAGGGCTTTTTCATCAACTGTCTTTCCCCGGGAAATATTGACGAAAATTGCGGAATCCTTCATCAGTTTAAATTCGCGTTCCCCGATCATGTGATACGTTTCGTCAGTCAGCGGAGTAATCAGCAAAACAAAATCTGATTGCTCCAGGAGTGTGTCAAGTTCAGCGTATTTGGCGCCGATGCTTTCTTCAGTTTCTTGTTTGCGGTGGCGGTTATGATAAAGCACGTCCATATCGAAACCGAATTTGGCGCGTCTGGCCGCTTGCTCGCCGATTCTGCCCATACCGATAATGCCTAATGTTTGATGATGGACGTCAATGCCGAAAAGGTCTTCTTCTTCAACCGTACCCCATTTACCGGCCCGGACGAAACGGTCAAGCTCAGCAACACGTCTGGCCGATGAAAGAATTAAAGAAAAGGCCAGATCTGCCACTGTATCATCCAGTGTATAAGGCGTATGAGTGCCGACGACGCTTCTTTCTTTCATCGCTTCTATATCAAAATTATCGTATCCGACGGATTGATTGCTGACGACCTTCAGCTTAGGAGCATGTTCAAGCAGCTCGCTGTTGATGGACGGCCCAGATGTTCCAGTCGTTAAAAGCCCTTCAGCATCTTTCATTTTCTCGAATAGCACCTCTTGTGGAAGTGAATCCTCCTGCCATATCTCATAACGGCAATGCTCACTGATCATGTGTTCAATCTCTTTAGGAATGGGTTTGGTGATAAATACAAATGGTTTCAACAAGGCTCCCCCTTTATGGCTGTTGTCTATTTTATTATATCGGAAAGAGATAAAAGTTAGAAATATTGCTGCGTTTGTTAAATTTCTGGTTCTTTTGAACTTAAAATGATTGCGATGAATGAAAAAATAGCAGCCTCTGCTTAAATAAGTTTTTTAATTATCTGAATTCGCCTATATTTTTTGTCAGACAAATCACCAAAATATCAGCAAAACCTGGATTATAGGATTCAATAAATATAAATTTTATTATCTTTGAAAGATATAAATGTTTATGTTTTTATTTTACAGTCCAATTAGATCGTCTTTTAATGAAAGCCTTTTCGCGGCCTGTTCCTATGCTATAATTCCTTACTGTAAGCTAGGCAAGAAGGCTTGCAAAATCATATGGATGGGAGATGAATTTAGAATGGTTTCTTTAACATCAATTTTGGAACACAATCAGCAGTTTGTCAGAGAGAAGAAGTACGAACCCTACAAAACGACAAAATTCCCTTCAAAAAAGCTCGTTATTGTTACCTGTATGGATACAAGACTCACAGAACTTCTTCCGCAAGCAATGGGGCTTAAAAACGGCGATGCTAAGATTGTAAAAAACGCGGGAGCCATCGTTTCTCACCCATTTGGAAGTGTCATGCGCAGCATATTGGTCGCCGTTTATGAATTGCAGGCGGAAGAGGTTTGCATCATCGGCCACCATGAATGCGGGATGTCAGGCCTGAATGCTACCTCAATTCTAGAAAAAGCAAAGGAACGCGGGGTAGAAGCAAGCTGCCTGAGTTTACTTGATAGCGCCGGATTAGATTTGAAAACCTGGCTGACCGGCTTTCACAGTGTGGAAGAAAGCGTTTCCCACAGTGTCAATCTGATCAAGAATCATCCGCTTCTGCCAAAAAAGCTGCCGGTTCACGGGCTTGTGATACACCCGGAGACAGGCAAACTTGACGTCGTGATTAACGGTTATGAAACTGAGTTCATAAAGACTAATTCATAAGGGAGGTTTTAACAAAATATGCGATTCTCTGGGAGATTCAAGGGATACAATTTACAGAAATTTCAGAAAGACCTGATTGCAGGTATCGTAGTAGGAGTCGTGGCAATTCCTTTAGGTATGGCGTTTGCCATTGCCTCGGGAGTCGAGCCTGAATATGGGCTGTATACTGTTGTTGTGGCGGGGATCTGTATTTCTTTGTTCGGGGGATCTAAATATCAAATAGGCGGTCCGACAGGCGCGTTTGTCCCGATTTTATTCGGTATCGTGATGCAGTATGGGCTGGAAAATCTGCTGATAGCGGGGTTTATGGCAGGCGTCATGCTGGTGCTGTTCGGATTGTTTAAGCTCGGCAAAATTATGAAGTACGTGCCGAAGCCAGTTATCGTCGGATTTACGGCTGGAATCGCCGTGTTAATCTTCACTGAACAAATCGCTAATTTTCTCGGTTTGAAAAACGTAGAAAAACATGAGAACTTTCATCACAACATGTTTGAAATTGCACAGAAGCTCGGCACCTTTAACGGATATGCCATTTTGACAGCGGTCATCGGACTTGTCATTTTGCTTGTATCCGCCAAAGTGATGCCAAAGATACCCGGAGCTTTATTGGCTCTTCTCATTTCCACGCTTGTTGCGGTTGTGTTTTTCCCTGACCGCATGGCAACGATTGGCTCAACCTATGGAGAAATTCCTCGCCATTTGCCGGAATTTCAGTTTCCGGAGCTGACAATAGATAAAATGGTCATGCTGTTTCCGGCAGCGCTTGTCATCGCGCTTCTTGGCGGCCTCGAGTCCATATTATCCGCGATGGTTGCCGATAATATGAAAGGGTCAAAGCACGACAGCAACAAAGAGCTTGTCGGCCAGGGGATTGCGAATATGGCCGCGCCGCTGTTTGGCGGAATCCCGGCTACCGGAGCGATTGCGCGGACGGCAACCAATATTAAAAATGGAGCGGTTTCACCTGTCTCAGGTGTCGTTCACGGCGTCGTGGTTCTTCTCGTACTGCTTGTATTCGCGCCTTATGCTTCCCACGTTCCGCTTGCAAGTATGGCGCCGATTTTGATGGTTGTCGCATGGAATATGAGTGAGCGGAAGGAAGTCGCAAACATGCTGAGACTGAAAAACGCCGATTCCTTCATTTTAGCCGCTACCTTTGTCCTGACGGTTCTGTTCGATTTAATCGTCGGTGTGGCGACCGGATTGTTGCTCGCATTTGTGTTCTTCATCAGAAGAATGAGCGAAGCGACCCGTATTCACAATCAGGAGTCTCATCCAGCTCTTGCGAAAGCGGCTAAGAGGGAGCAGGGGACAGATCCTTCGGTCAGCATGTACTCCATAGAAGGACCGCTGTTTTTCGGATCGATTGATTCACTTGAATCGTCACTGTTAGAGCATGTACAGAAAAAGCCGAAGACCCTCATTTTGCTCATGAATAAAGTGCATTACATGGATACATCCGCAGAAGCAGTGCTTGGGAACGTTATGAACCGAATTAAACGCCACAACGGAAAGCTGATGATTGTAGGACTGCAGTCTCAGCCTAGGGAGCTGCTGCATAAAACAGGCCTATTTCACAAAATAGGGAAGCAGCATTTCTTTGATCATCATGATGAAATCACAGGGTGAAAAAAAACGGCCGACTGCGGCCGTTTTTTTTATGCATGCTCAAATCGTTTTGTCAGTTTTTCTTGGTGGGCTTTCATCACGTCACCTAATGAAACGCCGTACATATCAGCAAGGATGGCGATATTCCCGATGACGTCTCCCATTTCTTCAATCAATTCTTGTTTTTGCTCAGCTCGTGTCGATTCTTTCTCATCCGGCCGGTCTCTGCCGATTTCATACGCCCGGACAGCCCGTGCCAGCTCTCCGGCTTCCTCCATTAAAAACCCGACTCGAATAAACGGTCCGTATTCCGTCCAGCCCCTTTTTTCGTAAAACTCTTTCATCCATTTTTCAGCATCTGCCAGCTGCAACATCATCACTCCTGCATTCTTTATGTATTTCATATTGATATTATCACATGAAGGTGGGACAATATATAGTGTGTTTTTTTGAATGTTAACACGATATATAGATGCGGAGATGACAAGATGAAAACAATTTGTGTATTTGCGGGCTCAAACCCGGGGGGAAATGAAGCGTATAAAAGAAAAGCGACGGAGCTTGGCGTGTATATGGCAGAGCAGGGAATCGGCCTGGTATACGGGGGCTCTCGAGTAGGTTTGATGGGCGCGATTGCCGATGCGTTAATGGAAAACGGCGGCACTGCAATTGGAGTGATGCCGAGCGGCCTGTTCAGCGGAGAGGTTGTCCATCAAAATCTGACAGAGCTGATTGAAGTCAACGGCATGCATGAACGAAAGGCAAAAATGAGCGAACTGGCTGACGGCTATATCGCCATGCCTGGCGGTTTCGGTACATATGAAGAATTATTTGAAGTGCTTTGCTGGGCGCAGATCGGCATTCATCAAAAGCCGATCGGACTGTATAATGTCAACGGATATTTTGAACCGATGATGAAAATGATCAAATACAGCATTCAAGAAGGATTTTCTAACGACTCTCATCTTAAACTGATCCATAGCTCTTCACGGCCCGATGAGTTAATTGAGCAAATGAAGAACTACTCATATCCGATTTTAGAGAAAAAGTGGACAGAAATTTAGTGAGCAATCAAAGCTGATTATTACAATGTGAGGTTTCCTGTAGGAAATCTCTTTTTTAGTTTCTTTATGGTTACATAGTATAATTTACTATAATAAAGGACTTTTTCACTAGTTTGGATAGGCGTAATAAGCACAGGTGAGGAGGGGATGAAAATGGCAACATTGTCAGATGTGGCGAAAAAAGCAAATGTTTCGAAAATGACGGTATCACGAGTGATCAATCATCCTGAGACGGTGACAGACGAATTAAAAAAGCTCGTTCATTCCGCGATGAAAGAGCTGAATTACATCCCTAATTATGCGGCAAGAGCGCTCGTGCAAAACAGAACACAGGTTGTCAAACTGTTGATTCTCGAGGAAATGGATACGACAGAGCCGTATTACATGAACTTGTTGACCGGAATCAGCCGGGAGCTGGATCGCCGCCATTATGCTTTGCAGCTTGTGACAAGAAATTCTCTTAATATTGGGCAATGCGACGGTATTATTGCCACTGGCTTGAGAAAGTCCGATTTTGAAGGTGTGATCAAAGCTTTTGAAAAACCGCTAGTCGTATTTGGGCAAAATGAAATGGGCTTTGACTTTATCGATGTGAATAACGAAAAAGGCACTTTTATGGCAACACGCCATGTCATGGGACTGGGCGAGCGGGAAGTTGTCTTTTTTGGCATTGATTTAGATGAGCCTTTCGAACGCTCAAGAGAACAGGGGTATATTCGTGCGATGAATGAAAGCTTTAACAAAACGAATATGTTTCGGATCGATAACAGTTCTAAGAAAAGTGAATGCCTTGCAAGAGAAGTACTGAAATCCATGGACAAACAGGCAGCGTTTGTCTGCGCATCCGATCGAATCGCGCTCGGCGTCATTCGTGCGGCGCAATCGCTTGGAAAACGAATTCCGGAAGACGTTGCGGTTACCGGGAATGACGGTGTTTTTCTTGATCGCATCTCCTCGCCCCGGTTGACTACAGTCAGACAGCCAGTAGTTGAAATGGGTGAGGCCTGTGCGAGAATGCTGCTGAAAAAAATGAATGAAGGCGGTGCTCCCCAAGGACATCTATTTTTTGAGCCGGAGTTAATCGTGCGTGAATCGACTCTGTAAGAGCCTTATTCTGTTATCGATAACAAGGCAAAAAGGATTGTTCCTGCGATTTCATCATGATACTTTCAAAATTGAACCGGTTTAAAACGGAAATCAAAGGGGGAGACATGATGGAATATGCAGCGATTCATCATCAGCCATTCAGTTCTGATGCTTATTCTTATGACGGGCGGACAGTGCATATCAAGATTCGGACGAAAAAAGGTGATGCCGATCACATTCGATTGATTTGGGGCGATCCTTATGAGTACAACGATGGCAGGTGGGCGGCAAACGAGCATCCGATGAGGAAAATCGCCGCAACGGACATGCATGATTATTGGTTTGCTGAAGTGGTGCCGCCATTCAGGCGTTTGCAATATGCGTTTGTTGTAACAGACCATCATGAAGACATCTTTTTCGGAAGCTCAGGTGTATGCCCTTATAACGAAAAAACGCTGGAGACGATACATTATTATTTTAAACTTCCATTTGTTCATGAGACCGATACATTCCAAGCGCCTGAGTGGGCCAAATCAACGGTTTGGTATCAAATTTTTCCGGAGCGTTTTGCTAATGGTAGAGAAGATTTATCGCCGGAAAATGTATTGCCGTGGGGGAGCAAGGATCCGGACGTCAATGATTTTTTTGGAGGAGATTTGCAAGGAATTGTTGACAAGCTTGATTATGTAGAGGATTTAGGGGTGAACGGAATTTATTTAACTCCGATTTTTTCCGCGCCTTCTAATCATAAATACGACACGCTGGATTACTATTCCATTGATCCGCATTTTGGAGATCCGGAGCTTTTTCGCACATTGGTCAGCCAGATTCATCAGCGGGGGATGAGAATTATGCTTGATGCTGTTTTTAATCATATAGGCAGTGCTTCTCCACAGTGGCAGGATGTCGTGAAAAACGGAGCTCAATCCCGCTATAAAGACTGGTTCCATATTCACTCTTTTCCTGTCACAGAAGGCAATTATGATACATTTGCGTTTACTCCCGATATGCCGAAGTTACATACGGCTAATCCCGAGGTACAGAGATATTTGCTTGATATTGCTTTGTATTGGATTCGCGAATTTGACATTGACGGCTGGCGTTTGGACGTGGCAAATGAAGTGGATCACGCTTTTTGGAAGACATTCAAGCAAGCCGTATCAGCAGAAAAGCCTGATATTTATATTTTGGGAGAAATCTGGCATTCTTCCGAACCTTGGCTAAGAGGAGATGAATTTCATGCGGTGATGAACTATCCTTTTACAGAGCCTATGATTGAATATTTTGCTGACCGGGCGATTCCAGCCTCGCGTATGGCCCACCGGTTAAATGCACATTTGATGAATGGGATGAAGCAGGTCAATGAGGTGATGTTTAATTTACTGGACAGCCATGACACAAAACGCCTTTTGACCAGATGCCGAAATGACGAGAAAAAAGCACGCGCTTTGCTGGCCTTTATGTTTGCCCAGACAGGTTCACCATGCATCTATTACGGAACGGAAATCGGGCTGGACGGCGAAAATGATCCGTTATGCCGGAAATGTATGGTTTGGGACAAAGAGAAGCAAAACCAAGAGATGCACACATTTATGAAACGGTTAATTGCTTTACGCAAACAGGAAAGCACTGTATTAACTGAAGGAACTCTTGAGTGGAATCTGCTGGATGACCAAAACAATTTTATTCGTTTTTCACGGACTCTTGATGAAAAAAAACTGATTTATTTCTTTAATCAAGGGGACGCGGCTCGACATGTCAGTTTGCAAGATTTGAATATTGAAAGAAATAAGAAAATCTACGATGTATGGACAGAGCAGCCGCTTCATCATAGCGATGTGATTGCCATTCAGCCGGGAGAATTTTTTATTTTGGGTGCTGCCGCCCCTGGTTAAATTCTGTTATCGGTAACAAATCGAAAGATGTTGTAACCGCTTTCTGCAGAGCCATACAATTGTTATAGATTCGAAATAGAAGGGGGAAAAGAGATGGTAGTTTTTAAAAAGGCCTTCGCCTTATTGGCAGCATCAGTCCTGACATTCGGTCTTGCCGCCTGCTCAAGTTCAAAAGATCTGGCAAGCTCTGACGGCAAAAAGGTACTGACTGTGTCTGTTGAAGAAACCTATAAAGAATACATTGAAAGCATCAAAGCAAAGTTTGAAAAAGAGAATGATGTCACAATAAAAATTGTTGAAAAGCAAATGTTCGATCAATTGGAAGCGCTTCCTCTCGATGGTCCGGCGGGGAATGCACCTGATGTGATGCTTGCAGCATACGACCGGATCGGCGGTTTGGGCCAGCAGGGACATTTGCTAGACATTAAGCCATCTCATACAAAAAGTTTCGGCGATAAAGAAATGCAGCAGGTGACGGTTGACGGTAAGGTGTATGGAATGCCGCTGGTCATTGAAACACTTGTTTTATACTACAACAAGGATCTTTTAAAAACAGCACCAAAAACATTTAAAGACCTTGAAAAATTAGCAAAGGATTCCCGCTTTGCGTTTGCTTCAGAAAAAGGAAAATCAACCGGATTTTTAGCGAAATGGACTGACTTTTATATGTCATACGGTTTATTGGCGGGTTACGGCGGATACGTGTTTGGGAAAAACGGCACAGATTCCGGGGATATCGGCCTGAACAATAAAGGGGCAGTAGAAGCTGTGAAATATGCGGAGACATGGTTTAAAACCTATTGGCCAAAAGGCATGCAAGACAATTCAAGCGCAGATGATTTTATTCAGCAGATGTTTTTAGATGGCAAAGCGGCTGCTATCATCGGCGGACCTTGGTCAGCTGCCAACTATAAAGAGGCTAAATTGAACTACGGAGCGGCTCCTATTCCGACATTGCCAAACGGAGAAGAATACGCCCCTTTTGCCGGCGGCAAGGGCTGGGTTGCTTCAAAATATACAAAAGAACCCGAACTGGCTGAAAAGTGGCTTGAGTATGCTACAAATGATGCCAATGCCTACGTTTTTTATGACGATACAAACGAAGTTCCGGCCAACACAGCTGCAAGGAAGAAAGCGGATGAGCAAAAAAATGAGCTGACGTCAGCTGTGATTACACAATATGAAACAGCGACACCAACTCCGAATATTCCGGAAATGGCTGAGGTATGGACAGGAGCGGAAAGTTTGATTTTTGATGCAGCTACAGGAAAAAAAGCAGCACAACAATCAGCGGATGATGCTGTAAACGTCATGAAGGAAAATATAAAAGAAAAGTATGTGAAATAAAACGGCGGGGTAGCGTCCGGAAGAATAGAGGGCGAAAAAAATGAATCAACACCACACACATGCAAAGCAAAAACGAAAGGCAGGGCTTTTATCGATCATTCCAGGGCTTGGGCAATTTGCGAATCATCAGTTTTCAAAGGGGATCTTGTTTCTGGTCATCACAGGTTTGTTTGTTCTTGAATTATGCGTTTTCGGTATTCAGGCGCTAACCGGATTGATTACATTGGGGAGTGTTCCCGGTAAAGACCACTCACTGTTTATGCTGATTGAAGGCACACTGCAATTGATCGTGACGCTGATGTTCCTCATGTTCTATATCTTTAATATTTATGATTCGCGTAAGACCGCCGCTATGAAAGCGGCGGGTTTGAAGGTCAATACAACAGCCAGGGACATGATCTGTCATGCAGGAGATAAAGGGTTTCCATATTTATTTACACTGCCGGCATATATCATGATGGTGTTTGTGATTATTTTTCCGGTTTTGGTGACTCTGTTTGTTGCATTAACAAACTATGATTTTTATCATATTCCGCCTAATAGTCTGATTGACTGGGTCGGTTTTAAGAATTTCTTGAATATTTTTCTCCTTGGCTCCTATCGTGAAACATTTGTGAATGTACTGGGCTGGACAATCATCTGGACAATCTGTGCGACAACGCTGCAAATCATTTTGGGTATTGTGACGGCTCTTTTCGTCAATCAGGATTTTATAAAAGGCAAGCGGATATATCGAATGATCTTCTTATTTCCGTGGGCTGTTCCGGCTTTTATTACAATCATGAGTTTTTCCAACATGTTTAACGACAGCGTAGGGGCGATGAATGCACAGGTGATTCCATTATTAAATCACCTGCCGTTTGTAGAGCTGCCGTCGATCGCGTGGAAGACCGATCCTTTCTGGACGAAAACGGCTCTCATTATGATTCAGACCTGGCTCGGTTTTCCTTATATTTATGTCATGGTAACGGGCGTGCTTCAGGCGATTCCAGGTGAACTGTATGAAGCGGCAAAGATTGACGGGACCACTTTTTTTCAGCGTTTTCAACATATTACATTCCCGATGATTTTATTTGCGACAGCGCCTGTGATGATTACCCAGTATACATTTAATTTTAATAATTTCTCGATCATCTACTTATTTAATGAGGGAGGACCGGGCAGCGCGGGAGCAGGCGCCGGGTCGACCGATATTTTAATCTCTTGGATTTATAAACTGACAACAGGCACATCACCGCAATATTCTGTTGCGGCGGCTGTTACATTGTTAATTTCTTTCATTGTCATAGGAATTTCTCTGATTGCTTTTAAAAAATCGAATGCCTTTGGCAATGAGGAGGTTATGTAGGTGAACGCGAGAACTGCCAGAATGCTTAATAGAATCTGTACTTATTTATTTTTGACGCTGTTAAGTATCGTCATTCTATATCCGCTGCTGATTACGGCAACATCCGCTTTCCGTGTGGGGAATGTGGCGGCTTTTCAGCTTGATTTTTCGGGTTCTTGGACTTTGGACCATTTTAAGCGGTTATTTGACGAGACGCTTTATCTTCATTGGTACAGCAATACAATTGTCATTGCGCTATCGGTCATGGTATTACAGGTTACGATTGTGACACTCGCCGGGTATACGTACAGCCGGTATCGGTTTGCAGGCAGAAAAAAGAGCCTGGTATTCTTTTTAATCATTCAAATGGTGCCGGCGATGGCAGCGCTGACTGCTTTTTACGTCCTGGCCATGCTGATAGGCGCCCTCGATCAATACTGGTTTTTGACAGCAATTTATATCGGCGGCGGAATTCCGATGAACACGTGGCTGATGAAAGGTTATTTTGATACTGTGCCGAGAGAAATTGATGAAGCAGCGCGAATTGATGGTGCGGGACATCTGAGGATTTTCGCATCAATTGTTTTGCCGCTTGTTAAGCCGATGCTTGCGGTACAAGCGCTTTGGGCTTTTATGGCCCCGTTTGGCGACTATTTGCTGGCGAAGTTTTTGCTTCGCGCACCGGAAAGGCTGACCATCGCTGTGGGGCTGCAATCATTCATTTCAAACCCGCAACAGCAAAAAGTCGCCCTGTTTGCGGCCGGAGCGATACTTGCCGCACTGCCGATATGCATCTTGTTCTTTTTTCTCCAAAAGAACTTTGTGTCCGGGCTGACAGCCGGCGGAACAAAGGGGTAGTTCGATGAAGAATCTGCAAAATGAAAACTTTATGATTCGCTGCCTGAAAGCGGCCGCATCTCCGTCAGGTGTTTGCCGTTATAGGAATACATTCAGCTGGCTGCAGCTCTCTTTTCTCTTTATGTTTTTAACTGCGTGTTTGATGGCGCCGTTGACGGTTTCGTTTATGAAAATGGATCGCTTTAACGTTCAATCCTTCATGCCGTCAGCTATTCAAAAGGTCAATGATCGATTTGCTGATCAATTACAAGGCTTTCAAATCAAAAACGGAAAATTGACAGGCGGGAAAAGCTCTGATCGGATTGAAGATGGACAGAATTTGCTGGCGGTTGATATGAAGCATGAGTTTAAGACGAGCGGTGAAAATGGACGTTTGAAAGTGGCTGGATATGATAACGCAATTATATTTCAGTCTGATCATCTGATCATCACCGATCAAAATGGGGCGGGGTTTTCTGTTCGCTATGCGAAAATGGACGCTAAGCTTAAGAATCCAAACACCCATGATGTAGAGCGTTTTATCAATAAATGGTGGCTGTCACAGTATAAGCCGATGATCATGATGCTGGCATATGCGGTGATTTTTATGATCCAGTTTTTTTTGACGGCTGTTCTTGCGGGAGGCATGTGGATCACAAAATTATCAAACATGATCTCAATTGCGTCAGTTAAGGAAGCGGCATCTATAGCGATTTGCGCATCAGCACTGCCAGCCTTTGTGGCAGCTGCTGTCGGCATGGTTCATTTTGACTTGATCACTGTATTGATGATCCATTCTTGTGGCGTCACTTTGATGATCTCTTTTGCATTTAGATATTTGACCAAAACCCGCCGTTATAATGGAAACTTACATTCAGGAGGAAATTATGATAAATCAGCGGTTATTCGAGATTGATGAATGGCAAATCAAAACAAATCATTTTCAAAAGGAACATATGCGGCTGCAGGAAAGCCTGACTTCTCTTGCCAACGGCTATATGGGTGTCAGAGGGAATTTTGAAGAAGGCTATTCAGGTGACAGCCATCAAGGCACATATATCGCAGGCGTGTGGTTCCCTGACAAAACGCGGGTAGGCTGGTGGAAAAACGGGTATCCGGAGTATTTCGGCAAAGTGATCAATGCGATGAATTTTATTGGCATAGACTTATATATTGATGGTGAAAAAGTCGATCTCTATCAAAACCAAATCGAATCATTTGAGTTAGAACTTAATATGAAAGAGGGGATTCTGCGGCGTAGCGCTGTTGCCCGCATTCAGGATAAAACCGTCAGAATCAGATCTGAGCGATTTCTTAGCCTTGCCGTTAAAGAGCTTTGTGCAATTCATTACGAAGCGGAGTGCCTTACGGGAGATGCTGTCATTACGCTTGTTCCTTACCTGGACGGAAATGTCGCAAATGAAGATTCTAACTACCAGGAACAATTTTGGCAGGAAGAAGCGAAAGGGGCTGATTCTCACCGCGGCCATGTCATCACAAAAACGATTGAAAATCCATTTGGAACACCGCGTTTTACTGTTTCGGCAGCAATGGCAAACGTGACAGAAGGCTTTGTCAGTGAAAGCTTTCAAACAGCTGGCATGTATGCTGAGAATCGCTACAGCTACCAAACGAAGGCTTCTTTGAAAAAGTTTATTATTGTCACGACTTCCCGTGATGTTCGGGAGGAAGAGCTTTTATCGAAAGGCAAGGAGCTTTTGGCGGATGTTCTAGAGAACGGATATGATGAAGCAAGACAAAGGCACACTGATCAATGGAAGGAAAGATGGGCAAAAGCAGACATAGAGATTAAAGGAGATGAGGAACTTCAGCAAGGAATCCGCTACAATATCTTTCAGTTATTCTCGACATACTACGGGGGCGATGCCCGTTTGAATATCGGGCCGAAAGGATTTACAGGCGAAAAATACGGAGGCGCCGCATATTGGGATACTGAGGCATATGCCGTGCCGATGTATTTGGCTGCTGCCGATCCGGAAGTGACGAAACACCTGCTTTTATACCGTTATCACCATCTGGAGGCTGCCAAACGAAATGCCGCTAAATTGGGATTGAAGGGGGCACTTTACCCGATGGTGACGTTCACAGGTGATGAATGCCACAACGAATGGGAGATCACCTTTGAAGAAATTCACCGCAATGGCGCGATTTGCTATGCGATCTATAATTATATCCAATATACAGGCGACAACGACTATATGAAAGAATACGGGATAGACGTTCTTGTTGGTGTCAGCAGGTTTTGGGCGGACCGCGTTCACTTCTCAAAACGAAAAAACAAATATATGATCCACGGCGTCACAGGACCGAATGAATACGAAAACAATGTCAACAACAATTGGTATACAAATGTCATTGCGGCTTGGACGTTGGAGTACACATTAGAAAATCTCGAAAGGATTTCAGCGGAAAAACACCGCCTGCTTGATGTGCAGGAAGAAGAACTGAAGGTCTGGCGAAATATCATTCAGCACATGTACTATCCGTATAGTGAAGACCTGCAAATTTTCATTCAGCATGACACATTCTTGGATAAAGACCTGCAATCAGCGGATAAATTAGATCCAGCTGAGCGGCCCCTTTATCAGAATTGGTCTTGGGACAAGATTCTCCGCTCGAATTTTATTAAGCAGGCAGATGTGCTTCAAGGCATTTATCTTTTTCATGACCGTTTTACAATGGAAGAAAAACGGCGAAACTTTGAATTTTATGAACCAATGACTGTTCATGAATCAAGCCTGTCGCCCTCTGTCCATGCGGTTCTCGCAGCCGAACTTAAGATGGAAAAGAAAGCGCTTGAATTATGTAAGCGTACAGCAAGGCTTGATCTTGACAATTACAATCATGACACGGAAGAAGGCCTGCATATTACATCAATGACGGGGAGCTGGCTCGCGATCGTTCAGGGCTTTGCCGGCATGCGCGTCACGAATGAGACGCTGTCATTTGCTCCGTTTTTGCCGAAAGATTGGGATGGATATTCGTTCAAAATCAATTATCGACACCGCTTAATCAATGTTACGGTTGACGAAAAAAGCGCCATCTTTGAAATTTTAAAAGGCGAGCCGCTGCACATGAAAGTTTATGAGGAGCCGGTTGTGCTAAATGAGCGATATGAAAGGAGAACGCCTGATGAGTGAATGGTGGAAAGAAGCTGTTGTTTATCAAATTTACCCGCGCAGTTTTTATGATTCCAATGGAGATGGATTCGGGGATTTGCAAGGCGTGATTCAAAAGCTGGATTACATCAAACATCTCGGGGCGGATGTGATCTGGCTCTCCCCGGTGTTTGATTCCCCGCAGGATGATAACGGCTATGACATCAGCGACTACAGAAACATGTACGGAAAATTTGGGACAAATGAAGATATGTTTCAGTTAATTGATGAAGTGCATCAGCGCGGAATGAAAATCATCATGGATTTGGTCGTGAACCACACGTCAGATGAGCATGCCTGGTTTGCTGAAAGCCGCAAGTCAATGGACAATCCTTACCGGGATTATTATTTTTGGAAAGATCCAAAACCGGACGGCTCAGAGCCGAACAATTGGGGGTCGATCTTCTCGGGGCCGGCGTGGACATTTGATGAAGGAACAGGGCAGTATTATTTGCACTACTTTTCGAAAAAGCAGCCTGATTTAAACTGGGAAAATGAAGCGGTACGCCGGGAAGTTTATGATTTGATGAGGTTCTGGATGGATAAAGGCGTTGACGGCTGGCGCATGGATGTGATCGGCTCCATTTCGAAATACATCGATTTTCCGGACTACGAAACAGATGACAGCCGCCGCTATATCGTCGGCCGCTATCATTCAAACGGTCCCCGCCTGCATGAGTTTATTCAAGAGATGAACCGGGAAGTGCTGTCTCATTACGATTGCATGACAGTGGGAGAGGCAAACGGTTCCGATACAGAAGAGGCGAAAAAGTATACGGATGAAAGCAGACATGAGCTGAATATGATCTTTACGTTTGAACATATGGATATTGATACGGAACCACATTCGCCAAATGGGAAATGGCAGATCAAGCCGTTTGATCTGATCGCTTTAAAAAAGACAATGACAAGGTGGCAGAACGCGTTAATGAATGTCGGCTGGAATACCCTGTATTTTGAAAACCATGATCAGCCAAGGGTCATATCCCGCTGGGGCAATGACGGCGAGCTGCGAAAGCTGTGTGCAAAGGCATTTGCAACGGTGCTTCACGGGATGAAAGGAACCCCGTTTATTTACCAAGGAGAAGAAATCGGGATGGTCAACAGTGATATGCCGCTGGAAATGTATGACGATCTTGAAATAAAAAATGCATATCGTGAATTAGTCGTTGAAAACAAAACGATGTCAGAAAAAGATTTTCTAAAAGCTGTAACGAAAAAAGGAAGGGATCACGCGAGAACACCGATGCAATGGGATGCCAGAAAACATGCGGGATTTACAGTTGGAGATCCTTGGATAGCGGTAAATTCCCGCTATCATGAAATCAATGTGAAGGAGTCCTTGGACGATCTAGATTCGATTTTCTACTATTACCAGAAGCTCATTCAATTGCGGAAGCAATATAAGATCTTGATAGATGGAGATTATCAGCTGCTGCTGGAGGATGACCCGCAAATCTTCTCTTATATCCGTGAATATCAAGGGGAAAAGCTTCTCGTCGTTGTGAATTTGTCGGAAGACAAGGCGCTGTTCGAATTACCTCAGGAACTGATTCATGAGCGTTGGAAAGTGCTCATTTCCAACTATTCGGAGGAGCGGGCTGACTTGAAGAGCATTTGCCTCGCACCTTATGAAGCTGTGATGGGCATCAGCATATGAAAGCAGTCATTTTTGATTTAGACGGAGTGATAACAGATACTGCTGAATATCATTTTCTCGCTTGGAGGCACATCGCAGAACAAATCGGTATTCCCTTTGACCGAAGTGTGAATGAAAGCCTCAAAGGAATCAGCAGAGAAAAGTCGCTTGAAAACATACTGATCAGGAGCGGTGCAGAAGCAAAGTATACAAATGCGGAGAAGCAAGATCTCCTGCATCAAAAAAACAAATATTATCAAACGTTGATCAGCAAATTGACGCCGGAAGATCTTTTGCCTGGAATCGGCAGGCTTCTTTGTGAATTAAAAGGCGAAAAGATAAAAATTGGGTTAGCATCTTCAAGCCGCAACGCCCCCGAGGTTTTAAAACGTTTAGAGATTATTAACGATTTTCATGCGATTGTTAATCCAACGGCTCTTGCGAACGGGAAACCTGATCCTGAGATATTTTTAACCGCCGCAGCGCTGCTTGGCGTCTCTCCGGCTGACTGTGCGGCAATAGAAGACGCTGAAGCGGGTATCGCCGCCATTAAATCTGCCGGGATGTTTGCGGTTGGAGTCGGTCATGAACAATCAATGCATGATGCTGATTTGATTGTCAGGCAAACTTGCGATTTGTCGTTTGATGTGCTCAATGAAGAGTGGAAGTCGTATAGAATAAACATTGTTCAAAAGTGAAAGGAGGAGAAAGGGGCTGCATTTCCGATATTTTGTATGTATGTTCACTTGTCAGTATGTAAATTCCTTTAGCATGAAAAAACCTGCAAGAGACATGTCTCTTGCAGGTCGCAGTATTACTTTTGCTCTTCTGTGTTGCGTGTCAAAACCTTATCAATCAAGCCGTATTCCATTGCTTCTTCGGCTGATTTGAAGTTATCGCGGTCAGTATCGCGCTCAATGACTTCAAGCGGCTGGCCTGTGCGTTCAGCAAGCACTTTGTTTAATTTGTCGCGAAGCAAGAGAATGCGTTTCGCAGCAATTTCAATTTCTGTTGCCTGACCTTGCGCTCCGCCAAGTGGCTGGTGAATCATAACTTCACTGTTAGGAAGCGCATAGCGTTTGCCTTTTTCTCCGGCAGCAAGCAGGAACGCACCCATTGATGCAGCCATACCGATACAAATTGTAGATACCTTTGGCTTAATAAACTGCATGGTATCATAAATCGCCATACCGGCTGTGATAGAGCCGCCCGGGCTGTTGATGTAAATAGAAATATC
The DNA here is from genome assembly GCF_037964945.1 of Bacillus sp. FSL K6-1003. Taxonomy (NCBI): domain Bacteria; kingdom Bacillati; phylum Bacillota; class Bacilli; order Caryophanales; family Bacillaceae; genus Bacillus; species Bacillus sp. FSL K6-1003. The sequence continues at coordinate 3,328,979 of NZ_CP150176.1, read as the reverse complement.
TTTTTCAGGGTCTTCTGCTTCTAAGAATAAAAGCTGTGACACGATGGAGTTCGCAACGTTGTCATCAATCGCAGATCCAAGCATGATGATACGATCCTTTAATAAACGAGAATAAATGTCATACGCTCTTTCCCCGCGGTTCGTTTGTTCAATGACTGTAGGTATTAAATTCATAATGCTCCTCCTTCACCTTTTAGGTAAGTATGTAGTTACATGATACATTTTTGGTCAATAAAGGTCAAACAAAAAGCTGGCTTGACATGCAAACTCTTCTCTTTTTCCCATTTTCCCCAAAAATACAACGGTTCAAACCATCGTATGTGAGGTTCTGAAAGAAGATGATGTGTCTTCTTAAAAAAACAGCCCTTTCAAAAAGAGGGTTGTTATTTTAGCTGAAATGCCGTATAATGAGTTATGCTGACGTTATCATCACGCAGTGAAAATATGTCAATATGCGCTCGTAGCTCAGTTGGATAGAGCGGTGGTTTCCGGTACCACGTCTGTCGGGGGTTCGAATCCCTTCGAGCGCGTCCAATAGAACAACAGGAAAGACAAGGGTTTGGCGATTGCCGCTCTTGTCTTTTTTGTGTTGTACAAGAAAACATTCTCGCAAATACATAATTTTCCCCCTGCAGGGCATCGTAGGTAAATGAACAGTATTGAATTTGCTAAGGAGGATGACAATGGGAATTTTAAGCGGTAATCCGCAAGAAGAACCGATGCATTATGGTGAGGTATTCAGCTTGTGGAGTTATGTGATGGCGGGAAATAAAATGATCGGCAATTTTCAGATGTTATTGCATCATGTTGGTGATGCCGACTTAAAGAAGCTGCTTCATGAGTCCATTGAGAAGTGTCAAGATGAAATCAAACAGGTCAGCAATATTCTGAAAGAAAACGGCGTGGCGCTTCCACCTGCTTCTCCTGAGCCGCCGGACGCAGATCTTCACGAGATTCCGCCGGGCGCGCGGTTTCTCGATCCGGATGTGGCCGCATCTGCAGCGGCGCAGAATGCTGCGGGTCTTGTGACATGCAGCAAAATTATGGGGCAGTCGATCCGCGAAGACATTGCCATGATGTTTGGGCAATTTCATATGAGCAAGGCAGCAACAGGAGCAAAATACTTAAGGCTGCTGAAAAACAAGGGCTGGCTGATCCCGCCGCCGCTTCACCTTCATAAACATCAAGATGATGAGTAAAAGATAAAAGGCATATACAGCTATCTGTATATGCCCTTTTATGATTAAGACGTAAGACGCAGGCCGATGACACCGGCAAGGATCAGGCAAAGAGAAATCAGCTGAGAAAGCTGAAACCGTTCCTTAAACCAAATCAGGCTGACTGCTGTTACACCTATGCTGCCTATACCGGTCCAAACGGCATAAGCAACACCGGATGGCAGGATTTGCATGGCCTGTGAAAGGCAGTAAAAAGATAAAGCAAATCCGGCAGTCATCACAATAAATGGCCATTTTTTCTTTGTGCCGTCTATATATTTCATGGCGATCGCAGCTATAATTTCTTCTATACCCGCAATGAATAATAAAAACCACGCCATTATTTTTCACCTCTCGGCTGAGTTTTACTTTCTTTTGTGAAAAGCTTCATTCCTAAAATGCCGGCTAGCAGCAGCATTAAAAAGAAGATTTGGGCTGCTGAGAAGGATTCGCCTAAGTAGATCCCGGTCATGTAGGTTCCGACCGTTCCAATTCCGACAAATACAGTATACGCTGCGGCCATAGGGATTTTTCGATAAGAGCGGATTAACAGTATGAAGCTTATCGCTATTAATAGAAATACGATGATCCAATCAAAAAGCGTATCCGCATGTTTGAGGGAGGAGGCCCAAACCACTTCTAGAAGCCCTGCTATTAAAACAAGCATCCAATACAACATAAACACCTCTTTTTATGAATGAACGTCAGTCATTTTTAGATATTAAAAAATGAGCGGTGTCACCCAGTCATTTTTTAAGCTTTACCTAAGCTCCGTTTTAAGAATGTAAAAATTTCTTTTTTAGATACTTCAAGATTTTCATCTTGTTCAAACCCGATATAAAACCGTTCTGCTGTGTTCTCAACTAAATTGATGATGGTTCTTGCCGTCCACTTTGCATTGATGCCTTCAATCACATCTTGGTTTTCAACCGCCATATTAATGATGTTCTCCAGCCAGGAATAATAAGGCTGATAAATGGTCTCCCATTTTTCCATGGAATGGTCGATGGCAAGCCCCGAGTAGCAGAGGACAATAATATCTTTATGGCGCTCTGTGATGTGAAACGTCTCATCAATTAAGGTTTGTAAGACGGTCCAAAAATCTTCCTCGCCATTCAGTCTTCCTTTGATTTGCTCTAGCGTGTGAGTGAGAAGGTTTTCCGCTATGGCCGGAATCAAAGCATTTTTGGATGAAAAATATAAATAAAACGTTCCTTGGGCAGTCCCGGCTTTTTTTACGATATCTGAGATGGAGGCCTTATCGAGTCCCTTTTCAGAAATGACTTCAATCGCCGCCTGCAGAATCTTTTCATATTTTCCTGATGTTTGTTTTGGCATGAGGAACACCTCCTGTAATGACTGACTATCATTCATTTTATCTTGAGTGATGGCGTTTGTAAAGCGAAAAAAGAAGCAAGAGAAACTCCTGCTTCTTTATTTATCATAATCAATCGCGGCTTTCGGGAGCCCGGTATACTTTGCCCAATAATAAATCGCAAGCGAGCCGACAGCAACCAAAATGAGATCGATGGGATTGCTGATCAAGCCTAGGCCATGCCCGAAAGAGCCGATATAGGAAAAAATCAGCATCATGACATAAAATCCGACGAGCCACCAGGCTGATTTCAGCTGCTGGGCAAGGCTTACATCTTCTTTAGGCGCGTATTTGCTGAAGCAGAGATAGATCAAAAACATGACGAGCTGTGAGCCGAGAAGCCAGGAAACGGTTGTCCATCCTGACCAGTACACAATAAACGCCGTAAATATAAATGAAAGCGGCCCGATAATGCTCATTCCTTTTAAATAAAATGGCCTGTTTAAGTCCTTCGCATTTACTCTCAGTGCGGCTGAAGAAATCGGCGCAATCGCATAAGAAAGGATTAAGGCAACAGAACAAACATTGACGAGCGCGTTCCACGAAGGAAAGGGAAGCGTCCAGAATATCGAGAGACCGAACGAAAGCCATAGAGACGCCCGGGGGGTACCGGTTTCTTGATTGACCTTTGAAAATACACGGAATAACGTGCCGTTCCGTGCCCAGGCGTAAACGAGACGAGACGTCGTATTCATAAATATATTCCCATTTCCTCCGGGGGACAGGATCGCATCCAGAATGACTAGCGTTGCAAGCCATCCTAAACCAAGCATGACCGCAATATCTTTAAACGGCAATGAAAACTCACGGCCGATTGCCGGCCAACCGTTTTTCAGTGTTTCTGTCGGAATCGCACCGATAAAGGTAACTTGCAAAATAGTATAAATGATGGTGGAAACGATAATACAGATAATTAATGCGATTGGGATGTTACGCTTCGGGTTTTGCACCTCGCCGGCAACAGATACGATAGGGTGCAGCCCGAGATACGCAAACATGACACCCCCGGTCGAAATGGCGGCCTGTATGCCTGTAAAACCAAAAGGCGCAAACCCTTCAACCGATAAGTTCCCTGGCTGAAAATGAAAAATCAGCACAATAATGATCGTGACCGGAACGATATATTTAAAAATAGAAATAATGAAATTGGCCTTAGCAAAGGTTTTGACGCTCCAATAATTCAGCAGGAAAAACAAGCAGAGCAAGGCAAACTGCAAAATCCAGCCTGCGATAGTCGGGGAGTCAGAGCCCTCTTTGGTCAGGCCCGGAAACCAATAGGCCACATATTGCCGGACAGCTGTGACTTCAATCGAAATCAGGCTTGTGTAAGCGACAATTGTGACAAATGAAATTAAATAGCCGACCAGATGGCCGTGTGAATAAACCGGATACCTGATGATGCCTCCAGTGCGGGGCAAAGCGGCTCCGAGCTCCGCGTACACCAGTCCGATTAACAGAATAATGGCTCCTCCCATAATCCAGGAAAAAGCGCCGGAGGGTCCTGCTTTTGAAGCGACATTACTGACAGCGAACAGCCATGCTGATCCAAAGATAGCTCCCATCCCGATCAAAATCAGATCAAACAGCGACATCGATTTTTGAAAATTTCCTTGTTTAGACATCCGCTTCCTCCTTAGAAACAAGCCTTATATTTCTTACAATGCCCAATATGAAACAGACAATACGCACCTGCTGATGGCTTTCGGCTCTCACAATAAAAACAGATGCAGCAAGCGCTGCATCTGTTTTTATTGATGAATCGTATCGAAATGTTTCACTTTTATATTTGTAAAGGAAGCTGAGCCGCCTTCAGAAAAAAGAGTAATGCCTTTATCCTCGGATTTTGGGAACACTTCATTTGAAAAAACGGTTTTCCCGTCACCGACAAACACTTCTATCGTTGTTTTATCAACGAGTATTTTTAAGTGCACATTTTGTTTGCTGCTGTCATAGGGCGCTTTGCTTTCAACGAACCTTTTGCTTTTATCAGGCTGGTCTGTGAAAGCTCTGTTGACATACGCATAGCCGCCTTCAGCAAATATGCCGACATCAATATGGCGTTTTTTGTCTGCCGATTCTCTCAGCCGGACGCCGGCGTTTTTCATGTCTGACCAAGAAAGATCCATATCCAGCTGATACGTATCGCCTGTTATGGACAGGGTTTTGGAGCCGCTGACACTCAGTTCTTTCACTTCGTCAGTGGAAGCGGAAAGCTGCTGCAATGCTTCAACAGGCTGTGAGACGAGGCTGTATGTGCCGTCCTGCTGCTGGAGCCGGATTTCACGCACGATTGAGTCTGTGCCGTTAAAGCCATTTTTTCGGGTCGGCGTGTTATTCGCGTAATCCCAATTATTCATCCAAGCCAGCGCGTAACGCTTATTCAATTGATCTGTGTCTTTCCCGTCCTCAAACGTTACGCCCCCGTACCAGTCAAATCCGTAATCAAGCCATTGGGGTTCGGTTTGATCCGCAGAAAATTCTTTTCCGTCAAAGCCACCGGTCCAGTAGGCGTACGTATTGGGTTTGCCCCACGGTTTCCCGTTTGCGCTTGCGCCGAGAATCCACTTCGTCGTCCCGTCACTTGCCCGCATCATGTATAGGTCGGGGCATTCGATCATGCCTGCCTGCTTCGTAATAAAACCGCTTGTGTACTGCCAATCCTTTAAATTATCGGATTCATAAAAGCCGATTTTTGTTCCTTCGGCCATGACCATTACCCATTTATTATCCTGATCATCCCATATGACTTTAGGGTCTCTGAAATCATTTGTCCCCGGATTGGGCATAATGGGATCAGCAGTGTAGGGCTTAAATGTCTTCCCTTTGTCTGTGCTGTACCATAAATGCTGCTCCTGCTTTTTGTCTTTGGCTGAAGGCTGAGTCACAATGGCGACAAGTGCATTTTTGCCAAAGCCGGCTGTATTTTCTTTATCGATGACGAATGATCCGGTCCAGATGTCGCCGTTTGGATTTGTGTATTTGGGAATCGCCACGCCTTCATCTGTCCAATGCACCAAATCCTCTGATACGGCATGCCGCCATTCCGTGCCGTTGCCGTTTGGATAATCCCCGTTATACAGATAATAGTAATGATACTTTCCATCGAAATAGATGGGTTTTTGTGGGTCGTTTTTCCATTTGTCAGGAGCCGTAAAATGATATGCCGCCCGGTAGTCCGGCTTATGGGTTGATTTTGATTTTTTGACCGGTTCCTCTTTTGGCCATAGGTCTATAAACAAAAGGATTCCTAAAAAGATAAGGAATACCGCTGACCATTTGCATGTTTTTTTATATGTCATTTCGGTTTCTCCGCTTTAGATTTTAATAAAGAAATAAAAGAAAATGCCAATAGGGTATCGGCATTTTCTTTTGCGTTTATTTGTTAACTGTTAGTTGGCCTTGTTCAAGGATGCTGTTTTTCACAACAGATGTCTTTTTGCCTTTGATGTTCAATAAGAAGCTTGGCGCGAACGTTGCCTGCTTGTCTGCATAGAAGCCTCTGTTTGTCATGTAGCTTGTAATAACGACATTGTTACCTTCAGCTTGCGGTACGGCAAAGTGTGAGTAAGTAAAGGTCACATCGTTAGGATCAAGATCCATTTTCAGCACAAGGCCGGTTTTGTTCAGCGGCTTGTACGGGCCTGTTAAGGAGTTGGAAACATAACCCAGCATGTAAATATCGTTAGACGTAATGCCGTCGATTGTCATTTTTGATCCTCTAGAGTCAGTGAACAGATACCATTTGCCGTTCATTTTGAAGACATTTGCACGTTCGATTTCGTCAGTCACTGTGTTAGACGTGATCAGCGGCTTCATGACTTTCTTCAATGTGTAGTCATCGTTAAGCTCAATAATGCCAAGTGCGCCGTTAGCTAATTCTGCAGTGCGTTTCTTATCGCTTTGCAGAAGTTTTTGACTTTCTTGACGGAAGAATGATGAGCTTTTGCCATAATAAGCTTTGTTAAATAAAGATTCTTCGCCTTGGTAGCCGTCTTCAGTTCCTGTGTTTGCTTCAAATACTAGGTATTTGCGGCCGTGATCTTCCACATAGTGAGGATCTCTCAGCGTATGGTTATCGCCTGAACTATAGTTGCCCTCATCAATGAACTGTTGAACATTTTGATACGTTTTGCCGTCCCCGTCAAAAATTGATTTGTGATCTTCTACACCGTTAATCGTAAGAGAACTGTCTGAAGTTGACACGTTAACCTGCGCAGTTGTCAGTGTTTGTTTGCCGTAATGTTTACCGGAAAAGTCAGTGTAGAATAAACGGATTTTGCCATCGGATGTAAATGTAGCTGATCCTGACCATTCTTGTGTTTGATCTTTTAAGATGGGATCATTTGCGTCAAACTTGTCACTGTCTTTAAAGACACGGCCTGCGTTTTTCCAGCTGTCAATGGAAGTCTCGCCAACTTTTTGATAGAACATGTAAATTGATGTGTCATCCGCGTTTTTAGGGTCTCCGGCTAATGCAAAGACAATGTGATAGCCGTGATAGTTTGCGACTGTGCCGTCCGCGTTTTGCAATGGCCAGCTGTCCCACACGTCCAAACCTTTTGCGGAAGAGATGTTTTTAATATTCGATTGGTCAAATTCAGGCACCTGATATTTTTCATTCTTTTGCTGTTCAGGGATTTGCAGCATGTCGTGGCGGGTAATATGGGAAATGCCGTATGTCTCTTTATACGGTTTGTGATCTGCTTCTTTCGCAAACGCTTGAGTCGCGCCTCCTGCCAGCAGTGCGGTTGTAAAGGTTAATGCTGTTGCCTGTTTGGCAAACTTTTTGATGTTCATCGTTCATGTCTCCTTTTTTATGTACTGTGTTAGCGGTCTGCTTTCTTCCAGCCCTCCTGTTGAGTGGCAAGTCGGTTACGTGCAATAAAAAAAGACCTAAAATATGTAAAGGGGTGACGCCAAAGAATACACTTTGCCCTTAACACATTTTAGGTCTTGCCTGCTTTATCAGTAACAAACCTGCGTAATTTACTTTTCGACATTATTCTATTAGACACTGGACCTTATTTCAACGGGTCTATTTTCCTCTTTTGTTTGATAGAAAATGAATAAAAAGATTTTAAGAGTACAGGTCTTATGGACTAATCAGGCTGATTATTTCTTTACATCTTCTATAGGTTATCACAAGCTTTCGCATGGGTATAAAGTTCCTTTTTATCAAGCCTAACCGAACAACACAAAAGTGATGAAAAATGTAAATTCATCAATAACGACAGTATAAATAAAGCCATTTCCGTAAAAAAAATTTTTAAGCGGAGGTCCTATTTCTTCTATTATATAAGTATTGACTTATATATTCAGTGGATTATACAATGAACGCGGAAGGGAGCTGATGCTTTCATGAAGCATGCCTTGACATCTACTGAAATCAGTCGCTGCCTGAAGCTTCTTCATGATCAAACCAGGCTTTTGATCATGAAGAAGCTGGAGGAAAAAACATACTGTGTCTGCCAGTTTGTCGAGATGTTTGACATGAGCCAGCCAGCTATCAGCCAGCATTTGCGGAAGCTGAAACAGGCTGGATTTGTGAATGAAGAGAAAAAGGGACAGTGGCGGTTTTATTCAATTAATTCGGCTTGTCCTGAATATGGATTGATTCAATCGATTCTCGGTCACATCAGATCAAATGATGACGTGTTGCAGTCTATTCAGAAAAAAGAAACTCAAGTTTCTTGTAAGTAGGAGGTTCTCGTTTGAGTTCAGCGGTTTTAGCAGCAATGATCTTTATTCTTACACTTATTTTTGTTATTTGGCAGCCGAAACATCTGTCTATTGGCTGGTCAGCCTGCGGGGGAGCGGTTTTGGCTTTGCTTGCGGGGGTTGTGAGCGTGAAGGATGTGGCGGACGTTACGGGCATTGTATGGAATGCCACTCTGGCGTTTGTGGCGATCATTCTCATCTCGCTCATTTTAGACCACATTGGCTTTTTTGAATGGGCTGCTTTGCATATGGCAAAGGCGGCTAAAGGAAGCGGCCTGCGTATGTTTATTTATATTTCTGTTTTAGGCGCTGTCGTGGCGGCGTTTTTTGCCAATGACGGTGCGGCGCTTATTTTAACGCCAATTGTGCTTGCGATGATGCGGGCTTTGCGTTTTGAAGAAAAGCTGGTGTTCCCATTTATTATCGCGAGCGGGTTTATCGCTGATACAACATCGCTTCCGCTTGTGGTCAGCAATTTGGTCAATATCGTGTCGGCCGATTTCTTTCACGTCGGGTTCATTGAATATGCGGCACGGATGATTGTCCCGAATCTCTTTTCGCTTGCGGCAAGCATACTCGTTTTATACTTATTTTTCAGAAAAGGGATTCCGAAACATTATGATCTCAGTCAGGTGAAGAGACCGGCTGACGCCATTAAAGATATAAACATGTTTCGTATGTCATGGCTTGTGCTGGGCATGTTATTAATCGGTTATTTTGTAAGCGAGATATGGTCCATCCCCGTATCCTTTATCGCTGGTGCGGTGGCTGTTTTCTTTCTTATTATGGCGAAGAACAGCCCGGCCGTTCATACGAAGCAGGTGGTCAAAGGGGCACCGTGGGCGATTGTGTTTTTTTCCATTGGGATGTATGTCGTCGTGTACGGGTTAAGAAACGCCGGCTTAACAGACCTTCTGTCCAGCCTTATACAGATAGCCGCAGATCAGGGGCTATTGGCGGGAACCATTGGAATGGGTTTTATCGCGGCTATTTTATCATCGATAATGAATAACATGCCGACCGTCATGATTGATGCTATTGCGATAGCCGGTACAGATACACATGGAATAATGAGAGAAGCCTTAATTTATGCAAATGTCATCGGTTCTGATCTGGGACCGAAAATCACGCCGATTGGGTCGCTGGCGACGCTGTTATGGCTTCATGTTCTCGCCCAAAAAGGAGTGAAAATCTCTTGGGGGACATACGTGAAAACAGGGATTATCCTGACGGTTCCGACCCTGCTGATTACTTTATTCGGCCTTTATATCTGGTTATTGATCATTCACTAAATCGTTGGGAGATGAACAAACATGCCTAAAAAAACCATCTACTTTTTATGCACGGGCAACTCCTGCCGCAGCCAAATGGCTGAAGGCTGGGCGAAACAATATCTAGAAGATGAATGGAATGTATACAGCGCGGGGATTGAAGCGCATGGGCTCAATCCGAATGCTGTAAAAGCGATGAAGGAAGCGGGGATCGACATATCCGGCCAAACATCAGATATCATCGATCCGGCTATTTTAAATAGTGCTGATCTTGTCGTGACGCTTTGCGGAGACGCGGCTGATAAATGCCCGATGACGCCGCCTCACGTCAAGCGCGAGCACTGGGGCTTTGATGACCCTGCAAAAGCGGAAGGATCCGAAGCGGAAAAATGGGCGTTCTTTCAGCGTGTTCGTGACGAAATCGGTGAGCGGCTCAAACGTTTTGCGGAAACAGGTAAATAAGCTGGAAAGGCCGGGAGAATTGTCTTCCGGCTTTTTTATGATGGTGACCGCAGATAACAGAGGGCGACCTAACGATATTGGCATTGCTGAATCTCGTAATGGCAATTTAAGTGTGAATGGATCTTATATCTTTTTTATAAATCTTTTAATAGAAACAGTATTCTGTTTTGGAATAGCTGCTTTTATTTCTGTATTTGAGCTTTGTCGGGCAGATACCGTTTCAAAGCCTGTAACGATCAATATAATAATGTATTGCGAAAGCAAACAAATGATAGAAGCGATAGAAAATGTATAGGGAGGAAAAAGTCATGCCGCCACGGCCAACTAAATGGATTAAGAGGAACGATCGGCCGGAACCTCTTTTATCCCCAAGTGTCATGCAAGGAAGAAATGGAAATTCCTCATCCGCTCAACAAAACCAGGGCTTTGCACCAGCTACAGCAAATACGAACCAGCCTATTTCCGCTTTCAGAGCCACCAGCAATACAAATCTGTCAGTGGCTGCAAATGCAGCTAGTGGAGTCTTATTTCAAAATGTAGAATTTGATTTGGCGAATGAATATAACCCCAACACATCTACATTTTCACCGAGAACAGCAGGCGTATATTCTCTTAACGCATCAGTTGAGTTTCAAACGAATGCGATTGTTGACTTCAACTTAGAAGTCGTATTTCTTGTGAATCAAGATGTGATAGGCGGAAATAACACATTTCAAGCAGGGAATCTCCCGGCTGTCGTAGCCATTACGGAAATTCTTCAGTTAAACGCCGGAGATACGGTGACAGTTGCAATGAGAAGTACTGCCGCTGGAGTCATTCAAGCGACTCCGAGAACCCGTTTTGCAGCCGCCAGAGTTCCTTCTCCGACTGCGTAAAAAGGGATTTTTGATTCGTGTAAATCTAAAGTTGATTTTTCCTGTTTGAGGATTGATCAGCTTTTTTCATATTTTCAAAATAATTGAAACATTAATAGCTCAGTATCGTACAAAAAAGGGGAGGTGAAACAATGAAGCAGGATAAAAGGAATGACCTTAAGACTTTATTTGAAACATTAGGCGAAAGAAATCATTTCAACGGGGCGGTTTTAGCTGCAGAGGATGGCGGCATCTTATACCATCACGCTTTCGGTTATGCGGATTTGCCGGAAAAACGGCTTTTGCAAGAAAATTCTTTGTTTGAGCTGGCATCACTATCAAAGCCTTTTACAGCGCTGGCAGTTGTTTTATTGGAGGAGAAAGGGATGCTTGGTTATGAGGATAAAGTGGAGCGCTGGATTCCCGGATTTCCATATGAAGGCGTTACGATACGGCACTTATTGAACCATACATCCGGGCTTCCGGAATATATAGAGTGGTTTTTTGTCAATTGGGATAAAAGCAGGGTCGCAGTGAATCAGGATGTAGTGGATATGCTGATGAATGAGCAGCCCCCTTGCTATTTTGCTCCGAATGAAGGCTGGCTGTACAGCAATACGGGGTATGTGCTGCTGGCAGTTTTGATTGAGAAGGCATCCGGCATGAGCTATGCGGATTTTTTGAAAAAACATATTTTCACCCCGGTCGGTATGGCGAACACGAGAGTATATAACAGGAGGCTGCGTCCTGAGCAGATCGATGACTATGCGTATGGATATGTGTATGATGTGCATTCCGGCCAGTACGTTCTTCCAGATGACCTTGAGGAAACGAGCTATGTTGTGTATCTGGATGGAATACAGGGAGACGGTACAGTGAATTCTGTCACAAGCGATTTATTTCGATTTGATCAGGCTTTATATCAGGACAAATTGATCAGCAAGGCTTCTAAGGAAGCCGTATTTTCTCCTGTACAACTGAGCAATGGGGAAACGGTTGACTACGGATTTGGCTGGGTGCTGCAAAACAGTCCTGAAAAAGGGCGGATTGTCAGCCATAGCGGAGGGTGGCCCGGCTATTCGACGATGATGATCCGATATATAGATTATCGTAAAACGCTGATCTATTTGAGCAATATGGAACAGGATGCTGATTATGAACAAGCGATACTGAAGGCAGCGGAGAATATTTTATTTGACCAGCCTTATAAGATCCCTGAACGTCCAGCTGATAAAAAGAAAAAAGAAATTGATACAGCGATTTACAGCCGCTATGTTGGCAGCTACTCCTTTCACGATGGTACCGCTGCAACGGTGACAGCTGAGAATGAGCGGCTTTATCTGCAAATCACCGGACAGATGAGGTTTGAATTATTTCCTTCCTCGGAAACCCGTTTCTTTCTGCAATCATTGCCTGTTGAAGTTGAATTTATGTTAGGGGATGATACTGCGAAAAGTTTTATCGTTTATCAGGACGGAACAGAGGGAGAAGCGGTCCGGACGAATTAGAAAGGAATGAATTTGATGATTGGGATATTAGCTGGAATGGGCCCGAAATCGACCTCTCCATTTTTAGATAAGGTCATTGATTACTGTCAGAAGCTATATGGCGCTTCACATGATATCGATTACCCGCAAATGATGATTTATTCCTGTCCGACCCCTTTTTATGTCGATCGCCCTATCGATCATAATGAAATGAAAAAAGCGATTATCGATGGGGCCGTCAAGCTGGAGAAGACCGGTGCGGACTTTATTTCTCTTCCTTGTAATACGGCGCATGTCTATTTTGAAGACATCCAGCAAGCATTGTCGATTCCTTTGTTACTTATCATTGAGGAAACGATGAAGGCGCTCCCGGGTTCAGCGCAAAAAGTGTCTGTTTTAGGAACGGACTCAACCATACAATCCTGTATTTATCAAAAAGGCCTGAAGGCGGGCGGATATGAGTTTATTCATGAGGCACATTGGCAGCGGGAAGTCAATCAGCTCATCGCCGCGATCAAACAGCCGAATCATGTTCAGAAAACTCAGGACATATGGCGTGAGTTATACTTGGAAATCAGTAAAAGAGCGGATCTCATCATTTCGGCTTGCACAGATTTAAACACGGTGTTAGATCATGTTCACGGTGATATCCCGATTATCGATTCCTCTGATTGCCTCGCAAAAAGCACGGTCAGCACGTATCTTACCTATCAAAATGAACCATTCAACAAGGGCTGTATGTAATCGGCTCTTGTTTTTTTGTGTTCTTATCGTTTGACAGCCTCACGCAATGGTGTTAAAGTAAACATGTAAATAGTTACATGATTTCTTCTGGAGATCAGGTGGTGCTTATGAAGAAGCCAGTTTTAAAAAAATTCGTCTCCCTAGACATTAAGGTTGATCCTCCAATCACCATTGGTGAGACAGGTTTAGGGCTGAGACGATGGATTCCGATTCGATCGGGAACAGTAACCGGAGAAGTGGAAGGACGTATTTTGCCTGGCGGAGCTGATTCGCAAATCATTCGCGCTGACGGCAGAACAGATTTATCTGCCAGATATGTCATAGAAACAGCAGATCATGAGCTGATTTACCTTGAAAACAATGGAATACGGCAAGTCAGCGAGCCGTTCCGAACACGAGCAGCGGCCGGGGAAGTGATTGACACCGAGCATGTTTATTTCCGCACGGTGCCGACATTTGAGACAGGCAGTGAAACCTATCAATGGCTGCATGACCGCTTGTTTATCGGTTCCGCAGAAAGAACCCCTGATTACGTTCGATTAGACATTTATGAAGTAGAGTAAAAGACTAAGGAGAGTGTGAAATATGGAAAACTTTATCGGAAGCCACATGATTTATACTTACGAAAACGGTTGGGAATACGAGATTTATATTAAAAATGACCATACAATTGATTATAGAATTCATAGCGGAATGGTGGCCGGACGCTGGGTTCGGGATCAGGAAGTGAACATTGTCAAACTGACAGAGGGCGTATATAAAGTGTCTTGGACAGAGCCGACAGGTACAGATGTTTCATTAAACTTTATGCCGAATGAAAAACGGATGCACGGCATTATTTTCTTCCCAAAATGGGTGCATGAACATCCTGAAATTACGGTCTGCTACCAAAATGACCACATTGACCTGATGAAGGAATCACGCGAGAAATACGAAACCTATCCCAAATACGTAGTGCCCGAATTTGCTGACATTACATTTCTGAAAAATGAGGGAGCCGATAATGAGGAAGTCATTTCTAAGGCGCCTTATGAAGGAATGACAGACGATATTCGCGCAGGGAAATTGTAAGAAAACAAAAACCCGGTAAAGAGAGAATGACTTCTCTTTACCGGGTTTTCTTTTTGCTGAGTATGTGGGCACCATCACAATTCCCGCAAAAAACAGTAGAATCCCAATCCAGCGGATGGGCTGGTAATAGGCGGTGTCTTGTAAATAAACGACTGCTGATAAAATGAAGATACATGCTGCCACAACGATGACGGCACCCATGCAGCCTGTTTTTCCCATGTGATTCTCCTTATGAGTGTAATAGTTTTTTCCGCTTCTCACCATCAGGATCGTGCTCAATAGAAAGTTTGGAATTCAAAATCAAGGTTTCTCGTTTGTCTTCAGTATAAGCCGGCCATTGTACATCTTCGCAGCTTGGACTTCCTGTTTTTGCGAAGGCAAGCCACGCTGATTGTATCGTGTGTGAAAGCTGTTTGACCTCATCCGTAATGTCTGCTTGTACCATTCGTTTCAGTCCGTTTAGATTGCCGAACACAAACGGCAGTTCCAGTGCGTGAACCGCTTTATTGTACGGCGGCTTGTCCGGGTGCCAATCGAATCGGTACATCCAGACAGGTGCGTAACGGGATTGGGCGGAAGCGCAGGCGACGGCCGGGCGCCAAAACAGCAAATCCGTCATGATATGAATTTGGCTTTCGAGAGAGCGCGGATACAGATCGGCCGCTTTCTTTGCCAGCGGCTGACCCAATAGATACTCAAGCGCTTCATCAATTGTTTCCTGAGAGTGAACTTCTGAATCCGGCGTAAAAAATAAATACCCTTCATCACGATTTGTTCCGATTAACAGCGGAATGCCGTCAGCAGCCCCTTCAGCGATGGCTTTCTCCGGCTCAGCAGGCAGTGTTTTCGGATCAAGGGCAGGCTGGAATAACAGCTGAAAGATATTTTCATTTTCGGTTTTTCGCAGCTGGTCGGCGGCTTTAAGCAAATCTTCAGCAGACACAGTATGCAGCCTGTCCAATTGGTGACCGTTAATTCCAAGGATTCGTAAAAAAGCATGCGCGGTGCTTGCCGCTTTTTCTTCTGTCATGGTTCGGGAAGAGCCGCTTTCTAAGATTGCTTTCTGGAACAGGCCTTTTGCAGCAGGCATGGCTAGCAGCGCGGCAATGCTCATACCGCCCGCTGATTCTCCAAACACCGTTACATTTTCCGGATCGCCGCCAAACGCAGAAATATTGTCCTTGACCCATTTCAGAGCCGCGGTTTGGTCAAGCAGTCCAAGGTTGTTGGAATACGCTTCATCAATGGAAGATAAATGTAAAAAACCAAATGGTCCCAGCCGATAGTTCAGAGTGACGACAATGACATCTCCCTGAGCTGCCAGGTTCGAGCCGTCGTATAAAGGCTCACTGCCTGCGCCGAGATAAAATGTGCCGCCATGAATCCACACCATGACAGGACGATTTTTGCCCGGAGTGTCAGGTGCAAATACATTTACATACAGGCAGTCCTCAGACTGGCGGGGGAGTTCAGGGTATGAATATGACAGTAAATCAGGCGGCTGCGGGCAAACCCGGCCGTACGCAGTTGCGTCCAGTACGCCTTCCCAGGCCGCCGGCGGCTCAGGTGCTTTAAACCGCAATTGTCCGACGGGCGGCTTTGCGTAGGGGATGCCTTTCCATATGTGGACACCGTTTTTTGAAATGCCTTTCACTGTGCCGTATTGCGTTTTGACCATTGATTCAGACATAGCATTCTCTCCCTTTTTCCCCCATTATAAACAGATTTGTCCTGATGATGCGAACCTCAGCCCTTCTACGATATTCATTTTCCCATCGTTTTTAAAAAGGATTTGACTTCCTGAACCGTCAGGCCGATTTCTCTCGCTTCCGCCATCAGCGCTTTCCACTCTTCTATATTCGATTCTGTCAGCTTTCGGTTTCGGTAGGAGGCGGTTTCAGGCTCCCCTTTCTTTAACTTGTTCGTAAAAGTGAACAATTCTTCCTTTTCCATTCCAGCTTGAACAGCTTGAACAAGATGCACACGCCATTCTTCCTCTCCGCCGCTGATTTTTTGATACATCATCGTTTCAGCGTCAAATAATTCTGTTAATTCGACATCCAGGGTTGCTGATACTTTTTTCAAAAATTGAACGGACGGATTCGTATGAACGCCTCTTTCAATCTTGCTTAAATAAGATTTAGAAACGCCTGACTCAATAGCCAGCTGATTAATAGAATAGCCTTTTCTTTTGCGGTACAAGCGGATAATTCTTCCAATCATAATATGAAATTCTCCTCTATTCCTGTCGTTATTTCGTTCATTATAAGGAATTATTCGTTCTTTATAAAATTTAAAATAATAAGGGAAGTGCAGTAAATAAGAGGAAAATCATGATTTTGTTCTCTAAAGAGAACTTATTGGCTTATTTTGCAATTTTTAAATAATAAAGTTTTCTTTTATAATCCAATCATTAACAGAAAGGGGCGCGGGAAGCCAGCCGTGAGAAGGCTGAAGGCTATGAATATATGAATGAGAATATGAGTTTTAAAGAATTATACGCAATTGTCAGACATAGATTCGTGCTGATTCTGCTCATCACAATAGGCGTCACCTTTATTACAGGTTTTGTCCAATTTAAGGTCATTTCACCGACTTATCAGGCGTCGACTCAAGTGCTGATTCATGAATCAGACGGTGAAGAAAACTCGAATCTCAGTGACATCCAGAGAAATCTTCAGTACAGCAGCACGTTTCAATCGATTATCAAAAGCACGGCCTTGATGGAAGAGGTCAAGGCGGAGTTACATCTTTCTGAATCGGCTTCCTCGCTGAAAGGAAAAGTGATGACCAGCAGTGAAAATGAATCGGAAATCATCACCGTTGCCGTTCAGGATCACAATCCGGAGAGAGCGGCTAAGATTGCAAATACGTTAGTGAACAAGTTTGAAAAAGAAGTAGATGAAAGAATGAATGTGCAAGGCGTACATATTCTTTCAGAGGCGAAGGCTTCTGAAAGCTCAATGATTAAGCCGTCCCGGATGAGAAATATGGTCATGGCTTTTGGAGCGGCCGTGAT
The DNA here is from genome assembly GCF_037964945.1 of Bacillus sp. FSL K6-1003. Taxonomy (NCBI): domain Bacteria; kingdom Bacillati; phylum Bacillota; class Bacilli; order Caryophanales; family Bacillaceae; genus Bacillus; species Bacillus sp. FSL K6-1003. Next base: position 3,311,761 of record NZ_CP150176.1, on the reverse strand, counting down.
GGGCGGCATTACACTGGCATTTTTTCTGCATTTTCTCGATGATACGTGCAAAAGCGCACGGCAGCTCAGCGAGAAAACCGGATTGCCCTGCTTGGGCTCTGTCCCTGATGTCAAAAAGAAACGGAATCGCAGGGTTGGATAAAACATTTCGAGGAGTGAAGTGAGTGGTCTTTAGAAAAAAGAAAGCAAGGCGAGGTTTGGCTCAAATATCCGTTTTACATCATAAATCAATTGTTGCGGAACAATATCGCACCATTCGGACAAACATTGAGTTTTCATCCGTACAGACCAACTTGCGGTCCATTCTCGTCACCTCCTCTGTGCCTGGTGAAGGAAAATCGTTCAGTGCAGCGAATCTTGCGGCAGTCTTTGCGCAGCAGCAGGAAAAGAAAGTGCTGCTGGTGGATGCCGATTTAAGAAAACCGACAATTAACCAGACGTTTCAGGTTGAAAATTTGACCGGGCTGACAAATGTGCTGGTCGGCAATGCTTCTCTCAGTGAAACGGTGCAAAAGACACCGATCGATAACTTATATGTGCTGACAAGCGGACCGACGCCGCCGAATCCGGCTGAACTGTTATCCTCGAAAGCAATGGGAGATTTGATATCAGATATCTATGACCAATTCAGTCTGGTGATCTTTGATTCTCCTCCGCTCTTAGCTGTCGCGGACGCTCAAATTTTAGCGAACCAGACAGATGGAAGCGTGCTCGTTGTCTTAAGCGGAAAAACAAAAACCGATACCGTCCTGAAAGCGAAGGACGCACTGGAGCAATCCAATGCAAAGCTGCTAGGTGCTCTTTTAAATAAAAAGAAAATGAAAAAATCAGAACACTATTCCTATTAATTTGTGCTTTTAGGTGATGTCTCCTTACCTGTATCAATGGAGGCACTCGGCTCCGCTGTGGGCAGCTTGAACAGGCTGCCTTAGATGCTGGTCGTCGCTGGCGGGGCGTGAGGACGGGTTAAATGCCCACTTATTTGATATACATAGGAAATGTTATCGGTTTAGCTGCTGTCGATTTTTTAGAAGACGAAAACCGCCGCAGCTAAACCGATAAAAGTATTAGGGGGGAAAAGGTTGAGTTACCGGAGAAGACTGTCAATGATTATCGCGCTGGATACTTATCTCGTTTTAAATTCAGTTATTGCAGGATATCAATTTTTAAAAGATTCTTATCAATTTTATGACTCCGGAGCATTATTGCTTACCGCAGTCAGCTTGCTCCTCAGCTATCATGTATGTGCTATCCTGTTCCATCAGTATAAACAGGTCTGGACATACACCGGACTCGGCGAACTGATTGCTCTGCTTAAGGTCATTACGATTTCAGCCGCTGTGACCGGCATCATACAGTACGCTGTGTATCATACGATGTTTTTCCGGCTGTTAACAGCGTGCTGGGTGCTACAGCTTCTGTTCATTGGGGGAACCCGCGTTTTATCGAGAATCTTAAAAGAAAGCATCAGAAAAAAACGCAGAACATCGGCCCGCGCATTGATTATCGGAGCGGGATCAGGCGGAACCCTGATAGTCAGGCAACTGCTGCAAAAAGATGATCCCGACATTACACCTGTCGCTTTTATTGATGACGATCAAACGAAACATAAGCTGGAAATGATGGGGCTGCCCGTCATCGGCGGAAAAGAAAGTATCATGCCTGCGGTACAAAAGCTCAAAATTAACTATATCATTATTGCGATTCCTTCTCTCCGTACCCATGAACTGCAGGCGCTGTACAAAGAATGCGTGCGAACCGGAGTGAACATCAAAATCATGCCTCATTTTGATGAAATGCTGCTTGGAACGCGCACTGCCGGTCAAATCAGAGATGTAAAGGCCGAGGATCTGCTAGGCAGGAAGCCGGTAACCCTCGACACAAGCGAAATTTCAAACCGCATCAAAGGAAAAACAGTTCTCGTCACCGGAGCGGGCGGTTCAATCGGCTCGGAAATCTGCCGGCAGATCAGTGCGTTCCAGCCGAAGGAAATCGTTCTTCTCGGCCATGGGGAAAACAGCATTCATTCTATTTATTCTGAACTGAATGGACGATTCGGAAAACACATCGTGTTCCACACGGAAATTGCGGATGTGCAAGACCGTGACAAAATGTTTACCTTAATGAAAAAATATGAACCGCACGTCGTCTATCACGCGGCTGCCCATAAGCACGTGCCTTTAATGGAACACAACCCTGAAGAGGCAGTCAAAAACAACATCATCGGAACAAAAAACGTGGCGGAAGCGGCAGATATGTGCGGGACAGAGACGTTTGTGCTCATTTCATCGGATAAAGCGGTGAACCCGGCCAATGTAATGGGAGCAACGAAACGATTTGCCGAAATGATTATTATGAATCTGGGGAAATTCAGCAGAACGAAATTCGTTGCGGTTCGCTTTGGCAATGTTCTCGGCAGCCGGGGCAGCGTCATTCCAATTTTTAAGAAACAGATTGAAAAAGGCGGTCCCGTTACAGTGACACATCCGGCGATGACCCGCTATTTTATGACCATTCCCGAAGCGTCACGGCTTGTCATCCAAGCTGGAGCGCTGGCGAAAGGCCGGCAGATTTTTGTTCTTGATATGGGAGAGCCCGTGAAGATTGTCGATCTCGCCAAAAACCTCATTCATTTATCTGGCTACACGACGGAGCAGATTCCAATTGAGTTCACAGGTATTCGCCCGGGTGAAAAAATGTATGAGGAGCTACTGAACAAAAATGAAGTTCATGCCGAACAAGTTTTTCCGAAAATCCATATCGGCAAAGCGGTGGACGGCGACTGGCCATTGCTGATGCGTTTTATAGAAGATTTCAATCAGCTGCCGGAAGCCGAGCTCAGAGAGCGGCTGTTTGCGGCAATAGACACATCAAACGAAATGACGGCTGCCGGCATTCGTTAGGGGGAGTGAAGATGACGAAAAAAATATTATTTTGTGCCACTGTCGATTATCATTTTAAAGCCTTTCATCTTCCTTACTTTAAATGGTTTAAACAATTGGGCTGGGAGGTTCATGTTGCTGCGAGCGGGCAGACGCGACTGCCGTATGTCGATGAGAAATTCTCCATTCCGATCCGAAGGTCACCCTTCCATCCTCAGAACCTTGCCGTTTACAGACAGCTGAAGAAAGTGATCGAAACCAACGAGTACGACATCGTCCATTGCCATACGCCGGTCGGCGGCGTTCTCGCACGGCTTGCGTCAAGGCAAGCGAGACGGAACGGAACAAAGGTGCTCTACACCGCACACGGATTTCATTTTTGCAGCGGAGCGCCGATGAAAAACTGGGTCCTTTATTATCCGGTTGAAAAATGGCTTTCTGCCTATACAGACTGCCTGATCACCATAAATGAAGAAGATTACACGCGAGCGAAAGCGCTTCAAAGACCGGGCGGGATGACAGAAAAAATTCACGGCATCGGCGTTAATACAGACAGGTTCAGGCCAGTCAGCCTTGAAGAGCAGCATAGGCTGAGAGAAAAGCACGGCTTCCAAAAAGACGACTTTATATTGATCTATCCGGCTGAATTGAACCTCAATAAAAATCAGAAGCTGTTAATTGAAGCTGCAGCACTGCTGAAAGATAAGATACCGGAACTCCGTCTTGTTTTTGCCGGAGAAGGAGCGATGGAACAAACGTATCGGGACTTAGCTGAAAAGCTAGGAGCTTCCCGCAATGTTTGCTTTTACGGCTTTTGCCGCGATATTCACGAGCTGATCCAGCTTGCGGATGTTTCTGTCGCATCCAGCATCAGAGAAGGCCTCGGCATGAATGTGCTTGAGGGCATGGCGGCGGAAAAGCCGGCAATTGCCACTGATAACCGCGGACACCGGGAAATCATCCGTGACGGAAAAAACGGTTTCCTCATCAAAATGGGCGACAGCGCTGCTTTTGCTGACCGGATTGAACAGCTCTACCTTGAGCCGGAACTGCGCAGAACACTTGGACAGGAAGGCCGCCAAACAGCCTTGCGCTTTTCTGAAGCGCGAACGGTAGAAGAAATGGCAGATATTTATTCCGTGTACATGGATAAAAAGGAGAAAAGCGTATGAATTCAGGACCGAAAGTTTCTGTCATTATGGGCATTTATAATTGTGAATCCACTTTGGCGGAAAGCATTGAATCCATTCTCAGCCAATCCTATAAAAATTGGGAGCTGATCATGTGCGATGATGCGTCAACAGACGGCACGCTCCGTATCGCGAAGCAGTATGCCGCTCATTACAGCGACCGCATCAAGCTCATTCACAATCAAAAAAACAAGCGGCTTGCCGCTTCATTAAATCACTGTCTTTCTTATGCGACAGGCGAGTATATCGCCCGCCAGGACGGAGATGATCTGTCCTTTCCGCGCCGTCTGGAGAAGCAGGTTGCCTTTTTAGAGAAGCATCGGCACTACCAGGTGGTCGGCACCGGCATGCTTGTGTTTGATGAATTTGGCGTAAGGGGCACACGGATGCTGCCTTCTGTTCCGGATCCGGCCATTATGGCGAAAGGGACGCCGTTTTGCCATGGGACAATCATGATGAGAGCCAGCGCTTACCAGACGCTGAAAGGCTATCGTTCGGTGCGGCGGACAAGGCGAATGGAGGATATCGATTTGTGGCTCCGCTTTTTTGAAGAGGGCTTTCGAGGCTATAACCTCCAAGAAGCGCTGTATAAAGTAAGGGAAGACAGCGACGCATTCAAGAGGCGGTCTTTTACCTACTCAATCGACAACGCCATTCTTGTATACCAGGCTTGCAGACGCCTGAAGCTTCCTTTTTCCGCTTACATATATATCGCAAAACCGCTCATTCGCGCGTTTATGCCTCCTGCTGTGATGAATCGTTACCATAAAAAAAGAGTGATGAATCAGAAGGAAGGGCTTGTGAAGCATGAATAACAGCCAACAGCGCGTGCTCCATGTTCTCAGCGGCATGAACAGGGGCGGCGCGGAAACCATGGTCATGAATTTATATCGGAAAATGGATAGAAGCAAGGTGCAATTTGATTTTTTAACCTATCGAAATGATCCGTGCGCTTATGATGAAGAAATTTTATCGCTAGGCGGGCGGCTTTTTTATGTCCCGAGTATCGGACAAAGCAATCCCATCACATTTGTGAAGAATGTAAGAAACACAATAAAAGAAAACGGGCCGTTCAGCGCGGTTCATGCGCACACAGATTTTCAAACCGGCTTTATCGCGCTTGCGGCAAGGCTAGCTGGAGTGCAGGTCAGAGTATGCCATTCCCATAACACCTCGTGGAAGACCGCCTTCAATTGGAAGGACCGCCTGCAGCTGATGGTGTTCAGACGCCTCATTTTGTCATATGCGACTGAATTGTGCGCTTGCGGAGAGGATGCGGGACGGTTTTTATTCGGGCGATCCAATATGGAGCGGAAGCGGGTTCATCTGCTGCCGAACGGAATAGACCTTGATCTGTTCTCTCCAGCCGGGCAGGCGCCCGATGACGAAAAAAAAGCACGCGGCATAGCGTCTGACCGGCTGATCATTGGTCATGTGGCCCGATTTCATGAAGTGAAAAATCACGCGTTTTTGCTGAAGCTTGCCGTTCACCTGAAAAAACGGGGAGTTCGCTTTCAGATGGTTCTCGCAGGAGACGGTCCGCTGCGGGAGCAGATGGAGGAGGAAGCGCGGCGGCTGAATCTGCTTTCCGATGTTCTCTTTTTAGGAACTGAAGAACACATTCATGAGCTCATGCGCACCTTTGATGTATTTGTCATGCCGTCATTGTACGAAGGCTTGCCTGTTGTGCTTGTGGAAGCGCAGGCTTCGGGTCTTCCGTGTATTATTTCCGACACGATCACAGAAAAAGTCGATACGGGGCTCGGACTTGTGAAAAGGGTGAGTCTCACTAAGCCGATGGACATTTGGGCTGAAACGATTGTTAGAGCGGCCGCCGCAGGCAGGCCGAAGCGGGAGCTCGTTAAAAGTACCCTTGCAAAACTCGGCTATGATGCGCAGCAAAATGTAGGTGCATTGATGAATTTATATCAGATTAGCACTGAAAAAGGACAATAAAAAATGATTGTGTATGTCGTCAATATGGGAATTGTATATATTTGGTCTTGGTTTGCTAAAATGTGCGGCGGCCGGGATGGGTCACTTGCTACGGACTATCGACCGAACAAGCTTCTCATTTGGATTCCGCTTGCCTCACTTGTGCTTGTTTCAGGGCTGCGTTACAGGGTCGGAACAGATTTTCAGACGTATACGCTGCTGTATCAAATGGCAGGAGACTATCAAAGCATTTGGCAGATATTCGGTTTTGGCACAGCGAAAACGGCAACAGATCCGGGCTTTACCGCGCTGTTATGGCTGATGAATTTCATCACGAAGGACCCGCAAATCATGTATGTCACTGTTGCGGCCGTGACCTATATCTTTATTATCAAGACGCTGGCAGACTACGGCAGACCGTTTGAGCTGAGCGTCTTTTTATTTTTAGGAACCTTTCATTATTACGCATCCTTTAACGGAATCAGACAATACATGGTGGCAGCCGCTTTGTTTTGGGCGATTCGCTATATCATCAATGGAAACTGGAAGCGTTACTTTCTGATTGTGCTAGTCAGTTCGCTCTTTCACTCCTCAGCGCTGGTGATGATTCCGGTCTATTTTATTGTCAGAAGAAAAGCCTGGTCACCGGCAATATTCGGTCTCTCAGCTTTATTTCTCGGCATGACCTTTTTATACCAGAAATTTATTTCGGTATTTGTCGTTGTGCTTGAAAACAGCTCATACAGCCATTATGAAAAGTGGCTGATGACCAATACAAACGGAATGAATGTGGTCAAAATCGCTGTTTTGGTCCTGCCGCTGTTTCTGGCCTTTTGTTACAGAGAGCGTCTCCGAAAGCTGTGGCCGCAAATCGATATTGTCGTTAATTTGTGCCTTCTCGGGTTTTTATTCGGTCTCTTGGCCACAAAGGACGTGATCTTTGCCAGATTTAATATTTACTTCGGGCTGTATCAAATGATCTTAGTTCCTTATTTTGTCAGAATATTTGATGAGAAATCGAATGCGTTGATCTATATCGCCATTGTGGTTTGTTATTTTTTATACAGTTATTTGCTTATGCCGGTTGATTCATCTGTTCTGCCGTACAGAACGATTTTTTCCCGGTAATTTATGCAAGAGGAGCCGGTCATTATGGAAACACCTGCGGTTAGTCTGTTAGTCGCTGTTTATAATACAGAAACCTATATCAGAAACTGTCTTGAGTCGTTAAAGAACCAGACATTGGACAATATTGAAATTATCATCGTCAATGACGGTTCGGCAGACGCCAGCCCGGACATCGCGGAAGAATATGCGCAAAAGGATAAACGATTCAGAGTCATTCACCAGGAAAACCAAGGGCTCGGTGCTGTTCGGAACAAAGGGATCGAGGCGGCCCGCGGAGAATTTGTGGCATTTATAGATTCAGACGATTGGATCGAGCCTGATTATTGCTTGCAAATGGTTCAGGCAGCATCAGAGGAAACCGATCTGGTGATTTGCAACTACGCCGCAGAGTTTGAGGACACTGAAAAAACCGTTGTCTCAGACATTGCGGAAACCTATCGGGATCAGCCCAAGGAGTCCTATATCAAGGCGTTATTCGAAGGGAAGGTCCGGGGATTTTCGTGGAATAAACTGTATCGAAGAAGCATGATTGACGCGCACCGGCTTTCGTTCCCGCTCAGAGGTGAGCTGGAGCATGTCGAGGATCAGTTTTTCAGCTTCAGGGCACATTTTTTCGCCCGCTCGGTTTCCTATGTAGAAGCGCCTCTCTACCATTACCGAATTCATCTTTCCTCCATCGTGCAGGGTTATCAGAAAAAACTGTTTGAATCAGGACTGGCGCTGTATCAGGCGAACGCAGCGTTTTTACAGGAAAACAACAAGCTGGAGGAGTACCGTAAGGAGCTTGATTTCTTTATCGTTCTCCATAGCACCATCTGTCTGCTGAACGAATGGAAAACAAGCGGCAGCCGGCGCCTTTTGGAAAGGCTCAAAACGGTCGGCGTGATTTGCGCTGATCCGGTGTTTCAAGGCAGCCTGTCGAAAACGGGGACAGCGCCTTTTGACGCAAAACGGTCATGCCTGCTGCTGATGGCGAAATACAGAATGATTCCGTTCGTTGCCATGGCGTCCGCCGTGTATCAGCGAGTGATCGAGTACAAAATGAAAATCAGAGGGTGAAGAGATGTCGTTACATTCATTGAAAATCAATCTTGCAGAATGGCTGCTGTTAAAGGTTAAGTACCCGTCCCAATTTTTGCTGGGTGCGGCCGATCAGCCGGTAAAGGCTGCCGCACATAAGAAGAAAATCATACTGACCCTGCTGCCTTCCCATGATAATTTGGGGGATCATGCCATTGCTTATGCCAGCAAAGCGTTTCTTGAGCAGGAATACTCCGATTTTGAAATCGTTGAGGTCGATATGAAGGACATATACAAATCAGCAAAAGCGCTGATTCGCTCCCGCCACCCGGAGGATATGGTCTTTATCATCGGCGGCGGAAACATGGGGGATTTATACCGGTATGAAGAGTGGACGCGCCGCTTTATCATTAAAACGTTTCATGATTACCAAATCGTACAGCTTCCGGCAACCGTTCATTTTTCTGATACGAAAAAGGGACGAAAAGAGCTGAAACGGGCGCAGAAAATTTATAACGCGCACCCCGGTTTATTGCTGATGGCGCGTGATGAGACTACGTACCAATTTATGAAGCGGCATTTTAAAGAAAAAAAGATCCTGAAGCAGCCCGATATGGTGCTGTATTTAGATAGAAGCAATGCCTCTGCGGAACGCGAAGGGGTGTATATATGTTTGCGCGAGGATCAGGAAAGCGTGCTTCAGGAGGAACAGAGAAACCGTGTGAAGACCGCTCTTTTTGATGAATTTGGCGAGATCAAAGCTTTTACGACAACGGTCGGGCGCCGGGTCAGCCGCGATACACGGGAACAGGAGCTGGAAGCGCTTTGGTCTAAGCTGCAGAGCGCTGAAGCCGTTGTCACTGACAGGCTGCACGGCATGATTTTTTGTGCATTGACAGGAACGCCATGTGTCGTGATTCGTTCTTTTGATCACAAGGTCATGGAAGGCTACCAATGGCTGAAAGAGGTTCCAATGATGAAGCTGATTGAACAGCCGGAGCCGGAACGTGTGACAGCCGCAGTGAAAGAGCTGCTGACAAAAGAAACAAACCGTGCCGGCTTTCCGCGGGACATGTATTTTAAAGGGCTGCGCGATAAAATCAGCGGTGAAGCACGATGACACCGCTCGTCAGCATTATTGTCCCAATGTATAACGTTGAACCTTTTATTGAAGATTGCATCGATTCGCTGCTGACCCAAACGCTTTCTGATATAGAAGTTATCCTGGTTAATGATGGAACACCCGATCGATCTGGTGAGATGGCAGAGGCATACGCGAAACGGGATACAAGAGTTCAAGTCATTCATAAAAAAAATGGCGGCTTGAGTTCGGCTCGAAACGCGGGAATCAAAGCGGCGCGGGGTACGTATATCGGGTTTGTAGACGGAGACGATTATGTCTCTCCCGCCATGTTTCAAAGACTTGCAGACGAAGCAGAGCAGCACCGGCTCGATATTGCTGGCTGCGGATTTTATAAACAGTCCGAAGACAGGCGGGTATACGTGCCGCCGCAGCTCGAAACAGGCCGTGTGCTGACAAAAGCGGATATAGCTGAGCAGCTCCGACAAGCCCACGAAACGAGATTTATCTGGTATGTATGGCGGTATGTGTATCGCCGTGAGCTTTTGGAAAGGGCGAGCCTGTGGTTTGATGAAGACATCCGTTTTGCTGAAGACTCGCCCTTTAATTTATCTGCTTTTTATGAAGCCGAGCGGGTAAAAATGCTGGATGAAGGCTTGTACATATACCGTGAAAATCCGAACAGCCTGACGGAAATTCCTTATAAACCTGCAATGGATGAAAATATCCAAAAACAATATCAAGCCAAAATCGCATTTTATAATCAGCGCGGCTTATCGGCTGTGTGCAAAGAAGATTTGGATGTGTATATTTGCAAGCACCAGCTTCCGATGCTTCTGGCAAACGCCTGTGCCTCACCGCAGCCGCCGAAAGACATCAAAAAACAGATCAGACAGATTTTATCCTATGACATGGTGCGGCAGGCTGTCAGACACACACCGTTCCAGCATGAGAAATTAGGCAGAGGCGAGCGATTGGTCTTAGCGCTGTGCAAATGGCGGCTGATCTTTCTCATCAAGCTGTTTTTTGAGACTCGCGGAACCATGAAAGGCAGTGCAAAGCAGGCATGAAATTCACCATAAACTTCAGCGCCAATCTCACAGCTTTTCTTTTGTCCGTATTCTTGTCTGTCTGGATGACGCCTTTTATTGTCAAAACGCTTGGTGTGGAGGCTTTCGGCTTTGTGAATTTAACACAAAATGTGATTAATTATTTCTCCATTATCACGGTGGCGCTCAGCTCCGTGGTTGTGCGTTTTTTTTCTGTCGCAGCCCACAGGGGAGAGCAGGAAAAAGCAAATGCGTATATCAGCAATTATTTGGCTGCGTCTGTTTTGATTTCATTGCTGCTTCTGCTGCCTCTTATGAGTGCGGCTTTTTTTATTGACCGCCTCATGAACGTCCCACAGGATCTTTTGGCTGATGTTCGGCTGTCGATTTTGATTGGAAGTCTGCTGTTTCTTTTAACTTTTTTGATGGCGGGGTTTGGAGCGGCGCCGTTTTATGCCAACAAACTGTATATCACCAGTTCCATTCAGGCGGTGCAAATGCTCATCCGCGTGCTGTGTGTGCTGGCGCTGTTTGCCTGCTTCACGCCAAAAATCTGGCAGATTCAGCTTGCCGCTTTAGCCGGTGCCGTCATAGCGTCTATCCTGTCTTTCCACTTTTTCAGAAAACTGATTCCATGGTTTTCATTTAAGCTGAAAGACTTGTCATTTCGCGTAAGCAAGGAACTGTTTCAGGCAGGAACCTGGAACTCAGTCAATCAGATCGGCGTGCTGCTTTTTTTGCAGATCGACCTATTAACCGCCAACTTGGTGCTGGGTGCATCTGAAGCGGGAAAATATGCGGCGATTATCCAGTTTCCGCTGCTGCTGCGCAGTTTGGCAGGAACAGTCGCATCTCTATTTGCGCCTGTCATTACTTCTTATTATTCAAAAGGCGATATGGACGGCTTGGTCAAGTACGCCAATCAGGCAGTGAGACTGAACGGGCTTTTGCTTGCGCTTCCGGCTGCCTTATTGGGAGGTTTGGCCGGGCCTTTTCTGACGATCTGGCTTGGACCGTCCTTTTCCTCTGTAGCGCCGCTTTTATATATTCACGCTGGATATTTGGCGGTCAGCCTTGCCTTTATGCCGCTGTTTTATATATGGACCGCCTTTAATCAACAAAAAACACCGGCGCTCGTCACTCTGCTGTTAGGCGCAGTGAATGTTGTGCTGGCGGTCACATTAAGCGGGCCGGCTCATCTTGGGCTTTACGGCATTACACTTGCCGGGGCAATATCGCTTGTGCTGAAAAATGTTATCTTTACGCCGCTTTATGTCTCACGCATTACCGGTTACAAAAAGCATGTGTTTTTTACAGGCATGTTCGGTCCGGTCTTTGCCGCTTTGTTTGCATGGGCGGTTTGTGAGGCCATCCAGTTATGTATCACCATTGAAAGCTGGACATCACTGATTGCTGCAGGTGCCGCTGTCAGCTGCTGCTACGCGGTTTTCGCTTTTATGCTTGTTTGTACGAAAGAAGAACGACAGATGGTGCTGAAACGGTTTAGAAAAACGAAAGGAGCTGTAAATATTTGATCCTGAAACGTCTTTTTGATCTGACGGCCGCTATTCTTTTATTGTGCTGCACGAGTGTCATCATTCTCTTCACCATCGCCATTGTCAGGCTGAAAATAGGATCGCCTGTCTTTTTTAAACAAGTACGGCCCGGCCTGGGGGGGAAGCCGTTCACCCTCTATAAATTCAGAACGATGACGGATGAACGGGACAGTGAGGGCAACCTGCTGCCGGATGCAGTCCGGCTTACGAAAACAGGCAGGCTGATCAGAAAGCTGAGCATTGATGAGCTCCCGCAGCTGCTGAATGTAGTGAAGGGAGACCTCAGTCTCGTCGGCCCTCGGCCGCTGCTGATGGATTATCTGCCGCTTTACACAAAACAGCAGGCACGGCGCCACGAGGTGAAGCCCGGGATTACAGGCTGGGCGCAGGTCAACGGCAGAAACGCGATTTCCTGGGAAAAGAAATTTGAACTGGATGTTTGGTACGTTGACAACCGTTCATTCTTGCTCGATTTGAAAATTTTATGTCTGACGGTACGCAAAGTTCTTGTTTCAGAAGGCATTCAGCAAACCAATCATGTGACGGCAGAACGCTTCACAGGAAGCGGAGATGTGTCTTCATGAGAAACGTGGCCATTGTGGGAGACGGCGGTCACGGAAAGGTGATCAGAGAACTCATAAGCGCCCGTTCAGACACGCGCTTAGCTGCGGTGCTGGACGATAAATTCAGCACATTTGTTGCCGGGAGTGAGCTGTACACAGGTCCCTCGGAAGCCATTTCTGAAGTGCGCAGGCTGATCCCTGACGTCATGTTTGTGATTGCAATTGGAAACAACAGGGTCAGAAAACAGCTGGCAGAGCGGCTGGGATTATATAAAGAAGATTTCATCACATTAATCCACCCGTCAGCCATCATCAGCAAATCGGCTGTCATCGGGGAAGGAACGGTTATTATGGCCGGTGCGATTATTCAGGCGGATGTTCGGATCGGCGCCCACTGTATCATCAATACGGGCGCGATCGCAGAGCACGACAATCAGATCGGCGACTTCGTCCATCTTTCTCCGCGCGCCACGCTTTCTGGAGGTATTGCGGTTCAAGAAGGGGCTCATGTGGGCACCGGGGCCTCCGTCATTCCGCAGATCACAATCGGCTCCTGGAGCATCGTCGGCGCAGGCTCTGCGGTGATCCGCTCCATCCCTGACGGCGTAACGGCTGTAGGCACCCCGGCGCGCGTGATTTCTTCTATTCAAACCTAAAGCAAAGGATGATTACATGCATAAAAAAATCTACTTATCAGCCCCTCATATGAGCGGCAGGGAGCAGCATTATATTTCAGAAGCCTTTCACTCAAACTGGATTGCGCCGCTTGGGCCGCTTGTGAATACTTTTGAAGAAAAATTGGCTGAACGAGTCGGCGCCAAAGGGGCGGCTGCGGTCAGCTCAGGCACCGCCGCAATTCATTTGGCGCTACGTTTGCTGGATGTCAAAGCGGGAGATACCGTGTTTTGTCCGTCTTTTACATTTGTGGCAACGGCAAATCCGATTTTATATGAAAAAGCGGTACCTGTCTTTATCGATTCTGAGCCAGATACGTGGAATATGTCTCCGAAAGCCCTTGAAAGAGCACTGGAGGAAGCGAAACGAAATGGCAATCCGCCTAAAGCGGTCATTGCCGTCAACCTGTACGGACAAAGCGCGAAAATGGATGACATTGTAAGCCTGTGCGATTCATACGGAGTGCCGGTCATTGAGGATGCGGCTGAATCCCTCGGTTCGGTCTATAAAGGGAAGCAGAGCGGGACATTCGGCCGTTTCGGCATTTATTCCTTTAACGGAAATAAAATCATCACGACTTCAGGAGGCGGGATGCTTGTGTCAGACGATGAAGCCGCCATTGAAAAAGCAAGATTTCTCGCTTCACAGGCCCGCGATCCTGCTGTTCATTATCAGCACAGTGAAATCGGGCACAACTACAGATTGAGCAATATCCTTGCAGGAGTCGGTATTGCCCAGCTTGAGGTGCTGGATGAGCGGGTGGAGAAAAGACGGGAGATTTTTGCGAGGTACGAAAAAGCGCTTGGCAGCATAGATGGCGTTTGCTTTATGCCGGAATACTCGGAAGGCGTGTCCAACCGCTGGCTTACTGCACTCACGCTAGATAACGGGCTGACTCCATATGACGTGGTTCAGCATCTTGCTGAAGAACAGATTGAAGCGAGACCGCTTTGGAAGCCGCTGCATACCCAGCCGCTGTTTGCGTCATCAGCATTTTATTCCCATACAGATTCTGAAAGTGTGTGCGACACCTTATTCAGGCGAGGGATCTGCCTCCCATCCGGAACAAATATGACCGAAGAAGATCAAGACCGAGTAATCGATGTGTTGTTACACTTATTCCAAACAACAGAGGTGAAGAGATGGACAGCAAGCATTCAATGATCAGCCTGAAGAAAAAACTGGCCGGGCTGCTCGATATGATACCGAAGCAATCCGAAATCATTTACGCCGACTATCCTCTATACGGAAATGTAGGGGATTTGTTTATTATGAAAGGAACGGAAGCCTTCTTTAAAGAAAATGACATTCGGGTCAGAAAACGCTGGAACCCAGACAATTTTCCAATCGGACGAAAGCTTGATCCGAATCTGATCATCGTCTGTCAGGGAGGCGGTAACTTCGGGGATTTATATCCGTACTATCAAGGATTTAGAGAGAAAATTGTTCAAACCTATCCGGACCACAAAATCGTCATCCTGCCGCAATCGATTTATTATCAGAATGAAGATAACTTAAAACGGACAGCTGACATTTTCTCTGCCCATTCAAATCTGCATATTATCACAAGGGAAAAAGCCTCCTATGCCACGGCACAGGCGTACTTTCAAAACAATCATATCAAGCTCTTGCCTGATATGGCCCACCAGTTGTTTCCCATCATTCCGACACAACAGCCGACCGGTCAAAAGTTGAGATTTATCAGAACAGATCATGAAGCAAATGATGAGCTTCAAAGACATGCGCAAGCGGAAAGCTATGACTGGCGCACCGTGCTATCAGCTTCAGACCGCCGGACAATCGCTTTTCTCCAAACGCTGAACGTCCTGAACAAAAAAGCGGGCAATCCTCTGCCAATCGCATTTATATGGAGAAAATATTCAGATTACATCATCAATAAAGCCATTCGTTTTTTCAGCCGTTACAAATCGGTGGAAACGTCAAGGCTGCACGGCCACATTTTGTCTTCACTTCTTCAAAAAGAAAACACGGTCATTGATAATTCCTACGGAAAAAACGCCAATTACTATCATACTTGGATGGAGGGAGTGCCAAACACTCAAATCATTCGGGACGCCTCAAAGAAGGAAAACCTTCCTGCTCATATGTGAGCGGAAGGTTTATTTTGATTCTCCGCGTTTTACCTTGTTGTAGGCTTCATCTAAATGCTGAATCCGCTTCAGGACAACTGAGTTTTTTGTCAGCTGATCCTGCACCAGTGTTGAGACCACAGAACGGTAGTAGCTGTTCATTGCGTGGATCTTATCCTCAGACGGGTTCATTTCAATATGCTGCTTTAAGTTTTCAATAAAATACGGTACAGAAAAAAGTTCAGACATTTCTTTGGCAGCTCCTTTTTCATAAATGTATACGGTGTCATCCCAATCATGTACAATGAAGAAAGGGGAGTGAGCAAGATGGATATGAAACTTCAGCAAGTACAAGTACTAAAGCCTCAACTGACACAGGAGCTCAGGCAGGCCATCACGCTGCTTAGCTATCATTCGGCGGAACTGGCCGAATACATTGATGAGCTCTCACTGGAAAACCCTCTTATTGAACGAAAGGAAACAGACACACCGCCACTATCTTACCATAAAACAAACAAAAACAGGATCAGCAGGCAGGAGGCGGGCCTTCAATTAAGCAATCCGCAAAAAACACTGCAGGATGTCCTCAAACAGCAATCGCTGGATATGAATCTGTCAAACACTGAAAAAAAGATTTTTAATTATCTGATACATTCGCTAGATTCAAACGGATATCTGGAGGAAGATGTGGAGGAAGCAGCCCGGCGCCTGTCCGTTTCGGCAGAGGAAGCGGAAGCGGTTCTGAGAAAACTTCAGTCGCTTGAACCAGCGGGCATCGGCGCAAGATCTCTTCAAGAGTGTATCTTGCTGCAATTACAGCGTCTCCCGAGCAGAAATGAACAGGCAGAACTGCTTGTTTCAGAACACTTTGATGTATTTGCGCAAAAAAACTGGAAAGCGCTTTCAAAAGAAACTGGAATGCCGCTTCACACGATTCAGGACATTTCTGATAAAATTGCTGCGCTTCACCCAAGACCCGGCCTTCTGTTTGCCAGTCCGGAGCATGATATGTATATTGAACCCGACATTTTCATCACCGTTAAAAACGGCCACATTACAGCGGAACTGAACAGCCGCTCGTTCCCGGAGATTGAGCTGCATCCGCAGTACAGGCCGCTTCTATCGTCGGGCGCCTGTCAGGATACGGTTTCCTATTTATCTACTAAATATCAGGAGTGGCGCTGGCTGAGCCGCGCGCTGAGGCAGCGGAAGCAGACGATCACCAGAATTGTAAATGAGCTGACCGCGCGTCAAAGTGATTTTTTCCTGAAAGGGCGGAGCGCCATGAAGCCGCTGACACTGAGAGAGGTGGCGGATTGTCTAAGCCTGCATGAATCAACCATCAGCCGGGCCATTAAAGGAAAAACGATACAAACGCCTTACGGATTGTTTGAGATGAAGATGTTCTTCTCAGGAAAAGCAGAGGCCTCTGGGGATGGCGATACATCCAATTATGCGGTTAAAACGCATCTTGAAGCATTGATTCAGCACGAGGATAAAACAAAACCCCTCTCAGATCAAAAGCTTGCCGACCTGTTATATGAACAGCACCGCATCCAAATCTCCAGACGCACAGTGGCGAAATACCGCGATCAATTGAACATTCCGTCATCGGCAGCCAGAAAACGGTACAAATAAAATCCTCCCTGTAAGGAGGATTTTTTTACGGAATCATCCAGCTGAAGAACTGGTGCTGCAAAAAGGTGATGATACAGACGAGCAGCAGCAAAAACAAGCTGTGCTTAATTGTAAAGCGGAAAAGATCCGACTCCTTCCCGGCGAGTCCGACTGCCGCACACGCGACCGCGATCGATTGCGGAGAAATCATTTTGCCGGTGACGCCGCCTGATGAATTGGCCGCGACCGATAGAACAGGGTCCATTCCGACCGATAAGGCCGTTACTTTCTGCAGGTTGCCAAACAGCAGGTTAGCTGACGTATCCGAGCCGGTAATAAAAACGCCGAGCCAGCCGAGAACCGGCGAAAAGAAGGTAAACATCGAGCCTGTCAGCGCAAGCGTCATGCCGAGCGTCGTGCTCATCCCCGAGGAGTTGGTGACATATGCAAAACCAACGACCGAGGCGATCGTCAAAATCGGAAATTTCAATTCCTGCAGTGTTTCGCTAAAAACAGCTCCCCAGTCTTTCCACGAAATCGACGTGATGAATTTTGACAGCAATGCGGCAATTAAAATTGCGGTGCCTGCCGAACCGAGGACCTCAAGCTTATAGACCGCTTCAATCGGAGTGCCGTCAGCATTGACAATCTGATTGTTCAAAAAAGGCACCCCAGGAGCAAAAGTCAGCTTTTCTCCAATCACATTCAGCCACTTCAAGAAAACGGCTGTGCCTTCGTAATGCCCTGTCAGCGCGGATTTGACCGAAGGAATGCCCCAAACAGAAATCATCACCGTCAGCAGCAGAAACGGCGACCAGGCCTTAAAAATCTGCCCGCCGGTGTAAGCCGGTGCATCAGGGTGCAGTTTTGCCGTTTCAATCGCGGCTGCCGATTCCTGTTCCCCCGCAAACCGGAATGTTTTCTTCGGCTTCCACCATTTTAAAAACACAGCTAGCGCAGCCATCGACACTAGCGCCGACAAAACATCCGGCAGCTCTGGCCCCAGAAAGTTGGAGCTGAGATACTGAACAGCGGCAAAGGAAACACCGGAAACGAGAATCGCCGGCCACACCTCAAAGGCTTTCTTGAACCCGCTCATAATGATAATTAAATACAGAGGAATAAATACTGATAAAAACGGCAGCTGACGCCCAACCATCTGAGAAATCTCCATCGCCGGAATTCCGGTAGGCCCTTCAACGGCTGTAATCGGAATCCCAATCGCCCCGAAGGCTACTGGTGCTGTATTGGCAATCAAACAGATTCCCGCCGCATAAAGAGGGTTAAAACCGAGGCCGACAAGCAACGCGGCTGAAATCGCGACCGGCGCCCCAAAGCCCGCCGCCCCTTCTAAAAAAGCCCCGAATGAGAAAGCGATCAGCAGCGCCTGAAGCCGGCGGTCGTCGGTAATGGAGAGAACAGAGCTGCGAATAATATCAAACTGTCCCGTTTTTACGGTGATTTTATACAAAAAAACAGACGTCACAATGATCCAGCCGATCGGCAGAATGCCGTATACGGCTCCTTGTGTAGCGGACATCAGCGCTTTTTCCGCCGGCATTCCGTAAACCAGTACCGCAATCAGCAGCGCGATTCCCAAGGTGGACAATCCCGCGGTATACCCCTTCATTCGTTTAATGGCGAGTGCCCAAAAAAAGAAAATAATCGGTACAAGTGCGGCAAGCGCAGATAAAAGCAAATTTCCCCCTATAGGCGTATAGGCCTGTGTCCATTGCATCCCAAACCCCTCCTTCAAACATAACCGGCTTTTTGTAAGCGGTTTCTAAAGATGATATGATCATCTGATGACTGGATAATAAGACCAGTTACCTAGCATTATATTTTGAAAAAAATCAAAGTACAAGACTTTTTAACGAAATTATCTAAATCTTTTGGCGGCGCCCAAAAGGGAGTATAATAGATCGTAAACAGCCAGACCTACAAGTTGCGGGGTGAATTGCATTGAAATATAAACAGATTAAAACAAAGAAGATATATGAAGAAGTAGCAGATGCATTATTAGAAATGATTAAAAACGGCCAACTGAAGCCAGGGGATAAATTAGACTCCGTTCAGGCGCTTTCCGAAAGCTTTCAAGTCAGCCGTTCAGCGGTGCGCGAAGCGCTTTCCGCATTAAAAGCGATGGGGCTTGTCGAAATGAAACAGGGCGAAGGCACTTACCTGAAGGAGTTTGAACCCGATCAAATTTCTCAGCCTCTGTCAGCCGCACTTTTAATGAAAAAAGAAGATGTCAAACAGCTGCTCGAGGTCAGAAAACTGCTTGAAATCGGCGTGGCTTCATTAGCTGCCGAAAAACGGACAGAAGAGGATCTCAAAAGCATTTATGCGGCATTAAAGGAGATGGGTGAGATTGAAACAGACGGGGAGCTCGGTGAAAAAGCAGACTTCGCTTTTCATTTGGCACTTGCTGACGCTTCACAAAACGATCTGCTCAAACATTTGATGAATCACGTATCATCATTGCTTCTGGAAACCATGAGAGAAACGCGGAAAATCTGGCTGTTTTCCAAGAAGACCTCGGTGCAGCGGCTTTACGAGGAGCATGAACGGATTTATAATGCCGTGGCTGCCCAGGACGGAGCAAAGGCGGAAGAAGCGATGCTGGCACACTTGACGAATGTGGAAGATGTCCTTTCGAGATATTTTGAGGAAAACGTCCAATAACCGACTCATTTCCCGGGCAATGCTGCTCGTGCATACAAACAATCAAGACTGAGCTGCAATGGTTCAGTCTTATTTACTTTGTGCAGCTTACACTGCTTGACATTTAAGAAAAAGGAAGTAAAATGTTTTACTAAAATGGTCACTGGCATGCTTAAAAATGGAGGCAGATATAATGGCGACAATTAAAGATATCGCACAAGCCGCGGGATTTTCGATTTCAACCGTTTCCCGCGTTTTAAATAACGATGAGAGCCTTTCTGTACCGGACGAGACGCGTGAAAAGATCTATGAAGCCGCAGAGAAACTTAATTATCGCAAGAAAACTGTAAGGCCGCTGGTGAAACACATCGCTTTTTTATATTGGCTGACAGATCAAGAGGAGCTGGAAGATGTCTATTTCAAAACAATGAGATTAGAAGTAGAGAATTTGGCGAAAACCTTCAATGTCGACATGACGACCTATAAAATAACGGACGGTATTGAATGCATTCCAGCTCATACAGAAGGTTTTATTGCCGTGGGCACCTTTTCTGATAAAGAATTAGCGTTTCTCAGAAATCTGACGGAGAACGGCGTTTTTATTGACTCTTCCCCTGATCCCGACCATTTTGATTCGGTCAGGCCGGACTTAGCGCAAATGACGAAGAAAACGGTAAACATCCTGCTTGAAAAAGGGCATAAGAATATCGGATTTATTGGCGGCACGTACAAAAATCCGAACACGAATCAGGATGAAATGGATATTCGTGAAAAAACGTTCCGATCCTATATGCAGGAAAAAGGGATGCTGGACGAGCGCTATATTTTATGCCACCGCGGCTTCTCCGTCGAAAATGGCTACCGCCTGATGACTAAAGCGATTGAAGCATTGGGCGATCAGCTTCCGACCGCCTTTTTTATCGCGGCAGACCCGATCGCGGTCGGCTGTCTGCAAGCCCTGAATGAAAAAGGCATCGCGATACCAAACAGAGTGAGCGTCGTGAGTATCAATAACATCAGCTTTGCCAAGTACGTCTCTCCGCCGTTGACAACCTTTCATATTGATATCAAGGAACTATGTAAAAATGCTGTGGAATTATTGCTTGAGCGAGTGCTGGAAAAACGGAAAACGGTTAAAACGTTATATATGGGGGCTGAATTAATCGTTAGAAAGAGCCTAAATTAAATCATATTTCAAAATGGCTTAGGAGTCTAAGTCATTTTTTATTTGATAAAAAAATTTACCGATGTTAGTAAATAGTTTGTTTACACATTTTCTCAGCCGTGCTATATTATTTTTAAAGCGCTTTCATTAAGAGCGAAAGGGTGACAATTGATGAAAATGGTAAAAAAGTACGCCGGTGTCATGCTCTGCGTGGCTGTCAGTTTATCTTTAACCGCCTGCGGCCCGCAGGAAAGCAGCAGCGAAAAAACAAGTTCAAAGGGCTCGGAGCTTGTCGTGTGGGAGGATAAAGAAAAAAGCATCGGCATTAAAGACGCTGTTGCCGAATTTGAAAAAGAGCATGATGTAAAGGTCAAAGTTGTTGAAAAACCTTATGCCCAGCAGATTGAAGATTTGCGTATGGACGGTCCGGCCGGCACAGGGCCTGACGTGTTAACGATGCCCGGTGACCAGATCGGAACGGCTGTCACAGAGGGATTAATCAAAGAATTAAACGTCGAAAAAGATGTTCGATCGCTCTACACAGACGCATCCATTCAGTCTCAAATGGTGGATCAGAAGCTTTATGGCCTGCCTAAAGCCGTCGAAACAACAGTGCTTTTTTATAACAAAGATCTCATCTCAGAGGACGAATTGCCGCAAACGCTGGAAGAGTGGTACGACTACTCTAAAAAAACGGCTGATGGCAGCAAATTTGGATTTTTAGCCTTATTTGATCAAATTTATTACGCGCAAAGTGTCATGGGCGGGTACGGCGGATATATCTTTGGAAAGGATAAGGACGGAAACGATGACCCGTCTGATCTTGGAATCAATAATGAAGGCGCTGTCAAAGGTGCTGAGCTGATTCAGAAGTTTTATCAAGACGGCTTATTCCCGGCCGGCATTGTCGGAGAGCAGGGAATCAATGTACTCGAATCGCTGTTTACAGAAGGAAAGGCTGCCGCGATAATCTCAGGCCCGTGGAATGTAGAAGCCTTTTCAAAAGCGGGAATTGATTATGGCATCACAAAGCTTCCTAAGCTGGAAAACGGCAAAAACATGAGCTCGTTTATCGGCGTCAAAAGCTACAATGTCAGCGCATTTTCAAAACATGCAGAGCTGGCGCAAGAGTTAGCCGTTTTTCTGGCTAATGAAAAGAATTCTAAAAAACGATATGAACAAACGAAAGAAGTTCCGGCCGTTCAATCTTTAGCGAGTGACAAGGCGATCATGAAAAGCGAAGCGGCACGGGCGGTCACCGAGCAATCCCGCTACTCAGAGCAGACGCCGAATATACCGGAAATGAACGAAATATGGACCCCGGCGGATTCAGCATTACAAACGATTGCAACAGGAAAAGCGAACCCAAAAAAAGCCTTAGATCAGGCTGCTGAAACGGCCAAAGGGCAGATGAAGGCAAAGCATAGCGGAAAATAAAGAGAAAAGAAGATTTGTATTGTAAGAGAGGTGAAAACGGTGCAGCATCGTAAAGTCGCTTTGTTACTGTCAATCATTCCGGGCCTTGGGCAATTCTACAACAAACAATGGATAAAAGGCCTCTTGTTTCTCCTACTGGGCGCATCGTTTTTTGCGGTATTTGGAGATTTGCTGAATATGGGGCTTTGGGGAATTTTTACGCTGGGAACAGAAGTGCCGCGGGATAACTCGGTGTTTTTGCTGGCGGAAGGCATTATCGCTGTCATTGTGACATGCTTTGGACTCGCGGTATATTATGTGAATTTGCGAGACGCTTATCAAAGCGGAAAACGGCGAGATGAAAAGAAGCCTATGAGCTCTCTCAAAGAACAATATCAAAATATTATTGCTCAAGGCTATCCATATGTCGTCAGCGGACCATCTCTGTTTATTTTAATTTTCGCAGTGATCTTTCCCATCTTATTCAGCTTTGCCTTAGCTTTTACAAACTATGATTTATATCATTCCCCTCCTGCTAAATTAGTAGATTGGGTTGGTTTTCAAACATTCACTGATATTTTCACTGTTGATATTTGGCGCTCGACCTTTTTTGATGTGCTGGCTTGGACAGTGGTGTGGACACTTTGTGCCTCCACTCTGCAAGTCAGTCTGGGGATATGTCTGGCGATCATTGTGAATCAGAAAGACATCCGGTTTAAACGGTTTTTCCGGACCATTTTGATTTTGCCATGGGCTGTTCCCGGCTTTGTCACGATTTTAATTTTTGCCGGTTTGTTTAACGATAGTTTCGGCGCAATGAATCAAGACATCTTGGCTTTCTTTGGCATTGATCCGCTTCCGTGGATGACAGATGCGAATTGGTCGAGGCTGGCGCTGATCCTCATGCAGGGCTGGCTTGGTTTTCCGTATATCTTCCTTGTTTCAACGGGTGTTTTGCAATCGATTCCTGAAGATCTTTATGAAGCGGCGACAATTGATGGCGCTTCCATCTTCTCAAAGCTGAGATACATCACGCTCCCGATGGTGTTCATTGCGATGTCTCCGATTATCATTACACAGTTCACATTTAATTTTAATAACTTTAATATTATTTATCTTTTCAATGGTGGCGGTCCGGCTGTAGCCGGATCAACAGCCGGCGGAACAGATATCCTTGTATCGTGGATTTATAAATTGACGATGCAGTCGAGCCAATATTCCCTTGCGGCTGCTTTAACCATTTTATTGTCTGTGTTTGTGATTGCCATTGCATTGTGGCAATTCAGACAGACGAAGTCTTTTAAAGAGGAGGCATAAGACATGCTGGCAGATATGAAGGTCAGAAAATTTGTGCGGCTCCTTTTCTCTTACTTGTTTTTAGCCTGCATGGCGGTCATCATTGTGTATCCTCTCCTTTGGACGGCAGGCGCCAGCTTTAATCCCGGCAACAGTTTAATCAGTACATCCCTCATTCCGAAGAATCCGACATTTGACCACTACAAAGAATTATTTGCGGGCAAAGAAAGCCTTCAATATGTGCAGTGGTATATCAACTCGATAAAAATCAGCCTGTTTACGATGGCTGGCTCACTGATCTGTGTGACGTTTACGGCTTATGCATTTTCCCGCTTTCGGTTTAAAGGAAGGAAATACGCATTAACACTCTTTTTATTGCTGCAAATGATCCCTCAGTTTTCTGCTTTGATTGCCCTGTTTGTGCTGGCTCAAATATTAGGAATGGTCAATAGCCATTGGCTGCTGATCCTGCTTTATATCGGCGGCCTGATCCCGATGAATACGTACTTGATGAAAGGATATATGGATTCCATTCCGATTGATTTAGACGAAAGTGCAAAAATGGACGGAGCAAGCAGCACGAGGATCTTTCTGCAGATCATCCTGCCTTTATCAAAACCGATGGCGGCAGTGGTTGCGATGAATGGCTTTACCGGTCCGCTCGGAGATTTTGTTTTGTCATCAACGATATTGAGAACAACGGAATCATATACATTGCCCGTAGGCTTATTCAATTTAGTCAATGATGTCATGGGAGCAAGCTATACGACATTTGCGGCGGGTGCCTTGCTCATCAGTATACCGGTCGCCGTCATCTTTATCATGCTGCAAAAGAACTTTGTGTCCGGATTAACCGCAGGCGGAACGAAAGGATAAGAGAATAAGGGGGAGAAAATCATGTCAAAGCTTGAAAAAACGCACGTTACAAAAGCGAAGTTTATGCTCCACGGAGGAGACTACAATCCTGATCAATGGCTGGATCGGCCGGATATTTTAGCCGACGATATAAAGCTGATGAAGCTTTCCCATACCAATACGTTTTCTGTCGGCATTTTTGCATGGAGTGCGCTTGAGCCGGAGGAAGGTGTATATCAATTTGATTGGCTTGATGATGTTTTTGACCGTATTCACAGCATCGGCGGCCGTGTCATTTTAGCAACGCCGAGCGGAGCGCGTCCTGCCTGGCTGTCGCAAACCTATCCTGAAGTGCTGCGGGTCAATGCCTCCAGGGTGAAACAGCTGCACGGCGGACGGCACAACCACTGTCTGACGTCCAAGGTCTATCGTGAAAAAACGCGGCACATCAACCGTTTATTAGCAGAAAGATACGGCGGTCATCCGGCGCTTTTGATGTGGCATATTTCCAATGAATATGGAGGAGAATGCCACTGTGACCTATGCCAGAACGCTTTCAGAGAGTGGCTGAGAATGAAATATGACAATAGTCTCAAGGCATTGAATAACGCGTGGTGGACACCGTTTTGGAGCCATACATTTAATGACTGGTCTCAAATTGAAAGCCCTTCCCCGATTGGAGAAAATGGCTTGCATGGACTGAACTTAGACTGGCGCCGGTTTGTCACGGATCAAACCATTTCGTTTTATGAAAATGAAATCATTCCGCTGAAAGAACTGACGCCTGATATTCCTATCACAACGAACTTTATGGCTGACACACCGGATTTGATTCCGTATCAAGGCCTGGACTACAGCAAATTTGCAAAGCATGTGGATGTCATCAGCTGGGACGCTTATCCTGTGTGGCACAATGATTGGGAAAGCACAGCAGATTTGGCGATGAAGGTCGGCTTTATCAATGATCTTTACCGAAGCCTGAAGCAGCAGCCCTTTTTATTAATGGAGTGTACGCCCAGCGCTGTCAATTGGCATAACGTCAATAAAGCAAAGCGTCCCGGCATGAACCTGCTTTCATCTATGCAAATGATTGCCCACGGATCAGACAGCATTCTCTATTTCCAATTTCGAAAATCACGGGGATCGTCGGAAAAACTGCATGGGGCGATTGTGGATCATGACAACAGCCCAAAGAACCGTGTCTTTCAAGAAGTGGCAAAAGTCGGGGAGACATTGGAAAAGCTTGCTGATGTCGTTGGAACGAAGAGGCCGTCTGAAGCTGCTATTTTGTATGATTGGGAAAATGACTGGGCGCTTCAGGACGCTCAGGGGTTTGCAAAAGCGACAAAGCGTTATCCGCAAACACTGCAGCAGCATTACCGCACTTTCTGGGAACAGGATATCCCGGTCGATGTGATTACAAAAGAACATGATTTTTCAACGTATAAGCTGCTGATCGTCCCCATGCTGTATGTAATCAGTGAAGAAACCATTTCGCGATTAAAGAAGTTTACGGCTAACGGGGGCACCTTGGTGATGACGTATATCAGCGGAATCGTCAATGAGCATGATTTAACGTACACAGGCGGTTGGCATCCAGACTTGCAAACGATATTTGGAATTGAGACGCTCGAAACAGATACGCTGTATCCGAAAGATCGAAATGCTGTCAGCTATCGCAATCAAACGTATGAAATGAAAGATTATGCAACGGTGATCGAATTGAAAGCCGCAACGGCAGAGGGTGTGTATCAGGATGACTTTTATGCGCATACCCCCGCGGTTACAAGCCATCAATATGAACAAGGAAAAGCGTATTTTATCGGCGCGCGTTTAGAGGATCAATTTCACCGGGATTTTTATTTGAGTTTGATAAAAGAACTGTCTTTATCTCCGGTTTTTCCGGTTAAGCATGGAAAAGGCGTCTCCGTACAGGCGAGACAGGATCAGCACAATGATTATATTTTCATCATGAATTTTACGGAACAACAGCAGCTGGTTTCGTTTGATAAGCGTGTGAAGGATATCGTTACTGGTGAAATGCTTTCAGGAGACTTGATCTTGGAAAAATATGAAGTGAGAATTGTCGTGAACTCACATTAGGTGTGCCTCCGCTCGATATGGGCGGGGTCTTTTTTGAAATCGCTTACGTGAGAGGGTGGAAATATGAAAAGCAAAATCATCATGCTGTTAGCCGCTGTCATCGTCTGGAGCGGGACCGGAAGTTCGACTGGGTATGCTGCGGCAGAGGGGAAGAAATATGTATCGGAGCTTCGTGCGGATGACCTTTTTGTTAAAAAGGTAGCGGGCATGAACAAGGACTTTATCAAAGGAGTTGACGTGTCGAGCATTATTGCTTTAGAGAACAGCGGTGTGACCTTTTACAATGCAAGCGGGAAACGTCAGGACATCTTTACAACCTTAAAGCAAGCAGGCGTCAACTATGTCCGCGTCCGCATCTGGAATGACCCGTATAACGCTCATGGCAATGGTTATGGGGGAGGCAATAATGATGTTCAAAAAGCCATCCAAATCGGAAAAAGGGCAACCGCGAATGGGATGAAGCTGCTGGCAGACTTTCATTATTCCGATTTCTGGGCTGATCCTGCAAAACAGAAGGTGCCAAAAGCTTGGGTGAACTTAAGCTTCGAAGCAAAGAAAGCAAAGCTCTATGCATTTACAAAACAAAGTCTGCAGGCCATGGTCAGGGAAGGCATTGATATCGGTATGGTACAGGTCGGAAACGAAACAACAGGAGCATTTGCCGGTGAAACGGATTGGAGGAAGATGAGTCAATTATTCAATGAAGGTAGCCGGGCAGTCAGGGAAACAAATCGAGACATATTGGTCGCGCTGCATTTCACCAACCCAGAAACGCCAGGACGATATTCATATATTGCTGAAACCCTCAACAAAAACAAAGTCGATTATGATGTATTTGCCAGCTCATATTATCCATTCTGGCACGGTACGTTACACAATTTGTCCTCCGTACTGAAAGCTGTTGCGGATACGTACGGCAAAAAAGTCATGGTGGCGGAAACGTCATACACCTATACGGCTGAGGACGGAGACGGACATGAAAACACAGCGCCTAA
Source organism: Bacillus sp. FSL K6-1003 (assembly GCF_037964945.1). Taxonomy (NCBI): domain Bacteria; kingdom Bacillati; phylum Bacillota; class Bacilli; order Caryophanales; family Bacillaceae; genus Bacillus; species Bacillus sp. FSL K6-1003. The sequence continues at coordinate 3,284,481 of NZ_CP150176.1, read as the reverse complement.
AAGCAGTCAGACGCTGCCATACCCGATTTCAATGCAAGGCCAGGCAAATGCCGTAAGAGATGTGATGGACGCAGTGGCAAAAACAGGACCGGCCGGACTGGGTGTTTTTTATTGGGAGCCTGCATGGGTTCCTGTCGGCCCGAAGACGCAATTGGAGAGAAATAAAACGATATGGGAAACATACGGTTCCGGCTGGGCCGCCAGCTATGCAGCCGAATACGATCCTGAAGACGCAGGTAAGTGGTACGGGGGAAGTGCAGTGGATAATCAAGCTTTGTTTGATTTCAACGGACACCCGCTGCCGTCCTTGCAGGTATTCAAATACGCGGAAACAGGCCATATCCCGAAAAATCACTGAAAAAATGAAAATCCATGAGGCGTAACAATGCATTGTTATCTCTCATGGATTCTTTTATTTTACATCTATTAAAATAAAACACTCATCATCATTTTTAGGCTCAGCTTGAAGAGATGAGAGGATTTTGTTTTTCAGTTCAGTTATAGGTAAAACAGGATGATCCTTTAATAAACGGATTAAATAACATGAAGCCGTCGGGTCCATCACACCGTCTGTATACAGAAGCAGCCTTCCGCCGTGTGTATAGTGAAGGGTGCTTGACTGAAACACCGCTTCTTCAAACATCCCGATTGGCGGAGCGGTTGTGTCCAGCGTTGATTGGGTTCCCTTAGCATCCTGCCATAATGCGGGCGGATGGCCCGCGTTGACATATTCAATTCTTTGCCGGTCTGTATCAATGATAAGACAAATAGCGGTGCAATAATGCCTTGCCTCCTCATCGTTTTGAAACAAGCTGTGAAGATGGTAGTCTAACTCTTTCATGACTTTGTCGGGACTGAGTCCCTGCGTCATTAATCGCTGGAACAAAGGATGGAGGGACATCGTAACTAATGCAGAAGAAATGCCGTGTCCCATTACATCAAGGATGATCAAGCCGTAGCGGTGCTCATCGATTTGATAAAATCCATATAAGTCGCCTGATAAGTCACTGGATGCTTTATAATACGATTCAATTTGAATATGATCCGTCATCATCGGTTCGGTCAATGAATTTTCTTGGATCTTTCTGGCGAGTTCAAGCTCTCTTTTTGTATTCGATCTGAATTGCTGATTTTCCTTATTGATCGCGAGAAGCTCTTCTTGTTTCTCCTTCAGCGTCCGCAAAGCATTTTCTAACTCCGCATTTGCTTTCTGTTTGGCGAGCAGTGCTTCCTCGACCTCGTTTCTGGCAATCAGCAGCTCATTTTCATATTCGTTTCGCTTCCGCATCGGAATGACAACGCATTCTGTTACAGCAGCTTCCTGATCCGTTCTCTGAACAGCGTTTACTAGGACCGGGATTTCTTCCCCATTGTTTGTTTCCAGGGAGATGTACATTTCTTCAATGTGTTGCTCCAGCTGCAAAAGCGGAACAAAATAAAGCTGATAAAAAAGCTTTGCAGGAACGGTTAAAAGAGCATTGATATGCTGGCCGATCACCTGTTCCGGTTCATAATCAAGAATCTTAAGCAAGGTGTGATTGACAGCTAAAATTGTACCCTCTTCAGATAAAGTAAGGAAACCGCATGGTGCATAATTCAATTGTTGATCCATTCAGAGGGTCACCTCTATCCCTTTCGTTCCTAAATCACGTATGCATTCAAATAATCCCTGATCAGCTGTACTGTCTCTTCGGGATGGCTCATATGCGGGCAGTGCCCGTTGGCTTTCATCTGTATGAGTGTGCTGTAAGGGAGATGCTTTTGCATATACTCACCTACTGCTGACGGTGCAATGACATCATTCGAACATTGCAGGATAAGCGAAGGCACGGTCACCTTTGGAAGATCTTTTCGGTGATCTGAAAAAAACGCCGCCTTTGCGAATTGCCGTGCGATGATAGGATCAGTAGAACAAAAACGGCTTTCCAGCTCTTCCTTAATTTCTGGACGATCCGGCTGATTCACTACGGTCGCCGCAAAAACGGTTGCCCAGCCAATGTAATTTTTCTCCATCATCTCGATTAACCCAAGGAGCTGCTCTTCCTCAAAACCTCCGTAATACTCAGGCGGATCATTTAAATAGCAAGGAGAAGGCCCCACCATAATCAGTTGTGAAAAAAGCTCAGGACGGCGTAATGATGCAAGCATGCCAATGACAGCCCCGACAGAATGCCCCACAAACACAATTTTTGACAGATCTAAGGCTTCGCAAACATCGATAACATCTTGTGCATAGCCGTCAAGTGTGCTGTAACGATTCATATCATATGCCCGCAAATCAGAATTCCCCGCACCCACGTAATCAAATAAAATCAGCTGATATTCGTCTTCAAAGGCAGGAACTACGGCATCCCACACACTTTGATCACACCCGAATCCAGGTGCAAATACAATTGGTGTTGTGCCGTTCCCCCTCACCTTCACATGATTCCTAGTCAAAATTGATTGATTCATAGTCTGCTCCTTTCAGCCAAAACGACATGAAGATTACTATGTATATCATACCACTTTGGGGTGTGAATTGCGGGCATTCTATGAAAGTAAATAGGAGTCTTGCAGATAGAGGACATGCGGCATGGAGAGCAGGATTGATGGGAAGATGTAGCGGGAGGATTGCCTGGGTGCTGGAAATAATATAAGGCGGTCATATCATCTGAATGAGACAAATGACATTTGTCATCTCATAATCATGACACCCCTTACTAAAAATTATATGTTCCGGTATTTTACAATTGATGTAAGCAATCAGGAGGTGCTCATGTGATGAATGAGGTTGTGTCAGTAAGAAATGTCACAAAATATTTTCAGCAAAAAACAGCAGTGAAGAACATTCAATTCAGCATAGGAAAAGGAGAGATTGTCGCCATCCTCGGCCCGAATGGCGCAGGGAAGACAACAGCGATCTCTATGATGCTGGGATTGCTGAAGCCAAGTGAGGGTGAAATCAAATTATTTAACCGTCAGCCTGATGAAAAACAGGTGCGTCAAAAAATCGGCACCATGCTGCAGGAGGTAAGTGTTATGCCGGGATTAAAGGTTTGCGAAACCCTCGAGCTTATCCGCAGTTATTATCCCCATCCATTATCCATGAAAGAGCTTGTTTCGCTGACAGCACTCACAAAAGAAGATTTGAAAACACCGGCAGAGAAATTATCCGGCGGCCAAAAACGCCGTCTGAGCTTTGCTTTGGCACTTGCTGGCAATCCGGAGTTACTAGTATTTGATGAACCGACTGTCGGAATGGACACGACATCCAGACACCAGTTTTGGAAGACAGTGAATAGCTTGGCGGATCAAGGAAAGACCATTATTTTTTCAACTCATTATCTACAGGAAGCAGATGATGCCGCACAGCGCATTTTGTTTTTTGCTGAAGGACGGCTTGCCGCAGACGAAACGCCGAAACAAATCAGGGCAAGGATTCAGAAACAGTCTGTTTCTTTTAAGGTTTCATCGGATGAATCATTGGAAAAGCTTTATCGGCATCCGGAAGTAGAACGAGTGACGCAAAAGCATCAGCGAGTCAGTATTCAAACGTCAAATACTGATAAAGTGTTGGCGCTCATCTTTCAAGAACACATCAATGCACGTGATATTCGAATCGAACAAGGAACACTTGATGAGGCATTTCGACAGCTTGCTGACGGGAACAGGGAGGCGATGTGAGATGAACATGTTAAGGAAACAGTGCATAGCTGAAATGAAAAGGGTGCTCAGGAATAAATATTTTGTGTTTTGGTCGCTTGTTATGCCGATTGCCTTTTACTATCTCTTTACAAACGTAGTGAATACCAATGTCGCTGACAAAGGCGCCTGGAATGCCCATTATTTAATGTCTATGACTACTTTCAGCGTAATGGGTTCGTCTATGATGACGCTTGGAATCCGCTTGGTACAAGAACGGGCACAAGGCTGGTCAGTTTTTATCCGCATCACGCCTCTGCCGGATCATATTTATTTGGCGGCTCAGATGATCGGGCAAAGTGTCATTCATCTTTTATCTATTACTGTCATCTTTCTTGCCGGCGCCATCATAAACGGCATTGACTTGTCACCGTTTGAATGGGTCATGAGCGGGCTTTGGATTTTAATTGGGGCATTTCCGTTTTTAGCGTTAGGGACATTAATCGGTCTCATGAGAAAAGTAGAAACGGCAGCCGGGGTCAGTAATGTGCTTTACATGCTGCTGGCGATAAGCGGGGGCATGTGGATGCCGATCGAGGTCATGCCGGACATATTGAAAAACATAGGTCAATGGCTCCCGTCTTATCATTTTGGGAGCGGAGCGTGGGCTCTTGTTCAAGGCGAGCTTCCAACCTGGAAAAATATTCTGATGTTAATCGCTTATTTACTGATCTTCATGCTACTATTTAAGTATATAAGAAGAAAACAAGAAGCGGTGTAATACATGAAACTTATAAAATCCATATTTCCAAAGCATTTCGGTTTTTTCCCTTATATCTTTTTGGTGTATACCATTATGCCGTTTCTTTCTTTATTGAGAGAATCAGGCAGCAAACAAGTGCTGGGATATGGCATGCTGCTCCTGTTTGTTGTGACATATCGTCAATTGTTCGTCAGTGCGGACAGACCTTCATTTACGTATTGGTTATGCGCGCAAATGGCCATTATTTTTATTTATAGTTTGTTTTATCATATCAGCTATATTTATTTAGGCTTTTTCCCGGCAAACTTTGTGGGCTATTACCGTGAGAAAACGAAGTTCAACCGTGCTTTCTTTGGGCTTGTCTTCATGCTGATATTTCCTTGCCTGTATCATTTTCTGGCGGATTCGGCTTCGATCAGGGAGCTGTTTTCTGTTCTGCCGTTTCTGGTCATTATGCTGATTTCTCCCTTCGGAATTCGTTCCATGTTTCGAAGAATAGAGCTTGAAAAAAAGCTTGACCAAGCCAACGAACATATAAAGGAACTCACCAAAAGGGAGGAACGTGTTCGGATAGCACGCGATCTTCATGATACACTCGGCCATACCCTCTCGCTCCTCACGTTAAAAAGCCAGCTGATTCAGCGGCTGGCGGCAGCAGATGCAGAACGGACCAAGCTTGAAGCGAAAGAAATGGAAACAAGCTCGCGTGCGGCACTCAAACAAGTTCGTGAGCTTGTTGCGGATATGAGAACGGTCACCATGACGGAAGAGCTAGCCAACATTCGGCACATTTTAAGAGCGGGTAATATTACCTTTCAATACGAAGGGACCGAAGATTTTTCAGACATCTCTCCCGTCACTCAAAATATTGTCAGTATGTGTATGCGGGAGGCAGTGACAAATATCATCAAGCACAGCAAAGCGACCCATTGTGCAGTCACCATTTCTCAATATGCCGACAAAATGACCGTTGTGATACGGGACGACGGAACAGGAGCGGTGAAGGAGAAGATGTTTGGAAATGGATTGCGGGGAATGGAAGAGCGGCTGATGTTTATTGACGGAGGACTGACTCTTTCAGCCCAAAACGGAACGGTGTTAACACTGACGATTCCGCTCATTAGAAAAGCAGAATGATAGGAGGAGGACGAAATAGATGATTCGTCTATTTATTGCCGAGGACCAGCGAATGCTTTTAGGCGCTCTGGGATCCTTGCTTGACCTGGAAGAGGATATGAAGGTCATCGGACAAGCGTTAAATGGAGAAGAGGCGCTGAAAGCCATTCTCAAGCTGGAGCCGGATGTCTGCATCATGGACATTGAAATGCCGGTTTACAGCGGGCTGGAGGTTGCAGAGGAGCTAATGAAAAAAGGCTGTAAAAGCAAGGTCATTATTCTGACAACCTTTGCCCGCCCGGGATATTTTGAACGCGCCGTCAAAGCCGGCGTACATGGGTATCTTTTGAAGGATGGGGAAATCGACGATCTGGCAGATGCCATACGAAAGTGTGTAAAGGGAAAACGGATGTTCAGCCCGGAATTAACCTTCAACATGATTCGTGATGAAAATCCGCTGACTGTAAGAGAACAACAAATACTGCGGCTGGCTGCTTTAGGCAAGACAACAAAAGACATCACACTTGAACTCTATTTATCTCAAGGCACAGTCCGAAACTATATCTCAGAAATCATCCAAAAACTGAATGCAAAAAACCGGACAGAAGCGGCTAGTATAGCTGAGGAGAAAGGATGGATTTAATGAGGAACCTGGTGAATCGTACAGAACCAGGTTCCTTTTTATTTACATGGTTATTTTCTGGTTTTCTTATCTGTCCGTCCGCAAAGCTTGTACTATACATCGGGGTTATGGATATGTCAGGTTCAGCGTTCGTCCGTGCTTTTTTGTTTGAAATGCTTTTGCGCTCATGAGGTCTTTCGTTCCTTTATCTCTTTGTGAAAACATATAAGAAATACAGAAAGTGTGTGCAAGAACATGAAAAAGCAGTATCGCTTTTTTAAACGCGCTGTCCTGTGTACAGGCGTTTTTTTATTGCTGAAATCATTAGAAAATGCTTTCATTTTTGTGTCCAAATAGTGTACGATATTGGTAAACGCTTTAACTTCAGGTCATCAGATGACCAGATCATATATTGGGGATGAGAGAGGGGTTCATCATGAAAGTCTCACTTTTTGTCACTTGTCTTGTTGATATGTTTCAAACAAACGTAGGAAAAGCAACGGTAGAGCTGCTTGAGCGGCTCGGGTGTGAGGTTGATTTTCCGGAGGGGCAGATCTGCTGCGGCCAGCCGGCTTACAACAGCGGTTACGTAAATGACGCCAAAAAAGCAATGAAACGAATGATCGAAACGTTTCAGGAGTCAGATTATGTCGTCAGTCCATCCGGTTCCTGCACCACAATGTTCAGGGAGTATCCGCACCTGTTTAAAGATGATCCGAAATGGGCGGATAAAGCGCAGAAGCTGGCCGATAAAACGTATGAATTAACCGATTTTATCGTCAATGTCCTTGGGGTAGAGGATGTCGGCGCAACCCTTCATAAAAAAGCGACCTTACATACGTCATGTCATATGACAAGGCTGCTCGGCGTATCGGAGGAGCCGATGAAACTGCTGAGCCATGTGAAGGGGCTTGAATTCACGTCACTTCCGGGGAAACATAACTGCTGCGGATTCGGAGGAACATTCTCTGTCAAAATGGCGCAGATTTCTGAGCAGATGGTTGATGAGAAAGTCGCATGTGTGGAGGATACGGGAGCAGAGGTGCTCATCGGCGCTGACTGCGGCTGTTTGATGAATATCGGAGGTCGGCTTGATCGTAAGGACAAGAATGTCAAAGTGATGCACATCGCCGAAGTGCTCAACAGCAGATAACACTGGATACAGAGGGGGAAAAGGATCATGGCGATGAAAATCGGTACTGACGCTTTTAAAGAGCGGGTATCACAGGGGATCGATAATGAATTTATGAGAGGCGCTGTCTCGGGTGCGCAGGAGCGACTGCGGACGAGACGGCTGGAAGCGGCCGAAGAGCTGGGAAACTGGGAAGAATGGCGTTCGTTATCTGAGGAGATCAGGCAGCATGTCCTTGAAAATCTTGATTTTTATTTGGAACAGCTAGCATCCAATGTATCAAACAGAGGAGGACACGTTTATTTTGCTGAAACAGCTGAAGAAGCTTCCTCTTATATCCGCAGCGTGATTCAAAAGAAAAACGGCAAAAAAATCGTAAAGTCTAAATCTATGGTGACAGAAGAAATCAATCTGAATGAAGTGCTGGAGAAGGAAGGCTGCGAAGTGGTCGAAACCGACCTCGGCGAATATATTTTGCAGATTGATGATCACGACCCGCCGTCACATATTGTGGCGCCGGCTCTTCATAAAAATAAAGAGCAGATTCGCGATGTGTTTAAAGAAAGACTGGATTATAAACAGACAGAGAAACCGGAAGAGCTCGTCATGCATGCGCGCGGCATCCTGCGGCAAAAATTTCTGGAAGCCGACATCGGCATTACCGGCTGCAACTTTGCCATTGCCGACACGGGTTCAGTCAGCCTTGTAACCAATGAAGGAAACGGGCGGCTTGTCACGACATTGCCGAAAACCCAAATCACTGTCATGGGAATGGAACGCATTGTCCCGTCATTTTCCGAATTTGAAGTGCTTGTCGGCATGCTGACAAGAAGCGCTGTCGGACAGCGGCTGACGAGTTATATTACGGCCTTAACCGGCCCAAAACTGGAAGACGAAATCGACGGCCCGGAGGAATTCCACCTTGTCATCGTGGATAACGGCCGGTCCAACATTCTGGGCACCGAATTTCAGTCTGTGCTGCAATGTATCCGCTGTGCGGCCTGTATCAATGTCTGCCCTGTGTACCGCCATGTCGGTGGACACTCATACGGCTCGATTTACTCGGGGCCGATTGGAGCCGTTTTATCGCCGCTGCTCGGCGGTTATGACGATTACAAGGAGCTGCCGTACGCGTCTACACTGTGCGCAGCTTGTTCAGAAGCCTGCCCGGTCAAAATTCCGCTTCATGAGCTGCTTCTCAAGCATCGTCAGAACATCGTCGAAAAAGAAGGCAGAGCGCCGATCAGTGAAAAGCTTGCAATGAAAGCGTTCGGTCTTGGGTCTTCCTCTTTGTCGCTTTATAAAATGGGCTCAAAATGGGCGCCTGCCGCCATGACGCCTTTTACAGAGGATGACAAAATATCTAAAGGACCCGGTCCGCTAAAAGGCTGGACGCAAATCCGCGATTTCCCGGCACCGCATAAATCAAGATTCAGAGACTGGTTTACAGACAGAGAGACAGCTGAGCACACAAAGGAGGAGCAGTGATGACGAAGGGAACCATTCAGAATCAAGAAAGCTTTTTAAACCGGATCGCGTCACGCCTTGGCCGTGAAAGAAGAAAAGGCGGCGTGGCCGTCCCTGAGTGGGCGCATCAGCCGCAATATAAAACATTTGAAGGGTATTCGCCCGATGATTTAGTCACGGTGCTCAAAAACCATTGTGTCAAAATCCATACTGAGCTGATTGAGACGGATTCAACCGGTCTGTACGATGCCTTGCGTGAACAAGTCAGCCGGTTTTCCGGAGGGCCTGTCATCATTCCCAAGGATCCCCGGTTTGAGGCTTACGGTTTAAAAAGCCTGCTCACCAAAGACTGGCCTGGTGAAGGAACGCAAGTCTGGGAATGGGATGCTGACAAAGGTGAAGAAAATATCAAAAAAGCGGAGCAAGCCAATGTGGGGATTACATTCAGTGAAATCACACTGGCCGAGTCGGGTACGGTTGTCCTTTATTCTTCAAAAGACATCGGCCGCTCTGTCAGCCTTCTGCCGACAACCTATATCGCCATTGTGCCAAAATCAAGCATCGTGCCGAGAATGACACAAGCCAGTGATATCATCAAGCAAAATATTGCTGACGGCATCACGGTTCCCTCGTGCATTAACTACATTACAGGACCGAGCAACTCCGCCGACATCGAAATGGATTTGGTGGTCGGTGTTCACGGTCCGGTAAAAGCAGCTTATATTCTCGTATCTGACCGATGATCCAGAAAGCCCGGCTACCTATGCCGGGCTTTCTGCTTGAAAAAACTTCATTTTCCAAAAATTTGGCCGATGAGAAGAGTATGACGTGAAAAAGGAGGAAACGAAATGAAAAAATGGCTGATCATAGCTGTTTCACTAGCGATAGCAATCGTTCTGTTTATGTATACAAAAACAGAAGCAAAGGCGGCCGGTATGACATTAGGCTATACAACTGGGGATACGGCATCATACAATTCTCTTACGAAGTATCATAAATATATCAGCTCTATTGCCACCGATACGTTTGCGTTTGATAAAAACGGACGTGTGATTGGCGATGTCCCGAGCAAGCAGCTTACATACGCGGAAAAAAATAAAATCAAAACGTGGGCCGTCATTTCCAATTATAATGACGCTATTTATGATTTTGACGGAAACTTAGCGCATCGGGTCATGACTGACAAAACAGCGAGAAAACGATTCACTGACCAGCTTATTTCTTTGGCAAAAAAGCACCACTATTACGGAGTCAATATTGACTTTGAGGCAGTTAATCCGAAAGACCGTTCTGCATACTCAAGCTTCATTCAATATGTCTCACAAGCTCTGAAAAAGAAACATATCAAAACAATGGTATCCGTTCCGGCCAAAAGCGCCGATAATAAAAACGATGACTGGAGCTGGCCGTATGATTATGCGAAAATCGGAAAATATGCGGACTATGTACAAGTCATGACTTACGACGAACACGGCATTTGGGGCGAACCTGGCTCAGTGGCAAGCACAAGCTGGATCAAGCGCTCGCTGCAGTTTTCTGTCAAAAAAATCAAAGGAAATAAAGTGATCATGGGGGTCCCTGCTTACGGCTATGATTGGGATCTGAAAGACGGGAGCGACAGCTCAGCGAGGGAATGGAATGACATCAAGTCCCTCATTAAGAAGCAGAAAGCAAAGCCGGCATTCAATAAAAAAACAGGTTCTATGACGTTTTCTTACATTGACAAAAAGAAACATAAACATGTCGTTTGGTATGAAAATGAAAAAACAATCGAAACAAAAAGCCGCCTGGCGAAACAATATAAAATAGCCGGTGTCTCTGTCTACGCTTTAGGACACGAATCGGAATCCTTCTGGAAGGCCGTTCAAAAAGGGACAAAATAACAGTTTGTTTTTTCTCGCAAGTTATTGACAGAGAAAACAGAAGCACGTATATTATGTTAATATATTCAGAACGTAAAATTTGAGTTTTTCAGAAAACTAAAACACATAGAATGGGAGCAGTAAAAGAAAGGATCAGTAACAGAGAGCTGCGGGGTGGTGCGACGCAGTCTGATTCTTCTTTGAACTCGCCCGGGAGTGGTAGGACGAAACGGAATAGATTGAATATTCCTTATGTTTTAACGGCTAACCTTCGTTACAGGGTCAAAAAGCTGGATTCTTCTAGGAAGAATCAACAAGAGTGGTACCGCGGTCAGCCGAAGGCTCGTCGTCTCTTTATCTATTCGTATAGATAGGAGACGGCGGGCTTTTTTTGTTTTTGAAGACGAGAAGGAGAGGGAAAAAAGGATGGAAAAGGACAATCAGACATTAAAACGCACGATGACATCCCGTCATATTATGATGATGGCGCTGGGCGGAGCAATCGGTGCAGGTTTATTTAAAGGAAGCAGCTCGGCAATTGATGTGGCAGGGCCATCGGTCATTATCGCATACCTGCTCGGCGGCATTATTTTGCTGTTTATTATGCAGGGGCTTGCAGAAATGGCTGTGCGCAACCGAAACGCGAGAACCTTCCGTGATCTTGTGCAGCAGGTGTTAGGAAATTACGCTGCATATTTCTTGGACTGGATCTACTGGAAAATGTGGGTGCTTAACATTGCGGCTGAAGCTGTTGTCGCTGCAATTTTTATTCAATATTGGCTGCCGGGCTGCCCGATCTGGGTGCTGGCATTAGCAATTTCTCTTGTTGTTACGATTGTGAACTTGCTTTCTGTAAAAATCTTCGCCGAAACTGAGTATTGGCTGGCTATGATCAAGATTACCGTTATTGTTATCTTTATTTTATTAGGATTGCTGCTCTTATTTGTATCATTCGGTGATCATACAGCGGCTGGGTTTTCGAATCTGACAGAGCACGGCGGATTTTTCCCGCACGGCGGCACAGGGCTGATTACGGCGATGCTTGTCGTCATCTACTCTTACGGCGGTACAGAAATTATCGGTGTGACGCTTGCTGAAACAAAGAACCCGGAAAAGGTTGTCCCGAAAGCTGTCCGCAGCACACTGACACGGATTGTCGCGTTCTACCTGCTGCCGTTTTTCATCATTGTCAGCCTGATCCCGTGGAATCAAGTGAATTCAGTTCCAGAAAGTCCTTTTGTGATGGTCTTTAAAATGGTAGGCATTCCGGGGGCAGACCATATCATGAATGCAGTCATCCTGCTTGCCATCATTTCCTCTATGAATTCAGGTTTATACGGATCGTCCCGCATTTTGTATACACAGGCAACTGACGGAAGATTGCCGCGGGTCTTTTCTAAGCTTTCATCGAAAAACGTCCCGATGTTTGCGATCCTGATGTGCACTTCTTCTTTATATATTGGTGTATTGATTTCTCTGTTCGCCGGAAGCCAGACGTTTAATTACTTAATGGGGTCATTGGGATATACAGTCTTATTTATTTGGCTGATCATCGGATTTGCTCATTTGAAATCGAGAAAAGGGCAAACAGAAACACCAGCCTATTATGTAAAATGGTTCCCGTACACCACATGGTTTGCGATTCTGGCGTTACTCGCCATTCTGATCGGGGTCATCATGACAACGTCAATTGTCATTACCAGCATTACTGCGGCGATCTACCTTTTGATTACAGTTGCATATTTGGTTAAAGGCCGCAAGCACCAGTAAATAAGAAACCCTCTTGTCACATCCGACAAGAGGGTTTTATTATTGTGAAGCCTTCTCATTTACACAAATGAACGCAGCTTTCTGTGCTTTTGATTTTGAATTCACGAGGCAGATGCTTGTGACAATCAGCAGCAGACCCGCCAAGAGGCTTAAGGTAAGCGGTTCATGTAGAAAAATGGAGCTGGCTACGATCGAAATGAGCGGAATCAAAAAGGTGTAGGACGCGACCTTGCTTGCTTCTCCTGAACCGACAAGCGTAAAAAAAACAAGCCAGCCAAGCGCGATGACAAACACTGAGATGAACATTAGACTGGCGACAAATGGGACTGTCCATTGGATCGCGGAAAAGCTCTCTGTCCAGAAGCCGGATACGAGCAAAAATACGCTGCCAATCGTCAGCTGCAAGGCGACCATCCAGATGGAATCGACGCGGCTGCCTGTTCTTTTCATAAATACTGTTCCGAATGCCCAGCTGAGCGCGGAACCTAGAGCCAGCAGAACCCCTATGACAGAAATATGACCGCCAAAGCCCGCGGCACTGATGACAGCAACCCCGGCAAAACCGAGCACAAGCCCGATCACTTTCAACGTAAACATGGATTCGCCGAGCCACATCCAAGAAAAGACACCCATCAGCACCGGCTGAAAGAATACGATAGCGGAAAACAGACCAGCCGGAAGATAATTCAGCCCGATCGTTTGCAGTCCGTAGAATAACGTAATATTTAAAAGAGCAGAAACAAGATAAATCGGCCACGTCTCTTTAAAACGCAGTTTATGAATACGCGGCAGTGCAACAATCACTAATAAAAGCCCGCCGATCAGCGTCCGGATGCCCGCAAACAATAAAGGCGGCGAAAAGGCGAGCGCGGCTTTCGACAGCGGCCAATTGATGCCCCACATGATAACGAGAAAGGCGAGAAAGAGCGCTGTCCGCGTTTTTGATAGCTGTTTCACTTTTTTGATCACTCCTTGTAGATCATTTCTATCATATGATACGGTAGAACATAAGATAAATAAAATGAATCTTTTTTATGAGGAGCATAAGTGAATAGTTATGACCATTACACAATTAAGAGTTTTCGTCAAAGTAGCTGAAACGGGGAGTTTTACAAAAGCGGGACAGTTGCTGAACATGACACAGCCGGCTGTCAGCCATGCCATTTCTGCGATTGAAGCCGAGCTTGATGTGAAATTGATCATCCGTGACCGCCGAAACGGCCTGATGCTGACGGACACGGGAAAAAAGATCTTAGTCCATATCAGAGAAGTGTTAAAAGGAATCGAAAAAGTTGAGCAGGTCGCAGCGGCAGAAAAAGGGCTTGAGCTGGGGACGATTCACATCGGCACATTTCCAACCGCCTCCGCTTATTTTATGCCGAAGCTGATCAGCGAGTTTAAACAAAGGTATCCGAAATTGGAGCTTGTTTTGCATGAAGGAACCGTAGACGAAGTCAAGGAGTGGCTCCATACACGGATGATTGATGCCGGCATTCTTCTGTATCCGGCAGACAAGATGGAGTACATTCGGCTGAAAAAAGACAAAATGGTCGTCGTGCTGCGTGATGATCACCCGCTGTGCAGCCGCCCAGCCATTACGCTGAAAGATCTCGATTGTGAGCCGATGGTTGTCTGTGACGGCGGCTATGAATCTCCTTTTATCGATAAGTTCAAGCAAGCTGGTTCAACGCTGCACACTGCTTTCACTGTCTATAACGTTAACACCACGATCAGCATGATCAAAGAAGGCTTGGGGCTGGCGATTTTATCAGAAATGTCGATGTCGGGGATAACGCTGCCGGAGCATGTGGTGACTAGGGATCTCGATCCGCAGGTGTATCGGGATGTGCAGCTTGCCGTTCCTTCATTACATGAGGCTTCTTTGGCGGCTAAGCTTTTCATTGAGATGGCACAGGAGCTTTTTATGTAAAAATCAAATGATGAACGCCTTTTTTTATTGTTCGAATTTCATCGAATCAAATTCTTTTCATCCTAAACGCAGTTGTGTTAAGGTGTGATAGAAGTCCTTTCGATAGAGACGTAACAGCATGAGGCTGTTTACTTATATCACAACTGCAAAGGAGAACAATATGTCTAACAACCAACGCAAAGAAACCTTGCTTTCTGTCTTGAATTTATCTCCTGTTGTTCAAGGGGGAACGATAGCAGAGTCATTCCGAAACAGCATGGACTTGGCGCGCCGTGCAGAGGAGTGGGGCTATCACCGTTATTGGCTTGCAGAGCATCATAATATCGAAGGTGTCGCAAGCTCTGCCACCGCCGTACTGATCGGCCATATTGCCGGCGGCACAAAGAAAATCCGCGTCGGCTCCGGCGGCATTATGCTCCCGAACCACTCATCTCTTGTAATCGCTGAACAATTCGGCACCCTGGAAACGCTGTATCCCGGACGGATTGATCTGGGGCTCGGACGTGCACCGGGAACAGACCAATTGACTGCAAGGGCGCTCCGCAGAAACATCAGCAGCGGTGAAGATTTCCCAGAACAATTAGAGGAACTGCGCAATTACTTTAAACCATCAGGAAATGTGCGCAATCAAGTCCGCGCCATTCCCGGAGAGGGCATAGATGTGCCGATTTGGCTGCTGGGCTCAAGCGACTTTAGTGCCCGTCTGGCAGGTGAACTGGGCCTTCCGTTTGCATTCGCTGCTCATTTCTCACCGGCGAATACGGTTCCCGCGTTGGAGCTGTACCGCAATTCCTTTACGCCGTCAGAAGTGCTCAACGAACCGTATGCAATGGTCGGCGTAACGATTATCGCCGCAGATACAAACGAGAAAGCACAGCACCTGGCTACATCCCATTACCAGCGATTCCTTGATCTTGTCCGCGGTACGCCAAACCAGCTGAAGCCGCCAGTAGAAGACATGGATCAAATCTGGAGCCCATATGAAAAAGCAATGGTTCATCAACAGCTCAGTTCAACCATCGTCGGCGGTCCTGAAGAAGTGAAGAAAAAGCTTGAAGACTTTGTCAAAACAACTCAGGCCGATGAAGTTATGGTCAACTCAGAAACCTTTGATCACGCTGACAGAATGCGTTCATTTGAAATCGTGGCTGACATTTGGAAAAACAGATAAAGGCCATAAAAAAGCAATGTAAAGGGGAAACCCATACATTGCTTTTTTATTCATTCAGCTTTCTTGCGGACTGACGGATGATCAGCTCAGGTTCAAAAATGACATCTTCCTGCTTAGGCTTTTTATGCTCCAAACAGTCAATAACATATTTTGCGGCAGCTTTACCCAGAACAGATTTCGGGTGCTTCACAGAGGTTAATTTCACCTCAGAAATTTGCGCGAAATGAGAGTCATCATACCCGACGATGGACATATCCTCAGGCACCTTGATATCCATTTCCCGAAGCATATCAATCACCTTCAATGCAATTTCATCATTATAGCAAAGGATAGCAGTCGGCATGTTTTTGCTGTTTTTCTCCAGTGTCTCTTTTACTTTCTCCAGCAGCTTCGATTCCTTTTCCTCCGTCGTAAACGTCACAATCATATCCGGGGAAGGGAATAACTCATGCTCACGATGCGCCTGTATAAATCCGTTCATCCGTTTGACACCTTGTGTATCATCAGCTTTAAAAATACCCATCATGTGCGTATGGCCGAGAGAGAGCAGGTGCTCCGCAGCCATCATGCCGCCTTTCACATCATCGAGAGTAAAACTTGGTGCGGCAAGTTCGGCGTATGACGCATTAATCATCGCAAAAGGAATGCCGTTTTTCTCTAAATTGAGATAGTAGCCAATATTCGGCGTTTGCAGAGCGCTTTTGGTCGGTTCTACAATCAACCCGTCAATATGCTGTGACAGCAGGTTTTCTAAACCTCTGCGTTCATTGTCCGGATTGTTGTTTGTGCTTGTCAAAAGCATAGAATATCCCTGCACGCTTAAATAAGACTCGATTCCCCTAATGATGCTCGGGAAAATATAGTCTGATATGTAGGTCGTCAGAACGCCGATCGTTTTATTGGAATGCAGCGCTGATTTAGCGGAGCGTGAAGCGACAAAGGTGCCCCCTCCTTGCACGCTGTATAGCAGCCCTTGCGATACGAGGTCTCCAATGGCTTTACGAATGGTATGCCGGCTGACGCCAAATTGCTGCATTAACTCGTTTTCGGTAGGGATCTTTTGATCGGGCAGAATTTTACCTTGATTAATCCATGAACTGATTTCTTCTTTTACTTGAGCATATTTTGGTAACATATCTATTCCTCCAAAATGTATACGGACAAATTTTAGTATATCACAGTGATCTATACAAGAAAACATTGACAGAAAATACAAACAGGATTATTCTATATTTGTACGTACTAATAAAGAACAAATTTCGTTAAAATTTTAAATAAGTACGTACAATTGTAATGGGAAATGTAAACGCTTTACTCAACTTTCGGGAGGGCAGAGAAATGAAGAACACTCCAACTCAATTAGAACCAAATGCTCCTGTAACAAGAAGCCATTCAATGGGATTTGTGATTTTGATATCATGCGCGGCGGGGCTTGGCGGTTTATTGTACGGCTATGACACTGCAGTTATTTCTGGTGCTATTGGTTTTCTCAAGGATTTATACAGCCTGAGTCCGTTC
The DNA here is from genome assembly GCF_037964945.1 of Bacillus sp. FSL K6-1003. Taxonomy (NCBI): domain Bacteria; kingdom Bacillati; phylum Bacillota; class Bacilli; order Caryophanales; family Bacillaceae; genus Bacillus; species Bacillus sp. FSL K6-1003. The sequence continues at coordinate 3,267,506 of NZ_CP150176.1, read as the reverse complement.
ATGGAGGGGCTTGTCATTTCAAGCATTATGATTGGAGGAGTTGCGGGAGTCGGGATATCCGGGTTCTTAAGCGACTGGTTCGGGCGCAGAAAAATCTTAATGACAGCGGCCCTGTTATTTGCGGTATCAGCAGTTGTTTCTGCTGTTTCACAAGACGTGTCGACCTTAATCATTGCGAGGATTATCGGAGGTTTGGGGATCGGAATGGGTTCGTCATTATCCGTCACTTATATTACGGAAGCGGCGCCGCCCGCCATACGCGGAAGTTTATCTTCCTTATATCAGCTCTTTACGATACTGGGCATTTCCGCAACGTACTTTATTAATCTCGCTGTCCAGCGCTCCGGAACATATGAATGGGGCGTGCAAACCGGCTGGAGATGGATGCTCGCTTACGGAATGGTGCCATCTGTTATCTTTTTCCTTGTCCTGCTGGTCGTGCCGGAAAGTCCAAGATGGCTGGCGAAAGCGGGCAGAACAAAAGAAGCGTTATCGATTCTGACACGTATTAATGGAGAAACTGTCGCAAAAGAAGAATTGAAGAACATTGAAAACTCTTTAAAAATAGAACAAATGGGCTCACTATCACAGCTCTTCAAACCAGGCCTCAGAAAAGCGCTTATTATTGGAATCCTGCTGGCGCTCTTTAATCAAGTGATCGGCATGAACGCTATCACCTACTACGGGCCGGAAATCTTTAAAATGATGGGATTCGGACAAAATGCCGGATTTGTGACAACCTGTATTGTCGGTGTAGTGGAGGTCATTTTTACTGTCATCGCGGTTTTATTGATTGATAAAGTTGGGCGCAAAAAACTGATGTCCATCGGTTCAGCTTTTATGGCGATTTTCATGATCTTAATCGGAACGTCGTTTTATTTTCAGTTAACAAGCGGATTTATGCTGATCTTCTTTATATTAGGTTTTGTCGCCGCGTTCTGTGTATCGGTCGGGCCGATCACATGGATTATGATTTCTGAAATCTTCCCGAACCATCTGCGGGCAAGAGCCGCTGGGATCGCCACCATCTTTTTATGGGGAGCAAACTGGGCGATCGGGCAGTTTGTGCCGATGATGATCAGCTCGTTCGGACTGGCCTACACGTTTTGGATCTTTGCCGTCATTAACATTCTCTGCTTCCTGTTTGTCGTCACAATCTGTCCGGAAACGAAGAATAAATCGCTCGAAGAGATAGAAAAGCTTTGGATAAAATGAAAACGCTTTAAAAAATGAAGCCCTTTCGGTTGAGAAGGGCTTTTATTTTGTGCGCACCATTAAAGGTTTGCTGTATAAGATAGAAATATAGAGGGAAAAATAATGAAAGAGAAACGCAGCTGCATAAAACTGCGCGAATATTGTCGATGAATTGGCTCTTAACAGTTGAATAAACATTTCCACCCTGTTAAAATAATTAAAGAAAGCAGAAATAATTTTTTTTGGCTATGATGGGACGTTTTTTGTCATAGCGGGACGTCTGATGTCCAGCAAAAAAAGGAAGGAACGTTTGAGTCATGAACCAGTTAATACAAGCTCAAAAAAAATTATTGCCTGATCTTCTGCTCGTTATGCAAAAGAGGTTCGAAATCTTGCAGTATATCAGGCTGACAGAACCCATCGGCCGCAGAAGCCTCTCTGCCAGTCTCGGAATCAGCGAGCGTGTGCTGAGAAGCGAGGTTCAGTTTTTAAAGGTACAGAATCTGGTCGATATTAAAACAAACGGCATGACGCTGACAGAAGAGGGTTATGAACTGCTTTCCGTTTTAGAAGATACGATGAAAGATGTTTTAGGTTTGACGCTTTTGGAAAAGACATTAAAAGAACGATTAAATCTAAAGGATGTCATTATCGTATCCGGAGACAGCGACCACTCCCCATGGGTCAAAAAAGAAATGGGAAGAGCGGCTGTCGCATGTATGAAAAAAAGATTTTCAGGCAAAAATATCGTCGCTGTGACCGGCGGTACGACAATTGAAGCTGTCGCCGAGATGATGACGCCGGATTCTAAAAACCGCGAGCTTTTGTTTGTGCCTGCAAGAGGCGGTTTAGGCGAAGACGTAAAAAACCAGGCGAACACCATATGCGCGCATATGGCGGAAAAGGCTTCAGGCACTTACCGGCTTTTGTTTGTTCCGGGACAGCTGTCACAAGGCGCCTATTCATCTATTATTGAAGAACCTTCTGTCAAAGAGGTGCTGAACACGATTAAATCAGCGAGTATGCTGGTTCACGGAATCGGCGAAGCTAAAACTATGGCTGAGCGGAGAAACACACCTTTAGAAGACTTAAAGAAAATAGATGATAAAGACGCGGTGACAGAAGCGTTCGGCTACTACTTTAACGCGGACGGCGAAGTGGTCCACAAAGTGCATTCTGTCGGAATGCAGCTGGATGACATAGACGCCATTCCCGATATTATAGCGGTAGCCGGCGGATCATCAAAAGCCGGGGCGATCGAGGCTTACTTTAAAAAGCCGCGCAACACGGTTCTCGTCACTGACGAAGGAGCCGCAAAGAAGTTATTAAGGGATGAATAATCCCTCAATATAAATATCTCTCACTTATTTAAAGGAGGAAACAATCATGGCAGTAAAAGTCGGTATTAACGGTTTTGGTCGTATTGGACGTAACGTATTCCGCGCAGCATTAAACAATCCTGAAGTTGAGGTAGTAGCGGTTAACGATTTAACAGATGCTAACATGCTCGCTCACCTTTTACAATATGATTCTGTACACGGAAAATTAGACGCTGAGGTTTCAGTTGACGGTAACAACCTTGTTGTTAACGGTAAAACAATTGAAGTTTCTGCAGAACGCGATCCTGCTAAACTTAGCTGGGGTAAACAAGGCGTTGAAATCGTTGTTGAATCTACTGGTTTCTTCACAAAACGCGCAGACGCTGCGAAACACTTAGAAGCTGGCGCGAAAAAAGTAATCATCTCTGCTCCTGCTAACGAAGAAGATATCACAATCGTTATGGGTGTTAACGAAGATAAATACGATGCGGCTAACCACGACGTTATTTCTAACGCATCTTGCACAACAAACTGCCTTGCGCCGTTTGCAAAAGTACTTAACGACAAATTCGGCATCAAACGCGGTATGATGACAACAGTTCACTCTTACACAAACGATCAGCAAATTCTTGATCTTCCGCACAAAGACTACCGTCGTGCGCGTGCAGCAGCTGAAAACATCATCCCAACTTCAACTGGTGCTGCTAAAGCAGTTTCTCTAGTTCTTCCTGAACTAAAAGGCAAACTGAACGGCGGAGCAATGCGTGTTCCAACTCCAAACGTTTCTTTAGTTGACTTGGTTGCTGAACTGAACCAAGAAGTAACAGCTGAAGATGTAAATGCAGCTCTTAAAGAAGCAGCTGAAGGAGATCTTAAAGGAATCCTTGGCTACAGCGAAGAGCCATTAGTTTCTGGCGACTACAACGGAAACAAAAATTCTTCTACAATCGATGCTCTTTCTACAATGGTTATGGAAGGCAGCATGGTAAAAGTAATCTCTTGGTACGATAACGAAAGCGGCTACTCTAACCGCGTTGTTGACCTTGCAGCTTACATCGCTAAAAAAGGTCTTTAATTCATAGCTGAAAAAAGGACCATACTTGGTTCTTTTGAATAGAAGCGCTATAATGAAAGCGGACAAGGGAAGGGGACGGACTCCCTTTCCCTTTTTCCATGAAGACCGGCTTTCAGAAAACGTTCTGTGAAAGAGAAGCATCTGCGCTTTGCAGCTTTCCGGCGCCTTCGCCTGCGGCCACTGCCCTGGCTTCAGACGATCTGCCCTGTGCCGAAAAGTATGCGATCTGCCCTCGCGGAGTCATCGCTTGATCAGACGGTTTCACGTTTTTCGTGCTGCATGCAAACCATTTTGAAGGAGGATCTCCTAAAGCATGAATAAGAAAACTCTCAAAGACATCGACGTAAAAGGCAAAGTTGTATTCTGCCGCGTTGACTTTAACGTTCCAATGAAAGACGGGGAAGTAACAGACGATACACGTATCCGTGCTGCACTTCCGACAATCAAACACCTTGCAGGCCAAGGCGCGAAAGTCCTTCTTGCGAGCCACTTAGGCCGCCCGAAAGGCGAAGTCGTTGAGGAGCTTCGTTTAACTCCTGTTGCTGCACGCCTCGGCGAACTGCTTGGCAAAGAAGTGAAAAAAGCGGATGAAGCATACGGTGATGCTGTAAAATCACAAATTTCCGACATGAAGGACGGAGACGTTCTTGTATTGGAAAACGTACGTTTCTACCCTGGTGAAGAGAAAAATGATCCTGAGCTTGCAAAAGCATTTGCTGAGATTGCAGATGTATATGTGAATGACGCATTCGGTGCTGCCCACCGTGCCCATGCATCTACAGCTGGAATTGCCGAGCATCTGCCAGCGGTTGCAGGTTTCTTAATGGAAAAAGAGCTTGACGTACTCGGAAAAGCAATTTCCAACCCTGATCGTCCGTTCACTGCCATTATCGGCGGAGCGAAAGTAAAAGATAAAATCGGCGTCATCGAAAGTCTTCTTGATAAAGTAGACAACCTGATCATCGGCGGCGGTCTTGCTTACACATTCGTTAAAGCGCTTGGTTATGAGGTTGGTAAATCTCTGCTTGAAGAAGATAAAATCGAGCTTGCGAAAACATTTATGGATCGCGCGAAAGAAAAAGGCGTTAACTTCTACATGCCTGAAGATGTACTCGTTGCAGATGATTTCTCTAACGATGCAAACGTAAAAATTGTGCCGATCTCTGAAATCCCTAGTGATTTAGAAGCGATTGACATTGGTACGAAAACACGCGAAACGTATGCTGATGTCATCAAAAACAGCAAACTTGTCGTGTGGAACGGACCGATGGGCGTATTCGAAATCGATTTGTTCGCTCAAGGAACAAAAGCGGTTGCGGAAGCATTGGCAGAGGCGAAAGATACATACTCTGTCATCGGTGGAGGAGACTCTGCAGCAGCGGTTGAAAAATTCGGCCTAGCTGACAAAATGAGCCACATCTCAACAGGAGGCGGCGCATCTCTTGAGTTCATGGAAGGCAAAGAGCTTCCAGGGGTAGCTGCACTGAACGATAAATAATTTTAAAACTGCTATAAGGAAGTGGAACAGATGAGAAAACCAATTATAGCCGGTAACTGGAAAATGAACAAAACACTCGGCGAGGCTGTCAGCTTCGTTGAAGAAGTGAAATCTTCCATTCCAGCAGCAGACAAAGCGGAAGCTGTTGTTTGCGCGCCAGCGCTTTTCTTAGAAAAGCTGACTTCTGCTGTGAAAGGCACTGACCTTAAAGTCGGCGCTCAAAACATGCACTTTGAAGAAAGCGGCGCGTTCACAGGCGAAATCAGCCCGGTTGCTCTGAAAGACCTTGGCGTTGACTACTGCGTCATCGGCCACTCTGAGCGCCGTGAAATGTTCGCTGAAACTGATGAAACAGTTAACAAAAAAGCACATGCTGCTTTCAAACACGGTATTGTGCCGATCATCTGTGTTGGTGAAACGCTTGAAGAGCGTGAAGCCGGCAAAACAAATGATCTTGTGGCTGACCAAGTGAAAAAAGGCCTAGCGGGTCTTTCTGAAGAACAAGTTGCAGCTTCTGTTATTGCTTATGAGCCAATCTGGGCAATCGGAACAGGCAAATCTTCTACATCTAAAGATGCGAACGACGTGTGTGCGCATATCCGTAAAACCGTCGCTGAAAGCTTCGGCCAAGAAGCGGCAGACAAGCTTCGCATTCAATATGGCGGAAGCGTAAAGCCTGCAAACATTAAAGAATATATGGCAGAGTCCGATATTGACGGTGCTTTGGTCGGCGGCGCGAGCCTTGAGCCACAGTCATTCGTTCAATTATTGGAGGAAGGTCAATATGAGTAAAAAACCAGCTGCACTCATCATTCTTGATGGGTTCGGATTACGAAACGAAACAGTAGGGAACGCAGTCGCTTTGGCGAAAAAACCGAATTTTGACCGCTATTGGAATCAGTATCCTCATCAGACACTGACTGCTTCAGGCGAGGCTGTAGGTCTTCCTGACGGACAGATGGGGAACTCCGAAGTAGGGCACTTAAATATCGGTGCGGGCCGTATTGTGTATCAAAGCTTAACACGCGTAAATGTTGCCATTCGCGAGGGAGAGTTCGAACAAAATCAAACATTCCTTGACGCGATCAGCAATGCGAAAGAAAACAACAAAGCCCTGCATCTGTTCGGCCTTTTATCAGACGGCGGCGTGCACAGCCATATCAATCATTTATTCGCGCTGTTAAAGCTTGCGAAAAAAGAAGGGCTGACAAAGGTATATATCCATGGCTTCCTTGACGGCCGTGATGTAGGTCCGCAAACTGCGAAAACGTACATCAACCAGCTGAACGAACAAATCAAGAAGATCGGTGTCGGAGAAATCGCCAGCATTTCCGGACGCTACTACTCAATGGACCGCGATAAACGCTGGGACCGTGTAGAAAAAGCGTACCGCGCAATGGCATACGGCGAAGGCCCGACTTACCGCAGCGCATTGGATGTTGTTGATGATTCATATGCGAATGGAATCCACGATGAATTCGTCATTCCATCTGTCATCACAAAAGAAAACGGTGAGCCTGTTGCGAAAATCCAAGACGGCGATTCTGTGATTTTCTATAATTTCAGACCGGACCGCGCCATCCAAATTTCCAACACGTTCACAAACAAAGACTTCCGCGATTTCGACCGCGGCGAGAATTATCCGAAAAACCTGCATTTCGTCTGCCTGACTCACTTCAGTGAAACAGTTGACGGCTATGTGGCGTTTAAACCGATAAATCTTGATAATACAGTCGGAGAAGTATTATCTCAGCAAGGATTAAAACAGCTTCGAATTGCAGAAACTGAAAAGTATCCGCACGTCACGTTCTTTATGAGCGGCGGCCGTGAAGCTGAATTCCCGGGTGAAGAGCGTATTCTCATCAACTCGCCGAAAGTCGCAACATACGACTTGAAGCCTGAAATGAGTGCGTATGAAGTGAAGGACGCGCTTGTCAAAGAAATCGAAGCTGACAAGCATGACGCGATTATCCTTAACTTTGCAAACCCAGACATGGTCGGCCACTCCGGAATGGTTGAACCTACAATTAAAGCAATTGAAGCAGTGGACGAATGCTTAGGCGAAGTCGTTGACGCGATTCTCGCTAAAGGCGGACACGCCATCATTACCGCTGATCACGGGAATGCTGATATTCTGATCACAGAATCAGGCGAACCGCACACTGCACATACAACAAATCCAGTCCCTGTAATTGTAACGAAAGAAGGCATCACGCTGCGTGAAGGCGGAATCCTAGGCGACCTTGCACCAACGTTATTAGACCTTCTCGGTGTTGAAAAACCGAAAGAAATGACTGGAACATCTTTAATTCAAAAATAAGCTGAAATTCAAAGGAGAGACAAACTCATGCCATACATTGTTGATGTTTATGCACGCGAAGTATTAGACTCCCGCGGCAACCCAACAGTTGAAGTTGAAGTATATACAGAAACAGGAGCATTCGGCCGCGCATTAGTGCCAAGCGGAGCTTCTACAGGCGAATACGAAGCAGTTGAGCTTCGTGACGGCGACAAAGACCGTTACCTTGGAAAAGGCGTGTTAACAGCTGTTAACAACGTAAACGAAATCATTGCTCCAGAGCTTCTTGGCTTTGATGTAACTGAACAAAACGCAATCGATCAGCTTTTAATCGAGCTTGACGGTACTGAAAACAAAGGCAAACTTGGTGCGAACGCAATCCTTGGCGTATCTATGGCTTGTGCGCGTGCTGCTGCTGATTTCTTACAGATTCCTCTTTACCAATACCTTGGAGGATTCAACTCAAAAACGCTTCCTGTACCGATGATGAACATCGTCAACGGCGGAGAGCATGCTGACAACAACGTAGATATTCAAGAATTCATGATCATGCCTGTAGGTGCTCCTAACTTCCGTGAAGCACTTCGCATGGGCGCTCAAATCTTCCACAGCCTGAAATCTGTTCTTTCTGCTAAAGGAATGAACACAGCTGTAGGTGATGAAGGCGGATTCGCTCCAAACCTTGGTTCTAACGAAGAAGCGCTTCAAACAATCGTTGAAGCAATCGAAAAAGCCGGCTTCAAACCTGGCGAAGAAGTAAAACTTGCAATGGATGCTGCATCTTCTGAGTTCTACAACAAAGAAGACGGCAAATACCATCTGTCTGGCGAAGGCGTTGTGAAAACGTCTGCTGAAATGGTTGACTGGTACGAAGAAATGGTTTCTAAATACCCAATCATCTCTATCGAAGATGGACTTGACGAAAACGACTGGGAAGGCCACAAGCTTCTTACTGAGCGTCTTGGCAAAAAAGTTCAGCTTGTTGGTGATGACCTCTTTGTTACAAACACGAAAAAACTTGCTGAAGGTATCAAAAACGGCGTAGGCAACTCTATCCTGATCAAAGTAAACCAAATCGGTACATTGACTGAAACATTCGATGCAATCGAAATGGCGAAACGCGCAGGCTACACTGCTGTTATCTCTCACCGTTCTGGTGAAACAGAAGACAGTACAATCGCTGACATCGCTGTGGCAACAAACGCAGGACAAATCAAAACAGGTGCGCCGTCACGTACGGACCGTGTTGCGAAATACAACCAGCTTCTTCGCATCGAAGATCAGTTGGCTGAAACTGCTCAATACCACGGTATTAACTCTTTCTACAACTTAAACAAGTAATAAAATGACCGCCGAGAGAAATCTCGGCGGTTTTTTTGGTGCTTTTTACAGATCCAAATAAAGCCTCACCATATCACGGCATTGAATGCCGTTTTCAAAGATCTCCTCCTCATAATGTCTAATAAAAAAATCATGGTCGATCGCTTGCAGGCGAAATCCGCATTTTTGATAAAGAGAAAGCTGATGGATGCTGGAATTCCCAGTGCCAATCTCAATCACCTTTGCTCCCATATGTTTCGCTTTTTCGATGGCGTCGCGGATAAGAAGCTTGCCGATGCCTTGTTGTTGCATGGTTTGTTTTACTGCGATGTTAACGATTTCTACGGTTTGCGGTCTAGTTGTGATGATCACGTATACACCAGCTAATTCGCCCGATATATAAGCTGTGTAGCATTCTCCTCTGGCAATGTATTCATCAACAATTTCTTTTGACGGATCGGCGAGCAGCAGAAGCTCATACAGCGCTTGATCATAGTTTGTCGCTTTTTGAATGGTGAGCTGTTGCATCATCATTCCACCTTTTCACATGTTTATAGAGATATTTTCGTGATTTCCTCCAATTTCATACCATTCTATTATAAAATATGTAACATAGGAAATATGTACAAAATAGTGGATAACAAATAGGAGGAAAGTCACATGTTTTGTAAGGAATGCGGTCAAAAAAATAATGAAGGGGCCAAGTTTTGTAAAGAGTGCGGCACCCCGATCGGAGGGAGCGGCAGACAGGCAAATAAAGAAACAGCAAGCACTGCTGAAACGAGGCAGGCACCGCGAAAACCAATCCCTAAGAAAACCATCATGTTATGGAGCAGCATTGCCGCAGCGTGCGTCATATTATTCGCCGCATATAAAACCGGAGCGTACTTGACTTCAAAGGATAGGTTAGTCGACAAGTTTGAACAGGCTGTAAATGAGGAAGATAAAGACCAAATCGCGTCTCTCCTTACGCCGGTAAATGATAAGCTTAAGCTGACTAAAAATAATGTAAAGCCGTTTCTTACATATTTGAAGGATCATCCTGACAAAAAAGATGAGCTTTTTGCATCGCTGCGTGCTGAAACAGTCCAAAAGGATATTGTATACGCGGAGAAAGATGGGAAAAGCTTGCTAGTGTTTGACCATTATGATTTAAAAATAGTACCTGTTTATTTTGAAGTAACCAGCAATTATAAACATACGGATCTCTATGTGAATAAAGAGGATGCAGGATCTATAAAGAAAGCGGATCAAGCACAAACCCTCGGACCGTACATTCCCGGCGAATATACTGTCTCAGCCAAACTGAAAAACGATGTAGTCGATCTTGTGAAAAAGGAAGACATTCAGGCGGTTGGTGACAACAGCTTCCATGTTGATCTCTCATTAGAAGCAGACAATGTAACATTCAGCTTAGCGGATGACATCAAGGATGGAAAGGGAGAGTTGCTCATTAACGGTACATTCATTCATAAAGATCCGTTCAAATCTGTCACATACGGCCCGCTTCTGACAGACGGATCAATGACAGCTGCGGTCGAAGCGGAGTTTCCATGGGGAAAAACAAAAACAGCGGGCGTGCCGATTGATAGCAAAGAAATGGAGTTAACGTTAATTCCTGACCAAGACACACAAGAAACAATCATGAACACGATTGTCAAAACGACAAAGCAATATTCCAAAGCGCTTTCTGATGGAAATACAGCTCAGATGACAGAGGCAAGTGCCAGTTGGAAAGCCGAAGTAAAAGAGAACGTAGACTCGATGAAAAACACGGATTCTTACTTGAAAGATAAATATCTGGAAACAGACTTTGATTTGGATACATTTGCTCTATCCCAGAAGAATGACGGTACATGGCAGGCGACGGTAAAAGGAAAAGAACTTCACCAGTCCGCTAATTATAATGACTATACGAAACCTGAAATGTCGGATGAAAGCCCGAGCTATGAATATCTGCTTTCATATGATAAAAAACAGAAAAAGTGGATTTTCGAAGATACGGAATCAACTTTTGATTCTGCCGGAACAAACATAAAGAAAATAAAAAATGATCATGCAGAGACGTACACGTCAGCCTGGGCAGACGCAAAAGGCAAGAAAGCAAGCGTAAGCCCATCGACCGGCGATGTCACGGATGAACAAGTGACATCATTTATGGTTAGTTATCTGACAAATCAATCAACCGCAGTGAATTTAAATGAATTTGCGGTTATGGAAGGCAATCTGGAAAAAGGAAGTTCATTATATAATGATCAGCAGAAATTGGTTAAGAAGCTGTACAGCGAGGGGACGACTGAAGTATTTATTGATGTAGAGGTAAAAAGCTTTAATCAAAGCGGCTCGACTATCACAATTAAAACATATGAAGAATTTGATATTACAAAATCAGGCGGCAGTACAAAGCGCAGAACATACAACTGGACCTACACCGGCGTAGTGAAAGACGGAAGAATTTATTTAACATCTATTCAATAAAAACAAACCCCCATCACCAGCAGGTGATGGGGTTGTTTTTTAAAAGAAGATATAACGGAAAATCTCTTTGATATAATGTTCGATGATGAGCCGAAACGCAACGCACGTGATCAGATAAATCACAATGGTTGAGTAAATGATATCAGCCTTTCCTTTATAGGAATGCTGGTAACTGCTCAGCATCGCAGGGGGAATTGCGAAGAATGCGCCAATTAAACCAATTGCTAACACGGTGAAACAAAGATCTGTATGTAATAAAAACAATAGAAGTGCAAAAATCAAAATAGCTGTAAACGGAATAAGAAACGCACCAAATCTGGATAGTGAATCTTTAAATGACACGTGGTTTCCCGCGATTTTTAAGGAAAAAAAGATCAATGCATGCAACCCGAAAATATAAAGGGCAAAGTAAATGGTTGGCTTGAAAAAGATTTCTGTAAAGCTCGCACTGCCGGGACCATTTGAAAAAAGAATATAAAACATCAGCGGAGTTAGTAAACTGAAAAGCACCATTGTAATGATTCCGCTGATCAGCTGTTCGCCGCCTGTTGTTGTTTTGCACTCCTGATAAGGGCGTTTCAGAACAGCCAGGACAAATGAACCGAACTGCTTTGCTGCTTGTTTTGCAGCCTCAGCTCCGGCCTGTGCTCCTTGATTTTCGCCCGCTTGGCGTGGAAGAGGCGATCCGCATTTCTCACAAAATTTTCCGCCATCTGCTTGATGGCCGCATTGAGGACAAAACATATGATGACTCCTTTTACATGTAATATAGGGAAAATAGACTAATAAGGTCATTATAAAAGAAAAAAGTAGAAAAGTAACCAATATCTATCCAAAAATTTTCTCCAAGATATGTATCAGAAAAAAGACACGGGCTGCCAGATGCGAACCCGTGTCTTTTCTAGTTATTTATATATTTTTCAAATACGTCACCGAAATCTTTAATATGGTACTGCGAGCGGACGGAAGTGACCCATGTAAATCCAAATTCGGTCAGCTCTTTGTATTGTGTTTCAATATTGACGTGCTCAGGGCGGGTATGCTGAAGGATGGTGACTGCTCGCTCAAGACTTTGTTCAGCCTGATTGATCAAAATGTCATTTTCATAGATCGTTTCAGAAATACGGAGAAGGGCTTTATATAGATCTTTTAGCTTTTCAATTTGCTCTTTATGCACATCGATATCAAATTGTTCAGAGCCCAGCTTGAACTTGATTTCAACATCCAAATCGACTTTCCCGGCGGTTTCCAGAAAAACATCAGAGATTTTATATTGGGAATAAGGGTAGCGTTTCAGCGTTCGTTTAGAGGAAGTGGCACGTTCGCCGTCAACATGGATCAGCGCCAGATTCGTGAAGCAATATTCATCGGCTTTTGTTTTAATCAGGAAATAAATTTTTTCGTTGTCTTCATGCATGACATAGTCATCAGCATCTGTTTTGTCATAATCCTGAGGTTCGATAATTTTTCCGATATCTGATAATCCGAGTGCATCTGCTGCAATTTTCTTGAACATATAGATACATCCTTCCTATTTACATAGTCACTTTATTGTAGCATGTGGCGTTTCCGAACGGCTATAAACGTTTGCGAAGAATCAGCCTCTGGGTAAGGCCAATGTCACATGGAGGAAGTATATGATGTTCTCATATATGATGTTTCCACTATTCATCTCATCATGTAGAAAAGCAGCTCCCTTACTTCAGGGAGCTGCTTTCAGCTGTTTTCGGCACGTATTCAAATACTTCCTCACTCTCAAAAAACTCAATTAAGCGGCTCAGCCAGTCATAGTAATGGAGCCATTCTCTTAATTCATTCAGCAGCTGATTGACTTTCTCTTCCACTTCGGGGGTAAGCCCGTCCCTTTGTAAAAGATCTGTCAGCTCCCGGTTTAATTTTTTATACAGCACTTTGTTTTTGCTCACGACCTTTGTCCAATTCGCCGCAAATAAAGATATGAAGGTTTGGTAATAATCCTGCTCTACGTCGTAAAGATCTTTTCTTACGCCTTTTTCAAACACTTTTTCGGCAATGTTGGCATCAATCATTTCACGGACGACCTGGCTCATCCGTGTTTTGCTCATGCCTGTTGCTTCTGACAGCTCGCTTAACGTCATCGGTTTTCGATTCATATAAATAATCCCGAGCACACGCCCGACAGTAGAAGGCATTCCAAACGTATGCATATTTTCGGCAATCTTCTCAATGAGATGCTCTTCAGCATGTTCAATGATGTCGAGAGCAGTTTTTTCCACAGCTGATCATCCCTTCAAATGGCAATTGATGGTGTCAATATATCATATTTCTGCCAGTTGTTGAAAACAGCTGTATGCGGAGGAAGCGAGAGGTATCCGGCGTAATTGTAAGAACACCTTCTCTGCCTGAGTCATAGCAATAAATATCTGTAAATAACATATAATTTCAACACATTGTAAACTTTTTATTTTATAAAGTTCAAATTATAATAAAGATTATACTTTTCAGAAAAATGAATGGAAACCTGCGGAGGTGCACGGATTGCTGAAATTAGAACAAGTGTCAAAAGTATATAAAGGCGGCAAAAAAGCTGTGAACAGCATTGATTTAGATATTGCCAAGGGTGAATTTATCTGTTTTATCGGCCCGAGCGGCTGCGGAAAAACGACGACGATGAAGATGATTAATCGACTGATTGAACCGTCGTCAGGAAAGATCTTTATCGACGGAGAAAACATAATGGAACAGGACCCGGTTGAACTGAGGAGAAAAATCGGCTATGTGATTCAGCAGATCGGTTTGTTTCCCCACATGACCATTCAGCAGAACATTTCACTCGTCCCGAAACTGCTGAAATGGCCTGAAGAAAAACGGAAAGAACGGGCGAGCGAGCTGTTAAAGCTTGTTGATATGGGCCCTGAATATTTAGACCGTTATCCCCACGAGCTCAGCGGCGGACAGCAGCAGAGAATCGGCGTGCTGCGCGCACTGGCTGCGGAACCCCCTCTCATTTTAATGGATGAACCGTTCGGAGCGCTTGACCCGATCACGCGGGATTCCCTTCAGGAAGAATTTAAAAAACTGCAGAGAACGTTAAACAAAACCATTGTCTTTGTGACCCATGACATGGACGAAGCTATTAAGCTAGCTGACCGGATTGTGATTTTAAAAGCGGGTGAAATCGTTCAGGTCGGCACACCTGATGAGATTCTCAGAAATCCGGCAAATGAATTTGTAGAGGAATTTATCGGGAAAGAGCGCCTGATCCAGACAAGACCTGAAATTGAGCGGGTTGAGCAGATGATGAACAGGATGCCTGTCACGGTCACAGCGGACAAAACGCTTTCTCAGGCCATTCAGCTGATGAGAGAAAAACGCGTCGACTCGCTGCTTGTTGTAGATGAGCAAAATGTGCTGAAGGGATACGTAGATGTTGAAATCATTGATCAAAACCGCAAAAAAGCGAGCGTTGTTGGTGAAGTGTACCGATCGGATATGTATACCGTGCAAAAAGGAGCCCTTCTCCGAGATACCGTCCGGAAAATCTTGAAGCAAGGAATGAAGTATGTTCCCGTTGTTGATGAAGAGCACCATTTAGCAGGGATTGTGACAAGAGCAAGCCTTGTGGACATCGTATACGATTCCATATGGGGTGAGGAAAACCAGCTAATGACGATCTGATCAGGGGAGGAGCTCTTATACATGAATCAAATGATGACTTTTTTACAGACGAACGGCGGTGAGCTGCTGTATAAAACAGGTGAACATTTATACATTTCGCTCGTTGCTGTTGTGTTGGGCATTATCGTTGCGGTGCCGCTCGGTGTTCTGTTGACCAGAATGAAAAAAGGCGCTGGCGCGGTTATAGGTGCCGTCAACATTGTGCAAACCTTGCCAAGTCTGGCGATTCTGGCGTTTTTTATCCCGCTTCTCGGTGTGGGAAAAGTGCCGGCGATCGTCGCTTTATTTTTCTATTCGGTGCTTCCGATTCTGCGCAATACGTATACAGGCATTAAAGGTGTAAACAAAAATCTGCTTGAGTCAGGAAAAGGGATTGGAATGACCGTCTGGGAGCAGATTCGGCTCGTCGAGATTCCGATGGCGATCCCAATTATTATGGCGGGAATCCGTACATCAACGATTTATTTAATCGGCTGGGCGACCCTTGCCTCATTTATTGGCGGCGGCGGTCTCGGTGATTACATTTTTATCGGACTGAACCTGTATCAGCCTGAATACATCATTGGCGGTGCTGTGCCGGTAACGATCTTAGCCATTATCATTGATTACTTGTTAGCCGTGACGGAACGAAAAGTGACACCGAAGGGATTGCAAGGAATGAAGGAAGTTTCTTAAGGAGTTGGCTGTGTTGAAAACGAAAAAAATCAGATGGATCGGCGCGCTCGCTTTCGCCTT
This sequence comes from Bacillus sp. FSL K6-1003, assembly GCF_037964945.1. Classification (NCBI taxonomy): domain Bacteria; kingdom Bacillati; phylum Bacillota; class Bacilli; order Caryophanales; family Bacillaceae; genus Bacillus; species Bacillus sp. FSL K6-1003. Next base: position 3,251,931 of record NZ_CP150176.1, on the reverse strand, counting down.
TGTCATGCTGCTGAGCGGCTGTTCTTTGCCGGGACTTGGCGGCGCCTCCAAAGATACGATCAAGGTCGGAGCGCAAAGCATGACAGAATCAGAAATCTTAGCGAATATGATTGCGCAGCTCATTGAACATGATACGGATTTAAATACGGCGTTAGTCAAAAATCTCGGATCAAACTATGTTCAGCACCAGGCGATGCTTGGCGGTGACATTGACATCTCCGCCACGCGCTACTCAGGGACCGATTTAACGAGCACCCTCGGAATGGAGGCTGAAAAGGATCCGGAAAAAGCGTTAAATATCGTGCAGAAAGAATTTGATAAACGTTTTAAATATAAGTGGTTTGATTCTTACGGGTTTGATAACACATACGCCTTTACCGTAACAAAAAAGTTTGCGGAAAAGGAGCATGTAAACACTGTGTCTGACCTGAAGAAAAACGCTTCTGAATATAAACTGGGCGTCGACAATGCCTGGCTGAAACGGAAGGGCGACGGATATAAAGGCTTTGTCAGCATGTATGGATTTGAGTTTGGAACAACCTATCCGATGCAAATCGGACTTGTCTATGACGCAGTCAAAAACGGGAAAATGGACGCCGTTCTTGCTTATTCCACAGACGGCCGGATTAAGGCGTATGATCTGAAAATCCTAAAAGACGACAAACAGTTTTTCCCGCCGTATGACTGTTCACCTGTGATTCCGGAAAAGGTGCTTAAAGACCATCCTGAGCTTGAAGGCATTATTCATAAACTGATCGGGAAGATTGATACGGAAACCATGCAGGAGCTCAACTACGAAGTAGACGGCAAGCTGAAGGAGCCGTCTGTTGTGGCAAAGGAATTTTTAGAGAAACATCATTATTTTGACTAAGAAAAGAGGCAGATTAAATGGAAGTATTACAGCAGCTTGGCACTTACTATTCGCAAAACGGCGGTTATGTGCTGCAAGAGTTTTACCGCCATTTTCTGATGTCGGTGTACGGCGTTTTGTTTGCGGCCATCGTCGGTATTCCGCTTGGCATCCTGATTGCCAGATATCGAACATTAAGCGGCTGGGTTTTCGCCGTCACGAACGTGATCCAGACGGTGCCGGCACTCGCCATGCTGGCCGTGCTGATGCTAGTGATGGGGCTTGGCGCCAATACGGTCATTTTATCGTTATTTCTTTATTCACTGCTGCCGATCATCAGAAATACGTATACAGGCATTGTCAGCATTGAACATGCCTATCTTGAATCCGGAAAAGCGATGGGCATGACAAAGTTTCAAGTGCTGCGAATGGTCGAGCTTCCGCTGGCGCTTTCTGTCATTATGGCCGGCCTTCGCACCGCGCTCGTTATTGCCATCGGCATTACAGCCATCGGGACATTTGTCGGCGCCGGAGGCCTCGGAGACATCATCGTCAGGGGATCTAACGCAACAAACGGGACCGCGATTATATTAGCTGGTGCGATCCCGACAGCCCTTATGGCGGTGATAGCTGATTTGGTCATGGGCTGGCTTGAACGCACGTTAAGCCCGATGAAAAAGAAAAAAGGAAATTTTATTATAGCTGATAGAAAAACCACCTCTATTTAAATACAACCGAGGTGGTTTTTTTTAAAATAAACAACATGTGTTAGTATCTGTTAAACATATTTTCCAGTGTTTATATCATCCAAGTATTTGAAAAAAAACAAATATCAAATAATATAACCAATTTGAGGGTTGTTTTTAAAAAAGTTTCAAGTTATAATAATAATACATTTATACAAATACCTAAATGTCTAAATGTTTTTTTGTAAAGGAGAAAACGCTATGAATAATGTTTTCAAAGCTATATCAGATCCAACAAGGAGAAAAATTTTGGATTTGTTAAAAGGAGGGGATATGACTGCGGGAGATATTGCTGAGCATTTTAATATCAGCAAACCGAGTATTTCGCACCACTTGAATATTTTAAAGCAAGCGGAAGTCATAAGTGACCACCGCAAAGGACAATTTATTTATTACTCTCTAAATACAACAGTACTTCAAGACTCAATAAATTGGATGCTTAACTTTATAAATAAAGGGGATAACGATTTATGAAGAAAAACATAATTTCCATAATTATTGTATGTTTGAGTTTCTTGACTTCAATTATATTATATCAATACCTTCCAGAAGAAATACCGATACAATGGTCAGGAAATAAACCGGCTGCAATTGTATCTAAACCTTTAACAATATTTATTATACCTGTTGTTATGCTTATTTATTATCTTACTTTTTATATGTTAACTATTAAGTCTACGAAAAAAAATAAAGCATTGCTTTTCCTAGCTTCTAATAATATGTTAATCCTTTTATATATTCTACAACTCTCAACTCTATTGATAAGTATAGGATACGAACTGAATATTGATTTAATAATAGGGATTGGTGTTGGTATCTTTTTAATTATTGGTGGAAATTCAATGCAGCTAGCAGAACAAAACCATCTTATTGGATTGAGGACACCTTGGACATTAAAAGATGAGACTGTTTGGAAACTGGGAAATCGCTTTGCCTCTAAAGTACTTGTAGTGTGTGGTTTTATAATAGCTGTTCTTTCATTTTTTACAGGAGAATATATAATTCTTATTATGATTGTGCTAGTTCTTCTAGCATTAGTTATTTCAACACTAGCTTCATATCTTTATTACAAAAAATTAAACGGTTCACGATGAAAAAGTGTCTTGCGGAGCAATCCGCAAGACACTCAATTAAATGGATTATTGATGAATCAATTTTAGGGTTTTTGCAGCAGCCGCTTCTAAATCAGAATTATTAGAAGCTGAAGAGGAATATTTGGCAACGTATTTCCACACTGCAGTTGTTACCGCGGCAGCTGTTTGTAATGCAACTGCGTTAACGCCCACAACATATAAATATCCAGCTGCTACACAGACGGCATAAAGCCCACAAGATGGAGTTGCTTTATTAGAAGAGTATTTTACGTTTTCATTTTTCTTAGCATATTTTTGGATAAGTTGGTCTGCTTTTGTCATATTTTCAATGAGTTTTTTAGGGTCTTTGCTGTCAATCGATTGTTTCAATTCATCCATATATTGTGGTTGATCTTTTTTTATAAATTTGACTACATCATTTACTAACTTTTTACCTTCTGTACTATTTGCCTCTTTTACGAGTTTAGGGTCTAAATCGTTTGAAATTAATTTACCAACTTCCCCTTGTCCAAATAAAAGTCCTCTAAAGTAATCTTCTCCAGAAAATGTATTGTTTTCTTTAGCAGATGTACTTGACTCCTTAGAGAATCCTACTAATGAAAAAACCAATATCGTCACCATGGAAACAATCAATAGCCTAAGTAATTTACTTTTCAAATTATTATACCTCCATTAAGTTATTTCTCCATTATCTAAATGTTAGTTATGAAACAATTTTGTAAGGAACTTGACTGATTCACCTCCTATTCTTTTGAAATTTCTCTTTCCTTTTACATATATATATTTAAATAAAGGAGAACACCAATTCATAGTGATATTTTGTTGTACAGGATGCAGATATATAATTAATGCTGATATCATGATCAAGCCAAAACTTACAATACCAATGCTGAATATTATCCCGATATGAAATAATATTCCTGAAACAAGCGCAATTCCCTTTATTCTGATATTTGAAATTATACTTGCTGCTAAGAACAGCTCAAAAATAGTTACTAACCAAGTGATAACAACAATAAAATTGCTTTCAAGTAGTGGATTCAATAAGTTAAGTTGATATTCAGGTAATCCAAACACCGGATCAGAAAAGAAATAATAAATTGCTGTTCCTTCTGCCCACTCTTTATTTTTCAATCGCTCTAAAGCTGCGTTTAAATAAATTATAAAAACTTGAATTTTAATTATTGTCATTATATAAAACAATACTGTCTTCTTTGTGAAAGATTCATTATTTTTTTTCTTTATATTCCAATGATTACGCCTTGAATCTAATAATGTAACAGGTAATATAAGAAAAGAAAGAACAGTTGCAATTTGCTCTCCACCATCGATAGTTAAAGCTGAAGTTTGAATACTATAGCAAATATACCAGTGAAATAAACCGGTAAATCTAGGTCTCCATCCTATAACCACTAAGGTTAATATAAAAATCATTAAGTATCTTATAATCTCAAAATTAATACTATATTCTTTAGCAAAACAAAAGGCGGTAGGGATATAGACATTTTCACATGTGACATTATTTGCACTATAACTAAATAAAATATCAGTACTATTAAATAATAGTACTAGTAATGTTGAGAAACCAAGTAAACTTCTAAAAAGTGCATATGTATTTTTCCATGGATTATAGGTGTCAATATAACCTTCTAAACTATTTAATATCTTCATACTATTTTTATTTTTAGCACCTTTCTTTCAAAAGAGGTAGTTTGTTTAAAGTCTATCCAATACCATGAGAGTGGTTTTTGGCGATATATTAGGTATTCTCCTTTGCTAAGATGTGTATAATCTTCATTTTTTTTAACCTTAATAGGTTTTATTTGTTTCTCTAAATTTGTGCAGGAGTTGTTGTTTTCACAAGTTTTCCAATTCTTTGGATCGATATTCTCTACAATTTTGCCTAATTCTATTGCCTGAACTCTTCCTTCTCTTTTTATCCCCAAAAAATTATTGGGAAGTGCATTAGGTAACTTTAAATTTTCTTTTGTGTGAAATGAAATGTTTTCTTCAGTAGGGCTTTTACTATAAAAGCCAAAGCCTTGGGGAGACAATTGTTGCAAAAAATTTTTTTTGAACAGTGGATTCTGAGGTGAAATATTACTAAAGTAATAAGAAGAAAATAATAGGAAACATATAGTCATTACAGTTATAATTCCCTTTTTTTTGATTTAGATTACCTCCTCTAAGCTAATATAATCATTTCAAAAAGATTATATAATAGCTAGTCAGAATAATCAACAAAAAATGGATAATAAATAAATTAATGTAAATTATGCATTATTTTGTTTGTTGTCTTGAAGTTTGATATGCAACCATTTGGATTGGACTTAAAAAAGTTCCCAGAATTGAATTTGGGAACTTTTTACGGTTTCGGTACATATTTAAAAATCTCTTCACTCTCAAAAAATTCAATCAGACGGCCGAGCCAATTGTAATAGTCGAGCCATTCCTTTAATTCCTTCAACAGCTCATTCACCTTTTCTTCCGCTTCAGGAGAAAGCTCTTCATCCAAGATACTGAGCAGCTCCCGGTTGAGTTTTTTATGCATCATTTTATTTTTGCTGACGACTTTGCTCCAAGTGGCTGTAAACAGTGTGATAAAGGTTTGGTAGTAATCCTCTTCAACATCGTATAAGTCTTTTCGCACGCCCTTTTCGAACACCTTCTCGGCGATGTTGGCATCGAGCATGTCCCGCACGACCTGGCTCATTCGCGTTTTGCTCATGCCAGTCGCATCTGATAATTCCGTCAGCGTCATCGGCTTGCGATTCATATAAATAATGCCCAGCACACGGCCAACGGTAGAGGGCATTCCAAATGCTTGCATGTTTTCCGCGATTCTTTCTATGAGGTGGTCTTCAGTCTGTTCAATTATCGTTAACGGATCTTTCTCCAACAGTTTCAATCCTTTCAGCTTACAATTCCGATGTCAATATACCACATTTTTGATGCGGCGGAAATGCTGTAACCATAGAATTTGGCAGGAAATTGGAGCAATAAGGAGATCATTACCGGTCAATACGGGTAAATCAGGGCTTACACATACTTTATAAATAATATGAACAAATTGTAAACTTTTTATTTTATAAACTTTATTCTATAATGAGAAGCATTCAATTGTCTGAAAAATTAAATATGAATTGAACGAATTGAATGAATTTAATATTGGAGGTGCGATGTTTGCTGACATTACAAAATGTCTCGAAAACATATAAGGGCGGCAAAAAAGCTGTGAACAGCGTGAATCTGGAGATTGAAAAAGGTGAATTTATCTGTTTTATCGGTCCAAGCGGCTGCGGAAAAACGACAACGATGAAAATGATTAATCGATTAATTGAGCCGTCAGCCGGCCAGATTTTTATTGACGGCGAGAACATTATGGAACAAAACCCGGTAGAACTCAGGCGTAAGATCGGCTATGTCATTCAGCAGATCGGTCTGTTCCCCCATATGACCATTCAGCAGAACATTTCACTTGTGCCTAAGCTGCTGAAATGGCCGGAGCAGCAGCGGAAAGAACGTGCGCGTGAGCTTTTAAAATTGGTCGATATGGGACCTGACTATTTAGACCGTTATCCTCATGAATTAAGCGGGGGACAGCAGCAGCGAATAGGTGTATTACGGGCACTTGCCGCGGAACCGCCGCTTATCTTAATGGATGAACCGTTTGGGGCGCTTGACCCGATTACGCGGGATTCCCTTCAGGAAGAATTTAAAAAACTGCAAAAAACCTTACATAAAACCATCGTATTTGTTACCCATGATATGGATGAAGCGATTAAGCTTGCAGACCGGATTGTCATTTTAAAAGGCGGAGAGATTGTTCAGGTCGGAACGCCTGATGATATTCTGAGAAATCCGGCAAACGAATTTGTTGAGGAATTTATCGGCAAGGAGCGCCTGATTCAGTCATCAAGTCCTGAAGTTGAGCGGGTTGATCAAATGATGAGTACACACCCGGTGACCATTACGGCAGATAAAACGCTCTCTGAAGCGATCCAGCTGATGAGGCAGAAGCGTGTCGACTCGCTGCTGGTTGTAGATGACAGCCATGTTCTTCTAGGCTATGTGGATGTGGAAATCATTGATCAATGCCGGAAGAAAGCCAATCTGGTAGGCGAGGTCCTGCATCAAGACATCTACACCGTATTGGGGGGCACACTGCTGCGGGATACAGTACACAAAATTTTAAAACGGGGTGTAAAGTATGTGCCGGTTGTAGATGAAGACCGCCGTTTAATAGGAATTGTGACGAGAGCGAGCCTGGTTGACATTGTATATGAGTCTATCTGGGGAGAAGAAAAACAGCTCGCAATATTGTCATAGGGAGGTTGTAAGACGTGAATCATATTATTGAATTTTTGCAAACCAACGGGGGCGAGCTGCTTTACAAAACATATGAGCATATCACCATTTCTCTCATCGCCGTCATTTTAGGCATTGCTGCCGCTGTGCCCCTTGGGGTTGTGCTGACCAGAATGAAAAAAGGAGCCGGCACCATTATCGGTATTGTAAATATCATTCAGACGCTGCCTAGTCTGGCAATCCTCGCTTTCTTTATCCCGCTCTTGGGAGTCGGAAAAGTCCCGGCTATTGCGGCCTTGTTTTTCTATTCCGTTTTGCCGATCCTGCGCAACACGTATACCGGGATTCGCGGCGTTAACAAAAATCTGCTTGAATCAGGAAAAGGCATCGGGATGACGGCTGCTGAACAGATTCGCCTCGTAGAACTGCCGCTTGCCGCGCCCGTCATCATGGCGAGGATCAGAACATCTACGATTTATTTAATCGGATGGGCGACGCTTGCGTCCTTTATCGGCGGCGGCGGATTGGGTGATTATATTTTCATCGGCCTGAATTTATATCAGCCGGAATATATCATCGGAGGAGCGGTTCCTGTCACGATATTGGCGATTGTCATTGATTATGTGCTGTCAGTAACTGAACGAAAACTGACACCTGCCGGCATGCAGAGATTAAAGGAAGTTTCATAAGGAGGTGGCTCATGAAAAGAAAATATCTCAAGTGGATGATCGGTTTACCGCTCGCAGTAATGCTGATGCTAAGCGGCTGTTCGCTTCCAGGTCTCAGCGCCGCTTCAGACCAGACCATTAAAATCGGCGCGCAAAGCATGAGTGAATCAGAAATCATCGCCAGCATGCTTGGCCAGCTGATCGAACACCATACGGATCTAAAAACAACGACCATTAAAAATCTAGGCTCCAACGCGGTACAGCAGCAGGCCTTATTGAACGGAGAAATCGATATAGCGGCCACAAGATATACAGGTGACGCGCTGACAGGCACGCTGAGGATGAAACCTGAAAAAGATCCGGACAAAGCGCTGGCGCTGACACAGCGGGAGTTTAAAAAAAGATATGATTTAAAATGGTATGGCTCCTACGGGTTTGATAATACGTATGCCTTTACCGTCAGCAAGAAGCTTGCGGACCAATATCATTTAGAAAACGTATCAGACGTCAAAAAATGGGCGCCGCAATTAAAGCTGGGCGTCGACAACTATTGGATGAAGCTGAAGGGGAACGGCTATCAGGATTTTACGAAAACCTACGGCATGACATTCGGCGGCACGTATCCAATGCAGATCGGGCTTGTGTATGACGCGGTAAAAAGCGGAAAAATGGACATTGTCCTCGCTTACTCCACGGACGGGAGAATTAAGTCCTATGATCTCAAAATGCTAAAGGATGATAAACAATTTTTCCCGCCGTACGACTGCTCTCCGGTTGTTCCGGAACAGGTGCTGAAGGAACATCCTGAACTGGAAAGCATCATTCAAAAAATGATCGGAAAAATCGATACAGCCACGATGCAGGAGCTCAACTATGAAGTCGACGGTAACCTAAAAGAACCGTCTGTCGTTGCCAAGGAATATTTGCAAAAGCATCACTACTTCGAATCGTGAAAGGGGGATTGACCAATGAATGTGCTTGAACAGTTAATGTCGTATTATGCACAGAACGGCAGCTACGTCATAGAAGAATTCGGCCGCCATTTTCTCATGTCGGCTTACGGCGTCTTGTTTGCCGCTGTTGTCGGTGTTCCGGTGGGGATTCTCATTGCGCATTTCCGCCGCTTGTCAGGTTGGGTATTCGCCGTTACAAATGTCATTCAGACGATTCCGGCGCTCGCCATGCTGGCAGTCTTGATGCTTGTTATGGGGCTCGGTGCAAACACCGTGATTTTATCATTATTTTTGTATTCCCTGCTTCCGATTATCCGAAACACGTACACAGGCATTGTCAGCATTGAACACGCAACCTTAGAATCAGGAAAAGCGATGGGGATGACGAAATTCCAGATTCTTCGGATGGTTGAGCTCCCGCTCGCGCTTTCTGTCATTATGGCAGGCCTTCGAACGGCTCTCGTCATCGCCATCGGCATTACAGCCATCGGCACATTTGTCGGCGCTGGCGGCCTTGGGGATATGATTGTCCGCGGGTCAAACGCCACAAACGGAACGGCGATTATTCTAGCAGGCGCGATTCCGACTGCTGTAATGGCGGTTGCGGCTGATTTGCTCATGGCTTGGCTGGAGCGGGCGTTACATCCGGTTAAGAAAAAAAGAACCAAGGTGAGACGTATTCAAACAGCTGCATAGGAACAAAAAAGAGGCTTGGATGATTCCAGCCTCTTTTTTCATATTTAAATTGTAAACTGATCCATTTTCTCATTAAGTTCTTTCGCCAAACGCTCAAGCTCCTCAGCATTTTGAAGCACTTGATCCATTGAATGGGCGGATTGCTCGGTAATGGAAAATGTTTCTTCAATGCCGGCGGCGGATTCTTCAGAAACGGAGGCGATATTTTCAATCGATTGGTTAATTGTGATCGATTGGTTTGTTAACTGCTTTAATCCGTCCGTTACTTCCTTAATGCTATCCGCTACATAGGTGACCGATTGCTTAATGTTCTGCATGGCCTGTCCGGTGTCAGTCAGGTTTTCGGTACCTTTTTCTACTTCGGTAAAGCTGCTTTCCAGGTACTGAATGACAGTGTTGATCTCCTGCTGTGTGCCGCCTACTATTTTAGTGATATCCTGAACGGAGTCAGATACGCCGTCTGCTAGCTTTCGGACCTCTTCAGCCACAACAGCGAAGCCTTTGCCGCTTTCTCCTGCGCGGGCTGCCTCAATTGCGGCATTAAGTGACAGTAAGTTCGTTTGCTCGGCAATGCCGTTGATGACCTGAACAAGCTTGTTGATGTCCTGTGAATGCTGTTCCAGCGATCTCACTTTGTGAACGGCTTCCTGAACGATATGATGTATCGTATTCATTTGCTGCACTGACGTATTCATATTTTCGTTTCCGTTTACGGCGAGTTCGAGAACGTTTTGAGACGTATCGCTGATCGTCATGCCGTGATTGTAGGCTTTATCAATGCTTTCTGTAAATTCATTCATTGATTCGGCAATCGTCACAGCGTCTTGCGCCTGCTGCTCGGAGCCTTCAGCCATTTCGTTCATCGTTTCGGTAATATGCCTGCTGCCGGTTCTTGTTTCATTCGTTGCAGTGGTCAGCACTTGTGATGAAGAAAGCACGCGGGTGGAAATTTCTTTTGAATACCCGACGATATCTCTTAAATTCCCTACCATTTTCTGAAGCGCTTCGTTCAGATCGCCAAGCTCGTCTTTTGAGGCCAGCGGCTCTATGTCATTTGACAGATTGCCCTCGGCGATTTCATTCGCAGATGATTTCATTCGAATAATCGGTTTTACAATGCTGCGATTGATATAAAGCCAAATACATATGCTGATGACGATGGAAGCTGCCAGAAGCAAAGCCGTGTAAATGAGGCCTTTATAATAAACGTCCTTGGTTTCTTTCACTGCCGTGTTGCTGCCTTCTTTATTAAAGTCAACCAGTTCAGTGATTGATTTTTTCATATCCTCAAAGCTTGCTTCAGTCTGTACCAATAAACCCCTTGCTTTATCTATATCATTCGTGCGTCCGCTCTCTAAAATCTGGTTATGAATATTCGTATATGAGTTGACTTCAGTCTTGAGCTGTTCGAAAATGCTGCGTTCTTTGTCGTTAGAGATTGTTTTTTCATAGTTATCAAGCTTTTCATTGATATCCTTAAGGATCTGGTTCATATCTTGTTCCAGCGTATCCATTTTGTCTTTGTCTGTATAAATCAGGAAATCTTTTTCCGTAGCGGAAAGGTGCTCTGTCAAATAATTAATAGATGTGATTTCTTTAATGCCGTCTATCCATTTTGTGTTGATTTCATCTGTCTTTTTGATGATGTGCTGCATATTGAAAGCGCCTATTCCGCCTGTAAGCAGATTGATGAGGATTAGTGTCAAAAATACCAGGCTGAATTTGCGGGAAATCGTCAGTCGCATATAAGTGTTCTCCTTTTAAAAAAAGTGATGTGATGTACTATATATCGGCTGAGAAATTGTTTTTTCACCTGGAAATAAAAAATAAAAAACGGCTCTTCTCTCCTTTGAGATCAGAACCGTTTTAGCAATTACATATGAAAGGAAGGGTCAATCCATTCAGTCGCCCATTTGGAGATTTCACCCAGAATGGGCGCTAACGCCATTCCTTTGTCGGTTAATGAATATTCGATGCGAACCGGAGTTTCGGGGATGACGTCCCGTTTAACCACTCCTTCTTGCTCAAGTTCTTTCAGCCTTTCTGACAGAACTCTGCCGCTTAGATTTGGAAGTGCTGCTTCTATTTCGCTAAATCGCTGCTGACCGTTCAACAGTTGAAAAACGATTAAAGCAACCCAGCGTTTGCTCAAGATGTCGACTGCTTTTTCAAATCTAGGACACATTTCTGATTGGTTCATACTTTTTCACCTCGTATGTCATTATTATAACGCAAATAACGAGGGAACGTATGCATGCGTGATTGATAAAATGCGGAAAGAGATGCAGAGGATCACGTGGAAGAAGAGCGTTTTTTCGCTTCGGAAGCTAAAAAATCGAAGTATTTGCTGAGATTTTCAATATCCTTTTTTGAGAGGTGTTTCCATTCCTTGCTGTTAAAAAGAGACAGGTTCCCCGCTCCGCGAGTGACTGCTGTCTGATAAATCGCATAAATAGACTGATAGCCTTCCGAAGCCTCTCGAATTTCTTCAGGAAAAGCGGTGATGTGCCCTGCAGCTGCCATCAGGTTTTCGTGCGGTATTTTCAGCACAGCTGCGAGCTTTTTTATGGTCGCGGGCTTCGGTGTGCCGCGCTTGCCGTTTTCTATTTTTGAGATGGTCGCTGAGCTGATGCCCGAATACACTGCAAGCTGGTTCACTGTTAGTTTGCGGGCGCGGCGCAGCGCCCTTAATTCCTGTCCGAATGTTGACATGATAATCGCCTCGCATTTCTACTAAGAGTTATTGATCAGCAGATCGTTTTTTGGCTTCGTCTGAAATAAAGGAGAAATAATGATCCAGCATGAGCAAATCCTCTTTATTGAGATACTGCCATTTTTCACTCTCAAGAAGGGCAAGATTTTTCAGGTTATAAGCCTCCGCCTTTTCAAGCAGCTGGCACTTCGTTTCATAAGGCGCTCTGGCTTCATGAACCTCTTCGATATATCCCGCTTTATACATAAGCCCTTCATAAGGAATTTTTAAGGCTTCCGCCAGTTTTTTGATGGTGGCAGGTTTAGGAACGCCGCGTTTGCCGTTTTCAATTCTGGAGATGCCGGCCGCACTTACACCGGAATAAGTCGCCAGTTGGTTGACGGTTAACTTTCTCTCCTCACGCAATGCCCGTAATTGTTCGCCAAAGCTTTCCATATGTCTCACCCCGTCCCTCACTGTTACTCATATTTTAGTATGTTTATTGACTAAAGGGAATAGGGAGGCTGGAAATGTATTGACAAAAGTTAACAAACGCCGTAATGTAAATGTATAGAAAAAAGTTTTTTCATGAACGGAAGGTGAGGAAAGTGCCAGTAGAAAAGATACAGATTAGACGTGATTATGTATTGCAGTATATGGTCAATAACGATTATTCCCTCAATCAGCTTGCGCTGGAAATCGGAGTCTCACCCGCCACACTGAGCCGTGTGCTGAATGGAGAAAGACGGCCGGGACAGCTTGTGATCGGAAAAATGCTTCACTATTTTGACTTGAAGTTTGAGGATCTTTTTTACTATGATTTCATTGACAAAAGTCAATGATGCAAAAACGCCTGGGGAAACCAAGCGTTTTCTAAGCCTTTGATTAATGTGTCAATACAAAACCCGTCACAAGTTCATTACAAGTTTTCCATTGCTTTGTCGGCAGCTGATGGCCCTGATATTCCAACCTGAAAAATTCAGCGTGGCTGCATGCTTTCCGGTAATAGCCTGCATGTGTAAAGGTCCAGTCGCGCAGGCCGCCATACATAAACAGCATCGGCATGTTAAAACGGCGCAATTGTCCAAGGCAGCTGTAGCGGAGCGAATCCTGATAATATTGATACCAATGGCCAAGATCAGCTTTCATCATATGACTCGTTAATAGATTTCGGAGCTGTCTGTTTTTCGTATGGCTGCTGGCGATGATTTTCATCAGCATGCCGGGATTTTTTTCAAGAAGATACATTCCCATTTTGTGAAGCTGCTGACCGACCATGGTATGAACAGCGGGGTAAGCGCCGGTCAACACCAAATGAGACACTTTGTCCGGCCGGGTGAAGCCAATGTGCTGTGCAATTAAGCTGCCGGCGGAATACCCGAATACTGCAGCCTGATCAATGTGCAAACGATCCATAAATTGCACGATCTCGTTTGCGTAATAGGAAATCGAGATTTGCTGGTCTGCGTGATCGCTGTCGCCATGACCGCTTAAATCGGGAAATATCACCCTGAAATGATTCGCCAGAAGGCGCTGATAATAAAAAACCTTGCGTCCCATGCCTGGCGGGTGAATAAAAATGACAGGGATTCCCTGTCCATATTCCTCATAATATAGTTGTTTCTTATTGACTGTGCTGACGATCGGCATTGCTGTTCTCCTTTTTCGCTCAATTCATATGAATAGGCTAACCAAAACAAAATGTCTTATCCGGCCTTTTGGCGTCTGATACGGCGTGACATGCCAAACCTTTTCATGTAAAATAGAAGTAATGTAGGCCAGTGAGTCTGGAGGTGTAAGGGATGCACGCGGTTTTGATTACCTTATTGGTTATCGTCAGTATTGCACTTATTATTGTCGTTTTGCTTCAATCCAGTAAAAGCGCCGGATTATCTGGTGCGATTTCAGGCGGAGCGGAGCAGCTCTTCGGGAAACAAAAAGCAAGAGGTCTTGATTTGATTCTGCACCGCATTACGGTTGTGCTGGCAGTCTTGTTTTTCGTGTTGACGATTGCGCTTGCTTATATCCTATAGGGCAATGTTTGTATAAGGTCTGATGTAAAGTCAGGCCTTTTTCACGTTTCTGGCTGATATCAGAGCGTTTTTTTCTGATCAAACTGTGGAAAACTAAAATGATCGTGCAGAAAGAAAGGGAGAAATGAGCATGAAAGTTGTGACACCAAAACCATTTACATTTAAAGGCGGAGACAAAGCGGTGCTTCTGCTGCACGGCTTTACAGGGAATACAGCGGATGTGAGAATGCTGGGACGTTATTTGAATGAACGAGGCTATACGTGCCACGCGCCACAATATGAAGGACACGGCGTTCCTCCTGAAGAATTGGTACATACGGGGCCGGAAGACTGGTGGAAAAACGTCATGGATGGCTATGATTATTTAAAATCTGAAGGCTATGAGAACATTGCTGCCTGCGGACTGTCGCTTGGCGGGGTTTTTTCGCTGAAATTGGGTTACACTGTACCCATAAAGGGAATTGTTCCAATGTGCGCGCCAATGCATATCAAAAGCGAAGAGGTCATGTATCAGGGCGTCCTTTCCTATGCGCGCAATTACAAAAAATTCGAGGGGAAAAGCCCGGAACAAATAGAAGAGGAAATGAAGGAATTTGAAAAAACGCCGATGAAAACCCTTAAGGCGCTGCAAGACTTGATTGCCGATGTGCGAAAGAATGTCGATATGATTTATTCTCCGACATTTGTTGTGCAAGCCCGTCATGATCACATGATTAATACCGAAAGTGCCAATATTATTTATAATGAAGTGGAAACTGACGATAAACAGCTGAAATGGTATGAGGAATCAGGCCATGTTATCACGCTGGACAAGGAACGGGACATCGTACATCAGGATGTGTATGAATTTTTAGAGAAGCTGGATTGGTAACTAACAGGAGGTCGGATGATGGAAAAAGAAGCATTTATGGATAAGCTTCTCTCGTTTATGAAGGAAGAGGCATATAAGCCTCTGACTGTTCAGGAACTTGAGGAGATGTTACAGATTACGGAAGCCGAGGAATTTAAAGAGCTCGTCAAAGCGCTGGTTGCGCTGGAAGAAAAAGGGCTTATCGTGCGGACGAGAAGCGACCGTTATGGCATTCCGGAAAAAATGAATTTAATTAAAGGAAAGCTTTCAGCGCATCCGAAGGGATTTGCCTTTTTGCTGCCTGAGGATACATCGTTAAGCGATGTGTTTATTCCGCCTAATGAGCTAAATACAGCTATGAACGGCGATATCGTAATGGTACGCCTGAATTCGCAGTCAAGCGGCTCCAGACAAGAGGGCACCGTCATACGCATTTTAGAAAGGGCGATTCAGCGTGTTGTCGGAACGTATACAGAAACAAAAAACTTCGGTTTTGTGATTCCGGATGACAAAAAAATCACAAGCGATATATTTATTCCTAATAGCGGGAAAAACGGAGCGGCTGAAGGACATAAGGTTGTTGTTAAGCTGACCAGCTACCCTGAAGGCCGCATGAACGCAGAGGGTGAGATTGAATCCATTCTCGGCCATAAAAATGATCCGGGCATTGATATTTTATCGGTCATCCATAAGCACGGCCTGCCGGGAGAATTCCCTGCCGACGCAATGGAACAAGCGACAAGCACGCCTGATACGATTGATGAAAAAGATCTGAAAGACCGCCGTGATCTCCGTGATCAGGTCATTGTTACCATTGATGGAGCAGACGCGAAGGACCTGGATGACGCGGTTACAGTGACAAAGCTGGATGACGGCAGCTATAAGCTTGGCGTTCACATTGCCGACGTCAGCCATTACGTGACTGAAAATTCGCCGATTGACAAAGAAGCGATGGAAAGAGGAACGAGTGTGTATTTGGTTGACCGTGTGATTCCGATGATTCCGCACAGACTGTCAAATGGTATTTGTTCATTAAATCCGAAGGTTGACCGCCTGACACTTTCTTGTGAAATGACCATTAACAGCCAGGGTGAAGTCACAGAGCACGAAATCTTCCAAAGCGTCATCAAAACAACGGAAAGAATGACATATTCCGATGTGAATCAAATTCTTGTTGATGATGATGAAGAATTAAAACAAAAATACGAACCGCTTGTGCCGATGTTCAAAGACATGGAGCGACTGGCAGAAATTCTTCGCGAAAAGCGGATGAACCGTGGCGCCGTTGATTTTGACTTCAAAGAAGCAAA
Source organism: Bacillus sp. FSL K6-1003 (assembly GCF_037964945.1). Classification (NCBI taxonomy): domain Bacteria; kingdom Bacillati; phylum Bacillota; class Bacilli; order Caryophanales; family Bacillaceae; genus Bacillus; species Bacillus sp. FSL K6-1003. The sequence goes on along the minus strand of NZ_CP150176.1, from coordinate 3,235,731 downwards.
GGTGCTTGTTGATGAAGAAGGCGCGGTCAAGGACGTTGTGATCAGAGAACGCTCTGTCGCCGAAAAACTGATTGAAGAATTTATGCTTGTTGCGAACGAAACTGTTGCAGAGCATTTCCATTGGATGAACGTTCCGTTTATTTACCGGATACATGAAGAGCCCAATGCTGAAAAACTGCAAAAGTTTTTAGAGTTTGTGACGACATTTGGCTATGTTGTAAAAGGTACAGCGGGAAATATTCATCCGCGCGCGCTGCAAAGCATTCTTGACGCTGTTCGTGACAGACCGGAGGAAACAGTGATTTCTACTGTCATGCTTCGTTCCATGAAACAGGCGAAATATGATCCGCAAAGCTTGGGGCACTTTGGCCTGTCAACGGAATTCTATACCCATTTCACATCGCCGATCCGCCGTTATCCGGATTTGATCGTTCACCGTTTGATCAGAACGTACTTAATCAACGGCAAAGTCGATGAAGCGACACAGGAGAAGTGGGCTGAACGACTTCCGGATATCGCTGAACATACTTCATCAATGGAACGCCGTGCAGTTGACGCAGAGCGTGAAACAGATGATTTGAAAAAAGCGGAATATATGCTTGATAAAATTGGTGAAGAATTTGACGGCATGATCAGCTCTGTGACAAACTTCGGGATGTTTGTCGAGCTGCCGAATACAATTGAAGGACTCGTCCACGTCAGCTTTATGACGGATGACTATTATCGCTTTGACGAGCAGCATTTTGCGATGATCGGCGAACGGACGGGGAATGTGTTCCGTATCGGGGATGAAATTACAGTCAAAGTCGTTGACGTCAATAAAGACGAGCGCAATATTGACTTCGAGATCGTCGGTATGAAAGGCACCCCGCGTCGTCCGAGAGAAATGGACAGCCGCAGCCGAAAACGCGGAAAACCTGCCAGAAAACGCGTGTTAAGCACAAATACGCCTGTATCTCCTGCTCCTTCCGAGGAAAAAGGAGAGTGGTTCACAAAGCCGAAGAAGAAAAAGAAAAAACGAGGCTTTCAAAACGCACCGAAGCAGAAACGGAAAAAGAAGAAATAGCAGCTCAACCAGCAAATAGGGCCGCAGTGCTCTATTTGCTTTCTTTCGGAAACAGCTTTTCATTGTCGCCATGCGTGACATTTGGTAAAATAGAGCGTATCGCAAAGGTGGACAGTTTTCCTTAGTGAGAGGAGGTTCTGGCATGCCGAAAGGGTCAGGAAAAGTATTATCTCAAAACAAAAAAGCCAATCACGATTATTTTATAGAAGAAACATATGAAACAGGCATTGTATTGCAAGGAACAGAAATCAAAGCAATTCGCGCCGGCCGCGTGAACCTTAAGGATTCCTTCGCCAAAATTGAACGGGGAGAAGTATTTCTCCACAATATGCACGTCAGCCCGTATGAGCAGGGAAACCGTTATAACCACGATCCGCTCCGGACAAGAAAGCTGTTAATGCACCGTAAGGAAATTAATAAGCTGATCGGCTTAACGAAGGAAAAAGGTTATTCTCTCGTTCCGCTCAAGCTATATTTGAAGAACGGCTTTGCCAAAGTTCTTCTCGGTCTGGGTAAAGGGAAGAAAAACTATGACAAACGTGAAGATCTGAAGCGCAAGGATGCGAAGCGTGAAATTGAAAGAGCGTTCAGAGACAGTCAAAAAGGGTTCTAAAAGCATAACGCTTGATACTGAAATCCAGCCTGTGCTATACTGATTTCACGATGAGATGACACGGTCTTTTCTTGAAGGATTTGTCAATTGAAATAAGCCGTGATCATGTTATAATAGGAATGTAGCCAGTTTGAGTGAGAGCTTGATATTTCTCCCGTATTTCCCTTATAACAAGGGGACGTTACGGATTCGACAGGGATGGATCGAGCTTGAGCTGCGAGCCGAGAGGCGATCTCGTAAACACGCACATAAATATAACTGGCAAAACTAACAGTTTTAACCAAAACGTAGCATTAGCTGCCTAATAAGCGCAGCGAGCTCTTCCTGACATTGCCTATGTGTCTGTGAAGAGCACATCCAAGTAGGCTACGCTTGCGTTCCTGTCTGAGAACGTAAGAAGAGACAAACAGACTAGCTCTCGGAAGGCCCGCCCGCAGGCAAGAAGATGAGTGAAAACATAAGTATGCAGGCTACGCTCGTAGACGCTTAAGTAATCGATGTTTCTGGACGTGGGTTCGACTCCCACCGTCTCCATACATAATGCAAAAAAAGCAGAACCTTTTACAGGTTCTGCTTTTTTTTTCGTATAACAGGCACCAAAAAGTGCGTACTTCCATTTCAATCCCAGCTGTTTCATACTGGTTTTACAGCAGATGTTTCACCAATCACATTTCTGTTAATAAATAAGAGGAAACAAAAACGGAGGGATGAACCAATGAAGCTGAATTTGCATGGAAAAACCGCACTGGTGACTGGCTCAACGTCGGGGATCGGCAAAGCGATTGCCGCTTCGTTAGCGGAAGAAGGCGCGGCGGTTATCATTAACGGACGCCGGGAAGAAAAAGTGAATCAGACGATAGACGATTTAAAAAAACAGCATGCAGAGGCTGTGTTTCATCCGGCCGCATTTGACCTTGGAACCGATGAAGGCTGCAATGACCTGTTTCAGGCATATCCGCAGGTTGATATTTTGGTCAATAATTTAGGGATTTTTGAACCGGCGGAGTATTTTGATATTCCTGATGAGGAGTGGTTCCGATTTTTTGAAGTGAATATTATGAGCGGTGTGAGGCTCACACGCAAGTATTTACACAAGATGATAGAGAAAAAAGAAGGCCGGGTGATTTTTATTGCCAGTGAAGCGGCAATCATGCCTTCACAGGAAATGGCCCATTACAGCGCGACGAAAACGATGCAGCTTTCCATTTCCCGCAGCTTGGCTGAGCTGGCAACCGGCACAAATGTAACGGTAAATACAGTCATGCCGGGTTCAACCTTAACAGAGGGAGTGGAAACAATGCTGAACTCTCTTTATCCTGGTGAAAACCTGACTGTTCAAGAAGCCGAGACCCGTTTTATGAAGGAAAACCGTCCGACTTCAATTATCCAAAGGCTGATTCGGCCGGAAGAAATTGCCCATTTTGTTACATTCCTAAGCAGTCCGCTGTCTTCCGCAATTAATGGCGCGGCACTGCGGGCGGACGGCGGCTTGGTCCGCAGCGTCTTTTAGAAAACCTCTCCCTCTGGGATGAGGTTTTTTTATTATATTGATTTCCAGAACCTGCTATCGTATAATATTGGTACCGAAATAGTTTTTATAGTACCAAAAGCGAGGTGGTTGATTTGGAGAAAAGAATATTGGCGGAAACCATTCGGCTGATCAGACAGAAAGGTTTTTCATTTACAATGAACGATCTGGCGGCAGCGCTTGGAACAAGCAAGCGGACGCTTTATGCGCACTATTCGTCGAAAGATCAGCTTGCGGAGGCCGTCGTGGAGCAGTTCATCTCAGAGATGAAGCAAATGGAAAAAAGCATCTATGAAGATGAGACCCTAGATGCGCTTGAAAAGGTGAAGCAATTGCTGATCGGTCTTCCAAAGGAAATGGAACTGCTGAACATGGGGTTATTACAAGAGCTGAAGAAATCCCATTACGATGCGTGGCTCACATTAGACATCTTTATGAAGGAAGAATGGTCAGTTGTTATCGATTTGTTAAACGAATGCAAGGAGCAAAAGAAGATCAGAAACATCAATATAGATTTATTGGTTCAAATGTATATAGGGAGCATCAACCAAGTGTACGATCCTGATTATCCCCTTAAACATCAGTACACAACAGGAGAGGTTCTTGAATCAATCGTAGATGTATTATGTAACGGCATAACAGAAAAATGAGGAGGCTGGTGGCGCGTGCAGTGGATGTTTTTATGTATGGCCATTTTATTTGAAGTTGCCGGAACAGTCAGTATGAAGCTTTCATCGGGTTTTACGAGGCTTCTGCCGAGCGTGCTATTGATGTTTTTTTATGGCGGGAGTCTTTTCTTTCTGACGCTTACGCTCAAATCTATCGATGTATCTGTTGCTTACGCAGTCTGGTCGGGGATGGGCATTGTCCTGATCACAATTGTTGGGTTTTTGTATTTTCAAGAGAATATAAGTGTCATGAAACTGATTTCAATCGGGCTGATTATTGCCGGTGTTGTGTCTTTAAACCTGATCGATCAAGGGGCGGAGCCTCAAACGGTACATAAAAGTGAGCAGTAACATGAGAGTGATGAAACTGTTCTTTCTCGTGACTGATATCGGTTTTATATTGTACTGGCTGTCTGCCGGCTTTTCATTAATGCCGGAAAGCTGGGCCTTTAAACATTATCAAGATCCGTTTATGATCGCTTGGAATTGGTCCTTTTTTCCCTTGGATATTTTAATCTCCATGACTGGTTTGTACAGCTTGTATTTGCAGCGCGTCAAAAGAGCAATATGGAGGCAAATGGCGCTGATTTCTCTTGTGCTGACCTTCTGTTCAGGCCTTCAGGCTTTATCATTCTGGACATTTAGCGGGGATTTTGATCTTGCATGGTGGCTGTTTAATGGATACCTGTTGATTTATCCTTTATTTTTTATTCACAGACTTTTATCTAAGCAGTGCGAGTAGCACTGCTTTTATTTATCGAAAACACCTTGTTTTCAGAAAATTTAACGATACAATATGTAATATATTGCATATTACATGTCAGGAGGATATACGTTGGCGACTCAGAAACAACGGTTGTACGGCTTTTTTATGGTGATTGTCGGAGCCGCTTTTTGGGGATTATCGGGTACGGTTGCCCAGCATTTATTTGAAACGAGTGATGTATCGGTGGAGTGGCTTGTAACGGTGCGTTTACTGTTATCAGGCCTGTTGGTGCTGATTATAGTATCCGCCGGTAAAAACAGGAGGGCAGTTTGGGGCATATGGAAAGATAAAAAAGCGGCTGTCCAGCTTATTGTTTTCGGGATTGCCGGCATGCTGGGTGTTCAGTATACATTTTTAGCTTCAATCGGCAACGGGAACGCAGCGGTGGCCACGCTGCTCCAATACTTAGCGCCTGTTCTGATTATGCTGTATTTGCTTCTAACCCGAAAGAATTCCTTTCAGTTTTTCGATTTTTTGGGGCTTTTGTTGGCTTTAGGAGGCACTTTTTTGCTGCTGACGAATGGAAACATCAGCAATTTAACAGTTTCTCCTTTGTCTGTTGTGTGGGGGATTCTGTCTGCTGGCGCGCTTGCCTTCTATACGCTGTATTCCAGTTCTCTTTTGAAAACATGGGGGTCGGCTATCGTCATAGGCTGGGGGATGCTGATCGGGGGCGTCGGCATGAGCTTTATTCATCCGCCTTGGGCTGTCCAGGCAGAAGGCTGGACGGTTTCTGGAATTGTATCGGTCGCTTTTATTGTCATTTTCGGAACGTTATTGGGATTCTGCATGTATCTAGAAAGCTTGAAATATTTATTTCCCCAAGAGGCGAGCATGCTGGGATGCACAGAGCCAGTTGCCGCAGTCGCGTCTTCTATTCTTTGGCTTGGCGTGTCCTTTGGGTTGTTTCAGGCGGCAGGAGCGGCATGCATTTTAGTCATGATTTTTGTCCTTTCACAGAAGAAAAGTGCCGGCAAAACGGCAGCATTAAAAAACAATATTCAGAGGTGATGCTTTATGCCGATACCGTCAAATGCCCCGAAGCCGAAACGGCAGACTGCCAAAAAGCTTGCGTTTGAGCAAATTCAAAAGTGGATCGTGGAAGGAGTGCTCATGCCCGGAGAAAAATTGAATGATGACGCATTAGCCAAAGCGCTTGGCGTCAGCAGAACACCGGTCAGAGAAGCCTTGCAATTATTAGAGATGCAGGGGTTTGTTGAAATGTCGCCGGGAAAAGAAACACGAATTTCACAGATTGAAAAAAACGATGTCTTCAAAGTCTATCCGCCGATGGCGTCTCTCCAGTCCACCGCTGCCGAATTGGCGATTGAAAACATTCAATCGTCTCATATAGAGCAGCTGACAGCCATCAATCACGAAATGAAAGCGGCAATTGATCAAAACGAAATCTATGAAGTGCTTGGCATTGATAAAGCGTTTCATGATGTGATTATTGAGGCGGCTGATAATGAATATATCAGCAATTTTACCTCTGTTCTTCATATGCATATTCTTCGGCTTGAGTACCTCTTTTTCAAGTCTCCACAGAATTCTATTGAAGAACATAAGCAAATCATTCAAGCATATAAGGCGAAGGACCGGAAAAAGGCGGTTGAGCTGACATACAGCAACTGGATCAAACCAATGCAGGACATTGCGAAAAAACTTGTGTAATGAAGGCAGAGAAGATGGGTCTCTGTCTTTTTTGATGAGAGCATATCCAATGAGAAGATGAGTCGGTTTCTGGGCATACTATGGCGAATAAACGGGAAGAGACCTACATCATTTCGTTGTAGAAGAGGGTTATGTTATATGAACAAGTGTTCTGATCAAAATCGTAGAACAGTGCCAAGTGTCGTCAAGGATGCCTTTCGCATTCATGCAACTCCTTTTCCATGGAAAAAGGCGATCGGTTCAGGCATCGCTTCAGGATTTCCTGTGTTTGTCGGCGCATTGTCGGGACACACGGATTATGGTCTAACCGCAAGCATCGGCGGTTTTGTTTTTATATATGCAGGCGGGGAATCGTATACGAAACGTATCCTGAAGCTGCTGTTTGTTTCAATAGGGATCGCCGTCTCGTTTGGACTGGGGATGCTGTTGGCAGGGACTTTTTGGAGCATGGCAGCTGTTCTAGGGCTTATCGGGGCAGCTGCAATGTTTATTTTTGGCGCGCTTGGGATTCAAGGTCCAGCACCCATGTTTTTTGTCCTTGCGTTTTTGGTGAGTTCGGGTTTGCCGGCAGATCCTTCAGAAGCTCCGTTCAGAGCGGGACTGACATTTGCCGGCGGGCTTTTCGCCACCGGAATCGCCTTGATTGGCTGGATCAATAACAGACATGGACCGGAAAATGAAGTGCTGCAAACCACATACCGCCAGCTGGCATCTTGCCTTTCTGCTGTCGGAGCTCCTGATTTTCATAACGCGCAGCATCAGACCGTGCTGATGCTGAGAACAGCCCGTCAAACGGTGCTCGGCAAAGGAAACAGATGGAGAAAGTCGCCTCATGATGAACGGTTTATCCGCTTGCTGGAAAAAGCTGATAATCTCTTTATCGCCATCATTCATTTTTCTGCTGAAACACCAAACGCAGATACAGTTCAGCTCGAAAAGGCACTTCGCCAAACTGCCGATATGCTTGGACAGGCTCGTTGTTCCGATGCGTTTCTGATCAAGGAGGATGAAGCGGAGCCAACCCGGAAGCTGTATGAAGGAATCAACGAGGTTTTGAGCATCGCTTCAGGACGGAATGATGATCCATCGGATGCGGAGCCAAGCCGGCTGCCATCCTCCTATTATTTTCTGAGAAATGCCTTTGACTGGAAGTCACCTGTTTTGATTCGGGCATTAAAGTATGGAATTGTGCTGTTTGCGGCTGCTTTGTTTGCCAATGCCTTCGGTTTTCACCGTTCTTATTGGATCCCGCTCTCTGCAGCGGCAGTGATGCTGGGCACGACTGTTGTCTTTACGCTGCATAGAGCTATTCAGCGTTCGGCAGGAACCGTACTTGGCGTGATGCTGGCAGGGGCGATCCTGTTCTTTAAGCCAGCCGGCGTGTATATCGCTTTATGTATCACAATGCTTCAATTTCTTCTTGAAATGCTGATTGTCCGCAATTATGCTTTGGCGGTTCCTTTTCTGACCGCAAATGCGCTTGTCATAACAGAAAGCATGCATGGCGGCTTAGGGACCGGTTATTTTATAGCGGCGAGGCTGACCGATGTGGCTGTCGGCAGCACAATTGGGCTATTGGGAACGATCCTTTTGTGGAGACGTTTTTCAGCAAAACGCCTGCCTGAACACATGAGGGAAGTGATCCGGCTGGAAGGACAGTTTATGGAGAGGCTGTTAGCAGGACAGCAAATAGACGGACATCAGCTTAGAGTGAGCTTAGTCAGGCTTCGGGATGCATATGATAAAGCACTTGGAGATTTTCCAAAAGCGAAAGCGGATACGCTGTGGGCGGCGATCTCTGGAGTACAGCACTTAGGTTATTATTTGCTCTCGGCTCAAGCCCATCACCGTCCGCCCTCTCCGGTTTCTGAACAAGAAATAAACCATTTGAGAGCGTTTTTTGAACAGGCTGAGCAATCAGTACTGATGAAAATGCCGCCCGCTGTTGTAGAAGTGCCGCGTTTTCCGTATTATCCGCGAATCAGCGGGGAGCTCTACACATTGTATACAGGTTTGCGAACAGCTTATGAAAAGTAAGCTGTTCGTACGGATTTGAAAAAAATCTTTAATTCGAGATATTTTATTTGAAAGCAATTTTTATTGCACCTATAATAAGGTTTAAGAGATAAAGAATAATCATGACGCGTCTGAATGATAATAACGGATGTGTAATTTTAAAATTGAAAGGGCTGGTAAAAATGGCAAAAGTATTGTATATCACTGCTCACCCGCATGATGAAGCGACTTCTTACAGCATGGCAACAGGTAAAGCGTTTATTGAATCATACAAAGAAGCAAATCCAAATGATGAAGTTGTACATATCGACTTGTACAAAGAAAACATTCCTCACATTGATGCTGATGTATTCAGCGGCTGGGGCAAGCTCCAGTCAGGCGACGAACTTTCTGAAAACGAAAAAGCGAAAGTGGGCCGTTTAGGAGAGCTTAGCGATCAATTTGCATCTGCTGATAAATATGTATTCGTCACGCCACTATGGAACTTCTCATTCCCGCCAGTGATGAAAGCATACCTTGATTCAGTTGCAGTAGCAGGAAAGTCTTTTAAATACACTGAACAAGGTCCAGTCGGCTTGTTAACTGATAAAAAAGCGATTCACATTCAAGCGCGCGGCGGCTATTATTCAGAAGGCCCTGCGGCTGAAATGGAAATGGGCCACCGCTACATCGGCATTATGATGAACTTCTTCGGCGTTCCATCCTTCGATGGCATTTTCGTAGAGGGCCATAATGCAGAGCCTGACAAAGCACAGCAAATCAAAGAAGATGCAATTGCCCGCGCAAAAGAAGCAGGAAAAACATTCTAATGAAAAAAGCCTCCCCGTATAAAGGGAGGCTTTAATTATTGTTCTAACGAAATGGTCCGTTTCTCTTCACTGCTTTTCACAGCCGCTTCAATAATCCGGATGACATCAATTCCCTCTTCAGCTGTGACAGGGAGCGGCGCGCCTTTGCGTATGCTGTCCGCTATTTTGCGGTAATAGGTAAGGTAAGAGCCGTTAACTGATGGAATGGTTTCAGTTTTTTTGTTTTCGCCATGAACTGTTGTCAGCTGACCGTATGATTCGGGATCATCCGCACCCCAGCTGTCATTCTCCGGTTTTTTTCCGGCTCTGAGGGCATCTTCCTGTCCGTCGATCCCGTATTTGATAAAACTTGAATGCTGTCCGTGAATTTGATAACGCGGGCCGTTTGCCGCGGCGATTGATCCGCCGTATAGAATGGCTTGAAGCTTACCGTAATCCATTGTCAGATGAAAATAATCAACGGTTTCAGCATGTTCTCTTTGAGCCATGACTTTTGCGGTTACAGCTTTAGGCATTCCGAATAAATGCAGTGCCTGGTCTATGATATGGGAGCCGAGATCATACAGCGTACCGGTGGCAGCCCCTTCTTTTTCCCGCCATCTTGCTTGAACCTCTGGTTTGTATCGGTCATAGGAGACCTGATATGTATTGATATCTTCAAGAGACCCGTCATCAATCAGTTTTTTAATTGTTAAAAAGTCATTATCCCATCGTCTGTTATGGTATACGCTTAACAATACGCCTCGTTCGTCGGCTGCTTTTTTTAATTTTTCCCCTTCTTCAGCAGTGGCTGTCATTGGTTTTTCGATGACGACATGTTTTCCCGCCTGAATGCATGCCAATGCGTGCTCGTAGTGGAGGCCGCTCGGAGTGGTGACGATGACAAGCTCAATTGCCGGGTCATTTGTCATCTCCTCAAGCTCATGCACTACTTCGGCATCAGGGAAATCACGCTTCACCTCTTCCGTTCGCGACGTCATCACCTTGCTGATATGATACTCATCCAGAACGGCAAGCAGCGGCGCGTGAAAGACAGAGCCTGACAGTCCATACCCTAATATCCCTACCTGTATCGTATCCACTTTTCTTCTCCCCTTTTAAAAGTGCTTTGATAAAGGTATATACCCTTTTCTTCAAATGGTAAAACCTGCATAGTGAATTTTTTTGCCGCCGCAAGCTTAGACAACGGTTTGGACAATCAGTATAATGGGAATTAATATATGAAACAGAGGTGTGCGCATGGAGAAGCATAATGAACATAAAGCATTAAACCATAAAAGCTCGAAAGAAAAGGATCAAATTACAAACCGATTGAAACGGATTGAAGGCCAGGTCAGAGGCATTCAAAATATGGTGGAAAACGACCGATATTGCGTTGACATTCTTGTGCAGATTTCAGCTGTTCAGGCGGCGATGCAAAAAGTGGCTCTCCACTTGCTTGAAGATCACGCCCATCATTGCGTAGCAGACGCCATCAAAAGCGGAGACGGAGACCAAGCCATTTCCGAGCTATTAGACGTATTTAAAAAATTAACGAAATAATCATGCTTTCATCATTGTAATACCCTACGGGGGTATGGTAGGATGAAAACAGACAAAACAAATAGGAGGTATTGATATGGAACACAAAACATTACAAGTTGAAGGCATGTCTTGTCAGCACTGCGTCAAAGCAGTTGAAACGAGTGTGGGAGAGCTGGACGGCGTTAGCGCTGTTCGCGTTCATCTTGAAGCAGGGAAAGTTGATGTCACGTTTGATGCCGGCAAAGTGTCAGTCAAAGACATTGCGGATGCGATAGAAGACCAAGGCTATGATGTAGCCAACTGATTCACGGTATCGCACCTTGATGAAGGTGCGATATTTCTTTCATTTTTATATACCCCCCTGGTGTATATAAAGGAGTGAGTGTATTGAGTGAGCAAAAGGAAATTGCGATGCAAGTATCTGGTATGACTTGTGCGGCGTGTGCCGCCAGAATTGAAAAAGGCTTGAAACGGATGCCTGGTGTCACAGACGCCAATGTGAATCTGGCGACGGAAACGTCAAATGTCACCTATGACCCTGCTGAAACAGGAACAGAAAAAATCCAAGAAAAAATAGAAAAACTGGGCTATCACGTCGTAACGGAAAAAGCTGAGTTTGATATTGAGGGCATGACCTGTGCGGCATGCGCCAATCGGATTGAAAAACGGCTTAACAAATTAGAAGGCGTTACAAATGCTCCGGTGAACTTTGCTTTAGAAACTGTGACAGTTGAATACAACCCAAAAGAAGCGGCTGTCAGCGATTTTAAAGAAGCCGTTGATAAGCTCGGATATAAGCTTAAGCTGAAAGGCGATGAGGATAGCGAAGCCGCTGCTTCTAAAAAGAAAGAAGAACGGCAGCAAACAGCGAGACTGATCTTTTCAGCTATTCTGTCATTTCCTTTGCTGTGGGCAATGGTGAGCCATTTTACATTTACTTCGTTCATTTGGGTGCCGGATTTATTCCTCAATCCGTGGATGCAATTTGCCCTTGCGACTCCGGTGCAGTTTTTGATCGGCTGGCCGTTTTACGTCGGCGCATATAAGGCGCTCAGAAATAAAAGCGCCAATATGGATGTATTGGTTGCACTCGGAACAACGGCTGCTTATGCTTACAGTCTTTATCTTACGATTCAAAGCCTCGGTTCCCATGGGCATACTGACGGCCTTTACTATGAAACTAGCGCGATTTTGCTGACGCTCATTTTGTTAGGAAAGCTGTTTGAAACAAAGGCGAAAGGGCGCTCATCAGATGCGATTAAAAAGCTCATGAAGCTGCAAGCCAAAACAGCGGCGGTTGTAAGAGACGGACAGGAGCAAATCATCCCGATAGATGAAGTGGCTGTTGGTGATATTGTTCATGTCAAACCAGGCGAACGAATTCCTGTCGATGGAGAGGTGCTGGAAGGCCGCTCGGCTGTAGATGAATCCATGATCACAGGAGAAAGTCTTCCCGTTGACAAATCTCCCGGTGACAGCGTGACAGGGGCGACTGTGAACTCAAACGGTTTTCTGAAAATCAAGGCTGTGAACGTCGGGAAAGAAACAGCGCTTTCTCATATCATCAAAATTGTGGAGGAAGCACAGGGATCAAAAGCGCCGATTCAGCGTCTCGCCGACCAGATCTCCGGCATTTTTGTGCCGATTGTATTGGGGATCGCCGTTCTCACGTTCCTTATTTGGTATCTTTGGGCGTCTCCAGGTGATTTTGCTGAAGCGATCAGCAAGTTTATTGCGGTTCTCGTCATCGCCTGTCCATGTGCACTGGGACTTGCCACCCCGACAAGCATTATGGCAGGATCCGGACGGGCGGCTGAATTTGGCATTCTTTTTAAAGGCGGAGAGCATTTAGAAAAAACACATCGCCTTGATACCATTGTTCTTGATAAAACAGGAACAGTGACAAACGGAAAGCCGAAGCTGACGGATGCCCTTCCATCTGATGCCTTTGAAGAAACAGAGCTGCTCCGGTTCGCAGCAGCTGCTGAGACGGGCTCGGAACACCCGCTAGGTGAAGCGATCGTTGCCGGTGTGAAAGATAAAGGGCTGGAGATACCAAAGCTGACCCATTTTGAAGCAAAAGTAGGCGCGGGTATATCAGCCGAAGCCGGAGGCAAAACGATACTCGTCGGCACAAGACGGTTAATGGAGAGCGAACGGATTGAGCATGAGGCTCTTCTTCCTCGGATGGAGGAGCTTGAAGGAGAAGGGAAAACAGTGATGCTCGTGTCCATTGATGGTGCCGCAGCGGGACTTATAGCGGTTGCCGATACGATAAAAGACACATCGCGGGAGGCAGTCACCCGCCTGAAAGAGATGGGGCTGGATGTCATCATGATGACCGGGGACAATCGCAGAACGGCAGAAGCAATTGCGAAGGAAGCTGGAATTGCCAGCGTCATTGCTGAGGTCCTTCCTGAGCAAAAGGCAGCGGAAATTTCCCGCCTGCAAAAAGAAGGACGCCAGACAGCAATGGTCGGTGATGGAATCAACGATGCACCCGCGCTTGCCACAGCGGATATCGGCATGGCAATTGGAACAGGCACCGACATCGCGATGGAAACAGCGGACATCACGCTCATTCGCGGTGATCTGAACAGTATTGCGGACGCCATCCGTATGAGCAGACTTACCATGAAAAACATTAAACAAAACTTATTCTGGGCACTTGGCTATAACAGTCTCGGCATTCCAGTCGCGGCCCTTGGATTTTTAGCGCCATGGATAGCGGGAGCGGCAATGGCTTTTAGCTCTGTATCTGTTGTTCTGAATGCATTGCGTCTGCAAAAAGTAAAATAAAAACCGGTGTTTTGCCGGTTTTTATTTTTCATTGACACTTTCTTGGAAGACACCATATAATAAATGTAACTAGTATATGAGTATATGCTCATATATGTAATTTTAATACTCACACTCATTCATCTGCTTTGATGAGGGAATCCTAAATCGGAAGGTAAGGTGAGACAAATGAAACAAGTGAAGCGGGAATATGTTCTGGACGGTTTGGATTGCAGCAACTGCGCACAAAAAATTGAAAATGGCGTCAAAGGCATCAAAGGCGTTGACGGATGCGCGGTTAACTTTGCAGCAAGCACACTGACTGTCTCAGCCGATGGCAAAGAAGAACAATGGGTCACCAATAAGGTCGAGAAAAAAGTAAAATCAATTGATCCTCATGTAACTGTTCGTCCGAAACATAAAAAGAAATCAGCAGATGACGGTTATCGAAAAAGAATGATCAATATGCTGATCAGAATGGCAGCAGCGGTCATTCTCGGAGCAGCGGCATATTTGATTCATGCCGGCCCAATACTGGAATTTTTATTATTCTTTGCCGCCTACTTGATAATTGGGGGGGATATTGTCGTTCGAGCGGTCAAAAACATCAGCCGCGGACAAGTGTTTGATGAACATTTTTTAATGGCTCTTGCTACAATCGGCGCTTTTTTGATTCAGCAATACCCGGAAGGCGTTGCTGTAATGCTGTTTTATCAAATCGGTGAGCTGTTTCAAGGAGCCGCGGTCAGCCGTTCAAGAAAATCGATCAGTGCATTAATGGATATCAGGCCGGATTACGCCAATATGAAAATAGGGGACGGCATCAAGACCGTTTCTCCGGAGGACGTGCAAACAGGAGATATCATTGTCGTCAACCCGGGAGAAAGCATCCCGCTGGACGGAAAAGTCGTACAGGGATCAGCGATGGTTGATACATCAGCGCTGACAGGAGAATCTGTTCCAAGAAAAGCGGCAGAAGGACAAGAAGTCATGTCCGGCTTTATCAATCAAAACGGCGTTCTGCATATCGAAGTAACAAAAGGCTATAAGGATTCCGCGGTATCCAAAATATTAGATATGGTTCAAAATGCGAGCAGCCGCAAAGCGCGGACTGAAAACTTTATCACGAAGTTTGCCAAGTATTATACACCGGCTGTCGTCATCATCGCCGCTCTGCTTGCATTTGTCCCGCCGCTGGTTATTCCTGGCGCTTTACTTTCTGATTGGGTGTACCGCGCGCTTATTTTCTTAGTCATTTCATGCCCATGCGCCCTTGTTGTCTCAATTCCGCTCGGTTTCTTCGGCGGAATCGGCGCAGCTTCGAAGGCCGGGGTGCTTGTGAAAGGAAGCAATTATTTAGAAGCCTTACATCAAGTGAAGTACGCTGTGTTTGATAAAACAGGCACCCTGACAAAAGGCAGCTTTGAAGTGACAGAGATCAAACCTGCGGAAGGCCTTTCGAAGGAGACTTTACTCGAAGCCGCGGCATACGCTGAGCTTCACTCTCAGCACCCGATTGCAGAATCTGTCCGGAAAGCCTATGGTAAGCCGCTTTCTCCAGACAAAATCGAGTCATATGAGGAAATATCCGGCCACGGTATTTTCGCTAAGGTGAACGGAAAAGAAATCCTTGCGGGGAACAAGAAGCTGATGGAAAGAGAACAGATTAAGAGCGTCCCGGATGAAAACGCCGGTACAATTGTTCACGTGGCTATTGATCAGCGCTATGCCGGGGCGATCATCATAGCAGATGAAGTAAAGGAAGACGCAAAACAAGCAATCGCAGATTTGAAATCACTCGGTATCAAACAGACAGTCATGCTGACGGGCGATTCAAAACAGACAGGAGAAACAGTCGGAAAACAGCTCGGCCTCGACGAGGTTTATGCGGAGCTGCTGCCGGAGGATAAAGTGGAGCGGGTAGAAGCACTGGAATTGAAGCTGCTCCCGAATGAAAAGCTCATTTTTGTCGGTGACGGAATTAATGACACGCCGGTGCTTGCGCGCGCGGATATCGGAGCGGCGATGGGCGGACTCGGATCAGATGCAGCTGTAGAAGCCGCGGATGTTGTGCTGATGACAGATCAGCCGTCGAAAATAGCGGAAGCGATTCGGATTGCCAAACGGACTCGGCGAATCGTGTGGCAAAACATCGGCTTTGCTTTAGGTGTTAAGGCTATTTTCCTCTTACTCGGAGCGTTTGGATTTGCGACCATGTGGGAGGCGGTTTTCTCAGATGTCGGTGTTACGCTTCTTGCTGTTGCAAACGCCATGCGTGTGATGCGCCTCAAAATGAGATAATTGTCGGACAGAATTCACTATTTCGGGCTTTTCTTATAGACGGTTGTCTTGTTAAAATAAAGAAGTGGGTCAATGGAGATCCGCTTCTTTTTTAATTTTAAAACGATGAGGTGTCGGAGTGAAAAAGAAACAGCAGTCTTCTGCGAAATTCGCGGTCATCCTTACGGTTGTCGTTGTTGTCTTATTAGCAGCAATTGTCATCATTAATAACAAAACAGAGCAAGGCAACGAAGCAGTGTCAGGACAGCCGTCTATCAAAGGCCAGCCTGTGCTTGGCGAGGATGATGCACCGGTAACAGTAGTGGAATTCGGAGATTACAAATGTCCGTCTTGCAAGATGTTTAACAGCGACATCTTCCCCAAAATCCAAAAAGACTTTATTGACAAGGGCGATGTGAAATTTTCTTTCGTGAACGTCATGTTCCATGGAAAAGGCTCAACGTTAGCAGCTCTTGCCTCAGAGGAAGTATGGAAAGAAGATCCTGATTCTTTCTGGGCATTTCATGAGAAGCTGTTTGATAAGCAGCCGGACACAGAGCAGGAATGGGTAACGCCAGCGGTTCTCGGTGATATTGCAAAAAGCACGACGAAGGTAAACCCTGATACGCTGAAGGACAATCTTGATAAGGAAACGTTTGCTTCTGCAGTGGAAAAGGATTCAGCTCTTAATAATAAAATGAACATAAAAGCAACGCCTACGATTTACGTTAATGATAAAGTGATAAGCGATTTTTCGAGTTATAAAGAAATTAAAAAAACGATAGAAAAAGAGCTGAAAGGGAAGTAAGCGCATGAAAAATAGAATGGTTTTTTTATATACTTCCTGGGTTGTCGCTCTAATTGCCATGCTGGGCAGCCTGTATTTCAGTGAAATCAGAAAATTCATCCCGTGTGAACTGTGCTGGTACCAGCGTATTCTCATGTATCCGCTCGTTCTGATTTTAGGAATCGCCACCTTTCAGGGTGACACACGCGTGAAAAAATATGTGCTGCCGATGGCGATTATCGGCGCATTTATTTCGATTATGCACTATCTGGAGCAAAAAGTGCCGGGCTTTAGCGGCATCAAGCCATGTATAAGCGGTGTGCCTTGCTCGGGTCAATATATTAACTGGTTCGGTTTTGTAACCATTCCGTTTCTGGCCTTGATTGCTTTTATTTTGATCATCATTTTTATGTGCCTTTTAAAAGGTGAAAAATCTGAATAAGAAAAAAGCGCCCGCGAATGCAGGGCGCTTTTTTTACTTGTACAAATGATAGGAGCTGCCAGAGGTAAACCCATGCTGATCGGTGTTTGCTGTTTTCCCTCTAAATTTATCTTTTTTTATCATAAAAATGTTATTGATTTTCACCTGAAGCGGTTATAAAATCTAGAGGTCGTCAGAAAATTTAACAAATATAAAGGGAGTCATCAGAATGGCTTGGGAGCTGCTCAGTGTGATCGGCATCATTGCGTTTGCGGTTAGCGGCGCAATTGTTGCGATGGAAGAAGAATATGATATTTTAGGTGTTTATATATTAGGAATTGTCACAGCTTTTGGTGGAGGAGCGATCCGCAATTTGCTGATCGGCGTTCCGGTGTCAGCATTGTGGGAGCAGGGTGCGTACTTTCAAATCGCTCTGGTATCGATCACGATCGTTTTCTTGTTTCCAAAGCTGCTGCTGAAGCATTGGAACAAATGGGGAAATTTATCCGATGCGATCGGTCTTGCAGCCTTCGCTATTCAGGGTGCCCTGTATGCCGTTAAAATGGGGCATCCGCTTAGTGCCGTTATCGTGGCTGCGGTTCTGACGGGAAGCGGCGGAGGAATCATTCGGGACCTGCTTGCCGGGCGCAAGCCGCTTGTGCTGAAAGCGGAAATCTATGCGGTATGGGCGGCGCTCGGCGGTTTAATCGTCGGCTTGGGCTGGACCGGAAACTCGATCGGTTTATATGCGCTGTTTTTTTTGCTCGTCGTATGCCGCGTTTGTTCTTATATGTTTAATTGGAAGCTGCCAAACCGTTATTTTCGCTTAGATAGTCAGTAAAATAAAAGAAACCTCTCCGTCATGGAGAGGTTTCTTTTATGGTAGCCTGCTGGGATCAAATAAAAAGTCCTTTCGAATGCTGGCCGCACAGAGCAAAGCTGTTTGAAAATTAATAGGTAGCCCAAAATGTATAGCTGATGGTTTTTTTAGTTCCTGTGTTAGTGAATTTGAATCTGTATGTTGTTTTGTAGCTTTTAGAAGCTTGTTTGTAACTTAAATTTGTAGAGCCTTTTTTCGTTGCATAAAAAGTTTTAACATTTTTCCAGCCTTTATTTGTCTTTTGTTGCAGAGTTGCTGTAATTTTCCCGCTGCCTGATCCGTTTGCCTTAATGTTGGCCCAAGTTCCTTGCCCTGGATAATAAATATGAAAAGTTGGCGAGTAAGTATAGTTTTTAAACGAGCCCGAATGGTAATGAGTACTCCATATTTGCCCTTTTTTAACCCAATCTTTAGCTTCCGCTTTGTTGTTTACTAGGTCAATCGCCGTAAAACTTGTAACGGCTACGACGAATGCCAGCAACATCATAGATAGCTTTTTCTTCACTGAGTATTTCCTCCTAACTTATTCTGGTTCTTTCTTCATGTTCATATCATAAACCGAGAGAAATAATGTAACATCGTCCTATTCTCCCAAATTAAAAACTTCAATTTGTTGAAATATGTCGAAATTGGATGAAAAATGACTATTTTACTGCGACTATAGGTACGATAGCAAGGATGTAGTTGCTTTATGGAAGATGACAATAACAGCCAGTTTAGTCATTCTTCATGTTAGATGAACGGACAAACACGGTAAAGCTCTGTATATTTTTAAAATGAAAAAGATATATCCTATCGAAGATGGAATGGAATAAGGAATCGATACTGATAAAAGAGAAGATTCGCAACCTAAGAAAAGCACGTCCAGCAGTGATCAATGTGAAATCTTAAAATAAAAAACCGATCTCGAGTTGAAATCGGTTTTTTAATGCATATAAATAACCCAAACCTTGAACGATGTTGGGTGAATGTGCTATTATAAATTGTATTTGCCTGTTTTTATCATATATTAAATATATATCCAATTCTATTTTACCTTATTTCTTGTTCGTTTGTCAACTATTTTCTGGAGGTGCCGTTCATGAATCAGCATGATAAGGAATGGAAAGAAGAGCAGTCAAGAATAGATGATGTACTGCAGGAGCTCGAGAATAAAGAGCGGCTTCTCGAAACGTCTGCGGGCGGGTTAAAGCATGATATTATCAGATTACGAAAAAACTTCTGGGAAGATGTCACGGTTAACTTTGATGACGCCCATGAAGCTGTTGAAACGATGGCAAGCATTAAGCAGCAAGCAGAGCTGCTGTCTGATCGGGAACGGAATCATCGGCATATGGATCAGCAGCTCAAGCGAATTCATCAATTAAAAGCAACGCCTTATTTCGGCCGGATTGATTTTATTGAAAACGGCGACAAACAGGCGGAGCAGATCTATATCGGTTTAGCATCCTGTATGGATGATAAGGAGGAACACTTTCTGATTTATGATTGGAGAGCGCCGATATCAAGCCTTTACTATAATTATTCCCCAGGAAAAGCTGAATACGAGGTACCCGGTGAAACGATAGAAGGGGAAATGGTGCTGAAGCGCCAGTTTATCATTAAAAACGGCGCTCTCAAAGCGATGTTTAATACAGATATGACGATCGGAGATGAGATGCTCCAAGAGGTGTTAAGCCACCATTCTGATACACAAATGAAAAACATTGTGTCCACGATTCAAAAAGAACAAAATCAGATTATCCGAAATGAAAAAAGCAAATTTCTGATTGTGCAGGGTGCGGCAGGCAGCGGAAAAACGTCAGCGGCGCTCCAGCGTGTCGCTTATTTGTTATACAGGCACCGCGGTGTCATTGATGCCGGACAAATCGTTTTATTTTCCCCCAACTTTTTGTTTAACAGCTATGTCTCCTCTGTTTTGCCTGAATTAGGCGAAGAAAATATGGACCAGGCGACGTTTCAGGAATATATCGAGCATCGGCTTGGCCGCAAGTTTCAATGTGAAAGCCCCTTTGATCAGCTGGAATATTGCCTGACCAAAACAAAAGATGGCCGTTTTCAATCAAGGCTTGCCGGAATCACGTGGAAGGCAGGTTTATCTTTTCAGCAATTTATTGATGAATACGTCAGCAGGCTGTCTTCTGAAAGAATGATCTTTAAAAATATCGTTTTCCGCGAGCAAAAACTGATCACAAAGGAACAGGTCCAAGCATATTTTTACTCGCTCGATCAAAGCCAGTCCATTCCGAACCGAATGGAACAAACAGCGAATTGGCTTCTGAGTGAGCTTAACAAGCTGGAGAAAAAGGAACGGCGAAAGGATTGGGTCGTACAGGAAGCCGAGCTTCTCGACAAAGAGGAATATTTGGAAGTGTACAAAAAGCTGCAGGCAAGAAAACGGTTTAGTGAGAGTACATTTAACGACCATCAAAGAGAACAGCAGCTGCTTGCCGCCATGATTGTAAAAAAGGCTTTCAGCCCAATTAAACAGGCAGTCAGACAGCTGGCGTTTCTTGATGTCAAACAGCTGTATCTGCAATTGTTTTCTGACTGGGGAAGCAAATACCAAACGGATTCGACTGCGGCCATAGGGGAGCTGACAAGATCGGCATTTGGAGAAAATAAACTGCTCTATGAGGACGCGTCTCCATTTCTGTATTTGCAGGATTTGCTAGAAGGCAGAAAGAAAAACACGCAGATCAAACATCTATTTATCGATGAAGCTCAAGATTATTCTCCATTCCAGATGGCGTATATAAGGAGTAATTTCCCGTCTGCCAGCATGACAGTGCTCGGTGACATCAATCAGTCTATTTATGCCCATGCAATAAACGGTGCAGCGCGTATGGATGCCGGCTTTGAAGATGAGCAGGCTGAATGTGTCCGTTTAAAAAGAACGTACAGATCAACGAGACAAATTGTGGAATTGACAAAGGCGCTGCTTCAGGACGGGGCGGATATCGAGCCTTTTAACAGAGATGGGGAAATGCCCTGCGTGTTAAAAAGCGAGGGTCGCGAGGATCTTTGCCAAAAGCTTACGAAAGAAATTGGGCGCCTTAGAAAGAAAGGGCATGAAACCATTGCCGTTATTTGCAAAACGGCGCAGCAGTCAAGACAGGTACACGCTCAAATGAGCGAATATATCGATATTCGGCTGATTCATAAAGAAAACCAAACGTTTCAAAAGGGAGTCTGTGTTATTCCGGTTTATTTAGCGAAGGGAATTGAGTTTGACGCAGTACTTGTCTATGATGCCTCAGAAGAGCAATATAGAACAGAGCACGACCGCAGGCTGCTGTACACTGCCTGCACCCGGGCCATGCACGGGCTGACTGTATCTTCTATCGGTGAGCCAAGTCCGTTTGTGAGTGCTGTGCCCCCTCATTTATATAAGAATGCTGATTGAAAGAGAAGGGATACCTTCTCTTTTTTTCTTCATTTCAATGAGACAAAGGGTTTTATCATTAATAATCTTAATCGTTATCATCATGTAAATATATTTTACTTGCGGTGTGTCTTCCGGTAAAGTTCAATTAGATACTATTTCGATCAGTTTATACAATTTTGTGAGGTGGATACGTTGCAACTTCAGGTCATGAACAGTCCGTTTAATCAGGAGCAGGCAGAGCTCCTTAACCGCCTTCTGCCAACCTTGACAGAATCTCAGAAAATTTGGCTGAGCGGCTATTTATCAGCGCCATCTGTTTCCGTATTGGAAACAACGGGGGCGCCGGCTGCTGAGTCTGCGGGTGTAACGGCACCGGCCATTTCAAAAGAAGTCACCGTTCTTTACGGTTCACAGACGGGAAACGCACAAGGGCTTGCAGAGAACGCCGGCAAGCAGCTTGAGGAGCGAGGCTTTCAAGTCACCGTTTCATCTATGAGTGATTTTAAGCCGAACCAGCTCAAGAAAATTAACAATCTTCTGATTGTCGTCAGTACGCATGGCGAAGGCGAGCCGCCTGATAACGCACTGTCGTTTCACGAATTTTTGCACGGAAGACGGGCGCCTAAGCTTGAGGATCTTCGCTTTTCTGTTTTGGCGCTTGGTGACAGTTCATACGAATTCTTCTGTCAGACAGGAAAAGAATTTGATCAGCGCTTGGAAGAGCTTGGCGGGAAACGAATTTCTCCGCGCGTTGATTGTGATTTGGACTATGATGAGCCGGCTGCTGAATGGCTGGAAAGCGTATTTGAAGGCTTAAGTGAAGCCGAGGGCGGAAGCGCCGCGCCTGCGCCGGCAGCAGCGCCTCAAACTGGTGAATCTGCGTATTCAAGAACAAATCCGTTTCGGGCGGAAGTGTTAGAAAATTTAAATTTAAACGGCCGCGGATCAAATAAAGAAACACGCCATGTGGAATTGTCTCTTGAAGGATCAGGCCTTACGTATGAACCTGGTGACAGCCTCGGCGTCTATCCGGAAAATGATCCGGAGCTTGTCGATGCGCTGCTTCAGGAAATGAATTGGGATCCCGAAGAGATTGTGACGCTGAATAAGCAAGGCGATGTCCGTCCGCTGAAAGAAGCGCTGATTTCCCATTATGAAATTACTGTTCTCACAAAGCCGCTTCTTGAACAGGCTGCTCATTTGACGGGAAGCGAGGAGCTTAGAGAGCTTTTAGCACCGGGAAATGAGGGGAAAGTGAAAGCGTATATGGAAGGGCGCGATTTGCTTGATTTGATCCGGGATTATGGCCCGTTCAGTGTAACGGCGCAAGAATTTGTATCCATTCTTCGAAAAATGCCGGCCCGCCTCTATTCAATTGCGAGCAGCTTATCCGCAAACCCGGATGAAGTGCATTTAACGATTGGTGCAGTCCGGTACGACGCGCATGGCCGCGAACGAAAAGGCGTCTGCTCGATTTTATGCGCTGAGCGTCTGCAGCCGGGAGACACACTGCCGGTTTATGTCCAGCATAATCAGAACTTCAAGCTTCCGAAGGATCCTGAAACACCAATTATCATGGTCGGCCCTGGGACAGGCGTTGCGCCGTTCCGTTCCTTTATGCAGGAACGAGAGGAGACGGGAGCTGAAGGAAAAGCATGGATGTTCTTCGGTGATCAGCATTTTGTTACAGATTTCCTTTATCAGACAGAGTGGCAGAATTGGCTGAAAGACGGCGTGCTTACAAAAATGGACGTTGCGTTTTCACGCGATACGGAAGAAAAAGTGTATGTGCAGCACCGCATGCTTGAACAGAGTGCAGAACTGTTTGAATGGCTTCAAGAAGGAGCGGCTGTTTACATTTGCGGAGATGAAAAGCACATGGCACACGATGTCCATAACACCCTTTTAGAAATTATAGAAAAAGAAGGCAATATGACCCGTGAAGAAGCGGAAGTTTATCTTGCCGATATGCAGCAGCAAAAACGTTATCAGCGTGATGTATACTGATTTGACCTGAAAGGAGTTTTTCAACATGGTGATCAAAATCTTAAAAGCACCGGACGGCTCTCCAAGTGACGTCGAGCGCATTAAAGAAAAAAGCGATTATTTGCGCGGCACACTGAAAGAAGTGATGCTGGATCGGATCAGTGCGGGAATTCCGGATGATGATAACCGCCTGATGAAACACCACGGCAGTTATTTGCAGGATGACCGGGACCTCCGCAATGAACGCCAAAAGCAAAAGCTTGAACCGGCTTATCAGTTCATGCTGCGTGTCCGTATGCCGGGCGGCGTATCAACGCCTGAGCAATGGCTCGTGATGGATGATCTTTCACAGAAATACGGTAACGGCACCCTAAAGCTGACGACTCGTGAGACGTTCCAAATGCATGGGATTTTAAAATGGAACATGAAAAAAACCATTCAGACGATCCACTCGGCTCTTCTGGATACAATCGCAGCTTGCGGAGATGTAAACCGGAATGTCATGTGCACATCGAATCCTTACCAGTCTGAAATCCATTCTGAAGTATACGAATGGTCCAAAACATTAAGTGACGATCTCCTGCCTCGGACGAGAGCGTATCATGAAATTTGGCTTGATGAAGAAAGAGTGGCCGGCACACCTGACGCAGAAGAAGTCGAGCCAATGTACGGGCCGCTTTACCTGCCGCGGAAATTCAAAATCGGTATTGCGGTTCCGCCGTCAAACGATATTGATGTCTTTTCTCAGGATCTCGGATTCATTGCAATTGTGGAAGATGGCAAGCTTATCGGATTTAACGTGGCAATCGGCGGCGGTATGGGAATGACGCACGGCGACAAAGCGACATATCCGCAATTAGCCAAGGTAATTGGATTCTGCCGCCCTGAACAAATGTATGACGTTGCTGAAAAAACAATTACCATTCAGCGAGACTACGGAAACCGTTCCGTCCGTAAAAATGCCCGTTTCAAATACACAGTTGACCGCCTCGGTTTGGAAACAGTGAAAGAGGAATTGGAAAATCGTCTCGGCTGGAGCCTGGAAGAAGCGAAGCCGTACCATTTTGACCATAACGGCGACCGCTACGGCTGGGTAGAAGGCATTGAGGATAAATGGCATTTTACGCTGTTTGTCGAAGGCGGCCGCGTGACGGATTACGAGGATTATAAGCTGATGACAGGCTTGCGTGAAATTGCTAAAGTTCATACAGGTGATTTTCGTCTGACAGCCAATCAGAACTTGATTATCGGTAACGTTTCAAGCGAGAAAAAGGACGAAATCAACGCGTTAATCGACCAATACGGTTTAACTGACGGGAAGCATCATTCAGCGCTCCGTCGCAGCTCTATGGCATGTGTCGCACTTCCGACCTGCGGATTGGCAATGGCTGAAGCAGAACGTTACTTGCCGTCCCTTTTAGATAAAGTAGAAGAGATTATTGACGAAAACGGTCTTCGTGATGAGGAAATTACCATTCGCATGACAGGCTGCCCGAACGGCTGCGCCCGCCATGCGCTCGGAGAGATTGGATTTATTGGAAAGGCGCCTGGCAAATATAATATGTATCTAGGCGCTGCGTTTGACGGCAGCCGCTTAAGCAAAATGTACCGCGAAAATATCGGAGAAGAAGACATTTTGAGCGAGCTGCGCGTCCTGCTTTCCCGCTATGCGAAAGAACGCGAGGAAGGCGAGCACTTCGGTGATTTCGTCATTCGCGCCGGTATCATTAAAGCGACAACTGACGGCACGAATTTTCATGATTGATTATAGAGACGAGAGACAGGGAGGATTGCCCTGTCTCTTTTTCATTTTGCTTTACGGCAAAAAAGTTCACCATGAGCATATCATGAGAAAAAATACCCTAAAAAGGGTACTATAAAAGAAGACTAGTGTGGAGGAGACTCCTGCGGAATCCAGTATGGGATGTAAGGCCATCTTTTATCTTTTGCAAGCCTCAGCCTCTTCGGACAAATATTGATTAACTCATCATGCAGATACGCAACAGATTAAGGAGGTTATGCATTTGGACATATTTTTAGTCGTCCTTGTTTTACTGGCTATTATTGCGATTTCTAACATTGTCAATCGGTTTATCCCGTTTATTCCAGTGCCTCTGATTCAGGTGGCGCTTGGGATTATTGCCGCCTCATTTCCACAGGGGCTTCATTTTGAATTAAACACGGAATTGTTTTTCGTTTTGTTTATTGCGCCTCTTCTATTTAATGATGGAAAGAGGACGCCTCGGGCGGAGCTTTGGAATTTAAGAGCCCCCATTTTATTGCTTGCACTTGGCCTTGTATTTGCCACTGTGATTGTAGGAGGATACACGATCCACTGGATGATTCCTGATATTCCGCTGGCAGCGGCCTTTGGACTGGCAGCCATTCTTTCACCGACTGATGTTGTCGCTGTCAGCGCATTATCAGGAAGGGTGAAGATGCCCAAAGGAATTCTGCGCCTGCTTGAAGGGGAAGGACTGATGAATGATGCATCAGGTCTGGTTGCCTTTAAGTTTGCGATTGCCGCAGCGGTTACCGGGGCCTTTTCATTGGCCCAAGCAGCTGTCAGCTTTGTGTTTATTTCTGTTGGCGGCCTTTTGTGCGGGGTTGTGATTTCGTTCTTGATTATCCGCTTTCGTCTATTCCTGCGCCGCCTTGGCATGCAGGATGTCACGATGCACATGCTGATTCAAATTCTGACGCCGTTTGTGATTTATTTGGCAGCGGAGGAAATCGGTGTTTCCGGCATTTTAGCCGTTGTGGCAGGCGGTATTACGCATGCGGTTGAACAGGATCGTCTCGAATCGACGATGGTCAAGCTGCAAATCGTCTCATCGAGTACGTGGAATATTATTTTATTTATTTTGAACGGTCTTGTCTTTGTCATCCTTGGCACACAGATTCCGGATGTCATTTCCGTCATTTTTAACGATACAGCGATCAGCAACATGAAAGTGATCGGCTATATTCTGGTCATTACATTTACGTTAATGCTCCTCAGATTTCTGTGGGTGCTGTTCTTCTGGAACGGCAAGTGGTTCTTTAATAAAGATCAAACCATATATAAGCCGGGACTTCGTTCTACACTGTTAATTTCCATTTCTGGTGTGCGGGGAGCAGTTACGCTTGCAGGTTCATTCTCCATCCCATATTTCTTGGAAGACGGCACACCGTTTCCGCAAAGAAATCTGATTCTCTTTTTAGCCGCAGGCGTCATTTTATGTACGCTTGTCATTGCCACCGTTGTGCTTCCGCTTCTGACTGAAAAAGAAGAAGATGACGAAGAGAAAAATAAGAAGCTGCTGACGGCGAGACGCAAGCTGATTAAAACGGCTCTCAAAACGATTAAAGAAGGCATGAATGATACAAACAAAACGGCGTCTCTTGCGGTCATTGCTGAATACAATGAGAAAATGAAAAACCTTCGTTTTCAGCAATACACAACGTCAACCCGCATAAAAAAGTATGAACGGAAAATCCGCGCTCAAGGGATTAAAGCCGAGCAAGAAGAACTGATGAAACTGCTGGAGCGGGGAGACATCCCGGAAGAAACGGCAAACGCTCTGCAGGAACGATTTAATGAATTAGAAATTTTGTATGCCAACCCGTTTAAAGTCGGTTTATCAAAGACAAGGCTGAAACGGCTGATGCATTGGATTTTCTTCGGAGAGCATAAAAAGCCGGAGATGTCGATTTTAAACGAAGAGGGATTAATGAGAGCAACTAGAGTTAAAACGGCTAAAGCCGCGCTTGAACATTTGGAAAAGCATATACCGGAAGAACATAAGGAAGTATTTTTATCTGTCATCTCGTTTTATAAACAATTAATTTTCAGATTGAAGCACAGCCATCACGAACATAAATCGAGCGCCCATTTCGAAAATCAGAAGCTGGAAGTAAAGCTGAAGGCTGTGCAGGCGATCAGAAATGAGATTCAGACACTCTTTGAGGAGCGGGAAATTTCCCGGGACATCTCTCATGAGCTTCGCCAATATATTAATGATGTGGAAGCCGCAATGCTAGAAGGCGGCGAATAACTTCAAGAAAAAAGGCTGGCATCGGATGCCAGCTTTTTTCTATAGGTTAGGGACGATGGAATTCGACAGTGTTGTCATGCCGGTCAAACCAGCCTCTGAAGGCCCAGTTGATCCAGCCGCCGTCTCCTTTGTTTGTGAAGCTTCCGTCTTCAAATACCCAAATGCCGTACGTAATGCCGTCATAAACGGCCGAGCCGTAAAACTGCACACCATTTAAATGATCTTCATATTCCTGGCTTAAGTTAAAAACCATGACGTTATATTTTTGGCCGGATGCGTAGAAGGAAGATTCCATGAGATTTTTCACAAAACCATCGCGGTTCTGGGCTGATTTAATGGCATCTGAAATTTGGTTGGCAATTCCAAGCAAATCAAGGTTAACGTTTAAACCGACTTCTGCGGCAGCAGTTCCGGCGGTTGTTTTCTGTGAGATCTTCGGTGCGGGATTTTCCTCAGCAGAGGCAAGGGAAAAAGGGGCAATTGTCAAAGCGGCGCCAAGAGCAATAGTCATTGGGATACGAATACGTTTCAATTTGTTTCCTCCTCTATGTTTTTGTGGGCTACAGTATTCGCTTACCCTGCTCGCTGTCTAACTAATCTTATAATTGATAAAATAGGAAAAAATTAGCGGTAATGCTCATAATTTACTATGAGATGAAATTCATCCTTATGAAAAAAGAAGCAATAAGAGGCTCTTAAGCGTATTATTGGTATCTGCTGAGAGGAATGTGAGATAATATAGGCGCTTACATTTCAATGAAAGGGTGGATGTTCAAGTGGCAACAAGTTTAAAAGATACTGTAAAGCTACATAACGGAGTTGAAATGCCTTGGTTCGGTCTTGGCGTTTTTAAAGTAGAAAACGGCAGTGAAGCGACTGAATCTGTTAAAGCTGCGATTAAAAATGGCTACCGCAGCATTGATACAGCGGCTGTCTATAAAAATGAAGAAGGTGTAGGCATCGGCATCAAAGAATCCGGTGTTGCAAGAGAAGAGCTCTTCATTACATCAAAGGTATGGAATGAAGATCAGGGCTATGACACTACGCTTGCTGCCTTTGAAAAAAGCCTGGAAAGACTTCAGCTTGATTATTTAGACTTATATTTAATCCACTGGCCTGGCAAGGATAAATATAAAGATACATGGCGCGCGCTTGAAAAGCTGTATAAAGACGGCAAAATCCGCGCGATCGGCGTCAGCAACTTCCAAGTTCATCATTTAGAAGAGCTTTTGAAAGATGCTGAAATCAAACCGATGGTGAACCAAGTTGAATTTCACCCTCGTTTGACACAGAAAGAATTAAGAGACTACTGCAAAGCGCAAGGCATCCAGCTGGAAGCATGGTCTCCGCTTATGCAGGGTCAGCTGCTGGATAACGATGTGCTCACACAGATCGCTGAAAAATATAATAAATCTGTAGCACAAGTGATTTTGCGCTGGGATCTTCAGCATGAAGTTGTAACGATTCCAAAATCCATTAAAGAACACCGTATTATCGAAAACGCTGATATTTTTGATTTTGAATTGTCTCAAGAAGACATGGACAAAATTGATGCGTTAAATCAAGATGAACGTGTCGGTCCAAACCCCGATGAGCTTCTGTTTTAATCAAAAACTCCCCGTCTAAGTACGGGGAGTTTTTTCATGTGTTTTTTTCAGTTGAATCAAAAACAGCATCAGAAAGGAAATCACGATGATACAGATGACCCAAGCCCACGCAAGTGTGTTGTTGCCGGAATCCAAAGCCACATAAATGGCCGTCGGCAGTGTTTGGGTAACACCCGGGATATTCCCGGCAAACATCAAGGTGGCGCCGAATTCACCGAGCGCCCGCGCCAGGCTGAGGATGCTTCCGGTCAGCAATGATGGATATGCCAGCGGAATGGAGATATGGATAAACACCTTCCATCTGCTTGCGCCGTCTACCATTGCCGCTCCCTCTATATCAGGGTCAATATCGGAAAATCCAGTTTTGGCCGATTGATACATAAGCGGAAAAGCAACGATAGCAGAAGCAATCACAGCGGCCCACCAGGTGAAAATGACGGGCTGGTGAAAGATCCATTCGATCGCTTGTCCGATGAAGCTGTGCTTTCCAAAAATGACAATCAAAATAAAACCGACAACGGTGGGCGGAAGAACGAGAGGAAGCATAAAAATCGTTTCGAGTGCAGTTTTTCCGAAAAATGAAGCCCGCGCCATCCACGCTCCCGCCAATGTTCCGAGAATGATCACCGCGATTCCGGCGACCGCCGCCACTTGAAAGGAAAGCGCAACCGGCGTAAAAAATTCTGAAGTGCTGATGTTATGCAGCAGTAAAACCATACTTCTCAAACACTTTCATCGCTTCATCTGTTTGCAGGTAATCGTAAAATTCCTTCGCTTCCTTATAGTGTTTCGTATCTTTTACAATTCCTAACGGATAAACAATCGGGCTGTGTGTGTCAGCTTTTGCCTCGTCGACGATTTTGACTTTCTTAGAGATCAG
This sequence comes from Bacillus sp. FSL K6-1003, assembly GCF_037964945.1. Classification (NCBI taxonomy): domain Bacteria; kingdom Bacillati; phylum Bacillota; class Bacilli; order Caryophanales; family Bacillaceae; genus Bacillus; species Bacillus sp. FSL K6-1003. The sequence goes on along the minus strand of NZ_CP150176.1, from coordinate 3,206,023 downwards.
CGCGTCCGTTTTATAAACGACGCCTGCGTCTACATTGCCTGTTTCTACATATGAAAGAACCTGGCGAACGTCTTTTCCGTAAACGATCTTATCTTTTATTTTGTCCCATAGAGACAGCTTTGTCAGTGATTCTTTTCCATAAGCTCCTGCCGGCACGGATTCCGGGGTTCCAAGAGCGATTTTTTCTGAATCAGTCAGATTGTCGAAGCTTTTGACAGGTGAATCTCCGTCTTTTGGCACGACCAGCACAATTTCATTTCCGACTACATCAGTGCTGTCTTTTTTAGCGATATCCCCATCATCTACAAGCTTTTGGAATTTGTCCTCAGCGGCTGAGAAGAACAGATCAGCCCCGGCTCCTTGAGAAATTTGCTTTTGTAAGGCGCCTGATGAGCCAAAGTTATCTTGGATCGTAATATTGTGATGGGCTTTCTCATAATTCTTTTGAATTTCCTCGAGTGCATCCTGGGCACTGGCAGCTGCTGAGACAGTTAAGGTCACTTCTTTCTCATTGTCACTTGATGACTGGCTGGCAGAGCAGCCTGATGCAAGCAGAAAAACAGTTAATGCTGCGGTCAGAATGGAATACTTCTTAAACATGATTGCACCCCTTATGTTTAGTTATATCTAATTATAACGGATTATGTTTGAGTTATGTGGGTTTTTATACATTCTCCGAAAAGGTATAATGAAATAGGAGAGTGATGATAATGAATGAAACCTCTTCCTATACGATAGAAGAAGTTGCTGGTCTGCTGAAGGTATCAAAGCTGACCGTTTATGATTTGATTAAAAAAGGCATGATCCCTGCTTACCGTGTCGGAAGGCAGATGCGTGTCGATGAAGCAGATTTAAAGCAATATAAGGCAAACATGAGGATGTCTCAGCCTGTGTCTACACACGAAGAGCCAAGAAAGGCACAGGAGCCGATGCCGGAGGGCAGGCAGAATGTCGTTATCAGCGGACAGGATATATCGATGGATCTGCTCAGCAAGCATTTGGAAAATGCCATTCAAGAGACGCCGCTCCGCCAATACAAAGGCAGCTTAAACAGCCTGATTGACATGTACCAAGGCAAATGCGACATTGTCAGCCTGCATCTGTACGATGCGGAAACCGCTCAATATAACACGCCTTATGTCAAACGCATTCTGTCAGGCGAACCGTTTTGTCAGATGAATGTTGTTCTTCGCAAAGCCGGCCTATACGTTCAAAAAGGAAATCCAAAAAATATACAAGGCTGGAATGACCTGAAACGAACTGACATCCGCATCATCAACAGAGAAAAAGGATCGGGCGCAAGAGTGCTTCTTGACGAACAGCTTGGTCTGCTTGGTGTGACGCCTTCAGATGTCAAGGGGTACAGTGACACTGTGACTGATCATTATGCTGTTGCCTCCCAAGTCTCAAGCGGACAGGCAGACGCGGGAATCGGGGCGCAGCACGCGGCACATATGGGAAGCGTTGATTTTATCCCGCTCATCGAGGAGCAATACGACGTTGTCATTTTGAAAAAACACCAGCAGCTGCTTAAAGCTGTAAAGAGCATCTTGAAATCGGAAGACTATAAGGCCAACCTGTCTCATCTCAATGGCTATCAAACGAAGCTGACAGGCAAAGTGATATACGAAACATGAAAAAAATCCCTCTTAGAGGGATTTTTTTATTGACCATAAAAACGCAGAAGGTCTCCGTTTAACATTTTATCAGAGAGAGACAGCTCTTCATTTGCTTTTTCCTTATAGGGAGTGCATGCATCTTGGTTTTCTAACACTTCTCCTGTTTTTTGGCTGTAGCATGTGTTTTTCGTATACACATAGTCGTTCGTGATAAAGCTGCCGTTTCTCAGCACGGCAAATGGCGTTCGGTCGTTTGACAGCAAATCATTGCCGAACTGAATATCACCTTTTGTATTGATTCCGAGCAGGTGCATCAGGGTCGGCCTAACGTCAACCTGCCCTCCGGCATCGGAGATTGTTTCCGGATTTTGATCAGTGATTCCAGGAATATGAATAATAAACGGCACCCGCTGAAGCTGAACGGTGTCATACGGCGTAATGTCACTTTTTCCTAAAAACTCTGCCAGGGCTTTATTATGAGCTTCTGAGATGCCGTAATGATCTCCCATAAAGACAATCATCGAGTTTTCGTATAAGCCTTCATCCTTGAGCTTTTTGATAAAATGCTTCAGTGCTTCATCCTCATAGCGAACCGTCGTCACATAGCGGTTTAACAGGTCGCTGCTTGAATCATATTCATCAATCAGCTGATCCTTTTCGTCAATTTCAAACGGAAAATGGTTCGTCAATGTGATGAAATTGCTGTAGAACGGCTGCGGCAGGCTTTTCAGTTTACCAGCTGACTGTTCCAGAAATTCCTTATCCTTTAAACCCCAGCCTGTTGAGGTTTCAGGAGTCACATGGAATTCATCGACATCAAAAAAGCGGTCAATCCCAAACGTTTCATACATCACATCTCTGTTCCAAAATGTCTTATGATTGGCGTGAAAGACGGCTGAATAATAATCATGCTGCTTGAGTGATTTGTACATCGTATGAAATTGATGGTCGCTTTTCGTAAAAAAGACGGCGCCGCTTAGGGAAGGGTATAGAGAGTTAGCGACGATAAATTCCGAATCAGACGTTTTGCCTTGCTCTGTTTGCTGATAAAAATGATCAAAGGTATAGCTCTTTTTCATCAGGTCATTCATGAACGGGGTAATTTCTTTTCCGTTTACCTTTTCATTCAGAACAAAGCTTTGAGTCGATTCAAGCGTCACAAAAATCACATTCCGTCCCTTTGCCAGTCCGAACTTGCTTTGATTGGGCTTGCTGTAGTCAGCCTCAGTGTAGTTTTTAATTGTAGAGAGGCTGTCTTCATCGGCAAATGCCTTCGCACTCATATTGACAGTCTGAGAAATGGTATCGTAGATGTGAAACTGAAACAGACCAATACTTTTGACGAGCACTTCCCGGTCGAAGGAATGGGCCAAGAGCTTCGGCTGTTCAATTTCGGCAAGCCCCAGCGTACATATAAGAATCCCGCAGGAAGCGGCATAGTACCGTTTGACCGTACGGGGGTTCGCTTTTGACTCCGGTCTCTTTTCTTTTCTGGAGAGCAGCAGAAGAAAAGTCAAATCCGCAAACAGAGCGATGAACAAAGGATTGAACAGCTCTTTTACACTGCTGCCCATATCGCTCATGTTGCTTGCCTGAAACAAAACCGGGATGGTGATAAAATCGATATAAAAGCCGTAAAAAATCGTGTTGGAGATCAAAATGGCAGTCAGAACCAAATTGGCAATCAGCAAAAAGATGCGCTGCTTGCTGCCCTGTAAAAGCAGGCCAATTCCAAATAGAGGGAGTATGAAGCTAAGCGGATTGATCAGCAGAATCAGCTCCTGTAATAGAGAGTCGGTCTGCAAATCAAAGCCCAGTTTATAGATCACATAAGTTTTGATCCACATGAATAAGATGGATAAACTTAAAAAACGCTGATTGTGAAAAAGGGTTCCTTTCATCAATTTATAACTCCTCACGTTTTCTTGAACATCTGCCATGAGATGCTTCTTATGTAAAACCTACTAAAAACAGTCTTCTTAGACAAGCTTCAGCACTCGGTTTAAAACATGCGCCCATGGAACAGCATATAAAAATAATAGCATGATGCTATTGTCAGACCGGCCAACACAAGCTGTTCGGAAAAACTGCCTGTCTTCATATACAGCGGCAGCCGTATGCGAATGGTTGAAGGGAATAACAATTTGATGCCATTCACTGTCCAGGCATCCAGAACCAAGTGGCTTGCCATTCCAATCATCAGCCCTGCTGATATGTTTTTATCTGGAATATATGTAGCTGTGATAAAAAACATGATGAGAAGAAACAGCAGGCTGTGGGTAAAGGTGCGATGGCCAAATACGGAACTTACTATTTTCGATAAGATAGGAAATCTTCTTCCGATTTTACTTTGTGTGTGGCAGATGTCGGGAATTAATGCGCCAACCGCGCCGGACGCCGCCATGAGTACTGGGTCAAATCCATAATAATAAGCTGCTGCGGTACAAGAAGCGATGCCTCCCATGATGTGTGTTTTTCCTGTCATTTCCCCGCTTCTCCTTTATGTTTTGCAAAAATCTCTGAATTACAAATATATCAAGAGAATGTATGTTTGAGCAACAGAACTTTGGCCGATAAAAAAATGAGCCGCATAATTTTCTGAGAAAAAGGCATCTTAAAGATGTACCTATTTTCTAAAAGAGGTGATACGAATGGCTTTCTTTAATAAAGATAAAGGGAAACGATCTGAAAAAGAAAAAAACGTAATCCAAGGAGCTCTTGAGGATGCCGGTTCAGCTCTTAAAGATGATCCGCTTCAAGAAGCTGTGCAAAAAAAGAAAAATAATCGCTAATCGCATGCGGATAGGGCTTGGCTCTATCCGCATTTTCCATCTGTTCCCTTTGACAGATCATTCTTTCTTTGATAACCTTCTGGAGTAACTGAATAAATAAATCCTCACTCTTTCTCAGTGAGGTAGAGGTTGCGCGGATGATGAGTCACACATGCCAGGCTGACAGGAGCTGTTAAACATGTGTAAAAGGCATCAGCGCCGAAGTGTGGAGAAAGCCGATCCTTCTCTATGCTGGGACTGTATCTGAATAAGTGCAGGACTGCCGCGTGCTTTTTCGCGGAGGGCTATCCGGAGATCAAGGGTGTGTGTTTCTTTAAGCATGGACTTTTGTTCAGGCTTTTTTTGTATTTACATGATCTCGGGTTCTGGTCCGTACAAAGAATCATTGGAGGTACTGGAATGGAACAGACAAAAAAATGGGGTTTTTGGTTATTAACGGCGTTTGTCGTTGGAAATATGGTTGGATCGGGAATTTTCTCCCTGCCGAGTTCGCTTGCTTCGATTGCAAGTCCGCTTGGCGCCACGTCCGCCTGGCTTTTGACAGGTGCTGGCGTGCTGATGATTGCGCTTGTCTTCGGGCACTTGTCGATTCGCAAGCCTGAGCTGACAGCGGGGCCGCAAAGTTACGCGAGAGCGCTGTTTTCTGATCCGAAGAAAGGGAACGCTGCCGGATTCACAATGGTGTGGGGCTACTGGGTGGCGAGCTGGATTAGTAACGTGGCGATTATCACAAGTCTCGCCGGTTACTTGACTTCGTTTTTCCCGATCTTAGTTGATAAACGTGTACTGTTTGCTGTCGGCAGCCAAGAGGTGACACTCGGCCAATTGCTGACGTTTGCTGTATGTACGATTTTGCTCTGGGGAACGCACACGATTCTTGTTGCAAGCATTAACGGTGCAAGTAAATTAAACTTTATCACAACGTTTTCGAAAGTATTAGGTTTTGTTTTCTTTATCATTGCCGGATTGTTTGTGTTTCAAACGACATTATTCGATCATTTTTATTTTCCGGTTCAAGGTGAAAATGGCACAACCATTGGCATCGGCGGACAGGTTCACAACGCCGCCATTTCTACTTTATGGGCGTTTGTCGGAATTGAATCAGCAGTGATCTTGTCTGGACGCGCGCGTACTCAGCGTGATGTCAAACGTGCAACAATCACAGGGTTGTTGATCGCGTTAAGCATCTACATTATAGTGACATTGATCACGATGGGTGTTCTGCCGCACGATAAACTTGTCGGATCTGAAAAACCGTTCGTTGATGTGCTGTATGCGATTGTCGGAAACGCAGGAAGCGTGATCATGGCACTACTAGCGATTCTTTGCTTATTCGGAACGATGCTCGGCTGGATTTTGCTTGGCTCTGAGGTTCCATACCAAGCTGCTAAAGCAGGCGATTTTCCGGCGATCTTTGCGAAAACGAATAAAAAGGGAAGCCCGGTTATTTCTCTGATCATTACAAATGTGATGTCACAGGTCTTCATATTCTCTGTTATTTCCCGGACAATAAGTGACGCATTTACGTTTTTAACGACAGCAGCGACACTTGCGTATTTAATTCCGTATTTAGTGTCTGCGATCTACAGTCTAAAGCTGGTTATAAAAGGCGAAACGTATGATCAGCTGAAAGGCTCCCGCGTAAAAGACGGATTGATCGCGTTGTTAGCGTGTGTATACTCATTGTTTGTTATCGTAACAGGAACTGCCGATTTAACGACATTTATTCTCGGTATCGGTTTGTTCTTTGTCGGTCTGGTGATTTATCCGTTTGTGATTAAGAAATTCTCGAAAGAAAAACAAGCATAAAAAAAGACACCTGACAATTTAGTCAGGTGTCTTTTTTAGAAAGTGTTATTACTCCCGTTACGAATCCCATACACAAAATAGCTGACAGGAACGCGCTTCGCATGAATGGAGTAAGAAAATATGCGATGTGATTCAATATGAGGTGCTCCGGCTTGTCGGTTTCTTTGCAAAATAGAAAAGAGCCGCAGATCAGTGCGGCTCTTTGTTTATTTTGTTAAGCTTTCTGTGATAAATTTCAGCTGTCCTTCTAGTGAAATTGGGTCTGTGAAATAGAAGCCGATTGGGTCAATTTTATAGACATGATCATTTTTGACAGCATCGAGGTTTTTCCAAATGGAACTGTCAAATACGCCGCCGTCATCTCCGCCTGATTGCCATGGACCCGCGAAAATGTAATCTCCGGCGAAGTCAGGGAGCTTTTCTAAAGAAATGCTGGTATATCCTGGACCTTGGTCAATGGCTTTTTCCTTTGTCAGCTTTGTGGCCTGTAAACCAAGATCTTTGTAGACGATGCTTCCGCCTCTTCCGAAATCTTTACCGAATACATAAATGTCCTTGCCGTTTGTTTGCATAATGGAAACTGTTTTGTCACCGATGACTTTTTGAATTTTTGTTTTGGCTGCCGCTACTTTTTTGTCCCATTCGGCAAGCCACTCCTCCGCTTTATCTTCCGTTCCTGTCATTTTTGCAAATTCTTTCAGCTGTTCAATGTTGTCGAGCTTATCGTATTTCACCGCAACAGTTGGTGCGATTTTTTCAAGCTTTTTAATATCGGCGCCTTGTGTTGTCCAAACGATGATCAGGTCAGGCTTTAAATCAATCACTTTTTCAACAGAAGTGCCGTCTCCGATATTTGTGACTCCGTCGGTTTTACCTTTGTAGTAAGGGTTTTTAAATACATTTTCAGGTGCACCGACGACGTTGATGCCCAGTGTTTTGAAGTCTCCGTAGTAGCCGTCAGCCATGACAACCACCCGTTTAGGATGTTTAGGAATTTTCACATTTCCGTTTTCAGCCTTGTATGTAACGGTTTCTTCGTCTTTTGAATCAGAGGAAGAGCCTTTGCTTTCTGAATTATTTCCGCAGGCTGCCAGCGCTGCAATCAATAAAAGAGCAAAAAAAGCGGCGCCAAGCTTCTTGTATGTATGGGTCATATCTCATACCTTCTTTCAAAAAATAGATGATAAAGAGAATCATTATCATCTGTGATTATACCATCACAAGTGCCAGTTGGCACGATATTTTTGCATTTATATTCTCATTTTTATCAAAACGCTCTATTAAATCAGCGGAAAAAAGTGATATACTGAAACAGCAATTGATAATCATTATCATTATCGAAAGGAAGTACGGCTGTTGAGTCACATGAAAAATAAACAGATGATATCAGATGAAGAAATTCAATGGACATCCCGGTCGTTAGGTGCGGTCATTGTGCTTGTTGCGGGGTTATGTTTCCTATGCTTCGGGGCGATGCTGTCCATTTCTCTCGGTGCTGCGGATATCCATTTACGGACTGTGTGGGACGCTATCTTTCATTTTCAGCCAAATGAAACCTCACACCAAATTATACACGATCTTCGGCTGCCAAGAACGGCTGCTGCCGCACTTGTCGGCGCATTGTTAGCCGTGTCTGGGGCGATCATGCAGGGCATGACAAGAAACCCATTGGCGGAGCCTTCTATCATGGGGATAACATCTGGCTCTGCTTTTGCCATTTCAATTGCGTTTGCTTTTTTTCCAGGGCTTTCAGCCATCGGGCTTGTGCTGTGGTCCTTTGCGGGTGCGGGACTGGGGGCATCAACGGTATTGGGCATCGGCATGTTTTCCAGAGGCGGTCTCACGCCTGTAAAGCTTGCTCTTGCCGGAACAGCCGTCAGTTATTTCTTTACGGGCATTTCAACAGCAATTGCGCTCCGTTTTGATGTAGCACAGGATGTCAGCTTTTGGTACGCAGGCGGGGTAGCGGGTGTGAAATGGTCAGGCGTACAGCTGCTGGTTATCGCAGGAGCTGTCGGTATAACGCTTGCGTTTATCATTGCCCGGTCTGTGACGGTGTTAAGCCTTGGTGACGATCTGGCGAAGGGGCTTGGGCAGTATACATCTGCGGTAAAACTGGTTGGGATGCTTGTCGTTGTGGTGTTGACCGGTGCTGCTGTTTCCATTGCCGGCACTATTGCGTTTATTGGACTGATCATTCCTCATATCACAAGGTTTTTGGTAGGGGTTGATTATCGGTGGATCATTCCTTGCTCGGCGGTGCTTGGGGCTGTTTTGCTTGTTTTTGCTGACATTGCGGCCAGACTCGTGAACGCGCCGTTTGAAACGCCTGTCGGCGCTCTGACCTCTCTCATCGGTGTTCCCTTTTTCTTTTATTTGGCACGTCGTGAAAGGAGAGGGCTGTAATGAAAACAAAAACGAAAAAACCTCTTGTTGTGATAGCGGTGACTTTACTGCTGATCGTGCTTGTCTTTTTTATCAGTCTGAATCTGGGTGTCATAAAAATTGCTCCATTGCAAACGCTCAAGGTCTTTTTCGGCCAAGGGACGGCGCGGGATGAGCTTGTCTTATTTGAGTTCAGGCTGCCGCGAATAGCTTTGTCGTTGCTTGTTGGGGCGGGTATCGCTGTTGCCGGAGCCATTTTGCAAAGCGTGTCTCAAAATGATTTGGCTGAACCGGGTATTCTCGGGATTAACGCCGGGGGTTCGCTTGCTGTTGTGCTCTTTATTTACTTTTTTCAAGGGTCGGCATCAGATCTGGGCTTCTTAGGGACGTTTATGCTGCCGTTCAGTGCTCTGGCAGGCGCGTTCCTCGCTGCGTTTCTCATTTATCTTCTGGCTTGGAAAAAAGGTGTGACTCCGATTCGGCTGATCCTGGTCGGCATCGGTGTGAATGCGGGGTTTAATGCCCTTTTGCTGATTTTTCAGCTCAAAATGGACCCGCATGACTTTATGCAGGCTGCGGTTTGGATATCAGGCTCGATATGGGGGGCCAATTGGAACATGATCTGGGCGGTACTCCCCTGGATTGTGATTTTGCTTCCTTTTACTTTATATAAAGCACGCTATCTGAACATTTTACAGCTGGGAGACCAATTAGCGACCGGCCTTGGCACTGCTGTTGAAAAGGAAAGACGGATTCTCCTTCTGGCAGCGGTCGCTCTTGCCGCATCCTGTGTGGCAGCTGCAGGAGGCATCGCGTTCCTCGGATTAATCGCACCGCATGTGGCAAGAAGGCTTACCGGTCCCCGCCATCAGACGCTTATACCCGTTTCCGCCTTTATCGGCGCGTTTCTGTTTCTGCTGGCTGATACGCTGGCGAGAAATGTATTGGCACCATCAGAAATTCCGGTCGGACTTGTCATCTCCGTTTTAGGTGCGCCTTACTTTGTTTATTTATTGATGAAATCGAATTGAGGAGGGGACCGAACTTGAATTCATTATCAACGGAACAGCTTGGGATCGGTTATGGCGACAGGCTGATTGTGAAAGATTTAAATATATCCATTCCTAAAGGAAAAATAACAACCTTAATTGGGCCAAATGGCTGCGGGAAGTCAACGATATTAAAAACGATGTCCAGGATTATGCGCTCACATCAAGGTGCCGTTTACTTAAACGGCAATGCGATTCATAAAATGTCTACGAAGGACATTGCGAAGGATATGGCCATTCTGCCGCAGACGCCTGAGGCTCCGAGCGGATTAACGGTGTACGAATTGGTGTCGTACGGCAGATTTCCCCATCAATCAGGCTTCGGCAGATTAAATGATGAAGATCGCCGCATCATCAAATGGGCACTCGAAGAAACCGGCATGGCGGAATACCATGAGCGTCCGATTGAGGCATTGTCAGGCGGACAGCGTCAGCGCGTGTGGATTGCGATGGCGCTTGCACAAGGGACAGAGCTGCTTTTGCTTGATGAGCCTACAACATATCTCGATCTTGCACATCAGCTCGAAATCCTGCAGCTGCTTGACAGACTGAACAAGGAACAGGGGCGGACGATTTTAATGGTCATTCATGATCTGAATCATGCGGCCCGTTTTTCCCATTATATGATTGCGCTCAAAAAAGGCAAGGTCATCAAGGAAGGGACCGCACTGGAGGTCATGACGCCGGATATTTTGAAGCGGGTATTCCAGATTGATGCTGAAATCGTCACTGATCCTCGTACAAATAAACCCGTATGCTTAACCTATGACCTGATTAAAACTGAAAAACAGCTTGTTTCTGTGTAAGAAAAATCCCGGTATAACGCCGGGATTTTTTATTTTCAACCCCCAAAAATGTAATTTCACTTACAAATTCCGTATTTTGAAGAAAAAGATTGAAAGTCTATTTGAATTAATAGATAATATTGGTTAGAATGTTTCGAAAATATTACGAAGATTACAGAAAGAGGAGATCATTGTGTCCAAGAAGAAAAAATGGCTTATTGCCGGTTCGATATGTGCCGGTGTGCTCGTACTGGCGGGGATCGGCGCCGGCGGTTTTTACTTTTTTACTCACATGAATCAAGTTGCCGTTTCATCGGAGCCTTATGCTGAATCGGTCGCGGTGTATATGGGCGGTGAATCTGAATCAGCCCAATCGTTTTCAGGAAAAGTTGAACCAGAGAAACAGCAAAAAGTATACATAGATTCAGAGAAAGGAAGCATTAAAAAAACGTACGTCAAAGAAGGCGATAAGGTCAAAAAAGGCGATAAGCTTTTTGAGTACGAGGGCGAGGATCATTCTGACGAAATTGAGCAAAGCAATTTACAAATTGAAATGACAAACCTTCAAATCAGCCGCTTGCAAAAATCAATAGCAGAAACAGAGAAGAAGCTGAAAACAGCCGGAAAAGACGAGAAAGCACAACTTCAAGACGAACTTGACCAGGCTAATTTTGATTTAAAGACAAGCCAGCTTGAACTGAAGCAGCACCAAAAAGAACTGGCTACACAATCGAAAAACAAAGGTTCAAATGTGATCACAAGCAAGCATGACGGTATTGTTCAAAGCGTCAATCAGGATATTGCGGACGGCGCTACTGGTGATCAAGCAGCAGGACCGTATATCCAGATCGTTTCAACGGGCAAATACCTTGTAAAAAGCCAAATCAACGAGCTGTTAATGGACACGATTAAAAAAGGCAGCAAGGTCAGAGTTACGCTGAAAACAGGCAGTGAAGGCGAGTGGAAAGGCAAAATTACTTCAATCGGCAAGCTTCCTGCTGGAACAGGTGAGGGGGAAGCGTCAGAAAGTTATGCTGAAGAGGAAATGAATCCCCAATCTTCTAACTATCCTTTCACTGTTTTATTGGACAGCCATAAGGGCCTTGAAGTCGGCTATCATGTCAACATTGAAGTCATTAGTGACGAAGCTGATGCGAATACCATTAAGCTGCCTTCCGACATGATTATCCAGGACGATGGCGAACCGTATGTTTGGAAGACGGATGAGGGTCAGAAGGCGGTTAAACAGCCTGTTGAAATCGGGGAAACAGACGAAAGTGACATGGTCGAAATCAAAAGCGGCCTGACACCGGAAGATTATGTGATCTATCCTGATCCCGCGGTCAAGGAAGGAAAGCAGGTTACAGTCAATGCTGACACTGAATAATGTTTCTAAATCGTACAAGCTGGGCAAAGAAGAGGTGCCGATCTTAAAGCAGATTAATCTCACCGTCAAGGCTGGTGAATTTCTGGCCATTATGGGGCCGTCCGGTTCAGGAAAGTCTACGTTAATGAATATTATAGGCTGTTTGGACAGGCCGACCTCCGGAACCTATATGCTAGACCAGATGGATGTATTAAAAGGGAAAGACGGTGCTTTGGCTGACATTCGCAACGAATCAATCGGATTTGTGTTTCAAACCTTTCATTTGCTGCCGCGCCTTACCGCATTGCAAAATGTCGAGCTGCCGATGATTTACAATAAGGTAAAGAAAAAAGAAAGAAGGCAAAGAGCCTACGAAGCTCTTGAAAAGGTTGGTTTGAAAGATAGGATATCCTACAAACCGCCAAAGCTGTCCGGCGGACAAAAGCAGCGGGTGGCGATTGCAAGAGCCCTTGTCAATCAGCCGCGGTTTATTCTGGCAGATGAACCGACCGGGGCGCTTGATACAAAATCAAGTGAACAAATTTTGTCGCTGTTTTCACAATTGCATCAGGAAGGCACAACGATTATTATGATCACCCATGACCCGGACGTCGCCAGAAAAGCCGACAGAACCGTTTTTATCAGAGACGGAGAATTAGTGTTAGACGAGAGAGGGATTAGCCATGCTTGAACATATTCGGATCTCCTTTCAATCTATTTTTTCACATAAGCTGAGGTCGATTCTTACGATGCTTGGTGTCATTATCGGTATAGCGGCGATCATTGCGATCGTTTCTATGCTGAAAGGCCAAAGCGAGCAATTAAAGCAAAGTATGATTGGCATGGGAAATAACGCGATTAATGTAGTGTACCAGCCAACAGGCGGGGAGGAGGAAGGCGGTTACCAGGAGGTTTCTTATACGTCCGCCCCCCCTGTATCTGAAGAAACGATTGAGACGATAAAATCAGACCCTGTTGTAAAAGGATTATCTTTATATTACCTGTCTGAAGGCGCCTCCGTTTTTCACTTAACGAACGTTTCATATCCCCAAGTGTACGGAGTTGATGCTGATTATTTTGATATGTTCCCGATCAGCATCACCGAGGGGAGAAAACTGACGGAAAAAGAATTAAACAGCACACACCAAGTGGTTATGATCAATGAGGCTGCAAGAGATGAGCTGTTTCCTGACGGGGACGCTCTCCACAAAAACATCGAGCTGAACGGTGTGCCGTTCCGGGTTGCCGGTGTTTTTCAAGAAAAGAAACAGGAAGAAAGCATGTTTGGTGGCGACTATGCGAATCCGGTTTTATATGCGCCGAAAAAAGTGTGGCCGCTAATTGAAGGATTCGACGCACCGACACAGATTGCGGTGCAGGCAGACTCTTCTGAGCATATCCAAGAAGCCGGTGTAATGGCCGCGGATCTTCTAAATCAAGGACTGTCAGATGCTGATTTGGAAAAAGCGGAGTACAGCGTGATGGATCTTCAGGAGGTCGCTCAGGAAGTGGAATCCTTTAACCAGTCATTTGCTCTGCTGCTTGGCGGAATTGCCAGCATCTCACTTTTGGTCGGAGGCATCGGTGTCATGAACATTATGCTCGTTTCAGTGACGGAGCGCACGCGGGAAATCGGAATTAAGAAGGCGCTCGGTGCCAAGCGGCGCGTGATTTTATTTCAATTTTTAACAGAGGCCGTCGTGCTGACAAGTATTGGCGGAATTCTCGGTGTGCTTGCGGGCTTTGGCATCGCTAAACTTATCACGGTTATCTTTCCGATGCCTTTCATCATCTCCGTTCCGGCAGTTATCGGAGCACTCATTTTCTCAATGGCAGTCGGCATTATTTTTGGCTTGCTGCCGTCCATTAAGGCATCGAAGCTTCAGCCTGTCGACGCGCTTCGATATGAATAAAAAGAACGCATCCAATCGGATGGCGTTCTTTTTTTAGCTGGGCAGTGATGAATTGCATTTATCCAAAATAAGAAAAACGGCTGCGAGAATCATCTCTTCTGTGGTTGACAGCCAAATGTCATGAATCATTTGATCTGTCGTATAAGCGGTTATCCATAAAAACAGCAGCTGGACGGTGCCGGCCATAAGGATAAAAGCTCGTCTTCCAGTCTTGAAAAACGTAAAACTATGTATCATCAGCCGTTCAAAAGGTTCAAAGCATAGTCCGATCACAAGAAATAACACAGCAAATAGCAGGACATGAGCAGATGATCGGTAGCTCATTCCCGCCAAAGAAAAAACACTGAGAATGATAGTGAAATAGCAAAATAACACAGCCGCCGCTGCCAGCACGTACTGTACGGCCTGCTTTATTGTATCTTTTTGATGTAGCACTGATTCAGCTCCTTATCAGCGCTTGCAGAGAACGAGCGCTCTCTGCAAGCTGCCAGTTGTTTATTATTTACTGCTTTTCTTTTTCACAACCGGATGCTTTTCTTTTGAAAGGACATCCGTAAATTCTTTGCCTAAGTCAAGGTGTTCTTGGACGAAGGTTTCAGGAAGCATTGCGAGCCATTGGTTTAAAGATACATCGGCATAATGGTCATCCTTAAAGATTTCTAAAAAAACGAGCGGTTCATCGCCGAGGTTTTCTACGTAGTGGCCCATCGCAAATGGAACATAACCGACATCACCGGCTTGATAGTTAAAGGTTCTCGCATGGCCGTCAGCAGCAAAAACGGTCATTCTCGCTTTACCGGAGATGTAATATTGCCATTCATGCGTATTCGGGTGCCAGTGAAGCTCTCTCATTGCGCCAGGTTCCACAGTTACGAGCGCTGATGCAATGGTTTTAGACACAGTAAAGTTTGTCGAATCCGCAATGTACACCTTTCCTCCTTCTGATGCAATCGGCTCCTGTTCAAGAAGGCGGTACGTAAACGGATAAGGCACTTCGCCGTACGGCCCTTCCACAATGTCATCTTTTAAACAGCCGGGTACAGGTTTTTCAAATATATATTTTTCTTTGCCTGGCAAATTGGCGATTTCTTCTTCTGTCACGCCGAAATTAGCGGCAATGACTTCTTTAGGGGTGTGGGCAAGCCAGTCTGTCAGCTGGAATGTGCTGTTTTCAGAGAATGACCCGTCGTCAAACACGAGCAGGAACTCTGCCCCTTCTTCGAGTGCTTGAATCGAGTGCGGCAGGCCTGACGGGAAGTACCATAAATCTCCCTCGCCTACATCATCAATAAAGCTGCGGCCCTTTTCATCCACGATCGTGACGCGTGCTTTCCCATAGATCATGTATGCCCACTCTGCTTCCTTATGCCAATGAAGCTCGCGAATGGCGCCTGGCTTCAGCCGCATATTAACAGAAGCCAGGTTTTCTGAAATCGGCAGCTCACGTACGGTAACTTCACGGGCGTACCCGCCTTTTTCCAAACGGTTATGAGTATCTGAGAAAGAAAACTTCATATTTTCAACGGTGCCATGATCAGTTTCCGGCGGTACGAGCATATCGGGATTCTGCCGGTCCCTTTCAATATTACGCGGGATTTTCACTGTCGCTCCCTTATCTCCTCTGATTGGCTGTGGAATGTCGTTTTGTTTTTTCATTTTTCTGTCTCCTCCTTAAAAATAAATGTGACGCAGAAAGAGAATGTGAAAGGCCTTTCGTTTTCCCTTCTGTCTTGTTAAGTGAAAAGAAACGATGAAAAGTCAACTTCGATACAAAATTAATGTTTCGCTTTCTGATCTTTCACCTCTGTCATCAATTCAATGAGCTGATCGAACTTTTTCTCGAAACGGGTCAGCAGGTACATCGCAATCAGTGCCGGGAACCCCAGATTGCTGATCTGCTTGACGACCTCCTCTATAAAAACCTGATCCATGAAAAACACCTCCTTCCTTTTTGTGCAGTCATGTAAGTAAGTGAAGGGAACCCAAGAAATCGTAAACCATGACTGGAAGGTTTGCTTCAGCAAGCGCTAGTCTGAAAGTAGTAGTTTACTTTTTTTTGCTTTCCTTCATTTAATTTAGTAGGGAGGCGGTTTGATGGACTATCAGGGTCTGTTGCGATCGAAATGTAAGGAGATTATGAAGCATCCCATCGTGAAGCATTTTTTGAGCAATCCTAAGCATTACCGTTTGTTCAAAAATGTAATGGAAAACCCGAATGAAAAGGATGCAAAATCGCTGGACGAGCAATTCAAGCAATTTTATAAGGAGATTCGCATCGTCAAGTATATGAATTCGATGATTCGGATTTTTTCCATCGATTTTGATAAGCGGGTTCGCAAAAATCAAAAACGGTATCCGCTGACGGTTGATCATCCGGAAGCAGGAGAACGACTTCCTTCCGAAACGGGAAGTGACGCGTTTGAGGAGTTTTTAGACCTGCAGGATGATTTGAGCCAGCATGTCCAGGATTATCAGCTTTATCAAGCGATTCAGAATCTGACTGACAAACAAAAAAGCGTGCTGACAAAAGTCTATCTTCACGGTGCCACGATGCAGGAAATCGCTGATTCACTAGGTGAGTCTCGGCAAAATATCTCTAATATTCATAAGAAGGGATTAGAAAATATTAGAAAGCAGCTAGCGGCGCAAAAAAAGGGGGAAAAGTAAACTGTGAGCGGCCAGTTTGAACATAATAGGGATCATGATGAAATGTACGACATTGAGCATCTGATTGCATGCTTTTCACCGATGATCAGAAAAAAACTCAGCAATACGTCCTATCAAGAAAGAGAAGATTTAGAGCAGGAGCTGAAAATCAAAATGTTTGAAAAGGCTGATATGCTTCTGTGTCAGGATGTTCCGGGATTTTGGGAGTTTATTTTATACATGGTAGACGAGAACTCATAACGATTACTCATTCTAAGAAAACGGGAACATTTTTGCAGGTTCCCGTTTTCTGCTGTTCACCCCCGTCAAGAGCCCTCCTATTCAAAAATGTACCAAAAAGAAACGATATAATGATAAGATGAAAAAAAAACAGTGACAGAAAGGAACATAAAAGTGGAAAATGCGTCAATTTTAATCGTAGACGATGAGAAAGCGATTGTGGATATGATCAAACGCGTTCTCGAAAAAGAAGGTTATCGACATATAATGGATGCGGCAAGTGCAGAGGAAGCCATTCCGATCGTAAAGACAAATAAGGTTGATTTAATCGTACTGGATGTCATGATGGGCGGAATGACCGGTTTTGAGGCCTGTACATTAATCAGGGAGTATTCAGACGCCCCGATTTTTTTCCTGACGGCGAGATCATCGGACGCTGACAAATTATCTGGTTTTGCGGTCGGAGCTGATGATTATATTACAAAACCATTTAATCCGCTGGAATTAGCCGCGCGGATCAGAGCGCATTTAAAGCGTACCTATCAGTCGAAACCAGCTGAAACAAACAAAACCTATACATATGATTACTTTACATTTTCTCCGCAAAATGCCGAGCTGATTGTGGGCGGGGAAACTGTCGCCTGTTCGGCTCAGCTTCTGCAGCTGCTTCAATATTTTTGCGAACATCCCAATGTGGTGCTTTCTAAAGATCAAATTTATGAAAAAGTATGGGGCTATCCTTCGTATGGAGATAACAATACGGTCATGGTTCATATCCGCAAGCTCCGGGAAAAAATTGAGCGTGACCCGAGCAATCCGGAATATATCGTAACCGTTCGCGGTCTCGGATACCGTTTTATCCCGAGTCCAGAAGGAAACGGAAAGCGCCCATGAGGTTAAGATGGAAGTTTCTGTTTCACTTTTTCGGGCAGATGCTGATTGTTATCCTTCTTCTTTCGATCATGCTTGTGGCTTCCTTTTTCTATTTAGACTCACGATTTAGCGATGCGGAATCCAATTCAGGGCTGACAAAGGCAACGACTGACACGCTTGAGGCATACCTCGATGTAAACGAAGACGGGTCATGGGAAGTGGACGATTTCCTGAAGAAATCTGTTGATAAACAGCACGGCTGGATGCAAATCATTGATTCTAATGGAAAAACGGATTATTCCTACAGTGTGCCGAAAGACGTGCCCGGCACCTACACAAAGAAGGAGCTTTTGTCTATTTATAAAAGCAAGAAGCTTGATAACTATAAGCTGAATTATTGGGCAATCAATATTGAAGACAAGTCATATCTCCTCTTGTTCGGCTGGAAGTCAAAGAGCGAGCAGCTGCTGACTTCCATTGAAAGCCGTGAACCGTCCCTCGACTCTTTGTCACAATATAAGTCCGGTACAGTTGACTATATTAATCGGGAAAAAGGCGCCATTTACTTATTGGACAGCGATGGGAACATTCTCGACAGCATCAATAGTACAAAAAGTGAAAGAAAAACGATGAACCAGCTGGAACTGCTCAAATACAGCTCTAAACCCTGGAACTATAAAAGGGAAATTTCCGTTAAGATCCTCAATAAAGACAGATGGATGGTCGCTACGGTGCCGAATCCTGTCTATGTAACCGATCAGGAGTTTAACAAATCGTTTCTTAATGTTGTTCTTAAAGCGATGTTCCTGATTATGGGCGTTCTGCTTCTCTATATTTTTTGGATGACTGCCTGGTATATGTTCAGGTTTGGCCTGCCGATTTTTCATACAATCAAATGGCTCGTCAATCTATCGAAAGGGAAGCTTGAAGAGCCGAAAAACCGTAAAGGGCGCCCGGTCAGCAAAAACAAAAAGGGGAAAATCAAACAGCCGTACCGTTTCTTCGGTGAGATATTTGAATCTATGGATCAGCTGACGGAAACGCTGCGACGGGACAAGAGAAACCGAGAAAAAATTCAGGCGACACGGGAAGAATGGATCGCCGGTTTGTCTCATGATTTAAAAACACCCCTCAGCAGCATTTACGGCTACAGCATGATGCTTGAATCGAAGCAATACGACTGGTCTCCTGACGAAGTGAAAGAAATGGGACAGGTGGTCAGAGAGAAATCGGAATACATGTCAAAGCTCATCGAGGACTTAAATTTAACGTACCGTCTAAAAAATGACGCTCTGCCGATGGAGAGAAACCTCACAAGCCTCATTCCATTCTTTAAAAATGTCATTGAGGATTTCAAGAAAAATCCGTTTTCTGAAGGGTATGATATCTCATTTGTATCAAGAGAAGAGCATATTGAATTTGCGCTGGATGAAGCCTGGTTCAGACGCATCCTGGAAAATCTGCTCGGAAATGCTGTGAAGCACAACGATAAAGGAACAGCAATTCAGGTGATTCTTGAACAGACAAAAAATCATATTTCATTGAAGGTCAAAGACAATGGGAGAGGAATGGATGAGGAGACGATCACCCATTTATTTAACCGCTATTACAGGGGAACCAATACGAAAGATCCGGCTGCCGGGACGGGGCTTGGACTGGCGATTGCCAAAGAGCTGGTGCACCTGCATAATGGAACGATTCACGTCAACAGCAGGATCAATATTGGCTCCGTCATTACCATCCTTTTCAAAAAAGAATAAGGCATGTGGTTTGGACATCTCTTTGCCGGGAATAACAATATATAGAATGAAGCTAAAGAGGTGTTACACATGGATGCAGTATTAGAAGCAGACACTAGGGCAGTAATCGGTGAAGGCCCGTTATGGGATGAAGAAAACGGCCGACTATATTGGGTTGATATTTTAGGAAGTGAGCTCCATATTTTTGATCCTAAAGAAAAAATCAATCGTTCGGTCAAATTTACATCCTTTGTGACGGCGCTTGCGAAGTATTCAAAGGATGAGCTGATCATGACGATGAAAGACGGTTTTTACCTGTATCATCTTCATGATGACAGTCTTGAAAAAATCAAACAGCCGAAGGATATGCATGAGAGCCTTCGGTTTAACGACGCCAAATGTGATCCGTACGGAAGGCTTTGGGCAGGGACGACGAGCATGGAAGGCGAACAAAAACAAGCCTCGCTTTATCGTTTGGACGCAGATGGGAGCCTTGTCAAAATGAAAGATCAAGTCTCAACCTCGAACGGTTTGGATTGGGATCGCGAACGCAACCTGATGTACTACATTGACACGCCGACGCAGGAGATTGTGTGCTATCAATACGATCCCGAAAGCGGAAACGTATCAAACCCCGAGACTGTCTATCGTTTTGAAAAATCGGATGGGCTGCCGGATGGCATGACAATTGATCAAAACGGCATGCTGTGGGTAGCGCTGTTTGGCGGAAGCCGTGTGGTTCACATTGATCCTTTTCAGAGAAAAGAAATTGATTCAATAAGTGTTCCGGCCAAATATGTCACGTGCTGTGCGTTCGGCGGCCAAGACATGAAAACCCTTTACATCACAACAGCTACTGAACAAATGACCGAAACAGAAAGATATGAACAGCCTCATGCGGGCGGATTGTTTTCAGCCAGACTTGAAACGGGCGGATATCAGCCGGTTCCATTCGCTGGGGAGTTATAAAAAAAACGCATCCGAAAACGGATGCGTTTTTGCATTTAAAGTGAACGGATAATTCCGCCTTCCACACGCTGTGCCGTGCCATTAATGGCAGATGCGGCATCAGATGCGAGGAATACAATTGTGTTGGCGACTTCTTCAGCTGTTGCGTATCTTTGAATGAGTGAAGTCGGCTCATTCACTTTAAAATAGTCTTGCACAAATGTATCTGTATCCTGGCCGGCTGCCTTTGCGGCGCCCTCCATATAGGACGCAACGCCTTCTGTCCAAGTAGGTCCCGGAAGCACTGAATTAACCGTAACGTTTGTGCCCTTCGTCATTTCAGCCATTCCTCTGGACAGGCTGATCAGCGCTGTTTTAGTCATTGAATAAGGAATCATAGTCGGAAGCGGTTTAACGCCTGCTTCACTTGCAATATTCAAAATGCGGCCGCTGTTTTTGGCAAGCATCTTTGGAAGGAAGTGACGGCTTGTCCGAACAGCGCTCATCACGTTTACTTCAAAATATTGATTCCATTCTTCATCCGTTACCTCGGCGAAATCCTTCACTTCAAAGAAACCGAGATTGTTGACAAGAACATCTATATCACCGATCTGCTTCACTTTTTCAAGAAAAGCTGCTGCTTCATCCGGTTTTGATAAGTCGGCGGCTGCTCCATGCACCGTTCCATAGGAAGAAAGCTCTTCAACCGTGCGATCGACTGTCTCTTGTTTTCGGCCATTGACTATAACGGCTGCACCTTCTTGCAAAAAGCTTTTCGCCGCGGCTTTCCCGATGCCGGAAGTTGAGCCTGTGATTAAGACGAGCTTGTCTTTTAGCTGTAAGTCCATAAAAATCATTCCTTTTTTATTGATCATGCTGCTTAGTATACAAGATGAAATTTAGTGTTTACGAGAATTTTGCTTCCATACATGCAGCGGCGGAAAAGTCATTCATACTGCATATACAAGCCTGTCAGCCATATAGTATAATAACTCCGAAAAAGGATACGAATGTCAAACAGGTGCCGGTACGTGAAAATAGCCGGCTTAATAGGGAAACCGGTAAAAGCCGGTGCGGTCCCGCCACTGTAATTGGCCTTTGCGCCAAGAGCCAGGATACCTGCCTGTTTGATAAGCACGAAGTCTGCGAGGACAGATGATGTGTAAACAATAGGCTTTTTTGTTGTTTACAGCGTCTTTACCATCGTAGAGATGCTTTTTTAGTTCATTTAGGAGGAAAGGGTATGAAAAAATTAGCCGGAATATGGACGGCGCTTCTGCTTACCGCCATTATGATTTCAGGCTGCGGCAATGCGGCAGATGAGAAGGATTCCGTTGCAAAGCAAAAGACAGCCACGTCTGAAGCGTTCCCTGTCACAATTGATGATGCGTCAAACGAAGACGTTACCATCAAAAAGGAGCCGAAAAAAATTGTTTCATTAATGCCGAGCAACACGGAAATTATATATGCTCTCGGACTCGGTGACAAAGTGGTCGGCGTCACCAAAAACGATACATATCCAAAGGAAGTCAAACAGGTTGAGAAGGTTGGGGATATGAATGTAAACGTTGAGAAAGTCATTTCTCTTAAACCTGATCTCGTTCTCGCCCATGAATCTTCCATGTCAGCCTCAGCTGATGCCATTAAGCAGCTGAAAGACGCTGGCATTCCTGTGCTGACTGTCAATGATGCACAATCTTTCGCAGAGGTATACAAATCAATCGAAATGATCGGTGAAGCTGCCGGGGTCGAGAAAAAAGCGGGCCAACTGGTCAACAGCATGAAATCAGACCTGCAGGAGATTCAAGAAAAAGCGAAATCCATTTCAAAAGACGAGGAAAAAAGCGTCTTTATTGAGGTTTCGCCTGATCCTGACATTTACACAACCGGAAAAGACACGTTTATGAATGAAATGCTGAATGTCATCCATGCTAAAAACGCTGCAGCGGATCAAAAAGGCTGGGTGCAAATGACAGACGAGGCCATCGTTAAGCTGAATCCAGACACCATTGTCACAACGGACGGTGTAAAAGCGGATGCGGTGGAAAAGCGTGATGGCTGGAGCGGAATCAATGCTGTGAAACATCATCGCGTTTATGATGTTGATCCGGATCTCGTCACACGTTCAGGTCCGCGTCTGATCGAAGGGGTCGAAGAACTTGCGGAAAGCATTTACCCGGATACGTTTAAAGAATAATCGTTTTGCTGCTTATAGCATCAGTTTCTTATTTTTAGCCGCTAGTATCATATCGGGGATTTCCTGCGGCAGTCTGCAAATTCCGATACCCGCCATCTTCCTTATCTTTTGGCATGAAGGCTTTGGCGGCTCTGCCGGCTCCTATGATCCAATGTATACAAATATTATGATGAATATCAGACTGCCGAGAGTTGTGCTGGCCGCCCTTGTGGGGGCGGCTCTTTCTATCGCTGGGGCTGCTTTTCAGGGGCTGTTGAAAAATCCACTTGCTGATCCCTACACGCTCGGTGTTTCGTCCGGTGCTTCAGTGGGCGCGGTTGTGACCCTATTCTTTAGCCTGCAGCTTCCTGTCATCGGAGGCTTTACACTGCCGGTTGTGAGTGTAGCCGCGGCACTTGTCACGATGGCGGCGGTCCTTTTCTTCAGCCGCCTCGTTCATGCATCAATGTCTGTTTCCACCCTCATTTTGACCGGTGTCATCATCAATTCATTTTTGGGCGCATTTATTTCTCTTGTCATTGCTCTGACAGGAGATAATTTACTGCCTATTGTGCATTGGCTGCTTGGCAGCGTCTCGATGAGAGGCTGGAGCTACGTTGCACTGTTTCTCCCGTTTTTTCTTTTAGGAATCATGCTGCTGATCATAAACGGAAGGGAACTCAACGTGATGACCTATGGAGAGGAGAAAGCAAGGCTTCTCGGGGTCAGCGTCCAGCATAGAAAAATGATGATTTTAATTGCAGGGTCACTGCTGACGGGCGGCGCTGTGGCTGTATCCGGCACCATTGGCTTTGTCGGACTTGTGATTCCGCATATCACAAGATTGCTGTGGGGAACGGATCATCGGCATTTATTGCCGCTGTCTGCCTTGCTTGGCGCGGGATTTCTCGTCTTGGCCGATCTGCTATCGAGAACAATGATTGAGCCGATTGAATTGCCGATCGGCATTATTACAGCTTTAGCGGGAGCTCCTGTTTTCGCTCTGATTTTAATTCGGCAGCATCGCGGGGGGAAAGCTTATGATTAAGGCAGAAGGGCTGTCGGGAGGTTACGGAGACAGCCGGCTGATTAAAAATATCAGTTTAACAGTGAAGAAGGGAGAATTTCTTGGCATTCTCGGACCGAACGGGAGTGGAAAAACAACACTGCTTCACTTGCTGACAGGAACACTTCCGCCAATAGAAGGCTCCGTTTGTCTGGCTGGCAAACCACTCACTGAATATAAGCCGAAGGAACTGGCGCAAATGATGGCAGTTCTGCCGCAAAAAACAGATCAAGCCTTTAGCTTTACTGTCAAAGAAACCGTATCCTTCGGCAGATATCCATTTCAAAAAGGGCTGTTCAGCCAGCAGACTGAAGAGGATGAAGCCATCATTGAGAATGCGATGAAACAAACAGGGGTACTCGCTTTCGCTGACAAATCGATTCGTGATCTAAGCGGGGGTGAACAGCAGCGGGTTTATTTGGCTCAAGCACTGGCGCAGCAGCCGCGCATTTTATTTTTAGACGAACCGACCACTTTTCTGGATTTGGCCTATCAAAAAGAACTGCTCGATCTTATCAAGCGCCTGACGAGAGAAAATGGGCTGACTGCTGTCAGTGTTTTTCACGATCTTAATACCGCTAGCCTGTACTGTGATGAAATCGTCTTTATAAAAAACGGAACAGCCGGGCCTAAGCAAAAACCGGAAACCGCCATCACAGAAGAGCACATAAAGGCGTTGTATAACACGAAAGTCAGCGCCTTACTCCATCATCAATTGCCTAAACCGCTTATTGCGATTCAGCCTGAAGAGGCCGCCCTAAAGCTGCAGGCGATTCCATTTGAAGCTTTGCTGCAAGTGCGGCGCGACGAGATCCTTTTGCAAACGGAAATCCCGCTCCGGACGCTGTCCTCGGCTCCTATCGGTTCAGGCTTTTCTTGGAACCGGACGTTTCTCCATAAACGGCTGCCTGCCCATTCAGATCAAAAAGAAGGGCTTACAGCCTATTTATCTGAAAACGGCTTTTATCCGCAGGAAACCTGTGCGATGGCCTCCTCCGGCAGACTTGACCGGCTTGTGTGCCGTACGTTTGAATACGAAGAGCTGTCCGTTTGTATTTGTGTCATGTCTGGCTTTTCGATATGGATTTTGATCAACGGCTTTGCGACAGACCAATTCTTCGTCAGGGCTGTCATGGGAGCGGAAGCCGAGCGCATGAAAGTGCTGGGCGGTGAACAAAATGAACCTGGAGAAATCCTCGTTGCAGCGACACAAACTGAAGAGACATCTTCAGAAGAAAACATAGAAAAACGGCTGAACCAATTGATTCGGTTTGGGACAGCTGAATGTGTGCGAGAGGCTGCGGACCTGCTTGAATAAGTCTGTAAAGGAGACAGATATGATGAAACTATATACAAAAACAGGCGATAACGGGCAAACGAGCTTAATCGGAGGCAGAACAGATAAGGACAGCCTCCGAGTAGAAAGCTACGGCACGATTGATGAGCTGAACAGTTTTGTCGGGTTGGCCTTGGCTGAGCTCTCCGAAAAGCGTGGCTTTGAGGATCTAACGGCCGAGCTGCTCAACATTCAGCACGAGCTCTTTGACTGCGGGGGCGATCTGGCAATCATCACAGAAAAAAGAGACTATAAGTTGAAGGAAGAATCCGTCTCCTTTTTAGAAATGCGCATCGACGCCTATACAGAAGAGGCACCTGAACTAAAGAGATTTATTCTTCCGGGCGGATCAAAGGCAGCTTCGCTTCTCCATGTGGCACGCACCATTACAAGGCGGGCGGAACGCCAAGTGGTGGCGCTGATGAAAACGGAAGAGATCCATGAAATGGTGCTCCGTTATCTCAATCGATTGTCCGACTATTTCTTTGCCGCAGCACGGGTTGTCAATGTGAGAAGCGGTATTGACGACGTGGAGTATGAAAGAAGCGCTATTGTGTTTCGCGATCGAAACAGCAGCGGATCATAAAAAAACATGAATGAAAGCTGGCATTTTCAATACATGCCGGCTTTTTATTTTTTCATTTTGTCAATTTCCCTTTTTACGACAAAAAATGAACCTTATGAATTATTGACTGAAAAATGGAAAAATGAGATATTGTAACAAATTGATGTAAAAAATAGGCAGTGGGGGGCTCTGATTGATGGTGAGATTCATTGAAAGTGATAGCGTCTGGAAGAGAAATTTCAACTTTCTTTTCTTTTCAAGAATAGTCAAGATTTCCGGCGATATGTTCGCATTTAATTCGATATTATGGTTTTTAATTTTTGACGGTGAAGGTGCGATCGGAACTGCTTTATTGATTGCTGTCACCTTTTTGCCGGAAGCTGTTTTAGCACCTGTGACGGGTCCTTTCATGAAACAGAATACATTAAAATTCTGGATGTACTTTTCAGACCTGACAAGAGCCGCGGTTGTTTTAATCATTCCGCTCTGCCATTTCGGCGGGTTCTCTCCGCTGTGGTTTGTTATGACTCTTATGATTGTGCATTCAGCTACTGGCGCTGCCTATAATCCTGCTTCCATTGCTTTAATCCCGCAAATTGTAGATGAAAAAGGCATTCAAAAAGCAAATGCTGTGCTGCAGTCGTCCGCCCAAATTGTCCGTCTTGGAGCTGTGACACTATGCGGCGCTCTCCTTACGTTTATCAGTCCTTCTTATACAATGCTTATGGCTCTCGTACTTTATCTTATTTCTGGTTTTCTTGTTCTCTTTATTAAATACACTGCTGTTGAAACAAAATCGGAATCAGCGGCCGTTGCACAGAGAGGTACATATTTTGGCAGACTGAAACGCGGTTTTGTCCTAGTCAGAAAACACCAAATCTTATATCCGCTCGCTATCTATTGTATCTTTATGAATTTCGCGGCAGCCCCTTGGGAAGCGCTCTCCGCTGTATATGTTGCGGAGGATTTAAACGGACAGCCGATTGTGTATTCGCTATTAAAAGCCACCACCGCAATAGGCGCGTTTTTATTGGGGTTTGTACTGACAAAAGTAAAAGTAAACAAGTACGGACTGCTTTTCGTAACCGCCGGCATCATTGAAGGATTCGCTTTCTTTATTACTGGAATGAATACCTTTTTGCCGCTCGTCTTTTTCGCCGCTTTTACATTTGGCGCTGCAGTCAGTGCAATCAATGTTCCCGAGTATACAATTATACAGACATCTGTCGATAGTGAGGACCAGCCGCAAGTTTATGCTGTCATACATATGATCTCAAATATTTCAATTCCGGCCGGCGCTGTCATTTGCGGATATGCCGCAACCGCTTTTGGTTCAGGAAATGTGATCGCTGCCGGGGGAGTTGTGGAAATTATCGCGGGGATCGGAATTCTTCTGTTTACAAAGCTGGCCAAAGCAGAACAATCCGATTTGGTAAAAGAAAGGGAAGCAAGTGTTCATATGTAAAGGTTTTTGAAGACGCCATGCCTCGTGCATGGCTTTTTTTATGCCGCTGGGTCCGGTGCTGTCTACGACTCTGGTCTTATCCAAAAATCAATCTCTGATTCGTTTTGCTCATCTTTTGTTTTGTATAAGATGAAGACAAGGAAAACGAAAGGAGGATCTGCATGAAGATCAACAAGAAAACGATAGGCGGATTCTTATTAATTGTATTTGGAATCTCCGTCTTTTTTGGGGGCGGCAGCTTCGGCTTTATCATTCCGCTTGCGATCGGAGGATTGCTGACATACGCGGGAATCAAAAGATTCGCAGCAGGCAAAACCATCACAGGTATCATCTTGGGCGGATTCGGGGCGATGATGCTCATTTGCTCACTTCCGTTTCTCGTCGGCATTGCACTCGCGGCTGCTATGGTGTATTACGGCTGGAAACTGATGAAAAACGGATCCGCGGAAAGCGATATGTCAAGCTTTGACCCTGAACCAGCTTCTGCCGGCTACCAGTCTCATTTTGATGACGAATGGGAAAATTTCTTAAAGAAAAAATAACACATGATATGAGGAGGAATAACGGTATGGTATTAAAAAGAATGAGAGATATGTTTGTTGCGTCAGTTCATGAAGGATTGGATAAACTGGAGAACCCTAAGGTGATGCTGAATCAGTACGTTCGTGATATGGAAAGCGATATTGCAAAAGCAAAACAAACGATCGTCAAACAGCATACGATCGCCTATCAATTTAAGAAAAAATATGAAGAAGCAAATGAAGTGGCTGGAAAGCGTAAGAATCAAGCTCAGCTCGCTTTTGATGCCGGTGAAGAAGAGCTTGCGAAAAAAGCGCTGACAGAAATGAAGTATTTAGAGGGAAAGGCAGCAGAGCACAAAGCTTCCTATGAACAGGCAAGCAGCCAGCTGGCTGAGCTGAAAGAACAGCTTGCCACACTTGAAACAAGGCTACAGGACGTAAAGGATAAAAAACAGGCGCTGATTGCCCGGGCAAACGCTGCAAAAGCAAAAGAGCATATGAACGCGACATTCGACAAAATTGACAGTGAAAGCGCGTATCGGGAATTTCTCCGGATAGAAAACCGAATTGAGGAATTGGAAATCCGTGCCGATTATTCGAAGTCAGCGGAAGCCGGCACAGAAACGAGCCAAAGTGAATTTGCAGACGAAGTAGAAGCTGAAATCGAAAAGATGCGGGAACTCTCTTTGAAAAAATCAGATCAAACCTCACATGCAGCAAATGAATAAACAGGACAGGGAAGGGTTTTCGTCAAGTCCTTCCCTTCCGCACGTATTCATTCACAGGCTTTTCCTTTATAATAGAATAAATGAGAAGGATGAAAACAAATGAAAAAAATGCTGGGCAAACTGCTGATCATTGCCGGGATTCTTATTTTTTCTGCGGTTGTTATCAAAGACGTGTTTGCTGAAGGTCTTTCATTCATAAACGGCACTGAAGCTGATTCAGCCAGTGCTTCACCGCATGAGATCGAAAGCGTAATCATTGAATCGGATAACAAGAATGTGAAGATCATAGCGGAAGAGCGTAATGACATATCAGCAACCATCTCAGGTGACTCGGGAAAATTGTTTGTGGCTGAAAAGAGAAGAAAGCTGGAGCTGACGGCAAAGGAAAAAGAATTTCAATTTTTGAATGGATTTCATCGATCTGCCCTTGTCGTCCGCATTCCATACACGTACAAAGGCGGTTTGGCTGTGAGAACCTCAAGCGGCGACGTGTCTGTAGACGGTAATAAACATCTCACGCTTTCTAAGCTGAACGCAGCATCTGCAAGCGGGAATATGACCGTAACGGGTATCCGCCTTCAGGAGCTGGAGGTGAAGGGCTCTTCCGGAGATGTGTCGATATCAAATACAGACGCTAAAACGGCCGGCATCCGCTTAACTTCAGGCGACGCAAATTTGGATGGTGTTTCAGGCTCACTTGATGTACGGATGACATCAGGAAACGTTGACGTGGATTTAAAAAAGGCAGCGGGCTCTTCAACTGTCACATTGACGAGCGGTGATGTGAATCTGGAGCTTCCCGAAAACGGCAGTTTCAAAGTCAATGCTGCTTCAGAGAGCGGAAGCGTCAGTTCGGCGTACCCATTTGCTGATACAACACATAAAGATCATCATCAAATCACAGGCTCACAAGGAAGCGGACAGCACCTAGTCGACATTAAAACAGGCAGCGGGGATGTAGCGATACGGTAGCATCTGGCAGAAGAAAGGAGGCGGAACAACCAGAATGACAAAAAAACAGCTTCTTGGACTTATCATTGCTTTATTTGGCATCAGCATGTTTTTGCAAATTATCGGAGTAGGCGATCTGCTGTTTTGGCCGCTCTTTTTTCTGATTGCCGGTTATTTTTTGAAAAAATACTCCCGTGACTGGCTTGGGTCCGTCATGTACATCTTTGCTGCTTTCTTATTTTTGAAAAATCTGTTCAGCATCACCTTTAACTTATTTGGCTACGCGTTTGCCGCATTTTTAATTTACGCCGGCTACCGGCTTGTGAAAGGAAAGCCTATTTTTGAACCGAATGAGAAACCTACCGATTTAACGGAAAAAGAAAAACAGTCCGAGCCCCCAAAAGATGTGAAACATCCTGACATGCGAAGCTTTTTTATCGGCGAACTTCTGATGATGAAGCAGCCGTTTGATCTGAATGATTTAACTGTATCGGGTTTTATCGGCGATGTGAAAATCGACTTGTCAAAAGCGATGATTCCGGAGGGAGAGAGCACCATTGTCATCAGCGGAGTGATCGGAAACGTTGATATTTATGTTCCATCAGATCTTGAAGTGGCTGTCAGCTCGTCCGTTTTTATCGGCGACATTAATCTGATCGGTTCGAAGAAAAGCGGATTAAGCACAAAGGTATACGCCGCGTCTTCTGATTTCAGCGAGTCCAAACGCCGGGTGAAAGTATCCGTCTCCCTATTTATCGGTGATGTGGATGTGAAATACGTATGAGAAAAAAACTGCTTGCCAGTCTCCAATGGCGTGCCATTCGCATGACAACGGGAATCAGTCTGCTTCTATTTGTCTGCTTGATTTCTTTTATGATGGTTTACTATCGGCTTGATCCGTTTGTGTTGCTGTCGTCAAGCTGGTTCGGGATTCCGTTTATCCTGATTTTGGTGCTGATCAGCCTTACGATCGGTTTTGCGTCAGGGTACATGTACGGCAACCGGCTGAAAACAAGGGTCGATACATTGATTGAATCGATTTTAACATTTGAAAATGGCAACTTCGCTTATCGTATACCGCCGCTCGGGGACGATGAAATCGGGCTTGCAGCCGATCAGCTGAATGAAATGGCGAAGCGGGTTGAACTTCAAGTAGCTTCCTTGCAAAAGCTTTCAAATGAACGGGCTGAATGGCAGGTGCAAATGAAAAAATCAGTCATCACAGAAGAACGCCAGCGATTGGCCAGAGATCTGCACGATGCTGTCAGCCAGCAGCTCTTTGCGATATCGATGATGACCTCCGCTGTATTAGAACACGTAAAAGATACGGATGATAAAACGGTGAAACGGATCAAGATGGTAGAGCACATGGCGGGAGAAGCCCAAAATGAAATGAGGGCGCTGCTGCTCCATTTAAGACCTGTGACGCTCGAAGGGAAGGGGCTGAAGGAGGGGCTTACGGAGCTTTTGGACGAGTTTCGGAAAAAACAGCCGCTTGATATCGAATGGGACATACAGGATACGCCGATTTCCAAAGGCGTAGAGGATCATTTATTCAGGATCGTACAGGAGGCTCTTTCCAATGTATTCAGGCACTCAAAAGCCTCAAAAGTATCCGTGATTCTCGGTGCAAAAAACAATCAGCTGCGGCTGAAGGTCATTGATAACGGAAAAGGATTCAAGATGGAGCAGGTAAAAGCGTCATCCTACGGCTTGAATTCGATGAAAGAACGTGCAAGCGAAATCGGCGGAGTCGCCGAGGTGATTTCGGTTGAAGGAAAAGGCACACAAATTGAAGTAAAGGTCCCGATTTTCCCGGAAGAAAAAGGAGAGAACGAACGTGATTCGAGTATTGTTGATTGATGATCATGAAATGGTCAGAATGGGACTCGCCGCTTTTTTGGAGGCGCAGCCCGATATAGATGTCATCGGCGAAGCGTCTGATGGCAGCGAGGGTGTACAGCTTGCTGTTGAATTACAGCCTGATGTGATCTTAATGGATCTTGTCATGGAAGGCATGGACGGCATTGAAGCGACAAAGCAAATTTGCCAGAAACTTTCCGATCCGAAAATTATTGTGCTCACAAGCTTCATTGATGATGATAAAGTGTATCCGGTTATTGAAGCGGGAGCGCTCAGCTACTTACTAAAAACATCAAAAGCGGCCGAAATCGCTGATGCGATCCGTGCCGCAAGCAAGGGAGAGCCAAAGCTAGAATCAAAAGTGGCGGGGAAAGTATTATCCCGGCTGCGCCACTCAGGTGAAAACGCGCTCCCGCATGAATCCCTCACGAAACGGGAGCTTGAGATTCTCTGTCTGATTGCAGAAGGAAAAACAAATAAAGAGATAGGTGAGGAGCTGTTTATCACGATCAAAACAGTCAAAACCCACATCACCAATATTTTATCAAAGCTGGATGTCAGTGACCGGACGCAGGCAGCTGTGTACGCACACCGAAATCACCTCGTAAAATAGAGTCGGCTATTTGTTTGCGCCTTTCGTCCCGAAGTCTCTGACAACCACATTGACCCGGTAGTCTATTTCCGCATTGCTGAAATAATCATCATCCCATTTTCTTGAGATCTTTTTCCACTTTTGAGGATAATGAATTCTGACTTCGTTTCGCAGCCCGGTTACATCTGCTTTGATATCTTTCTGCAGCTTGCCTGTAATAAATGCTGTTACTGTTTCGTGTAATCGTTTTTCGACTGTCTTTTCAATATCTTTGATATATGAATCCTTAAATGAATCTTCATTCGGATTCCAGTCCTCTGATAAACGACCTTCAATATTGCGTGTGACGGTGAATTTGAACTTTCCGTCCTTGTAGGCCGTCTTGATCTTCCGATTGCTCGAATACACCTCATAAGAAAAAAGATAGCCATCGCGCTTCAAGTCAATGACGCCTCCTTCGACAGTGCCTGTAAATAAGTTGATATTTTGAACCTCAATCGGTGTTAGATCCCGGTTCCATAATTTATCTTTGATGATAGAAGCTCCGTTTATCGCGAGTTTGCCGTTTTCCTCACCGACATGAGGGATAAGGAACGAATCATCAGAGGTCAAGTGTTCTGAGATCTCTCCCAATGTAACAGGCTCCATCATTCTAATCGTCACCGCATTATTCTCTGTCAGATCATAAATCACATTGGATGCGGGCTCTCCTTGATCATTCATCTTAAATATATCCTTAGTCCTGCCATCGGTGACAAAGACGTACGAACTCCTCCTTGTTCCATTGTCTCTGACAAACTGGTTAATGATCGCGTCCATTCCAATATGATCCGCAATCACGCTCTTGGAAAGCAGAATGAGACGCAAATGCTGTGAAAACGTAGGGTTATGTTTTAATGCAGATGTTCTCATCATTTGATGGACCGTTTCACCCTTTGTGATAGAAAGCTGTGTTGGGTCAGATGAAGAGCCTTCCTTGGAGCTGATTTTTTTCGGCACAAGAATCTGCTGTGTAAGTTCTAAATTTTTATCATCCGGCTTGTCCAAGCCAACACCGATGATCAGGCTTAATTCCTCAATATTCTGGCTATCCCAGCATCCGGACAGCAACAGGATGCATATGAACATACTTAAAATGCGGATTTTCATTTTGCTGTAATCCTCCTTTTGACAGCTACAATGAAAAAGAGAATGAAGGGAAGTAAAAACAGGCAGACGAAAATGTATCCGAGATAATCGCTATACATCATGACCTGATTAGAGTCATCCGGCCATAGAGAAAAATAATAGACAGCCGCGCCAATGAGAACCATGCTTTTTTTAGTCGATAATCCAAACGTCTTCTTCAGTCCGTTAGCGGCAAAATATCCGTAAATGACAAACGTTGTGAAAAATTGAATGATCCAGACGACCAGTAAAAACGATTCAAACCGTTCAATGAATATGCCCTTGAGCTCAAAAGACTGAAAGAGAGAAATGGTCGGCCAGATCAGCGTTTTTACCTCAGGAGCGGTCAAAGCCCCGACAACAATGACATACGTCAGGATATATAAAATAATCGGAATCAGAAAACCGAAAGCCGCGTATCTAAATGTGTATTTCTTTTTCTTCATATGTTCAGGGAGAAACAGCATTATTTCCATTCCTAAGAAAGATATGGAGACAACAGTCAGGGAGTTCGCAATGGGTCCAAGACCTTCGCCTAAAACAGGGCGCAAATTATTGATGTCAAAAATTTTAAAACTGATCCCAAACACAACCAGTAAAATAATAATCGTTACTATTAAGTAAAAGGGAAACAGCCGAGACACATCACTTAACCCTCCAACAATTAAATAGATGCCGCAGCAGATAAACGTTAAGATAATGACCTGAATCGGCGTTCTCTCCAGCAGGAAAAACTTTACCATTTCAGCCATCGCCCTGGTTTCAAAGCTGGCCACTCCGATAAAATAGCAGCAGATCAAAAGGCCGAAGATGCTGCCGATCCATTTCCCAAGCCCTTCCTGCAAATACTCAAATAGAGAAGAGTATTGATGTTTTTTCTGAATGAGCGTGTTTAAATAAATGAAAAAGATAAAAATGACACCTTCTAATATCAGCGAGATCCAGCCGTCAGGAGTATTAGCCTTAGTGGTGAGCGCTCGCGGCAATGTTAAAAGACCGGCACCAAGCATCGTATTTGCAACAATAGCAATACCTTGGAAGGTATTAAGTTTCAGTGGAGTCTGTTTTTGGCTCATTTGGATTATTCGCCTCTTTTGGTTTGTTTTTAATTGGGAGACGGATAATGGAATCATCCGTATTTTTCAGGCTGAAGAATCCGTTTGGCGAAAAATACGGAGATCCAAAGCTCGTTTGTCTCGTTAGATGCGTATAAATAACAAGCATAAATAAAATAATCCCGTACAGCCCAAGAATAGCGGCGGAAAACATCGAAATAAAACGCAGCACCCGGAAAGACAAACCCATTCCGTACTGGGGAACGGTAAAGGATGCAAGGGCAATGACGCTGACAACGATGACCATAATCGAACTGACGAGATTCGCCTCTACCGCCGCTTGTCCGATGACTACGCCCCCGACGAGGCCGATCGTCTGGCCAAGCGGGTTGGGAAGACGCAGCCCGGCTTCTCTGAGCAGCTCGATCGTCACTTCCATCAGCAAGGCTTCAAATATCGGCGGAAACGGCACGTTTTCCCTGTTTGCCGAAATCGTGACGGCGAGCGCGGTCGGCAGCAGCCCTTGATGGAAGGAAACGAGTGCAATATAAATAGATGACAAAAACAAGGTGATGAAGATAGAAGCAAAACGCAGTGTCCGGATTAGAGATGCTGAAATCCAGCGTTCATAGTAGTCATCCGGGGACTGCATCAGGACACCGAGAGAAACAGGGACCAGCAGCACAAATGGTGAACTGTCGACCAAAATGGCCACACGGCCGTTAAACAGGGCCGACGATACCTTATCCGGTCTTTCCGTATTTTGAACCTGCGGAAACGGCGAAAATTTATTATCTTCAATGAGCTCCTCAAGCGTTCCGCTGTCCTGAATATCCTCAAGTTGGACATTTTTAAGCCGCGCTTTTACTTCTTTTATGACGAACTTTTTTGCTTTGCCCTCAATGTACATAATGGCTGCCTGCTTCAGCTTGTCTTTGCCGATCATGATTTTTTTGGTGATTAACTTCGGATGAGAGGTTCTTTGTCTGATCAAAGCGAGATTTGTATCGATATCCTCTACAAATGCAACTTTTGGTCCGCGAACCACTTTTTCAGTTGTCGGCTCTGCCAGGCTTCTTGTTTTTTTCTTTACTGTAGATAGAATATAGACTTTGTCCAATCCGTTGATAAACACTGCACACTTGCCGCTGAGAATGGATTCGACCGTTTTTTTTGCGGTTTCAACAGGTCTTGCGTCAAGCTGGTCAAGGCGTTTTTTAACTTGGTCAAGCGTGAGGGTATCTTCATCTTTGATTAAGGTTTTAATCGATTCTTCAACCTTCTTCTGATCATTCAGTTCACTAAAATAGAGATAGTAAAAAACAAGACCGTTGGAGAGCATTTTTTTGTTTTTTACCAGATCATCGTTTTCTTTTAATTTTGGAAGCACCAATGCTAAATTGTCGTGTATATATTCCTTAAACTCTGTTTGTTCCAACGAGGTCACCTCTTATCCAAAACCTTAGTAGAGGTTATCTTTTCCTGTTAAAAAAATGATATACTGTGTTAGAGTATTTCATGGTGTAAGTTTTTTTATGAAAGCGGAGGATACGAAGTGGCACAGGTAAGACTTGCAGGAAAACAAGAAGAAATAGAACAGCTCATTAAATCATTTGAAAAGCATTACGATGTCTCTTATACATCAAGGGAGTACGGGCGAACGAATCCGAAGTACAAATATTCAAAGGACTCCCGCGTATATCTTGAATTAAAATTAAAATCTGCCAAGATCGAAAAATAAAAAGGATTTTTTATATCACTGGCGAATTTGATCTATTGAAGCAACCGTTATGGAGGGATACATAAAATGGACTACAGAATTGAAAGAGACACCATGGGAGAAGTAAAAGTTCCTGCTGATAAATTTTGGGGCGCCCAAACACAGCGAAGCAAGGAGAACTTCAAGATTGGTTCTGAAAAAATGCCGATGCGTGTTGTGAAGGCGTTTGCAATATTAAAACGCAGCACGGCGATCGCTAATAAACGCTTAGGCAACCTAGATGCGGAAAAAGCGGAAGCTATTGCAGCAGTTTGTGATGATGTGCTCAAAGGCAAATATGATGATAACTTCCCGCTTGTTGTATGGCAGACCGGAAGCGGAACACAAAGCAACATGAACATGAACGAAGTGGT
Organism: Bacillus sp. FSL K6-1003; assembly: GCF_037964945.1. Taxonomy (NCBI): domain Bacteria; kingdom Bacillati; phylum Bacillota; class Bacilli; order Caryophanales; family Bacillaceae; genus Bacillus; species Bacillus sp. FSL K6-1003. The sequence continues at coordinate 3,170,241 of NZ_CP150176.1, read as the reverse complement.
GGCCAATCGCGCGACCGCGTTATTAAAAGAAAAGAACTCTGATCAAACAATTCATCCAAATGATGACGTTAACCGCAGCCAAAGCTCAAACGATACGTTCCCGACAGCGATGCACGTTGCTGCCGTTTTATCTGTCTATGAACAGCTTGTGCCTGCGCTTGATCAGCTTCGCAATACGTTAGACGAAAAAGCGAAAGCATACAATGATATTGTAAAAATCGGACGTACGCATCTTCAGGATGCCACACCTCTGACGCTTGGACAGGAAATCAGCGGATGGGTGCACATGCTCGATCGCTCGAAGGAAATGATTTTAGAAGCGACAGACAAAATGCGTGCGCTTGCAATCGGAGGTACAGCTGTCGGAACAGGAATCAATGCTCACCCGGAATTTGGAGAGCTTGTTTCAGAGGAGATCACGAAACTGACAGGTCAAACGTTTAACAGCTCGTCGAATAAATTCCACGCGCTGACAAGCCATGACGAAATCACATATGCACACGGCGCCTTAAAAGCTCTTGCCGCTGATTTAATGAAAATCGCAAATGATGTCAGATGGCTTGCGAGCGGACCTCGCTGCGGCATCGGGGAGATTGTCATTCCTGAAAATGAGCCTGGCAGCTCCATTATGCCTGGAAAAGTGAACCCGACACAAAGTGAAGCACTGACGATGATCGCAGCGCAAATTATGGGGAATGATGCGACAATCGGCTTTGCCGCAAGTCAGGGGAACTTTGAACTAAACGTATTTAAACCTGTGATCATTTACAACTTCCTGCAATCCGTGCAGCTGCTGAGTGACGGAATGAACTCCTTCCATGATAAGTGTGCTGTCGGTATCGAGCCAAATAAAGAAACGATTCAGGAAAACTTGTCGAATTCCTTAATGCTGGTTACGGCGCTGAATCCGCATATCGGATATGAAAACGCCGCAAAAATTGCCAAGCTTGCCCATAAAGAGGGATTGACGCTGAAAGAAGCGGCTTTGAAGCTTGAATTGCTGACAGAAGAACAATTTAACGAAATGGTGAAACCGGAAGATATGGTAAAACCAAAGGCGTAATAGAGAAAAAACGGCTGCTTGTGAAGCAGCCGTTCTTCTAAATATATTGATGTTTCAAGAGAAATGTAAGCTGCTCGGCATCTTCTGCGAGAGCTTCCGACTCCATCAGGTTATGGATCATTCCTTTTACGATCACCAGCTTCGGTGTTTTTTTCTTCATTTCTGCTTCAAGTATGTCCAAGCTCTCCGATAATTCAAGGGAGGAGTTTGTGTTCAAGCTTTTTATTTTCTCACGAAGGCTTTTCACAATCGATTCAGTCAGCGGGTCAGGCCGTCCGTGAGACAGGGGCCCGAATAAAGAGCTTGCTTCTTCTAACGTGATGAAAGGCTCATCGTTTCGTTCAGACATGCCTTTAACCATATCATCAATGCGGTTAATAACGATATCTGCTAATTGATCCGGCTTCACAGTATACCCGAGCAAAATCATGCATTCCAGGTAAATCTGGCTGATTCCTTCTATTAGAAAACAAAGCTCCGCTGTATAAGGTTCAGCTTTTTCTCCGTATATGTTTAACAGACTGTCAATGTGAAATTGAAGGGAAGTCTGGCGGATTTTTTTTGCGCATTGCTCTACTTCATCCGTGTAAGGCAGAGAACCTTCCTTCATTTGCATTGTAATAAAGTCTTTGTGTTCAAGGATGTTTTCATAGAACACAGTAAGCTGCTTGCGGTAAGCTGTTCTGGGGCTGTCGCCTTTCGTTTTAATATTTAAAATACGGGTAAATGTTTTATCATAATAGAAATTCAGCATAGATAAAAGCAGCGCTTCTTTAGAAGGAAAATAAATATAAAAAGCGCCTTTGGAAATCTTGCATGCTTTGGCAATTTCTTGAACTGATGTTGCGTTATATCCTTTTTGGGCAAACAGTTTAATGGCTGTTTCAATAATCAGCTTCTCTTTTTCCTTCAAATGGTTCCACCCTTTCGGAGCTTGAGGCCTACATAGGATATGACCATATAGTCATACCGTACGTTATAAATTTAACCTTATTGTAACTTGTTTTTTTATCATGTATTATTTATATTATAGATTGAGATGACCGAACGGTCAAAGCTCAAGCGAAAGGGTGAATCTGAAATGAGAGAATTGGACGAAATGATCAGCCGCTTGCGAAACAGAGGAATTAAAGTGGAAAAAGTCAAATATCCGAAGCAGACGTTGTCAGAGAAAAAATGGGTTCATCAATGCAAACAGCCGCTCAAAACAAATTACAGAGATTTTAACGGCTATTCTTTTACATAAAAAATAGACTGCAAAAATATCTACAGTCTATTTTGGCACTGCTATGCGGTATGTTACACCCGTTTTGTCATTTTCAATTGAGATAGACGCCTTATGAAGAGTTAAAATACGTTTTACGATGCTGAGACCAATGCCGAATTCGCCTTTCTTCCCTTTATTAAAAGGCTCATAGAGGCTGGAAAGCATCTCATCTTCAATATGCGGTCCGTCATTTTTAATGGTGATAAAGATATTCTGATCATCCTGTTTCATGATGATTTCAATCTTTGTTGCGGCGTAACGGATTTGATTTTCCAGTATGTTCTCCAGAAGCTTGTTCCATTGCTCGGGATCACCCGGCATAAGAATGTCTTCATCTACATCAATTCCCCATGATAATTCTTTTCGCGCCCATTTCAGTCTTTCAATGACTTCTTCTGTCACTTCCATAATACTGAATGTTTCATGTTGTACTTTTTGCTTAGATAAATAATCGAGCTTTGTTAAATATAATAAATCTTTTATTTTTTTCTCCAGCTTAAGGGCTTCGCCTTCAATGACATCTACTGTGTTTTCAAGATCTCCTTTAGGAAAAATCCCGTCTTTAATGGACTGGGTGTATCCCCTGATCACCATAACCGGCGTTTTTAAATCGTGTGAAATATTTTGTAAAAGGGTTCTTTCTGTTTCATCCTTTTGCACAAGCTTTTGGCGCATTTCTTCGATGGTATGCCCCAATTTGCCGATTTCATCTTTCCGATCCACTATGACAGGATCATCCCAATCCTGTTCTGAAATCCGTTTGACGTGCTTTTCAAACGAAACGAGAGGCCTTGATAAATATTTCGCAAGCCAAATCGCCGGAATCCAGCTCAATAAAATGACAACCGCTATAATAAACAGCAGCTGTTTGAACAGAGTGAAGGCCAGATCGTCCCGATAAGAATCAAGTGCATAGGACAGCATCATGGCGGATTGCCCGTTTACGGAAAGTCCCTTCTTAATGACAAAAAACACTTTTTCGCCATTAATTTCAGCGCTGTATCGTTTCTTTTTGGCTTCCTGTTTATCAGCCAGCTGGTATACCTTATGGATAAAATCAGACGACAGGATTCGTAAATCCTTGTCTGAAGAAGCCGCTTCGTTTTCGGGCAGAAGCACGTGCTGAACAGAGCGCACGGTCGTCGGCGCCGTGGCTTCCTCGCTGTAATAGCGCCTTTCGATTGAACCAGGCAGGCGGTACTCGGTCAGAACATGCTGTTCATTTTCAATGGTGGTGTACGTTTCATTGGTGAAAAAATCACGCAGCGTGTTTGAAAATAAAACAAGCAATAAAATCGATATGGCTAACAGGATGCCGGAGATGACAACCCATATTTGAAACGAGAGAGGCTTGTTTTTCATGATGTCATCATCCTGTAGCCAAACCCGTAAATGGTCTCCACTTTGAGTTCAGGCATCTTTTTACGCAGCCTCCGGACAAGATCGTCAACAACGCGGTCAGTTCCAAAGTAATCATGTCCCCATACCTTTACGAGAATATCCTCACGGGAATATGGATGTCCTTTATGATGGATAAATAAGAGGAGGAGATCAAATTCCTTCGACGTTAAATTAATCAAATTGCCGTTTTCATCATAAACCTCTCGGGCGTCTTCTGCGACCCGATAGGAGGAGACGACAGTTTCGTTCTTTTGTGCGGACGGCGCTTCCTTATAGACAAGCTGCAACAGCTTTTGCACACGTATAATCAGTTCCCGCGGGAGAAATGGTTTTGAAATATAGTCATTGCTTCCAAGCTCTAACCCAAGCACTCTGTCAATATCGGCGTCTCGTGCGGAAATAAAAATGACCGGCACGTCAGGGTCCTTCTCTTTAATTTCTTTTATTAATGTATAGCCGTCAGTATCCGGCAGCATGATATCGAGAATCCAGAGGTGGGGAGACGGCGTCATTTTTTTTCTGGCGTCTTCGCCTTTCGTAAAAGATGTAATGTTCCAGCCCTCATTCTCTAAATACTTCGTCAGCAATTCATTCAGATTATCCTCATCTTCAACTAGATAAATGGTATATGACAAGGCCCTTCACATCCTTTCAACGTCATTATAAACTAGTTTTAACATACGGCAGGCAATTTTCATAATTTCACATATTCTTTTCATTTTTATCCCACAATGTTTGTTTATGATGTGTATAAGGGAAGAAAGGAAAAGAAAAGAGCGGGGAAGATGCAGGATGATCAAACATATTCTATTTTGGTGCTTTGCTTTTCTCCTCATTATTGGGACAATTGAACTTGTACATGAGATGAATATGTAACGATAAACGAAAAACCGAATAAGGAGTGTATGCATATGGATTACCGACGTGATGACCAAAACGGGGAACAACAAACGGAACCTTCACATACAGAAAACATGAATACAGATAACCGGAAGCTGATTGAGCATCCTGAACAAAAATTGCTTGATCAGCCTCATTCTTATGAAGCGGGACGAAAAGAAACAGCTTCCGCTTTAGAAATGGAAAAGAAAGAAACAGCTGTAAAAAAAGAGAAGAAGCGGAGAGCGGCATGGCTGAGCCCGATTTTAGGCGGGATCATCGGCGGCGGACTGATGCTCGGCATCGCGCCTTATTTGCCGTCTGACCATAATCAGACGACCGAAACGGCTTCCGCAAATAAACAGGTGCAATCCGACAATTTTACAACGACACCTGTGACAAACGCGACCAACGTGGCTGATATGGTAGAGGACTTAGAGCCGACGATTGTCGGAATCTCAAATATCCAAACCTCTCATAATAACACATTCGGCACAGAAGGCAGCTCCGGTTCAGAAAGTGAAAGCGGAACAGGGTCAGGGGTTATTTTCAAAAAAGACAATAACAAAGCATATATCATTACAAACAACCACGTAGTGGAAGGAGCGAATAAGCTGACTGTTACCCTGTACAATGGTAAAACGGAGACAGCAAAGCTTGTGGGAAGCGATGCAATTACCGATTTGGCTGTTTTGGAAATCAACAGCAAGAACGTCAAAAAAGTGGCGAGCTTCGGTGATTCTTCGCAGCTGCGCACAGGTGAAAAAGTCATCGCCATCGGTAATCCGCTCGGCCAGCAGTTCTCTGGAACAGTGACACAAGGGATCATTAGCGGACTTAACCGGACGATTGATGTCGATACGACTCAAGGTACCGTTGAAATGAATGTGCTGCAAACAGACGCCGCAATCAATCCGGGAAACAGCGGCGGCCCGTTAATCAATTCAAACGGCCAAGTGATCGGTATCAACAGTCTGAAAGTGAGTGAAAGCGGGGTTGAGTCACTCGGTTTTGCGATTCCAAGCAACGATGTAGAGCCAATTGTTGACCAGCTTCTTGAAAACGGAAAAGTGGACCGTCCATTCTTAGGCGTGCAGATGATTGATATGTCACAAGTTCCTGAAACGTACCAGGAAAATACACTCGGCCTGTTTGGGGATCAATTGAGCAAAGGTGTCTACGTCAAAGAAGTTCAATCAAATTCACCGGCGGCTAAAGCAGGGATGAAACCTGAGGATGTGATTGTCAAATTAAACGGCAAAGATATCCAAAGCAGTGCGGATATCCGTCAAATTCTTTATAAAGATTTAAAAGTCGGAGATAAAACAACAATTCAAGTGATACGCAACGGAAAAACGAAAAACCTGAATGTGACATTGACCAAGAAGACAGAGAGCCTCAGCAGCTAACTGGCAAAAAAGCTGAACCCGAAGAGGGTTCAGCTTTTTTTTAGCCTAAATAAGAGGAAAGCATCCACACTTGTTTTTCGACTTCTTCTATAAGTCCGACAAACAAGTCTGCTGTCGCATTGTCTTGATTTTCTTCCGCAAGGCCGATGACGAATTTAGACTCGCTGCTGATTTGTTTATAGTCGTTCACCAAAGCTTGGACCATTTCTGAAGCTGACGTTTCGTTTCCGCCGTCTGTGATGGATGCTTGCTCAGTGTATTCTTTCAAAGTGGCAACAGGCTGTCCTCCGATAGCCAGCAGGCGCTCAGCAATCGTATCTACAGTTTCCGCCGCGTGGTCATACAGTTCTTCAAATTTTTCATGCAATGTAAAGAAGTGAGGCCCTTTTACATACCAATGAAAACGGTGCAGCTTGGAGTATAGAAGAAACCAGTTTGATAATTGGGTGTTCATTGAATTCTCAACTAATGTCAGGTTTGTTTTTGCGTTTTCGGTTTTCATAATATTACGTCCTCCTTGTGATCTGTTAATTTAATTATATCACATATTAATTAAAAATCAATACTAAATTATAATAATTATAATTTAGGTCGGGTGAATAGTTTTTTCTTCAAGATAGATTCCCAAGCGGACCAAGGAAAAAGTGCACGGAATAGCAGGGTGAGCTTGACGCCTTTTCCGATCGGATAACGCAATTTCTTTACGCGCTGTTTCATCGCTAATTGATAAATGAGGTCGGCAACCTCTTGGGGGTCTCCACTTTCAGCGGCATTTTTTTCAACATAAGAAAGGATCTTTTTATAGTATTGATGATAGGCTGAATCGTCAGCCGGCACAGTCATGTGATTCGATAAAGATGTTGTCCAGATCGATGTCTTGTATGAGCCTGGCTCGATCAGAGCGGTTTCAATGCCGAAAGGAAGCAGCTCCAAGCGCAGACTTTCAGAAAATCCTTCTAATGCATACTTGGAAGCGGCGTAAGGCGACAGTGCCGGAAATCCGGTCAAACCGCTGATACTGCTTACGTTTATAATCTTTGCCCCGCTATGCTTTCTTATGTAAGGCAGGACGGTTTTTGTGACATTGATCAATCCGAAAACATTCGTTTCAAATTGCTTTCTGAAATGCTCCATTGGGACATCCTCGATAAATCCCCCGTAAGCTGTACCCGCGTTATTAACGAGTACATCAATTGGGGCATACGCACTTATGGTTTTTCCAAACGCTTCGATCGAGTGTTCATCAGTGACATCGAGAGCGGTGATGTGAATGGAGTCAGCTACATGATGTTTTGCTGCTAAACCGCGCAGCTGTTCCGCTTTCTCGGGCTGCCTTGCTGTGGCAATGACGAAAAATGACTGAGCCAGTTTGACTGCCGCCAACAGACCAAAACCGCTTGACGCTCCTGTTACGATAGCTATTTTTTTATTCATTTTCCATATCCTCCTGTTTGGTGCTACAGCTATTGTACAATGATGCACAGAGAATGACGCCTATAAAAGAAATTTTTATACAATAATTCAGAATTGTTCTATAATAAAATCAAATGAGGAAAGGGGTTTTGAGTCATGGGATTGCAAGGGGTAGACAAAACATGGGATCTGGATTCGTTTTTTAAAGGCGGGAGCCAGTCAGAAGAATTCAAGAGATATATTGAAAAGCTGTCACAAAGCCTGCGTGCATTTCAAGACATGACGGATGCTTTTGAGCCGCCAGAAACGCCGGCTGATGCTGGAAGGCTGACCGCATTGCTCGATGCATTTGAACAAAATTCGGTCAAACTGCAGCAGGCTGGTGCTTTTGTCTCGTGTCTTCAGGCACAGAACATTAGCGATCAGAAGGCGAATGAGCATAAATCATGCATGCATCAGCTAGTCGCAGATTTTCAGTCCTCCCTTGTCACATTGGATCATAAACTTGTGGAGATTGATCAAGGCGTGTGGGAAGAATTGCTCAAAACAACCGGGCTGCGAGAGGTATCATACATATTAAATGAAAGAAGAGAACGGGTTGCCGAAAAGCTCAGCCCAGACAAAGAAAAACTGATTGGAAGCCTTGCGGTTGACGGTTATCATGCCTGGGATGATTTATATCATATCGTTGTCGGAAAAATGACCATTCCGTTTGAGGAAAAACAATTATCTGTCGGACAGGCGGAAAACATGATGTCACATCAGGACCGTACTGTCAGGAAAACCGTTTTTGAACGCATCAATCATGCATGGGAGCAGGAACAGGATATTTTCAGCAGCACGCTGAATCATTTGGCGGGATTTCGGCTGGAAACCTACAAAGCGCGGGGATGGCAGGATGTTCTGAAGGAGGCGCTGCAAATCAACCGGATGAAAAAAGAAACGCTGGATACGATGTGGCAGGTCATTATTGAAAATAAGCAGCCGTTCGTTCAGTTTCTCAACCGGAAAGCATCCATGCTTGGTCTCGAAAAGCTCAATTGGTACGACGTTGAGGCACCGATTGGGTCTGCCGGTAAGGAATACTCATACGATGAAGCCGCAAACTTAATCATCAGCCAATTTTCCACGTTTGGACGAAAGTTGTCCGCCTTTACAGAAAAGGCGTTCCGTGACCGCTGGATTGAAGCCGAGGACAGAAGCGGGAAAAGAGTCGGCGGCTTTTGCACAAGCTTTCCTGACAGCGGGGAATCCCGTATCTTCATGACGTTTTCCGGCAGTGCCTCGAACGTCTCAACGCTTGCCCATGAACTCGGGCATGCCTTTCATCAGGAAGCGATGCTCAATGTAAGGCCGTTAAATCGATCCTATGCTATGAATGTAGCGGAAACTGCGTCAACTTTTGCGGAAATGATTGTGGCAGACGCGACTGTCAATCAGGCGGAAACAAAGGAAGAAAAGCTTGTGCTTTTGGAGGATAAAGTGCAAAGAAGCGTTGCTTTTTTTATGAATATCCACGCGAGATTTTTATTTGAAACGAGGTTTTACGAAGAACGAAAACGGGGAATTGTGCCGGCGGACCGTTTAAATGAGCTGATGGAAGAGGCGCAAAAAGAAGCGTTCTGCGGCGCTTTAGACGAGTATCATCCGCTATTCTGGGCGTCAAAGCTCCACTTTCATATTACGAGAGTGCCGTTTTACAATTACCCTTATACGTTCGGCTATCTGTTTTCTCTCGGCATTTACGCTCTGGCGCTTGAAGAAAAAAACACGTTTGAAGAGAAATATATAGCGCTATTGCGTGATACGGCATCCATGACCGTAGAAGATTTAGCGATGAAGCATTTAGGCGCAGACATCACGAAGAGAGACTTTTGGGAAAATGCCATCAAGCTGGCCGTGCAGGACGCCGAAGCCTTTTTGCAAATGACTGAATCATAAAAGGAAAGCCGGGCGCTGAAGCCCGGCTTTTTCTGTTCTCTTCTCTGAATGAGGATTCCATTCCTTGGACATACCTAAAAGAAATGGAATTCTACAGGGGGGAACCATTATGCATTTGATCAGAGCGGCCGGGGCCGTTTGTCTCGCAGTTGTTCTGATTGCGGGCTGCCGTCTCAATGAAGAACAGCAGCTAGCAGAAGGAGAAAATACGGCAGTTACTCATATGAAATCCGTTCCTTACAGCCATTTCTCGCTTCGCGTCAGCTACGGTGACGGTGAGCATAACCGCTATGAAGGGATATACGCAAAAAACGGAACTCATGAAACGGCAGAAATACAAGATAAGCTCTCTGGCATCAATCAAGAGGGAGAAGAAGCGCTGGATGAGATGAAAATGATTCTAAGCGAGCTGTCCGTGACAGATCAAATGGCTGAGAAAGAAGTGATTCACAGTGTGCTGGCGGCTTTTAACCTTGACAGCCACTATGATCATTTCGACTTAAAAGTGAAGCTTAAGAACGGCACTGTCAGAGAAATTAAAAAATAATCATGTGCTGAAAAACCCATAACCGCCATTTTTGACCAGAAAACTAATTGAAAATGATTTTCAAAGTCACTGTTTTCTGCTACAATGATGGATATATGACCATATCAGAGACTGAATATTGTATCACTTGCATTGATGACAATTTACTTACATGCATGTCTATATAAAACGTGCAATACATAGTGCTGCTAAAAAGCCAGCAAAAAGGAGCGGTTATGGGTATGAGTGCAATTTCTACAGAAACGCTGAGCTTAGGGTACGGGGATGCCGTTATTATTGATGAACTGAATTTAACGATTCCAAAAGGTGAAATTACTGTATTTATCGGTAGCAATGGCTGCGGAAAATCGACACTTTTACGTTCGTTGGCGCGGCTGATGAAGCCGAGAGGCGGTTCTGTGCTATTGGAAGGAAGAGCGATCGCCAAGCTTCCGACAAAGGAAGTCGCAAAGGAGCTTGCCATCTTGCCGCAGGGGCCTTCTGCTCCGGAGGGACTGACGGTGCATCAGCTTGTAAAGCAGGGAAGGTATCCTTATCAAAACTGGCTGAAACAGTGGTCAAAAGAGGATGAGGCAGCTGTAGAGAGAGCGCTAAAAGCCACAAAGCTGGAGGATATGGCTGACCGCGCCGTCGATTCCTTATCAGGCGGGCAGCGCCAGCGGGCTTGGATAGCGATGACACTTGCCCAGGAAACGGATATTATCCTTCTGGATGAACCGACAACGTATTTGGATATGACGCATCAAATTGAAATTCTTGATTTGCTGTTTGAGCTGAATGAGAAGGAACAGCGGACGATCGTCATGGTGCTCCATGATCTGAATTTAGCGTGCCGCTACGCACATCACCTTGTGGCTATTAAAGATAAACAGATTTACGCTGAAGGCCGTCCAGAAGAGGTCATTACTTGTGATCTGGTGCAAAATGTGTTTTCTATGAACTGTCAGGTCACACAGGACCCGCTGTTCGGAACGCCTCTTTGCATTCCTCATGGCCGGGGCAGATGCATTGTCCGGGAAGCGGCTTTCACATCACATGGATAAATAACACGGCTAAAGGAGCTTTCATCAATGAGAAAGCTCCTTGCTGTTTTCTCGAAAGGAAGATGTATGAATGGAACAAAAACTGCAAGAACAGCTGGATGGATTGCTTGAAAAATATACCGAGCTTCTCCTTGGGGAGTCAAATCGTGAATTAAAAGAAGAAGTGAAGCAGTGGATTGTGTACACGCATATCGCCAAAAGCATGCCTCCGCTCGCCAAGCATTGGAATACGACATATCCTGACGCAAAGCAGGGCATTAAAGACATCATACAGCATATCAAACAGTTAAATGAAGAGCACCGAAACAAAGAATAGGCTAAAAAAGCAGTCTGCCGCTTATAAACGGCAGACTGCTTTTTGTTATGTTGCGGTTTCATTTGGTGCGAAGGAAGCCATAAAGGTGCGCAGCGCGCTGCTGATAAACGAATCCTTACGGAGAATAAACTCCGTTTTCATCTGTCTGAGAGGTTCAGGGAGCGTGTACAATCGGATCGAACCTTCAGACTCGTGTTTTTGTACAACAGTCCGCGGGAGCAAGGAGATGCCAAGGCCCGCTGTCACCCCGCCAATAATCGCTTCAAGTGTGCCGAACTCCATAATAACCGGCTGTGTGACGCCGGCAGAGTGCAGCCATTTTTCAAGGGTATCTCGGTACGAACAGCCTGTGCTGTAAACGAGAATCGGCTTTGTGATCGCTTCTTCTGCACAGGACACAGATGCAGCGGACACGACTACGGGCTCCTCCTCAAATGCGGGAAAGGACTGGAGCTCAGGATGATTGCATTCACAGCCGATAAACGCGCCATCGAGTTCATACCGAAGAACTTTATCAATTAAAAATTGTGTATGCCCTGTTATTAAAGACAGCTGTACGTTTGGATACTCTTCATAATACGAAGCAAGCAGTTTGGGAAGCCTGACTGCGGCGGCTGTCTGAGTGGAACCGATCATCAGCTGTCCGCTCGGCTCATTTGAGGAAGAGAGCGCTTTGGACGCCTCATCCAGCAGCCCGATAATTTTATTCGTATAATCCAACAGAAGCTTTCCGCTGGAAGAGAGAGTCATGCCTCGGTTATGGCGCAAAAAAAGGGTGGTGCCGAGCTCAGCTTCCAATTGCTGAATTCTGGCCGTCACATTTGATTGCACGTAGCCAAGCTGCAGTGCGGCTTTCGTAATTGAGCCTTCACGGGCTACCATTTGAAACACACGTAGATCTCCGCTTTCCATGTTGAATCCCCCGCTCTTTTGCTATCAATCTAAATGATAGCAAGTATCTTTAACAATCATTATACGGAACACCAAACCTGCATTACAATAGGATCAGCAGTTTAGATTTCAAAATATATACAAACAACAAGGAGTGGCGGCAATGGATCTTAAGAACAAAATAGCTCTCGTCACTGGGGGCGGCACGGGAATAGGAAGAGCAGCATGCATTGAATTAGCGAAACGGGGAGCGATTGTTGCGGTGAATTATTCACGCTCGCGTGCTGAGGCTGAGGAAACAGCAGACATCATCAAAAGAGAGGGCGGGCAGGCCGTTGCTATCCAAGCCGATGTGTCCCAAAACAGTGACGTGCAGGACATGGTTCAATCAATAGGAAAGCAATACGGCACGATTGACGTTTTAATCAACAATGCTAGCATTACACAGCATATTCCAATGGATGATCTTGATGCCGCGACAGAGGACGTATGGGACAAGTTATATGCGGTCAATGTCAAAGGAATGTTTTTTTGCGCGAGAGCAGCGGCTCCTTTCATGAAAAAAAGCAAGGCTGGGGCAATCGTTAATATTGGCAGTATCGCTGGGGCAACCGGGGCGGGCTCTTCTATGCCATACGCTGTGTCAAAAGCAGCGGTGCACGGCCTGACAAAATCATTGGCACACGCTTTGGCGCCAGAAATCAGAGTGTGCGGTGTCGCACCCGGAGCTGTTGCGACAAGATGGTGGGCAGGGCGTGAAGAAAAAATGAAAAACATGAGCGGTACTTTGCTGTTACAGCGAATTGCTGAAGCGGGTGATGTGGCACAGCTGATTTGTTCCGTGCTTGAACAGGAATCCCTGACAGGACAAATCATCACGATTGACAGCGGCCAGACGATGTAAAGAAAGGAGCGGCTTGAGAGATGCCATTTGTACAGATTCATTTACGAGCGGGGAGAAGCAAAGAATGGCTTCAAACACTAAGCAGAGCCATTCACCAGTCTATGATCGAGGAAATCAATGTGCCGGCTGATGATTACTTTCAAGTGATCCGGCAATACCAAAAAAGCGAATTTTTTTATGATCCGTGTTATTTACAAGTAGAGCGCACAGATGAACTGATTTATATCCATTTTACATTGAAAGATTCAAGAACAACAGAGCAGAAGAAATCGTTTTACCATTCAGTGGCAAGCCGGATTCATTCGGAGCTCGGTGTAAGAAAAGAAGATGTGTTTATCATACTGGCTGGAAATCAGGATGAAGATTGGTCCTTTGGGGATGGAAGGGCTCAGATGATCGAATAAAAAAGCCCCGCGGTTATGTCCGCGGGTTGCTCTATTAATGAGAAGGGGATTCAACGGCTTGAGCCGCTTTTTCCTTTTGTTCATCCGTGTTCTTATTCGAAAGCTTAATAGGTCTTAAGAATAAGGTAAATACAGCTCCGACTGCGATAAAGATGAGGCCTGCATAAAAAACACTGTGGAGTGAATCCATTAATGATGTTTTTAAAATCGGCACGACATGGGATGAGAAAGCCGCAGGAATTTGTTTGATTGCGTCCGGGCTGAACAGTGATTGCAGCAGCCCTTGCGGATTTGTGTCAATCATGCCCTTTAATTGAGAAGCAAAGGCGTTTGCCTGTGCCGGAAGCGAGTCTAAATATGGAACCAGTTTATCAGTCAGCAAGCTTCCGGATCGGGCGTTCATTATAGCGCCCAGCATGGTAATACCGAATGTGCCCCCGATAGAACGGAAGAATTGGCTGGAAGAGGTGACGACCCCAAGCTCCTCTTTCGAAAAGCTTTCCTGTAAAGCCAGCGTCAGAATCGGCATAACAAGCCCCATTCCAAGACCAATAATGGCCATATAGGATGTTGCGATAAGTTTGCTCGTATCTAGGTCCAATGTGGTTAACAGAAGGAATCCGCCAGCCATAATCAGCATGCCTGTTATGATTTGCGGTTTAATACCTATTTTGTAAACAAGCTGGCCGCCGATAATGCTTGTGATAATCATTGAGATCATCATTGGTGTCATAATCGTCCCTGATTCAGACGCGCTTACACCGACAATTCCCTGCATAAAGAAAGGAACAAACGTAATTGCGCCAAACATTCCGATACTCATAAAAAAGCCGATCAGGTTCAAAAACGTAAATGTTCTATTTTTAAATAGATACATAGGAAGGATCGGTTCTTTCGCTTTCGACTCAACAATAATAAAACTCACAATACCGATCAATGCGAGAGCGAACAAGCCGAGAATCTGCCATGAGCCCCATGCGTAATCTTTTCCGCCGAAGCTTAGGGCAAGAAGAAGGCTGACAACCCCGACAATCATTGTGAAAATCCCGGCGATATCAAAGTTGATCGGACCAGTCTGCTTACGGCCCTGCAATCCTCTGGCGATAAAAATAACGGCGATAATCCCAACAGGAAGGTTAATATAGAAAACCCATTTCCAGTTTAATGAATCAACGATCCAGCCGCCGATTTGCGGACCGATAACAGAAGCAAGTCCGTAAATGGCACCAAAGACCCCTTGGAATTTGGCACGCTGTTTTCCTGTAAATAAGTCACCAATGACAATCATGGCCATTGGCATCATAATACCTCCGCCAATTCCCTGCAAACCGCGGAAAATAATTAATTCTGTCATATTGTTGGCCATTCCGCACAGAGCTGAAGCAGCCATAAAAATAAGCAAACCTGATACATAGACGATCCGGCGCCCCAATAAGTCGGCTAATTTACCGGCGATCGGCACGACCGTTGTTGATGTTAACAAATACGCTGTAGTCAGCCAGGTCATCATGCTTAGACCGCCAAGATCTCCGACGATTTTCGGCATGGCAGTTCCGACAATGGTGCCGTCAAGGGCTGAGAAAAACATGGCAATGATTAAGCCGGTTATTAATAAAGTCCGTTTTGATTGTTTTCCTTCATTACTCATTTCATCCATTTCCTCTTTTCCTAATTTACTTTTCATTGGTTTCGGCAGCAGCTTGTGCCAGCTTTTTCGTAATATGTGCTGCCTGCATCATTTCTTCATCTGTCAGGTAGGAAAGGTATCGTGCCATTATGGCTTTTCTGCCCGCCAAAACGTCCTCGAACTTTCTGTCTCCTTCATCGGTAAGGCTGATATTAATGACTCGCCTGTCTTGTGTATTGTGTTTTCTGACGATCAGATTTTTTTGTTCAAGGCGGTCTGCCATTAACGTAACCGCGCTTGGCTTGACCTCCATCCGTTCGGCAATTTCAGAAATTTTAAGGCTGCCATTCTTTTTTAAGCTCGCGAGCACAAACAGCTGCGCGGGGGTAACCCCCTGTTTCTCCATGCTATCCAGCATTTCAGGCTGTATCTTTTGAAAGAGCGTCTGAAGCGATAATTGAATATCAGACATTAACTGATCCGCACTCTTCATCTTCATTTCTCCTCTTTAATATAACTATTGTTTATATTTAATGCATTAAAATAGTTAATGCTTATTAAATATAAATAAGTGTTAATAAAAAGTCAACTGATTTTACACACAAAAAAAGGATAGATGCCAGTAAAGCACATCGTACCCTTTTGCTGATCTGATTGATAAACTTTATTGCTGATAAGGAGACTGCTGCTGAATGGTCTGCTGGAACTTTTGATAGGATTGCTGCAGCTTTTGGGCGTCCTCTGCTTCAACAGCATACCACCCATATTGGAACATGAGATCATACAGTTTTCTTTGCGCTTTTTGTGACTCATCAAAAATGGTTTGAATATCCTGATAGAGAGATTCATGGCTGAACTCGTGCAGAGCAGTGCAATACGCAGTGGTCATGTATTTTTCTGTTGTCAAAAGCTCATTGACGAAATCTCTGTCATTCATTTCTGAGGTAGTCGGCACAGGTGTTTGCGGGTTGCTGATTTTCTGATTTTGCTGATTCATTTTGGCGCCTCCTTATTGGATGTAGCCGGACTGCTGCTGGCCTGGCTGCAGGTGCTTTAAAATTCTTTGATAGTGATCGTGATGCATATGTCCGACGCGGTCTAGTTCTTGTTTTAATGTTTGATCCTGGCACTGCTGCGCCATAAAATGCGCTTTTTTCATCGCGAGCAGATTCCAGTTCAGCATGTCATTCAGATACAAATGATCCTTTGTTGAAATGACAGAGGGCGGCATTTGAGATTGCTGCTGATTGTTCATTGTAATCCTCCTTTGCGTTCTATTCATTTTATGTTTCCTTCAGTATGGGAGTTATATACAGGTGTTTTGAAGAAGGCTGTATCGTCAGGAGGAATTGGATGTTGAGACATATGTTTTTATTCTTATCTCAAAATAAAACGCTCACCAAACTTGCCAAAGCATACGGATCACGGCTGGGGGCGCGGAGATTTGTCGCGGGGGACACGATTGAATCGGCAGTTCGGACCATTAAAAAGCTGAATCGATCCGGTTTGTGCACAACCATTGATTATTTAGGCGAGTATGCGGCTACACAAAAAGAAGCAAGTCGAGTCGCGGCAGAATGCAAGAAGGCCATTCAAGCGATTGCCGAACATCGGTTAGATTCCGAGCTTTCCCTTAAGCTGACGTCATTGGGGCTCGATATTTCAGAAGAGCTGGCGGTTTCACATTTGCGTGACATTTTATCTGCTGCGAAGGAAAATGGCGTGGCTGTGACGATCGATATGGAGGACTACTCACATTATGAACAGACACTTGCCATCTACAGGCAGTGCAAGCAGGAATTTGACATGCTGGGTACGGTGATACAGGCGTATCTTTACCGGGCGGCAGAAGATATCCGTAAGCTGCACGATCTGAAGCCGAATCTCAGACTCGTCAAAGGCGCTTACAAGGAATCTGCGGCTGTTGCGTTCCCTGATAAAAAAGGAACAGACCTTCACTTCCAGAGCTTGATTAAACTGCAGCTGCTGAGCGGGAACTATACTGCCGTCGCTACACACGATGATGACATCATTGCGTTTACGAAGAAACTCGTTGCCGAGCATCATATCCCGTTGTCCCAATTTGAGTTTCAAATGCTTTATGGCATCAGGCCGGAGCGGCAGAAGGAACTCGTGAAGGAAGGGTACAAGATGCGTGTATATGTCCCGTATGGAACCGATTGGTTTAGTTACTTTATGAGAAGAATCGCCGAAAGACCCGCTAATGCGGCTTTTGTGTTAAAAGGGATTTTCAAAAAGTGAAAGCAGCCGCGGGACGCGGGCTGCATTGTTATTGTTCCATGTTATGTTTCTTATACTGCTGATTTTGGCTTGTCCGTTTTCCGCCGCCGTAATGCTGTGTCGGACCGGCATCTCCTTTTACGCTCGCCGCGCTTACTGCTGCTGAAGACGGGTTCTTTTTCTCTCTCACCATTCCCTTCACCTCCGGGTTTAAGTTTCCCGTCTTCTATCTGCTTCATACAAAAAAATAACAAATTAGCTATTGAAGTCGAAACAAAAATCTTTTATGATGAAAGAAGAAACGGGTTTCCATTTTTTTTGACCAAAAAATGAATGATTATTCATTCAACGCTCAAGGGGGATGTCTCATGCACAAACACATTCAAAAAGCAGCCGTTTTAGGATCGGGGGTTATGGGTTCCGGTATTGCTGCGCATTTGGCTAACATCGGAATTCCGGTCCTGCTGCTTGATATTGTGCCGAACGATTTAACGAAGGAAGAGGAGAAAAAGGGGCTGACCAAGGAAAGTCCAGAGGTGCGCAGCAGGCTGAGCAGATCTGCGGTGAAAAAGCTGCTGAAACAAAAACCCGCCCCTCTTACGTCAGCACAAAACACCGCTTATATTACTCCCGGCAATCTAGAAGATGATGTCGAGAAGCTGAAGGAAGCTGATTGGATTATTGAGGTCGTTGTCGAAAATCTTGAGGTCAAAAAGAAGATTTTCTCTCTCGTGGATGAGCATCGGAAACCGGGCAGCATCGTCTCGAGCAACACGTCCGGCATCTCAGTGCAGGCGATGGCTGAAGGCAGGTCTGATGATTTTAAAGCTCATTTTCTCGGAACGCATTTTTTTAACCCGGCGCGATATTTAAAGCTGCTGGAGATCATTCCGATTAAGGAAACTGATCCTGACATCCTGGCGTTTATGACATCCTTCGGTGAAAATGTCCTCGGCAAAGGTGTGGTCACAGCAAAGGACACACCAAATTTTATCGCAAACCGAATCGGGACGTACGGACTTCTCATTACAGTTCAAGAAATGCTGAAAGGAGGCTATCAGGTCGGAGAAGTCGATTCCATCACAGGCCCGCTGATCGGAAGACCGAAAAGCGCAACCTTCAGAACGCTGGATGTTGTCGGCCTCGATACTTTTGCCCACGTCGCCCGTAACGTGTATGACAAAGCAGAGGGAGACGAAAAAGAAGCATTTCGCCTGCCTGACTTCATGAATGACATGCTGCAAAACGGCTGGATCGGAAGCAAATCCGGTCAAGGCTTTTATAAAAAAGAAGGAAAAACGATTTATGAGCTTGACCCGATGACGCTTACTTACGGAGAACGGACAAAGATGAAAACGCCGGCTCTTGAAGCGGCAAAACAGGCTAAAGGGACAAAAGCCAAAATGAAAGCGCTTATTTATTCGGAAGATAGGGCTGGCCGGCTGCTGTGGAATATTACGTCGCAAACGCTGCTTTACTCAGCCCAGCTGCTCGGAGAAATCGCAGACGATATTCATGCAATTGACCAAGCTATGAAATGGGGATTCGGCTGGGAACTGGGGCCATTCGAAATCTGGGACGCAATCGGTCTCAGACAGTCGGCGGAAAAGCTTGAACAGCTTGGAGCGGAGATTCCTGGCTGGATAAAAGATATGCTGGACAAAGGGAATGAAACCTTTTACATCAGAGAAAACGGAACAGTGCTTTATTACGAAAGCGGCGAATACAGAGCCGTAAAAGAAAACAAGAAACGCATCCATTTACAGTCAGTTAAAGAAACAAACGGCGTCATTGCGAAAAACAGCGGAGCGAGCTTGATCGATCTTGGTGACGATGTAGCGCTTCTGGAATTTCACTCGAAAAGCAATGCCATCGGGCTCGACATCATTCAAATGATCAACAAAGCATTGGAAGAAACAGAGCGGAATTACAAAGGGCTTGTCATCGGCAATCAAGGAAAAAATTTCTGCGTAGGCGCCAATCTTGCCATGGTCTTAATGGAAGTGCAGGATGACAACTTTATGGAAGTTGATTTGGTGATACGGCGTTTTCAAGAGACAATGATGAACATCAAATACAGCACGAAACCTGTTGTTGCCGCTCCATTCGGCATGACGCTCGGCGGAGGGACGGAAGTGTGTCTCCCTGCTGCACGGATACAAGCGGCAAGCGAAGCCTATATGGGACTTGTAGAATCAGGAGTCGGCCTTATCCCTGGCGGAGGGGGCAATAAAGAACTGTACATCAATCATCTTCGCCGCGGTCTTGATCCGATGAATGCGGCCATAAAAACTTTTGAAACGATTGCAATGGCTAAGGTGTCAACTTCCGCCCAAGAGGCACGGGAACTGAATATTTTAAAAGAGGCTGACCGTATCAGCACTAACCAGGATCACCTCCTGTACGATGCAAAGCAGCTAGCCGCCTCTTTATACGATACCGGCTGGCGGCCGCCTGTAAAAGAAAAGGTCAAGGTGGCGGGGGAAACAGGCTATGCCGCGCTTCTGCTCGGTGCAGAGCAAATGAGGCTGTCCGGCTACCTATCTGAGCATGATATGAAAATTGCAAAAAAACTCGCTTTTGTGATTGCCGGCGGAAAAGTGCCGTTCGGTACAGAGGTGGATGAAGAGTATTTATTAGAAATTGAGAGAGAAGCGTTTTTAAGTCTGGCAGGCGAGGCGAAATCTCAGGCGAGAATGCAGCATATGCTGGTGAAAGGCAAACCTTTACGGAACTAGGAGGGAGTTTATGAAAGAGGCAGTCATTGTGGCAGGAGCAAGAACACCGGTTGGGAAAGCGAAAAAAGGATCATTGGCCACCGTTCGCCCGGATGATTTGGGAGCCATTTGCGTGAAAGAAACGCTGAAACGAGCAGGCGGTTACGAGGGCAATATTGACGATTTAATTATAGGCTGTGCGACACCTGAAGCGGAACAGGGGCTCAATATGGCCAGAAATATCGGCGCGCTTGCGGGTCTGCCATATACGGTGCCGGCGATTACAGTCAACCGCTACTGTTCCTCAGGTCTTCAGTCCATCGCATATGCGGCAGAAAAAATAATGCTTGGCGCTTATGATACAGCCATTGCAGGCGGAGCAGAATCCATGTCACAGGTTCCGATGATGGGGCATGTGACCCGTCCGAACCTCACATTGGCCGAAAAAGCGCCGGAGTATTACATGAGCATGGGACACACAGCAGAACAGGTTGCGAAAAAATACGGCGTTTCCCGTGAAGATCAGGATGCTTTTGCAGTGCGCAGTCACCAGAAAGCTGCCAAAGCTCTTGCAGAGGGGAAATTTAAAGATGAAATTGTCCCAGTCGAAGTCAGAGTGACAGAAATCGGCGAAAACCATAAGCCTCAGGAAAAACATACTGTTTTTTCTCAGGATGAAGGTGTACGCCCGCAAACGACAGCAGATATTTTAGCCACATTGCGCCCGGCCTTTTCCGTTGACGGAACAGTCACTGCCGGAAATTCCTCGCAAACTAGTGACGGGGCGGCGGCTGTCATGCTGATGGATCGCGAAAAAGCGGATGCGCTTGGTTTTGCGCCGCTTGTCAAATTCCGTTCCTTTGCCGTTGGCGGGGTGCCGCCGGAAGTCATGGGCATCGGACCCGTCGAAGCCATTCCGCGTGCACTGAAGCTTGCCGGGCTTCAACTGCAGGACATTGGGCTGTTCGAATTGAACGAAGCGTTTGCATCACAAGCCATCCAAGTCATCAGGGAGCTGGGGATTGATGAGGAGAAAGTGAATGTCAATGGAGGCGCTATCGCACTCGGGCACCCGCTTGGATGTACGGGCACAAAGCTTACACTCTCACTGATTCACGAAATGAAACGGAGAAACGAGCAATTTGGAGTCGTCACAATGTGTATCGGCGGCGGGATGGGAGCAGCCGGCGTATTTGAACTATGCTAAAGGGGGAAAAACAAATGACGAGAAAAACGGCTGAAGTACAAAAAGGCGGCGGCTTCTTAATAGAGGAAGTCACATATGATCAGATGTATACACCGGAGGATTTCACCGACGAGCATAAAATGATTGCGAAAACAACGGAGGATTACATTGAACAAGACGTTCTGCCGCATATAGATGAAATTGAGAACCATCAATTTGAACATTCCGTCCGGCTTTTAAAGAAAGCGGGAGAACTCGGCCTTCTAGGTGCCGATGTTCCCGAGGAATACGGCGGGCTGGGCCTTGATAAAATCAGCTCGGCGCTGATCACTGAAAAATTTTCGCGGGCGGGAAGCTTTTCACTTTCTTACGGTGCGCATGTCGGTATCGGTTCCTTGCCGATCGTCTTCTTTGGAACGGAAGAACAAAAGAAAAAATATCTCCCTGATTTGGCTTCAGGGGAAAAAATCGCTGCGTACGCACTGACTGAGCCAGGTTCCGGATCTGATGCGTTAGGCGCAAAAACGACCGCGGTGCTGAATGAAGCAGGAACACATTACGTATTAACCGGGGAAAAACAGTGGATTACCAACTCAGCCTTTGCCGATGTCTTTGTGGTTTACGCAAAAGTGGATGGCGAAAAGTTCTCTGCTTTTATTGTAGAAAAAGATTTTCCTGGCGTATCAACCGGACCTGAAGAAAAGAAAATGGGAATTAAAGGTTCATCGACGAGAACTCTCATTTTAGATCAGGCTGAGGTGCCGAAGGAAAACCTTCTTGGAGAAATCGGCAAAGGGCATGTTATCGCCTTTAATATTTTAAATATCGGCCGCTACAAGCTGGCAGTAGGAACGATCGGCGCGTCAAAACGGGTGATCGAGCTGTCCGCCGCTTACGCAAACCAGCGCCGCCAATTTAAAACGCCGATCGCAGGCTTTTCGCTGACACAGGAAAAAATTGCGACGATGGCATCAAGGCTGTACGCAATGGAAAGCTCCGTGTACAGAACCGTCGGGCTGTTTGAAGACAATATGAGCCAGTTCACAGCTGAAGACCAAAAGGATGGAAGGCAAATAGCAAAGTCCATTGCCGAATACGCCATAGAATGCTCTCTCAACAAAGTGTTTGGCTCTGAAACGCTTGATTATATTGTTGATGAAGGTGTGCAAATTCACGGCGGCTACGGATTTATGCAGGAGTATGAAGTGGAAAGAGCCTATCGGGATTCCAGGATCAACCGGATTTTCGAAGGAACCAATGAAATTAACCGGTTAATCGTGCCAAGCACCTTCCTGAAGAAAGCAATGAAAGGCGAGCTGCCTCTTTTTGAAAAAGCACAGGCGCTTCAAGAAGAACTCATGATGCTCATGCCTGAGGAGCCCGGCACCGGCGTATTAGAGCAAGAGAAATATATCGTCAAGCAAGCCAAAAAAATCGCCCTGTTCGCCGCGGGTCTAGCTGCGCAAAAATACGGAAAAGCGATCGATCGCGAACAAGAAATCCTTGTAAACGTTGCTGATATTGTCAGCAATGTATATGCAATGGAATCAGCGGTGCTCAGAACGGAAAAGGCGATTGCCGCGCAAGGAAGCGATAAAGCAGCGCAAAAGCTGCTGTACACAGAAATTTTCGTTCAAGAAGCCTTCAATGAAATTGAAGCCCATGCGAAAGAATCTTTACTTGCAATGGAAGAAGGAGATTCTCTCCGTATGATGCTCTCGGCCCTCCGCAAGCTGACACGCGTGACGCCTAAAAATGTCATTCGGAAAAAACGTGAAGCGGCAGCGGGTGTGTTCGAGGCTGAAAAATATATTGTCTGAGTCCCAAGGAGCTCCGCACATCCGGAGCTCTTTTTTTATGAAGCACTGTTTTAGGTTTTTAAAACAAACTGTGTTAAAATAACCTCGATTATTTTATTGAGGGGGAAGAAGATGTCGTTAACTTTTTACTGGTACCCTAAATGCGGAACGTGCCGCAAAGCGAAAAAATGGCTTGAAGAGCATGGAAAAGAAATCAACGAAATACATATTGCAGAGCAGCCTCCAAGCAAAGAGGAGCTAAAATCGCTTTATGAAAAAAGCGGGCTGGATGTAAAGAAATTCTTCAACACAAGCGGCATGAAATACCGTGAACTGAATCTGAAAGAAAAGCTGTATCACATGTCAGAGGACGAACAGCTTGAACTGCTGGCTTCAGACGGAATGCTGATTAAGCGCCCACTCACAACAGACGGCGAAAAAGTGACAGTCGGCTTTAAAGAAGATCAATTTGAAGAAAACTGGTCATAATGTAAATTTTTTTTGAAAAGTGTGGTATCTTCTTATTATAGTGCTGTAAAAAATGGAGGGATTCAATTGAGCATACCTAAAGATTTGCGTTACTCAGAAGAACACGAGTGGGTAAAAGTTGAAGGAGAAAAAGCCAAAATCGGCATTACCCATTTTGCCCAGTCCGAGCTCGGTGACATCGTGTTTGTTGAGCTTCCTGAAGTCGGCGCTGAAATCAAAGCGGACGAGCCTTTCGGAAGTGTAGAATCCGTAAAAACGGTATCTGAGCTTTACGCACCGATTAACGGAACTGTAGTGGAAGTAAACGAGGATCTTGATGACAGCCCGGAATTCGTCAACGAATCTCCGTATGAAAAAGCATGGATGATCGTCGTTGAACCGTCTGACGCGTCTGAAATTGAAAAACTAATGACAGCAGAGCAATACGAAGAGATGACACAACAAGACTAAAACTGGATAGCTGAGCAGGCAATTGGATACGCTAACGCTATGGGAGGTGTCCAATATGGCTTTCAGCAAACAAAAGCTCGATGTCACCAATGATGTGACAGGCCGCTTTCAAAATGGCCGGCTCTCGTTATATCATGAAGATGAGATGATCGGCCAAATGACAGGCATGAATGAATATGAGCTAAAGTCCGGCTTTACCTATGAAAATGAAAAATTTTATAAAACAGCCGACGTGGTTTCAGGAGACGATCAGAAATATGTTGATTGTGACTACGAAAGCGGCTGGTGTTGATGTTGGCGGTGAATTTCACTGCCTTCTTTTACAATCTGAACGTTTCAAATTTGACGCGGCAGGTGAAGCATATGAACATGGACGAACTGGAAAAAGTCATGATTGTTGAAGGGAAATCAGATAAAGAAAAGATCGAAAGCGTCCTGAATGAGCCAGTGCGCATTATCTGTACAAACGGAACAATCAGCCAGCTGAAGCTGGAAGAATTGGCAGACGAGCTTTACGAGAAGGACGTCTATATTTTGGTTGATGCCGATGAATCAGGCGAGAAATTGAGAAAACAGCTGAAAAGGGAATTTAATGAAGCCTACCATTTATATATCGACAGAGCCTATAAGGAAGTGGAGGCGGCGCCCAGACACCATATAGCATCTGTATTACTGAGCGCGAATCTGAATGTCCATACGAATTTTCTTGAAAGAAAGACCTGAGGTGTTATAGCGTGAAAGAACTCCAAGAACAAGAGCTTGAACACATTACTGATGATGTGTATCTCCTATATTTATATACTCCGTTTTGCGGTACCTGCCAGCTGGCAAGCAAAATGCTGACGGTCGTCGAAGACATGCTCCCGTCTGTCGCCTTCTATAAAAATAATCTCAATTATTCTCCGGTGTTTGCTAAAGCATATCAAATTGAAAGCGTCCCTTGTTTTCTGCTGTTTAAGGACGGAAAAGTAATTGAAAGAGGGTATGCGTTTCATTCCGTTTCTTATTTATATGAGCTGATCAAACAAAAATCATCTTCTGCATCTCATTTATGACATTTTTCTCGGCGCATTCCAATGAATTTGTCGTTCGTTTTATAAAGGGGTTCTTGCGCTGAAGAGAGAAATGTGTATGTATGACCAACAAACTAGGAGGTTGTACAAATGGAGAAAGCGGAAGTTTTAGAAGATGATTTACAGCATTTGTTTTTAAAACCCCTTTTGAACGCTTCGACATTGCTCATTACCTTCCAAGGAGAAACAGAAGCCTTAACCGTCTCAATAAACGAACAGGGAGAAATGACAAAAATTTCTCCGCCCCAAACGTCCAACCTGACCTTTTATGGAAACCAAACAGAAATCATTCATCTTTTGCATGGAGACATTTCCCTTCAGCACCTGATCCAGAGCGGAAGCCTAAAGGTAAAGGGTTCATTCAGAGCGCTGTTAAAGCTGGAAGCCATTCTTTGGCTGACAAACGGTTTTTTTCAGAGGATTCTAAAGAATTAAAAAATAGCAAATTATTATAATAGTAAAAGTTTACATCATTTATTTTATTGACATTTTATGATTCGCCATGCTATTCTACATTAAGAATTTCCGGACGAAAAAGACTATATATTTCTCTTATCAAGAGAGGTGGAGGGAAGTGCCCTATGAAGCCCGGCAACCATCAACATTGTTGAAATGGTGCCAATTCACACGAAGCGTTAAGCTTTGAAAGATGAGAGAAAGGCGTTTTATATAAGCCTTTCTGCTCAAGTGTGCAGAAAGGCTTTTCTTTTGCAGAAAAAACCGGAAGATTTCTTAGAATAGTGTTAAGGCAGGTGATCGCTTTGATCAATCTTCAGGATGTTTCAAAAGTGTATAAGTCGAAACATGGAGATGTCAATGCTGTCCAAAATGTCTCGCTTTCCATTAAAAAAGGTGAGATTTTTGGAATTATAGGATATAGCGGAGCTGGTAAAAGTTCCTTAATCCGTCTGCTGAACGGACTTGAGAAACCAAGCTCAGGAATCGTGGAAGTGGCGGGAACGAAGATTAATGAAGTAAACGGACGCAATTTAAGAAAAGCGCGCCATGACATCAGTATGATTTTCCAGCACTTCAATTTGCTCTGGTCGCGAACTGTCAGAGATAACATCATGTTTCCTTTAGAAATTGCCGGGGTGAAAAAAAGCGAGCGGATCAAGCGTGCCAATGAACTGATTAAACTGGTAGGTTTAGAAGGAAAAGAGAAATCTTACCCGTCTCAGCTGAGCGGCGGACAAAAGCAGAGGGTCGGAATCGCCAGAGCGCTCGCAAACAATCCGAAGGTTCTCCTTTGTGATGAAGCGACATCAGCTTTAGATCCGCAAACAACCGATTCAATCTTGGATCTTTTGTCCGATATTAATGAAAGACTCGGTTTGACGATTGTGCTGATCACACACGAAATGCACGTCATCCGCAAAATCTGCAACAGAGTCGCTGTTATGGAAAACGGAAAGGTTGTTGAAGAAGGAGAAGTTCTCGATGTCTTCAAGAATCCAAAGGAAGACATGACAAAACGGTTTGTTCAGCAGGTGACTGAGCCTGAAGAAACAAAAGAAACACTTCAGCATCTTCTTGACGAAAAAGCGTCAGGAACAACGGTTCAGCTCACATTTGTCGGTGATTCAGCTGAACAGCCTCTGATTACAGAGATGATCAGAAACTTCAATGTCAGCGTCAATATTCTGCAGGGGAAAATCTCGCAGACGAAGGACGGGGCATACGGTTCATTGTTTATCCATATTGACGGTGACGAGGAAGAAGTGCAAAACGTGATCCGGTTTATTAATGACAAACAGGTGAAAGCAGAGGTGATCACGAATGTTTGAAAAATACTTCCCGAACGTTGATGTAACTGAATTATGGAACGCGACATACGAAACGCTTTATATGACGCTGATCTCCTTGGTTTTTGCCTTTGTCATCGGGGTGATCCTCGGCCTGCTGCTCTTTCTCACAAGCAAAGGGAGCCTCTGGCAGAACAAAGCAGTCAACACTGTAATTGCGGCTATTGTCAATGTATTTAGGTCTATTCCGTTCCTCATTTTAATTATTTTATTACTAGGTTTTACGAAGTTTTTAGTCGGCACCATCTTAGGGCCGAACGCGGCACTGCCGGCGTTAGTCATCGGCTCAGCCCCGTTTTACGCGCGGCTCGCTGAAATTGCGCTGCGTGAGGTAGATAAGGGTGTCATCGAAGCTGCGAAATCAATGGGAGCCAAGACATCAACTATTATTTTCAAAGTGCTGCTCCCGGAATCCATGCCGGCCCTTATTTCTGGGATCACGGTTACGGCCATTGCTTTGATCGGCTCAACAGCCATTGCGGGCGCCATCGGTTCAGGAGGACTTGGAAACCTTGCATATGTAGAAGGATATCAGTCTAATAATACTGATGTTACCTTCGTTGCTACTGTATTTATTTTAATTATCGTTTTCATTATTCAAATGATCGGTGATGTCATAACAAATATAATAGATAAACGATAAGGGAGGATTTACTTTGAAAAAGCTATTTTTGGGTGCATTACTACTTGTATTTGCAGGAGTTATGGCTGCCTGCGGTTCTAATAACGCTGAATCCGGCAAGAAAGAAATTGTTGTTGCAGCTACAAAAACACCGCATGCAGAAATTTTAAAAGAAGCTGAACCATTGTTAAAAGAAAAAGGCTACACACTGAAAGTGAAAGTGCTTAGTGATTACAAAATGTACAACAAAGCCTTAGCTGATAAAGAAGTGGATGCAAACTTCTTCCAGCACATTCCTTACCTTGAGCAAGAAATGAAAGAAAACAAAGATTATAAACTTGTGAATGCCGGTGCGATTCACTTAGAGCCATTCGGTATTTATTCTAAAAAATATAAATCATTAAAAGAGCTTCCCGACAGTGCGACAATTATCCTGACAAATAACGTTGCTGAACAAGGCCGTATGCTTGCAATGCTTGAGAATGCAGGATTAATTACACTTGACTCCAAAGTGGAGACAGTCGATGCAACACTGAAAGACATTAAGAAAAACCCGAAACACCTTCAGTTCAAAAAAGTAGCGCCTGAATTAACGGCAAAAGCATATGAAAACAAAGAAGGAGACGCGGCCTTCATCAATGTGAACTACGCGATCCAAAATAAATTAAATCCTAAAAAAGACGCGATTGAAGTGGAATCAACAAAAGATAACCCTTACGCCAATATCATTGCAGTAAGAGATGGCGAAGAGGATTCTGCAAAAATCAAAGCGCTGATGGAAGTTCTTCACTCTAAAAAGATTAAAGACTTCATCGAGAAGAAATATGATGGAGCTGTTCTCCCAGTCTCTGAATAAGAATGAAACCCCGGATGAGAAATCCGGGGTTTTTTTCGGGTATTTTCCTAAAAGCTGTTCATAATAAAAAGGAATGTTAAACAGATGGAGGGATTTTCTTTGAATCAAGACAGAGGAAGCATGCAGGACGCGCTAAAACAGTATAAATTAGGTTTAGGCACATTTGAACAAAAGATGCCGCTAATGGGAAGAAAGTTTAACGAGTTTACTGAACAATGCTTTGCCGGCAATTCTCTGACTGAAAGAGAAAAACAGCTGATCGCCCTCGGAATCGCCATCAATGCTCAGGATGAATATTGCATGATCTATCACACAAAAGGCTGTCTTGATGAGGGAGCGACAGAAGAAAACATTCTCGAAGCAGTCAGTGTGGCAGCGGCATTCGGAGGCGGAGCTGCTCTAAGCCAAGGTGTGACAGTTGTCCAGCAGTGCATAGAGGAATTTGGAAACACTACGCATTAGAAGAAGGAATATTCCGAAAAACGATTCTCATTTTAACTCAAAGGGTCCTTTCGTCTCATCCGATGTTATATCAAGCCATATCCATTTTGCAGCATCGGTCTTGGAGCTGATACAATAGCAGTAAATAAATGAAGGGATTGATTCATTATTTGCAGCAGCCAGGACAGACTGGACCTCGATTATACGTCAGAAATGGAAAAAGCGATGCAGCTGTCTCATGGAATCGGATACGAGGAATACGGACGCCGGCTGGATACAAGAATGGAAGTTGAGCGGCAGAGAGAGCTTGAATATAAAAAATGCAAGCGGTATTCTGCTGAGCTTAATGAGAAAATCGGTCTTTAAAAAAAGGGTGGGAATCCACTCTTTTTCTTTTTCAATTGCTTTAATAAAGTGCTGAACTTTGTTAAACTTGAGAAATGTGCAAGGCACGATAAAAAGTTGTATTTACTTTTCATTTGTTATAAAATTAGAATGAGAATAAAATGAGAATAATGATTATATATTTTTGGAGGTATAGATATGGCTGCTTCAACATTAACGATCAAAGATCTTCACGTTGAAATCGAAGGGAAAGAGATCTTAAAAGGTGTAAACCTTGAAATAAAAGGCGGAGAGTTCCACGCGGTAATGGGACCGAACGGTACTGGTAAATCAACTCTGTCAGCTGCCATTATGGGGCATCCTAAATATGAAGTAACAAAAGGCAGCATCACGCTTGACGGCAAAGATGTACTGGAGATGGAAGTGGACGAGCGTGCGCAGGCAGGTTTGTTCCTTGCAATGCAGTACCCAAGTGAAATCAGCGGTGTGACAAATGCCGACTTCCTTCGTTCTGCGATCAACGCGCGCAGAGAAGAAGGCGATGAAATTTCTCTTATGAAATTCATCCGCAAAATGGACGAAAACATGGAATTCTTAGAAATGGACCCTGAAATGGCTCAGCGCTACCTCAACGAAGGCTTCTCAGGCGGGGAGAAAAAACGCAACGAAATTCTTCAATTAATGATGATTGAACCGAAAATCGCCATCCTTGATGAAATCGACTCAGGTCTTGATATTGACGCTCTGAAAGTTGTATCAAAAGGGATCAACAAAATGCGCAACGAAAGCTTCGGCTGCCTGATGATCACTCACTATCAGCGCCTGTTAAACTACATCACTCCTGATGTTGTTCACGTTATGATGCAAGGCCGCGTTGTGAAATCCGGCGGTGCAGAGCTTGCACAGCGTCTTGAAGCAGAAGGTTATGACTGGATCAAAAAAGAACTTGGCATTGAAGACGAAACTGTAGGCCAAGAAGCGTAAGCGTTAGGGGGATTAATATGACACTAGATACAAAACTATCCGTAGATCAGGAGTATCTCAAAAGCTTTTCCGAAAAGCATCAAGAACCTGCCTGGCTGAAAAACCTGCGCTTACAGGCTCTTGAACAAGCTGAGGATCTGCCGATGCCGAAGCCTGACAAAACAAAAATTACAAACTGGAACTTCACGAACTTCGCGAAGCATACAGTTGATAATGAGCCGCTTTCTTCATTAGAGGATTTGACTGATGAAGCAAAAGCGCTGATCGATGTTGAAAACGAAGATAAAACGTTATATGTTCAGCGTGATCAGACGCCTGCATTCCTTTCTCTTTCTCAGGAATTGAAAGACAAAGGCGTCATCTTTACTGATATTTTGACTGCTGCACGCGAGCACAGCGACTTAGTGGAGAAATACTTTATGAAAGACGGCGTGAAGGTTGATGAGCATAAATTAACCGCACTTCACGCAGCTCTTGTGAACGGAGGGGCATTCCTATATGTTCCGAAAAATGTTCAGGTGGAGACGCCGGTTCAGGCTGTTTATGTCCACGAGAGCAACGATACAGCTCTATTCAACCACGTATTGATTGTGGCGGAAGACCATAGCTCAGTAACGTATGTAGAAAACTACATCAGCACGGTTAACCCGAAAGATGCTGTATTCAATATTATCAGTGAGGTTATCACAGGTGATAATGCCAGTGTGACATACGGTGCGGTGGATACTCTGTCTTCCGGCGTGACAACTTATGTCAACCGCCGTGGTGCTGCGCGCGGACGCGACAGCAAAATCGAGTGGGCACTCGGCCTCATGAACGATGGCGACACCATTTCCGAAAACACAACAAACCTTTACGGTGACGGCACTTACGGCGACACGAAAACGGTTGTTGTCGGAAGAGGAGAGCAAACAGAAAACTTTACGACACAAATCATTCATTTCGGTAAAGCTTCTGAAGGATATATCTTGAAGCACGGTGTGATGAAGGATTCCGCTTCTTCTATCTTTAACGGAATCGGCAAAATCGAACATGGCGCTTCTAAAGCGAATGCGGAACAGGAATCCCGAGTGCTGATGCTCAGCGAAAAAGCGCGCGGAGACGCAAACCCTATTCTTTTAATTGACGAAGACGATGTAACGGCAGGACATGCGGCATCTGTCGGCCGTGTGGACCCTATTCAGCTTTACTACCTGATGAGCCGCGGTATTTCGAAAGAAGAAGCAGAACGCTTAGTCATCTACGGATTCCTTGCGCCGGTAGTTAACGAACTTCCGATTGAAGGCGTTAAGAAACAATTGGTTTCTGTTATCGAAAGGAAAGTGAAGTAATGAATATCACAGATATTCGTGAACAGTTCCCGATCCTTCATCAGCAAGTGAACGGACATGATCTCGTTTATCTCGACAGCGCGGCGACTTCCCAGAAGCCGCGTGCTGTCATTGAAACACTGGATAAGTATTATAACCAATACAATTCCAATGTTCACCGGGGCGTCCATACGCTTGGAACCAGAGCGACAGACGGTTATGAAGGAGCGCGTGAAAAAGTCCGCAAGTTTATTAACGCGAAGTCAATGGCTGAGATTATTTTCACAAAAGGCACGACCACATCACTGAACATGGTGGCGATAAGCTATGCACGCGCCAACCTCAAACCGGGTGATGAAGTGGTCATCACCTATATGGAGCATCATGCGAATATCATTCCGTGGCAGCAGGCTGTCAAAGCGACTGGCGCCACATTAAAATATATTCCGCTGCAGGAAGACGGCACGATTTCATTAGATGATGTCAGAGCAACGGTCACAAGCAATACAAAGATTGTTGCGGTCTCTCATGTGTCTAACGTTCTCGGCACGGTCAACCCGATAAAAGAAATGGCGAAAATCGCTCATGACAATGGGGCTGTCATTGTGGTGGACGGTGCACAAAGCGCGCCTCACATGAAAATTGACGTGCAGGATCTCGATTGCGACTTCTTTGCGCTTTCTTCCCACAAAATGTGCGGTCCTACTGGAGTAGGTGTGCTGTACGGAAAGAGAGCCCTGCTGGAAAACATGGAGCCTGCCGAATTCGGCGGTGAAATGATCGACTTTGTCGGGCTTTATGAATCAACTTGGAAAGAGCTTCCGTGGAAATTCGAAGCGGGTACTCCGATTATTGCTGGAGCAATCGGTCTTGGTGCCGCCATTGATTTTCTTGAAGAAATCGGCCTTGATGAGATTTCCCGCCACGAGCACAAGCTTGCAGCTTATGCGCTTGAACGCTTCCGTCAGCTTGACGGCGTGACGGTTTACGGACCGGAAGAGCGTGCCGGGCTGATCACATTTAATCTTGATGATGTTCATCCGCACGATGTGGCAACCGTACTTGATGCGGAAGGGATCGCTGTCAGAGCCGGTCACCATTGCGCCCAGCCGCTGATGAAATGGCTGGATGTAACTGCTACTGCGAGAGCAAGCTTTTATCTGTATAATACAGAGGAAGAGATTGATAAGCTTGTGGAAGCTCTTCAAAAGACAAAGGAGTATTTTACAAATGTCTTTTAATGCAAACTTAGATACATTGTACAGACAAGTGATTATGGATCATTACAAAAACCCGCGCAACAAAGGGGTTTTGAATGACAGCATCGTCGTGGATATGAACAATCCGACATGCGGCGACCGTATCAGACTGACAATGAAGCTTGACGGAGACATCGTGGAAGATGCGAAATTTGAAGGGGAAGGCTGTTCCATTTCAATGGCATCCGCTTCGATGATGACTCAGGCGATTAAAGGGAAAGATATTGAAACAGCCCTTTCCATGTCTAAGATTTTCTCAGATATGATGCAAGGGAAAGAATACGATGATTCTATAGATTTGGGTGATATTGAAGCCCTTCAAGGCGTTTCAAAATTCCCGGCCCGTATTAAATGTGCAACCCTGTCATGGAAGGCACTTGAAAAAGGAGTCGCTAAAGAAGAGGGCGGCAATTAAAAGGATTGGAGTGAAAATGGATGGCTAAAAAAATGCCTGATATTGGTGAATACAAATATGGTTTTCACGACAAGGACGTTTCCATTTTCCGTTCAGAGCGCGGATTGACAAAAGAAATCGTAGAAGAAATTTCTCGCATGAAAGAAGAGCCTCAATGGATGCTTGATTTCCGCTTGAAATCACTTGAACATTTCTACAACATGCCAATGCCACAATGGGGCGGAGATCTAAACTCACTGAACTTTGACGAAATTACGTACTACGTAAAACCGTCTGAGCGTTCAGAGCGTTCTTGGGATGAAGTTCCTGAAGAAATTAAGCAAACATTCGACAAGCTCGGGATTCCTGAAGCTGAACAAAAATACCTTGCGGGTGTTTCTGCTCAGTACGAATCTGAGGTTGTATACCACAACATGAAGGAAGATCTTGAAGCGCAAGGCATCGTCTTTAAAGACACAGACAGCGCGCTGAAAGAAAATGAAGACATTTTCCGTGAGCACTGGGCAAAAGTGATTCCGCCGACTGATAACAAGTTTGCGGCGCTGAACTCAGCTGTTTGGTCCGGCGGATCTTTCATCTACGTGCCAAAAGGCGTAAAGGTTGAAACACCGCTTCAAGCTTACTTCCGTATCAACTCTGAAAACATGGGTCAGTTCGAACGTACGCTGATCATCGTTGACGAAGAAGCAAGCGTGCATTACGTTGAGGGATGTACTGCGCCTGTTTACACAACAAACTCACTTCACAGTGCGGTTGTTGAGATTATCGTGAAAAAAGGCGGCTACTGCCGTTATACAACGATCCAAAACTGGGCGAACAACGTTTACAACCTAGTAACGAAGCGTACAGTATGTGAAGAAAACGCAACGATGGAATGGATCGACGGCAACATCGGTTCTAAACTGACAATGAAATATCCTGCTTGTATCTTAAAAGGCGAAGGCGCGCGCGGTATGACGCTTTCTATCGCTCTTGCAGGTAAAGGCCAGCATCAGGATGCGGGTGCGAAAATGATTCACCTTGCACCAAACACATCATCCACAATCGTATCAAAATCGATTTCAAAACAAGGCGGAAAAGTAACGTACCGCGGAATCGTCCACTTCGGACGCAAAGCGGAAGGCGCCCGTTCCAACATCGAGTGCGATACGCTCATTATGGATAACAAATCTACTTCAGACACAATTCCTTACAATGAAATCTTAAATGATAACATTTCATTAGAGCACGAAGCGAAAGTGTCTAAAGTATCTGAAGAGCAGCTCTTCTACTTGATGAGCCGCGGCATTTCCGAAGAAGAAGCGACTGAAATGATCGTAATGGGCTTCATCGAGCCATTCACAAAAGAGCTTCCAATGGAATACGCAGTTGAAATGAACCGTTTGATTAAGTTCGAAATGGAAGGTTCTATCGGTTAATGTTAATAAAAAAGGGCGCGACTGGTTTTCAGACGCGTCCTTTTTATATGCAGAAGAAAACCGTGGGCCGAGAGGGCACGCACGGTATTGTTCTTTCTCAGTTTTCTGTTGTCTCGGGGTTAACAACTTTCACCACAGATGTTCTGTTGGTATAATTGCTGTTCATCTCTAATAATTGAGCATAGGCTGTGTCGAATTCATCTTTTGTCATCTGCTTTGCGGCTAATGCAGAGCATAAAGCGGCAAAGGCAATCGGCATTGTGTCAATGTGAATATCAATATGGACTTCCGAATTGCCGCTGTTTTCAATAACAGAGCCATTTTTGGGCATTTCCGCAGCATGTCTGTTGATAGGAATAATATTTTCGTTCATTACTCTTCCCCGTCTTGTGACTGCGCCTGTGCCTGTGCCTGGTCCTGATCAGTATTCACGTTGACCACAACATTTGAATTGCCGCTGTTTTGGACTTTTGCAACTGCTGTATTGCGGTCTGTGTTTTCTTCATTTTCATGACGATTTTCGCTCATGGTATCATCCTTTCTCTGTTGATAGTGACAGGATATTCGATAGGAGAGTGAAGAGATTGGACGAACTTCGCGGTTTTTCCATATTGGGGCTAAAGGTCGAAGGAAAGCACTCTATTTGGTAAAATGAATAGATATTATAAAAGAAAAGGTGTTTCCATATGAAGTCTTACATCATCGTCGGCGCAGGCATACTAGGTGCATCGACGGCTTATCATCTCGCAAAATCAGGAGCCCGGGTTACGGTGATTGACCGGAATGAGCCGGGACAAGCGACAGACGCGGCGGCAGGGATCGTCTGCCCTTGGCTTTCGCAGCGACGCAATCAGGATTGGTATCAGCTCGCTAAAGGCGGAGCGCGATACTATAATGATTTAATCAAGCAACTGGAAGAGGACGGTGAAACAGACACCGGATACAAGCGTGTCGGTGCGATCAGCATTCACACTGATGCGGCGAAGCTCGATAAGATGGAGGAGCGGGCGTATAAGCGGCGCGAGCATGCGCCGGAGATCGGTGACATCACCCGTTTGTCCGCGAGTGAAACGAAAAAGCTGTTTCCCATTTTAGCTGATGGCTATGAATCGGTTCATATCAGCGGTGCCGCCCGTGTGAACGGGAGGGCGCTTTGCCGGTCGCTTTTGAATGCTGCAGAGAAACATGGTGCGGTCATTGAAAAAGGAAATGCGTCCTTGTGTTTTGAAAGCGGAAGAGTCACCGGTGTCC
Organism: Bacillus sp. FSL K6-1003; assembly: GCF_037964945.1. NCBI lineage: Bacteria > Bacillati > Bacillota > Bacilli > Caryophanales > Bacillaceae > Bacillus > Bacillus sp. FSL K6-1003. The sequence goes on along the minus strand of NZ_CP150176.1, from coordinate 3,134,475 downwards.
AAACAGACAAACAGCAGTTTGAGGCTGATAGTGTGATCGTGACTGGAGGGGCATGGGCCAATGAGTTGATGAAGCCTCTGGGCATTCATTTTCAAGTATCCTTTCAGAAGGCGCAAATTATGCATTTTGAAATTCCTAGTGCAGATACTGGATCATGGCCGGTGGTGATGCCGCCGAATGACCAGTATATTTTGTCCTTTGATGACGGCAGAATTGTAGCAGGCGCCACCCATGAAAATGAGGCCGATCTTAAAGACCTGCGTGTGACAGCAGGGGGACAGCATGAAGTCTTGAGCAAAGCACTTGCCGCAGCCCCTGGGCTTGCTGACAGCACAGTCATTGAAACAAGAGTGGGCTTCAGACCGTTTACACCGGGGTTTCTGCCAGTGGTGGGTGCCGTGCCGAATGTTCAAGGACTTTACGCCGCTAACGGTTTAGGCGCGTCGGGACTAACGATGGGACCGTTTCTCGGTTCAGAGCTCGCAAAGCTCGTTCTCGGAAAGCAGACAGAAATAGACCTTAGCCCTTATGATCTTGCCTGTGCGCTTGCATAATAATGAAAGGCATGACAAACAAATATAGTAAAGCTGTTCTAGCTTTTCTTTCCTGTCTGTGTTAGCATTTATCTTTAATGAAAAAGAGGACGTGAACTGATTTTGATAAAAATTGATATACCCGCACCGAATGTCACCATCACTGAACGACAGCAGTCAGCTAATGATAACGAGCCGAAAATAAAGGCGATTTACGGGTTCATTGACTTTCACCAGATACCAAGGGATAAAGGCGGCATCTTCATGTTTTATAACATTCATGACGAACTGCTATTTGTCGGTAAAGCCAGAAAGTTAAGACAGAGAATTAAGAAACATTTTGAAGACACTGTCTCACCGATTAAAAATCACAGGGACGAAGTTTATAAAATTGAAGTATGTGTAGTTGAAGATCCAATGGAAAGAGAAATTTATGAAACCTATATCATCAATACACAGCACTCGAAGTATAATATAGACAAGGTATTTTTTAAATAAGAAGTCAGTCTGCGGATTGAACAGCGAGGCCAGAGCTTATATTAAGTTCTGGCTTTTCATTTGGGCATTTTTCCGCAGATAGATATTTGTCTATTATTCGAGTGAATTAATGAGAAATTTCAGAAAATAATATTGACATTCTTATCTCTGGACTTTAATATAACAATATATAATGTTATATAACGTTATATAATAAAAACGAGGAGTGAAGGATTTGAGTCAGGTCACAGCAAAAGTTAATCGTGAGGTTCAAGCTTTCTTGCAGGATTTGAAAGGAAAAACCATCGACCATGTATTCTTTGTCGCATGCGGAGGGTCTTCGGCCATTATGTATCCGAGTAAATATGTGTTTGACAGGGAGTCAAAATCAATCAGCTCTGACCTTTACAGCTCTAATGAATTTATTCAGCGAAACCCTGTGCAGCTTGGTGAAAAGTCTCTTGTCATTTTGTGCTCGCACTCGGGAAATACCCCGGAAACGGTAAAAGCCGCTGCATTTGCGAGAAGCAAAGGCGCGCTTACGATTGCAATGACGTATAAGCCGGAGTCTCCTTTAGCACAGGAAGCGCAATATGTCGCCCAGTATGACTGGGGTGATGAGGCGCAGGCGATCAATACGAACTATGGTGTTCTATATCAAATCGTTTTCGGCACTTTGCAGGTATTAGAAAACAATACGACATTTGAAAAAGCAATTGCAGGTTTAGATCAATTGCAGGCTGTGTATGATGAAGCCCTTAAGCAGGAAGCTGACAACGCACAGCAATTTGCAAAAACACATGAAAAAGAAAGCATCATTTATACAATGGCAAGCGGTGCAAACTACGGTGTCGCTTACTCCTACAGCATCTGCATTCTCATGGAAATGCAATGGATTCATTCCCACGCCATTCATGCCGGAGAATATTTTCACGGACCGTTCGAAATTATTGATGAATCCGTGCCGTTTATCATCCTGCTCGGTTTAGATGAAACAAGGCCTCTTGAAGAGCGGGCGCTTACCTTCTCGAAAAAATATGGCAAAAAGCTGACTGTGCTCGATGCCGCATCTTACGACTTCACTGCAATTGACGATTCAGTAAAAGGCTATCTTGCTCCGCTCGTTCTTAACCGTGTGCTGAGAAGCTATGCGGACGCTTTGGCAGAAGCGAGAAATCATCCTTTATCTCATAGAAGATACATGTGGAAAGTTGAGTATTGATCTGAAAAAGAGGAACCATTATGCATTAGACTATAATGTTATATAACATTATAGTCTAATGTCCAGAGGAGGCCAACCCTTTGAAGAAAATGTTTTTATTTTTGATCATTGCAGCTGTCAGTATACTCACCATTGCGGGCTGTTCGAGCCAGGGCAGTTCAGCCGATGGAAAGGTGACATTGAAATTTTTCCACAGATGGCCGAAGGAGCCGGAAAAAAGGTATTTTGAAGAGGTTGTAAAGGAATTTGAGAAAGAGCATCCGGATATCGACATTCAAACTGAAGCGGTTTTGAATGACTCCTATAAAGATAAAATTAAAGTTATGCTGGGAACCAGCAGCCCTCCTGATATTTACTTCTCATGGAGTGACGAGTTTGCTTTTAAATTTATCAGAGGAAAGAAAGCACTTGATCTCTCGTCCTACTACAAAGATGATACAGATTGGTCATCACAGCTCGTTCAATCGCAAGTTACACCATTTACGTATGAAAACAAACAATATGGCGTGCCGTGGCAAATGGACGCTAAATCATTTTTCTATAATAAAGACATATTTAAAAAGCTCAATCTAGAGCCCCCGGCGACTTGGGATGAACTCATCGATGTCTCGAAGAAGCTGAAAGAAAATGGCTATACACCGATCAGTTTCGGAACAAAAGCGACTTGGACAATCTCACATTATATCGGCACGCTGAATCAGCGGTTGGTCGATGAAAAAACAAGAGAAAAGGACTATAACGCCAAAACGGGTGAATTTACCGATGAAGGCTATGTGAAAGCACTTGAAAAGCTGCAGGAACTGATGCCTTACTTCAATAAACATGTAAACTCCGTCGACCATGAATATGTGAGACAGCAATTTAAGAGCGGAAAGTCGGCGATGATATATGCGGAAACTGCTGAAATCAAACTGGTTGAGCCAGTGAATCTAGGGATGTTCTCATTCCCTAAAATCAGCGGGCAAAAAGGATCTTCGGAAGCGTTAACGGGGGCGCCTGAAGGATTTATGATTTCCTCGAAAACAAAACATCCAAAGGAAGCAGTGGAATTTTTGCAATTTCTGACGTCGAAAAAAATGGGTGAAAAGCTCGTCAAAGACGTCGGCAAATACAGTGCGGTGCAAGGGACGGCAACCGAAGAAAATTCTACAGCCATACAGCGTGAAGCCGTTCAGCATATCGTAGATGCCAAATCAATGGTTCCGTGGTTCGACATGGATGTTGATGTTGAAATCGCAGATGTGTACTTAACAAGCGTCCAGCAAATGCTTGGCGGCGACATGACACCGAAGCAGGTCATGAAAGCCGTCCAAAAAGCAGCCAAGCAAGTGCGGGCATCAGCTGAATAAATCAAAGAAAAGGTGAAGCGACGCACCTTTTCTTTTTATAAAGGAGATGAGTTATCCTTGGTCAATCAAAATAGAATAATCCCCTATTTGTTTTTGCTGCCGGCTCTTGTTTTTTTACTTTTCGTTTATATCCCGATTTTTGAGAATGTCTTTCTCAGTCTGTTTCAATGGAGCTCTTTTTCTCCGGAAAAAACGTTTATCGGATTGAAGAACTATGTTGAATTATTTCGTGATCCTGTCTTTTATCAAGCCCTCACGAATAACGTGCTCTACGCAGTGATCTCAATTGTATGCCAGGTGTTTGGCGGTTTAATTTTGGCGGCGGTGCTTGAGGATAAGCTGGTCAGAAAATGGTCGCCTTTTTTTCGTACCGTTTTCTTTTTGCCGGTTGTCATCTCGATGACGGTTATCGCGCTTTTGTTTGATTTTATTTACAACCCTGAGACGGGGCTTTTGAATCAGCTGCTTCAGGCGGTTGGTCTTGATCAGCTGACAAGGGCATGGCTCGGGGATGACAGCACGGCTATGCTTTCTGTCATCTTTGTATCTCAGTGGCAGTCTGTCGGTTATATCGCAATGCTGTACATTGTGTCGATTCAAAAAATACCGGATGAACTGTATGAAGCGGCGCGTCTTGACGGCGCGGGAAAAATTCAGCAGTTTTTTCACATTACCATTCCCCAGACGAAAGAGATGTCTTTTGTTGCGGTGGTCATGACGCTGACCGGCGCCTTTACGGTATTTAATGAACCATACATTTTGACAGGCGGCGGACCGGGGAACGCTTCTGAGGTATTAAGCACGTTCTTATATAAAAGCGCCTTTACAAAGGATATGATGGGCTATGCTTCAGCGATTGCCACTGTTGTGTTAATCATTACGCTTGCTTTGTCGCTCATGCAAATGAAGTTCTTTAAAACCGGAAAGGAGGACTAACAGATGCTGCCTCAAAAGAAGACAGATTCATTCAGATTAGAGCCTGTGCCTGACCGGCACATCGAGGTGAAAAGAAGGCCGAGGCGAAAATGGTATATCGGAGAAACGTCTGTGTGGGTTTTTCTGTTTCTCTATCTTATCGCGATTGCTTATCCGCTTTTATGGATGGTCATGAGCGCCTTTAAAAGCTCGGATGATATTTTTGAGAACAGCTGGTCGCTGCCGTCTTCGTGGCATCCGGAGAATTTTGTGTCCGCCTGGAATCAGGGAATTTCTTCTTATTTTATGAACAGTGTGATCGTGACGGCGCTGACATGTGTAATCACTGTCTTTATCAGCGCATGGGGAGCGTACGGGCTTTCGAGGTTCGAGTTTAAAGGAAAAGGGTTCTTTTTGGTGCTTTGTCTTGGCGGTTTGATGCTGACACCTCAGGTCAGTCTTGTGCCGCTTTATTCCATTATTCAATCGCTGGGGCTTTACAATACGTATTGGGCTTTGATATTGCCTTATGCGGCTTATCGGATTCCGTTTACCATCATTTTGATCCGCTCTTATTTTCTTTCTATTTCTAAAGAATTGGAAGAGGCGGCTTATTTAGATGGGTGTACGAGTTTTGGAGTATTTTTCAGAATTTTCTTACCAATGAGTGTGCCTATTTTAGTGACGTCGGGCATTTTGACGGCTTACCATACGTGGAATGAGTTTATGTTTGCGATTATTTTCATAGATGACGAGAATTTGCGGACCATTCCGGCGGGGCTGATGCAGTTCCGAGATGCACTGCAGACGGATTGGGGCGTCTTGCTGGCGGGATTAACGATTTCTGCTGCGCCGATTATTATTCTATTTTTATTTATGCAGAAATATTTTGTCCGCGGGATTGCAAGCGGAAGCGTAAAAGGATAAAGGAGGAAGCACAATGAAATTAATTGCTGTTGGAGACAATGTTGTAGATTACTATCAGGATCAAGAAACATTCTACCCGGGAGGTAACGCTTTAAATGTCGCAGTGCTTGCAAAACGGCTTGGACATGAGGCTTCTTATATCGGAATTGTCGGCAATGACGAAGCCGCGGCTCATCTGCTGAATGTGCTGAAATTGGAGAAGGTTAACGCGGATTTTATTCGCCAGGCGCATGGGGAAAACGGAATGGCAATCGTTACCCTTGATGAACAGGGGGACCGGATCTTTGTCCGATCGAATAAGGGGGGCATCCAGTCGCGTCTCCGTCTTGTGTTTCAGGAAAAGGACTTATCTTTTATCAGCGGGCATGATCTGCTGCATACCAGTGTGTACAGCAGGCTTGAGAACGATTTGCCGCAGCTGTGCGGTCTGATTCCGGTCTCTTTTGATTTTTCAACAAATCGAGAGGATGAGTATTTGAAAAAGGTCTGTCCTTATGTGACGTACGCGTTCTTTTCAGGAAGCGATCTGAGTGAGACGGAGTGCGGACAGCTTGCCGAAAAGGCACATGAGTACGGAGTAAAAATCGTTTGTATGACCCGGGGCGGGCAAGGGGCGATCCTGTCTGCGGGAGACCGAATCTATCATCAGCCGATTGTGGAAGCTGATATAATTGATACACTCGGAGCGGGAGATTCATTTATCGCGGGATTTTTGACTGCCTTCTGTGAAAAGCAGGATATGGCGGACGCTTTGCGCCAAGGAGCGGAAACAGCTGCGAAAACATGCGGAGTGTACGGGGCATTCGGCTACGGCTATCCCTACCGCCTGGAGGAAGGGGGAAGCAGTGAAAAAACGAGAATACTATAAGCAGTGTCTCGTTTTTTATGCCTGTTATGTGTAGGGACTGTTGATTGTAAATGTGACACGGTTTGTGTGCATTAAAAACAGTGAGCAGTAGATCGGCTGATCGTTTGAGGTAAATGCGGTTTTATCGATTTCAAACAGTGCATCTCCAATATCGCAATCCAAGTATTTGCTTTCCTCCTGCTGGGCATATACAACGTTTAATAGTTTCGTATTGTGAGTGGGAACAACTTGGTATTGCTGCTTCAAAATATCATGCATAGATACGCCGTCCGCAATAAACGTATTGATGGCAGGAAACAGCTCCAGCGGATAATGCGTGATTTCAAAGGTGAGCGGCTGATCATCATTATATAAAATCCGTTTTAATTCAACGACAGGGCTCTCGGTATTAATTTGAAGCTTTTCGGCAATCGGTTTCGATGCTGGAATGATTTCATGGGACAGAACCTGGTGCTTCGGCTTTTTTCCGGTTGATTCCATAAATTCAGAGTAGCCGTTTACTGCAATCAGCTCTCTCTTCAATTTAGGGCTTTTAACGAACGTTCCTTTTCCCTGCTGCCGGATCAGATAGCCTTCTTCGACGAGATCGAGAATGGCTTTTCTGACGGTAATGCGGCTGACATTATACTTGCTGCAAAGCTCGTTTTCTGTGGGCAGCTTGGCAGCCGGGGAATACAAGCCCTTTTTAATGTCATCTGTTATGATTTGTTTTAGCTGAATGTATAAAGGTGTTGAACTTCCGTTGTTTAACAAGGGGTAGCCTCCTTTTAAGCTATTATTTATATTATAATGTATTATGACGTTATAATACAAATTTGCGTTTTTTATTTTAGAAATATAGCAAATATGGGAATTGATTACTCTAAAAATAACAGAAAGACCGAGTTGTTTCCAGTGACGAAATAACGGAGAAAAAAGATAGGGGGCGTTTTCTGATGGCTTCATTAACATTTGAACATGTCAAAAAATCATATCATTCACAATTAACGGTGAAGGACTTTGATTTAGATGTAAAAGATAAAGAGCTTTTGGTGCTGGTGGGGCCGTCAGGCTGCGGCAAATCGACAACCCTGCGGATGGTGGCTGGGCTGGAAAGCATTTCTGAAGGAAGCCTCTTTATCGATGGGGAACGGGTCAATGACCTTCCGCCGAAGGAGCGTGATATCGCGATGGTGTTCCAAAACTACGCGCTGTATCCGCATATGACAGTTTTCGATAACATGGCGTTTGGATTAAAGCTCAGAAAAATGCCGAAACAAGAAATTGCCGAGCGGGTGCATGCAGCTGCAAACATTTTGGAGATTGAGCATTTGCTGAAGAGAAAACCGAAGGCACTTTCCGGCGGCCAGCGGCAAAGGGTGGCTCTCGGCAGGTCTATCGTGCGGGAACCGAAGGTCTTTTTAATGGACGAGCCGCTTTCTAATCTGGATGCGAAGCTGAGAGTGACGATGCGGACAGAAATCAGCAAGCTTCACCAGCGGCTAGAAGCAACCATTATCTATGTCACCCATGATCAGACTGAAGCGATGACGATGGGCGATCGGATTGTCGTCATGAATGAAGGTGAAATTCAGCAAGTGGCCAAGCCTCATGATATCTATCATTATCCGGCAAACCTGTTTGTGGCCGGGTTTATTGGCTCTCCCGGAATGAACTTTTTCAAAGGCATGATTGAAGAGCAGCATGGCGAGCTGTTTTTTACAAATCCTTCGATCCGGCTTCATATTCCTGAAGAAAAGGCAAAACGGCTGAAGGCAAAAGGCTATGCCGGACAACCGATGACACTCGGTGTACGGCCGGAGCACATCGCACAAATGACTGGAAATGACCGGCTGTTTGATTCCGTGTTGAAAGCGACGGTGGAAGTGAATGAAAATTTGGGATCTGAGCTGATTGTGCATGCCAGAACCGGGAACGAGCGACTTACGGTAAGGCTGGACGGCAGCAATCGAATCGCCGCGGGCGATTCGATTCAGCTGGCGGTGAAAATGGATCACGCCGTCTTTTTCGATGCTGAAACGGAACAGGCTGTGTATTAGAAAAGGTGCTCCCTTCGGGGAGCACCTTTTCTTACGGCCAAATGTCGTCTGCCCATTCAGGGTGATCGATAAATGGATTTCGGTTGTGCTGATATTTTTCATAAATGATTTCATTTCTTTTTCTTTCGCGGGCATCAACAGGATCCTGCCTATTCCATTCAAGCAAGGCGGATTGTTTTCCATGATAAGGAGCAGAGCCGTTTCCTGTTTTATCATTGAGCTCAAGGTCAGGGTAGCCGTCATCTCCTTCATAGCGGACAGCCATGTAAAACAGCATGCGGGCGACATCGCCTTTCACATCATCGCGGGGTTCCCATGAATCTCCATCATAGTAATTTCCAGGCGCTTTCGCATACTCGTTGCCGCCGTTGTCAAAGTCCAAGTTGCCTCTGGCGCTGTTTACTTGGACGTCTGCTGGACGCAAGTGATGAATGTCAGTGCCGGGCCCCTTGCTTGTACCAAAATCGCCATGGGATTTCGCCCAGACATGCTCGCGGTTCCAGTCCCCGACATTGCCGCCGTTTAGGTTTTTCGAACGCGATTCATTCGTATAGAGCAGGATGACGTTATTCGGATTTGCCGGATCTACATCCGTTTCTTTCAGCGCGTTCCATACCTCGCTGTAAGACAGCATCGTATGTCCGCTGATGATGCGGTGCAGCGCGCTTTTTAACGCCTCTCCGCTTTTTCCTTCAGCACCTTCATAATAGGTGTCTGTGTCGGCGTATGGTGCAACGGGAGAGACCAATGAGAGAATGCCCCCAGAGGCTGCGGGAGAAGTAGCTGCACGGTCATTCAGGTTCAATCCGGTTTGCGCGCTTGCTGAAGCAGAGGGCGCAAACCATCCGGAAATCAGTAATACACAGACGAGCGGCAGAAACCTTGCTTTTGTTGTCATCACTTGCCCTCCTTTAGATCAGATCATGTCTATTATCTAAAATTGAATGAAAGGTTAGAAGTGTCATTTTGTATATTTTTCATTAAAATTGTAAATTAGTACCTTTGGAGGAGGCGGAACTCTATTGTTTCAGGATCTTTAGTCTGCGTTTTTGCTTGATCGAGTGCTGCTTCATTCACTTGTAAAAACACTGCGGTCTGCACATTGCTTGCTTCACTGAAATATTTTCTTCCCGTGAATCTCGCTAGTTCATCCCCTTTTTTCCTCTTGCTGTTTTTTTAATTCATTGCTGCTAATTGACTTTCTTCCTTACTGGCTGCTTTTTCTAAAATGGAATGGCAGACTGGTTATGATGACTAAAAAACAAACATTTTTTTGGTTTATGTGCTGATGAACTCATGTCTTCCTCCCTCTATAATGAAGTCACCATAACGGCCAGAGGAGGAAGCACATGGAAAAGCAGAGGCTTTCAGTAAAAAGCGGCATTGCTGATTACATTGATTGGCTTGCCCAATTCGGCGTGTCTGCTGATGGCGGGGTAACGAGACTTTTGTACACCAAAGAGTGGATGGACGCGCAGCTCGCCGTGAAAGCGGAGATGTCGGCTTTTGGGCTTGACGCCAGATTTGACGATGTCGGCAATGTCTTTGGAAGGCTTCAGGGCACCCAGTCTCCGGATGATGTGATTTTAGCCGGCTCACATATCGATACTGTGATCAATGGGGGAAAGTATGACGGCGCATATGGCGTGCTTGCGGCAATGCTTGCTTTAAAGCAGCTCAAAGAAACATACGGAGCGCCGAAAAAAACGCTTGAGGCTGTGTCTTTATGTGAGGAAGAGGGCAGCCGTTTTCCGATGACATACTGGGGATCAGGGAATATGATGGGTGCTTTGTCATTGAAGCATGCGGAAGTACCGAGGGACGGATCAGGTGTTTCATTACAAGAGGCGATGCATGACAACGGTTTTGGCAGAGGCGTGTATCCGTCAGCGCACAGGACAGATATCAACGCTTTTATAGAAATTCACATTGAACAAGGACAGACGCTTGAAATGTCAGGACGAGATCTCGGTGTGGTGACAAGTATAGTCGGGCAGAGAAGATATTTGATTACGCTTGAGGGAGAATGCAACCACGCAGGGACCACCTCCATGAAATGGCGCAAGGACCCGCTCGCAGCCAGCAGCCGAATGATTCATGAACTGCTGCTTCGTGCTGAAGAACAGCCGGATGAGCTTCGCCTGACATGCGGAAAAATGACGGTGGAGCCCAATGTGGCTAATGTCATACCTGGACGGGTGCAGTTTTCAATCGATATTCGACATCAGCATCAGCGTGTGCTGGAGCATTTTCATGAAGAAATGACAGCTGTTATCAACGGTATTTGTGACGAAAAAGGGATTCACGCCATGATTGATGAATATATGCGAATAGAGCCTGTGCCGATGGACGAAACGCTTTCTGCCAAGGCTCTTGAGACAGCGGCAGAAAACGGTATCAGCTGTGAAGAAATGGTGAGCGGGGCAGGGCATGATGCGCAAATGATCGGAAGGAGCTGTCCCGCTTGTATGCTGTTTGTGCCGAGCAGAGGCGGCATCAGCCATTCCCCGGAGGAATTTACTTCTGCACGTCAGCTTGAGATCGGCGTCCGCACATTGACTCATTTATTATATAAACTGGCTTACTGATGAAGGAGGAATAGCTGTGTCAGGCAGAAAAGAATTATGTACACCGTTAAGAACGATTATGACACCGGGGCCTGTAGAGGTCGATCCGCGTGTATTAAGAGTGATGAGCACGCCGGTTGTCGGCCAATTTGACCCGGCGTTTACCGATATCATGAATGAAACGATGGAGATGCTCCGAGAATTGTTTCAAACGAAAAACCGCTGGGCGTATCCGATTGATGGCACATCACGGGCGGGAATCGAAGCGGTGTTAGCGAGTGTCATTGAACCGGGAGATGACGTGCTAATTCCGATATACGGCCGCTTCGGCTTTTTGCTGACTGAAATCGCTGAGCGGTACGGGGCGAATGTTCATACGATTGAGTGTGAGTGGGGAATGGTTTTTGACCCTGACGAAATTATACGGGAAATGAAAAAGGTGAAGCCGAAAATTGTGGCGATGGTGCACGGGGAAACATCAACTGGCCGAATCCATCCGCTGAAAGCGATTGGAGAAGCGTGCCGTGCTCGGGATGTACTGTTTATTGTCGATGCGGTAGCGACAATTGGGGGCTGCGAGGTGAAAGTGGATGAATGGAACATTGACGCAGCTATCGGCGGTACGCAAAAGTGTCTGTCTGTTCCGTCTGGGATGGCACCGATTACATATAATGAACGGGTGGCAGATATTATTGCGGCGCGCAAAAAGGTGGAACGCGGAATTGCGACCCAGGCAGACAAGGCGCAGCTTTCCGGAAATGGCCCGATCATAAGCAATTATTTTGATTTGAGCCAGCTCGAGGATTATTGGAGCGAACGGCGGCTCAATCATCATACAGAAGCGACAACGATGCTTTATGCCTTGCGTGAGGGCGTGAGACTGGTGCTAGATGAAGGCCTCAAAGCTCGTTTCGAGCGGCATCAGCACCATGAGGCCGCGTTAATAGCCGGGATTAAGGCGATGGGGCTAAAGCTGTTTGGGGATGAGAGCTGCAAAATGCCTGTTGTCACCTGTGTGCAAATCCCGGACGGCGTAGATGGAGAGTCAGTCCGCCATATGCTTTTGGCACAGTTCGGAATCGAAATCGCCAGCTCATTCGGCCCTTTAGCCGGGAAGATTTGGAGAATTGGTACGATGGGCTACAGCTGCAGACGGGAAAACGTACTGTTTGTGCTTGCCGGATTAGAAGCTGTGCTTCTCAGACACGGCGCTGTGATTGAAGCGGGAAAAGCACTTCAGGCCGCGCTTGATGTATATGAAAATGCTAAAAGCCAGACGGCGATTTAAAGAAAAAGCGTGCGGAATTCCGCACGCTTTTTTTTCGCTCTTTCTCCAATCTGATTTTCTCTGTTTGACTCTTTTTACAAATCCGTTTTCTCTGTGTTGCATTTTCTGACGGGGCATGAGTCATTTTATCTTTTTTCATCTATTCTTTATACACGGCCCTATTAAATGACGTTTTATTTCTTACGGCATTTATTGAGAGGAGGATGCGGCATTGGAGTATTTTCACATGATTTTAGATGCGCTTCTGGAAGATCAGGATGAGGCTGTGCTGGCGACCATTGTTCAAGTTGAAGGCTCTGCATATCGAAAAGCGGGCGCCACTATGCTCTTTAAGAAAAACGGAGAAAGAATTGGCTTGCTCAGCGGCGGGTGTCTGGAAGAGGATTTATCCCAAAGAATCGGTGAGCTGGGCGATCAGCTGACTACAGCGCTTATATCCTATGACATGCGTGCTGAAGACGATCTTTCATGGGGCATGGGAGTCGGCTGCAATGGCGTTATTCATATCTATGCGGAACGAATCTCTCAGGAAAAAAAGCGGCACTATGAAAGAGTAAGAGACTGCCTTTATGCAGGAAAAGCCGTAACAGCTGTTACACAGATTGAATCCTCACAGTCAGGGCGTTATCTGTTTTTGTCAGAGACCGGGCATTTTGGGCACTGGCCGGATGCGCCGCTTCAAGACATTCAACGCACTGCTTCAACGTTTCATTTGCCGCATTTTGATCGATCATCAAACCTTTTTATTCAGCGTATTGAGCCGAAGCCGCGTCTCATTTTGTTTGGGGCGGGCCCAGATATGAGACCGCTCGCCAATTTGGCGGCTGAGACCGGATTTTCTGTCATTGTGACAGATTGGCGGCCCGCGTATTGCACAGCCTCTCATTTTCCAAAAGCAGATCAGCTGATCACTGTCTTTCCGGAGCAGATGCTGAGTGAATTTGAATTTTCGCCTCAGGATTTCGCTGTTGTGGCGACTCACCATTTTCAGCACGATCAAGTCATCGTTAAATCCTTATTATCTCGAGACCTTCATTATATCGGGCTTCTAGGTTCTGAAAACCGCACGAAACGGCTGCTGAATGGAAAACAGCCGCCCGCTCATTTTTACAGTCCGGTCGGGTTGAAAATCGGCGCGGAAGGCCCAGAGGAAATTGCCGTCAGCATCATTGCGGAAATCCTTCAAACACGAAAACGGCTGGCGGTTATATGACCATTATTGGTGTATTTCTTGCGGCCGGAAAAAGCGAGAGAATGGGCACAAACAAGCTGGCATTGCCGCTAAAAGGAGAAACGATCGGATCGGCTTCATTAAAAGCAGCTCTATTATCCCGTCTTGACCATGTGCTAATTGTCGAGAGAACAGAACATGCTTCACTTGAGTGGATCGGGGAGCAATATTATTTACCGCCTTTTCTGGATCGCTGGAGCCTGCATGTCTGTAAAGAAGCGGAAAAGGGCCAAGGGCATTCTGTCAGCAGCGGGGTGAGAAAAGCGGAAAGCATGGGGGCAGACGGAGTCGTCATTTTGTTGGGTGACCAGCCGCAGCTTTCCGTCGACCATGTAAATGCCCTGATATCAAGGGCTCACGAATTGTTTGCCGTGTCAGCGTCTTTGCGTACGCTCAGTCCGCCTATTTATTTCTCATCCGCCTGTTTTCCATATGTAAAGGAGTTAAAGGGAGATGAGGGTGCCCGCAGGCTGCTCAAAAACGGACAGCTTGGCATTGGAACGGTAGTGGTAGTGAAAGATTGCGAGGAACTGGAAGATATTGATACACCGGAGGAATATGACACTGTTAGGAGGCGAATTCATGAACGGACAAGTGACACAAGCGCGGATGAACATTCAATTATGGAGGCCGGCAGCGCTTGATGAGGCATTTTCTCTATTGGAGCAGTTTGCGCCAAATGTGTGTGCAGCATCGGGCAGCACGCTGCTCCAGCTCCAATGGGACAAAGGAATTCTTCCAAAAACGCATCTCATTAGTCTTGAAGCCATCGAAGAAATGAAAGGCATTACCGCTGATGACACCCACGTGTCGATCGGGGCGCTCACCACGCTGAATGAATGCAGAAAAAACAGCCTCATCAAGCAGGAGCTGGCTTGCTTATGTGATGCAGTTTCTGCTGTTGCAGCGCCGGGGATCCGAAGCCGGGCCACAATTGGCGGTAACATAGCGAGTAAAATAGGGGATTTGATTCCGCTCCTGCTCGTGCTTGATGCGGAGCTCATCGTTTATCAGAAGGAGCTTGTCAGGCTGCCGCTTGCTGAATGGATCTCCAGTGAAGCGTATCCACATGGAATCGTGACCCGTGTGATCATCCCGCGTCCAGAGGGAGATCGTGTGTTTTTCCGCAAGCTGGGAAGGAGGCAGGCATTTACCGGAGCGGTTGCTGTGACGGCAGGACGTTTACTGAAAGACGGTGACATTCGCCTCGCAGCGGGCCATGCCGATATCAGGCCGAAAAGATTAATAGAGAGCGAAGGGAAATGGATGGAGCCTGAATGGGAGGCACATGAACTGTACGAAACACTTATCAAGGAGCTGCCGTTTTCAGCCGATGCTTTCGTGTCAGCGGCATACAGAAAAAAGGCGGCTGCCAACGTCATCATGTCCGAGCTTTTGATTGAGGGAGGGGAATAAATGGGCATAAGCAAACCGTCAAGAATAAGGCCGGATGGAAGGGGAAAGGTCACGGGTGAATTGAAGTATATGACTGATCTCACCTTTCCGGGGATGCTGTATGGCAAAATCCTGAGAAGCGCTTATCCTCATGCGGAAATCGTGTCGATTTGCACAAAAAAAGCTGAAGAACTGGAAGGTGTGCGAGCGGTTGTCACCCATAAGGACGTTCCAGGTTTAAACCGTTTTGGGATTGTCATTCCTGACCAGCCGGTTCTATGCGAGGATAGAGTACGTTATGTCGGAGATGCAGTGGCGGCCGTCGCAGCAAAAACGGAAGACATTGCTGAAGCTGCGCTGGAGCTGATTCACGTGATGTACAGGAAGCTGACGGTCATTGATTCTCCGGAAAAAGCGCTCCGACCAGATGCGCATATGCTGCACCCGGGCGGGAACATCCTTCATCGTGTGTTTTTCTCGCACGGCGATGTGGAAGCGGGGTTCCAATCGTGTCACACAATTCTTGAAGAAACCTACGAACTGCCGCGGCAGATGCATACGTATATGGAAACGGAGGGGGGCGTAGCTGTTCCGGAACGTGACGGGGGTTTTACAATGTACGCTGGCACTCAGCACGGCTACAAGGACCGTTTTCAGCTTGCCCGCATTTTTGGTATTCCTGAAGAGAAGATTCGGGTTGTGTCGAGTCCGATGGGCGGCTCATTTGGCGGAAAGGATGAGCTGAATATTCAGCCGTATGCCGCGCTTTTGGCCCGTAAAAGCGGACACCCGGTCAAAATTCATCAGACGAGGCAGGAATCTGTACGCTCAGGAATCAAACGCCACCCGATGAAAATCACGATCAAAACAGGGGCTGATCAAACAGGAAAGCTTCTGGCTCATGATGTGAAAATCATTGCCGATACAGGCGCTTACGCCACGCTGGGACCGGCAGTCCTGGATTTTTCTGCTGAGCATGCCGCGGGTCCGTACCGCATCCCTAATATCCGCACTGAAGGGATCTCTGTGTTTACGAACAATGGGGTGGCGGGAGAATTCCGGGGCTTTGGCGGCAATCAAATCACATTTGCGCTTGAAACCCATCTTGATCGCCTCAGCAATATGCTCCGCATCGACCCGCTGGAGCTGCGAAGAAAAAATATCAGAAAACCGCATGACCCGGGGCCGCTTGAGCACCGGATTGCGCCCACTGACGGAGCGGCGCAGGTATTGAACGCCATTTCTGCATCTCCTATTCTCAAAAGAAAACATCAGACGTCTCGTTATAAACGAAGGGGTGTTGGAGCTGCGATCACCATGCATGGCGGCGGGCTTGGCTATGGCCGGATGGATGCCGCAGGAGGGCGTCTTTCCCTTTCAAGTGATGGCAACATCACGGCTTTATTTGGATTTGAAGAGTGCGGCCAAGGCATACTCGCCGCGATTGAACATATTGTCACCGAAGAGCTGGGCTGCGCGGCTGAGGATATTTCCATTATCATCGGAGATACCGCAAAAGTGCCAAAGTCAGGCTCCTCCACAGCATCCCGCGGCACGAGCATGGTGTGGCACGCGATCCAGCGTTTGAAGAAACCGTTTCTAGCTCAGCTGAAAAAACGGGCCGCAGAATGGAGCGGTTGTTCAGCGGAAAACCTTACGCTCGGCTCCGCGGGCTTACGTGATCTATACACAAAGGAACTTGTGGTGACGTATAGAGAGCTGGCTGAAAAAGGCCCTTTGATAGAGGAAACAGCATTCGATTTTCCGACAACGCCTGATCCCGTCGTAGCATTAGGCAGTCATTTCTTGTATTCTTTCGGTGCAGCTGCCGTTGAGGTGGAGGTTGATCTATTAACAGGCGATGTCAGAGTGATAGATTGTGAGCACGCCATTGCGGCAGGTCCGGTTGTCAGTCCACAGGGTTATTTGGGACAAATCGAAGGCGGCGCTGCTATGGCGCTCGGCTATACGCTGATGGAGGAAGCAAAAATGACGGACGGCCGTTACGTAGCGGAGAATTTGGATCAGTATGTCATTCCGGGAATCAAAGATGTTCCGGCAATGAAACTGACCGCGATAGAAGAGCTGATGGATGGTGACCCATATGGCCCGCGCGGTGTCGGAGAAATAGGGACGATCGCCATCACCCCGGCGATTGTAAAGGCCGTACATGATGCAGTCGGGTGCTGGGTGAACAAGCTGCCGATTTCGCGTGAAGAGCTGCTTGATGCGATAGACAGAAAGGGGATAAAACAATGGACGTAAAAGAAGCAGGATCTTTCTCAGAAAGAAAGCAGCGGTTCCGAATGACTGTGAATGGAATAGCCCAGGAGGTTGATGCGGTTCCTACAGCTCGCTTGAGTGACCTTCTGCGGACGGAATTCCAGCTGACCGGAACAAAGATTTCCTGCGGAATCGGCCGTTGCGGAGCATGTTCTGTCCTGCTAGACGGCACGCTCGCCAATGCGTGTATGACCATGGCCTATCAAGCGGCCGGCCATTCGATCACAACCATTGAGGGGCTTCAAAAAGAAGAACTGGATATCTGCCAAACCGCTTTCCTGGAGGAAGGAGGCTTCCAATGCGGATATTGCACACCCGGGATGACGATTGCACTTAAAGCTCTGTTTCAGGAAACCCCGCAACCTACTGACGAAGATATTGAAGAAGGGCTGGCGGGCAATTTGTGCCGGTGTACCGGTTATGGAGGGATTATGCGGTCGGCTTGCAGGATTAGAAAAGAGTTGAGCTGCGGGAAAAGGGAGTCATTGGACTTTTCCCGCAGCTACAGCAAAGCACCGGATATAATGAGCTGAAAGCTAAGCATAGAACGAATACTGCTATCTATATGGAGCTTGGCATAATATCGGATCAATTTTATATGTTAAAGAAGCATGCTATCAATGCCATTGCAACAGTCCTTGGAATAATCTAAGGGCTGTTTTTTCCTGAGACGTCAAAGATCTACAAAGTGAGTGAGCCTTAGCTCGGATAATAGCCAAGGTTTTTTACACTGTTGTACTTAATTGTTGCTCGTTAAAATTGCAATGAATTAAAAGGGGGATGGAATAATGAATCTAATTAAAAATGGATTCAGAGGGGGTTAATCATGAATACGAATGATAAGAAGAAAGAAGTTCAACAAAAGTATAGATGAAGAAATTAAAAAGAAGACAAAAATGATTTTAAAGAAGCAGTTGTTGTCGTAACAATAATTGTAGTGTTTATCTTTTTGACCTATACGCTTCAAGGATTTTAACAAAATGTTCCCTTTTCTCCTTGTGCTTTTTACCTAGTTGTGTTTAAAACTGGAAATAGATAATATTATCAATCTAGAAAAGAGGGAGAGATGATGAATAACTTCAATTGGTGGAAAATACTTTTACTAGCCTTTCTTTGTTCCTTGATTTTTTCTGTCGTCTTTGTCACTGTTCAACGGATTGACTTAATACTTAATCCACCGGAAGTACCTGTTAAATCGATTGAAAAAATCAAATGATTCTTTTTGGGGAACGGCCGCGTTGTGGGAAAACATCACGCTCTCATCTCATATTGTAATGGAGGACAGAGAGTATGGTAATAGAAAATAGAGACATAAGTTCCCTTTCTATGATGAAAAAGAAAATCTCCTTCTCCTGCATAGTGCCGAGTTGTCAGAGAACATCAGTCAATCAAAAGAGAAATATCGGAAAATCATTCAAGCAGGTATCGCCCAGTGGGTCAAGGATTTTCAAAGTGGCCATATTTAGGTGAATACTGTAGAAGATTTAAAAAAGCTCATAGAGCTTCAGCAAGATAAGGATCTGTAGCAAGTGTTATATTTCCCTGCTCAAAACCTTGTCGCTATAGCAAAACAAACGCCATAAAGGTTTCTTATGGCGTCTTACGGATATGGGGTAAGGTGAGTTCTTAATAGCCACCGAAGAAAGAAGTACCAACGATGATTAATAGGATGAATAGCACCACGATCAAAGGGAATGACCTCATAACTTCACCTCCCTTAAAAGAGGATAGTACATGATATGCTGATGGAGATAACTTGATAGTGATGCTAGTTTAATTGATTTTAAATGATTTTTTAGTCTAAGTAGAAATAGAGAACGAAAAATTAATAACAAACTCAAATACGAGGTCCGGGGCGGGTGAGATGTAATGCCAAGACCACGGGATCCACGCAGAGACGAAGCTTTTCGTTTGTGGGAAGAGAGCGGCGGAAGCAAGAAGTTAAAGACAATAGAGAAGGTCTTTTATTTATGCAGTGATCCAGTAAACCCCTAAACATATGCGGAGCCCGCCTCACCAGCGGGCTTCCTCCTTCTTAACTCCCTCTATACACCTGATAACCAAACGGCGACAGCAAAAGGGGGATATGATAATCAGCTTCCGGATCAGAAAGATGGAAACGAACTGTTACAATCGTTAAAAACGGCTCAGCCGTGTTTTCCGCAAAGTATTCCCCTGCATGGAACTCCATTACATACTCCCCCGACTTCAGCTCTTCTCCCGAAAGGAGCGGAGCATCGACTCGGCCGTCTTTATTCGTAAAAGCCCCTTTGATAAGGATAAGACTTTTGTCTTCGCACAGCCGCTTCAATTCGATTTTTACGTTTACCGCGGGTTTGCCGCAGGTTAAATCCAAGATATGTGTTGTCAGCTTCCCCATCAGGCATTCAGGCTCCCTAATGCTTCCCCGGCATTCTGTTTTTCTTTCTCGGCGTCTTCTCTCGTCACGGTGAAACGCTGGAAACCGAATGGCGGGCGCGGTTCTGTGTAGACTTTTCCTTTTGTGCCCGGAATCTCTTCGACGACTGTATCCCATGTGTGATTTTGAGATTGGAAGCTGACATTCGTGAGCTGAGGGAACCTCATTAATATTCGGCATCCGATATGATAGATTAAGTTTTGAATGGAAGGAGTTTCGAGCTCGTGAAATACAGTGCTCGCTAAGTCACGGATTTGTTCAGCCGCCACGTAACGGGCGGGATCGGCGGCGTATGCATCTTCCGCATGTTCATAACGCCAGCTGATGTTTAAGTAGACAAAGAGCGGACGATTGCCATCTTCAGGAAGAGTCGTATATTCGTCTCTGATAAAGCCGACGAAGGAGTTTCCGCTCACTTTGACAAGCTGGAGATCCGTGATTTCGCTGTATTGCTCCTTCATCGTTATCGTATCCCCAGTTCGTTCTGCTTTGAGCACCGACCGGGCGCGTTCATTGCGCGATCTTCTGAAGACAAGCTGGCTTATACCGAGCTCTTCATCCTCGTATGCAGGCATCGCTTCAAACGGAATGTCTTCACCTGTCAGAGTGATCGTATCCATATGAGAATAGGTGTCTAAAAATCTGTGAGCCACATAATGCAAGAAGCCCTCGGTGGTTGTTCCCTCATAGGAAGCGAGGTGGCGCTGAATAAAGTTTTTCATCGAATCCGTAGCCACGATAAGCGTATTATCTCCGTCTGTAAATGACGGCAAAAAGGCATCTCCGCCAATTTCGCATGTCACATCAATGCCAACAACTGTATTGGTTCTCCCTGTAAAAGAAGACTCAGGGATTTTCTTTATGCCTGTGAGCGGTTTTAAAAACGTTCGGTATGCAAACACATTTCCTTTGCCGTAAGACATGGTTCTTTTCATTTGAATCTCTCCTTTTTCTGTTATGATGTCCTCTAAACGAAAGCGGGCGATGCGGTATATTTCCTCAAGAGCCTGCTGGAATTCTGTTTCCGGTTTGTTCTTCAGTCTTGTCAGCAGAGCTTCGCGGATCTCCTGTTTCGTTTTTTCCTTTACCGCTAAAATAAAAGGAAAACCGAAGTTTTGAGAGTAGTCTTCATTTAGTTTGAGAAACTCCTCGTATTCCTGCTGTTCAAGCTTACTGAGCCCTGCGTTTTGCTGCTCTTTTACTGAGGAAGCGCTCATTGTTTTCTTGGTGCCGAGACGAGGGTGTTTGCAGATGAGCTCAAGCTGTGTCTTGCGGTCGGCAGCTTTTACAAAGCGGGACATTTTTTGATGCAAATCAGAAAGAGAGGAGAAGGGGCGCAGTGCCGCGGCTTCCTCCGCAATCCAAGCAGAGTGCTCAAAAATAGATCCGAGTGTGTCAGTCAGTGTTTGTCTATCCATTTGATTCAGGTCGTCAATTGTGAACATAAGCCATCTCCCCTTTACGTATTGATTTCCGCGCCATGGGGCTGTTTGCATTGAAAAAAAGTGTTCAATGTAATCGCGGTTAAGCTGCCAATGACAATGCCGCTTCCGGTCAACACGGAAGCTGCTCCCGGGAGAGAGGAAAACAAGGCGGGCACCGTGGTGGCGCCAAGCCCTAAGCTGACAGAAGAAGCAATGATCAGCAGATTGCCCTGTGTTTCAAAATCGACGCCAGAAAGCATTTTAATACCGTAAGAAATGACCATGCCAAACATAACGATCATCGCGCCGCCGAGAACTGCATTCGGGATCACGGTCGTCAATGCCGCGGCTTTTGGCATCAGCCCGATTGCCATCAGCATAAATCCAGTGATGGCAATGACATGGATGCTTTTAATTTTTGAAAGCTGAACGATGCCGACGTTTTGCGAGAAAGCCGTATACGGAAACGCGTTAAACAAGCCGCCCAGCACAATTGCAAGTCCTTCCGCACGGTAGCCTTTCCCAAGATCTTTCTCTGTTAGTTTCCGGTTTGTCATATCGGAAAGAGCAAAGTAAACACCCGTTGATTCAACAAGGCTGACAATCGCAACCAATAGCATGGTGAGAATGGCAGGCAGCTCAAAGGTTGGTGTGCCGAAATAAAATATAGAAGGAACATGAACCCAGGACGCCTCCGCAACCTCAGAAAGATCGACTTTTCCCATAAAGAAAGCGGCTGCCGTTCCAGCTGCAAGGCCGAGTAAAATCGCAATGGAGCGGATGAACCCTTTAAAGAAATAAAACAGCACTAAAATAAAGGCTGTAACGGCAAAGCCAAGCAGCACGTTGCCTAGTGAGCCGAAGTCTTTGCTGCCTTCACCGCCGGCCAGGTTATTCATCGCCGTCGGAATCAGGCTGATGCCGATAATCATAACGACTGAGCCGGTTACGACCGGCGGGAAAAAACGGACAAGCTTTCCAAAGAATCCCGCGGCTAAAACGACTATCAGCCCGGCTGCGATAATCGCACCGTAAATCGCTGAAACACCGTATATGCTGCCAATGGAAATCATCGGGCCGACTGCAGTAAACGTACAGCCGAGGACAACGGGGAGGCCGATGCCGAAATAGCGGTTTTTCCAGAGCTGTAAAAGAGTGGCTGCCCCGCACATAAACAAATCAATGGCAATTAAATATGTCAGCTGGCCCGCATTCAGCCCGATCGCAGCTCCGACGATCAGAGGGACGAGAATGGCTCCCGCATACATCGCCAGCATATGCTGAAGCCCAAGCATCAAAAGCTGAAAGGAATTTTGCTGTTCCTTCATCTCTATTTACACCTCTTTTTCTAAAACAAGTTTGTTTTCTAATACGGGCAGTTCTTCCTTCTGAACGATTTTTTCCTGTTTGGCGCGCAAACTGAAGAATAGGTTTAAAAAGATTGCAGTCAGGCTTCCTGTGATCATGCCGTCACTGACCAGAATGCGGATCGGAGCGGGAAACTCTGTGAAAATCGCCGGTACTGTGCTGGCGCCGATACCGAGTGCGATTGAGCAGGCGATGGTCAGCAGATGATATTGGTTTTTCAGATCCACTGTACTGAGCATTTTTACTCCGGAGGCGATAACCATGCCGAACATGACAACAGTCGCGCCGCCGAGTACAGCCGCGGGAACGGAGGAAGCAAGAGCGGCAAACTTAGGAATCAGACCAAGGAATAGAAGGATACAGCCCGCGGTGACGACGACATTTCTCGTTTTCACCTTTGTCAGCTGCAATAATCCGGCGTTTTGTGCAAATGTATTATAGGGAAAGGCGTTGAACAGCCCGCCTATCATAATGGCGATTCCCTCTGCCCGGTAGCCTTTGACCAGGTCTTTTTCAGTTAGAGGCCGGCCGCATATCTTTCCGATGGCGTAAAAAACGCCGGTTGATTCAACAATAATGACAATTCCGACGATCAGCATCGTGATGATTGGACCGATTTCAAAAGATGGAGCGCCGAAGTAAAACGGCTTCGGGATTTGGAAGAATGGGGCTTCAGATACAGATGAAAAGCTGACCTTGCCCATGACGGCAGCCGCCGCAGTGCCCGCAGCAATCCCGATCAGAACGGAAAGCGTTCGGGCAAACCCTTTGAGAAAGCGGTTGAGGACTAAGATCAGGATAAGGACGCCGACAGAAAGAAGAAGGTTTTCGAGCGAACCGTATTCGGGATTGGCGCTGCCGTTTACTTTTTCTCCACCAGCCATATTTTTTACACCTGTCGGAACAAGAGAAAGACCAATCAAGGTCACAACAGTTCCTGTTACGACAGGAGGGAATAACACGGTCAGCTTGCCGAAGAAACGGGCACACAAGAAGA
Organism: Bacillus sp. FSL K6-1003; assembly: GCF_037964945.1. Taxonomy (NCBI): domain Bacteria; kingdom Bacillati; phylum Bacillota; class Bacilli; order Caryophanales; family Bacillaceae; genus Bacillus; species Bacillus sp. FSL K6-1003. The sequence goes on along the minus strand of NZ_CP150176.1, from coordinate 3,111,173 downwards.
TCAAGACACCGGCTGCAATGATTGAACCGTAAATCGCTGAAATGCCGTAATTTGCACCAATTGCAATCATCGGGGTGACGGCCACAAACGAGCTGCCGAGCATGACGGGAAGGCCGATGCCGATGTACGCTCCTCGCCAGGTCTGCAAAAGCGTCGCGGCTCCGCATGTTAACAGGTCAATCGCCAATAGGTAGGACAGCTGTTCCGACGTTACATTCAGCGCTCTGCCGACAAGCAGAGGCACCAAAATTGCACCTGCGTACATGGCCAGCACATGCTGCAGGCCAAGAGTGAACACCGCAAACGGTTTTTGTTTCACTATAGCTCCTCCTTTTACATGTGAACTTTAGTAACATGATAGCGTGCCGTTTGCCAGATGTCATTGGGTACAGTAGCTGAAAAATAGGAGCGTTATTGCTGAAAGTAACGAAAAGCCATTTCTTTTGTAACATAATGTGACAAATGCTAGCTGATCAGCCGCTGCATCCGCAAGGCAAGCCGCAACCGCATGGTCGTTTCGGGATCTTTTAAGCTTTTGCCCAGTAATTCTTCACACTTTTCGAGGCGGTAGATGACCGTATTGCGATGCACGTACAAGCGTTTTGCCGTCTCGGAAATCTGGCAGTGCGTCTCTAGATAGACAGACAGTGTGTGAAGCAGGCTTTGATCCTCCTGCTGCTTTTCAGCCAGGCTTTGAAGAGTGGAATTGTAAAATTTCTTCAAATCCTCAACCGGGAGCAGGCGGAGAAGCTCAGGTACATCTTTCGCGTGGTACACTTGGATAAACTCCGTGCTTCTTGATAAATGTCCTGATTGGAGAGCGTCAGACGCTTCTATGAAAGCATCCGGAACATCGATCAGCTTTTGGCAAATGTTGCTGATGCCAAAGGACAATGTCCGTTTAAATTGGTTTTTAACCTGTGCCTGAAACTGTTCTAAAAAGCTGATCACCGAGGCGTGCATTTCACTCCAGCTGTCTGTCGCTTCGATCAGCAGAATGCCGACATTTCCTTTAATAAAGAGGTGAGGCGGAAATGGGAAGGCAGACAATTCGCCTTCGAGAAATTCAAATACACTGTCAGAGGCCAGCTGATTTTCAGTAAAGCTGATCGACCTGTCATTCCGGTCGAGCTTTCCGGCGATACACATATATTTTTGATCCCAGCTGAGCTTAAATTCTTTTGCCCGGTTTTTGATTTCGTCGTCTGAAGAGAACGACCGCTCGATAAAATTACTGAAAAATTCATTCCGCGCCCGCCGGCTGTATTGCTTCAGCGCGTTTTCCTTCAGCAGCTCAAAGGAAATCACGTTCGCAGCCTGTTCAATGGTGAGTATCAATCCTTTATCAGCGGCTTGGATCATTTCCGGTATCAGCAGGTAGCCGCAGCTTTTTTCGTGATTATAGATAGGAAGGACAGAATATGTTTTCTGATTCGAGATCGAAGAGAAACAAGTGAAAAACGGTCCGGACACGGTGTGCAGCGTGCTCTTGAGCTTTTCGGTTTCAACTGACATCTGATGAGAGGCAGAAAGCATTTTGGCATGCTGGTCAAGGAGCAGCACGGGAAGATGAAGGAGGTCTGATACCTTTTTGAGCAGAGATTGCAGCCCCTTGCCGCTCATAATGTGGTTTGTGAACTTTTTATGTGCGTAAATGGCTTGCTGAAGCTCGTTTGAACGCATGTCAAGAATATGGCTCAACGTGGCATTGACAATGTCTCCGAGGCGTATATGCTCAGGGAGCTCGATGATCGGAAACGCGTGTGAATCGGCCAGGTCGATGATTTCTTTCGGAATATCCTCCAGGTAGCGTTTTGTTTTAATGCCGAGACCGGCACAGCCGCGTTTCGCCATTTGCCGAATCAGCTCTGATAACTGGTGAGGATTGTCCTTCAGGTGATATGCGGTGGTGACGAGAAGCTCGTCTTTATGCAAAAAATCCGCGATATCAGGAGCATCCATCATGTTGACATGCTGAACCTCTCTTTCTCCCCCCGCTTTTCCCGCAATTAAAACTGCATTTTCGTAAGCCGGTATTTTCATCACATCAAAAATATTCATAGCTCATTCTCCTTTTCTTGCAAAAAATAATCATTGGTTAAGATGAATAAATTTCATTATTAATTCTAGCTGTTTTGCTGATGTAATACGATCATAGTAACAGTAAAATGTTGAAAATAGACTGAATGTGTTACATAAACTGACATAAAAATTCATCATCATACAGGGGAGGGATCAGTATGGCTTACGATTTGGTGATAAAAGGAGCGAAGGCAGTCACGCCGGACGGTGTTAAAGAAGCTGATATTGCAATGAAAAACGGGATCATTGCCAAGATCGGTTCTGCAATAGAAGCAGAGGGGGCACCGGTTGTGGAGGCTGGCGGGCAATATGTTTTTCCGGGTGCGGTCGATTGTCATGTTCATTTCAACGAACCCGGAAGAGAGGATTGGGAAGGGTTTGAAACGGGCTCGCGGATGATGGCTGCAGGCGGCTGCACCACTTATTTTGATATGCCGCTGAACTGCATTCCATCCACGGTGACGGCTGAAAACCTTCTCGCAAAAGCTGAAATCGGCAGGCGAAAATCGGCGGTGGATTTTGCGTTATGGGGCGGCCTTGTGCCCGGTCATATTGATGACATACATCCAATGGCTGAAGCGGGTGCGATAGGATTTAAAGCATTTTTATCAAAATCAGGCACAGAGGAGTTTCGCTCTGTTGATGAACGGACCTTGCTTAAAGGCATGAAAGAAATCGCGGCCGCAGGAAAAATCCTTGCTCTTCACGCAGAAAGCGATGCGATCACAAGCTTTTTGCAGATGGAATGGGCGAATAAAGGGAAAGTGAATGCAGATGCATACGCGGCCTCCCGCCCGGAAGAAGCCGAAGCTGAAGCAGTGTATCGCACGATTCAGTATGCGAAGGTGACAGGCTGTTCAGTTCATTTTGTCCATATCAGCACGGCGAAAGCGGTCCGGCTGATCAGAGAGGCGAAACGGGAAGGGCTTGATGTTTCGGTCGAAACATGCCCGCATTATGTTTTGTTCAGCCATGACGATTTACGGGAAAAGGGCTCTGTCGCAAAATGCGCCCCTCCGCTCAGATCGCAGCCATCAAAAGAGGCGTTAATTGATACGCTGATCGCGGGGGATATTGACATGGTGTCCTCGGACCACTCCCCCTGCCGTCCTTCTCTGAAGAGGGAGGATAATATGTTTTTGTCATGGGGCGGAATCAGCGGCGGGCAGTTTACTTTATTGGCCATGCTCGAATTGGCCCTTGAGCGGGACATTCCATTTGAAACCATTGCTGAATGGACAGCGGGGGCACCCGCGAAGCGATTCGGCCTTCAGCAAAAAGGGAGGCTTGAAGAGGGACGGGACGCGGATGTCGTTCTCGTCAGCATGGAGCCATACACAGTCACAACAGAGACGATGTTTGCAAAGCATAAGCAGAGCATTTATGAAGGACATACCTTCCCCTGCCGCATCTCATCCACCTACAGCAGAGGACGGTGCGTGTACAGTGATGGGGAGAAAGCAGACAGCGGAATTGAGGGAGCGCTGGTCGTTCCTTCGTAAACCCGGCAGATTGAAATCTGCGGGTTTTTTTATGTCAGTGACTTTGGTTTTTAAAAATCAAGCATCGTGGTATCTTTTTAAAAAGGGGGCTGCGATGATGGAACACGTCAAACACATACTAAACCAATCATGGTCGCTGCATACGAGTTCTAAATGGACGAAAGAATGCCCGGCATGCGGCCAATGCGGCGTGACGGCATTGGTGGTACAGGAGCAATTCGGGGGCGATATTTTCAAAACAAAGGTCGGTGAGAGCTGGCACTTTTATAACAGCATAAATGGGGCTGTGTATGACTTTACGAGTGAACAGTTTCAGGAGCCTATTGTGTACCAAAATATCCCTTCCTCAAGAGAGGAGGCGTTTTTGGATACCAATGAGGAACAATATCAGCATCTGCGCTCAGCGTTTTTCCGCAATATGAACAGCATTTCCGAGGAAACCTGAAAACGCGTGTGATAAACTGGAAGAGAGGTGAATGATTGTGATTTATATCGGACTGACGGGATGGGGGGATCATGACAGCATTTATCCGCCGAAAACGCCCAGCCAGAAAAAATTGCAGGCCTATTCCTCCCATTTTCCGATCGTGGAAGTAGACGCGAGCTTTTACGCGATTCAGCCGGCGCGCAACAATGAAAAGTGGGTGAAGGAAACACCGGAAACCTTCCAATTTATCATTAAAGCGTACCAGGGCATGACGGGGCATCAGCGCGGCGACATTCCGTTTGACTCGAAAGAGGAGATGTTTGATGCTTTTAAGCTGTCCTTAACGCCATATTTACATAGCAATAAGCTCGCCATGGTGCTGTTTCAATTTCCGCCGTGGTTTGACTGCAAGAAAGAAAATGTCGCTTATTTAAGATGGTGCAAAAATCAAATGGGTGATATTCCTTGCGCGCTTGAGTTCAGAAACCGCTCCTGGTTTTCACCGCCATTTTATGAGCAGACGCTTTCCTTTATGAAAGCGGAAGGCTGGATTCACAGTGTCTGTGACGAACCGCAAATCGGCGAGGGAAGCGTTCCGACTGTTTTGCGGGCGACCGATGAAAACAAAACGCTCGTCAGGTTTCACGGACGCAACAAGCAGGGCTGGATGAAGCCCGATGGCGGGAAGAACTGGCGTGAGGTCAGATATTTATACCGCTATAACAAACAGGAGCTGGAAGACTGGAAAAAGCATCTGAACGCATTGCAGCAGCAATGTAAAGATGTATTTGTCCTCTTCAACAACAATTCCGGCGGAGACGCCGCGGATAACGGCAAGCAAATGCTTGAACTGCTTGATATCGAGTACTCCGGACTTTCTCCGAGACAGCTCGGTTTATTTTAGAAAAGAGGTTTTGATTGATGTCGTTTGTGATTTTGGTCGTACTGGGATTTATTGCGGGTACGGTAGGAAGTTTGATTGGACTCGGCGGCGGGATTGTCATCGTTCCGGCCATGATGTTTTTAAGCGCGGTGACGCCGTATTTTCAGGATGTGACGCCGCAGGTCGCCATCGGTACTTCGCTTCTGGTCATTATTTTTACGGGTCTTTCCTCAACTTTGGCTTATATTAAATATAAAACGGTTGATTATAAAAGCGGGCTCATTTTCTTTATCGGTTCAGGTCCCGGCAGCATAATCGGGGCCTATGTATCAAAACTTTTTAATTCCAGCTCGTTTTCCATTTGGTTTGGCATATTTATGATTCTTATTTCATTATCCTTAATGCTGAAAGCGAAGGCGCGGCCGGTAAACAAAGAGCACAGAGGAATAATACGGACTTTTCAGGATGATGCCGGAGAGCCCTATACTTACTCGTATCAGGCGTCTGTCGGGATTGCCATCGCCTTTGTTGTCGGCTTTTTAGGCGGGCTCTTTGGAATAGGAGGCGGCTCGCTGATGGTTCCGGCCATGATGCTGTTATTCCTGTTCCCGCCAAAGGTTGCGGTGGCAACATCCATGTTCATTATTTTCCTGTCTTCTATGACAGGATCTGTATCACATATTATGTCCGGGCATGTGAATTGGCTGTATGCCCTCGCGCTTGTGCCCGGCGCTTGGTTCGGCGGAAAGCTTGGAGCCGCCATCAACCGAAAAATGCAGACGAAAACGATCGTCATGATCATGCGGATCGTATTAATTTTGATCGGCTGCCAGCTCATTTATGAAGGCATTTTCAGCTGAACGATTAGGAGAGAATGGTATGAAAGAGAAGCTCCGCTTATATCACACAAATGATTTGCACAGCCATTTTGAAAATTGGCCAAAAATAACAGATTATATTGAGCATAAAAGAAAAGAACATCAGCTGCACAGCGAAGAGACGCTCGTTTTTGATATTGGTGATCATATTGATCGTTTTCATTTTGTGACTGAGGCAACATTCGGAAAAGCGAATGTAGACCTCTTAAACCGTCTTCAAATTGATGGAGCGGCTATCGGCAATAACGAGGGAATTACGCTTCCTCATGAAGAGCTTGCTTCTTTATATGATCATGCCGAGTTTCCCGTTATCGTCTCTAATCTTTATGACAAAAAAGGAAACCGCCCGTCCTGGGCGGTTCCTTACCATATCAAAACATTGAGAAACGGCATGACCATCGCTTTGTTAGGCGTAACGGTGCCGTATTATCCCGTCTATGACAAGCTGGAATGGACTGTTACTGATGCGCTCGAGAGTATAAAAGAAACCGTACAGGAAGTGAAAGGGCAGGCTGATATCATCGTTCTCCTGTCGCATTTGGGAATTCTTGACGATCAAGCGGTTGCTGAAGCAGTTCCGGAGATTGACGTAATCCTCGAGTCTCATACTCACCACCTGCTTGAAAATGGACAGATGGTCAACGGTGTATTGCTTGCCAGCGCTGAGAAATACGGAAACTATGTCGGCTGTGTAGACATCACGTTTGACAGCGAAAAGCGAAAAATCATCAGCAAAACAGCGTCTGTTCAAAATGTGGCGGAATGGACAGGGGAATCGGCGGAAACCAAAGCATTTCTTGAGGAAAAAGAACGTGAAGCCGAGGAAAAGCTGTCCGTTGCCGTTGCGGAGCTTGCGCAAGATGCTGAAGTCAAGTGGTTTGAAGAATCCGAGCTGCCTTTACTTTTGGCATATGCGTTAAAGGAATGGTGCGGAGCCGACATCAGCATGGTGAATTCAGGCGTCATCCTAGGACCGCTTAAAGCCGGTCCGGTGACGAAGCTTGACCTGCACCGCATCTGTCCTCACCCCATCAACCCGGTTACTGTCCGCCTGACGGGAGAGGAACTGAAAGAAACGATTCTCCATGCTGCTTCAGAACAGGTGGAGCAGCTTCGAATTAAAGGATTGGGCTTCCGGGGAGAAGTGATGGGGAAAATGGTGTACGCGGGTGTCGATGTCGAAACGAAACGCTTGGATGACGGAATCACGCATGTCACACGGATCACGCTGAACGGGGAAGAGATTGAAAAACATAAACAATACTCCGTTGCGGTTCTCGACATGTTTACGCTCGGCAGGATGTTTCCGATCATCCGCGACGCCGCAGAAAAAGAATATTTTATGCCGGAATTTTTGCGGGATCTGCTTGCCTGGAAGCTTGCACAATAAGGAAGTCAGCCCACAACAAGCCGTGCCCTTCATCATAAAGTGATAAATGAAGGGAGTTGGTTGACGTGGTAAATCTGACACCGATTATGATAGAAGGACAGCCTTTTACAGCTGTGACAGTAAAACTTCCAAAAACAAATTTCATGGCAGTCTCCAATGATCACGGATATATTATGTGCGGCGCGCTTGATGTGGCGCTGCTGAATGAAAAATTAAAGGAGCGTGGAATTGTGGCGGGACGGGCGGTTGGTGTACGAACAATTGACCAGCTGTTAGACGCCCCTTTAGAATCCGTCACCTATGCCGCAGAGGATCTTGGCATTCATGCCGGCATGAGCGGCAGAGAAGCGCTTTTAAAAATGGTGAAATAAAATAAATTGGCCCGGCTATTACTATGTCCCCCCTTACAAGCATACATTGTGATATGTAAGGGGGGATTTTCTTGCCAAGATATCGCGGCCCTCTTCGCAAGAGAGGACCTTTGCCTTTCCGGTACGTGCTGTTGCTGTCACTCGTATTTTTTATTATATCGACAACAGTCAGCCTTTGGATGATCAATGGCTCTATTAAACCGGTATTAATGAGCATCGGTGAAATGGAAACGAAGCGTGTGGCAACAGAGGTGATTCAGGATTCCATTGAGGATTATATGTCTGACAGCGAAAATATGAAAGATATGTTTCAAATGAATTCTGATGAAAACGGAAATTTAACGACAATCGATTTTAATACACAGGTTATAAACAGTGTGAAAACAAAGGTGACAAAGCAGCTTCAGTCTCATTTGAAAGAGATGGAAACCCACACGGGACACAGCGGTGCCAGTGAAAATATTATGATCAACATCCCATTGGGACAGGTGACAGGAAACAGCCTTCTTGGAAACCTCGGCCCGAAAATTCCGGTCCGGTTCAATTTGATCGGTGACGCCTTTACGGACGTCAAAACAAAAATAAAGCCATACGGCATTAATAACGCACTGATTGATATCAGCATCTTTGTAGAAATTAAAGTGAAGGTCATCATCCCGTTCGCAAGCAAAACGGCCGTGGTCACCAATAATGTTCCTGTATCAATTAAAGCAGTGCAGGGCGAAGTCCCGCAATTTTATAACGGAAGCGGCGGTTCAGGTGTTACGCCTTCTGTCCAGCTTCCAAGCAGCAAAGAAGAAGAAAGCCATGATTCAAAAAATGAAAAAAACAAAAAATAAAGCCGCCTTTTCATGAGGCGGCTTTCGTCATTTCTTTTTCTTGTACTCATAGCGCTCCCACGCTCTCAAATGAGGATAAGGATCAAACGACCATTCCGTTTTTCCATTATCCTTATACATGCCATAGTGCAGGTGCGGCGGAAATTTTCCGGCTGTGCCGGGCGGGCCGTATCCTGAGCTGCCGACTGACCCGATCACTTGGCCGGGCTCAACGATCTGCCCTGGTTTAATGCCTTTCGCAAACCCATTGAGGTGGGCGAAATAATGATACGTATTGTTAATATCTCTGATGCCGATTCTCCATCCTCCAAAGCGGTTCCAGCCTTTCATTTCAATGACGCCGTAACAGGTGGATTTTACAGGAAGGCCATAATGGGCAAAGATATCCGTTCCTTCATGAATCCGCCTTCCTCCAAAGCCGCGGGCGTCCCCCCACGTGCTGCGATAGCTGTAATCCGTTCTGATTGGAAGCGGAAACGCATGCTCGCCCAAATCAATATGACCGTAAGCCTTAAACAGCTTCATGAACTCGGATATGATTCCCACTGTTTGATCACGGCGGTAGTAATTCCAGAGCCCGATGCGGATATTTTCCTCATCTGTGCCGTACGACAGCAGATATTGTGCGAATGTATACAAAATGTCTTCGTCATTGCTGACTTCGGCTTTCCCATCGCCGTCACCGTCCATTCCGATTCCGTCAAACACTTTTATGCTTAACGGTGCATCGTCTTTCGGATTCGGGTTTTCTGGTCCGCTCCAGATTTCATCCGGTACATAGATGCTGATGATTCCCGTTTTGTCAGGCAGATCCTTTCTGTTGCTCCGCACATTCTCCTCGTATTGATCAACAGCGGCTAGCGCATACCAAGGAATCTGCGTCACAGCTTCGACTTTATGATATAATTCCATCCGTTTAGAAAGCACCGGATCTGAAAGCTCTTTTCCAGACGCAAAAGGTTCAAATGCAAACAAAAGGAGAAGAAGGGCAGATAACACAACTTTCACAAAATAATCTCCTTTCAATATTGAATACACATAGTTTGCGGCAACCCGGCGAGAAAATGTCAGTAATCATCTTCCCTTGTCGAGAAATTTTTCCTATGTTAAAGTGTCTAAAGAAAAGACTTTCTTTAGTTAGAAAAACATTATTTTTGTTGCAGAAATGAAAGAACTGCACCTATCTCGTTTTCAGAATGTTTCGTGTCAGAAATTGAGTATATTGGATATTGGAGATGATGGGAAATGGCAAAGAAAGACGAACACCTCAGAAAGCCCGAATGGCTCAAAATCAAATTAAATACAAATGAAAATTATACAGGGCTCAAAAAACTCATGCGGGAAAACAATCTGCACACCGTATGTGAAGAAGCAAAATGTCCGAATATTCATGAATGCTGGGCAGTGAGACGTACAGCCACATTTATGATTTTAGGATCTGTTTGTACGAGAGCGTGCCGTTTCTGCGCTGTCAAAACGGGCCTTCCGACTGAGCTTGACCTGCAAGAGCCGGAACGCGTAGCAGATTCCGTCGCTCTGATGAATCTGAAACACGCGGTTATCACAGCTGTTGCGCGTGATGACCAAAAAGACGGCGGTGCGGGTATCTTCGCGGAAACTGTCCGTGCAATCCGCAGAAAAAGCCCATTTACGACTATTGAGGTGCTTCCGTCAGATATGGGCGGAAACTATGATAACTTAAAAACGTTAATGGATACGCGCCCTGACATCCTGAATCACAATATCGAAACGGTTCGCCGCCTGACGCCAAGAGTCCGCGCGCGTGCGACATACGACCGTTCATTGGAATTTTTGCGCCGCGCGAAAGAAATGCAGCCAGACATTCCCACAAAATCAAGCATCATGATCGGACTCGGTGAAACGAAAGAAGAAATTATTGAAGTGATGGACGACCTCTTGGCAAACAATGTTGATATTATGGCAATCGGCCAATACCTGCAGCCGTCGAAGAAGCACTTAAAAGTCCAAAAATATTATCATCCTGATGAATTTGCAGAATTGAAGGAAATCGCGATGCAAAAAGGCTTCAGTCACTGTGAAGCCGGTCCGCTTGTCCGTTCCTCCTACCATGCGGATGAACAGGTTAACGAAGCATCAAAAACACGCCAAGCGCAAGCATAATGCCAAAACGCCAGATCATCTGGCGTTTTTGTCATTCCTATTCGCTTCCTTGTCCTGGCGTGTTTCTCCATTGGCGTTTTCGTTTTCCGAGACAGGGCTTCCTTGCGGGGAGTTTTTCATTTCTTGTATCGTCCCTGACATGATGTCTCTGACATCTCTTGAACCGGAGCCCAGATTGCTGTAATTTTTGATGGCCTGCATGTGATTCGGATTGTCAGAAATGTACACATGATAGTAACGCGGAATCACCGAAACAGCCGTTTTTTTCACTTGATCAGCTGTCAGTTCACGGTTTCTTGAATCGGTTTTGTACACGACAAGCGCTTCTTGGTCAGTTACGAGCACTGCGGCATCTTGAATATGAGGGAGCTGAACCGTTAAGCTTGATATGATGTGAGCGGTTTCTTCACGGTCTGGCGCCGGTGTCTCCTGCTGTTCGCCGTCAATTTGTTCTTTTTGATAACGAACATAACCAAATTGTTCATTCTTATCATGCCTATTAAAAGCCTCATCGCGGTCAGATACATGAATGGGCTTGGTTTCATTTTGATGCTGGACATTCTGCTCAGCGTTATTGAATCCTGCGCCTCCGCATCCGGATAAAAGCCCGGTCATCAGGAAGAGGCTGACAGCAGTTCGTTTCATTTGTAATCCCTCCTTATATGTAGGGTAGCCAAATCACACGAATTATTCTTTAGCAATTGATGGGGAAGGGGCAATGAATTATGATAGGAATGAGTGAAAAAGAGGTGAGATCATGATTCTTATTCAAAATGCCGAATTTGAGTTGGTGCACAATTTCAAAGACGGCTTCAACGAAGAGGCTTTTAAAGCTCGTTATTCCGATATTTTAAATAAATACGATTACATTGTGGGAGACTGGGGATACGGCCAGCTCAGGCTCAAGGGCTTCTTTGATGACCAGAATCAAAAGGCGACCTTTGAAACGAAAATCAGCACATTGGACGAATACATTTACGAATACTGTAATTTCGGCTGTGCGTATTTTGTCTTAAAACGGATCAGAAAATAACTATTTCACAAAGGGGATGCTGTCATGTATTTTGTTGACAGAAACAAGATAGAGCATACACTCGGATTCTTTGAGCGTCAGCTGGCGCTGTTTCATTCGCAAACAGACTGGAAGTCCGAGATCGAGGGGCTCGCGCTTGAACGCATCGGCCACCTGTTAATCGAATGCATTCTAGATACAGGAAATGACATGATCGACGGTTTTATAATGCGGGACCCGGGCAGCTATGATGATATCATGGACATACTGGTTGATGAAAAAGTCGTAACGGAAGAAGAGGGAGCACAGCTGAAGCAATTGATTGCGTACCGAAAAACATTGGTTCAGCAATATCAGCTCGCTGACAGCGCAGAGCTTTACAAGCTGATCACCGCGCATCTAGCGGTCCTTCAAGCCTTTCCGAAACGAATCAGAATCTACTTGGAAACAGAGCTGGGCCCTGTTTCCGCGTTTAAATAACGACAGGAAAGCCACAGGAGTGTTAAAGATGAAAACATATAAAGGGTATTTAATTGATTTAGACGGAACGATGTACAACGGCACAGAAAAAATTGAGGAAGCGTGTGAATTTGTCAGAACGCTGAAAGACCGCGGCATTCCTTATCTTTTTGTGACAAACAACTCTTCCCGTACACCGAAGCAGGTGGCGGACAAGCTAGTCTCTTTTGACATTCCGGCAACAGAGGAGCAGGTCTTTACGACAAGCATGGCGACTGCCCAGCATATCGCCCAGCAGAAAAAAGACGCGTCTGTGTATGTGATCGGGGAAGAAGGAATTCGCCAGGCGATTGAAGAAAACGGCCTGACCTTTGCAGAGGAAGATGCGGACTTTGTTGTTGTCGGAATTGACCGCGGGATTACATACGAAAAACTTGCCATTGGCTGCCTCGCAATCAGAAATGGCGCCCGGTTTATTTCCACAAACGGTGACATTGCTATACCGACTGAAAGAGGCCTCCTGCCGGGCAATGGTTCACTGACCTCTGTGTTAACCGTATCCACAGGCGTGCAGCCGGTATTTATCGGCAAGCCGGAATCCATCATCATGGAGCAGGCGATGCGTGTTCTTGGCACTGACGTATCCGAAACACTTATGGTCGGTGACAACTACGCGACTGACATTATGGCAGGCATGAATGCAGGGATGGATACACTGCTTGTCCACACAGGCGTAACGAAAAGAGAGCATATGACAGACGATATGGAAAAACCGACTCACGCTATTGATTCTCTGACTGAGTGGATTCAACATATATAAAAAAAGGGCGCCCCAAAAGGGTGCCCTTTATTCTGTATGCCGTGCGCGGTGTGCTAGCCTGCTGGAGGCCGCAGCGGAAATGGCGCCGACAATGTCATCAAGAAATGTATGGCATTCGCCGGTTGATTTATCATTCAAACGGCCGAGGATACCGGGTTTTTCTTTGTCAATGTAGCCATAGTTTGTAAACCCGATGGACCCGTAAATATTCACGATGGAAAATGCCAGAACTTCATCTACTCCATATAGGCTTTCATCTATCTCCAGCATCGTTTGCAGCGGTTCAGACAGTTTTTTCTGCTCAGCAAGAACGTCCAATTCAATGCCCGTTAAAATCGCGTTTTGCACCTCGCGTTTTGCGAGGACCCGATTCACATTCAACGTGCATTCATCCATGGTTAAATCCGGATGATATTTTTTCTGCAGAAAAAAGACAAGCTCGGCAATATCGGATACCTCAACGCCGCGCTCCTTCATCCGTTCTCTTGCTTTAGCTTCCATCTGACTGATTTGTTCTTTATCTGACATCAACTTCACCCAATCTTTTTTTACTAGTTTATACAAAACGTATGAGATGTTTACGACTTTTTCTTGCTCCTTCGTCGGATTAAAATATGTATTCATAATTCCGGCTGTGTATGACTACGATGTGATGAGCCCTAATTCAACAGGCAGGTGATCATTGTGAAAGGCACAATAAAAGAAAAATACGGCATTCATATCAGGCAGCTTTCCATGTATCAGCATACGTATCAATGCTTTCAAACACCGAATTCCTTCTTTTTGATTGTTCCCGTTTCCCATTTTTCAGCTGCGGAGCTGGCGGAGCTTTATTACATGAGTCAGTATTTACAAGAACAAAGTGACCCATACGTTTCCGTTTTTATCTTTACAAAAGAAGGTGAACTGACCTTTGAACATGAGGGAAAAACGTACGCCCTGCTGAAGGCGGCTCCTCCTTTTTTAAATCGTGCATTTTCCATAGGGACAGAACTGGCGGAGTTTCATCGAAAGGGCAGAGGATACCCGTATGAAGTGAAGGAGGCAGGGAGAATCGGGCAGTGGAAAGACCTGTGGGGAAAACGCATTGATCAGCTTGAAGCGTTTTGGCAGCGAAAGGTTCATACCCCTCCGCACGAGCCTTTTGATAAAAAAATGATTGAATCGTTTCCATACTATTTAGGGCTGTCAGAAAACGCGATTCAATATTTAGTCGATACTGAGCTCGATGACAAACCGCAAGCAACTGATTCAGGAACGATATGCCATCAGCGGATGGAAAGAAATACGTGGTCTCCTGAATCCCTTATCAGGATTCCGGCTGACTGGGTATTTGACCACGCTGCACGCGATTTAGCAGAATATATGAGACACTCATTTTTGCATCACCGTGATGATTTTAACCGGCAGGGCTTTCGCTTTTTGCAGGAATACGAGCAAATCACACCGCTGTCTTCATTTTCGAAGCGTCTTTTGTACAGCCGTCTCCTTTTTCCCCTTCATTATTATGAAATCGTGGAAGGCTACTATATTTCTTCAGAGTCGGAAAAGCACTATTATGAAGAGCAGCTCGACTACATTCTCAGTGATTCGGGCTATGAACAATTTCTGAATGCCGCCCAGGAGTTTATGAACATGAGAGCGCAGAACTTATTTGTTCCCCCTGTCAGCTGGCTCGGAAAGGGCGGCTTGTAAGGAAGGAGAAAATCTGACAAAAATAATTAGAAAATAAAGAATCTTGTCATATCAATTGATTAAGCGTTTACATTCACGAAATTCAGCAGATTGTTGTCTTGTCAAAACAGGAGTGGGCTTATATAATATTTGTAACTTATATGTCTGTGTTGAGTTAACAATTGTATCTCTTGAGAGGACAATCTGAAGAAGGGTGGAGTTTTTTTGAAAGCAATTCGTGTAGGGCTTTTGGGCTTAGGTACCGTCGGAAGCGGTGTCGTTAAAATTATTCAAGACCATCAGGATAAGCTGATGCATCAGGTTGGCTGTCCCATTACGATAAAAAAAGTGCTTGTAAAAGATTTAGAGAAAAAAAGAGAAGTAGATTTGCCGAAGGAAGTGCTCACGACAGAAGTATATGATGTGATTGATGATCCCGATGTTGATGTCATCATCGAGGTGATCGGCGGTGTTGAGCAGACAAAGCAATATTTGCTCGACGCTTTGAGATCGAAAAAACACGTTGTCACGGCAAACAAAGATTTAATGGCCGTGTACGGTTCTGAACTGCTCGCAGAAGCAAAGGAAAATGGCTGTGACATTTACTTCGAAGCCAGCGTTGCCGGCGGAATTCCAATTCTTCGCACATTAGAGGAAGGCCTCTCATCAGACAGGATTACTAAAATGATGGGAATCGTAAACGGAACAACGAACTTTATCTTAACAAAAATGATTAAGGAGAAAAGCCCTTACGAGGATGTGCTTAAGGAAGCGCAGGATCTGGGGTTTGCCGAAGCTGACCCGACTTCAGATGTTGAAGGGCTTGACGCCGCGCGGAAAATGGCAATATTGGCGCGTCTTGGCTTCTCAATGAACGTCGATCTGGAAGATGTCAAAGTGAAGGGGATCTCCCAGATTACAGACGAGGATATCAGCTTCAGCAAACGTCTCGGCTACACAATGAAGCTGATCGGGATTGCCCAGCGTGACGGCAGCAAAATTGAAGTCAGCGTTCAGCCGACACTGCTTCCAGACCACCATCCGCTTTCTGCCGTGCATAATGAATTTAACGCCGTCTACGTATATGGCGAAGCTGTCGGAGAGACGATGTTCTATGGCCCGGGAGCGGGAAGCATGCCGACAGCCACATCAGTTGTGTCTGACCTGGTCGCTGTCATGAAAAACATGCGTCTCGGCGTAACCGGCAACAGCTTTGTTGCGCCGCAATACGAGAAAAACATGAAGTCGCCGTCCGACATTTACGCACAGCAATTTTTGAGAATTCACGTGAAGGATGAGGTAGGCTCATTCTCGAAAATCACGTCTGTGTTCTCAGAACGGGGCGTCAGCTTTGAAAAAATCCTTCAGCTGCCGATTAAGGGGCATGATGAGCTAGCAGAAATCGTCATCGTCACACACCATACATCAGAAGCTGATTTCAGTGATATCCTGCAAAACTTAAATGATTTGGAAGTCGTTCAAGAAGTAAAAAGCACATATCGTGTAGAAGGGAACGGTTGAAGCTAATGTGGAAAGGACTTATCCATCAATATAAAGAGTTTTTACCTGTAACGGATCAAACACCGGCGCTTACGTTACATGAAGGCAATACGCCGCTCATTCATTTGCCGAAGCTTTCTGAACAGCTCGGGATTGAGCTTCATGTCAAAACAGAAGGCGTAAACCCTACTGGATCTTTTAAAGACCGCGGGATGGTTATGGCGGTGGCAAAGGCGAAAGAAGAAGGCAACGACACGATTATGTGTGCGTCAACCGGAAATACATCAGCGGCTGCGGCTGCTTATGCAGCCCGCGCCAATATGAAATGTATTGTCATCATCCCGAACGGAAAAATCGCGTTTGGCAAGCTTGCTCAGGCAGTCATGTACGGAGCTGAAATCATTGCAATCGATGGCAACTTTGACGATGCGCTTAAAATTGTCCGCTCAATTTGCGAAAAATCACCGATCGCGCTTGTCAACTCGGTCAACCCTTACCGTATTGAAGGCCAAAAAACAGCTGCCTTCGAAGTGTGCGAACAGCTGGGCGAAGCCCCGGACGTTTTGGCGATTCCGGTCGGAAACGCGGGAAACATCACAGCGTACTGGAAGGGCTTCAAAGAATATCATGAGAAAAACGGCACTGGCCTTCCGAAAATGCGCGGTTTTGAAGCGGAAGGGGCAGCTGCGATCGTCCGCAACGAAGTCATTGAAAATCCGGAAACCGTGGCAACAGCGATTCGTATCGGAAACCCAGCAAGCTGGGATAAAGCTGTAAAAGCGGCTGAGGAGTCCAATGGAAAAATTGACGAAGTCACTGACGATGAAATTCTTCATGCGTATCAGCTGATTGCCCGTGAAGAAGGCGTGTTTGCAGAACCGGGCTCCTGCGCATCTATTGCAGGTGTGCTGAAACAAGTAAAATCCGGAGAAATTCCGAAAGGCAGCAAGGTTGTGGCTGTGTTAACAGGAAACGGGCTGAAAGACCCGAACACAGCGGTCGACATTTCTGAAATGAAGCCGGTCACCCTGCCGACTGATGAAGACAGCATCCTCGAATACTTAAAAGGAGCGGCTCGTGTATGAATGATGCCGACATGCTGTTCTCTGTCACTGTTCCCGGAAGCACAGCTAACCTAGGCCCCGGCTTTGATTCAGTCGGAATGGCGCTCAGCAGATATTTAAAGCTGACCGTCTTTGAAAGCGATCAATGGTCTTTTGAAGCTGAAACAGAAACAGTCGCCGGAATTCCGGCGGGTACAGATAATATGATCTATCAAGTGGCTAAACGGACGGCAGATATGTACGGAAAAGAAATGCCTCCTGTACATGTGAAAGTGTGGAGCGACATCCCGCTTGCACGCGGTCTTGGCAGCAGCGCTGCGGCCATAGTGGCGGCTATAGAACTGGCTGACGAATTATGCGGATTAAAGCTCTCCGAAGCGGACAAGCTGCATTTAGCCAGCCTTGAAGAAGGACATCCGGACAATGCAGGCGCTTCTCTCGTCGGCGGGCTTGTGATCGGGCTGCATGAAGACGACGAGACACAAATGATCCGCGTGCCGGATGCCGACATTGATGTTGTGGTTGTCATTCCTTTTTACGAGGTGCTGACAAGAGACGCGCGAGACGTGCTTCCGACAGAGTTTCTCTACGCGGACGCTGTAAAAGCCAGTGCTGTCAGCAACATTCTCATCGCGGCGATCATGTCAAAGGATTGGCCGCTCGTCGGAAAAATCATGAGAAAAGATATGTTCCATCAGCCGTATCGGGCGATGCTAGTCCCAGAGTTGTCTAAAGTGGAGCATGTTGCCGAGATGAAAGGCGCTTATGGAACTGCTCTCAGCGGAGCGGGCCCGACGATTCTCGTCATGACCGAAAAAGGAAAAGGGGACGCGCTGAAAGAGCAGCTCGCACTTCACTTCCCGCATTGTGAAGTCGACGCTTTGACCGTTCCGAAAGAGGGAAGTATAATAGAGCGAAATCCTTTCTATCAAATGAAAAGTGTATAGAGCATTCTAAGCGTTCCTCAGCGTCAGCAGAGGAACGCTTTTTTTCTTCATGATATAAAGGGATTTTTATTTAGAAAAACGAAATACATGTAAAAAGGAGGAGATTGATATGAAAAAGCTGATGACCGCCGAAGATATGACAGCCATTGTCTCGGTGACGGACCCTCAATATGCCCCGGACGGCAAGCGTGCGGCTTATGTCAAGTCACAAGCAAACAAAGAGAAAGATTCATATACATCAAATATATGGGTATATGATGCGGATAGCGGGACGTCCGCTTCTTGGACATACGGAGAAAAGCGAAGCACTGATCCTAGATGGTCTCCAGACGGACGCCAGATTGCATTTGTTTCTGACCGTGATGGCGATGTGTCTCAGCTTTATATGATGAGTGCTGAAGGCGGTGAGGCAAAAAAACTGACTGATATTCCGTATGGCGTCTCTCAGCCGGTATGGTCTCCGGATGGCGAGTCAGTGCTTGTCACGGTCAGTCTTGGAGATGGTGAAAGTGTTTATGATCAAGAGAAAACGGAACCCGACAGCTTTGAACCGATTGAAGTGCATGGTTTAGCCTATAAACGGGACGGAAAAGGGCTGACGAGAGGCGCGTATGCACAGCTTGTGCTTGTCAGCGTGAAGTCTGGTGAGGTCAAACAGCTGACTAACGAAAAAGCTGATCACTTTGACCCGACTTTTTCTCCTGACGGCAAATCTCTCGTTTTTTCGGCTAATATGACTGAAACGGATGATGCCAGAAAACCTCATGATGTTTGCATGTTGTCGCTGGAGACTGAAGATCTCAAGCTGATTACCTCTCATCGCGGCTCATTCGGACCAAGCTCATTTTCACCGGACGGAAGGTATCTTGCTTTGCTTGGACATGAACAGGAATATCGGAATGCTACGCTCGAAAAGGCGTGGCTTTATGATATAGAACAAGACCGCCTGTCGTGTCTCACTGATATGCTTGACGTTCACTTAGCTGATGCGCTGATTGGGGATTCATTGATCGGAGGTGCTGAACAGCGTCCGGTTTGGACGAAAGACAGTCAAGGGTTTTATGTCATCGGTACAGAACAAGGCAGCACGGGAATCTATTATGTTTCTATAGAAGGACTCGTATACCCGATCCGGTTAGAAAAAGAATATATCAACAGCTTTTCCATGCATCCTGACGAACAAAGCTTTATTGCCAGTGTGACAAAGCCCGACAGACCTAGTGAGCTATACAGCATTCCGCTTGGACAGGAAGAAAAACGGCTGACTGATGCGAATGACAAGTTTGTTGACGAGCACCTCATTTCGTTACCTGAAGACATTCAATATGTGACAGAAGACGGGATGACGGTGAACGGCTGGCTGATGAAACCTGCTCAGGCTGCAGAGGGCAAACAATATCCGCTTATTCTCAATATACATGGCGGTCCGCATATGATGTACGGGCATACATATTTTCACGAATTACAGGTGCTGGCGGCGAAAGGATATGCAGTGGTTTATGTAAATCCAAGAGGAAGCCATGGCTACGGACAGGAATTTGTGAATGCAGTCAGAGGGGATTACGGCGGAAAAGACTATCAGGACGTGATGCAGGCAGTGGATGAGGCGATCAAAAGAGACCCGCAGATTGATGCCGAGCGGATAGGGGTCACAGGCGGAAGCTACGGAGGCTTTATGACCAACTGGATCGTGGGGCAGACAAATCGTTTTAAAGCAGCTGTCACTCAGCGTTCGATTTCAAACTGGCTCAGCTTTCACGGCGTTAGTGATATCGGCTATTTTTTCACGGACTGGCAGCTTGAGCATGACATGTTTACCGATACAGAAAAGCTGTGGGACCGTTCCCCTTTAAAATATGCGGCAAACGTGGAGACGCCTCTTTTAATTCTCCATGGCGAACGTGATGACCGGTGTCCGATTGAACAGGCTGAACAGCTTTTTATTGCCTTGAAAAAAATGGACAAGGAAACTGTGCTGGTTCGTTTTCCGAAAGCGACGCATAATCTGTCACGCAGCGGACACCCGGGACAGCGGATCAAGCGCCTGACCTATATAAGCTCATGGTTTGACCAATATCTCTCATAAAAAAAGCCAGGCTGATCAAATATCAGCCTGGCTGCTTTATTAAAAGACTTGTTCTACTTCAATTACACCCGGCACTTCTTCAAGAAGAGCGCGTTCAATTCCGGCTTTTAGCGTAATTGTTGAACTTGGGCAGCTGCCGCACGCGCCTAGAAGACGAAGCTTAACAATACCTTCATCAACGTCTACAAGCTCACAGTCACCGCCGTCACGAAGTAAAAACGGACGAAGTTTGTCCAGTACTTCCTGCACCTGTTCTTTCATTTCAACTTCAGTCATGACATTCGCTCCTTTCATCGTCATAAAACCATTATATTCAGTGTAACAATAAAAATCTATTGTTTGGTTTGCAGAATTGCTCCCATTATTATAGCACATTCAGACTTGAACACAAAAACGGTTTTTTTCTATAAAAACGTCTTTTGTCTCTGTATACTTAATAGAAAGAATGTAACACAGAGAAATGGGGGCACTTATCAATGACAAAAACAGTCATGCTCAGCGTATACGGGGCAGAAACCGTTTGTGCAAGCTGTGTCAATATGCCGACAGCTAAAGATACATATGAATGGCTTGAGGCTGCGCTGAAAAGAAAATATCCGAATCAGCCTTTTGAAATGCAATACATCGACATTTACGAGCCGCCAGATGTCGAAAACGTAAAACAGCTTGCGGAAAAAATCAGAAATGACGAATATTTTTATCCGCTCGTCCTCGTAGAGAATAAAATTGTCGGAGAAGGCAATCCAAAGTTGAAGGATGTATATGAGGAATTGGAGAGATACGGTTACACAGAAAACCGCTGACTTCATCAGCGGTTCTGCTATTATCCGTTATGGTGTTTGTACATCCACAGCAAGCCGGATTTCAGCAAACGCGGAACACGGCCGATCAGCGGCCGGTCAGCAACAAGTCCGAAGCCGGCTTTTTTCCCGAGTGAACCTAAAACGCCTTTCAGCTTAAATTGAGGCATTGATTCAGGAAGGGCTTCACCATTCCAGCGTTTTTGCAATATTTGGACAATCTGTTCTGCTTGAGCTTCTGCCAGCTGGGCACTCGGTGCGTGAGGAAGGCTGGCACAATCTCCGACAACGTACAGATGTTCATCACCCGGGACATTGTGATGAGGCGTTAACACGACACGGCCTTGTGCGTCCTTTTCCACATCCAAGTCTCTGACGACTTTATTCGGCTGTATGCCGGCTGTCCATACGATGGCGTCTGCGGAAATTGCGTCATCGTGGTTATATACAACGCCTTCTTCTACTCTTGTGATATTTGCCCTGTTAATAATGCGGACACCGTGCTCTTCGAACCATTTTTGCACATATTTGCTCAAACGTTCGGGAAAGCTTGATAAAATGAGATCTCCGCGGTCAAACAAAATAATGTTCAGATCGTCACGGCTTTCTCTTAACTCACTTGCAAGTTCAACGCCGCTTAGGCCTGCTCCAACAATGGCAACAGTCGCTTCGGCGCTTAAGTTGTTCAGCTTTTGATAGGTTTCGCGGGACTGATCGATGGTTTGAATGCTGTAGGTGAATTCAGGCGCTCCCGGCACGTTATGATATTTATCCTCGCAGCCGAGCCCGATCACTGCGTCATCGTAAGAAATCGGTTCGCGGTCATGGAACAGCACTTGTTTTTGTGCAATATCAATTGATGAAATATCGCCGTACTCGACATCCAGGCGAGGGTGCTCTGGGAACGTCACTCTGATATGGTGGTCAGAAATTGTGCCTGCGGCAAGGGCATAATATTCTGTTTTTAAGCAGTGATAAGGATTTCTGTCAATTAACGTGATTGAAACATCATGAGGCAGCTGGTTGGGCAATAAGCGATGAAGAACACGCATGTTTCCGTAACCTCCGCCGATCAAGACCAATTTTTTCATTTGAATTCCCCTTTAACCCGAAGAGTATGATAGATACATTGATGGAAAATACGAACTTTGTAAAATAACATCTAGAATTATATCGAATTTGATCTAAAATCACAATATTAGTTTCAAAATAACCTACAAATTAGCCTTAAAACGCAAATTAGTAAAACGTTATTGAAGGAATGATATGTTACGATAATAAATTTTGAAGTGTTCGTTGTCTTTGACGAATAGTGAAAAATTCGCGATAATGTTCATATGTGAGGTGAAATCGCATGAATCCAATGATTGAATTTTGTGTCAGCAATCTGGCTCACGGCTCTCAGGAAGCCCGAGCGATTTTAGAGAAAGATCCGAATCTGGATGTTCTTGAATACGGCTGTTTAAGCTATTGCGGGAAATGTATGGAATCACTATTCGCTTTAGTAAACGGAGAAGTCGTTACGGGTGAAACACCTGCTGAGCTTGTTGAGAATATATATACATTTATTGAAGAAAACCCAATGTTTTGAAGAAAAGGGCCTGTGACAGGCCCTTTTTTATTTTGCTGTACAAAAGGACTGAAAAAATGTGTAGACATCAAAAAATATTATTGTTATCGTATAAAAGATTTGTTTTAAATAAATTTTAAGAGGTGTAGGTGTATTCATGAATGTTCTGTGGGGACTGCTTGGCGCAGTTGGAATAATCGCCATCGCGTTTTTATTTTCAGAAAAGAAAAGCAATATTAGAATAAGAACCGTCATCGTTGGTTTATGTATACAGGTGGCGTTTGGATACATCGTGTTGAAATGGGAAGCGGGACGCGCTGTTTTTTTATGGTTTTCAAGCCGTGTACAGCTTTTGATTGATTATGCGAATGAAGGCATCAGTTTCATATTTGGGCCGCTTTTAAAAGTCGGCGACAGCCCGGCGTTTGCTTTAAGTGTACTGCCTGTCATCATCTTTTTCTCAGCACTGATCGCAGTTTTATATCATTTAAAAATCATGCAGCTCATTTTCCGTGTGATTGGCGGCGGGTTGTCGAAGCTTCTTGGGACAAGCAAGACGGAATCTCTTGCGGCTGCTGCTAATATTTTTGTAGGGCAATCGGAATCTCCTTTGGTGATCAGGCCCCTCATTGCAGGGCTGACGCGCTCTGAACTGTTTACAATTATGACGAGCGGTCTATCGGCTGTTGCGGGTTCAACTTTGTTTGGCTACGCCCTTCTCGGTATTCCGATTGAATACTTGCTTGCGGCGAGCTTCATGGCTGCTCCCGCGGGTCTGGTTTTCGGGAAATTAATCATTCCTGAAACGGAAACGCCGCAAACAGTAAAAGGCGATTTCAAAATGGATGAAGGCGAAGGAGCGGCCAATGTAATTGACGCGGCTGCAAAAGGTGCGTCAACAGGTCTGCAAATTGCGCTGAACGTTGGTGCGATGTTGCTTGCATTTGTCGCATTAATCGCCGTGGTCAACGGTATTCTCGGCGGTGTTTTCGGATTGTTCGGTTTAAAAGATGTCACATTAGAATCTCTTCTCGGCTATGTGTTTTCTCCAATCGCCTTTTTGATTGGTGTGCCATGGCATGAAGCGTTGCATGCTGGAAGCTTTATCGGCCAGAAATTAGTGCTGAATGAGTTTGTCGCTTATTCTAACTTCGGTCCGCACATCGGCGAGTTTTCTAAAAAAACCGCTACGATTATCAGCTTTGCGTTATGCGGATTCGCAAATTTCTCCTCGATTGCGATTATGCTCGGTACGCTTGGCGGTTTAGCGCCAAGCCGCCGCTCAGATATCGCACGCCTTGGGTTGAAGGCGGTTCTAGCGGGAACATTAGCCAATCTGCTGAGCGCGGCTATTGCCGGCATGTTCATATAAAAGATAAAAGCTCCTTGCGTCATTGCAAGGAGCTTTTATGTATGAAAAACGGGGGATAATTGTATTGTGTCCGTTTATAATAGCTTTTATACTAAGAAAAAGAGAAAAAGTTGGAGGCTTCTATGAACTCATTTCGATTTACCAAAATGCACGGCCTTGGAAACAGCTATATATACGTGAATCAATTTGAAGAACAACTGCCGGAAGAACAACTGTCTGAAATAGCGATTCAGGTGTCTTCCGTTTATACAGGGATCGGCTCCGACGGAATGATCCTCATATGCCCTTCAGATCAAGCGCCTGTCAAAATGCGGATCTTTAATAATGACGGATCTGAAGGGAAAAACTGCGGCAACGGCCTGCGCTGCGTTGCAAAATACGCGTATGAGCATAAGCTGGTTGAGGAAACATCATTTCTGATTGAAACCCTCTCCGGACTTGTGAAAGCGGAGGTTCAAGTTGAAAACGGAAAGGTGAATGTTGTCACTGTCGATATGGGTGAACCTCGTCTGACAAAAGCCGAGCTTCCGATGCTTGGCGGCGGTGAGGAGCAAACCATTAATGAAGCAATGACATTTGGCGAAGCTGAACTAAAAGGCACCGCGGTTTCCATGGGCAATCCGCATATTGTTTTTCCGATTGCCGATATTGAACAGGCACCGCTGACGACACTGGGGCCGGTGATTGAGAAAGATCCTAGATTTCCGGAAGGTGTGAATGTCGAGTTTGTGGAAACCGTGAATGAACATGAACTGCACTTCCGCGTGTGGGAACGGGGATCAGGCATCACACAGGCATGCGGTACAGGCGCATGTGCAGCAGCTGTCGCATCTGTTTTAAACGGTGTATCAAAACAAAATGAAGACATTACGGTTCATTTGGCGGGCGGAGATCTGGTCATTAACTGGAAAGAGAATGGCCATGTGATGATGACAGGTCCGGCGGAGACTGTTTGTGAGGGCGTCTATTTTTTATAAAACAGCTAGTTTGAGAAATGGGCCCATCAAGTTTATAATATAAGACAACATCCGGTTTTTAAAAGGAGGTTCACCATAATGAGCAACCCTGTAACAATTACAGAAGCAGCAGCTTTGCATATAAAAGATATGATGAAAGAGCATGAAGAAGAAAACGCGTTTCTGCGTGTCGGCGTTAAAGGCGGCGGCTGCAGCGGCCTTTCATACGGAATGGGCTTTGAGCATGAAAAAAGCGAAGCAGACAGTATGTTTGAGGAGCACGGCATTACTGTTCTCGTTGACAAAGAAAGCCTTGATATCATGAACGGCACTATTATAGA
This sequence comes from Bacillus sp. FSL K6-1003, assembly GCF_037964945.1. Taxonomy (NCBI): domain Bacteria; kingdom Bacillati; phylum Bacillota; class Bacilli; order Caryophanales; family Bacillaceae; genus Bacillus; species Bacillus sp. FSL K6-1003. The sequence goes on along the minus strand of NZ_CP150176.1, from coordinate 3,086,058 downwards.
CTTTAAGCAATCCATGCTTGGCGGCGGCTTTACCATCGATAATCCAAACGCCATCGCCTCATGCGGCTGCGGTTCTTCTTTCAGAACAGCGACGAATGCAGGTAAACCAGAAGAGTGCTAATGATAGAAAAAAGCCAAGTCAAGCGGCGAACCGCTGACTTGGCTTTTTTTAATACTTATCTCCATTAAAAATCGAATTCTTCACAATGACATAATCCACATTGCGGATAGCCTCCAGCTTAGTTCCGCCAGCATAAGAAATAGAAGATTGAAGATCCTGTTCCATTTCAGTCAGCGTATCCATGATTGCGCCTTTATGCTCCACGTGCATTTTTTTGCCTTCGACATTTTTCTTTTCGCCTTTTTGATATTCAGAGGCTGAGCCAAAGTATTCTTTGTAGAGCTTTCCGTCTTTTTCAATGGTTTGTCCCGGTGATTCCTCGTGTCCGGCAAATAGTGAGCCGATCATGACCATGGTGGCGCCGAATCGGATTGATTTTGCGATGTCGCCATGGGTGCGGATTCCGCCATCAGCAATAATCGGTTTGCTGGCGGCTTTTGCGCACCAGCGCAGCGCGGCTAATTGCCATCCGCCTGTGCCGAAGCCGGTTTTAATTTTCGTTATACATACTTTTCCCGGTCCAATACCGACTTTTGTGGCATCCGCTCCGGCATTTTCGAGCTCTCTAACCGCTTCCGGTGTTCCGACATTACCCGCGATGACAAAGCTGTCCGGAAGATGCTTTTTGAGGTGCTGAATCATCTCAATGACGGCATTGGAATGTCCGTGAGCGATGTCGATGGTCACGTAGTCAGGTGCCAGATTTTGTTCTGCCAGGTGACGGACAAATTCATATTCCTCATCTTTGACCCCGACGCTGATAGAAGAGAATAATCCGCGTGCGTTCATGTCCTTTATAAAATCAATCCGTTTTTCAGGTTCAAAGCGGTGCATCACATAAAAGTAGCCGTTTTCGGCTAATGAAACCGCAAGTTTCTCATCTATAATCGTCTGCATATTGGCAGGAACGACGGGCAATTTAAATGTACGTCCGCCTAACCGTACGGATGTGTCACACTCAGAACGGCTGTTCACAATGCATTTTGCAGGAATTAGCTGAATATCTTCGTAATCAAACACGTTTTCCATAGAATCCACTCCTAAATACGAATATTTATAATAAAAATATATCAAATGTTCGCCTTGTATAATGTACTCTGTTTTATTTAGGATGTCAAACGTTTTATTCGCTTACAGGTGAGTGCAAGTGCCGAAGCTTGTCATGCACTGTGAGTTTGGGTATGATAGTTTTAATTGAATGGACTTAGAATGCGGATAAAAACGAAATTATATACGTTCAGCAAAGCTTGGTCCTTCAGCACCAGGCTTTCTTTATGACATGGACATGTGAAAGGAGCGAATGGAGATGACTCAAAGTGAAGAAAAACCACCGAAGTCCCAAAAGATCCAAGACCGCATTATCATGACTACGATCTGGATTGTAGCAGCTCTTGTGATTGCGCTGGTTATTGGAACTGCGATGAATTATATCAATATCTTCAAATAAAAAAGGAGCTGTGTCACCTTGACACAAACTCCTTTTTTTATTACTTATTTTCAAAAAGACTTGTAGAGTGCAGCGGCTGTACGCGAGCTTTTGGATCCATATAAGCTTTCGCGTTGTTAACAGCTGTCGGTGCTTCGCCGAAGCCGCTTGCAATCAGATTGACTTTTCCTTCGTATGTGCAAATGTCACCTGCGGCGAAGAAGCCTTCGATGTTTGTTTCCATTGTAGATTTGACAACAATGGAGTTTTTCTCAATTTCAAGTCCCCAGTTTTTGATCGGTCCAAGAGATGAGACGAAGCCGTAGTTGACGATTAAGTCGTCGATTTCTAAAATCTCTTTGCGCTCGCCTTTCACTTCCTCAAGCACAAGCTGCTCGATTTTGTCTTCTCCGATGAGCTCCGCCGGAACAAATGGTGTCAGGACATTCACCTTAGATGCGTGAAGGTTTTCCACACTGTGCTCATGCGCGCGGAATTTATCGCGGCGGTGAACGATGGAAACTTCTTTTGCAATTGGCTCAAGCATAAGTGCCCAGTCAACCGCTGAATCTCCTCCGCCCAGAATCGCAACGCGTCGGCCGGCGAATTTTTGTAAATCATCAACGAAGTAGTGAAGGTTTTTGCCTTCGTATTGTTCAGCTGTTTCAAGCTCGAGCTTTCTTGGTTTGAATGCGCCGTTCCCTGCAGTGATGATGACCGTTTTAGAGTAATGGGTTTCTTCGTTTGTCACAAGCTTAAACACGCCGTCTGCTTGTTTTTCAACAGATTCAACCGCCTGCTCTAAACAAATGGTTTGGTCGAATTTCGCCATTTGCTCTTTTAAGTTGTTCACTAGCTCTTGGGCGCGGATTTTCGGGAATCCTGCTACGTCATATATATATTTCTCAGGGTACAGGGCGCTAAGCTGTCCGCCAAGCTGAGGCAGGCTTTCGATAATTTTGACGCTTGCCTGTCTCATGCCTCCGTAAAAAGCGGTGAATAAGCCGACCGGTCCCCCGCCTATAATGGTAATATCATAAACCTTTGTATCCTCTCGCATACGAAAATTGCCTCCTAAATGAAAATTGTTATTAATTATACCATATTGCTCTTAAAATTGACGAGTCAGCAGAAAAATTCGCGGTACATTGTATGCGCATTCATTCTTGATCATATGCCCGCAGGCCGATACGATAAGAAAAAAATGAATTCATCTTTTTTCTGAATGTTTCATGAACCAGCCGGATAAACATGATAGTAGTGCTATGGGTGTGGACTTCACAAAAAAACTTTTCAATATATTTCATAAAATCCTGCCAATAAGCTGAAGATAACACAAATGATGATTTTTATATGCGTCTAACAGCAAAAAAAAGAGAAGGTGGATGTGATGGCATTGAATAAGCCCAAAATCGTGATTTTAGGTGCAGGTTATGGCGGATTGATGACAGTGACAAGGCTGAAGAAGCATGTCGGTCCGAATGATGCTGATATTACGCTTGTGAATAAACACAATTATCATTATGAAACAACATGGATGCACGAAGCGAGCGCCGGCACGCTCCATCATGACCGCTGCCGTTATCAGATAAAAGATGTAATCAACCAGTCACGTGTCAATTTTGTACAGGATACCGTGAAGGCAATCAAAATAGACGAGAAGAAAGTGATGCTTGCCAATGGGGAGCTGCAGTACGATTATTTAGTTATCGGCCTCGGAGCGGTACCTGAAACGTTCGGCATTAAAGGCTTAAAAGAATTTGCGTTTCCGATCGCCAATATCAATACATCTCGTGTGCTACGGGAACATATTGAGCTGCAATTTGCGACTTACAACATTGAAGCTGAAAAACGGCCGGACAGGTTAACAATCGTTGTCGGAGGAGCCGGATTTACGGGTATTGAATTCCTTGGCGAACTGGCTGCCCGTGTGCCGGAGCTCTGCAAGGAGTATGACGTTGACAGAAGTCTTGTACGCATTATTTGTGTAGAAGCAGCGCCGACCGTATTGCCGGGCTTTGATCCCGAGCTTGTCGATTATGCTGTTCACTATCTTGAGGAGAATGGCGTTGAGTTTAAAATCGGCACGGCGGTTCAAGAGTGTACTGCAGAAGGAGTCACAGTCGGCAAAAAAGATGAGGAACCAGAGCAAATCAAATCGCAAACAGTGGTGTGGGCAGCAGGTGTCCGCGGACATCCGATTGTTGAAGAAGCCGGCTTTGAAAATATGCGCGGCCGGGTGAAAGTCAATCCTGATCTTCGCGCGCCCGGACATGACAACGTGTTTATTCTCGGCGACAGCTCGCTGTTTATCAATGAAGACACTGACCGTCCTTATCCGCCGACCGCCCAAATCGCGATGCAGCAGGGAACTACGGTCGCTAAAAACATTGCAAAACTCATTAAGGGCGGCGAGCTTGAAGAATTCAAACCTGACATAAAAGGAACGGTGGCTTCTCTCGGTGAGCATAATGCGGTCGGAGTCGTGTACGGAAGAAAACTGAAAGGCACGCCGGCTTCTTTTATGAAAAAAGTCATCGATAACCGTTCGCTGTTTTTAATCGGCGGACTCGGACTCACACTGAAAAAAGGCAAATTTAAGTTTTTCTAAAAACCCGCGCTCCGCGGGTTTTGTTTTATTAAAAAACGCCAAAATAAAAAGAGAACAAGAGCAAAATAAAAATGTTTCCGCTTACATCAAAAGATTTGTTACATGATCTGACTTTATCATTGACAGCTTGATATGGTATTATTATCTGAAAATTAAGAAAAAGGTGATGCTAAGATGAAAACCGCAACGACAACCGCTTCACAGGCATGCCCGTTTTGCTCAGGGAAAGGGTATTTTCAATTAATCCTCGGCGGTTCAGAAACTTGTCCTTCATGTCAGGGGACAGGTAAAGACAGTCATTCATTTTCCAGCCGTTGACTTTTTAAAAGCCCCCGCGGTACACTAAAAGTAACGCAGGGGGTGGGGTTTTGATTAGTCTGCCAGTCGTTATCATCTCAATTGTTTTATTTTTTGTTTTGTTTTTTGGAATCGGTTTCTTATTAAACATGCTGCTGAGAATGTCCTGGATTATGGCTGTGATTTATCCGATTGTATGCCTTTTCATTATCAGTAAGGAAAAGCTGATCAGCTATATTCAATCACCAGGCGAATCTTTTGCCGGCCTGTTTCAGAGAGTCGTATCGTTAGCTGCTGCAGATGTATTGATTTTAGCCAGCGGTCTGGCCGGCGCCATTGTATCAGGCATAGCGATCAACATGCTCAGAAAAAGAGGATATCAGATGTTTTAATGCCGCTTTCTTTCTAAAGAAAGCTTTTTTTGTGCCTTCAGCACATTCACCATTTTGAATATTGTTCCCGCTATGTGGGAACAATGATTCGGAGGAGAGGTGAATAATGTTGAAAATGATCAGACGTTTGCTGATGACCTGTTTATTTCTGCTCGCGTTTGCCACGACATATTTAGCCGTATCAGGAGTAGAGGCGAAGGACTTATCAAAATGGGTGCAAGAAAATAATGAGAAGCACTCGAAGAATACTGGACTGACATTAAAAGCATTGCAGCAGAAACACGAAAAAACGATGTCCGCTGCAGACAAAGCAAAAGACAAACCATTGGAAGAAGCCTTTGACTGGGACGAGTATCCGGCACGGAAAGTAACGGCTACAGGCTACACAGCGGGAGTCGAATCGACGGGTAAAAAGCCTGGAGATCCATTATACGGGCTTACATATTCAGGTGTTAAAGTGAAAAGAGATTTATACTCTACGGTTGCCGCCGATCCATCCGTTTTTCCGATCGGAACCATTTTATTCATCCCGAACTACGGTTTGGGCGTCGTTGCGGACACAGGATCGGCCATCAAGGGAAACCGCATTGATTTGTACTTTGAAACCGTTCATGATGTCTACAATGAATGGGGCAAAAAAACCCTAGATGTGTATGTAATTAAGAAGGGCACCGGAAAAGTCACTGAGGATGAACTGGTAAAGCTTAATGAAACAAAATCATTGCAGGTGTTCAGAAATCAATACAAAACAGTGAAAGAATAAAACGCTCCAGCTGCGGCTGAAGCGTTGTTTTTTTTACAGAAAAAAATATGCCAGTGCCAGTGTTAATAAAATTCCTGTCAATCCGCCAAAAAAGACCTCGATTGGCTGATGGCCGAGAAGCTCTTTCAGCTTTTTTTGTTTTTCTTTCTCTTCAGCTTTCGGGAAATCTTTTGCTTCATTCACAAAACGGTTAAAATCAATCACAAGCTTATTAATGACTGTTGCCTGCTCGCCGGCATGACGTCTGACGCCGGTTGCGTCAAACATGGTAATGACTGCAAAAATAGCTGAAACCGCAAAGAGAGAGGAACCTAATCCATGCTCTAAGGCTACTCCTGTAGAAAGCGCCGTCACAGCCGCGGAATGGGAACTCGGCATGCCGCCTGTACTTGTCACCAGCGACCAGTCCAGTTTTCTGGATACGATAAATTGTATCGGCACTTTAATGACTTGTGCAAAGATGATGGCAGCAAGGCTTGATAATAAAGGAAAATTCATAAAAAGTTCCATAGGCGACATCCTTTCTATATGAAAATCTTTCGTGTTACAAAAGAAAAAAGCAGGTCTTCGTCTGTTGTTTGATAAAATAAATGTAAGGAAAGAATGTATTTCCTATTATACCATTGTTCATTACAAATACCCATTACGTTAGGAGTGTAAGCCTTATGTTTTATGCGGTTCAACAATTAGAGCATACTGAAACCCTAGTGGTCGGACTTTTTCAAAAAAGTCAGCTGACAGGCAAAGCAAAGGAAATTGATGAAAAACTGGAAGGCCATCTGACTCAGCTTCTGAAAGACGGTGATGTCTCTGCCAAACGGAATCAAGTATCAAAAGTATTCCCTCCGTCCTCCGCTGGTATGAAACGTATTTATTTTGTCGGTTTGGGAAGGGAGGCGAATTATTCATTTGAAGAGGCGAAGGAAAGCTTTGCCCATGTTTTTCAAGCCATTCATAAAGACAGGAAACAAGAGGCTGCCGTACTGCTTGACACATTTATTTGTGAAGAAGTGCCCGCAGCGGATGCCGCTCACGCATTAGCTGAGAGCTGCCTGCTTGCTTCTTATGAGGTGCAGGATTATAAGCACAAATCAAATGAGCCGGATAAACAGCTTGAATCCATCTATGCCGTCACAGATGAAGATACACAAGAAGTGCAGGCCGGGCTTCTTGTCGGCCAGGCATACGGGCAGGGCACAAATTCGGCAAGAACGCTTGTGAATATGCCGGGAAATATGCTGACAGCAACTGACCTGGCTTCATATGCGTCCGAGCTTGCGGCGAAATATGATTTTGAGTGTGAAATATTGGAGAAATCGGATATGGAAGAGCTCGGTATGGGCGGAATCCTTGCGGTAAACCAAGGCTCTGCCGAACCGCCCAAAATGATTGTCTTGAAGTATCAGGGCAAAAAGGAATGGGAAAATGTTATCGGACTTGTCGGAAAAGGAATTACCTTTGACACAGGCGGTTACTCTATTAAAACCAAAACAGGAATTGTCGGCATGAAATCCGATATGGGAGGAGCGGCAGCGGTCCTTGGTGCTATGGAAACGATCGGCGAACTTCGTCCAGAGCAAAATGTGCTGGCTGTCATTCCGTCAACCGACAACATGATTTCAGGCGGGGCGATGAAGCCTGACGATGTCATCGTGTCATTAAGCGGAAAAACGATTGAAATCCTTAATACGGATGCAGAAGGAAGGCTTGTGCTTGCAGACGGCCTTACATATGCGAAACAGCATGGCGCGTCTGTTCTTGTTGATGTGGCAACACTCACTGGCGGCGTTGTTGTGGCATTGGGCACAGAAACAACTGGCGCCATGACAAATAACGAGAGCTTTTATCAGCAGGTGGCTGAAGCTGCGGAAGAGTGCGGTGAGGCCATCTGGCAGCTGCCGATTACAGAAAAGGATAAAAAACGTGTGAAAAACAGCCAAATGGCGGATTTAAACAATTCACCGGGACGGGAAGGCCTTGCGATTATGGCAGGAACGTTTCTTGGTGAGTTTGCTGAAACGACACCTTGGGTCCATCTTGATATTGCAGGCACAGCAACTTCAAGTAAAACAAGCTGCTTCGGTCCGTCCGGTGCAACCGGCGTCATGGCAAGGACACTGGCTACGCTGGCAGAGAGATTTACAGCGGAAGAACACACAAAAGCATAACAAATACAGCCCTGCTGCGATTTCGCGGCAGGGTTTTTCTCCTCCAAAATCTTTAGTTGACTAAAGTGTTATGATATGATAAGATACGTTCGTACTTTATTTATCTACTACATTAGCAAACTAAAGGATTTTTGGAGGGGTATCATGAATGCAGTCGTCATCGCAGTACTGCTTATGCTTGTCTTAAGCCTTCTGCGTGTCAATATAGTTATTGCTTTAATCATAGGTGCCTTGGCCGGCGGCTTAACAGGAGGACTCGGCCTTGGTGAAACGGTTAAAGCCTTTACAGAGGGGCTCGGCGGAAATGCCACCGTTGCAGTCAGCTACGCTATGCTAGGTGCGTTTGCTGCGGCTTTAACGAAAACAGGTCTTCCGGATGCTATGGTGGAAGCTTCTGTGAAATTAATTGGAAATAAAGAAGATACACGAAAAAAGGCACTGTCTAAAGTGCTCATTGTACTGATTATTTTAATCGTAGCTTGTTTTTCGCAAAACGTGGTACCGGTTCACATCGCATTTATTCCTGTGCTGATACCGCCGCTTTTGAAAATCTTTAATGAGCTTGAAATGGACCGCAGGCTGATTGCATGTGTGATTACGTTCGGCTTAACGGCTCCTTATATTTTGCTGCCTGTCGGCTTCGGCCAGATTTTCCAAGGCATGCTGAAGGACAACATGGCTGATGCGGGTTTAAACGTTCCGCTTGGCGATATTCCGTACGCGCTGATCATACCGGTTGCAGGCATGGTTGTCGGTTTGATTTTATCAGTAATCGTTTATCGCAAACCAAAAGTGTATGAAACAAAAGAAATCTCAGGTGTGAAACCATCTCCATATACGAAAAAAAGTCTGGGAATCGCGGTTCTCGCCATTGTAGTGTCACTCGGCGTCCAGCTTTATTTATCGCAGACCTTGGGAGTAGAAGGGATGATTATGGGGGCGCTGGCCGGCCTGATTATCCTGTTTGTCAGCGGTGTAATGAAACGTGACGAGGCGGATTCATTGATTACTGACGGTATGGTATTAATGGCCTTTATCGGATTTGTTATGCTTGTTGCAGCCGGATTCTCAAATGTCTTGACAAAAACTGGAGATGTCGAGTCATTGGTCAAAACATCAGCTGGTATTATTGGGCACAGCCAGTCAATGGGCGCATTGCTGATGCTGATTGTCGGATTGCTGATTACTATGGGAATCGGCTCATCTTTTGCAACGATTCCGGTGATCACAACGATCTTTGTGCCTCTATGTATGCAGCTTGGATTCAGCCCGATGGCAACGGTTGCGATTATCGGAGCGGCTGCCGCGCTTGGTGATGCCGGTTCACCTGCCAGCGACAGTACACTTGGGCCGACTTCAGGTCTGAGTGCGGACGGACAGCATCACCACATTTGGGACACTTGTGTGCCGACATTTATCTTTTATAACATTCCGCTTGTTATTTTTGGCTGGATTGCGGCGCTTGTCTTATAGAAAAAAGACTCTCCTTAACGGGAGAGCCTTTTTCGTTTATCATTTTAAAAAACCGCTCATTGGAACGGTTTTTAAGTGGACGATATGTGATGTCTGTTAAAGCCGGTTGCTTTATGTATAGAGCGGTAGATCGCAGGTGCGATAAACGTCAGCAGCACAGCCAGTACCGTGTCTTTTACCATAAACCAAGTCATAAAGCCCCAAACCGTGCTGTAGCTCACCGGTGTATGAATCCACAGCTTCAGCGCAAGATACATATAGGTGGTGCCGATGATATACATAATGACCGTTCCGATAAGAGAAGCAATCAGAAAACGGATCTTACTTGGCTGGATTTTGCGTTCTACTAACCATCCAGCTGCAAATGCTGCCGGAATGTATGAGATAATGAAGCCGCCGCTTTTACCTGCAAATGGTGCGAAGCCCGCGGAAAACTGAGCGAACACTGGTGCCCCGGCCAATCCGACAAGCGCATATACAAGCATTGCGATAGCAGCGCGTTTGCTGCCGAGAAGCAGAGCCGCCAAGAGGCAGAAAAACGGCTGCATCGACAGCGGAATGCCGGCAACTTGCAAAAAGGGCGCGACTGATGTAATGTTGGCGCCGACAGCCATAAGTGCGGCGAACATGCCGATCAGTGCCATATCACCCGCACGAAGTTTATGTTGTTTCATCGTTGTTCCCCCTTAGGTTTACATACACAATCATAGAGTAATAAAGATCCGAATGATTGTCAACATGAATATCATTTAGGTTAACAAAAGGAGGGTTTACGTGTATTTCGGAAGAATAAAACAGGCCGATCAGTCAGGAAGAGTGCCGCCCAATCAAAATGTGACGACTTCGTTTCCTGTGCTTCATACGGGAAACGTTCCGTATTATGAGGATATGACGAAGTGGAATCTGCAAGTATACGGATTGGTTGATCATCCGATGCTTTTAAGCTTTGAAGATATAAAAGCCTTTCCTCAGTGCGAATCGGAAAATGACATCCATTGCGTAACAGGCTGGTCACGGCTTGATAACGTTTGGCAGGGTGTGCGGGCACGGGATATCGCGGAGAAAGCCGGAGTAAAAGAAGAGGCGGGCTATGTCATTTTACACGCGGAAGAGGGCTGGACGACAAATCTGCCGCTCGATGACTTTTTGGCTGAAACATCACTGCTCGCTTATGCGCATAACGGCGAACCTTTAACGCCTGAACACGGCTTCCCGCTGCGGGGAGTGTTTCCTCATTTGTATTTCTGGAAAAGCGCTAAGTGGCTGCGCGGCATCCAATTTACGAAAGAAAATCATCCCGGTTTTTGGGAGCAGAACGGCTATCATATGAGAGGCGACCCTTGGCAGAATCAGAGATTTACATGGGATTAAGGTTCTAGTGAATGTAGGATAATCAGCATCTCTTACAGGTTTTTATTTCCATATTACTAGTCATCAGGTACCTTATTTAAATAAGGTGCTTTTTTTATTAAGGAAAAAGTTGACTTTGTTTGCCAGAAAACCTATTATTTGAGTTGTCTAGTTGATAGTGAAAATCATTATCATAAATGCAGCCAGTTTTAAAGAGAGGAATGTCGTACTGCATGATTGAGAAAAATACAGATGGGGCTAAAGGCGGGACCTACAACGCATTTACCATTCCGGGAACGGAAGTGCGTAAAATGTCTTCACGCAATGGCAGCCGCGGCTATCAAATCTTTATCTCAAAACCGAGCACGGAGCCGCCGCCTTCCGGTTATCCGGTTATTTATCTGCTCGACGCCAATTCTATCTTCGGTACAATGTCGGAAGCTGTTCGGGTACAGGGGCGCCGTCCTGAGAAAACAGGGGTAATTCCCGCTGTGATTGTCGGTATTGGCTATGACACAACAGAACCGTTTTCTTCTGCGCGCCACCGGGATTTTACAATGCCTACGTCTTACACGGAGCTGCCGGTAAGGCCTGACGGCAAAGAATGGCCGGAGCATGGAGGAGCGGGGGACTTTTTAAGATTTATTGAAGAGGACCTCAAACCAGAGATTGAACAAGATTATGAGATTGACAGAAACAGACAAACAATCTTTGGCCACTCTCTTGGCGGGCTCTTCGTTTTGCAGGTGCTCTTAACGAAACCGGATGCATTCCAAACGTATATCGCAGGCAGTCCGTCCATTCATTGGAACAAACCATTTATTGAAAAGGAAGCTGAGCGTTTCGCTTCCTGTTTAAAGAAAAACGAGCAGCCTGTCAATATTCTGCTAGCGGCAGGAGAATTGGAAAAGCATCATAAATGCCGAATGAACGATAACGCAAAGGAGCTTTACGAGCGGCTGTCCGCTTTGGCTGAAAAAGGCGTACGGACAGAATTTTGCGAGTTTTCAGGAGAAGGACATATTTCAGTTCTTCCTGTTTTGGTCAGCAGGGCTTTGCGTTTCGCGCTTCACCCTGACGGCCCGCACATTTCAATGAGCTGAGAATTGCCTCAGCTCCCATATTTGTCACAAAAATTATATTTGACTGTCGGATGACATTTGGATATGATTATTTTTATAATTGATAATGATAATCATTATCAATAGATTGCGGTTAATAGTAAGGTGAAGCAGTCTTTTTCGCAACATGCCCTTTTTGGCGTTAAAAGCGAAGAAAGGAAATGATGAAATGAAGGTAAGAGGTATAGAAGGCAAGATCGCATTGATTACAGGGGCCGCCCAAGGAATAGGTGAAGCTGTAGCGCGGACGCTTGCCGGTCAAGGGGCACACATTGCTGCGGTTGATTACAATCCAGAAAAGCTTGAAAAAGTCGTGAACAGCCTCAAAGCGGAGGGATGCCGTGCCGAAGCCTTTCCGGCGGATGTGAGAGACAGTGCGGCGATTGACGATATCACGGCTCGAATCGAACGTGACATGGGCCCGATTGACATATTGGTGAACGTAGCGGGTGTGCTTCGGCCCGGACTGATTCATTCTCTCAGTGATGAGGAATGGGAGGCCACTTTCTCAGTGAATTCGACTGGTGTTTTTAACGCGTCGCGCTCAGTCAGCAAATATATGATGAACCGCAGATCCGGTTCGATTGTAACAGTAGGATCAAATGCAGCCGGTGTGCCAAGGACATCTATTGCGGCATACGCCTCATCAAAGGCTGCGGCTGTGATGTTTACAAAGTGTCTTGGCCTTGAGCTTGCAGAATATAACATCCGCTGCAATATTGTTTCTCCCGGATCAACGGAAACAGACATGCAGTGGTCTTTATGGGCTGATGAAAATGGAGCAGAGCAAGTCATCAAAGGATCGCTTGATACATTTAAAACGGGAATTCCGCTCAAAAAACTGGCCCAGCCTTCGGATATTGCGGATGCCGTGCTCTTTTTGGTTTCTGAGCAGGCAGGCCATATTACGATGCATAATTTATGTGTAGATGGCGGCGCGACCTTAGGCGTATAAGTTAACTCAAAGGAGGTTTATGAAGATGTTGGAACAAAACGTTATGCCTGAAACGAAGGCGGAGCATTTGCTTCATGAGTATCAGCCGGGCGCTTTTTTCTTGGCTTCCCCTCATCGTGTGCTGCTTGGAAAAGGAATAAGTGAAGCCGTGCCGGATGCAGACGGACAAAACCAATTAGAAACCTTACCCGGCCGCATTGCTGAGGCGCTAAACAAAGCAAAGCAATTGGGGCAAAGCCGTCCGGTTGTTGTGGGAGCTGTTCCATTTGATTATTTAAAACCGCCCCGGCTCGTCGTTCCGGAGGAGGTACGGTGGTCGGGACCGCTTCAATTCGGTGATGCCAAGATTGAACAGCAGCCGGAACATACATATCACATACAGCCTGTTCCTGCACCGGAGGACTATAAAAAAGGTGTAGAACAAGGATTGGCAAGCATTGCTGACGGCACACTCAGCAAAATCGTCCTGTCCAGATCGCTGCATCTGACATCACCTGAAGCGATACAAACGGGTGAACTGCTTCACCATCTGGCGCGGCATAATACACATGGTTATACTTTTGCAGCCGATGTATCTGGCCAAGATGATTCATCTTCCCATCGGACACTACTCGGTGCAAGTCCCGAGCTTCTCGTTTCAAGAATGGGAACTCAGGTGGTATCCAATCCGTTAGCGGGCTCTAGACCTCGCAGTGATGATCCTGTTGAGGACCAGCGCCGGGCCGATGAATTGCTTTCTTCCGCAAAGGATCTTCATGAACATGCTGTTGTGGCTGATGCGGTTGCCGCCGGGCTGCGGCCTTTTTGCCGGACGCTGGACGTTCCGGAAAAGCCTTCGCTGATCCAAACGGAGACGATGTGGCATTTGTCCAGTGTCATTAAAGGAGAGCTTTCTGACCCGACTGTAACCTCGCTGGAGCTAGCCGCCGCGCTTCATCCTACGCCGGCAGTCTGCGGTACACCGACTGACCTTGCAAGAGAAGCCATCCGGGAAATTGAACCTTTTGACCGCGGTTTCTTCACCGGCATGGTAGGCTGGTGTGACGATGCAGGCGATGGCGAATGGATCGTTACGATTCGCTGTGCAGAGGCTGAAGAACGTTCACTTCGTCTTTTTGCAGGTGCCGGTGTTGTAGCTGGATCAAAAGCAGAGGACGAGCTTCAGGAGACATCCGCAAAGTTTCGGACAATGCTCCGGGCAATGGGTGTCAATCACATATGATCAGAAATAAATGCAGGAGGGAAACAGCATGCTGAATGGATTTACGCCGTGGCCCATGGAGTTTGCGGAAAAGTACCGGGAGAACGGGTGCTGGGCCGGTGAGACTTTTGGAGACATGTTAAGAGACCGGGCTGCCAAACATGGCGATCGAATCGCGATTACATGCGGGGACACCCATTGGAGCTATCAAGAGCTTGACACAAGGGCTGACCGTCTGGCAGCCGGATTGCAAAAGCTCGGTATTAAACCAATGGATCGTGTAGTCGTGCAGCTGCCGAATATCGCGGAGTTTTTTGAAGTCATCTTTGCGCTTTTTCGGCTGGGAGCGCTCCCGGTTTTTGCATTGCCCTCGCATCGAAGCAGTGAGATTACATATTTTTGCGAGTTTGCTGAAGCGGAGGCTTATATCATCCCCGATTCTCATTCGGGATTTGACTACCGCACACTTGCCAGACAGGTTCAAAGCAAGCTGCCGTCCTTGAAACACGTCATTGTCGCAGGTGAGGCGGAGGAATTCCAGCCGCTTGAGGCATTGCATACAGAACCTGGCGAGCTGCCTGAAGTAAAATCTTCGGATGTGGCGTTTCTCCAGCTTTCTGGCGGAAGCACCGGCTTATCGAAACTGATACCGCGAACCCACGATGATTACATATACAGCCTGCGGATGAGTGCGGAGGTTTGCTGGCTTGATCACAGCACTGTGTACTTGGCCGCATTGCCGATGGCGCACAATTACCCGCTGAGCTCACCCGGGGTGCTAGGCGTATTATACGCTGGAGGAAAAGTGGTTTTATCTCCTTCTCCGAGTCCTGACGACTCGTTCCCTTTGATTGAACGGGAACAGGTGACAATCACAGCTCTTGTCCCGCCGCTTGCAATGGTATGGATGGACGCTGCTGCCTCACGAGATGACGATTTATCAAGCCTTCAAGTGCTGCAGGTAGGCGGCGCGAAATTCAGCGCTGAAGCCGCGCGCAAAGTGAAATCTGTATTCGGCTGCACCTTGCAGCAGGTCTTCGGAATGGCAGAAGGGCTCGTTAATTATACAAGGCTTGATGACCCCGAGGAAGTTATTGTCAATACCCAAGGTAAGCCGATGTCTTCTTACGATGAAATACGTGTGTGGGATGATCAGGACCATGACGTGAAACCTGGTGAAACGGGGCACCTGCTGACACGGGGACCGTATACGATCCGGGGATACTATAAGGCTGATGAGCACAATGCGGCTTCGTTTACCGAGGACGGGTTTTACCGCACTGGCGATCTAGTGAGACTGACATCCGACGGTTATGTTGTCGTGGAAGGACGGGCAAAGGATCAAATCAACCGCGGCGGGGAAAAAGTGGCGGCTGAAGAGGTTGAAAATCATCTTCTGGCGCATCCGGCTGTGCATGATGCGGCAATGGTCTCAATGCCAGACCAATTTCTTGGTGAAAGATCATGTGTTTTCATTATTCCCCGGGATCAAGCGCCGAAAGCCGCAGAGCTCAAAGCTTTTCTAAGAGAACGCGGGCTTGCAGCATATAAAATTCCAGACCGGATCGAATTTGTTGAGTCCTTCCCGCAGACAGGGGTAGGAAAGGTAAGCAAAAAGGCGCTTCGCGAAACGATCGCCGAAAAACTTCTTGCAGGTTCAAAAAAATAGAAACGATTTGAAAGGGAGTGTTCAAATGGCTATTCCTGCCATTCAGCCGTATCAAATGCCGACAGCGTCTGATATGCCAACAAACAAAGTATCATGGGTGCCTGATCCAAATCGGGCAGTCTTCTTAATACACGATATGCAGAACTATTTTGTCGACGCGTTTACAGCTGGAGCGTCTCCAGTAATAGAGCTTTCAGCAAATATACGCAAACTGAAGGACCAATGTGTTCAACTCGGGATACCTGTTGTCTACACAGCGCAGCCCGGCAGTCAAAACCCGGAGGACCGGGCATTGCTGACTGATTTTTGGGGACCTGGATTAAGCAGCGGCCCTTATGAGGAAAAAATTGTGGCCGAGCTTGCGCCGGAAGACAATGATCTTGTATTGACAAAATGGAGATACAGCGCATTTAAGAGAACGAATCTGCTTGAGATCATGCGTGAACAGGGGCGTGATCAGCTGATCATCTCTGGGATTTATGCTCATATTGGCTGTCTCGTTACAGCATGTGAAGCGTTTATGGAGGATATCGAAGCATTTTTTGTTGCTGATGCAGTTGCGGATTTTTCTGAGGACAAGCATAAAATGGCGCTTGATTATGCGGCTGGGCGCTGTGCGTTTACGGTGATGACCGACAGCTTGCTTGATCAGCTGAAACATACGCCTTCTGCGGCTCAGAAGCTGTCAGAAAAAGCTGAAAAAGATAGATTTACCTGCGAGAGTATCCGCACACAAATTGCTGAGCTTCTCCAAGAATCTCCTGATGACATTGCAGATAATGAGGACTTACTGAATAGGGGACTAGATTCTGTAAGGATCATGACATTAGTGGAACAATGGCGCCGTGAAGGAGCCGAGGTGACATTCGTCGAACTGGCTGAACGGCCGACGATAGAAGAATGGCAGAAATTGCTTTCAATCCGCATTGAGAGAGTGTTGCCAAACGCGGACTATTTATAAAAGGAGGTAAAAAGACGGATGCCTGATACAAAAGATCTTCAATATTCTTTAACCGGAGCGCAAAGCGGTATTTGGTTTGCTCAGCAGCTTGATCCGGACAATCCAATCTACAATACAGCCGAATATATAGAAATCAACGGCCCAATCGATATTTCTCTTTTTGAAGAAGCTTTACGGCACGTCATAAAAGAAGCGGAATCACTTCATGTCCGCTTTGGTGAAGATATGGACGGGCCTTGGCAGATGATGAATCCATCACCGGATGTACAGCTCCAAGTCATTGACGTCAGCTCTGAACCTAATCCGGAAAAGACCGCTTTAAACTGGATGAAAGCTGACTTGGCAAAGCCGGTCGATTTACAGCATGACCTGTTGTTCCGCGAAGCTTTGTTTAAAGTCGGGCCTCAGCGTTTCTTTTGGTATCAGCGCATTCACCATATAGCGATCGACGGCTTTGGATTTTCTCTGATCGCCCAGCGGGTTGCACATGCCTATACGGCACTTGCAGGAGGGCGGTCCGCTGATGATCGTTCCTTCGGCTCTTTGCAGGATATTTTGGCGGAGGACGCAGAGTACCGCTCGTCTGATACATATGAAGAGGATCGTCAATTCTGGCTGAATCGTTTTGCGGACAGGCCTGAAGTTGTCAGTTTGGCAGAACGGGCGCCGAGAACCTCAAAAAGCTTTCTGCGCCAGACTGCTTATTTGCCGCCATCAGATGTAAACGCATTGAAAGAAGCGGCGCGCTATTATGCCGGAAGCTGGCATGAAGTCGTGATTGCGGTATCAGCTGCTTATGTACACCGCATGACCGGCTCTGAGGATGTTGTGCTCGGACTGCCAATGATGGGACGGATGGGATCGGCATCCTTGAATGTTCCGGCTATGGTGATGAATCTTCTCCCGCTGAGGCTGTCTGTGAGTCCTTCGATGAGCTTTTCTGAGCTTGTGCTGCAAATTTCCCGGGAAATCCGCAGTATCCGGCAGCATCATAAATACCGCCATGAGGAACTGCGGCGGGATCTAAAACTAATAGGAGAAAATCATAGATTATTTGGCCCGCAAATTAATTTGATGCCTTTTGATTACGGTCTCGACTTTGCCGGAGCCCGTGGGACCACGCACAATCTTTCAGCCGGTCCTGTTGATGATTTGTCGATAAATGTCTATGACAGGACAGACGGAAGCGGGCTGCGAATTGATGTGGATGCCAATCCTGAAGTGTACAGCGAGTCAGAAATAAAGGTGCATCAACAGCGGATCTTACAGATTTTACAAACGGCATCAGCCGGTGAGGACATGCTGATTGGGCAAATGGAATTTCTTTTGCCGGCAGAAAAAGCACGGGTCATAAGCGAATGGAATGAGACAGCAAAACCCGAGCAGCTGCTCAGCCTTCCGGATATGTTTGAGGAGCAGGCAAACCGTTCGCCTGAACGTATCGCCCTGATTTGCGATCACATTCAATTAAGCTATCAAGAGCTGAATGAACAAGCAAACCGCCTTGCGCATCTTTTGATAGAAAAAGGTCTTGGCCCGGAGCAGTTTGTCGCCTTGGCTCTGCCGCGGTCTGCCGAGATGGTAGCTGCAATGCTTGCCGTACTAAAGACTGGCGCTGCTTATCTTCCGCTTGATCCGGAGTTTCCAGCCGACAGAATTTCATACATGCTGAAGGATGCGAAGCCATCATGCATGATAACGACTGAGGAAATAGCAGCCACTTTGCCTGATGATATAACGGCACCGCAGCTTGTGCTGGATCAGCCTGTGACAAAAGAAATTGTGAAGCGTTATTCTGCTGACAATCCAAATGTACATGTATCTCTTATTCATCCGGCGTATATCATCTATACATCAGGATCAACAGGAAGGCCAAAGGGTGTTGTTGTCACGCTGAAAAGTTTAAGTAATTTTCTGCTGTCTATGCAGGAGACATTTTCTCTCAATAAACAAGACAGGCTGCTGGCTGTAACGACCGTCGCTTTTGATATTTCTGCTTTGGAATTGTTCCTCCCGCTTATCAGCGGAGCGAGTATTGTTGTTGCTCAAAAAGAAACAATCCGCGAGCCGCAGGCATTAGCTAAAATGATTGAATATTTTGATATAACGATTATGCAGGCCACGCCGACCCTGTGGCATGCGTTGGTCACAAACGAACCTGAGAAACTTCGGGAGCTCAGGGTGCTTGTCGGGGGAGAGGCACTTCCGAGCGGACTTTTGCAGGCCCTGCAGGCACTTGATTGTCCAGTAACTAATTTATACGGCCCTACTGAAACAACCATTTGGTCTGCGGCAGCTTCTCTCGAAAAAGGTGTACAGGGTGTGCCTCCGATCGGAAAGCCGATTTGGAATACGCAAGTATATGTGCTCGATAATAGTTTGCAGCCCGTTCCGCTAGGCATTGTTGGGGAGCTCTATATTGCCGGAACCGGCTTGGCCCGCGGATATTTAGGACGCCCTGATTTAACGGCGGAGCGCTTTGTTGCTGATCCGTACGGACCGCCGGGCACACGGATGTACCGGACCGGAGATCAGGCCCGCTGGCGTGCGGATGGGTCTCTGGATTACATTGGGCGGGCCGATCATCAAATCAAGATTCGCGGTTTCCGCATTGAGCTTGGAGAAATTGATGCCGTGCTTGCTAAACATCCGCAAATTGAACAGGCTGCGGTTGTCGTTCGAGAGGATCAGCCGGGAGATAGACGATTAGTGGCGTATCTGGTTGTTTCTTCAGCTCTAGATATTGCTGAGCTTCGCCGTTATGTTGGTGCCAGTCTGCCTGATTATATGGTGCCTGCGGCATTTGTGGAGATCGATGAACTGCCATTAACACCTAATGGCAAGCTAGACCGGAAGGCATTGCCGGCACCCGATTTTAGCGCATCTGTCACTGACCGGGGACCTCGAACGCCTCAAGAAGAGATACTGTGTGATCTGTTTGCAGAGGTTCTAGGTCTTGCACGCGTAGGTATTGATGACAGTTTCTTCGAGCTGGGCGGCCATTCTCTCCTTGCCGCCCGTTTGATGAGCCGAATTCGTGAGACGATGGGAGCTGAGCTGGGCATCGCCAAGCTCTTTGACGAACCGACAGTTGCCGGACTTGCTGCACATCTTGACCAGGCGCAGAGTGTCCGTCCCGCTTTGCAAAGAGCTGAACGTCCCGAGAACATTCCGCTTTCTTTTGCACAGCGCCGGCTATGGTTCCTCCATTGTCTGGAAGGGCCAAGTCCTACTTATAATATCCCGGTTGCTGTCCGTCTTTCAGGTGAACTGAACCAAGAAGCGCTGCAAGCGGCACTGTATGATCTCATCAGCCGCCATGAAAGCCTTCGGACCATCTTCCCTGAATCACAGGGGACATCTTATCAGTATATTTTAGACGCCGATCAAGCCCGTCCTGATTTATATGTTACAGAAATAAAGAAGGAGGAGCTTTCTAAGAGGCTTGCCGCTGCTGCTCGCTACAGCTTTGACCTTGCAGCTGAGCCTGCTTTCCGTGCCGAGCTCTTTGTTATCGGTCCCGATGAGTACGTGCTCCTGCTGCTCGTGCACCATATTGTCGGAGACGGATGGTCATTGACCCCTCTGACTCGTGATCTGGCTGCTGCTTATACCGCCCGTTGTCACGGGAGAGCCCCCGAATGGACACCGCTTGCTGTGCAGTATGCGGATTATGCGCTCTGGCAGCAAAGTCTGCTCGGAAGCGAGCATGATCCAGACAGTTTGATTGCCGGTCAGCTAGCTTTCTGGAAAGAGAGACTGGAAGACCTGCCCGATCAGCTCGAACTGCCAACTGATTATTCACGTCCGGCTGAGCCGAGTCATCAGGGAGATACAATCCATTTCCGTATAGACTCAGAGCTTCACCGCCGCTTGCTGGAGCTGGCGCGTGCCAATAAAGTAAGTCTGTTTATGGTGCTTCAATCAGGGCTTGCCGCCTTGCTGACGAGGCTCGGAGCTGGAACGGATATTCCGATTGGAAGCCCGATCGCGGGGCGGAATGACGATGCGCTTGGTGATCTTGTGGGACTGTTTATCAATACATTGGTGCTCAGAACAGACACCTCTGGTGATCCGAGTTTCCGTGAGCTTCTGGACAGAGTGCGGGAAGTGAATCTGGCAGCCTATGAAAATCAGGATCTGCCGTTTGAGAGACTTGTAGAGGTGCTCAATCCTGTTCGCTCCCGGGCGACGCATCCATTATTCCAAGTCATGCTCGCGTTCCAGAATACGCCTGACGCAGAGCTGAACCTGCCTGGTACAGAAAGCAGCCTGCGCATTCATAGCGTAGGATCTGCCAAATTTGATGTAACGTTAGAAATCAGTGAAAGCCGTCTTGATGACGGGACACCAAATGGACTGGAAGGATTGCTTGAGTACAGCACCGATCTTTTTAAACGTGAGACTGTTCAAGCTCTCGCTGATCGCCTTCTGCGGCTGCTTGAGGCTGCCGAGGCTGCTCCTGACCAGAAAATCGGAAGCCTGGATATTCTAGCATCAGAGGAGCGCAGCATCACGGCGACGGATTGGCAAAGTGTTTCCGAAAAGATTCCGCAAGCGTGTCTCCCGGAGCTGTTTGAGAAACAAGCTGTGTCGAGCCCTGATTCCATTGCTGTCGTGTATAAAGATAAGGCGATGAGCTATACCGAGCTGAATGAAAGGGCGAACCGGCTTGCCCGGCTGCTGATTAGCAAAGGCGTCGGAACGGAGCAATTTGTGGCATTAGCATTGCCTCGCTCTTTGGATATGACTATTGGACTGTTAGCGGTACTGAAAGCGGGAGCTGCATACCTGCCGCTTGATCCGGACTATCCGGCCGACCGAATCGCTTTTATGCTGAACGATGCCCGGCCTGCGATTATCATCACGAGCTCACAGGTGGAAAATCAAATCCCGCCTGCAGAAAATGTGCCGAAAATTGTGCTGGATGATCCGGAATTATGCGAGAAACTAAAAACATATAGTCCTTTGAATCCTGATCATACGGACAGGATTCGCCCGCTGTCACCTTTCAACACGGCTTATGTTATTTATACATCCGGTTCAACAGGCGTTCCAAAAGGCGTCATGATTCCTCACCAAAATGTGACGAGGTTGTTTGGAGCGACCGATCACTGGTTCCGTTTCGGTTCAGACGATGTGTGGACAATGTTCCATTCCTACGCGTTTGACTTTTCTGTTTGGGAGATTTGGGGACCTTTGCTGCACGGCGGGCGGCTTGTTATCGTGCCTCATGATATCAGCAGATCTCCGGAAGCGTTTCTGCGTCTGCTGGTAAAAGAGGGTGTGACCATTTTGAACCAGACACCATCAGCGTTCTATCAGTTTATGCAGGCGGAAAGGGAGCAGCCTGATCTCGGACAGGCGCTCAGCCTTAGATATGTTGTTTTTGGCGGAGAAGCGCTTGAACTCAGCCGATTAGAGGATTGGTACCATCGCCATCCTGAACAGGCGCCAAAACTGATCAATATGTATGGTATTACCGAAACAACAGTGCATGTCAGCTATATCGAATTAGACCGGAATATTGCAGCTATAAGAGCAAACAGCCTGATCGGCTGCGGAATTCCCGATCTAGGCGTGTATGTGCTGGATGAGCGTTTACAGCCCGTTCCGCCGGGTGTGGCTGGAGAACTGTATGTGTCAGGAGCCGGATTGGCCCGAGGCTATTTAGGACGGCCCGGTTTAACGGCGGAACGCTTCATCGCTGACCCATTCGGACCACCGGGCACACGGATGTACCGCACGGGAGATGTAGCCCGCAGGCGTGCTGACGGTTCTCTCGATTATGTCGGCCGTGCCGATCATCAAGTGAAAATTCGGGGCTTCCGAATTGAATTGGGAGAAATTGAAGCCGCGCTTGTTCAGCATCCACAGCTGGAAGATGCGGCAGTGATCGTTCGTGAGGATCAGCCGGGAGATAAACGTTTGGCAGCTTATGTCATACCTTCCTCGGAAGAAACGTTTGATACGGCGGAACTGCGGAGGTATGCTGCCGAGAGACTGCCGGATTACATGGTGCCTTCAGCCTTTGTGACGATGAAAGAATTGCCGCTGACGCCGAATGGAAAGCTTGACCGTAAAGCGCTGCCTGCTCCAGATTTTGCTGCTGCGGTGACAGGTCGCGGGCCGAGAACCCCGCAGGAAGAAATCCTTTGTGACTTGTTTATGGAAGTGCTTCATTTGCCGCGTGTCGGTATTGATGACCGTTTCTTCGATTTGGGCGGACATTCCCTGCTCGCAGTTCAGCTGATGAGCCGCATACGTGAAGCACTCGGGGTTGAACTCAGCATTGGCAATCTATTTGAAGCGCCGACTGTGGCAGGGCTTGCCGAAAGACTGGAGATGGGTTCAAGCCAAAGCGCTCTTGATGTTTTGCTGCCGCTCCGAACAAGCGGAGACCGGCTTCCGTTGTTTTGCGTACATCCGGCGGGGGGACTTAGCTGGTGTTATGCAGGATTGATGACATCATTAGGAACGGATTACCCCATCTATGGACTGCAAGCGCGGGGAATTGGACAGCAGGAGGCGCTTCCGAAAACGCTCGATGACATGGCTGCCGACTATATAGAACAGATTCGGACGATCCAGCCGAAAGGGCCGTACCATTTGCTTGGCTGGTCCTTAGGCGGAAATGTCGTTCAAGCAATGGCAACACAGCTGCAAAAGCAAGGGGAAGACGTTTCTCTATTGGTTATGCTGGACGCCTATCCAAACCACTTCCTTCCTATAAAAGAGGCACCGGATGATGAAGAAGCGCTTATTGCCCTTCTCGCGTTAGGCGGGTACGACCCAGACAGCTTAGGGGACAAACCGCTTGATTTTAAAACAGCTATTGAAATTCTGCGGAGAGATGGCAGCGCACTAGCCAGTCTGGATGAATCGGTCATTTTAAACCTAAAGAATACGTACGTTAATTCTGTTGGCATTTTAGGTTCATATGCACCGAAAACCTTCCGCGGAAATGTTCTGTTTTTCAGATCAACTATCATTCCTGAATGGTTTGACCCGATTGAACCTGATTCGTGGAAGCCTTATATTGATGGACAAATTGAACAAATCGACATTGACTGCCGCCATAAAGATCTCTGTCAGCCGGAACCGCTCGCAGTCATTGGCCGGGTTCTGGCAGCTAAATTGGAAGAAATGAATCAATGAAGGAGGAAAAGCAATGGCAAATCCTTTTGAAAATGCGGATGGCATATACCTTGTTCTCATCAATGAAGAGGGCCAATATTCCTTGTGGCCCGGCTTTATCGATGTGCCGAGCGGCTGGACAGTCGTTCATGAACAAAAAGGGCGTGAGGCTTGTCTGGACTACATCCAATCGCATTGGAGCGATATGAGGCCGAACAGCCTAAAGCCTGTCGAAAATGTCTAAATGCATTGACGGTAAAAAAAGAGACTGCAGCAGGCAGTCTCTTTTTCTATCTTACGCAGATGTTTGGGTATGATCGCAATCTCTGACAGGGTTCCCGTTTTCATCCGTACACCATGACTGGGATAAAAACGCTAAAAACACAGCGGCCCACTGATCGGCAAATTGAATCAGAATGCCTCCGTCATGCCAAGAGCCGTTGTCTTTTTTCCAGCGGGTATCCAGCGCATTGCCTTGATTCATGTGGATGTTGTGCATACCGTTTGTCGGGGTAAAGCCGAATATTTTATCTGCCGCCTGTTCAGGTCCAAATTTTGACCCGAATATATAAACCGGCGCTTTCTCTTCTTTCGCTTTCTTCATATACGTTTCAATAAAGTCATTTAAATCATTATCAGGCCCCGTGATTTCATGAGGCAAAGGCTTCATTTCCCGTGAATCAAAAAGATTGCCCCGCACATAATCCAGTGCTACTTCACGGTTTTCGTCATTGATCTTCGTATATCCATACGGCATGTTCGGAAGGATGGTAATGGAGCTCGAATCAAACTGATCGTCTGCCAAATACAATACTTCAGATTCCTCGGAACTGGACATGACATTGATGGCGCACCTGTAATACGTATTCTCTTCACCTAGTATCTTGACTTGGAAATGAGGACTGTCATCATCTGTTTCCCGCTTCATATCTAAGACAACGCCTTTTAACACGCCATATTGCTGAACAGCCATATGAATCCTCCTTTATGATCAAGTTCTTCGTTTTAATTCGAGACGTCATTTCCTTTTTCCTTTTTAAAAGATAAAAAAAGCCTGCAGAAACTTTTCTGCAAGCTCAATATGAATTAAGCGCCGGCCACAGATGATTCATCCTGTAAGGCTTTCTCGGCAGGGACATATTCGTATCCTAAATCTTTGGCAACAGCCTCATAAGTCACGTGGCCGTTTGCTGTGTTTAATCCCGCTCTTAGTGCCGCATTGTCTTCGAGTGCTTTTGCTGCCCCTTTGTTTGCGATTTGCAGTGCATATGGAACCGTAACGTTCGTTAACGCAATTGTTGAAGTGCGAGGCACAGCGCCCGGCATGTTCGCAACAGCATAGTGAACGACGCCGTGTTTTTCATATGTCGGCTGATCGTGTGTCGTAATGTGGTCTACAGTTTCAACGATGCCGCCTTGGTCAATTGCAACATCCACAATCACTGAACCAGGCTTCATTTGTTTCACCATTTCCTCTGTGACAAGCGTCGGCGCTTTAGCACCAGGGATTAACACGGCGCAAATGAGAAGGTCCGCTTCGGCTACCGAATCGGCGATATTGACAGGGTTAGAAATTAACGTTTTAATTTGATGGCCGAATATATCATCAAGCTGACGCAAGCGATCCGCGTTTAAGTCGATGATCGTCACATCTGCACCGAGGCCGACAGCCATTTTTGCCGCATTGGTTCCGACTACGCCCCCACCGATAATGGTTACTTTTCCTCGGGCAACGCCAGGTACTCCGGCAAGGAGGATTCCTTTTCCGCCTTTAGGTTTCTCTAGGAACTGGGCTCCGATCTGCGCTGCCATTCTGCCTGCAACCTCGGACATCGGTGTAAGCAGAGGCAATGCCCGTCCCTCACTTACCGTTTCATACGCGATCGCTGTGACGCCTTTATCCTTCAGTGCCTGTGCAAGCTCCGGTTCAGCCGCTAAGTGGAGGTAAGTAAACAGTACAAGCCCTTTTCGGAAGTATGCATATTCTTCCGGAAGCGGTTCTTTGACCTTCATGACCATTTCAGCGTCCCAGACCTGTTTCGGATCAGCAATGATTTCCGCTCCTGCTGACTCATAGGCTTCATTTTCAAAGCCGCTTCCAAGGCCTGCGCCTGATTCAACTAGCACGCGGTGACCGTTTGAAACGAGCTGTGAAACGCCCCCAGGCGTCAATGCGACACGGTTTTCATTGTTTTTTATCTCTTTAGGAACCCCAATGATCATATCTATTTCCTCCCGTATATGTGATATGTTTAGTGTAGCTTGATTTTTTGGAAAATTCTTTGTTTGAAACAGAAAATAAAAAAACATGGGTTTGTGAAATTTCACAAACCCATGTTTCGAAGTTTGATATCCAAATATATAGTAAACTTTTGATTCACATTTTTTAAATCGATCTCAGCGATCTGACTGATTCGCTTCAGCCGGTAATTCAATGTATTAACGTGAATATTCAAGACCTTAGAGGCGGTATTCACATTGCTGTCGGCTTCAATAAAACGTTCGAGCGTTTCGACCATATTGGACTGGTGATCCCGGTCGTACTGCTCGAGTTTTGAAAGGGAGTAGTTGAAATATCCCGTTTGCTTCCGTTTCTCATCTAACACGTCCAAGTATTGATAAATGCCTAATTCTGAAAAACTGAAAAGATGCTTGGTTTCTTCAGCAAACCGTTCCTTTGCTTTCAATACGGACAGTGCTTCCTGATATGAACGGCAGACAAACGAAATCGAGTTGTATATTCCGCCAAATGCAATAGAAGCATCTTCTATTTTATAACGTTCCCTCAGCTGTCTTTGCGTGCTGAAAGCGAACTGTTTTAAATCTTGAAAAGGACGATCCGTTTTTGGCGCGGTTAAAATGATAAGTTCATTGGAATCAACGGTCGTCAGCAGAGCATGAACCTGCTGGGTCGTTTCCTGCAGATAATGAAGCTGCTGTTCTGTTTTTTCGGTCAGCTCGCCGTTTACCCGGATGATCATCACGGAAAATTCAGAGGGAACGACCATTCCAAGCTTGTTAAACCCATCCGTCATGTCCTGTTCTTGATAGATGTGTCCAGTCAGCATTTTCCAGAAAAACTCTTGGCTGCGTTCCTCATTTTTCGTTTTTCTGATTTGGAGCTTAAGCAGCTTATTTCTTACTGCATTAGCCGCCATTTTTAATGTCAGCAGATCATCATCCGACAATGTTTTTTGAATTTCAAGCGCCCAAATAAACCCCAGCACCTGGTTGTTCTTCCAAATCGAAATCGCGACGCGGTTGCTTAGTCCGACTTCGTCAATTTCCTTCACTCTGATCGGCTGGTCTGTTTTTAGCAGCGCGGGAATCGTCCCGTCTTTCCACAATTTATTAATAACCTTCTCCGGCACTCTTCTGCCAATGATCGTAGACGTCCGGGCAGGGTCAGTACAATCGCTGTGGGTGCTGTAGGCTAGCAGTTTGTGGTTCACATCTTCAATGGTGATCGGACATTGCAGCACTTCACTGATATGATCAGCCACATCTTCCAGTCTGTCAAAACTGTATTTAAACGGATCCTTTGGCATGGTCATCATTATCCCTACTTTTCCATCCTTGTATTCTTTGTTCTCTTTGACATCAAATCGTCTTGCTTTTATTATGATTGTTCTTGTTTGTGAAAATCAACAACAAAGAATACAGTTTAATAGAAGTGTACAAAGCCAAAAAACACTTTTTAAATATAATGAGATACATGTTCTGTGATGAGTGTTTCAGAAAAACTGAACCTTTTCAGAGATGGTGCTGTAGCATCAAATTTTCTGAAAGGTTTTTTTTGGGAGTTAGAGAATCATTTGGGTCTTTTGGATTATTCCAAGAAGGCGACGTGGATTGAGAAAATAAACCTATTTGTTTAACAAAATATGTAATTTTTAAGAGGCGAGAGGTAAACCATTGGACTCATTTTGTAAAATTAAAACATATTTGTTTGACTGTACCGAAAAACTGTTTTTATAATAATTACGTTCTAAAAATAAGTGAATTAGCCCATATTTAGGCTGATGGCACAGGAGGTAATGAGGAATATGGCAGGATTAATTCGTGTCACACCCGAAGAGCTAAGAGCGATGGCGAAGCAATATGGCGTTGAAAGCCAAGAAGTATTAAATCAGGTTGATCGTTTAAACCGAATGATCTCTGATTTAAAAAGCATGTGGGAAGGTGCTTCTAGCGAAGCGTTCGCAGATCAATACGAGCAGCTCAAACCTTCATTTATCAAAATGTCAGATTTGCTTCAAGATGTTAACCAGCAGCTTGATCAAACAGCAAATACTCTTGAGTCTACTGACCAAGACATCGCAAATCAAATCCGCGGATAACAGTATGAAAGGGAAGGAGCGCCTGATTCACCAGAAGACGGCGCTCTTTCTATGTAAGGGTGAATAAACATGTATATTGATATTACGATAGATTTGAAACATTATAACGGAAGTGTCTTCGATCTCAGATTGTCAGATTACCACCCGGTGAAAAAAGTCATTGACATCGCTTGGCAGGCCCAAAGCGTTTCCATACCTCCGCGCGAAGGGCACTGGATCAGAGTGGTCAATAAGGATACGGTGTTTTCCGGAGAATGCAAGCTATCTGATTGCGGCATTACAAGCGGAGACCGGCTTGAAATATTATGAAAGGATCTGGTTGAATGTCAGGTGAACAAACATCATATTTAGAAAACCAATTAGAAGCTGCTGCTCAGAAAACGGAAGACGGCTTTACATTTACCTTTCAACGGGAAAAAATAAAGCTTCTGGACGGTCTCGAAGCGAACGTGATCAAGGATGTAAATCCATTCTTTCATAAAGAGATCGATGTGACGGAAGACGAAGTGATCATCACAATCCAACCTCCTCCCTCCTATAAAGAATTTCGCTTGATAAAAGCTAAAGATAAAAAAAGCAAATGGCAGTTTGCCTATCAGCTTGTTCAGGCTGTACAGCAGCACAAGTTATCAAGGCTGCATTTGATTGTGGCCCCGGAAAACATTGTATTCGATAAAGGGCTGACCCCATATTTTCTTCATTACGGCGTAAAAGAAAGCATTCCTCCTTACGAGCATGATGAGGAGAGAGTCTGGCAGGAGCTAAAAGCTGCAGCGGCTTTGGCAGTTGACGGCGCTTTTGCATTTGAGGACTACTTGAAATTCAATGAAACGCTGACATTCTCTCCGGAGACAAAAGCGATATTGGATGCGAAGTCCTATGATGAACTGCTCGAGCTGATTCAAACACATATCGATGAGCTCGAAGCCAAAGCCAAAACATACATACATATCCCGAAAAAGAAATGGAACATCCAAAGATATATTGGCCTGGGACTCATTGTGTTGCTTGTGCCGGCTCTGATTTATTCGATGTATGCTTTATTTTTCGCGCAGCCAAAGCATCAGGCGATTGTGGAAAGCAACCGTGCTTTCTTAAACAAGCAGTACAGTGAGGTTATCAGCACGCTGGCTAAATATGATGCGGAAAGCCTGCCTGATTCAGTGCAGTATCAGCTTGCAATGTCTTATGTTGAGGTTGAAAAATTAGGCGACACTCAAAAGAAACAAATTGAAAATAATTTGGTCACGCTCCAATCAGACCCACAGCACTTTCTTTATTGGATAGATATAGGGAGAGGCGAGAATAAAGAAGCCGTTAGTATCGGAAGAAAGCTGGAGTATAACCCGTACATAGGGCTGGGGCTGATTCGATATAAGGCTGAAATATTAGCAGATGACAGTATGAAAGATGATGAAAAGCAAAAAGAACTGGATACGGTACAAAGCGAGATCGATCAAATTACCAAACAAATGAAAGAACAAAAAGAAGAAGCGATAACAGACACGGCAGAAACTGATACAGCCAGCCAAGCCGCTGAAGAACAATCAGACAAAGAAAAGCAGCAAGCTGAAGAGAAAGCGGCAGAAGAAAAGGCTGCAGCCGAGGAAAAAGCGAAAAAAGAAGAACAAGAGAAAAAAGAGAAAGAAAAGAAAGATGAGAAAAAAGATGACAAATAAAGTGAAACATGAAGTTCAGGTCATCGCACGCCGCATTTCGGCCGTTAGGGGGTTCGCCATTTGAGTCTATTATGGGTTTTCTACCAGCAAAACGTCCAAAAACTAAAACTGTCTGACCTCCCTGCGTCCCAGCCGGTGACCATAGGGCCAGATGTGAAGGATTCCATTACGATCGGTACCATTCCGTTTGAGAGCGGAGTAATTTCTCTTCAGAGGAAGGATTCCGGCAGCCAGTACGATGTTTTCCTGGGAAATGATTGCCTGGGCAGTCTTGAAACTGATGTATCATTTTCTCTTCAAACGGACCAGCAGGATATCCGTCTGTTTTTAATTGCCGGCAAGCCTGAAAAATCCGTTTATTTTACAGGAAACAGAGACGAGATGACATGTTCCTCAGAAAAGACAGAAGCAGATATCTACTTGAACGCGAATGATTTTGCTTTTGCGGAGCAAAGCACATTTTCATTACTGCATATCGGCAAGAAATGGTCGATTCTCCCAGAAAGCGGGAATGTGTTTTTGAACGGCGAGAAGGTAATAAGTGCTGCACCGCTCAAACCGGGAGATGAAATATTCTGGAATTTTACGCTAATGAGAGTAACTGAACAAGACCTCTTAGAAATCGTTCATTACACACCGCTTGAAACAGTGTTAACCAAAACGGTCAAACCAAGCACAGAAATGCAGAAAAAATATCCGCAGTACAGAAGAACGCCGCGGATGGTGTACGACCTGCCAGATGACCGTGTGTCCTTCAGTTTTCCCTCTCAGGAGAGCGATCAAACCAATAGAGGGCTGTGGCTCGTCATCCTGCCGCCGCTTGTGATGCTGATTGTGATGGGCGTTGTCGCCATCATCCAGCCGCGCGGCATATTTATACTCGTTTCTTTGGCGATGTTTATGATGACCCTTATTACCTCGACCGTTCAATATTTCCGGGATAAAAACCAGCGGAAAAAACGCGAGGAAAAGCGGGAGCGCGTGTATAAGCTTTACTTAGATAATAAGAGAAAAGAGCTTCAGGCACTTGCTGAAAAGCAAAAGCAGGTTCTTGACTTTCATTTTCCTTCTTTTGAACAAATGAAATACTTAACAAGTGAAATCAGTGACCGAATTTGGGAAAAATCACTCGAAAGCAAGGATTATCTCCAGATTCGGCTCGGGACCGGAACAGTTCCTGCAAGCTATGAAATCAATATGAGCGGCGGAGACCTGGCGAACCGTGATATTGATGACCTTATGGAGAAATCGCAGCACATGCAGCGTGTCTATAAGGACATCCGCAATGCGCCGGTTACGGTGGATTTGGCGGAGGGGCCGATGGGCCTTGTCGGGAAATCTCAGATTGTTAAGAATGAGATTCACCAGCTGATCGGCCAGCTGTCGTTCTTTAACAGCTATCACGATTTGCGTTTCGTTTTTATTTTTCATGAAGAAGAGTATAAAGACTGGGAGTGGATGAAGTGGCTTCCGCAATTTCAAATGCCCCATATTTATGCAAAAGGCTTTATTTATAATGAACAGACCCGTGACCAGCTCCTGTCTTCTCTTTACGAATTGATAAGAGAGCGTGACTTGGAAGAGGACAAAGAAAAAGTGCAGTTTAAACCGCATTTTGTTTTTGTCATTACAAATCAGCAGCTGATTTCAGAGCACGTCATTCTTGAATATCTGGAAGGACAGCATGAGCATCTGGGTATCTCTACCATTGTCGCTGCGGACACAAAGGAAAGTTTATCAGAAAACATTACGACCCTTGTCCGCTATATCAACGAAAATGAAGGCGACATTTTAATACAAAAGAAAAAAGCGGTAAGAATCCCGTTCAGGCTCGATCAACATCAGCGCGAGGACAACGAACGGTTTTCACGCACGCTTCGCACGCTGAACCACCAGGTGGGCATTACGAACTCCATTCCGGAAATGGTCTCGTTCCTAGAGCTTTTCCATGCGAAGGAAGTAAAAGAAATCGGAATCCAGCAAAGATGGCTGACGAGTGAATCGTCGAAGTCGCTGTCGGTGCCGATCGGCTATAAAGGGAAGGATGACATTGTACATCTGAACCTTCACGAAAAAGCCCACGGGCCGCACGGTTTGCTCGCGGGGACAACAGGTTCGGGGAAAAGTGAATTTCTCCAGACCTATATCTTGTCACTTGCTGTGCACTTTCACCCGCATGAGGCGGCTTTCTTATTAATTGACTATAAAGGCGGAGGAATGGCGCAGCCGTTCCGCAATATTCCCCACCTGCTCGGCACAATCACCAATATTGAAGGCAGCCAAAACTTCAGTATGCGTGCGCTTGCTTCGATTAAAAGCGAGCTGAAAAAAAGGCAGCGTCTGTTTGATCAATATCAAGTCAATCACATCAATGACTATACAAAGCTGTACAAGCAGGGGAAAGCAGAAGTAGCAATGCCGCACTTATTCTTAATTTCCGATGAGTTTGCAGAGCTGAAAAGCGAAGAGCCTGATTTTATCAGAGAGCTTGTCAGTGCCGCACGTATCGGCCGAAGCCTCGGTGTACATTTGATTTTGGCGACACAGAAGCCGGGCGGTATCATCGACGACCAAATTTGGAGTAACTCGCGCTTTAAAGTAGCGCTTAAAGTTCAGGATGCCACCGATAGTAAAGAGATTTTGAAAAACAGCGATGCCGCGAACATCACTGTTACCGGACGCGGTTATTTGCAGGTCGGAAACAATGAAGTGTACGAGCTGTTCCAATCCGCTTGGAGCGGGGCCCCTTACTTAGAGGAAGTTTACGGAACAGAGGATGAAATCGCAATTGTCACTGATACCGGCCTGATCCCGCTTTCTGAGGTCGACACCGAAGAAATGGCGAAAAAAGAAGTTCAATCAGAAATCGAAGCAGTGGTTGACGAAATCGAACGCATTCAAGAGGAAATGGGAATTGAGAAGCTGCCGAGCCCTTGGCTGCCGCCGCTTGCGGAACGTATCCCGCGCACCCTTTTCCCATCAGAAGAAAAGGGCCATTTCCACTTTGCTTATGTTGATGAACCTGATCTGCAAAGACAGGCACCGATTGCTTATAAAATGATGGAAGACGGAAATATCGGCATTTTCGGCTCCTCAGGCTATGGGAAATCGATTGCAGCGGCAACATTCCTGATGAGTTTTGCAGACGTCTACACGCCTGAAGAGCTTCATGTCTATATCTTTGATTTCGGGAACGGAACGCTTCTGCCATTAGCGAAGCTGCCGCACACGGCGGATTACTTCCTGATGGATCAGTCGAGAAAAATTGAAAAGTTCATGATCCGGATCAAAGAGGAAATTGACCGCCGAAAACGTCTGTTCCGTGAAAAAGAAATCAGCCATATCAAAATGTACAATGCGCTGAGCGAAGAAGAGCTTCCATTCATTTTCATCACAATCGACAACTTTGATATCGTCAAGGATGAGATGCATGAGCTTGAATCGGAATTTGTCCAGCTTTCCAGAGACGGACAAAGCTTGGGGATTTACTTCATGCTGACGGCGACGCGCGTAAATGCTGTCCGCCAGTCGCTCTTGAACAACCTGAAAACAAAGGTTGTCCATTACCTGATGGATCAATCCGAGGGATATTCCATTTACGGACGGCCGAAGTTCAGCCTTGAGCCGATCCCGGGGCGCGTGATCATTCAAAAAGAAGAGCTTTATTTCGCCCAAATGTTCCTGCCTGTTGAAGCAGAGGATGATATTGGCATGTTTAACGAGCTGAAAGCAGAAGTGCAGGTTCTTCAGGATCGCTACGCTTCACTTCAACAGCCGGCTCCGATTCCGATGCTGCCGGAAAGCCTGTCGACGAGAGAGTTTTCTCTCCGCTTCAAGCTGGAACGCAAGCCTTTATCTGTGCCGATCGGGCTTCATGAAGAAACCGTCAGCCCGGTGTACTTTGACTTGGCTAAGCACAAGCATTTCCTGATATTAGGGCAGACACAGCGAGGAAAAACAAACGTCTTAAAAGTGATGCTCGAGCATCTGCTTGATGATGAAACGGAAATGATCGGTTTGTTTGACTCGATCGACCGCGGTTTATCCAAATATGCAAAAGAAACAGATGTCGCATATCTGGAAACAAAAGATGATATTGAACAGTGGATTGAAACAGCAGAAGATATTTTTAAAACTAGAGAAGCAATGTATGTAGAAGCCGTTCGCCAGGGAGACGCACAAAGCTTGCGATTCTCTCAAGTGGTTCTAATGATTGACGGAATTACGAGATTCCAGCAGACGATTGATACGAGAATTCAAGACCGTTTGGCGAACTTTATGAAATCTTACGCGCATCTTGGCTTCAGCTTTATTCCGGCAGGCAATCACAGTGAGTTCTCCAAAGGCTATGATTCCCTGACGACTGAGATGAAGCAAATCAGACACGCTATCCTGCTGATGAAAAAATCTGAACAAAATGTCATTCCTCTTCCGTACCAAAGACAGGAGCCGGAGATTCAGCCGGGCTTCGGATATGTTGTGGAAAACGGGAAGGAGCAAAAAGTTCAAATTCCTTTATGTTCTGCTGAAAGGGAGAGTGCTAGATGACAGAACAACGAAAAAACTTAATCAAGTTAATATCCGCCGTCATCATTATTTTGCTGCTGCCGGTTTTGTTTTTCCGATTTATCGGGGAAGATCCGACGAAAAAAGCAGCCAATTCCACGCGGCAAATCGCAGTGGTGAATGAAGACACAGGCGTATTGAGTGATGAGGTGAAAGCGGACGATGAAGATGATCAATCCGCCCAGTTCGGTAAGGAAGTAGCTGCCGTTCTGGGGGAACGTCCTGATTATTCTTGGACGGTCGTGAACCGAAGTGCAGCGGAAACAGGCCTGAAATCGAAAAAATACGATGCGATCGTCTACATTCCCTCAGATTTCTCAAAAAATATTTTGAGCTACGACAAAGAGCGTCCTCAAAAAGCCACGCTTGAGTTCAGCATTCAAGATAACCTGAATGCGATCAACAAAGAAAAAGTGCAGCGTGAGCTTGAAGATGCCCAAAAAACAATGAACAAAAAAATGTCGGCCTTATATTGGAACTTTGTCTCACAAAAAGTGGACAATATCAGAGGAGAGTTTGACAAAATCGTCAATAAAGAATCTGAATTCCAAAATGTCATGTACAATTTCTACAAACCAAGCTCTAACGATTTAGCAGGTGAAATCAAACGCCAGAAAGACCTAATCGATGAGCTGAAGAATTCAATGAATGAAGCCCAAGGCACGACAAAAGAAAAAGCTTCGACAGCGGAGGAAGCCAAAAACACCCTGAAAGACTTCGTTGATACTGTGGAACGATACAAAGAATATCAAGAAAATCAAAAGAAGCTGCTATTGGCAGCCCAGGATTCAACTCAGCAGCAAATCCAGACAGGATTGGATGCCATTTCAGCACAGCAAAAGGCCAATCAGTTCAGCGAGCAGATGAGCGGCCTGTCAACAGGTATCAGCCAAGTGAAAACACAGCTTGGACAAACCAGCACAGTTCTGGCAGCCGCCCAGCAAATCAGGGAAGGCCAAGTGCCTCAGCAGGAACTTGGTATGGCGAAGATACAAAGCGATTTAATTAACCAATACCAGACCGCATCAAGACAGGCAGCTTTAAACCAAGTATACGGACTGCTTGTTGAAGCGCGCGAGGCGCTCACTGTTGCGAAAGCTGACCCGCAGCCTGATGGAGATGATGGTTCAGATGATGAAGATAAAGACCCGAACGAAGAAAATCCTGAAGAACTGAAAATCGATCTTGAAAAACAGCGTGAAGAATTGAAAAACATTGCCGCTGACATTCAAGATATTTCAGACAATCTGAAGGAGCCTGAAAAAGAGGATCCGACACCGGAGGACCCGGGAACTGAAAAACCGGGAACAGACGAGCCGTCCACTGACAAGCCGGATCATCCAGATGACGGAGGCAGCACCATTCCCGATGATACACAGGGAGACACCGGAAACGATGATAACAGCAGTGATACCGGGAATGACGGGCAAACGGACGGCAATACTCAGGATCAAGACCAGCAGCAGGGAACAGACGGTCAGGAGCAGAACGGAGATGCCTCCAATGGTAAGTCAGACAGCGGACAAACCGAAACGGGCACATCTGCCGAACAGACTGCTTCATCTGACTCAGCCCTTCAATTTATCCAGCTGGCAAATGAAGACGGAACCGGAAGCGACGGAGACACAACAGAGCCCGGAAATGAAGATCAACCAGGAAATGACGACATTTCTGATATCGCAAAAGCGAAAGAACAGCTCAGCAAAGCGTCTGAGCGAATCAAGCAAATTGAAGAAGAGCTCAAAGAAAAAGAAACTGCCCATAATGAAGAGCTGAAAAAGAAATTAGAAGAACTAAAAGAGCAAATGGATGGTCTTAATGATGAAATTGATGACTTGAAAGACCAAGTAAAAAAGCTAGAAGATAAACTTGAAAATCTTGAAGCGAAACGGAAGAGGGAGTTCGAAGGGATTTACAGAGCGATTCGCGAGCTGGAGAATAAAGATCAGCTTCAATTCCCGGGGGAAATCAACACAGAAAGCATCTCCGCTTTAATGAGATACTATAAATATTTATCTGTGTATGACTCTGTATTATCCGGAACGATAGACAGCACTGCAAAAAACTATGCCATTGACGGCCAGCAGGGCAACGTCAAATCAGTCCTAGCCATCAAACCGGAAGAATCAGCAAGCTGGGAAGATCTCAAAAACAACACGATGCAAACCGATGAAGACATCGACAATTTCATCAATGGCATGACCGAGTTTGCAGACAACTACGGCAGCTATATCCGTGATTCTCAAGCCGGTGTTCTCGATGAACTGACGAAAATCTCTGAGAGTGCGTCTAAAGCGTCAGAACAGCTTGTAACCGGTGCAGCGCAGGAATCTGCAACGTTCAATAATGATGGTCTGTCAGGCACAATGGCATTGAGCGTGCAAGATACGGTCGGCCAGGAAGTGCTGCAAATGTCAGACATGATGGGCTCATTATCGGAACGCCAGTCAGGCATTATTGATTACACAACCAACATGCAGCAAAGTGTAAATGATGTACAGACGAAAGCTGACACATTAAATAACAACTGGGGTAAAAATGTTGCCTCCACGAAGCTTGTACGCAGTGACGTATACGGCATTCTGGGCAATACATTAGTAGATGGCCAAAACAACGGCTATGTATATGATTACTTGGCAAATCCGCTCAAAATCAGCGGTCAGGTTCCGGAAGAAAAAATTCAGACGGTGCCGCCGGTTGTCATCCTGGTTATTATTTTGATCAGCAGTCTGTTAATCGGATATTTCAGCTCGTATTATCAGAATGCGCCGCTGCTCGTCAAAGGAGCGCTTTTCGGAATTCTGAATATCCTTGTCGGCTTGATGATCAGCTTGTTCGGTTTGAATATTTATTCACTGCCGGACGATCAGACGATTAAGTGGTCTGTATTTACGATTTTATTGCTGGTCGCAAGCTCTGCCTTTATCCGGGCGGCATTCCGATTCGGATCAATTCCTGGATGGGTTGCTTCAGCGGCAATGATTTTATTCTATGTTGCGCCGCTTATTGACTTAATTATGCCGAACTTCACATTTGAAGATCCGGTGTCTAAGGTATACATCGACATCCAGTACGGAACAGGGCATTTGTTTACAATGGGAATATCGGTTCTGCTGATCATTACGTTGATTGCAGCGGCTCTGCCGCTTGTCATTCGCTTGATAGCAGAAAAAACAGCGGAAAGCGATGAAACGTATGAAGCGTAATCGCAGCTTGGAAAAGGGGATCATGATATGTATGCTCTCCTTTTCCCTTTTCATACCCTCTGCCGCTGCTGCCGAAACCGAAGAAAATACGGATGTCGCGCCAAACCAATATGAGAAGAAAGACATTGAAATCGATACGAATTATTTGCATGAAGATTCTTCCTATGAGGAGAAAACAGAACTGCCTGAGGAACAAAAGGACATCACCTTTGAAAAACCGAAGGATCGGGATGCCGAGCTGATAAAGGATTTGTTTACAACAACAGATGCCGAGGGCTCCAACACCATCGCGGCTCAATCTAAACAGCTGGGGATTACATTTTCCGAAAAACCGATCACAAAAGCGTCATCAACGGAAATGGAAGAAAAAGAATCATCTTCACTCCTGCTTCCGATCATCTATATTGTGCTGATTCTGCTCGGGATCGCAGGCATTGTTTTTCTCATACCAAAGGTTATCGTGCAGGATAATAAAAAGGCGTAAGCGCCCGCGCTTGTTTTGCTTAAAAGCGGTCCGTACAATAAGAACGGAAGGAGGAGGTTTCCAATGGAACTTTATATCATCACCGGGGCGTCAAAAGGACTGGGGAAAGCCATTGCATTACAGGCTTTAGAAAAAGGCCATGAAGTCCATGCCCTGTCCAGAACAACAACAGATGTTTCACATGAGAAACTGACACAGCATCAGATTGACCTGATCAATCTCACAGAGGCTGAACAGCAATTCAAAACATTGCTTTCATCCATCAATCCAGCTGATTATTCAGCCATCACACTGATCAATAACGCCGGAATGGTAACGCCGATCAAACGCGCCGGAGAAGCGTCTCTAGAAGAGCTGCAGCACCATTATCAGCTTAATCTGACCGCGCCCGTGCTCCTAAGCCAGCTGTTTACAAAACAGTTTGCTCTGTACAGCGGCAGAAAAACAATCGTCAATATTACCTCTGGCGCGGCCAAAAACCCATACAAGGGGTGGAGCGCATATTGCAGCTCAAAAGCCGGACTTGATATGTTTACGAGAACATTCGGATTTGAACAGGAGGACGAAGAACGGCCGATGAACATGATTTCTTTCTCACCGGGTGTCATGGACACTGACATGCAGGCCGTCATCCGTGCATCATCGAAAAAGGATTTTCACGACATCGAGCGGTTCCGGAAATTGAATGAAACAGGAAGCCTTCGCAGTCCGGCCTTTATTGCCGGCACGCTGCTTTCTTTATTAGAGACAGGCGCGGAAAACGGGCGCATATATGATATAAAAGAGTTTTTATAGAGCAGAGTGAATCTGCTCTTTTTTTATATAAAAAGGCGATAGCTTAAGCGTTCTGGAGTCCGGCTGCATATACTGACTGAAACTCTGCTTTTAGGGTATAACAAACATGAAAAGTAAACGAAAATGATATGACATAAGAATTGAGTTTCTCCTCAAATTATGTTAGGATTCTAAAAATATCTAAAGGAGGGGTTTCCATGAGAAAGGTTACATTAATGGATGTCTTCACCCATCCAATTGCACAAAAATATTTACAGCGTTCAGGCGTGGCTCATGCGATTGCCTGCGCCTATCATGCATACAGGCTGTCTGTAAAGGCTGACATCAGCCCTGATTTAGCCACAAAAGCGGCATTGCTGCATGACATCGGCCATTATGAATGGTATACAGACGGAAAGTGGGATTATGAAAAATACAGAAGAAATGACATCCATGCCATTAAAGGGGCGGAACGGGCGCATAAGCTCTTGATTCGTCTTGGTGAAGAACCGAAAGCAGCAAAAGAGATTGCCCTTGCCATTTTGCTTCATACCGATTCTTATCTGCCTGAAGGTGAACTCGATAAAAATACGCTGCAGCAGATTGTCAAAAAAGCGGACGAACTTGATGAAGAACCTGGCGGCCATCATCATTACCGACAAATTGACGAAGCAATCGCACTGAAAAAAATAGAAAAGCTGGACCGCTTAATCGACCAAGCCCAGTCTTCTATCAAAAAGCCTGTATAGATCCCGCCTGTATTCGGAACAGCGTCTATTTTCTTCGCTGTCTCCGTTTCATCACCATTTCCTTACACCCACACTCCCCAATCGTCTCCGCATCCCCTGGTGTTATCCGGTAAGCCTGTGTCATTATCCTTACCCGTGGCATAAGCTGAGATAAAACATATAAAGGGGATTGAAGTATGGCCAACCAAGGTAGTCCGCAACTGGTCTCATTAGTCGATCCTTATGTCTATCAGACCATTAAAAAGCTCATCGGCTCAAAATTCATTATTCAAACAGTACGAGACACGGTCAGAGGCAGACTGATTGATGTAAAACCAGACCATATCATCATTGAAGCAGCCCGAAATTCTGTTTTTTTAATCAGTATCCAGCACATGGTTTCCGTCACGCCAGATTACAGTGAACGGGTGTAACAGTGCTTGCGTTTGAAAAATAGGCGTACACCGGGACGTCCTATTTTTCAGTTAAGCGCTGTAAAAACGCCCCGTCATCGTTGAAAACAGAGACACCTTATGTACATAAGTCAGTCCGGCGTCCCTGCCGTATGTCACAGTCTGCATAATCAACAGTCCATTCACTGATTAAAAGTTCTGATATCAGTTCATTTTTGTTACAATAATGGGGTGCAAGTTCTTTTATCTGTAAGACAAAGAAAAACTAGGAGGAACAAGCTTGTTGAAATCAAAAGTCCATTTTTGGACATTGCAAATTTTATTTGTTTTGCTGATTATTTTCGTAGCAACAAAAGTTTCATTTGTGTTTCAGCCGTTTATCGTGTTTATCACAACATTGTTTTTCCCGATGCTGATCGCAGGAATTCTGTATTTTATTTTTAATCCGGTCGTCCGCCTGCTTGAGAAAAAAATGCCGCGGACATTATCGATTCTGCTCATTTATTTAGTATTTATCGGTTTGCTTGCCTTTGTTTCTGCGGCAGTCGGGCCTGTCATTACATCGCAGGTGACCGGGCTGTTTAACAATCTTCCTGAATATATAAAACAGATTCAGGCATTGACAAAGGATTTATCTCACTCTCAATGGTTTACCTGGATGATGACACAGGATTATGTATCCATATCAAAAATTGAACAGTCTCTGACAAGCTTTCTCCAAAACCTGCCGCAAAATATTACATCCAGTTTATCCGCGGTGTTTGGTGTCGTGACTAATATCACACTTGTCATTATCACTGTTCCGTTTATCCTCTTTTATATGCTGAAGGATGGACACCGCTTTCCGCACCTGGCAGTCAAAATACTTCCGGCTTCTTACCGGACAGAAGGTCTAAAAATCTTTAAAGATTTATCCGACACACTCGCTGCATATTTTCAGGGACAGCTGTTAATCTGTCTTTTTGTAGGGACAGCGTGCTTTATTGGATACTTGATAACAGGGCTGCCATATGCGCTGATTCTTGGAATTGTCATGGCCATTACAAATATCATTCCATATGTCGGACCTTTTCTCGGCGCTGCGCCGGCTGTCATTATCGGCTTTATGGATTCACCGGCCAAAGCGCTTTTTGCGATCATCGTGGTTGTGATCGTTCAGCAGCTCGACGGAAATCTGCTTTCTCCGCTCGTTATCGGAAAACGTTTGAATACGCACCCGCTTACCATCATTTTGCTGTTGATCGGAGCCGGAAGCTTCGGCGGCATTCTCGGCATGATTTTAGCTGTGCCGGTGTATGCGGTAGTCAAGGCGTTTTTCTTGAATATCGTGCGGCTGATCAAGCTGCGCCAGCGTTCACGCCTTGAAGAAAACGAACGTCCCGCTGAATAGGCGGGCACCATCGGCTCCTTTCCGCATATGATGCTGTAAATCAGTGCGGAGGTGGGGAAATGCCTGCGATTGTAGGGCCAATATATATTATGTCTATATCAGGTGATGCTGCAGCCAGCTTTGGAGATGTGTTTGCGATTGCGCCGAAAAGCGTTGATCACACAGGTGCTGGGTCTGGCACATTTCAGCTTGGGGATTTTGTGAAGATCAATAACGAATATAGTAAAACAAATTTTAACGATGCCGATATCATTGATGATACCGTTTCGTTTAACGGGTAACAGCCTTTTCTAGAGAGGCTGTTGCTTTTTTATTGTATAATATGGATAGTCTTTTAAATAGCGAGGTCATGTTATGAAAATCAGAAAAGCAAATATCAGCACACAAACAGGAATGATCACTGACGTATATCTGCATGAAAACAGAAAAGAGCTGCATACGCTCGTAGCCGTTCCGCAGCTGGAGTGGAGCACGATAATTTCATACGAGGAAGAAAAATCATCGCTGCCAGAACGGCTGGAGGCTTCTTTGCGCCGGCATACAGAGGAAGAGCCTGCTGGTGAGCTGGCAAAAAAAATCATTCACTGGGTAACGGAAATGTAACAGTCCTTGAAAGTTTAGCCCCCGCAGGATCAGGCGATAATGAAGACAAACAAGACGGGAGGACGAGCTTTTGAGTGATGAAACGCTGGATCTCTATTTACAGCAAGGAATGTACGGGCCGCTGGAAACAAAACCTGACGAGCGCCACTTGTTTTTAGGCTCATTGCGGGAAAGAGTGCTTTTGGTACTGACAAAAGGGCAGGTGCTCAGAAGCAAACCATATGACGAAGCGGAGCAGGCGTTTAAACGTAATAAACATATATCTCTTCTTATCAATGGGGAGCTTCAGTATCAGTCTTATTCCCCTTATGTAAAAATGGCGAACCGAAACGGAGTGCCTTTTAAAGTCGTATCTGATCTTCAGTTTCAGACGCCTTTAGGCCTTGTCATTGCGGCGGACAGTGCGGTAAATCATGAATCTATATATATTCAGGACGACATTTTTAATCGGTCGGTGCTGAAATCTTAAGAGACAAACGGACCGTTTGTCTTTTTATTCATGGCAATTCCCTTACAACGGGAGATAAGATATAATGTTCTCATACTGATGGCGGGGAGGCCGGCTATGAAAAAAGCACTTATTTGTATTGATTATACGAATGATTTTGTGGCGAGTGACGGAAAATTGACCTGCGGGGAGCCCGGCAGAATGATTGAAGAGGCGATCGTCAATTTGACAGAACACTTTATCACAAACGGTGATTACGTCGTATTTGCAGTAGATTCTCACAATGAAGGGGATCAATATCACCCTGAAACCCGTCTGTTTCCACCGCATAATATCAAGGGTACGGAAGGAAAAGACCTGTACGGAAAGCTTTTGCCTCTATATCAGAAACATGCACATGATCATAATGTATATTACATGGAAAAAACGAGATATTCTGCTTTTGCGGGTACTGATTTAGAGCTGAAACTCAGAGAGCGGCAGATTGACGAGCTGCATTTAGCCGGCGTCTGCACAGATATCTGTGTCTTGCATACAGCGGTTGATGCATACAACAAAGGTTTCCGGATTGTTGTGCATAAACAGGCTGTTGCCAGCTTTAATCAGGAGGGGCATACGTGGGCTCTTTCCCATTTTGCAAACAGCATCGGAGCGCAAGTGGCAGAGTAAGGAAGGGGAAAAACAGTGTTAGAGTACGGTTTTAAAGATGACAGCCTGTCATTACATACAGACCTTTATCAAATCAATATGGCGGAAACTTACTGGAGAGACGGCATTCATGAAAAGAAAGCGATTTTTGAGCTTTTTTTCAGAAAGCTTCCGTTTGAGAATGGCTATGCGGTTTTTGCGGGCTTGGAAAAAGCCATTGAATATCTGGAAAACTTCAAGTTTACCGATAGTGACCTGACTTATTTACGAGATGAGCTTGGTTATCATGAAGATTTTATTGATTATTTGAGCGGTTTATCTTTTACAGGTTCTCTTTATTCCATGAAAGAAGGAGAGCTGGTTTTTAACAATGAGCCGATTATGAGGGTGGAAGCTCCCCTTGTAGAAGCGCAGCTTATTGAAACAGCTTTGCTTAACATTGTGAATTACCAAACATTAATCGCGACAAAAGCGGCGCGCATCAAGGGCGTCATTGGCGACGAAATTGCACTTGAATTCGGAACAAGACGGGCGCATGAAATGGATGCGGCTATGTGGGGAGCGAGAGCAGCCTTAATCGGCGGTTTCAGCGCGACAAGCAATGTAAGAGCCGGAAAGCGCTTTAATATCCCGGTATCAGGCACACATGCACATGCGCTTGTGCAGGCCTACCGCGATGAATATACAGCGTTCAAAAAATATGCGGAAACGCATAAGGATTGCGTCTTCTTAGTCGACACGTATGATACGCTCCGTTCAGGCATGCCGAATGCGATTAAAGTGGCCAAGGAATTCGGAGACCGCATCAACTTCATTGGCATCCGCCTGGATAGCGGCGATTTGGCGTACCTGTCAAAAAAAGCCCGGAAAATGCTTGATGAAGCAGGGTTTACAGACGCGAAAGTCATTGCATCGAGTGACTTGGATGAGCATACCATTATGAATTTAAAGGCTCAGGGAGCGCGCATAGATGTCTGGGGTGTCGGCACGAAGTTGATTACAGCCTATGACCAGCCTGCTCTCGGCGCAGTTTATAAGCTCGTCGCCATCGAAGAAGACGGAGAAATGGTCGACACGATCAAAATTTCATCCAACCCTGACAAAGTGACGACACCTGGCAGAAAGAAAGTGTACCGAATTATTAATCAGTTAAATCATCATTCTGAAGGTGATTACATTGCGCTTTATGACGAGCAGGTGAATGACCAGAAGCGGCTGAGAATGTTCCACCCGGTTCATACCTTCATCAGCAAATTCGTCACGAATTTCTATGCGAAGGATCTTCACGAGCTGATTTTTGAAAAAGGCATCCTATGCTACCAGAACCCTGAGATTTCTGACATTCAGCAATACGTACAAGACAACCTCAGCCTTCTGTGGGAGGAATATAAGAGAATCAGCAAACCTGAAGAATACCCGGTTGATTTAAGCGAGGACTGCTGGAGCAACAAAATGCAGCGGATCCATGAAGTGAAAAGCAGACTTGAAGAAGAGCTCGAAGAATAAAGCAAACTGGCCTTTCGTTCGCGAAGAGGCCAGTTTTTTTGTGGGAATAATATTTTTCATGTTTAGACAAATTTCGTCAAATTATTTGATATACTTAGGGTGGAAAGCCGCGTGTTTTGTAAGGAGGATAAATCAATGAGGGTGTTTGTTGCAAGACAGCCTATATTTAATCGAAAAGAACAGGTTGTCGCTTATGAACTTTTATATAGAGAGAGCGAAGAGAATGTGTATTCCGCTGCAGACGGCGATCAGGCTACAACAGATTTGGTGATTAACAGCTTTTTAAACATCGGAATCGAGAAGCTGACGGAAGGAAAACGCTGTTTTGTCAATTTCACTGAAAGCCTGATGTTTTCGGATCTCCCCACCTCCTTCAATCCAAAACAGCTTGTGATTGAAATCCTTGAAGATATACCGATCACTCCGGCTCTCGTCTCAAGGTGCAGAGAGCTGAAAAAAATGGGGTATACGCTGGCACTCGATGATTTTTACGCGATAAACCCGAAAAATGAAAAATTATTGGAAAAGCTCATGAGCTATATT
The DNA here is from genome assembly GCF_037964945.1 of Bacillus sp. FSL K6-1003. NCBI lineage: Bacteria > Bacillati > Bacillota > Bacilli > Caryophanales > Bacillaceae > Bacillus > Bacillus sp. FSL K6-1003. The sequence continues at coordinate 3,041,085 of NZ_CP150176.1, read as the reverse complement.
GATATATTGAAAATTGATTTTCTTAAAACCACCCGAATGGAACGCCGAAACATTTTGCAAACCTACAGCAGTTGCGGCCTGATTTTTTTAGCTGAGAAAGTAGAAACACGCAAAGAATATGAACAGGCGGTGCAAGATGGCTTTCAGTTATTTCAAGGCTACTTTTTCAGCGAACCGCGTATCATCAGCGGCCATGATCTGTCGACCCATTTTTATTCTTACTATGAATTGCTCAACGAATTAAGCAAAGAGCAGCCTAACATCCAGCGTGTAACTGAGTACATAGAACGTGATTTATCACTGTCATATCAAATTTTAAAATTCTTAAACTCTTCTCATAACCGCTTAACCCAAAAGATCGACAGCATTAAGCAGGCTATCATGCTTCTTGGGTTTAACGAAATCAAACGGTGGATATACATCCTATCCTTTAAGGATTTAAGCAGAAAAGGGAATTCCAGCAAACACGAAATCATAAAAATTTCTTTAATGAGAGCAAAACTATGTGAACTGTTGGCAAGAAAAACAGCGCGCCCGCAGCCGGCCTCGTATATGCTGATCGGGATGTTTTCTCTCATAGACACCCTTTTGCACAGAGAAATAGAAGAGATTATTCAAGAATTGCCTTTAATAGATGAAGTAGGTCAAGCGTTATTAGGTCATCAAAATGACTATTACCAAATGCTTGAGCTTGTGAAGTTAATCGAAACCAACAATTGGGACACTTGCGGAGAATTAGCAAAAGAATTGGACAAGGAAGAAGCGTACGACTGTTATTTGGAAGCCTTGGAGTGGTGTCATAAGCTCATGGGCGAAAAGTAATTGCGGTCTTCTGACCATCGCAACGCCACGATGATTCGGCTTTGCGTGCTGATTAGGCTGATGTATATGCCATCGGGATTAAAGACCGAATCCACATCATGCCGGACGCCTGTCTGTTTGATCAGACGTTTTACTGTCTGTTTATCTGACTGCTCCGCTGCGGTCATGATGCGGCGCGAAAGCTCCTGTGACCCCGCAATGCGCCTAAGTACAAGCTGAGCATCAGCAAGCAGCCCGGCGGCATCCTGTGCGGAACGGATAAAGGTCGCTGTATTGGCGGCAGGAGTAGGCGGACGGCGTATGTCGTATGGATAGACGTAGAGCCAAGGATAAGGATATCTCATGGAAGCACCTCGCAAAAAGGGGATATGTCTATATGTATAGATCACTCAGGTGCCGAATATGACAAAGCGAAAAGGCCACAACTTTGCGTTGCGGTCTTTTCGGTGTTTGTCGGTCACGATACGCCAAGAATCGCGTATTAAACTTTGAAAAAGCAGCAAGGGGGACTATAGTCTTACTTGGTGAAACAGTTAAATACAATAAAATCAAAGGAATTAAGAATCTTTCTCAATTCCATCCGAAATCACCGTTTTTACACGTAGAAAAATAGTCCTGTTCTCATTGTGATTCCTTTAAGCACAAAGACCTATTGATATTTGCGGTGTCACGCAGGATCTTTTTGTATACTTTTCGGTGAAAAATAACTCGAAACCAGATACACTATTAGTAACAGATCAAATACCTAGGACTCGTTCACCATACACAATTCATTGATCTTTCAAAAAAAGGAGTGTGGAAACGATGGAAAAGAAACTTGAAGAAGTAAAACAATTGTTATTCCGACTCGAACTTGATATTAAAGAAACGACAGATTCATTACGAAACATTAACAAAAGCATTGATCAGCTCGATAAATTCACATACGCAATGAAAATTTCGTAAAAAAGACTTGGAAACAAGTCTTTTTTTTCGTTCTTCCCGTACAATAAATGGATAAAGTATTATATGATTGTTAAAAAACGAAAAACCTGCTGTCCTTTGGATAGCCCATTTAGTAAAATGGAAGGGGAGGGGGGAAGTCGTTATTGAGCAGATGTGTTTAGATCCGGTTGATATCAAACGGGAAATGAAAGAAATTATAAAGCAATACAGTTTTAACGAAGATTTGACACAACTTCTTTACTCATTTATCGATTCTAAAGAAATATTCTCCTTTGCTGAATCTGCAATTTTACATTATGTGGTTTTTGGAGGGAAGAATTTAGAGGTTGCAACAAAGCTCGGTGCAGGAATAGAAATTCTTATTCTTTCATCAGATATCATGGATGATCTTGAAGATGAAGATAATCATCAGGCTTTATGGATGAAAATTAATCGATCAGAATCCTTAAATGCTGCGCTTTTCTTATATACAATAGGATTAACAAGTATTCATTCCATGGATATCAATCCTTTGATTTTTAAATATGTTTTAAAATATGTGAAAGAGGCCATGCAAGGTCAACATGACGATATCACTAATAAATCCAAAACAGAGGATGAGTGTTTAGAGGTAATTAGATTAAAATGTGGGAGCTTGATAGCATTAGCTAATGTAACAGGTGTTATATTAGCTACAGATGAATATAATGAAATAGTCGAAAGATACTCCTATTATAAGGGAATTGTAGCCCAAATTTCTGGAGACTATCATGTTCTTTTTTCTGGAAATCGCAGTGATATTGAAAAAAATAAACAAACATTGATTTATTTATATCTTAAACGTGTATTTAATGAAGCTTCGAAAGAATTATTGTACTTATTTTCAAATAAGGATTTGTATCATAAGGCGTTATTAAATAAGGATAAATTCGCAGAAAAGTTAATTAAGGCAGGAGTTACCCAATACGTTTCAGTATTATTGCAGCTATATAAGCAAAAATGTATTTCTGCTATAGAACAATTAAATTTATATAAAGAGAAAAAAGATTTGATAAAGAAACACTTATTAAATTATAAAAAGGGTGATGAAAATGCAAGACCTAATTAACTACTTTTTAAGTTATCCTGAGGTTTTAAAAAAATTGAAAAATAGAGAAGCTTGTCTTATAGGTTTTAGTTCAGACGAAACTGAAACAATAATTAAAGCTTACAATGATTATCATCTGTCTAGCCCAACAACCCGTGAATGGGATGGTTAATAGGTGAATTTTAAATTGAAGAACTTAATAAAAAAATTCACATTAACCATAATTGCTTTGAGTGTTCTCTATATATGCTACATAACATATATCAGTATGAATGGTATTATTATTGGTACTAAGGTTCAAAAAAATCATAAAAATCAATTTGTAATAGAAGAAATATCAGAGTCTTCGTATGGACAATTTGTTGGTCTCAGAACGGGAGATATCATATTAAAAATTAATGAAGAAAAACCATCAACAAAGCATTTGAAATGGGGATATTTGAGCCATATTAACAGTTTGGATATTTTAAGGTATGGAAAAAAGATTCATCTCGAAGATTTTGATTTAGTTACTTTAAATAGAACTTATAGTTTCTTTTTGTTCGTACTTCCCTTGGTTTTTTATTTTTTAAGCATAATATGTATTTTTTATATACTTAAGGTAAGTAAAGTAAGAAAGTCATTTGCTGGTTATATTCTTGTTTTGCTGTTATTAGACATTTCAATAGCTTATATAAGTGCAGGTGGACCATTTAGAGGACATAGAATTAATAGGTATATAAACTTGTTTACTTTTATATCCTCTCCTATTCTTTATCTTCAGTTTATACAAGGATATCTTAAAGAGATAGGAAAAACTTTTTTGAAAAGAATCTCGGCTCTTTATGTAATCCCAATATTTAACATTGTGATTGAGTTTTATCGTGCCTATCTTCAAGTTGATATTGACTTTTTGGCGACTGTTAATTTGGTTTCTTTTGCGGCTTTAACTTTATTTGCTTTTGTATCGATATACTTCCATCTAAATAAACATAAATATGCTGAGCATTCGTTTATTATTAAATTATTAATTTTAACAAATACACTTTCATTTGCGCCATTTTTAATATTTTATGTTCTTCCGATTATACTTACAGGTAACTATATTTTCCCGGCGTTAATTTCAGCGTCATTGCTTGTACTTATTCCTTTCGGTTTAGTGTATCAGTTTGTGGCTAATAAAATGTTTGATATAGAATTTATTTTAGGAAGGATGAGATATTATACTCTCCTTGCTATCATACCAACTCTACTTACAGTTGGAGCATTAGTTTGGTTTGATCTAGTGGGAATACAAATGAATCCTGCACGCCAAACTGTATTTATTTTTGTTGTCATGTTCTCTGTCTTCTATTTCAAAGAGGTCATAGATTTTAAATTTCGATTAAAACGGTTTTCTGAAAAATTCAACTATCAGGACAGTATTTTTAAATACACTCAGCTTATGAGAAGCGTAACTTCTCTTCAACAAGTCTTTAAAGAATTGAAAAATACTATTTTGGATGTCCTGCTTGTAAGCAAGGCATATACCTTCGAAATTGCTCCTGATCACAAAGTGATATATCTAGATAAGCAAGTCAAGGAGCCGGATTGGCAACTATATGAAAAGGAATTTGAAAACGTAACTTCAGAAATCGGGAAAATTATCGAAGTTAATCAGGGTTTTCTCATGAAAGTTGGTGAACGAGGCGGAAGTTCTTATGTTTTGCTTTGTTTATCTAATATTAACACTCCTCGGCTAACACGTGATGAAATATCATGGCTGAAGACACTTTCTTTTTACACGAGCGTGTCAATGGAAAATGTCATGCAGATTGAAGAACTCATGGAACATTTGAAGGACTTAAAACAAGAGGGAACAAACCCGATATGGCTGAAAAAGCTAATGTTTGCGATCGAAGAAAAACAACGCTCTGATCTCGCCCGCGATCTCCACGATTCCGTTCTTCAGGATTTGATTTCATTAAAGCGCCAGTGTGAGCTGTTTTTGGCTGATTTTAAGAAGGATAATAATCCGTGTCAGGAAGAGGTGCAGGACAAGCTTGTACAGATGAATGAGCAGATGTCTGATGTGATTTCGATGACGAGAGAGACGTGTCATGAATTGCGGCCGCAGCTTTTGTATGATTTGGGACTGGTGAAGGCGTTGTCCAAGCTGGTGGCGCAGCAGCAGGAGCGGGTTCCGTTTCATATTCGCTTAAATACCGGCAGATTTACGGCGTCGCTTGATTTGGATTCGCAGCTGAATTTGTACCGGATCATTCAAGAGTTTTTATCGAATGCAGTGAAACACTCTCAGGCGACGGAAGTGCTTATTATGCTGATCAGCATTCAAAACAAAATTGTTCTCCATTATGAGGACGATGGTGTGGGATTTGATCAAGAGAAAACCAACGAACATTCCATGAGTATGGGTCTTTCTGGCATTAAGGAGCGAGTCAGGGCTTTAGATGGACGCCTCCGAATCGAAACAAGTGAAGGAAAGGGCTTTAAGGCCGATATTGAAATGGAATTGTAATGGTTTTATAACGGAAACGACTTGGCATAAGCCAAGTCTTTTTTATAAAATGGAAATGAGTGAGTAAAAGGGAGGAAAACATGAAAAAGATACTAGTGATTGATGACCATCCGGCTGTCATGGAAGGCACCAAGACAATTTTGGAAACGGATTCGAATTTGTCTGTTGATTGTCTCAGTCCTGAACCCAGCGAACAGTTCATACGCCAGCATGATTTCTCATCATATGATCTCATTTTAATGGATTTGAACTTAGGCGGCGATGTCAATGGGATGGAGCTTTCTAAACAGATTTTACAAGAGAATCCTCATTGTAAAATTATCGTATATACCGGTTATGAGGTCGAGGATTATTTTGAGGAAGCGATTCGTGCTGGTCTGCACGGCGCCATCAGCAAAACCGAATCAAAGGAAAAGATCACCCAATACATATATCACGTGCTCAACGGAGAAATTTTAGTCGATTTCGCTTACTTTAAACAGCTGATGACTCAGCAAAAAACAAAGCCGGCCCCTTCCTCTCAAAAAGAACAAGATGTGCTCACACCAAGAGAATGCCTGATTCTTCAAGAAGTTGAAAAAGGTTTTACCAACCAAGAAATTGCAGATGCGCTTCATTTAAGCAAGCGGTCCATTGAATACAGCCTGACGTCGATTTTCAACAAGCTTAATGTCGGTTCCCGGACGGAAGCGGTGTTGATTGCAAAATCAGACGGTGTGCTTTAAATAAGGGAGTGTAAACTATGGATATGAAACATACATTGCTTGGCGCGCTGGGAATTGAAATTGTAGAAAGCACAGCGGAACGCTGCGTGGCAGTGATGCCGGTGGATCACCGGACAGTCCAGCCCTTTGGTTATTTGCATGGAGGTGCTTCAGTGGCTCTTGCGGAAACTGCGGCGAGCGTGGGTGCGCAGCATCTAATCGATTCTAGTACACAAGTATGTTTCGGTTTGGAGATCAACGCCAATCATCTGAAATCTGTCAAGGAAGGGACGGTAAAGGCCGTAGCCGAGCCCGTTCATAAAGGCAGAACGACCATTGTGTATCAGATTCACATTTATGACGAGCAAGAAAGGCTGATCTGTATATCCAGATGCACGCTGGCTGTCATCACAAAATAAAAAAACAGCCGGAACTCTGCCTGTCCGGCTGCTCATTTTTATAGGTAAGAATCCTCTTTTCGTTTAATCACAAAGTTTCTGATTCCGTTATAGTCATCCTGTACACTTCTTTCATCCAGCTTGACGCCAGAGTTGTACGCAGCTCGGCAGATCAAGTGTCCCCCGACCGGCGACGTAATAAAGATAAAGAAAATCCCGAGCAGAATTTTTGCCGATATCTCTCCTGTTATAAACCACAAAAAGAAGAAGACACCGAGCAGAATCATATTGACGCCTAACGTTGAGCCTTTAGAAGCAGCGTGAGAGCGTGTGTACATATCGGGAAGGCGAAGCGTCCCAAAGGAAGCCACAAGACAAATTAGCGCCCCCATTAGGATCAATATTGCCACTGCTATTTTAGCGATCACGATCATTTTCGATAATCTCCCCTTTCTCTAAGAATTTAGAAAACGCAATGGTTCCGATAAAAGACAAAATACCCAGCAATAATATGATATCAAGAAAAATACTCGTATTCAGCAGGATGGAGACAAGCGCTGTCATCGCTATCAGATTAATGCCGATTGCATCCAGAGCCACAACCCGGTCAGGAACAGTCGGCCCTTTGATGACGCGAATGACATACAACAGGGTGGACACCGCCATAATGCCGAGCGCGATTTGAAGGATTAACGTAAACATCAGCGGCTCACCTCCTGTATGGCTTTTTCAAATGACTCACGAATATCAAAAATCGCTTTTTCCGCATCCTCAATATCCATCGCGTGAATATAGAGAATGGTCCGGTCATCGGAAATATCCATTACCAATGTTCCCGGTGTTAATGTAATAAGCAGTGAAAGCAGGGTAATTTCCCAATCCGTTGTCAGTTCCGTTTTAAATGCGAATATGCCTGGTTTGATATCCAGTTTTGGCGATAGGACTGTTTTCAGCACACTGACGTTGGCAAGGTATAATTCCCTTATAAAGATCAAAAAAAGTTTGATAATCGAAAACATTTTCCAGAGATAAAACGGATGAGCAAGGAAGCGCCGGAAGAAAAAGAGGGAGATCATTCCCAGGATAAAGCCTGTAATGAATCCGGCGGCGCTTCCATCATTGCTCAGGAACATCCAGCAAAAAGCAAGAAACACATTTAATAAAATTTGAAATGCCATGCGATCTACTCCTTCAAAACAGCTTCAATATATTTTTCCGGATTCAGCAATGTCTCGGCCGCTTGATCAACGTACGGTGACACCCATTCTGTACCCAATCCGAAGAGAAGAGACAGGAAGAGAAAAATAGCTGCCGGATATAGAAGTCCTTTAGCTGTTCTAAGATTTTGCTTTGGTGTTTCTTTTTCTTCGCCCCAAAACGCATGAATAAAGATCCTCAACACGGAATACAGGACGAGCAGGCTTGAAAGCAGGATCAGCATGGAAATCGTAAATTCACCCTCAGCGAAGCCGCCTTCCGCAATTTTAAATTTGCCTACAAATCCGCTGAGAGGCGGGATGCCGGCAAGAGATATAGCCGAAATGAAGAACATCCATCCAAGAATGGGGTATCGCTTGATCAGCCCGCCCATTCGTTGAAGGCTTGCTGTTCCAGTCAAAGCAATCAGCGTGCCTGCCAGCATAAATAATGCGCCTTTAATCAGCATGTCGTGAATCAGATAGTAAATCGCACCTTGAATGGATGCTGGCGTATGAATTGCAACACCGAACAAAATAACGCCGACAGCGGTAATAATGTTATAGATCACGATTTTCATGACATTCTGATAGGCAAGTGAACCGATGACACCGAAGATGACAGTGAGAGCCGCGAGCCATATCATCAGCTGGTGGGTAAACGCTGTATCGTGAATGAAAATCAGTGTGAACACTCTTGTGATCGCATATAATCCGACCTTTGTCAGCAATGCGCCGAACAATGCGGAGATGGCAGCCGGAGGAGCGTAATAAGAGCCGGGAAGCCAAAAGTAGAGAGGGAAAATTCCGCCCTTCATACCAAACACGATGAGTAACAGGACACCGATTACAGTAATCAGCCCAGTTTGGCCGGATTCGCTGATTCTCACACTTAAATCCGCCATGTTTAAGGTGCCGGTCACAGCGTATAAAAAGCCTACGCCGATGACAAACAATGCTGATGACACGATATTAAACACAATGTATTTAATCGATTCCCGCAGCTGAATTTTTGTGCCGCCTAATACAATCAGCATATAAGAAGCGATAAGCAGAAGCTCGAAAAATACGTACATATTAAATAAATCGCCTGTTAAAAACGCTCCGCTTACCCCGGCCAGCAAAAACTGCACGCCTGAGTAATAAAAGGCGCTTTCCCATTTCTCACCGATAGAACGGAAGGAATAAAGCACAACCAATAAGCCGATAACTGCCGTTGTGAGAACGAGCAGGCTGGCAAATTGATCTGCAACAAGCACAATTCCGTAGGGGGCTTTCCAGCCGCCCAAATTCAGTGTCTGAATGCCGTTTGTAAAAACGGTCTGTACGAGTAAAACGCTGATCACAATCCCGAGTGCGGATGCAGCAGTGCTGAAGATCCGCATGAGCATGATGTGTTTGTTCATGAAAATCAGCAGAATGGCCGACAACAGCGGGATCAGGATTGGCAATATAACAAAATTATTCATGTTGATCATTTCCCCTCATTTGATCCATATTGTCCGATTTCAATTCCTGATAGGCCCGAAACGCCATGACGAGGATGAAGGATGTAACCCCAAAAGAAATGACAATAGCGGTCAAAATCAGGGCTTGCGGAAGCGGATCGACAAATGACTTGGCATGCTCGCTCAAAATCGGAGCGGCGCCTTTTTTTAATCCTCCCATAGTTAAAAGCATTAAATGAACGCCGTGGCTTAAAAGCGCTGTTCCGATAATGACCCGAAGCAGGCTTTTAGACAGCAGCAAATAGGTAGCAGCCATAAATATAATACCGGCCGTAACAGCCATTAAGATTTCCATTATTCTTCCTCTCCAATCGTTTGAATAATGGTCATCGTAATGCCTACGACAACTAGATAAACGCCTAAATCAAAAAGCGTCGCCGTGGCGAGCTCCGTTTTCCCTAAAATCGGCAGATGAAAGTAACCGAATGTGTGGGTTAAGAAGGGCGCTCCGAAGACAAAAGAGCCAACTCCTGTTAAGACAGCGAGCAGCAGACCGACTCCCGCGACGTAAATGAAATTAACCGGCAAAATGGAACGCACGGTTTTTAAATCATAAGCCAGCAGCAGCAAAACGATGGAAGAGGATGTGATTAGCCCGCCGACAAATCCTCCTCCAGGCGCGTTATGGCCTGATAAAAATAAATAGAAAGAGAAAAGCAAAATGATAAAGGATACAAGCTTTGTAACGGTCTGCAAAATAAGGTCATTTGTTTTTTGTTCATTCACCGCTTTTCCCCTCCTCTTTTACTTTTGTTTTAATCATGCTGAAGATGCCGAGAGCGGCAATCGTTAATACCGTAATTTCAAACATTGTATCAAAACCCCTGAAATCAACGAGAATGACATTGACGACATTATCTCCTCCGCCTAGATCATGGCTGTGCTTTGTAAAGTAGGAGGCGATACTGTCTTTTGTCCGCTGGCTTGAGGATGCGATACCGAGCAGGGTGACAATCATGCCGACTCCTAAAGCGATGATAAAGTTTGTCATTCGGAACGTTCTCGTTTTCTTTTTCAGCCGCAGTTTCGGCAAATGATAGAAACAAAGCAGAAACAGGGCGACGGAAATCGTCTCAATGACCAGCTGGGTCAAAGCCAAATCGGGCGCTCTGAAAATAACAAAAAACAATGCAAGCGTATAACCGACAACACCAAGTGAAATAATCGCCGTCAGTCTGGATCTGGCAAATACAGTCGCCGCTGTCGCGCTGATCATCACAAGTGTCAGAATCATTTCGAATATGCCGATTTTCGCCATCCCCTCAGTTGTAAAGGAAAATCCGCCTTTCAAAACGAGAGCCCCGCTCATCAGAATGATAAATCCAGCGAAGATATACAGAAGATAATCCCGTAAAAATCCGGTCATATATTGTTTTGTCACTCGATAAGAGCCTTTTTCCATGATGGTCAGGAGCTTCTCATATAACCGATTGAGCGTGAGTTTCGATGGAAACAGCTGCTTATAGATCGCTTTCCACCTATTCATCGTCAAGTATCCGATCGTACCGACAACGATGATGCCCAGTGTCATCAGGACTTCGGCTGTAAACCCATGCCACTGCGAAATATGAACATGAAACTTCTCATGGCTGTCCAGCAGTGTCGGATAGATCGAATTCATCGCAGGCTCTATCAAGCTGTAGGACAATATATTCGGGAAAAAGAAGAGACTGACAGCGAGCGCAACAAGAATGACAGGTGATATGAGCATTCCAATCGGCGCTTCATGAGCCTGTTTTTCGAGTTTTTCAGGCTGGTAATTGCCTTTAAATGTTTTAAACAGCAGTTTCATGCTGTAGATAAATGTAAACACACTTCCTGCCCAAGCGAGGACAGGGAACAGCGCTCCCCACGTCTGGACGTTGAACAAATCGACATGTGTCACACGAAGCATGCTGGTGAAAAACATTTCTTTACTCAGAAATCCGTTAAACGGCGGGAGACCAGCCATTGAAAATGTGCCGATCAAGGAAATCGTAAATGTAATCGGCATAATCGCCATCAGTCCGCCGAGCTTTCTGACATCCCGCGTACCTGTTTCATGATCAATGATGCCGACTGCCATAAACAAGCTTCCTTTAAAGGTAGCATGATTGATGAGATGGAAAATAGCAGCCATGGCGGCCACTGTGTAATACTCTGTATGGCCGTAATGCAGGGCTGCAGCGCTGACACCAAGCATCGAAATGATCATGCCGAGCTGGCTGACCGTTGAAAACGCCAAAATGGATTTTAAGTCGGTTTGTTTGACGGCATGGAATGAGCCCCAAACCATGGTAAAAATCCCGACGAGAGAAACAATCCAAAACCACTGAGCTGAAAAGGCGAAAATCGGACTGAATCTTGCAATCACATAAATTCCCGCTTTGACCATCGTGGCTGAATGGAGATACGCGCTGACAGGCGTCGGCGCTTCCATGGCATCAGGCAGCCAAATGTAAAAAGGAAACTGGGCGGACTTTGTAAATGCGCCTAGTAAAATCAAAATCATCGCCGGAATAAATAAATCATGGCCGGCAATCAACTGAACCTGATTGATCATTTCTCTGATACTGAATGAATCTGTGATCAGATAAAGGAGAATGAATCCTCCCAGCATACACAGTCCGCCGCTTACCGTAATCAAGAGCGATTTTGCTGCGCCGTAGCGAGATTTTTCACGCTTGTACCAATATCCAATCAGCAAAAAGGACGAAAGGCTGGTAAGCTCCCAAAACATGTAGAGAACCATGACGTTGTCAACAAGAACAACACCGAGCATGGCGCCCATGAACATTAATAAATAGACATAAAAAGGCCCAAGCTGTTCTTTTTCTTTCGATAAATAAAAGATACTGTAAAGAGTGACCAACGAGCCGATCCCTGTTATCAGTAAGGCGAATAGCAGTCCGAGACCGTCTACATAAACGGTAAAGTTAATGCCTAATGAAGGAATCCACTCCAATACCGATCGTAATGTTTCTCCCGATTGAGTCATTCTGATCATTGGAAGAAAGTATATAAACAGCAAGACGGGCAGGATCAGAACAAACCAGCCCGTATGCACTCTTTTTGCGTATTTTGCCAGAAAGGGAATGATAAAAGCAAATACAAAAGGCGATAAAATAGCAAAATGTAAGAGCTGCAAAGACAAGACCTCCTTTTCTCTAATTGAAACTTGTTCTATGTATAAATAATTAGAATATACGGTCAAACGACCCAGTCCAAATTATATCGCACTTTTTTGGAAGCCGCCATGCTTCAACCTTCCGCGATTGAATTTTACGAGTTCTTTTGACCTCAAAATAAGTTTAACAAAAATCAGATCATTTGTATATTTAAAATCGCTCCTGATCAAGCTGTATGTAAGGAGCTGATCATGTGAAGAGAAAGGTCCTTATGTGCTCAGGTTTATTCTGCTCGATATTTGCAGGGGCATTCATGCTGAATCAGTATGACGGCCGTGCCCGTGTGGCAGACAATGATGAATGGGAACTGTATTTATTGGAGCACCACCTGTCAACTAATATGAGTGAGGCGGAATCTAAGGATAGGCCGTTTGGGTCCAGGGAGTATATGCGGATTGTGAACAAATAAAAAAGAGTTCCGTCTAAAACGGAACTCTTTTTCTGATTATGAAGTGAAAAAGCGAAGTAAAATTGTCGCGCAAATGACAGTTCCTGCTCCGCCCAGGCGGGTAGAAATTTGGGCGAATGGCATAAGGCCCATTCTTCCTGAAGCGGACAAAATGGCGACATCTCCCGTTCCGCCGAGACCGCTGTGACAGCAGGTCACGATTGCGGATTCAACAGGGTACATGTTCATCAGTTTGCCTACAAAATATCCGGAAGAAATCATGGCAACGACAACTGAAATACAAATGATGACAAACGGAATAGAAATCACAGATGCCACGTCATCTAAAGGGATAAAGAGAATCCCGAGGCCTACCATAAGCGGCCATGTAAAGCTTGATGAAATAAACTTATAAAGCTGATATGCGCCTTCCTCCATTTTTTTCGGAAGGATATTTGCATATTTGATTGCGGCTGCTGAAATAATCATTAAAATAGCGCCTGGGATGAAGATAAATTTCTCCAGTAAACCGCCGAAAATAAAGAACGTACAGGCGAGCAGTACTCCGGCTCCCATCAGTTTAAAGTCAATTTTAGCTTCAGCCTCTTTTTGATTGAAAATATCGTTTGCTTTCTTAGATTTAACGAGACGCCCATTGCCGTTTAGATCAGGCCGTTTTTCGCCCAGTTTTTTCATTAAAGCAGCAGAGATAATAGCGAAAACGTTTCCAATGATAGCGGCAGGAACCAGCTGCGACACATACACATCAGCGGAAGACCCCAATATTTGCGAATAAGCAATGGAGAGAGGCAAAATTCCTTCACCTATTCCCCCGGCAATAATCGGCACAACAACAAAGAAAAAGGAATCATAGGCACTGTAGCCGAAGATGAATCCGACGAGCACGCCAGCCGCAACCGCCGCAATTGTGCCCGCTACTAAAGGAACGAACATTCTGATGAATCCCTGTATTAAAACAGTTCTGTTCATTCCAAGAATGCTTCCTACAACAAGACAAGCGATATAGAAATAAAGAAAGTTAGATGTTTTCATTAAATTGGTAACAGCATCTATTGATGATGGATTCAACACATTATAAAAAACTAAAAAAGATGGCACAAACAAAGATAGAATAGCAGGACCGCCAATATCTTTCAAAATCGGAATCCGCTGGCCGATATCGCCAAGAAAGACACCTAAAATCATAATGATGGCAAACCCGCCCAGCATGTTTGCGGGCAGCTCGTTGTAATAAGCCGCAAGAATAATAATGACAGCTAATGCTGTATATAATGGGAGAGGAATCACGCCGATTTCCCAGGTCCATATTTTTTTAAACAGGCTTTTCTCCTGTGTGTCTTTGTGCTCAGGTAAAACTTCCTCTGTTTTGTGAATTGCTCCCATTGTCGTACACCCCCATGTATTGTTTGTTACAGTCTACAAGAAAGCGCTAACAAAGGATATTTTTTTAAGTTAAATAATTAATAAACAACTAAATTAAGAAGGTATTTTGGATCAGAAAAAATCCCTGAGAAGCCGCTTCCCAGGGAGGTGTCTTACCGTTTTCCTTTGATATAAGGCACGCCGTTTGCTTTTGGCGCATCTGCGCGTCCGATAAAACCGGTTAAGGCCAGGATGGTTAATACGTAAGGGGCAATCAGCATATATACATTCGGTATGTCCTTAAAAAGAGGGAGCAGAGAGCCGATGATGCTTAAGCTTTGGGCGAATCCGAAAAACAGGGCGGCGCCGAGTGCGCCGATCGGATGCCATTTTCCGAATACAAGGGCCGCGAGTGCGATAAACCCTTGCCCGGAAATGGTAGAATGCGTAAAGTCGAGCGCAATGGTTGACGCATATACGCCGCCCCCGAGGCCGCCGAACAATCCGCTGATCATCACGCCGATATAGCGCATTTTGTAGACATTGATCCCCATAGTATCGGCCGCCATGGGGTGTTCTCCGACGGAACGAATACGGAGGCCGAACGGCGTTTTAAACAAGATAAACCACGAAATAAAGGCCAGGACAATTGCGAGAATAGACGTATAATAGACATCTGAAAAGAAGATTTTTCCCAATACAGGGATGTCGCTCAAGCCGGGAATACTCGTTTTATAAAAAGGCTCGGGAATTTTGTCTGTTTGCGCTTTTCCGTAAATCAGCTTTACGATAAATAAAGTAGCCCCAAGCGCCAGCATATTAATGGCGACGCCGCTGACTGTCTGATCTGCGCGAAACGATATCGCCGCTGCCGCGTGAATCAGTGAAAACAGCGCGCCGGCTGCCATGGCGGCAACGAGTGAGAGCCATGGCGCCGCGGCTCCCAATTCAGGGCCTAAAAATAAATTGAATAAAACACTGGTGAATGCTCCGATAATCATGAGGCCTTCGAGGCCAATATTGACAACGCCTGATCTCTCGGAAAATACGCCGCCGAGAGCAGTTAAAATAAGCGGGGCTGCGTATACGAGTGTGGCCGGGACAATGATTGATAAAATCTGCAGAACGTCCACTTAGTTCGCCCCCTTTTTCTTCAACTTATCCGCGACAAAACGAATGGCATAGCTTGAAGCAACAAACAGAATGATAATGGCAATCACAATATCGACAACCTCAGAAGGTACGCCTGATTCAATTGGCATATTTAACGCTCCGATTTTGAGGCCGCCAAGCAAAGCTGCCGCAAGCACAACACCGGCCGCAGTGTTCCCACCCAGGAGAGCGACGGCAATACCGTCAAAGCCGACGCCGGTAAATGCGCCTTTGACAGCTGCGTATTCAAATGTTCCCAGACCTTCCATGGCACCTGCAAGGCCTGCAAAAGCTCCTGAAATGAGCATGGAGGTCATAATATTCTTCCGCACGCTCATACCGGCGTACTGAGACGCGTGCTGATTGAATCCCACTGCCCGAAGCTCAAAGCCTTTCGTTGTTTTGTTAATCATAAACCACATAACAACAGCTGCGAGAAGGGCGATGACGATTCCCCAGTGAAGCCTTGAATAATCCGTAATCTGCTCAAGAAACGGCGAGCGAAGTGAGGCGGATTCGTGAATTTTTTCCGTCTTATCCTGATTGTCTGTCATGACTTTTGAAATCAAATAATTGGTCATATGCAGTGCGATATAATTCATCATAATGGTGACAATGACCTCGTGAACATAGAACCGTGCTTTTAAAAAGCCGGGAATAAATCCCCATAAACCGCCTGCTGCAGCCGCTGTGAGCAGTGCAAGCGGCATGTGAATATAAGCCGGTCCGTCAAACGCCGTTCCGACCCAAACGGCCGCTGTCCAGCCCACTAGCAGTTGTCCCTCTACCCCGATATTGAAAAGTCCGGTTCGGAATGCGAAAGCAACAGCTAATCCGGATAAAATATAAGGTGTAATCTGCCGGACGGTTTCCCCGATGTAATAGATTTCTCCAAATATCCCATTCCATAAAGCGGAATAGCCGCTGGTCACACTGTATCCGCTCGCAAGCATAATAAGTGCGCCGGCCAGCAAGCCGAGCATGATCGCAATGAGCGGCACGAGTAAATGAGAGAGTCGTTTAACCATTTGCTTTCCCCGCTTCCCTTTGCGTGCTTCCCGCCATCAAGAGGCCGAGCTCTTGCTCAGTGGTATCCAGCGGATTAACGCTGGATATAATGCTGCCTTCAAAAATGACGGCGATTCTGTCACTGAGATTCATGATTTCATCAAGCTCAAACGATAAAAGAAGAACGGCTTTTCCGGCATCACGCTGTTCAATGAGTTTTTTATGGACAAATTCAATCGCTCCAACATCAAGGCCGCGAGTCGGCTGGGCTGCGATTAACAAGTCAGGATTTCGGTCAATTTCCCTTCCGATAATTGCTTTTTGCTGGTTTCCGCCTGACAATGCCCGCGCGTGAGTATATTCATCGGGGGTTCTGACATCGTACTCGCTGATCACGCTGCGGGCTTTCTTATACATTTCGCCTTTATGTAAAACACCGAATGCTGAATAAGGCTTTTTGTAATAGCTTTGGAGCAAGATATTTTCACCGATTGGAAAATCCAGGACGAGACCGTGTTTGTGGCGGTCCTGCGGAATATGCCCGATTCCGGACTCCGTTACGTTTCTCGGCGTCAAGTTTTGTATCTGTTTTCCGTTTAGGGAAATGGTTCCAGACTCCGTTTTTCGGAGTCCTGTAATCGCTTCAATCAGCTCTGACTGTCCGTTTCCGTCAACGCCGGCTATGCCGACAATTTCTCCGGCATTGACAGAGAGCGACAAATCCTTTACAGCTTCTACTCCGCGAGTATCTTTTACGGTAATTCTGTCAATCGCCAGCACTGCAGATCCCGGCTGAGCCGCTTTTTTTTCTGTTTTGAACAATACCTCGCGGCCGACCATCAGACTGGCGAGCTCGTCTTGATGTGTATCCCGGACATCCAGTGTTTTGATGCCTTTTCCTTTGCGGATAATGGTAACGCGGTCACAAACCTCCATGATTTCTTTCAGTTTATGGGTGATTAAGATAATTGATTTTCCCTCATTGACGAGGTTCTTCATGATTTGAATGAGCTCTTTGATTTCATGAGGCGTCAACACAGCTGTCGGTTCATCAAAAATCAGGATGTCAGCCCCGCGGTAGAGGGTTTTTAATATTTCTGCACGCTGCTGCATGCCGACGGATATGTCTGCTACCTTTGCCTCGGGATTAATTTGAAGTCCGTATCGGTCGGAAATGTCCTGAACCTCTCGGACAGCCCGTTTTCGGTCAATCCGCCCGAGATTTTTCGGCTCCTTCCCGAGAATAATATTTTCAGCAACTGTAAATGTATCGACAAGCATAAAATGCTGATGCACCATGCCGATTCCGAGATCATTCGCTTTGTTCGGGCTGTTGATGTGCACCTTCTCACCGCGGACCCGAATTTCTCCCTTTTCTGGCTGATACAGCCCGAACAGGACGTTCATCAAAGTTGATTTGCCCGCTCCGTTTTCACCGAGCAGCGCGTGGATTTCGCCTTTTTTGACCTGAAGATTAATGTTGTCATTTGCGACGATACCGGGAAACTCCTTGCGTATATTGAGCATTTCAATGACATATTCCACAGAATTGACCGCTCCTTTTTTTCATGCTTTTAAATTAGAGACTGGCAATAGAAAAGCCGCAAGGAAATGTGCAGCTTTGCTCTGAAAGAAAAACAAGGGATAAGGGCTCTTCTCCTTATCCCCGCGATTCTTATTCAGCTTTGAAATTTTTCAGCTCTTTCTCTGTTCCCGGCACTTCTAGTCCGTCGATAATTTTTTTCTTCCAATCATCAACCGCTTTGATTACATCATCCGATAGGTTTTGTTTAGAGGAAGAAATGCCGACTCCGTCTTGATCAAGCCCGTATGTAAGCGTTTCTCCGCCGGGGAATTTGCCTTCGCTTGCTTTCTTCGTTAAATCTTCAACTGCTGTATCAACCTTTTTGACCATGGAAGTAAGGGTGACGTTATCGTCTGTTCCTTCTACTTGGCCTTCTGCGTATTGATCTTTATCGACTCCGATCACCCAAACATCACGCTTCGGGTCTTCTTTTTTCAGGTTCTTGGCTTCTGTAAAGACACCTGTGCCGGTGGCGCCTGCGGAGTGGTAAATCACATCAACCCCTGACTTATACATGCTCTCGGCGGTTGCTTTTCCAACGTCCGCTTTATCGAATCCGCCCGCATACTTCACCTGGACAGTTGCGTCAGGTTTTACGGCCTGAACCCCTGCACGGAAGCCGACTTCGAATTTTTTGATTAACTCGGATTCCATGCCGCCCACAAATCCGATTTTTCCTGATTTGCTTGTTAAGGCTGCGGCCACTCCGACAAGAAATGAGCCTTCCTGCTCTTTAAACGTAATGCTTGCGACGTTGTCTTTATCGACGACTGCGTCAATAATCGCAAAGTTTGTATTTTTGCGCTGATCGGCGATTTCACTGATTGAATCTTCCATCAAGTAGCCGACGCCATAGATCAAGTCGAAATGCTCACGCGCTAATTTATTTAAGTTTGTTGTATAATCTGCATCTGATTTAGATTGCAGGTAGTCGTATCCGTTTTTCCCTTTTTCCAGACCATTATCTTTACCGAAGGCTTGGATGCCTTCCCATGCTGATTGGTTAAAAGATTTGTCATCCACCCCGCCAATGTCGGTAACCATCGCCACACTGAATTTGTTTTTGCCTTCACTGTTACCGCTGCTTTTTTCGCTGTTTCCGCACGCTCCTAAAATGGTGCCCGCTGCGATGACAAGTGACATCGCCAATCCGATTTTGCGTTTCTTCAAGATATAACCCCCCAGAAAAATTTGGCCTGAGCTGATCCGGTCAGTCATGGGATGGATGCCTCACTCAATTCTTAGAATCGATAAAATTTTCAGATAATAACAATTAGAATGAGCTGAGGCAGTTCTGATCTTCCCTTAGTAAGTGTGATGTGGGTGTTTCCTTCGAAAGGCGGGGAAGAGAAGGATGCGGAAGGTGTTCCGGGCGGAAAACCGTGACATCTCTTTCTGGAGTGTGACTTATGACTTAGTCTAGGGATCAACTAACCAATCATAATTTATCATTTTACTTACAAGAAATAAATAGAATTATGCATAATTTTTTAAAAAATATGTATTTTTAGAATTGTATTTCAAATATGCCGAAAAGCCCTTTATTATTTTTGTATAGCTTATTGGCGAAAGGTTCAAGCAGCTTGGCAAAAGATGTGACAGAGAAAAACGCACTGCTCGATATGAACAGTGCGTTTTTTTATAAATATTGCTTAATTCCGTTAAGGTTGCCTGTATTGACATTGTACTGAAACACCGGTCTCCCGATCGTTCCGTACGCCATTTCGACATTCAGAACCTGTATATCCTCAAGAAATTTTAAGTATTTTCGGATGGATACTTGAGATATTTCAGTATGATTCGCCAGGTCTTCTGTCGTAAAGGATTCGTTTTCAAAGGATTGTATGCTGGACCAAATCAGCTTCAGCGTGCTTTTTGTCAGCCCTTTTGGCAGATGCACTTTTTCTGTCGCTTCCTTCTTATGAAACAGTTCCGCGTCCAATTCTTTTTGGCTCATGTTTCGGTGGGTGGAATAGACTTTTTGTTTTCGTCTGTAATCAGAAAGGGCAGTCTGAAAACGTTCAAATTCAAACGGTTTGATTAAGTAATCCACAGCTCCGTAACGAAGTGTTTTTTTGATGACGTCCAGCTCGCTTGCCGCAGAGATAACAATCACGTCAACCGCTTCATTTTGGGCTCTTAATTCCGTCAGCAGCTCAAGCCCGTTTTTACCCGGCATGTAAATATCAAGCAAAATGAGGTCGATGTGATGCTCGCCTAAAATATGCAGAGCGCTTTGAAAGGAAGAGGCGATTCCTTTCAGCTGAAAGCCTTCTATTTGGCTTAAATATCGTTTATTTAATTCACCCACCATGGGGTCATCTTCAACTATTAGTACATTAATCATGGTTTTCCTCCTTCGGTTCGTACGGGATTCGAAGACTGAATGTGGTTCCTTCATTTTTTTCGCTGGTGATAATCATTTGACCCTTCAAATTCTCCATGCTTTGCTGGGTGAAATAAAGGCCGAATCCCCGGTTTTTGCCCTTTGTTGAATAGCCTTGTTCGAATACCTTGACTTGGTCTTCTTCAGACATGCCGGCTCCTGTATCGGTAATTTCGATGTCCAATATTTTGTCATGAAAACGCATGGACATCGTGATTTGTTTTTTCGGCATATTGGCAACAGCATCTAAGGCATTGTTGATCAGATTTCCGATAATCGTAATCAGTTCATGAATGACTGAAGGATCTGCTGCATTTGGAATAACCCCGCTGCATTCAATATCGAGATTTGCGCCCTGCTCTCGTATGTAACTCTGTTTTCCCAACAGAAAACCGGCCAGTACGGAGCTTTTGATATCATTTATGATTTCACTTGTTTCTGATTTTTGCTGAATGGCAATATCTTTAATATAATCTCCAAGATCGTCATACTCTTTCAGCTGGACGAGACCTAATATCACATGCAGTTTGTTCATAAATTCATGAGACTGCGCTCTCAGTGCGTTTGCATACATTTTAACACCGGAAAGCTGTTCAGCTAAATGTTTTACCTCGGTTTTGTCCCGGAAAGTCGCAATCGCTCCGACGGTTTGTCCTTTCAGCTGGATAGGCACTTCATTAAATACAAGCTCTAATCCGTTAATGCGCACATCTCTGTCTTGAAGTGGTTTTCTGGTCTCAATGACATTTTTCAGGCGGCTTTTTGGCAGGATGTCATTGACATCCTGATCGACGGGATTTGTTTCTATGCCCATTTTAATGAAAAGACGCTTCGCTTCCGCATTGGCAAGCTTGATTTTGCCGTGCTCATCGACAGCGAGTATGCCTTCTTTCGTTGATTCAAGCATGGCGCTCCGTTCTTGAAGAAGTGTCGCGATTTCATATGGTTCAAGTCCGTACATGATACTTTTCACCGTACGTGCGACGATAACAGCCCCGATGACGCCGACGAATATACTGACACAAATAATAAAATAGAGCGGCCGTAAGCTATGGCTGATGACTTCGTCAATTTCATTCACTGTAATGCCGACCGCAACGGCTCCGACTTGTTTTCCATTCTTGGCGTAGACAGGCACAAACGCTCTCTGCGATTTCCCAAGCGTGCCTGAGGCGGTGCTGATATGGACATGTCCTTTTAATACTTCGGCTTCATCCCCGCCGCTGAACTTTTTTCCGATTTTGCTGCGGTCCGGATGGGTTCTGCGAATGCCGTTCATATCCATAACGACGACAAATTCTGTGCCGGTAATTTTCTGGACGTCCAGCGTATAGCTGAGCAGTTCCTTCTGTTTTTTTCCGCTCTCCAAAGCGGAGGCAGTGATCGGTGCGTCGGCAACCATTTCAGCAGTTTGGAGCGCTGTGTCTCTTTCCTGATCACGTATCCTTTTGGAGGTTTGGGCACCAACGGTAAAAAAGGTGATGAGCAGTGCGATTAACACAACGATACAGACAAATATGGTGAGTCTGGTTTGCAGTTTTAATGTTTTTTTCATATAAAACTTCCTTACGTTTTATGATTCCTGCGTACTACTTTACTCTCAAAATGGCGCTTTGTGAAGATTTGGGACCGTAATTCGTAAAAAGGAGAAAAAATGGAATAATTTATCTTGTCAATGTGTTTTAAGTCCTCCATAATAAATGAGGTAGATTATAGAAAGGGACTTTTTTATATGAAAAATACTTATTTGACAGGATACTTTCCGCTGATTGCGATCCTGCTTTTTAGTTCGTCTTTATCCATTTCAACCTCACTCTATGCATTGAAGATGCTTTCTTCATTTGGAATGTACGATGGAATGCTCGATTACTTCTCAGAGAAAGGAATCAGACTAGCGTTATTTGCGGCTTTTGCGCTTTTATATTTTATGGTTCTGTCCGCTCTGAAATTAATTGCGAATACCGTGACTGAGCTGTCACTGCTGTTTTTCGCAAATGATCCTGAAGGAAACAACCTGAAAACAATCAGAATGGGCTCTATCATTTATTTAGGCGGCGGGATCGTATCCTTTGTGCTATTGCAAAATGTCTTCTGGATTGTGATCTGGTTTGCAGTTGTTACACTTGCTTACTTTGTGTTCGTTGTTTACAGGATTTATTCAACACTTTCTATCATGTCATTGGTCGGATTCATTCTAATGGAACTGCTGTTTTGGTTTACATTTGTTATCGGTATTCTGTTCATATTTATCAAGCTTTATAATAGCATAATGGCTAGCTTACCTGTGTAAGCTAGCCATTTTTTCGTTTATGGTAAAAATCTATTTTTTATAGAAGGGGAGGGGAGCATACATTCATTTTTTTTGCCGAACCACTTATAGCGGTTTTTGGCGATAACGGAATAGAGCATATCTCTGACAGGTTTCGGCACTGCAAGAAACAGGACAAAGAGCCGCCATAGGCCCCGCAGATGCCTGAAAACCTTTATGGCTGCAGTTGACTTAGTGTAAACCTGGCCGTCTTCAATAAAAACAAAGCTGTCAAAATGCTCAGTCGGAAGCCCGCTTTTTTTCAGCAGGCTCTGTCCTGTTTCCGATTGAAGCGATGCAAATGAAATTAAACCGTTTGGATCACGTTTTATGATAAATTGAACGGCCCCGTTGCATAAATTGCACACACCGTCAAACAGTAATACGCGATTTGGAATTTGTTCTGATGTCACTGCAGATCCCCTCCGATTTTAATAAGCCGCTTGCAGCGTTCCTTTCCAGATGGAAAGCTGAGGGCTGATACTGTGAAGGTATTCAACGCTACTCGGTGTATCTTTTCCAACCCAGACACCCATTGTGTACGTATCTGTCAGGCCGACGAACCACATATCATGATAATCATTTGAGGTTCCCGTTTTTCCGCCGATATAAGGCGCATTAAAATATGCTTTTTTCCCTGTCCCGCTTTTGACAACGGAAGACATCAGTTTTTTCAGCTGCATGTTTGTGCGGACGCTGAATATTTGTGTCGCTTTGTCATTCCATTTATAAATCGTTTTTCCTTTTAAATCCGTCACTTTTGTAATCGCGTGGCTCGGCGTGTAGCTGCCGCTGTTGCCGAATGTTGTATACGCCTTTGTCATCTCGAGAGGCGTCATGCCGTGTGTAAATCCGCCAAGCGCCGCCGGCAGCAGATAGTCGCTGTTGACAAGCTTTGAAAAATGATACGGTTCAATATAGCTGAAAGCTTTTTGGATGCCTACACGGTCCAGCATTCTGATGGCTGGTGTATTATACGAGTTTTTAAACGCTGTATCAAGCGTCACTGTGCCGTATGTGCGGTTATTGTAGTTTTGCGGACAGTAATCCCTGCTGCAAAATTTGCCGGCATCAATTGTGCTGCTTGCTGTCGCACCTGTCTGTTCAATATAAGGTCCGTAATCGAGAAGCGGTTTAATGGATGACCCCGGCTGTCTGTATGCTTGGTAGGCACGGTTAAAATCATACTTATGATAGTTTTTTCCGCCGGATAGAGCGACAACTTGATGCGTCTGGTGATTAATAACAGCCGCTCCGCCCTGTACGCCCGCATACGGCAGTTTCGAATTCATTTGTGCCACGACTTGATTTTGCATGTACGGATCAAGTGCGGTATAAATTTTTACGCCGTCTTTCAGAAGTGTGCTGACTCTAGCGGACAGCTCGTTTTCTATTTTGTCTTTTTGTTTTCCTGACGCTCTTTGAAGACGCTTATCATAACCTTCAGATTCAGACACGAGTTGAGTGAATTCATCATTTACGTAGGAAACGTAGTCTGGAAATTTGTCTTCTTTCTCCTCGACATCCAGTTTGATTTTTTGTTTTACGGCTTTCTTCAGCTCTTTGTCCGTTATAACCCCGGCATTTTTTAACCCTTTAAGCAAGCGTTCTTGACGGCTTTTCGTGTAGTCAAAATGCTTGAGAGGATCATATAATGTAGGGTTATTAGGTATAGCGCAAATAAAAGCCATTTCTCCCAGTGTGAGAGATTTCAGCGGTTTGCTGAAATAAAATTCAGCAGCTGATCCGACGCCATAAACACCGTTATTAAAATAAATCGTATTTAAGTAGGCTTCAAGAATCTCATTTTTTGTATACTTTTTCTCAAGCTGATAGGAGTACGCGAGCTCAGTCAGTTTGCGGCTGAAAGAGCGCTCGTGGCTCAAATACAAGTTTCTTGTAAGCTGCTGTGTGATGGTGCTGGCCCCTTGGTCAATCTTTTTGTCCTTCACGTTGGAAGCGGCCGCCCGCACCATCCCCATAAAGTCAAAGCCTTTATGTTCGTAAAAATGGCGGTCCTCGGAAGTTAAAAATATCTGTTTGACTTCTTCGGGTATCTTGTTGAAGGGAACCAGCACTCGGTTCTCATCATCGCTGACGATTTCCGAGACCAGAGACCCGTCCCTGTCGTACATGTAGCTGTTTTGAACAAGGCTGATCTCTTTCAAATCAATATTCTTATCAAGCACCTGATCCAGGGACTTCATTTGTTTTACTTCTTTTCCGGAAGCGATAACTGTAAATGCAAACAATGGGATTATGCAAAGGAGCAAAATCCATCCGATAATTTTTCGTAACATGGTCACTCTCTTTTCTCCTAAATTCTAGCCATATCGTACCATTCTTTTGAGTTTACGAGAAGGTTAAATTTAGAAGACTCCTCAATTTTTGCTGAAAATCAGCTTGCTTTGGCATACGATTCTTTTTGGAATTTCTTCATGATCCAAAGCAGGCAGGCACCTGAGAAAAAGAGAAATGCTGTGACATAAAAGGCTGCAGAGATATTGAAGTGACTCGATATAATACCGCCGAGAAGAGGTCCGAGAACGTTTCCTAAAAAGCGAAAGCTGACATTGTAGCCGAGGACTTCTCCTTGGATGGAGCCGGGAGCCTGAACGCGGATTGCCGCTGTGATGCATGGAAGAAGGCCGCCCATCGCCATCCCGAATAAAAACCTGAAAACAAGAAGCACACTGAATGAAGACGCGAGTGCCTGCGGAATAAAAAATAAAGAGGCGGCGATTAAAAGCCCGATTAAGATGCGGCGGTGGCCGTAGCGGTCTCCTAAATCTCCCCATTTTCTTGCCAGCAGCAAACTGCCGAGTCCGGTTGCCGAAAATGCCATGCCGGAGAAAAAGGCTAGATTGGCAGGTCCGTGCAGCTCGTTTACATATAAAGCGAGCAACGGCTGGATACTGAAATTTCCTGTTTGAATCAGCATGGTTAACAGCATCATGACCCAAAGCGCGGGCTGGTGAAATATATAGGAGAGCACTTCTTTTCTCGTATAAGACTGACGTTTATTCATCTTCTCTGTGAGCGGCTGTTCTTTGACCCCGAATAACACGAGAAGAACGGCCAAGAAAATTACAAAGGATGTGATAAAAAAGGTATACGTAAAGCCGAAGTGGTCAGCAAGCACGCCTCCCAAAAGCGGGCCGAACAAGCTTCCGGATACTTGCCCCATTTGGAGCGTGCCAAGCGTTTTGCCGGCTGAGCTTTTAGGCGTCTGCGCGGAAATCATTGCAAGGGATGTCGGAATAAATCCGGTTACAAGCCCCATAGCCATACGCAGAAAAAACAATTGATAAACCGATGTGACAAAGCCCATTAATAAAATGCTGACGGCTATGCCGATTCCGGTTGTCAAAAGGATTTTCTTGTAACCGCGTTTGTCTCCGAACCGCCCCCAGAACGGGGATACCAAAAAAGCCATTAAAAATGTAATGCCGAACACATAACCGCTCCACCTTTGCACAAAGCCGTTGGAAAAGGTGCTGAGCGTCTCAATATACAAGGAGAGAAAAGGAATGATCATTGTGGTGCTGGCTGATACAAAGAAATTCGCCAGCCACACAATGACAAAGTTTTTCTTGCGGATAGAAATAACATCACCTTCTTATTATTTCGGGTTCCTTACTAATTATAAAGAAACAGTGCACCATTTAAAAGAAACCATGCGGTTGGGAAATTTCATTATTTTTAGAAAATGAAGAAATGAAGAGAAGGAGAATCGATATACTATAAAGATAGCATTCTTCTGATCGGAGGAAAGGTAGGTGTAAAAATAGTGGAGGCAGGCAACTTACTCATTATTGATTTCGAATTTACGATGCCCGAAGGAAAATACAGTCCGCAAAATTTTTTTCCGGAAATCATAGAAGCAGGAATTGTAAAGTCGGTTAATGGTGAAGTAGTTGAGACGTTTTCAAGTTATATTAGGCCGAAAAAATTCCCCAAGCTGACGAAGCGCTGTAAATCATTTTTAAACATTACGCAAAACCAAGTAGATGAGGGGATGAGGTTCGAGGACTTTATCCGTAAATTAAATGAGCTTGACCCTGAAAAAAATTGCACGATCATCACGTGGGGAAACATGGATATGAAAGTGCTGAAGCAAAATTGTATGTTTAACCATATTCCTTTCCCGTTTAAAGGGGAGATGAGAGATTTATCTCTTGAATATAAAAACTTTTTTGGAGACCGGACACTGACTGGCTTGTGGAAGGCTGCGGAAGAGTACGGAGATAAGGGAACCGGCACCCATCATAAGGCGCTTGACGATGCTCTTACAGCCTATAAGCTTTTTAAGCTTGTCGAGCAGGATAAGCAGTACCTAGAAAAACCAAAACCGCCGACAATCGGCGAGAGGATTGATTTATCTGAACTATTCCGGCGCGCAACATAAAAAACCCAATCTTTTGTCAGACTGGGTTATGGCCGGGTAAAGTATTCTTTTTCTAAAACGTCCAGATTGTTCAGGGATCGCTTTGCCCATTGTGAATCATCTCCGGCCAGTTTGGCTCTCAGCTGTGCAACCGCTTCCCGCAAAGACTCGTTATAATCCGGCACTTCACTGTCATAGGGCTTCACCATATGATGGGGGATATTAGTCTGTTCGCCGAAAGCAAGCGCTCTTCTTTCATGGAATAACGGCACATCTGCCTGTTTTGGATGATGAAGGTCTCCTTGAGCGGGATGGGTGAGAACCGCCTTAATTTTGACTAAATAATGCTGCGGTCTGCAATCTGTAATTTCTCCTATGTATGCACCTGTTTTGTAAAATCCTTTTACGATAGAGCCTTTCTCAAATGTACTCATCTGTTATCACCTCGCATTCATTCTATAAAAGTTCCAATTGATTTGCTAGTGAGGAAGGTCGGCGGGGAGCTTGATCGTCACAATGGTTCCTCTTTGAAAGCTGCTGCTGAACGAAATGGTTCCGTGGTGATGTTCAATGATGGAAAACGTCACAGTCAGCCCAAGTCCCGTTCCATTCGTTTTTAAAGAATAATAAGGTTCACCCAGCTTCTGCATTTGGTGATCCGTCATGCCGACACCGTTATCTGAGATTTTGATTACAATTATATGGCCGATTTTTTTCGCTGAAACTTGGATGACGCCTTTACCCGTAGGAACGGCTTCAATGCTGTTTTTCATGAGGTTGATCACAGCCTGCTTCAGCTTTGTTGCATCCCCGTAAACCAAAAGGTCCGGCTCAGCGTCCGCCTCTACTGTCACAGATTTATAATTGGCATACGAAATCATAAGGGAGCTCGTCTCTTTGATAAGAGAAGATAGATCAAAAATCTCTTTTTCGTACAATTGCTGTTTGGCGATATCAAGATAATTTGTAATAATGCCCTGAGCCCGGTCAAGCTCTGACAGCACAAGCTTTTGATAATCCGCACTGGATTTGTTTTGAAGGGATTCATCATTAAAAAGCAGCTGGACAAATCCCCGGACAACTGTCAGCGGATTTCTTACTTCATGAGCCACACTTGCCGCAAGTTCACTCACAATTTCCATTTTTTCCGAATGGATAAGCTGGGAACGCAGGGCGATATTTTCTGCGATGCTTTCTATCAGATAAATGCTTAAAAGAAGAACGGTGCAGCGGAACAGACCTGAGACAGCTGCCTCATAATATATCATTTCTGAATTTTGAAAATTTAAAATATTCACGGCAGAAAAAACCAAGATGGAGGCGAAAAATAAGAAGATCTCCAAGCAACCGATGAATAAAGACAGCAGCAGTTTTCTCGCTTTGGACATGAATGGCCACTTTTTTTGAAGTAGAGTTGGAATGATGATATGAAAAGGCAGCAAAGCGTATACAAAAATGGCGGAAGGCTCAAAAAACAGCAGTTCAAAACATAAGACGGATGCGGCGACTGTTAGCCCGGAAGCAGTGTTTATATACAATAAACAAATGATGACAGGAATGATTTGAAGGCCATATTGGATGTAGTCCATTTCCTGTATAGGGAATATAATGCATAAAACTGAGGCGCCGCATGCAAATATCGTGACCAATACGTTGTTGATTTTTGGTACAATGATCGACGGTTTTCCAAGCCAAAACACTTGGTAAAGAAGAATAGGAAACAAAATAAAGCAGATATGTAGGAGATAGTCTTTTAGAATTTCCATTCGAGTGAAATCCTTTCGTATAAAATATGAATCTATTATAACACTTATCATTAGAAGTAAAATACAAAATTTCTTAATAAAGAACGCCTTTACGATTGATACGTAAAGGCGTTTGTGACGAATATTTACTCTAACGCTGTTTTTATTCGGCGCAGTCCGTCCTGCAAGGTTGCCAGAGGGCATCCTGCATTCAAACGCATAAATCCTTCTCCGCCAGGGCCGTATTTCGTGCCGGGCTCTAAAATAATTTTCCCTTTGTGCAGCATCTTTTGCTGCAGCTCTGCATCAGACAAGCCATATGCGCGGAAATCGAGCCAGATCAGGTAAGACGCATCAGGCTTCATCATCTTGACATTCGGGAGCTCGCTGGTCAAAAAGGCTGCAGCCTCGTCCATGTTTTTCTCAAGATAAGAAATCAGTTCATCGAGCCACGGCCCGCCTTTTGAGTAAGCGGCTTCGATTGCGCTTACGGCAAACGCGTTTAATCCGCCTAAACCGTTCCGCTGCAGGCTGGCTGAAAATTTGGCGCGCTTCAGCCGGTCTGGAATAATGATTGCAGACGCCTGCAAACCCGCGATATTAAACGTTTTGCTAGGTGCCGCGCAAGTCACAGAAATCTCAGCGAAATCGTCAGAAAGAGAGGCAAACGGCGTATGGTCATTACCGTACAGCATCAAATCGGAATGAATTTCATCTGACACGACTGTAACGCCGTGTTCAAGGCATAATTCGCCGAGCTTCAATAAATCTTCCCGGCCCCATGCCCGCCCTGAAGGATTATGCGGATTGCATAAAATAAACAATTTTACGCTCGGATCACTGATTTTTGTTTTCAAATCTTCAAAATCCATTACATAAGTTCCGTCTTTTTCTTTAAGCGGATTATGTAAAATACGCCGGCCGTTTTTCTCAATCATATGGTAAAAAGGCGTGTAAACAGGGGATTGGACAATCACTTGATCCTTTGGTTCTGTAAAAGCCTGAACCGCCATGCTTAAAGCTGTGACCACCCCGGGACTGAATGTAATGCTTTCCGGGTTCACCTTCCAGCTGTGCCGGTTATGCATCCATGCACACACTGCATCTTTTGTTCTCTGATCTGGCGCTGTATATCCGAAAATCCCTTGTTCTAGGCGCTGTTTTAATGCTTCTGTTATGGCTTCCGGCGCACGAAAATCCATATCCGCCACCCACATCGGGAGGGCGTCTGTCACGCCGAATAATTCGCCTGTCTTGTCCCATTTGAGGGATTGGGTGCCGAGGCGCTGTTCTTGTTTATCAAAGTTCATTCTGTTTCCACCTCTTATGTATGTTTATTTTTCTTAGCGTAACTATGATAAAATAGATCTGCAAATTTTATTATAAGCGGTGATGAAAATGGAAGAAAGTCAAGCGGTCAGGGAAATGATCAATGTCATTGCCAAATGGGACCCGTTTAAATATGGTGAAGATTTTTATGAAACGGAGGCTGTTGATGTCGTTCAGGCCGTCTATGATGAAGACGATCCTAAAGTGTTAGCGAAAAGCATACAGCATATTTTCGAAGCTTCTTTTGAACAAACACTTCCGATCGACAGCTGCCTGAATGTGGCTGGACAGCTGCTGTTCATTAAAGACAGCAGCTCTTGCACGCCTTGAAAAACCGGTATACAAACCGGTTTTTTTATTCTGTGATAAACTCTGCAATTCGTTCGGAAACGAATTCTGGGCGTTCCTCCGGCACCAAATGGCCTGTTTCCCGCAATGAATACAGTTTGGAATCCGGCAGGTCATGGTGCAGACGTTCGCCGATTTTCACCGGAACCACCTTGTCTTCTTCGCCCCAAATCAATAAGGCGGGTTTGTTCATTTTTTTCAATTCCTCAGACTGTAAATCTCCTTCCCTGTGCCGGATGAACTTTGTCATAGCTTTGAAAATCTGTTCATCTTGAAAAGGTTTGCCGTAGCCGTCAATCATCTCCTCGTCAATCAGCGATTTGTTGTGGACGACATTTAATAAGTTTTTCATCACGCCTTCTTTGGAAAGCCAGCGTTTGATATAAAGATGAAAATATGGGAGGTGAGTCCCGAAGATAATCGTCGGGTGTGAGCGTTTTAAATAACCTGAACTGCAAAGAAGCACAATCTTCGAGAAGAGCTCAGGCTTTAATAGAGCAGCCGACAGCGATATCTGCCCTCCCATCGAATGCCCGACAAGCGCCGCCTGTTTGACTTGCAAGTGCTCCAGGAGTCCGATGATAAGCATAGCGAGGTTTTGATAGGTATATCTAAATGTCCTTGATTTTTCTGATTGGCCGAAAGGAGGCAAATCGAGCGCGATGATGTCATACTGGTCCCGAAGCAATGGGATTAATTTTCTGAAGCTGAAAGCAGAAGATAAAAAACCGTGTACGCAGACAATTGTTTGTTTGCCCGGGTTTTGATAGTGCTCATAATATACATTTACGCCTCCGACTTTAATACGCCTTATTGGTGTAACCGCCTCCATTTTGCCGTCACTCCCTTCATAGGATGTACTGTATTATGCCCTGAAATTGTCAGTTCTAGCGGAAGTTTCTCCTCGTTTTTTCTTAGCATTCGTCAAAAAACGTGATATAATGTCATGAAGATTTCTTGACATTGCAAAGGTGTGAAATGAATGAAATTGACCGATAAAGAAACAGAAATATTAGAAATTTTAGACGAAAACAGCCGCGCCGACCTGGAAACAATCGCAAAAATGGCCGGTATCCCTGTAAATGAAGTAAAAGCGATCATTGACAAATTGGAAAAAGAAAAGGTTATTATTGATTATTCCGCTATGATCGACTGGCGGAAAGTGGACGGCCATGAAGGCGTGACTGCCATGATTGATGTTAAAGTCACTCCAAAGCGCGGAGTCGGTTTTGACGAAGTGGCGGAGCGGATTTACCGATTCCAAGAGGTAGAATCAGTCTACCTGATGTCAGGCGTATACGACCTGTCTGTCGTGATCCGCGGCAATTCAATGTCTGACGTTGCGCGTTTTGTATCTGATAAACTGTCAACTCTTGATTCAGTTGTGTCTACGACAACACATTTTATCCTGAAAAAATACAAGCACGACGGCAAAGTATTTGAAACGGGAGACGACGACAAAAGAATCGTGGTGTCACCGTAAATGACTTCTTATTTATCCGATTATGTAAAACAAATAAAACCATCCGGCATCCGCAGATTCTTTGATTTGGCGGCAACGATGGAAGGGGTTATTTCTTTAGGAGTCGGAGAACCTGACTTTGTAACGGCTTGGAATGTCCGGGAAGCAAGCATTCTTTCCCTTGAACAAGGGTATACGTCATATACCGCTAATGCAGGTTTATACTCATTGCGAGAGGAAATCAGCCGTTATGTAAGCAGCCGGTTTAATCTTACATACTCACCTGACGATGAATTGATTGTGACGGTAGGGGCGAGCCAGGCTTTGGATATTGCAATCCGCGCCATTGTAAATCCGAGTGAGGAAGTGATTATTCCAGAACCGTGTTTTGTGGCGTATGAATCGCTTGTCTCTTTGACAGGCGGCGTTCCGGTTCATGTCCATACGACGGCTGATAAAGGATTTAAAGCGACGGCTGAGGATTTTGAAGCGGCAGTGACCGAAAAGACAAAGGCTATTCTCATTTGTTCGCCTTCGAATCCGACCGGCTCGGTTTACTCAAAGAAAGAGTTGCATGAAATTGCTGAGTTTGCCAAAAAACATGATTTAATCGTACTGGCCGACGAGATTTATGCGGAACTGACATACGATGAGGAATTCACGAGCATAGCAGCATTACCGGGGATGAAAGAGCGGACGGTTGTCATTTCAGGATTTTCAAAGGCGTTTGCCATGACAGGCTGGAGACTCGGTTTTGCCGCGGCGCCTTCAGAAATTCGCAACGCGATGCTTAAAATCCATCAGTATGCGATGATGTGCGCGCCTGCAATGGCGCAATACGCAGCGCTTGAAGGGTTAAAAAACGGAATAGAAGATGTAGAAAAGATGAAAAAGAGCTACCGCAGAAGACGTAATTTGTTTGTCGAAACGCTTAATGAAATCGGTCTCAGCTGCCACCATCCGAGCGGTGCTTTTTATGCTTTCCCATCCATCAAAAGCACTGGGATGAGCTCAGAACAGTTTGCCGAGGAGCTCTTGCTGCAGGAAAAAGTAGCCGTTGTTCCGGGTAATGTATTTGGGCCGAGCGGAGAAGGATATATCCGCTGTTCATATGCGACATCAATTGAACAGCTGCAAGAAGCATTGGTCAGAATGAAACGCTTCTTACACAAAACAACATAAAAAAAGATACGAACTTTTTGTTCGCATCCAATAAAAGGGGGAATACTAGAAAGCCTTTGGTATTTGCAGTATACCCTCTTTTTGATATGCTTAAACCTGATATCATATAAAAAAGTTTTCTTTGCGGAAATGAGACATGTATGATATAATTTTAAATTGCGTATAAACTGATATTTAATTTAACTTAGGAGTTGTTATGAATGGCAGCAAAATTTGAAGTGGGCAGTGTTTACACTGGCAAAGTTACAGGATTACAAGCGTATGGTGCGTTTGTTGCATTAGATGAAGAGACTCAAGGTCTGGTACACATTTCTGAAGTAACTCATGGTTTCGTAAAAGACATCAACGAGCACCTTTCTGTTGGTGACGAAGTACAAGTAAAAGTACTAGCTGTTGACGAAGAAAAAGGAAAAATCAGCCTTTCTATTCGTGCGACACAAGCTGCGCCTGAGAAAAAAGAAAGCAAACCAAGAAAACCTAAATCAGCACAAGTGAGCGAAGAAGCTTCTGCACCACAAGGTTTCAACACATTAAAAGATAAGCTTGAAGAGTGGATCGAAATGTCCAATCGCAAAGATCTTATCAAAAAGTAAGCATGAAAAAGCACCGGACAGGAATGTTCGGTGCTTTTTTTTATCCTATCGCATTTCAGGCTTCGCTGCTTCTTCTCGTGAAGCTTCTTCGTTTGGCTTAAACAGCAGACCGAGGTTGATTAAGCCGGCGATTCCGACGAGTCCGTAAATGATACGGGAAAGGGCTGACCCTTGGCCGCCAAAGATGGCTGCTACTAAATCAAATTGGAAAAATCCGATCAGTCCCCAGTTAATAGCGCCAATGATCGTTAATACAAGACAAATTCTCTGAATAGTACTCATGTTTACAACCTCCTCCATGAATTATTAAAACAGTTATAGATTGTGACATATTGGAGAATCTATACATGCATTCTCCATATTGTGAGAAGCCGGACGAAACGGCTCAAACTCAGCTTGTATCTGTTCCATTCCCAGCATCTTGCAAATGAAAACTGTCTGATACGCTGAAAACAGAACGAGCTGATTGCTTTACATGGAGCGCAGGCATTCTGCATAATAAAAATCTAAGGAGGAGATGTCATGCAAAACTTTACATATTGGAACCCGACGAAATTAATTTTCGGCCGCGGCGAAGTTGAAAAACTCCCGGAGGAACTGAAACCTTACGGAAAAAATGTATTGTTAGTCTACGGAGGCGGAAGCATTAAACGCAGCGGCCTTTATGACCAAGTGATGGAACAGCTGAATAAAGCCGGTGTCACGGTACATGAATTAGCAGGCGTAGAGCCGAACCCGCGTGTGTCGACTGTTAATAAAGGTGTTGCGATCTGCAAAGAAAACAACATTGATTTCTTATTGGCTGTCGGCGGCGGCAGTGTCATCGACTGTGCAAAGGCGATTGCTGCGGGGGCAAAGTATGATGGTGACGCGTGGGATATCGTAACGAAAAAACACCAGCCGAAGGAAGCTTTACCGTTTGGAACTGTTTTGACTCTCGCCGCAACTGGCTCTGAAATGAACTCAGGTTCAGTTATCACAAACTGGGAAACAAAAGAGAAATATGGCTGGGGAAGCCCGCTCGTGTTCCCTAAGTTCTCCATTTTGGATCCAGTGAACACGTTTACTGTTCCTAAAAATCACACGATCTACGGAATGGTTGATATGATGAGCCACGTGTTTGAGCAATACTTCCACCATGTATCAAACACACCTTACCAGGATCGCATGTGCGAATCGCTCTTACGCACAGTCATCGAAACAGCGCCTAAGCTGATCAATGATCTTGAAAATTACGAACTGCGTGAAACGATTCTTTACACAGGGACAATCGCTTTAAACGGTATGCTGTCAATGGGTGCAAGAGGGGATTGGGCCACTCATAATATAGAACATGCGGTTTCAGCCGTTTACGATATTCCGCATGCCGGCGGACTCGCAATACTCTTCCCGAACTGGATGAGACATACATTGTCAGAAAACCCGGCTCGCATGAAGCAGCTGGCGGTTCGTGTGTTTGGTGTGGAGGAAGCTGGAAAATCAGATGAGGAAATCGCGCTTGAAGGTATCGACAAGCTGTCTGCTTTCTGGACAAGCCTAGGCGCTCCAAATCGACTGGCTGATTACGATATTAATGACGAACAGCTCGACACAATTGCCGACAAGGCAATGGCCAACGGTACGTTCGGCCAGTTTAAATCACTACACAAAGAAGATGTACTTGCTATCTTAAAAGCATCTCTATAACAAAAGGGGAAACAGCTGATCAGGCTGCTTCCCTTTTTCTTTGAACTTATGTTACAATTGTTAACCTGTTTTTTGATACAGCACTATATGGAGGTTTTACAATGGAAAATTTCACTTATTATAACCCGACGAAACTGATCTTCGGAAAAGGTCAGCTTGAACAATTAAGAAAAGAATTAAAGCAATACGGTAAAAATGTTCTGCTTGTCTACGGAGGCGGAAGCATTAAACGTAATGGCCTTTATGACCAAGTAACAGACATATTAAAAGAAGAAGGCGCGGCTGTCCATGAACTGTCAGGGGTCGAGCCGAACCCGCGTCTTGCGACTGTGGAAAAAGGCATTGACCTATGCAGACAGCATGATATTGATTTTCTGCTTGCTGTGGGTGGCGGAAGTGTCATTGACTGCACAAAAGCGATCGCTGCAGGAGTGAAATACGACGGAGACGCTTGGGACATATTCAGCAAGAAAGTAACAGCCGAGGATGCACTGCCGTTTGGTACAGTTCTAACCCTTGCTGCCACAGGTTCTGAAATGAACCCTGACTCTGTGATTACAAACTGGGAAACAAATGAGAAATTTGTATGGGGAAGCAATGTAACTCATCCGCGGTTCTCGATTTTAGACCCTGAAAATACGTTCACAGTGCCTGAAAATCAAACGGTTTACGGCATGGTTGACATGATGAGCCACGTGTTTGAACAATACTTCCATAATGTCGAAAACACACCGCTGCAAGACAGAATGTGCTTTGCCGTTCTGCAGACGGTAATCGAAACAGCTCCAAAACTATTGGAGGATCTGGAAAATTATAAACATCGTGAGACGATTCTATATGCAGGCACTATCGCTCTGAATGGCACGCTTCAAATGGGCTACTTCGGCGACTGGGCTTCTCACACAATGGAGCATGCCGTATCAGCTGTATATGATATTCCGCATGCCGGCGGACTTGCGATCCTGTTCCCGAACTGGATGAGATACACGCTTGATACGAATGTCGGCCGCTTTAAAAACCTCATGCTCAATATGTTTGACATTGATACAGAGGGCAAAACGGATAAAGAAATTGCGCTTGAAGGTATCGACAAGCTGTCTGCGTTCTGGACAAGTCTGGGTGCGCCTTCCCGTCTATCCGACTATGAGATCGGAGAAGAAAAACTGGAACTGATTGCTGATATCGCAGCCAAAGAAATGGAGCACGGCGGCTTCGGCAACTTCCAAAAACTGAACAAAGATGACGTGCTTGCCATCCTTCGCGCGTCACTCTAATGTCAAAGGACGGAATGCAGTCATTCTGTCCTTTCTTCTTGACTTGATTTCACGGATAAGTTCATATAAAGTGAAAGATGAAAACATTATACCGTTATGGAGGGACAAGCAATGACGCATGTACGCTTTGACTACTCAAAAGCGTTGACTTTCTTCAACGAACATGAACTTACATATTTGCGCGACTTTGTAAAAACAGCACACCATAATATTCATGAAAAAACAGGCGCGGGCAGCGATTTTCTAGGCTGGGTGGACCTCCCTGAACATTATGATAAAGAAGAATTTGCGCGTATTAAAAAAAGCGCGGAAAAAATCAAATCTGACTCTGATGTATTGCTTGTTGTCGGTATCGGCGGTTCTTACCTCGGCGCGCGGGCAGCGATTGAAGCGCTTAATCACGCGTTTTACAATACACTGCCAAAAGCAAAACGAGGCAATCCGCAAGTCATTTTCATCGGAAACAACATCAGTTCATCATATATGAGAGATGTCATGGATCTTCTCGAAGATGTTGACTTCTCCATTAACGTCATCTCTAAATCAGGTACAACAACTGAGCCTGCAATCGCTTTCCGTATTTTCCGCAAGCTTCTGGAAGAGAAATACGGCAAGGAAGAAGCGAAAGCGCGGATTTATGCGACAACTGATAAAGAGCGCGGCGCGTTAAAAACACTTTCTAACGAAGAAGGCTTCGAATCATTTGTCATTCCTGATGATGTCGGCGGACGATATTCTGTCTTAACAGCTGTTGGTCTCCTTCCGATTGCTGTCAGCGGCGTCAACATTGACGACATGATGAAAGGCGCATTTGATGCGAGCAAGGATTTTGCCACATCAGAATTGGAAGAAAACCCTGCATACCAGTATGCGGTCGTTCGCAATGTGCTTTACAATAAAGGCAAAACGATTGAAATGCTTATCAACTATGAGCCGGCGCTTCAATATTTTGCGGAGTGGTGGAAGCAGCTGTTCGGCGAAAGTGAAGGCAAAGACGAGAAGGGCATTTATCCTTCTTCTGCCAACTATTCAACAGACCTTCACTCATTAGGACAGTACGTACAGGAAGGCCGCAGAGACTTGTTCGAAACGGTGCTGAATGTTGAAAAACCTAAACACGAGCTGACAATCGAAGAAGCGGATAGCGATCTTGACGGCTTAAACTATTTAGCCGGAAAAACGGTAGACTTCGTTAACAAAAAAGCATTCCAAGGTACAATGCTGGCTCATACAGACGGAAACGTTCCAAACTTAATCGTCAACATTCCTGAGCTGAATGCATATACTTTTGGATATCTTGTTTATTTCTTCGAAAAAGCCTGCGCGATGAGCGGATATCTCCTCGGCGTCAATCCTTTTGACCAGCCTGGAGTAGAAGCATATAAAGTCAATATGTTTGCATTGCTTGGCAAACCTGGCTTTGAAGAGAAAAAAGCTGAGCTTGAAAAACGTCTCGAAGATTAATGTAAGAAAGCTGACTGGCATTAGCCGGTCGGCTTTTTATCAAATCAGAAAGGTGCTGATGTTCATGAAACAAATCGTCAAACATCTCATCATTGCGGGCTTATCGGCAGCAGTTTTCGTTATTCTCATATCCTTTGATGCCGTGAATACAGAGTTTTCTTCCCACCTTGGCGGCACACTCTCACACTTTTTTATCCACACCTTTCTTCTGATCGGGCTTCCGCTTGCCATTTTTACTGATGCAGTACATCAGATTTTGCAATTGAAGCGTTCTCACACCCTTTTAACAAAGTTAGGACTCTATGCGGCTGTTGTATATGTTTCATGGGAATCTGCGGCGGGGATTGCTGCAGCGATAACTGTTTACTTCTTAATTGAATGCGCTTTCTTTTCGGTTGGCCGGGCAAAGGAAAAAACAATTTCCATGTAATCAACCTCTGAATGAAGTCTTGTGCGGCAGGACAGGATAAATGAAAAAAGGGGCAGTTTGATGATTACAATACCTTCCGCGATAGATGGGCAGCCTTTTTTGCTTCAGGAGCTGGAACAAGTCATGAAGCCGCTCGGTTATGTGATAAACGGCGGCTGGGAGTACGATCACGGCTATTTTGATTATAAAATTGATGATAAAGACGGATATTTGTTTTTAAGAATTCCCGTCAATGCCATACAAGGCAGTCTCGATGAACGCGGGGCAGCTGTCCGTATCGGAACTCCGTTTATGCTGAGGCAGGTGTTCCAGGCAGGCCTTGATGATCATGCTGAAGGAGGGCCGTTTCAATCGCTGTTTAATCAATTTTCTGAACCCGAAAGACGGGACGCGGAAATTGATCCGGCGTATTTGGATATCGGCGCCTCCCTTGTCAAAGAGCTGGAGGATGTTCTGCTGGGTTAAAGCGCAAGGAACTGATCTGTTTCAAGCACTTTATATGAAAGAGGAGGGGTAATCATAGGCCCTTCCTCTTTTTGTATGCCGATAATGGTGGTGTTGTGATCTAGAAAATAGAGGACGCATGTTTTATAAGCGGCGCCCTGCAGCTCAGAAGGAACCGAAATCAGCCGCACTTTTTTATCGAGTGTCAGCTCAATTAAGCTTTGCGGTTTAGACAGCTGCAATTTGACTCGGTAATGTTCCAGCATCACGCGGCTTAAGAGCTGAGATGTCCCGATAATTTTATTAGCGCCTGCCCGTTCTGCATTGGTGACAAAGCGGTCAGTCAGAATTTCGACAATACAGTAAGCCAGCGGATTCAATCCTTTGACTGATAAAAGAATCAGCACTGACAGCATGTCCGCCTCCGCTTCACTTTTATATTGGTCGGCGGTGACCATAACTGTGTCCGCCTCAGTAATATTGGCTCGTTTCAGCGTTTCATCATCTGCGGCGTGTCCGCGTATGAAATGGACATTTTCAATGAGCGGCCCTTCTTTTAACGTTTCATCAATCAGAACAACTGTCTTGGAGGGCGCCGCCAGCTGAAGCTCTCTCAAAAGGCGATTTGATTTTTCATTCCAGCCGATAATAATGACATGGCCCCGTCCTTTGTAAGCGACCTTCCCCTCTATGTAGCGGTGCTGTTTACTGAAAGCGGCAGCGGATAAGGTGGCAAAGTAAGCAGTGACAAAGCTTGCCCCGATTAATATCAGCAGCATTCCGGCTACTTGACCAAGCGGCGTGTGCGGCACATAATCCCCGTAGCCTACTGTTGAGACGGTAACCACGGCCCACCAAATACCTTCGAAGACAGAAGTAAACTGCTTGGGCTCAAGTAAATAAATGATTTGCCCGAACAAAAGAACTAGAAAAAGAATGATCAGCCCGATTCGGATAAATAACGGCCACCTCAGCCATGAGATAAAGATCCGATTTGACTTCATTCTTTTTCTCCTTCTTCAGATAATGAAATAGATAAAATCTGTTTGATAATTGTGTTCAGCTTCTCATTTAGCTTTTCCTGGCCGTACAGGTCGCGGGCCTGCTTCATGAGATCAGCTGTATCGTCTTCCAGCTGAATAAGGGGTTCATCGATTTCAGATTCATTATAAAACTGGATAAATACGTCCAGTCCTTCATTCATTCGGTCAATCGCTGTACTCAGCTGTTCCTTTTCCTCACTCGTCACTTTCATGTTCATCACACCCGTGCTCTTTTTATAACAGTATGTCCTACTTCCGGTGTTGTTTTTCAAAAAATGAACTAAAACATATAAAACCGGTTTTCTCCATAAACTAAAACAAATCAGCGAAAAAAGGTGGAACAGATGACGATCATTCAGAGAACCGTTGTGGTTTTGATCGGTACGCAGCTTGCGGCATCCGCAGTGATTTTGTTTATTTTCGACTTGAATGCGTACAATCACTTTTCCGATAGCTTCTCATGGCATCATTTTTTGAATAAGCTGATTGGAGGCTTTTCTTTTTATTTGTTTTCGGCCGGCTTGTTCCTTTTGCTTATCGGAATGTGTGCACCGAGACGGAAGAAAAAGCGCATTTCTGTACACGAGAAAGAAAACTCATTAAAATAATCGTAATAAAGAAACATACGATCTTTAAAAAAGGATGATGAAGCATGCTGTTTATATTTTTAACAATAGCCGCATTGGGATTGTCGTTTTGGGCACAATTTAAAGTAAAGAGCAACTTTGAAAAATATTCAAAAGTGGAAGCCTCAAGCGGTCGAACAGGGGCAGAAACCGCAAGACGGATTTTAGATATAAACGGTCTTTACGACGTGCCGGTTGAACCGGTAAGAGGCGCTTTAACAGACCATTACGACCCGACAAGACGGGTGGTGCGTTTATCTGAGCCGGTTTATTACGGCCGCTCAATTTCCGCCATATCCGTTGCTTCCCATGAAGTCGGACATGCCTTGCAGCATCAGGAATCATATGGTGCGCTTGTGCTGAGACATAAAATGTTCCCCGTTGTGAATTTTGCATCCGGAGTGGCTCCTTTGCTTTTTTTGGGGGGCATGCTTCTTGGCAGTCTGAACCTCATCGGGCTCGGCATCATTCTGTTTTCAGCCGCTGTCTTTTTCCAGCTGATCACACTGCCTGTTGAATTCAATGCAAGTTCACGCGCGAAGCAAATTATTGTGTCTGAAGGATTCATTCGAAACAACGAAGAACACGGTGTAAATAAAGTGCTGAGTGCCGCTGCATTGACGTATGTGGCCGCCGCGCTGGTTTCCCTGTTTGAACTTCTTCGGTTTGTGATGATCTTCTTAAACGGTCGTAATGAGAATTAACGTTAAGGAGGTGGCCCCTTACCATTTACGGTAAGGGCTTTTTTTGCTTATTCTACAATTGGTAGCCATTTTTGTTTTGATTGGCATTACGGCTGTTTTTGT
This sequence comes from Bacillus sp. FSL K6-1003, assembly GCF_037964945.1. Taxonomy (NCBI): domain Bacteria; kingdom Bacillati; phylum Bacillota; class Bacilli; order Caryophanales; family Bacillaceae; genus Bacillus; species Bacillus sp. FSL K6-1003. The sequence goes on along the minus strand of NZ_CP150176.1, from coordinate 2,999,753 downwards.
TGCAGCGGAATTTGCGATTGTTAAGATTCGGGGTTCGAAAATCAATCAGCTCATGGAAAGCGGTGACAGCCGTGCGCTTGCCGTACACAAAATCATTTCTAATCTAGACGAGTATTTATCAGCCTGCCAGCTCGGGATTACGATCACGGCGCTCGGCCTCGGGTGGCTCGGTGAACCAACATTGGAGCACATCCTTCATCCCTTATTTACAATGACGGGTATGCCGGAACCCATCAATCACATCGTCACCTTTATTGTTGCATTTATTATCGTCACTTTTTTGCATGTGGTGATGGGAGAGCTTGCGCCGAAGACGGTTTCGATTCAAAAGGCGGAGGCCGTCAGTTTATGGATCGCAAAGCCGCTGATCTGGTTTTATAAAATCATGTATCCGTTTATCAAAGCTTTGAACGGCTCTGCGAGTTTTCTTGTGAAGCTGTTTGGGTTTCATTCAGTAAAGGAGCATGAGGTTGTCATCAGTGAGGAAGAACTGAGGCTGATCCTGTCAGAAAGCTATGAAAAAGGGGAAATCAACCAGTCCGAATTTCGCTATGTGAATAAGATTTTTGAATTCGACAACCGCGTGGCGAGAGAAATTATGATTCCGCGAACAGAAATCGCTGTCATTTCTCTGGAGCAGTCGCTTGAAGAGGCGATTCATCTCATCATTAACGAACGGTATACACGGTATCCTGTCATCAAAGAAGATAAGGATCATATTTTAGGGATTATCAACAGCAAAGATATGTTTAAAGCGTATTTTCTAGGCCAGCCGATTAAACTGAAGCAAATTATGAGACCTGTCATCAGGGTCATTGAAAGCATTCCTGTTCAGGAGCTTTTAATCCGCATGCAGAAGGAACGGATTCATATGGCCATTCTCGTAGATGAATACGGGGGTACGGCGGGGCTTGTCACTGTCGAGGATATTATCGAAGAAATTGTCGGGGAAATCCGTGATGAATATGACCAGGATGAAACGCCGCATATTTTGAAAAAGGGCGAGCACCATTATGTGATGGATGGAAAAGCGCTAATAGATGAAGTGAATGACCTGCTCGACATTGCCATTGAGAATGAAGAAATTGATACGATTGCAGGCTGGCTTCTGACGCAAAAAATGGAGCTGAAAGCAGGAGATGTGATACAGGCCGAGGGCTGCGAGTTTAAAATCCTCGATGCTGAAGACCATCATATTCGATTTGTCGAAATCAAAAAAACAGAGTTTTAATCAAAAACAGCCGGCTAGACGCGGCTGTTTTTTTGAGCATTCAAAGAAAAACCGGACCAAAGGCTTCTGAAACATTGATCAGTCTTTTGTCATCGGCAAGAGGTTTTTTTCTGAAAAAATGAATGCTTCAATGGCCTTTTTCTACATAAGATATAAAACACACAGGAAGGAGTGGCTGTATGAAAAAGGCTTGGTGGAAGGAAGCGGTGGTCTACCAAATTTATCCCCGAAGCTTCAAAGATTCAAACAGCGATGGTATCGGGGATATTCAAGGAATCAGGTCCAAGCTTCCGTACATAAAAGAACTAGGTGCCAATGTGATTTGGATTTGCCCCTTGTACGACTCACCCAATGCGGATAACGGCTATGATATTAGAGATTACAAAAACATATTGAGCGATTTCGGCACAATGGCAGATTTTGATCAGCTGCTTCATGATACTCATGAGCTTGGCATGAAGCTCATTATGGATCTTGTCGTGAATCATACAAGTGATGAACATCCATGGTTCATTGAATCACGTGCATCTTTACAATCCCAAAAACGTGACTGGTATATTTGGAAGGACGGGAAAGACGGAAAAGAGCCGAACAATTGGGAAAGCATTTTCGGCGGATCGGCTTGGGAGTATGATCAACAGACAAGCCAGTACTATCTCCATCTTTTTGATAAAAAGCAGCCTGATCTGAACTGGGAAAATGTAGAGGTAAGAAACACCGTTTATGACATGATCAATTGGTGGCTTGATAAAGGCATAGACGGATTTCGGGTGGATGCCATTTCTCATATTAAGAAAAAAGAAGGGCTGCCTGATCTGCCGAATCCGAAAGGGCTGTCCTATGTTCCATCCTTTCCTTATCATATGAATGCTGAGGGTATTTTAGATTTTTTAACAGAACTGAAGGAAAACACATTTTCCCGCTATCCGATCATGACGGTCGGAGAGGCAAACGGTGTCGCGGCAAAGGAGGCGGCTGAGTGGGTGGGAGAGGAATCCGGCATTTTCAGCATGATTTTTCAATTTGAACATCTCGGCCTGTGGGATATAGAGATAAATGAAACCATCGATATCGCTGCTTTCAAACGAATTTTAACAGAGTGGCAGAACAGTTTGGAGGGAATCGGCTGGAACGCTTTGTTCATGGAAAACCATGATCAGCCTCGTTCTGTTTCTGTATGGGGAGACGACGGGAATTTCTTAAAGGAAAGTGCAAAAGCGCTCGCCGCTGTTTATTTTCTGATGAAAGGTACGCCGTTTATTTATCAGGGACAGGAAATCGGCATGACCAATGTGGCGTTTCCTTCCATTGAGGATTATGATGATGTCGCGATGAAGCGGCTGTATGACATTGAGACCGCAAAAGGCGCTTCTCATGAGGAAGTAATGAAGATTGTCTGGAAAAAGGGAAGAGACAATTCACGAACCCCCATGCAATGGAATGCTTCTTCTCACGCTGGGTTTTCTGATGCCAAGCCATGGCTTGGGGTAAATGACAATTACACATGGCTGAACGCCGAGGCGCAACTAAACGATAACACATCTGTCTATCACTTTTACAAAAGCTTGATCAAACTCCGCCAAACATATGATGTATTTATTTATGGCCAATACGAGCTGATTCTGCCGGAAGATCAGCAAATCTTTGCATACCTTCGCAAAAACGAGAGCCAAACGGCACTGATTGTGGCAAATCTGACGGGTTCGCCGGCGTTCTGCAGATATCCCGCATTGCCGTTATCCACTGACAAACTCCTCCTGTCAAATATGGAAACAGAACCGCACAAGCATACGACATCACTGCTGTTAAAACCTTATGAAGCCAGAGTATACCTATGGCAATAAAACTCCGGCAAAAAGCTGGAGTTTTTGTTTTCTTCAGGTTTATGAGCCTGATGTAACAGGAAAAAAAGAACACAGAACGAATATGCAAAGAGAAGGGGAATTGAAAGGAGAAACGATATGCTGAAAACACTGCAAATCAAAACAAACAAAAGAGATGAAATGATTGAAATCACTCACGAGGTGGAAGCGTTTCTCCAAGAAACAGGGGTGGCAAACGGGGCAGCGCTGATTTACTGTCCGCATACGACGGCAGGCATTACAATTAATGAAAATGCCGATCCCGATGTGAAAAGAGATATGCTCCGAAGATTTGATGAGATTTATCCATGGGATCATGAGCTGGACCGCCATATAGAAGGCAATACAGCTGCACATATGAAGTCCAGTACGGTAGGCGCTTCACAGCATGTCATAATTGAAAATGGGCGGCTCATTCTCGGGACGTGGCAAGGTATTTATTTCTGCGAATTTGACGGCCCGCGTCACCGAACATGCCATATCAAAATTATGGATTAACAGGAGGTGCTTCTATGACTCAATGGATGAAAGCATTATCATTATCAAAGCCTGTCATTCAGGCGCCGATGGCAGGCGGCCTGGTCACACCTCGGCTGGCGGCCGCTGTGTCGAATGAAGGCGCACTCGGAAGTCTCGCTTCCGGATATCTCAGTCCGGGTACGCTCGAAAAACAAATCATCGAGATGCAGGAATTGACCAGCAGCGCTTTTCAGGTAAATGTGTTCGTGCCGGAAAAAAGGAAGGCACCGGACGACAAAACGGTTCACACATGGAAAAAGAACATTCCGTTTGCCGAACAGGCGGCTGCTTTTCCTTCAGAAGAGGAAGAGTGGGAGGATTTTCATCAAAAAATAAATCTGATTCTTACATACAATGTAAGAGCCTGTTCATTTACGTTCGGCATCCCGCCTGATGAAAGCATTCATGTATTAAAGGAAAATGGGTGCTGTCTTATCGGAACGGCTACTTCGCCGCAAGAAGCCGTCCTGCTGGAAGAGCACGGAATGGATATCATCGTGCTGCAAGGCAGTGAAGCAGGCGGCCACCGCGGTTCTTTTCTGCCGGTCAGCGGAGAGTCTTCTATTGGCTTAATGTCACTGGTTCCCCAAGCTGCAGACGCTGTTTCAGTACCCGTGATTGCGGCAGGCGGAATTGCAGACCGCCGCGGCGTCCAAGCAGCTCACTGTCTCGGAGCCCAAGGTGTACAGGTCGGGACTCCATTTCTTATGTGTGAGGAAAGTGAAGCCTCTGAAACGTACAGACAGGAATTAAAAGAAGCACATGGAACAGACACACGCCTTACCGCATTGTTTTCGGGAAAGCCTGCAAGGGGTATAGTCAACCAATGGATGAAAGAGCAACAAGCTGAAGAGGCAAATACACTTCCTTATCCATTGCAAAACACGTTAACAAAACCAATGAGAAAACATGCCGCCGCAGCCAAAGATTCCGGTCACATGTCTCTGTGGGCGGGGCAATCAGTCGGAATGCTCAATAGATCCGCTGACGTGAGAACGCTGATAGCTGAGCTTTGCCAATCGTAACGTAACCAACAGAGGTGACAGACGATGAACATTCATCAATATTCTTATAAAAAGAAAGGGAAAATTGAGTTTGTATTTGAAGACTGGCCTCATTCAAAAGTTACAATGGCTCCCATCCAAGGGTATTATTTTGTCCGATGTATCAAGTGGAGCAGCCAAGATCCCATCGTGACGAGAACTGACCTTGAAAAAATGGAATGGGCTGCGAACCAGTATGTCGGCACAGCCCCTTTCTATCGAAAACGAAAAGCATTTGAAACCCCATCGTCCCCAAAATAGACGGTGGGGTTTTTAGCGGGTGATGGGATAGAGAGACGGAATATCAAGCCTGGTCGCTTGTGAAAGGAGATAAGCGGACTGTACGGCTCCTTTTCTTCTGAAGGAATTCAGCTTATCAATAATTTGCTGAGCGTTTAAAATCCCCAAGCCGTGAGCGAAATATTTGTCCTTTTCTAATAAAATCACATTTTCGCCTCTCCACTGCGCTTTCTGCGGATCAAATTCAGGATTTTTAAAATACAAACAGTCTCCAAGAAAAAAGTGATGTCCCGTTTCTGTATATATCGGCAATTTCTCATAATGCCAGTCATACAAAATAATTCTGTCAAAGGCTGCGTCGAATTTTTCTTCTCCGATGGTTTTAAGCAAAGCTAAGTAATAAATCACAACAATTGCCGTCGCGCATTCAAACGCGTAAAACGGGCCGTTTTCTACAATATCCCGAATCGCTTTTGAAGGCGGCATTTTATACTTAAGCTCCAGAGCCCCTTCCGGTGAAACCCGCCAATACGCTGTATTCCCGTATGTTTTTACAAAGGTGGCGAACTTCGCTCCGCTTTTATGCAGCGCTTTTGCCGATTCAACGATATTCATGCGCAAATGAAGCTCAAACATCAGTTCAGCGATCGAATGATAATCAAACTGAACGGGTGTTTCAATCAATTCTTTTAGCAGCGGGTTCAGGTTCTTGTCAATTTGCCAGTTTTCAATGTCTTGGGGACGGAGCCATTGTCCGGATATAATAATCATCTGAAGCCCCCCTTGTTTTTTATAAACTATGCACAAGGCTCGGGCAATGAAAGTTAAAAAACAGAGAAAAAGCCGGAAAGGAAATTTCTTGCGTCTGATTTTAAAAACTTTTTAAAGCAGCCGATATATAGTGTATCAAACCTGAAGGAGAAACTGGATATGAAGACTTTTATCAATTGGCTGACAAAACCGTCAATTTCTAGAAAGCTAATGATTTCATTTGTTGTGATTTTAATTATTCCGATTCTTATATTGGAATTCAGTTCTTACCGCTCAGCAAGCGGAAAACTGGATCAGGAAATCATGGGAAATGCGAAAAATAGTGTCGATTCATTTAATACAACAGTTACAAATGATTTAGGAGCAAAAGCGAAAGGCATCAGCTTTTTCAGTGAATCACTGAGAAGCTCTGCGTTTAAAGGAAAATCCAAACAGGAAGAGCTTAAAGCCAAGTTTTCGCAATATGTTTCTATTAACCAAGACGTAGCCAGAATCTACGCTGGGGCAGAAAACGGCACATATGTACAGGCACCGAAAGAAAAATTACCGGATGGCTACGATCCGAGAAAACGAGCTTGGTACCAGGATGCTATGAAAGCCGGCGGTGACATCATAGTGACCGATCCTTATGTGGCAGCCAATGACGGAAGCATGGTCATAACGATTGCTCAGGAATTGAAGGATGGTTCAGGTGTCGTTGCCATGGATATCACAATTGATAAGCTGTTGGAACAGATGAAACAGATTAAAGTCGGAAAAGAGGGCTATGTTTTCATCGCCACGAAAAACAAAACATATGTCGCCCATCAAAACCATAAGGCTGGTGAAAAGCTGTCAGGCGACTGGGTTGCCAAAATGTATGACAAGGACAGCGGCGAGCTGCAGTATACCCTGAATCATGAAGATAAAAAGATGACATATACGACAAATCAACTGACTGGCTGGAAAATTGCCGGCACCATGTATATGAGTGAAATCAAAGATGCCTCAAAATCTGTTCTCACAACAGGCATGATTGTGCTGATTGCTTCGATACTTATAGGCGGAATATTAATCCTATTTATCGTTGGTTCGATCACAAAACCGTTAAAACGTCTGGTTCAGTCATCAAAAATGATTAGCAGCGGGGATTTGACAGAAACCATCGAAATCCGGTCGAAAGATGAACTGGGAGAGCTTGGCGAAAGCTTCAACGAAATGGGACAATCCTTGCGTTCGCTTATCAGCGCCATTCAAGACTCGGTTAATAATGTTGCCGCATCATCCGAACAGCTGACTGCATCCGCCGGACAAACGAGCAAGGCGACGGAGCATATCACAATGGCAATTGAGCAGTTCTCAAACGGAAACGAAGAGCAAAGCGAAAAAGTGGAATCCAGCTCTCATCAGCTGAACATGATGAATGAAGGGCTCCAGCAAGTCTCACAAACATCATCAGACATTACGAAGGCATCTATTCAATCAACGGAAATCGCGGGTACAGGCGAGAAGTTTGTCCAGCAGACAGTCGGGCAGATGAATTCAATTAATGAGTCTGTTCAGCAGGCTGAAGCAGTGGTGAAAGGCTTAGAAGGAAAATCAAAAGATATCACGAGTATTTTACGAGTCATCAACGGGATTGCTGACCAAACAAACCTGCTAGCATTAAATGCAGCCATTGAAGCGGCGCGGGCCGGGGAATCAGGGAGAGGCTTCTCTGTTGTAGCGGAGGAAGTGCGTAAACTGGCCGTTCAATCTGCAGACTCATCTAAAGAAATCGAGAAACTAATCCAGGAGATCGTAGCAGAAATCGAAACTTCTCTTCACATGTTTAAAGCCGTTAATCAAGAAGTGCAATCGGGATTGGTTGTCACAGACAATACAAAGGAAAGCTTCCAAAGTATTTTCACCATGACAAATGAGATTGCAGACAAATTGCAGACGATGAATACAACCGTAGAACAGCTGTCAGGCCGATCAGAGCATGTATCGGCAGCGGTGAGCGGAATTGCCGATGTTTCAAGAGAAAGCTCGGCAAGCATTCAAGACATTGCCGCATCGGCCGAGGAGCAGCTTGCTTCTATGGAAGAAATCAGTTCATCAGCCACGACCCTGGCGCAGATGGCAGAAGAGCTTCGTGATCTGACGAAAAAATTTAAAATTGAATAAGAGCAAAAAACAGCGCCTATGAAGCGCTGTTTTTTTGTATAAGAAATAATAAAAAAGACCTGTCTAAAACGGTGAGTTTAGAACTATTTTTCATTTTTTCCTTCATTTTCAATGTAAGATAAAGGAATATCAGCCGATATAATTTGTAAATTATTGAAAGAAGGTTCAAGAGGAATGAAAAAAACACTCACCACCATTCGTAGATCATCAATTGCCAGGAGACTCATTATTTCTTTCCTGCTGATCTTAATTGTCCCAATTGCGGCACTATCGGTAAGCGCTTATCAATCAGCCGTTGCATCTCTTGACATACAGATGACGCAAAGCGCAAAGGAAAACGTTCAAATATTAGATAACATTATTGACGGTAAGATCAAAACGACTGAAAAAAGCCTCGCGTTTTTCAGCGACTGGGCGACAGCAGACAAGTTGAAAGACAAGAAAAAAACGGAACTCAAACAAGAATTTAAACAATTTATTCAAATGAATGACAATGTCGCTGCGGTGTTTTCAAGCAGTAAAGACGGGACATTCACACGCTATCCGCACGCAGACATGCCGAGCGACTTTAATGCTTTAGAACGTGACTGGTACACAGAAGCCATGGCTAATAAAGGAAAGACAATTGTGACCGAACCTTACGAATCCATTTCATCAGGAAAAATGGTTGTCACCATTGCACGCCAGACAAAGGACGGATCAGGCGTTGTCGCCATGGATATGAAAATCGATGACCTTGTGGAAACCGCAAAAGAAATCAGTATTGGCAAAGAAGGCTATGCCTTTATCCTCAGCCAAAATAAAGAAGTCATCGCCTACTCCGGTGAAAAAGCGGGAACGCAGTTAGAAGGGGAGTGGATAGACAAACTTTACAAAGACAAAAGTGGTGACTTTGAATATACGCACAAAGGAAAGAAGAAGAAAATGGCGTTCGCCACAAGCGAAACAACAGGCTGGAAAATCAGCGGCACGATGTATGCTGACGAGATCCATGATGCCGCAAGCAAGGTGCTTGTTATGGCATCAGTTGTTCTGGCCATTGCCATTGCAGCCGGAATCACGGCGACCTATTTTGTCATTCGGTCGATTACAAGGCCTTTGAAACGCATCGTTGCGTCAGCTGAAAAAATCAGTAAAGGCGATTTAACAGAAACGATAGAAATCACATCAAAAGACGAACTCGGGGTTCTGAGCCAAAGCTTCAACAATATGGCGCACTCTCTCCGTTCGCTGATCTACGGCATCAAAGATTCTGTAGAACATGTCGCCTCATCGTCAGAAGAGCTGACAGCTTCCGCAGATCAGACAAGCAAGGCCACTGAACACATTACAAAGGCAATCGAACAATTTTCAAACGGAAGCGAAAACCAGAGCGACAGAATCGAGACAACAACAGAACAAATTAACGAAATGAACGACGGACTGGCAGAGCTGGCTCGGGCGGCGGCAGTCATTACAGAAACCTCTGCAGATTCCACCGAAGTGTCAAGCGCAGGGGAAACACTCGTTCAGAGAACAGCCGGCCAAATGAATACGATTGATCATTCTGTGAAAGAAGCGGAGCAGGTGGTCAAAGGCCTGGAAATTAAATCAAAGGATATCACAAATATTTTACGTGTTATCAACGGCATCGCAGATCAAACCAATCTTTTAGCATTAAATGCCGCCATTGAAGCGGCAAGAGCAGGCGAGTACGGACGAGGCTTTTCTGTGGTCGCTGAAGAAGTGAGAAAACTTGCGGTACAGTCGGCAGATTCAGCTAAGGAAATTGAATCGCTGATCAGCGAAATCGTAAAAGAGATCCATACATCATTAAACGTGCTTCAATCTGTAAATAAAGAAGTGGAAACAGGCCTGGTCATGACAGACGAAACAAAACAAAGCTTTAACCATATATCAAAAATGACGAATCAAATTGCCGCAGAACTGCAAAACATGAATGCGACGGTTGAACAGCTGTCGGCGGGTTCTCAGGAAATATCCGCTGCTTCTATAGATATCGCCGCTATCTCTAAAGCAAGTTCGGACGGCATTCAAGATATCGCCGCTTCAGCCGAGGAGCAGCTTGCCTCCATGGAAGAAATCAGCTCATCGGCACAGACGCTTGAAAAAATGTCTGAAGAGCTGCGAGATTTGACAAAACGATTTAAATTGGATGATTAATAGGTCTTAATCACTAATTTTTAATAGGGATTTAGTTATTTTTCTTGAATTTCTTCTTTTTTAATGTATATATTTACCCATTTTCAGCCGATATGAAGGGTAGCATAAAAAAGGAGAAATGAACTGATGAAAAAAATACTCCAACTTATCAAACAGAGATCAATTACACGGAAGCTTCTTGTTTCCTTTCTATCGATTCTCGTCATACCAGTTGCCATATTAGCGGCGATTGCTTATGGATCTGCCAGCAGCTCGCTCGACAGACAGATGATGGGAAGCGCATTAGAAAATGTACAGCAACTAAACGAAATCATTAACACCAGCATCGGAGAAAAAGAAAACAGCGCCGAATACTTCAGCGAATGGCTGACACAAAAGAAATATAAAGCAAAGAGCAATGCCAGCATTGAAGAGAAATTCTCACAATATATTAAAATTAATAAAGACGTAGAATCTATTTATACAAGTGACAAAGACGGGCGCTTTACCCGTTACCCAGATCTGCCGATGCCAAGCGATTATAATCCCGTTGAACGGGACTGGTACAAAAAAGCGGTTGCCAATAATGGCAAAGTCGTCATAACAGATCCATACAAAACAGCATCTACGAACACAATGGTTGTGACGATTGCCCAGCAGACAAAAGACGGATCAGGCGTTATCGCAATCAACATGACGATTGATAACCTGCTGAAAACGACGAAACAAGTGAACATCGGCAAAGAAGGCTATGCTTTTATTATGACGAAAGACAAAAAGGTCGTTGCGCATCCTAATGAGACTTCAGGAACCGAATTGAAAGGCGACTGGCTTGAACAGATGCTGTCTGCCGATAAAGGCGATTTTCAATACAGCATGAACGGCGATAAGAAAAAAATGGCCTTTGATACGAACAAGCTAACGGGATGGAAGATAGGCGGAACGATGTATCTGGACGAGATTCATGATGCGGCTAAGCCTGTACTTCACCTCGCAACAATTGTCCTGATTGCAGCCATTCTCGTCGGTATTATCGTAATGACATTGGTTATTCGATCGATCACGACGCCGCTGAAACAGCTTGTTGGATCTTCAAAACGGATCAGTGAAGGAGATTTAACAGAAACGATTGATATCCGTTCAAAAGATGAACTGGGCGAACTGGGCAAAAGCTTTAACAATATGGCGTCTTCACTTCGCTCTCTCATACACGCCATTCAGGATTCGGTAGACAATGTTGCCGCTTCCTCTGAGGAATTGACGGCATCAGCCGCGCAAACAAGCAAGGCGACCGAGCATATCACATTGGCGATTGAACAATTTTCAAATGGCAATGAAAAACAAAATGAAAACATCGAAACAGCGGCAGAGCATATTTATCAGATGAATGACGGATTGACGAATATGGCTCAAGCCTCTGAAGTCATTACAGATTCATCTGTTCAATCGACAGAAATCGCGAGTGCGGGCGGACAGCTTGTTCATCAGACTGTCGGCCAAATGAACGTGATAGACAAGTCCGTAAAAGAGGCGGAACAAGTTGTTCGCGGATTGGAAACCAAATCAAAAGACATCACAAACATTCTGCGCGTGATTAACGGTATTGCTGACCAGACGAACCTGCTTGCATTAAACGCTGCCATTGAAGCGGCGCGCGCAGGCGAATACGGGCGCGGCTTCTCCGTCGTAGCGGAAGAAGTCAGAAAACTGGCTGTACAGTCCGCTGATTCAGCTAAAGAAATTGAAGCACTCATCATTGAAATTGTGAAAGAAATCAACACATCTCTCGGCATGTTCCAGTCTGTAAACCAAGAGGTGCAAACAGGCCTTGACATCACAGATCAAACAGAGACAAGCTTTAAACGAATCTCTGAAATGACAAACCAGATAGCCGGAGAACTGCAAAACATGAGTGCCACGGTGCAGCAGCTTTCTGCCAGCTCTGAAGAGGTATCGGGAGCGTCTGAGCATATTGCATCGATTTCAAAAGAGAGCTCAGCCCACATTCAAGATATCGCGGCATCAGCCGAAGAGCAGCTTGCTTCTATGGAAGAAATCAGCTCATCAGCAGAAACACTTTCAAGCATGGCTGAAGAGCTTCGCGATATGACAAAACGATTCAAAATCGAATAATTAGTCGAAACACCCAGGCTTCTGCACCTGGGTGTTTTTTTTAGTTTTTTTATTAAAGCTTTTGTCCTAGCTTGACGATATTATTTTTAGCTTAAAGGAGGAATTATCGAGAATGGGAAAATTCATACATTGGATCAAACAGCCATCAATCAGCAAACCGCTTATCGCTGCGTTTCTGACAGTGCTCATTTTGCCGATTGGGGTATTAGCATATTTCAGTTATCAATCAGCTTGGAACGCACTGGACAGGGAACTCACAAATAGTGCAATAGGAAACGTTGAAGAACTCAACAGCACACTTGAAAACAAATTGAATCATAAAGTAAAAGCAATTGATTATTACAGTGAGACGATTGATAAAGACATATTGCAAGGCAAAAACAAAACCTTACTGAATGAAAAATTTAAACAGTACACGACACTAAATGCCGATGTAGGAGCAATCTATGCGGCTTCAGAAAATAAAAAGCTCTACAAATATCCGGAAAGCGGCGTTCCTAAAGGTTTCGATCCGACAGGACGTGACTGGTACAAACAGGCTGTTGCGAAAAAAGGACAGGCTGTATTCTCAGAGCCATATACTGACGAAGCGACAGGGGATATCGTTATTACAATTTCCAAACAATTAAAAGATGGCTCAGGGGTCATAGCGCTTGATTTAAATCTGGATGAAGTGCTGGCAGCTTCTCAGAGAATAAAAATCGGTAAAAACGGCTTTGCATTTATTACAACAGGCAACAAAAAATATATCGCCCATCCGACGATTAAGCCTGGAACAACTGGATCCGGCGACTGGACAAAAGAGGTATATTCAAAAGCAGACGGTTCATTTCAATATACCTTCGAAGGCAAAGAAAAGAAAATGGCATTTACGACAAATAAACTGACGGGATGGAAAATTGCGGGTACGTACTTTGTCAGTGAATTGCAAGATGCTTCAAGTCCGGTACTGAACACTGCCGTTATCATTCTATGTGTGTCCATTGTTATCGGCGGCATACTCATTCTCTTTATTATACGCGCCATCACAAAACCGTTAAGAAAGCTGGTTTCAACCTCTGCGAAAATCAGCAGCGGAGATTTAACGGAAGTGATTGATATTCAGTCGAAAAATGAGTTTGGCCAGCTAGGAGAAAGCTTTAACGAAATGTCTGAATCATTGCGTTCTGTCATCGGTGTTATTCAAACATCTGTAGAAAATGTGGCATCCTCTTCCGAAGAACTGACGGCAAGTGCAGCCCAAACGAGCAAGGCGACTGAACACATTACGCTGGCAATCGAACAGTTTTCAAATGGCAACGAGGCGCAAAGTGAGAAATTGGAAACGAGCTCAGATCATCTTTCTCAAATGAACCATGGCATATCAAAAGTGGCTCAGGCTTCATCAACCATTACGAAGTCTTCGATCCAGTCCTCTGAGGCAGCCGGAAGCGGAGAAAAACTGGTAGAGCACACAGTCGGCCAAATGAAGACAATCGATGAATCCGTTCAAAAAGCGGAAGCGGTTGTCAAAGGGCTTGAAACAAAATCTCAGGACATTACCAGCATCTTAAATGTCATTAACGGCATTGCAGATCAAACGAACTTGTTGGCTCTAAATGCAGCAATTGAGGCAGCCAGAGCCGGAGAATACGGCAGAGGTTTCTCTGTTGTAGCAGAAGAGGTCAGAAAACTTGCTGTGCAATCAGCACATTCTGCGAAGGAAATTGAAGGATTAATTCAAGAGATTGTCAGAGAAATCAGCACATCACTCTCTATGTTCCAATCCGTGAATCATGAAGTTAAAGAAGGCTTGCAAATTACAGACCAAACAGCTGAAAGCTTTAAGCAAATCTACGAGATGACATCGCAAATATCCGGTGAATTGCAAAATCTGAATGCAACGGTTGAACAGCTGTCAGTCGGATCACAGGAAGTATCAAGTGCGGTTGAGGAAATTTCCGAAGTAGCAAAAGAAAGCTCAGCGGGCATTCAAGATATCGCGGCTTCGGCGGAAGAACAGCTTGCGTCTATGGAGGAAATCAGCTCTTCAGCTGAAACATTGGCGAACATGGCGGAAGAACTTCAAGACATTACGAAAAAATTTAAAATTGAATCTTAATAGAAAAAGAAAGCGGCATATCTTTGCTGCTTTCTTTTTTGTTTCTTAGTAAAAACAAAAATAAACAAAAGGTATTCAAAAACAAACAAACATGATATATAATGAAAGCGGATACAAGTAAAAGGGACGGAGGAAGATGAAAATGGTGAAATATGTATGGGATTCAGAACATGCCGCCCAGCTATTAAAGGGTGTTGAAGAATTGGTGTATCGGTCCAATTTAATCGGAGCAGACCGCACTGTATGCAACTGGGGCGGCGGCAATACGTCGATGAAAACAACGGAGAAGGATTTCAGAGGCCGCGAAATAGAAGTGATGTGGGTAAAAGGAAGCGGCTCAGACTTGGCAACAATGAAAGCGCATAACTTTACCGGTCTGAGATTAGATGACATCTGTCCCCTGATCGAAAGAGATCAGATGTCTGATGAAGAAATGGTAGATTACTTGTCTCATTGTATGATAGACAGCAAACATCCCCGCCCTTCCATTGAAACACTCTTACACGCATTTTTGCCATACAATCATGTTGACCATACCCATCCGGATGCGATTATCAGCATTTGCTGCGCTGATAATGGAAAACAAATTGCCGAAGATATTTACGGCAGCCGGTTTGTGTGGGTGCCATACGTTCGCCCGGGATTTACTCTGTCTAAAATGATCGCAGACGGCGTGGCAAACAATCCAAATGCTGAGCTTGTCTTAATGGAAAAACACGGCTTAGTCACTTGGGGAGATACGTCAGAGAAGTGTTATGAGAAAACGATCTCCATTATTCAAGAAGCCGAGCAGTACATTCATGAACGCATCAACCAAAAACAGCGATTCGGCGGAAGGCGATACGAGTCACTGCCAGCAGATAAGCGGAAACAAATTCTGGCGGGTATCATGCCAGTTATCCGAGGAGCTGTAAGCGATGAAAAGCAAATGATCCTCTCCTATGACGATCATGAAGAGGTATTAGAATTTGTAAACAGCGTGCAAGCGCCGGAGCTTTCTCAAATCGGCGCTGCGTGTCCGGATCACCTCGTTCATACAAAGCGTGTCCCGCTGTACATTGAATGGAATCCGGAAACGCAAGATGCACAGGAGCTGGAGGATCTGCTGAAGTCAGGGATCGAGCGCTTCAAAGCAGAGTATCAAGCTTACTTTGCACGCAATCAACAGGAAGGCGATCAAATCTTTGAATCAGCGCCGCGTGTCATCTTGATTCCTGGCATTGGAATGGTCAATACGGGAAAAAGCCTTGCCATGTCAAAAGTAAGCGGTGCTTTATATCAGAGAGCTATTGCTGTAATGAAAGGCTCTACCTCACTCGGACAATTTGTTTCACTAAACGAAAATGAATCCTATCATGTTGAATACTGGCCGCTGGAATTATATAAACTCACGCTGGCCCCGCCGGAAGCAGAATTTTCTCGAAAAGTAGCATTGGTAACAGGTGGAGCCGGCGGAATCGGAAGTGCAGCCTGCCGACGCTTTGCGGCCGAAGGCGGACACGTAATTGCGGCTGACTTGAATATAGAAGGCGCACAAAAAATTGCCGAGGAAATAAACGAAACGTACGGAGAAGGACGCGCAATGGCTGTCAAAATGGATGTGACAAACGAACAAGAGGTACAGTCTGCCTTTGAACAAGCAGCGCTTACCTACGGCGGAATTGACATTGTCGTTAATAATGCCGGGCTGGCAACATCAAGCCCTTTTGACGAAACTAGTCTAAAAGAATGGAATCTCAACATCAATGTATTGGGAACCGGCTATTTCCTCGTGGCCCGCGAAGCGTTTAAGCAAATGAAACAGCAAAACATAGGCGGAAGCATGGTGTTTGTAGGATCAAAAAACGCTGTCTATGCGGGAAAAAACGCTTCAGCCTACAGTTCGGTAAAAGCGCTTGAAACCCATCTGGCACGATGTATTGCGGCAGAAGGAGGAGAATACGGCATTCGAGTAAACTCAGTTTTGCCTGACGCGGTTCTCCAAGGCTCAGCCATTTGGGGATCAAGCTGGCGGGAGGAACGGGCTGCGGCATATGGAATAGAGCAGGATCAACTAGAGGAACATTATCGGAAACGCACGACGCTTTTGGTTAATATTTACCCGCAGGATATTGCCGAATCAATCGCGTTCCTGGCTTCTTCTAAAGCCGAAAAGACGACAGGATGTATGGTTACAGTAGACGGCGGCGTCCCGGCAGCTTTTACGCGTTAGAAGTATGCTATGATATGGGAACCACAAGACGGATATTATTGAGGAAGGACGTTATCGATGTTAGTAGCAGAACGGCAGAAAAAAATAGTCGAACTAGTGAATAAGCGTTTAAGCATCCGCGTATCCGAACTGAGTGACCTATTTTCTGTCACAGAAGAAACGATTCGGCGTGATCTTGAGAAGCTTGAGAAAGAGCATAAGCTGAGCCGCAGCCACGGAGGTGCGGTCAGCATTCAGCAGCAGGAGTCAGAAATTCATTTTTCTGAACGTGAAATTACAAATGTAAAAGAGAAAAAAGCCATTGCTCATGAAGCGGCCAAATATGTAAAAAGCGGTGACCGAATCATTCTCGATGCAAGCACCACTGCATGGTACATGGCGAAAATACTCCCTGATATTGAGCTCACCGTCATTACAAACTCAATGAAGGCAGCCTTTGAACTGAGCAAAAAACAAAAGATATCAGTTATTTCAACCGGCGGTATCTTGCTGACAAAGTCATTATCATTTGCGGGACCGTTAGCTGAGCGTTCACTTGAAACCTATCATGTAAATAAAACCTTTCTGTCCTGCCAAGGGTTTGATATGGAACATGGAATGAGCGACTCAAATGAGTGGCAGGCACTGCTCAAAATACGGATGATTGAAAGGTCTGACCAGACCATTCTGATGGCCGATTCAAGCAAATGGGGGAACCGCGAGTTTTCACATATCGCCTCTTTGCGAGATGTCAGCTGCATCATTACTGATTCTGGACTTGATCCGGTATCGGTAAAAGCACTTGAAGAAAAGAATGTGAAAGTGACAGCCGTCCCCCTTCCTAAAGAAAGGGTGAAAGGATGATATATGCTGCTGTTGATATAGGGGCATCAAGCGGGAGATTCATCATAGGCGAACTCCAGGAAGGAAAGCTTGCGGTACAAGAGATTCACCGATTCGCAAACGGCTTCATGCAAAGAAACGGACATTGCTATTGGGATATTGATCACTTGTTAGAGCAAATCCTGCAAGGGCTGCAAAAGGTGAAAGCCCTTGGCTATGACTGCTGCACCGTCGGCATTGATACATGGGCCGTTGATTACGTCTTGCTGGATGAGAAAGGCAGCCGCTTACGAGAAGTCATATCATACCGGGATAAAAGAACAGAGAACACAATGGAAAAGCTTACGCAAACGGTATCAAAAGAAACAATCTATCAAAAAACAGGCATTCAATTTCTGCCTTTTAACACGATCTATCAATTATATGAAGAAGACCAAGAGCTGCTGAGAAAAACAGCGCAGATTTTAATGGTGCCGGATTATTTAGGCTATTGCTTAACCGGCAAAGCAGCAGCAGAAATCACAAATGTGTCCACGACACAGCTCTTAAACCCCTCAACAGGAAAGTTTGATCCCGAATTGCTCAAAGCCGTGTCTGTTAAGGCACAGCAATTTCCGCCGCTGACTGAACCGGGACAGGAGCTCGGCATGCTAAGAAATGAATGGTTTCCAGCCTATGATCTGCCGGCTTGCAGGGTGATTACCGTCGCAACGCATGATACTGCTTCAGCTGTCCTCGCCGCACCAGGTATAAACAATGATTGGGCGTATATCAGCAGCGGAACATGGTCGCTAATCGGAATGGAGAACGAAACACCGATTATAAATGAACTCGCATTGAAAAACAATTATACAAATGAACGCGGCGCAAACAACACCATTCGTTTCTTGAAAAACATCATTGGCATGTGGGTGATACAAGAAATTCGAAGACAATTACGAGAAGATTACAATTTTCAGCAACTGGCAGAAGAAGCCGGAAAAACAAAACCGTTTCAGCAGTTTATCAACTTAAATGATGATCGTTTTCTGAATCCGGATGACATGATAAAGGAAATACAACATTATTGCAGAGAAACCTTCCAACAGATTCCTCACACAGCAGGCGAGCTTGCCTGCTGTATCTACAGCAATTTAGCCATCATCTATGCGATAGCCATCTCAGAACTAGAAACCATTACAGGGAAAAACATTCAACAGCTTCATATTATCGGAGGAGGCGCCCAAAACGACTTCTTAAATCAATTAACCGCTGATATGAGCGGAAAAACGGTATACGCCGGACCTGCTGAGGCGACAGCCATCGGAAATCTGCTGATGCAAATGATTGCCGCCAAAGAAATAAAGGACGTAAACCAGGCCCGCAAGACCGTCAGAAACTCCTTTCCACTTAAAGTGTTTCTGCCTAAAGATGCTGACAGAAGCGCCATCCTTCAGTCCTATCATCAAACTGTTTTGAAAGCGTTATCTAAATAAAAAGAGGTGATCAGCTTGAAAAGAAAAGCGAGTATCATGTTCGTCCATAAAGATAAATTCAAGGAATACAAACAGCGGCATGATGACATTTGGCCAGAAATGGCAGACGCGCTTAAAGCCCATGGGGCGCATCACTATTCTATTTTTTTAGACGAAGAGACAGGCCGGTTATTTGCTTATTTAGAGATAGAGGATGAGGAAAAGTGGAGGAACATGGCGGAAACAGAGGTGTGCCGCAGATGGTGGAAATCAATGGCGCCATTAATGAAAACAAACGCCGATGACAGTCCCGTTTCAATCGATCTGAAGGAAGTCTTTTATTTCGAATAAAAGGGAGAGAGCCGTATGACGATAAAAGCGAATTATGACAGCGCAAAACAAGAATATGAAAAATGGGGAATTGATGTTGAAGCTGTGTTCAGGCAATTGCAGCAAGTTCCGATCTCAATCCACTGCTGGCAAGGTGACGACATTGAAGGGTTTGAAGTTAATAAGGGTAAGCTTTCCGGCGGAATTGACGTGACAGGCAATTATCCCGGAAAAGCGCAAACCCCGGAAGAACTAAGAAGAGATCTGGAGAAAGCTCTATCTCTCATTCCTGGAAATCATCGGGTCAATCTGCACGCAATATACGCAGAAACAAACGGAGAAGTTGTAGAACGTGATCAGCTAAAGCCGCATCACTTTGAAAATTGGGTGAAGTGGGCGAAGGGTCTTGGTATCGGATTAGATTTCAATCCGACACTGTTTTCACATGAGAAAGCGGATGACGGGCTTACACTCGCACACCCTGATCCCTCCATCCGGGAGTTTTGGATTCATCACTGCATCGCGTGCCGCCGCATCGGAGCGTATTTCGGCAAAGAATTAGGCACGCCTTGCTTGACGAATATTTGGATTCCGGACGGCTATAAGGATATTCCGAGTGACAGGCTGACGCCGCGCAAAAGATTAAAGGAATCATTGGATCGGATATTCCAAGAGGAAATCAGTGAAGACTACAATGTCGATTCGGTCGAGAGCAAGCTGTTCGGACTTGGATCAGAGTCATATGTCGTCGGGTCTCATGAGTTTTATTTGGCCTATGCTTTAACGAACCATAAGTTATGCTTGCTCGATACAGGACATTTTCACCCGACAGAAACGGTATCAAACAAGATCTCGGCGATGCTGCTTTACACAGACAAACTCGCCTTGCACGTATCCCGCCCCGTTCGCTGGGACAGTGACCATGTCGTGATGTTAGACGATGAATTGAGAGAAATCGCCCTTGAAATCGTCCGTAACCAGGCATTAGAGAAAGTCGCCATCGGTCTGGACTTTTTCGATGCCAGCATTAACCGTGTCGCCGCCTGGACTATTGGAACGAGAAATATGATAAAAGCTTTAATGTACGCTTTGCTTCTCCCGAATAACCATTTAAAACAATTGCAAGAAGAGGGGCGCTTTACAGAAAGGCTGGCGCTGATGGAGGAATTTAAAACCTATCCTTTCGGTGCCATCTGGGATTATTACTGTGAGCAAATGGGAGTGCCGGTAAAAGAGGCTTGGCTCAATGATATCAAAGAATATGAACAAAACGTGCTTTTCAAAAGGCAGGCATCCTCACCGATTATTTAAAAAAAAACGCCCGCGTGCAACATGCCGCGGGCGTTTTTTTAGGCTTGATCAGCAGGGTAGACAATCCCCATTTGTTTTCTTGCTTCTTCCATGATTTTCGCAGTGATCAAGGAGCGTTCATATGTATTTTCTTCAGATTCCTGCTTCTTCTCTTTCACGAGTGAAACAAATTCAGCCGCTTCGTAAAACATTGCCGGTTTAGGATCAGAGAGCGAAATGTTTTCCAGACGGCCGTCGCGATAGCGAATTTCCACTCGTTCAGGACGATGGATCGTATCCAACACAATTGTCCCGTCCTCTCCTTGGATTTCAGCAGGCGCGTAGGAAGTTGAGATTTTAGAATGCATCAGTACGGCCTCAAACCCGTCATATGAGAGAATGACGGTGCCTTCTCCATCAACGCCGGAAGATAAAGTGTAGCCGTTCGCTTTCACGGCTTTCGGCTCTCCAAACAGCACAACGGCAGGGTAAATACAATAGATGCCGATATCCATCAATGAGCCGTTAGACAGCTCAGGCTGAAACGCGTTCAAAACAGTTCCGTTTCTATACGCATCATATCTTGAAGAGTACTGACAGTAGCTTGCGGTAAATCTGCGGATTGAGCCGATTTTATGGAAGTGTTTTTTCAGCTCTTTAAAATTAGGCAGGAATGTGGTCTTCATTGCTTCCATGAGGACAACTCCATTCGCTTTAGCGGCTGAAATCATCTCTTCTGTTTCTCTGGCATTTGAAGCAAGCGGTTTCTCGCATAGCACATGTTTGCCATGATTCATAAAGAGGATCGCCTGCTCCTTGTGAAGAGCATTCGGGCTGGCGAGATATACAGCATCAAAGTCATCGCTTGCCGCCATTTTCTGAAGATCTGAGAAGGCATGTGCAGCCCCATGCCGAGCAGCAAACTCAGCAGCGCGCTCAGGCGTTCTTGAATAAACGGCTGTAAGATGAAAATCTTCAATTTCTGAAGCTGCTTCTAGAAAGCGGTCTGTAATCCAGTTGGTTCCTACTATTGCAAATCGTATCACGCATATCGCTCCTTTTGTATGATATAGCTAAATTATAGCTTAAAAAGGAGTAACCCACATGATAGATTACATCATATTTTTTTAGATAAGGAAGTTTTTCCAGCAATTAGCGGTTTTTATTTTTCATTATAGGTACGATAGTGTACAATTTACTTAAACTATGTATGACGGAGGAACGATAGTGGAGACGTTGCAAACATGGAGCGGCAGATTCAAGCGTTTTTTCTTGGACAACAAGTTTGTTCTATTTCTGCTTGTGCTGCTGCTGATTGGTTTAAATATTCTCGTATTTACAAAAACATCATTTATTTTCACCCCGATCATTGTTCTGCTCAAAACGATATCGCTTCCGATTATTTTAACAGGCATTGTTTTCTATCTGTTAAACCCTGTCGTTGATTTCCTTGAGAGAAGAAGAATCAGAAGAGTCTATTCCATTGTGCTGTTATATCTGTTGATTATCGGGCTGATCACGATTACGATTGTATCCATCATCCCCTTTTTAAAAGAACAAATTATGAGCTTGATTGACAACATCCCGAGATATGTGGATGTTGTTGAGAATCAGACAAAAGAGCTGATCGGAAGTAACTTTGTGAATCAGGCGCAGCAAACGATGAACATTAATATATCTGATCTCGCGACAAAGGTGTCAGATCAGGCAGCGACGATTGTAAACAGCACCTTTACCGGCGTTGGGAATTTTATCGGCGCCCTAACTGAGATTATCATTTCGATCGTGACAGTTCCATTTATTCTTTTCTATCTGTTAAAGGACGGAAAGAAATTGCCGATCTACATACTGAAGTTTGTACCGACACAATTAAAAGAACAAACATACACGGTATTAAGCGAAATGAATCATCGGCTGAGTTCTTATATCAGAGGACAGGTCATTGTCAGCTTCTGCATTGGATTTTTGCTGTTTATCGGCTATTTGATCATCGGACTGGATTACGCTTCATTACTTGCCGTTATTGCGGCTTGTACAAGCATCGTGCCGTATTTAGGACCGACAATCGCCATTACGCCTGCGATTATTATCGCTATTGTGACATCGCCTCTGATGCTGCTCAAGCTCGTGATCGTTTGGACGATTGTTCAGCTTATTGAAGGGAAACTGATCTCCCCGCAAATTATGGGGAAAAACCTTCATATCCATCCAATCACCATTATTTTTCTGCTGTTAACTGCCGGCAAGCTGTTTGGTGTTATTGGAATTATTCTTGCCATTCCGGGTTATGCGGTTACCAAAGTCATTACGACACATTTATTTGACTGGTTTAAAATGCAGTCGCATCTATACGATGAAGAAAAAAATGAAAATGCAAAGAGTCATAAAGCATAAATTTCATTTATAGTTATATAAGACGGGCTTTCCATTTATGGAAGGCTCCCGTTATGTAAAAAATAAATGTCTAATGGGGAGAATTAAAATCATGACTCTATGGGAATTGTTTGTAGCTGCCATTTTAGGAATCGTAGAAGGATTAACAGAGTACGCGCCGGTTTCTTCGACAGGACATATGATTATAGTGGACGATATCTGGCTTAAATCAGGCAGTCTCATGTCTGAGGAAGCTGCCAACTCATTTAAAGTTGTCATTCAGCTTGGCTCTATTTTAGCGGTTGCTATCGTGTTTAAAGACAGGATTTTAAATTTGCTTGGCTTGAAAAAAAATATCACGAGTGACCAAGAGCATGGTCACAAATTAAGCATTGCCCAAATCGCAGTAGGGCTTGTGCCGGCCGCGGTTCTCGGCTTTTTGTTTGAGGATTATATTGATGAATATTTATTTTCAGTCCGCACCGTGGCCATCGGCCTCATTGCCGGGGCAGTTTTAATGCTTGCGGCCGATTGGATTAATAAACGGAAAGAAACGACAGACACCCTAGACCGTATTTCATATAAGCAGGCAATCGGTGTCGGTTTATTCCAATGTCTTGCCCTTTGGCCGGGTTTCTCACGCTCCGGTTCAACCATTTCCGGCGGCGTTATTCTCGGATTGAATCACCGTGCGGCAGCCGATTTCACATTTATTATGGCAATGCCGATTATGATGGGAGCCAGCACCTTAAGCCTAGTGAAGCATTGGGACAGCTTAAGCTCAGATTTGATGCCATTTTTTATCGTCGGCTTTATCTGTGCCTTTGTTGTCGCGCTGTTTGTGGTCCGGTTCTTCCTAAGACTGATTAACAAAATCAAACTTGTTCCGTTTGCAATCTACCGAATCATTCTCGGCGTCATTTTGCTTTTGTTTATGATGTGAATCGAAAAATAAGGCTCTGGAAAGGGCCTTATTTTTTTCTGTTAATTAGAAAGGAACAGCTTGTTTTTCAAAAAAAAATCGTCTATAATAAACATGACGTTACATACGGGGCCATAGCTCAGCTGGGAGAGCGCTACGCTGGCAGCGTAGAGGTCAGGGGTTCGAGCCCCCTTGGCTCCATACCTGTAAACCCTTATTCTATAAGGGTTTTTTTGTTTTTAATGGAAAGGTTTCATTCTGAACTCTTCTGTTGATCCAAATTCAAATATCCCCAGAAGCATTTCATTTTTAGTATATAAGGGGCGTATACATCTCTAACGATAAAGTCAGATATTTCCTTCGTTAGGCTCCTGGGTTTGTTTTGAAAAATGACTGATAACAACTAATCAAGTAAAGCAGTTCCCCTGTAAATCATGAATTTTCCAATACACCACTTTGTTCTTTAAAGACCGTCATGTCTTCCAAAGGGGGTGAGTACACATGAAGAGACACCATCCGTTCGGAAGTAGGATTGGACATTTTGTGAATTAACCCTTTCGTTGAAATAAGACATTCTCCTTTGTGGACAAAATATGAATTGGAGAGTTCTGCATGATCGCCGGTTGAGCGATAAATAGAATTGAGAAGTTTTCCTTCTAACACCATTGCACAACCAATGGATTGGCCATGATCGTGGACTGCTGTCTCCTTGTTTGGGGGAATGTGAATCAAGATCATTTCTAATTGATTGTTTCTATAAATGGCATTTTGGCCGTAAGCGTACTGGTCTGGCTCCTTTATATATCGTTGACTTAATTCTGCCGCGTTTGGAATTTGTTTTAAAGAAGCTGCCAAATCTTTAACCGATGGATTTTTCAAGCCGCTAAACATTTCTTCGATATACTCATACAGTTCCATTCGTTTTTACCTCGCGGATCATTTAGAATTGACTAGCATTGGTATTTCGCAGATTAGTTCATGGTATTTACCCATATGCAATTTAGAGGCGGTAAACGCCTAGTGAACACAAAAAAATTGTGCGGTCCATCTTATTCGAGTTTATTAGTTGGAATTTTGATAAAAACAGTGAATTGAAAGGTGCGTCATGACCTAAGACGAAGACTGGAAGGATTTTCTGGTGAACTTTTAAAACGGCCTACTTTGAATCGCTTGAGGGAGCAAGCAGGGACTCATAAGTCACGATACCGTGCAAAAGGTGTTCAGGCTTTTGTTTTGTGCTTGAAATATGCGCCATTGACAAAACACAATCGATTTGGAATAATGTTTGAGTATATGCTCATTTTTTCACATATCATCATAAAATCATATCATTTCCCGTGATGGGGAGAGAACCAGAATAAAAGCTAATGGCATTCCAAAATCTATTAGCTTCTTTTGTATTCAAAAAAAGAAGTGTTCTTATGTATTCATACAGGAAGGAATGACAACATGAAGACAAAACACTATTGGGTGATTTCTTTGCTCGCTGTTTTAGCGGTCGGGCCGGGATTGATGTCTAACACGGCATTGTCGTCAGTTCAAGGCCTTGTTCAGAAGACGGTTGGAACAAGTGACTTCACATCAGTAAATCCAATATTGATCGGCAATATGGCCTTCGCTTTATTAGTTCCGGCAGGGCCGCTGCTAAGGAAAAAATTCGGCGCCCGTCCGATCTATCTGGCTTCATTACCCGTTTTTATACTTGGCTCTCTGCTCTTCGCATTTTCAAGCGATATTGCATGGATGGCGGCAGGACGCTTTTTACAGGGAGCGGCTACAGGTGTCATGCTGATGATTATGATTCCGATGCTTGTTCTGTCATTTCCGATTGAACGCCGGAATTACGCATTACTGGTACTTATCGGCGGGTTCTATGGCTCTGTTATTATCGGTTCGATTCTAGGAACGATCGCGTTGAGCTACGGCCACTGGAGATGGCTGTTTTTTACCTTTGGCACACTGTCTTTGATCGGCATCGCAGTGAGTTATTTCTTTCTCTATGATGAGCATCATGGGGTAGTAGAAAAGGAACAGTCATCACTCGACAGAGCAGGAATCATTTTATCTGTATGTGTGGCCGCAACCTCAGCGTTTACATTTATTATTCTGCAAAAATGGGGCTTTTCATCAGGTTATGTACGGGCTGGTTTTGGGGTTGCTTTATGTTTGCTCATCATTCTGTTCATTGTAGAATATAAGGTGAAAAACCCTTTCATCTCTATTAAACAGATGCTGCTGCCTAAACCTGTGCTCGGTTTATTTATCATAGCGGCAGGAACGATTACGGTAGCTGTCAGCCTGGCAGCTTTTCAAGGCTTGCTTCGTCAAATGTATGATATTTCCCGAGATCATCTCATTCTTTTAAACATGACTCTATTGATCGGAGTGGCCATCGCGGCTATTGCGAGTGCTCTGTTATATGATAAAGTCGGACCAGGGATACTGGGGATTATAGGTTCTCTCATTCTCGTTTTTGTGAATGTTCAATGGCTTCATATGCAGTATCAATCATCTCTCTATGTGTTTGCGGCGCTGTTCATTATGCTGGCAGCAGGAACCGGTCTGACGGTCGCAGCAGGACTAATGGGAGCCGCAATGGGCGGCCCGCTTCCTGATCTGGTCAAAAGAATGACAGCTGTTCAGTTTTTAAGATTGTTTATCTATATGGGTGTGCCTATCCTGATCGGCTATTTCACGAAAAAGGATGCTGCCAGACAAAATGGATCAATGCAGGATGCGATGATGACTGCCTATCATGATCTCTTTTTGATTTCTTTTATCCTGAGCGTGCTGCTCGTTTGTTTATCGTTTTGTATGAATGCCACAGGGATGGGACACAAGCTGGCTCATAAGCCTCATGATAAAGGAAAACCAGCTCCGGAAAAACCGGCTGTTTCCTCACATGGATTGACAAAGGCTGCGGTAAAATCTCATAAAGTCATACATGATCAAGAATATCGTGATGCGCTCAGACATTTTAAACAGCACGGTCTTACAAAAATAGATACTTGATCACTGCCTTTCCCTTGATGGGGAAGGCTTTTTGTGTATTCTCTCTCAAACTTTATCCCTAAAGAATTGAAAAATATTAGAAGTACAAGTAAAATTCTTAAAGGTAGATACTTTACACTCGTAATCTTTTAAATCGAAGGAAGGTTTTCATGGCCCGAAAAAAACTGAAAAAACGTAGACTCTTGATCTCTCTATTTTTCGTTGTATCGATTCCGCTAGCCTTGTTTGTTTTAGCGACAACTCTCTCAAAGCCAATTGAAACAGCCAAAGAACCGGAAGAAATTGATGAACAGCAAGTATTTATTGACAGCCTTTCCGGACATGCTCAAATTTTATATGAAAAATATCATGTTCTTCCCAGCATTACGATTGCTCAGGCCATACTCGAATCTGACTGGGGAAACAGCGAGCTTGCCTCTAAAGCCAACAACCTGTTTGGTGTAAAAGGAAATTATAAAGGACATCACGTCACCATGGAAACAGATGAATTTGAAAAAGGGGAAAGAAAAACAATCCGCGCGAAATTCCGCAAATACAGCACGTTTTTTGAATCAATGGATGATCACGCCAAATTATTTGTCCAAGGCACATCGTGGAATAAAAAGAAGTATAAGCCGGTGCTTGAAGCTGAGGATTATAAAGAAGCGGCAGGCGCTCTTCAAACATCAGGTTATGCCACAGACCCGGACTATGCTGGCAAAATCAGTGCCATTGTGGAAAAGTATGATTTAGATAAATACGATGAGGTGAATCCATCTCTGAAAGCTGTGGATTTAAAAGGGGCCATCAAAGACAGCGCCGTTCAAGATGTATGGTCTAAGCCTTCTACTGATGAACAATCCATTAAGCTGACCTCTGCGCAATCTTACGTTGGTAAAGATATAAAAGTTGTATCTAAAAAACAGAAAGGCCAGTCCGTATGGTACCAATTCCAAGTCAATAATAAACTGGTCGGCTGGATTGATGACTCAGCTGTTGAAATAAAGGAAGCAACCTGAGCCGTTTTTCCTGGTATTTTTATTTTTTTGTTCCATTCAGGGGAATTTGAGGTATAATATTCCACGGAAGTTATCACTTAATAACTATGCTTCAGGAGGGAACAAAGGTGCAGAAATATAGACGGAGAAACACGGTTGCCTTTACTGTATTAGCTTATTTCACTTTTTTTGCGGGAGTATTTTTGTTTTGTATTGGACTCTATAACGCTGATAATCTCGAACTCAATGAAAAAGGCTACTACATTGCAGTGATGATCCTTGTTGCGGTCGGCGCGATCCTTACACAAAAAGTGACGCGTGATAACGCGGAAGATAATGATATCATCGCGGAGCAGGAAAAAAGACAAAATCAATCTCATATTGAATCATAAAAAATCCGGCATGTAATATGCCGGATTTTTTTAACATCACCCAGTAAACACCTCGCCGTCAGGGTAACGAATATTTGATTTTTCTGTTTTCGCAAATGAAAAAACAAACGTCAACGGACCGATTCTTCCGATGAACATAATCGCAATAATGATGCATTTCCCCGCTGTTGTCAGTTCGGGAGTCAGCCCCATTGTCAGTCCGACCGTTCCGAAGGCGGAAAAGGTTTCAAAAACAATCTGGATAAACGGCGCTTGTTCTGTAATGGTCAGGACAAAAATACCTATAAAGACGATGAACAAGCTGATAACACTGACTGCTAAGGCCTTAACGATGATCGGATATTTTATGGTACGGCGGAAAATAACTGTTTCTTTCTGCCCTCTTAAATAAGCGATGACAGACATTAAAATCACAATGAAAGTAGTCAGCTTAATACCGCTCGCCGTTGAGGCGCTTCCTGCTCCAATAAACATCAACAACAGGACAAATACAATGGTGCCTTCTCTCATGCTGCCAAAGTCCACAGAGTTGAAGCCCGCGGTTCTCGGCGTCACTGCCTGAAAATACGAAGCCCACAGTTTATCTGGTAAATGCAAGGAACCAAGCGTGCCGGGGTTGCTGTACTCTAAAATAAAGATGATCAGCGTAGCAGCAATATTTAAAATGAACGTTCCCGCAAGCATCAGTTTCGTATGTAATGAAAAGGCTTTGAAACGCCGATTTTTCAGGATGTCAAAAAGCACCGTAAACCCGATTCCCCCTGTGATAAATAAGAAAGTAATGACAAGGTTGACTGTAGGATCACCAACGTAGCTCATTAAATTATCTGGCCACAAAGAAAAACCGGCATTGTTAAAAGCGGATATCGCGTGAAACAGACTGGCAAACAATCCCGACGCCCAGCCATACTGGGGCACAAGCCGGATGGATAAGATCAGTGCGGCGATCAATTCGATACTGATTGAAAACAGAAACAGGACTTTGACAAGGCCTATCACGCCGCCGATTGTCGGCTGGTTTAAGGCCTCCCGGACCAGCATTCGTTCTTTCAATCCGATTTTTTTTCCTAAAATCATGACGATCAGAACAGCAAATGTCATAAAGCCAAGCCCGCCGACTTGAATCAGACCCATGATGACAGTTTGCCCGAACACCGTAAATTCTGTCCCAGTGTCAACAACTGCAAGCCCGGTAACAGTAGTGGCAGAAGCCGCTGTAAAAAGAGCATCTATCCATGACAACGGCTTCGCAGTAGAAATCGGGAGCTTTAACAAAAGAGAGCCGATAATAATAGTAAGAAAAAAACCAATCGCAAGCACTTGCGGGGGAGAAAAACGAACCCACTTGATTACAGTTTCCTTATGAAGTCTCACCTTTGTCTACATCCCTTCGTTTTCGAAGCGTTTAATATCCTTTTTATGACCCATCATCACCAGGCAGTCTTGTTCGTAAATCATCTCTTCCGGTGCAGGAGAAAGGCGAACATCTCCATTATGTTTAATTGCCAGGATGGTACATCCGTATTTCGCTCTAACATTCAGATCATGAATGGATTTGGAATTCAGTTTTCGTGTTGCCAGCAGCTCAACAATACTGTAATCATCGGATAAGTCGATATAATTCAAGACATTTTCATCAGAGAGACTTTGTGCGATTTTAACGCCCATATCCTTTTCTGGATGAATAATGCGGTCGGCGCCGATTTTTTCCAGCACCTTATGGTGATAATAATTTTGAGCCTTCACCCAAATATTTGGAATGTGAAGCTCTTTCAATAGCAAAGTGGTCAGTGTGCTCGCTTGAATATTCGCCCCAATAGCAACAACGACATATTCGAAATTACGAATTCCCAGTGAAAGCAATTCGTTTTCTTCAGTGGCATTGGCAATGACCGCATGGGTTGCGTAGGAAACGAAGGCATTGACCTTTTCTTCATTAATATCAATGGCAAGGACCTCATGGCCCATTCTGTGAAGCTCTTTGCAAATGCTTCCCCCGAACCGTCCAAGCCCGATTACGGCAAATTGCTTGTTTTTTATTCTTCCCAATGTTCAAGACTCCCTTAATAAAATTAGCGTTTTGAAGTAAAAAAGACCATTACAAAGAATGGTCACAATAGACCTCCTCTCTGTATACGCCTACGAGGTTAGCTGTCGGATTAGGGATTCAGAGTACCCCTTCTTACTACGTAAGATTCACCCCAAGGCCGTTTTGTGAAACAGCCAATCATTGGTTTCCCCGTTCGTTTTTGATTAAGCGGTAAAAGAGACTTTATGAAATTGAACACTCAAGAATTTACTCCTGTTTCTAGTGTTTGTCAATTTAAATTTAAAACAAGTGAAAAGATAGCTGGAAATAGAGGGAAAAGCGGGAGAAAGAAGTCAATAAACGTAAAAAAGACCGGCATAAAGCCGGCCCTCTGGGATTACTTACAGCCGCATGGCTGAGTCGGAGGTGTGCTGCGCTTAGCCACATCGATGCTGGCTTCCGCGTAAAATTTATTTCCGATGCTCAGTGATTTGTTTTCTGCACGGAAAGTATATGTACCAGCGGCAGGAAGTGTTTTGTTATTCAGTTTTAACTTAAATTCACCAGCGCCTAATAAATCAAGAGCCAGAGGTACTCTTACTGTTTTACCGTTATTGAGGATTTGTGTTTCGCGCAATGCATTTCCGTTCATCGTATCTTTTGTATTTGCTGTAAATCCGCTTGGCAATGTAAATTCCATTACGCCAAGGCTGAGAAGCGTGTTTGGACGGTATGTCAATTCAATATCAGAGAAAGACCATTCTGTTTTGCTCGTTCCTGTAATTGTGGCAAACAATGAAGCTGTTGATTGAGTTCTCATCGTAGACTCAGTATGAGCAGAAGATGACTTAGATTCAGCTGCAAATGAAGCTGAAGGTGCAGAAACGAGTAAACCGAGACTTAATACACTGATAGCTAAAGAAGATAATAACTTGCGTTTCATAACAAAAATTCCCCCTAATAATTGATAAAGATTAAAGGCCTGTCTCTGCTTTCCACCTCCTCTTAAAAGGCCAAATACAAATTTTACCTACATAAAATTACCATCAAATAAAATGGAAGTAAATGGGGTGTTTTTCCCGTATTTTTAAAATTCGTAGTAATTAAAGTGAAAAAACAAAAAAACGTCCGGTTTTCCAGACGTTTCTTGATTATTTTGTTTCAATTGGTATAAATTTAAAAATCTCTCCGCTCTGCACTGATTCAGCAAGACGTTTCAGCCAATCGTAGTAGGCTTTAGAACTTTCCAGCTGCTCGTATAAACGCTGCGCTTCATTCTTCATTTCCTCACTGAGCGTTTCCTTTTGCAATACCTCTTGTAAATCAGCCTGAGCTTCTTCAATTGCTGATACATTCACCTGAACTTCCCGTTCCCATTTTGGCGGAAAGAAATTTGTGAAAAATTTAAAGAAATCTTTTTCGGCTACAAATGTGTGCTTGCGGATGCCTCGGTGAAATGTCTTTTTCACGACATTTAAATCCTGCAGCTTTTTGACACCTGTGCTCATGCTGGGTTTGCTCATTTGCAGCTCCTCCCGCATTTCGTCAAGCGTCATCTCGTCCCGCATGTACATCGTTCCATATAATATCCCGACACTTCGGGTAATTCCGTAAAGATCCATTGTTTCAGCAATGGAGTCAATAACGAGATCCCGTGCCTGTTCTATAGCTGCAAATTCTGGATTTTCATCCATACTGACCCTCTTTTCCTTTAGAAAATTAAATTCGTTAAGTCATTTCTTTATGTTCTTTATCTTATCGAAACCTAGAGAAAAGTCAAAACGAAAAATCACAATGAGGGCTTTGACAGTTTAAAAACCATATGTTAGATTAAGGTTGTTAAAAACATTAAATTTTTATTTAACAAACTTTATTTTCGTCAAGGAGGACTTAGATGAGTCAAACATTATACATTGACGGTGAATGGATCAGTGCCGAAAAAGGGCAGGTCCGCAGTATTATTAATCCATTTAATCAAGAAGAAATTGCAACAGTTAGCGAGGGCGGACGTGAGGATGCCGTTAAAGCAATTGCTGCCGCACGAAAAGCTTTTGACGCAGGAGAATGGCCTTCTCTTTCAGGGCTTGAACGCGGAAAAATAGTTCTGAAAATTGCGGAATTAATCAGACGCGATCTAGACGAGCTGGCCGAGCTCGAATCCCTTGATACGGGAAAAACTCTTGAGGAAAGCAAAGCCGATATGGACGATATCGCCAATGTTTTTCAGTATTATGCTGGTCTGGCAGATAAAGATGGAGGAGAGATCATCTCATCTCCAATCCCTGATTCAGAAAGCAAAATCATCAGGGAGCCAATTGGCGTATGCGGACAAATCACGCCGTGGAATTATCCGCTTCTGCAAGCAAGCTGGAAAATCGCCCCGGCTTTAGCGGCAGGCAATACAATTGTCATGAAGCCGAGTGAGATCACACCGCTGACGACAATGAAAGTCTTTAAGCTGATGGAGGAAGCCGGAGTTCCGATAGGTGTCGCAAACCTTGTGTTGGGACCGGGCGCCACAGTGGGTGATGAGCTTGCTGTAAACAAAGACGTTGACTTAATTTCCTTTACAGGCGGAATTGAAACAGGCAAAAAAATCATGCGGGCGGCAAGCGGCAACGTCAAAAAAATCGCGCTTGAGCTTGGAGGGAAAAATCCAAATATCGTTTTCAAAGACGCAGACCTGGAAGTCGCGGTTGATCAGGCGCTAAACGCTGTATTTTTCCACGCCGGCCAAGTATGCTCCGCCGGGTCCCGATTGCTTGTAGAAGAAGACATTCATGATCAATTTTTAGCAGAGCTTGTCAAACGGGCGAAACGCATTAAACTCGGAAACGGTTTTCACGAAG
The DNA here is from genome assembly GCF_037964945.1 of Bacillus sp. FSL K6-1003. Lineage (NCBI taxonomy): Bacteria > Bacillati > Bacillota > Bacilli > Caryophanales > Bacillaceae > Bacillus > Bacillus sp. FSL K6-1003. Next base: position 2,966,901 of record NZ_CP150176.1, on the reverse strand, counting down.
AGACAGAAAGCGGTCCGCTCATTTCCGCGGAGCACAGAGCAAAGGTTGAAAAATATGTAGAGATCGGACTGCAAGAAGGTGCAAAACTGGAGACTGGCGGCAAACGTCCGGAAGATCCTGCACTTCAAAATGGTTTTTTCTATGAACCTACCATTTTCTCAAACTGTACATCTGACATGAGAATTGTTCAGGAAGAAGTATTCGGGCCGGTATTAACAGTCGAGACATTCAGTTCTGAAGAAGAAGTAATCTCACTGGCGAATGATACGATTTACGGATTGGCCGGAGCTGTATGGTCGAAAGATATTGAAAAGTGCGAACGTGTAGCAGCCCGTTTGAGAATGGGGACGGTCTGGATTAACGATTTCCATCCGTACTTTGCACAGGCGCCATGGGGCGGCTATAAGCAATCCGGATTCGGACGGGAACTTGGAAAAATAGGGCTTGAAGAGTATACAGAAGTCAAACATGTATATCGCAACACAAAACCGGCAGCGGTTAATTGGTTCAATTCATAAAAGGGGGAGATTGATTATGACATTAAATATGAAAGTAGAAAGCATGCATAAATTTCACACTTTTGAAATTCCGACTGTGATTAAGCACGGAATTGGCGCCATCAATCACGCAGGAAAAGAAGTAGCTGGACTGGGTGTTTCAAAAGCATTGCTTGTTACAGACCCGGGAATTTATAAAGCGGGCGTTGTAGATCCTGTGATTGAGTCATTAAAAGAGGCAGGCATTGAAGTGGTGCTCTTTAATAAAGTTGAGCCAAACCCTCCTGTACGGCTTGTAAATGAAGGTTCCGAGCTGTACAAAAAAGAGAACTGCAACGGCTTGGTGGCAGTCGGAGGCGGAAGCTCCATGGACACAGCGAAGGCCATTGGAGTAGAAGCGACTCACGAGGGAAGCGTACTTGATTATGAAGCAGCTGAAGGAAAAAAACCGCTGGAAAACCGCATTCCTCCGCTAACGACAATTCCGACAACCGCTGGAACAGGCTCAGAGGTAACGCAATGGGCGGTTATTACAGATGAAGAAAGAGAATTCAAATTTAACACAGGCGGTCCGCTGATTGCCGCTCATTTGACTGTGATTGACCCAGAGCTTCACGTCTCAATGCCGCCGCACGTAACAGCAATGACGGGGATTGATGCTCTTGCTCACGCCATTGAGTGCTACACAATGAAATTTGCACAGCCGATTACAGACGCAGTGGCTTTGATGGCGATTGAATATGCCGCTCACTACATTAAGAGAGCCTTTGCTGACGGAGAAGATCTCGAAGCTAGATACGGAATGGCACAGGCTGCTATGCTTGCAGGTCTTTCTTACGGCAGTGAATCAGCGGGTGCTGCTCACGCCATGAGCCAAACACTTGGCGGTATTATCCCGGTCGCTCACGGCCAATGTGTAGCGGCAATGATGGGCCCTGTTATGGAATACAACTGGAAGGGCTATCCAGAGAAATTCGCCCGCATCGCAAAAGCGTTCGGTATTGATACAAGCCAGATGACAACAGAAGAAGCTGCAAAAGCATCTGTCAACTGGATGTACGATCTTGTGAAAGAGTTAGAAGTACCGACTTTAGAAGAACAAGGGGTATCACCTGACATGATCGAGCGCTTGTCAAAAGAAGCAATGAAAGATCCGCAAACCTTCGGAAATCCTAGAGATTTAAATGAGAAAGCATATAACTGGATCTACAAACGCTGCTTTAATCTTACGCCAAAAACTGTATAATGCGATAATCCCGCTCCTTTACAGAGCGGGATTTTTTTGGATAATTGAACATAAGTGACAATCCTAAAGACAAAGGACGGTGCAAGCTTATGTGGAAACGCATGACTGCAAAAACGGAAGGCTTATATGTTGCAGATACAGAAAGCTTTGTAACAAAACAAATGGACAAGCTCGATTTTGATTATGGCGGCATTCCCGGTGACTTGCATTTCGGCCTGACAAAAAAAGCTGGGGCCCGAGAGCCGATGTTTTCAAGAGGAACAGAGATTTTTAATCGCAGGCAAATCTCAATTGTTTCAACAGAAGAATGTGACGAAATTGCTTTAAAAATGGGCGTCCCGAGTATTTTTCCAGAATGGCTCGGTGCAAATGTTGCAATCAGCGGTATACCTGATTTCACAACATTAAAAGAAGGAAGCCGGCTTATATTTCCGAGCGGCGCCGCTTTACTGTGTGAGGGAGAAAATGACCCGTGTATCCAGCCGGGTGAAGTCATCCAGTCTTATTATCCGGACAAGCCAAAGCTTGCACCGGCTTTTGTCCGCCATGCGTTGGGGATAAGAGGTATTGTATGTATTGTCGAGAGACCTGGTGCCGTGTATGCAGGTGACGAAATAATCGTTCATTCCTATCAGCGGAACATTAAACAAAAAGCAGAAAGAGTCTGATTAAATCAGACTCTTTCTATTTTCTCTTTAATTTCTTTGATCTGGCTAAGGTGGCGTTTTTCATGATGGCCGATAAAATCGATCCATTGTCTGACGGTCAGCTCTTGAAACAAGGGATGCGGCAATACTCTTTCGAAATCTTCTTCTTTAAGAGATGCAATAACAGCTGTTAACTGCTCCCTTACAACATCAAGCTCCCGTTTCATTTGGCTGCCTGAAATAAAATTATGATCTGGTTCAAGATGGGCGGGCGCATTCCGTTTATTGCTTCTATCCTGTGCAGCCGTAAGCGGTTTTTCCCCAATTTCCTTAATAGGCGCTTCCTTTACTCGTTCTTTCAGCATGTTTTGGGCGGTCATATCAATTTTCTTCAAATGATCAAGAACTTCCCGTATACTCCATTCATCAGAAGAAGGCTTTTGATTCAGCTTTTCATCGGAAAGTCCTTTGACTTCATTCCATGTTTCTAATCTGGCTTCATTAAAGATACTCATCATATCTCCTCCTGAAAAAACATTACCATATATAAGGGCATTTATCATGTATAAAGCACTGTGTCGGGAGCATTTATCGAAACATTTTGAAACCTTTCCTTGTGTGTCTCGTATAAAAGGTAACGACGGCCGTCGGTTAAAGTAGCAGCTTAGAAAGGATGAGAAAATTGGAGTTATACGGTGTTCCTGTCCAAACGATTTACCTTTACACCCTTATCATAGCCGGAAGCCTTACGCTGCTATTTTTATTTTTCGGAGATGTGTTTGAAGGGCTGTTAGAAGGTATTCCATTTTTAAACCCGACATTGGTGCTCTCATTTTTCACATTTTTCTCCGCATCTGGATATATAGGCGAAACAGTTTTCCCCCTCTCCAGCCTGATTATTGCTCTATTATCCTGTCTTCTTTCAGTGCTGCTGGTGATAATGCTCCATTTATTTGTGCTTGTCCCTTTATCATCGGCAGAAGAATCATTGACTTATCGGGAAGATGATCTTAGAGGAAGACTCGGAAAAGTCATAACCGCTGTACCGGTTGATGGATTTGGAGAAGTGCTGATTGAAGGGATAGGCGGTACGATCTCAAAATCGGCGATCAGCTTTGAAAATGAACAGATCAGTTACGGAACAGTCGTCTTAGTTGTGGATGTCAAAAACGGAGTTCTTTCAGTCACTCCGCATGAACCTTTATAAAACAAGGAGGAATGTCATATGACAATGCCGATTATCATCGTCATCGGAGTTGTATTCTTTTTACTCATTGCACTTATAGCGGTATTTATTACAAAATATCGTACGGCAGGGCCTGATGAAGCGTTAATTGTTACAGGAAGCTATCTTGGAAATAAAAATGTTCATGTTGATGAGGGAGGCAACCGCCTGAAGATTGTTCGCGGAGGAGGAACCTTTGTTCTTCCGGTTTTTCAGCAGGCTGAGCCGTTAAGTCTGTTATCAAGCAAACTCGATGTATCGACTCCTGAAGTTTATACAGAGCAAGGTGTGCCTGTAATGGCGGACGGAACTGCAATTATTAAAATCGGCGGATCGATCGGAGAAATCGCCACAGCAGCCGAACAATTTTTAGGAAAGTCAAAAGAAGACCGAGAGCAGGAGGCGCGTGAAGTACTGGAGGGCCACCTTCGCTCCATTCTCGGGTCTATGACAGTAGAAGAAATTTATAAAAACCGCGAAAAATTCTCCCAAGAAGTGCAGCGTGTCGCTTCACAGGATCTCGCTAAGATGGGTCTTGTGATTGTCTCCTTTACCATTAAAGATGTCCGTGATAAAAACGGCTATCTTGAATCACTAGGTAAACCTAGAATTGCGCAGGTAAAACGTGATGCTGACATTGCAACCGCAGAGGCTGATAAAGAAACAAGAATTAAGCGGGCGGAAGCCGATAAAGAAGCCAAAAAATCAGAGCTTGAACGAGCGACGGAAATTGCGGAAGCTGAAAAAATCAATCAGCTTAAAATGGCTGAATACCGGCGAGATCAAGATACAGCAAAAGCCAACGCTGACCAGGCATACGATTTGGAAACAGCTAAAGCACGCCAGCAGGTCACAGAGCAGGAAATGCAGGTCAAGATTATAGAACGGCAAAAACAAATTGAATTAGAAGAAAAAGAAATACTTCGCCGTGAACGCCAGTATGATTCTGAAGTGAAGAAAAAAGCCGATGCAGACCGCTATTCAGTTGAGCAATCTGCCGCTGCTGAAAAAGCCAAACAGCTCGCCCAAGCCGATGCCAAGAAATACAGCATAGAAGCGATGGCGAAGGCTGAAGCTGAAAGGGTCAGAATTGACGGTCTTGCAAAAGCAGAAGCGGAAAAAGCAAAAGGTGAGACAGAGGCCGAGGTTATTCGCTTAAAAGGTCTTGCTGAAGCGGAAGCGAAAGAAAAAATTGCCGCTGCCTTTGAGCAGTACGGTCAGGCTGCAATTTTCGATATGATTGTCAAAATGCTTCCGGAATACGCGAAACAGGTATCAGCACCGCTTTCAAATATTGATAAGATCACCGTCGTTGATACAGGAGGCAGCGGTGATTCAAGCGGTGCCAACAAAGTCACAAGCTATGCGACAAACTTAATGTCCAGCTTACAAGAAAGCTTAAAAGCGTCTTCGGGAATCGACGTAAAGGAAATGATTGAGAACTTTTCAGGAAAAGGCAACATCAAACAGAGCATCAACGAACTGACAAATGAATTAAAAGAAACAAAACCTGTTCAAAAATCTGAATAACCATTGCGGAAAGGAATAGAGAATGAATGGTGACTATAAGAGAAGCACGAATAGATGATATAAAGGCCATCGCAAAAGTGCACGTTGACAGCTGGGTGACAACATACAGCGGCATTGTCTCGGCTGAATATTTAAATGGTTTAAACTACAAGGATTTTGAAGCCAAATGGAAAACCCGTTCCTTAAAGGGGGTTTTTGTGGCAGAAGATGATAAAGGTTCAGTATTCGGCTTTGCATCTTTTGGTCCTATTCGTACAGAGCAGAAAGGCTATGACGGTGAGTTATATGCCATTTACCTTTTAGAAGAAAAACAGCGGCAAGGTGCAGGCAGAGCACTTTTGACAAAGGGAGCAGATTTTTTGCTTGATCATGGCTTTACGAGCATGTTTGTTTGGGTCGTAGAAGAGAATCCTTCGTTTACATTTTATCAGTCGTTTTCACCTGAAAGAGCAGCCGAGGATAGTTTTGAAATCGCAGGAGAAAGCTTGAAAGAAATAGGATTCGGTTGGCCGGATCTTGCTTCATTAAAAAATCTGCTTAACAGAAGATAGAAAACAACCCCCAGCGGAATGGCCGCTGGGGGTTGTTAGATTAAGCTTTTTCAGTTTTCAGCAAGCGCGGAGCTGTCATGAACAATAAACAAAGGACAATCGCACAGATGATGAATGATGGAATCATATAAGTAGCATTATAAGTTAATGAGTAAATCCATACCGGCGTTCCTTTTGGTGCAAAGCTGCCGAAAAATACCGCCCCTGAAATCACATGTGCAGCATAACGCAGAAAACTGCCGATAAAAACTGCGCAAATCACTGATACAATCAATTTTCCTTTTGCTTTTGATAAAGCTGATTTGCGGACAGCGGAAGCGAAAAAGCCGCTTATTCCAACAGCGGCGAACGCTGCAATGTAATCAAGCAATAGCTGAACAGGGTGCTGAAGAAATAGATTTCCAATCGCAATTTGAACAAGACCTGTCAATAGACCGGTGGTAAGACCTGCTTTAACTCCCCAGCGAAATGAAATCAAAAAAATCGGAATCATCATGATGGATACCGATCCTCCTTGAGGCATACGGAGGAACATTCCGGAAACGATGTCTAAAATGACAGCAGCAGCAGTCATGATTGCAATTTCAATAAGTCGAACCAGTTGTCTTGATTGAGCCATTAAAATCCCCTTCCATCGATAGACAATCCAAAAGGACAACAAAAAAGCAGCACGCGGAAGGATAGGAAAGTTCCACGCACTGCTTTACAATCTGCAATTCATTTGACTTTGCCACATCCCTACGCCAGCGTTAACTAACAGGTTCAAAGGGTCAGAACGGAACCGCTCACTCTCAGCTTTTATGCTCCCCTTGTGGTTATCGGATATTTAGTTCGTTTCTACTATACAAGAAAAAGGTTAAAACAACAAGATGATATTGCCTGTGGTAAATGTTCATTAATAGATATATGTTTTAAAAAGCATTACAAGTTAGATAGAATTAAAAAAGATTACAGTTTTATTGTTTTATAGATTTTTTTAAAAAAACTATTGCAATAAATAATTATAGGTGTTATATTATTAAACGTCGCTGATGAACAGCAGACAAAACAAGAAGCCTCAAAACACTTTGAAAAAAAGTTGTTGACAATCAGAGAGCTGAATGTTATATTAGTAAAGCTGCTTCATTGAGAGCGGTGATGATCTTTGAAAACTAAACAAGACAAAACGTACCTGTTAATTCAAGTTTTATTATAAAATCGCACAGTGATGTGCGTAGTCAGTCAAACACTTTATCGGAGAGTTTGATCCTGGCTCAGGACGAACGCTGGCGGCGTGCCTAATACATGCAAGTCGAGCGGACAGATGGGAGCTTGCTCCCTGATGTTAGCGGCGGACGGGTGAGTAACACGTGGGTAACCTGCCTGTAAGACTGGGATAACTCCGGGAAACCGGGGCTAATACCGGATGCTTGTTTGAACCGCATGGTTCAAACATAAAAGGTGGCTTCGGCTACCACTTACAGATGGACCCGCGGCGCATTAGCTAGTTGGTGAGGTAACGGCTCACCAAGGCAACGATGCGTAGCCGACCTGAGAGGGTGATCGGCCACACTGGGACTGAGACACGGCCCAGACTCCTACGGGAGGCAGCAGTAGGGAATCTTCCGCAATGGACGAAAGTCTGACGGAGCAACGCCGCGTGAGTGATGAAGGTTTTCGGATCGTAAAGCTCTGTTGTTAGGGAAGAACAAGTACCGTTCGAATAGGGCGGTACCTTGACGGTACCTAACCAGAAAGCCACGGCTAACTACGTGCCAGCAGCCGCGGTAATACGTAGGTGGCAAGCGTTGTCCGGAATTATTGGGCGTAAAGGGCTCGCAGGCGGTTCCTTAAGTCTGATGTGAAAGCCCCCGGCTCAACCGGGGAGGGTCATTGGAAACTGGGGAACTTGAGTGCAGAAGAGGAGAGTGGAATTCCACGTGTAGCGGTGAAATGCGTAGAGATGTGGAGGAACACCAGTGGCGAAGGCGACTCTCTGGTCTGTAACTGACGCTGAGGAGCGAAAGCGTGGGGAGCGAACAGGATTAGATACCCTGGTAGTCCACGCCGTAAACGATGAGTGCTAAGTGTTAGGGGGTTTCCGCCCCTTAGTGCTGCAGCTAACGCATTAAGCACTCCGCCTGGGGAGTACGGTCGCAAGACTGAAACTCAAAGGAATTGACGGGGGCCCGCACAAGCGGTGGAGCATGTGGTTTAATTCGAAGCAACGCGAAGAACCTTACCAGGTCTTGACATCCTCTGACAATCCTAGAGATAGGACGTCCCCTTCGGGGGCAGAGTGACAGGTGGTGCATGGTTGTCGTCAGCTCGTGTCGTGAGATGTTGGGTTAAGTCCCGCAACGAGCGCAACCCTTGATCTTAGTTGCCAGCATTCAGTTGGGCACTCTAAGGTGACTGCCGGTGACAAACCGGAGGAAGGTGGGGATGACGTCAAATCATCATGCCCCTTATGACCTGGGCTACACACGTGCTACAATGGACAGAACAAAGGGCAGCAAAACCGCGAGGTTAAGCCAATCCCACAAATCTGTTCTCAGTTCGGATCGCAGTCTGCAACTCGACTGCGTGAAGCTGGAATCGCTAGTAATCGCGGATCAGCATGCCGCGGTGAATACGTTCCCGGGCCTTGTACACACCGCCCGTCACACCACGAGAGTTTGTAACACCCGAAGTCGGTGAGGTAACCTTTATGGAGCCAGCCGCCGAAGGTGGGACAGATGATTGGGGTGAAGTCGTAACAAGGTAGCCGTATCGGAAGGTGCGGCTGGATCACCTCCTTTCTAAGGATATTTACGGAATATAAGACCTTGGGTCTTATAAACAGAACGTTCCCTGTCTTGTTTAGTTTTGAAGGATCATTCCTTCGAAACGTGTTCTTTGAAAACTAGATAACAGTAGACATCACATTCAATTAGTAACACAAGATATCACATAGTGATTCTTTTTAACGGTTAAGTTAGAAAGGGCGCACGGTGGATGCCTTGGCACTAGGAGCCGATGAAGGACGGGACGAACACCGATATGCTTCGGGGAGCTGTAAGCAAGCTTTGATCCGGAGATTTCCGAATGGGGAAACCCACCACTCGTAATGGAGTGGTATCCATATCTGAATTCATAGGATATGAGAAGGCAGACCCGGGGAACTGAAACATCTAAGTACCCGGAGGAAGAGAAAGCAAATGCGATTCCCTGAGTAGCGGCGAGCGAAACGGGATTAGCCCAAACCAAGAGGCTTGCCTCTTGGGGTTGTAGGACACTCTATACGGAGTTACAAAGGAACGAGGTAGATGAAGAGGTCTGGAAAGGCCCGCCATAGAAGGTAACAGCCCTGTAGTCAAAACTTCGTTCTCTCCAGAGTGGATCCTGAGTACGGCGGAACACGTGAAATTCCGTCGGAATCCGGGAGGACCATCTCCCAAGGCTAAATACTCCCTAGTGACCGATAGTGAACCAGTACCGTGAGGGAAAGGTGAAAAGCACCCCGGAAGGGGAGTGAAAGAGATCCTGAAACCGTGTGCCTACAAGTAGTCAGAGCCCGTTAACGGGTGATGGCGTGCCTTTTGTAGAATGAACCGGCGAGTTACGATCCCGTGCAAGGTTAAGCAGAAGATGCGGAGCCGCAGCGAAAGCGAGTCTGAATAGGGCGCATGAGTACGTGGTCGTAGACCCGAAACCAGGTGATCTACCCATGTCCAGGGTGAAGTTCAGGTAACACTGAATGGAGGCCCGAACCCACGCACGTTGAAAAGTGCGGGGATGAGGTGTGGGTAGGGGTGAAATGCCAATCGAACCTGGAGATAGCTGGTTCTCTCCGAAATAGCTTTAGGGCTAGCCTCAAGGTAAGAGTCTTGGAGGTAGAGCACTGATTGGACTAGGGGCCCCTACCGGGTTACCGAATTCAGTCAAACTCCGAATGCCAATGACTTATCCTTGGGAGTCAGACTGCGAGTGATAAGATCCGTAGTCGAAAGGGAAACAGCCCAGACCGCCAGCTAAGGTCCCAAAGTATACGTTAAGTGGAAAAGGATGTGGAGTTGCTTAGACAACCAGGATGTTGGCTTAGAAGCAGCCACCATTTAAAGAGTGCGTAATAGCTCACTGGTCGAGTGACTCTGCGCCGAAAATGTACCGGGGCTAAACGTATCACCGAAGCTGCGGACTGTTCTTCGAACAGTGGTAGGAGAGCGTTCTAAGGGCTGTGAAGCCAGACCGGAAGGACTGGTGGAGCGCTTAGAAGTGAGAATGCCGGTATGAGTAGCGAAAGAGGGGTGAGAATCCCCTCCACCGAATGCCTAAGGTTTCCTGAGGAAGGCTCGTCCGCTCAGGGTTAGTCGGGACCTAAGCCGAGGCCGAAAGGCGTAGGCGATGGACAACAGGTTGATATTCCTGTACCACCTCCTCACCATTTGAGCAATGGGGGGACGCAGGAGGATAGGGTAAGCGCGGTATTGGATATCCGCGTCCAAGCAGTTAGGCTGGGAAATAGGCAAATCCGTTTCCCATAAGGCTGAGCTGTGATGGCGAGCGAAATTTAGTAGCGAAGTTCCTGATTCCACACTGCCAAGAAAAGCCTCTAGCGAGGTGAGAGGTGCCCGTACCGCAAACCGACACAGGTAGGCGAGGAGAGAATCCTAAGGTGATCGAGAGAACTCTCGTTAAGGAACTCGGCAAAATGACCCCGTAACTTCGGGAGAAGGGGTGCTCTGTTAGGGTGCAAGCCCGAGAGAGCCGCAGTGAATAGGCCCAGGCGACTGTTTAGCAAAAACACAGGTCTCTGCGAAGCCGTAAGGCGAAGTATAGGGGCTGACGCCTGCCCGGTGCTGGAAGGTTAAGAGGAGCGCTTAGCGTAAGCGAAGGTGCGAATTGAAGCCCCAGTAAACGGCGGCCGTAACTATAACGGTCCTAAGGTAGCGAAATTCCTTGTCGGGTAAGTTCCGACCCGCACGAAAGGCGCAACGATCTGGGCACTGTCTCAACGAGAGACTCGGTGAAATTATAGTACCTGTGAAGATGCAGGTTACCCGCGACAGGACGGAAAGACCCCGTGGAGCTTTACTGCAGCCTGATATTGAATGTTGGTACAGCTTGTACAGGATAGGTAGGAGCCTTGGAAACCGGAGCGCCAGCTTCGGTGGAGGCATCGGTGGGATACTACCCTGGCTGTATTGACCTTCTAACCCGCCGCCCTTATCGGGCGGGGAGACAGTGTCAGGTGGGCAGTTTGACTGGGGCGGTCGCCTCCTAAAAGGTAACGGAGGCGCCCAAAGGTTCCCTCAGAATGGTTGGAAATCATTCGCAGAGTGTAAAGGCACAAGGGAGCTTGACTGCGAGACCTACAAGTCGAGCAGGGACGAAAGTCGGGCTTAGTGATCCGGTGGTTCCGCATGGAAGGGCCATCGCTCAACGGATAAAAGCTACCCCGGGGATAACAGGCTTATCTCCCCCAAGAGTCCACATCGACGGGGAGGTTTGGCACCTCGATGTCGGCTCATCGCATCCTGGGGCTGTAGTCGGTCCCAAGGGTTGGGCTGTTCGCCCATTAAAGCGGTACGCGAGCTGGGTTCAGAACGTCGTGAGACAGTTCGGTCCCTATCCGTCGCGGGCGCAGGAAATTTGAGAGGAGCTGTCCTTAGTACGAGAGGACCGGGATGGACGCACCGCTGGTGTACCAGTTGTTCTGCCAAGGGCATCGCTGGGTAGCTATGTGCGGACGGGATAAGTGCTGAAAGCATCTAAGCATGAAGCCCCCCTCAAGATGAGATTTCCCATTCCGCAAGGAAGTAAGATCCCTGAAAGATGATCAGGTTGATAGGTCTGAGGTGGAAGTGTGGCGACACATGGAGCTGACAGATACTAATCGATCGAGGACTTAACCTAATTTCTAATGATGTCACACCTGTTATCTAGTTTTGAGAGAACACTCTCAATTGTTTGGTGGCGATAGCGAAGAGGTCACACCCGTTCCCATGCCGAACACGGAAGTTAAGCTCTTCAGCGCCGATGGTAGTCGGGGGTTTCCCCCTGTGAGAGTAGGACGCCGCCAAGCAATTGCACGTTAGTGCAATTATGGAGGATTAGCTCAGCTGGGAGAGCATCTGCCTTACAAGCAGAGGGTCGGCGGTTCGAGCCCGTCATCCTCCACCATATTTACTATACATAATATGTTTACATATGAGCCGGTGTAGCTCAATTGGTAGAGCAACTGACTTGTAATCAGTAGGTTGGGGGTTCAAGTCCTCTTGCCGGCACCACTTTTATATGATATAATATTCAAGTCTCTTGTAAGAAGAGCCATTAGCTCAGTTGGTAGAGCATCTGACTTTTAATCAGAGGGTCGAAGGTTCGAGTCCTTCATGGCTCACCATTTATATGTTGCGGATGTGGCGGAATTGGCAGACGCGCTAGAATCAGGCTCTAGTGTCTTTACAGACGTGGGGGTTCAAGTCCCTTCATCCGCACCATTTCTGCGGAAGTAGTTCAGTGGTAGAACACCACCTTGCCAAGGTGGGGGTCGCGGGTTCGAATCCCGTCTTCCGCTCCAACTATACCATCCACGCCGGGGTGGTGGAATTGGCAGACACACAGGACTTAAAATCCTGCGGTAGGTGACTACCGTGCCGGTTCAAGTCCGGCCCTCGGCATTATCATTTGCGCCCGTAGCTCAATTGGATAGAGCGTTTGACTACGGATCAAAAGGTTAGGGGTTCGACTCCTCTCGGGCGCGCCATGATTTACATGAAATCGGGAAGTAGCTCAGCTTGGTAGAGCACATGGTTTGGGACCATGGGGTCGCAGGTTCGAATCCTGTCTTCCCGACCATTCTTGGGGCCTTAGCTCAGCTGGGAGAGCGCCTGCTTTGCACGCAGGAGGTCAGCGGTTCGATCCCGCTAGGCTCCACTTGGTTTCAATATATGATTTGGCGGTGTAGCTCAGCTGGCTAGAGCGTACGGTTCATACCCGTGAGGTCGGGGGTTCGATCCCCTCCGCCGCTACCAAAGGACCTTTAGCTCAGTTGGTTAGAGCAGACGGCTCATAACCGTCCGGTCGTAGGTTCGAGTCCTACAAGGTCCACCACAATACGGAGGAATACCCAAGTCTGGCTGAAGGGATCGGTCTTGAAAACCGACAGGGGTGTCAAAGCCCGCGGGGGTTCGAATCCCTCTTCCTCCGCCATATATATCCTTACATTTTATCATCGCGGGGTGGAGCAGTTCGGTAGCTCGTCGGGCTCATAACCCGAAGGTCGCAGGTTCAAATCCTGCCCCCGCAACCAAAAAATATATCCTTTTAAATAAGGAGCGCCCGAAGGGTGCAACCAATTAAAATCAAAATGGTCCGGTAGTTCAGTTGGTTAGAATGCCTGCCTGTCACGCAGGAGGTCGCGGGTTCGAGTCCCGTCCGGACCGCCATTTAAATCATAAGGCTCGGTAGCTCAGTTGGTAGAGCAACGGACTGAAAATCCGTGTGTCGGCGGTTCGATTCCGTCCCGAGCCACCATTTACAAATATATATTTTGGCGGTTGTGGCGAAGTGGTTAACGCACCAGATTGTGGCTCTGGCATTCGTGGGTTCGATTCCCATCAATCGCCCCAAATAAAATCGCGGGTGTAGTTTAGTGGTAAAACCTCAGCCTTCCAAGCTGATGTCGTGGGTTCGATTCCCATCACCCGCTCCATTTCTATATCGTCATGGGCCTGTAGCTCAGCTGGTTAGAGCGCACGCCTGATAAGCGTGAGGTCGATGGTTCGAGTCCATTCAGGCCCACCATACCATGACAATTACATTCCACAGTAGCTCAGTGGTAGAGCTATCGGCTGTTAACCGATCGGTCGCAGGTTCGAATCCTGCCTGTGGAGCCATATGGAGAAGTACTCAAGTGGCTGAAGAGGCGCCCCTGCTAAGGGTGTAGGTCGTGTAAGCGGCGCGAGGGTTCAAATCCCTCCTTCTCCGCCATGACGGCCCGTTGGTCAAGCGGTTAAGACACCGCCCTTTCACGGCGGTAACACGGGTTCGAATCCCGTACGGGTCATCCTGAAACCTTGCATATCCTGCAAGGTTTTTTTATTTTCCTAAAACGATATAATATACATCTGATTTTGTTTTTTATTTTTATATCAGATTTACAACAAAAAACTCCATATCTCTTGTTTTTCTTCAGAAAATGAAGTTTTATGTCAATAAATATAAGCGCTTTCTAGAAAGGGCTTTTTTTTATTTCTCCGAATAAATAATATAAATGAAAACTATGATGTCAGAAAGGATGATTACATGGCCGCTGCCAGCCCAACAGCACATGATGTTTATCTTTTTCACGAAGGCAGTCTGTTTAAAAGCTATCAGCTGTTTGGCTCGCATTATCGCGAGCTGAATGGCCAAACCGGGTATGAGTTTTGTGTGTGGGCGCCTCATGCGTCAGAAGTTCGAGTGGCTGGGGATTTTAACAGTTGGTCAGGTGAGCTTCATGTGATGCAAAAAGTTAATGATAACGGCATTTGGACATTATTTGTTCCAGGTTTGAAAGAAAAGGAACGATATAAGTATGAAATCGTGACAAATAGCGGAAAGACTATGCTGAAGGCAGACCCGTATGCTTTTTATTCAGAGGTGAGACCGAATACGGCGTCTCTTACTTACGATCTTGCAGGGTACAGCTGGCATGATCAAAAGTGGCAAAAGAAGCAGAAAGATAAAACGATATATGAAAAGCCGGTTTTTATTTATGAGCTTCACCTTGGTTCATGGAAGAAGCATTCCGATGGCACGCTTTACTCCTATGAAGAATTAGGCCAGTCTCTTATTCCTTATATCAAAGAGCAGGGGTTTACCCATATCGAGCTGCTGCCCGTTTATGAACATCCTTATGATCGCTCTTGGGGTTATCAAGCAACGGGGTATTACAGCCCGACAAGCCGATTTGGCACGCCTCATGATTTGATGAGGTTTGTGGATGAATGCCATCAGGCAAACATCGGCGTCATACTTGATTGGGTCCCCGGACATTTTTGTAAAGATTCTCATGGGCTTTATATGTTTGATGGAGCGCCTCTTTACGAATATCAAGAAGAGCGTGACCGGGAGAACTGGCTGTGGGGCACCGCTAACTTTGATTTAGGAAAACCGGAAGTTCAAAGTTTTTTAATTTCTAATGCGTTGTACTGGGCGGAATTCTATCATATAGATGGTTTTAGGGTCGATGCCGTGGCCAATATGCTGTATTGGCCAAATCAGGCTGAACGCCATATGAATCCATATGCAGTTGCATTTTTAAAGAAGCTGAATCAAACAATGCGGGAGGCATATCCGCATGTCATGATGATAGCGGAAGATTCCACCGAATGGCCTCAAGTAACAGGTTCTGTTGAGGAAGGGGGACTCGGCTTTCATTTTAAATGGAACATGGGCTGGATGAATGATGTGCTGAGATACATGGAGACGCCTTTTGAACAAAGGCGGCACTGCCATCAGCTCGTGTCTTTTTCCTTGCTTTATGCTTTTAGTGAACATTTTGTCTTGCCATTTTCTCATGATGAAGTCGTGTATGGGAAAAAATCACTTCTTCATAAAATGCCTGGCGACTATTGGCAGAAATTTGCCCAATATCGGCTTTTACTCGGTTATATGACCGCTCATCCCGGTAAAAAACTCATTTTTATGGGTTCGGAATTTGCTCAATTCGATGAATGGAAAGATACAGAACAGCTTGATTGGTTCTTGAACACCTTCCCCATGCATCAGAAAGCAAGTGTTTTTACTCAAGATCTTCTCCGCTTTTATCAAAAAAGCAAAATCCTTTATGAAAATGACCATCGTGCTCAATCATTTGAATGGATTGATGTCCACAATGAGGAGCAATCAATTTTCTCTTTTATTCGGTACGGCAGACGGCACGGTGAGGCGCTTATCATCTTATGTAATTTTACACCCTCGGTCTATCATCAATACGATGTAGGCGTTCCCTTTCTTACCCAATATATCGAAGTGTTGAACAGTGACAATGAAAAATATGGGGGCTCAGGTCAATTGAATAAAAAGCCGTTAGCAGCCAAATCTGGAGCTGTTCATCAAAAACCGTACTATATCACGATGACAATCCCCCCTTATGGCATTTCGATAATGCGGGCGGTGAAAAAAAGAGGAGAGATAAAATAATGAAAAAACAATGTGTGGCTATGCTCCTTGCCGGCGGGAAGGGCAGCCGTCTCAGCGGATTAACAAAAAATATGGCAAAACCGGCCGTATCTTTTGGGGGGAAATACCGGATTATTGATTTTACGCTCAGCAACTGCTCGAATTCAGGCATAGACACAGTAGGCATCTTAACGCAATATCAGCCATTGGAGCTGAATTCCTATATTGGCATTGGCAGTGCATGGGACCTTGACAGGCACAATGGGGGCGTTACAGTATTGCCTCCTTATGCTGAGTCATCCGAAGTGAAATGGTATAAAGGGACGGCAAGCGCAATTTATGAAAATCTTAATTACCTGAACCAATATGATCCCGAGTATGTGCTGATCTTATCAGGCGATCACATTTATAAAATGGACTACGGCAAAATGCTTGATTTTCATATTGAAAAGAAAGCGGATGTGACCATCTCCGTGATTGAAGTGGGATGGGAAGAAGCAAGCCGATTCGGCATCATGAAAGCAAATGAAGACGGGG
This sequence comes from Bacillus sp. FSL K6-1003, assembly GCF_037964945.1. Taxonomy (NCBI): domain Bacteria; kingdom Bacillati; phylum Bacillota; class Bacilli; order Caryophanales; family Bacillaceae; genus Bacillus; species Bacillus sp. FSL K6-1003. The sequence continues at coordinate 2,950,540 of NZ_CP150176.1, read as the reverse complement.
TCATCACACATTTTGATGAAAAGCCTAAATTCCCAAAGAGCAATTTGGCATCCATGGGTATTTATATTTTCAATTGGCCCCTCTTGAAGCAATATCTTGAGATGGATGACCGGAATCCGTATTCAAGCCATGACTTCGGCAAAGATATCATTCCTCTTCTTTTGGAGGAGAAAAAGAAGCTTTCCGCTTATCCGTTTAAAGGATATTGGAAGGATGTCGGAACGGTGCAGAGCTTATGGGAGGCCAATATGGATTTGCTGAAAGACCAGTCTGAACTGGGGCTGTTTGAACGCAATTGGAAGATTTACTCTGTCAATCCGAATCAGCCTCCGCAATTTATTTCGCCTGAGGCGCAGGTTCATGACTCACTTGTGAATGAGGGGTGTGTTGTTTATGGGAATGTGTCTCACTCCGTTCTTTTTCAAGGGGTCACCGTCGGTAAGCACGCAACGGTCAAGCGTTCAGTGATTATGCCGGATGTGACAATCGGTGAGCATGTCGTGATTGAGAATGCCATCGTGCCTAAGGGATTGGTGCTTCCAGATGGCGCTGTGATTAAATCTGAAACAGACATTCAGGAGGTGCTGCTTGTATCGGAGGAATTTGTAGAGAAAGAATTGATTTAATGACTGAAGAGGAGGCAGAATCAGTTGATCAATAATCAAATGTTAGGTGTTATAGATGAAACCACATATAAGCATTCTCTTCAGGATTTAACCGCACAGCGGTCACTTGGTGCGATTCCTTTTGCTGGCAGGTACCGTTTGATAGATTTTATGCTGTCCAATATGGTGAATGCAAATATTAGGAGTGTAGCGATTTTTCCGAAGTATCGCTACCGGTCTCTTATGGATCATCTTGGAGCCGGGAAGGAATGGGATTTGCACCGAAAAAAGGACGGCCTCTTTTTTTTCCCGTCACCGCATTTGCATGATGAGTATGATGAATTCGGTTCATTCCGCCAGTTTTCTGATCATCTCGATTACTTTCATAGAAGTACACAGCAATATGCCATCATCACCAACAGCCATACTGTATGCAACATTCAATTTCAATATGTGTTAAAAAGACATCAGGAGGTGGGCTGTGACATTACCGAGGTCTTTCAGGACGGTCAGTCGCTCCAAATCTATATCATGTCTTCTAAACTCTTGAAAGAATTGATCTACGGACATGTTGAAAAAGGATATAGAACCATTCAAGAAGTTGTTGAAAAAGAAGCTTCCGCATTGACCATTTGCCCATACGAATATTCGGGGTATGCGGCCGTTATTGATTCTGTAGAAAAGTATTATACCCATAGCATGGAGCTTATTCAGCCGCGTTTTTGGCAGCAGGTGTTTTTGCCACAGCAGCCGATTTATACAAAAGTGAAGGATGAGCCCCCAACAAAATACGGGAAGTACAATACCGTTAGAAATTCTTTAGTGGCAAACGGCTGTGTGCTTGAGGGAGAGGTCGAAAACTGCATCTTGTTCAGGGCGGTGCATGTCGGGAAAGGCACGAAGCTGAAAAATTGCATTATTATGCAAAAAACGCAGATTGGTGAGAATTGTTTGCTGGAGCAGGTGATTGCTGATAAGGATGTCAAAATCGGCAATGCGACTGAAGTCTCGGGAACGGAGGAGCAGCCGCTCGTATTAAAAAAAGGATTGGTGCAAGGAGAGTTGATGAATTCTTGAAGGTGTTATTTGCTGTCTCAGAATGTACCCCGTTTGTAAAATCAGGAGGCTTGGCCGATGTGGCCGGCGCGCTGCCCAAAGTGCTTTCTCGTCTTGGGAACGACGTAGCGGTGATCATGCCGAAATACAGTCAAATCCCTGAAGCCTGGCAAAAACGTATGAAGAAAACAGCTGAATGTACAGTTGCTGTTGGCTGGCGTCAGCAATATTGCGGAATTGAACATTTGGCTGAAGATGGTGTGAATTATTATTTTATCGACAATAAATATTATTTTTCAAGGGATTCCCTGTACGGGCATTTTGACGACGGAGAGCGGTTTGCTTATTTTTCAAGAGCTGTGCTGGAAGCGGCAGAAGCAGTGAATTTTCAAGCTCATATCGTTCATACTCATGACTGGCATACAGCTATGGTCAATTACTTGTTGAAAGAGGAATACAGCAAGCACCCCTTTTATGAGCAGATGAAAAGTGTGCTCACGATCCATAACTTGCAGTTTCAAGGTGTTTTCCCGCCAGAGGTGACACATGACTTGCTCGGGCTGGACATGAGTCATTTTCATTATGAAAGATTAGAATGCAATGGATTTGTTAATTTTATGAAAGCGGGGATTATTGCTGCTGATCATGTAACAACGGTGAGCCCGACTTATAGAAATGAAATCTTAACGCCTTATTACGGCGAGCAGCTTGAGCCAGTTTTGCAGTATAGGGAAAAGGATTTAACAGGGATCTTAAACGGTATTGACGACTCTTTCTATCAGACAGAGAGCAATCCGTATATTGAAGTGCATTACGATCCTGAACATCTTGATTTAAAGGAAGAAAATAAAACGAAGCTCCAGCAGCGGATGGGCCTTCCGGTACGAAAAGATATTCCGCTGATCAGTATGGTAACAAGGCTGACCAAACAGAAGGGGCTTGATCTTGTTAAGAGAATGATGCACGAGCTGCTGGAGGAGAGAGACATACAGCTGATTGTGCTCGGTACGGGGGAACGGGAATTTGAGGACTACTTCCGGTACATTGAATTTGCATTTCACGATAAATGCAGGGCGTATATTGGGTTTGATGAGCCGCTCGCCCATCAGATTTATGCGGGCTCAGATTTGTTTTTGATGCCCTCGAAATTTGAGCCGTGCGGTCTGGGGCAGATGATTGCGCTTCAATATGGCACTATTCCGATTGTCAGAGAAACGGGCGGGCTTTATGATACAGTCCGTTCCTACCGGGAGGAAGAGGGAACAGGCAACGGTTTTACGTTCTCAGCCTTTAATGCTCATGATCTGAAATTTACGATCGAGAGGGCGCTGTCGTTTTATCGCCAAAAGGATGTATGGAAGAGCATCATGAAAACTGCAATGAATACAGATTACAGCTGGAAACAATCAGCAAAACAATATCAGCGCATTTTCGAGCATGTGACAAGGAGTGGACGGGATGTTCTCGAGTAAAGAACGCTTTGCAGCCTTATTTTTAAAGCGTCTGGAAATGACGTGCGGGAAAAGCTTTCAAGAATCTTCCAAGCTTGATCAATATAAAACCTTAGGCAATATGATTAGAGAGTACATCAGCGCTGATTGGATTCAGACCAATGAAAGAAGCAGGTCCAATTCCGGAAAGCAGACATATTATTTGTCGATTGAATTTCTTCTCGGGCAGCTCCTTGAACAGAATTTAATGAATCTCGGTATACGGGATGTAGTGGAAGCGGGTCTGAAAGAGATCGGCATCAGTCTAGACGAGATCCTTTATATGGAGAGCGATGCGGGGTTGGGGAATGGCGGTCTCGGGCGATTGGCTGCTTGCTTCTTAGATTCTCTGGCTTCGTTAAATTTGCCTGGGCATGGGATGGGTATTCGGTATAAGCATGGCTTATTTGAACAAAAGATTGTTGACGGGCATCAAGTTGAGCTGCCTGAGCAATGGCTGAAAAACGGAAATGTATGGGAAGTAAGAAATGCTGATCAGGCGGTTGACGTGCCGTTTTGGGGCGAGGTGCATATGACTGAAAAAAACGGCCGTCTGCATTTTCGTCATGAACAAGCAACAATCATTACCGCCGTCCCTTACGATATCCCGATCATCGGATATGATACGGGCACAGTCAACACGTTAAGACTTTGGAACGCCGAGCCTTATGCGCATTATCACGGCGGCAATATTTTGTCTTATAAACGGGAAACAGAAGCTGTATCTGAATTTTTGTATCCTGATGACACGCATGACGAGGGTAAGATATTACGGCTGAAGCAGCAGTACTTTTTAGTGTGTGCCAGTTTAAAAAGCATAGTGAACAATTACCGCAAAACGAATCAATCATTATATAGCCTGCATAAAAAAGTAAGCATTCATATTAATGACACCCATCCTGCACTTGCTGTGCCAGAGCTGATGCGGATTTTGCTTGATGAAGAGAACATGAGCTGGGAAGATGCCTGGCATATCACGGTACATACAATTTCCTATACGAATCATACGACACTGTCAGAAGCGCTTGAAAAATGGCCGATTCATTTATTTAAGCCGTTGCTCCCGCGAATGTATATGATTATTGAAGAGATTAATGAGAGGTTTTGCAGAGCGGTTTGGGAGAAGTATCCCGGTGACTGGAAAAGGATAGAGGATATGGCGATTACGGCGCACGGAGTTGTCAAAATGGCTCACCTCGCAATAGTGGGAAGCTACAGTGTCAACGGAGTTGCCAAAATTCATTCCGACATATTAAAGGAACGGGAAATGCGTCATTTTCATTTGATGTTTCCGAATCGGTTTAACAATAAAACAAATGGAATTGCCCATAGACGCTGGCTGTTAAAAGCCAACCCCGGCTTGTCCGCCATGATAACAGATGCGATAGGCAATGAATGGATAAAACATCCGGAATCCCTGATTCAGCTCGCACCGTACGCTACTGATCCCGCTTTTATTGAGCAGTTCCAAAATAACAAAAGCAGAAAAAAGCAAGAGCTTGCTGATCTGATTTTTTGCACGGCCGGAGTGGCAGTGAATCCGGACAGCATATTTGACGTGCAGGTGAAACGGCTGCATGCGTATAAACGGCAGCTGCTGAATGTTCTTCATATTATGTATTTGTATAACCGCCTGAAGGAGGATTCGGGATTTTCAATTTATCCGCAAACCTTTATTTTCGGAGCAAAGGCTTCACCAAGCTATCATTACGCGAAGAAAATCATTAAACTGATTCATTCCGTTGCGGAGAAGGTAAATTATGATCCGGCGGTGAGGCAGCTGCTCAAGGTCGTTTTTTTAGAAAATTACAGGGTTTCTATGGCGGAGCAGATTTTTCCGGCATCAGATGTAAGTGAACAAATCTCGACTGCAAGCAAGGAAGCGTCCGGTACAGGAAATATGAAGTTTATGATGAATGGCGCGCTGACAATCGGCACACATGACGGGGCGAATATTGAAATTCTGCAACGCGTCGGAGCTGATTGTGTTTACACATTTGGTTTGAAGGCGGATGACGTCCTTTCCTATCAGGAAAACGGAGGCTACAGATCAAGGGAATATTATCAGCATGACCGCAGAATCAGGCAGGTTGCCGATCAGCTGATCAACGGCTTTTTTGAAGGTGAACCTGATGAATTTGAATCCATTTATGATTCGCTGCTGCCGCATAATGACGAGTATTTTGTGTTAAAGGATTTCAGCTCATATGCGGATGCTCAGGAGCGTGTTCAAGCTGATTATCAAGATCGGCGAAAATGGTCAGAGCGTTCAATCTTAAACATTGCCCATTCAGGCTATTTTTCAAGCGACCGGACGATTCATGAATATGCGAAACACATTTGGGGAATTAACCCAATGGTGTAAAAAAGCCGCTGTTTTAGCGGCTTTTTTTGTTCAAAGATTCATTGAATAGATCGTAAAGGATAAGACTGTTGCAAAGGCACTCCATAAAAAATAAGGCACAAGAAGCCAGCTTGCGGCCCTGCTGTATACTTTTGCAATGATGATCACAACCAGCGCTGTTATGGTGACAAGCAGGCAGTCAATGGATGCGGCAAGGAGATTCTTTTGTGTAAACTGAAAATAACTGAATGCCTGATTCAGCACATAATTGATCAAGAACGCCAGCCAAAAGCTTTTCGCTTGTCTAAATGACCTTTTGGCATAAACAATGGCAGCTGAAAGAGAAATCAGTGCAAACAGAATGGCCCAGATGATGCCGATCGTTGGCCCGCTTGGCGTCCAGTCTGGCTTTTTCAGTGAATGATACCAATTTTTGTCGATCGGAAATAGATAGTCTGCGGCTGAAAACAGCGCGTATGTAAGGATAAAAACCACAATTGCGCCGATCATCTTTTTCATGTGTTTCCTCCGGTATGTATTTATTTTACATGTACTTTCTCTTTATCTTGGATAGACACCCCCGCGGTATGCGGGGGTGATGATGTAGATGAGCTGCAGTTATACGGTTTGTATACAAATGCAGACATTACCTTTTTCCCGGGGGTGTCAATCTGCATGGAGGTCGCCAAACGTCGTCATGATGCCTTCTTCATCCAGCTCTTCCTCATAACGTTCATGTGCCCTGCTTGGATACACTGTAATTTCTTTGCCTGTAATATCTGTGGCAATGAAATTCTCATATGATTCTGTATTGCCGATATTTTCTTCGGCATTCATTGTCATATCATCATAGCTGAGCGGCGGATTTTCCATGTCCTGCGGTGTTTCTGAGTTTCCGTATTTTTCAACGTCCTGGTAGGAGTCTTCACTGTCATAAGGCGCTCTGATTTCTTCATCATCGTCAAATTCAAATTGACCGAAGGGTGTTTCTTCCTCAATCGGACGGTCTTTGGAAACGACATCCTGTGATGAATACTCTGCGAGCGTCGTGGCAGTTGGAAGCGCTTCAAGACGTTCATAAGGGATTTCTTTTCCGCTGACCTCACAAATCCCGTACGTGCCGTTTTCTATGGCCTTCAATGAATGCTCAATGTCCCGGAGATGCTCCCGTTCATGCAAATCAAGAGCAATGTCTTTTTCACGCTCATAAAGCTCTGTCGCCTGATCCCCTGGGTGGTTGTCATAAGCAGAAAGCTCACCCCATGAATCATACGGAAAGGCGGAATTGAGCTGAAAGTGGTCATTGTCTTTGAAGCGGTTCAATATATCTTCCTTCGTTTCTTCAAGTTCTTTTTTTAAATGCTGAAGCTGTTCGTTTGTAAGCAATATAATCGCCTCGTTTCTCTGTAATGCATACCTTTAGTATGGACAGATCGCCTGAGAACTTTCATAAATCCCTTGTGGAGGAATATAGGAGATTTTCCTTATATGGTAAGCGGATACAACCTTTGCTATCAGTGGAGAAAGAAATTTAAGGTTTGTTTCTTTTTCATTTCTGGAATTAGGTTTATAATAGGTAAGGCAGGCCATTTGGACTGCATGATCTGTGTATTTGACACAATGTAGACACAGGTGTATGGTATTAAAAGCATTTTAAGAATTATGGAGGAATGTCTCATGGTGACAACGGTGCAGCGTACGTTCCGAAAGGAAGTTCTACATGCATTATATAAAGCCAAAGAAGTCAACCATGCTGTCTTAATAAGCTATTCGAGACAAATTGAGTCTCTTGACCCTCTATCATTTTTCAATTACGGAGCAAAAAAATATACAGGCAATCGATTTTTTTGGTCAGAACCTGAAAGTGAATTGACAATAGTCGGTCTTGGCAAAGAAGCTGTTTTCCATACGAGTCAAAAAAACGACGAGCGGTATCGTGAGATTTTTGAACAATGGGAGCGCTTTAAAAAGACGGCTTTTCATATTTATGAAGAAGAAAAGCTGCAGCACTCTGCAGTGGGACCTGTTTTATTCGGAGGCTTTTCCTTCGACCCTTACGAAGAAAGAGGTACTGAATGGGACCATTTCTCGGAAGGGGATTTCTTTGTGCCTTCGCTTATGCTGACGATAACTGCTGAAGGCCCATTCCTGACAGTTAACAGATGGGTAAGCGGAGAAGATGATGCAGAAGCTGTTTTGGAAGGCTTAAAATCTTTTGCAGCGGAATTTATGATCCCTGACTTCAATCAAGAAGATCAGGCTGTCATGACAGCATCTCAGGAGCTGGATAAGTCTGATTGGCTGAAAGCAATCGAAACGGCAACAAGCCAAATTAAAGAGAAACAATATGATAAAGTGGTTCTTGCCAGAGAGCTGCTGCTCACGTTTGATGGTCCGGTCAAAATTGAACCGGTGCTTAAAACGCTTTTGACCGATCAGCAGACAAGCTATGTTTTTGCAATCGAACAAGAAGGCAAAACCTTTGTCGGCGCTTCTCCGGAAAGACTGATCAAAAGAGACGGGAACACTGTCATGTCTACTTGTCTGGCAGGTTCTATAAAGCGCGGCTCCGATGAAGAAGAAGACCGCCGCATCGGCCTTGAATTATTAAACGATGAGAAAAATCTGCAGGAGCATGATATTGTTGTAGACATGATTCATAACGCTTTTGTATCAAGCTGTTCGGACGTTGAAAAGCCTGACAAACCTGTATTGTACAAAACGAAAAGCGTCCAGCACTTATTTACGCCGATTGTCGGGCAGCTTCGTGATTCGGCTTCGCTATTTGACTTAATAGAGAAATTGCATCCTACTCCGGCGCTTGGGGGAGCACCTCAGAAAAAAGCGGTAGAAGTGATTAGAGAGGTCGAACCGATGTCCCGCGGCTGGTATGCGGCTCCTGTCGGCTGGATTGACAGTCAGGATAACGGAGAATTTGCTGTTGCCATCCGTTCAGGGCTGATTGAAGGCAGCACAGCACGCCTGTTTGCCGGGTGCGGCATTGTGGAAGACTCTGAACCGCAATCGGAATACGAAGAAACACAGATGAAATTAAAGCCGATGATCTCTGCACTGGGAGGTGAGAGACGTTGACAGTGAACCCGATTACTCATTACATCGGAAGTTTTATTGATGAATTCGCTCTTTCCGGAATTACAGACGCTGTCGTTTGTCCAGGCTCAAGATCCACACCGCTGGCAATTCTTGCAGCCGCGCATCCGGATATCAACGTCCATATCCAAATTGATGAAAGATCTGCCGGATTTTTTGCATTGGGGCTGGCAAAAGCACAGCAGCGTCCCGTGCTTCTGATTTGCACATCAGGAACGGCCGCGGCCAACTTTTATGCGGCTGTGATTGAAGCCCATTATTCAAGAGTACCGATTATAGTGTTAACTGCTGATCGGCCGCACGAGCTGCGTGAAGTAGGCGCACCGCAGGCCATTAATCAGCACTTCTTATTCGGTAACTTTGTTAAGTTTTTCACAGACTCTGCTCTTCCCGAAGAGTCGCCGCATATGCTGAGATATATCCGAACGCTGGCAGGACGTGCCGCCGGGGAAGCACAAAAGCGTCCAATGGGTCCTGTGCACGTGAATGTACCGCTTCGTGAGCCGCTGATGCCTGATCTTTCTGATCAGCCGTTTGAAAGAATGAGAACTGGGCGTCACGTGTCAGTGAAAACGGGTACGCAATCGGTGGACCGGAACTCTCTGTCTGACGTGGCTGCAATGCTGAAAGAGGCCGAAAAAGGCATGATCGTCTGCGGAGAACTGCACAGTGATGCTGATAAACAAAACATTGTGGAGCTGTCAAAAGCGCTGCATTATCCAATTTTAGCTGACCCGCTGTCTAACCTGCGGAACGGCGTCCATGATAAAAGCACCGTTATTGATGCGTATGACTCATTTTTAAAAGATGATGAGCTGAAGTCAGCACTGCGGCCTGATGTCGTGATCCGTTTCGGACCGATGCCTGTTTCAAAGCCGGTTTTCTTGTGGCTGAAGGATGACCCAGCCATTCAGCAGATTGTGATTGATGAGGATGGCGGCTGGAGAGACCCAACACAGGCAAGCGCACATATGATTCACTGCAGCCCGTCTAGTTTTGCCGAGGCGATCATGGCTGAACAGACTGGAGTGGACCGAACTTTGGAATGGCTGGAAAAATGGCAGATTGTGAACCAGCGTTTCCGTGAGCATTTGCAAACGGTCAGCAATGAAGAGGTTTCATTTGAGGGCAACCTCTACCGAATCCTCCAGCATCTTGTGCCCGAAAATAGCTCGCTCTTTGTCGGAAACAGCATGCCAATCAGGGATGTTGATACGTTTTTCGAAAATCAGGACCGCAATTTCCGTATCTATTCAAACCGTGGCGCAAATGGGATTGATGGTGTCGTCTCTTCTGCCATGGGTGTTTGTGAAGGAACAAAAGCGCCTGTGACACTCGTGATCGGGGATTTGTCTTTTTATCATGATTTAAACGGGCTGCTGGCGGCTAAAAAATTGGACATTCCGCTTACTGTGATCCTCGTGAACAATGACGGCGGAGGGATTTTTTCATTTTTACCGCAAGCATCTGAAAAGACACACTTTGAAGATTTGTTCGGCACGCCGACCGGGCTCGATTTCAAGCATGCTGCTGAGCTTTACGGAGGCACGTATTCATGCCCGGCTTCGTGGGATGAATTTAGAGCATCATACGCACCGCAGGCTGACAAGCCCGGCCTTCACATTATAGAAATCAAAACGGATCGCCAATCAAGAGTTCAGCTTCATCGTAATATGCTGAATGAGGCTGTGCGGGAAGTGAAAAAACAATGGGAACTGTAAACATAACTGTTGCAGACGGCGTCCGATATGCTGTGACAGACGATCGGCCCAGTGCTCCTGATGCCGTCGTCTGTCTGCACGGGTTTACCGGCAGCAAAGAATCCTGGGCCTTTCTCGACCAGTTGCTGCCTAATTCTCGTGTCATCAAAATTGATTGCTTAGGGCACGGAGAAAGTGATGCCCCGCTGAATGGAAAAAGATATAGCACGAGCCGGCAAGTTTCAGACCTTGCCGAGATATTTGATCATTTAAAACTTCACAAAGTGAAACTTATTGGTTATTCTATGGGGGGAAGGCTTGCTTATTCCTTTGCCGTGACATACCCCAAACGGATATCAGCGCTTGTGCTCGAAAGCACGACGCCCGGCCTTAAAACCCTCGGGGAACGGAAAGAACGAATCTTGCGGGATCGGAAGCTTGCGGATTTTATTTTGCGTGACGGGATCAAAGCCTTTGTGGACTATTGGGAAGGCATCCCTTTGTTTTCGACGCAACAGCGGCTTGCTGATGAGGTTCGCCAAAGGATACGATTGGGCCGTCTGAGAAACAATAACATTGGGCTGGCCAACAGTTTAATCGGTATGGGCACCGGTTCACAGCCTTCCTGGTGGAGCCGGTTAAAAGATGTTGCGGCGCCTGTGCTTCTCATCTGCGGAGAATGGGACGAAAAGTTTTGCGCCATTAATCAAGAGGTGCATAAGAAGCTTCCATCTAGTAGAATAGAGATTGTTCCTGAAGCAGGCCATACAGTGCATGTGGAACAGCCGCATTTTTTTGGTAAAATAGTGAGTGAGTTTTTAACAAATGTATAACTCGGTACATGGAAAAATAGAGGAGGTCATATCATGGCTGTAGAATGGAAAACTGAACGTACATATGATGAAATATTGTATGAAACGTATAATGGTATTGCAAAAATAACAATCAACCGCCCTGAGGTACATAACGCCTTTACACCTAAAACGGTTGCTGAAATGATTGATGCATTTGCTCGCGCGAGAGATGATCAAAACATCGGCGTTATCGTGCTTGCCGGTGCCGGAGACAAAGCGTTTTGTTCTGGCGGAGACCAAAAAGTGCGCGGACACGGCGGTTATGTAGGCGACGACCAAATTCCGCGTTTAAACGTACTGGATCTTCAGCGTTTAATTCGTGTCATTCCAAAACCTGTTGTTGCGATGGTATCCGGATATGCGATTGGCGGAGGACACGTGCTTCACATCGTATGTGACTTGACAATCGCTGCCGACAATGCGATTTTCGGACAAACCGGCCCTAAAGTGGGAAGCTTTGACGCAGGTTACGGTTCAGGCTACCTGGCTCGCATCGTAGGACATAAAAAAGCCCGTGAAATCTGGTACCTTTGCCGTCAGTACAACGCGCAGGAAGCGCTGGATATGGGACTTGTCAACACAGTTGTTCCTTTGGAACAGCTTGAAGAAGAAACGATTAAATGGTGTGAAGAAATGCTTGAGAAAAGCCCGACCGCACTTCGTTTTCTTAAAGCTGCGTTTAACGCGGACACAGACGGACTTGCTGGAATTCAGCAGTTTGCAGGGGATGCAACCCTTCTTTACTACACTACTGATGAAGCGAAAGAAGGCCGTGATTCCTTTAAGGAGAAACGCAAACCGGATTTCGGCCAATTCCCGCGTTTTCCGTGATCAGCAGATACGTATGAAACCAACAGCTTGAGCCATTGCGGTCCAAGCTGTTTTCTCTTTTAAATCAAGTAATTTCACCTCGGAGATGATGACATGCTGACAGAACAGCCCAACTGGCTCCTGCAACGGGCACAGCTAACACCTGATAGAATCGCTCTCATTTATGGAGATCAAACCGTGACATTTGCTGAATTATTTGCCGCATCCAAACGAATGGCGTCACAGCTTTCAGCTCATTCTTTTCGAAAAGGGGACACCGCGGCTCTTCTGCTCGGAAACCGGGCGGAGATGGTATATGCTGTTCACGCTTGCTTTTTGCTCGGCGTAAAAGCGGTCTTGCTGAATACAAAGCTGTCTAAACATGAAAGGCTGTTCCAACTGGAGGATTCCGGCGCCCGCTTTTTACTGACGGACGAAAGTTTTGACATGCAGGATTATGAGCAAATGGTTGAAACCATTAATATCGATGAACTGGTAAAAGAAGAGGCACAGGATATTGAAATTGAGCCGTACATGCAAATGGACGCAACGGCGACGCTCATGTATACCTCCGGGACAACGGGCAAGCCCAAGGGAGTTCAGCAAACGTTTGGAAATCATTATTTCAGTGCGGTGTCTTCTGCTCTTAATTTGGGTATAACAGAAAAAGACCGCTGGCTTATCGCGCTGCCGCTCTTTCATATCAGCGGACTGTCAGCGTTATTTAAATCTGTGATTTACGGAATGACGGTCGTGCTTCACCAGCGTTTTTCAGTAAGTGATGTATTGGATTCTATCGACAGGCATCAAGTTACGATTATTTCTGCGGTGCAGACAATGCTGGCAAGTCTTTTGGCAGAAACAAACCGCTGCCCGTCATCCATCAGATGCATCCTGCTCGGCGGAGGTCCTGCGCCGCTTCCTTTGCTAGAAGAATGCCGAGAGAAAGACTTCCCCGTTTTTCAATCATATGGAATGACGGAGACATGCTCACAAATCGTTACTCTCTCACCGGAATTCAGTATGGAAAAGCTCGGATCAGCAGGAAAACCGCTGTTTTCATGCGAAATCAAAATTGAGCGGGACGGAAAAGCGTGTGAGCCGTTTGAACACGGTGAAATTATGGTGAAAGGCCCGAATGTCATGAAGAGCTATTTCAACCGGGAAAGCGCAAATAAAGCATCCTTTCAAAATGGCTGGCTGAAAACAGGCGATCTCGGTTATTTGGACGGTGAAGGATTTTTATATGTATTGGACAGGCGATCAGATCTTATCATTTCAGGCGGAGAAAATATTTATCCCGCTGAAGTGGAGTCTGTGCTGCTTTCTCATCCGGCTGTTGCAGAAGCCGGCGTTGCAGGCGCGGAGGACATAAAATGGGGAAAAGTGCCTCATGCTTATCTTGTGCTCCAGCAGCCTGTCAGAGCTGAAGAACTGACCGCATTTTGCAAAGAACGATTGGCGAAATATAAAGTTCCGGCAAAATTCTTTGTATTAGACCGCCTGCCGCGCAATGCGTCGAATAAGCTATTGCGAAATCAGCTGAAGGATGCGCGTAAAGGAGAACTGTTATGATCGAAATAGAAAAAATTACGCTTTATCATTTGAGCATGAATCTAAAAAAACCGTTTAAAAACAGTATTGAGACACTTCAGGAGCGCAAATTTTTGATCGTGGAAGCCATCGATATATCCGGAGTTACAGGATGGGGGGAAGTATCTGCGTTCTCCTCACCGTGGTACACCGAGGAAACGATTGGTACTTGTCTGCATATGCTGAAGGATTTTTTTATTCCTAATGTCGTCAGACGTGAATTTAGCCACCCATCTGAAGTGCCGGACAGCCTGGCACGCTACAAAGGTAATAGGATGGCAAAAGCGGGGCTTGAATCAGCTGTTTGGGATATTTATGCAAAAAAGAAGGGAATTCCTCTTGCGGAGGCATTAGGTGGGACAAGAGACAAAGTCCCTGCCGGGGTTGTTGTCAGCTTAGCGCCTCTTGAGGATATGCTGAAAGAAATTGAGGCTTATCAAAAAGAAGGCTATCAAAGAATTAAAATTAAAATTCAGCCAGGACAAGATGTGGAACTGGTAAAAGCCATCCGCTGCCGCTTCCCTGGCATCCCGCTGATGGCTGATGCGAATTCCTCTTATGAACTCAAGGATATCAGCCGCTTAAAGGAGCTTGATGAATATCATTTAATGATGATTGAACAGCCGCTCCAAGCTGACGATATTGTTGATCACCGCCACTTGCAGAAGCATATGAAAACGGCGATTTGCCTTGATGAAAGCATTTGCTCAGCTGATGACGCGAGACGGGCGATTGAGCTGGGAAGCTGTAAAGTAATTAATATCAAGCCTTCTCGCGTCGGCGGATTGACGGAAGCTCTAAAAATCCATGATCTGTGCAAAGAGCACAATATGCCGGTTTGGTGCGGAGGAATGCTGGAGACTGGCATTTCAAGAGCGCAAAACGTGGCGCTGGCTTCCTTGCCTCAATTTACAATACCGGGCGATATTTCGTCATCTTCAAGGTATTGGGATGAGGATATTGTGACCCCTGATATCCGTATCGATAACGGATTTATTTCTGTGTCGAAACAGCCTGGTTTAGGGGTTGAAGTAAATCAGGAAATAATGAGAAAATATGTGACCAAAATGGATGTTTTCACACAGCATGGATGAGAAAAAGACATTTTATCAATTTGAGAGAATGTGAGTGTGCTGTTATAGTAAAAGCGTTGAATACATCCCTTCTCGTTTAGACCGGCTGCTGAACCAGCCGGTTTTTTTATGTGAAAATGTCTTGACAGAAATGGACAAACGCGATAATTTTGCACTAAGGAAACTTTTTGTCCTATATAAACAAAACATGCTTATGTCTAATTAAATGTCACATGTCTAAGAAAACACATCATATGATAAAACAACAGGACATCGATGGCAAAGAGGAGGGAACAAATGAAAAAACGAGGGCTGATAGCGGCATTGATCCTTGCATGCCTTGCGTTATCGGGCTGTGGATCAGAGTCTTCCGGTAAAAGCTTTGATCAGGGACTGCAAGTGACGGCAACGACATCTCAGATTGCGGACGCTGCTGAAAAAATCGGCGGAACGCATGTTAAGGTCACTTCTTTAATGGGACCGGGAGTAGACCCCCATCTTTACAAAGCGTCACAAGGTGATACGAGAAAATTAACATCAGCAGACGTTGTGCTTTACAGCGGCTTGCATCTCGAAGGGAAGATGGAAGACATTCTCCGTAAAATCGGTGAACAAAAACAAGCTGCAGCGGTCGCCGAAGCGATTCCGAAAAGCAAGCTTATTTCTGCGGGGAAAGGGAAGATGTATGACCCTCACGTCTGGTTCAGCATCCCATTATGGATTTACGCAATTGATGAAATTGAAGAGCAATTCAGCAAAGCAATGCCTGAGCATGCAGATGACTTTAAGAAGAACGCAAAAGAGTACAAGGATAATTTGCAAAATTTAGATAAATGGGCGCGTCAGGAGATTGCGAATATTCCGGAGAAAAGCCGTGTCCTTGTAACCGCCCACGATGCGTTTGCGTATTTTGGGAAAGAGTATGGATTTAAAGTAGAAGGCCTGCAGGGACTCAGCACAGATTCAGATTATGGCTTAAGGGATGTACAGGACCTGGTTGAGCTTTTGGCAGAAAAACAAATTAAGGCTGTTTTTGTAGAAAGCAGCGTGTCTGAAAAATCAATTAATGCTGTGGTGGAAGGAGCTAAAGAAAAAGGCCATTCGGTGTCAATCGGCGGTCAGCTCTATTCAGATGCAATGGGTGAAAAGGGGACAAAAGAAGGCACATACGAAGGCATGTTCCGCCATAATATCAACACGATTACGGAAGCGCTTAAATAAGGAATAGAGGTGAAAAAAATGTTTCCTGTTGAGCTGGAAAATGTAACAGTCGCTTATGATAAAAAGCCCGTTCTGCAAGAGATTTCGCTGCAGGTGCCGGAGGGGAAATTAATCGGTATTATCGGCCCAAACGGCGCTGGAAAGTCCACCTTGATCAAAACGATTCTCGGTCTTGTGCCCCGTGCCTCAGGAGACATCTCCATTTACGGCGAAACTTATAAACAACAGCGGACAAGAATCGGATATGTGCCGCAGCGAGGTTCGGTTGATTGGGATTTTCCTACCAGCGCTCTCGATGTCGTGCTGATGGGAAGGTACGGACGAATCGGCCTGCTGAAAAGACCGAAAAAGGCAGATGTGGAAATGGCTGAATCGGCTTTAGAAAAAGTCGGCATGCTCGATTATGCGAAAAGGCAGATCAGCCAGCTGTCAGGGGGCCAGCAGCAGCGGGTATTTCTTGCCCGGGCACTTTGTCAGGACGCCGACATTTACTTTATGGATGAACCGTTTGCCGGCGTGGATGCAGCGACGGAGCGGGCAATTATGACTCTTTTGGCGGAGCTTAAGGATAAAGGCAAAACCGTACTTGTCGTCCACCACGACCTGCAAACCGCCGAAGACTATTTCGATTGGATATTGCTGCTTCATTTAAGGAAAATCGCCTTCGGACCGGCAGAGGACGTGTTTTCGATTGAAAACCTTCAAAAAACGTATGGAGGAAGGCTGACATTTTTAAAAGATAAAGTGCTGGCAGAAGGTAATAAGGGGTGAGCGCATTGATAGAAAGTTTGTGGCTGCAACTCCAGCATCCGAATACACAGTGGGTGTTGGCTGGGACGCTTTTGCTCGGCGCAGCAAGCGGTGTGTTGGGGAGCTTTGTGCTGCTTAGAAAACAAAGTTTAATCGGAGATGCGATGGCTCATTCTGCCCTGCCGGGTGTGTGTCTCGCTTTTCTGTTCACCGGAGAAAAATCGCTCCCTTTCTTTTTGCTCGGTGCGGCGCTTGCAGGGCTTCTCGGAACGTGGATGATTCAGCTGATACCGCGGCTTTCAAAAACAAAAGAGGACTCGGCAATCGGAATCGTTCTCTCTGTGTTCTTTGGCGTCGGCATTATACTGCTGACATATATTCAGCAACTGGGCTCGGGAAGCCAAAGCGGACTTGATTCCTTTCTGTTCGGCCAGGCAGCTTCATTAGTCAGACAGGATATCATTCTTATTGCGGGAGTATCCGCCGTTTTATTGCTGCTTTGTACGGTCTTTTTTAAGGAATTTAAAATCATTACCTTTGATATCGCATTTGCAAAGGGATTGGGATTGCCGGTGCGTTTTTTAAACGGACTATTGGCCTGTCTTATTGTCTGCGCTGTTGTGATAGGGCTTCAAACTGTAGGTGTTATCTTAATGGCAGCTATGCTCATTACTCCTGCGATTGCCGCAAGATATTGGACCGAGCGTTTAACGGGCATGATCATAATTGCCGGGATGGCAGGCGGGATGAGCGGCGTGTCCGGAACGTTGCTGAGCACAACAATGGAGGGCATGGCGACAGGGCCTTTGATGATTTTATCGGCGACGATCATTTTTCTTTTTTCAATGATTTGCGCACCTAAGCGGGGATTGGCTGCTAAAGGGATAAGATTAATAAGGCTGCGAAGAAAAACAAACCGGGAGCAGGTGCTTCTGACGATTTTTGAGCAGTATGAACATAGTGAAGTATATGTAACGGAGGAAAGTGTACGAAAGAAGAGGCGGCTTTCACCTTCATTATGTCATAAAGTTTTGGAAGATTTGGAAAAAGAGAGGTGCGTCGTGCGGATTGGAAACGGGATTTGGCAAGTGACACAGGCTGGGATAGAAAAAGGTTATCTTACGGCTTTAAAATATCGGATGTATGAAATGTACCTCATGCATGAAATGGATATGGAAAATGCAGATGCGGATCAGGATGATTTTGTGCCGGACCGATTGCCGGAGGCCACAAGAGATAGACTTCTTTCACTTTTGAAGCTGCATGGCAGGATGCCTGAGCTCCGTCAGCCATACCCTGAAATCGAAAAGGGGAAGATTGCCAATGAGCTTTGAAGCGTGGATTATAGCGACGGGCATACTAGTCGGTGTCAGCTGTGCGTTGATCGGAACTTTTCTTGTATTAAGGAGAATGGCAATGCTGGCCGATGCCATCAGCCATACTGTTTTGCTTGGAATTGTTGGTGCTTTTCTTGTGACAAAAAGCCTGGACGGGATTCCGATGTTCATCGGGGCAGCCGTGTCAGGACTGTTAACAGCATTTTTGGTACAGCTTCTTCACAGCAAAGGGATTCAATCAGATGCCGCCATAGGAGTTGTTTTTACCTCCTTATTTGCAGTTGGTGTCATTTTGTTATCAGTATATGGAGCGAATGTCCATCTCGATATTGAACATTCGCTAATGGGAGAAATCGCTTTTGTGCCATGGAATACGGTTACGATATTCGGAGTGGACATCGGGCCAAAAGCGTTTTGGATGCTGGTTGCTGTGCTGCTTATCAACATAACGATGGTCAGTGTATGTTATAAGGAGTTTAAAATTGCTTCGTTTGATCCGCAAATGGCTTTGGCCATCGGGATACCGGTTATGCTGATTCATTACCTCCAGATGGGTATGCTGTCGCTAACGACCGTTGCCTCCTTTGATTCAGTCGGCGCCATATTGGTTGTGGCGATGCTGATTGTACCGCCTGCTGCTGCCCATCTATTAACGGACCGGCTGCTTTATATGCTGATTATCAGCGCGGTCATCGGAGGGCTGTCAGCTCTATTGGGCTATATCTGCGCAACATGGCTCAATGTTTCCATTTCCGGAGCGATGGCGTCAATGACAGGGGTTTTTTATGCTGGTGCCTTTTTATTTTCGCCATCAAACGGAGTGATGACGAAAAAGATGAGAACGCTCAAAACACAAAAAGAAAGAGCTGTCTGATGCCAGCTCTTTCTTTTATTTTTACAAATCTTGTGGTTTAAACGTTTTGCAGTCTGTTTCCCGGCTGTTTTCGGCAGTCTCGCCAGTATGGCTGACAACATAAATGGCATCGGCTGTGCATCTGTTGCCTTTGTCCCAATAAGAACAGTTGTTGACCTCGCATAGGATTTTCTGGTCCATGCCATCCCCTCCTTATAAAGGTTCAAGCTTAGTATAGCCGGTGGGCTTAGGCCCTATTCCTCCTGCTGGCGGATATACCGTTTATCCTTCATAAACAGCTTCCAGAAGAAATAGAAGCCCGGGAAGAGGATAATGAATGCAACGATATATGTCATAAACAGCGCTCTGAACGTGGCGGGCTCGGTGAAACCGGACATGATCGTCACGTCAGGATAAATCATATAAGGGAGGTGGGCGCGGCCGTACGCGTAGCTTGCCAGAAAATACTGTATCGCAATCGCGACAAGCGCCAGTCTGGGTTTCCCAATCTTTTTGCCGAAGCTTTTGTTAGGCAGAAAAAGAGCTATGCCTGCGATGATGAATGTAATAAACGACGCAATAATCCAGGAAAAATCATTCATCATTCCAGTATAAAGCCAGTTTGCTTCATTCCGCATCGTTAGCATAATGCATATGGCAAATAGGAGCGAAATCGGACCGGTGATTAAGGCGCTTTTTCTGTATGCCGTGTAGGCGTCCTGTTCCTCAGCCACATTCGAAACATCCGCCAGCAGCAGGGAGGATAAAAATAAAGTGCTTAAAATCGCAAACCCTATAAATGAATAGGCGTTTGGGCTTGTCAAAATGGTAGACATATTCAAGCTGTATACCCCGTCTGTGCTTTCGATAAATCCACCATGTGTCACCGGAAGAACCAAAATCAGAACAGCGGGAATAATAAAACCGGAGATGCCGGAAATATATCTTAACAATTTCCTTTCCTTCGCTGTGTTTGAAAAAACGAGAAAACCGCTTCGGATTGCTAAAAGCAATAAAATAATGCTGCCGGGAATTAATAAAACAGTTCCGAGCACAAACGTTGCACCTGGAAAAAAGCTGAAAAGCGCAACGACAATGGCCACGATAAAGACGTTAGTGACCTCCCAAGTCGGCGATAGAAAGCGATTCGCGATATCAGTCGCCTTCATATGCTCCTTGTTTAAGTAGATCATAGACCAAAATCCCGCTCCGAAATCCATTGTGGCCATGACGGCATAAATAAACACAAAACCCCAAATAATTGAGATGGCGATCAGAGCGTCCGTTGAAATGTCCATTTGTCGATCTTCCTTCCATTTAGTTTCCTGTTTGCGAAGCTATTAAGACTCCGCTGTATTTAAATCCTCATCCACAGGGTGCTTTTTGAAATAGTAAAGCAGTACATAAACGACAGCTGCGCCCAACACGGCGTAAACGAAGGTGAAAAACAGGAAAAGCACTCCGATCGAGCCTGTCGTCGTGACAACATCTGATGTCTTCAGCAGATGATAGATGACCCACGGCTGTCTCCCCGTACATGCGAAAATCCAGCCAAATTCAATACCAATCATGCTGAGAGGACCGGCTGTCATGAAAATCACCAGCAGCCAGGTTGGAAAACGATCTTTCTTTAATACTTTTCTCCAGACGACACCGATAATGGAATAAAGAATAAGAAGCATTCCGACACCAACCATCGCATTAAACAACGTGTGAATAAAAAGCGGCGGCCATTCGTCTCTCGGAAACGCATTTAATCCTTTTACAACAGTGTCAAAACTGTTGGCTGCCAAAAAGCTTAATGCCCACGGAATCTCGATTGCCCATTTCACTTTTTCCTCCTCCGGATCGGTAAATCCTCCGATTGCAAGCGGGGCATGGGATCTTGTTTCAAAAAGGCCCTCTGCTCCGGCGAGCTTTTCCGGCTGATATTCATGCAGCATTTGTGCTGATTCGTGCCCGTTTAAGGCTGTTATCAATGAAAAGATACCGCCGACCGTCAGCGCGAGCAGCAGGGCTTTACGGTGAAAGCGATAGACGTTTTCTTTTTTTCTGGACCGGATCATTTTGTATGCGGCAACAGAAGCAACGATAAAGGCTCCTGTCATGAACGCAGACAGAACGACATGGCCGGCGGTTACAAAAAAGCTTGGGTTAAAAAACGCGGCCCACGGATCAACATCAGTTATCTTTCCGTTTGTCATTTTAAATCCGGCTGGTGTTCCTTCAAAGGCATGGACATTCGTGATCAGAATCGCGGACGCCGCGGCCCCGATCAGCACAAAAACAACAGCGATAATCCTCATAACCGGCGATAAACGGTCTGCGGCATATACATAAATCGACATAAAAAGGGCTTCGATAAAAAAAGCGTAGATTTCAATTTGGAATGGCAGCGACATGACCCGGCCGACGACTTCCATAAAACCCGGCCATAAAAGCGCGAGCTGAGTACCGGCAATGGTTCCGGTCGGAATGGCGACCCCCAGCAAAACAGCCTGTGCTTTCGTCCATCTCTTCGCCATGATGGCATAATGGTCATCCTTCGTTTTTTGATAGATCAATTCAGCTATTAAAATCATGAGCGGCAGACCGACTCCCAAGGTTGCGAAAATGATATGAAAGCCCATTGTCGTACCAAAAAGACTCCTAGCCAAAACTAAATCATCCACAATAATAAACCACCTTTCACAAAACGATCTGTATGTAATATGGGTTTATTATTTGCTTCCTCGGTTAGATTATTCTTCCTGTTCTTAAAAGCTTGAGGTTTATGAAGCGAAAGATCGGGAAACATGTAAGGAGATTGACAAAATGTTTGTTAGGTTATAAAATAAAACGTAATTATTACGATTTAATAAGGAGAGATAGACATGAAGGAAGGAATTCATCCAAAGAATCACAAAGTAATATTTCAGGATGTAAACAGCGGATACCGCTTTTTGAGCAGGTCTACCAAAACATCGGAAGAAACAGCGGAGTGGGAAGATGGAAACACATATCCGGTTATTAAAGTAGAGGTAAGCTCAGATACTCATCCGTTTTATACAGGCCGCCAGAAATTCAATGAAAAAGGCGGAAGAGTCGAGCAGTTCAACAAAAGATACAACATGGGAAAATGAGGCAGCCGCAGGGCGTGCCTTTTTTTCTGGTCTCAACATCATGCCGGTAGGATGACGAAAGGCAGTGGCTGTGATATATTGGAGAAAAAAGACCGGAAAGGAATACCGCTATGAGTCTTCTCAATGATATTCTTGAATTTAATAAAACTTTTATTGAACATAAAGATTATGAAAAGTATCAAACATCAAAATTCCCAGATAAAAAAATGGCGATTCTTTCTTGCATGGACACTCGTTTGGTTGAATTGCTGCCGCATGCGATGAATATGCGAAATGGTGACATCAAAATTATAAAAAGTGCCGGTGCGCTTGTTACACACCCGTTCGGAAGCATTATGAGAAGTTTACTGGTAGCAGTGTACGAACTGAACGCCGATGAAGTCTGTGTAATCGGACACCACGATTGCGGCATGAGCAAAATCAGCAGCGAAAGCATGCTCAATAAAATAAAGGAAAGAGGAATACCGGAAGAACGCATCGAAACACTGAAGTACTCCGGAGTCGACTTTGATCAATGGTTTAAAAGCTTCGATTCAGTAGAAGCGAGCGTAAAAGACAGTGTGGACGTCATCAAACATCATCCGCTGTTCCCGGAAACTGTGCCTGTCCATGGTTTAGTCATTAATCCTGAGACAGGAAAACTGGATGTTGTCGTAAATGGCTATAACGATTAATCTTTGCGCTTTTTTTCTGGGACGGGGTCGACACCGCCCGGATGAAATGGATGGCATTTTAAAATCCGTATGAGAGTCAGCCATCCGCCTTTAAGGGCGCCGTGTGTTTTAATGGCTTCGATTCCATATTGTGAACAAGTCGGA
The DNA here is from genome assembly GCF_037964945.1 of Bacillus sp. FSL K6-1003. Lineage (NCBI taxonomy): Bacteria > Bacillati > Bacillota > Bacilli > Caryophanales > Bacillaceae > Bacillus > Bacillus sp. FSL K6-1003. The sequence goes on along the minus strand of NZ_CP150176.1, from coordinate 2,927,803 downwards.
TAAAAGCGGCATGTTGGCGGCGTCAGCGGCGAGATGAATTTTTGGTACCCTCTGATCAGAGCAATAAATATGGTTTTCATGTGTCTTCAGCAACCTTTCTGATGCAAGTATAAGAAAAATAACGCGGTTTGAAAAGTTATTCGATAATTCTTATCGGAAAGGTATGTTATAATAAATATACATTTTAAAAAAAGGGAGAGTGCCATTATGCCTTCAGTAGAAAGTTTTGAACTTGATCATAATGCTGTTGTTGCCCCATACGTAAGACATTGCGGTGTGCATAAAGTAGGAACAGACGGCGTTGTAAATAAATTTGATATTCGTTTTTGCCAGCCGAATAAACAGGCAATGAAGCCTGATACAATCCATACCCTCGAGCATTTGCTTGCGTTTACGATTCGCACTCATGCTGAGAAATATGATCATTTTGATATTATTGATATTTCACCAATGGGCTGCCAAACCGGCTACTATCTTGTTGTCAGCGGTGAGCCGACTCCTGCGGAAATCGTTGATCTGCTTGAAGACACAATGAAGGAAGCGGTAGAAATTACCGAAATTCCGGCTGCCAATGAAAAGCAGTGCGGCCAGGCGAAGCTTCATGACCTGGAAGGCGCAAAACGTTTGATGCGTTTCTGGCTGTCACAGGATAAAGAAGAATTGCTAAAAGTATTTGGCTAAATAGAAAAAAGACCTTTTTGCTTTCGGGCAAAAAGGTCTTTTTTGTGACGGTGCAGATTTTGTATACCATTTGCTGTAAGCGTTTGCTACTATTGAGGTAAACACGAAAAGGGTGATGGAATGAAAAAGATGGTCGCTGCAGTACTTTTTTCTGCTGTTTTTTTATTGAATGGGTGCGGATCAGAGGAGAACAAAGCACATACAGCAGCTGAGACGCCTGAAGTATTAGATGTAAAACTCACCGGACCGGAAAAAGTGAAGCCGGGAGAGCATGCTGCTTATGAAGCGGCGGTTTCTTACGGAGATGAAGCGGTGACAGATGCTGATGAAGTGGAATTTGAGGTATGGAAAGACGGAGAAAAAAATGACAGCAAGATGTTTAAAGCCAAACAGGAAGATGGCGTATACCGATTTGAGACGGAGTTTAAGAAAGATGGCGTATACACTGTACAATCTCATGTAACTGCAAAAAAACAGCACAGCATGCCGACCTTAAAAGTCCAAGTCGGAGACGCCGATGCTGCCATCAAGAAACCTGAAGAAGATCAATCACACCATCATTGACCTTTTGGATCTGAATCGGGAGCATTTCCTTCTTGAGGAGGGTCAATCGTGTGCTTTACATTATAGGCTTTTACAGTCGTCCAAACGCTTATGAGCAAAACAGCCAGCACAATCAGAATACTTATCGTGATGAGAAGCGTCATGATTCCACCTCCCGTTTTCAATAATTGTAACATAGTGGAAGACATTGTGTCAGACGGGTAAAATAAAGGTTTTAGCGTACGATATGAAGGGTATACACTTAATATAAACAAGGAGGACGATAATATGTCAGAACAATTAATTCAAGCCGTGAACAAACAAGTAGCCAACTGGACAGTCATGTATGTGAAACTACATAATTATCACTGGTATGTAAAAGGAAAAGATTTCTTTACACTTCATGAAAAATTTGAGGAGCTTTATAACGAGACTGCAACTTATATTGATGATTTGGCAGAGCGTCTTTTGGCTTTGAACGGAAAACCGATCGCGACAATGAAAGAATCTTTGGAAACAGCTTCAGTAAAAGAAGCGAACGGAAACGAAACAGCAGAACAAATGGTTCAGAGTGTGTATGATGATTTTACAGTTATCGCGGAAGAACTGAAAAGCGGCATGGACTTAGCCGACGAGGTCGGAGACGAAACAACAGGGGACATGCTTCTTGCAATTCATCAAAATATTGAAAAACATAACTGGATGCTGAAAGCTTACCTTGGATAATAGAAAAGAAAGGCCGGATATCTCGTGAAGATGTCCGGTTTTTGTTTGCTCGCAAAAATAGGCGACAACTAGTCCATTTTTCTGAAAAATCCAATCCGTTCGGCATGCTTTCCATAGTATATGGTAAGGCCGTTTCTGTGAAAGGATGTTGGGATAAATGGATAGAGACTTTGGCATCTTTTCGTTAATTGCAGTCAGCGTTTCAGCAGCGGGGTTTTTCTTCGGAGGTTTTCAGTACTCATTCCTCATATTGCTGTCTCTTATGGCAATTGAATTTATCAGTACGACCTTGAAGGAAACAATTATTCACAAACTGGTGTTAAAGAAGGTTTTTGCCCGTTTTGTCAAAAAATTAGTTACGTTGGCTCTGATCTCTGTCTGCCACTTTTTTGACCAGCTGCTAAATACACAGGGATCGATACGTGACTTGGCCATTATGTTTTATATTCTTTATGAATCTGTGCAAATTGTTGTGACAGCCAGCTCTCTCGGTATACCCGTTCCGGAAATGCTTGTGGATCTATTAGAAACGCTAAAAAATAAATTCAGACGCAAACCGTAACTTTTAACTGTTCGCGGGTCATAATAAAGCCCAGAGCGCCAGTCATTTACACATTTTAACAAGAGATGGGGCCGAAAGCTGTACGAGCTGGTCTAACGTTTCAAATCCGGATGGCGCGCTGGGTTTCCCTTATTTTTTGATAAAAAGCTACCGAAGAAACGTAACTGTGGTATGATGTATGGAAGATAGCTAGGAACGGATTTGAGGGATAAACATGTACGAGTTTAAAGATTATTATCAGAATACTGTTCAGCTCTCCTTTGACAATCAGCCCTTTTCGGACAGCCCGAAGCATGTCTGGGTCATCTGCCGTTTTGGTGACAAATGGCTTTTGACAGAACATGAGGACAGAGGCTTTGAGTTTCCGGGCGGGAAAGTGGAACCGATGGAGTGCGCGGAAGAGGCGGCGCTTCGAGAAGTAAAGGAAGAAACAGGGGCGAGAGTGAAAAGCCTCAAGTATCTCGGACAGTATAAAGTTCTCGGAAAAGAAAAGGTTATTGTGAAAAATATATATTTTGCAGATATAGAGAAGCTTGAAAAGCAAGCCGATTACTTTGAAACGAAAGGACCGGTTCTGTTTCAAGAACTTCCAGAAAACCTGCCCCGTAATAAAAAATTCAGCTTTATTATGAAGGATTCTGTGCTTCCCATCAGTTTGAAAAAGCTGAAAGAAGCGGGATGGATCAACTAAAAACCCGGCTATCTGCCGGGTTTTTATGTTCTGCCCTTCGTCCATTTCTTCTCTAACAGTTCTACGCCCTGATACATCAGAGTGGCAAATATAGCAATAATCAACAAGCTTAAGAAGACGAGTGTAAAATTGAAGACTTGGAATCCGTAAATAATCATGTATCCTAATCCGACCTTTGAAACAAGAAATTCGCCTACGATGACACCGACCCACGATAAACCGACGTTTACCTTCAATGTTGAAATAATAGCGGGCGAAGATGCGGGAAGAATCGCTTCTTTAAAAATAACCCACTTGTTTGCGCCGAATGTTTTCATTACTTTAATATAGTTCTCATCCACCTCTTGAAAGGCGGTATAAACGACGATGGTTGTAATAATGACGCTAATGACCGCCCCCATCGCGATAATGCTGACAAAGCCGGGACCGAGCGCGACAATCAGGATAGGCCCGAGCGCCACTTTCGGCATAGCATTTAAAATGACCAGATATGGATCTAATATCCTGGCAAGCCGATTGGACCACCATAACAACGCGGCAAGACACGTGCCCAGGAAAGTCCCCAGCAAAAAGCCAAGCACCGTCTCAAATAAAGTAACGCCGATATGCGACAGCAATGAGCCGTCAGCAAGCTTTTCAATCAGTAAACGCCACACGGCTGACGGCGAGCTGAAGATCAGAGGATCAATCCAGCCCTGTCTGCTTGCGATCTCCCATCCGGAGAAAAAGAGGATAAATATCGCAAGCTGAAAAGAATGCACATTCCATTTCTCTTTTTTCTGTTTGAATTGAAATTGCTCATGAAGCAGATCAATTGTTTCTTTGCTGTTTCTCAAGAGAATTCAGCTCCTTCCATATTGTTTGAAACAGCGTCTGGAAGGATGGCTCCTGACGGGCGTCAAAAGGCATCATCGCAGCCAATTCTCTAGGGATTGTAAAAATTTGATGAATGGTGCCCGGCTGATTAGAAAATAAAAAGATGGTATCACTCATCGCAATCGCTTCCCCTATATCATGAGTGACAAGCACCGCTGTTTTTTGATACTCCTTTAATGTGCGGAAAACGAGGTTTTCCAAAGACAGCTTCGTCTGAAAATCAAGCGCGGAAAATGGCTCATCAAGCAAAAGCAGACTTGGGTTTGGGGCAAGAGTTCTTGCAAGCGCGGCCCGCTGCCTCATCCCGCCTGACAGCTCCTTAGGATATTTCTTTTCAACATCAACGAGACCCAGATCCGGCAAAAGACCAAGTGCTGCGGCCTTGTTTTCTTCAGTAAGTGTGTCGGCGATTTTCAAACCGAGGAGCACATTTTCCTCAATGGATTTCCAGGGAAATAAGTAATCCTGCTGAAGCATGTAGCCAATGTTATGTTCTTTTTGATTCGGCTCACGGCCTTCAATCAGAACTCTGCCTTCCGAAGGTTCGATCAGGCCTGCAATTATGGAAAGCAGTGTTGTTTTTCCGCAGCCGCTCGGACCGAGAAAGGAGATGAAATCGCCTTTATCGGCATCGAAATGAATGTCTTGTACGGCCGTCGTTTTTTCTTTCAAAGAAAAATAAGTATGGGTTACATGGTCGACATGTAAAAAAGACATAGATGGCGCCTCCTATTTTTCTGAGGTGACTTTTTCGGCGATTTGTTTGTTCACAAGTTCACTGTATGGAATATGCTTTGGCAGTTCACCTGACTGATCCATAATTGTTTGGAGCAGTTCCCATTCTTTTTCGTTGAGAAGTGGGTCTGGAGAATAAGAATGTTGTTTTTTGTAGCGTTCGATGGACATTTCGATGACATCTGGATCTGTATCGTCAAATTCATTTTTAATCGCTTCTGTAATGTCCTTTGCTGAGTGTTTACCTATCCACTGCTGGGCTTTATAAATAGCTCTCGTAAATTTGACGGCTGTATCTTCGTTTTTCTTTAAATAGCTTTGTTTTGCCATAAATGTCGTATAAGGAACCTGGCCTGATTCTTCTCCGAACGAAGCAACGATGTGACCAATGCCTTCTTTCTCAAAGAGTGAAGCAGTTGGCTCAAAAAGCTGGACATAATCACCGGTTCCAGAAGCAAAGGCATTGGATATATTGGCGAAGTCTATGTTTTGGATAAGGTCAATATCCTTTTGCGGGTCAATGTGATGTTGATTCAGCACATACTCGCCGACCATTTGCGGCATACCGCCTTTCCTCTGGCCGAGAAACGTCTTCCCTTTCAGCTGGTCCCAGTTGAAATTTTCGGCATCTTCCCTTGCGACAAGGAACGTTCCGTCTGTCTGTGTCAGCTGTGCGAAGTTAATGACAGGGTCTTTAGCTCCTTGCGCTTTGACATAAATGGATGTTTCTGATCCGACAAGCGCAATGTCCGAGCCGTTTGAAAGAAGCGAAGTCATCGTTTTATCGCCGCCCCAGGTCGTATTGACGTCAACATCAAGGCCTTCATCCTTGAAAAAGCCTTTAGATTCTGCAACATATAAAGGTGCATAAAAAATGGAATGGGTCACTTCGGCTACTTTTACTTTCGTGAGTGTTTCTTCCTGCTTGCAAGCACTCAGGGCAATGATGAGAAACACACTGCAAACGCAGAAACAGCCCAGCCTTAACCATTTGTTCACATGACAACCTCCTTATTTAGCATCAAGTTAATATCCTTTTTTGCTTTACATATCGTATGATGGGTATAAAAATGTGTGAATGCCTAATCCGGCGTTACAGGATTTATTTTTAAAGACAGGAAAGAATAAAGAAAAAGGAGGCGGGAGCATTGATTGTTGAGAAAAGAAGATTTCCGTCGCCGAGCAAGCATGTGCGCTTGTATTCCATCTGCTACCTTTCAAATGGCTTAAAAGTGAAAGGGCTGCTGGCGGAGCCGGCGGCACCTGGGCGATATGACGGATTTTTATATCTGCGCGGCGGCATTAAGAGCGTTGGAATGGTCAGACCGGGCCGAATTATCCAGTTTGCGTCCCAAGGATTTGTTGTATTTGCCCCCTTTTACAGGGGGAACCAGGGAGGAGAAGGCAACGAGGATTTTGCAGGAGAAGACAGAGAGGATGCTTTTTCTGCTTTTCGCCTGCTTCAGCAGCATCCTCAAGTAAAAAAGGGCAGAATTCATATCTTCGGTTTCTCCCGAGGCGGCATAATGGGAATGCTTACTGCGATTGAAATGGGACGGCATGCGGCTTCATTCGTTTCGTGGGGAGGCGTCAGTGATATGAATCTTACATATGAGGAGCGGCAGGATTTGCGCAGAATGATGAAAAGAGTAATTGGGGGAACGCCGAAAAAGGTGCCTGACGAATACAAATGGCGAACGCCTTTTGATCAAGTGAACAAAATTGAAGCCCCCGTTTTATTAATTCACGGAGAAAAAGATCAAAATGTTTCCATTCAGCATTCCTATTTATTTGAGGAGAAATTAAAACAGCTGCACAAGCCTGTAGAGACGTGGTATTACAGTACATTCACACATTATTTTCCGCCGAAGGAAAACCGGCGTATTGTGCGGCAGCTCACGCAATGGATGAAAAACCGCTGACGGTGAAATATGTTATGATATAGAAAAAAGAGAACGAAAGGGGATTTCAATTTGGGAATGCCTGTGGAATTTAATACATTAATTGTGACAAAAGGAAAAGAAGTTCGCATAGATGAAAATATATTCAGATTAGAGAAAGACGGGTATCGCATTTATCCGATGGAGATTCCGATGGATGTGAGCAAAACAAAGTCTGGTGAAAAGTCAGGCACAGCTGAAGTGCAGAAGCTTGAATGGACAGACGGGCGGACAATCATTACGTACAAGCTGACTTCCTTGCATACAGTCAATTAAAACAAGCCAAGAGCTGAATTGCTCTTGGCTTTTGCTTTTTAAACGAGTGGCCCGCCTGCTTGCGCAATGGCATCTGTATTTGTGAACTTTTTGAAGTTTTCTTTGAATTCGTTTGCCAGATACGCAGCCTTTTCTCTGTATTCCTCTTTGTTATTCCACGTGTTTTCCGGCTGAAGGATGTGATCGGGAACACCTGGAACATGAACCGGGATGTGCAGGCCGAAAATATCGTCAGTGGTCATTTGTACATTTTCTAATTTGCCTTCAATCGCTGCTTTTACCATCGCCCGTGTGTATGAAAGCTTCATGCGTTCCCCTGTGCCATAGCCGCCGCCGGTCCAGCCTGTGTTGACAAGGTAAACGTCTGCGCCGTGTTCGTCGATCTTTTTGCCGAGCATTTCCGCATATACATGAGCCGGGAGCGGAAGGAACGGTGAACCGAAGCATGTGGAGAATGTCGTCTCAGGAGACGTGACGCCGCGTTCGGTTCCGGCTAGTTTACTCGTATAACCGCTTAAGAAGTGGTACATAGCCTGCTCCTTCGTCAGCTTGCTGATTGGCGGCAGAACGCCGAATGCATCAGCCGTCAAAAATACAATCGCTGACGGGTGGCCCGCAATGCTTGGAGACACAATGTTGTCGATCATATGAATCGGGTAAGCAGCACGTGTGTTTTCTGTATAGAAGGAATCATCGTAATTGGCTTCACGCGTATCTTCATCTACAACAACATTTTCGAGAACGGATCCAAACCGAATTGCTTTAAAAATCTGCGGTTCTTTTTCTTCGCTTAAATGAATGCACTTGGCATAGCACCCGCCTTCGATATTGAAGACACCAGTGTCCGACCAGCCGTGTTCATCATCACCGATCAGTTTCCGGTCAGCATCCGCCGAAAGGGTGGTCTTTCCTGTTCCCGACAGGCCGAAGAAAAGCGCGACATCGCCTTTTTCACCGACATTAGCGGAGCAATGCATGGATAAAATATCTCGCTCAGGCAGCAGGAAATTCATGATGGAGAAAATCGATTTTTTCATTTCTCCGGCATACTCCGTTCCGCCGATTAAAATCGTCCGCTTTTCGAAAGAAACAATAATAAAGGTTTCTGAATGTGTGCCGTCTGTTTTTGGGTCCGCTTTGAAATGCGGAGCGGAAAGAATGGTAAACGGCTGTTCGACTGTTTTTTTATCATTGTCTTCTGGACGGATAAACAGCTGTCTGGCAAATAAATTGTGCCATGCAAATTCATTAACGACCGTGATCGGCAGTCTGTATTTTTCATCAGCACCGGCAAATCCTTCAAAAACAAACAGCTCATCTCGTTGTTTCAGATAGCTGACAACTTTCGTGTACAGCCGGTCAAATGCTTCCTCGGAAATAGGCTGATTCACCGGACCCCAATCGATCTTACTCTTTGTGCTTGCTTCTTCTACAATGAATTTATCTTTCGGCGAACGTCCAGTGTAAGCGCCTGTGGTCGCCCGGACAGCACCCGTGGATGTCAAAATGCCTTCGTTACGGGAAAGTACTTTTTCTGTAAGCTGAGCTGCAGATAAATTATGCTGCACATTAGGACTTGTTAATAAGGCTTGCAAATCAGCGGTTAAATCAACTGAGTTCATAAGAAACCTTCCTTTATCATTTTATTTGTGTGTTGCTAATTGTGAATTAGTATAACATATATTTTCAAATAGTCTATACTATTTATCGTTTTTTGTGTGTGCACTTCCATTGTTTTCCGCAATAAAGGCGTCTATTTCTCCTGATTCATATTGACATTGCAAACCCTTTTACGATAAGATATTTCATTGAGCGGATACTCTTATCCCGAGCTGGCGGAGGGACAGGCCCTATGAAGCCCAGCAACCGGTTTCTCTATTATTCATTATGTTCAAACTGCGTGAGACAACCAAGGTGCTAACCTGATGCAAGGTTGAATGATTCCTTGAGCGATAAGAGTGAAAGGCACAAAGACCAAACCCTTTCCTCGAACGGAAAAGGTTTTTTTATTTCATAAATATGCCAATTAACATCTCTAATATAAACGTAACATTGTATAAGAGGGAGCGAGTTCCGTATCATATATATAAGGTCTTTCGGGAGGCCTTGTGCAGGAGGAAGCAAATCATGAGTAAAAATCGTCGTTTATTTACATCAGAATCTGTTACGGAGGGGCATCCGGATAAAATCTGTGACCAGATTTCTGACAGCATCTTAGATGAAATTTTAAAGAAAGACCCTAACGCGCGTGTTGCTTGTGAAACGTCTGTGACAACTGGGCTGGTTCTTGTCAGCGGAGAAATCACAACTTCTACGTATGTTGACATTCCAAAAACAGTTCGTGAAACGATTAAAGAAATCGGATACACACGTGCAAAATACGGATTTGATGCGGAAACATGTGCGGTCCTGACATCAATTGACGAGCAGTCTGCTGATATTGCAATGGGTGTAGACCAAGCACTTGAAGCCCGTGAAGGCACAATGAGCGACGAAGAAATCGAAGCAATCGGAGCGGGTGACCAAGGTTTAATGTTCGGTTATGCGTGCAACGAAACGAAAGAGCTTATGCCTCTTCCGATTTCACTTGCTCATAAACTAGCCCGCCGCTTGAGTGAAGTGCGTAAAGAAGATGTTCTTCCTTACCTTCGCCCTGACGGCAAAACACAGGTAACGGTTGAGTATGATGAAAATAACAAACCTGTCCGCATTGACGCGATTGTTATTTCAACTCAGCACCATCCTGAAATTACGCTTGAGCAAATTCAGCGCAATATTAAAGAACATGTCATCAATCCGGTTGTTCCTGAAGAATTAATTGATGAAGAAACAAAATACTTCATTAACCCTACAGGCCGTTTCGTCATCGGAGGACCTCAAGGGGATGCAGGGCTTACAGGACGTAAAATCATCGTTGATACGTACGGCGGCTACGCACGTCACGGCGGCGGCGCGTTTTCTGGTAAAGATGCGACGAAAGTAGACCGTTCAGCTGCTTATGCTGCAAGATACGTTGCGAAAAACATCGTTGCGGCTGAGCTTGCAGATTCATGTGAAGTGCAGCTTGCTTACGCGATCGGTGTTGCACAGCCTGTGTCCATCTCAATCAATACATTTGGTTCCGGAAAAGCTTCAGAGGAAAAACTGATTGAAGTTGTTCGCAATAACTTTGATTTACGACCTGCCGGCATTATCAAAATGCTTGATTTACGCCGTCCGATCTACAAACAGACTGCTGCGTACGGCCACTTTGGACGCCACGATGTTGACCTTCCGTGGGAGCGTACAGACAAAGCGGAACAGCTGCGTAAAGAAGCGTTAGGAGAATAATTTTATAGCCGCTTACTGGTTAAGCGGCTTTCCCTTTTTTATCGATGTATCCATGTTTATTTTTTTACATAACTGTGAAACCAAATACTGTTCACAGCGTCTATAAATAGGGGTTCAATGATGACAATTTTAAATATGGAGGCAATACTATGTGTGGATTTGTCGGGGTTTTTAACAAGCATCCGTTAACTCAAACCGCTGATCAAGAAGAACTAATCAAACAAATGAACCAAATGATCGTTCACCGCGGTCCTGACAGTGATGGATATTACCATGATGAGCACGTTGGATTCGGATTCAGACGGCTCAGCATTATTGATGTGGAAAATGGCGGACAGCCTTTATCATATGAAGATGAGAAATATTGGATTATTTTTAACGGGGAAATCTATAACTATATCGAACTGAGAGAAGAGCTTGAAGCAAAGGGCTATACTTTCAACACAGATTCGGACACAGAGGTTCTTCTTGCGACTTACCGTCACTATAAAGAAGAAGCGGCTTCCAAGCTGCGCGGCATGTTTGCCTTTCTGATTTGGAATAAAAACGATCATGTGCTTTATGGAGCAAGAGATCCATTCGGCATTAAGCCGTTGTATTACACAACGATCAATGATCAGGTTTATTTTGCCTCAGAGAGAAAAAGTTTAATGGCAGCACAAAATGATATTGAAATAGATAAAGAAGCATTACAGCAGTATATGTCTTTCCAATTCGTTCCTGAGCCAAGCACGCTTGATATTGATGTGAAAAAAGTAGAGCCGGGTTCTCAGTTTACAATCCGCCCTGACGGCGATATCACATTCAAAACGTATTTCAAGGCGCGTTTCCAGCCTGTTCAGACGGAAGAAGATAAACTTGTCAAAGAAGTCAGAGACGCTATCTATGACTCTGTAAAAGTTCATATGAGAAGTGATGTGCCCGTCGGTTCATTCCTTTCAGGCGGAATCGATTCTTCGTTTATTGTATCCGTTGCGAAAGAATTTCATCCAAGCTTAAAAACATTTTCAGTCGGATTTGAACAGCAGGGCTTCAGTGAAGTTGATGTAGCGAAAGAAACTGCCGCTGCACTGGGCATTGAAAATATCAGCAAAGTCATTTCTCCGGAAGAATATATGAACGAGCTTCCTAAAATCGTATGGCACTTTGATGATCCGCTTGCAGACCCGGCTGCGATTCCATTGTATTTCGTGGCGAAAGAAGCGAAAAAACACGTAACGGTTGCGTTATCTGGCGAAGGTGCGGACGAGCTGTTTGGCGGATACAACATCTACCGTGAACCGCTTTCTCTTAAACCGTTTGAACGCATTCCGTCCGGCTTGAAAAAGATGCTTCTGCACGTAGCGGCGGTTATGCCTGAGGGAATGAGAGGAAAGAGCCTGCTTGAGCGCGGCTGTACACCGCTTCCGGAGCGTTATATCGGCAACGCGAAGATCTTTGAAGAATCCGTGAAGGAACAGCTGCTGAAGCACTATGATTCTAGCCTTTCGTATCGCGATGTGACGAAGCCTTACTTTACAGAAAGCAGCTCATACAGCGATATTAACAAAATGCAGTATGTCGATATCCACACTTGGATGCGAGGCGACATCTTGCTAAAAGCGGATAAAATGACAATGGCGAATTCTTTGGAATTGCGTGTGCCGTTCCTTGATAAAGTCGTATTTGACGTTGCTTCTAAAATTCCTGATGAATTGAAAACAAAGAATGGTACGACGAAGTATCTCCTTCGCAAAGCTGCTGAAGGAATTGTGCCGGATCACGTATTGAACCGCAAAAAGCTCGGTTTCCCTGTACCGATTCGTCATTGGCTGAAAAACGAAATGAACGAATGGGTGCGCAGCATTATTCAAGAAAGCCAAACGGACGCTTATATCCATAAGGATTACGTTCTTCAGCTTCTTGAAGACCATTGTGCCGACAAGGCTGATAACAGCCGTAAAATTTGGACAGTGCTCATCTTTATGATCTGGCACAGCATCAATATCGAAAAACGGTATATGCCTGAAGAGCTGAGCCATCAGCCTAAAGAAGTCATCTTTGTTTAACAGATAAGGCTTTCGATTCGTCGAAAGCCTTGTTATTATACCAGTATTTCTCCATCATCATTGATTACCCTGCACATTCGTGCAAAATATTCAGAAGAATGATTTAATGATATTTTTTCTAGGGGAGAAGGGAACATGCAAAAACAAAAACAAGAATTGCATCGCGGTCTTGAAGAAAGGCATATTTCTTTAATGTCTTTAGGGGCTGCCATAGGAGTGGGACTCTTCCTTGGCTCCGCATCAGCTATTCAATTAGCAGGGCCAGGAATTTTGGTGGCATATGCCTGCAGCGGTCTGGTTATGTTTTTTATTATGAGGGCGCTTGGGGAAATGGCCATTCAAAAGCCGGTCGCGGGCTCCTTCAGCAGGTACGCACGTGACTACTTAGGTCCGCTCGCAGGCTACTTAACCGGGTGGAATTACTGGTTCTTATGGGTTGTAACCTGTATGGCGGAAATCACCGCTGTCGGAATTTATATGGGATACTGGTTTCCGGATGTGCCAAATTGGATTTGGGCATTGTCGGCGCTGGTGATTATGACTGGTGTCAATTTCCTGGCCGTGAAAGCGTATGGAGAGCTGGAGTTTTGGTTCGCTTTGATTAAAATTGTCGCGATCCTTTCTATGATTGCTGTCGGTTTATTAATGATCATTGCAGGCGTCGGCAATGGAGGCATTGCTACAGGCATCAGTAATTTATGGAGCAACGGCGGATTTTTTCCTCATGGAATAAAAGGGGTTTTATTGTCACTTCAAATGGTGATGTTCGCGTATTTAGGCATTGAGATGATAGGGGTGACGGCCGGCGAAGTCAAAAACCCGCAAAAGTCATTAGCGAAAGCGATTGATACGGTATTTTGGCGTATCCTGATTTTTTACGTCGGTGCTTTATTTGTGATCATGTCCATTTATCCGTGGCAGGAAATCGGCTCACAAGGAAGCCCTTTTGTACTCACGTTTGAAAAAGTGGGGATTCCATATGCGGCAGGCATCATTAACTTTGTCGTTCTGACGGCAGCGCTGTCTTCTTGCAACAGCGGCATATTCAGCACCGGACGCATGCTCTTTAACTTAGCGGAGCAGAGCGAGGCGCCAAAAGCATACGGTAAGCTGACCAAAGGCGGCATTCCGGGTAAGGCCGTACTGGCTTCTGCGGGTGCGTTATTAGTCGGTGTGCTGTTAAACTATATTGTGCCTGCGAAGGTATTTACTTGGGTCACAAGCATTGCCACGTTCGGGGCGATTTGGACATGGGCGATCATCTTGCTTTCTCAGATCAAATATCGTAAGGGCATGCAGCCAAAGGATCAAAAGCAATTAAAATATAAAATGCCTTTTTACCCATTCACGTCATATTTATCATTGGCCTTTTTAGCATTTGTCATTATCCTGATGGCTTATAGTCCGGAAACAAGAGTCGCCGTTATTGTCGGTCCGATTTGGTTTCTGATTTTGATAGCCGTTTATTATGGCAAAGGCTTTCATAAGAAAAACGCAGCTGTGTCAACTGAACAACAGATCAGCTGACAAAGAGAGCTCCCGGCGGGCTCTTTTTTGTTTAAGTAAAGCTACTCATAGAGAGCAGAGAATAGGAATAAGTTTTTTGCAGAGACTGCTTACAGTGGCGTCTCATTTTTTATGATAAGATAAAAGTCACACGTTTGTTTTGATTTGTGAACGTTTTATGGAAAATTAAAAACCCGAACTGCTATTTGGTTCGGGTCAGCGATGGTTATCGCTTAAATAATATTTTGAAAAATGGTAAAGTAAAACGAAGCTGGTCTTACATTTGCTGAAGTGATTTATAATATTGACCTTTTGTTACATATTCAGACCGTATTCTTTGCATGTCTTTTCGGTCTTCATCCGTCAAAGGGCGGATGACTTTTGCCGGGCGGCCGAAGGCAAGATGGCCTGGAGGAATGATTTTTCCCGGCGGAACAAGACTGCCGGCACCGATAAAGGCGCCTTCACCGATTTCGGCTCCGTCTAAGATGATTGAACCCATGCCGATTAAGGCGTTCTTGCGGATCACGGCGCTATGGAGTGTAACTTGATGGCCTATCGTGGCGTCATCTTCAATGAGAAGCGTCCGGTTCGGGCTTTGATGGAGGCAGCTTAAATCTTGGATATTGACTCTGTTACCGATTCTGGTCGGGGCTACATCTCCTCTTATGACCACTGAGAACCAAATGCTGGATTGTTCTCCGATGACCACATCACCGGTAATTGTTGCATTATCGGCTACAAAAGCCGTTGGGTGGATTTTTGGCGTGTATTCCTTATAAGGGTAAATCATATATCTTTCATCCTTCTTTCTCTATTTAATTTTTGTATGAGGTGAACCGCATGTGGACCTGGAAAGCAGACAGACCTGTGGCAGTGATTGTTATAATCCACGGGGCAAGTGAACATCATGGACGGTATAAATGGCTGAGTGAAATGTGGAGATCTTCGGGTTATCACGTTGTAATGGGTGATCTGCCGGGACAAGGGACAACCACCCGGGCCAGGGGTCATATTCACTCATTTCAAGAATACATTGATGAAGTAGATACTTGGATCGATAAAGCGCGAACCTTTGAACTGCCTGTTTTTCTTCTCGGCCACAGCATGGGCGGCCTGATCGCGATTGAATGGTTTAAACAGCAGAGAAACCCCCGCATTACGGGAATTATTTTATCATCACCGTGTCTCGGGCTGCAAATTAAAGTCAATAAAGTGCTTGATCTTGCATCGAAGGGGCTGAATGTCATTGCTCCGTCGCTTAAAGTTGATTCAGGATTATCGATTGATATGGCGACACGGAATGAAGATGTCATCGAAGCAGGCCAGAACGATCCCCTTTTTGTCACGAAGGTTTCTGTCAGATGGTACAGAGAGTTGTTAAAAACTATCGAGTCTGCCATGGTGCCGACAGAGGCTTTTCTAAGGGTGCCACTTCTAGTCATGCAGGCCGGAGATGACAAGCTGGTCGACAAAACGAAGGTCATCAAGTGGTTTTCAGGGGTTGCTTCCCACAATAAGTCATATAGAGAATGGGAAGGGCTTTATCATGAAATATTTAATGAACCGGAAAGAGAAGACGTTTTTAAAGCCGCAAGAGCATTTACTGATCAATATATTTGAACTGGGGGGTGCATGTGTTGACAGTACCGGAACATCCTTTTGGACTGATGGCCAAAGTATATCGTGAAATTTTTCCGCTCGTTCATCAAGAGCTGAACATATGGAAGCAAAAATCAGAAGCAATTAAAAACAGTGAATTAAAAGCACAGGCAACCGCAAGTATTCGAGATAAAACGTTTCACTGTGAAGGCGGCGGCATATTGGCCTTATTGTCAGGGAGTCATAAGCAGAAATGTGTTGAGTTCATCATCGCATATCAAACAATCAGCGACTACCTGGACAATTTGTGCGACCGCAGCACCTCACTTGACCCGGAAGATTTTCGAATGCTTCACACCTCTATGCAGGACGCGTTGACAGTGGGAGCTGAACCGCAAAATTATTATCAATTCAGGGACGAGCAGGATGACAGCGGATATTTGCAGGAATTGGTGAAAACGTGCCAGCGTGTCCTCGGTTCTATTGAACACTACGACATGATTAAACCTTATTTGCTGGAGCTTTGCGGCTATTATTGCGATTTGCAGGTGCATAAGCACGTTGTAGAGCATGAGCGCGTCCCGCGCCTTGAAAAGTGGTTTACCCAATATGAATCAGAGCTTCCTGAGATGGAATGGTATGAATTCTCAGCTTGTGCAGGCTCCACGCTAGGCATTTTCTGTCTTGTCGCATATTCGTTTCAGCCTGATTTTACTGAAAGCACCGCAAAAAAAATCCGCAACAGTTATTTTCCTTACATACAAGGTCTTCATATTCTGCTTGATTATTTGATTGACCAGGAGGAGGACTTGCTTGAAGGGGACTTGAATTTCTGCTCGTATTATCAGTCGCATGAAGAAATGATGAATCGGCTGCAGCACTTTATTCAGAAAGCCGATGAACATCTGCACGGCATTCCGCACGAAAACTTTCACCGCTTAATCAACCGCGGCTTGCTGGGTGTCTATTTGTCTGATGATAAAGTGGCGGGCCAAAAGGAAATGGGCCGGCTCGCGAAGAAGCTGATCAAAGCAAGCGGAAAAACCTCCTTTTTCTTTTATATCAACGGCAGAGCCTACAGAAAGTTTCAAAAGATAGCCTGGATGAAAAACTCAAAGAAAAAAGCTCAAATCATTTGCTGATTTGAGCTTTTTTTTCGATCGCAATAATAAACGGCGGGTCATTTTGCTGATTGATAAATCCGTATGTTAAGACACGGGCTGCTTGCTGATCCAAGTCCCGGCAAAAGTCGAGCACGTCGTTTTTTTCAGTTTTGCCTTCCGGATGGCCGTGATAGACGACCAAAACAATCAGGCCTTCATCTTTCATGATGCTGAGAAGCTGTTCAATTGCTTGAATCGTTGAATTGCCGTTTGTCGTAATCGATTTGTCCCCGCCTGGCAGATAGCCAAGGTTAAACACAGCGGCCGCTACTTTCCCGTGTGTTTCCTGCGGAAGTGATTCAGCAATTTTGTCATGGCTTTTATGAAATAAATTTGTCCGGTTTTGATAGGTGTCACCGAGCCGCTCCTTCGTATTGGCCACTGCTGATTCTTGTATATCAAATGCGTATACATGGCCGTTTTCACCGACAAGTTCAGCTAAAAACAGGGTGTCGTGCCCGTTCCCCATTGTGGCGTCAACAACAATGTCTCCGTCCCCTGCGGCCATTTTCAGCAGCTCTTTACTGTAAGGAAGAATCTTTTTCAGAATCATAAGGCTGATTCCTCCTGAAGACGCTGAAAGAACTTACCTTGGTAGCTGCCGCGGTTTTCAAGTTCTTTATTGATAGCGCCGAGCACTTCCCATTTGTTCACACTCCACATTGGCCCAATCATCAATTCAATCGGCCCGTCACCAGTGATACGGTGTACGATCATTTCTGGCGGGATGACCTCAAGCTGGTCACAGACGAGCTGCACATAATCGTCTTGAGAGAGGAATTCCAGCTTTCCCTTTTCGTATTGTTTCACCATCGGCGTGCCCTTCAGCAGGTGCAGCAAATGGATTTTAATACCCTGTACGTCCAAATTTGCCACTGCTTTTGCCGTTTCCATCATCATGTCCCGGTCTTCCAGAGGAAGTCCATTGATAATATGCGAGCAGATGCGTATGCCGTGTTTTCTTAGCTTGTTCACACCTTCAACGTAGCAGTCAAAGTCATGTGCCCGGTTAATCAGAAGAGCTGTGCGTTCGTGAACTGTCTGAAGCCCGAGCTCCACCCAGAGATACGTGCGTTCATTGAGTTCTGCCAAATACTCAACAACGTCATCCGGCAGGCAGTCCGGCCGTGTGGCGATTGAAATGCCGACCACATCGTCAAGCGCGAGAACAGACTCGAATTTCTCTCGAAGCACGTCAACTGGCGCATGTGTATTGGTGAAAGCCTGGAAATAAGCGATATATTTCCCGTCCTTCCATTTTTCATGCATGCGGTTTTTAATGTCGTGGAATTGCGTCATTAAATCATCGGCCCGGTTTCCTGCAAAATCACCGGAGCCCGCAGCGCTGCAAAAGGTACAGCCGCCGTGAGCGACAGTGCCGTCACGGTTCGGGCAGTCAAAGCCGCCGTCAAGCGCTACTTTAAATACCTTATGCCCGAAATGATCTCTGAGATGATAATTTAATGTATGATAGCGTTTTTCCGTATTTGAATAAGGAAAAGGATTGTTCTGAATCACGATTAATGTGCCTCCTTGCGTACAATTGCATCCTAAAATTGTAGCACGCATTTCATATGAGAACAAATGAATATCGACCATAAATTTCTTTATTGAATCATGTCTGATGAGGCTACACTATGGATGATGGAAAGTTTCCATTACCAAGAGGAGGGGTTACTGTGGCAACAAGACAATCAGTAGATGAACATCTCCAACAATGTATGCAGGCGTATGATTATGCTGAAGAACAGCTGAAAATCGCTTCTAAACAAGAGCATTATAACGACCAAGAATACAGTGATGCGCAAATGCAGATTGAAAATGCGGTAAATGCCTTGAATAAACTATGGCTGTCATCAAATGATCAGCAGAGAGAACAGCTGTACAGAATGAGACTTCAGCTTCAAGCTTTGCAAAATAATATGATCTTGCAGCACCCTCTTGATGTGTAAGAAACGGACCCTTTTGATAAGGGTCCGTTTTTTTGTAAAAAAGGATTGACTTTGCACTGCAAAGTATTTATTGTGTTAAGTGTACTAATTGAAGTAATACACTATAGACACTAATGAAAATCATTTATATATTGAATTTAAGGGAGGCAGTTATGAAACATAAAAAACAAAACAAACGTAACGTGCCAATGCTGATCGCGGCATCTATGATCGCTTGTTCTTTTTTTCTTGTCCTTGTGATGATCGGTTTTGAGTGGCAAAAAAGTATAATTGATTCGTTTTATTTATGAAAGGTTCAGATCGTATAGAAAGTAGGGAAGTAAATGATTCAAATCGATCCAAGAAGCTCAACGCCCATTTACGAACAAATTATTCAGCAAATGAAAGAGCTTTGTTTGAAAGGGATCATGAAGCCTGGTGATAAGCTTCCTTCTGTCAGAGAATTGGCGACGATCATTATTGCGAATCCGAATACTGTCAGCAAAGCGTACAAAGAGCTTGAGCGAGAGGGTATTATTGAAACGCTGCGGGGCAGAGGGACCTATATATCGGAAAATGCAAAAACGACACTGGTTGAAGGGAAGATGACGATGATTAAAGAGCAACTCAAACAGCTCATCATCGATGCACATTATGCGGGGGTTGAGCTGGAGAAACTGCAAGAATGGATAAAGGAAATCAGCGCTGATGTGAAAGGGGGCGAGAGTGATGATTGAATTAAGACAGCTGTCAAAGACGATTGACGGCAATCAAGTATTAAAAGACGTTTCTTTAACAATTGAAAAAGGGGAAATTTTCGGGCTGCTCGGCCGGAACGGATCGGGTAAAACGACGATGCTCCGTTTAATCCAGCAAATTATTTTCGCGGACAGCGGAACGATTCTGTTTGACGGCGTAGAAATCAAAAAGCATCCGAAGGTGAAACAGAATATCATCTACATGCCTGTTCAGAATCCTTTTTATGACAAGTATACATACAAGCAGCTTGTTGACATCCTGAGAAGGATTTATCCGAAGTTTGATGTCACCTACGCGAATGAGCTGATGAACAGATACGAAATTCCGGAAACGAAAAAGTACCGTGAGCTGTCGACGGGCTTGAAAAAACAGCTGTCACTCGTTCTATCGTTTGCGGCGAGACCGGCGCTGATTCTTCTTGATGAGCCGACGGACGGAATAGATGCAGTGACAAGGCATGATGTACTGCAGCTGATGGTCGATGAAGTGGCTGAGCGTGATACGAGCATCCTGATCACCTCCCATCGCCTTGAGGATATTGAACGGATGTGCAACCGAATTGGTTTTCTCGAAGATAACAGACTGACCAACGTCATGGATATTGATGAGTTAAAAGAAGAATACATTAAAATTCAAATGGCCTTCGATACAGATGTCAATTTGGCCATCAGAGAGCAAAACATTCCGATGCTCGATCAGGCCGGTGTGTTCTATACGGTGCTGATCCCAAAAAGCGATGAGGAGAAAAAGAGCTTTTTAAGAGAGCTGAAGCCAAAAGTGTGGAATGAGCTTCCTGTCAACTTGGAAGAAGTATTCATCGCGAAGTTTGGAGGGAAGCGGAGATGGTAGACCGAGGTCTCCTCTATCGAGAGTGGAAGCAGAATCAAGTGGTGATTTTGTTAAGTATTGTGTTTTTGGTGCTGGCAAATCCGCTTTCTATCGTTAATACGTATTTATCTTATCAAGGATGCTTTGACCGCCTAGACCCGCAATATTGTGATTTTATTGTGAATTATTCCATAAGCAATCTGATAGATCTCAACTGGGTGCCCGGTGTCATTTTGGCGGTCTGCTTCCTGGGCATGGAACGTTCGAAAGGCACGATGGATTTTATATTAAGCCTCCCATATAACAGAAGCCACATTTTCCAGACGAAATTTTGGTTAGGCAGTTTTGTGATTGTACTGTCTCAATTGATTGGCTTTTTACTTGCATGGCTGCTAATTCTTGTTTATAGCCCTGAACACGTCTACTATTTTGAGCACAGCAGCGTTGGGGTGATCGTGATTAGCTTTATGACTTACTCACTGGTGATGGCCGCCGGAGCGTTAACGGGTAATGCTTTTGCCCAGCTGTTAACGGCGTTTTCTGCAGCTATATTGCCGTATTTAATGATTGCATTGCCGATAATCAATTTAGAGATCGTTTTTAATTTCCATATATATGAGTTTTTCTCTTCCATAAAAGGTTATTATGAATTGGAAAACAAATTCATGTATCTATTTCCTTTTGTTTATGTTGGAAATGACTGGATTTTTGATAACGGATTTATTTTATTGATTCCAGCTATTTTGAGCATTCTGTTTTACTTGATTGGCTATATCAGCTTTAAAAAGCATCCAAGTGAGCGAAACGGATACTTTTTCATTTGGAAGAGATTAGACCGTCCGGTACAAATTTTGGTTATCATTTTTGGCATTCTCGGATTTGGTTTGTTTGGATATTCTGCCGGACATTCCATTATTGGTTACATTTTTGGAATGATCTTTGGAGCTGTAGTTGGATTTTTTGTGAGCTACTTCTCTATTTATAAGAAAACTAAAAATTAAAAAACACTTAGGTTTGGAGGGAAGTGATGTGCCGGATTCCGGGCTGTTTTATAAAGAGTGGAAGCAAAATAAAGCTCTGTTAACCATGATTTTCTTGGTATTTATGCTTAGCAATCCTTTTACCGTTTTAAATACGTACACCTCATATCAAGGCTGCGTGGCTAATCAGAACGAGTGGGTCGGAACCTGCGTATTTACGATTAACTATTTAAATGGCACATTTATCTCACTCTTTTGGATTTGGGGTGTCGTTTTGGCTGTCAGCCAGCTTGGAATAGAACGAAGCAAGGGCCTCTTTGATTTTACATTAAGCCTTCCTTATACGCGAGGCCAGATATTTAATGCGAAGTTTCTGACTGGCGGTATTGTGATTGTGGCACCGCAAATCTTTGGATATGTTTTATCTGTTTTGCTCCTAGTGCTTTTGAAACCCGAGCAAGCCGTTTATTTTCATCACTATAGCCTGGGAATGATCATCATCAGTTTGCTGGCTTATTCTCTGGTCATGGCGGGGGGAGCTTTGACAGGCCATATTTTTGCCCAGCTATTGGTTTCAGCTACTGTTACGATTTTGCCTTTTTTGCTCATGACTCTTCCTGCTATCAACCTGGAAATCCTTCTTGGCGGAACAGTAGAGTTTATACATGGCCCTGTGCCCGAATGGGTGCAGTATCTATTTCCGGTTACTTACGCTGTGCCGAATTGGGTTGAGGATTCTCCACATTATTTAGTGATTCCGGCCATCATGACGATCATCTTTTACATCATCGGCTACATCAGTTTTGTCAAACTGTCTAATGAACGGAACGGATATTTCTTTTTGTGGAAACCGCTAGACCGCCCGGTACAGGTCATTGTCATTATCATTGGAATCATGGGCTTCGGGTATTTTGGATTTGCCGCAACGGAAAGCTTCGTCGGCTACATATTTGGCATGGCTGCTGGCGCCGTGATTGGTTTTCTTATCAGCTATTTTGCGATTTATAAAAAAACAAAACATTTATAAGGGAGAGAGAAAAGATGATTGAAGTTCAGCATATTAACCATTCTTTCACGATTGGAAAAAAGGGCCGTGAGAATGAAGTGCCTGTCTTAAAAGATGTCTCGTTGACTGTGGCGAAAGGAGAAATCGCCTGTATCGTCGGACGAAGCGGATCAGGAAAATCAACACTTCTGAATTTGATATCAGGCTACATCACACCGACAAAAGGGCGTATTGTGATTAACGGAACTGATGTTACGGGCTTTAATGAAAAGGAATGGGCTCAGTTCCGCCTTGAACACTTTGGGTTTATTTTTCAAAGCTTTCAGCTCATCCCGGGCTTAACGACGTATGAGAATGTTGAAATGCCGCTGGCGTTAAAAGGGATCAAGCCGTCAGAGCGCAAGAAAAAGGTACAGGATATGCTGAAACGCGTCGGTCTTGAAAACCATGCCGCTCACTATCCTAATGAACTGTCGGGCGGACAGCAGCAGCGTGTCAGCATTGCGAGAGCGCTGATTTTAAATCCGTCGATTATTTTAGCGGATGAGCCGACGGGAAGCCTTGATTCAGAAACGGAACAGGAAGTGCTGGAATTGATTCAGCAGCTGAACCGTGAGCGGGGCATTACATTTGTGATTATTACTCATGATGATGAAGTGGCTTCAATCGGACACTCAAAATTCCAGTTGCATGACGGTGTGTTAAAAGGAGGTATTACCGTTGAGATTTAAGGATCAGGTTCATTTTATCAGAAGAAATATGAAGAAAAACAGGCTCCGCGTCTTTATGACCATTCTTGCGACAACAATGGCGTGTGCGTTTTTGGTTGTGCTGTCGTCCGTAGGATTTGGGATTCAAAAGACGATCACAGATATGACGATGAGCCAGCAAATTGTGACTAAAGTCAGTGTAATGGGCAAGGAAGGGGATAAGCCTATTAATAAAGCTGATTTAGAGAAGTATGATCATGTAAGGTCAGTTGTAGAACGAACGCAAGTGTATGAGCCAAACAAAGCAACTTTAGGAAATCGCACAAATGAAAGCTCTAATCTCATTTTTACCAATATGAACGATGAATTAAAAGCAAATATGGAATTAGAAAAAGGAAGAGTCGCAAAGTCGGAAAATGAAATCGTAGTTGGATACGACTTTGCAAAGAGATTATTGACGAAAAAAGAATCTGAAGAATATAACAAAAAAATCGAAGAAGCAAAAGGAAACCCCGAGGATATAGAAGAACCAAAGGGCTACACGAAAGACATCCTGAACAAAACGATTGAATTAAGTGTATCAAAAACAGATCCTAAAACAGGGGATGTTACGAAAACAAAAACGTATGACTTTAAAATTGTCGGTATTACAAAAAAACCATCTCAAGATTGGATGGAGGATTCAAACATCTTCATTAGTGACCAGTTCAAGAAGGACTTTTCGGAATTTTTGGACTTCAAGGGCGGAAATGTTGAAAAAAATGTTGGCGTTTATGCTGATAAATTTGAGAATGTGGAACAGCTGACAAATGATCTAACAGATGACGGATACTATGTCACATCAGTTACTACCGAGCTTGAAGGAGCCAACACCTTCTTCATGGTCTTCAAAATCGGCCTGATCTTTGTCGGATGTATCGCGGTTATCATTTCAGCCATTGGAATATTTAACACGATGACGATGGCGGTTACAGAAAGAACGCAGGAGATCGGCATTATGAAAGCGATTGGGGCAAGTCCGTCTATCATTCGCCGAATGTTCTTGATGGAAAGTGCGTATATCGGAATTTTAGGCTGTGTGATCGGAATTATCATTTCTTACGGCGTGAGTTACCTTGTCAATCTGGCCGTTCCGATGATTCTCGCGGCGACAAGCGGAGGCGAAGCGGGCGATCTGAATTATACGTTTTCTTATATTCCGCTCAGCCTTGTCATCATTGCGGTTGTGATTTGCGGCGGTGTCGCTGTGATCTCGGGTATGAACCCAGCCCGAAAAGCAACAAAAACCAACGTGCTGACAGCATTAAGAAGAGAGTTGTAATCAAGAAAAGCCGGCTGAACCAGCCGGCTTTTTCTGTATAGCGCATCAACAAGATTTGCTATACACTTGACATAAAAAAAGGAAAAAGTGCGGTGAGTCCATTGTTTAAACTTTTGCTGATAGAAGATGATAAATCGCTGTTTCATGAAATCAAGGAGCGTTTAACGGGATGGTCCTATGATGTATACGGCATTCAGGATTTCAGCCAAGTGATGCAGAAATTTGCGTCAATCAAACCCGATTGCGTCATTATTGATGTTCAGCTCCCTAAATTTGATGGGTTTCATTGGTGCCGGCTGATCCGTTCCCGGTCAAATGTTCCGATTCTCTTTTTATCCTCCCGTGACCACCCTGCTGATATGGTCATGTCGATGCAGCTGGGAGCGGATGACTTTATTCAAAAGCCGTTTCATTTTGATGTGCTGATTGCGAAAATCCAAGCCATTTTCCGGCGTGTATACCACTATAATACGGAGCCCGGCACGCTGAAAACATGGTGCGGGGCTGCTGTAGACGCGGAGCAGAACCTCGTCAGCAATGACAAAGGCTCTGTTGAACTGACTAAAAATGAAATGTTTATTTTAAAACACTTAATTGAACAAAAAAACAAGATTGTCAGCCGTGAGGAGTTAATCAGAAGCCTGTGGAATGATGAGCGCTTTGTCAGCGATAATACGCTGACCGTCAATGTCAACCGCCTGAGGAAAAAATTGGATGAATTGCAACTTGGGACATATATCGAGACGAAGGTCGGCCAAGGCTACATGGCGAAGGAAGAGGATCATTTCTATGATTAAAGCATTCCTGATTGAAAGACGAAGCTGGATTGCCGCATTTTTGCTGCAGCAAATTCTGATTTTGTTGATTGCCTTTGTCGATCCATCTATTCCATTTGAAAATGTTCTTTATATTGTTTATTTGTGTGTCCTGATCTTTGTTGTGTTTGTTATTATCCGTTTTCGGAAAGAAACCGCATTCTATAAAAGCCTTGAAGAATGGGAAAATAATCTTGATGTCACCGCCATAAGTGAACCGGAGACGCCGTTTGAAGAGTTGATTGAAAAAAGCATCACCGGACAAACGGAACAATTGAAGCAATCTGCATTGCGGAATCGCTTGGCATTAGAAAATGAAAAAGATGAACTGATGGCGTGGATACATGAGGTCAAAACGCCATTAACAGCACTGCATTTAATCATCGATCGGATGGAAGAACCATCATTAAAATCCCAGCTATCGTATGAGTGGCTGCGCATCCATCTGCTTCTTGATCAGCAGCTTCATCAAAAGCGCATGTCCTTTATCGAAAATGATCTGTCTTTAGAGATGATCAAGCTTAAGCCCTTGATTATTAAAGAGATCAGAGACTTGCAATCGTGGTGTATACAGAAAGGAATCGGGTTTGATATTCAGCTGGAGGCAGAGGAAGTCTTGAGCGATGCGAAATGGCTGTCCTTTATCATCAGGCAGCTGCTGACCAACGCCGTAAAATACAGTGAAGCAGCTGATATTGTGATCAACAGCTATGAAAAAGACGAGCGGAAGGTTCTTGAGGTAAAAGATTTTGGAAGGGGCATTGACAGGAAAGATGTCTCACGAATTTTTGATAAAGGGTTTACATCTACAACCGATCATCATAATCAGTCTTCTACGGGCATGGGGCTGTATCTGGCAAAGAGAGCCGCAAAACCGTTGTTGATCGATATCGATGTGCGTTCAGAGCTTGGAGCTGGAACAACCTTTACTTTAACCTTTCCGAAACGAAATCAATTCGAACATGTCATTAGCATGTGACGAAAATGTCACATGCTTTTCTTTTTTGTTCGCCTAATCGAAGGAAAAGCCCGTCGATCCTTTTTATAATAACAGTATCCAATATAAAGGAGACTACGGACATGATGATTTTAGAAGCGAATAAAATTCGAAAAAGCTATGGTAATAAGCTGAATAAACAGGAAGTGCTGAAGGGCATCGATATTCACATTGAAAAGGGCGAATTCGTCAGCATTATGGGTGCTTCAGGGTCGGGCAAAACCACTTTGCTTAACGTTCTGTCCTCGATAGATAAGGTCAGTCACGGAACGATCAACATTAACGGAAATGAAATGACGTCCCTGAAGGAAAAGCAGCTGGCTGAATTTAGAAAACAGCACTTAGGCTTTATCTTTCAGGATTACAATTTGTTAGACACATTAACAGTGAAAGAAAATATCCTTCTGCCGTTATCGATCACGAAAATATCTAAAAAGGAAGCACACCGCAAGTTTGAGGAAGTGGCGAAGGAATTGGGAATTTATGAATTGCGGGATAAGTACCCGAATGAAATTTCCGGCGGCCAGAAGCAGAGAACATCCGCCGCAAGAGCGTTTATTCATGACCCGAGCATTATTTTCGCTGATGAGCCGACCGGCGCGCTCGATTCGAAGTCAGCCTCTGATCTATTAAATAAACTGAGCCAGCTCAATCAAAAACGCAGCGCCACAATTATTATGGTTACCCATGATCCCGTTGCAGCGAGCTACTGCGGCAGAGTCATTTTTATTAAGGATGGTTTGATGTATACGCAGCTGAATAAAGGGGGCCAAGACAGGCAGACGTTTTTCCAGGATATCATGAAAACACAAGGCGTGTTAGGCGGGGTGCAGCATGAACATTAATCAGCTCATTCTGCGAAATCTGAAAAAGAATATCAGGAATTATTACCTCTATGTGTTTGCCTTAATCTTTAGTGTGGCGCTTTATTTCGCATTTGTCACACTCCAATATGACCCGTCCATTAATGAAGTAAAAGCTTCCATTAAAGGCGCCGCGGCTATTAAAACCGCTTCAATTTTACTTGTGGCTGTTGTATCAATCTTTATTTTGTATGCCAATACCATTTTTATTAAAAGACGGAGTAAAGAGATCGGGCTGTTTCAACTAATCGGAATGACAAAGCACAAAATCTTTCGTATCTTAAGTGCGGAAAATATCATGCTGTATTTCGGCTCGTTAGCCATCGGGGTTTTTGCCGGATTTTCAATATCAAAGCTTGTGCTCATGATCTTGTTCAAAATCGTCGATGTCAAAGCTGATGCGAAACTGCATTTTTCTGAGCAAGCCTTGGTGCAAACAATCATTGTGTTCTGCGGCATTTATCTTTTGATTATGATCATGAATTATACGTTTATCAAAAAACAAAGCATTTTATCTTTGTTTAACGTAACGTCTTCCACTGAGGATAAAGTGAAGAGAATCTCTTTTTTCCAGATGCTGATTGGTGCGCTAGGCATCGTGTTGATTTTAACGGGATACTACGTGTCTTCTGAGCTGTTTAGCGGAAAATTCAAGACCATAAACGAACTGTTTTTCGCAATGAGTCTTATCTTAGGGTCCGTCATTATCGGGACGTTTCTCTTTTATAAAGGATCGGTTACGTTTATCTCGAACATCATTCGGAAAAGCAAGGGCGGCTACTTGAATATCTCAGAGGTTCTGTCACTGTCATCAATTATGTTCAGAATGAAATCGAACGCGTTGCTGCTGACGATTATCACAACCGTTTCAGCGCTCGCCATCGGGCTGTTATCCCTTGCTTATATTTCGTATTACTCGGCA
The DNA here is from genome assembly GCF_037964945.1 of Bacillus sp. FSL K6-1003. NCBI lineage: Bacteria > Bacillati > Bacillota > Bacilli > Caryophanales > Bacillaceae > Bacillus > Bacillus sp. FSL K6-1003. The sequence continues at coordinate 2,899,992 of NZ_CP150176.1, read as the reverse complement.
GAAAAGACTGCTGAACAAAATGTAGCGGCGGATTTTTCATTCATGAATGAGAAAGATGCCAAACGATTTGAAAGCAGTTTGAGTGAAAATGACATGTCGTACGTCAAAAAAGAAATGCCTGTCCTGCAATCGTCTGTTGATCTCACAAATATCATGGATGGACCTTCGAAAGAGATGCAGAGCGATCCCGCCAACACACAACTCGCTGTTGTTAGCGATAAAGATGTAAAAGGCGTGGATGTGGCGGCTGGGGAAGCGGTTTTCTCAGGCTACACCGACTTGCTGCAAAGAATAATGGTTTTAAAAGACTCCGGCAGCATTAAAGTCAAAAGCAAGCATGAGACACAATCATTACACTATAAAGGATTAAGAGAAGAGTTTCTTGTATCCTACACGTTTACAAGCGGGGGAATGCCTGCAGTCATAGTAGATGACAACCTGTTTAAACAGCTGAACAAAGATAAAGACCCTCGCATTCAGCTGGCGCAATCTGAATTTATCGGCATCAATATGAAACATGGAGATCAGCTTGAAAAAGCAAATGAGCTTTTTCAAAAGGTGAACAAGAAAGATCTACATTTATCAAGGCTGGATACAAGTATTGCGCAAAAATCTCTTTTTGGTATGGTCATGTTCATCGTTGGTTTCTTAGGATTAACATTTCTCATCACCTCAGGGTGTATCCTTTACTTTAAACAAATGGGTGAAAGTGAAGAAGAAAAACCGAACTATACCATCCTAAGAAAACTCGGTTTTACACAGGGAGACCTGCTGAAGGGGATACGCATCAAACAAATGTATAACTTCGGCATTCCATTGGTGATCGGCCTCTTTCACAGTTACTTTGCCGTTCAATCCGGCTGGTTCTTATTCGGATCAGAGGTATGGTCGCCGATGATTATGGTGATGGTGTTATATACTGCACTCTATTCTATTTTCGGTATTCTGTCGGTTCTTTATTATAAAAAGGTGATTAAGTCGGCATTGTAAAACAGTAAAAGCTCCAGAGAAACTGGAGCTTTTACTGTTTATCGTTTCGGCGCCCGATACCCGGCTGCCTCAGCCTCTTCCACTGAACAAAACATGTCAGCAGGGTCTGTCGTCCGGTCATAGTATGTACTGCCCGGCGTATGATAGATGCCGTTTTTGCTGTCTTTGATAAGACAGCCTTCTGCTGTATCAGCTGAGCTGGTTTCGTTGCTTTTATTCGTGCTGGTTGAAGAATGTTCGCTGTTTTCTTTCGTGCTGGCTGTTCGGTTTTGTGCCTCTTTTAATTGCTTTTCAAGTTTTGTTTTATCTTGTTGAAGGGTTTCATTTTCAGCCTTTGCTGTTTTGGTATCTTCTTTGAGCTGTTTTTGTTTTTCTTGAAGTTCTTTATTTTCTGCTTTTAATGATTTCTGAGTCTTTTTTAATTCACTATTTTCTTTCTCCAGCTGCTTGAGCTTGTCTTGATCTTTTGTATTGTCTTTCAGTTTCTTTGCTTCAGAGCTGATGGCTTCATACTCTTTCTCAAGTGCTTCATGCTCTTGTTTAAGACTTTTATATTCAGTGTTTATAGCTGAATATTTTTTATCAGCATTTGCTGCGGCGTCAGGTTCTGACAAAGCTGCTCCAGTGAAGAGCAGAATGAGGCCTCCAATGAAAAGCGGCCAAAAGAGTTTTTTAGAGAATCGTTTTTCCTTTTTCAGCACATATCTGACGAGATGGTATACTCCATAGCCAAGTGAAAAGAGAAATGCAAAAAAACCGAGGAATGCGAATGCCATTTCCATGAAATTTACCCCTTTTTCTATTTATTTTACAATTTTTGAGTAATATTTGTTAGATTTTTTCACACTCATCTGTTGAAAAATATGAGATAGACAGATAGAATGAATGTGCTATGATAACTGGATTCGTACGGAGCCTTTTGAGGTTTCCGTTTTTTCATGAGCTTTTATAGATAAGAAAGGGGGATCAGTATGCCGCGCGCATTGAAAATTTTAGTGATAGGGATGTTTATTAATGTGACGGGGGCATCCTTTTTATGGCCGCTTAACACGATCTATATTCATAATCATTTAGGAAAGTCGTTAACGGTCGCGGGGATTGTCCTTATGCTGAATTCCGGCGCCAGTGTGGCAGGGAATTTATGCGGCGGGTTTTTGTTTGATAAAATCGGCGGGTTTAAATCCATCATGCTCGGAATTGCGATTACGTTAGCAAGTCTGGTGGGTCTCGTCTTTTTTCATGATTGGCCGTTTTATATTGTGCTGCTTACAATTGTCGGGTTTGGTTCGGGTGTTGTTTTTCCGGCCAGTTACGCAATGGCTGGATCAGTGTGGCCTGAAGGGGGAAGAAGGGCATTTAATGCGATTTATGTCGCGCAAAACGCAGGCGTTGCCGTCGGTTCTGCGCTTGGCGGCGTGGTGGCGTCTTTCTCGTTTTCATACGTATTTTTGGCGAATGCCGCGTTGTATGTGGTTTTTTTCTTTATCGTATATTTCGGATTTCGAAACATTCAGACGAAGGATGTGTCTCAAACGTCTGTGCTTGATTATGACGCTGTAAGCAGCAAAACGAAATTTACGGCTCTGGTCATATTGAGCAGCGGGTATGTGCTCGGGTGGCTGGCATATTCTCAATGGTCTACCACCATCGCATCGTACACGCAAAGTATCGGAATGTCTCTTTCTTTATATAGTGTGCTGTGGACGATTAACGGAATTTTAATTGTGGTTGGACAGCCGCTTGTCAGCTTTTTTGTGAAAAAATGGGCTGAATCGCTAAAAGCGCAAATGATCATTGGTTTTGTCATTTTTATTGTGTCTTACAGCATGCTGCTGACTGCGAAGCAATTTCCAATGTTTTTGGCTGCCATGGTGATCTTGACCATCGGGGAAATGCTTGTTTGGCCTGCGGTGCCAACGATTGCCAACAAGCTTGCGCCTAAAGGGAAAGAAGGGTTTTATCAAGGGTTTGTGAACAGCGCTGCGACAGGTGGCAGAATGATAGGGCCTTTGTTCGGAGGTGTGCTCGTCGATCATTCCGGCATTCACGCTCTCGTTTTATCTCTTTTGGTTTTGCTTATGATCAGCATAGTCACGACGATTTTATACGACAAACGATTAAAATCAGCTGATAAAGCGAATAAGCAGGCTTCAGTTTCTTCTTCATAAGAAAGATCCCGCCGGATGAGCGGGATCTTTTTACATAATCGGAAGCACGTTCACGGCATCCTTTACATTAGAATATGTTTTCAGCGATGAGAAATTAGCATCCAGCTTATTCATCTTCATGGCCAATTCGGGCTTAATGCCGGTAATGATTAATTCTGTTCCGGTCAATTTCAGCAAATGGCTCAGCTTGAAAATCTGGTCGGCGGTTTGTTCATTTACTTGGGCCAATCCTGATAAATCAATAATCAAATAATCATCTTTGGATGTTGATAAAATATTCGTCAATGTGCTGACGATGGAATTAAATCGCTCCTCTGTCAGGTTGCCGACTAGCGGAAGAGCCGAAATGCCGTTGCGAATCGGCACAATAGGAGTTGAAAGTGCAGTAATTTCTGTGAGGGAATCCTCGAGAAGCTGTTCATACTCTTTTTGCTTGGTGATGTCTTTTTGGATTCCGACAAAATAGGTTTTGTCTTCTATTTCCAGCGGATCAATATTTAACTCATTCCAGAACATCGTTCCGTCTTTTTTATAGTTTTGAATCTGAACTGTAACGGGCTCTTTATTTTGTAAACCGGCTCTGATGTTGTCCACTTCACCAGCGTCTGTATCTTTCCCCTGTAAGAAGCGGCAGTTCTTTCCTAAAATTTCCTCGGCCTCATAACCGGTCATTTGAACAAAGCCTTGGTTTACGTAGACAATCGGATTATCTTCAAGTGCAGGATCTGTAATCACTACACCGACTCGCGCGTGATCAAGCGCTTTTTTGATGACGTCCAGCTGTCCTTTTATTCCGAATGATTGAAAACTACCCATATAATTCCCCCTTAGGCCGCCAGCTTGCTGTGCGAAAGCCTGATATTCCCCTTTTTTTAATGAATTCTACAGTAACCGTAGCACAACACATGTTCTGATTCAAGCAAGCGCAGTTTGTTGTTTGTCATTCGGGCTTGTCCTCGTATACACTAAAAATAAGAACAGAGTTTGAACATATGAACGGAAAGGTTTCTACATGCTAAATAAGTGACTAGGTAAATGTCACTGGGTGAAAAATGAATCTAATGCATCAAGCTTACCGATCATGTGTTCACATATAATGGAAGAAACAAGCTTTTTTCAGATTTGCCAGTATGTAGATATCGAAAATCATCGGAATCGTTTAAGGGGGCTGGATGGCCTGAAGTCGCTTTACGAAATAAGGGCTTTAGGAAGGTGATGATGAAGATGCTGCATCAGGTATTAATTGCTTGTGTAATTGGAGGAATCATGGGGATTCTCGGTCATGTGAAAAAGAGAGGCAGACTGGAGAAACCCAGGATGACAAAGCGGTTTATCTATCTTGGATTTTTGGAAGATTGGTTTATCGGCATGACGGCTTCCATTTTACTTGTACTATCCGCTGACCCCGATTCAGGAATTCAACTTGTCATCTTATCCATAATCTCAGGCTACGGCGGTGAAGCTGTTCTCAGAAGCTTTGATTTTGTAAGAGAAATGAACAGCGGCGGCGAACCGGCCGAGTCGAAACGTCAAACCAAAACTCCACCAGAATAATTGTCCTCAATCTTCGCCCGTTCAGGGTACATTCCCATTGTATACAAACCTGCTTGCACTTATGAACAGAATTCTATAAAATACAGTTAAGATTACGGTTGCGAAAAGAACAATGAAGAGGAGCAGTAAGAAGCAGATATTGTTTCAGAGAGTTGACGGCTGGTGAAAGTCAATCAAGTTTGTTTCCGAACTCACCTCAGAGTTGCAGCGGTGAAAAGCCGCTGACGCATAACTGCGTTAAAAGTATCAAGTGAGTGCGGCGTCTGCCGCGCTAACGAGGGTGGTACCGCGGGAAAACGAAAGTCTCTCGTCCCTTTTAGGGATGAGGGAGTTTTTTTTAGTTTGGGAATATTCTGAATATAATCCTCCCTGTCCCGTCAATACTTGAACATAAACGCCGTATTCAATCAGAAGGAGGTTTTTACTTTGAGTTTTCAGCACAAAGAGATAGAAAAGAAATGGCAAAATTATTGGCTGGAAAACAAAACATTTGCCACTCTTGATCATAATGAGAAACAAAAATTTTACGCACTGGACATGTTTCCTTATCCGTCTGGAGCGGGTCTTCACGTCGGACACCCTGAGGGCTATACAGCGACGGATATCCTCTCCCGCATGAAGCGCATGCAGGGGTATGACGTCCTTCATCCGATGGGCTGGGACGCATTCGGTCTGCCGGCTGAGCAATACGCCCTCGACACCGGGAATGATCCGGCAGTGTTTACGAAGCAGAATATCGATAATTTCCGCCGCCAAATCCAGGCGCTCGGTTTTTCATATGATTGGGATCGTGAAATCAACACGACAGATCCTGAATACTATAAATGGACACAATGGATTTTCTTAAAACTATACGAAAAGGGTCTTGCTTACGTTGATGAGGTGCCGGTTAACTGGTGCCCCGCACTCGGTACGGTTCTAGCCAACGAAGAAGTCATTGACGGAAAGAGTGAACGCGGCGGCCACCCGGTCGAAAGACGCCCGATGAAGCAGTGGATGCTGAAAATCACAGCTTATGCGGACAGGCTTCTTGATGACTTGGAAGAGCTTGATTGGCCGGAAAGCATTAAAGACATGCAGCGCAACTGGATCGGCCGTTCTGAAGGTGCGCACGTTCATTTTGGCATAGATGGACATGATGAATCATTTACGGTGTTTACAACAAGACCTGATACATTGTTCGGCGCTACATACACTGTCCTTGCTCCGGAGCATGCTTTGGTTGAAAAAATCACAGCTGCTGAGCAAAAAGAAGCTGTCGAAGCTTATATCAAAGAAATTCAATCAAAGAGTGACCTTGAGCGCACGGATCTCGCGAAAACAAAGACAGGCGTCTTCACTGGAGCTTATGCGATCAATCCTGTAAACGGTGAAAAACTGCCGATCTGGATCGCAGATTACGTTCTTGCTTCATACGGAACTGGTGCAGTCATGGCTGTTCCCGGTCACGATGAGCGTGATTTTGAATTCGCCAACACATTCGGCCTTCCAGTCAAGGAAGTCGTGAAAGGCGGAAATGTTGAAGAAGAAGCGTACACAGGTGACGGCGAGCATGTGAACTCTGATTTTCTGAATGGACTTACTAAACAGGAAGCGATTGAAAAAATGATCGCTTGGCTGGAAGAAACGAAAAACGGCGAAAAGAAAGTCACTTACCGTCTGCGCGACTGGCTCTTCAGTCGCCAGCGCTACTGGGGCGAGCCGATTCCGATCATTCATTGGGAGGACGGAACGTCAACAGCTGTGCCGGAGGAAGAACTGCCGCTGATTCTGCCGAAAACAAACGAAATCAAACCGAGCGGCACCGGCGAATCACCGCTTGCGAACATTAAAGAGTGGGTTGAAGTCACAGACCCTGAAACAGGGAAAAAAGGAAGAAGAGAAACGAATACAATGCCGCAATGGGCGGGAAGCTGCTGGTATTTCTTGCGCTACATTGATCCGCACAATCCGGATCAGCTGGCATCACCTGAGAAAATGGAAAAATGGCTTCCGGTTGATATGTATATCGGCGGCGCGGAGCATGCTGTGCTTCACCTTCTGTATGCCCGTTTCTGGCACAAGTTCCTATACGATATCGGTGTAGTGCCGACGAAAGAACCGTTCCAAAAGCTGTATAACCAAGGAATGATTCTCGGTGAAAACAACGAGAAAATGAGTAAATCAAAAGGGAACGTTGTCAACCCTGATGAAATCGTTGCATCTCACGGCGCTGATACGCTGAGATTGTACGAAATGTTCATGGGACCGCTTGATGCTTCAATTGCCTGGTCTGAATCAGGCTTAGACGGCGCACGCCGCTTCCTTGACCGCGTATGGCGTCTGTTTGTTGAAGACAGCGGAGAGCTAAATGGAAAAATTGTTGAAGGCGCTGGTGAAACATTGGAGCGCGTCTATCATGAAACAGTCATGAAAGTGACAGATCACTATGAGGGCCTGCGTTTTAACACAGGTATTTCTCAGCTGATGGTCTTTATCAACGAGGCTTATAAAGCGTCAGAGCTGCCGAAGGAATATATGGAAGGCTTTGTGAAGCTCCTATCTCCTATCGCGCCTCACCTCGCGGAAGAGCTGTGGGAGAAATTGGGCCATAGCGGTACGATTGCATATGAGGCTTGGCCTGTATATGATGAAGCTAAACTTGTTGACGATGAAGTTGAAATTGTTGTTCAGCTGAACGGAAAAGTGAAAGCGAAACTACAGGTTCCTGCAGATGCGACGAAGGAACAGCTGGAACAGCTTGCTCAAGCAGATGAAAAGGTCAAAGAGCAGCTTGAAGGCAAAACCATTCGTAAAATCATCGCGGTGCCTGGCAAGCTTGTCAATATTGTGGCAAACTAATCCTGAAAAAATCCCCTTGGTCAAAAAGGGGATTTTTTTCATCAGTCTCTTAATAGAAATCGACTGACGGACTTTGGTATACTTAAAGTCATCATCGTGAATAGGAGTGTTATCGGTTGAAAATAAATGAAATCAGCACTGCCGATCTGAAAGAAAAAATCGAGGCGGATGAAGAATTGTATTTGATTGATGTCAGAGAAGATGAAGAGGTTGCGGAAGGCATGATCCCGCAAGCGGTTCATATTCGCATGGGAGATATTCCTGAAAAAATGGACACCCTCGATAAAGACAAAGAGTACACTTTTATCTGCCGCTCAGGAATGCGCAGCATGAATGTCTGCAAGTATTTGGATGAGCAAGGCTTTAAAACAGTCAACGTAGAAGGCGGCATGATGGTCTGGGAAGGCGAAACGAAACCGAAAAACTAGGGGAGAGATCACCCCTAGTTTTTTTATTTGTATGCTGGAAGCCAATCGCCGTGCGCTTCAAATAAATCATCACACATCGAAATAATTTCATTGATGGACAGCTCTGCGCTTGTATGCGGGTCAAGCATAGCTGCCTGGTAGACAGCTTCTTTTTTCCGTGTAACAGCAGCTTCAATGGTCATCAGCTGTGTGTTGATATTCGTTCTGTTTAACGCTGCGAGCTGCTCAGGCAGTTCTCCTGCAAAGCACGGGGTTATCTTTTTTCTGTCGGCGACGCATGTTACTTCGACGACCGCTTTGGAAGGAAGGTTTGTGATAAGCCCGGTATTTAACACGTTTCCTCCGAAGGTAAATGGCTGATTCGTTTCCATCGCTTCTATTATTCTTGAGCCATATTCTTTTGAACGTTTATGGGTGAGGTTTTTATTGTTAACAATGTCATCCCTCATTTTCTCCCAATCTTCTATCTGTTTCACGCATCTTCTTGGATATTCGTCTAGCGGGATCTGCAGCTCGTTGATTAATTCAGGATAGTTTCGCTTAATAAAATAAGGATGGTATTCTGCGTTGTGCTCTGATGATTCCGTGACGTAATAACCGAACTTATCCATCAATTCAAACCGCACCATATCTTGATGCTTTGTTTTTTGCTTTTCTCTCGCTCTCTTTTTGATTTCGGGATATAAATCAGCGCCGTCCTTTTTCACTTCCAACAGCCATGCCATATGATTGATGCCTGCGATTCGTTCTTCAATCCCAGCGTGCTCCATACCGAGAGATTTAAATAAATCTCTTGTACACACTTGGACGCTGTGGCACAGCCCGATCGTTTTCACATCCGTATAGCGAAGCATAGCGCCAGTCAGGGAGGCCATTGGGTTTGTATAGTTTAAAAACCAGGCGTCGGGGCACATTTCCTCAATATCTCTTGCGATATCAAATAACACGGGGATAGTCCTGAGTGATCTGAATATCCCGCCGATGCCCACCGTGTCGGCAATTGTCTGCCGTAATCCGTATCGTTTAGGAATCTCAAAATCGATGACTGTGCTTGGTTTATAGCCTCCGACCTGAATGGCATTAATCACATAGCCCGCATGCTGCAAAGCCAGTTTTCTGTCATCATAGCTGTTGATAACGACGCTCGGATTATAGCGGTCTCTCAAATTTTCGAGCATAAGCTGAGATTCCTGCAAGCGTTTTGGATCAATGTCGTAAAGCGCAAATTCAAACCCATTTAACGCCTCCGTTAACAAGCAGTCTCCTAAAACATTTTTTGCGAAAATTGTGCTCCCTGCACCGATAAATGTGATTTTTTTCATGTCGGTTCCTCCTTTAATTCATTATCCTTTTACCGCTCCTGATGACAGTCCGGCAATAAAGTATTTTTGCAGCGCCAGAAACAGAATGACCATCGGCAGCATCGCCATGATGGCAGCTGCGGCGACCAAATGCAGATTGTTGGCGTTTTCTCCGAAAAACCCGGCCATTGCAACAGTAAGTGTCTGCACCTTCTGATCCTGTAAAAAGAAAATCGCAAATTGATAGTCATTCCATATAAAGACACAGGAAATAATACAGATGGTGGCAGTGATCGGCTTCAGCAAAGGAAACACGATCACAAAAAAGATTTTCAGCATTCCCGCTCCATCCATTCTTGCCGCTTCTTCAAGCTCTTTTGGAATGGTCGAACGGATAAAGCCGGAATACAAAAACACGGTTAACGGCATATACGCCGCTGTATTAATCAAAATGGCGACTGCGTGTGTATTGACCATACCGGCGTCCACGACCATTCTGTATAAAGGCACCATGGACGTTAACGGAGGGATGATCATAATTGAAATCAGCAGCGCGAAAACGGCTTTATTCAGTTTGGTTTCCCGCCTGGCAAGAGGGTAGGCGGCCAGTGAGCCGAATATGATTAATAACAATGCCGAAACGCCTGTGATGATGATTGTGTTGATAAACGAGTTGCCTAGTGAAGCGCGCTCCCATGCCTCAGAAAAATTTTGAAAGGAAATATCAGCTGGAAACAGCCATTTGGAACTGTAATCTCCTTTTGCTTTCAATGAAGTGGTCAGCAGAATGTAAAAAGGAATGAAATGCGCACAGGCTACAATGGCAGCAAGAAGTGTAATCAACCGCAGTTTGTTTGAGCGGGCGGCTCTCATGACATTTCCGTCTCCTTTCTTTTAAAGTACGCAAGCGCGCAAAAGCTGATGATCAAAATGACAAATGCCATAAATATGCCTTGTGTCGCAGCATAGCCGGCATCCTGCCGTTTAAAATACAGGTCATACATAAACGTTGACATCGATTGCGACGCGTTTCCGGGTCCGCCTGCAGTGAGCGCAATAATCACGTCAAACAGCTTTAAGCCTCCGATAATGTTGATGACCATATTGATCGTGATCGAGGGCATTAACAGCGGCAGGGTGATGCCGAAAAACTGCTGGCCCCGTGTCGCGCCATCCATTTCCGCTGCTTCATAGTAATCTTTCGGAATGCTTTGCAGGCCTGCCAAATAGACAATCATGGCGATGCCGACATATTGGTACGTGTTAATCATGACGATGATCCATGGGTTCGAAGACGGACTGGCGAGCGCGTTGATCGGGCTGATGCCGAAAATGCCAAGCAGGTCATTAAGCGCGCCTCCGTCATAAGAAAAGAAGAAGTACCAAATGTAGCCCATAATGAGCGGACTGATCATAACCGGCAAATACACAATTGTTCTTGTTATCGCTTTCATTTTTATGCTTTGATTCAATAACAGAGCGTACAGGAGCCCAATGACGTTTTGAAAAAAGGTGCTGCCGAGTCCGTATAGCAGCGTATTTTTTAAGATATGCCATGTGTCCGGATCAGCAAACAGTCTTTCATACTGAGCGAAACCGACCCACTGATAAACCTGAGAAAAACCGTTCCAGTTTGTGAAGGTGATAAAAGCGCCTTTTATAAACGGATAAATCATGAAGATCAAAACGGAGAGCAGAGCCGGAATATACATCCACCAAAGTGAGGATTGTTTATTCGGCTTGACCTGTTTCACATGTGCGTCTCTGGCGATCTCACTCATTGTTTTCAGCTCCCTGTGTTTCAGATTGCTCCCGGAGTCGTTTATATTCTCTTCCCAGCTTTTTAGAAATCTCGTTGGGTGTCAAAATGTCTGCCGCAAGCTCCTGGCCGACCGTTCCCATCACATCCCACATCCCGTTCGGCAAGTACAATCGGTCGAAGTAAGGTTCGACTTTCATATTCTGATAATGCTGATAGTCTTTGGCATAGAAAATGTCAGCTTTTACATTGGTCAGCCCTGAAGGAAGCGAGGTGGCTTCAGCCATTTCTTTCGCATGGGCGGGACGAGCCATAAAGGCGATAAATCGCTTTGCTTCCTTTAAATGAGGCGAGTCTTTCCATGCTGCCAGTGTATAGCGCTCGCCGTCAATCCATATCGGGTCATCACCGGGGTGTATAGCTGGTGTCGGGATAATCCCAACCTGTACATTCGGGTTAATTTGGGCGACGTCTTGACCGAGGGTGCCGCCCTGCATGGTAAAAGCGATTTTATTTTGAGCCATCAACTCAATGAGCTGTGATTTTTTTGCTGTTACGGCATCGATATTAATGAGTTTTTCTTTCTGCATTTGTTTGAGGGTATCTGATAGATAAGTAAATTTGCTCCAATTGAAGGTGCCGTCAATGAGCTGTTTCTTTTCATTATGGGCAGGGTCTGTGATGAGAAGAGGTGTTGCGAATTGGTCATAATATTGGGCGAAAGAGCTTTTGTCATATCCGGCGAACCAGAAAGGAACGATGTCTCCATTGCTTTTTTCTTTAATCGTTCTCAATGCTTTTATAAAAGCATCCATCGTTTCGGGCGGATCGATGCCGAAGCGGTCTAATATATTGCGGTTGTATGCCAGGCCGTCCTTTGCCTGATTGATCGGATATGCGTATACCTTTCCGCTCTTGTTTTTAAGAATGCTGTTTAAATTCGGGTCAAGTTTCTGAGTCCAGTCCATATCCCGGAGATCGGCTGTATACTCCCCGTACCTGATTTTCCCCCAGCCATGAGTATCAAAGAGGTCAGGCAGATCATTGGCGGCCATTCTGACACGCATCATATTTTCATAGTCATTGCCTGGGAAATGAATGCTGACGCGAATGCCGCTTTCCTTTTCGAACGCTGCGGCTAGTTTTCTGAATGTGTTTCTTTCACTGTCCGTTGACATCGTAGAATAAATGGTTAACGTCTTTTTGCCCGTATCTGCAGTGCTTTCTTCAGATGAGCAGCCCGGCAAAATCAGCAGAATAAGAGAGAGAAATAAAACAAATATGTGTTTCATCTTTTCCTCCTTATGATCTTGATGAACGTTTTTCTTGCGTCACTTCCTTAGCTGTGTATCCGCAGCTTTGCCTGATGATCAGTGTTGTCGGCAGGGTGACTTGATGAGGAATTATTCGGCCGTTAAAGCGGTCGAGAAGCTGTTTTACGCCTGTTCGGCCCATTTCCTCTGTATACACTTTCACCGTGGTTAAAGGTGTGCTGGCAAACTCGGCTTCTTCAATGCCGTTAAAGCTGACAATGGCTGTGTCCCGCGGCACATGCAGATCGGCTTCCCGAAGTGCTTTTAATGCCCCGATAGCCATAGAATCACTTGCGATAAAAAAGGCTTCCGGCAGATTGCCTTGAGTGATGGCTTTTTTCATCAGACGATAGCCCTCGCGCATGCTGTAATCGCCGACCAAGACGTGTTCAGGCTGAGGATTGGCGGACTGCAAAAAGGCAGTCTGGCGTTTGTCTTCAATTGTTCTGCGAATGCTTTGGCCGTCCCTCAGTGTATGTTCCTTCTCCTGCCCGCCGATATAGCCTAGTCGTTTGTAACCTAAATCGAAAAGGTGATCAATTGCCTGGCGTGCGGCGGCTTCAAAATCAATCCCTATCGAGTCGTATATCTGCGGATCTGGAGAATGATTGATAAACACGGCATGCTCCAATCGGCCGCTGATATGTTGAACGGCTTCGTCATGGACACGGCCAATCACAATGATGCCGTCTAATTCCCGAAACATATGCTCCTGGAAGGAACCGAGATGGATGGAGTTTGTAATGAAAATTTCCTGTTCAAAGCATTCTTTTTCAATCCCTTTGCGAATAGAAGAAAAATAAGGATCCTGCCGTTCTTCATCGGGAGATAAGCAGCTCAGCACCCCGATAAGCGGCTGAGCGCGCTGTTTTTGTCCGCGGGCTTTTCGGCGTTTAGCGACAGTTTGATAGCCTAGCTCTTCAGCGATACTGATTACTCTTTGCCTCGTTTCACCCGCAACAGAAAGCGAATGATCTTCATTTAAAATTCTCGAAACAGTAGCACTTGAAACGTTGGCTTTTAAGGCGATATCTTTTATCCGAACCATGGTTGCTCCCTTTCATGTGATGAGATTTACTAAAACGAAAGACATATTTTACTCATGCGTTTTTGATAAATTGATACTATCATATGAAAGTAAGCGGTTACAATAATGAATTTCAGAATATTTCGTTATATTTAGTAAAAGTTTAGTAAACTACGATTTTTGTTTCTATATGCTGTGTGAAAAAATAAAGGGAAAAACAAATCTGTCTCGTACATTGAAGATAAGCGAAGAGGGAGGGTGATGGGATGAGTAACGAAAAAAGAGAGCTGCTGTTTCGATTGCTTGGTGATTTGCCTGATTGGAAGGATACGGGTGCGGAAACGCTGCGTATTGAGGAAAAAGAGGGATATTTGATTGAAACGCTGTTGCTTGATATAAATGGGCTTGAAAAGGTGCCTGCATATTTTGTGAAGCCGAAAGCGGCAAAAGGACGGTGCCCGGTTATATTCTTTCAGCATTCACATGGAGGGCAGTATGACCGGGGAAAAAGTGAACTGCTTGAGGGAGCGGATTATTTGAAGGCGCCCTCGTTTGCTCGGGAGCTGACTTCTCTCGGATATGCGGTATTGGCAATCGACCATTGGGGATTTGGAGACAGACGGGGAAAAACAGAAAGCGAGATTTTTAAAGAGATGCTTCTCACAGGCAGGGTGATGTGGGGCATGATGATTTACGACAGTATAAGAGCCATTGATTATGTGCAGAGCCGTCCTGATATTCAGCCTGACAGAATCGGAACGATCGGCATGTCTATGGGGGGCTTGATGGCTTGGTGGACAGCGGCGCTTGATGAACGGATTAAGGCATGTGTGGATTTATGCAGTCAGGTTGACCATCATGTACTGATTGAAACACAGAACCTTGACCGGCATGGCTTTTATTATTACGTTCCGGCGCTTGCCAAGCACTTTTCTGCATCAGATATCCAAAGCCTGATCGCACCACGCCCGCACCTTAGTCTTGTCGGCATACATGATCGGTTAACACCCGTTGAGGGTGTGAACAAAATCGAAAAAGAATTAACAGCTTTGTATGCTGAGAAAGGGGTTTCTGATCGTTACCGTATGGTGCGCTCCGCTTCAGGGCATTTTGAGACAGCTATGATGAGACATGAAGCCCTTCGGTTTTTGAAAAAGTGGCTGTGACAGTGAAAAAGGCAGGCTTTGAGTGTTTGTCTGAAATGATTCTATACAGGTGAGGAGGCGAGCGTCTGCCCGTCTCTTCTTTTTCTAGTGGATTAATACAGGTATCAGGAATATACATGATAAATAGATTTTTAATGGCGTTCTGATATTGACAGAATTGTATATACATAATAGTATTCTATTTGTTAACCTTAATTAATAAATGGTTAACAAATAGTTTACTTTCTTCTGTAATCAAAGCTGAAAGGGCGAGAAGGTATGCAAGAAGAAACATTTTACAGTGTCAGAATGAGAGCTTCTATGAATGGGTCTCACGAAGATGGTGGTAAGCATATATCCGGCGGAGAACGGCTTATCACGTTCGATAATATGAAACGTACGGTGAATGCCTTACTAGAAAAAGGATTATCCCACTCAAGAGGAAAACCGGATTTTATGCAAATTCAATTTGAAGAGGTTCATGAGCCGGTAAAGACGATTCATCCATTAGCAAAGAAGACAAATAAAGTAGAATCCCCGGAAGAGGGACAAAGTCTTGCCCGATTCTTATTGGAGAGAGCGGGTGTTCCAAGAAAAGTGATTGAAAAAGCATATCAACAAATTTCTGAATGGTCAGGTATCAGGGGAGCGGTGGTGGTTGATATTCACACTGGCAAACGAATTGATCAAACACACGAAAAAGGTGTGCGGGTGTCCAGAATGGATTGGCCGGACGCCAATTTTGAAAATTGGGCGCTCCGCAATAACATGCCGTCCAATTCAAGAATAAAAGAGGCCCTTGCGCTTGCTTCAAAGGTGAGTGATCATCCGGCAGCTGTTGCAGAATTATGCTGGTCGGATGACCCTGATTACATAACAGGCTATGTTGCAAGTCATAAACTGGGCTATCAGCGTATTACAGCAATGAAAGAATACGGGAATGAAGATGGCTGCCGCATCTTTTTTGCTGACGGCTCAGAAAATGTAAATAGTTACATAAACTATCTGGTAAAGCAGCCTATTTTCATTGATTGGGGGGAAGATGATGACTCAAGATTTGATAGAAAAAAGTAAAAAGCATCTTTGGCTGCCTTTTACTCAAATGAAAGACTATGATGAACATCCCTTGATCATAGAGAGCGGCAACGGAATCAAAGTAAAAGACATAAACGGCAAGGAATATTATGACGGCTTTTCTTCCGTTTGGCTTAATGTGCACGGGCACCGCAAAAAGGAATTAGATGAGGCCATCATAAAACAGCTTGGAAAAATTGCTCACTCCACATTATTGGGCATGACCAACGTTCCGGCGACCGAACTTGCCGAGACATTAATTGAGATCAGTCCGGAGAAGCTAACGCGTGTTTTTTATTCAGACAGCGGTGCAGAAGCGATGGAAATTGCTTTAAAAATGGCGTTTCAATATTGGAAGAACATCGGAAAGCCTGAGAAACAAAAATTTATCGCAATGAAAAATGGATATCACGGCGATACGATTGGTGCCGTCAGTGTTGGTTCTATTGAACTGTTCCACCACGTCTATGGCCCGTTAATGTTTGACAGTTATAAAGCTCCGATCCCTTATGTATACCGCTCTGAAAGCGGTGATCCTGTGCAGAGCCGTGATGAGTGTCTCTATGCGCTTGAACAGCTGCTAAAGGAACACCATCGCGAAATTGCAGCGCTTTCTATTGAATCAATGGTTCAAGGAGCATCCGGAATGATTGTGATGCCGGAAGGATACTTGTCAGGGGTGCGCCAGCTTTGTACAGCTTACGATGTCTTAATGATTGTTGATGAAGTTGCCACTGGTTTTGGCCGGACGGGGAAAATGTTTGCATGTGAGCACGAAAATGTTCAGCCTGATCTAATGGCTGCCGGAAAAGGCATTACAGGAGGCTATTTGCCGATAGCTGTCACCTTTGCCACCGAAGACATCTACCATGCATTCTACGATGATTATAAAGAACAAAAAACCTTTTTCCACGGTCACTCCTATACAGGAAATCAGCTTGGCTGTGCGGTTGCTCTTGAAAACCTGAGATTATTTGAATCTGAAAACATCGTTGAACAAGTTGCGCTAAAAAGTGAAAAGCTCCATTTGCTTCTTCAAGACTTGCATACTCTTCCTCATGTTGGGGATATTCGGCAGCTCGGCTTTATGTGCGGTGCAGAGCTTGTTCAATCAAAGGAAACTAAACAGCCTTATCCTGCTGATCGGCGTGTGGGGTACAAAGTTTCTTTGAAAATGAGAGAGCTGGGGATGCTGACAAGACCGCTCGGCGATGTGATTGCATTTCTGCCTCCGCTTGCCAGTACAGCTGAAGAGCTAGAAGCAATGGTGTCTATTATGAAAGAAGCGATCCAAGAGGTAACGAGCCTTGAGCATTGACAGCTGGTTAAGCAGCCGGTTAGACAAAGCGAAGGGAGCCGGCGTATACCGTACACTCAGAACAATGAACGGGCCTCCAATTCCAGAGGGAACGATGAATGGCAAAAATCAAACGGTCTGGTCGTCAAACAATTATTTAGGTCTGGCAAACCATAACCGTTTGATCTCTGCAGCCCAAGCAGCACTGCAGCAATTTGGAGCAGGAAGCAGCGGCTCGCGTTTAACGACAGGCAATTCGATCTGGCATGAAAAACTCGAAAAAAAGATTGCCGGTTTTAAACGGACAGAAGCGGCTTTACTGTTTTCAAGCGGCTATTTAGCCAATGTCGGTGTTCTTTCTTCGTTACCTGAAAAAGGCGATGTCATTTTAAGTGATCAGTTAAATCATGCAAGTATTATCGATGGCTGCCGCCTGTCTAAGGCTGATACGTGTATTTATCGTCATATCGATATGGCGGATCTTGAAGAAAAGCTGAGAGAAACACAGCGGTACCAGCGCCGTTTTATCGTCACAGACGGGGTATTCAGCATGGATGGCACGATTGCCCCTCTTCGTCAGATCATCGCCCTTGCTAAACGCTATCATGCTTATGTCATTGTTGATGATGCGCATGCAACAGGTGTTTTGGGTGAATCAGGAGGAGGGACGAGTGACCATTTCGGTGTGTGTCCTGACATTGTCATCGGCACGCTAAGCAAAGCTGCCGGAGTGGAAGGAGGTTTTGCTGCCGGTTCAGCTGTAATCATCGACTTTCTGCTGAACCATGCCAGAACGTTTATCTTTCAAACCGCTATTCCGCCGGCAAGCTGTGCAGCTGCCCATGAGGCGTTAGACATCATTGAAGCCAGCAAGGATAAACGGGAGCTTTTATTTTCTTATATCCAGATGATCAAAACGAATCTGAAGCACATGGGCTATACGGTGAAGGGGCATCATACACCGATTATTCCGGTGGTCATGGGCGATACCCGAAAAACGGTCACATTTGCTGAAAAATTGCAGGACAAGGGAATCTACGCCCCTGCCATTCGGCCGCCGACCGTAGCGCCAGGAGAGAGCCGTATCCGCTTAACCATCACAGCTGGGCACAGTATAAGGGATATTGATCATTTGCTGGAAGCATTTCGTTCAATTGGAAAGGAGCTGAACATCATTCCATGAGAGGTTTTTTTGTAACAGGAACAGATACAGAAGTTGGGAAAACGGTGATATCCAGCGGTCTTGCAGCTTTATTGCGAGAAAATAAGATGGATGTCGGAGTATTTAAACCATTTTTAAGCGGGATTTCTCGTCATCATCCGAATAGTGACACAAGCCTGCTGAAAGAGATGTCGCAAACGAGTCTCTCACATGAAGAGATTACGCCTTTTGCATTCAAAGAGCCGCTAGCTCCATACGTTGCAGGAAAGATGGAGGGAAAGGCTGTCAAAATGCAAGAAGTCTTACGCCATTGGGAGCGGATAAGAGAAAAACATGAATGCTTCATCGTAGAAGGTGCGGGCGGAATCTCTGTGCCATTGGGAGAGGATTTTTTAGTCAGTCATGTCATGAAAGCGTTGCAGCTTCCTCTGATCATTGTGGCGCGTCCTCATCTCGGAACAATTAATCATACCTTTTTAACTGTCCAATATGCGAAAAGGATGAGTCTTCCAATTGCCGGAATTGTCATCAATGGGATCAGTGATTCTCCTGATCATGATGAAAAAACCAATCCTGAGATGATTGAGCGCTTATGCGGTGTGCCGATTTTAGGGGTAACGCCTAAGCTTGCCAACGTGACGAAAGAAACGGTTCTTCATATGGTAAAAGACCATATCGATCTATCATTACTGATGAATCAAGTGGGGGTAGGAGAATGAATCAATGGATGGAACTCGCAAACAGGGTGCTGGGCGGAGCAGAGGTGACCAACGAAGAGGCGCTTTCTATTTTAAACTGTCCAGATGAAGACATCTTGCTTTTGATGCATGGAGCTTTTCACATCAGAAAACGATTTTATGGAAAAAAAGTGAAGCTCAATATGATTATGAATGCAAAATCAGGGCTCTGTCCGGAGAATTGCGGCTATTGTTCCCAGTCTGCGATTTCGAAAGCGCCGATTGAGACTTACCGGATGGTGAAAAAGGAAACCCTTCTGGAAGGCGCAAAGCGGGCGCATGATTTGAACATAGGTACATACTGTATCGTGGCAAGCGGCAGGGGGCCGTCCAACAGAGAGGTCGATCAGGTCGTAGAAGCAGTACAGGAAATAAAAGAGACGTATGGGCTGAAAGTTTGTGCGTGTCTCGGGCTGTTAAAGCCGGAGCAGGCGAAACGGCTGAAAGCAGCCGGAGTAGACCGCTATAATCATAATGTCAATACATCTCAGAGAAATCATTCAAACATTACCACGTCACATACGTACGAGGACAGGGTCAATACGGTTGAGATTGCAAAAACCTCCGGCATGTCTCCATGTTCAGGCGCCATTATTGGGATGAAGGAAACGAAGCAGGATGTCATTGATATCGCACAAAGCTTGAAGGCCCTTGACGCAGATTCCATTCCGGTGAATTTCTTGCATGCGATTGACGGCACACCATTAGAAGGCGTAAATGAATTAAACCCGCTGTATTGTTTAAAAGTGCTGGCGCTGTTCCGTTATATCAATCCGTCAAAAGAAATCCGCATTTCTGGTGGAAGAGAGGTCAATCTCCGCTCATTGCAGCCATTGGGGCTGTACGCCGCCAACTCCATCTTTGTCGGAGATTATTTAACGACTTCCGGACAGGAGGAGACGGAGGATCATAAAATGCTGAGTGATTTAGGATTTGAAGTAGAATCGGTCGAAGAAATGAAAGCCAGTTTAAGTGCAAATAGCTGAAAGCAAGAATAGAAGCAATCGGTGTCATGTCGATTGCTTTTATTTTTATAGAGTCAAAATGATGATGTCAGAATCATGAAAGGGAGCATATGACAATTCCAATTTCACTTACACCTTCTGCGTTTTTTAAAAACCCTTATCCTTATTACGACACATTACGTTCTGTACACCCTTTATATAAAGGGAATGTTTTAAAGTATCCAGGCTGGTATGTCACGGGATATGAGGAAGCGGCAGCAATTCTGAAAGATACCAGATTCAAAACACGTGTCCCGCTGCCCGAGACGTCTATGAAATATAAGGATCTAAATCATGTCCAGAAGCAGATGATGCTGTTTCAGAATCAGCCTGATCATAGGCGTCTGCGTCTACCGGTCAGCGGGGTATTTACTCCGAGAATGACAGAGTGCTATCGCCCATTTATAAATGAAACTGTCCATCATTTGCTTGATCAAGTGCAAGGTGAAAAAAAGATGGAGCTGATTTCTGACTTTGCTTTTCCTTTGGCAAGCTGCATTATAGCTAAGATCATAGGTGTGCCGGCAGAAGAAAGGGATCAATGTAAAGAGTGGGCGTCAAGCCTCGTTCAAACAATTGATTTAACCCGATCAAGAAAGGTGTTAACAGACGGCAATCAGATCACAGGAAAGATGAAGGAGTATTTTAGAGAGCTCATTCAAAAACGGAAACAAAATCCGCAGCATGATGTGATCAGCATGCTGCTGAAGGAAGAACAGGCTGATAAGCTGACGGAAGAGGAAGTGGCGTCAACGTGTATATTGCTGGCAATCGCCGGACACGAAACAACAGTGAATCTCATCAGCAACTCAATTCTTTGTCTGCTGCAGCATCGAGAACAGTTTTTGCAGCTCAAAGAAAACCCAGCTCTGATTCATACCGCAGTTGAGGAATGCTTACGCTATGAAAGCCCCACACAAATGACAGCCCGTGTTGCGTCAGAAGAGATTGAAATGAATGGCGTAATGATTCGTCAAGGGGAGCAAGTCTATGTTCTGCTGGGGGCTGCCAATCGAGATCCAAAAGTATTCGCGCATGCCAATGAGTTCGATATCACCAGAAGCCCTAATCCCCATCTTTCATTCGGGCAGGGCCACCATATTTGTATAGGTTCTTCGCTGGCACGGTTAGAAGCACAAATTGCAATCAACACTCTTCTGCAGCGCATGCCAAGCCTGCAGCTCGCTGTTTCTGAAGTGCGATACCGGAAGCTAATTGGTTTTAGAGCGCTTATGGAGCTGCCAGTTACTTTTTAATGAAGGCTAAAGGAAGCCATGAATGCTGAAAAAGTGTCATCCCCTGGGAAAATGGGCAATCTATAAAAAAGGGGAGTGAACATATGAGAAAAGTGCTGATCGCTGGCGGAAATGGTGTGATTGGGCGGATATTGGCTGAAGGGCTTATGTCTGAGTACGAGGTGACGGTGCTGGATAAAAACCGTTACGATGGCATAACACACGCTATTCAGGCAGACGCATCAAACTATGAAGATCTATTAAAGAAGATTCCGAGAGATACAGATGTGATCGTGAATTTACTCGCTGTCAAAATCAAATATGATGTCATGGATGTAGCTGAATTTGAAAAAATGACGGATATTTTTTATAGAGCAACCTACTATTTGTGCCGAGCGGCAGCAGAGCTTGGCATTCCAAAGGTTGTTTTCGCCAGCAGCAATCATGTGACAGATGTGTACGAAAAGGACGGGCATTCACTCTTAGGGCGGGAAATCACAACCGACGACTATCCGCTGTCAAAGAATCTCTACGGCGTCCTAAAGCTGACCTCGGAACATATCGGCCACCTGTTTTATCTGGAAAATAAGCTTTCTGTTATCAACCTTCGAATCGGAACTGTCGTTACAGATGAAATGGATACACTGCATGAGAAAGACCGGACGAAAAAAACGCTTCTTTCCCATCCAGACCTGCTGTCGATTTTTAAAGCAGCCATTGAAACGAATATCCGTTACGGCACTTATTACGCCGTCTCTGACAATCCCGGCAGGCCGTGGTCAATAGAATCCGCGGTTCAGGAGCTTGGGTTTACACCTCAAATCAATACGGCCGAGCTTCTGAAAGAGGAAGAAGAGAACGGCAATAACAGAGCATAATCATTTTCTAAGATTATGCTCTTTTTCTTTTATGATCGGTTACAAGCCAATTCCGATGCCGCTGGGCAAGGGACAGTGTTCAAATGATTATAGACATGGCAATCACACATTTGCTACATTTTAGACACGATATCGTCACATGCTGCAGCTCGTTTTAACAAAATGACAACGCTTACAAAGGAGGTGGGAACGATCGCACATTCACTGAAAAATCGCCTGTTTGATATTTTGATTTACGGATTTTTGCTGATGTTCGCTTTAATATGCGTACTTCCGTTTATTCATGTCATTGCGGCATCCTTTGCCACAGTAGAGGAAGTGGTTTCAAAAAAGTTCATTTTAATACCGACCACTTTTTCGCTCGATGCCTATCGTTACATTTTTTCGACAGATATCATTTATAAAAGCTTGCTCGTTTCTGTGTTTGTGACAGTTGTAGGCACGGCGGTCAGCATGTTTCTTTCTTCACTGATGGCTTACGGTTTATCCCGCCGCGACTTAATTGGGCGGCAGCCGCTCATGTTTCTCGTCGTATTTACGATGCTCTTCAGCGGCGGAATGATTCCGACTTTCCTGGTGGTCAAATCGCTTGGATTGCTTGATTCTTACTGGGCCCTTATTTTGCCGACAGCGATTAATGCCTTTAACTTGATCATTCTGAAAAACTTCTTTCAAAACATCCCGGAGAGCCTGGAAGAGTCCGCAAAAATTGACGGCTGCAATGACTTGGGCATTTTCTTCAAAATTGTGCTGCCGCTGTCTCTTCCAGCGATCGCAACGATTTCACTGTTTTATGCGGTGACGTACTGGAATACGTATATGACGGCGATCTTGTACTTAAATGATTCAGCTAAGTGGCCAATTCAGGTGCTTTTGCGCCAAATCGTTATTGTATCAAGCGGAGTACAAGGGGATATGTCGGAAATGGGCTCGGGCAGCCCGCCGCCTGAGCAAACGATCAAAATGGCAGTGATAGTGGTAGCGACCATACCGGTTCTGCTGGTCTATCCATTTATTCAAAAGCATTTTGCAAAAGGCGCTTTACTGGGTTCTGTCAAAGGATAAAAAATATGAAACGGAGGGGTATGATGGGAAACAAATGGAGGGTGCTTTTGTTTGTACTTGTGTTTGCTCTCGGAGGAGTGCTGGCGGGCTGTAAAGGGGCTGATCAATCATCAGCTGAAGGCAAGGCGGACTCGGATTCAAAGGTAAAGCTGTCTATGATGGCGATTTTGTATCACCAGCAGCCGCCGAAAGACAGGGCGATCAAAGAAATTGAGAAGCTGACAAATACGGAACTGGACATCACGTGGGTTCCTGATGCGGTGAAAGAAGACAGACTGAATGCGGCGCTTGCAGCAGGCAATCTCCCGCAAATCGTGACGATTCAAGACATTAAAAATTCGTCTGTCATGAATGCCTTCAGATCGGGAATGTTCTGGGAAATCGGCGATTATATCAAAGATTATCCGAATTTAAACAAGATGAATAAACTCATTAATAAAAATGTCACAATCGATGGCAAGCTTTACGGGATATACAGAGAGCGTCCCCTCTCGAGACAAGGCATCGTCATACGGAAGGACTGGCTGGACAATTTGAATTTGAAAACGCCGGAAACGCTGGATGATCTTTATGAGGTTGCCAAAGCGTTTACAGAGAAAGACCCGGACAAGGATGGAAAAGATGATACATTCGGATTGACTGACCGAAATGATCTAATTTACGGCGCTTTTAAGACGCTTGGCTCATATGAAGGCATGCCGACAGACTGGAAGGAATCAAATGGAAAATTTACGCCTGATTTCATGACGAAAGAATACAAAGACACAATGGATTACATGAAAAAACTGCGTGATAACGGCTACATGAATAAAGACTTTCCAGTCACAAGCAAAACCCAGCAGCAGGAGCTGTTTTCTCAAGGAAAGGCCGGCATCTATATCGGGAATATGGTGGACGCTGTTAATTTGCGTGACAATGCCTCTGATAAATCAATGGAGCTGGAGATCATTAACCGCATAAAAGGCCCTGACGGAAAAGAGCGTGTATGGGCGTCAGGAGGGCATAACGGTGTATTTGCTTTCCCGAAAACAAGTGTGAAATCAGAAGCCGAGCTGAAACGGATTTTAGCGTTCTTCGACCGAATAGCCGAAGAGGACGTCTACAGTCTGATGACTTACGGCATTGACGGGGTCCATTACAATAAAGGAAAAGGCAAAACATTCACAAGAAAAGAAAGCCAGGTAAAAGATTGGCAGACTGATATTCAGCCGCTGTCCGCCTTAATCGCCATTGATAAAGCTTACTTAAAAAACACCGGTGATCCGCTGCGGACAGCGTACGAGGAGCTGACGGAAGACAATGAAAACATCATCGTCTCCAATCCGGCAGAGAGCTTGTATTCCGCCGCGGAGTCTGAACGCGGAGATGAACTGAAAAAAATGATAGACGATGCCACCTATAAATATATGATTGGAGAAATCACAGAAAGCCAGTTTGATAAAGAAGTTGAAAAATGGGAATCAAGCGGAGGAAAGCAGATTATTCAGGAATACGAGGAAGCGTTTAAAAAAACAAAGTAATAGTGAAAAACCCAAAACGTGCAAGTGGTTTTGGGTTTTTATATGCTTCTTTTTTGCTGGCGATAGTTGCCGGGTGTGATGCCTTCCAGCTTTTTAAAGGATCTGATAAAGTTTTGCGAGTTTTTGTATTTGAGCTTTTCCGCTATGTCTTTCACCGCCATGTCGGATTCAGCCAGCCAGCTTTTTGCCATATGGTGACGGTAATTCGAGACATACTCGCTGAATGAAATGCCCATTTCTTTTTTGAAAATGCTGCTTAAGTAGTTCGGGTTGTAGTGCAGCCTGCGGGCAATTTCGTCCAGCGTTAAATCGGATTCAAACTCATGGTGGATGATATGGATAATGTTGTCGGAAATATTTTTGTACTGTGCATCGGCCCGGGCATTTACTTTGTCTGTCATCGGATCAATGAACTCTTGCTTCAGCCAGTTTTCGGTATCCTCGAATGTCTTCAGCTCAAAAATTTGGTCATACAGCATTTTGTTTTCTTCAAGCTCAAATAGTTCAATTCCGAGCACATGCATCAGCTCAATGACATGGTTCAGAAAACGGGCGATTGCAATCTGAAATTGGTACGGGTTGGTGTTGTGTGTAAAAATCGACTGTAAAATCGCGTGCAGGCATTTGTCTGCTTTCTCCTTGTCACCGGCTTTTACAGCATCGAACAGCTCATGCTGAAGCTGCTTCGGAAAATGAGTTTTGAACGTTTTTTTCTGATCCAGATCTTCATAAAAGATAATCGATTTGTTTTCTGCTTTCAGCCGGTATTTTAACGCTTCTGAGCCTTCCGCATAAGCGTTTTTTGCCATAGCTAATGCACCAAACGGCTGGCTGACGCCGATGCTGACAGACAGGTGCAGCTCAGCTTCAACTGTATCCTGAATCATCCGGGCAGTATCATTCAACTCGGCCATAAATTCCTCTTTTGTCCCGCTCTCATTCATCAATATGGTTGCCTGCTGTTTATCAACTACCGCTGGTGCAAGACGTT
The DNA here is from genome assembly GCF_037964945.1 of Bacillus sp. FSL K6-1003. Lineage (NCBI taxonomy): Bacteria > Bacillati > Bacillota > Bacilli > Caryophanales > Bacillaceae > Bacillus > Bacillus sp. FSL K6-1003. Next base: position 2,874,503 of record NZ_CP150176.1, on the reverse strand, counting down.
TTTCCGCCGGGATGTTCCGCTCAATCAGGCTGTTGACGGCAAACAACAGAAGATCCATATCTTTTTTCTCATACGGTGTCTGATTCAGCGTGTCAATTTGGAGCACCAGCAAGGCGAGGTGACGCCAATTTTGTTTTAAGCCGAGGCTTTCAAAGCGGTTATTGACCTCCTCATCCGTCAGCTTTCCAAGCATAAGCCTGACCATAAAATATTGCTGAAGATGAGTGGCCTGCTGTCTCATTGTTTCTTCAAGGTCGTCATTTCTGTTTTTGAGCTGCTTGAAGCTTTGCTCGATTAATTCAAACTCATTTTGATGAGGCTGTTTTTCTGGGAAGGCGCCGTGTCGCGCAAATGAGTCATAAAGCAGCCGGATCGGTTTATAAAAATGCCGGGAGCCCAGCCAAGAAAACAACAATGAAAGCGCTAACAAAATAGAGCATACCGTAAAGGTGATCCAGCCGATTGACTTGGCTTCTTTTTTTAGTTCTGGCAGGGAAACAAGAGAAAAATAAGTCCATGTGTTATAGTCTGATTTTTGATAGGTCACTTTATATTGAATGCGGTCAATGACTGTTTCAAACTGTCCGCTTTTGGAGCTTTGCGCCAGCATTTTGTTGACAAAGTCGTCGTTCTGAAGAGAATCGCCTATATCAGACATGTTATTGTGAAGGATGATACGGCCTTTTTCATCAATGATAAACACGCTGTTTGCGCTTGAATAATCAGGCATATTTTTAACGAGCGAACAGCTTGGGATGCTTGCGGCTGCCAGTCCCTTCGTGTTTGTGCTGTTCAGCGGGAGCTGCTTAATCAAATTGATATTATACCGGCAGCTTTCTGAAGCGCCTTCCTTTGTGGAGATCAAACGGTTGTTTTTTTCCAGCGTCCAATAGGACCGGCTCGCTTTGTTTTTCGAATAGGCTTCGGCTGCTTCATGAAGGGAGTCCGTATTCATGCGGTATAAACCGGAATTGTTCATGTACCAGTTTTTCATATAGCTGACAAGCGTCATGTTGGACAAATCGGTATCAAAGCTTTGCAAATAGTTGAGCTCTTGGTTCACTTGGTCATAGATTTGAAATTGGTCAGAGTGCAAAGGCTCGGACAGTGTGCGGAGGAGAGGCGGCGAACTCACATAGTGGGTTAAAGAATGATCGACGGTTTTTAGGATGTGCTCGATGCTTAGCTGGGTCTGCTGGAGTGTGTCGAGTTTTTCCTCCGAAACGTTGGAGATGGCCGTTTTCTGAGAGTGCTCGTACGAAAACAAACCGACCAAAATGACGGGAATGGTGCTGAGTAAACAAAAAAACGTGATGAGTTTGTAATAAAACTTGTATTGATTTCTTTTCATAAAACCCCCCATTTCATAACACCTTAATACAATTAATCCAAAGATTGATAGATATTGTCAATAATCATTTTCTAATATCGGTGTCTTTTCTTCAGGTAGAGAGGCGGAACCCTTGATGACAAAGGGCTCAGGCAGAATGTGATCATATGATTGTAGACGGACTTTTGCAGGCTGCGCTACAGTGAAAACAAGAACCCGTGAAAGGAGGCTTTGAAACGATGAAAACAGCAGAAGCGCAAGCGCCGGCTGTTGACGCAGTCATGTTTAAAAAAGAAAAAAGAAAGCGCTTACTAAATAAGCTGATGCAGCAAAAGTATTTGTACTTTATGATTTTGCCGGGATGTATTTATTTTTTGCTTTTTAAATATGTTCCAATGTGGGGAATCGTGATTGCGTTTCAGGATTACCAGCCGTTTCTCGGCATTTGGGGCAGTGAGTGGGTCGGGCTGAAGCATTTTATCAGGCTGTTTACTGAGCCTACCTTTTTTGTCCTGTTAAAAAATACGCTCGTGCTCTTTGCTTTGAACCTGGTCATCTTTTTTCCGGTGCCGATTTTATTAGCGCTTCTTCTAAACGAAGTGCGGATCGCACTCTTTAAAAAATTCGTTCAGACGCTGATTTATATTCCGCACTTTATGTCTTGGGTCATTGTTGTATCGCTGTCATTTGTGCTTTTGACAGTAGACGGAGGCCTGATTAATGAACTGATTACGTTTTTTGGCGGCGAAAAAATCAATTTTCTGCTGAATGAAGAATGGTTCCGTCCGCTGTATATTCTGCAGGTCATCTGGAGAGAAGCGGGCTGGTCAACGATCATCTACTTGGCTGCAATGACAGCGGTTGATCCCCAGCTTTATGAAGCGGCAAAAATGGACGGAGCGGGACGGCTGCGGCAAATGTGGCATATTACGCTGCCGGCTATCAAAAGTGTCATCGTCGTTTTGCTGATTTTGAAAATCGGGGACACGCTGGAGCTTGGCTTTGAGCATGTATATTTGCTGTTAAACGCCACAAACAGAGAAGTCGCGGAAATTTTTGATACGTACGTTTATACTGCAGGGCTGAAACAGGGCCAATTCAGCTACAGTACAGCGGTCGGCGTATTTAAAGCGGCAGTCGGGCTGATTTTGGTCATGCTTGCGAATCGTTTGGCAAAGAAATTCGGCGAGGAAGGAATTTATTAAGAAAGGGATGGGATCAATGGATCAATCAATCGCTGTAAAATCGCCTCTTACGTACGCGGAGGCATTGGCAAAAACCATTATAAACACGTACACAGTGGAGGAGCTGCCGCCTGCAAACCGCTGGCACTACCATCAAGGTGTTTTCTTATGCGGTGTATTGCGGCTGTGGGAAGCAACCGGACAAAAGCGATATTTTGAGTATGCGAAAGCTTATGCAGATCTCTTAATTGATGATTATGGCAATCTATTATTCAGAAGAGATGAGCTGGACGCCATTCAAGCTGGTCTTATTCTTTTTCCATTATATGAACATACGAGTGATGAGCGGTATGTAAATGCCGCAAAAAGGCTGCGAGGACTATATGGAACGCTGAACCGGACGTCTGAGCAGGGGTTCTGGCATAAAGACGGCTATCCTTATCAGATGTGGCTTGACGGCTTATATATGGGCGGGCCGTTTGCGCTGAAATATGCCAACCTGAAGCAGGAGCCAGAGCTGTTTGATCAGGTCGTGCTGCAGGAATCACTGATGAGGAAGCATACGAAGGACTCAAAAACAGGACTCTATTATCACGCCTGGGATGAAGCGAAAAAAATGCCTTGGGCGAATGAAGAAACAGGCTGTTCGCCAGAATTCTGGGCGCGTTCTATCGGCTGGTACGTCATGTCTCTCGCTGACATGATTGAAGAGCTGCCGAAGAAGCATCCAAACCGTCGCGTATGGAAAAAAACGCTTCAGGACATGATTGAAAGCATTTGCCGCTATCAAGACAAGGAGACGGGGTTATGGTACCAAATCGTTGATAAGGGCGACAGGTCCGATAACTGGCTGGAAAGCTCAGGATCCTGCCTGTACATGTACGCAATCGCAAAAGGAATCAATAAAGGATATCTTGACAGAGGTTACGAAACAACACTGTTAAAGGCGTATCAAGGCTTGATTCAGCATAAAACCGAAACAACAGAAGACGGTGCGTTTCTCGTCAAAGATATTTGTGTCGGAACGTCTGCCGGTTTCTATGACTATTATGTCAGCCGCGAAAGAAGCACAAACGATCTGCACGGGGCCGGTGCGTTTATTTTGGCCATGACAGAGACGGAGAGTCTTTTTAGGACAGTAGAAAAATGACGACAGGTTTACGTACGGCTTTCTGTGTGATCGTCTCAGTGCTCTTTTTGGCATCATGCTCAAGCAGGCCGGACGGATTGCATGTCATCCTCTTTTCTGATCTCCAGGCAGGCGTACAAGAAAAAATAAAAGAGGCAGCTGGGCAGGGGACCGGAAAGGTGGATATCTTTCCTGTTTTGCCGGAAAAGCTGCTGACTGAAGTTACGGCTCACGAGGGTGACGTCTTTATCGTGCCTGAAGACTTGTTTGCAGCATACGATGATCCAGAAAATTTTCAGCCGTTAGACGAATTGCCAGTGGAAAAAACATCTCCTTATACAGCCGTAAATCAAAAAACGGGAGAAAAAACAGTCTATGCCGTTCGGATTGAGAAAGGGGAAAAACAGCTGAACGGCTATTCTTTTCGGCTGAATCGAAATATGGCGGCGTTTATTCCTGTATACTCCGAAAAAACAGAGGAAGCGCTGCAGCTGATTTCCCAATTAACAGAAGTCCGATAGGGGTGGGGACCATTGAAAAGCATCGTCATTTGCGGAGTAAGCAGCAGAGCCCTCAGCATGTTTATCAAACCGCTGCTCAAACAGTTTTCAACCATTTATGAAATTACGGGATTACTGGATGCCGATCCGAAACGATTTGCCGTCTGCAAAGAGGCATTTCCGGAGCTTGCACACGTACCGGAGTATAAAGAAGAAGATTTTGACAGTATGATGAGCGTTTCGAAGCCAGACATTGTTATTGTGACAGGAAGGGATGACACCCATGTCACCTATATATTGAGAAGCCTTCAGTGGGATACGGATGTCATAACGGAAAAACCGATGGTAACGACGGTGCAGGATGCAAAGCGGGTGCTTGAGGCAGAAGCGAAAAGCAAAGGAAAGGTTACTGTCGCGTTTAATTACCGTTACAGCCCGTTTCATCGGAAAATCAAAGAGATGATTTTAGAAGGAAAAATAGGAAGGGTCACCTCTGTGGATTTGAATTGGTATATTGATACCTATCACGGCGCCAGCTATTTTAAACGCTGGAACCGATCCAGGCAATTTTCCGGCGGTCTTTCTGTCCATAAATCCACTCATCATTTCGATCTGGTGAATTGGTGGCTCGGCCAAAACCCGGCGGAGGTATTTGCTTACGGCGAGTTGAATTACTACGGGCCGGACAGTGAGTGGAATCCGCTGCCGGAAGAAGATGGGCGTTTTTGCGGCACATGCCGGGTCAAAGAGAAATGCCATTACTATGCAAGATGGCATCCCCGTGCTTCTAAAGCTTCTGTAAAGGATGATCATCTCAAGGCGGATGCAGACCAATCAAGCTTATATACCGCATATCGCCCTGACGCGTGCATTTTTGACGATGAGATCGACATTGAGGATACCTATGTGGCGGCTGTCAAATATGACGGCGGTGCGCTGTTAAGCTACTCGATCATATTTTCCGCTCCATACGAAGGCTATCGCCTTACGATAAACGGCACAAAAGGACGTATTGAATCAAATGAATTCCATGAGCCTTCCAGAATCCCGTTTGCTTTTCCCGAGCAGACGATTGAGTATTATCCTCTTTTTGAATCGAAGCAAACCATTCAAGTCGTCAAAAATGAGGGAGGGCACGGCGGAGGAGATCCGCTTTTGCTTGCTGATCTATTTATAGGCAAAGATCCGCTGCGCCAGTATGACATTTTGGCCGGAGCCGAAGCCGGAGCCTATTCTATCGCGGTCGGTGAGGGAATATGGCGCTCCGTTGTTGAAAAGAAACCAATTGATATTAAACAGCTTTTCCACATGCAAAATGTATAAAAGCGAAAAGGAGGGGCTTTCGTGGAGCATGACGGATCAATGGCACGGGTGCTGCGTTTTTGTGAATGGATCATGAGGTTTGCGTATACCAATTTGCTTTGGCTGCTTTTTACCATCATCGGTCTCGGAGTGTTCGGTGTCATGCCCGCGACTGCTGCTTTGTTCGCTGTCATGCGAAAATGGATTCAGGGTCAGGATCACATTCCGGTGCTGCCGACATTTTGGCGGGAATACAAAGCTGAATTTCTCCGTTCCAATCTGATCGGTGCTGTACTGGTGTTAATCGGTTTGATCATTTATATCGATTTGGCCTTTATTTACCCAAGCCACTTCTTATTGCATATCCTGCGCTTTGCCATTATGATATTTGGCTTTCTGTTTGTATCAATGCTTTTTTATGTGTTTCCGCTGCTCGTCCACTTTGAATGGAAGAAGCGCCTGTATTTTAAGTTTTCCCTCTTGCTGAGTGTGGCGTACTTACAATATACGCTCGTCATGCTTGCGCTGACTGTTGCGCTCTTTTTCCTGCTTGCTTATCTGCCGGGAATTGTCCCTTTTTTCAGCGTCAGTCTCATCAGCTACTGCCACATGAGGATTGCTTATGCCGTCTTGGTGAAGCTGGAGCAGCAGGATCATGAGCCGGCAAAGAAACATCCTACACCAGAAGCTTTGCATCCGGAGACGAGATAAACATTTCTCTATCATATATTGATTCCAAATGGAATAGGGTGATAGAGAAAGGAGAGCGGATAAATGCTGAAGGTGGCAGTGTTTGATGAAGAGCATGAAAAAGATTTACAAACGGAGATCAATTCGTTTTTAAAAGGAATATCGGAAGAGCAGCTGGTTGATATCAAATATACGGTTTCAGCGGCGTGCGACCCTGAAGGCGAGCAGCTCTACTGTTTTTCCGCACTCATTCTATATCGAAAATAAAAAAGATCTTTCCGCGTACTGCGGGAAGATCTTTTTTATGGTTAAGCCTTTTTCACTCTTGGGCTTCTCGGTTTCTGGAATTTCTCTGCTGCTCTGATTTCTCTTCGTTCTCTTGCCAATGCTTTATAAAGAGCAGCAATCATGAGCAGGATAACAATTGAAAACGGCAGTGCCGCCAAAATCGCTGTGTTTTGCAAAGCAGCAAGTCCACCGGAATACAAGAGCGCAGCTGCCATAGCAGACTGAATGATACCCCAGCTGAATTTGACTGAGTTAGCCGGGTTTAATGAACCGTATGTCGTCTGCATACCCAGCACAAATGTCGCTGAATCAGCTGATGTGATAAAGAACACGGCGATCAGGATCAATGCCAGGATAGACGTGATCATTGTCAGCGGATAGTGATCCAGTGTTCCGAACAGCATCGTTTCAGAAGACTGCTTCGCCACATTAAAGATACCTTTTTGCTGAAGGTCCATTGCGGAAACACCGAAAATGGAGAACCATAGGAAAGCCAAAATACATGGTGCCACCAGGACGCCGATCAAAAATTCACGGATTGTCCGGCCTCGGGATACACGAGCGATGAAAATGCCGACAAATGGAGACCAGGAAATCCACCATGCCCAATAGAAAATCGTCCAGCCGTTGATCCATTCACGTTTGCCTGGATCGTTCGGCGCCAGTCTGAAGCTCATTTGAACAATGTTTTGAATATACTGCCCAATTGAATCTGTAAGTGAGTTCATGATCAAAACGGTAGGTCCGACAACCAGCATAAACAGCATCAGCAATCCGGCTAGCACCATATTGGTGTTGCTTAAATACTTAATGCCTTTTCCGAGCCCGCTCCAAGCCGATAGTAAAAAGAGCACTGTTACAATAACAATCAAAATCAATTGAACGATAAAATGATTCGGAATTCCGAATAGGTAATTCAATCCGCCGTTAATTTGAGTTGCGCCGATCCCCAGACTCGTTGCAACGCCGACAACTGTAGCGAAAACAGCGATACAGTCAATCAGTTTACCGATCGGGCCGTTTACTTTATCGCCGAGAATCGGAGTCAGTGTGCTGCTGATTAATCCAGGCGCGTCTTTGCGGAATTGAAAATATGCGATACATAATGCCACGACGGCATAAATGGCCCAAGCGTGCAGTCCCCAGTGGAAAAACGTGTACCGGAGCGCATCTCTGAAGGCTTGGGGGGTTTCTGTTTCACCTGATGGAGAGCTAATTGCGTAATGGCTGATCGGTTCAGCCGCACCATAGAATACTAAGCCGATTCCCATGCCTGCACTGAACAGCATGGCAAACCAAGATAATAACCCGAATTCCGGTTTTTCATCCGGTTTCCCCAGTTTAATTTTTCCAATCGGGCTGACAATTAAAAAGAGACAGAACCCGACAAACAAAGAGACAACTAATAGATAATACCAACCAAATGAATCTGTTATAAACGATTGTGCCGATTGAGACACGTTTTGCAGGCTGTCCGGAGAAATAACGCCCCACAAAACGGCAGCGGCTGTGATGACAATCACAATCCAAAATACACTAGAAATATTCTTCAAACATTCTCACCCTCTGACTTTTTTGTGTACGCCTATATCTTCCTCGCAGGCTTAGTATGGTCGTACGATGGCAGATCATTCCTTCCTGTAAATTACCCCGCAATCAGGTGAAACAAAACAAATCTCACCCTATCATTTTTGCGGGAAATTTTCAAATGCCCGGCATGCTGTAAGTGTTTGGAAAATCTCGTGTTTAAGTAAGGGAAAATCGTCCGGCATTCAGTCCGGCAAGTCTGCCCGTGACGAGCGCAGATGTAATATTGTATCCGCCTGTATAACCGTGAATATCTAAGATTTCGCCGCAAAAATACAGGCCGTCCATTTTTTTAGACGCCATCTTTTTCGGGTCAATCTCCTTCACCGATACACCGCCTCCTGTGACAAACGCTTTGTCAAGTGACAGCGTGCCGTTTGCGAGAACGGTAAATTGCTTGCAGTCTTTGACAAATTGTCTGAAAGGCTCCTTCGGCAGCTCAGAAAATGATATGTTTGGCGAAATGCCGTTTTTTTCGAGCAGGAAAAGGAGGTAGCGCTCCTGCATCCAAGGCTTCAGCACATTTTTTAACGCTTTTTTCGGCGCATCCTTCAGCTCCTTGTGCATCTTTTGGAATAACGTTTCTTCATTGATATCCGGAAACAAATCAATTCTGACGGGCACTTCAGGCTGTTTTTTCAGCTCTTTCACGATAAACTGGCTGCACCTGAGTATGGCGGGGCCTGAGAGGCCGAAATGAGTAAACAGCATGTCCATCTTATGTGTGACAATGGCTTTGCCCTTTTTGTTTAACACACTGACGGCGACATCTCTGAGCGATAAACCCTGCAATGTTTTTTTCTTAATAAACGGCTCGGCAGATGTGACGGGCACCTCTGTCGGGAACAGCTCTGTTATTGTGTGGCCTGCGGCTTCGGCCCATTCATAGCCGTCACCCGTGCTGCCGGTATGGGGAACGCTTTTTCCGCCAACCGCGATAATGACTGCCTGACTATGAATCACTTCGCCATTATTCGTCACAATGCCTGCCGCATGTCCATCTTCATATGTAACAGATTTGATTTTTTCGTTCGTTCTAATCGTCACACGCAGCTGTTTCAGCCTGTTTAACAGCGCGTCGACAACACTTTGCGCTTTGTCTGTCACCGGAAACATCCGGCCGTGATCCTCTTCCTTCAGTTTGATCCCGAGATTTTCAAAAAACTTGATAATATCTTCATTATTAAATTCGGAAAACGCACTGTATAAAAAACGGCCGTTGCCGGGGATGTGCTTAATAATTTCTTCGAGAGGAAGGCGGTTCGTCACATTGCAGCGGCCGCCACCGGATATGGCAAGTTTGCGGCCTAACTTGTTTCCTTTATCTATTAACAAAACGTCAGCGCCCTGTTCCCCGGCTGCGATGGCAGCCATCAGACCTGAAGGGCCTCCGCCGATTACAATTACGTCATACTGCTTCATCTTTATCATCAACTTTCTTTTTACATTTCGTGTGCGGAACGCTGTCCGCAGTACTATTATAGCGAAAGACAGGTTCTGCTTAAACGTATTTTGCCGCAAACTTGTATTCTTCCCTGAGATTGCTTTTGTATTTATTACCGTCTATATGCCCATTTGTGGTAAAATAGAAAAGTTGAATCTTCGTAGAAAATGGTGATGAGGAAACATGTCAAGCAAACTGTTAAGAGGCACGTTTGTGTTAACGCTCGGTACATATATTTCACGGATACTGGGAATGGTTTATTTAATTCCTTTCAGCATCATGGTCGGAGCGACAGGCGGTGCGTTATTTCAATACGGATACAATCAATACACTTTATTTTTGAACATTGCCACAATGGGCTTTCCAGCCGCCGTTTCTAAATTTGTTTCCAAATATAATTCCAAAGGGGATTATGAAACAAGCAGAAAAATGCTGAAGGCGGGCATGTCGGTTATGCTTGTAACGGGAATGATTGCCTTTTTCATATTATATTTATCTGCTCCGTTTTTTGCGGAAATATCGCTAGGGGGCAAAGATAATAACGGTTTGACGATTGATCATGTCGTATATGTCATCCGCATGGTCAGCTTAGCGCTTTTAGTTGTGCCGATTATGAGTCTTGTGCGCGGATTTTTCCAAGGTCATCAAATGATGGGGCCGACGGCTGTCTCTCAAGTTGTTGAGCAGATTGTCCGTATTATCTTCTTATTGAGTGCTACCTTCTTGATTTTGAAAGTCTTAAACGGCGGCCTTGTGATCGCTGTCGGTTATGCAACCTTCGCAGCGCTGATCGGTGCCTTCGGCGGGCTGATCGTATTGTATATTTATTGGAACAAGCGAAAAGGCAATCTGCTGGCGATGATGCCGAATACGGGGCCTACAGCAGATTTAAGCTACAAGAAAATGTTTTTCGAGCTCTTCAGCTATGCCGCTCCCTACGTGTTTGTCGGACTAGCCATCCCTTTGTATAACTATATTGATACAAATACGTTTAACAAAGCGATGATTGAAGCGGGACATCAAGCGATCAGTCAGGACATGATGGCCATTCTGACACTTTACGTGCAGAAGCTCGTGATGATCCCGGTTTCTCTAGCGACGGCATTCGGACTGACCTTAATTCCGACGATCACAGAATCGTTTACAAGCAGAAACTACAAGCTGTTAAATCAGCAGATCAATCAGTCGATGCAGACGATCCTGTTTTTAATTATTCCGGCTGTTGTCGGTATATCGGTATTAGCAGGTCCTGTGTATACGTTCTTTTACGGATCAGAGAGCCTTCATCCTGAATTGGGGAAAGACATCCTGTTTTGGTATTCGCCGGTTGCGATCTTGTTCTCTTTGTTTACTGTCAACGCCGCCATATTGCAGGGCATCAATAAGCAAAAATTTGCGGTTGTCAGTCTGGTGATCGGTGTCGTGATCAAACTTGTGCTGAATGTCCCGCTGATTAAGCTGATGCAGGCTGACGGTGCCATTTTAGCTACGGCACTCGGGTATACTGCCTCACTGATATACGGATTTACCATGATCAAACGGCATGCCGGCTATTCGTACAAAATATTAGTGAAGCGGGGCCTTCTGATGCTGCTCTTGTCAGCAGTGATGGGGATAGCTGTTAAAGTCGTCCAGTGGGTGTTAAGCTTTTTCATCTCCTTCGAGGATGGCCAGCTGCACGCTGCGATCGTCGTGCTGATTGCGGCTGTGATCGGCGGAGCTGTCTACCTGTATTGCGCTTATCGTTTAGGTTTTTTACAGAAAATATTCGGCCGCCGTTTACCGGGGTTCTTAAAGAAAGGCAGACATGCCGCTGAGTAACAGAATATGTTGAAACGAGAGGGCTCGCTTGATGCGGGCTTTCTTTTATAGAAAGGAGAGATTGGCATGAGACTAGATAAGCTGCTTGCCAACAGCGGGTATGGCTCGAGAAAAGAGGTCAAATTGATTGTAAAAGCGGGAGCCGTCATGGTCGACGGAAAGCCGGCAAAAGATGTCAAGGCACACGTGGACCCTGATGCACAGGAGGTGACCGTTTATGGCGAGCCGATTGATTACCGCGAGTTTATTTATATCATGATGAATAAACCGCAGGGCGTGCTGTCAGCGACTGAGGACAGCCGGCAAAAGACAGTGGTCGATTTGCTGACGCCGGATGAACTTAGATTTGAGCCGTTTCCTGCCGGCCGGCTAGATAAGGATACAGAAGGATTTCTTTTGCTGACAAATGACGGTCAGCTCGCTCACAGGCTGCTATCGCCGAAAAAGCATGTTCCGAAAACGTATGAAGTCCACTTAAAGTCGCAAATTTCGCCAGAAGATATCACCAGCTTAGAGAATGGGGTATTTATTGAAGGCGGCTACAAAACAAAACCGGCACAAGCAGAAATAAAGGCAAACGACAAAGAGCATACCGTGATATATCTGACGATAACAGAAGGAAAATTTCATCAAGTCAAACAGATGGCAAATGCTGTCGGCAATGAAGTCATTTATCTGAAGCGGCTCTCAATGGGACGCGTATCCTTGGATCCTGATCTAGCGCCGGGAGAATATCGTGAGCTTACAGAAGAAGAACTTGAAAGGCTGAACGAGCCGCAAGTATGAAAAAATCCCGCATCTCACATGCGGGATTTTTATTATATATAAGCATACAAAAACAAGGCTGAGAACGTCCTCGCCCTGTATCTATCAGGCCGCTCACAGGGCGGCCCTATGTAATTTTTAATGTTATGAGGTAATCTTTACTTTCTTTCTCGTTGTCTCCCATTTGCCACGGCTTGGACTATGAACAAGATCATTATATGCTAACACATTTAAGTCTCTTTGAATCGTTCTAGGTGTAATGCCGAATTCGTCAACCAGTTCCTGTGTTGTCACAAGACCTTTTTCTTGGATAAACATGTAAACTGATTTAATTCGAGTTAGCATACGGTTTGTTGAAGGTTTCAAAAAACCACTCCCTATCATAAGATCGGATGGACTTGACTAACCACAACTCACGAAATCAACTGCGTACGAATAGCAACTAAGGCAGACATCTGTAATGTTTAAATAATTTGCCTTCATTATACACGATTTCGCCGCAGTGAATCTAGGAATAAGTATGATAAATTTTTTCCAATTTGAGTTTGGCCGCCATCCTTGTTGGATTACTATGTACTGCAGCACAATATTATTATGGTTAAAGAAACTTTTTTTATTCTGTTTCGTATGTGACTTAGGGGGTGAGTGAGAGTGAGAATGTTGTTGGAAGCATCGATAGAGCAAGCAGGGTATACAAGCCGAAAAAAAGTGCTCACCGATGTTTTATTGGAAGTCAGAGAAGGGGAGCTTGTCGGATTAATTGGAGCGAACGGAGCTGGGAAAAGTACAGCCATCAAGGCGATACTCGGCCTCTCGCAAGACTTTAAAGGGACGATCGCTTGGAATGATTGCTCGTTTGCTTATATTCCAGAGCACCCGTCCTTTTATGAGGAATTAACGCTGTGGGAGCATCTCGATCTGATCAGCACTTTGCACGGCATTGATCAGAGTGAATTCGAATATCGGGCTCAAAGTCTTCTTGAAACCTTTTCGCTTGATCATGTCATGCATGAGTTGCCGGTGACATTTTCAAAGGGCATGCAGCAAAAGCTGATGCTGATTCAGGCCTTTCTTTCTAAGCCTGATATGTATGTGATTGATGAACCGTTTATCGGCCTTGACCCGATTTCGACAAAACGCTTTGTGGACATGCTGAAGGCTGAGAAAGAAAGGGGAGCTGGCATTCTCATGTGCACACACGTACTTGATACCGCTGAAAAAATCTGCGACAGGTTTTACATGATTGATAAAGGTTCTTTGTTTCTTCATGGAACTTTAAAGGATATTCAAGCGCAGACAGGGTTAGACGGGCAGTCATTGCTTGACTGTTTTTATACGGCGATTCAAGGAGGAAAGGCATGAAGGGGCGGTCTCTCTTTATTCGAAGATGGCTGGATTTTTATCGATATCAGTTTAAGGTGCTGCATGCTGTCATTGATTGGACGGTTGCGCTCTACATTGTCCTGCCGGCGCTTGCTTTTGTGATTTATCAGTATGTGGAGTGGGCGAACGGAAGCGGCCTTCTTTACGAGTGGTCTGAGAGGGTCGAATGGAGATGGTTATACGCTGTCGGTATACTGATTGTTTGTACAGGCTCCATACATACGTTTTTACTGGAAGCGGACCAAGTGTTTTTACTGCAAAAGAAAGCGATCATACGCCAGATGAAACAATACGCATTGGTGTATTCCTTATTGTTCACGCTCGCCAAATGGCTCCTGCTCTTTTTTCTTTTACTTCCCTTTATCATTGATTCTGTACGCGTCACGATTTCAGAAAGCGCTTCTCTATTGATCTATGCATTCGGTCTTCATACGGTCTTTTTATCCATGAAGCAGGAAAGGATCAGGAAACCAAGATCTATTTGGAGGCAGATCACGGCCTTTTTTCTCAAGGCTGGGCTCTTTGCGTGTTCGTTTCTCATGATTACCTTTACTGAGTGGCACTTGCTTTCGCTTGTCGGTGTTATGTTTTTTATTTTTGCTTACATACGCAGTTTGAAAAAGACGGCTTCGTTTTCGGCTTTTGAGGCTGAGGTGCTTGAGGAGAGAAAAATCAGGCTCACTCTTGCAGGTCTTGTAATGATGACAAGCCAGGATGTGAGAATGCCGAGAGTAAAGGACAGGATGAGGAGAAAACCACTATTATTCCGGAATTCAAAAAGGATATTTAAGAAACGGACAACGTATACAATCTATAAAGAATTGTTTTTTAAAGTCATGCTGAGGAATGGGGAGTATGCGAGGCATCTGTATATGCTTTTGTCGGCTTTTGCGATTTTAACGATCGTTTCCCCCATCTTTCTTAAGGTGGTTGCGCTGCTGGTTTATACAGGTGTTTGCCGTTACGTGCTTTCGCTAATTTTTGACAAAGTGATGGATGCGCCGATCTTAATTGGGGCTGATAAGGAAAGTGATGAATATTACCGGGCCAGAAAAAGCTGTGTGAACACGCTGCACTATGCTTGTGTTTCCTGCTGCTTTTTAGCGGCCGTTATCTCTTTTTTGATGAAATAAAAACCCAAACGGATGCCGTTTGGGTTTTCTGTATGTTATAGAATAAATAGCTGGATGAAAAACAGAACGGCAAAAACAAGGACGAGCGGATGAATGTCTCTCCATTTTCCCCGTGCTGCTTTCACAATCGGATACGAAATAAAGCCAAGGGCAATTCCTGTGGAAATGCTTGATGTAAGAGGCATGGTCAGAACAACGAGAAATGCCGGAAATGCCTCGTCCATCTCCTTCCAGTTAATATTCGACACCGAACCCATCATCAGGCTGCCGACAATAATCAAAGCCGGTGAGGTGATGGCGGATATGCCGGATAAGGCGCTGACAAGCGGACTGAAAAACATCGAAGCTGCAAACAATACCGCGACAGTGAAAGACGTAAGACCTGTTCTTCCCCCGGCTGCGACGCCAGCTGAAGATTCGATAAACGCGGTTGTCGGACTTGTGCCGAAAACAGCACCGACTGTGGTTGCCGTTGAATCAGCCAGCAGCGCTTTGCGCGCGTTCGGGAGCTTGTTGTTTTTCATCAATCCGGCCTGCTCGGCCACACCAATCATTGTACCGGTCGTATCAAAAATCGTTACCAGCAGAAATGAAAACACGACAGCGTACAGGCCGTGATGGATCACATCGCCAAAAGCGGAGAACGGATTTGAAATAATCAATCCCTCAGGCAAATGCGGAAAAGACATAAAGCCTTTAGGAAAATGCAGCTGGCCGGTAAAAAACGCAATCAAAGCGGTAGCCGCCATTCCGATAAATAACGCTCCGCTTACATTCAGCACCATCAAGATCACACTGATCAATAAGCCGATCAGCGTTAAGATAACCGCTGGCGAATGAAGGTTGCCGAGTGTGACCAAATTTGATTTATCAGCTGTAATAATTCCTGCCTGCCGTAAACCGATAAACGCAATAAAAAGCCCGATCCCTGTTGTGATGCCGTATTTTAAATTGTTTGGAATCGCTTCTATCAGTTGTTTTCTTAAAGGCGTTAACGATAGAATAATGAAGAGAACCCCTGCTGTGAATACTGCGCTGAAAGCTGTTGCGTACGTGATGCCGCCGCCGCTTGCGCCTACAACGTGATAGGCTAAGTAAGCGTTTAAGCCCATGCCGGGCGCAATGGCAATCGGATAATTTGCAGCCAGGGCCATCCACAGCGTTCCGACAATGGAGGCGATAATTGTTGCGGTAAAGACCTGGTCAAAAGGAACTCCGGCATTAGCTAAAATAACCGGATTCACCACTACAATATAGACCATCGTGAAAAAGGTCGTCAGTCCAGCTATGATTTCTTGTTTAATCGATGTTTGCTGCTCTTTTAGATGAAACATAGTATCCTCCAATTACGAACGTTTTAACAAAACACCATTAATATTATTCGTTTTATTTAGTTTTTGCAAGTGATTTATTGCAGAAAGGGGATCGTTATGAACTGGGAAGTCGAAGTGATCAGAAAAAAAGATGATTTGATTCGCGATACGCAGGAATTCTTGAGAATCAACAGTGTAATGGACGAGACAACAGCCGGGCCCGGCAAACCATTTGGAGAAGGGGTAAATGCCAGCTTGACCTCTTTGCTTGAGCTTGGAGAGAAAGAAGGATTTACCACAAAAAATCTTGACGGGTTCGCCGGTCATATCGAATGGGGTGAGGGTGAAGACATTGTCGGCGTTCTATGCCATGTTGATGTTGTACCGCCCGGAGACGGATGGACAAGTGACCCGTTTTCAGCGGACATCCGAAACGGACGGATTTATGCAAGGGGTGCCATTGACGACAAAGGTCCGACGATGGCTGCGTTCTACGCGCTGAAAATCGTCAAAGACATGAATCTGCCGCTGTCCAAACGTGTCAGAATCATTATCGGAACAGATGAAGAAAGTGATTGGAGATGTGTGGAGCATTATTTCAAGCACGAAGAAATGCCGACTCTCGGTTTTGCGCCAGATGCTGACTTCCCGATTATTAACGCGGAAAAAGGGATTATTGATGCTTCACTTCTCATCCCGCACCACCATACAAATAAAGCCGCTTCAGAAACAGTTCTTGCCTCGTTTACATCAGGTCTTCGCTTAAACATGGTGCCAGACGCTGCGGAAGCCGTTCTCGAAGGATCAAATATAGAAGAGGTTCTTGCCTCATTTCAAGACATGCTCCGCGCGACGGATCAAAAAGGTGCAGCTGAGATTGAGAACGGTCAGCTGATATTGCGCATGCACGGACTTTCCTGCCATGCGATGGAACCGAACAATGGAGTGAATGCCGGCATCAAACTGGCAGAATTTTTGAGCCAAACTGAGCTGGATGAAGCAGGACAACGTTTTGTTCAAGTTGTGACAGATAAATTCTCAGATGATACAAGAGGAAAGAAACTGAATATCGCCTGTGAGGATGACATTAGCGGAGAGCTGACATTAAATGTTGGAACACTCCGCTATACAGAAGGGCAGGGAGGCGAGCTTGGAATCAATATCCGCTATCCTGTAACAGCGGAAAGCAAAATGATCCGCGATGCATTTGAAAGCGCAAGTGAATTTGAGCTTGGAGAATTTAAAGACAGCAAGCCCCATCATGTATCAGCAGACCATCCGCTAGTCAAAACGCTCCAAAAGGTATATGAAGGCCAATTGGGCAAAAAAGCTGATTTAATTTCAATCGGCGGGGGAACTTACGCGAGATCTTTGGAGGCCGGCGTTGCATTCGGACCGCTGTTCCCCGGACGTCCCGACAGTGCGCATCAAAAGGACGAATATATTGAAATTGATGACCTCCTCAGAGCGACTGCTTTATATGCGCAGGCCATCTACGAACTTGCAAAATAAAAGGACCGGCTTCTTCTGAAGCCAGTCCTTTTTTTACACAAATGACCATAAATCAGTTGATAAATAGCGTTCTCCGGTATCAGCTGTCATACAGACAACAACTTGATCAGGAGAGAGACGTTTGGCTGCTTCAATTGCTGCGAAGCAGGCAGCGCCTGAAGAAGGCCCGACGAGAATTCCTTCCTCCGCAGCTAGGCGTCTGGTTGTCGTATACGCATCCTCATCAGTGATTTTGATAATTTCATCATACACATCTTGATTTAAAACGGGAGGGATGAAGCCTGGGCTTGTCCCAACCAGCTTATGCGCACCCGGTTTTCCGCCAGATAATACCGGGGACCCCGCAGGCTCGACAACATGAACCAAAATATCCGGAAACAGTTCTTTTAGCGCTTCACCGGTTCCTGTAATGGTTCCGCCAGTACCGGAAGAAGCTACAAAAGCGCCTAGCGGTTTTCCGATTTCTTTTATTGCCCGGGCAATTTCAAGAGCAGTTGTTTTTCGATGCGCGTCAGGATTAGCAGTATTATCAAACTGCATTGGAATGAAGCTGTTCGGAATTTGTTCGGCGAGCTCTTTTGCTTTTTTTATGCTGCCGGGCATTCTTTCCGATCCGGGAGTTAACACAACCTCTGCACCGTAGGCTTTGAGGAGGTTGATCCGCTCCTTCGTCATTGTATCCGGCATTACTAAAATCGCTTTATAGCCGCGGGCCGCCGCATTCATGGCGAGTCCGATTCCAGTATTTCCGCTGGTCGGCTCAATGATAACTGAGCCAGGCTTGAGTAAGCCGTTTTGTTCTGCTTCTATGATCATATTGTAAGCGGCTCTGTCTTTCACACTGCCGCTTGGATTGAAAAATTCAAGTTTTAAATAGACTTGTGCTGCGTTTTCCGGCTGAAGCCGATTCAATCTCACAAGCGGAGTATCTCCTATAAGATCAGAAGTGTTTTCAACGATTTTCAACATTGTCATTCCTTTCTGAATAAAACAAGTGTCATATAATATCCTAACATAATAAACGTTTGCGCGAGAGTGTTTTCATATGCGGTTCCTCTATTCGCGCAGCCTCTTTATTGATAAAATAATAGCAGTCAAAGAAGGGAGTGTCAGACGGATGTCAGATATCCGGCCTCATTATTTCATCGGCGTGCCCATTCCGCCGGAAATTGCAAATCCGATTTACCAGGCTGCAAAAAACGAGCCAGCGCTCACATTTCAAAAATGGGTGCACCCGCTTGACTACCATATCACGTTAATTTTTCTCGGTGCGGCGGATGAAGCGCAAATCAATCAGCTTGAAGGCTCGCTTGCCGAGATCGCTTTAGATGCCAATCCGTTTACAATTGAATTTGACAAAATAGATGTGTTCGGAGACCGAAGGCAGCCGCGCGTATTGCATTTGGAGCCGAAGGAGAATACAGCGCTCGAAACACTGAGGGCGCATACAAAACAAGCTGTTCTTCAAGCAGGCTTTAAAGTGGAAAAGAGAGCGTATCATCCCCATATGACGCTGGCAAGAAAATGGACAGGTCAAGAGGGATTTCCGGCGCATGTCCCGTTTAAAAGCGGTGAAGTTTCAACGGCTATTGAACGATTTTCACTATTTCAGATACACTTAAATCAATCACCAAAATATGAGGAAAAATTCAAATTTCCTTTAACTTAATTCATGCGGAGTGGAGAAACAAAATGGCACAAATCATCAAAATATATGATTATATATCGAGATACGAACTTGATCCGTACCATTATATGAATCAGTTTATACGGCTGAAAAAAGAGCGCTGGCTTTCACTATTAGAAGCAGCGGAGCGCCAGCATGAAGAAAGACAAGCCAATGCTGAACAGCCGGAACCGGTGCAGAAACGGAAGAAATTTTCATTGAAAAGAAAAAAAGAAGAGATAGAAGCCGATATACAAGAAGAGAGACACCAATGGTTTGAGGAAGAAGACGATCTAAATGTAAGGCTGCCGAAAAGCAAGATGGCACTTGCTTCCTTTTATAAAAGACATTTATATGAATTTCAGCTCAAATGGGCAAGCTCTACGCTTTCCGAGATGTCAAATCTGTCAAACCAGGTGAAGCAGGACCGCATTTTGCTTTTTCTGGCCCAGCAGCTTCCAGATTCTTATTTTATTATGTATAAGCCTGTGCTCAAAATTCAGCAGGCGGCAGTAGAATTAAGCATAGTGATCATTTCACCTCTTGACATTTACTGCGTTTCTTTTATAGATGCAGAGGAAGACAGTGTGTACATAGGATCTAAACATCGTTTTTGGGAGAAGAAAACAGGCTCTCAGACTGAATCGGTATTAAATCCGGCGTTGAGTCTGTTTCGGACGGGATCTGTTGTGTCGAAGATCGTAAAGGAAAAAGGCGCTGATATTCCGGTATCGAAATTACTCCTGAGCAGAACGTCATACATCGATTACCCCGAACCGCCGTACGGTCTGGAAATAGTGGACAAACGGGGCTTGGCGGAATGGATGGAGAAGCAGAAGAAAAACACTGCTCCGATAAAACATCATCAATTAAAGGCTGCAAAGGCTATGTTGTCTTATTGCCTGTCAGACTCCTATCGCAGACAAGAGTGGCTGGAGTAAAGCAGAACGATTTGAGCGGTTTTCTCATAACATAAGCAGGTGAGAAAGATGAGCCAATGGTTTTTTATTATTAATCCGGCAGCAGGGCACCGAAAAGGCCTGCGTGTTTGGAAGTCGATACAAAAGGAATTACTGAAACGAAAGATTGAGCACCGCTCATTTTTAACTGAGCATCCGGGACACGCCGAGGTTCTCGCCCGGCAAATTTCAACGATGCAGGAATATAAGCTGAAACGCCTGATTGTTATTGGCGGAGACGGAACGATGCACGAAGTCGTCAACGGACTGAAAGATGTTGATGATATCGAACTGAGTTTTGTGCCGGCTGGCGCGTACAATGATTTTTCCAGAGGATTCTCCATTAAGAAAATAGACCTGATTCAGGAAATCAGACAGCTGAAGCGTCCGTTAACGCGAACGTTTCATTTAGGAAGCGTTAATTTGCTTCAGGATAAATCGCAGGTTCTTTATTTTTTGAATCATATCGGAATCGGCTTTGACGCATACGTCAATAAAAAGGCATTGGAATTTCCATTCAAACGGGCGATCCATTTTCTGCGCCTCCGCTTTCTTGTCTATCCGCTATCCCATTTGTACGCGTCGGCTACCTTTAAGCCGTTTTCGTTGGCTTGTACAATTGAAGGAGAGACACAGGAATTTCATCATGTCTGGTTTGCGGTCGTCTCCAATCATCCGTTTTACGGAGGCGGCATGAAGGCGGCCCCGCTTGCGAATCCGCGCGAACAGGCATTTGATATCATCATTGTTGAGAATCTGCCGTTTTTGAAAAAGTATTGGTTTTTATGCTTGATGACATTTGGAAAACACACCAAAATGGACGGCGTGACGATGTTTAAAGCGAAAGACATTACGTTTTACACGAAGGACAAAATTCCGTTCCATGCCGACGGAGAAATCATGGGTACAACCCCATTCCGTCTGGCATCGAGTCCCTCACCGTTACGGATCAAAACATAAACGTTTTTGGAGGAGAGAGATTCTGATGGTCAGTATCCAACGCCGCTTTGAAGCGTATGCCGATGAAATGAATATCATTACGGTTCTGATCCCTGCTGATCAAAAAGATACCTTTACGCCGCCTTTTCAGTTAGAGACAGATACAGGGGAAATTCCTCTGACAGTCAGTCAGGAATGGAAAATAGAAGGGAAATACAAGTATGTATGTGTAGCTGAGCAGCCGGTCACTTTCGGGAAAACGCATTATGTCAAAGCATCCGGCGGCGGAGTAACCGATCTCCAAATCGGGGCAGTGATCAGGACGGATCCGTTTGATGCTGCATTTTATTATGACGGAGAGCTCGGAGCTGTTTACACTTCGGATTATACTGAATTTAAAGTATGGGCGCCTGCTGCGACGTCAGCTGCCGTCAAGCTGTCACATCCCGAAAAAAGCGGGCATACGTTCCAAATGACAAGAATGGAAAATGGAGTATACGCCGTTACAGTGGTTGGAGATCTGCACGGCTATGAGTATGTGTACCGGATCTGCAACAATTTAGAATGGACAGAAACGGTGGATCCGTATGCAAAGGCTGTGACTGTCAACGGAGAGAAGGGGGTCGTGCTGCGCCCAGATCAAGCAAACTCGGCTCCTTCGCTTACACCATTTTCAGACCCCGTTGATGCCATTATTTATGAGATGCACGTCCGTGACTTCTCCATTCATGAAAACAGCGGTATGCAGAACAAGGGGAAGTATGCGGCGCTTGCTGAAACTGGCACTCAAACGAAAAATGGCAGTTCTACAGGACTTTCTTATTTAAAAGAGCTTGGCGTTACGCATATCGAGCTTTTGCCGGTAAACGATTATGCCGGAGTTAATGAAGAAACCCCGCTTGCCGCCTACAATTGGGGCTATAATCCGCTTCATTTTTTCGCCCCGGAGGGAAGCTATGCCTCCAATCCTCACGACCCTCAGACAAGAAACAAAGAAGTAAAACAAATGATTCACACCCTGCATCGGCATGGCCTGCGTGTCATCCTGGATGTTGTTTATAACCATGTATATCAAAGAGAGCACTCGCCCTTTGAAAAAACGGTGCCCGGTTATTTCTTCCGGCATGATCAATTCGGGATGCCTTCAAATGGCACCGGCGTCGGGAATGACATCGCCTCAGAAAGGCGGATGGCGAGAAAATTCATTACGGATTGCGTCATGTATTGGCTCAAGGAATACGATGTCGACGGCTTCCGCTTTGATCTGCTCGGCATCTTAGATATCGAAACGGTTCTTCATATAAAAGAAAAAGCATCTGAGGTAAAGCCCGGAATCCTTCTCTTTGGGGAAGGCTGGGATTTGGCAACACCGCTGCCGCCTGATCAGAAAGCGACATTGGCGAATGCCTCAAAAATGCCGGGCGTCGGTTTTTTTAATGATTCGTTTCGTGACGCTGTTAAAGGGAATACCTTTCAAATCGCGGCATCGGGTTTTGCCCTTGGGAATGGCGAAAAAGCGGAAACAGTCATGCATGGGATTGCCGGATCTTCCGGATGGAAAGAGACCGCTCCGCTTGTGTCTGCGCCGAGTCAATCTATCAATTATGTCGAGTCGCATGACAACCACACATTTTGGGATAAAATGAGCCTCGCGCTTCCACAAGAAAGTGACAGCCGAAAGAGAAGCCGGCAAAAGCTGGCGACTGCAATCATTCTGCTGGCCCAGGGAGTTCCGTTTATTCACAGCGGACAGGAATTTTTCCGGACGAAGCAGGGGGTGGAAAACAGCTATCAATCCAGTGACAGCATCAACCAGCTGGACTGGTCGCGGCGTGAAACATTCAAGCAAGATGCTGATTATGTCCGCAGGCTGATTTCGCTCAGAAAAGCGCATCCGGCATTCCGGCTTACGTCATCAGCGGATATTCAGCGCAGCCTTGAATGCCTGGCTCTCAAAGAGCACCTTATTGTATACCGGCTGTTTGGCCTCGGCGCAATCGACGAATGGGAAGAAATCATTGTCCTCCATCATGCCAGCCCTGATTCTGTTACATGGCAGCTGCCGAAAGATAAGGCTTACCGGCTTCTATGTGATACTGACGGGTTTTGCGCTGATCCGGGAGAAATCAAGAAAGCGGTTGCTGTAAACGGCATCGGAACGGTTATCTTATATTTAGCATGAGATCTTACGAGTTTTGCTTGACGAAGTTTGTGCTATAGCGCTAAAATTTAAAAGACGGCTATTGATTAGCATATGAGACTCTCAATAGCTGTCTTTTTTATTTTTCATACGATTCGTACGAAAAAGGCATTCGCTGGATACACTGAAGACGAATAGACCTTATTCTAAAATATTTTAAGAAATGATGGGTTGAACATTGATATGAACTGGTTGGGACAATTACTAGGTAGCGATTGGGAGATCTTCCCCGCCGGAGGAGCTACAGGAGATGCATATTATGCGAAACATAACGGGCAGCAGCTTTTTTTAAAACGTAATAGCTCACCTTTTTTAGCTGTTTTATCCGCCGAAGGCATTGTTCCTAAGCTGGTTTGGACAAAACGGATGGAGAATGGGGACGTCATTACGGCCCAGCACTGGATGACCGGCAGAGAGCTGAAGCCGAAAGACATGAGCGGACGGTCCGTTGCTGAATTGCTTCGTAAAATACACACATCAAAGGCCTTGCTGGACATGCTGAAGAGACTTGGAAAGGAACCGTTGAATCCAGGGGCTCTGCTGTCTCAGCTTAAACAGGCTGTATTTGCTGTGCAGCAAACTTCGCCGCTGATTCAAGAAGGGATTACGTATTTAGAAGATCATCTGCATGAAGTGCATTTCGGTGAGAAAGTCGTTTGCCATTGTGATGTCAATCATAATAACTGGCTATTGTCTGAAGACAACCAGCTGTATTTAATTGACTGGGACGGCGCCATGATCGCTGACCCGGCGATGGATCTAGGGCCATTGCTGTACCACTACGTTGAAAAGCCAGCTTGGGAGAGCTGGCTGGGCATGTACGGCATCGAGTTAACGGAAAGCCTTCGGTTAAGAATGGCATGGTATGTGCTATCTGAAACAATCACTTACATTGCTTGGCATAAATCCAAAGGAAACGATAAAGAATTCCATGATGCAATGGAAGAACTTCATATGCTGATGAAGCGGATTGTTCAATAATCAGGAATATGAATCCATTTCCTCTACCCATTGAGACAAGCTGTTCTGATGCTCTTGTATGTGTGAGTCGATGGATTTGGACGATATTCCTGATTGGCTGTATCGGTACACATCTTCCAGCACGTTTTTTAAGTGTGAATCGATCTCGGTGTTTGCCATCAGCGATTTAATCACACGTTCAAGCTGTTCGTATTCGGCGACGGTTCCGCAGCAGTCTAATTGATGGTCGGTCAAAATGTCCTTCAATAGATCAACTTGATTCTCGTAATTTAAACCCATAAAACGGTACACATCCCTTCAGTATCTTACGGGTTAAATTGTTCAAAACAGGATGGTTTTATGCATGAGACACGAGTGTTCCGACAGACGGGAACCTCTTTTTTTATGTGAAGGCACACCTTTAAAAACAAGCTTGCGGGTCTTTTTAATTCATGGTATGTTGTTAGTCGAAATAATAGATAGAGGTGTCAATCATATGAGAATGCGCCACAAGCCTTGGGCTGATGACTTTTTGGCTGAAAACGCAGATATTGCCATCAGCAATCCTGCTGATTATAAAGGAAAATGGAATACAGTGTTTGGCAACGACAATCCGATCCATATCGAGGTCGGTACAGGAAAAGGGCAATTTATTTCCGGAATGGCCAAACAAAATCCCGACATTAATTATATTGGCATTGAGTTATTTAAAAGCGTCATTGTAACTGCTGTCCAGAAAGTAAAAGATAGCGAAGCGCCGAATGTGAAGCTTTTGAATATAGATGCGGACACGTTGACAGACGTGTTTGAGCCGGGTGAAGTCAAACGGGTGTACTTAAACTTTTCTGATCCTTGGCCGAAAAAACGCCACGAAAAACGCCGTCTCACGTATTCCCATTTTATCAAGAAATATGAAGAAGTGATGGGGAAAGGCGGAGCAATTCATTTTAAAACAGACAACCGCGGTCTGTTTGAGTACTCGCTGAAAAGCTTCTCGGAATACGGATTGCTGCTGACATATGTCAGTCTTGATCTGCATAACAGCGATATGGAAGATAACATCATGACAGAATATGAAGAAAAATTCTCAGCACTCGGCCAGCCGATTTATCGGGCTGAAGTTGAATGGAGAGCGTAAAACAGACTCTGACGCAGGAGTCTGTTTTTTTTATGCGCTGTTTGCTACGATGATGACAGGGGGGATGAAGATGGAAACGATGAAAATTGGAAACACGACGTTAACCTGGCTTGACGGAGGGGTGACTCACATGGACGGAGGAGCCATGTTCGGTGTTGTTCCAAAGCCGTTATGGTCAAAAAAATATCCAGTCAATGAAAAAAACCAGATTGAACTAAGGACAGATCCGATTCTTATTCAAAAGGACGGGAAAAACGTGATCGTCGATGCCGGTATCGGGTCCGGCAAGCTGACTGAAAAACAAAAAAGAAACTACGGTGTGACTCAAGAATCCAATGTGAAAACATCTTTAGCAGCGCTCGGATTAACAGTTGAAGATATTCACGTGATCGCCATGACACACCTTCATTTTGATCATGCGTGCGGATTGACGGAATACGAAGGCGATAATCTGGTTTCGGTTTTTCCAAATGCCGTTATTTACGCTTCATCTATTGAATGGTATGAAATGCGCCATCCGAATATCAGATCGAAAAATACCTACTGGAAAGAAAACTGGGAGGCTGTTGCCGCCCAAGTGAAAACCTTTGAAAACACCTGCACCATAACAGAGGGAGTTACACTGCATCATACCGGGGGCCACAGTGACGGCCACTGTGTTCTTGTATGTGAGGATGCGGGTGAAACCGCGGTACATATGGCGGATTTGATGCCGACACACGCCCACCGCAATCCATTATGGGTGCTGGCTTATGATGATTATCCGATGACCTCTATACCGCAAAAGCAAAAGTGGCAGGCGTATGCAGCGGAGAAAGACGCATGGTTTATTTTTTATCATGATGCCGAATATCGCGCACTGAAATGGGATGGGGACGAAAGGATTACAGAATCACTCAAACGAAAGAAACAATAGCATATTTTCATGTTTACCCTGCATGATTTCCGGCTAATAAAGCAAACCTAGTACTAATTATGCTCAGAAAGGAAGAGGCAGGGTGAAACAATTCGAAGTAACGAACGAAGGAGAAATTCAGACAACATTAAGAGGCCTTGAAGTACTCTCTGTTCCTTTTTTGAACAAAGGAGTAGCTTTTACAAAGGAGGAAAGAAAAGCGCTCGGATTGAATGGCTTTTTGCCGCCGAAGGTATTGACCATTGATGAACAGGCAAAAAGAGCGTACGAACAGTTTTCCTCACAGCCGGATGATTTAAGTAAAAATGTTTATTTGACAGCACTGCACGATCGAAATGAAACGCTGTTTTACCGTTTGTTAAATGACCACTTAGGAGAAATGCTCCCGATTGTATACACGCCGACAGTAGGTACGGCCATTCAGAGATACAGCCATGAATACAGGAAGCCGAGAGGGCTCTATCTGTCAATCGATGACCCGGAAGGGATGAGAGAGGCCTTTAAACAGTTTAAAGACAAAAGTGATGCCATTGATTTAATTGTCGCAACCGATGCTGAAGGGATTTTAGGAATCGGAGACTGGGGAGTAGGCGGTATAGCGATATCAATTGGCAAGCTTGCAGTATACACGGCAGCTGCGGGTATTGATCCAAGCAGAGTGCTGGCTGTCGTTTTGGATGCGGGCACAAATCAAGAGAGCCTCCTGAACGACCCGCTTTATGTCGGCAACCAGCATTCCAGAGTTCGCGGTGAACGCTATGACCAATTTATTGATGAATATGTCTCACTTGCGAGAGAGACATTCCCGAATGCGTTGCTTCACTGGGAGGATTTCGGAGCGAAAAATGCGCGCAGCATCCTGAAACGCTATAAAGATAAAGTATGTACGTTTAATGATGATATCCAAGGAACAGGTGCTGTCTCACTTGCGGCAGTTTTATCCTGTGCAAAAGCATCAAAAGTGCCGCTGAAGGAGCACAGAGTCGTGATATTCGGAGCGGGTACGGCCGGAATCGGAATTGCTGAACAGCTGCGTGAAGCATTGGTGCGCGAGGGGCTTAGTGAGGAAGAATCATACCAGCGCTTTTGGTGCATAGACCGGAACGGGCTGTTAACAGATGATATGGATCAGCTTCTTGATTTTCAAAAGTCTTATGCCCGTCAGGCTGATGAGGTGAAAGATTATCAGCGCAACGGCGAAGGCGGAGGTATTGATCTCCTTGAGGTGGTCCGTCAGGCGAAACCGACGATTCTCATCGGTACATCAACAGTTTCCGGTGCATTTACTGAAGAAATTGTAAAAGAAATGGCTTCACACGTAAAACGGCCGGCGATTTTGCCAATGTCGAATCCGACGACTCTTTCTGAAGCAAAACCGCAAGATTTAATTGAATGGACGGAAGGCCGTGCGCTTATCACGACAGGCAGTCCGTTCCCGCCTGTGGATTATAACGGCGTGACGTATCATATCGGACAGGCCAACAACGCACTTGTCTTCCCGGGGCTTGGGCTTGGTACAATTGTCACCAAATCAAAATTGATTACAGACAGCATGTTTGAAGCGTGTGCCCGTGCGATCGCAAGTATGGTCAATGTTGGAGTGCCTGGCGCACCGATGCTTCCGAAGGTGGAAGATTTACGGACTGTATCGGCAACGGTTGCAGTTGAAGTTGCTAAAACCGCCATTAAGGAAGGCGTGGCCACTGAAGAGCCTGAGGACATCATTCAGGCTGTGCAGGACGCGATGTGGTATCCGGTATACAAACCGATTCGAGCGATATAATATAAAGAGCCGCTGCATGGGCAGCGGCTCCTCTCTTTTACGCTTGTCCGGTGTTAAGACGCGATTGTATCAATGACATCTACAATTCTCCCCGTTTTCGCATCCACCATCACTTCATATTGCTCTAGTTCTCCAAAAGCTGACCGTGTAACACCGGTCTTGTACACCTGCACGGTTTCCCCATTCACATTGTAGGGCTCCGGCTGGGTATAGATCCATGATCCATCAATCGGCCCACGCTGTTTAAAAGCGGATTTTACGATACGAAGCGCTCTTTCTGAAGAAATATAAGGCTTCATCACATATTGTTTCACAACAACAGCCGTACAAATGCCAAGTCCTGCTCCTAAAAGAAGATGACGCAATTTCAAAATAAAGCACCTCCTGATTGATCGTACTTTCATTATACAGAAACCGCCAAATCCTGTTAAGCGATACGCGGCTCATTGAGCAGATTCAATCAGAGTGCTTGGAAAACAGAATTTTTTCTAATAAAATAAAAGAACTACATAGAAATGAGGGGAAAACATGAATCAAGAAACGAAAGCGCTTTTCCAAACACTGACGCAGCTTCCCGGAGCGCCGGGCAATGAGCATCAGGTCCGTGCGTTTATGAAGCAGGAGCTTGCCAAATATGCCGATGATATCGTTCAGGACAGACTGGGAAGTGTTTTCGGAGTCAGAAAAGGCGGAGAGGACGCGCCGAAAATCATGGTGGCTGGACATATGGATGAAGTCGGATTTATGGTGACATCCATTACAGATAACGGATTACTGAGGTTCCAAACGCTCGGCGGCTGGTGGAGTCAGGTACTGCTGGCGCAAAGAGTAGAAATACAAACAGATAACGGCCCTGTTCCGGGGGTTATTTCAAGCATACCGCCGCATCTGTTAACAGATGCTCAGCGAAACCGTCCGATGGATATCAAAAATATGATGATTGATATCGGAGCAGATGATAAGGAAGACGCCATCAAAATCGGTATTAAACCGGGCCAGCAGGTAGTCCCTGTATGCCCGTTTACCATTATGGCCAATGAAAAGAAAATATTATCAAAAGCGTGGGATAACCGGTACGGCTGCGGATTGAGCATTGAATTGCTGAAGGAATTGCAAGGAAAAGAACTGCCGAATACGCTTTACGCTGGCGCAACCGTTCAGGAAGAAGTCGGCTTAAGAGGCGCGCAAACAGCGTCTCATATGATCAAACCGGATTTGTTCTTCGCGCTTGACGCCAGTCCGGCAAACGACATGAGCGGCGATAAACAGCAGTTTGGGCAGCTTGGGAAGGGCTTTTTGCTGCGCATCCTTGACAGAACAACTGTTATGCACCGAGGAATGAGAGAATTTGTTTTGGATATGGCTGAAACGCATCAGATTCCATATCAATACTTTGTTTCCGGCGGCGGTACAGATGCAGGCAGAGTGCATATTTCAAACAGCGGCGTTCCGTCGGCAGTTATCGGAGTCTGCTCCCGCTACATTCATACAAATGCGTCTATTATCCATATTGATGATTACGCCGCGGCAAAAGAAATGCTGATAAAGCTCGTAACTGCCTGTGACAAGCAGACGGTTGAAGCAATTAAAGAAAATATGTAAAACCTGTAGAAAAAGCTTGTTGAGCAAGGCTTGTAAGCCATGTCGACAAGCTTTTTTCTTATTTTGTTTCAAATACATACGAAAGTGCTTTAATCGCTTGGTTCACCGTTTCAACGGTAATATTCGCTTTGTTTGAAAGCTCTTTTAATGGGTGATGGAGCGATTCAGGACGAATAATGATCAGGGGTTTACCTTTTGCGATAGCATAGGAAGCATCCATTGCTGTGTTCCATTGTTTGTACTTTTCGCCAAACAAGGCAATCACAAAGTCTGCTTTATTCATCAAGACAGCCGTTCTGAAGTTATTGATATCAGAAGCCTTGTCGTCCTTATAGACTGCGTTTGGCTGAGCGCCCATAATTTCTTCTCCGATATTGTCCGAACGGTCGTGGTGCTCCATCGGGCCGACAAACGTAATCGGAAGCTTCAGTGATTTTGTTTTCTCCTTGATTTCCTCACGCCAATTGCTATGGATTTCCCCGGCTAAATAGACGATAAACTCCAAACGGGATCCCTCCTTTTGTATGTCCATTTGTCAATTTTACCCTCATGTACAAAATGTTAAACGAAACGTGCTTGATAATGCAAATAAAATATGATAATGATAATGGGAAAGCTTATCTTACATATTCATTCGTTGCATATAAGTGGTTTTGCCGCAAGCAGTTTGGTATGATCCAAATGGACGAGTATCGATAAATTAACATGTAAGAACATAAACAACTGGAGGGATATGTGATGAAAAAAATCGAGACAACGCAAGAACTGGAAAAAGCGGTAAAGGATGATTGGGCTGTATTTATGTTTTCTGCCGACTGGTGCCCGGACTGCCGTTTTGTAGAGCCTTTTCTACCGGAATTGGAAGCAGATTTTCCTGAATTCACTTACTACTATGTAGACCGCGACAAATTTATTGATACATGCGCAGAGTGGGAGATTTACGGCATTCCAAGCTTTGTTGTGTTTAATGAAGGAAAAGAAGTGAATCGTTTTGTGAGCAAAGACCGTAAAACAAAAGAAGAAATTGAACAGTTTTTAACTGACTCTCTCGCAAAAGCGTAAAGGAGGATATCCGGTTTGAAAATGACCTCAAGGAAGCTGTCAGACATATTGAAACAGCGCCTTCAGCACGAGAATCGCTCCTTTTTATTTGACAGAGAAAAAGACACCCTCCGTGTTGAGGATGAAACAACTAAAAAAGGAATTACGCTTGACCTGCCGCCGATTATTGCAAAATGGGAACTGAAAAAAGACGAAGCCATTGACGAGATCGTTTATTATGTATCAGAAGCCATGGCAGCTATGGAAGGAAAGTCGCAGGAAATAACCGGGAAGGAAAGCCGTATTTATCCGGTCATCCGCTCAACCTCTTTTCCGGACAAGTCCAGCGAAGAGATTCCGCTTATTTATGACGAGCATACCGCAGAAACAAGAATTTATTACGCGCTTGATCTGGGCAAAACCTATCGTTTAATTGATCAGCGCATGCTGGAGAAAGAAAACTGGACGAAGGAGCGTATCAGAGAAACGGCTGCGTTTAACCTCCGCTCCCTGCCGACGGTTGTCAAAGAGGATACTGTTGCCGGCAATCTCTTTTACTTCTTCAGAGCAAACGACGGTTACGACGCCAGCCGGATTCTGAACGAAGCGATTTTAAATGAGTATAAACAAAATGCTAAAGGTGAGCTAGCGATCTCTGTTCCGCATCAGGACGTTCTGATACTTGCTGACATTCGGAATGAATCAGGGTATGATATTTTAGGACAAATGTCGATGAGCTTCTTTGCAGGCGGCACCGTTCCGATTACGGCGCTTTCTTTCCTATACAATGAAGGAAAGCTGGAGCCGGTGTTTATCTTGGCAAAAAGCCGTCCGAAAAAGGATTAGAAAGGATTTTTTACTTATGAACGCTTTTTATAATAAAGAAGGTGTGGGAGATACACTTCTGATCTCTCTAAAAGACGTAACGCGCGAGCAAGTAGGCTATGAAAAATACGGCGACGTTGTCAAAATTTTCAATAGCGAAACAAATGAAACGACGGGTTTTAACATCTTTAACGCGTCTTCATACTTAACCATTGATGAAAACGGCCCTGTTGCCCTTTCAGAAACATTCGTTCAAGATGTGAATGAAACGTTAAACAGAAACGGCATTGAAGAAACATTAGTCGTTGATTTATCGCCAAAGTTTGTCGTCGGATATGTTGAATCAAAAGAAAAACATCCGAATGCTGATAAACTAAGCGTTTGTAAAGTCAATGTAGGGGACGAAACACTTCAGATCGTGTGCGGCGCGCCTAACGTTGACCAAGGCCAAAAAGTTGTTGTTGCCAAAGTCGGCGCTGTGATGCCGAGCGGGCTTGTCATCAAGGATGCTGAGCTTCGAGGCGTACCGTCCAGCGGAATGATCTGCTCCGCAAAAGAGCTTGCATTGCCTGACGCTCCTGCTGAAAAAGGAATCCTTGTATTAGAAGGAGACCATGAGGCTGGAGACGCATTTCAGTTTTAGACTCCCATAAATACGCCGAAAAAATCGAATCATGTAAAAAAAGCCGCTAAGCTCTTGTTTAGCGGCTTTGTTTTGCTGAAAGCTTAATCTTTTCTGGGCCGACAAGCAGTGGTATACTAAAAATCGTCCCAGAAAACTATAAGGGAGTTAGAGATGACTTATGAGTTGGCTTCATAAATTTTTTGATTTGTTTTTAGGAGAGAGTGAAGAGGATGCTGAACGGGAGACAAAACCTGCTCAAGTTCCGAAACAGCAAGAATCGCATCACTCCGAAGGACAATTAAAACGATTGGAAGATCCTAAAATATATTACGAATATCCTAAAGGCAAGTTCCGTTTTCCGGTTGTGCCTGACGGATACCAAAAAAATGATTTGAGAAGGCGCCGCCCGCCATCGGAGGAACCGCAAGCCGCGCCTCGTTCGGGAGCTGCTCAGCACAGAGACCGCACAAATAATGAAAAAGAGCACCGTACATATGAAAAATCAGAGCCGGCCAAGAAACCGTTTAAACCGACAAATATCCCTTCGCCTGTATATGGATTTAATCAAAAACCATCTGTGAAAAAGGACATGCCGAAACAATCTGCGGAAAAAAAAGGTGAGCAAAAAAAGCCGGAACCTGTAGAAGAGAAGGTAACACTGCTTTCAGAAGAAATCGAACGCGAACGCAGCTATTCGATGCCGGACCGGCCGCCGCAGCAACAGAAGGAACCCCTCTTTTCACATGTCCGATTGGATGAAGAGCCTTCTGGCGTCCAAAAAAGTACGAATGAAACAATGGCAAAGCACTCAGCAGAGGAGCTGTCAGACAAAAAAATAACCGCTGGAGAAAAAATGGCTCCAAAAGCTGCTGAGATGCCGTCAGAAGAAACAGAGCAAATGAATGATCAGCAGGAAGAATCTTTCTTGCACGAAGAAACATCTTGGGAAGAGACTGTGACAGGTGCCGGAATGGAGGCAGAAACCCTGTCAGCCAACGGTGTAAATGCCCATGAAGAAGCTGTGCTAGAAACTGCTGACACCGTCTCGACTAAACAAACAGAGATCCAAGAGCCTGAAAAGGAAGAGCATTTCTTACCCGATGAGCGGTATGGGGAAGGGACTGTGACAGGTGCTGGAACTGAGGCGGAAGAGCCGTCAGCCAACGAAGGAAACGTTCATCCAGAAACTGCTGAAACCTTCTCAGCCCCAGCAGAACAAATGGAAATCCATGAGCATGAAAAGCCTCTCGTGCATAATGAACGATACGAGGGAGAGGCTGTGCCAGAAGCCCTGCAAGAAGCAGAGGAACAGTCAGACAGCGAAACAACTGTTCACGAAGAAAGCATTCCGGAAGCTGCATCAGCTCAAATGATAGAGGAAAACAACCAGCCTGGATCATCCGTGGCCCAGATAGAAGGTGATTCACAACCGGAACATAGCACAGAAGAGGGTTCTCCATCCTATTCTGCGGCGGATGATAGCCCTGCGGCAGAAAGACACACGGCTACAGCAGAACAGCAGAACAGAGCCAAGAAGTCTGGTGACAATCCTAAACGAAGTCCGGCACTTCAGAAGGGACCGTCTGTTCCTTTTAATGTTATGATGCTGAAAAGCGATACGCATAAACAGCAAAAAGCAGGGGAGCGCCGCGGAAGCTATGTGTTCCCGAATGTCTCACTGCTTGATGTGCCGCCAGCACAAGTTCAGGACGATGCTGCGTGGATAGAAGAGCAGCGTCAGCTCCTTGATTTAACTTTGAAAAACTTTAACGTTCGGGCCAATGTGGTTCATGTAACGCAAGGGCCGTCAGTCACAAGATTTGAAGTACACCCTGAACCGGGTGTAAAGGTAAATAAAATCACCAATCTGTCTGATGACATTAAACTCAGCCTGTCAGCAAGAGATATTCGAATTGAGGCGCCGATTCCGGGGAAAAACACGATCGGAATTGAAGTGCCGAACCGCACGAGCAAGGTTGTTGATTTGCGCCAGATGATTCGCAGTTCCGCTTTCAGGACGAGCACATCACCGCTTACGTCAGCACTTGGATTGGATATTTCGGGGAATCCTGTTGTCATTGATCTGAAAAAAATGCCGCACGGTCTTATCGCCGGAGCTACAGGATCGGGAAAAAGCGTGTGCATCAATACCATTTTAGTGAGTCTGCTTTATAAAGCTGATCCGAGTGAAGTGAAGGTGCTGCTGATTGATCCGAAAATGGTGGAGCTTGCGCCTTACAACAAGATTCCTCACCTTGTCAGCCCTGTCATTACAGACGCCAAAGCGGCCACAGCTGCTTTAAAATGGGTTGTTGAGGAAATGGAGCGGCGCTATGAACTGTTTGCCCATTCCGGTGTTCGCGATATTGATCGTTTTAATCAATTAACCTCCGATCACCAAACGGGCGAAAAACTGCCGTATTTAGTTGTGGTCATTGACGAGCTTGCAGATTTGATGATGGTAGCTCCAAATGATGTAGAAGAAAGCATTGCCCGAATTGCTCAAAAAGCAAGAGCCTGCGGAATCCATTTGCTTGTCGCGACTCAGCGTCCGTCAGTCGATGTCATTACCGGTCTGATAAAAGCGAATATCCCGACGAGAATTGCGTTTTCTGTCTCCAGCCAGGTTGATTCCCGAACAATCATAGACATGGCTGGTGCGGAAAAACTTCTCGGTAAAGGAGACATGCTCTTTTTAGAGAACGGTTCTGGAAAACCGGTCCGTCTTCAAGGCAACTTTGTATCGGACCGAGAAATTGACCGTGTTGTTTCCCATGTCAGAAACCAGCTGCCGCCAGCTTATTTGTTTGAACAAGAAGAATTGGTAAGACAAGGCTCTGCCTTAAAGGAAGAGGATGAACTGTTTTATGAGGCGTGTGAATTTGTTGTTGAGCAAAACAGTGCAAGCACGTCAAGCCTGCAAAGAAGATTCAGAATCGGATATAATCGGGCTGCAAGGCTGATTGATATGATGGAAGCAGAAGGTATGATCTCTGAAGCGAAAGGAAGCAAGCCTCGAGAGGTGCTGATCACTGCAAGTGATTTAATAAACGAATAATATAGGTTCATTTTCACAGCAAACATGGTATGATAATGGATAGATCATTAAACACCTATGCCGCTTTACAGCAGATGGGCATAGAAATTGTGATATACAGGTTTAATCGGAAAGAAATAACCGGATACTGAACATAACAAAAAATATAAGGATACGCCGCAGGCGGCTTTTCAGCCGCCGCGGTCGCAAATTGAAATGAACGTCATATACTGGGGAACAGATAGACGTTTGTTGGAGGTACAATTATGACTGTTTATCATTTTGTTGGAATAAAAGGGACGGGTATGAGTCCGCTTGCCCAAATACTTCATGATAATGGATATACTGTCCAAGGATCGGATATCGAAAAATTCATTTTCACACAAACGGCGCTTGAAAAGAGAAACATCACCGTCCTTCCTTTTAGCGCGGATAACATCAAACCCGGCATGACAGTTATCGCTGGAAACGCATTCCCAGACACGCATCCTGAGATTGAAAAAGCGCTGTCTGACGGAATTCCGGTGATTCGTTATCATAAGTTTTTAGGTGACTATATGAAAAAGTTCACCAGTGTCGCGGTTACTGGTGCGCACGGCAAAACGTCAACTACGGGGCTGCTGGCACACGTCATCCAAAACGCAAAGCCAACGTCTTTCTTAATCGGGGACGGAACAGGCGCAGGAAATGAGAACAGCGAATACTTCGTATTTGAAGCGTGTGAATACCGCCGTCATTTCTTAAGCTATCAGCCTGACTATGCAATTATGACGAATATTGATTTTGATCATCCTGATTACTTCTCTAATATTGACGATGTGTTTGACGCTTTTCAGGAGATGGCTCTTCAAGTTAACAAAGGCATTATTGCCTGCGGTGACGATGAGTATCTGCCGAAAATCCATGCGAACGTGCCTGTCGTTTATTACGGCACGGGAGAAGAAAATGATTTTCAAGCGAGAAACATCGTAAAAAGTACAGAAGGGACAACTTTCGATGTCTTTGTCCGCAATACATTCTATGACACATTTTATATTCCTGCGTACGGCCATCATAATGTATTGAACTCATTGGCGGTCATCGCGTTGTGCCATTATGAAGAAATTGACGCCAGTGTTATTAAGCATGGCCTCAAATCATTTGGCGGCGTGAAACGCAGATTCAATGAGAAACAGCTCGGAAACCAAGTGTTAATTGATGACTACGCTCACCATCCGACAGAAATAAAAGTGACGATTGAGGCTGCAAGACAGAAATATCCTGAGCGTGAAATTGTTGCGGTATTCCAGCCTCATACATTTACGCGGACACAGCAATTCCTTGATGAATTTGCAGATAGCCTGAGTGCGGCAGACTGTGTGTATTTATGCGATATCTTCGGGTCAGCCCGGGAAAACGCAGGGAAGCTGACGATCGGCGACCTGCAGGGAAAAATTAATAATGCCAAGCTGATTGAAGAAGATGATACATCTGTTTTAAAAGCTCATGATAAAGCCGTTCTTATCTTTATGGGAGCAGGAGATATCCAAAAATATATGAGAGCCTACGAAAACGTCATGGCATAATAAAAAGCAGTGATCTCACTGCTTTTTATTTATCTGAAGAGAAATCCTCTTAAAGGATTTTCAACTGGAATGGAGAATAATATGTATACAGCCCAACACATATGTTTATGATTTTACATAACGGGTAAACAGCAGTATATCCTGCAGCAAGGAGGCCTAAGATGATAATCATTCTTTATTTAAGCGTTGCATTAATCGCTGTAGCATTTCTTGTCTTAGTGATCTATTTGTCTAAAACATTAAAGTCACTGCAGCTGACATTAAAACATGTCGCATCCACGCTAGAAGGGCTGGAGGGACAAATGAAAGGCATTACCACTGAAACTGCCGAGCTTTTACATAAGACCAACCGCTTGGCTGAAGACATTCAGGAAAAATCAGAAAAGCTGAACACGGTCGTTCATGCTGTTCAAGGGGTGGGAACTTCTGTACAGCAGTTCAATACATCAATGAAGCAGGCGGCAGGTTCTGTATCGGCATCAGTGAGAGAAAACCAAGATAAAATCAATCAGGTTGTTACCTGGAGCCAAGCAGCGATGGAAATTTGGGAGAAGTGGAAGCAAAAGAAAAAATCAGCTCTTTAAGAGAGAAAAACACTTTGAGGAGGAATAATGATGAGCAAAGATGGAATTAATAGTAAAGATTTTTTAATCGGTACTTTAATCGGAGGAATCATCGGAGCCACCACTGCGCTTTTCCTAGCACCTAAATCTGGGAAAGAACTTCGCGACGATCTCGGAAATCAAGCTGTCGCTCTGCGGGATAAAACAGATAAAATGACGGCAGACGCAAAAGAAAAAGGCACTCAATATGTCAGCATTGCAAAAGACAAAACATCTAACATCACGCAGCTTGTTGCAGATCAGTCAGGACAAATCATGAACAAGGTAAAAGATTTAAGAGACCGTTCAAATTCTGCCAATACCGAGTCATCAGCTGCTATGCAAGATATGAAAAACGAAGCGAAGCAGGCGGCTGACGAAGCAAAAGATCAAGTCCTCCAAACGAAAGAAGACGTAAAAGACGAGCTGAAAGATGCACAAAAACAGGCCGAGCACATCAACCGCTGAGCCCGGAAGGAGCAGACTTGACTAATGGCAAAACAGCTAATCCAATCTGAGGAAGAGTTTAAACGTATTGCAGAAAAGGAAGGCACTTTCTTGTTTTTTAAGCACAGCTTAACATGCCCGATCAGCCAAGCCGCATTTCACGAATTTGATGCCTTTGCAAATCAGCATGAAGAAGTGCCGGCTTACTATCTGCAAGTACAAGAGGCACGGCCTCTGTCAAATTTCATCGCAGAAACATACGGAGTCAAGCACGAAAGCCCTCAAGTTTTCGTGATCCAAAACGGTGAAGTAAAGTGGCATACCTCACATTCACAAATTACAGAAGCGGCGATTGAGCAGCATCTGTCCTAGAAAAAAAGCGTCCAGTATGATCTGGCGCTTTTTTTTTTTTGAAAAAACTATTGATCATTTTCGTCACATCATGTACGATAGCATCATACATTACTTTATCACTTAAAAGCGTTTGGGTAATAAAGTAGACTTTTTTTAAAATTTTGTATTTCAGTATTTCCATTTGGTTTTACTTATAGTAAGATGCATGTTAACTACAAAATAAAAAATGAATGTGCAGGGAAAGGATGAAAAAAATGAGCAACACAGAGTTAGAGCTTCTAAGGCAGCAGGCAGACGAATTAAACTTGCAAATTTTAAAATTAATCAACCAGCGCGGAAATGTTGTGAAAGAGATCGGTAAAGCGAAAGAAGCGCAGGGTGTTAATCGCTTTGATCCTGTCAGAGAACGTACAATGTTAAATAAAATCATTGAAAACAATGACGGACCGTTCGAAAATTCTACTATCCAGCACATTTTTAAAGAAATCTTTAAAGCAGGTTTAGAGCTTCAGGAGGAAGACCACAGCAAAGCGTTGCTTGTTTCCCGCAAGAAAAAACCTGAAGATACAATCGTT
The DNA here is from genome assembly GCF_037964945.1 of Bacillus sp. FSL K6-1003. Lineage (NCBI taxonomy): Bacteria > Bacillati > Bacillota > Bacilli > Caryophanales > Bacillaceae > Bacillus > Bacillus sp. FSL K6-1003. The sequence goes on along the minus strand of NZ_CP150176.1, from coordinate 2,835,888 downwards.
GATATCAAAGGTGAAAAAGTCGGAGATGGCCAGCAAAGATTTATCGTCGGACCATGTGCGGTTGAGAGCTATGAGCAGGTAGCAGAAGTGGCTGCGGCTGCTAAAAAACAAGGGATTAAAATTCTTCGCGGAGGAGCTTTTAAGCCTCGTACGAGCCCATACGATTTCCAGGGCCTCGGTGTAGAAGGACTTCAAATCTTAAAACGTGTAGCGGACGAATTTGATCTGGCTGTTATCAGCGAAATCGTAACTCCGGCTCATATTGAAGAAGCGCTTGATTATATTGATGTAATTCAGATCGGTGCGCGTAATATGCAGAACTTTGAATTGCTCAAAGCTGCAGGTTCCGTGAAAAAACCTGTCCTGCTGAAACGCGGACTTGCTGCAACGATCTCGGAATTCATCAATGCAGCTGAATACATTATGGCACAAGGCAATGATCAAATTATTCTTTGTGAGCGCGGTATCAGAACATACGAAACAGCGACGAGAAATACGCTCGATATTTCAGCTGTGCCAATTCTGAAACAGGAAACACATTTGCCGGTCTTTGTTGATGTGACACATTCAACAGGCCGCCGTGACCTCCTTCTTCCGACAGCTAAAGCCGCTTTAGCGATCGGTGCTGACGGCGTTATGGCAGAGGTTCACCCTGATCCATCAGTCGCACTTTCTGACTCTGCTCAGCAAATGGCAATCCCTGAATTTGAAAAATGGCTGAATGAACTGAAACCAATGGTGAAAGTCAACGCCTAATGGAATGAGATCAATACAAAAGGCCGCATATGCGGCCTTTTTTTGCGCTTTCTCGTTTATTTAATTATAAAACTCAAGTATACGTTTTCATCATCTATAAAAACGTGTATAATTTCATGAGAAGTAATTAAATTTGATGAATAATGAAAAATAATGTAGACTACTGACTTACGCTTACAAATCATAAACGACATAAATTCGGACATTATGACATTTCTCTACATAAAGTGTTTATGCTATAGATAAGGATAAGTGTATCCAGTAAAAGGAGTGGTTTTAGGATGAGCAATATTACGATCTACGATGTAGCGAGAGAAGCTAATGTAAGCATGGCGACCGTTTCCCGTGTCGTGAACGGTAACCCGAATGTAAAACCGACAACGAGAAAAAAAGTCTTGGAAGCCATTGACCGTCTCGGCTACCGTCCAAACGCGGTGGCAAGAGGGCTTGCAAGCAAAAAAACAACAACTGTAGGTGTCATCATTCCTGATATCTCAAGCATTTTCTATTCAGAGCTTGCGCGAGGAATTGAAGATATCGCGACAATGTATAAATATAACATCATTTTGAGCAACTCTGACCAAAACTTGGAGAAAGAGCTGCACTTATTAAACACAATGCTCGGCAAACAGGTCGACGGCATCGTATTTATGGGCGGAAACATTACGGACGAGCATGTAGCGGAATTTAAGCGTTCCCCAGTGCCGATTGTGCTTGCCGCTTCTGTTGAGGAGCAAGGTGAAACACCATCAGTCGCAATTGATTACGAGCAGGCGATTTATGACGCGGTGAAGCTTTTGGTTGATAAGGGGCACACTGATATTGCATTTGTTTCTGGCTCGATGACAGAACCGATCAACCGCTCAAAGAAACTGCAAGGCTACAAACGGGCGCTTGAAGAGGCGAATCTTCCGTTTCATGAACAATTTGTTGCTGAAGGTGATTACACGTATGATTCCGGACTTGAGGCGCTTCAGCATCTCATGAGCCTGGACAAAAAGCCGACAGCGATTCTTTCTGCAACTGATGAAATGGCGCTCGGCATTATACATGCCGCACAGGATCAAGGCTTGTCCATTCCTGAGGATCTCGACATTATCGGCTTTGATAATACGAGATTAAGCTTGATGGTTCGACCGCAGCTTTCAACAGTAGTTCAGCCGACGTATGATATTGGCGCGGTTGCGATGAGACTGCTGACAAAGCTCATGAATAAAGAGCCGGTGGAAGAGCATATTGTCGAATTGCCGCATCGTATAGAGTTAAGACAGTCAACCAAGTCATAAGAAAAACAAGAAAGCAAGCTTCACCTCTAAGGTGAATTCTTGCTTTTTTCGTATGAGTGAGGAGAAATGATGAAACGTTTTGATTATCTTACACCTGTTGGTTTTGTGTTAGGAACGATTATTATTGTAATTGGAATTATTTCCGGATCGGGAGTAAGCGGTTTCCGCTCTTTTCTAGATCTGACTTCTTTCTTTATCGTAACAGGAGGGCTTTGCGCCGCGGTTTTTATCAGTTTTCCGCCGAGGGAGCTGAAAAAAACGCCAACTGTGTTAAAGCAGGCATTTATCCGCCAGGAAGACAATGTAAAGGACCTTGTGAAAACCTTCGTTTCCCTTTCCGACCATGCACGAAAACATGGGCTTTTATCATTGGATGACCAGGCTAGAGAAATCAGAGACCCATTCTTGAAAAAAGGGCTGCTTCTGGCGGTTGACGGCTGGGATGAAGAAACGATTCGGCTTGTCATGGATTCAGAAATTGCAGCAATGGAGGAACGGCACCGCAAAGGGCGCCGCGTTTTTGAAAAAGCGGGAGAATTCGCTCCGGCATGGGGCATGATCGGGACACTAGTCGGGCTGGTGCTGATGCTCAAAAATTTAAATGACCCTGATATGCTTGGACCCAATATGGCCGTTGCACTTTTGACGACCTTATACGGTTCATTGCTGGCAAACATGGTATTTAATCCGATTGCGGCCAAGCTTGAAGAAAAAACAGAAAGTGAAATCTTCATCAAACAGGTAATGGTGGAAGGCATTATCGGGATACAATCCGGAAAAAATCCGCGCAATCTGGAAAGCCAGCTCGTCGTTTTCAGCTCTCGGGAAGAATGGCGGAAGCAGCCTAATCAAGTCAAGACAAAAAAGGGATCTGTACATGAAGCTTAGAAGAGAGCGCTTTGAACGAAGGAATGGAAGCAGGAAAAACAATCAGTCATCCTCCGGCTGGATGGTAACCTTTACAGATCTGATTACGCTGATTCTTGTGTTCTTTATTTTACTTTTTTCGATGTCGCAGATTGATCTGCAAAAATTTAAAGCAGCGGTGAACTCGATCCAAAAGGATGGCAGCGGGCTTCAGCCAGACCAAACAGCCATCGATCAAAAAGACACGCCGTCAGCCGATGCGAAAAAGCAAGAGAATCAGCAGGATCAACTGCTGCAAAAAGTAAATACATACATTCGAGAGCATCAGCTAAAGTCAAAAATGACAGCAAAGCGGGATGAACGCGGGGTCGTGCTCGTTCTTCAGGAAGCGGTGCTGTTTGATTCGGGTGAGGCTGACGTGTTGAATAATGCCGAAACGCTTCTTCACCAAATTGCAGTTCTTCTTCAGACTATTCCAAATGATATTCAGGTGGAGGGCCATACAGACAGCCGAAATATCTCAACGTACAGGTATCCGTCCAACTGGGAGCTATCCGCAGCACGGGCAAGCGGGGTCATTCAATACTTCACATCAAAAGAGAAACTCCCGTCAAAACGGTTTATCGCTGTTGGATATGCGGATACAAAGCCTGTAAAGGATAACAAAACAAATGAACATATGAAGGAAAACCGGCGTGTGGAAATCGTCATCAAAAAATCAAAAACGACCTCTTCGTGAAGGTCGTTTTTTTATTTTGTTTTCTCCTGGCGCTCTGATCGTACCGCATATAACGCTTTGCTGACGGTTTGAGCATTTTTTTCTGTAATTTCTGGCTTGCGTGGAATCGGCGGATATAAATCGGCGGGGTCGCTCCAGCTGGACGGAAGGGTGACTGGGCATTGCTTTTGCCATTTTGCGATCCATTCAGGTGGTATGTCATGTCCCGGATCGATTCCTTTCATTTCAAGCCATACTCGGGCCCAGGCACGGGGCACCACTCGCCAAATATCATATCCGCCTCCTCCGACGGCGATCCATCTTCCGCCGCAATATTGATGCGCTAGTGCGTGAGCAAGCCGCGGAATTTCATTGTAAATGGAAATCGTTGCCGACAAATGAGTCAGCGGATCGTAGTAATGGGCATCAGCGCCATTTTGGCTGATAATCACATCCGGCTGAAAATAATCGGCGATTTCTGAAGCTGCTGTCTGGTAGGCTTCAATAAATGAATCATCCTCCGTAAAAGCATCAAGCGGGATATTAAAGGAATATCCGTAGCCTTTTCCGCTGCCTTTTTCCTGAATCTGACCGGTTCCGGGGAATAAATACCGTCCCGTTTCATGAATGGACAGGGTGCATACGTTGGGGTTATCATAAAATGCAAATTGCACACCGTCTCCGTGATGGGCGTCCGTATCAATATACAGCACCCTGGCTTGATATTTTTCCTGAATATATTGAATCGCTACAGCGCTGTCGTTGTATATGCAAAATCCTGAAGCCCTTCCACGAAACCCATGGTGCAAGCCTCCCCCAAGGTTGGCAGCATGCAGTGCTTGCCCTGACATGACATAATCCGCAGCCGTTAAGGTGCCGCCGACTAATAGTGAGGCCGCTTCATGCATGCCTGCAAAGACAGGTGTATCTTCCGTACCGAGCCCATAGCTTTCCCCTTCTTCGGCTGGAAGTTTTCCGGCACCGGCAAGCTTTACTGCCTGGATATAATCGTCCGTATGAACGAGAGCCAGCTCATCTTCCGCCGCAAGCCGCGGACTGACGATATCTCCCTCGTCAAAGGCATCCATTGATTTGAGCAAATCATATGTCAGGAGAACACGCTGCTGATTAAAGGGGTGCTCCTGGTGAAACATATAGGTCTGATAAGAGGGAGAATAAATGAACACACTGTCCCTCATAGCTGATCCCTATGCTCTGACGGCCATACGATGAGATGCCCGTTTTTTTGCAATTCCTGCAAAAACGGCAGCGGATTCATCGTCTTGACACGAAATACAAGCACCTTTGCGCCGGAATCGTCATGAGGATAGACAAGAACGCTCAGTATTTTTACCTGAAGTCTTTGGCAGAGGCTGCTGATATCGGCGAGGCTTTTGGTGATGTCATTTACTTTTATCTCAATCTGCGATCCGGGCTGGTCAGCGCCTGTCAGCTTTACAAAAGTCCGCAGCAAATCGGTTTTTGTCAGAATGCCGATTAATTTTTGATGGTGCACGACAGGAAGGCAGCCAATGCCATGCTCGTAGAAGACTGCTGATATTTCTTCAACAAAATCAAGCGGATGGGCGCATACTACGTCTTTTTTCATAATTGATTCAACGCTTCGTGTGAGAAAACGGCTGCGTTTGCTTTCTTCAAAAATGCTGGGGCTGGCCTGTTTCATATCTCTGTCTGTAATCATCCCAATTACATGGCGGTCTTCGTTAATAACAGGCAAATGCCTGATATGAAATTCTTTCAGCTTGTGTATTGCCGTTTCAAGCGTATCCGTTTTCGTTAATGTGATGACATCCTTTTTCATGATTTGCTCAACAATCATTATCTTTTCCCCTTTGTCTGTGTCAGTTAATACATATAACGATGATAAAAACGGAGCCTGTCAAATTGTTCAATTGATTCCTGGCTGACGTTTTTTCCGATGCGCGCCATCAGGCAGTTCGCAGGATGGGAGCTGATCTCAGGCTCGTCGGTTGCAAACCAGACCAATCCGCCTGCGTTCATCATTTTCTCCATGATCTTTCTGTACTCCCACACATCTTTTTTCATCCCCTTTAAATCCCAATGCCAGTAGTACTCTGTCGTCATCACAATGTAGTTCTCCATTTGTTCGTCCATCATGCTGACGGTCAGAAGCGTTTTTCCGACAGAACATCCCCGGTATGCCGGCGCCACCTCAATGGCTCCGAGCTCAAGCAAATCCTCCATATTTCCTTCTGACCACCTTTCGAGCGGATCAGGGTATAAATACGTCACATAGCCGACAATGGTTTGGCCGTCTCTGGCAATGATAATGCGTCCCTCAGGAAGGCCAGCAATATCGACTAATGCTTCATGCTGTTCCCGGGGCGGCCGAAATGCGGTCAAATCCTTATGAAACTCATAACCTGCCAATTCCTCTGGAGAGACAGGGCCTTCTATCAGTAAGGAGCCGGTTGCTGTTTTGATGTTTGCAGAGTGATATGTTTTATGATGTTCCACTGATTCACCGTCCCATCAATTTCTATAAAAAATACATGCCTCCTTTAAGAATAACAAATTATAAAGCGTTTTCAACATGGTTTATATTTTAAAAATTGAGAAGAATATGAATATATACTATAATAAATGTGACAACTTCAGCAAAGGGGGATGTTTGGACATGAATTTGAAAGCGTTGCCAGCAATAGAGGGGGATCATAATTTAAAAAACTATGAAGAAACGTATCGGCAATTTGATTGGTCCGAAGCAGAGAAACATTTCTCTTGGCATAAGACAGGGAAATTGAATGCGGCTTATGAAACGATAGACCGTCATGCCGAATCTTTTCGAAAAAACAAAGTTGCGCTTTATTATAAGGACGCAGAACGGGATGAAAAATACACATTTAAAGAAATGAAAGAAGAAACAAACAGAGCCGGGAATGTGCTGAGACGGTATGGAAATGTGGAAAAAGGGGACCGCGTTTTTATTTTTATGCCGAGATCACCCGAGCTTTATTTTATTATGCTAGGTGCCATCAAAATCGGCGCAATCGCCGGGCCGTTATTTGAAGCGTTTATGGAGGGGGCTGTTAAGGACCGGCTTCAAAACAGCGAGGCAAAGGTTGTTGTCACGACGCCTGAGCTTTTAGAAAGGATTCCGGTTGACAAGCTCCCTGATTTACAGCGTATATTCATAGTCGGCGGCCAGACTGAAAAGAGCGGAACAAACATCATTCATTATGATGAAGTGGCTAAACATGAGAGCACAAGACTGGACATTGAATGGATGGACAAAAAAGACGGCTATTTGCTTCACTATACATCAGGATCTACGGGTACGCCAAAGGGTGTGCTTCATGTCCATGAGGCGATGGTTCAGCAGTATCAGACAGGAAAATGGGTCCTTGATTTAAAGGAAGAGGACATTTACTGGTGCACGGCCGACCCAGGCTGGGTGACTGGAACGGTGTACGGGATTTTTGCGCCGTGGCTGAACGGAGCGACAAATGTGATTGTCGGCGGACGATTCAGCCCGGAAAGCTGGTATGGCACGATTGAGCAGCTTGGTGTAAACGTCTGGTACAGCGCGCCGACTGCCTTTCGAATGCTGATGGGAGCCGGAGATGATATGGCTGCCAAATATGATCTGACTTCACTCCGCCATGTGCTGAGTGTCGGTGAACCTTTAAATCCGGAAGTGATCAGATGGGGGCATAAAGTCTTTAACCAACGGATTCATGATACATGGTGGATGACAGAAACGGGCGGACAGCTGATCTGCAACTATCCTTGCATGAATATAAAACCAGGCTCGATGGGAAAACCGATTCCCGGTGTAGAAGCAGCAATCGTTGACAATCAGGGGAACGAGCTTCCGCCGTATCGAATGGGGAACCTCGCCATCAAAAAGGGCTGGCCATCTATGATGCACACGATTTGGAACAACCCTGAAAAATACGAATCTTATTTTATGCCGGGCGGATGGTATGTGTCGGGCGATTCTGCCTACATGGATGATGAAGGGTACTTTTGGTTCCAAGGCAGAGTGGACGATGTCATCATGACCTCCGGTGAGCGCGTCGGGCCATTTGAAGTGGAAAGTAAGCTTGTCGAACATCCAGCAATTGCGGAGGCGGGGGTCATTGGTAAACCTGATCCGGTGCGCGGGGAGATCATTAAAGCCTTTATCGCTCTCAGAGAAGGGTTTGAGCCGTCTGATAAACTGAAGGAAGAAATCCGTCAATTTGTCAAACAAGGTCTTGCAGCCCATGCTGCTCCGCGTGAAATTGAATTTAAGGATAAGCTTCCAAAAACACGGAGCGGTAAGATCATGAGACGTGTGCTGAAGGCATGGGAGCTGAATCTTCCGGCCGGAGACCTGTCAACGATGGAGGATTAAAAGGCGCCGTTGACACGGGATTTTATTTATGTTAAAAATGATATAGCTTCATATGAAAAGGTAAAGATTGAGACAAGTAGAATATCCTTACGTTCCAGAGAGCTGATGGCCGGTGAAAATCAGCACAGACGGATATGTCGAATACACTCATGAACCGCTTTTGCAAACAAAGCCGCTCAGGCTTTCAGTAGTGAAAGAACGGACCTGATCCGTTATCAGGCAAAGTGATAAGAGCAAAAAGCTGTATGTATGCTCTTATTAGTAGGGTGGTACCGCGATAATCAATCGTCCCTTCGTTTACACGAAGGGGCGTTTTTATTTTATTAAAAAAGGAGCCTTATCTCATGACAAACTTACTTGAAGACTTATCCTTCCGCGGATTGATTCAGCAAATGACGGATGAAGAAGGACTGAACAAACAGCTGAACGAAGAAAAAATCCGCCTGTACTCAGGCTTTGATCCGACAGCGGACAGCTTGCATATCGGGCACCTGCTGCCAATTTTAACACTCCGCCGTTTTCAACTTGCGGGGCACCATCCGATTGCGCTTGTGGGCGGCGCGACGGGTTTAATCGGCGATCCGAGCGGAAAAAAAGCAGAGCGTACGTTAAACACGGCTGATATCGTTGTCGAATGGTCGCAAAAAATCAAACATCAGCTTTCAAGATTTCTTGATTTTGAATCAGCGGAAAACCCGGCTGTTATGGCAAACAACTACGACTGGATCGGAAACATGAATGTGATCGACTTCCTTCGTGACGTCGGCAAAAACTTCGGCATCAATTATATGCTGGCAAAAGATACAGTCAGCTCCAGAATCGAATCCGGCATCTCTTACACAGAATTCAGCTACATGATTCTTCAATCTTATGATTTCTTAAACCTGTACAGAGAGAAAAACTGTAAGCTGCAAATCGGCGGAAGTGATCAATGGGGCAACATCACAGCTGGCCTTGAGCTGATCAGAAAATCTGAAGAAGAAGGAGCAAAAGCGTTTGGTCTTACCATTCCGCTTGTAACGAAAGCGGACGGCACAAAATTCGGAAAAACCGAAGGCGGTGCAATTTGGCTAGATAAAGAAAAAACGTCTCCATATGAATTCTACCAATTCTGGATCAATACAGATGACCGTGATGTTGTGAAATACTTAAAATACTTTACGTTCCTTTCAAAAGAAGAAATCGAAGAATACGCTGAAAAAACTGAAACAGCGCCTGAAAAGCGTGAAGCGCAAAAACGCCTGGCAGAAGAAGTGACAGCGCTCGTTCACGGACGCGAGGCACTGGAGCAAGCGATTAATATTTCCCAAGCATTGTTCAGCGGCAATATTAAAGAGCTTTCTGCCCAAGACGTAAAAATCGGTTTTAAAGATGTGCCTTCTCTAGAAAAAGACAGCGCTGAAGAACTGTCACTCGTAGATGTGCTGGTTGAATCGAAACTGTCACCGTCTAAACGACAAGCCCGTGAAGATATTAAAAACGGAGCCGTTTACATTAACGGTGAACGCCAGACAGAAATTGACTATATTTTATCTGCTGAAGACCGCATTGAAGATCAGTTTACTGTGCTTCGCCGCGGGAAGAAAAAATACTTCCTTGTCACGTATAAATAAGAAAAAAACATCCTTTGCCCAATTGGCAAAGGATGTTTTTGGTTTAGTGCATAGGAATTTGAGGGAAAGAGTATATTAGATAGGGCAAACACGACCATTCACCACCTTTTCAATAGGAGGGAGAGCTCACCGTGAATCTCATGTGTACGATCGCCAAAGAAAGAATGCAGCGGGATTATTGGGAGCAGCAGGCCAGAGAAAGTGTTGTCCAGCAGGAAACGGTAGAAGAAGCAGACGAAAAAAACCCCCCGACCGCATAGCGGCAGGGGGTTTTTAAACGATTAACGAGAGTAGAACTCAACGATAAGCGCTTCGTTAATTTCCGGAGCAAGTTCAGAACGCTCTGGAAGACGAGTGAATGTACCTTCAAGCTTTTCAGCATCGAAAGTAAGGTATTCAGGAACGAAGTTGTTTACTTCAACTGATTCTTTGATGATTGAAAGGTTTCTTGATTTTTCGCGAACACCGATTGTTTGACCAGCTTTTACTTGGTAAGACGGGATGTCAACGCGGCTTCCGTCTACAGTAATGTGACCGTGGTTAACCAATTGGCGAGCTTGACGGCGAGTACGCGCTAAACCTAGCTTGTACACAACGTTATCAAGACGGGAATCTAAAAGAATCATGAAGTTTTCACCGTGTTTACCAGCTAGTTTGCCAGCTTTGTCAAACAGTGTGCGGAATTGACGTTCGTTTACACCGTACATGTGACGAAGCTTTTGCTTTTCTTGCAATTGCAAACCGTATTCTGATAATTTTTTACGTTGTCCTGGGCCGTGTGGACCTGGAGCGTAAGGGCGTTTTTCTAATTCTTTTCCTGTTCCGCTAAGAGAGATTCCTAGACGGCGGGACAGTTTCCAAGATGGACCTGTATAGCGAGCCATAATGTGACTCCTCCTTTGGTTTTATTTTGTGGAAAATAAAAACCGTCTGTTCTATTCGACCATGCACATTTTGTTTTCATGTATCCTCGCTCCAGCAGCAGAGAGTTACACGATACACCTTATTGATAAGGAACAAAATGAAAACATAGAAGCTGAACAAAAAGGCTGCAATATTTCACACAAAGGTCATTATATAATTTATTTGTTTTGAAGTCAACCATTCGTTCATTATTGCTTCGCTGTTGTGATATAATAAACAAAAATTAGTGGTAAACTTTTTAGGTGATAAAACATGATAGAAGAAACAAAAGATCAATTACCCGCCTTTCGTTATCATATGCTCGATTTTTTATTAGCCAAATCTGAAAAGGTCTCATTCACCGACTCTCTTTTATGGCTGACTTCGGCTATTCAAACATATTTTCCATCACTTTGCGTATCCCTTTTACCTTCTCCATCTGATCACATGGCACAAATGGCACAGGAGGAAGTGCATTTTTCCGCATTGAAAATAAATGCCTCATTTTTTGTTATTGAAGATCATGTCTCCGGCAGGAGCTTTCATTTAACATGCAGGCAGGACGGAGTGTTTCCGGAAGAGCTTCCGGATTTGATTTCTTCTTTTTTGAATCAGTCAATGAAACAGGAAAGACTTTATATCAAAACAATCTATCAAAAAAAGATATACAAGATGACCGAACTGTTCCATTCGCTGCTCGATCAGACGGAAGTGCTGAAGAAGCTTCTTGAAAGCTTACACACCACGTTTCCACTCTTTCAATTTTCTCTGTTTATTTCCCATGATCAGGACCAATGTTTAGGTGTTCCTGCAACAGAGCTGTATATGGAAGGGGAAGATGCCGATTCCTTTGCGCTTAAAGTCTATCTATCCGGGGACATTTTGCGGAAAAATGAAACGACCGCTTACATTCCAATTAAAGGGCAGCAGGGAACGTACGGCGTGCTGATGGCAGATGGGGCGGGAGACAGCCCCCTTACCGACGCGTACCTTGATGAAATGTCACTGATAGCAAATGCGGCGGGTAAGGCGTTTGAAAATGCCCAGCTCTATGAACAATCCAAAACAAGTATTGCAAACTTGGAATTAATTAATGAAACAACGCGCCGTCTTAACCAGCGGCTGACGCTGACGGATACGATGAACGATCTTGCTGTGAGAATGGCTGAATCATTTCATGCTGAAGAAGTGGGTTTTTTCCATATTGACCATTTTGAACAGCAGACACTGCTTCCCGGGAGCACAGCATTTTTTAAAGAAACGAAGTCGTCTGATATATATAATGAAATAAAGGAAAAACTGTACGAAGGAGAAAAGGGTGTTTTTATCGGAAATGGACAGTCTGTTTTCGGAAAAGCCGGATACGGTTCGCTTATGGCTGTTCCGATGATTGAGAATGACCAGCTCTTGGGATTTGCCGTTTTGCTGAAAAAGGAAATGTACGCTTTTACCTTTGAAATGTACAAGCTGTTCCAAGCGCTGATTCATCACGCCACGCTGGCTGTGACCAATTCGATGCTTCGCGACCGCCTTGAGCATCTTGTGAAAACGGATCAGCTGACAGAGCTGTATTCAAGAGTCTATTTAGATGAAAAAATTCAATACAGCATGAAAATTCATCAAAAAGGCGTGTTTATTCTTGTTGATATTGATAATTTTAAAAATGTAAATGATACGTACGGACATCAGATAGGGGACGAGATTTTAATACAGGTCGCTTCCGTCATCAAAAGCAATATCCGAAAACATGATGTTGGCGCCCGCTGGGGGGGCGAGGAGCTGGCGGTTTACCTTCCGAATGTGACAGTAGCCGTCGGGAAACGGATTACCGAAAGGCTTGTTTGTGCAGTGAGAAAAAGCACAAAGCCTGAGGTGACGATTTCATGCGGGATCTCTTGCTGGGATTCAGAATCGAAAAAGTCCTTGAAGGAACTTGTTCACCAGGCAGACGAAGCGCTTTACACCGCAAAACGCAGCGGGAAAAACCGTTTGATGATTCACGAGTCGATAAAAAAATGAAAAAAGCCCAAAACGCTACATGTTTTGGGCTTTTGTTGTATGCATTACACTAAAGCTTTTTCAAGGGTTTTTACAAATTGTGAAAGATACTTTTCATCGATCTCATCAAATCGGTTCTTGACAGGGCTGTCAATGTCCAAGACGCCGACTAGGTTCCCGTCTACATGAATCGGAAGCACAATTTCTGATTGAGATGCTGCATCACAGGCAATATGTCCCGGAAATGCGTTTACATCTGCAACTCGCTCCACTTTTCCGTTTGCGTATGCTGTTCCGCAAACGCCTTTACCGAAAGGAATACGGACACATGCCGGCAGACCTTGAAACGGCCCTAACACAAGCTGTCCTTCCCCTTCCTTAGCAAAATAGAAACCGGCCCAGTTGACCTCAGGCAATGAATGATAAAGCAGTGCTGACGCATTTGCGTAGTTTGCAATTTGATCTGTTTCATCTTCTGTTATGGCTTCGAGCTGTTTTAGAAGAAGCTGATAGTCTTTTTCTTTATCTCCGGATTGTTGTTCGACATGAAACATGGGAAACCCTCACTTTTTCTATAATATAAAACAAAATCCCGGCTTTTCTGCCGGCATTTGTCGATAAGTTCTTACAGGAACAGCCGGTCTTCTCCTTGAATTTGTAACAAGAGGAAGGAGTGAGCCGGTATGAAAGTAAGCACCAAAGACAAAATTATTGAATCTGCTGTCATGCTCTTTAACCAAAAAGGATTTTCTGGCACATCTGTCCGTGAAATCGCAAAGTCAGCTGATGTAAATGTTGCGCACATCTCCTACTATTTTAAAGGCAAAGGAGGCTTGATGGAACACTTAGTTTCAGAGTTTTACGAAGGCTACAATAAAACACTTGAAACAGCGGCAGGCAACATCTCTTTTCAAAGCACGCAGGAACAGCTTCTCCAATTGGTTTTCGATATTTTATCCTATCAGCATAACAATCGTCAATTAACTCGGTTTGTCTACCGGGAAGTCACCATTGATTCGACTTTAATAAGAGAGATTATGTCGACGTACCTGATGAAGGAAAAGTATATCTTCCAGCTGATTATTGAGGAAGGAGAAAAACAGCGAGAACATTTAACGCTGCCGCTGCCTCATTTTATTCTTCAATTAAAATCTCTCTTGATGATGCCCTATCTCCAGCCTCAATACATTTCAGAAGTGCTCTATATGCAGCCGCACGAGCCGTACTTTTATAAAATGTATTTTGAAGAAATCAAGATTTGGATCAGAAGCGTATTCCGGACAGGAGACATGCGGTCACAAATTAGCGCAGTTCAGTAAACTTCACATATGCGTATCCGACATCACCCGCTTGATGGGCATCAGACCCGAACACAAGCGGGATATTTTTTTGCTTCGCCGCCTCAATCATCCAGTCCTCCAGATAAATATCCCCCGCGTATGTTTTTCTTAGACCTGATGTATTAAAGTCAAGCTCCATTCCATTTTCCTCGACAGCGTTCAGGCACTCAGAAACAAGTCTGCGAATATGATCTGACATTTTATAAGGAAACAGCCTGATGAATTTTTTGACGAGTGTGATGTGACCGACTCTTTTTGGCTTATAGGTGCCGAGAGATGTTACAATAGAAGAATAAATGCTGCGGTAATACAGTTCATATACAGCTTCGATGCTTCCGCACTCTGAGATCAGCTCTTTAAATGTATGCTCATCATAGTCAAGGCACAGATAGGACGAGCCCGTGCGCAAAAAATGAACGGATAAGATGCTGTCATCTAAAAATGGGCCGTATGCATCCAGAAACGATTTGATTTCACCTTCGTATTCAGCGATATAGTCGACCTCGAGCCCGGTCCGTATGTCAAGCTGTCCGCGATATTCTCTTTTTAAACCGGAAATTTCATTAATATAGTGTTCCAAAGAGGCTTGCGCCATCGCACTGTCTTTTTGCGGTGTCGGGTCGGTAAAAGAGGGAGGCAAAGGAGCGTGCTCTGTAAACGTAATCGATTGAAAGCCTTTTTTTATCGCTTCCTCCGCATATTGCCTGAGTGTGTCTGTTGTTCCGTGAGGGCAAAATGGTGTGTGAATATGTCCGTCTCGCTTTAGCATTGGTGTCACCCCGTGAAAAAATAGTCAAATCCTGCCGATTTTGCACAAAAAGTTTTTGATTTCTGCTCAAAAAATGTTGGTTACATGGTATCATAATAACAATGAAAACGACAGTTTTTCTCAATACATATCCTGAAATCTTTCTGAATAAATAAAACACCCTGACAGATTAAGGTTAACAGCAAGGGGGCTCATTATGGAGTTTGTCATTGGATTATTAATTGTACTGCTCGCGCTGTTTGCAGCGGGCTACTTTTTCAGGAAAAAAATCTACACGGAAATTGATCGTTTGGAATCTTGGAAGATTGAAATTCTCAATCGATCGATAGTGGAAGAAATGTCCAAAATTAAACATCTGAAAATGACGGGGCAGACAGAAGAGTTCTTTGAGAAATGGCGTGAAGAATGGGATGAGATTGTCACTGCCCATATGCCGAAAGTTGAAGAGCTCCTTTATGATGCCGAAGAATGCGCGGACAAATACCGGTTTAAAAAAGCCAATCAAGTGCTCGTTCATATCGACGATCTCCTGACAGCGGCGGAATCGAACATTGAAAAGATACTCCGGGAAATTAGCAATCTCGTCACAAGTGAAGAAAAGAGCCGCGAAGAGATTGAACAAGTAAGAGAACGCTACTCAAAGTCCCGAAAAAACCTGCTGGCATACAGCCACCTTTACGGAGAGCTTTATGACAGCCTTGAAGCAGATCTTGACGAGATCTGGAGCGGGATCAAACAGTTTGAAGAAGAGACAGAGGGCGGGAACTACATTACTGCAAGAAAAGTTCTTCTTGAGCAGGATCGCAATCTTGAACGGCTTCAGTCGTACATAGATGATGTGCCGAAACTGTTAGCCGACTGCAAGCAGACGTTGCCGGGCCAGATTGCAAAGCTCAAAGACGGATATCGCGAAATGAAAGAGAAAGGGTATAAGCTTGAGCATATCCAGATTGATAAGGAACTGGAAAACCTGTCAAATCAGCTGAAACGGGCAGAACATGTTTTGATGACTGAGCTGGATATTGATGAAGCCTCTGCCATACTGCAGCTCATAGACGAAAATATTCAATCTGTTTACCAGCAGCTCGAGGGTGAAGTTGAAGCAGGCCAATCTGTGTTAAGCAAAATGCCTGAGCTGATCATTGCTTACGATAAGCTGAAAGAAGAGAAGGAGCAGACAAAGGCGGAAACTGAACTGGTGAAGGAAAGCTATAGACTGACAGCAGGTGAGCTAGGCAAACAGCAGGCCTTTGAAAAGCGCATTGATGAAGTCGGTAAGCTGCTTGCGTCAGTAAAAGATAAGCTGGATGCAGAGCATGTCGCCTACTCTCTTTTAGTTGAAGAGGTCGCATCAATTGAGAAGCAAATTGAAGAAGTGAAAAAAGACCATGCGGATTATCGTGAAAAGCTGCAGGCTCTTAGAAAAGAAGAACTGCAGGCGAGAGAGACGCTCAGCAATCTGAAAAAAACCATTTCTGAGACTGCAAGACTGCTGAAGATAAGCAACATCCCGGGCATCCCAAGCCATATTCAAGAGATGCTGGAAAACGCGCATCATCACATTCAAGAGACGGTCAATCAATTAAACGAAATTCCTTTAAATATGGAAGAAGCCGGAGCCCATCTGAAAGAAGCGGAAGATATCGTGAACAGGGCAAGCCGGGAATCAGAGGAATTGGTAGAGCAGGTTATGCTGATTGAAAAAATCATTCAGTTCGGAAACCGATTCAGAAGCCAGAACCATATTTTATCTGAACAGCTGAAAGAAGCGGAAAGACGGTTTTACGCATATGATTATGAACAGTCCTATGAAATTGCGGCTGCAGCTGTAGAGAAAGCTGCGCCGGGTGCTGTAAAAAAAATAAAAGCTGATTTATCCGCTTAACATTCAGATCGTAAAAGAGCCCGCAGTTGATGAGCGGGCTCTTTTTTATTAAAAAAACGCCTGCGCAGTAACGCAGACGACCATGATATTAACTTATTTCTTTAAGCTGTTGTTTGGGTGTACCGATGAAAAAGGTAAGAATATAGCCGATAATTGCTCCGATAATTCCAGGAATTACCCACCCAATACCAAGGCTGTATAGCGGGAGATTCTCATTTAAAAACGTATTTAGAGCTCCGAGCGAAAAGCCGGCTGCTTTAATACCGTCTAAAATACTGAATAATCCTGTGCCGATTAAGCATGCAATGTAAACTTCACGTCTTTCTTTAAAGAGCTTATCAATAAATGAAAGAACGATAATGACAATGGCAAGCGGATAAATAGCTGATAAAATAGGAACTGAAAAAGCGATAATTTGAGCAAGCCCGAAATTAGAGATAATCAGGCTGAATAAAGTGACAATGGTAACGACAACTTTATATGATAGTGCAGGGATGAGCTTTGAAAAATACGTGCCGCAGGAAGTGACAAGCCCAACGCTTGTAGTTAAACACGCGACTGTGATAGCTGACCCAAGTACGATATTTCCCAATGAACCGAATAAATAATGGGACGACGCTGATAGTATTTTAGCTCCTTCACCGACAGGTCCGATTGCGTTCGTGCTTGTTGCACCTAGGTAAGCCAGAGAAACATAAATGAATGTCAGCCCTAATGCAGCAATTATTCCGGCTTTAATACAGGCTGCGGCAAGAGCTTTTGATTGTGTAACGCCTCTGCTTTTCACAGCATTTACAACGACAACACCAAATACGATGGAGGCAAGTGCGTCCATTGTTTTGTAGCCTTCCAAAAACCCTTTAAATACCGGTGTACCTGTATATGCTTCTGTAACTGCGCCCAAACCGCCCATTGGCGTGATAATCGCTTTGAGAACAATCACTAAGATAATTGTAAATTTAATAGGCGTGAGAATTTTTCCAATTCGATCCACGACTTTGGTTGGGTTTAGCGCTAAATAGTAAGTAATGCCGAAAAAGATAATTGTAAAAATTAATAAAGACAGTCTTTCAGGAACGCCAGTCAGAAACGGAACTGCACCAATTTCATAAGAAACGGTTCCTGTTCTTGGGATGGCGAATAATGGTCCGATTGATAAATAAAGTACAACGGTAAATACTGTTCCGAATGCAGGGTGAGCTTTATCAGCAAGTCCTTTAGCATCCTTACCGGTTAATGCAATAGCAATAATTCCGAGAAGAGGCAGGCCTACCCCGGTCAGTAAAAATCCGCCGATGGCTTTCCAGACATTATGTCCGGCTGCTTGTCCAAGTTCCGGCGGATAAATCATATTTCCTGCTCCAAAGAATAGCGCAAATAGCATGAAACCAATAATAATGGTATCTTTGACAGGCAGTGAGTGTTTCATGAAAATCCTCCTAATAATTATGTTAAAATATTCTGTCAATTAATTGTCAGATAATATGACGAAACGAACAAATCTTATTATATGGTAAAAAATTTAGAAGTCAATACTAGCTTTTTGTAATTTTCTATTAAATTTTGTTATGGTAACATAAATATCATACCTTGTACCGCTTTCATAAAGGAGTAAAAAAAGATGATATATTTAGATAATAGTTCAACGACCAAACCTTATCATGAAGTCTTGAACGTTTATGAACAGACTAGCAGCCGATATTTTGGCAACCCTTCATCTTTGCACCGATATGGAGCCGAAACAGAACAGCTGCTACAGGCAGCCAAAAATCAAATAAAAAGAGCCTTGGGCCTAAAGAATTATGATATTGTATTTACATCAGGTGCTACAGAAGCTAATAATGTGGCTTTAAAAGGAGCCGCTTTGTCAAAGATAAAAACAGGCAAGCATATCATTGCCACTTCTATTGAACATCCGTCCGTTACTGAATCTTTGGAGCAGCTGACAGAGCTATTCGGATTTGAAGTAACTTATCTTTCAGTAAATGAAGATGGATTTGTTTCCATTAAGGATCTGAAAGATGCGATTCGGCCAGATACCGTGCTTGTCAGCATGATGCATGTAAACAATGAAGTTGGCTCCGTGCAGCCCATTGAAGAGGCCGGGGAAGTGCTGAAGCAGTATCCGAACATTCTGTTTCACGTTGATTATGTGCAAGGCATCTTTAAAGTTCCCTTGGCGATCGAGAATGCCGGCATTGATCTTTGTTCAATATCCGGCCATAAATTCCACGGACTGAAGGGGACAGGTGCACTTTTTGTAAAGGAAGGAACGCGTCTTATCCCGCTGATAACAGGCGGTACTCAGCAAAAAGGCATACGTGCAGGAACCGAGCATACAGCAGGTGCGGTTTCACTAGCCAAAGCCATCAATCTTGCGGCTGATGATTATCATCATCACCTTGAAAGAATGGTGGCCGCAAAGGAATTGTTTATGAAAAAGCTGAGTGATTCAGACGGTGTTGTCTTAAATACTCCTCAAAGCAATAGCGCCCCGCATATCATTAATTTTTCTGTGCCGGGCATAAAAGCGGAGGTGCTTTTGCACATGCTGGAGGAAAAGGATATATTCGTTTCAACGACATCAGCCTGCTCGGCAAAGGAACATAAACCGAGCAAAGTCCTGTTACAGATGGGCAAGGGAGAGCAGATTGCCGGAAGCAGCATCAGAATCAGCTTAAACTACAGCCAGACAAGCGATGTGACAGAGCCATTTATGAACGCGCTTGTGCCTGGCATCAAAAAACTAAAAAAAATGATGAGGTAGAACATGAATTACGATCATATATTAATTCGTTTTGGGGAGATATCAACCAAAGGAAAAAACAGAAAAAGCTTTATTGAACGTTTAAAGCAAAACGTCAGGCTTGTCCTGAAAGACTATCCAACATTAAAATACTTTTCTAATCGGGATCGTATGACGATTACATTAAATGGAGTGGACCCTGAGGCTCTTTTTCCTCACTTGAAACAGGTGTTTGGCATTCAAAGCTTTAGCCTGGCTATTAAGTGTGAGAGCCGTCTTGATGATATTAAGACAACTGCCCTGCAGGCGATCAAGGATCAATATCAGCCTGGAGATACGTTTAAAGTCGCGACAAAGAGAGCGCATAAACAGTTTGAATTAGATACAAATGAAATGAACGCGGAAATCGGCGGCCATATTTTGCGAAATACAGAAGGTCTGACAGTTGATGTCCGCAATCCAGACATTCCGCTCAGAATTGAAATCAGGGAGGAAGCAACCTTTTTGACGATTCGCAATGAAAAAGGCGCCGGCGGTCTTCCGGTCGGTTCAGCGGGGAAAGCAATGCTGATGCTTTCCGGCGGCTTTGACAGCCCGGTAGCCGGTTTTTACGCTATGAAAAGAGGACTCTCAGTAGAAGCTGTCCATTTCTTCAGCCCGCCATACACAAGCGAACGTGCGAAACAAAAAGTGATGGACTTAGCGAAGTGTCTGTCTCGCTTCGGGGGAAGCATGACGCTTCATATCGTCCCGTTTACAAAGACGCAAGAGCTGATCCAAAAACAAATTCCTGAAAACTATACGATGACGGCAACCCGCCGCTTAATGCTTCAAATTGCCGACAGAATCAGAGAAAAAAGAAACGGGCTCGCGATTATTACGGGGGAAAGCCTCGGGCAGGTAGCGAGCCAGACGCTTGAAAGCATGTACGCGATTAATGCGGTAACGTCTACACCGATTCTGCGTCCGTTAATCGCCATGGATAAAACAGAAATCATCGAGAAATCACGGGAAATCGGCACATACGAAACAAGCATCCAGCCATTTGAAGATTGCTGCACGATCTTTACGCCGCCAAGCCCGAAAACACGCCCGAAAAAAGAAAAAATCGAACACTTTGAGAGCTTTGTGGATTTTGAACCGTTGATTCAAGAGGCGGTTGATCACATTGAAACGATGACATTATATAGCGAACAAGAAGCAAACGATAAATTCGCAGAACTCTTTTAACTAAGAGCCGGCTCCTGTATACAATTACCAAAGATTTTCTGTATGAAGCCATGTGTTTTGACACATTCTATACTCACAAGGAGGTGAGACACATGGCACAAAACAGTCAAAACGGTAACAGCAGTAACCAACTCCTAGTACCAGGAGCTGCTCAAGCCATCGACCAAATGAAATTAGAAATCGCTTCTGAATTCGGTGTAAACCTTGGAGCAGAAACAACTTCTCGCGCTAACGGTTCTGTTGGAGGAGAGATCACAAAACGTCTTGTATCTTTTGCTCAACAAAACATGGGCGGAGGACAATTCTAATTGACAATTTCACATAATGGCTTAAGAGTGGGGCTTTTCCCCACTCTTTTTCGTTTTTTTATAAAAAAGGACCAGCGGCCTATAAAAACCTATGTTTATAGAGCTTGTTTTTAGGCATATCCTTACGGAAACGGCATGTATTTATGTATAATGGGTGGAGAAAGTGAGGAGTTGTTCGTGTTGAAACGAGAAGATTTAATTGCCCCAATGGAATACAATTTAGTTAATGAAATCGAAAAGTTCAGTGCAACTGGACAAAAAACCGCCCTATTATGGGAGGATGAATCAGGCAAACAAAACGCATGGTCGTATGAAAAGCTTATGGAAGAAACAAATAAAATCGGTGCGGCTCTGGCGGATCTTGGATTTAAAAAAGGAGACAAGCTGATTGTAATGGTGCCGCGTGTGCTCGAAGCCTATGCCGTTTATCTGGCTATCTTGAAATCGGGGATGGTCGTGATTCCTTGTTCAGAAATGCTTCGCGCGAAAGATCTTGAGTATCGGATTGAACACGCTGAGGTAAAAGGTGCAATCGTGTATTCAGAATTTATTGGCGCTTTTCGTGATGTCAGTACTGCAGACCGCCTGATTAAGCTGTCTATTGGCGAAAATGATGCCGGATGGAAAAATCTATTAACGATTGATGCGGATGGAAGCCGTTTTCAAACTGCTGATACAACAAGAGAAGATATGGCGTTCTTGTCTTATACTTCCGGAACAACGGGACAGCCGAAAGGTGTTGTACATACACATGGATGGGCATTTGCTCATTTAAAAACATCAGCCGGCGCTTGGCTTGATATTTCTGAACAGGATACCGTATGGGCGACTGCTGCGCCAGGCTGGCAAAAATGGGTGTGGAGTCCGTTGTTGGCGGTACTCGGAAGCGGAGCAACAGGTTTTGTGTATCAAGGCAGATTCAAAGCCGAAAAATATTTAGAACTTTTAAACCGCTACAAAATCAATGTCTTCTGCTGTACGCCGACGGAATACCGCTTAATGGCGAAGGTTGAAGGCTTGGACCGCTATGATCTTTCTGCCCTGCACAGTGCCGTTTCCGCAGGCGAGCCGCTCAACCGTGAAGTCATTGATGTGTTTCAAAAGCACTTCGGCATTAAGGTGCGGGACGGATACGGCCAAACAGAAAGCACGCTTTTAGTCGGTGTCTTAAAGGATATGGATATTAAACCGGGAAGCATGGGAAAACCGACACCGGGAAATCAGGTGGAGATCATCAATGAAGACGGTGAAATCTGCAAAACGGGTGAGGTTGGCGATATCGCTGTTCACCTCAGCACCCCGGCGCTCTTTAAAGAATATTTTAAAGATCCGGAAAGAATGAAAACACAAATTCGCGGCGATTATTTCCTAACAGGAGACAGAGCAAGAAAAGATGAGGATGGTTACTTCTGGTTTGAAAGCCGAAATGACGATATCATTATCAGCTCTGGCTACACGATCGGGCCATTCGAAGTGGAAGACGCGCTCGTGAAGCACCCTGAAGTCAAAGAATGCGCTGTTGTCGCAAGCCCGGATGAAATCAGGGGTTCCATCGTTAAAGCATACGTTGTTCTGCAAGATCACGGAAAACAGAGTGATGAGCTTGTCAAAGTTCTGCAAAATCATGTGAAGACCATTACCGCTCCATACAAATATCCAAGAGAGATTGAATTTGTGGAAAGCCTGCCGAAAACGGCTTCTGCCAAAATCAGACGAGTGGAATTAAGAAAACGTGAAGAACAGCTCAAAGCCAATAAAAAGGCGTAAAGAAAGAGAGTGAACGTGAATGAAGGCGATATGGCACGGCGGTTTCATTTATACGATGCTCGAAGAAGGCCACCAAACGGAGGCTGTTTATGTAGAGGATGGTGTCATAAAAGGCACCGGCAGCTATGAGAGTCTGAAGAATAAATACAGTTCACCGGAAACACAAGACATCAGTTTGAATGGAGCAGTCATGTTTCCGGGGTTTGTGGACAGCCATTTGCATCTGATCGGGCATGGAGAAAAACAGCTCCAGCTTGATTTATCTTCTTATACATCTAAAGAAGCTGTGCTGCAGGCTGCGCAGGTAAGAGAAGAGAGCCTGTCTGAAGACGATTGGCTCATTGGAGAGGGCTGGAATGAAAATCGATTCGAGAAGCCGGCTTATTTGACGAAGCATGACCTTGATCCTTTATTCCCAGACAGGCCTGTCTTGCTCAAGCGGGTATGCAGGCATGCAATAGCGGTTAATTCTGCGGCGCTGCAAGCCGCAGGGATTTCAAAAGCCACTCCTGATCCCGATGGCGGCGTGATTGAAAGAGATGCAGACGGCGAGCCGACGGGGCTTCTGTTTGATAAGGCACAGGATCTGATCCTGCAAGCCGTTCCGCCTGTATCTCAGCACTATGTTGATCAGGCGCTTACAGCGGCCATTCAGGATTGCTGGACAAAAGGCCTGACAGGCGGCCATTCGGAAGATTTGTCCTATTACGGCGATGTGTCCGTTCCGATGAAAGCTTATGAGACGGCCGCGGCAAGCGGGAAGTATCCGTTTCGCTGTCATTTGCTCGTTCATCATGAAGCGGTTGATCGGTGGGAGCAAATGAAGAAGCCGTCTGGCCCGTACGTTGAATTCGGTGCCATGAAAATATTTTCTGATGGAGCGCTTGGCGGGAGAACAGCTTTGTTAAAAGAGCCGTATCATGACGATCCTTCCACAAACGGTGTTCAAGTTCATGATGATGAAACACTCAGCCGCCTCGTTCAAAAAGCGAGAGAGAAAGGAATGGAGGTTGCCGTTCATGCCATCGGCGACCTTGCCTTTGAAAAAGTGCTGCAGGCTGTCGAGCAGCATCCGCCAAAAAGAGGCCGGCTTGATCGTCTGATTCATGCTCAGGTGCTGAATGATGAGTTGATTGAAAAAGCAGCAAGGATGCCGATCGCTCTTGATCTTCAGCCTCATTTCGTCGCCAGTGATTTTCCGTGGGTGATTGACCGTCTTGGAGAAGCCCGGATGAAAACAGCCTTCGCTTGGAAAACACTGATCTCTAAAGGCATTTTATGTGCGGGGGGTTCTGATGCTCCAATTGAGCCTGTTGAGCCGCTTCTCGGCATTCAGTCTGCGGTGCTCCGGACAAGCAGCCGCGAACAGAACGGCCCGACCTATAACGAAAGCGAGTGTTTAACAGTATATGAAGCTATCAGGCTTTATACAGCAGGAAGTGCTGAGATCATATACAAAGAGCAGACACGGGGGAAAATAGCTGAAGGGTATGACGCGGATTTTACCATTCTCAGCGAAGATCCGTTTACCACTGACCCGAAACAGCTTCATCTTTTAAAGATAGAAAAAACCGTTATCAACGGTCAGATTGTATATGAGAATCACCAATAAAAAAGGACAGGGGAATAGCCTGTCCTTTTCATTTTCTATAAAAATGTCCGTTTTACTTTCTCCCAAAAAGAATTGTCCTTTAGTTTCACTGTTTTTATTTTTTTATCAGACAGCTTGATTTCAATCGTTTTCACGTTTCTAGTGCTGAGTGCTTCATTGTCCAAACCGATAATCGGGTGTTCATTTCCGGCTTGCACCACACGAAGCGTCAGCTTTCGCTCAGAGCTGAGGACAAACGGAGAGCCTAGAGTGCGGTAGGTATTATTGTTCAGTGAAGCAAGCTCCGTTACCTGCATGCAGGGAAGCAGCGGATCAACGACGGCTCCGGCCACAGACTTATTATAAGCTGTGCTGCCTGTAGGCGTGGAAATAATCATTCCGTCTCCTCTGAACGTTTCGAAGTGCAGATCGTCAATCAGCACATCCATCACAAAGGTTTTAATAATGCTCGATCGAATGGAAACTTCGTTTAAACAATGAAAAGGACTGGTGTGATCCACTGTCACTTCAATCAGCGGGTATTTTCTGACCTCAATTTGTTCAAATGTCATCGCATCCACCATTTTTTCATGCTCATCACTGTTAAAATCACAGTATAAATGAGCTTTCCCCTTTTTGGTGATGCCGACGTATAAGCAGTCGTCACGGAAATTCGTCTTTCTGACCGCCTGCAAAAATGTACCGTCTCCGCCTACACTGGCAATAATATTGGCGTCAGAAGGCTGATTGACAACAGTAAATCCGTTCTCTTCAGCCAATTGTGTTAAGGAACTGACTTGTTTGTTTGTTTCCTGGTCCTGTTTGTGAAAAAAATAAACATTACGGCGATGATCGGTCATATCCCATTTCCCCTTTGCTGTCATATTTAAGTTTTTCTGCCATCCAGTATTTGTGATAAAATACCTTTGGTCATAAGTGTACCATGTTTGCCGGCAGCCCGTTAAGCCGGAGCTTTCTCATTAATGAAACATTTTTTCATTTCAATCGTATAATGAGAGAGTTTGGGGAAAAGGAGGAGAAAAAATGAATGCAAAAAGATGGATCGCATTAGTGATCGCCCTTGGAATTTTTGGCGTGTCCATCATCGTCAGTATCTCAATGAGTTTCTTTGAAAGTGTTAAGGGTGCTCAAACAGACCTTACGTCACTGACAGATGAATCCCAGGAAGTGACGCTTGAAAACGGAAGCCTTTCCAGCAAAATCGCTGTTTTGGAGGTCAGCGGCACCATTCAGGATAATGGTGATTCAAGCAGTCTGCTTGGTTCAGAAGGGTATAACCACCGAACATTCTTGAAAAACCTTG
The DNA here is from genome assembly GCF_037964945.1 of Bacillus sp. FSL K6-1003. Classification (NCBI taxonomy): domain Bacteria; kingdom Bacillati; phylum Bacillota; class Bacilli; order Caryophanales; family Bacillaceae; genus Bacillus; species Bacillus sp. FSL K6-1003. Next base: position 2,810,406 of record NZ_CP150176.1, on the reverse strand, counting down.
AGCAGGCAAAAGAGGATGATGCGGTTAAAGGGATCGTACTCAAGGTAAACTCTCCGGGAGGCGGAGTGTATGAAAGTGCCGAAATACATAAAAAACTGGAAGAAGTAAAAAAAGAAACAAAAAAACCAATCTATGTGTCAATGGGATCGATGGCAGCTTCCGGCGGGTATTATATCTCAACAGCTGCGGATAAAATTTTTGCGACACCGGAAACCCTGACAGGATCTCTTGGGGTTATCATGGAAAGCGTGAATTACTCAAAGCTGGCTGATAAGCTCGGCATCTCTTTTGAGACCATTAAAAGCGGGGCTCACAAGGATATTATGTCTCCTTCCCGTGAGATGACAAAAGAAGAAAAAAATATCATGCAATCTATGGTTGATAACTCTTATGAAGGCTTTGTCGATGTCATTTCAGAAGGCCGCGGCCTATCGAAAGCACAGGTAAAGAAAATCGCGGACGGACGCGTGTATGACGGGCGGCAGGCGAAAAAACTGAACCTTGTGGATGAACTTGGATTTTATGATGATACAATTGCGGCCATGAAAAAGGACCATAAAAACTTGAAAAACGCTTCTGTCGTCTCTTACGAGGAAAGCTTCGGATTAGGCTCTCTGTTTTCCATGGGAGCGAACAAGATGTTTAAAAGTGAAATTGATTTTCTGAATATGAGAGAAGTTCTTTCACAATCCGGTTCGCCGAGAATGATGTATCTCTATGCGAAGTAGGAGGGATCAATAATGGATGCGACATATGAAGAGTTAGAGCGCAGCGACATTGCAGGCCCGGATCAAGCGGAACAGCTCACACACGCATATGCGGGCTTTTGGGTCCGTTTTTGGGCTTTCCTGCTTGATTGGCTCGTTGTGTGGGGGTTAAACCATTTAATCGTTTCTCCCATCTTTACTTTACTGGATCTGCCGAAAACATCCGGCATGTTTACCATCTCAGCCTACAGTATTACAACGCTTTTCGTTTATCTGGCATATTTTGCGCTGATGACCAAATACTTCAGGCAAACGCTCGGAAAAATGGTGTTCGGCCTCAAAGTAATTTCTGTCAAGCAGGGCCATAAGCTGACATGGAGCACTGTGATTTTCCGTGAAGTGGTCGGGCGGTATATTGATAAAATTTGGATTTTATATATCGTCATCGCTTTTTCTCCTAAAAAACAGGGGATTCATGATTATATTGCTGATACAACTGTGGTGCACGAAAAATTATATCGTAAATAACAGATAAACCCGGACCCCGTCCGGGTTTATTTTTTGCTGAATGGGCGATAATGCTTCCTAGAGGAAGTGAAGAATATGGTATATGTGCTGTCAGCCATTCTTATTCTTATAGGTATCGTGCTGCTTCTCAGAATGAAAATTTATGTTGCCGCGGAGTATCTTCATGCTGATGATAATGACAAAATGACCTTGAAAATTACTGCGCTGTTTGGCCTGGTTCGGATTAAAAAAACAATTCCGGCGATTAAGGTGAACAAAGATGACGGAACAGTCGATATCAGACAGAACACAAAATCGAAAGTGAAAAAAAGCAGCAGTAAGAAAAAAATCACGTTTGATGATGTGCAGCAGAGCATCAATAAAATTGAAATGTTTCTGCATCATGTCACTAAGTTAAAAAAAATCAGCGCTTCTTTTATGGCGCATTTGCATATCACAAAACTCGAATGGGTCACAGTCGTCGGGGTTCATGACGCCGCGGTGACAGGTGTGTTAACAGGTGCCGTATGGGGAGTCAAAGGCGGTATTGCAGCTATGCTTCATGACCATTTAGACTTTGTGAATAAGCCTGTTTATGACGTGATTCCATCGTTTCAAGTCCCTGTTTCCAAGACCCATTTTCAGTGTATATTCTTTTTTCGCTTTGGACATGCTATGCTTGCAGCTTTCAAATTCGTTAAGTACGGACGGGAGCTTTCTGTATTAAAGAAGAATCCGTCAGCTCGAATGACTTCAAAGAAAGATTCATCAGTTTAAGGAGGAAGCGTATATGGCAGACCATCCTATCCAAGGTTTAATGAAAACAGCAATGGAAAACCTGAAGGAAATGATTGATGTTAACACAATCATCGGAGATCCGGTTGAAACACCGGATGGAAGCGTGATTTTAACCGTTTCTAAAGTTGGATTCGGATTCGCCGCAGGCGGCAGTGAGTTTGGCGGCAAACCGGCTGTGAAAAAATCGGAAGACGATGAAACAAGAGAGCAGAAACTACCTTTCGGAGGCGGAAGCGGTGGCGGTGTGTCTATTACGCCGATCGCGTTTTTAATTGTCGGTTCGACTGGCATCAGAATGCTTCATTTAGATGAAAATACTCATTTGATTGAGAAAATTCTGGACGCAGCCCCTCAAACACTGGAGCGCATACAGCAAATGTTTAAGAAAAATAACAAGAATCAAAACCAAGGCCAAAATCAAAACCAAATGAACAATATGAATTATTAAAGAAGGGTTAACTGCGGCGGCCGCAGTTAACTTTTTTTTGGCATAAACTTTGCAGTTTGCAAGAAACTTTACTATGATAGAGACATACATATAAAAGGGAGGAATTATAATGGCTGAAATTACATTCAAAGGCGGTCCGGTTACGCTTGTCGGACAAGAAGTGAAAGTAGGAGATCAAGCCCCTGATTTCACAGTGCTGACTAACAGCCTTGAAGAAAAATCGTTAGCTGACATGAAAGGAAAAGTAACGATTATTTCTGTTATCCCTTCAATTGACACAGGCGTTTGCGATGCGCAAACCCGCCGCTTTAACGAAGAGGCTGCAAAGCTTGGAGATGTTAACGTTTATACAATCAGTGCGGATCTTCCATTTGCACAGGCGCGCTGGTGCGGAGCAAACGGAATTGACAAAGTGGAAACTCTGTCAGACCACAAAGACATGTCATTTGGCGAAGCGTTCGGTGTGTATATAAAAGAACTTCGTCTGCTTGCGCGTTCCGTATTTGTGCTTGATGAGAACGGAAAAGTCGTTTACGCTGAATATGTAAGCGAAGCAACGAACCACCCGAATTATGAAGAGCCGATTGAGGCTGCCAAGGCATTATTGAAGTAAGCAGGTGAAAAAAGCTCCAGGCTGCCGCCGGAGCTTTTTTCATGGCAAGGAGGAACACATTATGCAAAACGATCATGTAGGTGCGGTATACGAGCTGCTGGATGATGCAGCGATTATCATAAAAAATGAATTGCAGATTTCATATATAGAAGCGCTTGCCGAAGCGGGAGAAATGTATTTTCTTCAAAAAACGGATCAGCTGAAGCTGCCGAATGAGAAGGCTGTAAAGCTTAAAGCACTGCTTGAAAAAGCCAAATTTGACACATATGAACACGAGTGGGTGCGAAAAGCATTCCAGCTTGCCGTCTTAAAGGGATTAAAGGATATATCCCATCCAAACAGACAAATGACGCCAGACACTATCGGACTGTTTATCAGTTACTTGGTAAATAAGTTTATGGCAGGGAAAAAGGATGTTACACTTCTTGATCCGGCTGTTGGAACGGGAAATCTTCTGTTCACCGTGTTAAACCAGCTGTCAGAGAATATGGCGAAAAGCTATGGCGTAGAAATAGATGACGTGCTTTTGAAAATTGCCTATGGCCAGGCGAACCTTCTGAAAAAAGAGCTGGAACTGTTCCATCAGGACAGCCTCGAGCCGCTGTTTATCGATCCGGTTGACACAGTGATATGCGATCTGCCGGTTGGCTATTATCCGAATGACGAGGGGGCAAAAGCCTTTGAACTGAAAGCGGATGAAGGCCATTCCTTCGCTCATCATTTGTTTATTGAGCAAAGCGTCAAGCATACGAAACCCGGCGGCTACCTGTTCTTTATGATCCCGAATCATTTGTTTGAAAGCTCTCAAAGCGACAAGCTGAAGCAGTTTTTCAAGGACAAAGTTCATATTAATGCACTATTGCAGCTGCCAAAATCAATTTTTAAAGATGAAGCCCATGCCAAAAGTATTCTTGTGCTTCAGAAAACAGGTGAAGAGACGAAAGCGCCGAACCAAATTCTGCTTGCGAATTTGCCGTCCTTCTCCAACCAGAAGGCGATGCTCGACATGATGGCACAAATAGATGCGTGGTTTACAAAGGAAAAATAGAAAAATGAAAACAGTTTGAGCTCCGTCATACGAGGAAGCTTAAGCTGTTTTTTTGTATGAACATCAGAGGAAAGATAGACGAATTGAATAGGGTTTCAACACACAAAATACGAAAGGAGAAACTGCAGGATGAAAGCGTTAATCAATGTTTAGCGCATAGGTAATGTGTCTGAAAATAACGACTTCTTTTTGTAAGCGTTATCAATACGCAAGTTGACTTGAAAAGCCGACATGACAATGTTTAAATGGAAAAGTCAGATATTTTTCGGGAGAAATTGATGATTTCACCGGGAAAAAAGTACGAAAAACGAAGATGTTGATACAGAGTAAAAAGGAGCGTCAATCATGTCCAAAATTATTGCAATTAACGCAGGAAGCTCGTCTTTGAAATTTCAGCTTTTCGAAATGCCTTCAGAAAAAGTTTTAACGAAGGGCTTAGTTGAACGAATCGGTATCGCCGACAGTGTGTTCACGATTTCTGTAAACGGCGAAAAAAATACAGATGTAACTGATATACCTGATCATGCGGTAGCGGTTAAAATGCTGCTGAATAAGCTGACAGAATTCGGCATTATCAAAGATTTAAATGAAATTGACGGAATTGGACACCGCGTGGTACACGGCGGAGAAAAATTCAGCGATTCCGTTTTATTAACGGACGAAACAATTCAGGAGATCGAAGATATTTCTGAATTGGCGCCGCTGCATAACCCGGCAAATATCGTTGGAATTAAAGCCTTCAAAGAAGTGCTTCCAAATGTTCCTGCGGTTGCTGTTTTTGATACGGCATTCCACCAAACAATGCCTGAGCAGTCTTACCTGTACAGCCTGCCATACGAATACTATGAAAAATTCGGTATCCGTAAATACGGCTTCCACGGCACTTCACATAAATATGTGACGGAGCGTGCGGCAGAGCTTCTCGGCCGTCCGTTAAAAGATTTACGCCTGATTTCCTGCCACCTTGGCAACGGTGCAAGTATTGCGGCTGTTGAAGGCGGAAAATCAATTGATACATCTATGGGCTTCACGCCGCTTGCGGGTGTGGCAATGGGTACACGCTCTGGAAACATCGACCCTGCCCTGATCCCATACATTATGGAGAAAACGGGCCAAACCGCTGACGAAGTACTGAATACATTAAACAAAAAAAGCGGACTGCTTGGCATCTCCGGTTTCTCAAGCGATCTTCGTGACATCGTTGAAGCAACGAAACAAGGTAATGAGCGCGCGGAAACTGCGCTTGAAGTCTTCGCGAGCCGTATCCACAAATACATCGGTTCTTACGCTGCCAGAATGAGCGGTGTTGATGCGATCATCTTTACTGCCGGTATCGGTGAAAACAGCGTAGAAGTCAGAGAACGCGTTCTTCGCGGTCTGGAATTTATGGGCGTATACTGGGATCCTGCGCTTAATAACGTACGCGGTGAGGAAGCGTTCATCAGCTACCCTCATTCTCCAGTAAAAGTTATGATCATTCCGACTGATGAAGAAGTCATGATTGCACGTGACGTTGTTCGTTTAGCTAAATAATGCAAAAAAAGCACATTCTCTTGAATGTGCTTTTTTGTTGAAGCATGATAAAAGTAGACAAAAATACAAAGAGGTGAGCCAATGAGTGTTCAAGAACATAAACAAGAGGCACCCGATATTGTCCGGTGCAAAGTGATTACGGTCAGTGATACGAGAACGGAAGAAACGGATAAAAGCGGCAGGCTGATGATCTCATTTTTAGAAGAAGCCGGCCATCAGATTGCTGCATATGAAATTGTAAAAGACGAAAAGGATGCCCTGCAGCGGGCTGTGCTTGCGGGCTGCATGGATGATCAGACGGACGCGGTTCTCTTAAACGGAGGGACAGGCATAGCAAATCGGGACGTCACCATTGAAGCCATTACGCCGCTGTTTTCGAAAGAGCTGCCCGGCTTTGGAGAAATATTCAGGATGCTCAGTTATACAGAAGACATCGGCTCCAGTGCAATCATGTCGAGAGCCACAGCCGGCGTTATCCAACATACAGCCGTTTTTTCAACGCCAGGCTCCAGCGGTGCGGTAAAGCTGGCAATGAATAAGCTGATTATTCCGGAGCTCGCCCATGTGGTCAGAGAAATCAGAAAAGACAAGTAAATGAATAAATACTACGAAACTTCACCTGAAAAATGGGTGAAGTTTTTTTAATAAAAGGCTTGAAAAAAAGGAGCTTACTTGTTAAAGTGTATACATACAAAATGTATTTTTATTAAATATAATTTATTTTTATACAAAAGAAACAGGGTTGAGAGGAGATTTTTATTATGGCAGAACAGAAAAAAGTCGTATTAGCATACTCAGGGGGTCTCGATACTTCCGTCGCGATAAAATGGCTTCAAGAGCAAGGGTATAATGTTATCGCCTGCTGCTTGGACGTCGGCGAAGGCAAGGATTTGGCGTTTGTTCAGCAAAAAGCGTTGGAAGTCGGCGCAACAAATTCTTACGTGATTGATGCAAAAGAAGAATTCGCCCAGGATTACGCGCTGTTATCTTTGCAGGCTCACACGATGTATGAAGGAAAATATCCGCTCGTGTCCGCATTGTCTCGTCCGCTTATTGCAAAAAAATTAGTCGAGATCGCAGAAAAAGAAGAGGCACAGGCGATTGCGCACGGATGCACAGGAAAAGGAAATGACCAGGTGCGTTTTGAGGTATCAATTAAATCTTTGAATCCTGACCTTGAAGTCATCGCCCCAGTTCGGGAATGGCAATGGTCTCGTGAAGAAGAAATCGAATATGCGGCAAGCCGCGGCATTCCGATTCCGATCAATCTTGACAGCCCGTATTCCATTGACCAAAATCTTTGGGGACGCGCAAATGAGTGCGGCATTTTAGAAGATCCGTGGGCCGCTCCGCCAGAAGGAGCATACGACCTTACAGCGCCGCTGGAAAAAACACCGGATACACCGGAAGTCATTGAAATCGCATTTGAACAAGGTGTGCCTGTATCCATCGACGGCGTCTCTTACTCCCTTTCTGAATTAATTTTAAAACTGAACGAAATTGCAGGTGCGCATGGTGTCGGACGTATCGATCACGTGGAAAACCGCCTTGTCGGCATTAAATCCCGTGAAGTATACGAATGCCCGGGTGCGATAACACTTATCAAAGCACACAAGGAACTGGAAGATTTGACATTAGTGAAAGAGGTCGCGCACTTTAAACCGGCCATCGAACAAAAGCTGTCAGAAATCATTTACAACGGCTTATGGTTCTCGCCTTTAAAAGACGCGTTGCACGCTTTCTTAAAAGAAACGCAAAAACACGTTACAGGCATCGTTCGCGTGAAGCTGTTTAAAGGCCATGCCATTGTAGAGGGGCGTAAATCAGAATACTCTCTATATGATGAAAAACTTGCAACTTATACAAAAGACGATGCGTTTGACCACCATGCGGCAATCGGATTTATCGAGCTCTGGGGACTTCCGACAAAAGTGAACAGCATCGTGAAAAAGAAGGAGCAGATTAAAGCATGAAGAAGCTTTGGGGAGGCCGATTCCAAAAAACACCTGAAAAATGGGTCGACGAATTCGGCGCGTCCATATCATTTGACCAACATTTAGTCACTGAAGACATTACAGGGTCTCTCGCACATGCTGCCATGCTGAAAAAATGCGGTATCCTGACAGAAGAAGAAGAGATGAAAATCCGTGAGGGACTGAAAACCCTTATGCAAAAAGCAGAAGACGGGGCATTAGAGTTCTCAGTTGATTATGAAGATATTCATTTAAACATTGAGAAAATGCTCATTGACGAAATCGGCCCTCTCGGCGGCAAGCTGCATACCGGAAGAAGCCGGAATGACCAGGTGGCAACTGACATGCATTTGTACCTGAAAAACCATGTCGCCCATATTATCGAGCTGATAGAGGCATTCCAAGGCGCGATCATTGATAAAGCAGAAGCAAATGTTGAAACCATTCTGCCGGGCTACACCCATCTTCAGCGCGCCCAGCCGATTTCATTCGCTCACCATCTGCTTGCGTATTTCTGGATGCTGGAGCGCGACAAGGAACGTTTTCAGGATTCAATGAAGCGGATCAACAAATCTCCGCTCGGCTGCGGAGCGCTCGCGGGTACCACCTTCCCGATCGATCGTGAGTATTCAGCAGAGCTGCTCGGCTTTGATTCCATTTATGAAAACAGCCTCGACGGCGTCAGCGACAGAGATTTCATTTTGGAATTTTTAAGCAACAGCAGCATGCTGATGATGCACCTTTCCCGTTTCTCTGAAGAAATCATTCTGTGGTGCTCCCAGGAGTTTAAATTCATCGAGCTAGACGATACGTATGCAACAGGAAGCAGCATGATGCCGCAGAAGAAAAACCCGGATATGGCTGAGCTGATTCGGGGCAAAACGGGGCGCGTATACGGTGACATGATGGGGCTGTTTACGATCATGAAAGGCCTTCCGCTCGCTTATAACAAAGACCTGCAGGAAGATAAAGAAGGCATGTTTGACACGGTGAAAACGGTCGAAGGCAGCCTGCAAATCTTCACAGGCATGATTCAAACAATGACTGTTAACAAAGACGTCATGAAGCAAGCGACAAAACAAGACTTTTCAAATGCGACCGAACTGGCTGATTATTTAGCGAAGAAAGGAATGCCATTCAGAGAAGCGCACGAAGTGGTCGGAAAGCTTGTGTACACATGCATCGAAAAAAGAATCTATTTAAGTGACATGCCGTTTGACGATTTTCAGAAGGCGAGCGATCTTTTCGAGGATGATATATATACTGTTTTGGACCCTTATCATGCGGTCGAAAAAAGAATGAGCGCAGGAGGCACGGGCTTCAAACAAGTTGAGCAGGCACTTGTAAAAGCGAAAGCTTGCGTGGCAGCCGGAGTTTGTTAAAATTTCCTTCATAAAATCCCGTCATAACAGCCAACCTACCTCTATAATGATGGGAGGCAGAAGGATGAAAAAAGAACCGGAACGCTATATTTATGATGAACAAGAAAGCCAGGAGACAACAAGGCTCATTTCCGAAGCATATCAAAGCGGTTATGTGGATATCCCGGATCAAGAGCCTTCATCTTCTGCGGAATAAGCTGTCTGTTAAAGACAGCTTTTTTTGTATGGCAAAGTGTAAAAAGTGATATTGACGGCCTTTTATAGTAAAGTAGAAGAAGAAACACTTTATTGAAAAGCGGCGACGTTGCTTTGGGAGGTATTGATGTGCGACATGCTTTAATTACTGCCGGTTCGAAGGGATTAGGCCGCAAAGTGACTGAAACATTGCTTGCAAAGGGGTATTCAGTAACAGTGAATTACAGGCAGGATGAAGAGGCTGTCAGCCGCCTGAAGGAAGCCTGTCCTGACTATCTTGACCGGCTGCAATTTGTAAAAGGTGATGTCACCAAAAAAGAGGATTTGCTGCGCATAGCAGACGCTGCCTTGGACCGTTTCGGGAGAATCGACTTTTTGATTAACAACGCGGGGCCATACATATTTGAACGAAAAAAGTTAGCCGATTATACCGATGACGAATGGTACGGTATGCTGGAAGGAAATTTAAGCGCTGTCTTTCATTTATTCAAAGCAGTTATTCCGGTCATGAGAAAACAGCAATTCGGGCGTATCATCACGTACGGATTTCAAGGCGCGGCACACGCACCGGGCTGGCTTCACCGCTCCGCTTTCGGCGCCGCAAAAGTGGGGTTGGCTTCTTTAACAAAAACAATTGCGATCGAAGAAGCTGAATCGGGAATAACCGCTAATATGGTTTGCCCGGGCGACATTGTCGGCGACATGAAGGAAGCGTCAATAGAGGAAGCCAGACAGCGTATCGGCAAAGAAAAAACGCCGATAGGAAGATCAGGCACCGGTGAAGATATCGCAAGAATCATTGCCTTTTTGTGCGAAGAGAACTCAGACCTTGTGACAGGAACTGTGATTGAAGCAACCGGGGGCCTCAATGTCATTAACAAGAATCAATCCACATAAGTTTTTCACATCTTAAAAAGGGAAAATGAAATCACCAAATACAAAGTGACGAGGTGAAGGAAATGAAAGTAACGTATCACGGACATTCTGTAGTTGCAGTAGAAACGAATAATCATCATATTTTATTTGACCCGTTTTTGACAGGAAATTCGTTAACCGATTTAAAACCTGAGGATGCAAAAGCGGACGCTATCTTATTGACTCACGGCCACAATGACCACGTGGGCGACACTGAGCAAATCGCAAAGCAAAATAACGCACTGGTTGTGGCACCGAATGAGCTGGCCGTATATTTGGGATGGAAAGGGTTAAATGTTCACCCCATGCACATCGGCGGCTCCCATCAATTTGATTTTGGGAAAGTGAAGCTTACACAGGCCTTTCATGGATCTGCCATCACTGACGAAGAAAATAAAACGATCACCTACACAGGCATGCCATCCGGCATTCTGCTGACTGTTGAGGGCAAAACGATCTTCCACGCCGGCGATACGGCTCTTTTCTCTGACATGAAGCTGATCGGGGAACTGAACCATATTGATCTTGCCTTCTTGCCGATTGGCGACAACTTTACGATGGGGCCTGAAGACGCCAAGCTAGCTGCAGAATGGCTGCGGGCAAAACAAGTTGTACCGGTTCATTACAATACATTCCCGGTCATCGAGCAAGACCCGGAAGCATTTGCAGACAGCCTGCCGGGCGGAGTCGGAAAAGTCATGGCCGTCGGTGAAACGATTGAGCTTTAAACGCTGCAAGCATCTCCTGAAAATCAGGAGATGCTTTTTATTTTCCTGCCTCATTGCGAATCAATCATCCGAGCCCTTATAATAAAAGCAGAAGACTGTCCCTTAGAGGTGAAAGGTTTGGCAACTAAGCATGAACAAATTTTAACATATATTGATTCGCTGCCCGTAGGTGAAAAAATCTCTGTGCGGAGAATCGCAAAGGAAATGAAAGTAAGCGAAGGCACGGCGTACAGAGCGATCAAGGAAGCAGAGAATAAAGGCTTTGTCAGTACGATTGAACGTGTCGGAACAATCAGAATTGAACAAAAGAAAAAAGAAAATATCGAAAAGCTTACATATGCTGAGGTTGTAAACGTCATAGACGGACAAGTGCTCGGAGGCCGGGCGGGGCTCCATAAGACATTGAATAAATTTGTCATAGGCGCAATGGAGTTGGACGCGATGATGCGGTATACGGCAGCCGGGAATCTTTTGATTGTCGGAAATCGAATCAATGCACACAGACAGGCACTTGAGGCAGGCGCCGCTGTACTCGTAACGGGCGGATTTAACACAGATGACAGCATCGTGCAGCTGGCAGATGAGCTTGAGCTGCCGATTTTATCCACGAGCTATGACACCTTTACAGTCGCCGCTATGATTAACCGGGCGATTTATGACCAGCTGATCAAAAAAGAAATCGTTCTGGTGGAGGACATTTTAACGCCCGCTGACCGTACGATATATCTTTCACCTAAGGATAAACTTGAAAAATGGTACGAGAAAAATTTTGAAACGGGCCATGGGCGGTTCCCGGTTGTCGACGAACAAATGAAAATCCACGGGATCTTGACTTCGAAAGATATCGCAGGTCACGACCGGAATGCACCCATTGAAAAAGTCATGACAAAAAATCCGGTTACGGTTATTGGAAAAACGTCTGTCGCCTCAGCGGCGCAAATGATGGTATGGGAAGGGATCGAAGTGCTCCCCGTCACTGACGGACACCAAAAGCTGATTGGCATGATCAGCCGCCAAGACGTGCTGAAAGCTCTTCAAATGATTCAAAAGCAGCCTCAAGTCGGGGAAAAGCTTGATGATATCGTCTCAAGAGGATTTAAAGATGAGGATGATGATAAACAGGATCAGACGGTTTATCAGTATGAAGTAACACCGCAAATGACAAATCAGCTGGGGACAATTTCTTATGGCGTGTTTACGACCATTTTGACGCAAGCGGCCAATCGGTTTTTGCGCTCGAAAAAACGCGGCGAACTAGTGATAGAAAGCATCACCATTTTCTTTTTGAAGCCTGTGCAGATGGAGTCGGTCATCGAAGTCAAGCCACGCATTTTAGAGGCTGGAAGAAAGTTCGGAAAAATGGAAGTTGAAGTGCACAGCCAAGGCCATATCGTGTCTAAAGCAATGCTGATGGTTCAGCTGATGGAAAGAAGCTAAGGGACGTCTCAGGCGCCCCTTACGCGTGATCTCTTTCAGCTTCTTTGGCGTGAAGGGGATTGTAATGGCTGTAGGCTTTATAACCTGCCCATGCGCTTCCGGCTCCGATGACGATAAAGATCCCGCCGATTACTAACGTTAAAACTGAATGGAATAATATCATTTGATTGAGTCCGTAAAACAGCACCAGCGATCCTAATGCCATGCTGGATTTTGCTGAAAAGATTTCTTTTTCCAAAGATTGCTTTGTCCGTACGCCTTTTACTTTATAGTACACATAAAAGCAGGCTGAAAGCCCAATCAAAAAAACAAGAACCAGCATAAATGAAATCCTCCATCGTAAAAGTTTACAAACCCATTCTATACAAAAACGGGCTTGGTTTTGATGTTATTTTTCTTTTCCGTCGGCAGAGAATGTGATTTAATGAAAAAAAACAATAAAGGAGTATCAAATGAAAACAGAATTGATCAGAACCATATCATTATATGACACGATTATCTTACATAGACATGTGCGCCCTGACCCGGATGCCTACGGATCTCAGTGCGGACTTACGGAAATCCTGCGTGAAACGTATCCTGAAAAAAATATTTTTGCGGTCGGCACGCCAGAACCGTCCCTCTCTTTCTTATATACCCTCGATGAGGTGGACGATGAAACATATAAAGGCGCCCTTGTGATCGTCTGCGATACGGCAAATCAGGAAAGAGTCGACGATCAGCGTTATTTATCAGGCGCCAAACTAATGAAAATCGACCACCATCCGAACGAAGATCCTTACGGCGATCTTCTGTGGGTCGATACGAATGCAAGCTCAGTAAGTGAAATGATTTACGAGCTGTATTTAGAAGGAAAAGAGCACGGCTGGAAGCTGAATACAAAAGCCGCAAAGCTGATCTATGCCGGCATTGTCAGTGATACCGGACGCTTCTTATTTCCCAATACAACGGAAAAAACATTACAATATGCAGGCGAACTTATTAAGTATCCGTTCTCTTCTTCAGAGCTGTTTAATCAATTGTATGAAACAAAACTGAATGTGGTGAAGCTTAACGGCTATATCTTTCAAAATGTGTCTTTGTCTGAAAATGGCGCTGCTTCTGTTTTCATCAAAAAGGACACTCTGGAAATGTTCAACACAACAGCTTCTGAAGCGTCGCAGCTTGTCGGGACGCTTGGAAATATCTCAGGCATTCGCGCATGGGTGTTTTTCATAGAAGAAGACGATCAAATCAGAGTCAGATTCCGTTCAAAGGGGCCTGTTATTAACGGACTCGCCCGGAAATATAACGGCGGAGGGCATCCTCTGGCTTCAGGCGCCTCCATTTACAGCTGGGATGAAGCGGAACAGATTTTAGCTGATCTGGAGACGTTATGTAAAGAACACAAGTAGAGGGGAGACCCTCTCTCTTAGTGTTCATCTGTGACGGGGATGAACCAGCAGCCGAACTCAGTAAGGTCCTCGTAGACTTGGAGATTATGAGATTGAAGTTCTTTTTTGATGAGGGAAGCGAGTGAGTTTGTTTCGGCATATGCAGAAAAACCTTGTCTGAGTCGGGCTGCTTGATCTTTTGCTAATTGACGGTCACTGTAAACCTCCATTTCCCTTCCTCCTCCTTTCGCTATTAAGCCTCATTTATAGTTTATAAAAAAGAATGGGAAAAAGCGACAGGAGTTTGAAAAATTTAAGAAAATTCCATATTTACGTCGCGAATGATATTTCAATTTCTACAGAAAGCCTTGTGTAAATAATTAATTCCTTGACAGCTGCCTCATATTTTTTTTCATTGATCGTATAGACTTTATTTTCAATTGTCCGTTTTAAAAGCTCCTTCGTTTTATAGACGCTTTCTATATCCTTTGTAATGACCTCTGAAATATCATCCTTCACATGCTCCTCGAACTTTGTTTTATCCGGCTGCGAGATTTTGTATTTTTCTCCATTTAGTAATTTCACATCGACGCTTTGAATAAGCAGTTTTCTTTTATTATCTTCATTTAGTTTGTGGAGGTCTTCCTGATAGATGGAAATTTGGTTGTTCAAGTCTTTGACGTGCTCTTTTTGTTTTTCGATGAGGGAAACCTGCTCCTCTTGGAATGTTCCGTATGTAAACAGGAAAAAAAACCAGCTGATCACGGCTCCGCACATCATACCAGCAAAAAAACGCTGCCATCCCGGTTTTTTGTAATGCTGCGGCACCCTCATGAAGAAATATGCTCCTGCGTCAGCCATGAAATAATAAGCCAGCCGCTTTGCGCCCCGCCCATGGCCGAGATAATGAGAAGAATCTGCTTGAATAAATCTCTCGTATTGCCTTCAAGAATACCCCGTTCAAAGCTGTATACCGCATCAAATGTACCTCCGATAGCGGCGACCAGCGCCCAAATTTTTAATCTGTTCGCAAGCTTTGAAATAACCGTAAGCGGGGCTTCGCCTGCCAAATATGCTCCAAGGCCTCCGATGAGTGCGCCTCCGATCAGCACCCCTAATGCAATAAAATAACTGTTGATAAAATTTACCATAAAGCCAGCTTCCTGATCCATCTTAATCACCTCACCTTTTATATCATATTGAGCTTTCGGGACAAGTATGATGAGGACTCGAAAAAGAACATTTGTTTCTTTTGAAAACCCGACTTATAATGAAGAAAGAAATGGATCGTAATGGAGAAAGAGGTGATAGCATGTCTTTTGTTCACCTGCAAGTGCATAGCGGGTACAGCCTGCTAAACAGCGCCGCGTCTGTGGAAGAGCTCGTCAGTGAAGCTGACAGGCTCGGATATGGGTCTTTGGCGCTGACAGATGATCATGTCATGTACGGAGCTATTCAATTTTATAAAGCATGCAAGGCGAGGGGGATTAACCCGATTATCGGCTTGACGGCTTCTGTTTTCACAGATGATGACGAGCTCGAAGCCTACCCGCTCGTCCTGCTGGCAAAATCAAATACAGGCTATCAAAACCTGCTGAAAATCAGCAGCGTCCTGCAATCGAAATCAAAAAACGGCCTGAAGCCAAAATGGCTTAACAGCTATCGCGAAGGTATTATCGCAATTACCCCCGGCGAGAAGGGCTATATTGAAATGCTGCTTGAAGGAGGTCTGTTTGACCAAGCCGCTCAAGCAGCACTTCATTTTCAGTCTATATTCGGAAAAGGCGCTTTTTATTTATCCTTTCAGCCGTTTAAAGAAAATAAATTCTTATCTGAGCAAATCCTCCGGCTGTCTGAAGAAACGGGAATTCCGGTCACGGCGACAGGCGATGTTCATTACATTAGGAAAGAAGATCAGGCTGCCTATCGCTGTTTGAAAGCGATAAAGTCAGGTGAAAAGCTTACTGAGGCATCAGACGAAGAGATGCCGGATCTCGATTTGAAATCCATTGATGAAATGCGTGTTCTATATCAAGAGCATCCTGAGGCATTGCAAGCATCTGTTGAGATTGCAGAACAATGCCGGGTTGACGTCAGCCTCGGACAGACCCGCCTGCCGTCATTTCCGACTCCAGACGGTACATCCGCGGATGATTATTTGACGGATGTTTGTATGACAGGGCTCCGCAGCCGCTTTGATACACTTGATGAACGGTATATTCGACGTCTTCAATATGAGCTTGATGTCATCAAGCGAATGAAGTTCAGCGATTATTTTCTGATCGTATGGGATTTTATGAAGCACGCCCACGAAAAAGGGATTGTGACAGGACCGGGAAGGGGTTCTGCGGCGGGATCGCTCGTGGCTTATGTTCTCTATATCACGGACGTTGACCCGATCAAGCATCACCTGTTATTTGAGAGGTTTTTAAACCCGGAGCGAATCAGTATGCCGGATATTGATATCGACTTTCCGGATACGAGAAGGGACGAGGTCATTCAATACGTTCAGCAGAAATATGGCGCCATGCACGTCGCCCAGATTATTACCTTCGGGACGCTGGCGGCAAAAGCAGCGCTTCGGGACGTCGGAAGGGTATACGGTGTAAGCCCGAAGGAAGCGGATCAGCTTGCGAAGCTCATTCCTTCAAGGCCGGGCATGACCTTGGATGATGCGAGAAAACAATCGCCGGAGCTGAATAAGCGGCTCAGTGAGTCAAGTCTGCTTCAGCAAGTCTTTACGATTGCCAGAAAAATAGAAGGTCTTCCGAGGCATACGTCAACCCACGCGGCCGGCGTTGTCCTGAGTGAGGAACCGTTAACAGATGTTGTCCCGCTTCAGGAAGGACATGAAGGGATCTATTTAACGCAATACGCGATGGATCACCTCGAAGATCTGGGCCTTTTGAAAATGGATTTCTTAGGCTTGCGCAACCTGACACTCATCGAGTCCATCACTTCAATGATTGAAAAAGAAAAAAATATGAAAATAGATCTTTCGAGTATTTCTTATCAAGACGAAAAAACATTCTCTCTGCTGTCAAAAGGGGATACGACAGGGATTTTTCAGCTTGAATCCTCAGGAATGAGAAGCGTTCTGAAAAGGCTTAAGCCCTCAGGATTAGAAGATATTGTCGCGGTAAACGCGCTGTACCGGCCCGGTCCGATGGAAAACATTCCGTTATTTATCGACCGTAAGCATGGGCGGGTGCCGGTCCATTATCCCCATGAAGATTTAAGAGAGATATTGGAAGATACGTATGGCGTCATCGTTTATCAAGAGCAAATTATGGTGATTGCGTCACGTATGGCAGGATTTTCTTTAGGAGAGGCGGACCTGCTCAGACGTGCAGTCAGCAAAAAAAAGAAAGACATTCTTGACCGAGAGCGAAGCCATTTTGTTGAAGGGTGCTTAAAAAAGGAGTATTCTGTAGACACTGCAAATGAAGTCTACGATTTAATCGTCAAATTCGCAAACTATGGCTTCAACAGAAGCCATGCGGTGGCATACAGCATGATCGGCTGCCAGCTTGCTTATTTGAAGGCTCATTATCCTTTATATTTTATGTGCGGATTGCTTACAAGCGTCATTGGCAATGAGGATAAAATAGCTCAATATCTATACGAAGCGAAGGGGAGCGGGATTCGTATCCTTCCTCCGTCAGTGAACAAAAGCAGTTATCCGTTTACAGTTGAAGACGGAGCTGTCAGGTACAGCCTCCGTGCGATAAAAAGTGTAGGCGTCTCAGCAGTCAAAGATATATATAAAGCCAGAAAAGAGAAACCATTCGAAGATCTTTTCGACTTCTGCTTTCGTGTGCCGTCAAAAAGCGTAAACCGCAAAACGCTTGAAGCGCTCATATTTTCTGGTGCAATGGATGAATTCGCTCAAAACCGGGCCACACTGCTCGCATCGATTGACGTTGCGTTAGAGCATGCCGAGCTTTTCGCCGCGGACGATGACCAAATGGGATTGTTTTTAGATGAATCGTTTTCCATTAAACCGAAGTATGTGGAGACCGAGGAGCTCCCGCTTGTGGATATTCTTGCATTTGAAAAAGAAACGCTCGGTATTTATTTTTCAAATCATCCGCTCTCTGCCTTCCGAAACCAGCTGACAGCGCGCGGAGCGGTATCCATTCAGCAGGCTCAGCAAACTGTTAAAAAGCAGGTTTCACTCGGTGTCCTGCTGACGAAAATCAAAACGATTCGGACAAAAACAGGTCAAAACATGGCGTTTTTAACGTTAAGCGATGAGACCGGTGAGATGGAAGCCGTTGTGTTCCCTGAACAATTCAGACAGCTTTCTCCCGTTTTAAGAGAGGGCGCTCTATTGTTCACAGCAGGGAAATGTGAAATCAGGCAGGAAAAAGCCCAGTTTATTATGTCCAGAGCGGAATTGCTGGAAAATATGAATGCTGAAAAAGCGCCATCGGTTTATATTAAAATAGAAAGCAGTCAGCACAGTCAGGAGATCCTGACAAAGATAAAGCGCATTTTGCTGGAGCATAAGGGGGAAACCGGCGTTTATCTCTATTATGAAAGGCAAAAACAGACGATAAAGCTTCCTGAGGAGTTCCATATCGAGGCGGATCACCAGGTGTTATACCGCTTAAAAGAGCTGTTAGGTCAAAAAAACGTCGTTTTAAAACAGTGGTAACCATTCTCTTTTTGTTATACAATTGGAGCAATTATGTTACTCTGTTTAAATATTCTGATAGATCAACTCCGCAGAATGCAGCAATCAATGCAGCAGCATACGAATCAAAAAATTTCATTAAGGAGTGTTTAGGAGAATGTCATTAAGAGAAGAAGCATTACATCTGCATAAAGTGAACCAGGGAAAACTCGAATCCAAATCTAAAGTAGAGGTTAAAAATGCGAAAGATTTAAGCCTTGCTTATTCCCCGGGTGTAGCAGAACCATGTAAGGATATTCATGAAGACATTAACAAAGTATATGATTATACAATGAAGGGGAACATGGTAGCAGTTGTGACAGACGGTACAGCTGTGCTCGGCCTTGGAAATATCGGCCCTGAAGCCGCACTCCCTGTAATGGAAGGTAAAGCCGTTCTTTTCAAAAGCTTTGCCGGCGTAGACGCGTTCCCAATTGCTTTGGGCACAAATGATGTTGATAAAATCGTTGAAACCGTTAAATTGCTAGAACCGACATTTGGCGGTGTCAACCTTGAAGATATTGCGGCGCCAAACTGCTTCATCATTGAAGAGCGTTTGAAAAAAGAAACGAACATCCCGGTTTTCCATGATGATCAGCACGGCACAGCGATTGTAACAGTAGCGGGCCTTGTAAACGCGCTGAAATTGTCTGGAAAATCCATGTCTTCCATTAAAGTTGTGGCTAACGGAGCCGGTGCTGCAGGTATTGCAATCATCAAACTTCTTTACCATTTCGGCGTGCGCGACATCGTAATGTGCGATTCAAAAGGAGCCATTTATGAAGGGCGTCCAAACGGTATGAACGATGTTAAAAACGAAGTGGCGAAATTCACAAACCAAGACCGTAAAGACGGTTCTTTGAAAGATGTGATCGCTGGTGCTGACGTATTTATCGGTGTGTCTGTCGAAGGCGCGCTAACAAAAGAAATGGTACAAAGCATGGCGAAAGATCCGATCATTTTCGCAATGGCAAACCCGAATCCGGAAATTATGCCGGAAGATGCGCGTGAAGCTGGTGCGAGCGTTATCGGAACAGGCCGTTCAGATTTCCCGAACCAAGTAAACAATGTGCTTGCCTTCCCGGGAATTTTCCGCGGAGCACTTGACGTGCGCGCAACTCACATTAACGAAGAAATGAAGATTGCAGCGGTTGAAGCCATTGCTTCACTCGTATCAGAAGATGAGCTTAGCCCTGAGTACGTCATCCCTGCACCGTTTGATAAACGTGTTGCGCCTGCTGTGGCTAAGGCTGTGGCAAAAGCGGCGATGGAAACAGGAGTGGCAAGAATTACTGTAGATCCTGAAGAAGTTGCAGAAAAAACCAGGAAACTTACGATTATTGGCGAATAATTTTAATTCATTCCAAAAATGGCAGCGCGTTGGCGGAGACCGGCGCGCTGTTCTCAAGTTAAACTTGCGGCTGAAATTTTTTGGGGGTCAGGTCTTAAAAAAATTTCAGCCGAGTTTAACATGAATTATGAATACGTTACCAACCTTGCTGTTTCAACGACTTCTTAGGTTTACCATGAGCTGTTCGCACACCTCTGCGGATAGAAAGTTGTCGAATTGAGGATGACAGCGTTTGACAAAAAAAGTACAATAGTTTCGGTAAAGTTATTAGCAAGTCTATCTGTCTGGATGGCATGCGGTGAAGAGAACCCTTCACAAAAGGGAGGTAATCATTTGTTAAAGGATATATTCACTAAAAAGAAAAAGTATGCTTCCGTACCGTCAGAACAAGCGAAGCACGATGTTCCGGAAGGCATTATGACAAAATGTCCTAAGTGTAAAAAAATCATGCTCACTAAAGAGTTGGATAAAAATATGCGGGTATGCATGAACTGCGATTATCATTTCCCGATGAACGCAAAACAGCGTATCGAAAGCTTGATGGATGAAAAGTCCTTTGAAGAATTCAATCAGGGGATGTTATCGGAAAACCCGCTCGGTTTCCCGGGATATCTGGAAAAGCTTGAAAAGGATCGCGAGAAAACATCCTTAAACGAGGCTGTTGTGACAGGCAAGGGCACGATCGGGGGATTTCCTGCTGTTGTCGCGGTAATGGATTCTACATTCCGAATGGGCAGCATGGGCTCTGTCGTCGGCGAAAAAATCACGCTTGCGATTGAAAAAGCAAAAGCGGATAAAGTTCCGTTTATTATTTTTACTGCTTCCGGCGGTGCAAGGATGCAGGAAGGCATATTAAGCCTTATGCAAATGGCAAAGACAAGCTCTGCCTTAAAATTATTCAGTGAGGAACAGGGTCTCATTATCTCAGTCATGACGCACCCGACTACCGGCGGGGTATCTGCAAGCTTTGCTTCTCTTGGCGATTATAATTTCGCGGAGCCTGGCGCGCTGATCGGTTTTGCCGGAAGAAGGATTATCGAACAGACAATAGGCGAAAAACTGCCGGAGGACTTCCAAACAGCGGAATTCTTATTAAAACATGGACAGCTTGATGCGGTTATTCACCGCGACGACATGAAAAAAACGTTAGAAAATCTGCTGGATATGCATCAAACAGGAGGTGACATTGAGTGGCTGCAAGATTAGAATTTGAAAAACCGGTGATTGAGTTGCAAACCAAAATTGCCGAATTGAAGAAATTCACCCAGGATTCGGAAATGGATCTGAGTGCAGAAATCGAACGGCTTGAAGACCGTCTAGCTAAGCTTCAGGATGATATTTATAAAAATCTGAAGCCTTGGGACCGGGTTCAAATCGCACGTCTGCCGGACCGTCCGACAACACTTGATTATATTCAATACCTGTTTACAGACTTTTTTGAATGTCACGGAGACAGAGCGTACGGAGACGATGAAGCCATTGTCGGCGGTATTGCCAAGTTTCACGGCCTGCCTGTGACAGTTATCGGTCATCAGCGCGGGAAAGACACGAAGGAAAACCTTGTCCGCAACTTTGGAATGCCTCATCCTGAGGGCTATCGTAAAGCGCTTCGTCTGATGAAACAGGCTGATAAATTTAACAGACCGATTATCTGTTTTATTGACACGAAAGGGGCATACCCTGGACGAGCAGCTGAAGAAAGAGGACAAAGCGAAGCAATTGCCAAAAACCTCTTTGAAATGGCCGGCCTTAGAGTGCCTGTTATTTGTATCGTCATCGGTGAAGGCGGAAGCGGCGGAGCTCTGGGTTTAGGTGTGGGCAACCACTTGCATATGCTAGAAAACTCTACTTATTCTGTTATTTCTCCTGAAGGTGCTGCGGCACTCTTATGGAAGGACTCCAGTCTTGCCAAAAAAGCAGCGGAAACCATGAAAATCACTGCGCCAGACTTAAAGGAATTAGGAATTATAGATCATATGATAAAAGAAGTAAAAGGCGGAGCGCACCACGATATTAAGCTGCAGGCAAGCTACATGGATGAAACCCTTAAACAATCGTTAAAGACTTTGCTGAAGCTGAATGAAGAAGAATTAATTCAGCAGCGCTATGAAAAATACAAAGCAATTGGGAAAGTATCGATTGAAGATCAATATATCGGGGTAAACTAAATAAACGTGAAGCCTTTGGCTCACGTTTATTTTTTGTGACATTCCTTAAATTTTATTTAAAAACAATTTATTTAATTGTATAATAGGTAAGGTTTCATAGGGAGGATGGAGATCCCTTATCATTGTTTTTAGGGCAATGATCATGTTATGTTTTAATCATATATGTTTGCTGAGGTGAATGGAGAATGAAACGTATAGGGGTATTAACGAGCGGCGGGGATTCCCCGGGAATGAATGCAGCAGTTCGCGCAGTTGTCAGAAAAGCGATTTATCATGACGTTGAAGTTTACGGCATTTATAACGGATACTCAGGATTGATCAACGGAAAGATTGAAAAGCTAGAGCTCGGTTCTGTAGGTGATATTATTCATCGCGGAGGAACAAAGCTTTATACAGCAAGATGTCCTGAATTCAAAACGGTTGAAGGCCGTGAAAAAGGGATAGAAAACTTGAAGAAGCTTGGTATCGAAGGGCTTGTCGTTATCGGCGGAGACGGCTCATACATGGGTGCGAAAAAATTAACGGAGCATGGGTTTCCATGTGTAGGTGTACCGGGTACAATTGATAATGACATTCCGGGTACTGATTTTACAATCGGTTTCGACACAGCTTTAAATACAGTAATTGACGCAATTGATAAGATTCGCGATACAGCGACTTCACATGAACGTACATATGTGATCGAAGTAATGGGCCGCCACGCCGGTGATATTGCATTATGGGCCGGACTTGCAGGCGGTGCGGAATCAATCTTGATTCCTGAGGCTGATTACGACATGCACGAAATCATTGCCCGACTAAAACGCGGTCATGAGCGCGGGAAGAAACACAGTATTATTATCGTTGCCGAAGGGGTAGGCAGCGGTGTTGAATTCGGGAAACGCATTGAAGAAGAAACAAATCTTGAAACTAGGGTATCGGTATTAGGCCATATCCAGCGCGGCGGTTCTCCAAGTGCTGCTGACCGTGTGCTGGCAAGCCGACTTGGCGCGTATGCGGTTGAACTGCTGCTTGAAGGAAAAGGCGGACGCTGTGTAGGTATACAAAACAATAAGCTTGTAGACCATGATATTATAGAAATACTGGATAAAAAACACACAGTTGAGCAAAACATGTATCAGCTTTCAAAAGAACTGTCTATTTAAGACTGCAGCAGAAGGCTGAAGATTTTAGAAGGAAGTGAACGAATTGAGAAAAACAAAAATTGTTTGTACCATCGGTCCGGCAAGTGAAAGTATTGAAATGCTTACGAAATTAATGGAGTCAGGAATGAATGTGGCTCGTTTGAATTTTTCTCACGGAGATTTCGAGGAGCACGGAGCACGTATTAAAAATATCCGCGAAGCGAGCAAAAAGCTTGGCAAAAACGTTGGAATCCTGCTTGATACAAAAGGCCCTGAAATCCGTACACATACAATGGAAAACGGTGCTATTGAGCTTGAAACAGGCAAAGAGCTTATCGTTTCAATGGACGAGGTAATTGGAACAACTGATAAAATTTCAGTGACGTATGAAGGTTTAGTAGAGGACGTTGAAAAAGGCTCAACGATTCTTTTAGATGACGGACTTATCGGTCTTGAGGTACTTGAAGTGAATGCCGCTAAACGCGAAATCAAAACAAAAGTACTAAACAACGGAACACTGAAAAACAAAAAAGGCGTTAACGTACCGGGTGTCAGCGTCAATCTTCCTGGTATTACTGAGAAAGACGCGAGAGACATCGTTTTCGGTATTGAGCAAGGGGTAGATTTCATCGCTGCGTCTTTTGTACGCCGTTCTACTGACGTGCTTGAAATCCGTGAACTTCTTGAGGAGCATAACGCTCAGGATATTCAAATTATCCCTAAAATTGAAAACCAAGAGGGCGTAGACAACATCGATTCTATTCTCGAAGTGTCTGACGGCTTAATGGTTGCGCGCGGAGACTTAGGTGTGGAGATTCCAGCTGAAGAAGTGCCGCTTGTGCAAAAAGAACTGATCAAAAAATGCAACGCACTGGGCAAACCGGTTATTACAGCCACACAAATGCTTGATAGCATGCAGCGCAACCCGCGTCCGACTCGTGCGGAAGCGAGTGACGTCGCAAACGCAATTTTCGACGGCACAGATGCAATCATGCTTTCTGGTGAAACAGCTGCCGGAAACTATCCGGTTGAAGCGGTTCAAACGATGCACAATATCGCATCACGTTCTGAAGAGGCGCTGAATTACAAAGAGATTCTTTCAAAACGCAGAGACCAAGTAGGCATGACGATTACTGATGCAATTGGCCAATCTGTTGCACATACAGCCATTAACTTGAATGCTACTGCGATTGTGACTCCGACTGAAAGCGGCCATACAGCGCGTATGATTGCTAAATACCGCCCGCAGGCACCGATTGTCGCTGTGACTGTAAATGAGTCTGTTTCCAGAAAGCTCGCTCTTGTATCCGGCGTTTTCGCAGAAAGCGGTCAAAATGCAAGCTCAACTGATGAGATGCTGGAAGATGCTGTGCAAAAATCATTACACAGCGGAATTGTGAAAAATGGTGATCTGATCGTCATTACAGCAGGCACTGTCGGTGAGTCAGGAACAACGAATTTGATGAAAGTTCATACTGTCGGCAATATCATCGCTAAAGGCCAAGGTATCGGACGCAAATCAGCTTACGGTCCGGTTGTCATTGCGCAAAACGCGAAAGAAGCCGAACAAAAAATGACTGACGGCGCGGTTTTGGTTACAACTAGCACTGACCGTGACATGATCGCGTCTCTTGAAAAAGCGTCTGCTCTAATTACAGAAGAGGGCGGCTTGACAAGCCATGCTGCAGTAGTCGGATTAAGCCTCGGCATTCCGGTTATTGTTGGTTTGGAAAATGCGACATCCATTTTGACAGAAGGCCAGGATATTACGGTTGATGCTTCTAGAGGAGCAGTCTACCAAGGCCGTGCGAGTGTACTTTAATCACATCTGAAAAGGGAAGGGGGCGTATTCCCTTCCTTTTTCTCTATTTGGCACTATTTTTGAACGAAGGCGTTTTACACATGTGGGGGGCTGGAGATGAGGTTTTTATTTTTGCTTTTTATTGTGTTTCCGGCAATTGAAATCGGCATATTTCTATTTTCGGGCAAGCTGATCGGCATTCTTCCGACGGTCCTTTTGATGATTCTGACCGGGATCATTGGGGCAGCAGCTGCCAAAAAACAAGGAACTGAAGTTTACTTCAAGGTTCAGCGTGACCTTCAATATGGCAAGATGCCTGGTGAAGCGATTGCTGACGGCCTGTGCATCTTTATTGGCGGCCTTTTGCTGATGCTTCCAGGCTTTTTATCAGACCTGGCCGGCGCATGCCTGCTTATCCCGTTCACCCGCAGCTGGTGTAAGCCGATCCTGTTCAAATGGCTGAGAGGCATGTCGAAGAATAAGCGGATCATTATAAAATGAAAAACGGCAGCCTGCATCATGGGCTGCTGTTTTATTTTTGCTGGATCGTGATGTAGGACCATATTTCTTTTAAGGCACCTGTTGTAATAAAAGCCTGTATGACAACGAGAACAGCAGGACCGGCAATCAGTCCTAAAAATCCGAACAATTTAAATCCGGCGAAGAGGGCAATGAGTGTTGCCAACGGGTCTATTCCGATTGATTTGCTTAATATTTTCGGCTCTGTCAGCTGACGCTGAACAAGTACAACAAGGTACAGAACACCAATTCCAATTGCTTGGGGAAGCTGGCCTGTAATTGATAAATACAAAATCCACGGCACAAAAACGGATCCTGCTCCTAAATACGGGAGAAGATCCACTAGTCCGATTAAAAAAGCAATCGTTGCTGCATGTTCAACCTTTAAGAGAGAAAGACCAAAGAATACAATAATCATTGTAAGGAGTACAAGAACAGCCTGCGCTTTAATAAAACCGGTCATTGCTTTTTTTAACTCGCTGCTGATCGCCTTTCCGTTTTCTGTTATTCGATCGGGCAGCACTGATACGAGCATCGCTTTCAGTTTGTGCCAATCCTTTGTCATAAAAAATGTAGCAAGAAGTGAAAATATCAAAACAGCCGCGGTATTCGGAAGCAGCGCGAAAAATTTCGGAATCATTTCCAGAATGTGAGACAGCAGCAGTCCAGCATTTTTGGCAGCGGAGTCTCCAAGTGCCTGAATGTGCGTGACGATGGAAGCCTGCTGGTTGGTCTCCAATTCATGAAATAAAACTGTCAGTTCGTGATAGAGCGGCTGGATATGAGTGGTAAACAGCTTTTCACAATAAGAGATAAACGTGCTGATATGAGGCGGAAGGGTTTTTGCAAGATACGCAGTTCCTGTTACAATTTCTGCTACCACAATGGTCAGCACACCGAACGCTGCCAGCAGAAAAAAGGTAAGCACGCCGATGACATTTAAAGTTCGCGGAAATCCGGTCACCTTGTCCAGGTAGTCTACAACAGGGTGAATCGCTGTTGAAAGAATAAGGGCAATGAGGAACGGATATGTTAACGGAAATGAATAATAAACAGCAGCTGCCGATCCTGCGGTAAGCGACACGACAAAGAGGGTTCGGAAAAAAATAGTGATATAGGATTGATTCACAAAAACGATCCTCCTCTCGTCAGCATGTCCTATTGTTATGTTTATTCACGGTCCGGCTGAATATGAATACATTCATTTTAAAGGAGGGATGACGCATGTTTACACAAGCGAATTTATTTTTAATATTACTCTTGGCTATTGCACTTATCGCAAAAAATCAATCACTGCTTTTTGCTGTATCCGTCCTTTTGATCATCAAAATCGTGGGACTTGACCAAAAATTTTTTCCGACTATCCAGTCAAAAGGCATCAACTGGGGCGTGACCGTTATCACAATAGCTGTTCTTGTACCAATCGCCACAGGAGAGATTGGATTTAAACAGCTTGGTGAGGCAATGCGTTCTTCTTATGCATGGATTGCATTGGGGGCGGGAATTGCCGTTGCGCTGATTGCCAAAAATGGCTTGACCCTGCTGGAAAATGACCCTCACATCACCACTGCTCTTGTCATCGGAACCATACTTGCAGTCGCGCTTTTTGGCGGAGTCGCAGTGGGTCCGCTGATCGGAGCGGGGATTGCTTATATTGCGATGCAGCTCGTAAAACTGTTCACTTCATGAAAAAAAGCGGCTTGCTGCCGCTTTTTTTTTTATGCCGAAAACCCGCAAATAAAGGCGTTTTTTCGGGAAAATCATAAAATGAAAAAAAAAAATTATAGGTAAACATTTAACAAATGTCTGATTATTGTTTATAATAGGAATAGGCACAAACTTAAAAAAGCTTATAAGAATTTGTTATGTTCTTTCATAAGCAAAGGGTTTCAGCACCAGCAGGCTGTAAAATGTAAGCATTTTCTTTTGGGGGGAGAAATACTTACAACATGCTTTTTAAGTTAGCCTCATGTTTTTACAACACTCTTAAAGGGGAAATTTATTGAAAAGGAGATGTTATATATGACAGCGACACGCGGTCTTGAAGGGGTTGTAGCAACAACATCATCTGTTAGTTCGATTATTGATGATACCCTTACATATGTGGGGTATGATATCGATGATTTGACAGAGAATGCGAGTTTTGAAGAAATCATTTACTTACTTTGGCACTTAAGGCTGCCAAACAAAAAAGAGCTTGATGAGTTAAAACAGCAGTTAGCAAAAGAAGCTGCCGTTCCGCAAGAAATTATTGAGCACTTCAAATCTTATTCCCTCGAAAATGTTCATCCCATGGCTGCTCTTCGGACAGCGATTTCTTTACTAGGCCTGCTTGACAGCGAGGCTGATACCATGAACCCGGAAGCCAACTACAGAAAGGCGATCCGCCTTCAGGCAAAGGTGCCTGGTTTGGTTGCAGCGTTTTCCAGAATCCGCAAAGGTCTTGAGCCTGTTGAACCAAGAGAAGACTACGGCATTGCCGAGAATTTTCTCTACACATTAAACGGTGAAGAGCCTTCGCCAATTGAGGTTGAAGCTTTCAACAAAGCGCTGATTTTACATGCCGATCACGAGCTGAACGCGTCAACGTTCACAGCAAGGGTCTGCGTCGCAACACTTTCTGATATCTATTCAGGCATTACTGCCGCAATCGGCGCACTGAAGGGCCCGCTTCACGGCGGAGCAAACGAAGGCGTCATGAAAATGCTGACAGAGATTGGCGAAGTGGAGAATGTCGAGCCTTTCGTTCGCGCCAAGATGGAAAAGAAAGAAAAAATAATGGGCTTCGGCCATCGCGTTTATAAGCATGGCGATCCACGCGCCAAACATTTAAAAGAAATGAGTAAACGCCTGACCAACCTGACTGGCGAAAGCAAATGGTATGACATGTCGATTCGCATCGAAGAAATCGTGACATCAGAAAAAAAGCTTCCGCCTAACGTTGATTTTTATTCCGCTTCTGTTTATCACAGCCTCGGAATTGACCATGACCTGTTTACACCGATTTTTGCTGTGAGCAGAATGTCCGGCTGGCTCGCTCATATCCTTGAGCAGTACGACAATAACCGCCTGATCCGCCCGCGTGCAGATTACACAGGCCCTGACAAACAAACTTTTGTTCCGATTGAAGAAAGAGCCTAAAGAACCTAAAGAACCATGGGAGGCTGGCTTATGGTAATGAAGTTAGCCTCTTGTTCAGAACATCAAAGATAGTTTACACTTTAGAATGTTGAGAAAAATCATTTTGTTTTCTATATAAGAAAAATAAAATGTTTTCTAAATATGAATTACATACTGGGAGGTTTTTATTGTGGCACAAGGTGAAAAAATTACAGTCTCTAATGGAGTATTAAACGTACCAAACAACCCGATTATCCCGTTTATTGAAGGAGACGGAACCGGTCCTGATATTTGGAATGCGGCTTCAAAAGTTTTGGAAGCTGCAGTAGAAAAAGCATATAAAGGTGAAAAGAAAATTACGTGGAAAGAAGTTTATGCCGGAGAAAAGGCTTATAATAAAACAGGAGAGTGGCTTCCTGCTGAAACATTAGATGTCATCCGCGAATATTTCATCGCGATTAAAGGCCCGTTAACGACACCTGTCGGCGGCGGTATCCGTTCTTTGAACGTAGCGCTAAGACAAGAGCTTGACCTATTCGTTTGCCTGAGACCGGTAAGATATTTTACTGGAGTGCCGTCTCCGGTAAAACGCCCTGAAGATACTGACATGGTCATCTTCCGTGAAAATACAGAAGATATTTACGCAGGCATCGAGTACGCAAAAGGCTCTGAAGAAGTGCAAAAGCTCATCAGCTTCCTGCAAAATGAATTGAATGTCAACAAAATTCGTTTCCCTGAAACGTCAGGTATCGGTATTAAGCCTGTTTCTGAAGAAGGAACAAGCCGTCTGGTCAGAGCGGCAATTGATTATGCGATTGAGCACGGCCGCAAGTCTGTAACGCTTGTACACAAAGGAAACATCATGAAGTTCACGGAAGGCGCCTTCAAAAACTGGGGCTATGAGCTTGCAGAGAGAGAATACGGCGAAAAAGTCTTCACATGGGCTGAATATGACCGCATTGCTGAAAAAGACGGAAAAGACGCCGCTAATAAAGCGCAAAGCGAAGCAGAAGCAGCAGGCAAAATCATTATCAAAGACAGCATTGCTGATATTTTCCTTCAGCAGATCCTGACACGTCCAAGCGAATTTGATGTTGTTGCAACAATGAACCTTAACGGAGACTATATTTCTGACGCTCTTGCGGCGCAAGTAGGCGGAATCGGTATTGCTCCTGGTGCGAACATCAACTACGAAACAGGACATGCGATTTTCGAGGCGACACATGGAACGGCTCCTAAATACGCCGGACTTGATAAGGTAAACCCATCTTCAGTTATTCTTTCAGGTGTGCTGCTTCTTGAGCATTTAGGATGGAATGAAGCGGCTGATTTAATCATTACATCTATGGAAAAAACAATCGCTTCTAAAGTCGTAACTTACGATTTTGCCAGATTAATGGACGGCGCGACTGAAGTTAAATGTTCAGAGTTCGGAGAAGAATTAATTAAAAACATGGACTAAGCTAGGAAAAAGCCTAAAATTAGCCATAAAGGAGAAGAGAGACATGGGAAATACTCGTAAAAAAGTTTCTGTTATCGGAGCAGGTTTTACCGGAGCGACAACAGCTTTCTTAACCGCTCAAAAAGAGCTGGCGGACGTTGTTCTCGTTGATATCCCGCAATTGGAGAACCCGACGAAAGGAAAAGCCCTTGATATGCTGGAAGCCAGCCCGGTTCAAGGCTTTGACGCGAAAATTACGGGTACATCTAATTATGAGGATACTGCGGGTTCTGACATTGTTGTCATTACAGCCGGTATCGCAAGAAAACCTGGTATGAGCAGGGATGATTTAGTCTCTACAAACGAAAAAATTATGAGAAGCGTAACACGAGAAATCGTGAAATATTCTCCTGACTCTATCATTGTGGTTTTGACAAACCCTGTTGATGCAATGACATACGCAGTATATAAAGAGTCTGGCTTCCCGAAAGAGCGCGTGATCGGCCAATCTGGTGTGCTTGATACGGCAAGATTCAGAACGTTTGTGGCTGAGGAATTAAACTTGTCAGTGAAAGATGTGACCGGTTTTGTTCTCGGTGGACACGGTGACGATATGGTGCCGCTTGTACGTTATTCTTATGCTGGCGGTATCCCGCTTGAAACCCTCATTCCAAAAGACCGGATTGACGCCATTGTGGAGCGCACAAGAAAAGGCGGCGGCGAGATCGTGAATCTTTTAGGAAACGGAAGCGCGTATTATGCGCCTGCGGCTTCTCTGACAGAAATGATCGAAGCGATCTTAAAAGATCAGCGCCGCGTCCTTCCGACAATTGCTTATCTTGAAGGGGAATACGGCTATGAAGGCATTTACCTTGGTGTTCCGACAATTGTCGGCGGAAACGGACTTGAACAAATCATTGAGCTTGAATTGACAGAGTACGAAAAAGAACAGCTGAATAAATCAGTTGAATCTGTCAAAAATGTGATGAAAGTATTATCCTAAAATAAAAAGAGAAAGGCTGGTTTAATCGAAGCCTTTCTCTTTTTATTAAGAAATGAAAGCGCTTCCTTGTATTCCTCAGCTGCCTCTTGTATTTTTCTTTTAAAATGATGTAAAAGGCGAATTGTCGGAATGTCCGGCTTTCGATAAAATAAAATCATGAAACATGGTAAGATGACATAAAATAGAGAAATAGGATGTCGGGGAATTAAGATACTGGAGGCACAGCATGAACAAGAAAATTTTAGTTGTGGATGATGAAGAATCTATCGTTACACTTTTGCAGTACAATTTGGAGCGGTCAGGCTATGAGGTTATTACTGCTTCGGATGGAGAAGAAGCACTCAAAAGAGCGGAAACAGAAAATCCTGATTTGATTGTGCTTGATGTGATGCTTCCAAAGCTGGATGGAATTGAAGTATGCAAGCAGCTGAGACAGCAAAAACTCATGTTTCCTATTTTAATGCTGACAGCGAAGGATGAAGAATTTGACAAAGTATTAGGGCTTGAGCTTGGTGCTGATGATTATATGACCAAGCCTTTCAGCCCTCGAGAAGTCAATGCAAGAGTAAAAGCTATTTTAAGGCGTTCTGAAATGGCTGCACCCTCTAATGACATGAAAAACGAGGAAACCGAAGGGCAGATTGTTATCGGCGATTTGAAGATCCTGCCTGATCATTATGAAGCTTATTTTAAAGAAAATCAGCTTGAGCTGACACCGAAAGAATTTGAGCTGCTTTTGTATTTAGGCAGACATAAAGGCAGAGTGCTGACGAGAGATCTGCTTTTGAGCGCTGTCTGGAATTACGATTTTGCTGGAGATACAAGAATTGTTGATGTGCATATCAGCCATCTTCGAGACAAAATTGAAACGAATACAAAAAAACCGATCTATATTAAAACCATTAGGGGATTGGGGTATAAATTGGAGGAGCCAAAAATGAATGATTAAATATCGTGTGCGCCTTTTTTCTGTGCTCGTTGTCTGTATGATTGTGGTGTTTAGTGTACTCGGGCTGTTTTTACAGCAGCTCTTTGAATCTTCTGATCAAAAAAAATCGGAGGAACACATTGAAAAGGAAGCCAAATACATGGCTTCGCTGCTTGATGCCGGCAATCTGAATGACCAGGCAAATGAGAAAGTCATTAAAGATGCAGGCAGTGCGCTTGATGTAGAAGCCTCCGTAATCGATACAGAAGGAAAGGTGCTGTACGGGTCTGACGGCAGCGCGGCGGATTCTTCGCAGGTGCAGGCGCTTGTCTCCGGTCATGAGGGAGTTCTCGCGAAAGAGGAGAATATGCTTTATTATGGGCTTTCGCTTAGGAGCAAAGGCGAAAAAACGGGGTATGTGCTGCTTACTTCCCGTGAAGAAAGCTCAGGTCTGAATGGCGAGATGTGGGGCATGCTGACAGCCAGTCTTTGTACCGCTTTTATAATTATTGTTTTCTTTTATTCTAATATGACCTCTCGCTACAAAAGATCTATTGAAGCAGCCACAAACATGGCAACAGAGCTGTCCAAGGGGAATTACGATGCCCGTACATACGGCGGTTATATCAGGCGTTCCGACAAGCTTGGCCGTGCCATGAACAGCCTTGCCGTTGATCTGATGGAAATGACGAGGACGCAGGAAATGCAGCGCGACCGTCTGTTGACTGTGATTGAAAACATCGGCTCCGGGCTGATTATGATTGATGGAAGAGGTTTTATCAATCTCGTCAACAGGTCTTACGCGAAGCAGTTTCATGTCAATCCGAATCAGATGCTGCGCCGTCTTTATCATGATGCATTTGAACATGAAGAAGTGATCCAGCTTGTCGAAGACATTTTTATGACTGAGACGAAGAAATGCAAGCTATTAAGACTTCCGATCAAAATTGAAAGGCGTTATTTTGAAGTGGACGGCGTTCCTATTATGGGGCCGGATGATGAATGGAAAGGGATCGTGCTCGTTTTTCATGACATGACGGAAACGAAAAAATTAGAGCAGATGAGAAAAGATTTTGTGGCCAACGTTTCTCATGAGCTGAAAACACCGATTACATCGATCAAAGGATTTACGGAAACGCTATTAGACGGGGCGATGGAGGATAAAGAGGCGCTTTCAGAATTTCTCTCGATTATTTTAAAGGAAAGCAAAAGGCTTCAATCATTGGTGCAGGATTTGCTAGATCTTTCTAAGATTGAGCAGCAAAACTTTACGCTCAGCATCGAAACGTTCGATGCAGCGAAAATGCTGGCTGATATTGAGACGCTGCTTAAGCATAAAGCGACGGAGAAAGGTATCTCTTTACAGCTGAACGTTCCGAAAGACCCTCTCTATGTAGCGGGCGACCCGTACCGGCTAAAACAGGTGTTTTTGAATCTCGTAAACAATGCATTAACCTATACACCGGAGAAGGGATCGGTAGCTATCAATGTCAAGCCGGGTGAAACAGAGATTCAGATTGAAGTTTCCGATACCGGGATCGGCATCCAGAAAGAAGAAATTCCCCGCATCTTTGAACGTTTTTACCGCGTTGATAAAGACAGAAGCAGAAACTCGGGAGGGACCGGTCTCGGTCTTGCGATTGTAAAGCATTTAATAGAAGCTCATGAAGGAAAAATCGATGTGACTAGCGAGCCGGGCCGCGGTACTGTGTTTACTGTGACGCTGAAGCGGGCTGCTGAAAAGCCTGTCTAATGTTTACAAAGCTTTAACAATATCTTCATGCACTGTTAAACCTATGCTGGTAGGATGTAGTAGAACCCCTTCATCCAAGGAGCCAATTTTGACGGCGGGAACCTTTTTGTGTTCCCGTCCTTTTTTGTGTGTTCTCATCGGTTCGCGTATTTTCCTTTCAAATTGAACTTTGTTAAAATAAGAGAAGCTATAGACTATTATTATGAGATGAATGGAAGCAGGAGCTGTTGCTTCTTAGGAGGATATTGAATGACGGAACGAAAAAAATTAGTGCTTGTAGACGGAAACAGTCTGGCTTACCGGGCGTTTTTTGCATTGCCGCTGTTAAGCAATGATAAAGGAATTCATACAAATGCAGTTTACGGTTTTGCGATGATTTTGATGAAAATGCTTGAGGATGAAAAGCCGACGCATATGCTGGTTGCGTTTGATGCCGGGAAAACGACGTTTCGTCACGGCACATTTAAAGAGTATAAAGGCGGAAGACAGAAAACCCCGCCTGAGCTTTCAGAACAAATGCCGTTTATCCGCGAGCTGCTTGATGCCTATCAAATCAGCCGCTACGAACTGGAACAATACGAAGCTGACGACATTATCGGCACACTCGCGAAATCGGCTGAAAAGGAAGGCTTTGAGGTAAAGGTTTTCTCGGGAGATAAGGATTTAACCCAGCTGGCAACAGATCAGACGACGGTTGCTATTACGAGAAAAGGAATTACCGATGTTGAGTTTTACACACCAGAGCACGTCCAGGAGAAATACGGACTCACGCCTGACCAAATTATTGATATGAAGGGTTTAATGGGGGATTCCTCTGACAACATCCCGGGTGTGCCGGGTGTCGGGGAAAAAACCGCGATTAAGCTGTTAAAGCAATTCCATTCTGTTGAAAAGCTGCTCGAATCAATTGATGAGGTAAGCGGAAAAAAACTCAAGGAAAAGCTTGAAGAATTTAAGGATCAGGCCTTGATGAGCAAGGAATTGGCGACGATTATGACCGATGCGCCGATTGAGGTATCCGTTTCGGGCCTGGAATATCAAGGCTTTAATCGTGAACAGGTGATTGCCATCTTTAAGGACCTTGGGTTCAATACGCTTCTTGAACGGCTCGGGGAAGACGGTGTAGAGGCGGAGCAGGATCAGTCCTTAGAAGAAATTGATGTTAAAACAGTCACCGACGTGACTAGCGATATATTGGTTTCTCCATCTTCATTTGTCGTTGAACAGATTGGCGATAATTATCATGAAGTGCCAATTCTCGGATTTTCGATAGTGAACGAAACGGGAGCCTACTTTATTCCAAAAGACGTTGCTGTCGAGTCTGATGTGTTTAAAGAATGGGTGGAAAATGACGATCAGAAAAAATGGGTCTTTGACAGCAAGCGGGCTGTCGTGGCTTTGCGCTGGCAGGGCATTGAGCTGAAAGGTGCGGAGTTTGATACGGTTCTTGCCGCTTATATCATTAATCCGGGCAATTCGTATGACGACGTTGCCAGTGTGGCTAAGGATTACGGTTTGCATATCGTTTCAAGTGATGAATCAGTTTACGGCAAGGGAGCAAAACGCGCCGTGCCGGCAGAAGGCGAACTGTCTGAGCATCTCGTCAGAAAGGCTTTAGCCATTCAAAGCCTCCGGGAAAAGCTCGTTCAGGAGCTGGAGAACAACGATCAGCTTGAGCTGTTTGAGGAGCTGGAAATGCCGCTGGCGCTTATTCTCGGAGAAATGGAATCAACAGGCGTTAAGGTTGATGTTGACCGCTTAAAACGAATGGGAGAAGAACTGAGCGCCAAGCTGAAGGAATATGAAGAAAAAATTCATGAGATTGCGGGCGAACCGTTTAATATCAATTCTCCTAAACAGCTCGGTGTCATATTGTTTGAAAAGATCGGCCTGCCAGTTGTGAAGAAAACGAAAACAGGCTATTCAACATCTGCTGATGTGCTTGAAAAGCTGGCTGACAAACATGATATTGTCGACTATATTTTACAGTACAGACAAATAGGCAAGCTGCAATCGACATACATCGAAGGGCTTTTAAAGGTGACAAAAAAAGATACACACAAGGTGCATACACGCTTTAACCAAGCCTTAACGCAAACAGGGCGCCTCAGCTCGACTGATCCAAACCTGCAAAACATACCGATCAGGCTTGAGGAAGGGCGCAAGATCCGCCAGGCCTTTGTTCCGTCTGAAAAAGACTGGCTCATTTTTGCGGCTGATTACTCGCAAATCGAGCTGCGGGTGCTTGCCCACATTTCAAAGGATGAAAATTTGATCGAAGCCTTTACAAACGATATGGATATTCACACAAAAACAGCAATGGATGTGTTCCATGTCGCTGAGGATGAAGTGACATCGGCGATGAGACGCCAGGCGAAAGCGGTCAACTTCGGGATCGTATACGGCATCAGTGATTACGGGCTTTCACAGAATCTCGGCATTACGAGGAAAGAAGCCGGGGCATTCATCGACCGATATTTGGAAAGCTTCAAGGGTGTCAAAGCGTATATGGAGGACTCGGTGCAGGACGCGAAGCAAAAAGGCTACG
The DNA here is from genome assembly GCF_037964945.1 of Bacillus sp. FSL K6-1003. NCBI lineage: Bacteria > Bacillati > Bacillota > Bacilli > Caryophanales > Bacillaceae > Bacillus > Bacillus sp. FSL K6-1003. The sequence continues at coordinate 2,774,315 of NZ_CP150176.1, read as the reverse complement.
TAACCACGCTGCTGCATCGCCGCCGCTATATCCCTGAACTGACGAGCCGAAACTTTAATATTCGCAGCTTTGCGGAGCGGACGGCAATGAATACACCAATTCAAGGAAGTGCCGCGGATATTATTAAAAAAGCCATGATTGATATGGCAGCCAAGCTGAAAGAAAAGCGGCTGAAGACAAGATTGCTGCTTCAAGTGCACGATGAACTGATTTTTGAAGCGCCGAAGGAAGAAATTGAAATACTTGAAAAGCTTGTTCCAGAAGTGATGGAGCATGCGCTTGCATTAGATGTGCCGTTAAAGGTGGACTTTGCTTCAGGCCCATCCTGGTACGATGCGAAATAAACAGAGATAAAGGAAGTGATGGATGTGCCGGAATTACCAGAGGTTGAAACCGTCCGGCGCACTCTGACCGGGCTTGTAAGAGGAAAAACAATCAAATCGGTAGAGATCAGATGGCCGAATATCATCAAACGGCCTGCCGAACCGGAGGAATTTGCGCGAAACTTAGCGGGAGAAACCATCCAGTCCATCGGAAGACGGGGAAAGTTTTTACTGTTTAACTTGGATCATTATGTCATGGTCTCCCACCTTCGTATGGAAGGAAAGTACGGCCTTCACCAAGAGGAGGAGCCGGACGATAAACACGTGCATGTCATTTTTACGATGACGGACGGAACCCAGCTGCGTTACAGGGATGTTCGGAAATTCGGAACCATGCATTTATTTAAACCGGGAGAGGAAGCAGGGGAGCTGCCGCTTTCTCAGCTCGGACCCGAACCGGATGCAGAAGAATTTACGAGTGCGTATTTGAAAGCGCGGCTGGAGAAAACAAACCGAGCTGTCAAAACTGCTCTTCTGGATCAGAAAACGGTCGTCGGACTCGGAAACATTTATGTGGACGAGGCTCTGTTCAGAGCGGGCGTTCATCCCGAGACAAAAGCAAATCAGCTGTCAGATCAAAAAATCAAAAAACTTCATGCTGAAATTAAAAATACCCTTCAGGAAGCGATTGATGCCGGCGGAAGCACTGTCCGGTCGTATATCAATTCCCAAGGAGAAATCGGAATGTTTCAGCTGCAGCATTTTGTGTACGGAAAAAAAGATGAGCCCTGCAAAAATTGCGGAACAATGATTACAAAAATTGTCGTCGGAGGCAGAGGCACGCATTTTTGCGCCAAGTGCCAGAAAAAATAGAATAATGCTTCATCGTCCAAGCTGTCGGTGCATATATCAGTAGCTCTGTTATAGAGGAAGTGCCGTTTTTCGGAAACACGGATTTATCACTTTTCCATATACATGATTGTGATGAATCTCCGGGCATTTAACATCTGATACAAGAGCACCAACAGAAAGGAAGAAACGAATATGCAAATGGTTTCTATACTGCTGCTGGCGTTAGCTGTCAGCTTGGACAGTTTTTCAGTCGGATTTACGTATGGATTGCGAAAAATGAAGATACCGCTAAAGGCCATTATCGTCATTGCCTTCTGTTCCGGCACTGTTATGTTTATTTCCATGCTGATCGGAAGCTTTCTCACCAAGTTTTTTCCCGTATATGTGACTGAGAAGCTTGGCGGGTTAATATTGGTTGGAATCGGCGTATGGGTTTTATACCAATTTTTCAGGCCGGCAAAAGACAAAGAATACCTATTGCATGAAAAAACACTGCTTAATTTAGAGGTTCGGTCATTGGGCATTGTGATCCATATTTTGAGAAAACCGATGAGTGCGGATATCGACAAATCTGGTGTGATTACTGGAATTGAAGCGGTGTTATTGGGATTCGCCCTGTCGATTGATGCCTTCGGAGCAGGAATGGGAGCGGCCATTCTCGGTTTTTCTCCCATTGCGATGAGCATAACCGTCGCGATTATGAGTTCGCTGTTTGTGTCAGTCGGCATTAATGCCGGACATATTCTGTCTAAATGGAGATGGATTGATAAAATGGCATTTTTGCCGGGCCTTTTGCTGATCACGATCGGGCTCTGGAAATTGTAAAAAGGAGTGGATCTCTTGACCTTAGTCATTGGTTTAACGGGAGGAATAGCAAGCGGCAAAAGTACGGTTGCCAATATGCTGATAGATAAAGGAATCACTGTCATAGATGCGGATATCATTGCAAAACAAGCGGTAGAAAGAGGGATGCCGGCCTACCGGCAGATCATTGACGAATTTGGTGAAGACATTCTGCTCGAAAATGGTGATATAGACAGAAGAAGGCTTGGAGCGCTGGTCTTTACAAATGAACAGAAGCGTCTTGCTTTGAATTCAATTGTTCATCCTGCGGTCAGAGAGGAAATGCTCAAGCGGCGTGATGAGTCCATCGCAAATCAGGAGACATTTGTGGTATTAGATATCCCGCTATTGTTCGAAAGCAAATTGGAGTCTTTAGTTGATAAAATTATTGTGGTCAGTGTGACAAAAGAGCTTCAGCTTGAGCGTCTGATCAAGCGCAACCAATTGACGGAAGAAGAAGCGCTTAGCCGGATCCGCTCCCAAATGCCATTAGAGGAAAAAGTGTCAAGAGCGGATAACGTAATAGACAACAGCGGCACACTCGAAGAGACAAAACAGCAGCTTGAGGAAATTCTCAGCTGCTGGGCATAACAAAACACCGTTCATTGATGAACGGTGTTTTTGTGATTAAAAATCGAAATTGTCCGGATCAGGACCGACGCGCAGATTTTCATTCAACGCATCAATTCGGTTCATGTCTTCCTGTGATAATTCAAAATCAAATATGTTCGCGTTCGCTTTAATTCGATGTTCCTTTGTTGATTTAGGAATGGTGATGATGCCGTGCTGTAAATCCCAGCGTAAAATGATTTGCGCGACGGATTTGTTATAAGCTTGCGCGATGTCTGTCAGTTCGGGATGATCAAGCAATTGCCCCTGCATTAAAGGTGACCATGCTTCCATTTGTATGCCTTGCTTTTTGCAATAAGCCATCAGCTCTTTTTGCGTGAGACGCGGGTGGAATTCCACTTGGTTGATCATAGGCTTCATTTCAGCATCCTTCAGCAGATCCTCCAGGTGATGGATTTGGAAATTGCTCACACCGATCGCTTTGACACGGCCTTCTTTATACAAGGTTTCAAGCGCTCTCCAAGCTTCTTTGTATTTGCCTTCCACAGGCCAGTGAATGAGGTATAGATCTAAATAGTCCAAACCGAGTTTGGACAGGCTTGTTTCAAATGCAGCCAATGTTTCCTCATACCCTAAATCTGCATTCCACACTTTTGATGTGACAAATAAATCCTCTCTGGTGATGCCGGCTGCTTCAATTCCTTGACGGAGACCTTCCCCGACTCCCGCTTCATTTCCATAGATAGCGGCAGTATCAATACTGCGGTAACCGTGAACAATGGCGGTTTTCACGGCATTGACGAGTTCTGACCCTTCTTCCACTTGGAATACACCGAGGCCGAGCCACGGCATTTTCACCCCGTTATGAAGTGTTGCTGTTGCTTGTAAATGTGTTGTCATGTTTGTTTCCTCCTTATTGAAATGTTAGGCTGCCTGCCGATCCTGTTTTTCCAGAAGGCGGCTCCAGCCTGTTAAGATAACGGCTCCTGCTACCATTAAAGCTCCAATCCATGCGGTATGAATCAGTCCGATGGAATCGGTAATCACGCCTCCCAAAAATGATCCTAGGGCAATTCCTGCGTTAAATGCTGCAATATTAATCGCGGATGCTACGTCTACTGCGCTTGGTACAAAACGTTCAGCCAGTATGACGACATATACTTGAAGGCCGGGCACATTCATAAAGGCCAATAAGCCCATAAAGAGAATCGTAATGAGGCCAGCAATTTTATAAGGAGCCGTAAATGTTAACGTAAACAGGACGATCGCCTGAATAATAAACATATAAAACAGCGCGCCGATCGGATTTCGATTGGACAGCTTTCCGCCAATCATATTGCCGATGGCAATGGCAATTCCGTATACGAGCAGGATAATGGCTACCGTGCCGGCCTTAAAGCCTGTCACTTCCTGAAGCAGGGGAGACAGATAAGTGAACACAACAAATGTCCCTCCGTATCCTAATGCTGTTATGACAAATAAAAGCAGTAAACGGCCATTTATCACAAGCTTGAATTGATCCCGCATCGTTGTTTTCGTCCCTTTTCGTAAATTGGAAGGGACAAGAATGCCATTTGCAATGACAGCGATAATGCCGACGGCAATAATAACCATAAAGGCGAACCGCCAGCCGAGCTGCTGGCCGATAAACGTGCCGAAAGGAACGCCGGTAACGGTTGCGACGGTAAGTCCTGTAAACATAATGGAAATCGCACTCGCCCTTTTATTTTCAGGGACAAGATCGGCTGCGATTGTCGAGCCGATCGACATAAACACACCGTGTGAAAAAGCGGATATCACACGTGCTGCTAATAGAACTCCGATGCTGGAGGCTGACGCGGCCATCGTATTTCCGGCGATAAATATGATCATGATCCACAGCAATAGCGTCTTTCGTGACATGCTTGAGGTCAATGAAGTTAAAATAGGCGCGCCGAACGTAACGCCAAGTGCGTATAGGGAGACGGTCAATCCTGCTGTTGTTACAGGAATGTGTAAATCGTCAGAAATTAACGGCAAAAGGCCGACGCTGATAAATTCGGTTGTCCCTATCGCGAATGCACTAATGGCGAGAGCCAGAAGTGCAGGAATGCTGCTTTTATTGGCTGAAGTCATTCATGTTCCTCCTTTGCTGTTATGTGTTGTATGATTGAAATTCTGCCGAGCAAGCTATATAAATATAAAGAGCAGATTCAAATCAGCCGGCAAATGTGAGTATGAAAGATATCATCAAAAAAGAAAAGTACGTACTTTTAAGTGCTATAGTCACTTTTTGGTGCCTGTAAGGAGAGTGAACCGCATGGAGAGGAAAAAATATAACATTTCAGTTGAAGCGACTCTTGAAGTAATCGGCGGGAAATGGAAATGCGTGATTTTATGCCACCTGACGCACGGAAAAAAACGAACAAATGAGTTAAAACGTTTAATGCCGAATATTACTCAAAAAATGCTGACCCAGCAGCTGCGTGAGCTGGAAGCAGACGGTGTCATTAACCGGATCGTGTACAATCAGGTTCCTCCTAAAGTGGAATACGAACTGAGCGAATATGGCCGCAGCTTAGAAGGCATATTAGATATGCTCTGTGCTTGGGGAGCGAATCATATAAACAAGGTATACGGCGATACTTTCTCTGTATTAGAAGAAAGTGTGCTCAATGATAAATTGAAACAGGAATCATAAGAAAATAAAGCAGGCAGTGCGCAGCGCTGGCTGCTTTTTTCATTCTTCATCCTCATATTTTGTGCAAGAAAACGTACGATACATCATAAATTAGCGTTATAATCGTTGATTTTTATCAATATGTACTGGCGAATTCTTTTTAATGTGTTATACTAATTTTAGATGACAACAAATTAGAGTGACATAATTGATGAGGGGTGACCAACATGAAGGTAAAAGTAGCGATAAACGGGTTTGGAAGAATCGGAAGAATGGTCTTTAGAAAAGCAATGTTAGACGATCAAATTCAAGTAGTGGCTATTAACGCCAGCTATTCGGCTGAAACGCTGGCTCATTTAATAAAGTATGACACAAATCACGGACGGTACGAAAAAGAAGTTGAGGCTGGAGAAGACAGTCTGATTGTGAATGGAAAAAAAGTACTCTTGTTAAACAGCCGTGATCCGAAACAGCTGCCTTGGCGGGAATATGATATTGACATTGTCGTTGAAGCAACAGGGAAGTTTAATTCAAAAGAAAAAGCCATGGGACATATTGACGCGGGCGCGAAAAAAGTCATTCTGACAGCTCCGGGGAAAAATGAAGACGTTACCATTGTGATGGGTGTTAATGAAGACCAATTTGATGCTGAACGCCACGTGATTATTTCAAACGCGTCATGCACGACAAATTGCCTTGCACCGGTTGTGAAAGTGCTTGATGATGAATTTGGCATTGAGAGCGGTCTAATGACGACAGTACACGCTTATACGAACGATCAAAAAAATATTGATAATCCGCACAAAGATTTGCGCCGCGCCCGGGCATGCGGTGAATCCATCATACCGACGACAACAGGCGCGGCAAAGGCGCTTTCGCTTGTTCTGCCTCACCTGAAAGGAAAGCTTCACGGTCTCGCTTTGCGTGTGCCTGTTCCGAACGTCTCATTAGTTGATCTTGTTGTCGACTTGAAAACGGATGTAACGGCAGAAAAGGTAAACGAAGCATTCAGGCAGGCTGCCAAAACGTCAATGTACGGAGTGCTTGATTATTCGGATGAACCGCTCGTGTCGACAGATTATAATACGAATCCGCATTCGGCGGTTATTGACGGGCTTACGACAATGGTGATGGAAGACAGGAAAGTAAAGGTTCTCGCATGGTATGACAATGAATGGGGCTACTCATGCAGAGTAGTTGATCTCATCCGCCATGTGGCGGCACGAATGAAACATCCATCTGTTGTATAGAATAAGGTCATGGACACAATTTAAGAAAAAACCCTTAACAGCAAATTTCTGAAAAAACGCTTCTTGCAAATTAGACTTAAACACAGTATACTATTTTTCGTGAACTTCTTGCTTGAGACTGTTTCGGGATTACTTAAAGGGTTAGGACCTCTCCGGACTAACTTTCCCCCGTGGTAAATAGCCGACCCAGTTGTTGGAACTTCACTTTTTAATTCTTGTTAAGGGGGGTCCATGACTATGGAAACAATGGGGCGTCACGTTATCTCCGAGCTATGGGGATGCGATTTTGATAAGCTGAATGACATGGATTTTATTGAAAAAACGTTTGTAAATGCTGCTTTAAAATCAGGAGCTGAGGTGCGCGAGGTTGCATTTCACAAATTTGCACCGCAAGGCGTAAGCGGAGTCGTTATCATTTCTGAATCACATTTAACGATTCACAGTTTTCCTGAGCACGGATATGCAAGCATTGATGTTTATACTTGTGGAGACTTAGATCCTAATGTCGCTGCTGACTACATTGCAGAGGCATTACATGCTGATACAAGAGAAAACATTGAAATACCAAGAGGAATGGGGCCTGTGCAGATTAAACAGGCGCAAGCGAAAGTACTATAAAGTAAACACGAACACAAAGGGAGCTGGAGCTAGAAAGCCGTTACGCGCTTTTTAGCTTATGCTCCTTTTATTTTTATGAACAAACAGGGGCGGCCAGCTTTTTCTTTTTCCGTTTTTTTTGTAAAATAAGAAAGAGATATGTCATAAACCGCCTGATGCTGTTAGATACAGCCTAAACAACGGCTCTCCCGACAGATGCCTGTCACATCACTTTTATAGCCGGAGGCTGCCGAATATACATTGCAGGGAACGAAATAGTTGGGAGCTGATTTTATTGAAATGTCCTTCATGCCAGCATAACGGAACACGAGTCCTCGATTCACGGCCTGTGGATGACGGAAAATCCATTCGCAGAAGACGTGAATGTGAAGCCTGCCATTACCGCTTTACTACCTTTGAAAAAGTGGAGGAAACCCCGCTCATCGTTGTAAAAAAAGAAGGTGTGCGAGAGGAATTCAGCAGGGAAAAAATGCTGCGCGGCCTTATTAAAGCATGTGAAAAAAGGCCTGTTTCACTCAAGACGCTGGAAGATATGTGTTTTGACATTGAAAAAGAACTGCGCAACCAAGGCTGTTCCGAAGTGAAAAGCGAGTTCGTCGGAGAGATGGTCATGGACCGCCTGGCTAAGGTTGATGAAGTCGCATACGTGCGGTTCGCGTCCGTCTATCGGCAGTTTAAAGATATTAATGTCTTTATCGATGAATTAAAAGATTTAATAAAGAAAGAGCGTTAAAGAGCTAAAAGGATTCTTCTAGCTCTTTTCTCATGTGCAAAATTGGCATTTGATAGATATTCGAAACGGTGTAAAATGAGGGTAGAAACATAATCGGAAGGTTTGAGAATGTATGGCTGACTATTGGAAAGATGTACTGCCTGTAGACCCTTATGTGGTAAAAAGCAAATCAATGCTGCAGGATATTGACAGACAAATTATTACACAACTGTACCAGCCCTTAATCGGCCCTGTTGCATTCTCTCTTTATATGACATTGTGGGGAGAACTTGAACAAAACCGACTGTGGGGCGGAGAATCCACACATAGACAGCTGATGGGAATGACTCAGTCCAATTTGAAAACGATCCATCAGGAACAGGGAAAGCTAGAGGGCATCGGATTGCTGAAAGTATATATGAAAGAATCCGAGCGGCAGGAGCGCCTCTTTATATATGAACTGCTGCCGCCGCTGCGGCCGAATGAATTTTTCGAAGACGGCATGCTGAACGTTTTTTTATATAACAGAGTCGGAAAAACAAAATATCAGCAGTTAAAACAATTTTTTACGCATCCGGCGATTTCAGAAGATGCCAAAGAAATTACAAGGCCGTTTAACCATGCGTTTGAATCGCTGCAGCCGAGTGAATGGAAGCTTACATCCGACATGGAGGAAACGGTGAGACTGGCGACGGGAAGAGAGTATACAACTGTCGGACAGGCTCCGTCCTATACCGTTACAGAGGATGTGTTCGATTTTGATTTGTTTTTAGCGGGGCTTTCGGAGACGATGATTCCGAGAAAAGCAATGACACAGCAGGTGCGGGAAACGATTAAAAAGCTTTCTTATTTGTACGGCATTGATCCTTTGCAGATGCAAAACGTCGTCATGAGCGCGATCGATGAGCATGAAGTGATTACCACCGAAGCTTTAAGAAAAGCGGCAAGCGACTGGTACCAAATCGAGAGGAACGGACAGCTGCCGGACTTAGTGGAGAAAACACAGCCGGTACATCTGCGTGAAGGCGCAAAACCTGCAGAAGAGGATTCGCTGGATAGTGAGCTGATCTCATTGCTCGAGGTCATCTCACCGAAAAAGCTTCTTCAGGATATCGCGGACGGAACCGAACCGTCAAAAGCAGATTTGAAAATTATAGAAGAGATTATGTTTGAACAGAAGCTGGAGCCAGGCGTCACAAATGTGTTAATTTATTATGTCATGCTGAAAACCGACATGAAGCTGTCGAAAAACTATATACAAAAAATTGCCTCCCATTGGGCGCGCAAAAAAGTCAAAACGGTCAGAGAAGCGATGAAGCTTGCCATAGAAGAAAACCGCCAGTATCTTGAATGGGCTGAAGGTAAAACGAGCCAAGCTTCTAAACGAAATCAAAAAGTGATTCGCGAAGAAAAACTTCCTGACTGGATGAAAGAAAAGAAATCGGCGTCCGATTCTGAAACCGGACAGCAGATGCTACATGAACAGGACTTGGAAGAACAGAAGAAAAAGATGATGGAAGAAATGAAAAAACTGAAAAAATACTCTGCCTATTAAGAGCAGAGATGCGGGGTGAAGTAATACATGGAACCAATCAGCCGTTCCCTGCAGGGCGTAACCGGCAGACCGGATTTCCAAAAGCGTCTTGAACAAATGAAGGAAAAAGTGATGAAGGATCAAGGCGTTCAGGCATTTTTGAAGGAAAATGAAGACGTCATCGATCAAAAAATGATTGAAAGAAGCTTAAATAAGCTTTATGAATATATTGGACAGAGCAAGCACTGCTCTTATTGTTCAGAAGACGAAAACAGCAATAATCTGTTGGAGGGCTACCATCCGAAGCTTGTGATGACCGGCCGCTCTATTGATATCGAGTATTACGAATGTCCAGTCAAACGAAAGCTCGATCAGCAGAAAAAACAGAAGTCTCTCATGAAAAGCATGTATATTCAGCAGGATCTTCTCGGAGCGACGTTCCAGCAGGTCGATATTAATGACCCGAGCAGACTTGCAATGTTCCAGCATGTCACGGATTTTCTGAAAAGCTATAATGAGACGGGAAAAGGGAAAGGATTGTATTTGTACGGCAAGTTCGGCGTAGGGAAAACCTTTATGCTCGCCGCTATTGCCAATGAGCTGGCGGAAAAAGAGTATTCCTCCATGATCGTCTATGTGCCCGAATTTGTCAGAGAGCTGAAAAACTCGCTTCAAGATCATTCATTGGAAGAAAAGCTGAACATGGTAAAAACAACGCCTGTACTGATGCTCGACGACATCGGAGCGGAATCGATGACGAGCTGGGTCAGGGATGAAGTCATCGGGACAGTGCTTCAGCACAGAATGTCTCAGCAACTGCCGACTTTCTTCTCTTCTAATTTCTCGCCTGATGAGCTGAAACATCATTTTACGTATTCGCAAAGGGGAGAAAAGGAAGAAGTAAAAGCGGCTAGATTAATGGAGCGGATTTTATATCTGGCTGCTCCGATCCGTCTTGACGGAGAAAACCGCCGCCATTAATAACCGCTGCGGTTCAAAGGGGAAGGAACTGAGAGGGTATGAAACTTAAAACGGCTGTTAAATGGCTGGCAGTGCTTGCGGGAGCAGGCTTGATTTTTTGGGCCAATAAAAGGTATTTAAATCTATCTCCGAAGGAAATCCGAATATGGGTTTTATCGTTTGGCATCTTTGCGCCGCTTATCTTTATCGGGATATCGATCGTCAGGCCGCTTGTATTATTTCCGGTATCAGTTATTTCTATTGCGGGCGGTCTCGCCTTTGGCCCGATTCTCGGCACGCTTTACACACTATTCGGGTCGATGTGCGCTTCGGCTGTCTCATTTTTTGCAGCGGGCCTGTTTGCTGCAAAAACTAACAGCCATCATGAAAGGCTGGAAAACATCCAGAAACAGATGGAGGAAAACGGTTTTTTCTATATCTTTCTTCTGCGGATCCTTCCGATTAATTTTGACTTCGTCAGCTATGCGGCAGGGCTTTCTAATGTCAAGGCGCTGCCCTATTTTGCGGCGACGGCTGCGGGGATCATCCCTGGGACCGTTGCGCTGAACGTGCTGGGAGCAAGCTTTTTCACGGGCAATTTGCCCGCCTTCTTTCTCGTCCTCGGATTTTATATCATTTTTATGGCGCTGCCACTTATCTTCAGAAAGAAAATGCAAAACTTGTTTCAAGAATCAAATTAAGATTTGCCTGTGACCTTTACGTCTATTTTAAAAACATCCCCCATATACTTGTAACAGATGCCGTAAGGGGGGACAAACATGCTTGAAATAATCTTTGAAGATGACCAAGATACAGCCGCTTTTTTACATCTCATTCAGCATTCGGACGATCGGGAAAACATCATTGTCCGTGAAAGTATACGAAAAATCGAGATTGAAAAAGCTGAGCCGGCTTTCTCTATTCAGCGTTATATGGAGCCGATTCTGGTCAAGTTTTTTTTAGAATGCAAAGAAGACGAGCATATGCTGTCTTTGATTGAAGAGACGTATTGTTTCACGGACCAGGATGAGCAGCAGCAAATCCTTCAGCTCGCACACAGTATTATAGAGGGGGAAGCTGATGTTCTTCCATTTGAACCGATGAAGCCGCCGCGCAAGCAGTATATTTTAGATGAGCTCCGAACGATTTGTTTAGAGGACGAAGTATTTTCAATTCGTTCCTTTCAAATCTTTCGCCTCGGAAAGTACTACGAACAGCTTAGAGAAACTGTGGAAGCGGCAATAGACGAATATAAGATGGAGCAGGAGTACCAAAACTTTATTCAGACACTCAGAGACTACGTAATGGCTAAGCCTCCGCGAATCAAAAAGGTGCACATTGTCCATGACGGTTCGTTTACACTGTGGGAGATGCGCTATGTGCCGGAACGGGAAAAAATGAAATACATAGACAGGCGATTTGTCCGGGATCACCCCATGTACATTGACTCCCATTTGCTTGCGCCGCTGATCTCCATCGCACCTGATGAGGTGGTTCTCTATACAGACCAGCCTGAGCATATGATGGTAAGGACGATTCAAAACGTATTTCAAGAACGTGTGCAAATGCTCCCGCTTCAGGCGTTTTCAAACGCTGAAACACCGGTCAAGCACTCGGAGGGATAAGTGCCGGCAGCCTGTAAACATAAGGCTGCCGCTTAAAAAAAGGAAATACAATCGTGTTGATTTTTTAGAACGAACAATTTATAATACATAGGAGATTAAGATTGACACACGTACTGATAAGGACATGAAGGAATGATACCGGCTTGAAGAGAGGGAAGTCACGGCTGCAAGCTTCCCAGCTAAGGACCATTCACTTTACCGCCTTTGAACTTCAGCTGTGAACACCTTTAGCAGGAACAGTAATGGCTGACGGGAACTCCCGTTACAGAGTTTAGAGCCGCAGGTGCCGGTGTATGGGCTTGCGGAAAAAAGGGTGGAACCACGATTCCGTTTATTCAACCTCGTCCCTTTCATAGGGGGCGGGGTTTTTATATGCAAAAAAAGGAGTGACAAAGATGTCAGATATGGTAAAAATCACATTTCCTGATGGAGCAGTCAAGGAGTTTGCGAAAGGAACAACAACAGAAGATATCGCGGCATCCATCAGTCCGGGATTAAAAAAGAAATCATTAGCCGGAAAACTGAACGGAAAAGAAATCGATTTGAAAACGCCGATCAACGAAGACGGCACTGTGGAAATCATTACTGAAGGATCAGAAGAGGGTCTTGAGATTATGCGCCACAGTACGGCTCACTTACTGGCGCAAGCGATTAAACGCATTTACAAAGATGTGAAATTCGGTGTGGGTCCTGTTATCGAAAACGGTTTTTACTATGATGTAGAAATGGAAGAAGCGATTACACCGGAGGATCTGCCGAAAATCGAGAAAGAAATGAAAAAAATCGTCAATGCGAACCTTCCGATCGTTCGAAAAGAAGTCAGCCGTGAAGAAGCGAAAGCCCGCTTTGCGGAAATCGGCGATGATCTGAAGCTTGAACTGCTGGATGCGATTCCTGAGGGAGAAACCGTATCGATTTATGAGCAGGGCGAATTCTTTGACCTGTGCCGCGGCGTACACGTTCCGTCAACAGGAAAAATCAAAGAATTTAAGCTGTTAAGCCTTGCAGGTGCATATTGGCGCGGTGACAGCAATAATCAAATGCTTCAGCGTGTATACGGAACAGCTTTCTTCAAAAAAGCTGATCTTGACGAGCATCTTCGCATGCTTGAAGAAGCAAAAGAGCGAGACCACAGAAAGCTTGGCAAAGAATTAAAGCTGTTTGCGAATTCTCAAAAAGTCGGACAAGGCCTGCCGCTTTGGCTGCCAAAAGGCGCGACAATCCGCCGCACGATCGAGCGCTATATTGTCGATAAAGAAATCAGCCTCGGCTATGAACACGTTTATACCCCAGTGCTTGGAAGCAAAGAGCTGTATGAAACATCAGGACACTGGGATCATTATCAAGAAGGCATGTTCCCTCCGATGGAAATGGACAATGAAACTCTTGTGCTCCGTCCGATGAACTGCCCGCACCATATGATGATTTATAAAAACGATATTCACAGCTACCGTGAGCTTCCGATTCGTATCGCTGAACTTGGCACAATGCACCGCTACGAAATGTCAGGGGCACTGTCAGGTCTTCAGCGGGTGCGCGGCATGACACTGAATGATGCTCACATCTTTGTCCGCCCGGATCAGATTAAGGATGAGTTTATCCGAACTGTTCGTTTGATTCAGGACGTATATGAAGATTTCGGCTTGCACGATTACACTTTCCGTCTGTCTTATCGTGATCCGGAAGACACAGAGAAATATTTTGATGACGATGAAATGTGGAACAAAGCGCAATCTATGCTGAAAGCGGCAATGGACGAAATTGGCCATGACTATTACGAAGCAGAAGGCGAAGCTGCATTCTACGGCCCTAAACTTGATGTTCAGGTGAAAACAGCGATCGGCAAGGAAGAAACATTGTCTACTGTTCAGTTGGACTTCTTGCTGCCTGAACGCTTCGATTTGACATATATCGGAGAAGACGGCAAGCAGCATCGACCGGTTGTTATTCACAGAGGTGTGGTATCAACAATGGAACGCTTTGTTGCATTCCTTATCGAAGAGCATAAAGGGGCACTTCCAACATGGCTTGCACCGGTTCAGTTCCAGGTCATCCCGGTTTCTCCGGCTGTGCATTTGGATTATGCGAAGCAAGTACAAGAGCGCCTGCAGCGTGAAGGCCTGCGTGTAGAAGTCGACAGCCGTGATGAAAAAATCGGCTACAAAATCCGCGAAGCGCAAATGCAAAAAATTCCGTACATGCTTGTGGTCGGTGACCAAGAAGCAGAAAACGGAGCGGTAAACGTCCGTAAATACGGAGAGCAGAAGTCTGAAACCATTTCACTTGATGATTTTGTGAAAAAGGCTGTAGCTGAAGCGAAGAAATGATAAAAAAGCATGATCTCATGAAAGAGATCATGCTTTTTTATTTATGTTCTAAAATAGGAAACAAATCATGAAGGCTGCTGATGATGTAATCAGGCGTCACTTCTGTTTCATTTTTCTTATCCGTCCGATTGATCCATACGGTTTTGATACCGGCTCTGGAAGCGCCTAAAATATCTGTATTCAGGTTATCGCCGACCATGACGGCATCCTCCTTTTGGATATTCATCAGCTGAAGGCAATGCTCGAAAATAGAAGCGTCGGGTTTCCCTTTGCCAAAAGCGCCTGAGATGACAATTTCATTGAAATAAGGGGCGAGGTCAGGCACGCCGGCGAGCTTCTCTTTTTGCAGACTCGGATCGCCGTTCGTCAAAAGCAGCAACTCATATTTTCCTTTTAATTGATCAAGTACATCGAATGTTTCATCGTATACAAACGGGCGTTTTCGGCGCTCCGCTGCAAAAAACTCTCCCAAATATTCACCATATGCCGGATCGTCGACACCCAGCGCTTTCAGGCCGTTTGTCCATGCGTTTCGTCTGTACTCCGGCACAATCTTATTCAGCTTCTGAAACCCTTCACTGATCGGCTCAGAGAAATTCGACCAGAGCCCTTCAAATGGGTTAATGCCGATCATCACCGTATAAGGATATGTCTCGTAAGACATGTACAATTCTCTCGCCGCTTCCCGAACTGCTTCTTCAAATTCCTGCGGGTCAAGACCATATTTTTTCTCGGCCTGTAAACATGTTTCTGCAAATGTTGTTCTGACGCTTTTCTCATCCCAAAGTAGTGTATCATCTAAATCGAAAAATACGGCTTTCATGATCTTCTCCTTTGCTTCAGATTCAATTCTTTCTGCCAAAATGCTCATGTTTATTCTACAATAGATAAAAGCCTTGTGAAATATGTTTTCAGACGATTTTAAAAAAACAGTCAGCCATGAAACGATTTGCCGAAAAATGATAAAATGAAATGGGAAAGAACAGGTGACATAAATGATTCAATTAATGATTATGATGCTGGAAAGGGTAGGAATTATTGTTATATTGGGATTTATTCTGGCTCACACTAAACTTTTCAGACAGGCTCTTCAAAATCCGGAGGGCTACAAAGGAAAGGCTGCACTGATTTCTATTTTTTCTCTTTTCAGCATCATCAGCAATTACACCGGCATCGAAATTCAAAAACATATGATTGTGAACAATGATTGGGTGTTTACAATAGATCCGTCTGGCTCTATTGCGAATACCCGTATTTTAGGCGTTGAAATAGGAGGGCTTTTGGGCGGGCCGTTTGTTGGAGCGGGAATCGGGTTATTAGCAGGCCTTCATCGGTTTTCGCTCGGCGGCAGCACGGCTTTAAGCTGTGCGGTCTCATCTGTTTTAGCCGGAATTCTAGCGGGATGGATCGGCCGGTATTTTACGAAGCGTTATCGAATGCCGACACCGCGTATCGCAGCTCTCGTCGGAATCGGTATGGAGTCCTTGCAAATGGTCATTATTTTGCTGATGGCAAAGCCGTTCACTGACGCTTGGGAGCTTGTCAGCATGATCGGGATCCCGATGATCCTCATTAACGGAACAGGCAGCTTTATTTTCCTGTCGATTATTCAAGCCATTATTCGCAAGGAAGAACAGGCAAGAGCGCTTGAAACGCACAGGGTGCTGACCATTGCCGATCAGACGCTTCCTTTTTTCCGTCAAGGGTTAAATGAAAGCTCTTGTAAAAGTGTAGCGTCCATCATTCATAAGATGACTGGAACAGATGCGGTATCTCTGACGGATAATGAGAAAATACTTGCGCATGTCGGAGCGGGAATGGACCATCATATCCCATCTAAAAGCTTGATCACAGGTCTGTCTAAAAAGGTAATTAAAACAGGGCGCATCATGAAGGCTACTTCACAGGAAGAGATTGAATGCACCCATCCGGAATGCCCTTTGCACGCGGCGATTGTACTGCCTTTGACATCAAACGGGAACACAATCGGAACATTAAAAATGTATTTTAAAAGCCCGGCCGGTCTCAGTCAGGTAGAGGAGGAGCTTGCCGAGGGGCTTGCCATGCTGTTTTCGACACAGCTTGAGCTCGGTGAGGCTGAGCTGCAAAGCAAGCTTCTGAAGGATGCGGAAATCAAAGCGCTTCAAGCACAGGTTAACCCGCATTTTTTATTTAATGCCATCAATACGATTTCTGCTTTATGCCGGACAGATGTTGAAAAAACCCGTAAGCTTTTGCTGCAGCTTAGTGTGTACTTTCGTTCTAATCTCCAAGGAGCAAGACAGCTGCTGATCCCGCTTTCAAAGGAGCTGAATCATCTTCAAGCCTATCTGTCATTAGAACAGGCGCGTTTTCCCGGGAAATATGAGATTGAGCTTGATATTGACAGCAGACTGGAGCCAATTGAGATTCCTCCGTTTGTCTTACAGGTGCTTGTTGAAAACGCATTGCGGCATGCGTTTCCCAAAAAACAAGACATGTGCAAGGTAACGGTTTGTGTCTTATCTGATGAGTCATCCGTCTATATGAAGGTCACGGATAATGGTCGTGGAATTCCGCCGGACGTCTTGCCGGAACTGGGGAATAAACCGCTGCCTTCTAAGGAAGGAACAGGGACTGCGCTTTATAATCTGAATCAGCGGCTGATTGGTTTATTCGGCCAGCAGGCTGCATTACATATCAAGAGTGAGGTACATAAAGGGACAGAGGTTTCCTTTCAAGTGCCTATGCAACAAATGAAAGAGGGAGAAGAACATGCTCAGGGTGTTAATAGTTGATGATGAGATTCTGGCAAGAGATGAACTGGCCTATTTACTCAAAAGGACAAATGAGGAATTAGAAATCAATGAAGCAGAAAATATTGAATCAGCGTTTGACCAAATGATGGATCAAAAGCCTGATTTGCTGTTTTTAGACGTTGATTTATCCGGTGAGAATGGCTTTGATATCGCAAAACGATTGAAGAATATGAAGCATCCTCCGGCGGTTGTGTTCGCGACGGCCTATGACCAGTATGCACTTAAAGCTTTTGAAGTGGACGCTCTCGATTACTTAACCAAACCTTTCGATGAAGAAAGGGTTCGGCAAACAATGAAAAAGTATAAAAAGGTAAAGCGGGAGATTGCTGAACCAGAACAGACCGGCCATGCCAGCCAGCATAAATTAGCCTTATCTGTCGGTGAATCGATTGTGATTGTGGATACGAAGGATATAATCTTTGCGGGAACCGAAGATGGCCATGTCAATGTAAAAACCTTTGATGCTTCTTATTCAGTCAATGATACGCTCGTTGTCATTGAAAAAAAGCTTCCGGAACCTGATTTTCTCCGCGTCCATCGAAGCTTTGTCGTTAATACTGAGTACATCAAAGAGATACAGCCTTGGTTTAATTCCACCTATAACCTGATCATGAAAGACGGATCGAAAATACCGGTCAGCCGGACATATGCCAAGGAATTAAAAAAGCTGCTCCATATTTGACGGGGCGGCTTTTTGTATTTCATCCTTTTTATGCTGCAACTCACCTTAAATATTCGGCAAGTTATCATGTAAGCGCTTAATAGATAGAAATTCTTATTTATAATGAGGGTACAAAAGAGAAAGAGGTGAAGAAAATGAGTGCTAAAAAAGTGTACGGATTTTTAACACAAGCATTTATTTTTGCCGTCATTATGATGGTTTCCAATATGATTGCCGCTTTTGTCCCAATTCCTATACCGGCGTCAGTTGTAGGATTGGTCTTATTATTTCTCCTATTATGTTTGAAAGTGATTAAACTGGAACAAGTAGAAACGCTCGGAACGTCTTTAACCTCATTGATCGGATTTTTATTTGTTCCATCAGGTATATCTGTTATGAATTCTCTTGGTGTGATGCAGCAATACGGCCTGCAAATCGTCCTTGTCATTCTTCTCGCAACGATTATTTTATTGGGGGCAACAGGATTGTTTTCTCAGCTTATTCTTACATTGAGCGGAAAACGCAAGACTGCCGATGACATAAAAGCAAAAACAGTGCAGCCGCCGCAGAAGAAAAACGAACTTGTTCATCATTAAAAGAAACAGGAGGTTCATGAAATGGAAAGCACAATGAGTCCTTATTTCGGAATTGTCGTATCACTGGCCGCTTTCGGCATCGGCACCTTTTTATTTAAAAAAACAAAAGGGTTCTTCCTTTTCACTCCATTGTTTGTTGCGATGGTGCTTGGAATTGCATTCTTGAAAATCGGCGGTTTCTCTTACGCTGACTATAATAACGGAGGAGAAATCATTAAGTTTTTCCTGGAACCTGCGACGATTGCTTTTGCCATTCCATTGTACAAACAAAGAGATAAACTGAAAAAATACTGGTGGCAAATTATGTCCTCCATTATCGCAGGCTCTATCTGCTCTGTCACGATTGTCTATTTGCTAGCAAAAGGGATTCACCTTGATGAGGCTGTTATGAAAAGTATGCTTCCGCAGGCGGCAACAACGGCGATTGCGCTTCCTTTATCAAAAGATATTGGCGGCATCAGCGATATCACAGCTTTTGCGGTCATCTTTAACGCCGTCATTGTGTATGCGCTCGGCGCTTTGTTTTTAAAGGTATTTAAAGTGAAGAATCCCATTTCAAAAGGGTTGGCTCTCGGAACGTCCGGACACGCACTCGGTGTAGCCGTTGGGATCGAGATGGGTGAAGTCGAAGCCGCGATGGCAAGTATTGCTGTTGTCGTTGTCGGGGTCGTAACGGTTCTGGTCATTCCTGTGTTTATACAGCTGATTGGAGGTTAAGCCAAGGCTGACAGCCTTGGCTTTTTCTATTTTATGGTGCGTCTTCCGGATCGATATATCCTTGTTTAATGCCCCATTCCACTTGATCGTCATGCCACTTTTTTCGTTCTTCATAACCATAGCCGTCGTCATCAGGGAGCTCAGAAGCCGGCTGTTGAATGGCATCATCTGTCTGGCTCGGGGAAGATGGCGCATTTTGGCTGTTAGATGAGGATGCCTCATTCTGCTGACGCTGTTCCTGCGCTTGCCGTTCTTTTTCGGCATTTGCTTCCTGCTGTTTTTGGATTGCTGCCTGACGCTGCCTTTCAAGCTCAGCTTGTCTTTCTGCTGCTGCCTGTGCCAATCGTTGCCTTTCCGCTTCTTCCTCCTGTTGTTTCTTTCGTTTCGCTCGCTGCTCTTTTTCGCGTTTTTTCGCTGCAGTGATTTGTCTTTGTTTCTCGGCTTCTTGCTTCGCCTTCAGCTTTCCTAATTCAGTTGCGAGCGGATTCACCATTTTCAATGAAACGGGTTTTAGGTTTTTCAGCTCTTTCTCCAGCTTGTTTTCATGAAACGCTGCGGCTGTGATAACAGTCTCTTCTTTTGGCTCTGAAGATATGCTGTTGCTATTGGAGCAGCCGGTTATTATCAATGTCAAAAATAGAGTAAGCTGAATCGGTTTGTTCATGTGTCGGACTCCCTTCTGGTTCTTATATCGGCTTTTTTAGTATGAGGTTCACTTTGTTTAGCATTTTCCTATATGTGGTTTTTGATAAACTGCGCAATAAGGAGAAGGATGGGGGAGTATATTGGATCTTCGTATGGCTCAGCCAATGCTGTTTAACCAAATCCTTCATGATTGTCTGGAGGGTTTAGAACACTTGCATGCTGGATAAGAATAAAAGATTTTCGTTTTCTCTCTTGCACTCATAAATAACCCATGTTACAATGAGAAAGTTGTTCCGGGTAAGTCATCCTTGACTAAACATCCGGCATTGTGTAGAATAGTTATTGAATTGAATATAAATCACAAGCAGAAGCACCCGCTTCTCACCTGATTGACACATTCATGTAGTTGGCAGGTTGACCGTACATTTTTATTGATACAGATGTTCGTAGTGTGGGTGTTTTATAATGCCCGCACTTTTTGTTTGCCTGCAGAATGCAGTCAAAAGAGTGTGAATCAATTCGAAGAAACTATGGAGGTGGCTCATTATTAGCAAAGATCAATTGGTTAATGAGGGTATCCGTGCACGTGAGGTCCGCTTAATCGGACAAAATGGCGACCAGCTTGGAATCAAGTCCCGTCAGGAAGCACTTGAAATAGCCGGCCGCGCAAATCTTGACCTTGTGTTAGTTGCAGCAAATGCAAAACCGCCTGTCTGCCGCATCATGGACTACGGAAAGTTCAGATTCGAGCAGCAGAAAAAGGACAAAGAAGCACGCAAAAATCAAAAAATCATTAACTTAAAAGAAGTTAGATTAAGTCCGACAATCGATGAGCACGACTTTAACACGAAGTTGCGCAATGCGATTAAATTCCTTGAAAAAGGCGATAAAGTGAAAGCTTCTATCCGCTTTAAAGGACGCGCAATTACTCATAAAGAAATCGGCCAACGTGTACTAGACCGTTTTTCTGAAGCATGTGCTGAGGTTGCGACAGTCGAAACAAAACCAAAAATGGACGGCCGCAGCATGTTCCTCATGCTCGCGCCGAAAAACGAAAAGCAATAAGGAGGAAATCCCATGCCAAAAATGAAAACTCACCGCGGATCTGCTAAACGTTTTAAAAAGACAGGTTCTGGGAAGTTAAAACGTTCTCATGCATACACAAGTCACTTATTCGCCAACAAATCTCAAAAGCAAAAGCGTAAGCTTCGCAAGAGTGCTGTTGTAAGCGCAGGAGACTTCAAACGTATCAAACAAATGCTTGCTAACATCAAGTAATCGGACAAGGAACAATTAGGAGGGAAATTTAATGCCAAGAGTAAAAGGCGGAACTGTTACACGTAAGCGTCGTAAAAAGGTTCTTAAATTAGCAAAAGGTTATTTCGGTTCAAAACATACATTATACAAAGTAGCTAACCAGCAGGTCATGAAATCTGGAAACTATGCTTTCCGTGACCGTCGTCAGAAAAAACGTGATTTCCGTAAGCTTTGGATCACTCGTATCAACGCAGCTGCTCGCATGAACGGTCTTTCTTACAGCCGTTTAATGCACGGTCTTAAGCTTTCTGGTATCGAAGTAAACCGTAAAATGCTTGCTGATCTTGCTGTAAACGATCTTACTGCATTCAATCAGCTTGCTGATGCTGCTAAAGCTCAATTAAACAAATAATGATATAGAGCCGCTCTCTAAGAGCGGCTTTTTTATATAAAGGATGAGGCAACATGATAATTGCTGTATATCTAGTTCTGATCAATCTGTGCGGTTTTTGGGTGATGGGCGCAGATAAACGAAGAGCGCAGCACCACAAATGGAGAATTTCTGAAGATCGGCTGTGGCTGATTGCCATTGTGTTTGGAGCGCTTGGTGTCTGGCTCGGCATGCAGACCTTCAGACATAAGACGAAGCACACATCATTTCAATACGGTGTGCCGTTTCTTTTGGTAATTGAAGCGGTGTTGATCGGTATCTATTACAGTCCGTTTGATTTATAAAAAAAGCAGAAAAGCGTTTAGCGCTCTTCTGCTTTTTTTGCAAGTTTTATGGGCTGATCCCAGTCAATTTTGCAATCCGGATATCGTTCCAGTACTTTTTCTTCAATGTTCTCAAAATCTTTTGCAGAAAAGTTTTTCAGCTTTTCAGGAGACTCTGTCCATACGAAGATGGTGTGGATGAACAGCGGATGATCCTTGGAAGGAATATGCTTTTCTCCTTCAAAAAGCACGCCTTTATACGTCAATTGAAAGTTCTTTCGGGTATTGTTCTGTTCATCGATAATATAAAAAAGTTCTTTTGATTGGGCCAGCTTCAGTCTTCTCTTTGGATTTGCGACATATTTGACCAAGGCATAAATACAGTAAGCAAATAAAGCAAGCAATAGTATCCGGAGAACCATGATAAACATTGTGTGAAGGCACCTCCCTCATTGTGATGATCTGATGTAATACGAAGTGCATAGAAAAAGGTTTCACTTTTTCTAAAAGAAGTTTGTTAAAAAAGATATACCCGCTTTTTAAGTGAAATAGTCGTATGGTTACCGTCAGGTTTTGTATAATAATAATGCAGGACATATGAGGGAGGTTTTTGGAATCATGGCTAAATTGGATGAAACATTAACCATGCTGAAGGAATTAACTGATGCAAAAGGTATTCCGGGAAATGAAAGAGAAGTAAGGCAAGTGATGAAATCATACATAGAACCATTTGCTGATGAAGTGACAACTGACCGGCTTGGCAGTTTAATTGCGAAAAAAACAGGCGCGGAAAACGGTCCGAAAATTATGATTGCCGGGCATTTGGATGAAGTCGGTTTTATGGTGACACAAATCACCGATAAAGGCTTTATCCGTTTTCAAACTGTCGGCGGCTGGTGGTCTCAAGTCATGCTGGCTCAGCGTGTCACCATCGTGACGAAAAAGGGAGAGGTCACAGGGGTTATCGGATCTAAGCCTCCGCACATTTTATCTGCTGAGGCGAGAAAAAAACCGGTAGACATCAAAGAGATGTTCGTTGATATCGGGGCTTCAAGCCGTGAGGAAGCATTGGAATGGGGCGTACTCCCAGGCGATATGATCGTTCCGCATTTTGAATTTACGGTAATGAACAATGAAAAATTTCTTTTAGCAAAGGCGTGGGACAACCGTATCGGCTGTGCGATCGCCATTGATGTTTTGAGAAATTTAAAAAACACAGATCATCCAAATGTTGTGTATGGCGTTGGAACTGTACAGGAAGAAGTTGGCCTAAGAGGAGCGAAGACCTCTGCGCACACGATACAGCCTGATATTGCTTTCGGTGTTGATGTAGGGATAGCCGGAGATACGCCAGGGATTTCTGAGAAGGAAGCGCAAAGCAAAATGGGAGAAGGACCACAGATTATTCTGTACGATGCATCTATGGTCTCCCACAAAGGACTTCGTGACTTAGTTGTCAATACAGCAGAAGAAGCAGGCATTCCATATCAATTTGACGCGATCGCCGGTGGAGGAACTGATTCCGGGTCCATTCATTTGACGGCAAACGGTGTTCCTGCGCTGTCCATTACCATTGCAACACGATACATTCATACGCACGCTGCCATGCTGCATCGTGACGATTATGAAAACGCGGTAAAATTAATCACCGAAGTCATTAAGAAGTTAGATCGCCAAACGGTTGACGATATTACGTACCAATAAAGATACGGAAGAATCCGCCTTGTGAGGCGGATTCTATTTTTTTGTCTGTACAAATTATGACGGAGTGACTAAAATGAAAGAAGATACCGAAAATTTCCTGAATCTGATCCCGTACGATATGCCGCTCATTTGTAAGGAAAGGAGGATTCAATTTCAGGTTTTGTAAGCGCTTTCTAAAATAAAGGAGGTTTGACAAAATTGAAAAAGAAAAAAGCATGGAAACGGTTCTTTCACTTTTCGAGTGCTGCTCTGACAGCGGGTTTGTTATTGAGTTCCGCTTCACCGGCATCCGCTGCATTCTGGGGAGCGTCTAATGAACTGCTTCATGATCCAACGATGATCAAAGAGGGAAGCTCGTGGTACGCGTTTGGAACAGGTCTTACGGAAGAAAGAGGGCTGCGGGTACTCAAATCTTCGGATGCTAAAAACTGGACCGTGCAAAAATCGATTTTCAGCACACCTTTATCATGGTGGTCCGCTTATGTGCCGAATTACGGCCAAAACCAGTGGGCGCCGGATATTCAATATTATAACGGAAAGTACTGGCTGTATTATTCAGTTTCTTCTTTCGGAAAAAATATCTCTGCCATAGGCCTTGCTTCTTCAACAAGCATCAGCTCGGGAAGCTGGAAAGACGAAGGCCTGGTAATCCGGTCAACGAGCTCCAATAATTATAACGCCATCGATCCGGAACTCACCTTTGACAAGGATGGCAACCCATGGCTTGCGTTCGGCTCGTTTTGGAGCGGAATCAAGCTGACCAAGCTGGATAAGAACACGATGAAGCCTACTGGGTCGCTTTATTCCATCGCGTCGAGGCCAAGTAATGGCGGAGCGCTGGAAGCTCCTACCCTCACATATCAAAATGGTTATTATTATTTAATGGTTTCATTTGATAAATGCTGTGATGGAGTAAATAGTACGTACAAAATTGCTTATGGAAGATCTAAAAGCATAACAGGGCCTTATCTTGATAAAAGCGGAAAAAGTATGCTGGAAGGAGGGGGCACCATCTTAGATTCCGGCAATGAACAATGGAAAGGGCCTGGAGGTCAGGATATTGTAAATGGAAACATACTCGTGCGCCATGCCTATGACGCGAAAGATAACGGCATTCCAAAGCTATTAATCAATGATTTGAATTGGAGTTCAGGCTGGCCGTCCTATTAAACTGATAAGCCAGGTGAACTCCTGGCTTTTTTTAAAAGAAAAGATTGACAGTATCCTACTGAATTACTATAATAAAGTTGTTCGTACAAATTAATAATAATTCACTAGTTTTTGTTTATTAGTACGTATCTATCATTCTAGAATTGGAAGCGTTTTATTTTATAAGAAAGGGGCAGTTAACATGCTTCAGACAAGAGATTATGAATTCTGGTTTGTAACAGGAAGCCAGCATCTTTATGGAGAAGAAACGCTGCAGCTGGTCGACCAGCATGCAAAAAGCATTTGTGAGGGACTTAGCGGCATTTCTTCCAGATATAAAATTAAGCATAAACCTGTTGTCACTTCCTCGGAAACCATCAGACAGCTGTTAAGAGAAGCGGAGTACAGTGAAACATGCGCCGGAATCATTACATGGATGCACACATTTTCTCCCGCAAAAATGTGGATAGAAGGCCTTTCCTCTTACCAAAAACCGCTTATGCATCTGCACACTCAATACAATCGGGATATTCCATGGAATACGATTGACATGGATTTTATGAACAGCAACCAATCCGCACATGGCGATCGCGAGTACGGGTACATCAATTCTCGTATGGGGCTGAGCCGTAAAGTTGTCGCAGGCTATTGGGATGATGAAGAGGTGAAGAAAGAAATTTCTCAGTGGATGAATACGGCGGCTGCGCTAAATGAAAGCAGGCATATCAAGGTTGCCAGATTCGGAGATAACATGCGTCACGTTGCAGTAACGGACGGCGACAAGGTGGGAGCGCATATTCAATTCGGCTGGCAGGTTGACGGCTATGGCATCGGGGATCTCGTCGAAGTGATGAATGGAATTACGGACGATGAGGTCGAAACACTCTATGCAGAGTATGACAAGCTTTATGTCATCAGCGAGGAAACGAAACGAGACGAAGCAAAGATAGCGTCCATTAAAGAACAGGCGAAAATTGAACTTGGCCTAACCGCTTTTCTTGAACAAGGCGGATACACGGCTTTTACGACTTCATTTGAAGTGCTGCACGGAATGAAACAGCTGCCTGGGCTGGCTGTTCAGAGGCTTATGGAAAAAGGCTACGGATTCGCCGGAGAAGGTGATTGGAAGACGGCTGCACTCGTCCGGATGATGAAAATCATGGCTGAAGGTAAAAGAACGTCCTTCATGGAGGACTATACGTACCATTTTGAACCTGGAAATGAAATGATTCTTGGCTCACACATGCTGGAGGTGTGCCCGACAGTTGCTTTGGATCAGCCGAAAATTGAAGTTCATCCGCTGTCTATCGGAGGCAAGGATGACCCGGCGCGGTTTGTATTCAATGGCATCAGCGGATCAGCCATTCAAGCGAGTCTGGTTGATATCGGAGGGCGTTTCCGTCTCGTGCTCAATGAGGTAAACGGACAGGAAATTGAGAAAGATATGCCGAATCTGCCTGTCGCCCGCGTTCTCTGGAAGCCTGAGCCTTCATTAAAAACAGCGGCGGAGGCATGGATTTTAGCCGGCGGCGCACACCATACCTGCTTGTCTTACGAATTGACAGCGGAGCAATTGATGGATTGGGCGGAAATGGCGGGGGTTGAAAGTATCTTAATTTCTCGTGATACATCGATTCACAAGCTGAAACATGAATTGAAATGGAACGAGGCGCTTTACAGGCTTCAAAAGTAGAGAGGGGGATGTCACTTGGCTTACACAATAGGTGTTGATTTCGGAACATTATCAGGAAGAGCGGTTCTCGTTCACGTCAAAACTGGAGAAGAGCTGGCCGCTGCTGTCAAAGAATATCCACACGCTGTCATTGATACCGTACTTCCCAAAACGGGTCAAAAGCTGCCGCGGGACTGGGCGCTTCAGCATCCGGCAGATTACCTGGAAGTCTTGGAAACAACGATTCCGTCATTACTTGAACAGACTGGTGTTGATCCACAAGAGATCATCGGGGTCGGAATTGATTTTACGGCATGTACGATCTTGCCTGTCGACAGTGAAGGGCAGCCATTATGTATGCTGCCGGAATTTGAAGAGGAGCCGCACAGCTATGTGAAGCTTTGGAAGCATCATGCCGCCCAAAAGCATGCTGATCGGCTCAACCAAATCGCCGAAGAAGAAGGAGAAGCTTTTTTACAGCGCTACGGAGGAAAGATTTCATCAGAATGGATGATTCCGAAGGTGATGCAGATTGCCGAAGAAGCGCCGCACATTTATGAAGCAGCTGATCGGATGATCGAAGCAGCTGACTGGATCGTGTATCAGCTGTGCGGCTCGCTGAAGCGAAGCAACTGCACAGCCGGTTATAAAGCGATTTGGAGTGAGGAAGCGGGATATCCTTCAGAGGATTTCTTTGAAAAACTTCACCCTGCAATGAAAACGATTACAAAAGACAAGTTAGCGGGATCGATTCACTCAGTAGGGGAAAAAGCAGGCGGGCTGACGGAAAAAATGGCACAGCTGACTGGCCTTCTTCCGGGAACAGCGGTTGCTGTTGCGAATGTTGACGCTCATGTGTCTGTTCCTGCTGTCGGTATCACAGAACCAGGAAAAATGCTGATGATTATGGGAACCTCAACATGCCACGTTCTCTTAGGAGACGAGGTAAACATTGTGCCCGGCATGTGCGGGGTCGTGGACAACGGCATTCTGCCGGGATTTGCGGGGTATGAAGCCGGTCAGTCCTGTGTGGGCGATCATTTTGACTGGTTTGTAAAAACGTGTGTCCCGCAAGCATATAAAGACGAAGCTGAGAAAAAAAACATCAGTATTCACGAGCTGCTGAGCGAGAAAGCAAATCTGCAAGCGCCGGGTGAAAGCGGCCTGCTTGCCCTGGATTGGTGGAATGGAAACCGTTCAACTTTAGTTGATGCTGATCTAACAGGGATGCTGCTTGGCATGACGCTGCTGACGAAACCTGAAGAGCTTTACCGAGCGTTAGTTGAAGGAACAGCATACGGCACAAGGATGATTATTGAAACATTTAGAGAAAGCGGTGTGCCAATTGAAGAGCTGTACGCAGCTGGCGGTATTGCTGAGAAAAACCCGTTTGTCATGCAGATTTATGCGGATGTCACAAACATGGATATTAAAATCTCAGGTTCACCGCAAGCCCCAGCCTTAGGCTCTGCCATTTTCGGCGCGCTTGCGGCCGGTAAAGAAAACGGCGGCTATGATGATGTCACAGAGGCAGCGGCGCACATGGGGAAACTGAAAGATATATCCTATAAGCCAAACGCTGAACATGCCGCCGTATATGAAAAGCTATATGCTGAATATAAAGAGCTGGTTCAATATTTCGGTAAAGAGAATCATGTCATGAAACGTCTGAAAACGATAAAAAATCTTCAATTTTCATCTGCCGCACAAAAGAATTCATAAAGGGTGATGAGCATGCTTGAAACGTTAAAAAAAGAGGTGCTGGCTGCCAACCTGAAGCTTCAAGAGCATCAGCTGGTGACCTTTACGTGGGGAAATGTAAGCGGTATTGACCGTGAAAAAGAGTTAATCGTCATTAAACCGAGCGGAGTCGAATACAGCGAGCTGACAGCTGATGACTTGGTTGTTTTGAATTTGGAAGGTGAGGTCGTAGAAGGCTCGCTCAAACCTTCTTCTGATACACCCACTCATGTTTATTTGTATCACGCGTTTCCGAATATCGGCGGGATTGTTCATACCCATTCTCAATGGGCGACAAGCTGGGCGCAAGCCGGAAGGGACATACCCCCTTTAGGCACGACACATGCCGATTATTTCGACAGTGCGATTCCGTGTACAAGAGAAATGTACGATGAAGAAATTATCCATGACTATGAACTGAATACAGGCAAAGTGATTGCGGAGACCTTTCAGCATCATAAATACGAGCAGGTGCCGGGTGTGCTCGTTAATAACCACGGCCCGTTCTGCTGGGGCACAGACGCCTTAAACGCCATTCATAACGCGGTGGTGTTAGAAACGGTTGCGGAAATGGCGTATCACTCTATGATGCTGAACAAGAATCTCAGCCCGATCAATACTGTTCTCCACGAAAAGCACTTCTATCGAAAACACGGAGCAAATGCGTATTATGGCCAGTCATAATCCCGCAGTGTCACCGGCCGGTTTTCTGATTGACTTGGACGGTACCGTATTCAGAGGAAACGAACTGATCGATGGAGCAAGAGAAGCCATCAGTACACTTCGAAATATGGGAAGGAAAATCGTCTTTTTGAGCAACCGGGGAAATATCTCCCGTGCCATGTGCAGAAAAAAACTGCTTGGTGCCGGTATAGATGCAGATATAAGCGAAATTGTCTTGTCATCAAGTGTGACAGCAGCCTTTTTAAAAAGAAACTATCGTTTTTCAAAGGTATGGGTGCTTGGAGAACAGGGCTTGATAGACGAACTGAGGCTGGCGGGTGTCCAGACAGCGGATGAACCGAAGGAAGCGGATTGGCTTGTCATCTCGCTTCATGAAACACTCACCTACGAAGACTTGAATCAAGCCTTTAAAGCGGCCGCCGCAGGCGCTCGTATAATTGCCACGAACAAAGATCGCTATTTTCCAAATGAGGACGGAAATGCCATCGACGTTGCGGGAATGATTGGGGCGATAGAAGCTTCTGCTCAGGCGAAGACGGAGCTTGTCGTCGGAAAGCCATCATGGCTGATGGCGGAGGCTGCCTGTACTGCGCTGGGGCTTTCCGCGCATGAATGTATGATTATAGGAGACAGCATTGAATCTGATATCGCAATGGGAAAGCTGTATGGCATGAAGAGCGCTTTAGTGCTGACTGGTTCTGCGAAACCGGGAGAACAGTGTTTATATACGCCGGATTATGTACTGGAGTCCATTAAGGATGTAACCAAACTGGCTGAGGAGGGGATTCTGCTATGAATCATATCGCAGCTGACGTTCAGCGTGCTTTTGAACACGCGGGGGAGATGACATGTCCTCTAGGAGTAGACGAAATTGTTCTTGAAAAACAAGCAGCCGATCGGTTGTTGGATTATGTAAAAAGAAGGAATGATCAGCGTATCGTCCTTGTCTGTGATCGGAATACGCACCGCATAGCGGGGATCGAGTTAGAAGACCGCTTGATAAAGGAAGGGCTTCAGGCGGAGTGCCTGATTATTCCGGAAAATGAAGCAGGAGATGTGGCGGCAGATGAACGATCACTCATTCATGTGCTGGTCCACACGAAAAAATCAACAGATATCATGATTGCAGTCGGTTCGGGGACTATCCATGATATCGTGCGTTTTGCCGCCTTCCAGAGGAGGCTGCCGTTTATTTCATATCCGACTGCCCCATCCGTTGACGGATTTACATCAGCTGGTGCGCCCATTATTTTATACGGTACGAAAACAACCATCCAAACGAAGGCCCCGTCCGCGCTGTTCGCTGATCTTGATATCTTAAAAGCGGCGCCGCAGCCTATGGTGGCGGCCGGATTTGGGGATATGCTAGGCAAAATGACGTCTTTGGCTGATTGGAACATTTCTCATCAGCTCGCTGGTGAGCCTTATTCACCAATAGGCGCAAAGCTCGTACAAGAAGCACTTGATGCCTGTATCGAACACGCTGAAGATATTGCAATGAAAACGGAAACTGGCATCCGGGTTCTGATGGAGTCCTTAATTGTATCGGGACTTGTCATGCTGGCTTTGGACCATTCCCGTCCTGCATCAGGAGGGGAGCATCATATTTCCCATTGGATTGAGATGGAATTAATGGAGAAAAAACGGCCTCAGATTCTCCATGGGGCAAAAGTGGGCTGTGCGGCCGTTTTATTGACTGACACGTACAGAAAGCTGATCCAGGCTGAAGGGCTGAATGAATTTTCTCCGCGTCAAAGGGAAGTCATTCAATCGGCTTATGAAACGCTGCCGGAAGGAAAAAAGCTGGCCGGCTGGCTGAAATCTGCCGGAGGCCCTGCGTATTTTGACGAAATCGGTGTCGGGCAGGATTCCGTCAAGAATGCCTTCAGACACGCGCACACCTTAAGAGACCGCTGCACCGGATTAAGACTCATCAATGAAAACAAAACGCTTGTCAATCATGGTCTTTATGAATAGCCCGCACCTCGAATGGAAGGGGTAACGTAGATGAAAAAGATGACTGCCTGTTTTCTTGCGCTCATGATGGTTTTGACATTATTCATCGCTGGGTGTTCAGCGGAACGGTCATCCGGTAAACCGGGTGAAACGGAGCTGACTTTTTGGACATTTAACGGACTTCATGAGCAGTTTTATGTGGAAATGGTGAAAGAGTGGAATAAGAAATATCCTGACCGTCAAATCAAACTGAATACGGTCGTTTATCCGTATGGCCAAATGCACGATAATCTGTCGATTTCCTTAATCGCCGGGGAAGGCGTGCCTGACATTGCAGATGTCGAATTGGCCCGGTTTTCAAACTTTCTGAAGGGCTCCGATGTCCCGCTTGCCGATTTGTCCCCGCTTATTGAAAAGGACAGGGATAAATTCGTAGAGGCGCGTCTTACGCTGTACAGCAAAAACGGCAAGCTATATGGGCTGGATACTCATGTAGGGACGACGGTGATGTTCTATAACATGGATATTATGAAAAAGGCCGGCATCAACCCGGATGATATTAAAACATGGGATGATTACCGCAAAGCCGGACAGAAAGTGCGCAAAGCGACCGGAAAGCCGATGGGAACGGTGGAAACAAATGATTCAGCAACGTTTTTATCAATGATTTCACAGCAAAACTCAGGGTATTTTGATAAAAACGGAAAGCTGATCCTGAATAATGACACCAATGTAAAAACGCTTCAGTATTTAAAAGACATGATTAATGATAAAACAATGATCGCCGCACCGGGCGGCGGGCATCACAGTGAAGAATATTACGGTTTTATGAACCAAGGCGGAGCGGCTTCTGTTCTGATGCCGATTTGGTATATGGGAAGATTCATAGATTATATGCCTGACCTGAAAGGGAAGATTGCCATTCGGCCGCTTCCGGCATGGGAAGAAGGAGGCGATCGTTCAGCAGGTTTGGGCGGCACAGCCACCGTTGTGCCAAAGCAGGCCAAACATGTCGAATTAGCGAAAGAGTTTCTCGCCTTTGCGAAGGGTTCTGAAGAAGGAAACAAAAAGCTTTGGAGTGTGCTCGGGTTCGATCCGCTGCGCTGGGATGTCTGGAGCTCCAAGGAATTAAAAGAGAAAAACAAATACACGGATTACTTCCAAAACGGAACAGGCATTTTTTCTGTGCTGCTCGATATCAAGGATGAAATCAATCCGATTTATTTACATGAGGATTTTGCCAAGGCTTCAGACCTTGTCAACAGAAGCGTATTATTCGACGCGCTCAAATCTCAGCAAAAGACGCCAAAACAAGCCTTGGACAGAGCGGCAGGTGAACTGAAACAGAAATAGAATCCCATTCAAAAAGTGAAAGCGGGGAGGTTCTCATGAAACCTGTGAAAACGGGAACGGCTCATCCCGTTCCTTCGGCTGCGAAAGAATCAGGCTGGCGAGGTATTTTTTATTCGAAAAAAGCGGCGCCATATCTGTTTACAGCGCCATTTGTATTATCCTTTCTTGTTTTTTTTCTATACCCCATCATTAGTGTCTTCATCATGAGCTTTCAAAGAATATTGCCTGGAGAGGTGACGTTTGTCGGGTTATCCAATTACACCGCGCTTAACAACCCGACGTTTTATACCGCCCTTTTTAATACGCTGGAGTATACATTTTGGACGCTGATTGTGCTGATTCCAGTTCCATTGCTTCTGGCCATATTCCTGAATTCAAAGCTGGTCAAGTTTAGAAATATATTCAAATCAGCACTATTCATTCCGGCATTGACTTCCACCATTGTGGCAGGGATTATTTTTCGTCTGATCTTCGGAGAAATGGAAACGTCTCTGGCCAATTCCATCTTACTCAAACTCGGCTTTTCACCTCAGAACTGGATGAACAATGAACATACCGGCATGTTTTTGATGGTGCTGCTTGCTTCGTGGAGATGGATGGGGATCAACATCCTTTACTTTTTGGCCGGACTGCAAAATGTGCCGAAAGAGCTGTACGAAGCCGCTGATATTGACGGAGCAAATACGATGAAAAAATTTATGCACATTACGCTGCCGTTTCTGAAGCCTGTATCCGTCTATGTTTTAACCATCAGTATCATTGGCGGGTTCAGGATGTTTGAGGAAAGCTACGTCCTTTGGCAAAATAATTCCCCGGGTAATATCGGCCTGACGCTTGTCGGATATTTGTATCAGCAGGGCCTTGCTTACAATGAAATGGGATACGGGGCGGCCATTGGCATTGTGCTTTTGATTGTCATACTTGTTGTCAGCCTGATTTCATTAAAACTGTCAGGCTCGTTTAAGGGGGAGGGGTAAATGTTGCGGCACAGTCCTCAGTTTCGGGTGTACAGAATCGCGCTTACTCTATTTTTTATCATGCTGAGCCTGTTGTATATTTTCCCGATTTTCTGTCTGCTTTTAGGATCATTAAAGCCATCATCTGAGCTTTTACGGGTGGGGCTGAATGTTGACATTGATCCAAAAGTGATGAGTCTTGATAACTATACATTTTTGTTTAACGGCGGCAGCATTTATTTTAAATGGTTTTTTAACAGCCTTGTGCTTGGTCTATTAACGACAGTGCTAACCTTGTTTTTCTCTTCGATGATCGGGTACGGACTGGCGGTTTATGAATTTAAAGGAAGAAATATTATTTTTGTTCTTGTGCTGATTATTATGATGGTCCCGCTTGAGGTGATGATGCTCCCGTTGTTTAAGCTTACAGTCGGGCTGCATTTGATCGATTCGTATACGGGTGTCATTTTGCCGTTTATCGTTTCGCCGGTAGCTGTTTTCTTTTTCCGGCAATATGCACTCGGCCTTCCAAAAGACCTGCTGGATTCAGCGAGAATGGACGGATGCACGGAATTCGGCATCTTTTTCAGGATTATGGCGCCTTTGATGAAACCGGCATTCGGAGCAATGATCATTCTCCAGTCTTTAAACAGCTGGAACAACTTCTTATGGCCTTTGATTGTGCTTCGGTCGAAAGAAATGTTTACGCTTCCAATCGGGCTTTCCAGCTTGCTTAGCCCTTACGGAAACAACTATGACATGCTCATATCCGGCTCAGTATTTGCCATCTTGCCGGTGATTATCATTTTCTTGTTTTTCCAAAAGTACTTTATCTCCGGCCTGACAGTAGGCGGAGTCAAAGGATAATGAAGGAGGAAACGTGTAATGAAAAAAGCGAGAGTGATTGTGGACAAAGAATATAAAATTGGTGAAGTCGACAAACGGATTTACGGGTCGTTCATC
This sequence comes from Bacillus sp. FSL K6-1003, assembly GCF_037964945.1. Taxonomy (NCBI): domain Bacteria; kingdom Bacillati; phylum Bacillota; class Bacilli; order Caryophanales; family Bacillaceae; genus Bacillus; species Bacillus sp. FSL K6-1003. The sequence continues at coordinate 2,740,477 of NZ_CP150176.1, read as the reverse complement.
GAGCACATGGGGCGTGCTGTATACGAAGGTATATATGAACCTGATCATCCTCAGGCTGATGAAAACGGGTTTCGTAAGGATGTTCAGGCGTTGATCAAGGAATTGCAGGTTCCGATCATCCGCTATCCGGGCGGAAACTTTTTATCAGGGTATAATTGGGAGGATGGCGTCGGACCTGTCGAGAAACGCCCGAGACGCCTTGACTTGGCATGGCAAACGACAGAAACCAATGAAGTGGGAACGAATGAATTTTTAACTTGGGCAAAAAAGGTGAACACAGAAGTCAATATGGCTGTTAACCTCGGCACGCGAGGGATAGATGCTGCCCGCAATCTCGTAGAATACTGCAACCATCCGAAAGGCTCTTACTGGAGTGATTTGAGAAGATCGCATGGCTATGAACAGCCGTACGGCATCAAAACGTGGTGCTTGGGCAACGAAATGGACGGCCCGTGGCAGATCGGGCATAAAACCGCTGACGAATACGGACGGCTAGCCGCGGAGACTGCCAAGGTCATGAAATGGGTTGACCCATCAATTGAACTCGTTGCCTGCGGCAGCTCAAACAGCGGCATGCCGACGTTTATCGATTGGGAAGCGAAGGTGCTGGAGCATACGTATGAGCATGTAGACTATATCTCTCTCCATACGTATTACGGAAACCGGGATAACAATCTGCCAAACTATCTGGCCCGTTCTATGGATCTTGATCATTTTATTAAATCTGTCGCTGCAACTTGTGACTATGTAAAAGCAAAAACACGCAGCAAGAAAACAATCAATCTCTCTCTGGACGAATGGAACGTATGGTATCACTCAAATGAAGCTGATAAAAAAGTCGAGCCGTGGATTACTGCGCGTCCGATTTTAGAGGACATTTATAATTTTGAAGATGCCTTATTGGTGGGCTCATTGCTCATTACGATGCTGCAGCACGCAGACCGTGTGAAAATCGCGTGTCTTGCACAGCTTGTGAATGTCATCGCGCCGATCATGACGGAAAAAGGCGGAGAAGCATGGAGACAGCCGATTTTTTATCCGTACATGCATGCTTCTGTCTACGGCCGAGGAGAGTCACTGAAACCGCTTATTTCTTCACCGAAGTATGACTGCGCTGATTTTACTGATGTGCCGTATGTTGACGCTGCTGTTGTGTACTCCGAAGAGGAAGAAACACTCACCATTTTTGCGGTAAACAAAGCTGAGGATCAGATGGAGACGGAGATTTCGCTCAGAGGCTTTGAATCGTATCAAATCGCAGAGCACATCGTACTCGAGCATCAGGATATTAAAGCGACAAACCAGCATAACAGAAAAAATGTCACTCCGCATTCCAACGGAACGTCTTCCGTCAGCGAGAACGGCTTAACTGCACATTTCACGCCGCTTTCATGGAATGTGATCCGTCTGAAAAAACAGTCATAAGAGAAACAAAAACCGGAGATCACTCTCCGGTTTTTGTTTTTTTACAGTGGATATGATTCAGTACCTTGTAATGTTCAATAGTAGGTGTTACGATATGGTTAACCGGTGGAAAAAATAAACAAAATGAAAAAGCCTCAAGGAGGATCTTATGATGAATGCTCAATTTAAAAAGGGAGCATTGGAGCTATGTGTGCTCGCATTAATATCTGAAAAAGACCAATACGGATATGAGCTTTCTCAAAACATTTCCAGGCACATGGCGATTGCAGAAGGCACCTTATATCCTCTACTCAGAAGACTGACGAAAGAAGAGTATTTAGAAACATATATGGCGCCGTCTTCCGAAGGGCCTGCCAGAAAATATTACACGATGTCAAAGCTTGGTTTCATGCGAATGAAATTGCTGCTGGCAGAATGGGATCAGTTCACAGCATCTGTCAATCAAATCATTGATGCGGCAAGGGGAGGAGAACGATGAATCAAGAATTGTTTTTACAGGAGTTAAGTAAAGCGTTACAGCCGCTTTCTGAAGAAGAGCGGAGTGAGATCTTATTTGATTTTGAAGAACATATTACCGAAGGGATGAAAGAAGGCAGGCTAGAAGCTGATATCATCAGGGAACTCGGCTCTCCAAAACAAATTGCAAAGGAATTGGTTCCAGATGTCACGGAAACTGCTCCAGCAGTGCAGCGCCCTAAGAAGAACCTCTTTCACATGGTGTGTTCAGCAGCAGCGATAAGCATGTTAAATTTGATTTTCGTGCTGGGACCGGCTATTGGCATTTTTGGAGTGTACGTGGGTCTATGCGGGGCGGCGCTTGCACTTTCTGTGTCACCGATTATGTTTGTCGGTATGGTAATGTTTCATACGAATACGCACATGATGCTGGAGTTCTTTTTATCACTCGCATTTGGCAGTCTGGGGCTGCTATCTTGTATAGGGCTTTGGTATTTAGGCAAGCTGCTGTATAGCATGAGTTTACGATATATCAGATACAACCTAAAGCTAGTGACGGGGGCGCAGGCATGAAAAAGATCATAATTGGATTGATGGCAGTATTTGCAGTTGGGGTAATCGGAGCTGTCATCTCTGCAGCTGCTTCGGATTTTACAAATGAAGAGGTGAAAGCTGAAGAAACCTATGATGCTGCAGATATTAAAAAAATTAAGGTAACAACGAGCTCGATGAATGCAGAGGTCAAAAGCGGACAAACAGATGATATTCAGGTAGCTGCTCAAGGAAAAATCAGTGATAAAAGTAAAAAGCTGTTCGATGTGAGCCAAGATGGCAAATCGTTAACGATTAACCAAAAAGAGCACAGGAATAGCATCTCCTTTATACCGTGGAGCAGCGAAAAGGATATGAAAATCACAATCATTATTCCGGAAAAGAAGTATGATGAGATAACCGTAACGACAACCTCTGGCGATATTCTGATTGAAAATGTGCAAATGGATCAATCAGCGGCTGACTCTACATCAGGAGATATTGAGCTGAAGGACTCACGCATCAAAAACGAGATGACGGTAAAAACAACGAGCGGAGATGTTCAAGCAGACCAAAATTCATTGGGGCAAGGTGAGGTAAAGACAACAAGCGGATCAATAGAAAGCAGCCGCACAACATCTAAAAAGATGAGCTATAAGACAACCTCCGGGGATATTGATCTTCTTCAGGGGCAAAAGAACGAAGACATCAGCATCAATACAACGAGCGGAGATGTGTCCGTAGAGTATCAGAAAGAACCGGCATCTTTGGCAGTAGATTTTCAGACTGACTCAGGTGATTCGTCAGTTAATTTAGATCAAATCATGTATCAAGAAAAATCAGATCGTCGTATTACAGGCTATATGGGTGAAAGCGGAACCTCTAATCTTTTAAACGTTCGTACAACATCAGGAGACTTTGAATTAAACTAACAGCCTCAAGCCGGCCCATTCAAGCCGGCTTTTTTGTATAGGAAAAAATGACCGCTTTTCACCATGAAATTATGATATATTTATGAAAAACAGCAAAGGGGTTGGGGAGGAATGAATGCGGTTACAATTGTGATAGCGTCAATGTGTATATTGGCTATCGCCTATCGTTTATACGGAACATTTATGATGGTGAAGGTTCTCAAAGTGAATGATGAAAAGCCAACGCCTGCACATGCGCTTGAGGATGGAAAAGACTATGTGCCTACGAATAAATGGGTTTCATTCGGTCATCATTTCGCGGCCATTGCGGCGGCCGGGCCGCTGGTCGGACCGATTCTCGCGGCGCAGTTCGGTTATTTGCCGGGATTATTATGGCTGTTAATCGGGGCGGTGATAGGGGGAGCCGTTCATGATATTGTTGTGCTGTTCGCGTCAATGCGTAAAAACGGAAAGTCACTGTCAGAAGTGGCGAAGGATGAGCTTGGTCCTGTTGCCGGTTTTTGTACGGGCCTGTCGATGCTGTTTATTATTACCATTACGATGGCGGGCCTGTCGATGGTTGTGCTGCATGCGCTTGAACGGAATCCGTGGGGGACTTTTGCTGTAGGGATTACGATACCGATTGCGATGGGCGTCGGCTTGTTGTATAAGAAAACAGGGAATTTAAAGCTGGCGTCTTCTATTGGTTTTGTATTTTTAATGGCTGGAGTGTTTATCGGCCCTTGGGTGCAGACTACCGCATTTGGTGATCTGTTAACCCTTGATACGAAAACGCTCGCAATTGCGTTGCCGATTTACGCATTTTTTGCAGCGGCGCTGCCGGTCTGGCTGCTGCTCGCACCGCGCGATTATTTAAGCAGTTTTATGAAAATCGGTGTGTTTATCGCTTTAATTGCGGGTGTGTTTGTTGTAAATCCGTCCATTCCATTTCCGGCTTTTACGGAATTTGTAAAAGGAGGCGGGCCGGTGCTTGCGGGTCCTGTCTGGCCATTCATCTCGATTACGATAGCCTGCGGCGCGATCTCGGGGTTTCATGCCTTTGTCGGTTCCGGCACCACGCCGAAAATGCTTAATAAATGGAGTGATATGAAGCCGGTTGCTTTCGGTGCAATGCTTGTTGAGTGCCTTGTCGGCATTATGGCGCTGATTGCGGCGACTGCTTTGCAACCTGCAGATTACTTTGCGATCAACAGCACGCCTGAGGTTTTCCGTACGCTCGGCATGGATGTTGTGCATTTGCCTGAACTGAGCAGGGACATCGGTTTGGACTTAGAGGGAAGAACAGGGGGAGCCGTCACGCTTGCGGTAGGGATGACTTATATTTTTACCGGAATTCCGTTTTTCAGTCATCTGGCCTCATACTTTTTCCAATTTGTCATTATGTTTGAAGCAGTGTTTATTTTAACGGCGATCGACGCCGGCACGCGTGTGGCACGCTATTTGATTCAGGACTTCTTCGGAGAGGTGTATAAGCCGCTGAAGAAAACGGACTGGATTCCCGGAGCTGTATTTGCCAGTGCGCTTGCCTGCTTTATGTGGGGCTATTTGCTTTACTCAGGAGATATCGGATCCATTTGGGCGCTGTTTGGCGTCTCCAATCAGCTGATGGCTTCAGTGGGTCTGATTATCGGGGCAACCATTGTGCTGAAAATCGCCGACAAACGCCGTTATATCCTAACCTGCCTCATTCCGCTCGCCTATTTATATGTGACTGTGAATTACGCTGGCTATTGGATGGTGCGCTATGTGTATCTTAATCCAGACGCTGCGGGGTACAGTGTCCTGAATGGCGTTTTATCTATCATCATGCTGCTGTTAGGCTTCATCATTATCGTGGCGGCAGTGAAAAAATGGGCGCAGATGTGGAGAGATCCTAGCTTAAGAATGGAAGCCTCTATACCGGGATAGAAGGAAAAATGGAAACCTTAAGGGGGAAAAGATATGAATTTATCAATGAAGTATATCATCCTGTATGTATCGGACAGCCAGCGCTCGATTCATTTTTATGAGCATATTTTGGGGCTGCCGATCCGCGCAGAACACGGCACATATGTAGAGTTTGATACCGGCTCGACCATTTTGGCGCTCAATACACGAGAAAGTGTCAAGGAAATGACGCCGTTAGAGATACCGGAAACACCCGTTTCTTCACAAACATTTGAAATCGGGTTTGTCACTGAAAATGTCGAAGCGGTCATCAAAAAAGTAAGAGAACACGGTGTAACCATCATCGGGGAGCCTAAAGTGAAGCCATGGGGACAGACGGTCGCTTATATCGCCGATCCCGACGGACATTATATTGAAATTTGCAGTCCGATGGAATAAAGCACAAAGCCCAAAACAGACACTGTTTTGGGCTTTCTTATGATGTTAGCGGCCCGGCGGCTTCCAATAGCAAATCAGCAAGGTGAACAGCTCGAACCCTGCCGCTTAAATCCTCTCGTTCAATGCCGAGCTTCATCTGTAAAAGACAGCCTGGATTGGCGGTTACAATGACCGCTGCTTCAGTTGCTTTGACAGCAGCCATTTTACTATCCAGTATTTTCATTGACATGTCTGCTTCGACGATATTGTAAATTCCCGCTGATCCGCAGCAACTGTCCGCTTTATCCATTTCTCTGAATTCAGCTCCCTTGATGCTTTGAAGAAGCTTTCGGGGCTCCAAAGATGTATGCATTACATTTCTCAAGTGGCACGAATCTTGATAGGTAATCAGCTTCGGTGTCTCAAGCCGCAAGTCTTGCTGGTGAAAATCAAGCTCAATCAAAACGGATGAAAAATCTTTTAGCTTCTTAACAAATGAAACAGCCCGCTCCGCCCATTCGGGGTCATCCTTCAGCAAATGGCCGTATTCAGTGAGAAAGGCTCCGCAACCGCCCGCGTTTGTAATGACAGCATCTACGTCTAGCGCTTCAAACGCGGCTATGTTTTGTTTCGCAAGCTCCTGTCCTGCATTTTTTTCACCGCTGTGTCCATGCAGTGCGCCGCAGCATGCCTGCTCAGGCGGGATGACAATTTCACAGCCTGCCAGCTGTAGCAGTTTCAGCGTGGCATTGTTTGTCGGCAAAAACATCGTATCCATTAAACAGCCTGAAAAAAAGGCGACCCTTTTTTTAGCTGGGCCGGCCGCCGGCAATAAACGCGGCCGTTGCTTCATTTCTTCACGTTTAGGCACATCCGGAAGAACGGCTTCCATCGTGCGCAAATGCTCAGGCAGAATACGGAGCATGCCGGTTTTTCGCACAGCTGCCTGCAGCCCTGACCGCTGGTACAAACCGATGAGACTCACAGCCGAACGCATCCGGTTTTGATGCGGAAAGAGCTCCTGAAAAGCCGCTTTTCTCATCACACGTGTGCTGAGCGAGTGTTTTTTATTTTGGTGGATAATATCTCTTGCTTCCTCCAGCAGCTGTCCGTATTTAACGCCTGATGGGCATACCGGTTCACATGCGCGGCAGCCGAGGCAAAGAGACAGTGAACGCTCGACATCTTCATCGGGTTCAATCACACCGTCGGCGACTGCTTTCATTAAGGCGATTCGCCCGCGCGGCGAGTGAGATTCCTGAAAACCGGATTCGATATAGGTCGGGCAAGAAGGCAGGCAGAATCCGCAGCGCATACAATTCAAAAGTTCGCTCTCATCCATACGCTCTTTAAACTCACGTTGGATCTGTTTCATTTCTTTTTCTGTTGTCATCTTTCCGTCACCACCCGTTTTCTGGCATCTTTCGCAAACACTTTGCCAGGGTTTAAGATGTTTTTTGGATCAAAAGCCGCTTTTATTGCTTTCATCGCGGCGATGCCTTCTTTTTTCAGCTTCATTTCCAAGTAAGGCGCTTTCATGGCCCCAACCCCGTGCTCCCCGGTAATCGTGCCGCCAAGCTCAATCGCTTTTTCAAAAATCTCGGCAAAAGCCTGTTCGACTCGCTCCATTTCATCCTTATTTCTTATGTCTGTCGTGCATGTCGGATGAAGGTTTCCATCCCCGGCATGGCCAAAGGTGCAGATCGAAATATCGTATTTCGCGGCAATGTCATTAATGGCTTTCACCATATTCGCGATTTCTGAACGCGGTACAGTGGCATCCTCCAAAATGGTGGTCGGCTTTAAGCGGGCAAGTGCAGAAAGCGCTGAACGCCGGGCTTCAGTGAGGGCGAATGCTTCCTCATCTGTTTGTGCAGTTTGAACGGAGACGGCAGCGCCTTTTTTGCAAATTGCCTCGATGTTTTCCATGTCACGAGCCACGGTTTCAGCTGTCCCGTCCTGTTCAATTAAAAGAACCGCCTTCGCATTTGTCGGCAGGCCGATCTTGGCATAATCCTCAATCACCAAAAGGGTAGGCTGATCGAGAAACTCAAGCGTAGCCGGTATGATTTTTTCGGCAATAATGGCTGACACCGTTTGAGCAGCGGCATCAATATTTTCATAAAGGGCGAGCAGCGTCTTCTTTGTTTCTGGCTTTGGCACGAGTTTGAGAATCGCTTCTGTCACAATGCCGAGTGTCCCTTCTGAGCCGACAAAAAGGCGCGTGAGATCATACCCGGCTACATCCTTTGCAAGCTTTCCCCCGGTGCGGATCATATCTCCGTTTGCCAAAACAACCTCCAGCCCCATGACGTAGTCACGGGTGACGCCGTATTTTAAGCCGCGAAGACCGCCGGAATTTTCATTGATGTTTCCTCCGATGGTTGATATTTTCATAGAGCTCGGATCAGGCGGATAGAACAATCCCTTGCTTTCAACCGCACGGATCATATCCAAGGTAATCACGCCAGGCTGGACTGTGGCCGTCAAATTTTCTTCATCAATCTCAAGAATCTGATTCATATGCTTAAAGAGAAGAACAAGCCCGCCTTCAGTAGGGCACGTGCCCCCGCACAGGTTTGTCCCCGATCCTCTTGGAACAATCGGTACACGATGCTCACTGCAAATCTCCAAAATACGTGATACTTCATGTGTATCTCTCGGCGCAATCACAGCATCCGGCATAGACTGAAATTGCGGTGTCGCGTCATATGAATACACGAGACGGCCGGCTTTCGAGTCATCGTAGTTTTTCGGTCCGACGATTTGGATCAGCTGTTCTTTTACGTCTTTGGTGATCATGTTCACCCATCCCCCTGTCAAAAAACGCTTTCAATCTATTGTAAAAGAAAAAAAGAGAAGCCTTCTATGGAGAAATATACAAAATATGAAACTGAAACTCTCTCTAGTTTGTATCTTGATCTAAAAAATAAAGCGCGACGTACATCGTGACGATGTCCTCTGTACACTGAAAACTTAAACCCGTCAGCTGTTCAGCCTTTGACATGCGATAGCGGAGCGTGTTGATATGTATATGCATCTCTTCAGCCGTTTTTTTCAGGGACAAATCGTGATGGAAGAGCGTTCGTATCGTATTCATAAGCTCTTCGTTTCGGAGCGCTTCCTGGAGCACTCTTTGCGGAAATTCATGTCGTGTGCCCGGGCTGATCTCAGTCAGGCACATGTCAAGCTTAAGATCTTCCTCACATACTGCGGTTTTGCGTTTAAGGCTGACGGCCAGCGCTTTTTCAGCCTGTTCATATGACTGCGGCAGGCCGGAGCCGCTGACAGCTCTCCCAACGCCGGCAGCTGCTCGGCTGTTTCCGAGGCGTTCAGCCAATGAACAAATAAGCTGAATTTGCCGCAAAAGCTGCTCCTTTTGTTCATGGTTCGGCACTTCGTGATTAATCAGAATACGTTCATTTCCCCATCTGATGAATAGATCGGATGGAAACACTGACTTCCAAGAACGTGCCATTTGATCAATATCGCCGGGAGACCATTCGTGCCCTTGAATGAGGATCACCTGGCGGAGGGAGGTAAGGTCAACGCCAAGAATCTGCGCCTTTTCGAGAAAACCCGGAGACCATTCTTTTAATTGCAGCCAGTCGATCATAAAGGATTCCAGCATTCTCTCGCGCCACTGGGTCTGCTCCAAATGCCACGATTCTTTAATGAAGAGCTCTGTCATTTTCCTGAGCAGCTCTCCATACGGCTGAATCTCAGCAGGCTCTCCCGTCAGTCCGAACACGGCGATGACATCACGCTCAGAAAATACGGGGAGGTTCAACCCCGCCTTTACCCCTTTGAGTCTCTTTTCATCTTCTTTTGTAATGATCACATTGCGTTTCTCTTTCGCGCAGATGAGCGCTCCTTCATGAAATAGCCCGACTCGCTCATCATTAGTGCTTGCCATAATGAGGCCGTCTGTGCTGACAATAATGACTTCACGTTCATACATTTTTTTCACTTCGGCAATGATTTTTTTCGCTAACAGCGGTTGTAAAAACATGGCGGCGATCCCCCTCATGTTTTTATTATATAAGAAAAAAACCGGGCGCTGTCACCCGGTTTTGATGGCTATTGGGCAGGTTTTAATCCGCCTTCCAACGTCTTTAACATTTCTTGTTTCTCACTCTCGGATGCGTGCTGCCAAATGACTTCAAACAAAACGCCGAGTCCCGGAAGCATTTTTTCTTCACCACTTTGAATTGCGTCCACTATTGTGTGCTCAAGCTGCTCCTGATCATTGCCCGTTACATTGGCAATGACGGCATGACGTAAATTAAGATCCATATGAAGCGCTCCTTTTTTTCTAAAATGTAATACGTATATTCTAACCCCGCACCCGGTTTATTATGTGCTGTTCTTGCGATATAATAACATCATGTTAAAAAAAGGAGAGCCACACAGACAGTGAAACAAATAGAATCGGCAAAAAACCAAAAAGTGAAGGATTGGAAAAAACTTCATACAAAAAAAGAACGAACAAAAACGAATACCTATTTGATTGAAGGAGAACATCTTGTTGAAGAAGCCTTAAAGAGCCCGGGTGCGGTGAAAGAAATTCTTGTCAAGGATGAAGCGGACATCCCGCCGAACCTTGATATAGGCATCCAGTGCTACGTGCTGAGCGAAGACGCGTTTTCAGCTGTAACAGAAACGGAAACACCGCAGCGGATCGCCGCTGTTTGCCATATGCCAGAAGAAAAGCTCGCGTCGCCTAAACGGGTGCTGCTGATTGACGCTGTTCAAGATCCGGGGAATCTCGGCACGATGATTCGCACGGCGGACGCAGCCGGTTTGGATGCGGTTGTGCTCGGTGACGGCACGGCGGATGCGTTTAACGGAAAAACGCTGCGGTCCGCGCAAGGCTCCCATTTTCACATTCCTGTTGTGAGAAGAAATTTACAATCATACGTGGATGAATTAAAAGCAGAGGGCGTAAAAGTGTACGGCACAGCACTGCAAAACGGGGCGCCTTACCAGGACATTTCACCATCCAGTTCATTTGCTTTAATCGTCGGCAATGAAGGGGCGGGGGTGGATGCAGGGTTGCTGGAAAAAACAGATTTGAACCTGTACGTTCCGCTGTACGGGCAGGCTGAATCACTGAACGTTGCAATTGCGGCGGCTATCCTGGTGTACCACTTGCGAGGATAGTGTTGCGCCGAGCGGAGTATTTCACTATAATAGAACATAATATTTGAAAAACCGTGACAGAGGATCTCGATTTCTGATCAACTGCCTTCCAGGGAGAAAATGCCGCAGACTGAGAGCATTTTTAATGCAGCCGGAAATTGGTTTCGCCTCTCGAGTTGTCACCGGGACCGCGCAGCTTGCGCGTAAAGGTGAACCGGAATCTGATTCCGTTATGTCAATGAAGCTGACGACAGCATCAGTCTGTCTGAAATAAGGGTGGTACCGCGGCCACAACTCGTCCCTTGTCCTACAAGGGGCGGGTTTTTTTGTTTTCCAAAGACATATAACGGTTTGTTTACATAAAAGGAGGATGCAAAATGGAAGAAAAGCTAAAACAGCTGGAACAAGAAGCTTTAGATCAAGTAGAAGCGGCAAGCTCATTGAAGGTTGTCAATGATATTCGGGTTCAATATCTCGGAAAAAAAGGGCCGATCACAGAAGTGCTGCGCGGAATGGGCAAGCTTTCTGCGGAGGAGCGTCCGAAAATGGGCGCTCTTGCCAATGAGGTAAGAGAACGAATCGCCAATGCGATTGCAGCTAAAAACGAAAAGCTTGAGGAAGAAGAAATGAAACAGAAGCTAGCGGGACAGACAATTGACGTCACACTCCCGGGTAATCCTGTCGCAATCGGCGGACGCCATCCGCTCACTGTTGTCATTGAAGAAATTGAAGATCTATTTATCGGAATGGGCTATACCGTTGAAGAAGGCCCTGAGGTCGAGACGGATTACTACAACTTCGAAGCGCTTAACCTGCCGAAAGAACACCCTGCCCGCGATATGCAGGACAGCTTTTACATCACAGAGGAAATGCTGATGAGAACGCAAACCTCTCCTGTTCAGACACGGACGATGGAAAAGCACAAAGGCAAAGGGCCTGTTAAAATCATTTGCCCTGGGAAAGTATACCGCCGCGATAATGATGACGCGACACACTCTCACCAATTTATGCAGATTGAAGGGCTTGTTGTTGATAAAAACATCAGCATGAGTGATTTAAAAGGAACCCTTGAACTCGTTGCGAAAAAAATGTTCGGGCAAGACCGTGAAATCAGACTGCGCCCAAGCTTCTTCCCATTTACCGAGCCTTCAGTAGAAGTAGACGTAACGTGCTTTAAGTGCGGAGGAAACGGCTGCTCTGTATGTAAAGGAACAGGCTGGATTGAGATCCTCGGTGCCGGCATGGTTCACCCGAATGTGCTGGAAATGGCCGGCTTTGATCCGAAGGAATATCAGGGCTTTGCGTTCGGAATGGGTGTTGAGCGCATCGCGATGCTGAAATACGGCATCGATGATATCCGCCACTTCTACACAAACGATGTCAGATTTATTTCGCAGTTTAAACAGGCGTAAGAGGAGGATGCTAGAATGTTTGTTTCTTATAAATGGTTAGAGGATTATGTTGATTTAAAAGGCATGGATCCGGCTGTTCTTGCTGAGAAAATAACAAGAGCCGGTATTGAAGTTGAAGGAATTGAGTATAAAGGGGAAGGCATTAAAGGCGTTGTTATCGGCCATGTGCTGGAGCGCGAGCAGCATCCAAACGCCGATAAGCTGAATAAGTGCCTTGTAGATATTGGAGCGGAGGCACCCGTACAGATCATTTGCGGCGCGCCAAACGTGGATAAAGGGCAAAAAGTTGCAGTCGCTACAGTCGGTGCGGTGCTTCCGGGCAATTTCAAAATCAAAAAAGCCAAGCTTCGCGGCGAAGAATCAAACGGCATGATCTGTTCCTTACAAGAGCTCGGTATTGAGAGCAAGCTTGTGGCGAAGGAATATGCGGAAGGCATTTTCGTTTTCCCAAATGATGTTGAAACAGGAAGTGATGCGTTAGCGGCTTTACAGCTCGACGATGCTGTCTTAGAGCTCGGTTTAACACCGAACCGCGCTGATGCGATGAACATGCTTGGAGTTGCTTATGAGGTTGCGGCGATTTTAGACACAGAGGTAAAGCTTCCGCAAACGGATTACCCAGTCGCTTCAGAACAAGCGTCAGACTACATTTCTGTCAAAGTTGAAGACCGGGAAGCAAATCCGCTGTATGCAGCAAAAATCATTAAAAACGTAAAAATAGCTCCGTCACCGCTTTGGATGCAGACAAAGCTGATGAATGCAGGCATTCGCCCGCATAACAACGTCGTTGATATCACAAATTTTGTTTTATTGGAGTATGGACAGCCGCTTCACGCGTTTGATTATGACAGATTCGGCTCTAAGGAAGTCGTCGTCAGAAAAGCTGTTGAAAATGAAACGATTTTAACACTTGACGATCAAGAACGAAAACTGTCTGCCGATCACCTTGTCATTACAAACGGGTCTAAAGCACAAGCTGTTGCTGGTGTCATGGGAGGAGCAGAATCAGAAGTTCGGGAAGACACAACAACGATTTTGCTTGAAGCTGCGTTCTTCAACGGGCAGACGGTTCGCAAGGCTTCAAAAGATCTTGGTTTGAGAAGTGAATCGAGTGCAAGATTCGAAAAAGGCATTGATCCTGCGCGTGTGCGTCTTGCGGCAGAACGCGCGGCACAGCTGATCCACCTGTATGCCGGCGGTGAAGTGCTTGCCGGAACCGTTGAAGAAGACCATCTCACAATCGAAGCAAACAACATTCATGTATCGGCCGACAAGGTGAACAGCGTTCTCGGCATGACGATCAGCAAAGAAGAACTGATCAGCATTTATAAGCGTCTTGGCTTTACTGTCGGAGAAGCAAATGACTTGCTCGTTGTGACTGTTCCGTCACGCCGAGGTGACATTCGAATCGAAGAGGATTTGGTTGAAGAAGCGGCAAGATTGTACGGCTACGACAACATTCCGTCTACACTTCCTGAAACAGCGGGAACTACAGGCGGATTGACGCCTTACCAGGCAAATCGCCGTAAAGTCAGACGTTTTCTAGAAGGGGCCGGCTTATCACAAGCGATTACCTACTCATTAACAAACGAGAAAAAAGCGGCGGCATTTGCGATTGAAAAATCGTTTAACACTGTCCTTGCGCTTCCAATGAGTGAAGAAAGAAGCATTCTCAGACACAGCCTTGTTCCGAATCTGCTTGAATCCGTTTCTTACAACCTGGCAAGACAAACTGATTCGGTTGCATTGTACGAAGTCGGTTCCGTTTTCCTGACGAAGGAAGAGGATACGAAACCTGTTGAAACGGAGCGCGTGGCAGGTGCGGTAACCGGTTTATGGCGCAAGCATCTGTGGCAGGGCGAGAAAAAACCAGTCGATTTCTTTGTCGCAAAAGGAATTGTAGAAGGGCTGTTAGATAAACTGAACGTCCTGGACAGCATTGAATTTGTGCAATCAGAAAGAAAACAGCTGCACCCGGGCAGAACTGCGAATATTCTTTTAAACGGTTCTCTTATCGGCTTTATTGGCCAAGTCCATCCTTCACTGGAAAAAGAACTGGATATTAAAGAAACGTACGTGTTCGAACTTGATCTTCACACGCTGCTTACAGCAGACACGGCGCCGCTCGTGTACACAGCGATTCCGAAATATCCGTCTGTGACACGTGATATCGCGCTTGTGACAGATCAATCAGTGACAAGCGGCCAGCTCGAGAGCGTCATCAAAGAGGCGGGCGGGAAGCTTCTGAAAGAAGTAACCGTCTTTGACGTCTACGAAGGCGAGCATATGGAGGAAGGCAAAAAGTCAGTCGCTTTCTCACTCCAATATGTAAATCCAGAGCAAACGCTGACTGAAGAAGAAGTGACAAAAGCGCACGACAAAGTCCTGAAAGCGTTGGAAAACACTTATCAGGCCGTATTGAGAGGCTAATAAAAAAGCTTGCAGAGAACATCTGCAAGCTTTTTTCTATGAACGTTTTTTATCTGCCAGGCGCTGCGCTTTCTGGGTATTGGCAAAATGAAGCTTTGTAAAGGTTCGGAGAGCGGGTACCCCTTTTTTGATGATCAGTTTGGCGGCCGCTTCATCTACATGAGGGCCGGCCCCTTTCGGCAGTGTCATCCCCGCCTCGCGCGAAAGCTTATCCATTTCCATTAAAAAGGAATATCTCGCAATAATCGATGCAGCAGCGACTGATAGGTGAATGCCTTCAGCTTTTGTGCTGAAATAGGTGCGCTCCTGTACAATATCTCTTCCCTTTAAATGGTTGTAGTAGACGCCGGGCTCGGCGAATTGGTCGATCAGGATCGCCTCAGGCTTTACTCCGTCCATTTTTCGTAAAAGATGGGTAATGGCTTGATTATGCAAGAGAGCTTTCATTTTTCCCTGACTCATGCCTCTTTCCTGCATGCTGTTGTACTTTTCGTTTTTTAAAACGAGCAGGCTGTACGGAATGGTTTTGATCAGGCTTCGGGCGATCTCAATGATTTGCGGATCCTTTAAGTGTTTAGAATCCTTTACACCGAGTTCCTTCATTAAAGGAAGCTTTGTTTTGTCAACGTATGCGCACACAACCGTCATTGGTCCAAAGTAATCTCCGGTTCCGACCTCGTCAGAACCGATGACAGACATGCCTGCGATGTCTGTGGGAGGGGCGTAGCGTGAATCAGCCGGCTTTTTTGCTGTTTTCTTCTTTTCCTGCGGCTCAGCAGTTCCCCAGCGGGCAGATTCTGTCTCTGCGTTTTTTCCCTGAAACAATACCTTACCTGACTTATAGGCTGTAATGGTACAGCCTGCCGGTTTTGCCTGAAAAATGGCACCTTGCGGCACAGATGCAGTAAGTGAACTGTTATACGCTGTTTTCATTTGGTCAATAGCAGACATTGGTACTTTTATCACAGAATGGGACACGTAATAATCTCCTTTTTTTACACGTTTCGCTGTATCTACCAGTGTATCATAACAGCGGGAGGCTCGTCTTTCCATTCAATTAATAAACGTGTTATGATAGGAACTAGGATTCTCACGGAATGGAGGAGAAACGTTGTCTGACGGCGAAAAAACGAAAACAACCGTTGACATTTACGGCCAGCACTTCACTATTATCGGTGAAGAAAGCAGAGCCCATATGAGATATGTGGCCGGAATTGTTGATGATAAAATGAGAGAAATCAATCAAAAAAATCCATATCTTGATATAAATAAACTTGCAGTGCTGACAGCGGTAAATGTGGTGCATGACTATGTGAAATTAAAAGAGGAATATGAAAAACTGGAGCGTCAGCTTAAAGAAAAGGATTGAACAACTATGCTAGATATCATCATCTTAATCTTGCTCCTGATGGGGACTTTACTGGGATTAAAACGCGGTTTTATCCTCCAGTTTATCCGCTTGACGAGCTTTATTCTTTCGATCGCGTTTGCGTCTTTATTCTATAAGAATGTCGCGCCGCATTTGAAGTGGATTCCCGCGCCCGATTTTTCAGCGGGACAGCCGGCGTTTTCTTTTTTCTCGGGAAATTTGGAAGCAGCCTATTATAATGCGATTGCATTTGTCGTTCTGTTTATGATCGCTAAAATCTTACTGAGAATCATCGGCTCATTCCTAAGTATTATAGCGAGCATTCCTTTGATTAAACAAATCAACCAAATGCTCGGCGCTGTTCTCGGTTTTCTGGAAGTCTATTTATTTACATTTGTGCTTCTGTATGTTGCTTCCGTACTTCCGATAGACGGCTTACAGCAAATGATGGGGCATTCATCTCTCGCAAATGTCATGATTAACCATACACCGTATTTGTCAGGGCTTTTACAGGAGCTCTGGACGCAATACGGAGGATAAAAAACTTCTCTTGTCCGGAGAAGTTTTTTTCAAGTATGATGGAAACATATGTGAAGGTCTGGGGGTTATTCTATGCATAAAAAAGATATTATCCGGCTGCTGGAAACCATTGCAGTCTACATGGAACTGAAAGGGGACAACCCGTTTAAAGTTTCGGCATTCCGAAAAGCAGCGGCAGCCCTGGAACAGGACGACCGCAGTTTATCAGAAATGGACGACATGATGTCGCTGTCCGGTATCGGGAAAGGCACGTACAGCGTCATAAAAGAATATATAGATGAAGGAAAGTCAAGTACGCTCGAATCTCTGCAGCAGGAGGTGCCGGAAGGACTGGTGCCTTTATTGAAGCTGCCGGGGCTCGGCGGCAAAAAAATCGCAAAGCTGTATAAAGAGCTCGGCGTACATGATGCAGAATCATTGAAGGAAGCCTGCGAGCAGCAGAAAGTCCAAGGGCTGGCGGGATTCGGCAAGAAATCAGAAGAAAAAATATTGCAGGCGCTCGGGGAAGCCGGAAAACAGCCTGAACGTTTTCCGATTGGCTATGCGCTCCGGGTCGCGCGGGAAATTGAAGAGCATCTTTCTCAATTGACAGACATCATCAAATATTCCCGTGCCGGAAGTCTCCGAAGAGCACGCGAAACCGTCAAAGATCTGGATTATATTATTGCGACGGATCATCCCGCTGAAGTAAGAGAGCAGCTGCTTGCGCTGCCAAACATCAAAAGCGTCATTGCCAGCGGGGACACGAAGGTATCCGTCATTCTTTCCTTTGAATATGAAACCAGTGTCGATTTCCGTCTCGTGACGGAAGAACAATTCCCGACAACTCTTCATCATTTTACGGGATCGAAGGACCATAATATCAAAATGCGGCAAATAGCAAAAGAACGCGGCGAACGGATTAGTGAGTACGGTGTCGAGACGGTTGAAACAGGAGAAATCAAAACCTTCCCGAGCGAACGGGAATTTTACGCACACTTCGGCTTGCCCCTGATTCCGCCGGAACTCCGTGAAAGCGGACAAGAGGTGGAATCCTACAATGACAGCATTGAACTCATAGAGCACGATCAAATTAAAGGCGATCTCCACATGCACTCCACATGGAGCGATGGTGCCTTTTCGATCAGGGAAATGGCTGAAGCATGCATGAAAAATGGCTATCAGTACATGGCCATCACTGATCACTCCCAATATTTAAAGGTCGCCAACGGGCTGACTGCTGAAAGGCTCAAGCAGCAGGCGAAAGAAATTGACGCGCTGAATGCTGAGTTTGAGAACTTCCGTATTTTTAAAGGCGTTGAGATGGATATTCTTCCTGACGGCACACTTGATTATGATGACGATGTGCTGGCGGAAATGGATCTTGTCATTGCATCAATCCATTCAAGCTTTAATCAGCCGGAGCACGTCATTATGAAGCGGCTTGAGACGGCACTGACCAACAAGCATGTCGACATTATCGCACATCCGACCGGACGCCTCATCGGCAGACGTGCCGGTTACGAAATCGATATCGACAAACTGATTGAGCTCGCGAAGAAAACAAATACGGCGCTTGAACTCAACTCTAATCCTGCGCGTCTTGACCTGCGGACAGAGCATTTAATCAAAGCAAATGAACAAGGGGTTACATTGGTCATTAATACCGATGCCCATAACATCGAGATGTTAAACGATATGAAAACCGGCGTCACTGCCGCGCGCAAAGGCTGGACGGAAACGAAAAACGTCCTGAATGCCCGGTCGCTTGAAGACGTACAGGCATTCCTGAAGCGCAACGATTAAGTAAGGAGGCTCACACAACCGTGCAGCAAAAAGTATTATCATCTCTTGAATTCCATAAAGTGAAAGAACAGGTAATCGAGCACGCCGCTTCTTCGCTCGGAAAAGAAATGCTTCTCCAGCTAAAGCCTTCTGCTTCGATTGACGAAATCAAAAAACAGCTGGATGAGGTAGATGAAGCCTCTGCGATCATCCGGCTGCGAGGCCAGGCGCCGTTTGGCGGCCTTACCGATATCAGAGGGGCATTAAGACGGGCAGAAATCGGCAGCGTTCTCAGTCCCTCGGAATTCACTGAAATATCAGGGCTGCTTTACGCAGTCAAACAAATGAAACATTTTCTCGGACAAATGGCTGAAGACGGAGTCGACATTCCGCTGATGCAGCAATATACTGAACAGCTCATTACACTGCCCGATTTAGAACGAGAAATCAATTCCTGCATAGATGATCACGGCGAAGTGCTTGACCACGCGTCAGAAACGTTAAGAGGTATCCGCACGCAGCTCAGAACGCTCGAATCGAGAATCAGAGACCGTTTAGAATCCATTCTGCGTTCCTCTTCCGCTTCCAAAATGCTGTCTGATACGATTGTTACCATCCGAAATGACCGCTTTGTTATCCCGGTCAAACAAGAGTACAGATCGAGCTACGGAGGTATTGTGCATGACACCTCTTCTTCTGGCGCAACCCTGTTCATTGAACCGCAGGCGATTGTAGATATGAACAACTCGCTTCAGCAGGCGAAAGTGAAAGAAAAACAAGAAATTGAACGGATTTTACGCGTGCTGACAGAGCATACGGCAGAGCACACAGAGGAGCTTTTTCAAGATTTGCAAGTCCTGCAGACGCTAGACTTCATTTTTGCAAAAGCGAGGTACGCAAAAGCGGTCAAAGCAACAAAACCGACCATGAATGACAGCGGCTTTATCCGTCTGAAAAAAGCGCGCCATCCATTGCTTCCGCCTGATCAAGTGGTCGCCAATGATATCGAGCTGGGCGGCGATTTTTCAACGATCGTGATTACAGGGCCGAATACCGGGGGGAAAACAGTTACCTTAAAAACACTGGGGCTGTTGACCTTAATGGCGCAATCGGGCCTTCATATTCCGGCAGATGAAGGATCGGAAGCCGCTGTATTTGAGCATGTGTTCGCTGATATCGGCGATGAACAGTCGATCGAGCAAAGCTTAAGTACATTTTCTTCCCATATGGTGAACATTGTCGGCATTTTAGAGCAAGTCAACGAAAACAGCCTTGTGCTCTTTGATGAACTGGGCGCGGGTACAGATCCGCAAGAAGGCGCGGCACTCGCCATGAGCATCTTAGATGAAGTCCACCGCACCAATGCCAGAGTGTTAGCGACGACGCATTATCCGGAGCTAAAGGCGTATGGCTATAACAGAGAAGGCGTCATGAACGCCAGTGTCGAATTTGACATCGAGACCCTTTCACCAACCTACAAGCTCTTAATCGGTGTACCGGGACGAAGCAACGCCTTTGAAATTTCTAAACGGCTCGGGCTTCCGGACCATATTATCGGGCAGGCGAAATCAGAAATGACGGCCGAGCATAATGAGGTCGATACGATGATTGCGTCTCTTGAACAAAGCAAAAAACGGGCGGAAGAAGAGCTTTCTGAAACAGAGTCGATCAGAAAAGAGGCCGAAAAGCTGCATAAAGAGCTGCAGCAGCAAATCATCGAACTCAACAGCAAAAAAGACAAATTGATGGAAGAGGCCGAACTGCAAGCGGCTGAAAAAGTTAAAGCGGCCACAAAAGAAGCTGAAGACATCATTTACGAATTACGCTCGATTAAAGAAGAACACAAACCTTTCAAGGATCACGAACTAATCAACGCGAAGAAACGATTAGAAGACGCTATGCCGACCTTTGAAAAGTCCAAAAAACCGGAAAAACCGAAAACGCAGAAACGCGTCTTGAAGCCTGGGGATGAAGTAAAAGTCCTTACGTTCGGGCAGAAAGGTACATTGCTTGAAAAAACCGGCGGCAATGAATGGAATGTTCAAATCGGCATTTTGAAAATGAAAGTGAAAGAAAAAGATCTGGAATTTATCAAATCGGCTCCGGAATCAAAAAAAGAAAAACACATTACAGCGGTTAAGGGCAAAGATTACCACGTATCGCTTGAACTTGATCTTCGCGGCGAGCGCTATGAAAATGCACTCAGCCGTGTTGAAAAATACTTGGATGACGCGGTGTTAGCGGGATATCCAAGAGTGTCCATTATCCATGGCAAAGGTACCGGTGCTTTAAGAAAAGGCGTGCAGGATCTCCTGAAAAATCATCGCAGCGTTAAAAGCTCCCGTTTCGGTGAAGCTGGTGAGGGAGGATCAGGCGTTACAATTGTTGAACTAAAATAAAAGGGAGTATGGCCATGAGTGATTTTTGGGAAAACGAGCTTGTGGAAATCGCGGCGTATTACAGTGTCGCGGTTCTCTGCCTCGTCCTCTTTTTGACTGTGTTTGAGCTGGTGACAGCTTATAAAAACTGGGAAGAGATTCAAAATGGTAATCTCGCTGTGGCAATGGCGACCGGCGGGAAAATTTTAGGGATAGCAAATGTGTTCCAGCACTCCATCTCTCAGCACAATTCTCTGCTGCAAATGATCGGCTGGGGTGTGTACGGGTTTGTTATGCTTTTGATCAGCTACTTCATTTTTGAGTTTTTGACACCGCGGTTTAAAATTGATCAAGAAATTGAAAACGATAACCGGGCTGTCGGCTTTATCTCATTTGTCATTTCTGTCGGGCTTTCATTTGTTGTGGCAGCCGGAATATAAGGGGACGGAGAATAGATGGAAAAGCTTGCAAAAATACTGCTCGCCGCGGCGGGAATCTTTTTGTTGATTGGTCTTATATATCTGTTTATATTTTGAGAAAAAGAAAGATTTTCCTTTCTTTTTCTTTTTTTTGCCGTCCATCTGCTATAATAATAGGGTGAACTCTAAAACCGAAAGGGGAGGTTTTATGCAGTCTCAAAAGCCGTGGCTAGCCGAGTATCCCGAAGATATCCCGCATGAGCTTCCGTTGCCGACCCAAACCCTGCAATCCATCCTGACAGACTCCGCCGCACGATTTCCTGACAAAACAGCCGTATCTTTTTTCGGAAAAAAACTCACCTTTCATGACATTTTGACGGATGCTCTTAAACTCGCAGCTTTTCTGCAGCAAAATGGCCTGCAAAAAGGAGACAGAGTGGCTGTCATGCTGCCTAACTGTCCGCAATCCATCATTTCCTATTATGGGGTGCTGTTTGCCGGCGGTATCGTAGTGCAGACAAACCCGCTCTACACCGAGCATGAGCTCGAATATCAGCTGAGAGACGCAGAGGCCAGCGTGATCATCACCTTAGATTTGCTCTTCCCGAAGGCAATAAAAATGAAAACGTTATCAATTGTAGATCAGATTTTGGTGACGAGTATAAAAGACTATTTGCCGTTTCCAAAAAATATTCTCTATCCGCTTACGCAAAAACAAAAAGTGCACATTGACTTTGATGAAAACGACAATATTCATACCTTTGCTTCGAGCATGAAGCGGGAAAAAACAGAGCTAATCACAATTCCGGACATTGACCCCGAGCATGATATCGCTGTTCTGCAATACACCGGAGGAACGACGGGAGCGCCAAAAGGAGTCATGCTTACGCACAGAAATATTTTAGCCAATACCGAAATGTGTGCGGCATGGATGTACAACGTAAAGGAAGGCGATGAAAAAGTGCTTGGCATAGTCCCGTTTTTTCATGTCTATGGGCTGACAGCCGTGATGAATTATTCGATTAAACAAGGATTTGAAATGATCCTGCTTCCCAAGTTTGATCCGCTGCACACGCTCAAAATTATCGATAAACAAAAACCGACACTGTTCCCAGGCGCGCCGACGATTTATATTGGCCTCTTGCATCATCCTCAATTACAGCAATACGATCTGTCATCTATTAAAAGCTGCCTAAGCGGATCAGCCGCTCTCCCTGTTGAGGTGAAGCAGCAATTTGAAAAGGTGACTGGCGGAAATCTTGTGGAGGGATATGGTTTATCCGAGGCGTCTCCGGTGACACACGCTAATTTTATCTGGGGGAAAAACAAACCCGGCAGTATCGGCTGTCCCTGGCCGAATACAGACGCAGCCATTTACTCTGAGGAGACTGGCCATTTTGCTGCTCCGTATGAGCATGGTGAGATCATCGTTAAAGGCCCGCAGGTCATGAAGGGATACTGGAACAAGCCGGAGGAAACGGCTGCAGTCTTAAGGGACGGATGGCTCTTCACTGGGGACATGGGCTATATGGATGAAGATGGATTTTTCTATATAGCCGACCGGAAGAAGGACATTATTATCGCAGGCGGCTACAATATTTACCCGCGTGAAGTTGAAGAAGCGCTGTACGAACATGAAGCGATTCAGGAAATTGTCGTTGCAGGCGTGCCTGATTCGTACAGAGGGGAAACGGTAAAAGCGTTTGTCGTGTTAAAGAAAGGCGCACAAGCCGATGCAGCAGAGCTGGACGCTTTCGCCAGAGCCCGTCTTGCACCCTATAAAGTGCCGAAAGCCTATGAATTCAGAAAAGAGCTCCCGAAAACAGCGGTTGGGAAAATTTTAAGAAGGCGTTTACTTGAAGAAGAAACCGAAAATCATCATATCAAGTAATAAATAGAGCCATGAAAAAGAGAACATTAATGAATAAACTTGACAAAGCGGAAAATCCTTCTTATCATAAAATTATGAATGAATAGTCATTCATTTATATAGGAAGGAACGATGAAAATTGAAGCAAAAACGGCCAAAGTATATGCAGATCATTGATGCAGCAGTTGAAGTCATTGCGGAAAACGGCTACCACCAGTCACAGGTATCTAAAATCGCCAAACAAGCCGGAGTAGCGGACGGCACCATCTATCTTTATTTTAAAAATAAAGAAGACATTTTAATTTCTCTGTTTAAAGAAAAAATGGGCCAATTCATTGAGCGGATGGAAGAGGACATAAAAGAAAAGGCAACAGCAAAAGAGAAATTGGCGCTCGTGATTTCAAAACACTTCTCACTTTTGGCGGGCGACCATAACCTCGCTATTGTCACTCAGCTGGAGCTCCGCCAATCCAATTTGGAGCTCCGGCAGAAAATTAATGAAATATTAAAAGGCTACTTAAATATTTTAGACAGCATTCTGACGGAAGGAATACAATCAGGCGAGTTAAAAGAAGGCCTTGATGTCCGTCTCGCCCGGCAGATGATTTTTGGAACGATTGACGAAACCGTGACGACCTGGGTGATGAATGATCAAAAGTATGATCTGGCTGCTTTGTCAGACAGTGTTTTAGAATTACTGGTATCCGGAATTCACAATAAGTAAAGGAGTTCTGTCCTATGAATGCAATATCACTCGCAGTTGATCAATTTGTTGCAGTTATGACCATTCACAATCCGCCGGCAAACGCGCTTTCCAGCCGTATATTAGAAGAACTGTCCTCCTGTCTAGATCAGTGTGAAACAGATGCCGGCGTGCGATGCATTGTTATTCACGGCGAGGGAAGGTTTTTCTCCGCCGGCGCTGATATCAAAGAATTTACATCACTAAGAAACAGTGAGGATTCCTCACTGCTGGCTGAACGAGGGCAGCAGCTGATGGAGAGGGTTGAGAGCTTTCCTAAACCAATTATCGCGGCGATTCACGGAGCTGCCCTCGGCGGCGGGCTGGAACTTGCAATGTCCTGCCATATCAGAATCGCGGCAGAAGATGCCAAGCTGGGGCTTCCGGAGCTTAACCTCGGCATTATTCCCGGTTTTGCCGGAACACAGCGGCTCCCGCGATACATTGGTACAGCAAAAGCATTGGAGCTCATTGGATCAGGAGAACCGATATCGGGAAAAGAAGCGCTTGACCTCGGACTTGTGACAATTGGAGCAAAAGATGAAGCAGAAGTGCTTGAAAAAGCGAAAACGCTTGCCGCCAAATTTGCAGAAAAAAGTCCGCAAACGATGGCGTCTCTGCTTGAGCTTCTCTATACAAACAAGGTGTATTCCTATGAAGGCAGCTTAAAGCTTGAAGCAAAGCGGTTTGGAGAAGCGTTTGAGTCGGAGGACGCCAAGGAAGGCATTCAGGCATTTCTCGAAAAAAGAAAGCCTCAGTTCAAAGGCGAATAAAAGGGGATATGATCATGAATCTATTTGTACTGATGAAACGGACGTTTGACACAGAAGAAAAAATCGTCATTGACGCGGGAAAGATTCAGGATGACGGGGCTGAATGGATTATCAATCCGTACGATGAGTACGCGATTGAAGAAGCTATTCAGCTGAAGGAAAAACACGGCGGCACCATAACTGTTGTTACTGTCGGCGGCGAAGAAGCGGAAAAGGAGCTGCGTACAGCGCTTGCCATGGGATGTGACCAAGCCGTTTTAATCAACATAGAAGATGATCTCGAAGAACCCGACCAGTATTCCATCTCTCAAGTTTTATACCACTATATGAAGGATCAGGAGTTTGACCTCATTCTCGGCGGAAATGTCGCGATCGATGGAGGCTCAGGACAAGTGGCGCCACGTCTGGCTGAGCTTCTAGACATTCCGTGCATCACGACGATTACTAAACTCGATATCAATGGAAGTGACGTAGAAGCAGAAAGGGACGTTGAAGGGGATGTTGAAAAAATCAAAACGACTCTCCCTTTGCTTGTCACAGCTCAGCAAGGCTTAAATGAACCTCGCTACCCATCGCTTCCGGGAATTATGAAAGCCAAGAAAAAACCGCTTGAAGAGCTTGAGCTGGATGATCTGGACTTGGATGAAGAAGATGCTGAACCAAAAATGAAAACAATTGAACGTTTTCTGCCGCCGAAAAAAGAAGCCGGGAAGCTTCTGCAGGGTGAGCCTGCCGAACAGGCAAAAGAGCTCATATCATTGCTCCGCAGCGAGGCGAAAGTCATTTAGCGCTTGCACATTCAAAGAAACAGGGGGATGTTAGAATGGGAAAAAAAGTGATCGTACTCGGAGAAATGCGTGACGGAGAACTGCGAAATGTCACCTTTGAAGCAATCTCCGCTGGAAGAACCATTTCAGATGATGGAGAAGTAATCGGTGTTCTTATAGGAGAAAACGTATCACAGCATGCAGAGGAGCTTATCCACTACGGTGCAGACAAAGTTCTCACAGCTGAGGACCCAAAGCTTAAGGCATATACGGCAGACGGATACAGCCAAGTGATGCGAACCATTATTGAAAAGGAAACACCTAATGCGGTCGTATGCGGACACACTGCAATGGGGAAGGATCTGTCGCCGAAGCTTGCAGCCCGGCTCCAAACAGGATTGATTTCTGACGCTACAGATGTAAGCGTTACCGGAGATAACGTCGTTTTTACAAGACCGGTTTACTCAGGGAAGGCATTTGAACGCGTCATTTCAACGGATCCGATGACGCTTGTGACGATTCGCCCCAACAACATTCAAGCGTTAGAAAAAGACACCAGCCGGGCAGGCAGCATGGAAAGCATCGAAGTTTCCCTTACAGATCTCCGTACCGTCATACAAGAGATCGTCAAAAAAACAGCGGACGGCGTTGATCTCTCTGAAGCGAAAATCATTGTGGCGGGCGGCCGCGGAGTAAAAAGCAAGGAAGGCTTTCAGCCGTTGCAGGAGCTTGCCGAGGTGCTGGGCGCAGCAGTCGGCGCTTCACGCGGGGCGTGTGACGCTGATTATTGCGACTATGCTCTCCAAATCGGACAGACCGGAAAAGTTGTCACTCCCGATTTGTATATCGCCTGCGGAATTTCAGGCGCTATCCAGCATTTGGCGGGTATGTCCAACAGCAAGGTGATTGTCGCCATCAATAAAGATCCAGAAGCCGATATTTTTAAAATAGCTGATTACGGTATCGTAGGCGATTTATTTGAAGTCGTCCCATTACTGACGGAAGAATTCAAACAACTGAATATTCACTCATAAAGGGAAGCCCCGGACTGCAGAAGTTCGGGGTTTTTAAATACATACGTACAAATCATTATTAACAAAAAAAGTCGTTGACATGTACGGACATATATAATAAGGTTACTTTAAAAGCGCTTACATTCATGCTGACTCCTCAGTCCAAACACAAATCTATATTTGACTGTGGTGCTTTTCATATTTGTATGAAAGGAATGATCAAGCATGTCTGAACATACAGCAGTGATTCAAACGGATATTGTAAAAGGAACGATCAACAAAAATATATACGGTCATTTTGCTGAGCATTTAGGAAGAGGGATTTATGAAGGGATTTGGGTCGGAACGGAATCAAGCATTCCTCATATAAACGGTATAAGAAAAGATGTGTTAGAAGCGCTGAAGCAGCTGCGTATTCCTGTCCTCCGATGGCCGGGCGGCTGCTTTGCGGATGAATATCATTGGGCCAACGGTGTGGGTGACCGCAAGACGATGCTCAACACTCACTGGGGCGGCACAGTTGAATCAAATGAATTCGGGACACATGAATTTATGATGCTGTGCGAGCTGCTTGAATGCGAACCTTACATTTGCGGCAATGTAGGGAGCGGAACAGTTCAGGAAATGGCGGAATGGATCGAATATATGACCTTTAAAGAAGGCACGCCAATGTCAGACTGGAGAAAACAAAACGGAAAAGAAGAGCCTTGGAAGCTGAAATATTTTGGAGTAGGCAATGAAAATTGGGGCTGCGGCGGCAACATGCACCCAGAGTACTATGCCGATCTATACCGCCGTTTTCAAACGTATGTCCGCAATTACAGCGGCAATGAAATTTATAAAATTGCCGGCGGTGCAAACGTTGATGATTTTAATTGGACGGACGTGCTCATGAAAAAAGCAGCTGGCCTGATGGACGGGCTAAGTCTCCACTACTACACGATTCCGGGAGATTTCTGGAAGGGCAAAGGATCGGCCACAGAATTTACAGAGGACGAATGGTTCATCACAATGAAAAAGGCCAAATACATTGATGAATTGATTCAAAAACACGGCACAATTATGGACCGGTACGATCCGGAGCAGCGGGTCGGACTGATTATAGACGAATGGGGCACATGGTTTGATCCTGAGCCAGGCACGAACCCAGGCTTTTTATATCAGCAAAACACCATTCGTGACGCGCTTGTCGCAGCTTCTCACTTTCACATTTTCCATCAGCATTGCCGCCGGGTGCAAATGACCAACATCGCGCAGACGGTAAATGTTCTTCAAGCTATGATTCTGACTGAGGGGGAACGAATGCTATTAACGCCGACATACCATGTGTTTGATATGTTTAAGGTACATCAGGATGCCTCTCTTTTAGATACTGAAACAACGTCCGCTGACTATGAATGGAAGGGAGAAACGCTGCCTCAAATCAGTGTGTCGGCATCAAGAAATGCGGAAGGCGATATAAACGTCAGCATCTGTAACATTGATCATCAAAATAAAGCAGAGGTGGAGATTGAGCTGAGAGGTCTTCATAAGACTGTGGATCATTCCGGCGTTATCCTGACTGCGGAGAAGATGAACGCCCATAACACGTTTGATGACCCGGAGCACGTAAAACCTGAATCGTTCAGCCGTTATTCTGTAAATAAAAACAAATTGAAAGCAAAGCTGCCGCCAATGGCAGTTGTCTTACTCACATTACGGACTGATTCTTAACCAAAAAAAGGAGCGCCGATCCATTAGAGGACAGCGCTCTTTTTTGTTTTGAAACAGCTCCGAAAGGGCATGGTAAAGTATATGACGGTTATAGAAGGGATGTTGTCCTATGCTTCGTACAATTTTAATGATCATCGGCGCAATTGTGGTGATCGGAGCGATTATCAGATTCGTGTTTTAATTTCGAAATGCCCCATTCTATGAGTAAACCGATTGTGATCAGGAAAAAATAATTTATAAGCATTTAAATAGCGTGAACGAATGGGAGATGCTATACTAAAAATCATCATTTCACAATTGGAGGAATTCAATAATGGCTATCGTAAAAGCAACTGATCAATCTTTCTCAGCTGAAACAAGCGAAGGCGTCGTACTGGCTGATTTCTGGGCCCCTTGGTGCGGACCTTGTAAAATGATTGCACCTGTTCTTGAAGAATTGGATCAAGAAATGGGCGACAAACTAAAAATCGTGAAAATCGATGTAGATGAGAACCAAGAAACAGCCGGCAAATACGGCGTTATGAGCATCCCGACACTTCTTGTCTTAAAAGACGGAGAAGTTGTTGAAACATCTGTCGGCTTCAAACCGAAAGAAGCGCTTCAAGAGCTTGTAAACAAACATCTTTAATTTTCGGCTGCATACATGCCAGAGCGATTCCAATTGAGGGATCGCTTTTTTTATTCGCCAATCGTGAATCATGGAGAAAAACACCTGTTCGTGTTAAACTGGAAGCAAAGGACTAAATATAAGGAAGGGTAACATATGAACAAACAACTGAAAGAAAAACTCGCCCTCCTTCCCGATCAGCCAGGGTGTTACTTAATGAAGGACCGTCAGCAGACAGTGATCTACGTAGGAAAAGCAAAAGTGCTGAAAAACAGAGTGCGTTCCTACTTTACCGGCTCTCATGACGCAAAAACACAGAGGCTTGTGACGGAAATTGAGGATTTTGAATATATCGTGACGTCCTCCAATCTTGAAGCGCTTATTTTAGAAATGAACTTGATTAAAAAGCATGATCCGAAATATAACGTCATGCTGAAAGACGATAAAACCTATCCTTTTATAAAACTCACCCATGAACGCCACCCAAGGCTGATTGTCACCCGCAACGTCAAAAAAGACAAAGGGCGCTATTTCGGACCGTATCCGAATGTGCAGGCCGCAAGGGAGACAAAAAAGCTGCTCGACCGTCTCTACCCTCTCAGAAAATGCTCCAAGCTCCCGGACAGAGTGTGCCTTTATTATCACCTCGGACAATGTCTCGCTCCGTGTGTAAAGGACATTTCAGAAGAGACAAACAGAGAACTGGTAGAGAGCATTACCCGTTTCTTAAGGGGCGGCTATAACGACGTCAAAAAAGAGCTTGAAGAGAAAATGCTTGAGGCGGCTGAGAACCTTGAGTTTGAACGGGCAAAGGAACTTCGTGACCAAATCGCTCATATCGATTCAACGATGGAAAAACAAAAAATGACCATGAACGATTTAGTCGACCGTGACGTATTCGCTTACGCTTATGATAAAGGCTGGATGTGCGTACAGGTCTTTTTCGTACGGCAAGGAAAGCTTATTGAACGTGACGTCAGCATGTTTCCGCTTTATCAGGAAGCAGATGAAGAGTTCCTTACCTTCATCGGGCAGTTCTATTCAAAAAACAACCATTTTCTGCCGAAGGAAATTTTAGTGCCGGACAGCGTTGATCAATCGATGATTGAGCAGCTGTTGGAAACAAACGTCCATCAGCCGAAAAAAGGGGCGAAGAAAGAATTGCTTATGCTGGCACATAAAAACGCAAAAATCGCGCTTAAAGAAAAATTCTCTTTAATCGAACGTGACGAGGAGCGTTCATTCGGTGCTGTGCAGAAACTCGGAGACGCCTTAAATATTTATACCCCGCACAGAATCGAAGCGTTCGATAACTCGAATATACAAGGGACTAACCCGGTTTCGGCGATGATTGTGTTCATCGATGGCAAACCATACAAAAAGGAATACCGCAAGTACAAAATCAAAACTGTCACAGGGCCAGATGATTACGGCTCAATGAGAGAGGTTGTCAGACGAAGATATACGAGAGTGCTTCGTGAAAACCTGCCGCTGCCTGATCTGATCATTATAGACGGAGGGAAAGGCCAGATCAACGCAGCCCGTGACGTCGTAGAAAACGAACTCGGCCTGGACATCCCGATTGCCGGTTTGGCAAAGGATGATAAACACAGAACCTCCAATTTATTAATCGGTGATCCGCTTGAGGCGGTTTACCTTGAACGAAACAGCCAGGAATTTTACCTGCTTCAGCGCATTCAGGATGAGGTGCACCGGTTTGCGATCAGCTTCCACAGACAGATCCGCGGGAAAAGCGCATTTCAATCTGTTTTGGACGACATACCGGGTATCGGAGAAAAAAGAAAGAAAATGCTGTTAAAGCATTTCGGTTCCGTCAAAAAAATGAAGGAAGCAAGCCTTGAGGACATCAAAAAAGCAGGGGTTCCCGAAGCGCCGGCACAGCTGCTTTATGACAAATTGCAAAAATAATGTTGTCCTTTTGAAAAAGTTCTGATAAAATGTGAACTAATTTCATAATTAGATCGTGTAATATGGTGAAGATAGAGGTGCGAACTTCAAGAGTAAGCCTTTGGAGAAAGATGGATTCTGAGAAAAAGGCTGAAAGGGGAGCGTCGCCGAAGCAAATAAAACCCCATCGGTATTATTTGCTGGCCGTGCATTGAATAAATGTAAGGCTGTCAAGAAATCATTTTCTTGGAGGGCTATCTCGTTGTTCATAATCATCTTGATGATTAATTGATAAGCAATGAGAGCAATTCCTCTCATTGCTTTTTTTATTGTGGACAAAGCGCTCTTTCTCCTCACCCGCACGAACCAAAATGTAAAGGGTGGTTAACATGGGTCTCATTGTACAAAAATTCGGAGGTACTTCCGTCGGCTCAGTCGAAAAAATTCAAAATGCAGCAAATCGCGTCATTGCGGAAAAACAGAAAGGCCATCAAGTCGTCGTTATCGTATCAGCTATGGGGAAATCCACTGATGCATTGGTCAGCCTTGCAAAAGACATCACTGATCAGCCGAGCAAACGTGAAATGGATATGCTGCTGGCAACAGGCGAGCAGGTCACCATTTCCCTGCTTTCCATGGCGCTGCAGGAAAAAGGCTATGACGCCGTTTCCTATACAGGATGGCAGGCGGGAATCCGCACCGAGGACGTCCATGGCAATGCCAGAATTACGGATATAAACACGTCTGCCTTAGAAAACCAGCTTCAAAAGGGAAAAGTAGTTGTTGTGGCAGGATTTCAAGGCATGACAGACGACAGTGAAATCACGACTTTGGGCAGGGGCGGTTCAGACACAACAGCAGTGGCTTTGGCTGCCGCATTAAAAGCGGACAAATGTGATATTTATACCGACGTGCCCGGCGTGTTTACAACCGATCCGCGCTACGTGAAATCAGCGAGAAAGCTTGCCGGCATCTCTTACGATGAAATGCTGGAGCTTGCCAATTTAGGCGCCGGTGTTCTTCATCCAAGAGCTGTTGAATTCGCGAAAAATTACCAAGTGCCGTTAGAAGTGCGTTCAAGTACAGAAACAGAAGCGGGAACATTAATTGAGGAGGAATCATCCATGGAGCAGAACCTTATCGTCAGAGGCATCGCGTTCGAAGATCAAATCACAAGGGTAACCATCTACGGGCTGACAAGCGGCCTGACCACTTTGTCTACTATTTTTACAACTCTTGCAAAACGAAACATTAATGTGGATATCATTATCCAAACGCAGGCGGGAGACCATGAGACCGGTATTTCCTTCTCTGTTAAATCAGAAGACGCGGATCAGGCTGTTGCCGTACTTGAAGAGTACAAAGACGCGCTTGAATTCGAAAAAATTGAGACTGAAAGCAAATTGGCCAAAGTATCCATTGTTGGATCAGGCATGGTATCAAATCCCGGTGTAGCAGCTGAAATGTTTGCTGTACTGGCGGAAAAAAACATATTAATCAAAATGGTCAGCACATCTGAAATCAAAGTTTCAACAGTAGTGAGCGAAAATGACATGGTAAAAGCGGTGGAAGCACTGCACGATGCGTTTGAACTCTCGAAACACCCTTCAGCTGTGTCATGACAACCAAAAAGGCGGGACTCATGCAGTCACCGCCTTTTTCATTAAACAGGGTCTTTCATATCCCATTTAACAGTCAGAACCACTTTATCGGCTCTCTTTTTTACTTGTTCGTATGATTCGGCAATCTGATCATTCATCAATTGAATTTGCTCGGCGATGAAGCCAGCTTCCAGCTGAAAGCACGGTTCTTTCTGATATTTGAGCCGATTGGAAATGATCTGTCCTTCAAGCTCGAATTCTAGCTCCTGTTTCTTTGCGCTAACGTTTGTGAGGGTTCCCCAGCCTGCTTCTTCAAAGAAAGCCGGAAATTCCTCCCATGATTCAAGAGGAAACTTTCGGGCGAGATGTTTCCCTGCCCAATACATCATGGAAGAGTAATCTTGGCCAAGCATGTCTGGGAGAACAATCTCTCGTATCAGTTCATAGGCATAGGCGTTCATTTCAATTTCTTTTAGATTATGTATTGATGCTTCATATTTAGACTTCATATCTGTCTCCCCTCTCTCCTTCGTATATTATAGCCCAAACCGGGGGGAGGATTACAGAATGATCCTGTAATTCTCATGAAAAATTAAGAAAGAATTATATATTGATAAAATAAAATTTTTGAATCAACTAATCAATTCGGAAAATTAGAATTTATGTACGCGTTTTCTTGACGCCCTTTTGTGGTAGGAGTAAAATGAAATTGTCAATAAATCTTAATAAAGTGCTTACAATTGAAAGAAGTGGGGGAAGAGATTTAGCACATTTCGCACTTATCAAACAGGGGGTAAAGTAATGTCTGGGAACAGAGAGTTTTATTTTCGAAGAATGCATTCCTTGCTTGGCGTCATACCGGTCGGCATCTTTTTGATTCAGCATTTGGTCGTCAACCAGTTTGCCGCAAGGGGCGCGGAAGCATTCAATAATGCTGCTCATTTTATGGATAGTCTGCCTTTCAGGTATGCTCTGGAAATCTTTATTATCTTCTTACCTTTAATTTATCATGCAGTTTATGGTGTGTACATAGCGTTTACTGCGAAAAATAACGCAGGCCAATATAGCTATATGCGAAACTGGCTCTTTGTCCTGCAGCGTGTAACGGGTATCATCACCCTCATTTTTGTGAGCTGGCATGTGTGGGAAACACGCATTGCTGCACAGATGGGCGCTGAGGTTAACTTTGACATGATGGCGAATATCTTGAGCTCACCGGCTATGCTGGGCTTTTACATTGTAGGTGTACTATCAACCATTTTCCACTTCTCGAACGGTTTATGGTCTTTCGCTGTTACATGGGGCATCACGGTAACGCCTCGTTCTCAAAGAATTTCGACATACGTTACGCTGATTATTTTTGTTGCACTGTCTTACGTAGGCTTAAAAGCAATTTTTGCATTTGTATAAGAGAGTACTAGATTACTAGAGGGAGAGGGGCTATCATGAGTCAATCAAGCATTATCGTAGTCGGCGGGGGTCTTGCCGGCCTCATGGCGACAATTAAAGCAGCGGAATCAGGAATGGCGGTTAAGCTGTTTTCCATCGTTCCTGTGAAACGTTCTCATTCGGTTTGTGCCCAAGGCGGCATCAACGGAGCGGTCAACACAAAAGGGGAAGGTGACTCTCCGTGGGAACATTTTGACGATACTGTATACGGGGGAGACTTTCTTGCCAATCAGCCGCCGGTTAAGGCGATGTGTGAAGCGGCGCCGTCAATCATCCACTTATTAGACCGGATGGGCGTCATGTTTAACCGGACGCCTGAGGGGCTGCTTGATTTCCGCCGGTTTGGGGGTACACAGCACCACAGAACAGCTTATGCAGGTGCGACGACTGGCCAGCAGCTGCTTTATGCTCTGGACGAGCAAGTGCGCAGATATGAGGTTGCAGGTCTGGTCACAAAATACGAAGGCTGGGAATTCCTTGGCGCTGTATTAGATGATGACAGAACCTGCCGCGGAATTGTCGCCCAAAACCTGACAAACATGCAAATTGAATCCTTCCGTTCAGACGCTGTGATTATGGCGACGGGCGGACCGGGAATCATTTTCGGTAAATCCACAAACTCCATGATTAATACAGGGTCTGCTGCATCGATCGTTTATCAGCAGGGAGCGTATTATGCAAATGGAGAATTCATTCAGATCCACCCGACAGCCATACCGGGGGATGATAAATTAAGGCTGATGAGTGAATCTGCACGCGGTGAAGGCGGACGTGTATGGACATACAAAGACGGTAAACCGTGGTATTTCCTTGAGGAGAAATATCCTGCATATGGAAACTTGGTGCCGCGTGATATTGCGACACGCGAAATATTTGATGTGTGTGTGAATCAGAAACTCGGCATCAACGGCGAGAACATGGTATATCTCGATTTGTCTCATAAAGATCCAAAAGAGCTTGACATTAAGCTCGGCGGCATCATTGAAATTTATGAGAAGTTTATGGGAGACGATCCGCGCAAACTTCCGATGAAAATCTTCCCTGCGGTTCATTATTCAATGGGCGGCTTATGGGTTGATTACGATCAAATGACAAATATTCCGGGACTGTTTGCCGCTGGAGAATGTGATTACTCCATGCACGGCGGCAACCGCTTGGGAGCAAACTCCCTGCTCTCCGCGATTTACGGAGGAATGGTAGCCGGGCCGAATGCTGTTAAATATGTAAACGGCTTAGAATCTTCCGCAGAGGATATGTCTTCATCGATATTCGATGCCCACGTGAAAAAAGAAGAAGATAAATGGGCTGAGATTATGAATATGGACGGAAACGAAAATGCGTACGTCCTCCATAGAGAGCTCGGGGAATGGATGACGGCGAATGTGACGGTTGTCCGCCATAACGACAAGCTGTTGAAAACAGATGACAAAATTCAGGAGCTAATGGAGCGGTATAAAAAGATTAACATCAATGACACGACAAAATGGAGCAACCAGGGAGCTATGTTTACACGCCAGCTTTCAAACATGCTTCAGCTTGCCAGGGTGATTACGCTGGGTGCTTACAACCGTAATGAAAGCAGGGGCGCCCATTATAAACCGGATTTCCCTGAGCGTAATGACGATGAATGGCTCAAAACAACAATGGCTAAACATGTAAGCCCGTATGAAGCGCCGGAGTTTGAGTATCAGGATGTCGATGTATCACTGATAACGCCTCGGAAACGGGATTACTCGAAGAAGAAGGTGGCGAAATAATCATGAGTGAGAAAAAGACCATACGATTTATTATCACACGTCAAGATACACCCGACAGCACGCCTTACGATGAAGAATTTGAGATTCCATACCGCCCGAATCTGAACGTTATTTCCGCTCTAATGGAAATCCGACGGAATCCGGTTAACGTGAAAGGTGAAAAGACGACTCCTGTTACTTGGGATATGAACTGTCTTGAAGAAGTATGCGGCGCATGTTCAATGGTCATAAACGGAAAGCCCCGCCAGTCGTGTACGGCGCTTGTTGACCAGCTTGAACAGCCGATCCGCTTAAAACCGATGAAAACATTCCCGGTCGTGCGTGATTTGCAGGTTGACCGCAGCAGAATGTTTAATTCGCTGAAAAAAGTAAAGGCGTGGATACCAATCGACGGCACGTACGATTTAGGACCGGGACCGAGAATGCCGGAAAAACGCCGCCAGTGGGCATATGAATTATCAAAATGCATGACGTGCGGTGTCTGCCTGGAAGCCTGCCCGAATGTAAACAGCAAATCGAAATTCATGGGGCCTGCTCCGATGTCTCAGGTCCGTTTGTTTAACGCCCATCCGACAGGTGCCATGAACAAATCTGACCGGCTGGAAGCACTGATGGAAGAAGGGGGCCTTGCAGACTGCGGCAACTCGCAAAACTGCGTTCAATCCTGCCCGAAAGGCATTCCGCTGACCACTTCTATCGCTGCCTTAAACAGGGATACAAACTTACAAGCATTCCGCAATTTCTTCGGAAGCGACAGAGTATAAGAAGAAAAAACCTCTTCCGCATGGGAGAGGTTTTTTTAACAATAAGGAGATGAGTGAAATGAAGCTTCCTGCTTACATTGACATGCCGTTTCAAAAATGGAAAGAATCCTTTTCTTTTTTTAATGAAGTTTCTGTACGATTTTCTGAGACAGATATGTTTGGACATATGAATAATGTAATCCCTTTCATCTATTTTGAAGAAGCGAGGATATCTTATTTTAAACATTTGAATATGATGAAACAAAATAAGCCAACCATGACCGTCGTCGCCAGTCAGCAATGTGATTATCTGCGCCAAGTCATGCCTTATGAAGACTTGCGTATTTATGTGAAAACAAGCGCTGTCGGCAGTTCATCCCTCACCTTGCATTACCTCGGAGAAAATAGCGTAGGGGAGCCCTGCTTCACCGGAGCTGTTGTCATGGTTCAAGTGTCAAAGGAAAGCGGAAAGGCTGTCAGCTGGACGAATGAGGAGAAAGAAAAGCTTCTCCATACACCATAAACTAATTCTTCTGTAAACGTCACCTCCTGAGCCCTCCTGACATATGATATCTTGACTATATCAAAACCCATTCGTTTCAGATTCGCTCTCACCTTAGCAAGGAGGGTTACAATACTTGAAGGAGAAAGAATTTCAATCGAAGCCGCTGCTAACGAAAAGAGAAAGAGAAGTGTTCGAATTGCTCGTTCAAGATAAGACAACAAAGGAGATTGCAAGCGAGCTATTTATCAGTGAGAAAACCGTTCGAAACCATATTTCAAATGCCATGCAGAAATTGGGTGTGAAAGGGCGTTCGCAAGCCGTTGTTGAGCTTCTTAGAATGGGTGAGCTAGAGCTTTAATCCTTGCCGGTATTCCTTCTTTTCAGGAGGGAGCCGGTTATTACTGTTTGTTTGAAAAGTTCCGAATTCCTATTTTAAACCAGGATGATACGATATAAAACGAGATTTCAATTTGCTTTCATTTGCCTAATGTCCCTCTATTTCTCGTCCCGCGAGTCTTGCATTTTCTATAAAAAAGAAGGAAAATAGACACGGAACGCTTTTGTGCGTAAGAGATCCTTGAGTGAGGGATGGACAAATGACATCAAAACCTTTGGAGCATGTTGCGGACATTGAAAAGTCGCTCCGCCACATTGCCGCGATCATTAAACAAAAAGGAAGAGAAATCCTAAACCAATACGCAATCACGCCGCCGCAATTTGTCGGTCTGCAATGGCTTTATGAATTAGGAGACATGACAATCGGCGAACTATCGGGGAAAATGTATCTGGCATGCAGCACGACGACGGATCTCATCGACCGTATGCAAAAAAATGAGCTTGTCGAGCGGGTAAAGGACCCGGCGGACAGACGTGTCGTCAGGATACACCTTCTGCCAGAAGGAGAACGCATTATCCAAGAAGTCATTACAAAAAGGCAGGAATACCTGCGTGATATGTTCGAAACGTTTACAGATGAAGAAATAGCCATCTTCGAAAAATCATTGATGAAACTGCAGCAAGAAATGAAGAGAAAATGAGGCGATTTTGTTGGAACAACCAATAGGAGTCATTGATTCCGGGGTTGGCGGGTTAACCGTTGCAAAGGAAATCATGAGACAGCTACCAAAAGAAAATATAATTTACGTAGGGGATACGAAACGGTGTCCGTACGGCCCGCGTCCTGAAGAAGAAGTGCTTCAATACACGCGGGAGCTGACAAATTATTTGTTGAAAAACCACCACATTAAGATGCTGGTGATCGCCTGCAACACCGCGACAGCAATTGCACTGGAAGACATCCAGCGCGACGTCGATATTCCGGTGGTCGGGGTGATCCAGCCTGGTGCGCGGGCAGCGATAAAAGTGACGGGAAACCAGCATATCGGTGTGATCGGCACAGAAAATACCATTAAGAGCAATGCTTATGAAGAAGCCCTTCTGGCATTAAATGCCGAACTGAAGGTTGAAAATCTTGCCTGTCCGCTGCTTGTGCCGTTTGTGGAAAGCGGAAAGTTTCTGGACAAAACAGCAGACGAGATTGTCAAAACATCACTATCTCCGTTAAAAGATACATCGATTGACTCGCTGATTTTAGGCTGCACCCATTACCCTATTTTAAAAGACGCGATTCAAAGATATATGGGAGAGCAAGTGAATATTATTTCGTCAGGCGATGAAACAGCCCGGGAAGTAAGTACGATTCTATCGTATAAAGGACTGCTGAATCAATCTTCGTTTACCCCGAATCATCAATTCCTGACTACAGGAGAACGGGATCAGTTTGCGAAAATAGCAGATGACTGGTTTGGCCATGAAGTAGGTCACGTAGAATGCATCTCTTTGCGAGAACCAATTAGAAGATAGTTTTGCCCCGCAACGGCGTGTTGCGGGTTTTTTGTGTTTTTAATGGAATTCATCGGTCTATTTCCCGCTGAGGCTCGTATACATAGTAGTACAAACAGCCTTAGGAGGGAAAAGTATGCTGAAAAAAGGACCTGCAGTCATTGGTGCCACTTGTCTCACCTCTGCCTTGCTTTTATCCGGGTGCGGTTTATTTCAATCCGATAAGACAGCCGAGGAAATCGATCCGCCTCAAGACGTTACATACGTAAATGATGAAGCGGGGACCGATTCAAATACAACAGCAGCCGAAAAAACAAAAAATGAAAAAAGTGATACCGAAAAAGCGAATCAGGACTCTTCTACAGTGATGAGGGAGCTTTATCTCATTGATAAAAACGGTTATGTCGTTGCGCAAACGATGCCTCTTCCGAAAAGTGAAGGAACGGCTAAGCAGGCGCTTGAATACCTTGTGCAGGGCGGGCCTGTGTCAGAGATTCTGCCGAATGGCTTCAGAGCCGTTTTGCCGGCTGACACAACTGTTAACGTAGACATCAAAAAAGATGGCACTGCTATAGCGGACTTCTCGAAAGAATTTAAAAACTATAAGAAGGAAGATGAACAGAAAATCGTCCAATCGGTGACGTGGACGCTGACTCAATTCAGTTCAATTGATAAAGTGAAGCTGAGAATCAACGGCCATGAACTGAAGGAGATGCCTGTAGGCGGCACGCCGATCTCAGACGATTTAAGCCGTAAGGACGGGATTAATTTGGAAACTGCCGGCGTCAATGATCTCACAGCTACACATCCGCTGACAGTCTATTATTTAGCGGAAAACGATGACAGTGAATATTACGTGCCGGTAACAAAACGAATTGACAATTCCAAAACAGACGACATTACAGCGGCTATTAATGAACTGGCTGAGGGCCCGAGCAAGGCGAGCGGCCTGTTGACGGATTTCAGCGAAGATGTGAAGCTGGTCAGTAAGCCGAAAATCAAAGATGGACGTGTAACGCTAGATTTTAATCAATCCATTTTTGGAAGCGCCGATGAAAAGACGAAAATGATTTCTTCAGAAGTGCTTAACAGCATTGTGCTGACTCTAACAGAGCAGCCGGATGTAAAAAGCGTATCCGTTAAAGTGAACGGGAAAGCCGAGCTTGTGAACGAAAAAGGCGAAAAACTTTCAGAAGCGGTATCCAGACCGTCTCAAGTGAATACGGGTAGTTTTTAAATTGGGATTTTTGATATACTAGAAAGAAAGAGGTTAGCGTTCCGGCTGCCTCTTTCTTTATTCAATTCCGGGACAAAAATGGTTTATGTACATACAATCGGAGGTAAAACATGAGACATGACGGAAGACAACATGATGAGCTGCGTCCAATTACATTTGATTTGGACTTTATCAGCCATCCGGAAGGGTCTGTTCTAATAACAGCGGGAAATACAAAAGTAATCTGCAACGCATCTGTAGAGGATCGCGTACCACCGTTTTTGCGGGGCGGAGGCAAAGGGTGGATTACAGCTGAGTACAGCATGCTGCCGCGGGCTACAAATCAAAGAACGATCAGAGAATCTTCCAAAGGGAAAATTTCCGGCAGAACGATGGAAATTCAGCGTTTGATCGGCCGTGCGCTTCGGGCAGTCGTTGATTTAGAGAAACTGGGTGAACGTACGATTTGGATTGACTGTGACGTCATTCAGGCGGACGGAGGAACAAGAACGGCTTCCATTACCGGAGCATATCTTGCCATGGCGATTGCAATTGGCAAGCTGCTCAAAGCGGGAACGATTAAAACAAACCCGCTCACTGATTTCCTGGCAGCGATCTCTGTCGGAATTGATAAAGAGCAGGGAATTTTGTTAGATTTAAATTATGAAGAAGATTCTGCTGCTGAAGTTGATATGAATGTCATCATGACAGGCAGCGGCCGCTTTGTGGAGCTTCAGGGAACAGGGGAAGAGGCAACCTTTTCACGTGAGGATCTGAATGGCCTTCTCAGTCTTGCAGAAAAAGGCATTCAGGAACTGATTGACAAGCAAAAAGAAGTACTGGGCGATTCTCTTCCAGAACTGAAATAATGACAGAAAGGCTTGATCATCATGAAAGAAGCAATTATTGCGACTCACAATCCGGGAAAAGTGAAGGAGTTTAAAGAAATCCTTGAGCCGAGAGGGTACGAGGTAAAATCATTAGCTGAAATCGGATTTACAGAAGAGATAGAAGAAACAGGCCATACGTTTGAAGAAAATGCGATTCTAAAAGCGGAAGCGGTGGCAAAAGCAGTGAACAAAATGGTCATTGCAGACGACTCGGGTTTGTCCGTTGATAATTTAGGAGGCCGCCCCGGCGTCTATTCAGCACGCTATGCAGGGGAACAGAAAGATGACCAGGCGAATATCGATAAAGTGCTGAGTGAGCTGAAAGGCATCGAAAAAGAGCAGCGTACGGCCCGTTTTCGCTGCGCGCTTGCCGTGAGTATTCCGGGAGAGGAAACAAAAACTGTTGAGGGGCATGTTGAAGGGTATATTGCCGAGGAGCCGAAAGGAGAATACGGCTTTGGCTATGACCCGATCTTTATCGTCAAAGATAAAGATAAGACAATGGCAGAGCTGACAAGTGATGAAAAAAATAAAATCAGCCACAGGGCTGACGCACTTAAAAAGCTGTCGAAGCTGTTGGAGGCATAAGGGGGAGCGTATATATGAACGTGCTGATTATCAGTGACAGCCATGGACTTGAAGAAGAACTCCAAACCATCGCGAAACGTCATGAAGCGGATGTTGATCTCATGATTCATTGCGGAGACTCTGAGCTTGAAACCGGCCATCCGGCGTTAGAGCCTTATTCCGTTGTAAAAGGCAATTGTGATTTTATCGGCGATTTTAAGGACGAGCTCCTGCTGATGGCCGGTTCCAAAAAAATATTGGTTACGCATGGACACCTTCATGGTATTAAACAGACCTTGCTAAACGTATACTATCGTGCAGAGGAGCTTGGAGCGGAAATCATTTGCTTCGGGCATTCACACATCGCAGGAAGCGAAATGCTGCGCGGAAAACTGATGATTAATCCAGGCAGCATCCGCCTTCCAAGGGTGCGCAGCACAGAAAGCTATGCTATACTGTCTTTAGAAAATGATACAGCAACAGTGCGTTTTTATAACCAAGCAGGCGATGAAATCATTGATTTGCAACACCGTGTAACCCTATGAAATATCACATGAGGAAGAAAATTTTCTTCCTCATGAAAAAAATTCTAAAAAACCGTTGACTTATCATTGCAACCCATATATAATAAATCTTGTCGCTGATAGTTAAAGCGAAAACAAAAAAACAAAACGTGTCCCAGTAGCTCAGCTGGATAGAGCAACGGCCTTCTAAGCCGTCGGTCGGGAGTTCGAATCTCTCCTGGGACGTACCTATCATGACCCGTTATGGATTGCGGATTGTCTACGTTGAATCAACGATGACATATTCGCTGACATAGCGGGTTTTTTCGTTGTACGTAAGCGAACAGGCTTAAGAGTATGAAAAACCTGCACTTTCCCCGTACGTAATTGTTTAAACAGACTTTACAAATGTCATTTAGTATCACCTAATTTTTCGAACATGTATCTTTGTCACCACATAAATTAAGTTGAATAATGTCAAAGCACGAAAGAATATTCCGATTGTTGTTGA
This sequence comes from Bacillus sp. FSL K6-1003, assembly GCF_037964945.1. Taxonomy (NCBI): domain Bacteria; kingdom Bacillati; phylum Bacillota; class Bacilli; order Caryophanales; family Bacillaceae; genus Bacillus; species Bacillus sp. FSL K6-1003. Next base: position 2,698,398 of record NZ_CP150176.1, on the reverse strand, counting down.
AACATCTGTTTCGTTTGGATAGAATTAACAGTATAAAAGCGCTAAGAACAGAGGGATGGCAATGAGTGTAAATGTTTACTTTTCTGACTTTTTCAATATAGATGCAAAAGTGGTTGAAAATTATGGAGCTTTTGATGTTTCCTTGATAAATGATTTTCCATTATTTATTGACCCCTTTCTGCTTTTTAATAGTAGTAAGAAAGAGTACCAAGAACTACATGATGGAATGATTAAGTATTTGATGTTCTTAAGAGATAAAGCACAAGTAAAAAAGATTTCCGATGGTCTATTAAAGGCATGGTTTATGTTTCCAGAAATTAAGCAGAACTGGCTTGGATTTTCTAAGAGCGGAAATGGAGGCAGTGGTCTAGGGAAAGATTTCGCAAAAGCTTTGTATTCCAATCTAAATAATGTACTTTCGAATTTTGGAGAAGAAAAAGTAACAGAAAGCAGCCACCTTGAAAAGCTCTGTATAATTAAAGAGAAGGTTGGGAAGGACAGTATAAGTGATTTTACTACAAGATTGATTCATGAATATTTACTTAAGTATACTCAAACGTTTGCTTTGCAGCATTTAGACAAGAAGGACGTTAAAAAGGTTTCAGTTAATAATGTGAGATTTAATTATAAAACGGAGACATGGGAGAATGACACTTTTCAATTACCTTATATGAATGGAGATTATGTGCTGCTCTCGCCAGTTGATATCTTAACAAAGGACGAAACATGGATAAACAAAGCAGATATGGTAAAGGATTTTTCTCTTATCCCAGCGAGTATTGATAACGAACAGTTGAGGTTTCAAATCAATAATTATTTCATGTCTATACTTCCCAAAAAGCCATCTCAAAAAGACAGAAGCCTTGCTGTAGGTAGGGTTATATCTCAATACCCAGAATTCGTTGATTACTATATCAAGTATAAGGAAGAACGAGGAGACCAGGCGGAAGCAACAAGTATTGAGAAAGTGAAAGAATCAGCAAGATTTTACGTTGACAATTTTAAATCCCTGATTGATTTACTGGAGAAAGAAACGGAATTTTATCAAACGAAAGATGATACCTTTGAGGAATCCTTGAAAAGAGTCAAATATATGAAGCATGTTATTGAGGACAATGATGGATATCGCATATTCTACTCCAAAGGCCAGCCAATTAAAAGGGAAGAAGACCTCCAAATCTTATATAGGTTAACCTGGTTCGCAAGTGAGTCAGACGTTAATAGGGAGGTGAATAATGGTCGAGGTCCAGTGGATTACAAAGTGTCCAGGGGCAATAAAGATAAAACATTGATTGAATTTAAGTTAGCCAACAATTCACAACTAAAGAGAAACTTACAAAAGCAAGTAGAAGTATATGAGAAAGCAAATGACACCAAAAAATCAATTAAAGTCATCCTTTATTTTTCTGAACAAGAACTGAATAAGGTAGATAAAATTCTGCGAGAATTAAAGCTAACAGAAGCACAGAATATAATACTTATTGATGCAAGAAATGACAATAAACCGTCAGCTTCAACCGCTTAAGGAGTACCCCAAGACCACATCCAGTGGTCTTTTTTTTACCACTATTAAGGGAGGAAAAAAGAGAACATTTAAAAGTTTGGCTATGACCGTTTAAGCAGCAAAGACCAGAATGAAGGTAGACAAATTGAATCCATGAAGGAGCAAGACATTGAAGAACAGGTACATTGATAAGCGATCAGGGAAGAATTTTGAGCGTTACGACTACCAACTTATGAAAAGGTCATTGCGTGAAGGTGATGTTCTATATATACATTCACTTGACCGTTTCGGCAGGAACAAAGATGACATCCTGAATGAATGGCAGGGAATCACCAAGAACATAAAAGCTGATATTGTTGTGCTGGACATGCCTCTATTGACACAACGAAATATAAAGACAGCATGGGAAGCTTCATATCTGACCTTGTGCTACAAATATTGTCTTGGATAGCCCAGGAAGAAAGGGAGCGCGTCCGTAAAAGGCAGCGGGAAGGAATAGACTTTGCATTAAAGAAGGGTGTTCAATTCGGCAGGCCAAAAGCGGAACCAGCAGAAGGGTTTTATCAAGCATACAGCAAATGGAAAGCAGGAAAAATAACTGCCACGGCTGCCATTGAGGAAGCAGTGATGAAGCGCACAACCTTTTATAAGTTGGTGAAGGAGGTTGAAGCAGAGGAGGAAGGGGTGGACTTTAAGCCAAATACATCAAGCATATGAGGAAAGGGAGCTCTCCAGAAGCCGTAGCTTGGCTAAATTAATCGGAGGAAATGGAGAAGGATCCCAAAGTCCCTGCTCTACGAAATGCAGCCTAAGAGAGCAAGAACAGGGCTGTCATAGCATTATACAGAAAGATTAGTATGAGTAGAGAACTGTAGCAAAAGCATTTCGCATATTTCATTGTTTAACACCGCCTTTAACACAAAAAGAAGTCTTCTAACCTTCTAAGTATTGATATAACTGGGATAGAGGGCTTTTTTAATTTCGGTAGAACCTTATTTGTAAAAAGCATGCTTCGACGCATCTATGTGTAGTTGCTTTATAATAAGTAATCATTTGCAAAGTGATTTCTCGAAGTCTACTATTATTCCTTTACGATACAAAATATTCAGCTTTCTAAGCAGTTAATGTCGAAACAGTTTGCCAAATCTAGTAAAATGGTAGGAGTAGATTGTTTTACTAAAGTAAGCTAAACAAAATATGCAGTATGAAAATGCTAGACAGTTATCAAGTCATATATCGAGCTGGAAAAATAGAAGGTATATTCTGTGAAATGTCGAAACTTTGTATATAAACATTTTTGGGGGTTGCTTCATGGAAAGTGTGAAATTTTGGGATGGGGATGCATGGCAAATCCATATTGAAACATTGTTAAAAATGTATTATTCCATCGGAGATTATGTAGGCATTCCTGACCGTGATGGTGGAGATAGTGGGATTGAGGGCTTCGGACGTGACGGTAAATGCTTTCAGTGTTATGCACCAGTTGAGCCGTTATCAGTTGAGGATTTATATAAGAAACAAAGGAAGAAAATTACTGACGATATAAACAAATTTATTGAAAATAAAGAGGCTTTATATGAGTTTTTTGGTCCTACAAAAATTAATAGGTGGATATTAGTAGTTCCCAGACATGACACTTCTAAGTTAGTAAAACATGCTGAAAAAAAAGCAAAACTGGTAAGAGAGGCGCAGTTGCCATATGTAGCAGACGAATTTTATATACATATTGTAAATGAAACGTATTTTAAAAAAGAGTTAAATGTCCTTAGGCAGTCAGAAACACACGGATTAAGCATAACACCACAGGAAGTAGAACAGAAGGATATAGAAAAATGGATTAAAGAAAACGATAATGAACTGGTAGTAAACCTTGAGAATAAGATGGGAAAGCTCCCTACGTTAGATAACGATATTAAAAAGAATTTATTTAGAAATGAAATGTTGAAGAATTTTATTTCAGGACAAAACATGGTGGAATACTTAAAAGATAATCATCCATATATATATGAGAATCTATCTATGACTAAGAGGAGTAGAGAATCATATTTAAAAACAGAATCCTTATTGCATCAAGGAGGTAGTCCTTTACTGTTAAGTGAGTCAATGGATAGGTACAGAGCAGCATTAAAAGAAGAAGTTAAGGGAATATCAAGTCAAACACAAAATATCCTGGTACTTGAGGCTGTTTCAGACTGGTTACTACGCTGTCCTCTGGACTTTTATTAAGAGGTGATAATATGAATGTATTAGAGTTTTTAGATGTTGAATTTTCTTTTAACCCTCGGCCTCAGTATTTTTCTCCAGACCTAAATGTTGAAAGAAACTTAGTGTTGCTAACCTTAATTTTGAAAATTTGTTGTCGCGGTAATCGGTCATCGTTTAACAGAATTCAGGTATTGAATTGGGCGATTAAGAGTAGCAAAACAAGATATACCTTTAAAAGGTTGATTGAAAATGATACAAAACCTTTCGATATTATAGTAAGACATGAGCCTTGGTTAAATAGAATATTGGATATTGCAGTAGCTGAAGGACTTATTGAAGTTGTAAATGGTAAGAGTTTCCAACTTAGTGACGCTGGAGACAGATTTGTTGAAGAAATCATAAAAGAAGAAAGTTACTTTTCAGATGAGAAGACTTTTTTGAAAAATATTAAAAGCTATGTGACTGAAAATAAGCTTGATGAATTAGTAAAGGCGGTTACACATCTATGAGCTTGAAAATACGAATGTTAAAACTTGTCGTTGATACAGAGAAAGGTGAATTTGGAACGAAGTTACGATTTGAAAATGGTTTAAATATATTTCGTGCTGATAATTCAAGTGGGAAATCTACTTGTGTGCAATCTATAATATATGCACTAGGTTTAGAAGGAATGTTGAGTGCTAGCCATGAAGTTCCTTTACCACATGCAATGACAGATTTAATTGAAGTTAATGGCGATGGCGAAGAAATTAGTGTAAGAGGTTCTGAAGTATATCTTGAAATATCCAATCAACAAGAAGAAATTCTTACGATTCAAAGAACAGTAAAAGGTGAAAGAAACAAACATTTAATTAGCACTTTTGAAGGTCCAGCGTTAACTCACCCTTCAAATAACTACTTACAAAAAGACTATTTCGTGCGGGAAGGAGGAGCTGCTCAAAGGGAGAGAGGCTTTCATAAGAAGCTAGCTGATTTCTTGGGTTGGAATATACCTGAGGTTCTTCATTACAATGGCAATGCCATGTTGCTGTATATGGAATGTATACTACCCTTAATGATTATTGAACAAAAAAGAGGTTGGTCTGCTATCCAAGCTAATACTCCTAAACAATACGGCATAAGAGAGGTAGAAAAAAGAGCAATTGAATTTATATTGAAACTTGATGCTAATGAACTCTTTCTTGAAAAGCAATCATTAATCGAAAAAATAAAAGAATACAAAACCGAATGGAAGATGTTTATCAAGCAGCTAAAAAACATTTCTGAAAAAACCGATGTAACCATTGAGGCATTACCAGGGGAGCCTACTGGGGTTTTTTCCCCTAGGGTATTAGTTGAAGTAGATGGTGAAAAAAGTGAAATTTCCTACACGATTTCTGAAATGAAAAACAACCTAAAGCTTAGAAACTCAGATGCTATACCAAAAGTTAAAGAGGATATCAGGAGAGTACAACAAGAAATTGATATAGCAGCAGAGGCAATTGTAAAGAATCAAATTACTTATAATGAAAAATTGGAAGCCTTACAAATGGAAAGGTTACAGCAGAAGCAATATGAGGAGAGATTAACAGCAATAGAAGAGGATTTACAAAAATACAAGGATGTTCGAAGAATTAAGCAACTGGGTTCTATGCAAAATATCCAATTTACAAATGGTCAGTGTCCAACTTGTCATCAAGGGGTAACTGATACACTTCTTCCACAAACTCAACAAAATAACCCTATGAGTATAGATGAAAGTATTAACTTTTTGTATGGACAAAAACAAACAATCAAATATGCAAAAGAGAATACCAATAAAGTAATTGAATTTAAAATACAAGAGTTAAACCAAACCAGAAATAAGATTAAGAAGCTGCAGGAGTCTGTTAGAGATATGAAACAAACACTGATTTCTGATGAAAGAATTCCATCTTTATATGAATTGAAGGAAAGAATGAGACTTGAAGAAGATATAAAGCATTATGAAGAAACAGATGAATTAATTCACGAAATTGTAGAGGATATGTATGAATTAGGAGAACTATATGAAGCAAGTGTAAATAAGTTAAATGAACTCCCAAATAATTTGATATCCCGAAATGACTACATTAAATTGAAGAGCCTCGAAAAAATATTCAAAAGACATTCTAAAGATTATGGTTTAAAAAGTGTAAAGCCTGAAACTTTAAGTATTTCCACGGATACTTATAAGCCAATACATGATGGTTTCGAATTGTCTTTTGATTTACAGTTTGATTTATCAGCTAGTGACTTAATTAGAATGATATGGGCTTATTTAATATCCCTTCTAGAACTAAGTAGAGACTTTGATTCAAATCATCTTGGTCTGTTGGTCTTGGATGAACCAAGACAGCAAAGTACTGCTCTTGAAAGCTTGAGAGAATTCTTGAAGGATGCTTCTAAGTCAAAAAAATACAATCAACAAGTAATATTCGCAACAAGTGAAGAAGAAGGACCTCTAAAGGAATTATTAAATGATGGCGATATAGAACATCATTATATTGGTATACACGGAAAGATATTATCCAAAGTAGGTAAAGACGGTTTATAGGGGTTTCTTCAGTATGTTTATACTAAATGAAGTGAATGACTCGAAGTTATAACTATAAACATATGTACAGCAAAATATTCAAAGTAAGATTATGCTAACTATTAAACAGTGACTTCTAAAGGGGTCACTTTTTTTGGGTTGGAAAAGTGGGCAGGTTATCCTCATTTTCAAAAGGGCGTGAAAGGGATTAATCCATATGTAGTTTACGCACAATCCTTTTATATTTCATTTGTATAGATACTGAAACGGGACTATTTTCAAATTTTTTATTATTGAATTACAATGCGTGTGCAATTATAATAATAAAGGGTCAATCGGTCTAAGTTCGAAAAGTGACCGTTATACATACTGGAAGAGAAATAGAGGTTTGTCCCAGTAGCTCAGCTGGATAGAGCAACGGCCTTCTAAGCCGTCGGTCGGGAGTTCGAATCTCTCCTGGGACGTACCAAGAAAAAACCTCAAATCCTTTAAGGATTTGAGGTTTTTGTTTATGATGCTTATTTGTTATTTAACGTATCATCATCCAGGTCGCGGACATTTCCTTCTTTATTCAGACGAGGTTCTTCTTTTTTTACAGTTTCAGAAATATGCTCATTTTCTTCGACAGTCCGTTTCCCGATAACCACTTCATCCGTAACAACGGGTTTTTTGGTCACTTCAAGCTTTTCCTCAACGATAGGAACTCTGACCGTTTCTGAGTCATTTACGGGAGAAGCGTCTGCCGTGTTTTCATCCACCGGACGGCGTTCAACGTAAATTTCATCATGTCTTACCGGAATGTCTATATCTCTTTGTTCTGTTTTGACTTCTTTTCCGATTTCCACTTCACCGATTTGGATATCTTCTTTATCCACTTTCAGCTGTTCTTCTCGAAGCGGCAGGGTCTTTTCTTCTTTTGTTGTATAATCCACTGTCTCATTTGCATTTGCAAAGCCGCCTGAAAGGGCATTGCCATTATCAATAGGCGTATCTAAGTCTGCGTCTGTATCAACGGCTACGAGAAGCTTTCCGTCATCCAGATCCTCTTGATACTTGTCTATTTCATCATTTGAGATATCCAGATCTGATAATGCTTTGCTGTGTGCGCCTGTATCATCCATTGTGAAATAATCTTTCAGTTTATCGAAAAAGGATTCAGAATCACTATCATTTGCTTCAAGGGCTTGATTTACTTCTGTCCCTGTACGAGATTCGAGATAATCGGTATCCCGGCGATTTGTGACAACAGAAATATCGTCAGAATCATACCCCTTTGTTAGTAAGCCTTCAATCACTGCAATGGTCTCTTGTGGAGTTTCGTATACACCAACTACACTTTTTGTCATATTAATCTCCTCCTCTGTAAAAATAAAATTTTATCGTTCTTGTCGTCTTTAATTCCCGTTACGTTTTAAAATAAACAAAATCGAAAACACTTGGTGCGCTAACAGCATTTATGCGAAAGACGGGAGAAAATAAAAAAGATAGATAAGACAGAAACATAGTCCTGCACTTATCTATCCTCTATATTTCACAATTCCTTTGTCATAAACACGCTGTTCGGATCTTCCGTATAGTCTGCAAACGGCTGGCAATACAGGAAACCGAAGCTTTCATAAAGTTTTCTTGCCGGCTCGAAAGAAGTCATCGACCCCGTTTCCAAACTCAAGCGCTGATAGCCGCGCCGCTTGGCTTCTTCTATAATGTGCTGAAGAACCTTGCTGGCGACGCCCTTTCTTAAATGGGAAGAAGAGGTTCGCATCGACTTAATTTCTCCATGCCGGCTGTCCAGTTCTTTTAGTGCTCCGCAGCCGGCCAATTCATTGTCGTCCCATGCGCTCCAAAATGTAATCTCAGGTTTTTTCAGCCTTTCTATGTCCAGGCATGAATACTTTCAGCCGGAGACATGAGAGTCATGCTATGTAAATGCTCACTTACTAATTCGATCACTTGATGTCCGGTCAAATCATCTACTTTAATATGCAAAATGAATTCCTCCTCAAAAACCGTCACTCTGAACATACTTATCCTTTATCTTAAAATATATCCTTTTTGCTTCCAAATAGTAAGATAGGAAACCTCACATTCTATTAGCTTTATGTAAAGATGAATAAATTAATAAGTGCCGAACATAGATGTTCGGCACCTGATGATATTTAATATCGAAATCCTCCGTGTACACCAGATGCTCCGCTGAACCCTCCGGCGTGCGTCGCCGGGATACTAAAACCGCCGCCATGACCGCTATAGCCGGCACCTGAAAATTGCTGCCCGTAAAATCCTGAAGCATATGGAAATGAAGAGTACATAGCAGAGGGGGTGCTTAGCGGGCTGTATGCCTGGCTGAACGGCTGTCCGTATCCAAAGCCTCCATATGGCTGGTGGCCTTGCTGATAAAAGCCAGGGGCTGCCGGATAAAATGGCTGGGGAAAGCTTGGAAAACCCCCGGGAAATCCTTGGATGTCTGCAAATGATTTATTCATCGTATCACCTTTTCTTTGCAAGATAACACCAGTGTATGACGAAAAATAATGAAAGAGCCTATCCGAACTGAAATTGTTTTTTGCCAGAAGATCTTCCGTATATACGTCTCCTCGAAACAAAAACACGTCATATTATGTGACATGTTTATATGAAATTGAAAAATTCGAGTGTAAACTTGATAGATTAATAAAAAAATTACAAAAACTTTTATCTTTTGAAATTCCTTATATACCAATAATGAAAGCGTATACAGTATAGTTTGATTAATCTAAATTGTCTAATAATTTTAAAAATGCTGTTGACACTGCGTCCAAAGCGGCGTAATATGAGTTCAACAAAAGATAAACGCAAGTTTCACAAGCACAAATGATTGCAATAGGATACTAAAAAAATGATCTTATTGGACGGCAGAATAGATGTTCAAGAGACTGAATATGAAAAGCGCAGATGAGGATAAGTAGCCTTGAAAAAGCTTTCCACAGAGAACCGGATTAGCTGAGAACCGGCGAAGCTTTACAAGGTGAACTCGCCTCAGAGTGCCAGTCTGAAATCACAGTAGGACTTGGCCGGGTGAACGATGATGTTTACTCGTTATTAAAACGGATAGGAATATCCATGAGACGGCCGTATCAAAGGCCGTAAACAAGGGTGGTACCGCGGAAAGAAGAGCCTTTTCGCCCCTTTTGGCTATCGCATTCACTGCGCGGCTGATTGTGGGCGGAAGGGCTTTTTTTATTGAATAATCAGCTATAAAGCTAATAATTGATGATCTTTAGAGGATGAAAATCCAAAAGGAGGAACTAAAAATGGGGACTAATGTACAGGTGGATTCAGCATCTGCCAAATGTACACAGACGATGAGCGGAGCGTTAATGCTGATTGAATCATTAAAGAAAGAAAAAGTAGAAATGATATTCGGCTATCCGGGTGGAGCTGTACTTCCGATCTACGATAAGCTGTACAATTCGGGAATGGTACATATCCTTCCCCGACACGAGCAAGGCGCTATTCATGCAGCGGAAGGATACGCGAGAGTTTCTGGAAAACCAGGAGTCGTTATTGCGACATCAGGTCCGGGAGCGACAAACCTTGTTACTGGACTTGCGGATGCTATGATTGATTCACTGCCTTTAGTCGTCTTTACAGGACAGGTGGCAACCTCCGTTATCGGCACCGACGCTTTTCAGGAAGCGGACATCTTAGGAATTACAATGCCGGTTACAAAACACAGCTATCAGGTCCGCCAGCCGGAAGACCTGCCGCGCATCATTAAAGAAGCATTCCATATTGCAACAACGGGAAGACCGGGACCTGTACTAATCGATATTCCGAAAGATGTTGCAACAATTGAAGGGGAATTCAGCTATGATCACGAGATGAATCTCCCGGGATATCAGCCGACAACGGAGCCGAATTATTTGCAGATCCGCAAGCTTGTGGAAGCCGTAAGCAGCGCAAAGAAACCGGTTATCTTAGCGGGCGCGGGCGTATTGCACGGAAAAGCGTCAGAAGAATTAAAAAATTATGCCGAGCAGCAGCAAATTCCGGTCGTACACACGCTTTTAGGGCTCGGGGGATTCCCGGCAGACCATCCGCTTTTCTTAGGAATGGCGGGTATGCACGGCACTTATACAGCGAACATGGCCCTTCATGACTGTGATCTATTAATCAGTATCGGCGCCCGTTTTGATGACCGTGTCACTGGAAACCTGAAGCATTTTGCGAGAAACGCAAAGATTGCCCACATTGATATTGATCCGGCTGAAATCGGAAAAATCATGAAAACGCAGATTCCGGTTGTCGGCGACAGCAAAGTTGTCCTGCAAGAGCTGATCAAACAAAACGGCAAACAAGGCGATTCAAGCGAATGGAAAAAACAGCTTGCCGAGTGGAAAGAAGAGTATCCGCTCTGGTATGTAGACAATGAAGAAGAAGGCTTTAAACCTCAGAAACTGATTGAGTACATTCATCAATTTACAAAGGGCGAAGCCATTGTCGCAACGGATGTCGGCCAGCATCAAATGTGGTCAGCACAATTTTATCCGTTCCAAAAGGCAGATAAATGGGTGACATCAGGCGGTCTTGGTACGATGGGTTTCGGCCTTCCGGCAGCGATTGGCGCACAGCTGGCCGATAAAGATGCAACCGTGGTGGCGGTGCTTGGAGACGGCGGTTTTCAAATGACGCTTCAGGAACTTGATGTTATTCGCGAATTGAATCTGCCGGTTAAAGTTGTGATCTTGAATAACGCTTGTCTCGGAATGGTAAGACAGTGGCAGGAAATTTTCTATGAAGAGCGTTATTCAGAATCTAAATTCGCTTCACAGCCTGACTTTGTCAAATTGTCAGAAGCATACGGCATTAAAGGCATCAGAATCTCCTCTGATGCAGAAGCGAAGGAAAAGCTGGAAGAGGCATTAACATCAAAAGAACCGGTTGTCATTGACGTTCGGGTTGCCAGTGAAGAAAAAGTATTCCCGATGGTGGCTCCGGGGAAAGGGCTGCATGAAATGGTGGGGGTGAAACCTTGAAAAGAATTATCACATTGACTGTGGTGAACCGCTCCGGCGTGTTAAACCGGATCACCGGTCTATTTACAAAAAGACACTACAACATTGAAAGCATTACAGTTGGACACACAGAAACAACTGGCGTTTCCAGAATCACCTTTGTCGTTCACGTTGAAGGAGAAAATGATATTGAACAACTGACAAAACAGCTTAACAAACAAATTGATGTGCTGAAAGTCACTGACATCACAAATCAATCAATTGTCCAAAGGGAGCTGGCCTTAATCAAGGTCGTTTCCGCACCGTCAACGAGGACAGAGATTAACGGAATGATAGAGCCGTTCAGAGCTTCTGTCGTTGACGTCAGCAGAGACAGCATCGTTGTACAGGTGACTGGCGAATCAAACAAAATTGAAGCGCTGATTGAATTACTAAAGCCTTATGGAATCAAAGAAATTGCGAGAACAGGTACAACGGCTTTTGCGAGGGGCACTCAGCAAAAGGCGTCATCCAATAAAACAATATCTATTGTATAAAACATAACAAGGGAGAGATTGAAATGGTAAAAGTATATTATAACGGTGATATCAAAGAGAACGTATTGGCTGGGAAAACAGTAGCGATTATCGGCTATGGCTCACAAGGGCATGCACATGCGCTGAACCTGAAAGAAAGCGGAATTGACGTGATTGTCGGTGTCAGACAAGGAAAATCTTTCACTCAGGCGCAAGAAGACGGACATCGAGTATTTACAGTAAAAGAAGCTGCGGCTCAAGCTGAAATCATTATGGTTCTTCTTCCGGATGAACAGCAGCAAAAAGTATATGAAGCTGAAATCAAAGATGAGCTGACTGCAGGCAAGTCATTGGTCTTCGCTCACGGATTTAACGTTCATTTCCACCAAATTGTTCCTCCGGCAGATGTTGACGTATTCTTGGTAGCGCCTAAAGGTCCTGGACATTTGGTTAGAAGAACATATGAGCAGGGAGCAGGCGTACCGGCGTTGTTCGCGATCTATCAGGATGTGACAGGTGAAGCGAAAGATAAAGCTTTGGCATATGCAAAAGGAATCGGCGGAGCAAGAGCAGGCGTTTTGGAAACGACATTTAAAGAAGAAACAGAAACGGATCTGTTCGGTGAGCAAGCTGTACTTTGCGGAGGATTAACGTCCCTGGTAAAAGCTGGTTTTGAAACATTAACTGAAGCTGGTTATCAGCCGGAACTTGCATATTTTGAATGTCTTCATGAGCTGAAATTGATCGTTGACCTGATGTATGAAGAAGGATTGGCAGGCATGAGATACTCTATTTCTGATACTGCTCAATGGGGAGACTTCGTATCCGGGCCGCGTGTTGTAGACGCAAAAGTAAAAGAATCAATGAAAGAAGTCTTAAAAGACATCCAAGACGGAACATTTGCAAAAGAGTGGATCGTAGAAAACCAAGTAAACCGTCCTCGTTTCAACGCTATCAATACGAGCGAAAACGAACATCAAATCGAAGTGGTGGGAAGAAAGCTTCGTGAAATGATGCCGTTTGTCAAACAAGGCAAGAAGAAGGAAGCGGTGGTCTCCGTTGCGCAAAATTAATTTTTTCGATACGACGCTTCGTGATGGTGAACAGTCCCCTGGTGTGAACTTAAATACACAGGAGAAACTTGCCATAGCAAAGCAGCTCGAAAGACTCGGGGCAGATATCATTGAAGCGGGATTTCCCGCTTCGTCCCGAGGTGACTTTTTAGCTGTGCAGGAAATCGCAAAAACCATTAAAAATTGTTCTGTGACAGGTCTTGCCCGCTGTGTAAAAGGTGATATTGATGCTGCATGGGAAGCGTTAAAAGACGGTGCTCAGCCAAGAATTCACGTCTTCATTGCCACATCGGACATTCATTTAAAACACAAGCTGAAAATGACGCGTGAACAGGTCATTGAAAGAGCGGTTGAAATGGTGAAATACGCAAAAGAGCGTTTCCCGATTGTTCAATGGTCTGCTGAGGATGCCTGCCGAACTGAACTGCCGTTTTTAGCAGAAATCGTAGAAAAAGTGATTGATGCAGGGGCTACTGTCATCAACCTTCCGGATACAGTCGGCTATTTGGCTCCGGCTGAATACGGGAATATCTTTAAATATATGAAAGAGAACGTTCCAAACATACATCAAGCAAAGCTGTCAGCTCACTGCCATGATGATTTGGGAATGGCAGTCGCCAATTCTCTCTCAGCGATCGAAAATGGCGCTGATCAAATTGAATGTGCGATTAACGGAATTGGTGAAAGAGCCGGAAACGCTGCCTTAGAGGAAATCGCAGTTGCCCTTCATACCAGAAAAGATTTCTATCAAGTCGAAACAGGCATTACGCTAAATGAAATAAAACGCACTAGTGATTTAGTAAGTAAGTTTACAGGTATGGTTGTTCCGCGAAATAAAGCGGTAGTGGGCGACAATGCATTTGCTCATGAATCAGGCATCCACCAGGACGGCTTCCTAAAAGAAAAATCAACATACGAAATTATTTCACCAGAGCTTGTCGGTGTAACGGCAGATGCGCTTGTCCTAGGCAAGCATTCAGGACGCCATGCATTTAAAGACCGGCTGACGGCATTGGGATTCCAATTTGATAGTGAAGAAATTAATAAGTTCTTTACGATGTTTAAAGAGTTGACTGAGAAGAAAAAAGAAATCACTGATGAGGATCTTGTCTCTCTTATTTTAGAAGAAAAAGTAACAGACCGCAAGATTGGGTATGAATTTCTTTCTCTGCAAGTCCATTATGGAACATCTCAGGTTCCTACGGCTACGGTTTCTTTGAAAAACCAAGAAAACGCCCAGCTTATTCAGGAAGCGGCTACAGGAGCCGGTAGCGTGGAAGCGATATACAATACCCTTGAACGCTGTATCGATAAAGATGTGGAGCTCTTAGACTACCGCATTCAGTCTAATAGAAAGGGCGAAGACGCATTTGCCCAGGTTTATGTAAGAGTAGTAGTAAACGGAAAAGAATCCGCAGGGCGGGGCATAGCGCAAGACGTATTAGAAGCTTCGGCGAAAGCCTATCTGAACGCAGTCAACCGTCAATTGGTTTTCCAGTCTAATATGAACGGACTGCAAAACCATACAGCTGTCGGATCATAATAGAAAGGAGAACGGTTAACTTGAAGAAACGGATTGCTCTATTGCCCGGAGACGGGATCGGCCCTGAAGTATTAGAATCAGCGACAGACGTGCTGAAAAGTGTTGCCGAACGCTTCAGCCATGAATTTGAATTTGAATACGGCCTTATTGGAGGAGCGGCAATTGACGAACACAACAACCCTCTCCCAGAGGAAACCATTGCGATTTGTAAAAAGGCTGATGCTATTTTGCTCGGTGCTGTCGGCGGCCCGAAATGGGATCAAAACCCTTCGGAACTGAGGCCAGAAAAAGGGCTGCTCGGCATTAGAAAACAGCTTGACCTGTTTGCGAATTTGCGGCCTGTGAAAGTGTTTGAAAGCCTTTCTGACGCTTCGCCTTTGAAAAAAGAATATATTGATAACGTTGATTTCGTTATCGTTCGTGAACTGACAGGCGGTTTGTATTTCGGCCAGCCGAGCAAACGCTATGTAAACAGTGAAGGTGAGCAAGAAGCGGTAGACACACTGTTTTATAAGAGGGAAGAAATTGAACGCGTGATTAGAGAGGGCTTTAAAATGGCGGCTGCCAGAAAAGGCAAGGTTACCTCTGTTGATAAAGCGAACGTTCTTGAATCAAGCAGGCTGTGGCGCGAAGTGGCTGAAGACGTCGCAAAAGACTATCCTGATGTGAAACTTGAGCATATGCTCGTTGATAACGCGGCAATGCAGCTGATTTATGCACCGAATCAATTTGATGTCGTGGTGACTGAAAATATGTTTGGTGACATTTTAAGTGACGAAGCGTCCATGCTAACAGGTTCTCTCGGAATGCTTCCGTCAGCCAGCCTATCAAGCTCAGGACTCCATTTGTTCGAGCCTGTACATGGCTCTGCACCTGACATAGCAGGGAAAGGAATGGCAAATCCATTTGCGGCTATATTGTCAGCGGCAATGCTTTTGAGAACATCTTTCGGGCTTGAAGAAGAAGCGAAAGCTGTAGAAGATGCGGTCAACCAGGTTCTTACCTCTGGAAAAAGAACAAGAGACTTGGCAAGAGGTGAAGAATACAGCAGCACTCAGGCCATTACAGAGGAAGTTAAGACAGCATTGATGAGTGAAAATACAATTTCTAACGTGTGACAGCTTATGGTGTAAGCGGTCTTAGTTCATAGGTAGAGGGAGGAAATAAAGATGATGCCTCGAACGATCATCGAAAAGATTTGGGATCAGCATATTGTAAAACATGGTGAGGGAAAACCGGATCTTCTCTATATTGATTTGCATCTCATCCATGAGGTGACATCCCCTCAGGCATTTGAAGGGTTGAGACAAAAGGGAAGAAAGGTCAGAAAACCGCAAAATACTTTCGCGACGATGGACCACAACATTCCAACCGTCAATCGCTTTGAGATAACGGATGAAGTTGCGAAACGACAAGTGACAGCGCTTGAGCGGAACTGCGAAGAGTTTGGCGTACGCCTTGCCGATCTTCACAGTGTAGATCAGGGGATTGTCCATGTAGTCGGGCCTGAGCTTGGCTTAACGCTTCCGGGAAAAACGATCGTATGCGGCGACAGCCATACTTCGACTCACGGTGCATTCGGCGCCCTGGCATTTGGAATCGGAACGAGTGAGGTTGAACATGTTCTTTCTACACAGACACTGTGGCAGCAGCGTCCGAAAACGCTTGAGGTGCGTGTAGACGGGACACTGCAAAAAGGGGTAACCGCAAAGGATGTCATTCTTGCTGTTATCGGTAAATACGGCGTGAAATTCGGCACCGGTTACGTCATTGAATACACTGGGGAAGTATTCAGAAACATGTCGATGGATGAGCGGATGACCGTTTGCAACATGTCAATTGAAGCCGGAGCAAGAGCAGGTTTGATTGCGCCTGACGAAGTGACATTTGAATATTGCAAAAATCGCAAGTATACGCCAAATGGAGAAGAATTTGATAAAGCCGTAGAAGAATGGAAAGCGCTGCGCACTGATCCAGGCGCTGTTTACGATAAATCAATAGTGCTTGACGGCAATGACATTTCTCCTATGGTGACATGGGGTATCAACCCGGGAATGGTTCTTCCTGTCGATTCTGAAGTTCCGGCACCGGAAAGCTTTTCAGCGGAAGATGACAAAAAAGAAGCGATTCGCGCTTATGAATATATGGGGCTGACACCTCATCAGAAAATTGAAGATATCAAAGTGGAGCACGTATTTATCGGTTCCTGTACTAATTCACGCATGACTGACCTCCGCCAGGCTGCCGATATGATCAAAGGAAAAAAGGTAGCTGAAAGTGTTAGAGCCATCGTCGTGCCTGGATCTCAGAGCATAAAACTTCAGGCTGAAAAGGAAGGGCTTCATCAGATCTTCTTAGACGCTGGATTTGAATGGAGAGAATCAGGCTGCAGCATGTGTTTGAGCATGAATAATGACGTTGTTCCTGAAGGAGAGCGCTGTGCGTCAACCTCTAACCGCAACTTTGAGGGCAGACAAGGAAAAGGCGCGAAAACACATCTCGTCAGCCCTGCGATGGCTGCGATGGCCGCCATTCACGGCCATTTCGTGGATGTCAGGAAGTTTTATCAGGAAAAAACAGTTGTGTAAGGAGTGCACGAGATGGAACCTTTGAAAACACATACGGGGAAAGCGGCCGTATTAAATCGTATTAATGTTGATACAGATCAGATCATTCCGAAACAATTTCTGAAGAGAATTGAAAGAACGGGCTACGGCCGTTTTGCATTCTTTGACTGGAGATATGATGCGAATGGTGAACCGAACCCGGAATTTGAACTGAACCAGCCGGCTTATGAAGGGGCATCCATTTTAATAGCGGGAGAAAACTTCGGCTGCGGGTCATCGCGTGAACACGCTCCGTGGGCGCTTGATGATTACGGCTTTAAAATCATTATTGCACCGTCATTTGCTGATATTTTCCACCAAAACTGCTTTAAAAACGGTATGCTGCCGATTCGCATGCCATATGACAATTGGAAAAAGCTTGTCGGACAATACGAAAATCAGTCACTGCAAATGACAGTCGATCTTGAGAATCAGCTTATTCACGACAGCGAAGGCAACCAGATCTCATTCGAAGTCGATCCGCATTGGAAAGAAATGCTGATCAACGGCTATGATGAAATTTCATTAACGCTTTTACTTGAAGATGAAATCAAGCAATTTGAGTCACAGAGAAGCTCTTGGCTTCAAGCTTAAAAAAGCTGCCCGGCAATTTGTCCGGCAGCTTTTTTTTGCCTGGCAGAACCTTTCCTTTCTTGTTTTTGTGTACGGGTGTTGATACACTTGAACAAAATAAATGCCTGAAAGGAATATAGGTATGACGCATGACAAGAAAAACGCAAAAATTATTCCTTTTCCTCATCTGAAAGACCGTCTAGTGGAAAAAGGAATGTCCTCGCTGAAGGAGAAAAAGTATCAAGAGGCGCTGGAACTGTTCTCAGAAGCAATGAAATATGATGATACTGAATCAGATCTTCACTTGGGCATGGCCATTTGCTTTTTGGAGCTGGGCGAATTGGAAGAGGCAAAACGTGTATGCGAAAAGATGCTGAAAGAAGGATATGGCCAGTATTTTACGGTCTTACAAGTGTACATGACGATCTTAATACAGCTTAAGAAATACGAAGAAGTAAAACGCACGATTGAAGCTGTCCTTGAGGAAAATCAGCTGCCTGCGGAAAGCGCCGAGCAATTTTATAAACTGCTTGATTTCAGCCGTAAAATGACCGATCCAGAGCGAGAGGACGAGGCTTGGGCCGAAGAGTATGAAGATGTGATCGACACGGAGAAAGTGTTAGCCAGCCCAGAGGAACAAATGAATTTGATCCATTCATTGAAAGACCGCAATGTAGCGAAGTATACGGGGCTGTTAAAAACAATCCTTGAAGATCCCGCTGCCCACCCGATTATCAAGACGATGATCGTGATGTTAATGGCGGAACACGACTACAGCAAACCGGTCCACATTACAAAATTCGGAGACTCTATGACAATCGAGCCGAGCGAGACTGTCCCGCCTGATGCCTCCCCGATTTTGCACCGCGTTCTCCGGGTGCTGGATGAAACGCTTGGGAATGAAAATCCAACCCTGTATGCAGCGGTAGAAGAACTGTGGAGAAGACATTTGTACGTTTTATATCCATTTCAGCCTAAATTGCTGTCTGCTGATCTTTGGGCGGCGGCCCTGCATAAAGTCGGCTATGAAATGCATGGGATTGAGATTGAAAGCGAAGAGCTGCATATGATGTATGAGTTTACCGACAGAGAACTTGATGAAGCGTGCACAATGATTAAAGATATTGAAGAAATTTCTTATTTGTAAATCACGCCATATAGTTGAAAGCGGTATGTGTTATGTTATAATATAATGGTTGTATTTGTGTATAACGGGTTATTAGAAATACGGTTGGACAGGCTTTACAGTTCATTATTAAAATGGATACATAATGATTCTGATCTTTGGCAGCTTCGTTTTTGTTGGACGAAGCCGAATGATTGCTTTAGAATGGAAGACCGACACAACCTGAATAGATTTTTGGAGGGAAACACATGTCTGTAAAATGGGAAAAACAAGAAGGCAACGAAGGCGTTTTAACTGTTGAAGTTGATGCTGAAACATTTAAAACGGCACTTGATGATGCATTTAAAAAAGTAGTTAAGCAAGTTTCAATTCCTGGATTCCGTAAAGGGAAAATTCCTCGCGGTTTATTCGAACAGCGCTTTGGCGTAGAAGCTCTTTACCAAGATGCTTTGGATATTCTTCTTCCTGTAGAATACCCTAAAGCGGTTGAAGAAGCTGGAATCGAGCCTGTAGACCGTCCTGAAATCGATGTTGAAAAAATCGAAAAAGGCGAAAGCTTAATCTTCACTGCAAAAGTAACAGTGAAACCTGAAGTGAAGCTTGGCGAATACAA
Organism: Bacillus sp. FSL K6-1003; assembly: GCF_037964945.1. Lineage (NCBI taxonomy): Bacteria > Bacillati > Bacillota > Bacilli > Caryophanales > Bacillaceae > Bacillus > Bacillus sp. FSL K6-1003. The sequence continues at coordinate 2,679,113 of NZ_CP150176.1, read as the reverse complement.
AGGCTTAGGCATCGAAAAAGACGACACAGCTGTAACTGACGAAGATGTTCAAAACGAACTAAAAGCGCTTCAAGAGCGTCAAGCTGAGCTTGTTGTAAAAGAAGAAGGCGCTGTTGAAGAAGGAAACACTGTTGTTCTTGACTTCGAAGGATTCGTTGACGGCGAAGCATTCGAAGGCGGAAAAGCTGAAAACTATTCACTTGAAGTGGGTTCTGGTTCATTCATTCCTGGCTTCGAAGATCAGTTAGTCGGCCTTGAAGCAGGTGCTGAGAAGGATGTTGAAGTAACATTCCCTGAAGAGTACCATGCTGAAGATCTTGCCGGCAAACCAGCTGTCTTCAAAGTGAAAATTCACGAAATCAAAGCGAAAGAGCTTCCTGAGCTTGACGATGAATTCGCAAAAGATATCGATGAAGAAGTGGAAACACTTGCTGAATTGACTGAAAAAACGAAGAAACGTTTAGAAGAAGCAAAAGAAAACGAAGCTGACGCTAAATTGCGTGAAGAACTTGTTCTGAAAGCTTCTGAAAACGCTGAAATCGATGTTCCTCAAGCGATGATCGATACTGAGCTTGACCGCATGCTGAAAGAATTCGAACAGCGTCTTCAAATGCAAGGCATGAACCTTGAGCTTTACACTCAATTCTCAGGCCAAGATGAAGCTGCGTTAAAAGAGCAAATGAAAGAAGATGCTGCAAAACGCGTTAAATCTAACCTGACTCTTGAGGCAATTGCGAAAGCGGAAAACCTTGAAGTAACAGATGAGGAAGTTGATGCTGAGCTTTCTAAAATGGCTGAAGCATATAACATGCCTGTTGAAAATATCAAACAAGCCATCGGTTCTACTGACGCGATGAAAGAAGATTTAAAAGTTCGCAAAGCAATTGATTTTCTTGTAGAAAACCGTTAATATGTTGCATAATAATAGTAATAATAAAACAGGGCGCGAATCATTCGTGCCTTGTTTTGTACAATTATGATATATCTCTTTTTCTTGGGGCAAGATAGTTAATGCAGGGCTGTTTTTTGTCATACATATAGAATGTGCAAGTCAGAAACACAATGTTACCGTCTTTTTGGAAAGTATGGTAAAATGCAATACATACTCGTTCGTTTCAAGAATCATTTTCTTTTGCTCTGCCGGTAAAAGAAAAAGTGAGACAAGATTAAGGGGTGAAAGAATGTTTAAATTCAACGAGGAAAAAGGACAATTAAAATGCTCGTTCTGTGGAAAAACACAAGATCAGGTTCGTAAGCTTGTAGCTGGACCTGGTGTATATATATGTGACGAATGTATCGAACTCTGCACTGAAATTGTGGAGGAAGAACTCGGAACAGAAGAAGAAGTAGAATTTAAAGATGTGCCGAAGCCGCAGGAAATCCGTGAAATTCTGAATGAATATGTCATCGGCCAGGATCAAGCGAAGAAATCACTCGCTGTTGCTGTGTATAACCACTATAAGCGCATTAACTCCAACAGCAAAGTGGACGATGTCGAGCTTTCGAAAAGTAACATTTCATTAATCGGCCCGACAGGAAGCGGTAAAACCCTTCTTGCGCAAACGTTAGCCCGTATTTTAAATGTGCCGTTTGCGATTGCTGACGCTACGTCCCTGACAGAAGCTGGATATGTGGGTGAAGATGTAGAGAATATTCTCTTGAAACTCATCCAAGCTGCTGACTACGACGTGGAAAAAGCGGAAAAAGGCATTATTTATATTGATGAAATCGATAAAGTGGCAAGAAAGTCTGAAAACCCGTCTATCACACGTGATGTGTCAGGTGAAGGTGTGCAGCAGGCGTTGCTGAAAATTCTTGAAGGAACTGTGGCGAGTGTGCCGCCTCAAGGCGGACGTAAGCACCCTCATCAAGAGTTTATTCAAATTGACACAACAAACATTTTGTTCATTTGCGGCGGTGCCTTCGATGGTATCGAACAAATCATCAAACGCCGTTTAGGACAAAAAGTGATTGGCTTTGGTTCTGATAATAAGGTTGCAGATCTGGAGAAAGAAGACCTTCTTTCAAAAGTGCTTCCAGAAGACTTGCTCCGTTTCGGATTAATTCCGGAGTTCATTGGACGTCTTCCTGTGATTGCAAGCCTTGAAAAGCTTGATGAAGAAGCATTGGTTGCGATCTTAACAAAACCGAAAAACGCTCTTGTGAAGCAATTTAAGAAAATGCTTGAGCTGGATAATGTTGAGCTTGAGTTTGAAGAAGAAGCGCTGTCTGAAATTGCCAAAAAAGCAATTGAGCGTAAGACTGGAGCACGCGGACTCCGTTCTATCATTGAAGGCATTATGCTTGATGTGATGTTTGACCTGCCTTCCCGTGATGACATTGAAAAATGTGTGATTACTGGAGCGACTGTAACGCATGGAGAGCCGCCTCGCCTTTTGTTAAAGGACGGTACTGAGGTTAGCCAAGATAAAACGTCTGCTTAAAAATGAAAAAGAACCTCCTGAGTGGTAACATTCAGGAGGTTTTTTTGTTGTGTAAACTCTTCCGGAAAACGTTTATTCCCCTCTTCTGTGGGAGATACTAGCAATCAGAGGAATGAATTGGATACATAAATTGTTTTTCAGGAGGGACCACCATGAGTTGGACAGGGATCGCATTATTTATTCAGCTGTTTTTTGGGATCATCATTGGTTTGTATTTTTGGAATTTGCTTAAAAATCAGAGGACACAAAAAGTCACGATAGATAAGGAATCAAAGAAGGAAATGGAGCAGCTTCGCAAAATGAGGGCTATCAGCTTGTCCGAACCGTTATCTGAAAAGGTGCGCCCCAAAAGCTTTCAAGATATCGTCGGCCAGGAAGACGGGATTAAAGCGTTAAAAGCGGCGTTGTGCGGACCGAACCCCCAGCACGTCATTGTCTATGGACCGCCGGGAGTCGGAAAAACAGCTGCTGCACGGCTTGTGTTAGAGGAAGCCAAAAAACATAAGCAATCACCTTTTAAAGAGCAGGCTGTTTTTGTGGAACTCGATGCGACAACGGCTCGATTTGATGAAAGAGGAATTGCGGATCCGCTTATTGGATCTGTACATGATCCGATATACCAAGGGGCCGGAGCGATGGGACAGGCGGGTATTCCGCAGCCGAAGCAGGGGGCTGTCACGCATGCCCACGGCGGTGTATTGTTTATTGATGAAATTGGGGAGCTGCATCCTATTCAAATGAATAAAATGCTGAAGGTGCTTGAGGACCGGAAAGTCTTTTTAGACAGTGCTTATTACAGCGAAGAAAATACACAAATACCGAACCATATTCACGATATTTTTCAAAATGGGCTTCCAGCCGATTTTCGTTTGATCGGTGCGACAACAAGAATGCCAAACGAAATCCCTCCGGCAATCCGATCCCGCTGTCTAGAAGTGTTTTTCCGCGAGCTTGAGAAAGATGAGCTGAAATCGGTTGCCAAAACAGCCGTGGATAAGATTGAAAAGAATATTTCTGAAGAGGGACTTGATTTGCTGACCAGCTATACACGGAACGGCCGGGAAGCCGTCAATATGATTCAAATCGCGGCGGGAATGGCGGTGACCGAGGACCGGAAGGACATCACCATTGAGGATATAGAATGGGTGATTCATTCCAGTCAGCTTACCCCTAAGCACGAGCAGAAAATCGGCTCTGCACCGCAAATCGGCATTGTAAATGGACTCGCAGTGTATGGCCCTAACAGCGGTTCGCTGCTGGAAATCGAAGTGAACGTAACACCGGCTCAGGATAAAGGGTCAATTAACATTACCGGAATAGCAGAAGAAGAAAGCATCGGCAGCCAATCAAAATCAATTCGCCGGAAAAGCATGGCAAAGGGCTCGGTTGAAAATGTGCTAACCGTATTGCGTACAATGGGAATGAAGCCTTCTGACTACGATATCCACATTAATTTTCCGGGCGGCATTCCGATTGACGGGCCGTCAGCAGGTATTGCCATGGCGGCGGGAATTTTTTCAGCCGTTCATAAAATTCCGATTGACAACAAGGTAGCTATGACAGGCGAGATCAGTCTAAACGGACTTGTAAAACCGATTGGGGGCGTGATCCCGAAAATTAAAGCCGCAAAACAATCCGGTGCCAAAAAAGTCATTATCCCGTATGAAAATCAGCAATCAATTTTAAAACAGATTGAAGGAATTAAAATTGTGGCGGTGAAAACGTTCCAGGAAGTGCTTGATGAAATTTTAGTGAATCCGCCTACTGAACAAAAACCGTTAAACATGCAAATGAATAAAGAATCAGTCTGACCCTATTTTTAAAATAGGGTTTTTTTTATGAAGGACATCTTTTCCTTTTTCAGATGAGAAAGAAAGGGTATACTACGAGGAGACTGTGTTATAGAAAAGCTGAACCATGCCGTTTATTGTACAAGGATGAAAAAGTTGTATTATAATGGTTCATACTAAAGTCACGGAGGTGTCAGTCACATGGCAGAAGAATTAAAACGCAGCATCCCGCTCCTCCCTTTAAGAGGTTTATTAGTGTACCCGACAATGGTTTTGCACTTAGATGTAGGACGTGACAAGTCGGTTCAGGCCCTTGAACAGGCAATGATGCATGATCATATGATATTTTTAGCTACTCAGCAGGATATTTCGATAGACGAACCGGGTGAAGACGAAATTTTTACTGTCGGCACCTATACGAAAATTAAACAAATGCTGAAGCTTCCAAACGGTACAATCCGTGTGCTGGTGGAAGGTATACAGCGCGCCCAGATCATTGATTACAATGAGCATGAGGATTATACGTCGGTAGACATTCAGCTGATCCAAGAAGATGATTCAAAAGATACAGAAGACGAAGCGCTGATGCGGACTTTGTTGGACCACTTTGATCAGTACATAAAAATTTCGAAAAAAATCTCAGCCGAAACGTACGCCGCCGTTACTGATATCGAAGAGCCGGGCAGAATGGCAGACATTGTTGCTTCTCACCTGCCTCTTAAACTAAAGGATAAGCAGGATATTTTAGAAACGGCCGATGTCAAAGACAGACTGAATAAGGTCATTGATTTTATCAACAATGAAAAAGAAGTGCTTGAGATCGAGAAAAAAATCGGCCAGCGTGTCAAACGTTCAATGGAGCGTACGCAAAAGGAATATTATTTGCGCGAACAGATGAAGGCGATCCAAAAAGAGCTAGGCGATAAAGAAGGCAAAACAGGTGAAGTTCAATCGCTGACCGAAAAAATCGAAGAAGCGGGTATGCCTGACCATGTGAAGGAAACGGCTCTTAAGGAATTAAACAGATATGAAAAAATTCCGTCCAGTTCTGCCGAAAGTTCTGTTATCCGCAATTATATTGACTGGCTGGTCGCTCTCCCATGGACGGATGAGACAGAAGATAAGCTTGATTTAAAAGAGGCTGAACATCTTTTGGACAAAGAACATCATGGACTTGAAAAAGTGAAAGAGCGTATTTTAGAGTATTTGGCGGTTCAGAAGCTGACAAAATCCTTAAAAGGCCCGATTCTCTGTTTGGCAGGACCTCCGGGGGTCGGAAAAACGTCCTTAGCCAAATCGATTGCTAAAAGTATGGATCGGAAATTTGTTAGAATTTCACTTGGCGGGGTGCGCGACGAATCAGAAATTCGCGGGCACAGACGGACATATGTCGGGGCAATGCCGGGACGTATTATTCAAGGCATGAAAAAAGCGGGCAAGCTGAATCCGGTATTCTTACTGGATGAAATTGATAAAATGTCTTCTGATTTCAGAGGCGATCCGTCATCCGCAATGCTTGAAGTGCTTGATCCAGAGCAAAACAGCACCTTCAGCGACCACTACATTGAGGAGACCTTTGATCTGTCAAAAGTGCTCTTTATCGCTACGGCTAACAATTTAGCGACAATCCCGGGACCGCTTAGAGACAGAATGGAAATCATTAATATTGCGGGCTACACGGAAGTGGAAAAACTTGAAATTGTGAAAGATCACCTTCTTCCGAAGCAGATCAAGGAGCATGGGCTCAAAAAGAGCAACCTGCAGCTGCGTGATCAGGCCATTCTTGATATTATCCGTTATTATACGAGAGAAGCAGGTGTGAGAAACCTCGAGCGCCAGCTTGCTGCCATCTGCCGCAAGGCTGCAAAAGCCATTGTTTCTGAAGATAGAAAACGGATTACAGTTACGGAGAAAAATCTTCATGACTTTATCGGAAAACGAATGTTCAGATACGGACAAGCAGAAACGGAAGATCAGGTGGGCGTAGTCACGGGGCTGGCTTATACAACTGTCGGCGGAGATACGCTGTCGATCGAAGTATCGCTTTCTCCAGGGAAAGGCAAACTGATCCTGACGGGTAAGCTTGGCGATGTCATGAGAGAGTCTGCTCAGGCGGCTTTCAGCTACGTGCGTTCAAAAACAGAAGAACTTGGCATTGAACCTGACTTTCATGAGAAGTATGATATTCACATACATGTTCCTGAGGGTGCGGTGCCTAAAGATGGTCCTTCTGCCGGTATAACAATGGCGACTGCGCTTGTTTCTGCTTTAACAGGACGGGCGGTATCGCGTAAAGTCGGAATGACTGGCGAAATTACACTTCGCGGGCGCGTGCTGCCGATCGGCGGACTCAAAGAAAAAGCACTCGGGGCACATAGAGCGGGATTGACGACGATTATTGCACCAAAAGATAATGAAAAAGATATAGAGGATATTCCAGAAAGCGTCAGAGAGGGGCTCACATTTATATTGGCATCCCACTTAGACGAAGTTCTGGAACATGCCCTAGTAGGAGAGAAGAAATGAAAGTCACAAAGTCAGAAATCGTAATCAGTGCAGTTAAACCTGAACAGTACCCTGAAGGGGGGCTTCCGGAGATTGCATTGGCCGGAAGATCGAACGTAGGAAAGTCATCTTTTATCAATTCATTGATTAATCGTAAAAATCTTGCGAGAACATCATCAAAACCGGGAAAAACACAAACATTAAATTTCTACATTATTAATGACGAATTGCATTTTGTTGATGTACCGGGTTACGGTTTTGCCAAAGTATCAAAATCCGAGCGTGAAGCTTGGGGCAGAATGATTGAAACCTACATCACGACACGCGAGGAATTGAAAGCAGTTGTGCAGATTGTTGATTTGCGGCATGCACCGTCTAATGATGATGTGCAGATGTATGAATTCTTAAAGTATTACGGCATTCCTGTTATTATTATCGCTACAAAAGCGGACAAGATTCCGAAAGGAAAATGGGACAAACACGCGAAGGTTGTCCGACAGACATTAAATATTGATCCGGAAGACGAGCTGATTCTCTACTCCTCAGAAACGAAAAAGGGGAAAGACGAAGCTTGGGGAGTGATCAAAAAAATGATAAACCGGTAGAGATTGATCTCTGCCGGTTTTTTATTTATCGTATAGATTTTTTTCGTTTTATCAATAATAACAATAAACTGATTCCGATAAACACAAACGGCCAATACTCTTTCAGCAGGGTCGTGGGAATATGCGCAGACTCAAGCCAAGCCATAATCTGTTTGAAAAAGTAAAGAAACAGGGAAAAACAAATCATCGAAACAGCTTCATATACATATTCTGTTTTCTGAACGGTTGAAACGAGCAGCGAGATGCCGACCATGAAGAGAAGCATTTCAAAATCATCCGGCCACCATGTCCACTTTGGCTTAACGAAAAAGTGCAAACCGATTCCGAAGAGAAGCAAGCCGATAAAGAAATGCGGGGAAACTGCTTCTTTTTTTCCTTGGTATATAAAGGCTGCGCCTAACAGCATAAGAAGAACAGGCCATTGATCCTGTCCTGAAAACAGTTCGGCTTGGCCGCTTTCAAGCCATGCGTAAACGGATGCGGCGAGCAGCAGACAAGGAAATAAAATTGATTTTTGTTTCATGCATATCACCTTCTTGTTTTCTAGAGCTGATTTTGAGTAATTTTCTGCTGTTTTTGGTATTGTCAATAGGAACATATTTTGTTCGTGAAGCTTTTTCTAATATAGCACAAGATTTTTGAAATCTGTTCACAATTTGCGAAAGAAACTATGTTATAATTATTATAAATAATGAATTCTATGTTAGAATGATTATAAATTAAAGTTTGGGTGTTGGGGGTGTAAGGAAAGCTATGCATATACTTGTTGTGGGAGTAGATTATAAATCCGCCCCTATTGAGATACGTGAAAAAGTAAGTTTTCAGCCGAATGAGCTTGCAGAAGCGATGGTGCAGCTAAAAGCAGAGAAAAGCATTCTCGAAAATATCATCGTATCTACCTGCAACCGCACTGAAATTTATGCGGTAGTCGACCAGCTCCATACCGGCCGTTATTATATAAAGAAATTTTTAGCTGACTGGTTTCACTTAAGCAAAGAAGACCTGTCGCCGTTTTTAAGATTTTATGAAAGCGATGCGGCTGTTGAGCATTTGTTCCGTGTAGCCTGCGGATTGGATTCTATGGTGATCGGTGAAACGCAAATTCTCGGCCAGGTGCGCGACAGCTTCAAAACAGCTCAGCAAGAAAAAACGATCGGCACGATTTTTAATGAGTTGTTTAAGCAGGCGGTTACAGTGGGTAAACGGACTCACGCCGAAACAGACATTGGCTCTAATGCAGTGTCTGTTAGCTATGCGGCCGTTGAGCTTGCGAAAAAAATCTTCGGAAACCTTTCAAGCAAGCATATATTGATCCTTGGTGCAGGAAAGATGGGCGAGCTTGCAGCCGAAAATCTGCATGGACAGGGAATCGGAAAAGTGACCGTCATTAACAGAACATACTTGAAAGCGAAAGAACTTGCAGACCGTTTCTCCGGTGAAGCGCGAAGCTTAAATCAGCTTGAAAGCGCGCTTGCAGAAGCCGATATTTTAATCAGCTCTACCGGTGCGAGTGATTTTGTTGTGTCTAAAGAAATGATGGAAAACGCGAATAAGCTTCGCAAGGGCCGTCCTTTATTTATGGTGGACATCGCCGTGCCAAGAGACTTGGATCCCGCTTTGAACGATCTAGAAGGCGTCTTCCTTTATGATATAGACGATCTTGAAGGGATCGTAGAAGCGAACCTGAAAGAGCGGAGAGAAACCGCTGAGAAGGTTGAACTGTTAATCGAAGAAACCATTGTTGAATTTAAACAATGGCTGAATACACTCGGTGTAGTGCCCGTCATTTCCGCATTGCGTGAAAAGGCGCTGGCAATCCAGTCTGAAACGATGGACAGCATCGAACGGAAGCTTCCACATTTGACGACAAGAGAGAAAAAACTTTTGAATAAACATACGAAAAGTATCATTAACCAAATGCTGCGCGACCCAATATTAAAGGTGAAAGAACTTGCGGCAGAGGCTGATTCTGAAGAAAAGCTGGCTTTATTTATGCAGATTTTTGATATTGAAGAAGCTGCGGGCCGGCAAATGATCAAAAGCATTGAAGGCAGCCAAGAGGTCCATTCTTATAAGAAGGCTGAATCAAGAGCGGGGTTTGCCCCACTTGTAAGTGAGTGAAAGCTGAATGATTGATACTGCAATGGCAAGGCTTAATGAAGGGACAATCGTCATTTACGCATTAAGTGTACTCTTTTATTTTATAGATTTTCTTCAACACAACCGGAAGGCTGGGAAAATGGCCTTCTGGTTGCTTTCTATTGTCTGGACTCTGCAAACCGTGTATTTAGCCTATTTTATGTGGGTGACGGGGAGGTTTCCGGTATTAAATGTGACGGAGGCGCTTTATTTTTATGCTTGGGTGCTTGTCACACTGTCACTTGTGCTGACAAAGCTGCTGCGTGTTGATTTTATTGTGTTTTTTACAAATGTAATAGGGTTTGCTATGATCGCCATTCATACATTTTCACCGACGGAGCAGCAGTCAGCGGCTTTTTCGGGTCAGCTCGTATCAGAGCTATTAGTGATTCATATTACAATGGCAATTCTTTCTTACGGCGCTTTTTCCCTTTCCTTTGTATTTTCTGTGCTCTATTTGTTTCAATATCATTTGTTAAAAAAGAAAAAATGGGGAAAGTGGCTGTTGAGAATAGAAGATTTGTCTAAGCTTGATTATATGGCGTACGTACTGAATGTCATTGGCGTCCCGATGCTCTTGCTGAGTTTGATTCTCGGCGTCATTTGGGCGTATGTGTCACTAGAAACGCTGTATTGGTTCGACGCCAAAGTGCTTGGTTCGTTTGTCGTCCTGCTTCTGTACAGCTACTATCTCTATATCAGGCTGATTAAAGAGCTTCAGGGGAAGGTCGCCGCACTGTGGAATACGGCTTGTTTTCTCGTGCTGATGATCAATTATTTCCTGCTCGGAAGCCTGTCTCAATTCCATTGGTTCAGTTAAATAATGTGCCCAAGCAGATTCGGGAGGAAAGAAAATATGAGAACGATAAAAGTAGGTTCCAGACGGAGCAAACTCGCTATGACCCAAACAAAATGGGTCATCCGCAAACTGAAGGAAATCAATCCTTCTTTTGCTTTTGACATAAAAGAAATCGTCACAAAGGGTGACCGGATTGTCGATGTTACCCTGTCAAAAGTGGGAGGAAAAGGGCTGTTTGTTAAAGAAATCGAACAAGCGCTTTTAAACGAAGACATTGATATGGCGGTTCACAGCATGAAGGATATGCCTGCCGTTTTGCCTGAAGGCCTTGTGATCGGCTGTATTCCTGAACGGGAAGATCCTCGTGACGCTCTTATTTCAAAGAATCGTGTAAAGCTTTCTGAATTGAAGGAAGGTGCTGTTATCGGCACAAGCAGTTTAAGAAGAAGCGCACAGCTTTTGATTGAGCGCCCTGACATTACAATTAAATGGATTAGAGGTAATATAGATACGAGACTTCAAAAGCTGGAAAACGAAGATTACGATGCAATTATTTTAGCTGCGGCAGGGCTTTCCAGAATGGGCTGGAAGCAGGATGTCGTAACTGAATTTCTTGAGCCTGAGCGCTGTCTTCCAGCTGTTGGCCAGGGCGCTCTTGCAATTGAGTGCCGAGAATCGGATCAAGAGCTTTTAGCGTTATTTTCTCAGTTTACGGATGAGTACACAAAACGGACTGTACTGGCAGAGCGTGCCTACTTAAACGCGATGGAGGGCGGCTGTCAGGTGCCGATCGCCGGCTACTCGGTGATAAACGGCCAGGATGAAATTGAACTGACAGGGCTTGTGGCTTCACCAGATGGAAAAATGACTTTCAAAGAAACCGTCACCGGAAACGACCCGGTGGAAGTCGGTAAGCGCTGTGCGGCTCTCATGACTGATAAAGGCGCTAAAGCTTTAATTGATCGCGTAAAACGGGAGCTTGATGAGGATGGTAAATGATGTTCCTTTGAAAGGAAAAACAGTGCTTGTCACCCGCAATAAGACGCAGGCAAAATCGTTTCAGCAGAAAGTGGAGAAGCTTGGCGGAAAAGCGGTATTGACCTCGTTGATCACGTTTCGCCGAGCTCTGCCGAATGATCTGGCGGAACAGGTGCGAATTGATCTTGCCGTACCTGGCTGGCTTGTGTTTACGAGTGTAAATGGAGCCGATTTCTTTTTTTCTTATCTAAAAGAAAATCAGTTGATTGTTCCCGGTCATAAAAAGATTGCGGCTGTTGGTGAAAAAACCGCACGCCGTTTGGAATCGTATGACGTATCGGTTGATGTAATGCCTCATGACTATATTGCAGAACAATTGGCGGACGCTCTTAAGCAGCATGCCGAACCGTCAGAACGGATTACGGTCATAAAAGGCAATTTATCTCGCGATGTGATAAAAAAAGAGCTTACGCCTCTTGGCTTTGTTGTGAAGGAATGGGTTGTATATGAAACTGTTCCTGATGAAGATGGCATCAAGGAATTAAAAAATGCCGCGAAGCAGCATTCATTTGATTTTGTGACATTTACAAGCTCATCAACCGTACATACATTTATGCATGTTCTGGGAGAAGGATTAAAAAAATGGCCGGCGCACCAGACGGCCTGCATCAGCATCGGACCGTTAACGAGGGACGCTCTGCTGTCGTACGGAATCACGTCGTATATGCCTGATACATTTACAATTGACGGTATGCTTGATTTAATGTGCCGCATGTCTAGAAAGGAAGATAGAATATGAGTCAATCATTTAACAGACACCGCCGTTTGCGGTCATCAAAAGCAATGAGAGAGATGGTAAAAGAAACTCGTCTGCATCCATCTGATTTTATTTACCCGATCTTTGTCGTTGAAGGTTTAGAAGGAAAAAAAGCTGTTCCTTCAATGCCTGATGTTTATCATGTATCTTTAGATCTATTAAAGGATGAAGTGGCTGAGCTGGTCAGTCTCGGAATTCAATCCGTCATTGTTTTCGGCATACCTGAAGAAAAAGATGATTGCGGAACGCAAGCTTACCATGATCATGGGATTGTGCAAGAAGCAATTGCGGAAATTAAAAAGCATTTCCCTGAGCTGGTTGTCGTCGCTGATACATGCCTATGTGAATATACAGATCACGGACATTGCGGTCTCGTCAAAGACGGACAGATCTTGAATGATGAATCCTTGGAGCTTTTGGCGCAGACAGCTGTCAGCCAAGCAAAAGCCGGAGCGGATATCATTGCGCCTTCTAACATGATGGACGGATTTGTGACGGTTATCAGAGAAGCGTTAGATAAAGAAGGATTCATCAATATTCCGATCATGTCTTACGCTGTGAAATATTCAAGTGAGTTTTACGGTCCGTTCCGTGATGCAGCAAACAGCACGCCTCAATTTGGCGACCGCAAAACGTATCAAATGGATCCTGCCAACCGTCTGGAAGCACTCCGTGAAGCACAATCAGATGTTGAGGAAGGTGCGGACTTCCTGATTGTGAAACCTTCACTTTCTTATATGGATATCATGCGGGATGTAAAAAATGAGTTCACATTGCCGCTTGTGGCTTATAATGTAAGCGGAGAGTACTCTATGGTGAAGGCTGCAGCTCAGAACGGCTGGATCAAGGAAAAAGAGATTGTCTTAGAAATTTTGACAAGTATGAAGCGTGCGGGTGCCGACCTGATTATCACGTATCATGCAAAAGACGCAGCAAAATGGCTTGCGGAGTAATCTTATTCAGTTGACAGGAGTTGAGGCAGATGAGAAGCTATGAAAAATCAAAAACGGCTTTTAAAGAAGCGCAAAAACTCATGCCGGGCGGTGTAAACAGCCCCGTTCGCGCCTTTAAATCGGTAGACATGGACCCGATTTTTATGGAGCGCGGAAAAGGCTCTAAAATCTATGATATTGATGGAAATGAGTATATTGATTACGTCTTGTCATGGGGGCCTTTAATTTTAGGACACACAAATGACCGTGTTGTAGAGAGCCTTAAAAAAGTGGCTGAATACGGGACAAGCTTCGGGGCTCCGACTGAGGTGGAAAATGAATTGGCGAAGCTCGTCATTGATCGAGTGCCGTCAATAGAAATTGTACGGATGGTCAGCTCGGGAACCGAGGCGACCATGAGCGCGCTTCGTTTGGCAAGAGGATATACAGGCCGCAATAAGATTTTGAAATTTGAGGGCTGCTACCATGGACACGGAGATTCTCTGCTGATTAAAGCGGGTTCAGGAGTGGCAACACTCGGTCTGCCTGACAGCCCGGGCGTACCTGAAGGCATTGCGAAAAACACCATCACTGTTCCGTACAATGATTTAGAAAGTGTAAAGCTTGCATTCCAACAGTTTGGTGAAGATATTGCAGGCGTCATCGTAGAACCGGTTGCCGGAAACATGGGTGTGGTTCCGCCGCAAGAAGGCTTCCTGCAAGGGCTGCGGGATATTACTGAACAGTACGGCACGCTGCTGATTTTTGATGAAGTCATGACTGGCTTCCGGGTCGATTACAGCTGCGCACAAGGTTATTTCGGTGTAACGCCTGATCTGACTTGCTTAGGAAAAGTGATCGGGGGCGGACTTCCTGTCGGCGCTTATGGCGGTAAAGCTGAAATTATGGAGCAAATTGCTCCAAGCGGTCCGATTTACCAGGCAGGTACGCTGTCAGGCAACCCGCTTGCAATGACGGCTGGACTCGAAACATTAAAGCAGCTCACGCCTGAATCATACAAGACCTTTATGAAAAAAGGCGACAGACTGGAAGAAGGCATTTCAAAAGCGGCAGAGGCGCACGGTATTCCGCATACCTTTAACCGCGCAGGTTCAATGATCGGTTTCTTCTTTACAAATGAACCTGTCATCAATTATGAAACAGCCAAAGCATCAGATTTGAAGCTGTTTGCCAAGTATTATAAAGGAATGGCAAATGAAGGTGTGTTCCTTCCGCCATCTCAATTCGAAGGACTCTTCCTCTCGACGGCGCATACTGATGAGGATATTGAAAAAACAATTCAGGCAGCTGAGAACGTATTCGCTGAGATCAGCCGCGGATAAGTACTATCAAAACCGGTATCAAGGATTTCCTTGTACCGGTTTTTTCTGTGCATCCTCATTCATATTTTCTCCAATTCATACATACACCTTTAGTGACATCTAATTTTAAGGATTAGATGAAAGGAGGATATGAACTTGCCGCAAAATCATCGATTGCAATTTTCTGTAGAAGAAACGATCTGTTTCCAAAAAGGACAGGAAGTTTCTGAACTGCTTTCCATTTCATTAGATCCTGATATTAGGGTTCAGGAAGTGAATGATTACGTTTCAATCAGAGGATCGCTTGAACTTACAGGTGAGTACAACATAGATCAAAGCAAAAATGCTGAAGAGTTTTATACTGATAAGCGGTTTGTCGAGGAGGTCAGAACGAGAGAGGATGGAACAGCGGAACTGACTCATTGTTTCCCTGTCGATATTACCATCCCGAAAAACAAAGTCAGTCATTTACATGAAGTTTTTGTGTTTATTGATGCATTTGACTATCAACTAACAAACTCGCGCATCCTTACGATCCAAGCTGATCTAGCAATAGAAGGCCTTCTTGATGACACAGCGAACAGGGAGCCGGATATTCCTCTCTATGAAGCTCCTAGTGAAGGTTTTTCTGAGCCGCCAGAGTTTCTAGTCTCAGAAGCGGAGCCATTTGCTTTAGAAGCAGAGAACAGCGAAGATAGTAAGACGGAAGAAGCGCCAGCCGAGGTGCCAGAGCTTCATATCTCGGAAGCGGGGTTTCGTGAAGAGCAGGAAAATGAAGAGGAAGAAGCTGAGCAATCAAAGCCATCTGCTTTGGAGGACAGCGAAGAAATAAAAGCGAATGAAGCGCCAGCCGAGGCGCCAGAGCTTCATTTCTCGGAAGCGAGGCTTCGTGAAGAGCAGAAAAATGAAGAGGAAGAAGCTGAGCAATCAAAGCCATCTGCTTTGGAGGACAGCGAAGAAATAAAAGCGAATGAAGCGCCAGAGCTTCATGTCTCGGAAGCGAGGCTTCGTGAAGAGCAGGAACATGAAGAGGAAGAAGCTGAGCGGTCAGAGCCATTTGCTTTAGAGGTGGACAGCGAAGATATAAAGACGGAAGAAGCGCCAGCCGAGGCGCCAGAGCTTCATTTCTCGGAAGCGAGGCTTCGTGAAGAGCAGGCGAATGAAGAGAAAGAAACTGTACGATCAGAATCACCTGCTTTAGAAGCAGAGGGCAGCGAAGATATAAATGCGGCAGAAGCGAAGCAGCCGGAGCTCATTCTTTCAGAGGCAGGGCTTCGTGAGGAAGTGGAGACAATAGAAGCAGCAAAGGCTGCTTCAGGAAGAGAGATCCGCAAAAAAGCAGAGACGGAAGAAGAGCAGGCTGAACTGTCAGAACCGCTTGTTTTAGAGACGGAAAAATCACCTGCTGCAGAGGCTGAGCGTGGAGAAGAAAAAATAGAACAGCGAGATTCTCCTATTCTTGAGCATGCTCGGCGTCAAGAATCACAAGAAACAGAATCGGAGCTATCGGATCACATCGAGCCTGCACTCCGACAGGATGCAGAACAACTGGAGGAAGTCCGGGAAACTGTACCTGAAAACGTTGTTTCTTTAGAAGAAGAAAGCAGAGAGCAGGAGAAAGTGCCAGCTGCACTTTTAAAGGAAGAAGCAGCAGCTCCAACCCTGCATTTTAATCAAAAGATAAGTGCTGAAGAGGAATCTCAGGAAGAAGAGATCACTCCGGCCTATCGTACCTTCCTGCCGGAACAAGATTCAGAAGAGCATTCCTTCTATTCAGCGCCTAAGCTGCTGGAGGAAGAAGAGCAGAAGGAAGAAAGCTTTGAAATTGAAGTGAGAAAAACACCTTCACCTGAAGAACCTGAGGAAGAGACGTCTTTTCATTCTTACCAGCTGCCTGACACTTCCGACCTTGAAAGGAAGGAAACAGATGCTGTTGCTAGGGATGTTCCTGCTGCTCAAACGAAGGAACCTGAAACAAAGGAAAATCATAATTCTCTTTATTTAACAAAACTCTTTACGAGAGAAGAGGATGAGTTTTCTAGAATGAAAATATGTATTGTTCAGCAGGAAGATACCATTGAACGTTTATGCGAACGGTACGACATTACCTCCCAGCAGCTGATCAGGATGAATTCTTTGGCGCTGGATGATGAATTGAAAGCAGGGCAGATTCTTTATATCCCTCAATACAAAAGCAGCCATGCGTAAGCCGTAAGCGATCGGAAAATGTGGTGAATGGAATGGAAGATGTCCAATCGGTTCTTCAGGAATACGGACTGACGGCTCAATTTATTGAGCCAGTCAGTCCTCGTGTGTGGAAAGTGTATTCAGATTATGGGGTATTTGCGCTGAAAAAAATGAAATCGGTTCGCGGCAGACATTTTACAGATCAAATGGTGGCAATTGAGGAAAAAGGCTTTCATTCCTTTGTTCCTATTTACAGAACAAATGGGGGGGAGTTTTTCTCCGGGGGCGTACAAACGGGAGACTCCTATTACTTAATGCCTTGGCTCCAATTTGACCAAGAGGAAGAGCGGGATCAGAAACATGGCTATCTATTTAGAGAAACAGCCCGCCTCCACGAAAGAACTGCGCAAGAAATCAAGGTCAGGCGTGAAGACATTGAACGCCACTATGAACAAACGAGAAAAAAGTGGGAAAATGAAAAGATCATTTATGAACAGTTTGTAGACAGAGCGGAGAAAGAATGGTACCTTTCTCCCTTTGAACTGCAGGCTGTAACCTATTTTTCAGAAACCATTTCCGCTGTAAACTTTGCGCTTGAGCGGATTAAGGACTGGTATGAAGCGGCAAAAGAAAAAGGCACCTCAAGGGTTGTCATTAACCATGGCAGCCTGTCTATTCACCATTTTCTGTACAATGATGCAGGAACCGGATATTTTACGAATTTTGAGAGAGCGTCTGTGGGGCCGCCGCAAAACGACTTGCTCGGCTTTTATACACGAATGTTCAGCGGTTTTCCAAAAGCTTGTCCTGAGTGTGTCGATTGGTTTTATGCATATACGAAAGCATTTCCTCTGCATGAGGCTGAAATCAGTCTTTTTCTCAGTTACATGGCTTATCCGGCAGCGGTGTACAAAGTGCTGAACCGCTATCAGACCGGGAAAAGGCGCCGTGAAAAAGATGAATGTACACACTTATTAAAGGCATACTGGCAAATGAAAAATATAGAGCCGTTTGTGATGAAAATTCATCAAATTGAACAAGAGAAAAAATTTCAGGCGGAAAACGAGTCCACGTCTTAATTGGCGCGGACTTGTTTGTTTATATCCATTCCAAATGAAGCGCACAGGCTAAAAAAATCAATAGTGCGAGCAGCAAGACATCAAAGGTTGTCGGAAAGAAAATGGTTCTGATACCCTGGAAAATCGTTATCGGAATAATCACTTGCGCGGATACAAGCCGAATTTGCCTGACCCACGGCGGCAGGGAATAAGAGCTGAAACGTTTCTTCACGGTGCATCCTCCTCTACGCATTTACAAGCATCATATGTATACTTGGTCAATAGGTGCCTGCCCATCTTGTATAAGAAGCAGTATTTTTGGAAAAGATGATTGACGAATCAAAAACACTTTTACTATAATAAAGAACATAAATAAAGAATATAATGAGCTGATAGATACACCTGCTTAGAACGGGAAGAGTACAAGAAAGACGCATGCAGAGAGAGAAGCCGCTTGCTGAAAGGCTTCTTATGTTGTTTGATTGGAAGGTCGCCCGGGAGCACAATTTCTTGAAAGAAGAGTAGAGAAATTCGGGAGACCCCCGTTATCCGTTGAAGCGCATGAACTGAAAAGGTTCATGAAAAAAGGTGGTACCGCGAAAGAGCTTTTCGTCCTTTTCCCAAGGATGAAGGGCTCTTTTTTCGTTCTCAGCCATTTTACACATGCTGGAGGGTTATGATGGAAACGAATGAACAAACAATGCCGACAAAATATGATCCGGCTGCGGTTGAAAAAGACCGATATGATTTTTGGCTAAAAGGTAAGTTTTTTGAAGCGGGCAGTGACCAGACAAAAGAGCCATATTCTGTTGTCATTCCGCCGCCAAATGTAACAGGAAGGCTTCACCTTGGCCACGCGTGGGATACAACGCTGCAAGACATTGTAACAAGAATGAAACGCATGCAGGGCTATGATGTGCTGTGGCTTCCGGGTATGGACCACGCCGGTATCGCGACACAGGCTAAAGTTGAAGCGAAACTTCGTGAAGAAGGCACAAGCCGCTACGATTTAGGCCGTGAGAAATTCCTTGAAGAAACGTGGAAGTGGAAGGAAGAATATGCTGACTTCATTCGCAGCCAGTGGGCGAAATTAGGGCTTGGCCTAGATTATTCCCGTGAGCGCTTTACGCTTGATGAAGGCTTAAACCGAGCGGTTCGTGAAGTATTCGTTAAACTTTATGAAAAAGGCTTGATCTACAGAGGCGAATACATTATAAACTGGGACCCTGCAACAAAAACAGCTTTATCCGACATTGAGGTCATTTACAAGGACGTTCAAGGCGCATTCTATCACATGAGCTATCCGCTTGCTGACGGATCAGGTTCAATTGAAATCGCGACGACACGTCCAGAAACGATGCTTGGTGATTCAGCCGTTGCGGTACACCCTGAGGATGAGCGCTACAAGCACCTGATCGGGAAAACGGTTATTCTGCCTATCACAAATCGTGAAATACCGATTGTCGGCGATGACTACGTTGATATGGAATTTGGTTCAGGTGCAGTGAAAATTACGCCTGCCCATGATCCGAACGACTTCGAGCTTGGCAACCGTCATAACTTAGAGCGCATTCTTGTCATGAATGAAGACGGCACGATGAATGAAAATGCGCTGCAATATCAAGGCATGGATCGCTTCGAATGCCGCAAAAAGCTCGTTAAAGATTTACAGGAGGCAGGCGTTCTCTTCAAAATCGAGGATCACCTGCACTCTGTCGGGCATAGTGAACGAAGCGGAGCAGTTGTTGAACCGTACCTTTCTACCCAATGGTTTGTGCGCATGCAGCCGCTTGCTGATGCAGCAATAGAATTGCAAGAGAAAGAAGAAAAAGTCAACTTTGTTCCTGACCGCTTCGAAAAAACGTATTTGCATTGGATGGAAAATATCCGCGACTGGTGTATTTCCCGTCAATTATGGTGGGGCCACCGCATTCCTGCCTGGTATCATAAAGAAACCGGCGAGCTATATGTCGGTCTTGAAGCGCCAGATGACAGCGAAAATTGGGAGCAGGATACAGACGTGCTGGATACTTGGTTCAGTTCTGCGCTCTGGCCGTTCTCCACTATGGGCTGGCCTGATCTGACAGCTGAAGATTTTAAACGCTATTATCCGACTGACGTTCTTGTTACAGGCTACGACATCATTTTCTTCTGGGTGTCACGCATGATTTTCCAAGGAATTGAATTTACTGGAGAACGTCCGTTTAAAGATGTTTTAATCCATGGTTTAATCCGTGATGAGCAGGGCAGAAAAATGAGTAAATCTCTTGGCAACGGTGTCGATCCGATGGACGTGATTGACAAGTACGGAGCCGATTCCCTTCGCTATTTCCTGGCGACTGGAAGCTCTCCTGGCCAAGATCTTCGCTTCAGCTATGAAAAAGTGGAATCAACTTGGAATTTCGCCAATAAAATTTGGAACGCTTCTCGTTTTGCGTTAATGAACATGGACGGCATGACATATGATGAGCTTGATCTTTCAGGTGAGAAATCAGTAGCTGACAAGTGGATTTTAACGCGTTTAAATGAAACGATCGAAAGTGTGACACAGCTCGCTGATAAATATGAATTTGGTGAAGTCGGCCGCCATTTATATAACTTTATTTGGGACGATTTCTGTGATTGGTATATTGAAATGGCGAAGCTTCCTCTATACGGAGAAGATGAAGCGGCTAAGAAAACAACCCGTTCCATCCTTGCTTATGTTCTGGATCAAACGATGCGCCTGCTCCATCCGTTTATGCCATTCTTAACGGAGGAAATTTGGCAGCACCTGCCTCACCAAGGAGAATCCATTACTGTGAGCACATGGCCTGTTGTTGTGCCTGAGCATACAGACACTGAAGCTGCTGCTGACATGAAGCTTCTCGTTGAACTGATCCGTTCAGTGCGTAATATCCGCAGCGAAGTAAACACACCGATGAGCAAGCAAGTTGAACTGTACATTAAAGCGAGCACGGACGAGGTCGCAGCCCGTCTCGAAGCAAACCGTTCATATGTAGAACGCTTTACAAATCCGAGCGTGCTGAAAATCGGTACAGATATCGAGGCAGTTGATAAAGCAATGACGGCAGTTGTCACAGGTGCAGAGGTTATACTTCCGCTTGAAGGTTTAATTAATATCGATGAAGAAATAGCCCGACTGCAAAAAGAATTCGATAAGCTGACGAAAGAAGTCGAACGTGTTCAAAAGAAACTTGGAAACGAAGGATTTATAAAAAAAGCGCCTGCGCACGTAATTGATGAAGAGCGTGAGAAAGAGAAAGATTACGTGGCGAAGCGTGACGCTGTTCAAAAACGAATGGCTGAGCTTAAGGGCTAATGAAAAGCCGAGGCGGTTTCTTGAGAAACCGCCTTGTCTTATAAAAGAGGGGATTATCATTGTTTAATGCATATGAACAAGCGCGCAGCTGGATTCACAGCCGTCTAAAATTCGGAGTGAAGCCCGGTCTTGATCGAATGAAGCAGCTGATGGAGCGATTGGACCATCCTGAAAAGAAAATCCGCGCGCTCCACGTGGCGGGAACAAACGGCAAAGGATCAACTGTTGCTTTTATCCGTTCTATGCTGCAAGAAGCGGGATACACTGTCGGTACGTTTACGTCGCCTTATATCATTACATTTAATGAGCGCATCAGCGTAAACGGCACACCTATTACAGACGAGGAGTGGGTCACACTCGTCAATCAGGTGAAACCGATCGTTGAAGAGCTTGACCAAACTGAACACGGTCAGCCGACAGAATTTGAAATTATGACGGCTTGTGCATTTTTATATTTTGCAGCGTATCATCAGGTCGATTTTGTTATTTTTGAAACAGGTCTCGGCGGAAGGTACGATTCTACTAATGTTGTCGAACCGCTTTTAACTGCCATCACAAGCATCGGTCACGACCATATGAACATTTTAGGAAACACCATTGCAGAAATCGCAGGAGAAAAAGCCGGGATTATTAAAGATGGCATTCCGATGGTGACAGCCGTTACCCAGCCGGAAGCCTTACAGGTAATCCGACATGAAGCTGAACGAAAATCTGCTCCTTTTCAGTCATTGCATGATACATGCAGGATTTATAATGAAGAGGCTCTTCCAGCGGGAGAACAATTTTCTTTTAAAACAGGAGAAAAGTGTTATGCAGATATTCGAACATCTCTCATCGGCACGCATCAAAGACAAAATGCGGCTTTGTCCATTTTGGCTGCCGAGTGGCTTAACAGGGAAAACATTGCTGAAATTAGTGATGCTGCTATAAGAAGCGGGCTCGTAAAGGCTGCTTGGCCGGGCAGATTAGAGTTGGTTCAGGAACATCCGCCGGTATACTTAGACGGCGCCCATAATGAAGAAGGGATCGATAAGCTGACTGAAACAATGAAGCAGCGTTTCCCGGATTCCGACATTTGTGTGGTGTTCAGCGCGTTAAAGGACAAGCCGTATCATGACATGATTAAGAAACTGGAAACCATCGCGCACTCGATTCATTTTGCTTCTTTTGATTTTCCGCGTGCTTCACTTGCGAAAGACCTGTATGATGCTAGTGAAATCGGCAGCAAAAGCTGGAGTGAAGATCCGGAGCAAGTGATCAAATTAATAGAAAGCAAAAAAGGCTCAAATAATATCGTGCTCATTACGGGATCACTATATTTTATTTCTGACATTCGAAAAAGAATGCTGTAATGACTTTGTCCCGGCAGAATCAATAATGATATTCTGCCGGGATTTTTTCTGTCAAAATCTAAAATTGCTTATTATAGTTCAATATACTAACCGTGCTACAATCCATAGCATAATCTAATGAGAGTAAAGGTGTGTTGTCTATGATTCCGATTCTTTTTGTCCTCGGCCTTATCCTCGGTTCATTTTATTACACGGCAGGATGCCGTATCCCCTTACACATGTCCATCATAAACCCTCGTTCGGCATGTTCTTTTTGCCGGAGAACCTTAACCCCGGCAGAATTAATCCCTGTTTTATCTTTTGCTCTGCTAAAAGGCAGATGCAAAAGCTGCGGCCAAAAGCTCTCTCTTATGTATCCAGCGGCAGAGCTCTCGACAGCGTGTTTATTTGCAGCCGCGGGATTTCGTTTTGGTTTGTCTTGGGAACTGATTGTTGCGTTGCTGTTTCTTTCTCTTCTTATCATTGTTTCTGTGACAGATATTCACTTTATGCTGATTCCAAATCGCATATTGCTATTCTTTCTTCCCTTTCTGGCGGCTGGCAGAATCATTTCTCCGCTTTATTCATGGTATGAAGGCTTCATAGGTGCGGCTGCCGGTTTTCTTTTGCTGGCTTTTATTGCCGTCATCACTCATGGAGGAATAGGGGGAGGGGATATTAAATTACTTGCCGTCATCGGCCTTGTGCTTGGTGTGAAAATGCTTGCTGCCGCGTTTTTCTTTTCCGTACTTATAGGAGCATTGTACGGAACTGCCGCTGTACTGTTCGGAAGGCTGGGCAGAAAACAGCCAATTCCCTTTGCACCGGCAATTGCGGCAGGAAGCATTTTCGCTTATTTATACGGTGACTCTATCATTTCCTTTTATGTCAAAATGGCGTTAGGGTGACCGATGAAAAATTTGACGAACGTTTTTTGGACAAGGCGACAAAAGTCTTGTTCTTTTTTTTTTCGCCTGTGCTAAAGTGTGTAGCATGAAAAGCCACAAGAACGGTCACACAAATGAAGGGAGGAAGCAAAATTGAAAAAAAGGAAGCAAAAAAAAATCAGTAAAGCGGAAGAAAAAGCCCTTAAGGTGACGATTAATGGAAAAGAAGAAACAGTTTACGAGCAGGAGATACCGAAGACAGAGCAAGAAAAAAACATGACATTTTCAAATTGGGAGGAAAAGAGAAAGGCGGAGCAGGAGGTTGCAGCCTCCCATGAACATCCTGATGAAGATGAATTTAACTGGGATTCAGAGGAGGATAAGGTGTTTAAAGATGATCCCAAAGTTGTTCCGCCCTATCAAAAGAAAAAATCGAAGCTCTATTCAAAAGGAAAGACAGGGACGGCCAAACCGGTAAAAAGAGTGGCGGCAACGATTGCCTTTGCAGCGGTTTTAGGCACCGGCTTAGGGTTATTTGCATTAAATATATCAGGCAATAAAGAAGCGTCGGCGCCAGCCTCTTTAGATGCCTCTTTAGGCAGCCAGACGGCAAAAGCAGGAGATACAGCTGCGGAGAAACAAAGCACCGCCGGAGAAAAACAAGCGGCACAAACGGAAGGTACATATAAAACATATGCAGTGCAAGCAGGAAAGTTTTCAAATGAAAAGGGTGCAGAGACGTTAACTGAACAGCTGACTGAAAAAGGATATTCCGCCGTTTCCCTGTCAAAGGATGACGGGTACACGTATGTCATCGCGGGCCTGGCAAGTGATAAGGCTGTATCACAGCAGGTAGGGCAGCTTTTAATCGACAGCGATTTTGAAGCATGGGGGGGCAAGGAACTATCCTTATCAATAGAGTCGGATATGACAGGTCCTTTCAAGAAAACAGCGGAGCTCTCAGCGAAGGCGATCTTGGGAGAAGATATTACAAAAGCGAGTGTTGAAAAAATAAAAAATTCGCTCGGTAAAACAGAAGCAGCTGAAACGGGAGAGAAAAAAGCAATTTTGCAGGCGTTAAAGGAATTAGAGGACCCAAGTGCTGAAGCCGGATGGAAGGCTCAGCAGCAGCTTTTAGCCGTAATTAAATAATAGAAAGTGCCTGAGCCTTCGTCCTTAGTGACAGGCTTTTTTTATTTTGTCATGAAAAAGTTATTTTTCTGAAATTGTGGCGAGCCTCGTGATTTGGTAGGATAAATGAGTATCTTTTTTTCTTAAGCAAACCCTGAAAGGATGACGAACATGGCTAAGCCGCTTATACTTGCATCACAATCTCCGCGAAGAAAAGAACTCCTCGATCTGCTTCAGATTCCCTACACCATTATTGTCAGTGAAGTAGAGGAAAAATTAAATCGAAACTTTTCACCTGAAGAAAACGTCCAATGGTTGGCAAAACAAAAAGCTAAGGCTGTGGCCGATCTCAATCCGGGCGCAATTGTAATCGGTGCTGATACAATGGTATGTCTTGACGGTGAGTGCCTCGGCAAACCGCAAGATCAAGAAGAAGCCGCTGCTATGCTCCGCAGGCTTTCCGGCCGGAGTCATACCGTGATAACCGCTGTCAGTATTCAAACCGCAAATCACAGCGAAACGTTCTATGACAAGACAGAAGTTGTGTTTTGGCCCCTCAGTGAAGAAGATATTTGGACTTATATTGAAACAAAAGAGCCGATGGATAAAGCAGGTGCTTACGGCATCCAAGGAAAAGGCGCACTTTTTGTAAAGAAAATAGACGGAGATTATTATTCAGTCGTAGGGCTCCCTATATCAAAAACAATGAGAGTTCTGAAGGATTTTGATGTAGAAGCCTGACGGTTTTATAAACGGGAAGGGAAAGAAAAGGAGGGCTTGATCATACACGATCTGCCATTTAAACTCAAAGATTTCCCAAAGAAAGAAAAGCCTAGAGAACGGCTGCTGAAAGTCGGAGCCGAGAACTTAGCAAACAACGAACTTTTGGCTATTTTATTGCGGACAGGCACAAAGAACGAATCTGTTATGAACCTTTCAAACCGGCTTCTGCGTTCGTTTGACGGGCTGCGCCTGCTGAAAGAAGCTTCAGTTGAGGAACTGTCCAGCATCCCGGGAATCGGTCTGGTGAAGGCTGTGCAAATACTGGCAGCAATTGAACTGGGAAGCCGTATTCATAAATTAGCCAATGAAGAACATTTTGTAATCCGCTCCCCGGAAGACGGCGCAAATCTGGTCATGGAGGATATGCGCTTTTTGACCCAGGAGCATTTTGTCTGTTTATATTTAAATACAAAAAACCAAGTCATCCATAAACGCACTGTTTTTATCGGAAGTCTGAATTCATCCATTGTCCACCCCCGGGAGGTTTTTAAAGAAGCGTTCAAACGATCTGCCGCTTCCTTTATTTGTATCCATAATCATCCTTCGGGGGATCCGACGCCGAGCAGGGAAGATATTGAAGTGACAAGACGGCTGTTTGAATGCGGAAACCTGATTGGCATCGAGCTGCTTGACCATTTGGTGATTGGCGACAAAAAATTTGTGAGTTTAAAGGAAAAAGGATATTTGTAACACTTTTTTTTTCGTCGAATTAAGCTATAATAGAGTTTATGAGTTTTTCCCTTTAGGGTATTTTTGCTTTAAGAAAGGAAGATACATACATATGTTTGGAATTGGTACAAGAGACCTTGGTATAGATCTTGGAACTGCGAATACGCTTGTTTTTGTAAAAGGTAAAGGAATTGTTGTGAGGGAGCCGTCAGTCGTCGCGCTGCAAACGGATACGAAATCGATTGTTGCTGTCGGAAATGATGCGAAAAATATGATCGGACGGACGCCTGGAAACGTAGTGGCTCTTCGCCCGATGAAAGACGGCGTTATCGCTGATTATGAAACAACGGCTACCATGATGAAATATTACATTAATCAGGCCATTAAAAATAAAGGCATGTTTGCCAGAAAACCTTATGTGATGGTTTGTGTGCCATCCGGCATTACTGCGGTTGAAGAGCGTGCGGTTATCGATGCGACAAGACAAGCCGGAGCGCGTGACGCGTATCCGATCGAAGAGCCGTTTGCTGCGGCTATCGGCGCCAATCTCCCGGTTTGGGAACCGACTGGAAGCATGGTTGTTGATATCGGGGGCGGAACGACAGAAGTTGCAATTATTTCCCTCGGAGGTATTGTAACATCTCAATCCATCCGCGTTGCCGGTGATGAAATGGACGATGCGATTATCAACTACATCAGAAAAACATACAACCTGATGATCGGGGACCGCACTGCTGAAGCGATTAAAATGGATATCGGCTCTGCTGAATCCGCAGAAGAATCCGATAAAATGGAAATCCGCGGCCGTGACTTGCTGACAGGTCTGCCGAAAACGATCGAAATTACCGGGAAAGAAATTTCTAATGCTTTGCGTGACACGGTGTCAACCATTGTAGAGGCAGTGAAAAGCACACTTGAAAAAACACCGCCTGAGCTTGCCGCAGATATCATGGACAGAGGTATTGTGTTAACCGGCGGCGGAGCGCTTCTTCGTAATTTGGACAAAGTCATCAGCGAAGAAACAAAAATGCCGGTCCTTATCGCTGAAGACCCGCTTGATTGTGTAGCGATCGGGACAGGAAAAGCACTGGAGCACATCCATCTTTTCAAAGGAAAAACAAGATAATCGGGAGTTCAATAGAAGAGGTGTAACACGATGCCGAATAAACGGTTAATGCTATTACTTCTGTGTATTATCATATTGGTGGCTATGATTGGATTTTCGCTGAAGGACGGCCGTAATACCACCTGGCCTGAGAAACTGATCGGTGATACGACGGGAGTATTTCAAAACATTTTTCATACGCCTGCCGAATTTTTTGCAGGGATATTTGAGAACATTAGTGATTTAAAAAACACATACGAAGAAAACGAGCGTCTGAGAGAAAAGCTTGACGGGCAAACAAAATATGAAGCCAAGCTTCAAGAACTTGAAGACGAAAACAAATCCCTGCGTGACGAACTCGGCCATGTGAAATCAATAAAAGATTACAAGCCGATTTTGGCGACAGTCATTGCCAGAAGCCCTGATAATTGGGCGAAACAAGTGACCATTAACAAAGGGACACAGCAAAACGTAGCGAAAGATATGGCGGTAACGAACGAAAAAGGCGCATTAATCGGGAAGATTAAAAGCTCAGGCCTTAATAACTTTACGTCTACGGTCCAGCTTTTAAGCGATACTGACCGTAATAACAGAGTCGCAACAACCATTTCCGGGAAAAAAGGCAGCAAAGGCTACGGTTTAATCGAAGGCTATGATAAAGACAAAAAACGGCTTAAGATGACCATAATCGAACGCAAGGATAAACAAGACGTGAAAAAAGGCGATCTGATTGAAACGTCAGGCACAGGAGGCGTATTTCCAGAAGGGCTGACAATCGGTGAAGTGACTGAGATCGAGTCTGACTCTTATGGATTAACGAAAGTTGCCTATGTAAAACCTGCGGCTGATCTTTCAGATTTAAATAATGTGATCGTTGTTAATCGTGATGTACCGACTGTCGATACAGAGGAGGAAGGATCGTGAAACGTTTCCTTCTCCCTTTCGTTATGATGTTGGTTTTTTCGGCGGAAAGCATTTTTACTGATCTGGTGCATTTCCCGTTTGTTACGGATGACCAGGTGCTCGTCCCGCGTTTTCTGATGCTTGCGCTGATTTTTATGTCGGCTTTTATCAATCAAAAACACGCAGTGATCTACGGTTTTATTTTCGGCTTTCTATATGATATGAATTATACAAGTCTATTAGGTGTTTATATGTTTGGCTTTGCGGGGCTAAGCTATTTGGCGTCAAAAGCGTTTAAAGTGCTGCACACAAACGCATTTGTCGTCATCCTGATTGCTGTTCTCGCTGTTTGTCTGCTAGAATTTTATGTGTTCGGTATTCAGTCGCTGATTCACAAAGACATTATGACGTTTAATGGCTTTGTGCTAGACCGGTTTATACCGACAGTTTTATTAAATATGATAAGCGCACTCATCCTGGTTCTCCCATTTAGATTATTTTTTATGAGTCTAAAGAAAGAATTGAGAGATGAGTAAAAAGGATTTTATCTTTTTTTGACGAAATGAGTATGTTGTTGAGGTGAATATTGTGAAGACCAAAAAGCAGCAATATGTAACGATAAAAGGAACAAAGAATGGTTTGACATTGCATCTTGACGATGCATGTTCTTTTGATGAGCTTCTCGATGGTCTTCAGAATATGCTGTCAATTGAACAATATACAGATGGAAAAGGCCAGAAAATCAGCGTTCACATTAAGCTGGGCAATCGATGCTTATATCAGGAGCAAGAGGAACAGCTGACCGAAATAATTGCGTCAAAAAAAGATTTGTTTGTTCATTCTATTGAGAGTGAAGTCATTACTAAAAAAGAAGCACAGCGTATGAAAGAGGAAGCGGAAATTATTTCTGTCTCAAAAATTGTCCGTTCAGGCCAAGTGCTCGAGGTGAAGGGCGATTTGCTTCTGATCGGAGATGTGAATCCGGGCGGGACAGTCAGAGCCGGCGGAAACATTTTTGTTCTGGGTTCGCTGAAAGGGATTGCCCACGCCGGATTTAACGGAAATAATCATGCGGTTATTGCTGCCTCTGAAATGCTGCCGACACAGTTAAGAATCAATCACGTGTTAAATCGCTCCCCAGACCACATTCAAAAAGGGAACGAAATGGAATGTGCTTATTTAGATACAGACGGAAATATGGTCATTGAACGCCTTCAACATTTGGCTCATTTAAGACCTGATCTAACAAGGCTTGAGGGAGGAATGTGAATTGGGTGAGGCTATCGTAATAACTTCGGGAAAAGGCGGAGTAGGTAAAACAACAACATCTGCTAACCTCGGTACCGCCTTAGC
Source organism: Bacillus sp. FSL K6-1003 (assembly GCF_037964945.1). Classification (NCBI taxonomy): domain Bacteria; kingdom Bacillati; phylum Bacillota; class Bacilli; order Caryophanales; family Bacillaceae; genus Bacillus; species Bacillus sp. FSL K6-1003. The sequence goes on along the minus strand of NZ_CP150176.1, from coordinate 2,650,053 downwards.
CATTTTAGGGAAGCGTGTATGTTTAGTAGATACTGATATAGGACTGCGCAACCTGGATGTAGTAATGGGTCTTGAAAATAGAATTATTTATGATCTCGTCGACGTTGTAGAGGGCAGATGTAAAATGCATCAGGCGCTCGTAAAGGATAAACGGTTTGATGATTTGCTCTATTTAATGCCCGCTGCTCAAACGAGCGATAAAACGGCTGTTGCTCCTGAACAAATCAAAACTATGGTCCAAGAGCTCAAGCAGGAATTTGATTATGTCATCATAGACTGCCCCGCAGGAATTGAGCAAGGATACAAAAACGCCGTTTCTGGGGCTGACAAGGCGGTAGTGGTCACAACGCCTGAGATTTCAGCTGTGCGAGATGCTGATCGCATTATAGGGCTATTGGAAAAAGAAGAAAATATTGAACCGCCGCGGCTCGTTGTAAACAGAATCAGAAATCACCTGATGAAAAACGGTGACACGATGGATATCGATGAAATCGTTCAGCATTTGTCGATTGATTTGCTCGGTATCGTTGCCGATGATGATGAAGTGATTAAGGCATCTAACCATGGCGAACCAATTGCAATGGATCCGAAAAACCGCGCTTCCATCGCATATCGCAATATTGCCCGCCGCATTTTAGGCGAATCTGTTCCTTTGCAGGTGCTTGAAGAGCAAAACAAGGGAATGATGGCTAAGATTAAGTCATTTTTCGGAGTAAGATCTTAATTTCATAGAATAAAAGAGAAGAACCTGACAAAGCAAATGCTGTGTCAGGTTTTTTTGTTTCTGACTGCTCTGTGCTGAAGGTAAATCGAATAATTGCCGTGGACAAGACATATGATGTACAAACCCAACGAATGCAAAGGATGATGGCAATGAGTCACAGAGCAGATGAAATCAGAAAACGATTAGAGAAAAGAAGGAAACAGGTTTCCGGCTCAAAACGTTTCCCTACTCAGACAGGTTCCGAAAAGCAAAAACCGCCGTCTTGGGTCATGGTATCTGATCAGGAAAAACATGGGGCTATCCCGGTATATGAAGATGGCAATTCGAATTTCAGCGGAAGACACCCTTTGGTGAAAACAGACTCAATGATTCTGAAATGCCTTCTATCGGCCTGCCTTGTTCTGGTTTCTGCCATAGCCTATAAAACAAACATTGGACCCATCAGCCAGATCAAGCCGGTCGTTGCACAAGCCTTCGAAACAGAATTTCAATTTGCTTCAGCAAGCCATTGGTTTGAAACGAAATTTGGCAGCCCGCTTGCATTTCTCGCTCCTGAAAAGAAAAATAAGGAACAGCAGGTTGAAGTGAGTCAAGATCTTGTTGCACCCGCGTCTGGTAAAGTTCAGCAGGATTTTCAGGACAACGGGGAAGGCATTAAAGTCGAAACAAGCAGTGATACAATCGATTGTATAAAAGAAGGCTATGTTGTTGAAGTCAGTAAAGACGGTGAGACGGGGCTTACAGTAAAAGTGCAGCATGCTGACAATACCTACAGCATTTATGGTGAACTGAAAGACGTGGATGTCGCTTTATATGATTTTGTAGATAAAGGCAAAAAGCTCGGTACGATTAAACTCGATGATCATAACAAAGGGCTCTATTATTTTGCCATGAAAGACGGCGACAAATTTATTGATCCGATTCAGGTGATCTCATTTGAATAAATGGCTTGACCTCATCTTGAAAATTCATGTTCATCCTTTTCTTTGGATTATCATGGCGCTGGGGCTGGTTACAGGGCATATGAAAGCATTGCTATGTTTGCTTGTGATTGTCCTGATCCATGAGCTGGGGCATGCCGCTCTGGCCGTGTTTTTTTCTTGGAGAATCAAGCGTGTTTTTTTGCTGCCATTTGGAGGAACGGTTGAAGTGGAAGAGCACGGAAATCGGCCGTTAAAGGAAGAGTTTGCGGTTATTATTGCCGGACCTCTTCAGCACATTTGGCTCCAGCTTGCGGCTTGGATGCTTGCAGGCCTCTCAATAATTAATCATGAGACCTTTGAACTGTTTACATTTTATAATCTATCTATTTTATTTGTGAATCTGCTGCCGATTTGGCCGCTTGACGGCGGCAAGCTGTTATTTTTATTTTTTTCAAAGCATCTGGCTTTTCAAAAAGCGCATCGGCTGAATCTAAAGACTTCACTTGTGTGCTGCCTGCTTCTCGCATGCTGGGTTTTATTTGCGGTTCCTCTGCAAATCAGCGCATGGGTTTTGTTTGTCTTTCTGGCTGTTTCTTTGTTTGAGGAGTACAGGCAAAGACACTACATCCATGTGAGGTTTCTCTTGGAAAGATACTATGGGAAAAACCGTGAGCTTGAAAAATTGCTTCCGCTTACCGTTAATGCTGAGGATAAAGTCTATCATGTAATGGCGGAATTCAAACGAGGCTGTAAGCACCCCATTATTATAGAAAAGTCAGGAGAGAAGTTAAGCCAGCTGGATGAGAATGAAGTGCTGCATGCCTACTTTGCTGATAAACGGACAAATTCCTCCATGGAGGAACTGCTGCTGCCTTATTAAAATCGATTGACAAACGCCTTGTATTTTGATATATTTTTTAATGTTATGGATGTAGCACCAATGCTACAACCGCTCAGTACAGGTGTTAAGAGTTGTTTTACAGCCCCCTGGTATCTGGCGAGTCTTAGTCTAATAGGAGGTGCAGAGAATGTACGCAATCATTAAAACAGGCGGTAAACAAATTAAAGTTGAAGAAGGCCAAACTGTTTACATCGAGAAACTTGCTGCTGAAGCAGGTGAAACAGTTACTTTTGAAGACGTTTTGTTTGTTGGCGGAGACAATGTGAAAGTCGGCAACCCTACAGTTGAAGGCGCAACAGTAACGGCTAAAGTTGAAAAACAAGGCCGCGCGAAAAAAATCACTGTTTTCAGATACAAAGCAAAGAAAAACGTTCATAAAAAACAAGGTCATCGTCAGCCTTACACTAAAGTGACGATCGAAAAAATCAACGCGTAAGCCATGATCCAGGCAACAATCAGAAGGTCCCGTGCTGACAAAAGCGTATTGTCTTTTGAAATGACGGGCCACGCGAATTTTGCTGAACATGGACAAGATCTCGTCTGTGCCGGAGTGACAGCTGTTGTGTTTGGATCCGTTAACGCGGTCATCGCGTTGGCGGGCTTCGAGCCGCTTCTTGATATAGGAGAAGATGGGGGTTATTTTTACTTTGAATTCCCTGAATCTCTCGATCCGGAGGCGCGCCAAAAAGCTCAGCTGCTGATTGAAGGCATGATTGTTTCGTTAGAGACAATCGAACGGGATTACAAAGATCACTTGCGTGTGACCACAAACATAATATAGGAGGTGAGCTACATGCTTAGATTAGATCTTCAGTTTTTCGCTTCTAAAAAAGGAGTAGGTTCTACAAAGAACGGACGTGACTCTGAGGCTAAACGTTTAGGTGCTAAACGTGCTGACGGTCAATTCGTAACAGGCGGTTCTATCCTTTACCGTCAACGCGGAACAAAAATTTACCCAGGTGAAAACGTGGGCCGCGGCGGAGATGACACTCTTTTTGCGAAAATCGACGGAACTGTTAAATTCGAACGTTTCGGACGTGACCGCAAAAAAGTGAGCGTATATCCTGTAGCTCAATAATGATTCAAAAACTCCGGTCGATAATGACTGGAGTTTTTTTTGCAATATGCGGAGTAAGCATCAAGAATGTTATGCAGAGTATGTGCGAGCAGACCCCGCCAAGAATGAGAACGAATGTCTCAAACCCACTGGATATGTTCCCCAAGCAGTAATACATAAAATGTTCTGCCTGGCTGAAAATCAACCTAAGCCAGAAAAAAGGAACATGATATTTCTGGGAAAAACAATTGTTTTTCTATCAAAGCCTTCTCTGTTATAATTCATAATACACACTTATACAGACTCCTAAATAAGAAATCAAATGATTGGGAGTGCGAAAATGAAGGATGTTTCAAAAAATCAAGAAGAAAATATAAGCGATACAGCTTTAACAAATGAACTGATTCATCTTCTCAGCCATTCCCGGCATGATTGGATGAATAAGCTGCAGCTTATTAAAGGAAACTTAAGCTTGCAGAAGTATGACCGCGTCTTTGAAATCATTGAAGAAATGGTGATAGACGCTAAACACGAATCAAAGCTCTCAAACCTGAAAACACCGCATTTAGCGTTTGATTTTCTTACGTTTAATTGGAAAGCCCAATGTATGACGCTTGAATATGAAGTTCTCGGGGAAATTAAGGATTTGTCAGCTTATGATCAAAAATTGGCGAAACTGATGAGAAAGCTGTTTCATCTGTTTGAACAAGCAGTTTCTAGAGGCAGTGAAAATCATTTAACCGTTTCGCTTCAAACCGATCATCCTGACAGACAGCTGATACTGTACCTTGATTTTCACGGAACTTTTGCCAATATATCTGCCTTTGATGATTTTCGGCAAAATGGATATGAGGACTTTGATATCATGCGTTTTGGGATCACAAGCCACGAATGTCTAATTGAAATTGGGTTGAACTAGCGGTGTTTTTTAACGGTTTAGAACGGAGGACATTATGTTTGTAGATCAGGTGAAAGTGTATGTAAAAGGCGGCGACGGAGGCAACGGGATGGTTGCGTTTCGCCGTGAAAAATATGTGCCGAAAGGCGGCCCTGCCGGCGGAGATGGCGGAAAGGGAGGAGACGTCGTTTTTGAAGTGGACGAAGGTCTCCGTACTCTTATGGATTTTAGATATAAAAAACACTTTAAAGCGATTCGCGGCGAGCATGGCATGTCAAAAAACCAGCATGGACGAAATGCGGAGGATATGGTCATTAAAGTTCCGCCCGGCACAGTTGTGACAGACGATGATACAAAGCAGGTCATTGCCGATTTAACCGAGCATGGACAGCAGGCAGTCATCGCAATGGGCGGAAGAGGCGGAAGAGGAAACTCACGCTTTGCCACACCGGCAAACCCTGCACCTCAGCTCTCAGAAAACGGTGAACCGGGAAAAGAACGCTATGTTGTTCTTGAATTAAAAGTGCTTGCAGATGTCGGGCTTGTCGGGTTTCCAAGTGTAGGGAAATCGACTTTATTGTCCGTCGTTTCATCTGCCAAACCGAAAATTGCGGATTATCACTTTACGACACTTGTTCCGAATCTTGGCATGGTCGAAACAGATGACGGACGGAGCTTCGTTATGGCCGATTTGCCTGGCCTGATTGAAGGGGCTCATCAAGGCGTCGGGCTCGGCCACCAATTTTTGCGCCATATTGAGCGGACCCGCGTTATCGTTCATGTCATTGATATGTCCGGTTTGGAAGGCCGCGATCCGTATGAGGATTATGTGACGATTAATCAGGAATTGAGCGAGTACAATTTGCGTCTCACGGAGCGCCCGCAAATTATTGTCGCGAATAAAATGGACATGCCGCAGGCGGCGGAAAATCTTGAAGGCTTCAAAGAAAAGCTGAAGGATGATTATCCGGTGTTCCCAGTCAGTGCAGTGACAAGAGAAGGTCTTCGCGAGCTTTTGTACGAAGTCGCCAATCAGCTGGAAAACACTCCGGAATTCCCGCTGTATGACGAGGAAGAGCTTACGCAAAACCGTGTCATGTACACGATGGAGAATGAAGAAGTGCCATTCAACATTACGCGAGAACCTGACGGAGTCTTTGTGCTTTCAGGAGACAGTCTTGAGCGGTTATTCAAGATGACTGATTTCTCACGTGATGAATCTGTTAAACGATTTGCAAGACAGATGCGGGGGATGGGTGTTGATGAAGCACTCAGAGAACGCGGGGCCAAAGACGGAGACATTATCAGACTTCTTGAATTTGAATTTGAATTTATTGATTAATAATGGGTGAGAGCCTGGATATCAGGCTCTCTATTTTCAAAAGGGGGGATGCAAGTGAAAGAGGAGACGTTTTATCTTGTCCGTGAAGATGTGTTGCCTGATGCGATGAGAAAAACATTGGAAGTCAAAAAACTGCTGGATCGAAAAAAAGCAGAATCAGTGGCAGACGCCGTTCAAAAGGTAGATTTAAGCAGAAGCGCATTTTATAAATACAGAGATGCCGTTTTTCCTTTTTATACAATGGTTAAAGAACAAATTATCACACTTTTCTTTCATTTAGAGGATCGCTCAGGCGCGTTATCTCAGCTCCTTCAGGCGGTGGCTGACTCTGGAAGCAACGTTCTTTCCATTCACCAGACCATTCCGCTTCAAGGGAGAGCAAACGTAACGCTGTCTATCAGTACATCCGCAATGGAAGAGGACATTCATACATTAATGAACAAGATGAGAAAGTTTGACTTTGTAGAAAAGGTTGAAATATTAGGTTCAGGAGCGTAAGGGGAGAGAATATCGTCATGAAAGTCGGTTACTTAGGTCCAGCAGCTACATTCACACATCTAGCAGTCAGTTCTTGTTTTCTAAATGGCGCCGAGCATGTTGCTTACCGCACGATACCGGAATGTATAGATGCGGCAGTTGCGGGTGAGGTTGATTTCGCTTTTGTGCCTTTAGAGAACGCATTAGAAGGATCAGTAAACTTAACAATAGACTATTTAATACATGAACAGCCTCTGCCTATCGTAGGTGAAATGACATTGCCGATACATCAGCATTTACTCGTTCATCCTTCCAGAGAGAATGCATGGAAAGACCTGAACAAAATTTATTCGCACTCACATGCGATTGCGCAGTGCCATAAGTTTCTCCATCGGCATTTTTCTTCCGTCCCGTATGAATACGCCAATTCAACTGGAGCGGCGGCAAAGTTTGTCAGTGACCATCCCGAGCTGAATATCGGGGTGATTGCCAATGAAATGGCGGCTTCTACATACGGATTAAAAATCGTAAAACGGGATATCCAGGACTATAGAGACAATCATACGCGATTTGTCATTCTGTCTCCTGATGAAAATATAACCTTTGAAGTGAATTCAAAATTGAATTCAAGACCAAAAACAACACTGATGGTGATGCTTCCCCAGGATGATCAATCCGGAGCGCTGCATAGAGTGCTGTCTGCTTTTTCTTGGAGAAACTTAAACCTGTCAAAAATCGAGTCCCGTCCGACCAAAACCGGGTTAGGGAATTATTTCTTTATTATTGATATTGAACAGGCGTTTGATGAAGTATTAATCCCTGGAGCTATGCAGGAGCTTGAAGCGCTCGGTTGCAAAGTAAAGCTGCTTGGTACATATCAATCTTATCAATTATAAAAAGCCCTAATAGGGCTTTTTTTAGTCTTCAATCAAAATGCCGGCTTCCTCGAGCGCTTGACAGGCTTGATCGATGCGATGTTCATCCGGCGCTGTCAGTGTATGGAGATGCACACCATCTGTCAGCTGTGATAAATAGGCGGCATTTGTGGAATTGATCTTTTTGATGAAATGTTTGACTTCTTTTCGCGTGCCGACTTGGATCGCTGCAGTTAAATCGCCGTATACAGGGTGCTCAATTTTTACGTCTTTTACAGTTACCCCTTCATCCACGATGAGCTGCAATTCTTCTTCTGTCCGTTCAGGTCCGTGCAAACACGCTATGATTCTTTCTGCCTGCTGATGCTTTTGAGCGGCGGCGTCCAGATAGACATACCCTTGGCTTGTGGCGATAATCGGCTCATTTTTCGCTTTTAAAAGCGAGATATCCTGAACGATCACCTGTCTTGAAACATTTGCTTTTTTGGCGAGCTCTCCTCCTGTCAGCGGCGATTGGGATTCCTTCAGCCACAAAAGAAGCTGCTCACGCCTATTGGTGCCCATGAGCTTTAATTCTTCGGTCAATATGATATTCTCCTTTCCTTTGTTCCAAAAGCGCTGTAAACGTATGTAATAACATATCCAGCTGTTCAGTGGTTGTGTTTCTTCCGAAAGAGATCCGGATAAATTGCAAGGCTTCCTGTTCTGTTTTTCTTAACGCTTTCATCGTTTCAGACGGCCCGTGATAACCTGCAGAACAAGCGCTTCCCGTTGAAATGCAAATATTATTCCGATTACATTCTAACATAACATATTGTCCTTCAAATGAGCCAAAAAAACACCCGATAATATGGGGCAGACATTCTGTGTTTGCACCGTCTGCCGCAAGGGTTACAGGGAGAGACCGAATACGGATTTGTTCTAAAAAGTATTGTCTCAGCATTTGATTGTGGGATATCTGTTTTTCCATTTCACTTGCGATCAGCTCCGCTGCCGCTGTAAAGGCTCCGATACCCGGTACGTTTACCGTGCCTGCTCGAAACCCATTCTCGTGAGCGGTGTCAGGGTATACCGGCTTCCAATTAACGTCCGGTCGAATATAGACAGCTCCGACTCCTTTAGGGCCGTGGATTTTGTGACTGGAGACAGAGAGAGCATCAACCCCCATTTCCTCAGTATTGATGGGCAGTTTGCCGAATGTTTGAACCGCATCACAATGAAGAAGAATTTTCCTGTTGTGAAGAAACGATGACAGGTGTTTAATGGGCTGAATGATTCCTGTTTCTGAATTGGCATGCTGAATAGAAACCAGGCCTGTGTCCGGGCGAATATGGGCTGCCAATATTTCCTCGGTAATAAGTCCATACTCATTAGGCTTAATGATTGTCACGTCAAAGCCATGATTATGCAGAAAAGCAGCACAGTTATGGATTGATTGATGTTCCATGGCCGTCGTAATAAAATGTCTTTTTGTTTTTGGCAGGCCGTTTAACAATGATTGAATGCCAAGAAAATTGGATTCAGTACCGCCGCTTGTAAAATATATCCCATCTGTTTCTCCGCCGATTATGGCAGCTATTTTCCCTCGGCAGTACTCCAGTATATGCTTTGCTTTTCCCCCAGCATCATGCAAACTGCTGGCATTTCCGTACATTTCAATGCTGAGCTTCTGAAATACGTCCAGAGCTTCCTCGCAAATTGGCGTGGTTGCTGCATAATCTAAATAAATCATCCGGTCTTTCCTCCATATGTTCTTCATAAAAAACTCTTGAGTTTATTTTATCCTTGTGTAAATATAGGTGTCAAGACAGGTGTAAACAACAGGAGGTGGCATATGTCTATAAAGACGATTGCGGTCATTGGTTCAGGAGCGGCAGCACTTGCCCTGGCTTCTGCACTTCCGCCATCATACCAGGTGACTGTCATCACGAAAAAAGGCATAAAAAACAGCAATTCAAGACATGCACAGGGAGGAATTGCTGCGGCTTATGCAAAAAATGACTCGATTGCGTCTCATATAGAGGATACGCTATATGCAGGCTGCGGACATAACGATCTAAACATCGTATCAGACGTTTTACTTGAAGGAAAAACCATTATCGAGAACTTTCTGGAGAATGACTTTCCATTTGACCGGAATGAACAAGGCCACGTCAGCCTCGGCAGGGAAGGAGCCCATACGAACAACCGCATTTTTCATGCAGGCGGAGACGCTACAGGCAGCATGCTCATTGATTATTTGCTGAAACAAATCAAAAGCCAAATCGAAGTAATCGAGAATGAAACAGCGGTTGATATGCTGATGAAGGATGGGCGCTGTGTTGGTGTCGTGACGAAAGACAGCCGCGGTCGGATCAATTTGCGGCATGCAGATGAGGTTGTGCTGGCAGCTGGCGGATGCGGAAGCTTGTTTCAGCACCATACGAACGATCCATCTGTCACTGGTGACGGTCTTTCCCTTGCTTATCGGGCCGGAGCGGAATTAACTGATTTAGAGTTTGCCCAGTTTCACCCTACACTGCTTGTCAAAAATGGCGTCTCGTGTGGGCTTGTTTCTGAGGCAGTCAGAGGTGAGGGCGGTTTTTTAACAGACCAAAACGGCCGCCGCATTATGGCCGGACGGCACCCACTGGAGGATTTAGCACCACGGGACGTCGTCTCGCGGATCATTCATGAAGAAATAGCAAAAGGAAAACGTGTGTATATCGATTGCAGTACTATTTCTGACTTCGAAGTGCGTTTTCCCACAATCACCTCTATTTGCGAAAAGGCAGGAGTCGATATTCGTAAAAGAAAAATACCTGTTGCGCCGGGAATGCATTTTTTAATGGGTGGCGTTTCAGTCAATCGGTGGGGAGAAACAACTGTGCCCGGGCTTTACGCGATAGGGGAAACAGCATGCACCGGCTTACACGGAGCCAATCGTCTTGCGAGCAATTCCTTGCTGGAGGCACTTGTGTTTGGGAAACGAGCAGCAGAACACATCATGAGAAAACCGGTTGATAACAGGTATAGTCAATTCACCAGTGAAGCCAGAGGAGTTTATGAGGTGCCGAATATTGAGCTTTCTGAACTGCAAAACAGAATGACAAGCGATATGTCCATAATAAGAGAAAAAGACAGACTGATTGAGATGAGCAATTGGCTATATGGGCTCCCTTCTCAGAACTTAAATGTGAAGGATATCACAATTTCGCAGCTGGAGCTTTCTCACTTGTGGCAGGTTGCAAAGCTGATGACCTCGTCTGCTCTATTGCGGGAAGAAAGCAGGGGGGCGCATTTTCGAATTGATATCCCTCAGGCTGATGCAGGCTGGCAAGGACTCCAAATTGTTCATACAAAAAAGGGAACAAGAATGAGAAAAAACGAAGGGATTTGGAAAAATGAATCTTTTACAGCTGAAAAAATTGCTGAATCACTTTTTTCATGAGGATATAGGGACGGGAGATCTTACATCACAGTCCATCTTTGAAGGACAGAACTGTGAGGCCTCAATTGTTGCAAAGTCAGACGGCATTTTCGCCGGAGCTGCGGTGATCAAAGAAGGATTTGCTTTATTAGATGAAAAGGTTCAGACGTGTTTGCACAAAAAAGATGGAGATCATTTGCAAAAAGGTGATGTGATTGCCGTCTTACGCGGGCCGGCGGCTGCTCTTCTTTCTGGAGAGAGGGTAGTATTAAATCTTATTCAAAGGCTGTCGGGTATTGCGACGATGACAAGACAGGCTGTTGCACGGCTTGATGATGATCACATTAAGATTTGTGATACAAGGAAAACGACGCCGGGGTTAAGAATGCTCGAAAAATATGCGGTCAGGGTCGGAGGAGGATATAACCATCGATTCGGCCTATACGACGGAATCATGATCAAAGATAATCACATTGCAGCTTGCGGTTCCATTGTAAAGGCGTGTGAAAAAGCGCGACAGGCGGCAGGGCATATGGTGAATATTGAAGTGGAAATTGAATCTGAGGAGCAGCTCAGAGAAGCCATTCTTGCTGAAGCTGATGTCATTATGTTTGACAATTGTCCGCCTGATACTGTCCGCCATTTTGCAAATATCACACCGGATCACATTAAAACCGAAGCTTCCGGAGGCATTACATTAGAATCTCTGCCCGCTTTTAGAGGAACGGGTGTGAATTATATTTCTTTAGGATTTCTGACTCATTCGGTCAAAAGCTTAGATATCAGCATGGATGTGGCGTTAACAAATCAGCCAGTGGAGGAGTGCGATTATGTCAATTCTTGATGCAATGAAGCAATTTGAAATGATGCCTGATCATTATAAAGGTCTGTCAATGGGGGAGATGGAGAGACGTGTTGCCGCCATCAAAGAAAAGTTCGGGAGCAGGTTGCTTATTCCAGGCCATCATTATCAAAAGGATGAAGTGATTCAATTTGCTGACCAAACGGGCGATTCTCTCCAGCTTGCCCAAATGGCGGAAAAAAATAAGGATGCGGAATATATTGTATTTTGCGGCGTACATTTTATGGCAGAGACCGCTGATATGCTGACGGGTGCGGACCAAACGGTCATCCTGCCAGATATGAGAGCGGGCTGTTCCATGGCTGATATGGCTGATATGCAGCAGACGAACAGGGCGTGGGAGAAACTTCAGCATATATTCGGCGACACGATCATACCATTAACTTATGTGAATTCCACAGCGGAGATCAAGGCATTTGTCGGAAAGCACGGGGGAGCGACTGTAACCTCATCGAATGCAAAAAAAGTGCTTGAATGGGCGTTTACACAGAAAAAACGCATTTTATTTCTGCCTGATCAGCACTTAGGGAGAAACACCGCTTATGAACTGGGTATCCCGCTTGAAGACATGGCTGTCTGGGACCCGATTCAAGATCAATTGGAGAACGAAGCAGAACATAACGATATCAAGGTTATTCTTTGGAAAGGCCACTGCTCTGTTCATGAAAAATTCACTGTAAAAAATATAAATGATTTGAGAGAACGAGATTCTGACATCCGGATCATTGTTCATCCCGAATGCTCTCATGAAGTTGTAATGCAAAGTGACGACAGCGGATCAACGAAATATATTATTGATACCGTCAGCCGCGCTCAGCCGGGAAGCAAGTGGGCAATCGGTACAGAAATGAATCTTGTTCAGCGACTGATTCAAGAATATCCCGACAAACAGATCGAATCATTGAATCCGGATATGTGTCCGTGTCTGACGATGAATCGAATTGACCTCCCGCATTTGCTCTGGTCTTTAGAACAAATCGAAAAAGGAGAACCAGCAGGCGTGATCAAAGTGCCGAAAGTCATTCAGGACGATGCCCTTCTTGCACTGAATCGAATGCTTTCCATTACGTAAATCAGAAATATTTCCCCTCCTGTACTCATAACTTCTTTTGAGCAGGCATATGTTGTGAAGAAACATATTGTAATCACACAACTGAACTGTTCACGTTTTGCATAGGAGGGGAAAACGTTGAAAATCCATATCGTTCAAAAAGGCGATTCACTCTGGAAAATAGCTGAAAAATACGGAGTTGATGTTGAGGAAGTGAAAAAACTCAATACGCAGCTCAGCAATCCAGATTTAATTATGCCTGGGATGAAAATAAAAGTGCCGTCTGGAGGTGTTCCGGTCAGAAAAGAGATAAAAGCTGGCAAAAGTCCGGCGGCATCCGGGAATGAGAAGAAAGAACACCCATATTCCAAGGAGAAGCCTAAATCCGTTGTCGACGTAGAAGACACAAAACCGAAAGAAAAGCAGTCAGTTCCTTTTGTCCCGCCGATGCCGAATTTGCATGATAATGTGTATCCTGAAGCTGATGTAAACGATTATTATGATATGAATCAGCTTTTTCAGCCTTGGTCACCTCCTAAACCGGAGGAGCCTAAAAAGCATCATGACGGAAATATAGATCATATGTATCACATGCAAGATCAATTTCCACAACAGGAGGCAATGAGTAATATGGAAAATGCAAATTATCCGAATATGCCTAATACGCCTAAAGCGCCAGATGTAGGCGGTCTGGAAGAAGAAAACATCCACCACACTGTTCCGAATATGCCGGCAGTTCAGCCATATTATCCGTATCCAACCCATTTTGTACCATGTCCGGTTCCTGTCTCACCGGTTCTGCCTGGTTCCGGCCTGTGCTACCCATACTATCCTGCACATGCATTTCCGATGCATCAGCCTTATGGCTATCAGCCAGGTTTTGCTTCACCTTCGCAATATGATCCGGGTAAATATGATAACCAGCATCATGAAAACAGCCATCACGGGCATTACGGATATCAGCCTTCGCACGGCGCGCCTCAATATGCATCGCCGGCTTATGGATCTCCTTATGGGCATATGCCATATGGTCCTTATTATGGCGCTCCTCAAGTGATGGGTGCTTATCAGCCAAATATGGCGCATGGTTATATGCCGCCATTTAAGGATCATGATGATTGCGGGTGTGACGATGATCAGCAGCCATACTTCTCAGCACCTGGTTATCAGGGAGGCGCATATGGAACGCCTTATATGCCTTACGGAGGAGCAAATCCGAATCCGTATGGAGCCGGAACATCCATGCCAAATCAGCCTTCAACAAATCAGATGTTTGGACGGCCGGAAGAAGAAAGTGAATGATTGCTCGGGACGATGTAAATCGTTCCTTTTTTTAGTTATTGTTTTGTACAAGACGAATGGTCATAACTGACACGCTTAACATATCTCCCTGATGCGCATGATAAAAACGAGCACAACATGCTCAATCAGTCCTCGGGGGGTTTTTCCATTGGGTAGAAAGTTAACAATTGCAGGTCTCATTTTGATGACAGCCGGATTAACAGCATGCGGCGCAAATAATGATGCCCTTAATGATACGCGTAATAACGGTAATAACGGTAATACCCGTCCAATCGGATATTATACAAATGAGAACGACGCTGACAGACAGGGAGACGGGATGGATCACGACGGCCCGGTCTCTGAATTGATGGAAGACCAGAACGGCCAGAACGGCCGTGACCGAAACACAACCAATGTAAACGACCGTGTTACTGCCGATGATCGCGTCCCATTGACAACAGACGGAACATATAACAACACTAATAACAGAAACATGAACCGAAATGGGACGAACAACAACGGGTATGACAACCAAGAGAACAGAAGACTTGCCGCAAAAATCGCCAATCGTGTGAAACAAGTCAAAAACGTCAATGACACACAAGTCATGGTTACGGATGACAAAGTCGTCATCGCAGTCAGAAGCCACGCTGATTTCACAAAGTCTGACAGGCAAAATGTCACAAAAGCCGCACGAAACTATGCGGATGGCCGTGACATTCAAGTATCTACAGATAAAGGACTGTTCACAAGACTTCATAAAATGAACAGACGCTAGGACTAAGAAGGCTGCCGGAGAGTGATTCCCGGCGGTCTTTTTCTTTACAACGGATTGCAATACCCATTAAAGTGTACATAGAAATATCAAGGAAGGTGATAGCGTGGCTGGCCATTCTAAATGGAAAAACATACAAAAAAGAAAAAATGCGCAAGATGCAAAGCGCGGTAAAATATTTATGAAGCTTGCTAAAGAAATCTATGTGGCTGCGAAGCAAGGCGGAGCCGATCCTGAAGCAAATTCAGCATTGCGGCTTGTAATTGAAAAAGCAAAAGGCGCCAATATGCCAAATGAAAATATAGACCGTGCCCTTAAAAAAGCCGCAGGAAGCCAGGACGATAGCAGCTATGAGGAAATCACCTATGAAGGCTACGGCCCATCAGGGGTTGCCGTCATGGTGGAGTGCTTAACTGATAATAAAAACCGTACGGCGACAAATGTGCGGACAGCTTTCAATAAAAACGGCGGAAGTCTCGGAGAAAGCGGATGTGTAGCATTTTTATTTGAACGGAAGGGATACATTGCAATTGACCGTACAGAGCGGCAAATAGAAGAGGATGAACTGATGCTTGATGTCATAGAAGCGGGCGGCGAAGAGCTGCGGACAGAGGAAGAATACTTTGAAGTATTATCAGCGCCTGAACGTTTTGAAAAGGTAAAAGCAGCACTTGAAGCGGATTATCCAGTCGATTCAGCTGAGGTGACCATGATACCGAAAACATATGCAGACGCTGATGACGAGGCTGTTGAAAAACTGGAAAAATTGATCGATACGCTTGAAGACGATGATGATGTTCAGGCAGTGTATACCAATTACCAGTAATATGAAAAGACCGGCGCAAAGTGCTCTTAGGCCGGTCTTTTTTATCTTAGGAGACGTGCTCTTTTTCGTATGTGTATTCTTTCTCCCAGAAATCAGCGTTTTTGATGCCGAGTGTTTTAGGATCAAAGACTGGGTCTAACCCTTGTTTCTTCTGTTGCTCATAATCCTTTAACGCAATAAGCGCTGGCTTGGCGAGCAAAACAATGGCAATGACGTTCAGCCAAACCATAATGCCAAGTCCCGCGTCACCTAGAGCCCAAGCGAGTGTAGCGGTTTTGACCGCACCGTAGAATGTCGCGGCTAAAATGATCAGTTTTAAGCCAAGCATAGCCCACTTGCTTTCTCTGCCTCTCGCTAAATACGCGATATTTGTTTCAGCGATGTAGTAATAAGCCATAATGGTTGTAAAAGCGAAGAAGAACAAAGCAATAGCGACAAAGCCTGCACCAAAGCCGGGCAGCACACTGTCAATGGCGGCCTGAGTGAAGCCCGGTCCAGCTTCTACGCCTTTCAGGTGATTGACAATAAATGATCCGTCGGCAGCCTGTGTATTGTACATACCGGTAAATAAAATCATGAATGCAGTAGCGGAACATACAAATAAAGTGTCGATATAAACAGAAAATGCCTGAACCAATCCCTGCTTTACTGGATGGGACACCTCTGCAGCGGCAGCGGGATGAGGGCCTGTTCCTTGGCCGGCTTCGTTTGAATAAACGCCTCGTTTGACGCCCCATGAAATGGCCATGCCGATGAGACCGCCGAATGCGGAATCTAACGCAAATGCACTTCTGAAAATCAAAGAAATCACAGCAGGCAGTTCAGAAATATTCATCACAATGATGATCAGGGAGAGCAGAATGTATCCGACTGCCATAAACGGGACAATCATTTGTGCTGCACTGGCAATACGTTTTACACCTCCGAAAATGATAAAACCTAATAAGAGAACAAGAAAACAGCCAGTAATGGCAGGAGATATGCCGAATGCATTTTGGACGCCCGCTGCAATGGAGTTGGACTGGACCCCTGGCATAAGGAGAGCCATTGCAATCAGTGCCGCAGCCGCAAATAAAACAGCAAACCACTTAATGCCTAATCCTTTTTCTATATAATAAGCGGGTCCGCCTCGATATTGGCCGCCTTGTTTCACTTTATAAATTTGGGCAAGAGTAGATTCAACAAAGGCGCTCGAAGCACCGATAAAAGCAATGGCCCACATCCAGAACACCGCGCCGGGTCCACCGAAGGCAATTGCTGTTGCCACACCTGCAATGTTTCCGGTTCCCACCCTGCCGGACAGCGCGATTGATAATGCTTGAAAAGAAGATACCCCTGCCTCTGAGCTCTTTCCTTGAAACATCAGCACAATCATTTCTTTGATGTGTCTGACTTGTAAAAAACGGGTCACAATAGAAAAGATCAAACCAATTCCTAATAAAGTATAAATGACGGGTGTACTCCATAAGACCGCGTTTAAACTAGCAACAAAATCTGCCATCAAGCTTCCTCCTCATGTCGTTTCGATTTCATTTTATAAAGAGGATTTTGGGTTAATTGAACTATTTTTACAATCAATCTGTCACATTATATAACGTGTAATGATCATAAGAGGGGTGAATGGGGTGAAAAAAAGCGCAGCGTATGAAGTACGCCGCGCTTCTGTTTAAAAAGGCATGTCACCAATTGTAAACAGTCCTAGAGAAATAAATAGCCAAGCTCTGCCGTTGCGCATATAAAAGGCAAGGCGATAGGGATCTTTCATCATCTTACCTCACTGATGCTTGCGGCGGCTCCTCACGAATCCAATGATTATCCTTTCGCCAATCATAAGTTTCATCGATATCAAGATGGTAAAGTCTGGCCGCCGATTTTTACTGTATTGTTGTTCAACCACTTAACAGCTAGTCTGCTGTCAGGATAATTCCAGTAGATTGTTTTATTGACAAGTGTTTTTTCATTCACGAGTTCGCCTCTGGCGGCATCTAAGCCTAAGGTATTTTTGGATACATAAGTGTTTAGCGTATAGCTTCCGTCCGGAGATTCCACTGATTGTACAAGGCTGCCTTTCGGAACGTTTTTGAGTGAAAAAAACATCCAATAAACGGCACCGCCGAAGAACAGGAGACATGAGAATATAATAAGAGGGACTTTACTGCGTGTTTTGATGTGACTCTCTCCCTTTTTTTCTCTCATTTTACCATATCAAGGATTTTATACGATCTTTACATTTCTTTAAAATTTCCTCAATAAAGTGCAGGTATGATAAAGGAAAATAGATAAAGGGTGGGGGAGACAGAAATGGAAAACACATATTGTCATTCCAGCGAAAAGAACTCAGAAGCGGTTTATTTGAGTGTGAGAGGATATCGCATCAAGCTGTCGCCTGAACAAATGAAATTGATTTCTGCTCTCAGAAAGTAAAAATAAAGTGATAAAGGCAGCCGCATAAGCGGCTGCCTTTTCTATGAAGAATATTTTCTTTTCCGTTGTGCTACGTGCTTCTGAAACCAATCTTTTTTATATAAAAAAGCGATAAGCTCAAGCCAAAAGCCCGGGATTTTTTTCGGGAAAATCGGCTTTTTATAAAGCATATGATACGCCGTTTTTAAATCGTCCCACTGTGTGCACGTTTTTGTCTGTTCAAATCTCGCGACATCAATGACCCGCACTGCTCCGGATTCTGTCAGAATCAGATTGCGCAAATGAATGTCTGACGGGTTGAGACCGGCTGCACGGGCGTCAGAAAGTGCGTCCTCTACCTGCTGAATCATATCGTCGCTGATCGCGATGCCTTTTTTCAGGCAGTTGTAAAAAGTATCGCCTTTAATATATTCCATTAAAATAAATGAATCACCAGTTTCATAAATGTCAGGGTAGAATGCGGATCCGGCTAATTTTTCATAAATCGCTGCTTCTTTGACGGCTGTCGCTTGATACTCCGGAAAGAATACCTTCAGCGCCATTTTTCGGTCACCTTCTGTTATGGCAAACACATAGGCGCTTCGTCCCTTGCCGATTAATGTCAATTCCTCGGGTTTCTCTTTGACTTTATCAAATCTGCTGTTTTGGCGGTATATGACTGAATGGGCCAGTGCCTCTGCTTTTGTCAGCATTTCATTCACCTTCTTTGCTCTATTTTATGCAGTTGTTTATAGGAAAATCCAAAACTGTTCAGGAAAAAGAGCCTAAATATAGTGTATCTGGTCTTGGGAAAGAAGGCTACCTATAAGCTTTGATTGTGATAAAAGAGACATGAAAACGTTTATGCCACTCCTTGAAAAGCGCTTACAAATGGGATACTATTAATTTGAAATAAAGCGCTTTCGTAAACTTTCAAGGGGGAACACGCTATGACGAAACAGATGGTGACAGGAATTATCGGTGCAGGGCGCATCGGCAAACTTCATGTTCAAAATATACATCGGATTCCTCATATGAAAATAAAAGCGGTTTCTGATATTTCTGCAAGCTGTTTACAGGATTGGGCCGCCAGTCACCACATTGAATACATAACCGCTGACTATAGAGATTTATTACTTGATCCTGATATTGACGCTGTTTTTATCTGTTCGCCAACAAACACACATACGCAAATCATCAGAGAAGCAGCTGAGGCGAAAAAACATATTTTTTGTGAAAAACCAATTAGTTTTTCTCCCGATGAAACGAAGGAGGCACTTGCGGCTGTCCGGAAACATGGGGTTAAACTGCAAGTCGGATTTAACCGCCGTTTCGACCCTCATTTTAGGAAAATCAAAACCATTGTCTCAAATGGTGAAATCGGCACGCCTCATTTATTAAAAATTACGTCACGGGACCCTGAACCGCCGAATGTTGATTATGTCCGCACATCAGGCGGCTTCTTTATCGATATGTCGATTCATGATTTTGATATGGCCAGATACATCATGGGAAGTGAAGTGACGGAAGTGTATGCAAAAGGAGCGGCTTTGGTGAATCCGTCCTTTGCAGAGCTGGGGGACATTGATACGGCTGTCATTACCCTGACATTTGCAAACGGTGCCATGGGTGTGATAGACAACAGCCGTCAAGCTGTGTACGGATATGACCAGCGTGTCGAGGTTTTCGGCACGAAAGGCTCGGCAGCAGCGGACAATAGCAGGCCGACGACGGTAGAAGTGTCGACCGCTGACGTTGTCATGAAGGATAAACCGCATTTCTTTTTCCCTGAACGCTATAAGGAAGCCTATGTAGAGGAGATTCTTCAGTTTGCAGAAGCCATCCAAACAAATCGAGAGACTGCCTGCACTGGCGATGACGGCTTTCAGGCGGAACGAATAGCAAGGGCGGCTCAGCAGTCGCTCGCTTTAGGCATGCCTGTCACCATTGAACATACTGAAAAAATTGTTTTTTAATATTCAGAAAGAAAGGATTACAATACAGCAAGCTTGGGTATATACATTCCATTGATACTTTATAAAAAGTAGGCGGTGGAAATCATGAATACAGCACATGCTAAAGGAAATGCTCTGAACAAAATTGGGATTCCTTCTCACATGATTTGGGGTTATATTGGTGTGGTCATCTTTATGGTTGGAGACGGACTTGAGCAAGGATGGCTGTCTCCTTTTCTTGTTGATCACGGTCTCAGTATGCAGCAATCTGCTTCTCTATTTACGGTGTATGGCATTGCGGTCACGATTTCGGCTTGGCTATCAGGAACCTTTGTCCAGACTTGGGGGCCAAGGAAAACGATGACGGTCGGTTTACTAGCTTTTATCCTCGGTTCAGTTGCTTTTATCGGCTGGGCGATTCCTCATATGTACTATCCGGCTCTCTTGGGCAGCTACGCGCTTAGGGGCTTGGGATACCCGCTGTTTGCATACTCGTTTCTAGTATGGGTATCATACAGCACCTCTCAGCAAATCCTTGGTAAAGCCGTCGGATGGTTTTGGTTTATGTTCACGTGCGGCCTGAACGTGCTTGGGCCGTTTTATTCGAGCTATGCGGTTCCGGCGATTGGAGAAATCAATACGCTTTGGAGCGCTCTCTTATTTGTGGCAGCAGGCGGAGTTCTCGCATTGTTTTTTAATAAAGATAAATTTATGCCTGTACAGAAACAAGATCAGCCGAAATGGAAAGAGCTGTCGAAGGCATTTACAATTATGTATGAAAATCCTAAAGTCGGCATCGGCGGCGTGGTCAAGACAATTAATGCTCTCGGACAATTCGGATTTGCGATATTTCTTCCGACATATTTAGCGCGTTACGGCTATTCTGTTTCAGAGTGGCTGCAAATTTGGGGAACGCTGTTTTTTGTCAACATTGTATTTAACATCATTTTCGGCGCAGTCGGAGACAAACTGGGCTGGCGAAATACAGTCATGTGGTTCGGCGGTGTCGGCTGCGGTATTTTTACACTGGCGCTTTATTACACGCCGCAATTGATCGGCCATCAGTACTGGGTGCTGATGATCATTGCCTGCTGCTACGGTGCGGCACTGGCCGGATATGTTCCGTTAAGCGCGCTTTTGCCGACGCTTGCGCCTGATAACAAAGGTGCTGCCATGTCCGTGTTAAATCTGGGGTCGGGTTTGTGCGCCTTTATTGCTCCCGGCATCGTGAGCCTTTTTATCGGTCCGCTTGGCGCAGGCGGCGTGATCTGGATTTTTGCGGCATTATATTTTCTCAGTGCTTTCCTGACACAGTTTCTGACGATTTCGGAACGAAACGCCGATATGTATCCAGAAGAACGGCTTGTCAGGAAAAATGTGCAAACAAATTTTGAGAAAACGGTTAAGCAGTAGCCTCTTTGGTCAGACTAGTCATAAACGTGTGCAAAGAGGTGTAAAAGGTGAAACGGTTTAGCACTGCGTATCTGTTGCTGGGTTTATTTTGCTCAGCCGCAGCTTTTGTAATGGGTGCTCCCAGCGCGTTAGGGGCAGAAGTGGAGCACTATGAACCGCTGCAGGTACATGTGCAGCTTGAAAAAGTGTATTTGGATGGAGAGGTCAGCATCGAGCATAAGCGTGAAAAGGTGCTCTCCATGGATGACTTTTGGGCGGATTATGCGGGATGGACGCTTGTCGAACATAAAAATGGGTACGTTCTATTTCGGAAGCAGGTGGACGATATTTCTCCGCTCAGCAAGGTGAATGGGTATATCGGCGTTTCTGACAGCGGAGTGATTTCCACCTTTCATGGACGGCCGGAGTCGGATGCTGAACCCATTCAATCTTTTTTTCAAATTGACTTAGAAAGACTGGAGAGCCATATGCAAAAAAATCTCGAAAAAGGCATTCCGTTTCGGACGAAAGCGGAGTTTAAAGATGTCATAGAACATATCAAGACGTACAGCGGGTGACCACTGCTGATTGAAGACATGTGCTCATGTCTTTTTTTTCGTGGAACAACGAAAGACAAGCGAACATATGTTAACTTTTCTTTAAGCCTTTTGCTGTTTTTATGGTACAATGAAGAACAGTCAAAGAGGTGAATGTTCGTGATCGAATTTGTTAAAGGGACGATTGATTATGTTTCTCCCCAATATATTGTGATAGAAAACGGCGGCATCGGCTATCAGATTTTTACGCCAAATCCGTTTATATATAAGGAGAGAAGTCAAGAAACCATTTTTACGTACCATCATGTAAGAGAGGATGCGTTTTTACTATACGGCTTTTCAACAAGGGAGGAAAAAGCGCTCTTTACAAAGCTGTTAAATGTGACCGGTATCGGTCCAAAAGGGGCACTCGCCATTCTGGGATCAGGTGACCCGGGAGCGGTCATTC
This sequence comes from Bacillus sp. FSL K6-1003, assembly GCF_037964945.1. NCBI lineage: Bacteria > Bacillati > Bacillota > Bacilli > Caryophanales > Bacillaceae > Bacillus > Bacillus sp. FSL K6-1003. The sequence continues at coordinate 2,627,894 of NZ_CP150176.1, read as the reverse complement.
AAGCAATTGAAAATGAAGATGAAGCCTTTTTAGTCAAGTTTCCGGGCGTCGGCAAAAAAACTGCGCGCCAGATTATCCTTGATTTAAAAGGAAAGCTGGCTGACGTCGTGCCTGAAATGATTGAGAACCTGTTCAATCATGAAGAAAGACTTGATAAACAAACGGCAGAAACGGCGCTTGAAGAAGCACTCGAGGCCCTCAGGGTACTCGGTTATGCCGAAAAAGAAATCAAAAAGGTACTTCCTCACTTAAAAGAGGATATTGGTCTGACAACAGACCAATACGTAAAAAAAGCATTACAAAAACTATTGAAGTAAGGTGATGTTCATGGATGAACGGCTCGTCTCAAGTGAAGCAGACAACCATGAATCAGTGATAGAGCAAAGCCTGAGGCCTCAGCGCCTGGTTCAATATATCGGGCAGCATAAGGTAAAAGAGAATTTGCGTGTTTTTATAGATGCCGCAAAAATGAGACAGGAAACGCTTGATCATGTTCTTTTGTACGGTCCGCCTGGGCTCGGAAAAACGACGCTTGCATCCATCGTCGCCAACGAAATGGGAGTGGAGTTGCGGACGACTTCGGGCCCTGCGATTGAAAGACCGGGTGATTTGGCTGCGATCTTAACGGCGCTCGAGCCGGGGGATGTATTATTTATCGATGAGATACATAGGCTGCACAGATCGATTGAAGAAGTGCTTTATCCGGCAATGGAAGATTTTTGTCTTGATATTGTCATTGGAAAAGGGCCTTCTGCCCGTTCAGTCCGTCTTGATCTTCCGCCTTTTACATTGATCGGCGCCACGACAAGAGTAGGGCTTTTGACGGCGCCGTTAAGAGATCGATTCGGCGTTATGTCGCGGCTTGAGTATTATACACAAGAAGAGCTGGCTGATATTGTTACGAGAACGGCTGATGTGTTTGAGGTTGAAATTGATCAGCCGTCAGCGCTTGAGATTGCCAGAAGATCAAGAGGAACGCCGCGGGTGGCGAACCGCCTGCTGAGAAGGGTCCGGGATTTTGCACAGGTGTTAGGCGACAGCCGGATTACAGAAGAGATATCTCAGGACGCTTTGGAGCGGCTTCAAGTTGACCGTCTCGGCTTGGATCACATTGATCACAAGCTGCTGATGGGAATGATCGAAAAATTTAACGGCGGTCCAGTGGGGCTTGATACGATTTCAGCCACGATTGGCGAAGAACCGCATACGATTGAAGATGTGTACGAACCGTATCTTCTGCAAATCGGTTTTATCCAGAGAACGCCGCGGGGAAGGATCGTCACACCGGCCGTTTATCATCATTTTCAAATGGAGGCCCCCCGATATGACTGAATTTCCTAAGATCATTATGATTCTTGGTGCTGTTTTGCTTATCATCGGAGCAATTTTGCATTTTGTTGGCAAGATGCCGGGAGATATTTTTGTGAAAAAAGGAAATGTCACGTTTTTCTTCCCGGTTGTCACTTGTATTATCATAAGTGTGGTATTATCAATCTTGCTTAATCTTTTCGGCAGAATGAAATAACAAAAGACTAGAATAAAGGTGAAATTATGAAAGTTGATTTATTTGATTTTGAACTTCCGGAACGTTTAATTGCACAGGTGCCATTGGAACAGCGTGATGCTTCAAGGCTGATGGTGCTTGATAAACATACAGGAGAGCTGACAGACAGCTCGTTTAAACAGATTATCAGTTTCTTTAAAGAAGGGGATTGTCTCGTCCTGAACAATACCCGCGTTTTGCCTGCCCGGTTATTCGGAACAAAAGAGGATACAGGGGCAAAAGTAGAACTGCTTTTGCTGAAACAGGAAGCCGGTGACAGGTGGGAAACACTCGTCAAACCGGCAAAACGGGTAAAAAAAGGAACCGTTGTAACATTTGGAGACGGTAGATTAAAAGCTGTCTGCACGGAAGAACTGGAGCATGGCGGCAGAAAAGTTGAGTTCCATTATGACGGTATTTTTTATGAGGTGCTGGAATCTCTCGGAGAAATGCCGCTTCCGCCATATATTAAGGAACAGCTTGATGACAGAGAGCGCTACCAAACGGTGTTTTCAAAAGAAATCGGATCTGCCGCTGCTCCTACAGCCGGCCTTCATTTCACGGAAGACATTTTACAGCAGCTAAAGGACAAAGGCGTTCAAATTGAGTTCATCACACTGCATGTCGGACTCGGAACGTTTCGTCCAGTCAGTGCAGATGAAGTGGAAGAGCACAATATGCATGCAGAGTTCTATCAAATGTCAGAAGAAACGGCCGCTGCTTTAAACAGCGTAAGGGAAAAGGGCGGACGGATTATTTCTATCGGCACGACCTCAACCCGCACGCTTGAAACGATTGCCGGTGAACATGATGGTCGATTTAAAGCATCAAGCGGATGGACATCTATTTTTATTTATCCAGGCTATGAATTCAAAGGCATTGACGGAATGATTACAAACTTCCATCTGCCGAAATCGTCATTGATTATGCTGGTCAGTGCGCTTGCAGGCAGAGAAAACGTCCTGCGTGCGTATAACCATGCGGTTGAAGAAGAATACCGTTTCTTCAGCTTCGGCGACGCAATGCTGATTATATAACTTGAGAACAGGAGGCCTCATAAAAAGTGGCTGAACAACCAATACGCTATGAATTTATAAAAGAATGCAAACAAACAGGGGCGCGCCTGGGCAGAGTGCATACTCCCCATGGCTCCTTTGAAACGCCTGTTTTTATGCCGGTCGGCACACTGGCGACAGTTAAAACAATGGCGCCTGAAGAGCTAAAGGCAATGGACGCTGGCATTATTTTAAGCAACACATATCACTTATGGCTCCGCCCGGGGCACGATATTGTAAAAGAAGCTGGCGGACTCCATAAATTTATGAACTGGGACCGCGCAATTTTAACAGATTCAGGCGGTTTTCAGGTCTTTTCATTAAGCAAGTTTCGTAATATAGAGGAAGAGGGCGTTCACTTTCGCAATCACCTAAATGGAGATAAGCTGTTTTTATCCCCGGAAAAAGCGATGGAGATCCAAAACGCACTCGGCTCTGATATTATGATGGCATTTGATGAATGCCCTCCATATCCGGCAGAATACGATTACATGAAACGGTCAGTTGAGCGGACAAGCCGCTGGGCCGAACGTTGTCTGAATGCCCATGCCCGTCAGGACGAGCAAGGCCTGTTTGGTATTGTTCAAGGGGGAGAATACGAAGATTTGCGTACACAAAGCGCGAAAGACTTGATTTCCCTTGATTTTCCGGGATATGCTATAGGTGGATTGTCCGTGGGTGAACCGAAAGACGTTATGAATCGGGTGCTTGAATTTACGACTCCGCTTTTACCGAAGGATAAGCCGAGGTATCTGATGGGAGTTGGTTCTCCAGATGCTCTGATTGACGGAGCGATCCGCGGAGTAGACATGTTTGACTGTGTGCTGCCTACCCGTATTGCACGGAACGGCACGGTGTTTACTGCTGAAGGCCGGCTCAATATGAAAAACGCAAAATTTGAGCGAGACTTCCGTCCGATTGATGAAGAGTGTGATTGCTACACATGCAAAAATTACACACGGGCGTATATTAGACACTTGATTCGCTGCAATGAAACGTTTGGACTCCGATTAACAACTTACCATAACCTTCATTTTCTGTTACACTTAATGGAGCAGGTAAGACAGGCTATTCGCGAGGATCGTCTGGGTGATTTCAGAGAAGAGTTCTTTGAGCGTTACGGCTATAATAAGCCAAATGCGAAAAGCTTCTAATATAAAAAGCCATAATGGCAAGTTTGTTTCAGAAAGGGGGGAAAAAGATGACAGGTACTTTAGGTACAATCGTTCCTATTATTTTAATGTTTGCGGTTCTTTATTTCTTGCTGATCCGTCCACAGCAGAAGCAGCAGAAAGCTGTGCGTCAAATGCAGGAGGAACTGAAAAAAGGCGATTCAGTCGTGACAATCGGTGGATTGCACGGTACAGTTGACTCTATCGACGAAAGCAAAGTCGTCATTAAGACTGGTGATAACACACGTCTTACTTTCGACCGCCGCGCGATCAGAGAAACTTCTGCTGCTGAATAACAGCAGGAGTTCATACATAGCAAACAAAAAAGAGCGGGTAGCCCCCGCTCTTTTTTTATGAGGAAGATCTGCTTCCTCTCAAATTCACTCCGAAAATACCGCCAAGCATACATACGCCTAAAAAGCCAAGATGGAAGAGCAATTGTTCTACTGTAAATGTTTTTCCGAATCCTAAATATTGAAACAGTAAAATAATCAAGGAAAAGCTCAAAGCAGTCAATGCCCCAATCAGCCAGCCTCTTTCCTTCCCTTTCCCGCCAGATATGAATCCGCCGATAAACAAAGAAAGGAATGATACGGCGGTGATCAGCCAGTTGAATGATGATTCTTCAAGCGAGGTTGCTGTCAGTAAAAGTGAAACGGCTAAACTCGTTAGGAGCATGGCTGAAAATATGGCGATTAAGCCGTAGAGTATGCCTTTTCCAACTTGTTTCGTTTCCTCCATGAATTTCTCCTCCCTGCCTATCTATAAAGGCTTCTGTTCTTATTAAACAAAGCTTCAGACATGCTGATGGCTCGTCTTTGTAAAAATGTATTCCCTAGATCCGTGAATTAGACGTAAAAGCTTTATGAAATACGATCACTTTTTCTTACATAAATCGTTTGTTTTGTTGCATGCTATGATGAGTTGGAGGTGCATCATGGAAGAGCTTCTTACTATAACGTTTCGCACAGTCATATTATATTTTGTGATCCTGATTATTTTTCGTCTCATGGGCAAGCGGGAAATCGGAGAGCTTAGTATATTAGATCTCGTTGTCTTTATCATGATGGCTGAAATTGCCGTCCTGGCCATAGAAAACGTAGATGACCATCTGTTTCATACCATTTTGCCAATGCTTGTGCTAATGATGATCCAAGTGACATTTGCATACCTATCCTTAAAAAACCGGCGTATTCGTCAGCTGCTTGACGGCAAGCCGACCATTATCATTAAATACGGAAAAATTGACGAAGACGCTATGAAATCACAGCGTTATAATTTTGATGATTTGATGGTTCAGCTTAGAGAAAATAATGTCGAAAGAGTAGCTGATGTATCATTTGCTATATTAGAGCCGTCAGGCAAATTGACTGTCGTAAAAAAACAAAAAGATGATGAACATAGACAGCTGGAGATGCCGCTTATCATTGACGGTGACATTCAAACTGAGAACCTGGCTAGGATCGGCAAAGATAGCAAGTGGCTTGAGGAGAATTTATTGAAACAGGGATACACGAGTCCTTCAGGTATATCATTTTGTTCGTTTACTGACGGTGAATTTTTTATTGATGAAAAAGATGGGCACCGCCCCTGATCTTCATCGGACAATCAGGCGTCCGATAACAGGGATGCGGCGAAGCTCATCTTTTTTGATTAAACGGAAAACGAGCAGCAAGATGATATAGAAAACAGCACTGATCGCAATCCATCCGGCAACATTCACAGCCTCTGACTCTCCGAAGCGCACATATTGTTTGACAGCAGAGCTGAGGAACCCGCATATAAAAATAACCGCGAAGCAGAGCACGTACTCTTTTATTTTGATGCTGATTGGCAGCACCTTGCTCACTGTCGCTGCATGCAAAAGGGTGACGAGCACCATGCCCGTTACAATCGCTAATGCAGCACCCATGATGCCGAGAGACGGTCTCGTGGCAAGGACGAAAATGAGGCCTGTTTTCACAAGAGCTCCGATCAAGCTGTTCATCATTGCAGCCCCTGCTAAATTGAGCGCCTGCAGCACAGCCTGAAGCGGACCCTGAAAATAATAAAGCAGAAAAAACGGAGCCATGACTTTTATAAACACGGCTGCGCCTGAGGACCCATACATCACGCTCATCAGCTCATCCGCAAACACATATAAAATCACAACTGAAATGCCCCCGCTAAGCAGGCACAGCCGCATGGCCTGCTCCAATCGATATTCAACCACCTGAAGTTTTTTCTGTTCCATTCCTTCACTTATCGCAGGAACAAGCGCGGTCGACAAAGAATATGTAATAAAGCTGGGCAGAGTCAGCAGCGTCATGGCAAAGCCGGTCAGTTCCCCGTATTGCTTTGTTGCCGCAACTGTCGCCACTCCGGCAATTGCAAGGCTTTGTGCTACAACAATGGGTTCAAAAAACCATGAAAGGTTGCCGATAAAACGGCTGCCGGTTGTAGGAAGGGAGACACTCATTAATTGGGAAAAAGTTTCTTTTCCATTTTTAATCGATTGGAAAAAATGTTTTCTGATTTTAATTGTCTTTTTGAATTTAAAACAAATGAATAAATAAACGAGTGACGCCAGCTCTCCTGCAACTGAAGAAAGCATGGCTCCCGCTGCGGCATATTCAATTCCGTAAGGGAGAAAAATCGTCGTGCATACAGCCACGAGAGAAATACGGATGACTTGTTCTAGGACTTGTGAAACGGCAAGCGGGTTCATATTTTGTTTTCCTTGAAAATACCCTCTTAGCACACTGGATATGGCGATAATCGGCACGACCGGAGTAATGGCCAAGAGGGGATACAGCGTCCTCTGATCTGTCAGCATGGTTTCCGCCATGATCGGGGCGAAAAATAAAAACAACGGTGTGAAAATCAGGCTGAGAATCCCAGTGATGGTAAGAGACATGACTAAAATATTTTTCGTTTTTTGATGATCTCCGCGTGCGCTGGCTTCAGCGACTAGCTTACTGATTGCGACGGGAAGACCGAATTGAGTTAATGTAGTGGCTAAGAAAAAGGTAGGAGCTGCCATCATATAGAGCCCGACCCCTTCTTCGCCTATGAAACGGGCGATGACCACCCGGTTGACAAAGCCGAGCATTCTTGTGACCATCCCTGCTGCGATAAGGATAAGAGTGCCCTTTAAAAACGTCTGTTTCGCCATTTTTACCCCCTGCCTTCTCAAACTACCTGGAATCATATACAATAAAGATATGCGTATATATCGTCCAAGCATGACAAGTCTTCTTGAAAAACAATAAAAAAGGAGCGTGGAATTCGTGGATAAGCATCCAGCCGATCTATATAAAGACCACGTAAGGCCGTTTCTTTACAGCAAACTGGAAGAGTTTAAGATTCTGGGATATGATGATGTTGAACTCGATAGTTTGTGGTCATACTTAAAAAACAAGAAGTGGAAAAAGAAATCGGAATTGCACATCTATGAACTGACAAGAGATATTTTATCAGTGAAAATTGGAGAATTTATGAACTATGCAACTGTTGAGTCATTTAAAACGTCTAATTGGCTGGGCAGTGAAGAGGGTCAGGAAGCATTAGAAGAACTACTGAGGTAGCAGTTGATCTGCATAGGTTTAAGGGAGGATATACATAATGAAAAAAGGACGCTTGATTGCGTTTTTCCTTTTCGTTCTATTGATTGGCACGGGCCTAGGCTACTTTACGAAGCCTGCCGCAAACAATATTACGTTAGGATTGGATTTGCAAGGCGGATTTGAGGTGCTGTATGACGTACAGCCTGTAAAAAAAGGTGACAAAATCACAAAAGACGTTCTGGTCAGCACAGTAGAGGCTTTGAACCGCAGGGCGAATGTCCTCGGTGTCAGTGAACCGAACATCCAAATTGAAGGAAATAACCGGATTCGTGTTCAGCTCGCTGGTGTGACAAACCAAAACAGAGCGCGGGAAATTCTGGCGACTGAGGCTCAGCTTTCTTTCAGAGATGCAAATGATAAAGAATTGCTGAATGGTGCGGATCTCGTCGAAAACGGCGCACAACAAACTTATGATAGTACAACAAATGAACCGATTGTCACTATCAAATTGAAAGATGCTGATAAATTCGGAGAAGTGACGAAAAAGGTCATGAATATGGCGCCGAACAACCAGCTTGTTATTTGGCTGGATTACGAAAAAGGCGACTCCTTTAAAAAAGAAGTTCAGAAAGAGAACCCTAAATATGTTTCCGCTCCGAATGTAAGCCAGGAATTAAACACAAAAGATGTAAAAATCGAAGGGCATTTTAAAGTCCAGGAAGCGAAAGATTTAGCCAGCATTTTAAATGCCGGGGCGCTGCCTGTGAAACTGACTGAAAAATACTCAACATCAGTAGGCGCACAATTCGGACAGCAGGCGCTGCATGATACGGTATTTGCAGGTATTATCGGGATCGCTATTATTTTCCTATTTATGCTTTTCTATTACCGCCTGCCAGGATTGATTGCGGTGATTACGCTATCAGTTTATGTATACATTACGCTCCAGATTTTTGACTGGATGAACGCTGTTCTCACTCTTCCGGGAATAGCCGCACTCATTTTAGGCGTTGGGATGGCTGTAGATGCCAACATCATCACCTATGAGCGGATTAAGGAAGAGCTCAAACTAGGAAAGTCAGTCCGTTCTGCCTTCCGCTCAGGAAACAGACGGTCATTTGCGACGATTTTTGACGCGAATATTACAACCATTATTGCAGCGGTTGTGCTCTTTGTCTTTGGGACAAGCTCTGTTAAAGGGTTTGCGACAATGCTGATACTGTCGATACTGACAAGCTTTATTACCGCAGTCTTCTTATCAAGATTTCTGCTTTCGCTTCTTGTGGAAAGCAGATGGTTAGACCGCAAAAAAGTCTGGTTTGGCGTCAAAAAGAAACATATTGTGGACATCCAGGACACAGATGAAAATACAGAACCGTATACGCCGTTCCAAAAATGGGATTTTACGAGCAAACGAAAAATTTTCTTTATTTTCTCAAGTGCAGTTACCGTTGCCGGGATTATTATTCTGCTTGTATTTAAGCTGAATTTGGGCATTGACTTTGCGAGCGGCGCACGGATTGAAGTGCAAAGTGACCATAAGCTGACGACAGAGCAGGTGGAGAAGGACTTTGCATCACTTGGCATGGAACCTGACACGGTTGTCTTGTCAGGCGAAAAGAGCAATATTGGTGTTGCCCGCTTTGTAGGAGTGCCTGATAAAGAAACCATTGCAAAAGTGAAAGATTACTTTAAAGACAAGTACGGAGCCGAGCCGAATGTCAGCACGGTGTCACCTACTGTTGGTAAAGAGCTGGCGAGAAACGCATTGTACGCAGTAGCCATTGCTTCAATCGGAATCATTATTTACGTTTCCATCCGATTCGAGTACAAAATGGCAATTGCTGCAATTGTTTCACTGCTTTATGATGCTTTCTTTATCATCACATTTTTCAGCATTTCAAGGCTGGAGGTAGATGTTACCTTTATTGCAGCCGTTCTGACGATTGTCGGTTATTCAATTAACGATACAATCGTTACATTTGACAGGGTTCGCGAGCATATGAAAAAGCGCAAGCCGAAAACGTTTGCCGATTTGAGCCATATCGTAAACCTCAGCTTGCAGCAAACCTTTACAAGATCCGTTAATACTGTATTAACTGTAGTAATTGTAGTCATAACACTGCTGATCTTTGGGGCATCTTCTATTACAAACTTCTCAATCGCTCTATTGGTTGGGCTGTTAACAGGTGTTTATTCATCCCTCTACATTGCCGCGCAAATTTGGCTTGTTTGGAAAGGGAAAGAATTAAAAAAAGGTACGGAACAATAGAGTAAATGGTCAGGCTGTCCTTTATGGCAGCCTGATTTTTCGCGTTTGATTGATCTTAAAATAGACATTTGCTATAATGACATACGCTTACAATTAATCATATAAATGGTGTGAAGAGGATTTGTGACAGGTTTTCATATATGTGGGAGGGTTTGGCTATGAAGGTTCGCGAGTCGGAGCTGCCGGGTATCGGGCAAAAAGTTGAGATTGTCACCAGAAACCAAGATAAAATATCAATTATTATTCATGACGACGGCAGAAGAGAGCTGTATTATTTTGACGAAAATGATCATGAAGAATGTGTGACATCCGTACAGTTTGATGATGCGGAAGCGAGGCAGATTTCTGCGATTCTGGGCGGGATGGCATATAAACCGAAAGCGTTAGAAACCGTGGAAGTAGCTCTTGACGATTTGATCATAGAATGGTTTAAAGCAGAAGCAGGAGCAGCAGCCGTTCACAAGACCATCGGTGATTTGGACGTGCGGCAGGAATATCAAGCGACTGTCATTGCTATATTAAAAAAGAATCAGGCAAAGCAATTGAATCCTGGGTCTGAAACAGTGATAGAAGAAGGAGATACACTCGTCATCTCTGGAGAGAGAGAAGGACTGAAGAGGCTGATTCGTGAAAAATTAACCGCATTGGGGGCTTGACCTCACGTCAAGCCATGTTTAAAACGAATGTGAATAGGGAAACTAACCTCAATAAGTGAAGTTTGGGGGTAATCGAATGAACAAACAATGGACGATTATATTTGCACTTATTTTTACATTGCTTGTCGCTGTATTCGCAGTCATTAATGTAAGATCCGTAGAAGTTGATTACCTGTTTGGCAGATCAGAGTGGCCGCTTATTCTCGTCATTTTAGGTTCAGTACTGATGGGGGCGCTGATCGTTTTTTCTGCCGGGATTTTTCAAGTCATGAAATTAAAGAGAGAAATAAAAGCGCTGCGGAAAGAAAACAAAACCGCACAGGACGTGATACATAACAAAGAGGATGCTCATTTGAATGATGTCCAAGCCGACACACAGGATGCATCCGCCATTATTGAGAAAAAAGACTAGTTTTCGAATTATATTTGAAACCCCTCAGCCTGCTCTAGTATAATAGGGTGGTTGAGGGGTGAATTTATGTTAGCGTCAAAAATGCGATGGGAAATCCAGAGACCAGATCAGGAAAAGGTCAAATCACTCACAGAACAATTGGACATAACACCTCTTGTTGCGTCGCTGCTTGTAAAAAGAGGCTTTGATACGGCAGAAAGCGCGAGACTGTTTTTACATACAAAGGATGCCGAATTCTATGATCCCTATGAGATGAAGGGGATGAAAGAAGCGGTTGAACGAATAAAACAGGCGATTTCACAACAAGAACAGATTATGATATATGGCGATTATGATGCCGATGGAGTTACCAGTACGTCAGTGATGCTGCACACTTTGCAAAAGCTGTCAGCGCAAGTTGATTTTTATATACCTGACCGGTTTAAAGAAGGCTACGGCCCCAATGAACAGGCGTTTCGTTCGATTAAAGAACGAGGCTTCTCACTCATTATTACGGTTGATACGGGGATTGCCGCTGTCCATGAAGCGAAGGTAGCAAAGGAACTTGGCTTAGATGTCATCATTACCGACCACCATGAGCCTGGACCAGAGCTTCCGGATGTTCATGCGATCGTTCACCCGAAGCAGCCTGGCTGCACCTATCCTTTTAAGGAGCTTGCAGGAGTGGGAGTAGCGTTTAAGCTTGCCCACGCATTATTGGGCGAATGGCCAGATGAACTTCTTGACCTGGCGGCAATCGGCACCATTGCCGATCTAGTTCCGCTGCATGATGAAAACAGATTAATTGCAACATTAGGTCTCGAAAAGCTCCGGCGGACGAAACGGCTTGGCTTAAAAGAGCTGATTAAGCTCTCAGGCGGAGACATCGGAGAAGCGAACGAAGAAACCGTCGGATTTCAGCTCGCACCGAGACTGAATGCAGTCGGAAGAATTGAACAGGCCGATCCTGCTGTTCATCTGTTGATGTCAGAGGACCTGTTTGAAGCGGAAGAGCTTGCCGCTGAAATCGATCAGCTTAATAAAGAACGGCAAAAGATGGTCAGTAAAATGACGGATGAAGCGATTGAAATGGTTGAACAAGAAGGGCTTACTCAAACTGCAATTGTCGTGGCAAAAGCAGGGTGGAATCCCGGAGTCGTCGGAATTGTAGCTTCAAAGCTTGTAGACCGTTTTTACCGCCCGGCCATTGTCCTTGGAATTGATGAAGAAAAAGGGATCGCCAAAGGTTCGGCACGAAGCATTAGGGGATTTAATTTGTTTGAAAGCCTTTCTGAATGCAGAGATATTCTTCCGCACTTTGGAGGCCATCCAATGGCGGCTGGCATGACGCTGAATGCCGAGGATGTGCCGGAATTGCGGAACAGGCTGAATGAGATAGCTGACCATACGCTTACGGAAGAAGATTTTATTCCTGTACAGGAAGTAGACCTCGTATGCAGCGTGGAGGACATTACGGTTGAAAGCATCACAGAGATGAATCTGCTTTCTCCCTTCGGCATGCTGAACCCGAAACCGCATGTAATGGTAGAAAACGCAGTGCTGGAAGATGTCCGCAAAATCGGGGCGAATAAAAATCATGTCAAAATGACGATTAGAAACGATTCCTCCCAGCTTGACTGCGTCGGTTTCAATAAAGGCGAGCTTGAGGAAAATATTGTGCCCGGCTCAAAAATTTCGATTGTTGGCGAAATGTCGATCAACGAATGGAATAACAGAAAAAAACCTCAGCTGATGATCAAGGATGCGGCTGTTGCTGAATGGCAGCTGTTTGACTTAAGAGGAAAACGCACGTGGAAAGATACGCTTTCCGCCCTTCCGTCTGATAAACGAGTCATTGTCTCCTTCAAAGAAGAAACCAAAGCGCTTCTTCAGTCTGAAGATTTTCGCCATGACGTGCACGTTATCAGTTCTGAAGACCAAGCGAAGGCATGTGAACTTGACAATGCATATATTGTATTACTGGATTCTCCGCCTTCGCTGGACATGCTCGCACGTTTGCTAGAAGGCAAAGCGCCTGAGCGGATTTACTTCATCTTTCTCAATCATGAGGAACACTTTTTATCATCTTTTCCGGCAAGAGACCACTTTAAATGGTATTATGCATTCTTGCTGAAAAGAGGCACTTTTGACTTGAATAAACACGGCTCAGAGCTTGCGAGGCATAAAGGCTGGTCGGTTGAAACAATCAATTTCATGACAAAGGTGTTTTTTGATCTCGGTTTTGTTAAAATAGAGAATGGTGTGCTGTCTGTAATAAGCGGAGCGAAAAAACGCGATTTAACAGACTCGCAAACATATCAAGCAAAACAGCAGCTGATGGAGCTGGATCAAAAGCTGAATTATTCTGCGGCTGAAGAGCTGAAGGAATGGCTGAATAAGCTGATGAAACAAGATTCAGAGGCTTATGAAAGTACGAGGAGGACATAAAACAGATGGATTTAAAACAATACGTAACAATTGTACCGGATTACCCGAAAGAGGGCGTGCAATTTAAAGATATTACGACACTGATGGATAAAGGCGATGTCTATCGCTATGCAACAGATCAAATTGTTGAATATGCGAAAGAAAAACAAATTGATTTGGTTGTCGGTCCAGAGGCACGCGGCTTTATTATCGGCTGTCCGGTTGCCTACGCGCTTGGCGTCGGTTTTGCACCGGTGCGCAAAGAAGGCAAATTGCCGCGTGAGGTCATCAAAGTGGATTACGGTTTGGAGTATGGCAAAGACGTATTAACGATCCACAAAGATGCGATTTTACCGGGCCAGCGTGTGCTTATTACAGATGACCTGCTTGCAACAGGCGGCACAATTGAAGCAACAATCAAACTTGTCGAGGAGCTTGGCGGCATTGTAGCTGGTATCGCTTTCTTAATCGAGCTTTCTTACCTTGATGGCAGAAATAAACTTGATAATTATGACATCTTAACATTAATGAAATACTAAAGATAACCTCATAAAGGAAAAAGCACTCGATACAGGGTGCTTTTTTCCTATTGTTTTGCAGTTATTTGATATATTATTTGGTGATTTGAACTTCTGCTCTTTACATCTATCGTTTTTTTCTTGATAATAAACTACAATACAGTTTACATTTTAAAAAAGGTGATTCCATGGCGAACGAACAAGTATTGACTGCCGAGCAAGTTATTGATAAAGCGCGCAGTTATCTATCCGATGAGCATATAACATTTGTCGAAAAAGCATACCTGTACGCTGAAGATGCTCATCGCGAGCAATACCGCAAATCAGGTGAGCCTTACATTATTCATCCGATTCAGGTTGCGGGAATTCTCGTTGATCTTGAAATGGATCCATCCACAATCGCGGGCGGATTTCTGCATGATGTAGTGGAGGATACTGATGTGACGCTTGATGACCTGAAGGAAGCATTCTCCGAGGAAGTGGCAATGCTTGTGGACGGTGTAACGAAGCTCGGTAAAATTAAATATAAATCTCAAGAGGAACAGCAGGCGGAAAATCATCGCAAAATGTTTGTCGCTATGGCTCAAGATATCCGGGTCATACTGATCAAGCTGGCGGATCGTCTTCACAATATGCGGACACTGAAACATCTTCCCCAAGAAAAACAGCGGAGAATTTCTAATGAAACGCTGGAAATCTTTGCTCCTTTGGCTCATCGCCTCGGGATTTCAAAGATTAAATGGGAACTGGAAGATACGGCGCTCCGTTATTTGAATCCTCAGCAATATTACAGAATTGTCAACCTCATGAAGAAAAAACGCGCAGAACGCGAGCTTTATGTCGACGAGGTTGTCAATGAGGTGAAAAAACGTGTCGAAGAAGTCAACATTAAGGCTGACTTCTCAGGCCGGCCGAAGCATATTTACAGTATCTATAGAAAAATGGTGCTGCAAAATAAGCAATTCAACGAAATTTATGATCTGCTTGCTGTCCGGATTCTCGTGAACAGCATAAAGGACTGCTACGCGGTGCTAGGCATTATTCATACATGCTGGAAGCCGATGCCCGGCAGGTTCAAAGATTATATCGCAATGCCGAAGCCGAACATGTATCAATCGCTTCATACAACAGTTATAGGGCCTAAAGGCGACCCGCTGGAAGTGCAGATCCGCACCTTTGAAATGCATGAAATTGCGGAATACGGGGTTGCAGCTCACTGGGCTTATAAAGAAGGAAAAGCAGCGAGTGAAAGCGCGACATTTGAGAAAAAGCTTTCATGGTTCCGCGAAATCTTGGAATTCCAAAATGAATCAACAGATGCCGAAGAATTTATGGAGTCGCTCAAAATCGATTTGTTCTCGGATATGGTGTACGTCTTTACGCCAAAAGGAGATGTCATCGAGCTTCCGTCCGGTTCTGTCCCGATTGATTTCTCTTACCGGATTCACTCTGAAATCGGCAATAAAACAATCGGTGCGAAGGTCAACGGAAAAATGGTGACCCTTGACCATAAGCTCCGGACAGGTGATATCGTTGAAATTCTCACCTCCAAGCATTCTTATGGCCCGAGCCAGGATTGGGTGAAGCTTGCTCAAACCTCACAAGCGAAGCATAAGATCCGTCAATTCTTTAAGAAACAGCGGCGCGAAGAAAATGTCGAAAAAGGCCGGGAATTGGTTGAAAAAGAAATTAAAAATCTGGACTTTGAAGTGAAGGACGTCCTGACACCGGAGAACATCCAAAAAGTTGCAGATAAATTTAACTTCTCAAATGAAGAAGACATGTATGCAGCGGTCGGCTACAATGGCATCACAGCCCTGCAGGTGGCGAACCGGCTGACGGAAAAAGAAAGAAAACAGCGTGATCAGGAAGAACAAGAAAAAATTGTTCAGGATGTCACTGCTGAGCCTAAACCGTATCCGCAAGGAAGAAAGCGTGAAGCTGGCGTTCGCGTCAAGGGGATCGACAATCTTCTTGTGCGTTTATCGAAATGCTGCAATCCTGTGCCTGGTGACCATATTGTCGGTTTTATTACAAAAGGCAGAGGGGTTTCCGTCCATCGCGACGACTGCCCGAATGTCAAAACGAATGAAGCGCAGGAGCGGCTAATTCCCGTAGAGTGGGAACATGAATCACAGGTGCAAAAACGCAAGGAATACAATGTTGAGATCGAGATTCTTGGGTATGACCGCCGCGGATTGCTTAACGAGGTGCTTCAGGCAGTGAATGAAACGAAAACAAATATTTCTTCTGTCTCTGGCAAATCGGATCGCAACAAAGTGGCAACCATTCATATGGCTATTTTTATCCAGAACATCAATCATCTGCATAAAGTCGTCGAGCGCATTAAGCAAATAAGGGATATATATTCTGTGCGCCGCGTCATGAATTAAAGGAGTCAGAAAATGAAATTAGTCGTTCAGCGAGTAACAGAAGCAAGCGTAACCGTTGATGGAGATGTGATCGGCCAAATTGGACAGGGCATTATGGTCCTGGTTGGCATTACTCACGATGATACAGAAGAGGATGCCGCTTACTTAGCGGAAAAAATGGTGAATCTTCGCATTTTCGATGACAGTGATGGAAAAATGAATTTGTCGCTTCTGGATACAGGCGGAGAGGTTTTGTCTGTTTCACAGTTTACGCTTTACGGAGATACGAGAAAAGGACGGCGCCCGAACTACATGAACGCCGCAAAACCTGATAAGGCTTTGGGCCTTTATGAAAAATGGAATGACTTGCTTCGTGAAAAAGGAATCAAAGTAGAAACCGGAAAATTCGGGGCTATGATGGATGTAAAGCTCACAAACTCCGGACCGGTTACATTGATTATGGATTCAAAATAAAAAAAGCTGCCAAAAGGCAGCTTTTTTTATTGAAAATATTTCTCCAATCCGCTCTCAATTCCGTCTGTTACTTTTTCTTGGTATGAATTGCTATGTACAATGGCTTCTTCCTGCGGATGGCTTACATATCCTAGCTCGTACAACATAGCGGGCTGTTTGTTTTCGCGGAGCACATAATAATCTCCGAATAGTACCCCGCGGTCAGGAATTGAAGATCGCTTAACCACTTCAGAGTGTACATCTGATGCCAGTTTTTGATCCTTTGCAGGACTGTAGTAATAAGCTGTGCTGCCCCTTGTAGAAGTATCCGCAAAGCTGTCGTAATGAATGCTGATGAAGGCGTCTGCGTTGCGGTAATGAGACGTCGAGACTCGTGACTGTAAGCTGACAAATGTATCATCCTGCCGTGTCACATACACGTCTGCTCCTGCTGATCTAAGTTTGCTGGCCAGCAGTTGCGCCGTTTTGATCGTCAGTTTTTTCTCGAATTGGCCTGAATAGCCGATTGTTCCGCTGTCTTTTCCTCCATGCCCCGGATCGACAACAATCGCTTTATTTTTCAGCGACCCGCTTCCGGAAGCGGAATCAGCGACAGGCGGCTCCCCAGATTCTTCAGCGCTCTTAGACGTCTGCACAACCCAGTTGGCGACATAAGCGGTCTGCCCATTGTCAAGTCTTACTTCATACCAGCTGCCCTTTGATCCGGTAATGGTGTACGCATCGCCTTTGGCTGTGCGTTTAACGATAGAAGCTGACGTTGAGGCATCGCTTCTTAAATTCGTTCCTTCGTATACGATATAGGCTTTTTTGGTACTGTCTGAACTGCTGACATCAGCTGAATTTTCATCCGGGTGAGAACTGGTCACAATGTAATGGCTTGCGACCCAGCCTTTTAGCCCATTCACTTCAATATGGAGCCAGCCGTTTTTCTCTTCGAGGATTGTAAGTTTCGTTCCTCGTGAAAGTTTTGTTATAATCGCTGCATCATGTGAATCGGAGCCTCTGACATTCAGTGAAGAAACGCCAACCGTTCCCGTTGTTGAACCAGATGATTCTGTCTGATCACTTTCCTCAGACGCTGAACTGCCGCTGCCTGATGTGACGTATTCGGAAGATACCCATCCGGTGGAATTTCGATATGAAATCTTGACCCAGCCGGAATCCTTTTCAATCACTGAGGCTTGGCTGCCCTGCGGGAATTTGCCGATGACTTCGTATGATGTACCAGGGCCTGTTCTCATCCGTAAATCTGGATCTGTTGATGTAACAGTTTTACTGCTGTCAGTGGAGCTTGTGCCTGCCTGTTTTTCCTTAGTAATAAGCCAGGAGACAACCCACCCTTTATCTCCGGAACCAAGCTGTATTTGCACCCAGTCTCCGTCTTCCTTCAAGATGGGGTAGCGTTCTCCTTTTTTCACCTCCGCCATGATGCCGTAGCTAAGTCCCGGGCCGCTTCTGACATTCATTTCATCTGTTGCGATGACCGCTTCTCCCTGAGCGGCTGTAACGGCAGAAAATGGCGGGAAAAGCGCCCCGGCGACGATAATACATACAATAAGAACAAAGTGTTTCTTGCTCATTGTGTCCTCCTTTCTAATGATCTAAAAAAAGCATTCTTTTTTAATATCGTAAAGTCCTTTCTGATTTTTAAATAAAAATAAAATGATTTGTTTATACTAGGCATAAATACAATGAAAAAGGTGTGCAAATCATGAAATATCATCCAAAAATGGGGCGTGCATTTCACGACGGCGAAGGAAACCTGCATTTCAGTGATCATGCCGATCCAGATACAATTGGTTATCTCACTGAAACGGCAACTGAATTTGGTCTTATGTCCAAAGAAGCATCACAGCAGAAAAACAACCGGAATAAAGCTTGACAGAGTACAGCAATGCCATTATTATAATAGAAATCGAGTACATAATAAATTAAATTGTTGAACCAATAATGGAGAAGAGTAGGTCAGATTGCATGGCTAGAGAGGAACCGCCCCAGGCTGAAAGCGGCTCCCATTGCGTCTTTCTCGAAACAACACTCCGGAGGTTTCCTGCTGAACGCGTGATACCGTCATTAGGCAGTGAACGTGAACCTGCGTTAAAGGATCGAGCGGGAATACGAAAATATTCCAACTAGGGTGGCACCACGGGTATAACTCTCGTCCCTACTATAAGTGTATAGTAGGGGCGGGAGTTTTTTTCATTTTCATCATTGACGATAAATGTATATTTTATAAGGAATACATAGGAGGTCTACACATGGGATATAACATTCCAAGAGGAACACAAGATATTCTGCCTGGAGAATCAGAGCGCTGGCAGTATGTTGAACAAATCATGAGAGACACTTGCCGAACTTATCAATATAAAGAAATCCGCACGCCGATTTTTGAGCATACAGAACTGTTCGCCAGAGGCGTCGGGGAGTCTACGGATATTGTGCAAAAAGAAATGTACACCTTCCAGGACCGCAAAGGCAGAAGCCTGACGCTTCGCCCCGAGGGAACTGCTGCAACAGTTCGCGCTTTTAATGAAAATAAATTATTTGCAAATCCTGTTCAGCCGACAAAGCTGTATTATGTCGGGCCGATGTTCCGTTACGAACGTCCGCAGACGGGCCGTTACCGCCAGTTTTATCAGTTTGGCATCGAAGCGATCGGTTCGAAAGACCCTGCAATAGATGCTGAAGTAATGGCGCTGGCGATGGGTATTTACCAGAAGGCCGGCTTGAAAAACGTCAAGCTTGTAATAAACAGTCTTGGCGATCGGGACAGCCGCAAAAGCTACAGAGAAGCGCTCGTGAAACACTTTGAGCCGCGCATCGAGGAATTTTGTTCAGACTGTCAGTCACGCCTGCACACCAACCCGCTCAGAATTTTGGATTGCAAAAAGGACCGGGATCATGAGCTGATGAAATCGGCACCTTCTATTCTTACTTACTTAAATGAAGAATCAGCCGCTTATTTTGAAAAAGTGAAGCAATATTTAAACGATCTCGGCATTTCTTATGAAATTGATCCTAATCTTGTGAGAGGGCTGGATTATTATAACCATACCGCATTTGAAATCATGAGCAATGCGGAGGGCTTTGGCGCGATTACAACGCTTGCCGGCGGCGGACGCTATGACGGATTGGTCGAACAAATCGGCGGACCAGAGGCGCCCGGCATCGGATTTGCGATGAGCATTGAACGCCTGCTTGCCGCAATTGATGCTGAAAAAAGAGAACTGCCGGTTGACCAGGGAATTGACTGCTATATCGTGACGCTTGGCGAAAAAGCGAAGGATTATTCCGTTTCGCTGGTATACAAACTGAGAGAAGCCGGCATTTCCAGTGAGATTGATTACGAAAATAAAAAAATGAAAGGCCAGTTTAAAACAGCTGACCGCCTCAACGCCAGATTTATTGCGATTTTGGGAGAGGATGAGCTTGCTCAAAACAAAATCAACGTAAAGGATGCAAAAACAGGCGAACAGATTGAAGTGGCTCTTGATGAATTGATACATGTAATGAAAGCAAACCAAAAGGGATAAGGAGTGGAACGCATTGTTTGGAAGAACATATTATTGCGGCGAAATGACTGAAAAAGCAATTGGCGAATCTGTAACGCTGAAAGGCTGGGTCCAAAAAAGACGGGACCTCGGCGGATTGATTTTTATTGACTTGCGTGACCGTACGGGAATTGTTCAAGTCGTTTTTAACCCTGATGTATCAAAAGAAGCGCTTGCTATTGCGGAAGGCATCAGAAACGAATATGTACTTGATATTCAAGGAAAAGTGGTTGCCCGCGAAGAAGGTACAGTGAATAAGAATTTGAAAACAGGCGCGATTGAAATTCACGCTGATGCAGTGACTGTATTGAGTGCTGCGAAGACGCCTCCGTTTGCCATTTCTGATCAAGCGGATGATGTATCAGAGGACGTGCGTTTAAAATACCGTTACTTAGATTTGCGCAGACCGGCTATGTTTCAAACGATCCAGCTGCGCCATAACGTGACGAGAGCTGCTCGGGGCTTTTTAGATGAAAAAGGGTTTCTTGATATTGAAACGCCGATTTTAACAGGAAGCACACCTGAGGGGGCACGTGACTATTTGGTGCCGAGCCGTGTGCACGAAGGTGAATTCTATGCGCTGCCTCAATCTCCGCAGCTATTTAAACAGCTTCTGATGGTCTCAGGCGTTGAACGCTATTATCAGATTGCCCGCTGTTTCCGTGATGAGGACTTGCGTGCGGACCGCCAGCCTGAGTTTACGCAAATCGATATTGAAATGTCCTTTATGAGCCAGGAAGACATTATGTCATTGGCTGAGGATATGATGGCAAAGATTATGCGTGAAACGAAAGGTGTGGAACTCAAGCTTCCTCTGCCTCGAATGACGTATGACGAGGCGATGAACAAATACGGTTCTGATAAACCAGATACTCGCTTTGACATGCTTTTGACAGATGTATCTGACATTGTAAAAGATACTGAATTTAAGGTGTTCTCATCAGCTGTGGCAAACGGCGGTGTAGTCAAAGCCATCAACGTAAAAGGCGGAGCCGGCGATTACTCAAGAAAAGACATTGATGCTCTAGGTGCGTTTGCCGCAAATTACGGAGCGAAAGGACTTGCTTGGGTGAAGGTCGAAGCAGACGGAGTGAAAGGCCCAATCGCCAAATTCTTTGATGATGAAAAGCAGTCTAAGCTAATTGAAGCGCTTGAAGCCGCTGAGGGTGACTTGCTGCTGTTCGGAGCGGATAAATTCGAAGTTGTTGCCGCATCACTCGGCGCCCTGCGCTTAAAGCTTGGGAAAGAACGCGGACTCATTGACGAAAACCTCTTCAATTTCTTATGGGTGATTGACTGGCCGCTTTTAGAGCATGATGCGGAGGAAGGCCGTTTTTACGCAGCGCACCATCCGTTTACAATGCCTGTCCGTGAAGACCTTGAGCTGATTGAAACAGCGCCTGAGGACATGAAAGCACAAGCCTATGACCTCGTCTTAAACGGCTATGAGCTTGGCGGAGGATCGATCCGTATTTTTGAAAAGGATATTCAGGAAAAAATGTTTACACTGCTTGGCTTCACAAAAGAAGAAGCAGCAGAACAGTTTGGATTCCTTCTTGAGGCATTTGAATACGGCGCTCCTCCGCACGGCGGAATCGCGCTTGGCTTAGACCGTCTCGTGATGCTTCTTGCCGGCCGTACGAATCTGAGAGATACGATCGCTTTCCCGAAAACGGCAAGTGCAAGCTGTCTGATGACAGATGCGCCGGGAGAAGTAAGCGACGCGCAGCTTGATGAACTTCACCTTTCTATTAAATCAAAAGTAAAGAACTGAATGTGCAGTTCGATTCTTGAAAATCAAAATCGTCTGTGATATGATTTTGACAAGTTAAATAAAGTCCTGATGTGTTAGTTGTACACCTAGTTTTGACCGAACATTTTTTTGATTTGGGAGCCCGCATTTTTAAATGGCGTACATGCCTCTTTTCATTCGGTAAAGAGGACTTACAAGATTTAAAAGAGGGCACCCACCTGCTGAGAGCGGGTTCAAAACAAAGGAAAGCTGCAACGGCACAATTGGGACTTTATTTTTTATGCGCAGAAAAAACGGCTGTTTCTGTAACAGCCATTTATCATATGAAAACCAGATTACGAATGTGGAGTGAGGTTCTTGTTACACCAGTTTTCACGCAATGAATTAGCTATTGGAAAAGAAGGCCTTGAAACGCTGAAAAACAGCACAGTTGCTGTGCTCGGAGTTGGGGGCGTCGGATCGTTCGCAGCGGAGGCGCTTGCACGTTCAGGCGTCGGGCGCATCCTGCTTGTTGATAAGGATGATGTGGACATTACAAACGTAAACCGTCAGCTTCATGCTCTTCTTTCTACTGTCGGTCAGCCGAAAGTAGATTTAATGAAAGCGCGAATTGCGGACATTAACCCTGAGTGTGAAGTGATTTCCTTAAAAATGTTCTATACGGAAGAAACGTATGAGCAATTCTTTGAGTATAACCTTGACTATGTGATTGATGCGTCAGACACCATTCATTATAAAATCCATTTAATGAAAGAATGTCTGAAACGCGATATTCCGCTGATCTCCAGCATGGGTGCTGCGAACAAGACAGACCCGACACGTTTCCAAATCGCTGATATTTCTAAAACGCATACGGACCCGATCGCAAAGGTGGTTCGTACGAGACTCCGTAAAGAAGGCATCAAAAAGGGCGTTCAAGTCATTTTCTCCGATGAAAGCCCGATTGTGATCCGGGAAGACGTCAGAAAAGAAGTCGGAAATGACGATGCGAAAATTCGCAAAGCCAAAATGCCGCCGTCCTCTAATGCTTTTGTGCCGTCTGTTGCAGGATTGATTATGGGCGGTCATGTTGTCATGGATCTTTTGAAAGATATTGAAATTAAACGCGTGAAGGATAAATAATGGAATAAAAAACAGCCTTGAAGCATATTCAAGGCTGTTTTTTTATTTTCTTTTTACTAATTTATCGTACACCTGCTTTAACGCAGATTCAAATTTACCAGTCTGCTTCGGTTTGTAATATTGCTTGTTCTTTAAAGGATCAGGGAGGTACTGCTGTTCAACCCATCCATTTTCATAATTATGAGGGTATTTATAGTCGATGCCTCTTCCTAGTTCCTGTGCCCCTTTATAATGCGCGTCTTTTAAATGTTTTGGGACATCGCCGATTTTTCCTGCTCTGATGTCCGCGTGCGCTTCATCGATAGCTAGAATAGCTGAATTGGATTTCGGCGAGAGGCAGAGCTCAATGACCGCATTGGCCAGCGGTATGCGCGCTTCAGGGAACCCAATCCGTTCGGCGGTCTGAACTGCGTGCAGCACCCTCGGCCCTGCTTGCGGGCTGGCTAAGCCGATATCTTCATAGGCGATAACCAACAGTCTTCTCGCGATGCTTTCCAAGTCACCCGCTTCAATTAATCTAGCCAAATAATGAAGAGCGGCGTTGGCATCAGAGCCTCGGATCGATTTTTGAAAGGCGGACAATACGTCATAATGCGCATCACCGTCTTTATCGTGGGAAAAACTCTTTTTCTGCAGGCATTCTTCCGCAGTCTCTAATGTAATGTGAATCACGCCGTCCGCAGACTCCTTTGTTGACAATACAGCAAGCTCAAGCGCATTTAAAGCGGAACGGACATCGCCCCCGCATCCTTGGGCAAAATGCTCCATCGCCTGATCATCAATAGAAACGGAGTATGTGCCAAGCCCCCGGTGCTCATCATGAAGAGCCCGATCCAAAGCCTGTTTAATCAATTCGGGTGTTAATGGCTCAAGCTCAAAAATCTGCGTGCGGCTTCTGATGGCCGGATTTATGGCGTGATATGGGTTAGCTGTAGTGGCGCCGATTAAAATAATCATGCCATTTTCTAAATAAGGCAATAGAAAATCCTGTTTTCCTTTATCAAGTCTGTGGACTTCATCCAAAATCAAAATGACCTGGCCAGACATTTTGGCTTCTTGAGCTACGATCTCCATATCCTTTTTATTGTTAATAACGGCATTCAGCTTGCGGAAAGCAATACTTGTTGAACCCGCGATTGCGGTTGCGATTGAGGTTTTTCCAATTCCGGGCGGCCCGTACAGAATCATCGATGACAAATGTTTTGCCTGAACCATTCTGCCGATAATTTTATCTTCAGCCACCAGATGCTGCTGGCCGATAATATCCTCTATTTTCGTCGGACGCATCCGATATGCCAATGGCTTCATCATCATCTCTCCTTACTTAATTACAGGGTAACGGAAAACCGGAAATTAGAAAAGGGGGAAGCCGCGTTTCCTCCGGCTTCCATGAAAATTCGAACAAGGTATGCTATAATAGCAGTTGGTCTATTATTTAATAAACGGACGAATTATATAGAAATTACCATTATATATGTGGAAAATCATGAAATAACAGAGGTGTTCATGTTGAAAATATCAACTAAAGGAAGATACGGTCTCACCATTATGATTGAGCTCGCGAAAAAGCATGGCGAAGGCCCGACTTCATTAAAAAGCATCGCACAGACGAATAATCTGTCAGAGCATTATTTAGAGCAGCTGGTATCACCGCTCCGAAATGCGGGCTTAGTCAAAAGCATCAGAGGCGCTTATGGTGGATACGTATTAGGAAGTGAGCCGGATGCCATTACAGCTGGAGACATCATCCGCGTGCTTGAAGGCCCGATCAGCCCTGTGGAAGTGCTCGAAGACGAGGAGCCTGCCAAACGGGAGCTGTGGATCCGCATACGGGACGCTGTCAAAGAAGTGTTAGACAGCACAACATTAGAGGACCTTGCCAGCTACACAGATGGAGAGCAAGAAGCTTATATGTTCTATATTTAGATCAGAGGTGTAAAACAAAATGGAACGGATTTATTTGGATCACGCCGCAACGTCTCCGATGGATGATCGCGTGTTGGAGAAAATGATACCGCATTTCTCCGGAAATTTCGGCAATCCATCCAGCATTCATTCATTTGGAAGGGAATCACGGAAATGGGTGGACGAAGCAAGAGCGCACATTGCAGCTGAAATTGGTGCGGCAGAACAGGAAATTATTTTCACTAGCGGGGGAACGGAAGCTGACAACTTAGCAATAATGGGAACTGCGCTTGCCAGAAAAAATCAGGGAAAACATATCATCACGACAAAAATTGAGCATCACGCCGTGCTTCACACATGTGAAAAACTGGAGGAAGACGGATTTGAAGTGACGTATCTGGATGTTGATGAAAACGGCAGAGTCAGTGCAAATCAGGTGAAAGAAGCACTCCGTGATGATACAATCCTTGTGACGGTGATGTATGGAAATAACGAAGTCGGAACTGTGCAGCCGATCGATGAAATCGGCCAGCTGCTGAAGGAACACACGGCTTATTTTCATACCGATGCTGTTCAGGCATTCGGGTTTTTTTCAATTGATGTGAAAAGCAGCCATATTGACCTTCTGTCTGTTTCTGGGCACAAGCTCAACGGGCCAAAAGGGACAGGCTTTTTATATGCAAGTAAGGATGTAAAGCTTTCTCCGTTGTTATTCGGAGGAGAGCAAGAAAGAAAACGCCGTGCCGGAACAGAAAATGTTCCGGGAATTGTCGGGCTGAAAGAAGCGGTCAAGCTGTCGGGCGAAGATCGGGACGAAAAAAACGAGAAGTATCAATCGTTTAAAACAATCATAGCCGGCACGCTTAAGGATGCCGGTGTGGCATTCGAGATCAATGGAGATCAAGAGCATAGCCTTCCGCATGTCATGAACCTTTATTTTCCCGGTGTATCTGTGGAGGCACTGCTGGTAAATCTTGATATGGCGGGAGTCGCGGTCTCCAGCGGATCAGCGTGCACTGCTGGTTCAGTCCTGCCGTCACATGTTCTGACTGCCATGTTCGGTGAAGAGAGCGAACGGCTGACGTCCTCAATTCGAATCAGCTTCGGTCTCGGAAATACGGCTGAGCAAGTGAAAACCGCTGCCAAACATGTGGCTGCTGTTGTAAAGCGGCTAACACAATAAGGCGGACTTAATTATTGGAGTGAATGAAATGGAAAAACGGCCGGAGGATACAAGAGTCGTTGTCGGCATGTCCGGCGGAGTAGACTCATCTGTGGCGGCTCTGCTGTTAAAAGAACAGGGCTATGACGTAATCGGAATCTTTATGAAAAACTGGGATGATACGGACGAAAATGGTTTCTGCACGGCGACAGAGGATTATGAAGATGTGATCCGCGTCTGCAATCAAATCGGAATTCCGTACTATGCCGTTAATTTTGAAAAGCAATATTACGAGAAGGTATTTCAATACTTCCTCGATGAATATA
The DNA here is from genome assembly GCF_037964945.1 of Bacillus sp. FSL K6-1003. NCBI lineage: Bacteria > Bacillati > Bacillota > Bacilli > Caryophanales > Bacillaceae > Bacillus > Bacillus sp. FSL K6-1003. The sequence goes on along the minus strand of NZ_CP150176.1, from coordinate 2,601,650 downwards.
AAGCAGGCAGAACACCAAACCCGGATGTGCTGTGCAACAAAGAAATTAAATTCAAGGCATTTTTGGAGCATGCACTGTCACTTGGCGCCGACTATTTAGCGACTGGCCACTATGCAAGGGTCGACAGAAGCGGCGGCAAAGTCAGAATGCTGCGCGGCATTGATGAAAACAAAGATCAAACGTATTTCTTGAATCAGCTGACAGAAGATACGCTAAGCAAAGTGATGTTCCCGATCGGCGAGCTTCAAAAGAGCCGTGTACGTGAAATTGCCAAAGAAGCAGATCTGGCAACGGCGGCGAAAAAAGACAGTACAGGCATCTGTTTTATCGGCGAACGCAATTTCAAAACATTCCTCAGTCAATATCTCCCTGCGCAGCCGGGTGATATGATGACGATGGATGGTGAAGTAAAAGGACGCCACGACGGATTAATGTACTACACGATCGGTCAGCGTCACGGCCTTGGAATCGGCGGAAGCGGCGAGCCTTGGTTTGCGGTCGGTAAAGATCTTGAAAAGAACATCCTTTACGTCGACCAAGGGTTCCACAACCCGCTCCTCTACTCCGATAAAATCACAGCGACTAATATCAGCTGGGTTCGTTCGGATATAATGGATGGCGAAGAAATTTCCTGCACAGCCAAATTCCGTTACCGTCAAGAAGACCATAAAGTTACAGTTCGAATGACTGGAGAAGGCGAAGCGGAGGTTATTTTCGACGAGCAGGTTCGTGCTGTCACACCGGGACAAGCCGTTGTCTTCTATGATGGCGAAGAATGCCTTGGCGGCGGAACCATTGATGACGTATATAAAGATGGCACAAAATTGTGGTATGTATAAAATGAAAAAAACCTCAACAGCGAGTTGGGGTTTTTTAATGAAAGGAAGATGACTGTGGATTACAATGAAGCCGGTATAGCGGCAATGCAAGAAGGCGATTACGAAAAAGCGGCAGAGGCTTTTACAAAAGCGATTGAAGAAAACAAAGAAGACGCAATTCCTTATATTAACTTTGCTAACCTGCTTTCATCCGTAAATGAACTGGAACGGGCTTTAGCGTTTTATGATAAAGCGCTTGAATTAGACAGCAGCGCCGCCACTGCTTATTATGGAGCAGGAAATGTCTATGTGGTAAAAGAAAAGTACAAAGAAGCGAAAGACATGTTTGAAAAAGCGCTGCGTGCCGGAATGGAGAACGGTGATCTTTTCTACATGCTCGGAACGGTTCTCGTAAAGCTTGAGCAGCCTAAGCTCGCTCTGCCATATTTACAAAGAGCGGTCGAGCTGAATGAAGACGATACAGAAGCGCGTTTCCAATTCGGGATGTGCTTGGCGAACGAAGGCATGCTGGACGAAGCACTCAGCCAATTCGAAGCTGTAACAGAGCAAGACCCGGGGCACGCGGATGCGTTTTATAATTCCGGTGTCGCTTATGCTTATAAAGAAAATCGTGAAAAAGCGCTTGAAATGCTGGACAAGGCAATCGAAATCCAGCCGGATCATATGCTGGCGCTTCATGCAAAAAACCTAATCGACCCATCATAAAAAGCTCAGGAGGAGGGACGGCTCGTGCAGCAGCACCCGGATCAGCTGAAAATGGAGGAGGAGCCCTTTTTAAAAGGGACAGTAAACACCGTCATTTATCATAATGACGCCAATTTATATACGGTTCTGAAAGTGAAAGTCACAGAGACCTCCGAAGCTATTGAAGATAAAGTCGTATCCGTGACGGGCTACTTCCCTGCGCTTCAAGAAGAAGAGACCTACACGTTTTACGGAAAAACCGTTACTCACCCAAAGTTCGGACTGCAATTTCAAGCTGAGCACTTCAAAAAGGAGATCCCGACAACAAAAGAAGGCGTCATTCAGTATTTGTCGAGCGATCTGTTTGAAGGAATCGGTAAAAAAACCGCTGAAGAGATTGTGAAAAAGCTGGGTGACAGAGCGATTAATAAAATTTTGGCTGATTCTTCAGTCCTTTATGATGTTCCGAGACTGTCAAAAAAGAAAGCTGACACCCTTGCCGGTGCCCTGCAACGGCATCAGGGACTGGAGCAAATTATGATTTCGCTGAATCAATTTGGCTTCGGCCCTCAGCTGTCTATGAAAATCTACCAGGCCTATGAATCCGAGACGCTGGAAAAAATTCAGGAGAACCCTTATCAGCTTGTAAGAGATGTGGAAGGCATCGGGTTTGGAAAAGCAGATGAGCTCGGCGGAAGAATGGGGCTCTCAGGGAATCATCCTGAGCGGGTAAAAGCGGCTATTTTATACACGCTAGAAACGACATGCCTGTCAGAAGGGCATACGTACATAGAAACGAAACAGCTGATTATCGAAACCCAAACGCTGTTAAACCAGTCAGCGGCAGATGGGCAGCGCATTGCAGAAATGGATGCCGCTAACGCGATTATTGCGCTTGGAGAAAATAAGGATATTGTTATAGAAGATGAACGATGTTACTTTCCGTCGCTGTTTTTCGCTGAACAAAATGTGGCAAAGCGTGTGAAACAGATCGCAAGCCAAACTGAATATGACGACCAGTTTCCAGAATCAGAATTTCTGATGGCTTTGGGAGAATTGGAAGAGCGTATGAATGTTCAGTACGCGCCGAGTCAGAAGGAAGCGATACAAAAAGCGCTGTCGTCACCGATGCTTCTTTTAACGGGAGGACCGGGTACAGGAAAAACAACGGTAATCAGAGGCATTGTGGAATTGTATGGAGAACTTCACGGTGTTTCACTTGATCCGTCGGATTATAAAAAAGATGAAGCCTTTCCGATTGTGCTGGCCGCGCCTACAGGCAGAGCGGCGAAACGAATGAGTGAGTCAACTGGTCTTCCGGCTGTTACGATACACCGGCTGCTCGGCTGGAACGGTGCGGAAGGATTTACTCATACAGAGGACCAGCCGATTGAAGGGAAGCTTTTGATTATCGATGAAGCGAGTATGCTTGATATATGGCTTGCGAATCATTTGTTTAAAGCGATCCCTGATCATATTCAAATTATCATTGTCGGAGACGAAGACCAGCTGCCTTCCGTCGGACCCGGTCAAGTGCTCAGAGACCTTTTGGCATCCCAGGTGATTCCGACTGTAAGACTGACAGACATTTATCGACAAGCGGAAGGATCGTCCATTGTCGAGCTTGCCCACGAGATGAAAAACGGGCTGCTTCCAAACAATCTGACTGCTCCGACAAAGGATCGCTCCTTTATTCGCTGCGGTGGTTCGCAAATTAAAGAAGTGGTTGAGAAGGTTGTCGCGAATGCATTGAAAAAAGGATATACGGCAAAAGATATTCAGGTCCTCGCCCCGATGTATAGAGGGAAAGCTGGAATCAATGAGCTGAATGTGATGCTGCAGGATATTTTAAACCCTCCAAAAGAAAAGCGGAGGGAAATTAAGTTCGGCGACGTTGTCTATAGAACCGGGGATAAAATTTTGCAACTTGTCAATCAGCCGGAAAACAATGTGTTTAACGGCGACATTGGAGAAATCACTTCCATTTTCTATGCGAAGGAAAACACAGAAAAAGAAGACATGGCTGTTGTCTCTTTTGACGGCAATGAAATGACGTTTACGAAAAAAGACTTCAGTCAGTTTACTCATGCGTATTGCTGCTCTATTCATAAATCGCAGGGCAGTGAATTTCCGATCGTGGTTCTTCCTGTAGTGAAGGGCTACTATAGAATGCTCAGAAGAAACCTTCTATATACCGCTATCACGAGGGCGAAGAAATTTCTCATTTTATGCGGGGAAGAGGAAGCGCTGGAGTGGGGCGTGAAAAATAATGACGCGACTGTCAGACAGACCTCACTAAAAAACAGGCTGTCAGCGCAGGTGGCTGAAATGGATGCTGAGCTTGCAGCTTTGCAAAAAGAGCTCCCGTTCAGCGTGCACGACGCAAATATCGGAATGGAAGGCATTACGCCATTCGATTTTATGAAAGAAGAACAGCTGTAAAAGGGGCTCCCGTGTTTGCGGGGGCTTTTTTCATTGGGGGTGGAAGTGATTTCATCGTATGTGTCAAAGGTGAAAAGCAAAACCTAAGCCTGTTCAACAAAAGGTGGTTGATCACACTTTGAGAACATGCCATGAGGTAGAAGGATTTCCTGTATATTCAGAACAAACTTCTGTTTATCTTGGGACGATTTCTGATATTTGTTTTTCTCTTGAAGGAAATTGTCTCGGATTTATTCTTGAACAAAAACGTCTTTTTCATAACCATCATGCGCTTTTACGTGCATGTGATATCAGTTGCATTCTTCATGACCGGATATTGGCTGCAGTCAATGCAGAGCAGCTTCTGCCTCTTCCGAAATCATGCTTCACATATGAGCAGATGAAAATGAAGCTCGTGAAATCGCAAGAGGGTGATATTTTGGGGATGCTGGAAGATGTATACTTTTGTTTGGACAGGGGCATAATCGTAGCATATGAACTCTCGGACGGTTTCTTTTCTGACTTGGCGGGATGTAAACGCCACATCCAAAGAGCAGATTCGCTTGTAGAGGTGCGGAAAGACGAGATCGTTCTGAACGGATAGAGGTGTGAGTATGCTTATATGCCCGAACTGCAAAAGTAAGGACATCGGGAAAATCGGCGTGAACCAATATTATTGCTGGGGCTGTTTCATTGAGCTGACAGTGGTCAAAGGGAAGATTGAAACTCATCAAGTGGAAGAAGACGGAACGCTAAGCAGCCTGGATGATTTGTTTTCTGAGGATGAACGCAGCATCAATTTTTAATATCGAAAGGAGATGCGCAGGATGAATCGGACAATGACTTCTCTTTTGGCGATGGGAGCTGGGGCTCTCGTGTACCGAATGGCGACTCAATCTGACATGCTGAATAATAATCGAAGCATGAAGCGGATGAGAAAAAAAATGATGAAAATGTTTTAAGGAATGAAGGATACTCTCTTTAGAGTATCCTTTTTATGTAAGCCTATGTAAGCCGTCGTGAAGGGGAAACATAAAAGAATAATTCCTTATAATCCTCAAAAGATAAAGGAGAGGTGAAAGCAGATGCTCCAGAAACCGGTGCAGCTTTTGTTATGGGTGGCCATTTGTTTATTGGTCCTGTTAACAGTCTATGTCTTTTGTATGCTTGATATGTTATGGTCTCCCCTGTGGCTCGTCATAAAATCAATCTTTATTCCCTTGATCATTTCTATTTTTATTTCTTATTTATTACTGCCGGTCACTGAGTGGCTTCATGACAAAGGTCTGCCAAGGACTTTAAGCATTTTGGTGATTTACGTCCTTTTTTTTGGCGGACTGGGCTGGGCATTATATAAAGGTGTGCCTGTTCTAATCGTGCAGCTGACGGATCTGTCAGAAAATATACCTATGTTTGCCGAGACGTACAATGGGCTCCTTCTCCATGTGCATAACCATACAGATGACTGGCCGGACGGCATGCATCAGCGCATAGACAAAATGATTAGGCAGACAGAGGCGTTTTTCGCCGGCACAATCGAAGGGGCAATCAGCGGAATCCGTAAAGTGCTCGACTATTTCTTAATTGCGGCAACGATTCCTTTTCTCGTGTTTTATATGGTCAAGGACATCGAATTGATGAAAAAAACGGTGTGGTATTTGACGCCGAAGTCGTGGAGGAAGCGGGGCAGCGCTTTTTTGCTAGATGTAGATGATTCTCTCGGTGATTACATTCGCGGCCAGCTGCTCGTCTGCTTGATTCTCGGAGCCGTAGCCGGTATCACATTTTGGATATTTGGCCTTCCATATCCGCTGATACTGGGTCTTATCTCGGGTATTACGAATGTCATCCCGTACTTCGGGCCCTTTATCGGCGCTGTTCCTGCGCTTTTAATTGCGATGACGATTTCTGTGAAGGCCGTCCTTGTCGTTGTCATTACGGTGTTCGTGCTTCAATTTTTGGAAGGGAATGTCCTCAGTCCGTTCATTGTCGGCAGAAGCCTCAAGATGCACCCTGTAGTGATTATGCTTGCGCTTCTTGCCGGAGGAGAGCTGGCGGGGATTGTCGGCATGATTCTGGCAGTGCCTGCTGCGGCTGTTTTAAAGGTGATGATGATCCATTTTCTGCGGATGCAGACGGAGCATTGACATTGGCGTGCCGCTTGTCTATAATTTCTCGTAGAATACATACGAATCTCGAGTGACGGATCTGAGTACGCCGAAGCCCTGTTAAAGAGAGAAGCTCCGTAAGCTGAAAGGAGCTTTATCAGAAGATCGGAGGAAGCTAATCCTGAGTGCAGTTAATCGCTGCCGCACATCCTGCGTTATGGGATGAAAGGTGACGGGCGAATCATAAGGCCCGTAATCAGGGTGGTACCGCGAGACAGCTCTCGTCCCTGTGTAAACGTGTGGTTTGCATAGGGGGAGGGCTTTTTTGCTGTCACTGAAGAGAATTTCGATTTTTATAGAGGAGGAAATACAATGAAACACTTAACTTCTGCTGAAGTGCGTCAAATGTTTTTGGATTTCTTTAAAGAAAAAGGACATGCTGTAGAGCCGAGCGCGTCATTAGTGCCGCATGAAGATCCTTCACTGCTTTGGATCAACAGCGGTGTTGCGACGCTGAAAAAATATTTTGACGGCCGCGTTGTGCCGGAAAATCCGAGAATCGTAAACGCTCAAAAAGCAATCAGAACAAACGATATTGAAAATGTGGGTAAAACCGCGCGCCATCACACATTCTTTGAAATGCTCGGAAACTTTTCCATCGGCGATTACTTTAAAGAAGAAGCGATCACATGGGCTTGGGAGTTTTTAACGAGTGACAAGTGGATTGGTTTTGATGAAGAGCTTCTTTCTGTTACGGTTCATCCGGAAGATGAAGAAGCATATGAATTTTGGGCGAAAAAAATCGGTATTCCGGAAGAAAGAATTATTCGCCTGGAAGGGAACTTCTGGGACATCGGCGAAGGGCCGAGCGGACCGAACACAGAAATTTTCTACGACCGCGGTGAAGCGTACGGGAACGATCCAGATGATCCAGAGCTTTATCCTGGGGGAGAAAATGACCGTTACCTTGAAGTATGGAACCTTGTATTCTCTGAGTTCAACCATAACCCGGACGGCACCTATACGCCGCTTCCAAAGAAAAACATTGATACAGGCATGGGACTTGAAAGAATGGTATCTGTCATCCAGAATGTCCCGACAAACTTCGATACTGATTTGTTTGTCCCAATCATCAAAGCGACAGAAACGATTTCTGGTGAAGCATACGGCCAAGACAATGTAAAAGACACTGCATTTAAAGTCATCGCCGACCACATCAGAACGGTTGCTTTTGCTGTCAGTGACGGGGCGCTTCCGTCTAATGAAGGACGCGGCTATGTATTAAGACGTTTATTGCGCCGCGCTGTGCGTTATGCCAAAACGATCAATATCAACCGTCCGTTCATGTACGATCTTGTTCCGGTTGTTGCTGAGATCATGGCTGCTTTTTACCCTGAAGTCAAAGAGAAGGAAGAATTCATTTCAAAAGTCATTAAAACAGAGGAAGAACGCTTCCACGAAACACTGAATGAAGGGCTTGCCATCTTGTCAGAAATGATCAAAAAGGAAAAAGATAAGGGCAGCAGCGTCATTTCAGGTGCGGATGTGTTTAAACTTTACGACACGTACGGATTCCCAGTTGAACTGACTGAAGAATATGCGGAAGACGAGAACATGACAGTTGACCATAAAGGCTTTGAAGAAGAAATGAACCAGCAGCGCGAGCGGGCCAGAAATGCTCGTCAGGATGTCGGCAGCATGCAGGTGCAGGGCGGCGCATTACGCGACATAACAGAAGAAAGCACCTTTGTCGGCTACTCCCAAACAAAGGCTGATGCCAATGTGATTGTGCTTCTGCGGGACGGCCAGTTAATTGACGAAGCGCATGAAGGCGAAACTGTACAGATCATTCTTGACGAAACACCTTTCTATGCGGAAAGCGGCGGTCAAATCGGCGACAAAGGCTTTTTACGCAGCGAGCTGGCAGTGGTAAAAGTGAAAGATGTGCAAAAAGCGCCGAACGGCCAGCATGTGCATGAAGGTGTTGTCGAGAGCGGAACCGTTCAAAAAGGCATGCATGTAACAGCTGAGGTTGAAGATCATATGAGAAGCGGCGTCATTAAAAACCATACGGCAACGCACTTATTGCACCAGGCATTGAAAGATGTTCTCGGAACGCATGTCAATCAGGCGGGCTCTCTTGTAACTGAAAACCGCCTTCGTTTCGACTTCTCACACTTCGGGCAAGTGACAAAAGAAGAGCTCGAACGAATTGAAGTTATTGTAAACGAAAAGATTTGGGCAAGCATCCCGGTCAGCATTGATTTGAAACCGATCGCTGAAGCAAAAGAAATGGGAGCTATGGCTCTGTTCGGAGAAAAATACGGTGATATTGTAAGGGTTGTTCAAGTTGGAGATTACAGCCTAGAGCTTTGCGGCGGATGCCATGTCAGCAACACAGCGGAAATCGGCTTATTTAAAATCGTATCTGAGTCTGGAATCGGAGCTGGCACTAGACGGATTGAAGCTGTAACAGGACAAGGCGCTTACGTAGAAATGAACAGCCAGATCTCCGTTTTGAAGCAGACTGCCGACGAACTGAAAACAAATATCAAAGAAGTGCCGAAACGCGTTGCTGCGCTGCAGGCTGAGCTGAAGGAAGCGCAAAGAGAAAATGAATCTCTTCTGGCGAAACTCGGCAACGTTGAAGCAGGCGCCATACTATCAAAAGTAAAAGAAGTTGATGGTGTCAGCGTGCTTGCGGAAAAGGTAAACGCCAAAGATATGAACCATCTCCGTACAATGGTTGATGAACTGAAAGCAAAAATCGGCTCTGCGGTCATCGTGCTTGGCGCTGTGCAAAATGATAAAGTCAATATTTCTGCCGGTGTTACTAAGGATCTGATTGAAAAAGGCCTTCATGCCGGCAAGCTTGTCAAACAAGCCGCGGAAGTTTGCGGCGGAGGCGGCGGAGGCCGTCCGGACATGGCACAGGCAGGCGGAAAGCAGCCGGAAAAATTAGAAGAAGCCTTGGCTTCTGTAGAAGATTGGGTGAAATCCGTTTTATAATTTGCCCATGTAGTGTAGAATGATGGTAAGATAAGGACCCCAGGCTGAACTTTGCCTGCGAATTTGGGAAAGAGGTGCAAAACGGTGAGCTCGTTTGATAAAACGATGAAATTTAATTTCTCCGATGATTCTGCCGAAACTAACGTAAATGAGGTGCTGATCACAGTGTATGACGCGCTTCAGGAAAAGGGCTACAATCCAATCAATCAGATTGTCGGATACTTGCTGTCAGGTGATCCCGCTTATATTCCTAGGCATCGTGACGCTCGCAATTTAATTCGCAAACTTGAAAGAGACGAATTAATCGAGGAATTGGTGAAGTCTTATTTAGAACAGCATAAAGAGGCGTAAATAAACAATGAGAATATTAGGGCTCGATTTAGGAACCAAAACACTCGGTGTTGCTCTGAGCGACGAAATGGGCTGGACTGCTCAAGGCATTGAGACCATAAAGATAAATGAAGCAGAGGGCGATTACGGATTACCTCGTTTATCTGAACTGACAAAAGACTATACTATAGATAAGATCGTGCTCGGCTTTCCTAAAAACATGAATGGAACTGTCGGCCCGAGAGGCGAAGCCAGCCAAGCATTTGCGAAAGTGCTTGAAACCACGTACAATGTACCTGTTGTGCTGTGGGACGAGCGTCTTACCACAATGGCGGCTGAAAAAATGCTGATTGCCGCTGATGTCAGCAGGCAGAAACGAAAAAAAGTCATTGATAAAATGGCGGCTGTTATGATTCTGCAAGGATATCTTGACAGTTTAAATTAAAGCCAGAGGTGAATATAATGGAACACGGCGAAAAAAATATTACAATTGTTGACGATCAAGGAAATGAACAGCTTTGCGAAGTGCTGTTTACATTTGAAAACGAAGAGTTTGGCAAATCTTATGTTTTGTACTACCCAATTGAAACAAAGAATGACGAAGAAGTAGAAATTCTTGCTTCCAGCTTTACGCCAAACGAAGATGGTGAAGACGGCGAACTATTCCCGATCGAAACCGATGAAGAATGGGATATGATCGAAGAGACATTAAACACGTTTTTAGCGGAAGAAGACGAAGAGTAAAACCGCGCAAAAGCCGGAGCCTATACTGCTCCGGCTTTTTTTCTGCTTATCAAGAGACGTTTTTTTGTAATAAATTGCCGAAACAGCATGAATCATGTAGTATAAAAGCTGATGGGAGGAGACCTTATGTATATTAATCAGCAAAAAAAATCATTTCTAAATAAAAAAAGAATTGTACTGTCTTCCGTTATTGTGCTGCTTCTCATCATAGGCGGAGCATTTTTATATGGGAAATCACTTCTGGAACCTGTTGAAAAAAACAATAAAACGACAGTTAATATTAACATTCCGAGCGGATCATCTGTATCTGCGATCGCATCGATTTTGAAGGAAAACAATGTCATAAAAAGTGAAAAGGCATTTCAGTACTATGTGAAATATAAAAAAGCTTCGGGATTCCAAGCCGGGTACTATCATCTGAACAAAGGAATGGATCTGGATGCCATTATCAAGAAGCTGACAAACGGGGCTACAAGCTACGCCTTTCAAATTACGGTGCCTGAGGGGAAACAGCTGACACAAATCGCCACAGCCATTGCTGAGGAAACGAAATACTCAACAAAACAGGTCATGACAAAGCTGGACGATAGAACGTTTATCAATCAGCTGAAAAAGGAATTTCCGGACACCGTTACAAACGATGTTTTTCAGAAAAATATAAAGCATCCGCTGGAAGGATACCTATTCCCGGCTACATATCCATTCCACGATCCGGATACGTCGCTTGAGGACATCATAACTGAGATGATGAAACAGACAGATTCTTATGTGAAGACATACAAAACAGAAATGAAGAAAGAAAAGCTTTCTGTGCATAAGCTGCTGACGATGGCTTCTTTGATCGAAGAGGAAGCGACTGAAAAAGCCGATCGCCATAAAATATCCAGCGTCTTTTATAACAGGCTGAAAAAGAAGATGCCGCTTCAGACAGATCCGACCGTCTTGTATGCGGCTGGCAAACATAAAGACCGGGTGCTTTATAAGGACCTTGAAATCGATTCGCCGTACAATACGTACAAAAACACCGGTCTGCCGCCAGGTCCGATTGCCAATGCCGGAATGTCTTCTTGGGAAGCGGCGCTTCATCCGGATAAAACGGACTATCTGTACTTTTTAGCAAAATCAAACGGTGAGGTCGTATTTACGAAAACATTAAAAGAACATAATAAAGCAAAAGAAAAATATATTTCGGCAAAAAATCAGAAATAAAAGGAGAGCAAAAGCTCTCCTTTTATTCGCATTTCGTAAGGTTTTATGATAAAATATATCGGGTTGTTTACTAACGTATACAAGTTGTGCTCAGAGAGTGTCCTGTGTCAAAGACTGGGGCACTCCTTTTTAGAACGGGAGGCTGTTTGTTGTGACAGACCGCTATGAACAAATAAATGACTATATAGAAGCATTATTGAAGCCTCAGCCGGATAACGTGAGGAAGCTGGAAGCATATGCGGAAGAACATCATGTTCCGATTATGGAAAAAGCGGGCATAGAAGTGCTGCTCCAAATCCTGTCAGTCAAACAGGCGAAGAAAATACTGGAGATCGGAACGGCTATCGGTTACTCGGCCATCCGAATGGCGCTGGCACTGCCGTCTGCAGAAATATATACGATTGAACGCAATGAGACACGCCATGAGGAAGCTGTTCACAACATAAAGGATTTTCAGCTTGATGACCGAATCCATGTGTTTTACGGGGACGCGCTTGAATTAGCAGAAGCCGTTCATGTCACAGCGCCATATGATGTGATTTTCATTGATGCTGCTAAAGGTCAATATCAAAACTTTTTTCACTTATATGAACCGATGCTTTCGCCAGACGGGGTGATTTTAACAGACAATGTGCTGTTTAAAGGTCTGGTGGCAGAGGATTACAGCAAAATAGAATCAAAAAGAAGGCGCAGGCTGGTATCGAAAATCGATGAGTATAATCATTGGCTGATGAATCATCCGGATTATCAAACTGCGATTATCCCTGTTGGGGACGGGCTTGCGATTAGTAAAAAGAAGAGGTGAACGTCATGAAAAAACCAGAGCTCTTAGTCACACCGACAAGTACGGCAGACATTTTGCCGCTGATTCAGGCGGGGGCAACTGCGTTTTTAGTTGGGGAACAGAGATACGGTCTGAGATTAGCTGGGGAATTTTCACGTGCAGATGTAACGAAAGCCGTAGACATTGCCCATAACGAAGGAGCAAAAGTATACGTTGCCGTAAACGGAATTTTTCATAACGATAAAGTGGGAGAACTAGGCGATTATCTTGCTTTCTTAGCGGAAACGGGCGTTGATGCAGCTGTATTCGGCGATCCTGCCGTTCTTATGGCTGCACGTGAATCAGCGCCGGATCTGAAGCTTCATTGGAGCACAGAAACGACAGGAACCAACTATTACACATGCAACTACTGGGGACGTAAAGGCGCGGCTCGATCTGTGCTTGCCAGAGAATTAAATATGGACAGCATTGTCGAGATCAAAGAAAACGCAGAAGTTGAAATTGAAGTTCAGGTGCATGGAATGACCTGCATGTTCCAATCGAAACGTTCCTTGATCGGAAACTATTTCGAATACCAAGGAAAAGTCATGGACATTGAAAGAAAGAAAAAAGAATCCGGCATGTTCCTGCATGATAAGGAACGCCATAATAAATATCCGATTTTCGAAGATGAGAACGGCACACATATCATGAGCCCGAACGATGTGTGTATCATTGATGAACTTGAAGATCTAATAGATGCAGGAGTCGATTCGTTCAAAATCGACGGTGTTCTGAAATCATCTGAATACTTAGTGGAAGTCACCAGCATGTACAGAGAAGCGATTGATCTGTGTGCGGAAAACCGTGACGAATATGAAGCGAAAAAAGAAGACTGGATCGAACGCATTGAAAACATTCAGCCAGTAAACAGAAAAATAGATACCGGCTTCTTCTTTAAAGAAACGGTTTATTAATGAAAAGGAGGTTACGCTATGACTGCCGTAAATGATAAGATTTCTAAAATAGTTGATGGTAAGCGTGTGATTACGAAAAAGCCAGAGCTTCTCGCGCCTGCGGGGAATCTTGAAAAACTGAAAATTGCTGTACATTACGGAGCGGACGCCGTCTTTATCGGAGGGCAGGAATACGGGCTTCGTTCGAATGCGGATAACTTTACGATTGAAGAAATCGCAGAGGGCGTGGAATTTGCGAAAAAATACGGCGCGAAAATTTACGTCACAACAAATATTTTTGCTCATAACGAGAATATTGATGGGCTTGAAGAATATTTAAAAGCTCTCGGCGACGCCAACGTTGCCGGCATCATTGTGGCCGATCCGCTTATTATCGAAACCTGCCGCAGAGTAGCGCCTCACGTTGAGGTTCATTTGAGCACGCAGCAATCTCTCTCCAACTGGAAGGCTGTTCAGTTCTGGAAGGAAGAAGGGCTTGACCGTGTGGTGCTGGCCCGTGAGACAAGCGCGCTCGAAATCAGAGAAATGAAAGAAAAAGTAGATATCGAAATTGAATCCTTTATCCACGGTGCGATGTGTATTGCATACTCTGGCCGCTGTGTCCTGAGCAATCACATGACAGCCCGCGATTCCAACCGCGGAGGCTGCTGCCAGTCATGCCGCTGGGATTATGATTTATATCAAACCGACGGGGCCAATGCCGTTGCTTTATACAGTGAAGAAGATGCTCCGTTTGCAATGAGTCCGAAAGACTTGAAGCTGATTGAGTCGATTCCGAAAATGATTGAAATGGGCATCGACAGCTTAAAGATTGAAGGACGGATGAAATCCATTCACTACGTAGCGACAGTTGTCAGCGTATATCGTAAAGTAATTGACGCTTATTGCGCTGATCCCGATAACTTTGTGATTCAAAAAGAATGGCTGGAAGAGCTTGATAAATGCGCCAACCGTGACACTGCGACAGCCTTCTTCGAAGGAACACCAGGCTATGAAGAGCAAATGTTCGGCGAGCACGGCAAAAAAACAACATTTGATTTTGTCGGCTTAGTGCTGAATTATGATGAGGATACACAAATGGTCACTCTTCAGCAGCGCAATTTCTTCAAAAAAGGTGACGAAGTGGAATTTTTTGGTCCGGAAATCGAAAACTTTACACATACAATTGATACCATTTGGGACGAAGACGGAAATGAGCTAGACGCTGCCCGCCATCCCCTGCAAATTGTCAAATTCAAATTAGACAAAAAGATTTATCCGAGCAACATGATGAGAAAGGGGAAGTAATCACCCATGGGTAAGAGTCCAGTAGTCATTGGAATCGCAGGAGGTTCCGGTTCAGGAAAAACGAGTGTCACACGTTCAATTTATGAACAATTCAAAGGACACTCGATTTTAATGATCCAGCAAGACCTCTATTATAAAGACCAAAGCCACCTTCCATTTGAAGAAAGGCTGAATACAAACTATGATCATCCGCTTGCGTTTGATAATGACTATTTAATCGAGCATATTCAAGATCTATTGAATTACCGTCCGATTGAAAAGCCGATTTACGATTATAAGCTCCACACACGGTCGGAAGAAACGGTTCACGTAGAGCCGAAAGACGTGATTATTCTTGAAGGCATTCTTGTTCTTGAAGATAAAAGGCTGCGCGACCTGATGGATATCAAGCTTTATGTAGACACAGACGCTGACTTGCGCATCATCAGACGGATTATGAGAGATATTAATGAGCGCGGGCGCTCTATTGATTCTGTCATTGAACAATATGTGTCTGTTGTCCGCCCGATGCACAATCAATTCGTTGAACCGACAAAGCGGTACGCTGATATTATTATCCCGGAAGGCGGACAAAATCACGTTGCAATTGATCTGATGGTCACAAAAATTCAAACCATTCTTGAACAAAACGCGATTTTGTAATACCATAGCATAGACATAAATAACTCTGACCATATTATGTATAGGCAGGAAGGGGATGTAAAATTCCCTTCTTTCCCTGTTTATAAACGCGAAATATTTGCAGAACCACAAGATTCAGTTTAAGATAAACAGTACCAATATGGGAGAGAAGAACGAGGACTGCCCTGTGTTCTCATTCTTGTATTTTTAGTTTATGCTCTCATACATAATCGAAGATGTTGAGGGACAACCAGAAGGAGTGAAGGGACATGGCACAAGAGAAAGTTTTTCCTATGACTGTAGAAGGAAAACAAAAACTTGAACAAGAATTAGAATATTTGAAAACGGTTAAACGAAAAGAAGTAGTAGAGCGCATCAAAATCGCGAGAAGTTTTGGGGATCTTTCCGAAAACTCTGAATACGACTCAGCGAAAGAAGAGCAGGCATTCGTAGAGGGCCGTGTAACGACTCTTGAGAATATGATCCGCAATGCGAAAATCATTGAAGATGACGGCGGCTCTAACGTTGTCGGTTTAGGGAAAACCGTCACTTTCGTCGAACTGCCTGATGGCGATGAAGAATCTTATACAATCGTCGGAAGCGCAGAAGCTGATCCGTTTGAAGGAAAAATTTCAAACGATTCGCCGATTGCTAAAAGCCTGCTTGGCAAAAAAGTAGATGATGAAGTCACAGTTCAGACACCGGGCGGAGAAATGCTCGTGAAAATTGTGAAAATTTCATAATATCCGTTTAACAAAGAAACACCTCGTCCACAATGTGGGTGAGGTGTTTTTTTATGAAGATATCGAAACGAATGAAGCTGGCTGTTCTGGCTTTTTTAATCGTGTTTTTTCTGCTTCTGCTGAGGCTGGCGGAAATTCAGCTGTTTTTCACAGAATCATTTTCTAAAAAGAAAATTAATTTAATACAGGAAAGTGTCAATCAGCGAACGGAGGAAGTGCTCATTTCTGATGGCAGAGGATCGTTTTTAGATCGAAACGGCCAGGCACTGACTGGCACAAGCGAGCCTGCGGTTGTCTTGTTCCCTTTTCTGTTAACACAGGATTGGCCGATTAAAAAAGTCGCAGAGATTCTCGGCATGACTGAAGATGATTTGCATCAGACTCTTGCCAAATCGAAAAAACCAGTCATTTTACATCAAAAGAAAATCAAAACACTTTCGAAGGAATCTATTACAAAAATCAATTCTTTGAAATATCCTGGCATTTACGGCGTATATATGGAAAATGAAGACAAGCCCAGTCTTGCCTCGCATACGATAGGCACAACCAATCAAGATCCGGCGCTTCTCCGCAGTAAGTATCCTGATAAGGAAAACCTGCCGATTAAAACGAAAATCGGCACAACTGGTTTAGAGCGGACATTTGATGAGTTTTTGCTTCCGGAACAGGACACGAAGCTTTTGTATCATGTGGACGGAAAAGGAAACCCTTTGTTCGGCATGGACGTCAAATATACAGCTGAGGCCAACTCATTTTATCCGCTGCAAGTCAAAACAACAATTGATCACAGCATTCAAAAAGCGATAGAAGGCATACTAGATGATCAGGGGCTGAAAAAAGGAGGAGCGGTGCTGCTGGACATCGAAAAGAGCAGTGTATTGGGCATCGTAAGCAAACCGGATGCCGATGTGTCCAGGCAAAACACGCTTCAAAATTACATGCTGACGCCAATCTATCCCGGCTCCGTTTTTAAAACTGTGATAGCGGCAGCTGCGATTGAGCAAAACGCGGTAAAGCCGAGTCAAACCTTTAATTGCAATTTAAACTTGTACGGCGAACCGGGGGACGATAAAGGAACCCTGTCCTTTGAAGAAAGTTTCGCGCAAAGCTGCAATTACACGTTTACAAGTCTCGCCGAACAATTAATGAAGAAAGACCAT
This sequence comes from Bacillus sp. FSL K6-1003, assembly GCF_037964945.1. Lineage (NCBI taxonomy): Bacteria > Bacillati > Bacillota > Bacilli > Caryophanales > Bacillaceae > Bacillus > Bacillus sp. FSL K6-1003. Next base: position 2,584,755 of record NZ_CP150176.1, on the reverse strand, counting down.
TCCGTCATTGAAGACATGTCAGAAAAGCTGTCCCTTACAGATCGGGCAGGCTGGGAAGGAAAACTGTACCACGAGTCAGATTTCCGCCAACTCTATAATGAAAAAAGCGGCGTGATTTGGGGGGATGAAAAAGACAAATCAGTCAAAAAAGCAATTGCACAAACAGCGATCGGGCAGAAAAATGTAAAGGTAACACCGCTCGAGGTAGCTAATATGATGGCGACAATCGCCCGCGGCGGAGAAAAGCGGCAGATCAAAATCGCAGAGCAGATTGAATACAAAAATGGTACAACGCTTGTGAAGTTTAAAGATCAGAAGCTTAAAGGAGAAACGATAGACAAATATACGGCGCAGCAGCTTCAAAAAATGCTGCGGCGGGTGGTGGAATCTCCTTCCGGAACGGGCAGAAGGTTTCAGGATCTTTCGTATACTGTAGCAGGGAAGTCAGGCACCGCCCAGACAGGCAAGCTTTCTAAAGAAAAAGAAACGCTTTATGAAAAATGGTTTGCCGGGTATTTTCCCGCGGATAAGCCGAAATACGCGCTTGTCGTTTTACACATGGATACGCCGGGGGATAAGGCTCTGACAAATTCGGTTTTTTATGATATTGTTAAAAAAGTACACGAAATTGAAATCAATCAGAAATAGAACAACTTCTCAGCACATGATAAAATATATGCTGAGCCAAGAGGGATAAAGGAGTGCAGAATTATTGAGCAATAATCAATCTCGTTATGAAAACCGTGATAAGCGCAGGAAAGCTAATTTAGTGCTTAACATCTTAATCGCAATCGTATCTATTCTAATTGTTGTAGTAGCAGCCAATCTGTTCATTAACAGTCCTTCTAGCAAAGATGTCAGCAAGGATTCTGAAACGGCGCAAAAACAGGAATCTCCGGCTTCAGGAAAGACGGAAAAGAAATCGGATGAGGATATAAAAGACAGTAAGAAAGATACATCTGACAAAAGCGAAAAGGATTCTGAGAAATCTTCTGACTCTGATTCAGATTCCAAAAAAGATGATTCTTCTAAAAGTGATGACTCTGATTCAGATTCAGACTCAAGCTCAGATTCAGATGACCCACTTAAAGACGCAAAAGTCACAGAAGGCGGCTCATCAAGTGATGTGGAAAAAACGTATGAAAATCCTGACTGGAAAGCAGTCGGAACTGAGCAAAAGGGTGAGCATGCCGCCACTTATGATTCAAGCTCACAAGACTGGGCCGAAATGCTGAAAGCCATATCATATGCAACCGGTGTTTCAACAGATAACATGACCGTCCTCTGGCTCGGAAATAACGGCAGCCCTCAGGATGCCAAAGGTAAGATTTTAGATAAAACGAGCGGAGAGAAATACCAGGTAACGATTACATGGGTTGACGGAAAAGGCTGGAAGCCCACGAAAGTAGAAAAATTAAAATAAACAAAAGCAGCCGAATCTTTCGGCTGCTTTTGTTTTACACCTCAGCTGCGAAATGAACAACGGCGCTGTAAAAAAATTTTCCGTCTGCCACAGCAGTTTGATGCGAGACAGATTTCACACGCAGCATGATTGCTTTATTGTTTTCAATTTGTGTGTTGATTTTCTTTTCAAGCTCCTGCAGGGATGCCGCTTCGAAAAATTCTACTTTGTCTTTAATCAGTTCCAATTGAAAATTCATCTTTTGACCCCTCCGCCTTTACAAGTCATATGAAGTATAAGCCTTTTTATGCTATACACGCAATATATGACTGGATAAAAAACACAAAGTGTTTTAGTACCTACTTTCAAAAAGATGTGGTAAGATAGGAACTGTTCCATCATTAATTCATAGTATACTTATAGGAATTATAAAATATGGAGTGTGACAACTATGGGGCGTGAATTTATCCCTCTCTTTGAGGATTGGGCCGCAACTTATGATCAAACAGTTCAAGGTTTTGATATTCAGTATAAAGAGGCGTTCAGAGGCTATAATGACATTTTGGATGCCATTGTCAGCCGGTCAGGAATACGTGTGTTAGAATTTGGGCCAGGGACCGGCAACTTGACAGCGAAACTGCTTGAAGCGGGAAAATCTGTATTTGGTGTCGAGCCATCTCCGGCGATGCGCAAGTTAGCATCTGACAAGCTCCGCGGCAGGGCAGAAATTGTCGACGGAGACTTCCTGACATTCCCTGAACCGCCATTTCAGGCTGACACGATTGTCAGTTCATATGCTTTTCATCATTTAACTGACGAAGAAAAACGAGCCGCAATAAAGCAATATGGCAAATACCTTCACATGCATGATAAAATAGTGTTTGCCGATACTGTCTTTGAACATGAAGAAGCGTATAATCAAGCTATTGATAAAGCGCGTTCTCAGGGCTTTTATCAGCTGGCGAATGATTTAAAGACGGAGCATTATCCCACATTGGAAACGATGAAAGAGATGTTTACAGCTGAAGGTTTTGCAGTCCAATTCATTCAGCAAAACGATTTCGTGTGGATAATGGAGGCGATCAAACGGTAAAGTGAAGGGAATGTGTATAGATGAAACTAGCAGTCATCGGAGCAATGGAAGAAGAAGTAACCATCCTAAGAAACAAACTGGAAAATGCCAAAACAGAAACGATCGCGCACTGTGAATTTACAACAGGCCAATATGAAGGAACTGAAGTCATTCTTTTAAAATCAGGAATCGGAAAAGTGAATGCTGCGATTAGCACGACACTTCTGCTTGATCGCTACAAGCCTGATTATGTGATTAACACAGGCTCAGCTGGCGGATTTCATCATACACTGAATGTGGGAGACGTCGTCATTTCTACTGACGTTCGCCATCATGATGTAGATGTAACGGCCTTTGACTATGAATACGGACAGGTGCCAGGCCTTCCGGCTGCTTACGCCGCAGATGAAAAGCTGATCAGCATTACTGAAGAAGCGATTTCTGAGCTTGATGGCATTCAAGTTGCAAAGGGAACAATCGCAACAGGCGATTCCTTTATGAATGATCCGAAGCGGGTCGAAGAGGTGCGTGCGAGATTTTCTGATCTGTATGCGGTTGAAATGGAGGCAGCGGCAGTCGCTCAAGTGTGCCACCAATTTAAAACGCCGTTTGTTGTGATCAGAGCATTATCTGATATCGCAGGAAAAGAATCACATGTTTCATTTGACCAATTTTTAGAGCAGGCCGCTGTTAACTCAACAGAGCTTGTGTTAAAAGTGATCAAACGAATTCATTAAAACGGGAGGAGTGTTCTCCTCCGTTTTCTTTAAAACAACCTCTATCAAGGAGGAGGACATATATGACAGTTATTACGGACATTACTGAGCTGATTGGGAATACACCGCTTCTCCGCTTGAAGAATTTCGATATTCCTGAAGGAGTGTTTATATATGCCAAGCTGGAAATGATGAACCCTGGCGGCAGCATAAAAGACAGACTGGGAGACATGCTGATCCGTGACGCTCTGGAATCAGGCAAAGTAAAGCCCGGGGGAGTTATTATAGAGGCAACGGCCGGCAATACAGGTATCGGACTTGCCCTTAACGCCAGAAAACATGGCTTAAAGGCCATTTTCTGTGTCCCAGAACATTTCAGCAAAGAAAAGCAGCAGATTATGCAGGCGCTGGGAGCGTCAATCGTCCATACGCCGCGTAAAGACGGAATGCAGGGAGCTATTCAAAAAGCGATACAGCTGGAGACAGAAATTGAAAATTCCTATTGTGTTTTGCAATTTAAAAACCAAGTAAATCCATCGACTTACTATAAGACGCTTGGCCCTGAAATATGGAAAGCGCTTGACGGCAATATTCATACGTTTGTCGCAGGTGCAGGATCAGGAGGCACATTCGCGGGAACAGCATCCTTCTTAAAAGAAAAACATCCCGCAGTCAAAACAGTGATTGTCGAACCGGAAGGCTCCATATTAAACGGCGGAGAGCCTCATGCTCATAAAACAGAAGGGATCGGCATGGAGTTTATTCCTGACTATATGGATGAAAGCCATTTTGATGCAATATATACGGTAACAGATAAGAATGCCTTTAGGCTTGTAAAAGAAGCGGCTGAAAAAGAAGGCCTGCTGATTGGAAGCTCTTCAGGTGCAGCGCTTTATGCGGCATTGGAGGAAGCGAAAAAATCGTCTGCCGGAACAAATATTGTCACAGTATTCCCAGACAGCAGTGATCGGTATATCAGCAAACATATATACGAAGGAGGCATCTGATATGAAGAAAAAAACAATGATGGTACATGGCGGGATTACAGGTGATGAGAAAACAGGAGCTGTTTCCGTACCGATATATCAAGTGAGCACGTACAAGCAGCCAAAAGCAGGCCAGCATACGGGCTATGAATATTCAAGAACGGCCAACCCGACAAGAACTGCACTGGAAACGCTTGTGACAGAGCTCGAAGCCGGGGAAGCAGGCTATGCGTTCAGCTCTGGAATGGCTGCAATCACAGGTGTTATGATGCTGTTTAACAGCGGAGACCATGTTGTATTGACTGATGACGTGTACGGCGGCACATATCGTGTAATGACAAAAGTGCTTAACCGTCTCGGCATTGAATCAACTTTTGTGGATACAAGCAGCAGAGAAGAAGTGGAAAAAGCGATTCGTCCCAACACAAAGGCCATTTATATTGAGACACCGACAAATCCGCTTCTCAAAATCACCGATTTATCACTGATGGCAGATATTGCGAAAAAAGCGGGTGTTCTTCTAATCGTAGACAACACCTTTAACACCCCGTATTTTCAGCAGCCGCTTACTTTAGGCGCTGATATCGTGCTTCACAGTGCGACTAAATACCTCGGCGGACACAGTGATGTTGTCGGCGGTTTAGTTATTACAGCTTCGAAAGAGCTAGGAGAAGAGCTGCATTTTGTGCAAAATTCAACAGGCGGCGTGCTTGGCCCTCAGGATTCTTGGCTGTTAATGAGAGGAATCAAAACACTGGGGCTCAGAATGGAAGCAATTGATCAAAACGCCCGGAAAATTGCAAGCTTTCTTGAGCAACATCCTGCTGTTCAAACGTTATATTACCCTGGTTCTCCAAACCATCCGGGGCATGAGCTTGCGACATCTCAAGGATCAGGCTTTGGAGGCATGATCTCCTTTGATATTGGCAGTGAAGAGCGAGTGGATGCCTTTTTAGGCAAACTTAAGCTGTTTACAATTGCGGAAAGTCTGGGCGCTGTAGAAAGCTTAATTTCTGTTCCGGCTAGGATGACACATGCCTCTATCCCGAGAGAGCGCCGGCTTGAACTCGGCATTACGGACGGCTTGATCAGAATCTCTGTGGGAATAGAAGATGGAGAGGATTTGCTGGAAGATATCGAGCAGGCTCTTAACATTTTATAACAAATGGATAGATTTACTTTCTCTGTAAGCTGCCAGATTATATTATAATAGTCGTATACTATGAATCTGGCAGGTGATTCTCTTATGAAGAAGAATAGAATGAAATCATTAAAAGAAGACTACAAGCATTTCGCTTTTACCTTGCTTGCAGTCAGCACTTTTTTATATATAGGCGCGGTTCTTCCTGATCAGGGCTTAACGTTAGGCCAGAAATCGGTTATGTTTATGACGGATTGCGTGTTTTTAGCCGGCGCTTTCTTTTGCGCCGACCGTTCACTCGTATATAAGAAGCGCTTGGAAGAAGCCGACGAGTAAAAAAACAGCCATCAACTGATGGCTGTTTTTTGTTATTCTTCCCGCAGCTCTTTTCCCATGCCTTTTAAAAACTGAAGTCCGAAGCCGACTGCTCTGTTGATATCGGGATCGTTCATCGCTTTTAAGAGATCGAGAATGCCGACCTTCTTGTCTTCTTTTAAAAAGCTTTGCGCCTGTTCGGTTCCCGCCATCACGCTTTCTAATAGCTTGCCTGTAAACGCAGGATCAGCCTTTGTCAAAGCGCCTCCAGCCGCCATCATCGTGTTGATGAGGTTTGTGACCGGCTCGCGAGATACCTGGCCAAGCGCGATTTTGGCGATGTCTTCTTTCGCCCTCAGCATGCTTGCCGCTGCATCAAAGATACCAAGCTCATTAAGTTCACTCATTAACGTCATCGTTTTCGAGACGGCATCCTCATTTTCCGTCAACAGCTCCTTCAGCTCCTCAATTTTCTCAAGCTTGATTTGCTCCGCTGTTTTTGTTTCTTTTTTGATCGTTGTAATCGGAGTGGCCATTTTCGTTTCCCCCTTTCAATTAATCAGTCAAATGGACATAACCAGGACGATTCCATTTTCTTTCTGCCTCGACGCCGTTTTGCGGATTCCGTTTCTTGTTACGCGGGTTTGTTTTAGGAAGCGGTGTGCTTTCACAGCCTCCAAGCACCTCCATGCGAACCTTCGTCTGTTTGTAAGCAGGCGTGTTCGTGCGTTTATCTGCCGCAGGCCCAGTCAGGAAGTTAATCGCTGAATCCTTGTCTGTCGAGTTCATCGGCAGGTAGAGTTCATTTTTTCGCACACGGTCAGTAATGAGCGCATTTAATTTAACAGCTCCGAACGGAGAAACAAGGCGAACCAGTGAACCGTCACAAATGCCGCGCTCCTGTGCAAGCTCTGGCGATACTTCGACGAATACATTCGGCACTTTGGATTGAATGCCTTTCGATTTATTTGTCATATTTCCTTCATGGAAATGCTCAAGCATCCGGCCGTTATTGATGTGAAGATCATATTCTTCAGGGAAAGCGGCAGGTTCAGTCCAATCAGACAGTGCAAAACGGGCTTTTTTGTCTGGGAAATTAAATCCGTCTTCATACAGAAGCGGCGTGCTTTCACCTGTGAAGCTGCCCCATAGGAAGCTGTTCCAGCCTTCAAGCACCTCATAGCTGGCTTTTCCAAACAGAGGAGAAAGGCTGGCCATTTCAGAGAAAATGTCGCTTGGATGGCTGTAGTTCCAGCCGGCTCCTAAGCGGTTTGCCACTTCTTGAATAATCCACCAGTCCGGTTTCGCGTCTCCAAGTGTCGGAAGTGCTTGATACAATCGCTGCACACGGCGCTCTGTATTGGTAAACGTTCCATCCTTCTCAAGAGATGGAGCGGCAGGCAAGACGACATCGGCATATTGCGCCGTTCTCGACAGGAAAATATCCTGAACCACGAAGAAATCAAGGCTTGATAAAATATCATGCACATGGTTCGCATTCGAATCGACAAGTGCCATATCTTCCCCAACAAGGTACATGGCCTTCATCTTACCTTCTTCAATGGAATGAAGCATTTGGATATTGTCTAAACCTGGTTTTCCGTCAATCGCCACACCATAAGCCTTCTCAAATTTGGCACGTGCTTCGTCATCCGTAATATGCTGATATCCCGGAAGCCAGCCTGGCAATGTTCCCATGTCGCAAGCGCCTTGAACGTTATTGTGGCCGCGCAGAGGATAAGCGCCGGCACCCGGACGGCGGTAGTTGCCTGTTGCCAGAAGCAGATTCGAAATCGCTGCTGACGTATCGGAGCCGCCTGTATTTTGAGTAACACCCATTCCCCAAAGAACACAAGTGCCGTCAGCATCACGAATCATCTCGGCAATTTGAATGATGTTTTCTTTTGAGAGGCCTGTGATGCGTTCTGCATAATCAAGGGTATAGGTTTTAAGTGTTTCTTTATAGTCTTCAAAGTAGTTCACGTTCTCATCAATAAACGCTTGATCATGCCAGCCTTGGTCGATCATATATTTTGTAACGGCCATCAGCCATACTTGGTCTGTACCTTGTTTAGGGCTAATGAACAGATCTGACCGCTCAGCCATCTCATTTTTCCGCAGGTCGGCAACGATCAATTTTTGTCCGTGGAGTTTGTGTGCACGTTTTACTCGTGTAGCAAGCACCGGATGTCCTTCAGCCGGATTGGCGCCGACAATGATGACGAGACCGGCCTTGGCAATGTCTTTAATCGTGCCTGCGTCACCGCCCATACCGACAGTACGGAACAACCCGTCTGTTGCAGGAGACTGACAGTAGCGAGAGCAGTTATCGACGTTATTTGTTTCAAATACCTGACGCGCTAATTTTTGGATGACATAGTTTTCTTCATTCGTAATTTTAGAAGAAGAAATGAATCCGACAGAGCCTTTGCCGTATGTCTCTTTTATTGCACCTAATCTGCTTGCGACTAAATCGAGGGCTTCTTCCCAAGAAGATTCAACAAAAGCCCCGTTTTTACGAATTAAAGGCTTTGTAATCCGTTCTTCAGAATTGACGAAATCCCAGCCGAATTTTCCTTTGACACATGTAGAAATCGCGTTAACCGGAGCGTCGGAAACAGGCTGGACCTTTAAGATATCCCGTCCTTTTGTCCATACTTCAAAGGAGCAGCCGACGCCGCAGAATGTACATACCGTTTTCGTTTTTTTCGTTCTTGTTTCACGCATAGCCGCTTCAACTTCAGAAATAGCGAAAATGCTGCCGTACCCCGGTTCAACATTTTTGACAAGGTCAATCATTGGTTCCATGACATCCTGTTTGATACCTGTCATAAAGCCAGCCTGGCCAAGCATTGATTTTTCCATCAGTGCATTACACGGACAAACCGTGACACATTGGCCGCAGCTGACACAAGATGATTCATTGATGGGAACTCCTTCATCCCAAATAACCCGCGGACGATCGCGTTCCCAGTCGATAGAGAGCGTTTCATTGACTTGAAGGTTCTGACACACCTCAACACACTGGCCGCAGGCGATGCATTGGTTTGGATCATAGCGGTAAAACGGGTGAGACATATCAACCGCGCAAGACGGATCTTCTTTTGGCGTATAAGGGTATTTTTGATGCTCGATCCCCATCATTTCCGCTGTATTATGCAGCGTGCAGTTCCCATTGTTATTATCGCATACCGTACAATACAGCAAATGGTTTTCAAGCAGCCGGTCCATTGCTTCGGTTTGCGCCTCTTTCACGCGATTTCCCGAAAGATCAATTGACATTCCGTTTTCAGCGACCGTAGAGCATGAACGAACCAGCTTTCCGTCTGCCTCTACAATGCATGTATCGCATGTTTGAATCGGGTCAACCTCTGGGACATGGCAGATTTGCGGATACTCAATCCCATTTCCATTTAAAATATCTAAAATTGTGGCCCCTGCTCGTGCTTGAATTTCTGTTCCGTCAACGCGGACACTGATCGACTTATCGTCCATCATATTCATATTCCCCTCCATCTTTCTATCAAGAAGTCAAAAAAAGCCATGTATAGATACACCTGTCTTTCATTCACAGAAGGTGTAAACACACATGGCGGAATAGTTCACTAGCAAGTCTTACTAACAGACCAATCCTTGATTTTTATAAACCGATAGACTCATAACAAGATCCTATTACAAATCCATCAACACTGCTTTTATTATAAAGTGATATTTATTATAATACAATATGACAGGAAAATTTTAACCAAGTGAAATGTCCTGAGGGGAACCGGGAACGGCCTTTTATGAAGGCAAAATCGGAAGGGGTAATGAGCATGTCAAAGAAAATTCATGAGTTCAATGATATTATTCGAAAACTTCGCAAAGAATTGTTCGGAAAAGGACCTGAACGGATTCACACGGTATTTGTAGATAATATGGCTGTGTCAACGCTCTACGGCAATTTAAGCGCGAGCGAGCAGTTTATCGCCCGCACGCCTGAGGGAAGAGAAATGGTGCATGCGGCCCGGACAAGCCTGATTCAAGACCTTTACTCTAAAAAAACGCCGGAAGGAATGGAGGAACTGATCGGGGCTAAGCTTGTTCATTTGTTTTCTGACATCAAAATTGAAGAAAATATCGCCGTATCTGTATTTGTCTTTGATCGAAAAATTGATGACCAAAAAGAAGTCCTTTATAACTAGCATATTTGCCGTTGACACAAAATTGTCACATTTGTTATGATGTATTTACTGCAGTTATAGAAGGACAAAAGCAATGGAATATATGCACGAACTGTATATATTCTCTACCAACATCTTAATTCTGCTTGATGTTGTTGTATGGGTATGCAACAAGTTAGGCAGCATTCAAACACCTGATGGATACAGGTTATTTGAGTGCTGCCTTTTTTGTTGCTTTTCTTTTATAACTGTAAAAATGAAGAAACAATGGAGGCGTATGTAGTATGGGTTTTCGGAAACCGGATGAAATAGCAGAAGCAGCAATTGAAGCAGGGATGAAAAAGGTAAAGCTTCCGCTGCTGTCTCTCTTGGTGCTAGGGTTTTTAGGCGGTGCCTTTATCGCATTCGGCTATTTGCTTGATATCAGGGTGATCGGCGATCTTCCAAAAGAATGGGGAAGCCTGTCCAGTTTTATCGGTGCTGCGGTATTTCCTGTAGGGCTGATACTTGTGGTTCTTGCAGGGGCTGAACTGATTACAGGAAATATGATGTCAGTGGCAATGGCGTTATTTTCCAGAAAAATATCACTAAAGGATTTGGCGGTTAATTGGGTGATCGTCACCATTATGAATCTGATCGGCGCTTTGTTTGTTGCTTACTTTTTCGGTCATCTTGTCGGGTTAACCGAAACGGGGCCATATTTGGAAAAGACGATTGCTGTCGCGCAAGGAAAGCTTGATATGAGCTTTGGCAAGGTTCTCGTTTCCGGCATCGGCTGTAACTGGCTGGTCTGTCTTGCAGTTTGGCTTTCCTTCGGTGCTCAAGATGGGGCAGGGAAAATTTTTGGCATCTGGTTCCCTGTCATGGCCTTTGTGGCAATCGGATTTCAGCACGTTGTCGCCAACATGTTTGTGATTCCGGCTGCCATTTTTGCCGGCTCGTTTACGTGGGGGCAGTTTATCGGTAACCTCATACCGGCTTTTATCGGCAATGTTATTGGAGGAGCCGTGTTTGTCGGATTCATCTATTTTATTGCATATCACAAGAAAGACCGCTTAAGAAAAGAAATGAAGCAGGTTTCATAAACAAGGGACAAAGACAATCGATAAATCACACAATTTACGTCCAATTTTAGAAAAAGATGTTTACAAAATGGAATTTGGTGGATATACTTACAAAGTAAGAAAAAAAGCAAAGGAGGCTGAATCAAAATGACAATGCGACAACGACGCAGACCAGTTAGTGGCTCACGTAATGTACAAGGAATGTATAATGGTTTATTCAGCCTGTGGAAGAGTTCGTGTCCTTCCTTAACCGATGCTTATCGCACGCATTAAAATCGGAATCGTCGGACATACGCAACTCCCCGCAGGCAGTAGAGGATGGGTGTCTTCTTTTGTCTGCGGTTTTTTATGTGCCCGCAGCAGGGAGATGCCGCGGGTTATTTCGCTTGGAGCGGACTTTGAAAGGGGGTGAGCGATATGACGATTAACCTATTCTTTTTGACTTTAACGATCAACAAACGGTTTAAAAGCCCGGAAGAGTTCGAACGAGAACAGCAGATCGAGCAGATTTATGACGAAATGAAAGAATCTCAGCTGAAACATCTTTATTTGACAAACTGGCGCTAAGAGCAAATAAAAAACAGGAAGGGAGAGATGACATATGCTTAAAATGGAACTATTGATGCATTATACGATGGAGAAGGATCAAGTGTAGCGAATGAAGCTGTCAAGGAAATGCTGTCCTGCATATCATAAAAAAGCAGCAGCACTTTATGTAAGGGCAGGTGATGGCATCATGAACTTTCAACAAAAAAGGCTGCCGTCGATAGGCCATGGTTATGCATCCATGCCGCATTCCTTCAAACACGGCTATGGCAATCCATTCCGTCAGCAGAGACTGGCGAACCAGCAGCAAAGGCTGTATATGTTCCCATATCATTGGCATTAAAAAGCGGGCAGAAAACAATTTGTTTTCTGCCTTTTTTGCGGGAAAAAATGAAAATGTTCAGTTCTGTTGAAACATTTCTAAACATATTGCCGTCTAGTTCATATCTTCATTCTGTATAAGAAATGAAGCGATGTTTATTTTTTCAATATAATAAATAAACACAGGAAACCAAAAGCAGGTGTTTAAGATGCTAGAAAACAAACTTTATAAACGATCTAACCTATTGAAATTATTTTCTAGGAAATATAAGCAAACGAAAACAATTGAGCATATGATGATTGATTCTATAGACATACAAGAAAATGACAGAATTTTAGAAATTGGAACCGGAAACGGCTCTGTCTTTAAGAAAATAACGGAAAAACTTGAAAAGGGAAGCATCAAAAGCATCGATTCTTCTAAGCGAAAAGTAAGACAGATGTCCCGTGCAATCCGAAAGCAAAAGAAAACAGATCAGGGGGACATTCTCTATGGCCATCCGGAAAGGATCCCCTTTGAAGACCGTACCTTCAATAAAGTGTTTTCGTTACATACGGTTCAGACTTGTACTGATGTCAGGCTCGCATTAAGAGAGATTTATCGAGTGCTTCAAATTGACGGCCGATTTTACATCAGTATTGATAACAATGCAGAAAAAAGCGAGAAAAAATATATTCAATTGCTGCAAGATCAGCATTTTAGAGACATTTCTGTCATCGAACGTGATTCGTGTCTTTGTATAATTGCTGTTAAATAAAAAATTTCTCGGGAAATATATCCAGACTTCTGACATCTAGAGGATTGGGTATATTTTCTTAATTTTATATATTTTGCATAGCATTTATATTAAAAAAAGTTTTTTTCATATAAACTATAAACATAAGTATGGGTAAGAGGTGATTCGTGGCAGAGTGGATATCATTTATGAACAAGCGGAATGAATATTCATTCCTAATAGAAACGGAGGTTTTAAGTTTACATGGCATCCGCACTTATCAGTAAATACGATTTGATCATGAAGGCATCGCTATCGCTTTTTACGGAAAGAGGATTTGATGCCACCACCATCCCAATGATAGCAAAAAGAGCTGAAGTTGGTACAGGCACGATTTACCGCTACTTTGACAGCAAAGAAACACTCGTCAATGTTTTGTTTCAAGAAAGCATTCAGCGCTTTTCAGAAAAGGTAAAGCGCAATTATTCAGAAATGCCTGTCAGAGAGGGCTTTCGCCACATATTTTGCTGTCTCGTTCAATTTACGAAGGAGAGCGACTACTCGCTTTTTTTCCTTGAGACGAAAAAGGATGCTCACTATTTGAATGAAACAAGCAAAAAAATGATAGAAAACCTGACTCAAATGCTTGACGATTTCTTTAATAAGGGAAAAACAGAAGGAGTGATCCGCTCCTTGCCCTCCAATGTATTAATTGCGATTGTATTAGGCGCATTTCTCAAGCTGTACCAGCTAATGCAACAAGGTGATATAGAGATGAATGCTGATTTGATTTCTGAATTGGAGCAGTGCTGCTGGGACGCGATTAAACTTCATTCATTGACTTCAGAAGAATAAAGAAAGGAAGATGTTTATGAAACAGGCAAGTGCAATACCTCAGCCGAAAACATACGGACCTTTAAAAAACCTCCCGCATTTGGAAAAGGAACAGCTTTCTCAATCCTTATGGCGGATTGCTGATGAGTTAGGGCCGATTTTCCGTTTTGATTTTCCAGGTGTATCCGGCGTTTTCGTATCAGGCCATGAACTCGTTGCTGAAGTGTGTGACGAGAGCCGCTTTGACAAAAACCTTGGAAAAGGCTTGCTGAAAGTGCGTGAGTTCGGAGGAGACGGATTGTTTACAAGCTGGACGCACGAGCCGAATTGGCAGAAAGCCCATCGTATTCTGCTGCCGAGCTTCAGTCAAAAAGCAATGAAAGGCTATCATTCTATGATGCTGGATATCGCGACACAGCTGATTCAAAAATGGAGCCGGCTGAATCCGAATGAAGAAATTGACGTGGCGGACGATATGACCCGCCTGACGCTAGATACCATCGGGTTATGCGGATTTAACTATCGGTTTAACAGCTTTTACCGTGATACACAGCATCCGTTTATCACCAGCATGCTCCGGGCTTTAAAAGAGGGAATGAATCAAACAAAAAGACTGGGCCTGCAGGATAAGATGATGGTCAAAACGAGACAGCAGTTTCAAAAGGATATCGAAGTGATGAATTCGCTGGTCGACAGAATAATAGCAGAGCGAAAAGCACATCCGGATCAAAATATTAAGGATCTGTTATCGCTCATGCTTTATGCAAAAGATCCTGTAACGGGTGAGACACTGGATGATGAAAATATCAGATATCAAATCATCACATTTTTAATTGCAGGCCATGAAACAACGAGCGGCTTGCTCTCCTTTGCGATTTACTGCCTGCTTAAACATCCAGAAAAACTAAAAAAAGCTCAGGAGGAAGCCGATCGCGTGTTAACGGAAGACACGCCAGAATATAAACATATTCAGCAGCTGAAATATGTCCGGATGGTACTCAATGAAACGCTTAGGCTGTATCCGACAGCGCCTGCTTTTTCTCTTTATGCCAAGGAGGATACAGTTTTAGGCGGTGAATATCCTATCAGTAAAGGACAGCCCGTCTCCGTCTTGATCCCAAAACTTCACAGAGACCAAAACGCTTGGGGTGAAGATGCAGAAGATTTTCGTCCGGAACGGTTTGAGAACCCTGAGAATATTCCTCACCATGCGTATAAACCGTTTGGAAACGGCCAGCGCGCGTGTATCGGGATGCAGTTTGCGCTTCAAGAAGCGACAATGGTTCTCGGCCTTGTGTTAAAGCATTTTGAATTGATTAATCACACCGGTTATGAGCTCAAAATCAAAGAGGCATTAACAATTAAACCGGATAATTTTAAAATTACAGTGAAACAAAGGAAAACGGTCCAAATGAATGTTCAGAAAAAAGAACAGACTGGCACCGCGCAAGAAACGAAGGAAAACGAGTCAAAACCTAAACACGGCACACCTTTACTCGTTCTTTACGGTTCAAATCTCGGCACCGCAGAAGGCATGGCGGGTGAATTGGCTGCTTACGGGCGCCGGCTCGGCTTTACAGCGGAAACTGCATCTCTTGATGATTACATCGGAAAACTCCCTGACCAAGGTGCTGTTGTCATTGTGACTGCCTCATATAATGGAGCGCCGCCTGATAATGCTGCTGGCTTTGTCGAGTGGCTGGGAGAGCTGGAGGAAGGTCAATTAAAGGATGTTTCCTATGCGGTATTCGGCTGCGGAAACCGGAGCTGGGCCAGCACGTATCAGCGAATTCCTCGCCTTATCGATGACATGATGGCATCAAAAGGAGCATCACGTTTGACATCCATTGGGGAAGGAGATGCGGCTGACGACTTTGAAAGCCATCGCGAGTCTTGGGAGAACCGCTTTTGGAAGGAAACAATGGAAGCCTTTCATGTGAACGAAATAACAGAGAAAGAAGCGAAGCCTTCACTATCCATTACGTTTCTCAGTGAAACAACGGAGACACCGCTTGCCAAAGCGTATGGCGCGTTTGAAGGTATCGTTCTTGAAAATCGCGAACTTCAGTTAGCAAGTAGTTTGCGTTCGACTCGTCATTTAGAATTGCAGCTCCCTGATTCAAAAACGTATAAAGAAGGCGACCACATCGGAATATTGCCGAAAAACAGCCAAGAGCTGGTTCAACGGGTTCTCAATCGATTCGATTTGCAGCCGCATGCTGTGATAAAAATGAACGGAAGCCCGCATATGGCTCACCTTCCGCTGGATCGGCCAATCAGAGTTACGGAGTTATTATCATCCTACGTAGAGCTGCAGGATTCTGCTTCAAGGCTTCAGCTTCGTGAGCTGGCTTCATATACAGTATGCCCGCCTCATAAAAAAGAGCTGGAATTGCTTATATCAAGTGATGAAATGTACAAGGAACAGGTTCTGACCAAACGTGTGACCATGCTGGATCTGTTAGAGGACTATCCGGCCTGTGAAATGCCGTTTGAACGGTTTTTAGAGCTTTTACCATCACTAAAGCCGAGATATTATTCAATTTCAAGCTCACCGAAGGTCAAAGCAAATAAGGTCAGTATGACGGTAGGAGTTGTAAAGGCGACAGCTTGGAGTGGACGCGGAGAATACAAAGGCGTTGCATCCAATTATTTAGCCGGACTCCGTCAAGGTGATACGATTGCCTGTTTCATTCGGACGCCGCAATCTGGATTCCAGCTGCCATATGATCCCGAAACCCCTCTTATTATGGTGGGACCGGGCACAGGAATTGCGCCATTCAGAGGTTTCATCCAGGCCAGGTCCGTTCTGAAGAAGGAAGGAAGTGCGCTTGGCGAAGCTCATTTATACTTTGGGTGCCGCCGTCCTGATCATGACGATCTTTATAAAGAAGAGCTTGACCAGGCGGAAAACGACGGTTTGGTAACAGTCCATCGATGCTATTCACGAATGGAAGACGAGCCAAAAGTATATGTTCAGCACTTGCTAAAACAAGATGCACAGAAATTAATTTCACTGATCGAAAAAGGTGCGCACGTTTATGTATGCGGCGATGGTGCGCATATGGCTCCTGAAGTAGAGAACACTCTGCGTGCGGCTTATGAAGGTGACAAAGGAGCAAGTCAGGAAGCGTCAGCAGAATGGCTGAAGACGCTGCAAGATCAAAAACGATATGTAAAAGATGTATGGACAGGAATGTAGGTAAAAATAAATCCCGCCAGAGATGGCGGGATTACTTTAGCATGTGAAAAAAACCGGCACGATATTGAAATCTACTGAAAAGGATGTTATAGGGAGTATCGCGCCGGCCTTATTATTATTATCGTCCGAAAGATATAAAACTTTAGGTTTTTTTCTATTATTTTATATATAAATAGTTATAAAGTTATATATTTGTGTATTGGAGTTCGATTTTTTATTGACTTAATCAGGCGTTTTGCCTTCATCCTGCCGTTTGAGTTAGACTGTCTGATTGAGACCCGGCACTTGAATGCCCCACAGGTTTCAGACTGTTCGCTTCTTCAAACTAGTCAGAGGACACTCCTTGTTGATATTGACGCTCAAGATGCTTTCTGTAATGAAAATCATGAACCAGTCGAATCGTCGGTCTGATTAAAAGCAGGAAGCTGCCAACTGCAAACAGCCATATTCCTGCAGACATTAATTCATCGTAAAAGAAGAAAAAGCTGCCGATGAAAAATAAAGCGCCAATGATAAAATCATTTACTGTATAGAGAACTTTATATCGTTTTTTGAAAAATGGCTCATACCGATTTATTTGCTTTTTCATTTCATTTTCTGCATTAGCTGACACTATGATCCCCCCATTCTATATTTGCTTACCCTCACGGAAACGATAGGTAAACATAAGGTCTTCACAGCTAGAAATAAAGATCCATTAGGACCATAAATAAGTCAGCCATTTCTCAAGTTAGGCAGAGAGATTGCGAGGTTTTTAAACCTAATTATTTACATAAAGTGAAATATATTGTAATATTAATGAATCATAAACGAAAGGGGTGACAGTATGACTAACGGATCGAATATTATTATCGTATTAAGTGAAATTGAGAACGAAACGGAAGGAATAATTTTAGAATGCAGAATATAAATTTCCAATAGATTAGGTTTTATGCCTGGTCCATGTCATCAATGTGACAGGCAATCCTTTTTTAAAAGCAATTTGTGCATGCGATGGGCCTGTAACTGGAATTGATCTATCGCAAAAAAAGAGGTCCTCAGCAGGACCTCTTTTTTGCTAATCTATTTAATTGCCTGAACGATAAGAGCGGTTAAAGCTTTAGCCCCCTGAGGAACCAAGTGTACGCCGTCAGGGGTGAAATACTCCGGATGCTGGAGAGCTTCTGCATGCCAGTCAACCAACGTAATATTGTCACGCGCGTCAGCCTGCTGCCGTAAAGATTCATTCACTTTGCTTTCCCATTGTCGGGGCACACGTGTATTGACAAGATAGATATGAGCTTTTGAGAAAGATGTAAGCAATTGATCGATTTGGCTGTTTGTAAAGTAGCCGTTGGTTCCCAGCTCAATGATGACAGCTTTATTCGGCTGATTAAAAGACTTGTATTCCCGTGTCAATTCTAAAGCCTGAGACATTTGTCTTCCCACCTTCCCATCAATTGTGACATGTGAAAGTGACTGGCGAAGGCTGGAGGCGATATCAAGCATGACGGAATCCCCTATAGCTAATACTTCTTTATCAGTAGCTGCCGGCTCTTTCTGTTGCTGAGATTGCTTGTGTTTATTTTTACTAGTCTCTTGTTCATTATCTTTGTTTTGCTTTTGATCTTGATTGGAGTCTGTTGTCTTTTGTTCGGGATTGTTTTCACTGTCTTCATTGGCTTCAGCTTTCTTTCTATCCTCAGAAGCCTGGCTGGTATCACCGTTTGTTTCTTGTGAGCTATACGTCCATTTGGTGGGGTGCTTTTGCTCCCCGGCTAGCCCAGACAGCCCTCCCGCAAAAATAAGTGTAGCGAGAATGATGAGACCAATTGACATTTTGCTGACGACAGATGTCGTTTTCCATTCTCTGATTCTATGGATAAAAATACGGCGAAAAAACGATCTAAATCCCTGTGTCCGTATAGGCTTCTCGATAAAATGATAGGAAAGCTCGGCGAGTATAAATGTAGCGATGATCTTTAGCACGATATGCCATAAAACAGGGTTTCCGATTTCTTGAACTGGCGTGCTTAACACAATAACAGGGTAGTGCCAAAGATAAATACCGTATGACCTTGTTCCAAGCCAACGAAGAGGCCTCCATGAAAGCAGAATGCCCAAAAAGCTGCTAGGGTGGGATACACATGCAATAAGGACTGCTGCGGTAGTGCTTATTAAAAACATTCCGCCTCTGTAAAGAAAAGGTTCGTATTCATCTGTAAAATAGACACACAATACTAAAACACAAAACGCCGAAAGTTCTGTGACATGCAAAAGGCGCTTCAGTTTGTTTGACAGCCTGTTTGAAGACAGTCTTTTCATCGGCCATATTAGAGCCATAGCACACCCTATGAGAAGTTCAAACGAACGAGTATCTGTGCCGTAGTACACGCGACTCGGATCTCCGCCGGGTTCATACAATACGCTCATCATCACGGCTGAAAAGAGCGCAAGCAATGACACCGCCGCCGCCAGTTTAGCACGGTTTTTAAATATGTACATCCCAGCAACCAAGAACATCGGCCATACCATATAAAATTGCTCTTCAATGGCCAATGACCAAAGATTTTTAAGCGGTGACGGGGAGCCGAAGCTATCAAAATACGAGAGTTTATGAAAAATAAACCACCAATTACTCATGTAAAAGAGAGAAGAGAGGGCATCTCCGCGTACAGTGTGCAATAGTTCCCGGTTGCACACGACGACCCAAATAACAGCAGAAATGATCATAAAATATGCCGCTGGCAGAAGCCGCCGCATTCGGCGCACCCAAAAGTCCCGAAAATCAAGGCTGATATCATTTCCATGTGCCGGTAATATGATAGAAGTAATTAAATAGCCTGATAATACAAAAAAGATATCAACTCCAATGAAGCCTCCGTTAGCCCAATTGAAGTTTAGATGATAAGCGATAACTGCCAGGACGGCAAAGGCCCGAAGGCCATCGAGTCCAGTGATGTAGCGGTGATGTTGTGTCTTGTGATACATGGTATTCCTCCAATAATGTGCAGATATTCTTGTTGCTTTGGCTGCGAGATTACGCCTTCTTGATAGTTGTCAGGTCCCTTTGCGAAAGGGAAAACTCCCATGCCAGAGGATGACATGGATGTTTTTCTGTTATCGAACATAACGTTCTCCCATGAGCAGATTTGAGATGACACTGGTCGGAATTTTAAACTCTGTAACGCCCATATAGCCGGGTGCAACTTCATATTCATCAAATGAAATCACAAGTTTATGGTCTTCTGTAATATAAAACGTTTGATCAGGCTGAATGTGTTTGAATGGTTCTGCAATCTCGTCAGTGACCCAATAGATTTTATTTGGATCTTCCTTCATTTGCTGTTTCATTTGTTCTTTGATGTTTTGGCTGATGACTTTGATATAGCGGTCATCTTTAAATAAGCTTTTTAAGGTAAGTAAGATATCGTTCTTTTTGTCAATTGTGATATAACGGCTTTGTGTGTAAGATGATGCTTGTGTTTTTTCAATATCACGCCGAATAGAAATTAAATCTGGCGTATCTGTTACTGTCTCGTAATCACTGTAGATGCTGAGATGTCCTTTTTTGTTTTTGGATGTGGACTGTATAAATTCTTTGTATAGCTTCTTGCTTTCTTTCAAATATTTCTGGTTGATGCTGTTTTCAAGCTCTTTATTAGAAAGTCCCGACAGAGCAGGCGTTTTGACATCGATGCTTGATTGATCTTTCTCTTCTTTGATCTCAATAAAAGTGATGGCTTTGACGATCTTGCCGATGACAGGGATTTTTGACATAGCTTGAGCTGCATCTGGGTTGATGTTGACAAGTGCAGTGAATAAAATAGCTGCCGCGACAGCTGCTGATGTCGGCCACATGACGATTCTTTTCTTTTTTGGTTTTTGCTGAAGGGCTTTTTCGACAATGATATCCAGTTCTTTAGGAATCTGAACATTTTTATATTCTTCTTTTAATTGCTGTAATCTCTTATCCATTAAGAAAGATCCTCCTTCGTCAACTGAATGCGCATCAGCTTCAATGCTCTGTAAAGGCGCGTTTTGACGGTATTCAAGTTTTCCCCTGTAATTTCCGCAATTTCTTCTAGTTTGAGGTCTTCAAAAAAACGCAAAATAATAATTGTTTTATAGTGGGACGGCAATTCGTCGAGCGCTTCATGAAGATCAGTGTCCTTATAGTGATCTTTCTTTCCTGAGCTTAAAAACTCTATCGTTTCGTCATCCATCACCTTTACCTTTTTTTGTTTTCGCAAAAAATCAATAGCTGTACGAACTAAAATTTTATAAAACCAGCTTTTTATTGTCTCAGGGTTTCTGACCGTTTCAACTGAGCTGAGCGCTTTTTTTATAGATTCCTGAATAATATCTAACGCGTCATCTTGATTTTTCACATAACTGAAGGCTAACCTGTAGAAATCTTGCTTATGGTCAGTTATACACGTGACAAGCAACGCTTTTGTTGTTTGTTTTTTCTTCATTGCAATAAAGGGCTCCTTTTCGAATATACGTATATCGTTGGATGGTACCTAGGATAGACGAGGCAGTTTAAAAAATAGTTTGCGCAGATATCATTTTTTTAAAAATGATCAGGAGCGGGAGGGGAGGATCAATTGCTTAAAAATAAACGGAAAAGATCCTTTTAATTGGTGAGTGCATAAAAAAACATGGCTTGTGGAGACGAGCCATGTTTTTTGGTTACATAATATACAGTTCTATTCCAAGTAATGTTTTTTAAAATCTGAGTGGATTGAAAATTTGCGGCGTAACTGGATGAGGTTTTTTCCAAAACTATCTTCTAAAAGCCCTCTATGCTTCTTCATAATTTCCATGAGATACAGATCATGAATGATTACTTCTGTAATAGGCATGACTAACCCTACATGCATTGTCCATGCAGCGCGGCTATCGTTCCCAAGAGAGACAATACCTGCTACAACTTCTGAATCATCTCCGCTATAAACAAGCCACCGTCCGTCATACTCTTCTGTAATTTCACTGCTCATATCATGAAGATAAACATTAGCAAAATCAGATGCGATCTCTCCGTACGCAATAATAGTGACGATGACACCTTTATTTGCCGCCTGTTTAAGTTCTGATTCCACTTCTTTAAAATCCTCTTTCCATATTTCTAAGAGGATTCTTTTTTTTGCTGATGATATACAAGCCTTCACCTTTTCAAGAATTTCATTGCGGCCGGTGATATTCCAGATATTTTCCCGGTCATTTGCGGTCTGCTCAAATTTTTCAAAGTATTTTTCAGCCTGGTCAAAATTCTCTTCCGCTTTACGCCGGCGGTTTTTAACCAGTTCTTTAGCGGGTACGGGGACATACTGGGGCGTATTTCCGTGACTTACAAAAATATCTCCCCTTAAGACAAGGCTTTCCAAGACTTCATATATTTTTGAACGAGGCACGCCGGAATTTTTGGCTACCGCATAGCCTGTTAAAGGCGATTCTTGCAATAAGGCCAGATAAGCTTTTGATTCATATTCGGTAAAATTGAGGTTTTTTAAAATGTCTAATATATTCTCCTTCATACATCCTCCAATATAAAAAGCAGTCGCTGCCTTTGTAATCGCTATTTTAACAAACCATATTGATTTTTTCCAAACGTATTGATACACTTTTTATAAGGAGTTACTTTTGTAGTCACTATGTATTAGGGGATTCATTTAAAGGGGGAAAGAACATGCACAGCTTACTCGCATACATACCAATAGCTGCTATGATGGTTATCATTCCAGGAGCAGATACGATGCTTGTTATGAAAAATACCCTTAGGTATGGCGCAAAGGCTGGCCGTTATAATATTCTCGGATTGGCAACGGGACTTTCTTTTTGGACGGTTATTGCCATTCTAGGTTTATCAATGGTTATAGCCAAGTCGGTGATTCTTTTCACAACGATCAAATATTTGGGAGCAGCATACTTAATTTATTTAGGGATAAAAAGTTTTTTTGCAAAGAATATGTTCTCTTTAGACGACATGCAAGCCCAAGCAAAAACCGCAGCAATTTCTCCGAAACGACACTATAAATCTTCCTTTATGCAAGGGTCTCTTAGCAACATTCTCAATCCCAAAACGGTATTGGTCTATGTCACGATCATGCCCCAGTTCATCAATCTGAAGGGAAATGTAAACCAGCAGCTTATTATATTAGCTTCGATTCTCACCCTTTTAGCGGTGTTATGGTTCCTCTTTCTCGTTTATATAATTGATTACGCAAAAAAATGGATGAAAAATCCCAAGTTCCAGAAAGCTTTTCAAAAAATAACGGGGATCATGCTAGTTGGGTTTGGTATCAAAACTGGTTTGAGTTGATGAGCGGCCATTTATACGGAGTCTATGGATAAATAAGGATTCTTTATTTTCCTCATAAGTGTATTGGTAGATATTCGTATGGAAAAACATCATGTCACTAACTGAGCGGGATCATAAAACAAGCAATATCCTATTGTTAGCAGAAAATATATAGAAGGCCCTTTAGTTTCTGCAGTTTACCTGATACATTGATTTCTATAAGGACAATAAGCTTTTTAGTGCCTCGCAAGCACACAAAAAAGACAAGGGATCATAACTCCCTTGTCTTTTTTATGATATTCACTTAGTATTACGAACTTTATACGCAATCATCAATAAGAGAAACCAAACTGGAGTGACAAATAGAGAAACACGCGTATCTTTCGCGAGTGCCAGCACCACCAGGATGAACACTAGAAAAGCCAGTGTTACGTAATTGGATAATGGAAAAAGCGGCATTTTAAATGTATTCACCTTTGCGACATCTGGTCTTGTTTTCCGATATTTCAAATGGCAAATCACAATAATGCCCCAAATAAAGATGAAGCAGATAGTAGAAACACTTGTGATAAGCGTAAAGACTTGCTCTGGCATTATATAGTTCAGAATAACACCAATCAGAATAGCAATGGCTGAAAAGAACAAGGCATTGCTTGGTACATTTGAGGCAGTCAGCTTTTGCAATGGTTCAGGTGCATGATGATCCTTGGCAAGCGAGTATACCATCCGGCTTGTACTAAATAGAGCACTATTGCCAGCTGAAGCAGCAGATGTCAGTACAACAAAATTTATGATGCTGGCGGCTGCTATGATACCGACCGCTGAGAATACTTGAACAAATGGGCTTTCAGCAGGATTGATGATATTCCATGGATAAATACTCATAATCACAAGAAGAGCGCCAATATAAAAAAGTAAAATCCGAATAGGAATATTGTTAATGGCTTTAGGAATTACTTTTTCTGGGTTTTCTGCTTCGCCTGCAGTAAGCCCCACAAGTTCAATGCCCGTAAACGCAAACACGACCATCTGGAATGAGAGAATAAATCCATGTAAACCATTTGGAAACATGCCGCCGTGACTCCAAAGATTCGTGAAGGCGGCTGTGCTTGACTGTGTGGAAAATCCTTTTATGATCAAGACAATACCGATAACAATCAGTGCCAGTATTGCGATGATTTTGATTAACGCGAACCAGAACTCCAATTCTCCAAAAAGTTTGACAGTCGCGAGATTCATAATGAGCAACATCACAAGCGCAATGAACCCTGGCATCCATTGGGGTACATCAGGAAACCAATATTGGGTATAAAGTCCGACAGCTGTTAAATCAGCCATAGCAAGTGAGATCCAGCAAAACCAGTATGTCCAGCCAGTAATAAATGCTGCCATATTTCCTAAATAATCTCTTACAAAATCAACAAAAGAGTGATACCCCGCGTTAGATAGGAGCAGCTCTCCCAGTGAACGCATAATGAAAAAGAGAAATACACCCGTGATCATGTAAGCAAATAAAATAGAGGGGCCTGAAAAATGTATTGATTTCCCTGATCCTAGGAATAAACCAGTTCCGATTGCCCCCCCAATCGCTATGAGTTGTATGTGCCTGTTTTTAAGGCCTCTGGACAATTTTCGTTTGTGCAGAGAATGGTCCATAGTGGAATCGTCCGTCACTTTATGTTTTCCTCCAATAAAAAATATAAGTTATCTTGGTTGTTTAGGTATCATAGCTTCCTAAATTTTTTTATCTATCATTATAACAGGAAACGTAAATTAAATTAAATTTTATTGATTTTTTTAATTAAATGTAACTAACTTATTATCTTTCTTTTCTATTTTTATAAGGTGTCATATCCATCAGGAGGTGTAAAGGGTTTCTTTTCTACCGCTCTCATATATATCCCACTATTTTTTTTTATTAAAATAATAATGTGAGAAGAAGATAACTAGTTAACATTCAGTCAAGATAAGAGATTGAGTTTTTGGGTTGTTTGTCCTGATCTATAAGATGCATTTACCGCAGTATCGGAATTTTGTCATCAATATGTTCCCGAAGAGTGATAAACTGTTTACGAATTATTACTTTTGAAGGGGGACAACCTGAGTAAATCATAGATCAAAAACACCAAAAATAGAAAGGGCGTCTGTTCGTAATTATTTTTAATTGGTGCAATCTAGTGAGACAGGATGCTGATTGTTTCCTGCATATCAAAACATTTAACGGAATATTCAAAAAGAAAGGATCCATGTGAATGCAAGGTCTTAAATGAGATAAGATTCCCTCAGTACAAGGCATAAAAACTGATGTCCGTTTTTTCCATTTTGACTAATAAGGACAAAGGATGATATAGATGAAAAGGATTGATAAAATATACCGCCAGCTGCTGCAAAATTTTCATAAGACTGACGTACATCATCTTCTAAACGTGCAGGGAAATTCAGCAAAGGAAATTGCTCAGCAATTAAAGATAGACCGGTCCAATGTCAGTTTTGAATTAAACAATCTCGTGCGGTCCAAAAAGGTGATAAAGATTAAAACGTTCCCCGTGCGCTACATTCCGGTGGAAGTAGTGGAGAAAGCATTCAACAAAAAATGGGATACAGAGATAATGGAAGTTAAAGAGCTGAAGCAGTTTTCTGAAAACCCAAAAAAGATACATCAAAACATTTCTATGAATCCTTTAGAACTTATGATTGGAGCAAAAGGGAGTTTGAAGAAAGCAATTTCTCAAGCAAAAGCAGCTGTCTTTTATCCTCCACACGGTCTGCACATGCTCCTCTTAGGGCCAACAGGCTCCGGTAAATCCCTTTTTGCGAACCGAATTTATCAGTTTGCGACTTATTCTGACATTTTGAAGCCTGGTTCTCCGTTCATCACATTTAATTGTGCAGATTACTATAACAATCCTCAATTATTACTCTCTCAATTATTTGGTCATAAGAAAGGAGCATATACTGGCGCGAACGAAGATAAAGCCGGTTTAGTTGAGCAGGCCGACGGGGGCATTCTGTTTATGGATGAAATCCATCGTCTTCCGCCTGAGGGACAAGAAATGCTGTTTTATTTCATTGACAGCGGATCTTATAACCGCCTTGGAGAAACTGAGCATAAACGAACATCGAAAGTATTATTTATTTGCGCAACTACCGAAAATCCTAATTCTGCCTTATTA
The DNA here is from genome assembly GCF_037964945.1 of Bacillus sp. FSL K6-1003. Classification (NCBI taxonomy): domain Bacteria; kingdom Bacillati; phylum Bacillota; class Bacilli; order Caryophanales; family Bacillaceae; genus Bacillus; species Bacillus sp. FSL K6-1003. The sequence continues at coordinate 2,558,821 of NZ_CP150176.1, read as the reverse complement.
AAAACATTTTTGCGAAGAATTCCAATGACGATTCATATTCCATCGCTGGAAGAACGATCTCTTAAAGAAAGAGTTGATCTGACAACGTTTTTATTGGGAAAAGAAGCAGAGCGTATCAAGAAGAATCTAAGTGTGCATATCGATGTATATAATGCATTGATTCATTCTGCGAAATTTGGAAATGTGGGACAGCTGAAATCAAATGTACAATTAGTTTGTGCACATGGATTTTTACATAATCTTGACAGAGATGAAGTTGTGGAACTAACCGTTCGGGATCTCCCGGATGAAATCAAGCAAGATTGGATGTCAAGCAGCAAAAACATGAAAAGAAGCAGAACGATTTCTGAATATGTCAATATCACTACCATCATATCCCCGATAGTAGAAGATGAAACAACAAAAATTGATGATGATCTATCATTTAATTTGTATCATTTGATAGAAAAAAAGGTCGAAGTGTTAAACAAAGAAGGTTTGTCCAAAAAGGAAATAAACCAATATATTTTAACGGATATTCATTTGCATGTCAGAAGCTTTTTTAACCAAAGGGCTTTTCGAAATGACAACCTGCTGACATTTGTTGAGGACGACGTGATTCAAATGACGAAGCAATTAAAAGAAGTAGCAGAAGATGAATTAAATTGCACATTTGACCGTAAATTTATTTATTTCTTAAGTATGCATATCGATTCATTTTTAAAACGCGGTAAGCAAATTGATGTTTTAAATGCGCAGGAAACAGATGAAATCCGTGATACACATGTGAAAGAGTATGAGGTGGCGCTCATATTTAAAGACAAAATTCAGGAACACTTCAGAGTAACCGTCCCGGAAATAGAAGTCATCTACTTAACGATGCTGATTCATTCCATCAAAACGTTAAAAGAAAACAAAAGAGTTGGAATTGTGGTTGCCGCACATGGAAATAGCATGGCGAGTTCAATGGTTGAAGTAGCGACGGAGCTTTTAGGGAGCACCCCAATTGCGGCCGTCGATATGCCTCTTTCTGTTTCACCTGCGGAAATCATGGAACGCTTAGCGGAGAAAATGAAGCAGGTAGATGAAGGTGAAGGTGTTTTAATGCTTGTTGACATGGGGTCACTTGCAATGCTGGAAAGCAAGCTTGAAGAAAAAACAGGCATCAAAATCAAAACAATCAGCAATGTCACGACCTCAATGGTGCTGGACGCCGTCAGAAAGGTGAACTATCTGAATTTACATTTACATGCCATATATGATTCGGTCACAAAGGATTTTATTGAGTTATGGGATCGGCAGCCTGCCGCCTCACCAGGCAAAAAGAGGGCGTTGGTTTCGATCTGCACAACAGGCAGCGGAACGGCGAAAAAGCTGGAAGACATCTTAACAACAATCGTAAACAAGGCCTCTGATGCACCTATCCACATATTGACCGTATCATCGATTAAATTGGCAAACAGCATTAAAGAAATCGAAAAAGAGTATGAGATCCTTGCGACAGTAGGAACAAAAGATCCTAAAATCAATGCTCCGCATGTATCCTTGGAGGTCTTAATTGAAGGTGAAGGAGAGAAGATGATCCAACAGGCGATCACAAAAGGCACCATCCCGATGAGTAATGGATTATCGGGCACAAACATCATTGTACGGGAGCTTTGCGAGGATAGTTTGAAAAAGTATCTGGTTTTTTTGAACCCCCATCACATTATAGATATCTTATTAGAGTGGCTTCAAACCATTCAAGACGAGCTAGGCATCATTTTTAATAACACAGTGATGATTAAAGTGATTATGCATACGGCTTTTGCCTTTGAAAGGGTGATTAAACAGAATCCGATTGCCTTTTCCGAAGAAGACGAAATAACCGATCAGCTGAAAGAGATTTTTGAGGTGACAGAGCGAACATTAATCCCTTATGAAGAAAAATTAGGGCTGAACATAAGCGATGATGAAAAATTATATATAGCCGCCATTTTTGCTGAAGAAGTATATGGCCACATGTGTTAAAAGCGGTTTTTTTACGTAAACCTGTATTAAATGGAACGCCATTTTAATACAGGTTTATTTTTGTATCCACAAGTGTTTCAATCAGCTTTCTTTATGTGCTGTAAAACAAATGAAAACGCTTAACACAGCTTCTTTGGCACGATACTTGCATTATAAATGGGTGTATGAAAAAGGAAAGGAGCAAACGTGTTATGATTTCAGTCATTATTAGCGGGCATGGGGACTTTCCCATAGCATTAAAAGAGTCTTCAGGCATGATATTCGGGGAAGAAAATCATTTGATAGCGGTTCCGTTTTTTAAAGGAGAGGGCATCCAAACGCTGCAAGAAAAATATCATCAGACGCTTCAGGATATACCGAAAGAAAATGAGGTGCTTTTTTTAGTTGATATTTTTGGAGGTACACCGTATAACGCAGCTGCTTCCTTTATCGTTAAGGATCAAAGGATGGATATGGCTGCCGGCATTAACCTGCCGATCGTACTGGAGGTATTAAGCCTAAGAGAACACATGAAACTCAAAGAATTGCTGAATCACTTAAAAAAAATGAGCCAGCAAAGCTTCCAAGTTTGCAGTGAACATTTAGAAAAAGTGAAAACAGTCAGCGAAGAAAAAAGAGAGGATGAACTATGATGAACATTACATTGGCAAGAATTGATGACCGCTTTATTCACGGACAAATCCTGACAAGATGGATTAAAGTCCATGCAGCAGACCGAATCATCGTGGTGTCAGCTGATGTTGCGCAGGATGAAATGAGAAAAACCCTGATCCTTTCGGTTGCTCCTTCCAATGTAAAGGCGAGTGCCGTATCAGTTTCTAAAATGGCAAAGGCGTTTCATAGTCCGCGCTACGAAGGGGTAACGGCGATGCTCTTGTTTGAAAACCCATCCGATGTTGTATCTCTCATAGAAGCAGGCGTCCCTATCAAAACCGTAAATGTCGGAGGTATGCGTTTTGAGAATAATCGCCGGCAAATCACCAAATCAGTCAGCGTAACGGAAAAGGATATAGAGGCGTTTGAATTATTAAATGAATTAGGCGTCACACTGGAATTGAGGCAGTTGCCTTCTGATGCCAGCGAAGACTTTTTGGAGATTTTAAGAAATGTAACAAAATCATCAAGGGGATGAGATGATGACGTCAATACAAATTATTTTGTTGTTACTCATTGCAGCCATTACAGGTATAGCAAGTGTATTGGATGAAGGACAAACACACCGTCCGCTGATTGCCTGCACGTTGGTTGGCCTGGTGCTGGGTGATCTGAAAACAGGAATTATCTTAGGAGGAACGCTGGAGTTGATGGCGCTGGGCTGGATGAATGTCGGCCTTGCCATGGCACCGGATACAGCTATTGCCTCTGTGATTTCAACCATTTTGGTGATTACCGCTGATCAAGGCATTGGTGAAGGCATTGCCGTCGCTGTTGCTTTGGCAGCTGCAGGTCAAGCGCTTACTATTTTTGTCCGAACAATTACTGTCTTTTTCATTCACCGTGCTGATAAATATGCGAGGGAGGGAAATATCAAAGGAATTGAAATTATGCATATTACCGCTATGGTGTTTCAAGCGCTGCGTGTCATGATACCGACTTTGATTGTGGCCTTAATCAGTGTGAGCGCTGTTCAGGCGTTCTTGGGAAATATTCCGGAAGTCATTACCAAAGGGTTGCAAATAGGCGGAGGCATCATTGTTGTTGTGGGGTATGCCATGGTGATCAATATGATGAATATCCCTTATCTGAAGCCGTTTTTCTATATTGGTTTTTTGTTGGCAGCGTTTACCGATTTCAATTTAGTAGGGTTTGGCGCTCTCGGCCTTTGTCTGGCACTTTTATATCAGCAGGTTATGCAAAAACATAGCGCACACGGAGCAGTCGCCGCAGCCGCAGACGGCAGCAATGCCGCTGTCTATGATGATGATGATCTTGATGCATAAAGAACGAGGGGGGATGAAAAATGGAGAAAGAAAAAAGATTAACGAAAAAAGACATTTTCAGTATGTTTATCCGTTCGAATTTCTTGCTCGGCTCATTTAACTTTGAACGAGTGCAGGCAATGGGATATTGCTATGTGATGATACCGGCGATCAAAAAATTGTACGGTCCGGGAGCGAAAAGAAACGCAGCATTGCAGCGGCACTTGGAATGGTTTAATACACATCCGTGGCTGTCCGCACCCATATTTGGGGTGACAGCTGCCATGGAAGAAGAAATGGCAAACAATAAAGGAATTGACGGGAAAGCAATAAGCGGGATGAAAATCGGTTTAATGGGTCCGATAGCGGGTGTGGGTGACCCTATTTTCTGGGGAACCGTACGTCCCGTATTGGCTGCTTTAGGGGCTTCTCTTGCTTTAGGCGGAAACATTGCCGGTCCTCTGCTGTTCTTTTTTCTGTTGAATGCCATCAGATTAACCACAAAATATTACGGTTTAAAGTACGGCTATGTAAAAGGGATGGAGATTTTGCAGGATTTAGCAGGGAATCGTATTCAAAAACTGACAGAAGGTGCATCCATCCTCGGGTTATTTGTGATGGGAGCTTTGGTCTCCAAGTGGACCACCATCAACATCCCAATCGTTGTTTCAAGAATTAAAGATGATAACGGAAAAGTTGACGTTCAAACCGTGCAAAATATTTTAGACAGCATTATGCCGGGGGTGCTGCCTTTAGGATTGACTTTATTAGTGGCATGGATGCTGCGAAAAGGAGTAAATCCGCTCCTTATTATTGTTGGCATATTTGTGATCGGTATTCTTGGCTATTGGGCTGGATTTCTGGCATAAGCGCTAACAGGTAAAAAGGGGAGAACCTGCAGTCTTTCTCATAACCTCTTCATCATTTAATACAGCTTTTATCACGGATCCACTCGTGCAGTTGTCTCTCTTGAATGTGTTCAAATGTTAGAGAGGAGAGAATCAGAATGAAAAAGAAGCTTATTCAAGTCGTGATCCTGTTCACCATGCTGTTTACTATGACACTACCAGTAAGTGCAGCCGATTCAAGCTACTATGATGAGGATTACCGTCCTCAATATCACTTTACACCAGAGGCAAACTGGATGAATGATCCAAACGGAATGGTTTATTATGCAGGGGAGTATCATTTGTTTTATCAGCATCATCCATATGGTCTGCAATGGGGGCCAATGCATTGGGGCCATGCAGTAAGCAAGGATTTAGTTCATTGGAAGCATCTCCCTATAGCGCTGTCACCAGATGAAAAAGGCACGATTTTTTCCGGGAGCGCAGTGGTCGATTGGAATAATACAAGCGGTTTTCAAACCGGAAAGGAGAAGCCGCTTGTCTCTATATATACGCAGGATCACGAAGACGGCCAAGTGCAAAGCATCGCCTATAGTAATGATAAAGGAAGAACGTGGACGAAATACTCAGGTAATCCGGTCATTCCTAACCCGGGAAAAAAAGACTTTCGCGATCCGAAAGTGTTTTGGTACGAAAAAGATAAAAAGTGGGTGATGGTGCTGGCAGCTGGTGACCGAATTCTCATTTATACATCGAAAAACTTGAAGCGGTGGACATATGCAAGTGAGTTTGGGCAAGGACAAGGTAGTCATGGAGGCGTATGGGAATGCCCGGATTTATTTGAGCTTCCTGTAGACGGCAATCCGAAACAAAAGAAATGGGTGATGCAAGTCAGTGTCGGAAACGGTGCGGTTTCAGGAGGATCAGGCATGCAATATTTTGTAGGGAGTTTCGATGGAACAACTTTTAAGAACGAAAACCCCCCAGACAAAATATTATGGACCGACTACGGTAAAGACTTTTATGCAGCTGTTTCTTGGTCTGATACACCATCTTCAGACGGACGGCGGCTTTGGCTAGGGTGGATGAGCAATTGGCAATATGCCAACGATGTTCCTACATCTCCATGGAGAAGTGCAATGACTATTCCAAGAGAAGTAAAATTGAAAGCGTTCTCTAAAGGGGTCAGAGTCATTCAAACACCAGTAACAGAGCTGCAATCCATCCGGGGGGCCTCACATGAGTGGAAAAATAAGAGCATATCGCCAGAGAGCAGTAATGTATTGGCGGGCCTATCTGGAGATGCTTATGAAATGAATGCAGAGTTTCAAGTGAACCCAGGTTCGGCTTCTGAATTTGGTTTTAAGGTTCGAACAGGGAGACATCAATATACAAAAGTCGGCTACCATCAAAAGAGCGGCAAACTGTTCGTTGACCGAAGCCAATCCGGAAATGTCACCTTCAATCCAACCTTTAACACTGGGAAACAAGCAGCTCCGCTGAAGCCGGTAAATGGAAAGATAAAAATGCGTATTTTTGTTGACCGCTCTTCAGTCGAAGTATTTGGCAATGACGGACAGCAGGTGTTGACTGACATCATTCTTCCAGATCGATCAAGCAAAGGTCTTGAATTATATGCTGTTAATGGCCGTATTAAGGTAAACTCCCTAACGATTCATCCTTTAAATAAAGTATGGGGAGCGTCACCGTTTATATCCAATTTGACTGGCTGGACAACTGTAAACGGTACGTGGGCTGACACAATTGATGGAAAACAAGGACGATCAGACGGCGATTCCTTCATTATGTCTTCAGCATCTGGAGCAGATTCCACCTATGAATCTGACATTACAGTTAAAGATGGGAACGGAAAAGGGGCAGGAGCTCTTGTGTTTCGTTCAGACAAAGATGCACAAAATGGTTATGTAGCCAATGTGGATGCGAAACATGATCTGGTGAAATTTTTTAAATTTGAGGATGGTGTTGCCACTGTTATTGCTGAATATAAAACACCGATAGATATAAATAAAAAGTATCATCTGAAAACTGTGGCTCAAGGCACTCACTTTAAAATATATTTGGATGACCGTCTGGTGATAGATGCTGAGGATTCTGCATTCTCAGAAGGCCAATTTGGCTTGAACGTTTGGGATGCAACAGCAGCCTTCCAGAATGTCAACGCGGGAAGCTTGGATGTCAGAAGATAAAGAATTGAAAAGATGATACTTGAATCAAAGGACTTGTGATTAGAGAAGACCTAATACACTTCTCTATAAAAAAGGCACAGACTCAAACCGTCTGTGCCTTTGTGTTATTTCAACAGTTTCAATGATTCGCGGTTAAATGCTTCCAAATCATCAGGTGTTCTGCTTGTTACAATGTTGTGGCTAACGACTACTTCTTCGTCTTTGTAGTTTGCACCGGCATTGATCAAGTCTTTGCGAATGCTGCGGTAGCCAGTGATGTCTTTGCCTTTCAGAAGATCCGTATCAATGAGTACCTGCGGGCCGTGGCAAATAGCGAAAACAGGTTTCTCATTTTCTACGAATGCTTTTGCAAACTCACCTGGGCGGTCATCTCCGCGAAGCAAATCTGGGGAAAATCCTCCAGGAATCAATAGGGCATCGAATTCACTAGCATCTACATCGGAGATCGCTTTGTCAATCTTCACTCTCTCGCCATGTTTACCGGTAACTTCCTTGCCCGCTTCCAAATCAATGGCTACGACGCTATGCCCAGCTTCTTCGTATGCCTTTACCGGACTTGTATATTCAATATCTTCGAATTGGTCTGTAACGAGAACAGCGATTTTTTTGCTCATATTTATACCTCCTATGAAATCTTATATACCATAGAATAACAGGCAGGTACATCTTCCTTCAAAATATTTGCTTGTCAGATGTTCTTCGCAGGAGTCCTGCGAAGGCGTTGCTTTATAGGTTTTATGGTTTTTATATCATTTATCACAATTTGGTAAAATTGCCGCCAAAACGAAGCAGAAGGAAAGCATCTTCTCAACCTGTTTCTTTTTTTATAAGTAGACTTTTTGGTATGACTTTCACGTCCTGTGGAGCGGAGTGCAATAAACAAAAAATAGTATGGCTACCCCCACCTTTTACAACTATTCCGATTTATAATGTAGACATATCAATAACGAATCGGTAGCGTACATCACTGCGAAGAACACGCTCATATGCTTCATCCACTTGATCGGCACGAATCACCTCAATTTTAGGTGCAATGCCATGCTGAGCAGCGAAATCAAGCATCTCTTGTGTTTCTGGAATTCCGCCGACAAGAGAACCCGCTAGGCTGCGGCGGCCCATGATTAAAGAGAATACACTATATTTGTCCGGCTCGGCCGGTGCCCCTACATTCACAAGGGTTCCGTCTATCCGAAGCATTGATAAATAGGCATCTACATCAAGGTTCGCGGATACTGTATTTAAGATTACGTCAAAACGCCCGGCCAATTCAGTAAATGTAGCTTGATTACTGGTTGCATAGTAATGGTCTGCCCCTAGTTCAAGAGCTTCCTCTTTCTTATTCATAGAGCGGCTCAGGACGGTTACCTCTGCACCCAAAGCATGCGCAAATTGAATCGCCAAATGACCAAGCCCGCCAACTCCTACAATCGCAACCTTTTTCCCTGGGCCGACGTTCCAGTGTTTTAGAGGGGAGTATGTTGTAATCCCTGCACACAATAGAGGGCTGGCGACATCCAGCTCCAAACTGTCCGGTATCCGAACAACGAACCTGTCAGTGACAACGATTTTTTGGCTGTACCCGCCATACGTCGGATTTCCATCATAGTCCAGTGAATTATAAGTTTGGACAACACCTTTAGTGCAGAACTGTTCCTCACCACTGAGGCAGTATTCGCATTCTCCGCAGGAGTCAACAAAACAGCCGACGCCAACGCGATCTCCGACAGCGAATTTTGTGACTTCTGCTCCGACAGCCTCCACAACTCCGGCGATTTCGTGACCGGGAACCATTGGAAAAATTCCTCCGCCCCATTCATCGAACGCACTGTGGATATCGGAATGGCAAATACCGCTGAATTTAATGTCGATTAAGACGTCGTGCGCCCGTAATTCTCTTCTTTCAATTGTAGTCTGTTCAAATTTCGCTTTAGCATTTGGTACGCTTAATACACGAGTTTTATGATGATTACACATACAGACCTTCCTTTCATATAGTCAGTTTCCAGATAAGAACATGTCACTTGATGTTTGTCAGGTGTGTTCAACATCACTTTAAACCTTGAAGTCCACTTTAAGGCAAGAGTTTTTTAAGAAACATATTTTTATAAAAGTATAAGAGTAAACAATTAAGTATTAAATTCTGTATGATCGATCAAATAAAACGAACGCATCGAATCAATTGACTCGATGCGTTCGTTTTATCATGTATCATACCATTCATCATGAACAGGTCCGCCTCTCCAGAAGTAATGGCTATATGCACACACCCACTGTCTTTAGTTGCGCCATGCCAATGTTTTGCGTGCGGCGGAATATTCTCGACATCTCCTGAAGAATGAGATTGAGAAATACGTCAGCAGTTTCAATTTGTTTCTTCTTGACTTAAAGTGAACTTTAAGTGTTATCTTCAAAAACAGCAGGATAAAGAGGTGAAAAATATGAATATTACGCAAGTGGCAAAGCAGTTTGGCCTAACAGCCGCAACGCTCCGCTATTATGAACGTGTTGGATTGATCCCGCCGGTAAAACGAAAAGAAAGCGGCATCCGCGATTATGGTGAAGAAGATATCAAATGGGTTGAATTCATCAAATGCATGCGAAATGCTGGACTAACGATAGACGCGTTAATTGAATATACAACGTTATTTACTGAAGGAGACCGAACAGTAGAAGCCCGCAAAAATATCCTGGCGGACGAAAGACAGCGATTGATAGAAAAGCGGAGAGAAATTGATGAAACAATAAAAAGATTAAATAAAAAAATTGAGGATTATGATGGGAAACTGCGCGAAAATGAGGACAAACTCAAAAGCAGACCCAAAATGGAAAGTTTTCATGGATAAGTGCAAGTAAGGCTAGAATGAATGAAACAATTCCTTCTTTGTTAACATTTATCATAAAAGAGCAGGGGAAATCGCGGAAAAACGCGGTGTTCCCCGTATCCATATCGCGTTTGCCTGGCTGCTGCAGAAAGAGCCTGTAACGGTGCTACGAAAATGTCACACCTTGAAGATGCCGTAGATGCTCTTGCAGTTAAATTGACGACTCAAGAAGTTAGGTTTCTAGAAGAACCATATGTACCTCACCGAATAGTTGGTCATCATTTATTGTGCTCGAAAACGATATTGCTGGAAATCAACAAGATACTATGTTTCGGATTGAGAGAAAGAATAGAGGGCGTATGATAAAAACTGGCCTATTCCAATTCTTCAAGGAATTCTCAGGCCTAAGGAGCAGGGAGAATGATAGAAAAACAGTTTACAATGATCGCGAGTACAGGCTTCGCACGTGCAGCGGCCTTGTTAGTACGTGCGGCTTGTCAATTTAGCTCCAGTATATATCTTGAATATCAAGGGCAAGCTGTCGATCTGAAAAATACACCCAAGTCCCTCATTGATGTGATGTCACTAGGAATTAAACCTAATACCCACATTAGGGTAAGAGCTAATGGCGTTGACGAGAAACAGGCTTTACAAGTGATAGAAGATCATTTGCAAAAAAACAAGTTCACAAAGAAATGAGGTAGAAAACCTCTCTTTTTTTATCATTTTCAGGGACTCGCTCCAAGTCCCTATTTTTTATAGGAGCGTTTTGTTAAATGTCTATCTTTAAAGAAACAACTCATTTCTCTTATTTTAAAGCCGAAATCTTATAATTGGAAAGGATAGGGTAATAAAAAAGGCATCCATAAGGATGCCTAAAATGAATCTTTACTGAATGATTACCTATTGCATCTTTTTACTGGTTTACAGCATGGATTTCTTAAGTCACTTCCACAATCATATTCCTCAACGATATTTTCATTCTCTACAGATTGTGTCACTGGATAATAATTTTCTACTCTTGTAACATTTCTATTAACATTAACAATATGAGTAGGCTGAACACGTCTAACAGTACGTTCATTGGTAGTCGTATTTACAACATTTCTTGTGGGAGAAACAATTGTTTCTACATTGTTGCCTCCGTTACCTCCATTACCTCCATTACCTCCGTTACCCCCATTAAAACCATTGAAGCCATTGAAGCTATTGGTACCGTTATTCCCGCGACGAGAGCCGAACATGAATTCGTCCACAGTTCTAAACCCACCGTTGTTGCAGCTCATCAAAATCACCCTCTCAAAAAATCTTGTCTTACAATATAAGTTATGATGAAGAAAAAAGGTTGTCCTAGACAAGAAACTCATATTATAAAAAATCCGCTATTATTTTAGGATTTCGATACACATGACAAGAAAGGGGCATAGTTTTCTATCATTTTAATTATATTTCCACCGTAGCTACGGGCCTGGAAGACCAATCAATCATTTTATAATTGATAATAGCAGTCCTGGTATTAAAATGACTTATATATTAAAATACTAATAATATTTCGAATTTTAAATCGAGGTGGGCTATGAAAACGATTGGTCTTATTGGCGGAATGAGTTGGGAGTCGTCGGCTGAGTACTATCGAATTATCAATGAGGAAATAAAAAAGAAGTTAGGGGGGTTACATTCGGCAAAGTGTCTTTTGTACAGTGTTAATTTTAAAGAGATTGAACACTTTCAATCAGAAGGAGCTTGGAATAAAGCTGGTAAAACCTTGGGGGAAGCAGCAAGATCATTAGAAAAAGCCGGAGCAGATTTTATTGTAATATGCACAAACACTATGCACAAAGTAATTAGTTATATCCAAGCAATGATCACAATACCTATTTTACATATTGCCGATGCAACTGCTGCTCAAATGAACAGACAAGATATTCGTTCAGCAGGATTACTAGGTACCAAATATACAATGGAGCAAAATTTTTATAAAACTCGTATTGAGACTCATGGCATTAATATTATTGTGCCTAATGATAATGAAAGAGAATTAATAAATAATATTATCTATCAAGAACTATGTTTGGGTGAAATTAAACAGTCATCGAAAAACATTTATCACACCATCATAAATAATTTGATGAATAGAGGAGCGGAGGGAATAATTCTCGGATGTACTGAAATTGGATTACTAGTAAAAGCTGAAGATTTCAAAGTGCCAATATTTGATACAACCTTAATCCATGCTCGAGAAGCAGTGAATAAATCTCTTTCGATTTCATCTTAGAATCAGTTCCTTCCTATACTCTAAAACCGTTTTTTAAGAGCGGTTTTTTTATTATGTTTATACAAGTCATAAAATAGGAGGCTCTTTATAGGGGTGATAATATTATGATCCTTTCCACTGAAAATTGTGTTTGAAGATATTGAAGACGCAGCAAGGTCTCACTAACACAATAGATAGACTTTGAAAACAATTGCGTAGTGAGGTGAGTATATCTGTTCTTATATACTAAACGGTATACCTATCCAGTTTTAGACATGACACGGGTGACGAGTTCAGGAATCAGATGACAATCCTGAAGCCTATGCCTAGGCATAGATTGATGATGACCTTACTTCAGCTGTTACAGATTTTTGAAATAAAAAACCAAGGTGATTCATTTCATCCATCCTTAAAGCTAATGAATAATAATGAAAAACAAATTTATGTAGTTCTTTATTTTTCAGTCTAATGATGTAGATTAAATAAGCTAAATGTAGAAAGAATTTGTTTCTCATTTTAGATATATTAAGAGAGGGGGTGTGAATAATGAAAATAAAAAATCTTGAAATATTTGTTTCTCATTTTAATCAAACTGTAAGCTTTTATAAAGATATCCTTCAATTTAAAAGGCTGGCGTTAACTGATACATTAGCCACATTTCAAGTGGGAGAAAGCATTTTAACCTTGCATCAAGACGAAGTGAATCGCTATTACTATCATTTTGCGTTTAATATCCATTCGAATATTTTCGCAGAAGCTAAAGAATGGCTGAAAAAGAAGGTTAATTTACTTGAAGAAAATGGTGATGATGAAGTATATTTTGCAAATGCAAAGGCAAGATCGATATATTTTGAAGATCCAGCAGGTAATATTGTTGAGTTTATTTCTCGATTAGAAACCTCTCCGGAAACGAGGTCAAAAGAATTCACGCCCGACAATGTAATAGGGATAAGCGAGATTGGTTTATCTACAAATCATGTTGAAGAATGTTTTGATTACCTTTTAAAGTTGGGAATTCGGCAAAGAAATGATGAACCTTTTTCAAAAAGTCATTTACATTTCATGGGGGAGTATGAAGAGGGAGTCTATATTTTATTAGGTCCTGTCGGAAGAAGGTGGATATTCTCGGATAAATACGGTATAGATGCACCACTTATGATTGAAACTGACCGAGGGATCATCAAAAATTTTGATGAGTAATCAAGCTTTTAATTGGTGTGTGACATATCTTTCATGCATTATTTTTGCTTGCATTGTCATCCCTATATTCCCAAATTTTATCCTCTCTTCTGTCGGAAAATTCAGTAATAATGGCACTTCTCATATACCTGTTTGATGGTAATATGATCAATACCTGTATTCTCATGGTCTTCAAAATTAACGATTTCTACTTTGTTTGTACGTTTCGCATGCTGTAAGCGATAGTTTACATAGTCAACTGCTATGACACGTTTTGCGCCTTTTAGCCAACAAAACTTTTGAGCAACCAGGCCGACTGGTCCGCAGCCGAGAAAGATAACTGTATCGCCGTCTTTTACGCTGGCATTGTCCACACTCCAAAAGCCGGTGGTCATGGCATCGGCAATCACGCATAATTTCTCATCGGGTTCCTCACAAGATTCAGGGATTTTAAAATGGGTGAAATTTGCAAACGGCACTCTTAAATATTCGGCTTGCCCGCCTGGATAACCGCCAGTTTGCCCTGAATAGCCGAAATAAGCACCCATTTCCCCATTGTCATTAGACTGATCACATTGGCTTTCCAGCTGGTTTTTACAAAAAAAGCATTCCCCACAGGCGATCGTAAAAGGGATAATGACGCGGTCACCTTTTTTTACCTTTGTAACCCCTGGCCCAACTTCTTCAACAATTCCCATCGGTTCATGGCCGATGACATAGTCTTCATGCATATTAGGAATGAATCCATGGATTAAGTGTAAATCTGATCCGCAAATGGCTGTACTGGTGACTTTGATAATCATGTCATCGGATTTTTCAATCTTTGGATCGGGGACATCTTTGACAACAACATTTTTAGTGCCTTGATACGTTACTGCCTTCATGCTTAAAACCTCCAGTGTTAGTGTTCATCAGGTGTCCGGTCAAACATCCCTTTGCGATTTGTTTCATCAGGAAAGAGGTTCATATTGCCGACCATGATCGTGTTTTTTGCAGAGAGCTGATCCAGCTTATACTGTTCGCTTCAACTCATATGGATGGAACCATTTTTTGCTGATCATAGTTCCGTAATCTCTTGGTGCATCGCAATTCCTTGCATCAGCTGTTTCCGCAGCAAAGCTCTTACATCTGGTGAAGCGGTTTCTGTCAAAGCTACAGCAGTATTCCTTACGCCTTCCTTAGCTCGTATAAGAAAATCCATCGCGAATGTAGTGTCTGCTAGTTCAGGCACATTCAGCGAATTAATGGGGTCTAAATAATTCAAAGAGGCTTACCTTCCTTTCAATTGATGATTGGCGTTGGGCGGCTTTGAGGGACAGGGGCCTGAAATGAGACACGCTCATACACCGCCTGTAATTCAGTAAGGTCTTGAATGGATTGCTGCACATCTTTTTGCATCAAATCCTTCAGTTCTTGGTCAAACAAAAGCCATTGCATTAACTTTGATTTCGCTATACAAAGTGTTTTAAAGTTCACGATTTCATGTAAGTCAACAGCCTCGTGAGCTGCCAATGTTTGATGATCCATATTGATGTAACCTCCTTTTATCAACGTTACATTTCCTGGAAATGACGTTGAAGCTTACAGAAAGTACACTCGGTATCATTTTTTGTTTTAAGAATCGCTGTTTTTGCTCGTTAGCGTACATTTCTTATGACATGGAATAAACTGCACTTAAATCTGAAATAAGGTGAAGTATGGAAATTTATTTATGTAAACTTGACATAGTGCTGTCAGGTTTCCTTTTGTATCATTAAATTGGATGACCAGTAAAAAGTATGGTTTATAGGAGGCACTCGATATGAAGCTGTTACAAATTAGACTTTTGGTGAATGATTTTAAGAAAAGCGTCGAGTTTTACAAAGATTCATTAGGACTTCCGATAAGTTGGTTAGAGAATGAAATGGAATATGCACTCTTTGATAATGGGGAAACGAAAATAGAGCTTTTATCTCGAGAAACGATGGCTGAAATCGTTGGAGAGGAAAAAAAGTCCTTGGAAGGAGAAGCTCAATCAAAATTTTTGCTTCAGTTTAAGGTAGAAGATGTTGATAAAACATATGACGATTTACACGAAAAAGGAGTTAAATGTGTGAATAAACCGCATGATCGCAAGGAATGGAGTGCCCGAGTTGCTCACTTCAGAGATCCAGATCATAATCTGATTGAAATATATAAAATGTTATGATTTTTCGACTCGCAAAATCATAGAATAACGTTTGATAACGTACCTCATCATTTTTATACGCCCTAGTAAAAGAAAGCAAAGTCATAATAGGTTGCGGACACTGAACTTGCAGCATTTACGCTGATTTGTTTGGTGTCCGTTTTTGATTGGTGAAAAAGGTGGAGTATCCATGAATCGAGGAGAAGCGTGGATACAAGGCAGCAGTACACTGATTGAGTTAATTGGTGGGCACGAAACCGCTTGATCCATGTCCTTTTTCCTAATTGTCAATCGTGATTACTGACTGGATAAATGATTAAAAGCCAAATTTAACACACCATCAGTATCAAGCCTGACTACCATTTATTTTGTATCCTTAATTGTCGAAAACATAGGAATAATTCCACTTTTGAAAGATCTAGTTTATGGTACATTGATAAATATATGGGAGGGGAGGGGGCATGGTATCTGAAAGTAAATCCTTAACTGGATGTAAGAAAGTCAAAACGTACGGCATTTATAAGGGGAGGGTATAAGGTGAATAAGCTAAAGAGGCTAAGTATGCTAACGGTGATGATTGCATCTGTGTTCATTTTTTCTAGCCATGCACTTGCAGCTCAGTATTATACGGTTTCAACAAGCAGTGGTGCTCCTGTCAATATGCGCAGCGGCCCGGGTACAAGTTGGGGGATTGTGACTACTATTCCGAGCGGAACCCGCATCCCGATCTACTGCTACAAAACCGGTACAACTGTAACTGGAAAGTATGGAACGAGTAATATTTGGAACTACACAGAACGGACGCTTGCCAGCGGGGAGATCGTTCCTGGATTTGTCTCTGATACATATATGTATACAGGCTCAGACGGCCCGGTAGTTCCTAAATGCAGCTGGTAGCATATGTATCGTTCTTAAAATGAAGAAATTGAAGAAAGAGGGATGACATTGACTAAACTGAAAATGCTGAGTATGTTAACCGTGATGATCGCATCATTATTCATTTTTTCCAGTCAAGCACTTGCCGTTCAGTACTTTACTGTCTCAACAAGCAGCGGTGCGCCTGTAAATATGCGCAGCGGTCCAGGTACAAACTATCCTATTATGCTTTCCATTCCTAGCGGTTCACGTGTTCCTTACTATTGTTACGCTTATGGGACGACTGTTACCGGAAAGTATGGAACGAGTAATATTTGGGATCAAATCCAGTGGAAAGATTCACGTGGTGTCGTGAACATTGGATATGTTTCTGACACATATGTCTACACAGGCTCAGACGGCCCTGTCGGTTACAAATGCAACTAGCTATATAATTCGTACAATAGAGTCTCTTCAAGAGAAACCATACCAACAATATTGGTATGGTTTTTGCTATTATTATGTCTTCCGCACCTGCATTAGTGGAATGCCGCTATCGAGCGCTTCATCCATAATATGGAACTCGGTCTTTTCATCTGTATCGACCCACCTAAACATAAACGGCTGACCCGCAATCCTGTTCTCCTAAAAAGGTGTACTTCACAACAAATCTCTGCTCATGGACTATCATAGATTTTCGCATTTTAAAAGAATATCTGATTAACAAAGTAGGATTCTAATGAAATCGCCATTGCCATCTGCTCCCGGCAACATTCAAGCGAGATTAGGAGCATTTTCCCTTTGATTTTTGAACAAGATAATTGTATAATACAAATCGTAATTATTTCGGTTTGAGAAAAGGAGTGTTGTAATGAAAATTTTATTTGCAAAGAGATTAGGGATATTTATGATTGGTTTATTACTAATATTGGCAGGATGTCAGACTTCAGGTTCATCTAAAGGTGAGTCTAATAAAACAGCAACATCACCCTCAGCAGGTGAAGAAAACTCTTCTAACACGCAAGAGCAAACATCAGAATCTCATGATCACGATCATAATCATAGCCATAGTCATAGTCATACACATGATGAAGAGACAGAAAAAATTCATGAAGGCTATTTTAAAAACAGCCAAGTAAAGGATCGTTCACTTTCTGATTGGGAAGGAGACTGGCAATCTGTATATCCATACCTGCAAGATGGCACTCTGGACGAAGTATTTTCATATAAATCAAAACATGAAGGTGACAAGACAGCTGAAGAATATAAAGAGTATTATAAAAAAGGGTATAAAACAGATGTTGACCGTATTGTAATCCAAAAAGATACTGTATCGTTCTTCAAAAATGGAAAAGAATATTCAGGTAAGTATACGTATGACGGGTATGAAATTCTAACATATGATGCGGGCAATAGAGGGGTAAGATACATATTTAAACTAGCTAAAAAAGCTGAAGGACTTCCTCAGTATATTCAGTTTAGCGATCACAGTATCTACCCGACTAAAGCTAGCCATTACCATCTGTATTGGGGTGAGGACCGTGAAGCTTTACTTGATGAAGTGAAAAACTGGCCTACCTACTACCCGTCAGAAATGGACGGACACGATATTGCTCATGATATGATGGCGCATTAAATGAAGAGGAACATACCATGCATTTCTATTCCAAACGGTTATTTTTTCACTGTGGAAAATTGATAAAATGGGGAAAAACAAGCTTAGTCCTTTATGGAGTTTGAATGTTTAAATACCTTTAGCTGCTGACTCCTCGTCAGCAGCTTTTTTGCCCACTTTCGTTTTTATCCGTTTCTTTCTCTTCGCAACGGGATTGACGGCTCATTAACAAAGTTAAGATACGTAATAACTTAACGGTTGGGTAAAAGCTTTTTGGAGATAGGGTGAAGAGTAGGGGAGAGTATGAGGAAAAAATGAAATGACTAAAGATGAAGAAGCACTTGGTAGTGGCTTTATTTTCTCTGGTATTATTTCAAAGTTCTGTGAGTGTATGTTATGCGAACACAATAACGAAAGCAAAAACAGTAAGAGAAAAAGAACCAATGGTTTAAAGCCAGCGGTTCTTTTTCAATGTCATATTTAAAGCAGGAACATTGGTTAAAATGTGGCATGAGTAGCCGTGAGTTGAAAGCAGTTAACGGTGCAACCGTTCTATTGATATCAGCACTCCATGCTTTGAACAACAAGAGACATGCCGTGCTCGTTAAAGCAAATATCATGAAAAAACGATGTAACCGGAAATGCTATATATCTACACGCGCCTTTCTTCTTGTAGCGTCGTTCCTCTTCCTATCGAACGAAAGCGCGGGTGTTCTGCAAGTATGGAGCTTCTCATTTCTTTTACTGCTGGATGGTCTGATGCAAAGAACTGAAGTTTGGACTCGTATAGCTCAACTAATTTTCCGTTATCTAGTACACCTAATGTGTCACTCAATTGATAAGCGGCTTTCAAATCATGCGTAATAAAAAAATACGATAACCCAAATTCTTCTTTGAGCTCTTTTAACAAATCGAGTATAAGCGTTTGGGTAACCATGTCCAGACTGCTGACTGATTCGTCTAAAACGATCAGTTTCGGTTTGAGCGAAATTGCTCTGGCGATATTGATCCGCTGCAATTGCCCGCCGCTGAATTGGTGCGGATATTTTGTTAAATCATTTTCACTTAGGCCTACTCTTTCCAACAACTCGATAATGGTTCGTCTTTGTTCCGCCGCAGTGAGGGTTTCATAGTTTTCTAATGGTTCTGCAATAATCTGTTCCGCCGTCATTCGCGGGTTGACGGACGAGTATGAATCTTGAAAGACAGCTTGAAGGTCACGGCGGATTTTTCGCCGGATCGATTTATCTACGCTATACATATCATGGCCTTGAAAAAGGATTTGACCTGATTGCGGCCGTTCTAAACCAAGCAACACTTTCCCCAATGTACTCTTACCGGCTCCACTTGGCCCAATCAAGCCTAAGCATGTACCCTTCTCAATCGAAAAGCTGACATCAGATAGGACTTGTTTAGATTGAAATTTCCATTTGAATAATGAACGCTCAGCATAACGATGAGAGACTTCTTTCACTTGTAATAAACTCACTTGTTCACCTCATTAAAATGCCGCTCTTTCGTCAAATTGACCCAATGGCACGTTCATCAATTGGCAATGTCAAACGTGCCCCTAATAGCTTCTTTGTATATTCATGCTTTGGTGCATCAAACAGCTGAAACACATCTGCTTTTTCTGCGATTCTTCCTTTCTGCATCACAGCGACTTCATCCGCCATTTCAGCAATGACGCCCAGATCATGAGATATAAGCAAAATCGCCGTTCCGCATTCAGAGCGCATGGCGTCTAAATGTTTCAGCACGGTCTTCTGATTATTTACGTCTAGTGCGGTTGTGGGCTCATCCGCAATGAGAATGCTTGGATGTAAGCATACAGCAGTTGCAATCATCACCCGTTGAAGCATTCCGCCGCTTAATTGAAAAGGGTAAGATTTTAAAAGTTTAATAGGATTGGATAAGCTCACATTATGCAACGCTTCGATTGCAAGCTCCTTTGCCTGCTTTTTGTTAAAAGACGTATGAGAGCGAATCGTTTCAATCATTTGATGACCAATCGTAAAAACGGGTGTAAAAGCGTTCATCGGATTTTGCATAATATAGGCAATTTCTTTGCCGCGTATTTTGCGCATTTCTTTATCTGCCAATCCGTTTAATTCTCGGCCTAGGAGTGAAATGCTTCCTTTCACCTTGGTTGTTTTCTGATCTAGCATCTGAAGAATGGACATGCCTGTTACTGTTTTTCCACATCCGCTCTCACCAATCAGGCCAAGGACTTGACCGCGCCTCAGTTCGAAATTGACGTCTTGCACTAGAGTAGAAATTCCTTTGTGCGTTTTGGCCTGTACATGCAAATCTCTAACTTGCAGCACCGGTGATTGTTCTGTTCCCAACTTCCTCATTCCTTTTTATCATCGACGTTTGACTCCGTATCTTTCTGATAAGCTCTCGCCCAATAAATTGAACGTTACAACCACAATCATGATCATCATCCCTGGATAAATCATCAACTCAGGGTTCGTCCGGATATACGATTTACCTTCATGAATCATCGCTCCCCATTCCGCAGCCGGTGGCTGGACGCCTAATCCAAGAAACGACATAGCGGATATGTCCATAATGGCCCAGCCCATTTCCAATGTACCCATGACAACGAGGGGAGGGAGCACATTAGGTATGATATGTTTTTTCAGAATCTTCCATTGTGATGACCCATTGATTTGTGCGGCTTTTATAAAGTTCTCCTCTTTCAGACTAAGCACCATTCCTCTAAAGATTCTCGCATAATAGACCCATTGCACAAGCATGAGGGCAAGAATGACTTGAGGAAGTCCAGGTCCGAATATGCCCACTAGACCAAGAACTAAAATTAAGTTCGGAAAGGCCATCACACCATCACAACATCTCATTAACAGATGATCAATCCATCCGCCTTTATATCCCGAAATCGTACCGACGATGAGACCGATCACAAGTGAGGAAATAAAAATGAGCACTGCAAATCCCAAAGAAATTCGTGTTCCGTACAAAAGGCGGGATAAGTTGCATCTTCCTAAATGATCAGTTCCTAAAGGGAATTCCAAGGATGGAGGGTGCAGCTTATATGCCAAATGAACAGCAACAGGGTTATTCGGCGCAATCCAAGGGGCAAATACAGCGATGAGAAATAGAATTGATAATATGATAATACATGCCGTTATCACTTTTTGACTTTTACATATCATGCGTATGCTTGTGATCATCGATACTGCCCTTCTTTCCTGGAAATGCGCGGATCAATATACATTTGAATGAGATCAACGATTAAGCTACTCAATATAAAAAATGTGGCGGCTATGAACACATAGCATTGAATGACAGGGATGTCACGATTGAAAATGGCCTCAATAAAATAACGGCCAAAGCCAGGCCAAGAAAAAACCACTTCAACAATAATGGTTCCGGTGAGAAGTTTGCCAAGATTCATTCCTAGGCCTGTAATCATCGGAGAAATGGCCATTTTCAATACATGCTTAGCCATAATGCTTTTATTCTTCAAGCCTCTGATTTTTGCGTATTGTACATATGGTTCTTGCAGGTTTTCTATAACACTGGCGCGCAAAAGTCTTGTATACATTGCAATTAAAGGAAGCGCCAGCGTCAATGACGGCAGTACGAGGTGCTGCCATGTCCCAAATCCTTCTACTGGAAAAAGATCTAATTGAACTGAAAAGAAAAAAACCAACATATATCCTAACCAAAAAGTCGGAATGGATGCCCCGAAAAAGGAAATGAAGCGACTGATATGATCAATTGCGCGATTTCTTTTCATTCCCGCAAAGAAGCCGAGAGGCACACTGACAACCACCGCGATCAATAAACTACCAAGCGCCAGTTCGATCGTTGCTGGCATTCGGAGTGTAACCTCGTCCCAAACCGGCTTATTCGAAACATAAGAAATGCCGAAATCGAATTGGCATTTCTTCAAAATAGAGTTTACATATTGAATAAAGAATGGTTGATCTAAGCCAAACTCATGTCTTTTTTGCTCTAGGATGTCATCGGTTGGCTGGATATGCGCTGCGGCTACATACGCTTCAGCCGGGTCAACCGGTGAGAGTTGAATCATTCCAGTTGTCAGAATTGTAGCTAAAAGAAACACTGGTATGATGGACATGATTCGTTTCAATATATAGATGCCCATAAAAGCCTCCTACTGCTTAATGCGAATACCTGTAAATGGATGTTCATCACGGTTGGCAGGGAAAGTAAAGTCTGTAATATTCTTTTGGTAGATCGCTGTCTTTTTTATATAAGAGATCGGAACGATGGCTCCCTGATCTTGAAGGGATGTTAAAATAGATGAGTAAAGATGTTGACGCTCTTTTTTATCAGTTGTTTCAGGAACTTTTGCCATCTGCTTCAATAGCTCATTCTTGTTTGGATATGCCGAAATCGCTTCATTAAATCCAAATCCTTTTGACGCGACAATGTTTACAAAGGTATGCGGATCATAAGGTGCGCCATAGTTGCTAAAGAAGTTCATATCAAATTCATTCGCTTTGAACCGTTTAACCTGAGTCGCCAATTCTACTCCTTCAAGATTCAACTTCACCCCGATCGCTGCCCACTCTGCTTGCAGCGTTTCTGCCATTGCTTTTTGAATGGATTCCGCTGAATCATACATTAAACTAAATTCAAGAGGCTTTCCGTCTTTCTCTCGCACCGTCTTGCCATTCGGAAGCTTCCAGCCTGCTGCATCTAATAACGCTCCCGCTTTTTCCGCATCATATTTCACTGGCTTTACATCAATATCAGACGTGTATGGTAAGGTTGTCGGCAAAATATAATCTGCTTTTTCTTCTAATCCGGAGGTAATGCCTTCCACCATGGCGTCTTTATTAAAACCATAGTGCAGGGCTTGGCGAACACGTTCATCAGAAAGCTGTTCTTTTTTTGTATTCATGACAAGCTGTCTCGTCGCCACCGGTTCGGAAAGGCTTGTTTCATATTGACCTGTCGATTGCAGCTGCTTATATGCATCCAAACTGATGACGCCTTCACCGTAAATTAAGTCCAGTTCACCTTTTTCAAATGCAAGTACTCTTGTTTCTGCATCTGGGATGACTTTCACCTTGATTTTCTCGACTTTAGGCTTTTCACCCCAATAATTTTCATTGCGTTTAAAAATCGCATATTCATCGGTTTTATGCTCTTCCAATACCCATGGGCCCGTCCCGACCGGTTTTGCTACACCTTTTGATGTATCGCCATCCTTAGGGAACCCAGCCTCACCTAAAAACCGAACAGGCCGTACAACTGCAAGCTCCTGAATGGTTGGATAATATGATTCAGTCAGTGTCAATTGAAATGTATGATTATCGATCACTTTTGTTTGAGCTATTTTTGTAATAAACCCTAACCAGCTATGTAACTCAGGATGTTTTAAAATGGAGTCAAAATTCTTTTTCACGATTTTTGCATTAAATGTTGTCCCATCAGAAAATGTTACATTCTTACGCAAATGAAACGTATACACTTTGCCGTCATGAGATATATCCCAAGACTCAGCCAAATGCGGTTTAAGCTTTCCGCCCGCTTCATAAGAGACCAAAGGCTCGTACACCATTGACTGCGTAAACAATTGGGAAGGATTATAGACATGTGGGTTTATTTCTCCTATATCTCTAGGCCAAGCAATTGTGACCATATTGTGAGGAGCTTTCTTCTCTGTTGGTCCTGCATTTGTACATCCTGCTAATAAAATAGAAAAGATGAGTATCGATACGAAAGTAAATTTAATTTTCAAACGAATCTTCCCGCTAAGCATCTGTATTTCCCCCTAATTGACGTTGATAATCATTTTCATTTTAAGGAGGCAGCATACCCTTGTCAATGTAAGAATATAGGTATTGTTTTGGAACCCGATGTTCTTGTTTTATATTGCTACACTATATAACTTCAGCTGAGCGTATAAAATGGCTCTGGATCAATATGAATGATGTAAGGTAAAACTGTGGACGTTTTAAAAAAGCTCATAGAGTTTCAGAAAGATGAAGATTTGTAATTTATATTTCCCTGGTACAGAAACATCAGGATAAGGAGTTAATCACATTACAAAACGCCATAAAGATTTCTTATGGCGTTTAGCCGAACAGGGAGGTGCTGCTACGGGAGGAGTTAGTCTAGATTTAACTTAATATCTAAAGAAAGCTGCTCCGACAATGATTAACAAGATGAATAACACCACGATTAACGCGAAGGAACTACCGTAACCATTAGACATATTGCCACCTCCTTTAGTGAGGATAGTATAAGATATGCCAAACGATAGTTTTCGACATAGATTGACGTCTAAATAAGAAAAAATGAATTTTTTGTCTAAAAAACAAATTTAAACGCCATAAAAGTTTCTTATGGCGTCAAACAGAACAGGGTGGTACTCCTGCATATCGGTTAAATAGGAACGCCTTCTGGATAGCCTCCGAAGAAAGCTGCTCCAACAATGATTAGTAAGATGAATAGCACCACGATTAATGCGAAGGAGCTACCACAACCATTTGAGTATCCCATATGTCCACCTCCAGTAAAAAAGGATAGTACATGATATGCGGGTCGAGTTCCTTTGAAAGGGATGCTAGTTGAAATGAATTTTAAAATGATACTTTAGTCTAAATTGAAATAGAGATCATTGTTAGGCAAGTATTGTCCACATCGGATCTTGCCAGAGTTAAGGCTGCCATAGAAGCAGAATGGAAGGCGTCGGACGGGAAATCAGGCTCAAGCCAAACAAGTGCGGCAAGAAAAAAACCATTAAGCCCAAGCAGCAAAAAAACGTCTTATACGCTGCCGTCTGGCATTTTCAAAGTGAAGGGCCCAACGAGAGAGGGGAAGGTAACACAAATTCAAAAAGTACTGGCGGCAACCAAGATAAAGGAGCAAACAATACCGATATAGACGGCATTTATGGAACGAAAACGAAATCGGGATTTGAGTCTCTCTTGAAATAACCTGGAGATAATACGTCGGCACACAATTATATACCTGCTCATTTTTATATGCACCTCTACTTGGATATTATGTTCTAGGTAGGGGGCTTATTTTTGTTTGTATCTCAGGCTGTTACACTCCTTAAAGAAAACTTTTGCTCATGGGAACTACATTAATGTTGTACATTATTAAAAATTTTATCCTAATTCTTATGTAATATGTGTTTCTTTCTGATTTGGAGTGTATACATAATTAGCAATTTAATTATAAATTGTGAAGAAATAAACCTTCTCAACTGATGAAGCATTACAGCTCTACACTTAACCAAACGATAAACTCGAAGGATTGGATTAAAAAAGAGTTGTATTCAGATATTAATTTGGGTATATTGTATATAAAGTATATATACAATATGACAGCGGGGTTTTATATGCAAATTATCATTTCCAATCATTCAAAAGAACCTATTTATGAGCAAATTTATACTCAAATTAAAAAACATATTTTGACCAATGAATTACAAGCAGGGCAATCCTTACCTTCAATGCGACAGTTAGCGAAGGATTTGGATATAAGTGTTATTACAACAAAACGTGCCTATGAGGAACTGGAGAAGAACGGATTCATATATTCGGTTGTTGGGAAAGGTTCTTTTGTATCGGAGCAGGATAGTGAGATGATGAAAGAGAGAAAAATGAAGGTGATTGAAGAGCAATTGTTGACGGCAATTCAAAACAGTAAAGAAATTGGCATCTCACTTACAGAATTAAAGGACATACTTACACTATTATATAGGGAGGAAGAATAGTGGAAAATGTTATTGAATTAAAACATGTGTATAAATCATTTGGTGATTTTCAACTAAAAGATATTTCAATGACAGTTAAAAAAGGATTTATAACTGGGTTTATTGGTGGTAATGGTGTTGGAAAATCTACAACGATTAAACTTATGATGAACTTATTGCAACCAGATAGCGGGTCAATATCAATATTTGGGCTAGATCATAAAAAACATGAAAAAGAGATTAAGCGACGGATTGGCTTTGTCTTTGATGAAAATATGTTCTACTCACACTTAACATTTGCAGAAATGAAGAAGGTGATAAGGCCCTGCTATATGAATTGGGATGATAGCCTATTTAATTACTATGTTGAAAAATTTGAACTGCCGTTAAATAAAAAGATTAAATCATTTTCTAAAGGAATGATGATGAAAGCTTCTTTATCAATAGCCTTATCACATCATGCAGAGTTAATTATTATGGATGAACCTACATCGGGGTTAGACCCAATATTTCGCAGGGAGTTTCTAGATATACTACATAATATAATGCAAGATGGAAAGAAAACGATCTTCTTTTCTACTCATATAACAACAGATTTAGACCGTATTGCAGATTATATTACTTTTATTCATAATGGCGAGCATATTTTCACAAAGAAATCGTATCAAATTCAAGAAGAGTACGCCATTGTAAAAGGAGGCATGGAGCTATTAGATCGAGATACAGAACAGGAGTTCATCTCCATTCGGAAATCTAATGCTGGTTTTGAGGCATTAGCAGCCAATAAAGCACGGGTAGAAGATGTGTTTGGTGATTTAGTATTGATCGAAAAACCAACGATTGAAGAGCTGATGTTCTATACAAAGAAAGGGGCTAAGTAAGGTGTTTCACTTAATAAGAAAAGATATCATTTTACAAAAGAAATCTCTTATGATATTACTGCCTGCTTTATTTGTTTATTTAACGTTAAATATATCATATATCTGGTCAGGTTTTTTATTTAGTATTGTCATAATAATGAACGCTTTTTCAATGGATGAAAAAGTCCGAATAAATACTCTGCTGAATTCATTGCCTTATACACGAAGGGAAATTGTTAGTTCAAAGTACATTGGGGTACTTATTTTTACTTTGATTGTAGTTTTTACCATTTTCATAGGGAACTTGATCATTCATAGAGAACTAACAACATGGATAGATCTAATGTTTATCGTATGCCTTGTGATGGTATCTGCTTCATTTATCTTTCCATTTAGTTATCAGATTAACAGCCAATATTTGTTCAAAGGCTCACTTATCTTACTTGGTATTTATATGGTATTAGTTAATACCTTGTTCCGAAATTTGAATGATATAATCAGAGAATGTGTTCGAATATTATTATCATTACAAAATCTTAATATTTATTTCTTAATTCTGTTTTCGGTTATGATTTTATATGTTTGTTCTTGGCTTCTATCGATACGTATTTATAAAAATAAAGTATTTTAAAGGAAGGGTGTAGAATTCTACAGAAAGAGATTTTTACTGATTGGTTTAACCATCCCTATTCTCATATGTTGCAAAAGGAACGGTATCTTAAATCATTTTTTCATTTCGCGTAAATGCATGATGGGGATTTCATTATTAATTACAAAAGGGGGGAGCATAGATTTTCTCTCACTGATTGATTAAATAAATGCTGGGTCAGCTTCCTGTAATATATGTTCAAACGGGGTACTGCGCATGTCTTAGAAGCTCCTGAGCATGGCAGAACAGTGAACCAAACTGTAAAGGGCAGCTTTGCGCGGATTAATCATCAGATAGATTTGAAAAAACCCACTAAAATGTGGGTTCTTTGTATGCGCTAACGGGGGAATAACTATTCTTCATCTTCAAAAAAACCGAATAGTTTTTCTTCATCATATTCATATTTACGTCCTGGATTATCTGTATCTCTTTCATGCTGTAAAAGAACTTTATAGTTTTTTCCCTTTGAAGATTCGTTTTCAGTAACACTTAGCACGGTTACTTTATCGTTCTCATATGTCTTTGCAAAAAGTTTAATCTCCTCAATTGTATCCTTTAAATCTGTTTCATCACCATTAAAAAAGTCTAAAGAAACTTCAGTTGTGTATTTTTCAATCATGGCTAGCTCCCTGCTTATATGTATTAGTTCTTTAAGGATAACGGAAAATCTAATCAACAGCTATCACTGGATGGTGAAAGAGGTTCAACAGTTGCCGGGAGTACTCTATGGTTCAGCAACTCTAATGTGAAATGGGGTGTTGCTCAGTATGGATGAGATGGCGATCAATGGCCGGTGCCGGAAAATTACATAAATAAAGGAGAAGCAAGAAAATTAGGAAAGCAAAAAAGGTAAATTTATCAAAAGTAGCACCGGGGAAAAGTATCGGGGGAGATATTTACAAAAACAGAGAAAAACGTCTTCCTAAAGCTAAAAATACAGTGTGGCGTGAAGCTGATATAAACTATATCACAGGTTACAGAGGGAATGTCAGATTACTCTATTCGAATGATGGATTAATATATAAAACAACAGATCATTCTAAAACGTTAGTTAAAAATATAATAATGGAGGACATAGTTTTTAATGAAAAAAATAATTGTAGATGGAAAAGATTTTGAAAATAAAGAAGGGTTACATAATGCATTAAAAGATAAATTAGACTTCCCAGACTACTATGGGGAAAATTTAGATGCTTTATGGGATTGCCTTACAGGGTGGATAGAGTTGCCGCAAACTTTAGTTTGGAGACATTTTGAGTTTAGTAAAAAGTTTTTAGGTTCATACGCTGATGATACATTAGAAGTTTTACACGAGGCTCAAGAGGAATTAGAGGATGAGTTTAAAATAATAATAGAGTAGACTTTCTTTTTTAATTTTGTGAACTTGAAAAGAGTTGCTGGCATTGTTTTTTATCGCCTTCATGTCTATATATGGAAAACTTGCGCGAAATCATACCATTGTTCAACTCGGCTTTTTCGGCTGTCCAAGCATATATTATAAATTCCACTGTATTTTAGCGCGAAGCTTGTAACAGGTTTAAATGAGAGCCTGATATCTAAAGACTCGGAAATCCGTTCAAAATTCATTCGTTCAGGCTCTGTCATATCAATCTTCCTGTATAAGTTTTCAAGCAATCCTCTAAATGACTGTTTGTATACCTCAAGATGAAAAACCTCCTTAAAGACGACAATCTAAAAATTGGATTCGTGAAATATTATAGGGAAAACTAAGACTTTTTTCACGGGAAAATGCATCTAAGATAAGGGTGGTGTTTCTTGAAGAGCTGCTAACTAATTAATGACAATAATCGATAATGAAAAGTGTTTGTTTCATAATTAGAGCCATATTCGGTTTTAGAGTTAGAGGTATTTAGGCTGCAAAAAGAAAAAGTTGAAATGGAGGAATACATGCAATGCGGAGTGAACAGGTAATGTTGGACATTTTTTTAGACTTTGCTTTGAATGATGAAAGAATCCGATTGGTAACTTTGGAAGGATCGCGTACAAACAGAAATATTCTCCCCGACAACTTCCAAGACTATGACATTTCTTATTTTGTAACTGATATGGAATCTTTTAAAGAAAATGATCGGTGGCTTGAAAGCTTTGGTACTCGGATTATGATGCAAAAACCCGAAGATATGGAACTTTTTCCTCCCGAATTAGGTAACTGGTTTTCATACATCATTCTTTTTGAGGATGGTAACAAATTAGATCTAACCCTTATTCCAATCAGTGAAGTAGAAGATTATTTTGCTAAGAACGATGGTTTGGTTGAGGTCTTGCTTGATAAGGATAATTTCATCAAAAATAAAGTAATCCCAAATGATAGTCAATATTGGATTAAAGAGCCTTCTGCAAGGGAATTTGATGATTGCTGTAATGAGTTCTGGATGGTTTCGACATACGTAGTAAAAGGATTAGCAAGAAAAGAAATACTTTTTGCAATTGACCATTTAAATGAGATTGTACGTCCTAATTTATTGAGAATGATGGCATGGCATATTGCATCCCAGCAAGGGTATACATTTAGTATGGGGAAGAACTATAAATTTATTAACCGTTACCTTTCAAATAAAGAATGGGAAGAGCTAATGTCTACATATTCTATGAATGGGTATCAAGAAATGTGGAAGTCGTTATTTACTTGCTATGAATTATTTAGCAAATATTCAAAAGTTGTATCAAAAAGTCTTAGATATAAGTATCTAGATTATGGAAAAGTTATCACGAAGTATACGGAAAGTATTTATAACTCATTAAAATGAATGCATAAATCCGCCTCCTTAGCGGGAGGTTTTCTTGTGTACAAAGAAGAAATTAAACTAATGAAAAAAGAAGAGTCTATCATAATACTCTTCTCTAAATTGTTTCAGTCTTCATTTTTCCTTTCCTTACAAATACCATGATTCCAGGGATGATCATAAGTATAGCTGGTATTAAGTAAAACCAATCAATACATATAAGTCCTCCAACTCCTGAGATAAAAAGTAAAACACTGCTCAACTTTGGTTTGAATAAGACAACAATTGAAGCGGTAAACCCAACGCATGAAAAGATCAAAGATACCCATGCACCAACAAGGAGGTCGCTTGTCATTTCAAAGTATCTGATCAAATGAAAAAATAAATCAAGGTAGGCGGTACCTAAAGCTAGAATAGATGCTACCCCACCCAAAAGGCTCCCTATAAACTTAAAAAAAACTCAATGGTTCTCTTCACAATAAACGCTCCTTATGTAATCAGCAACTTCATTTTTATATATTAGAATATATAAGAAACATAAATGAGAAAGATAACGGTGTAAATCGTGGTTATTAATACGAAGGATTGAAAAAGAAGAACACGCAGCAGATTCACTTGCTCTTGTTGGGGGGCAAGTGTTGACAATCCTATTACTGGTTTAAATAAAGAAGGAGTATAAAACCTGTATCAATGATGTTACTAGATATCTACGACACAGGTTTTATATTTAGGTAACTACATTTAACATTGCATTTTTTTATTATGCAATCGTTCACTCTATTTCTGCTTTCAATTTTTCGAACCACTCTAAATTAACCAAGTGATGTGAACGGGAATTTTCGTTCATACGGCGAAAGTAATTGATTGTGCCGGAAAGTTCTTGAGTGATGGACAGGTATTCATCAAGGAGCTCGATTCGAGTTTTAGTCTGGTCGATTTGTGATTGGATCAGATCCAGTAATTTATTTTTGTCGAATTCATCGGCAAAGAGTAACGCCCCATAAAATTGCAGGTTCACATATTCCGATTTGGTGCCGTATTTGATCATTAATTTCTCGAATTCTGCCCTTCCCGATTCTGTGACTTTAAAGTTACGGATTTCACGCCCACTGGTTGAGGGTTTCTGCTGAATCTGTTCAATAAAACACTTTTCTTCAAGCTGCTGCAGATTGTAATAAAATGAACCTTTCGTGAAGTTAACAATGTATTTGTAATGACGTTTTTCCATTAAGGCCAGAAGTTCATAGCCGTGAGCTCCGGGATTTTGGATAAGCAAGCCAAGGATAAGTAAGGGAATTATGGTTTCATCACCTCCGCCATCCGCGCCTCAAATTCCGCGTACGTGATTTTACCCGAAGCCAAATCCATACTATGAAGGTAAATCTGTTCTGTTTTAGAATAGTCACCATTCACTTTTAGTGATTGCTCCTCTTCCGAAATGGGTTTCAGGATATGGTACTTTTTCGAAAAAGCCTCGAAATAGCGGTAACCGAATTTGCGTTGTGAAACTGCGTCTAAATGAATGCCATCAGGATTCGCAGTCAAACCTGCTGCAGTAACAAAATAACAATTCTGTTTTTCATTAGCAAAACGCAGCAATTGTTCATTAACCTGTCGAAACTCAGTCGCGTGCTGCCCAAAACCGGTCTTCCCAAGAAAGTCACCAAGCCCTCCAATAATCAACGGTACCTCATCAAGTTTCAACTCGTTTCTTAGCGTCTCGATGATAAGAGTTAATTTCTCGTAATACGTTTCATGTAGTGAACGATAACTGTCACTCTCACCTTGGTGCCAAAGGATTCCACAAATTTGACTGGACCGCAGGGCGAAGCGGGCTTCGGACAAAGCATGCTGAAAAAGGACGCCTTCCGGATGCCAGTCATTCAATGAACTGCCACCTTCCGCACAAGGGATCAAGCCAATTTCTTCATCGGGATGAGCTTTCGACCATGCATCTGCAAAAGATGCCGCCAAGCCAACGCCGGAAACCGGACGGTCGTAATTAATCGGCTCTGTCATCATCTGCCACTGTCCATTGCGCAGCACTTTTATTTTTTCATTATAGATAGGGTCTACTTCATTCAAAAATCCACGGCCCGCCATATTTGACTGCCCCAACATTAAAAAAGACTTTATCATCTCATTTTTCACTTCTTTACATCAATATTTTAGTCTAATTAGACTATAGCCAATTCAGTTTGTCTTGTAAAGTTTTAATAAGGTTTTACTTTTATTATTAGTGTGTATGAAAAACAAACTAACATTGAAAATTTGGTGGATGTATTTGAGGAATAGCAAGTTCTTTGCTTTTCTTATCCAACTATCGGGGGCTTTAGTTCAATAACGATCTTCCACAATCTCAAAAAAGAAGAAAGAATTGGAGCATATGCGCTTAAATATTAACAAGAAAAAATTAGAGATTGAAGAACTTACAGAAGAAGATAAACCTTTTGAAATCACCATTGTGAACAAAGGTGATGACAGTGATTTAACAAGTAAATCCTCATTTTAAAGAATTTCTCTTTGTCTGGAATCAAAAATTTCAATTCTTAGTAGGTGGTTATGGATCATCCAGAAGCTATCATGTGGCACTCAAGATTGTTCTGAAATTGATACGAAAGCGAAACTAGAAGCATTTATTGAAGTGAAAAAGAGCCTCTCATATAATGAGGGCTCTATATTGCAATCCTTCTGACTTAATCGTCCCAGTCTTCATCTTCTTCCCAGTTTTCTTTAGATTCCTCAAGATCCTCCATTAAAAACTCTAAAAAGTTACGGGCCACAGTTCGACCGTAACCCTCTTGATTGTCCCAAAGGATAACCGGACATTCTCCATCATCATCCATTCTGTTTGTATCAAGACAATAAGAAAATTCATCTATATATTCGATAACCACAATTCCATCAATTAAATCATAGTACTTCCTGTATTCTTCAGTCACTGTAACCACTCTTGCAGTAGCTTTACCATGACCTAGTATATTCACTCCATAAACTCCACCAGATCCATATTTCTCAAGAAACCATTTATAACTGTTGGGTAATTTAACGTTTAGTTTTTCCTCTATAGCATTAATTTTATCATTGCTAATTCCACCCGTAAAATCGTCATCTTCTGCATTCTCTCTAATAAATTGCTCAACTTGTGAATAGTTCATTAAAGTCACCTCTTACTCTTGATTCTCGAATTGTTTAGCTCTCCATTTCCAATATCTCTTTCTAAAATTATTGTACTGTTTTTCAAGTATTGGATCATTTCTAAAGCTCTGTCCATTTCCCTTCAAGCCATGCAGCACTTTACTATATTTGTTGTGCCAGCTTTCGGGTATTTCAAGCATTGTACCACTCTCTTCTTGGATAAGGTGATGCAAATTAACTTTGGTTCCATCATTAGCGTAAGGAGCATCTCCTTTTTTCATTATCTGAAGATTCGTTTTCCCTGTATCTGGGTCTACTCTGTTAATATCAATGTCTTTCATTGTGTATACTCTACGGCTAACATCTCTAGGTTGTCCTTTAACTTTTACTTTGCCGTCTATTTCAACCGCACTATACTTTTCTTTATTTAACCAAGGAAGATTTATTTCCTTACCAGTAAACGGCTTTCTGCTTTCATCTAACTTTTTAGCAAGCTGAAGCAGCCTGTCTTTAGCGCTCACATCGTTGATGACATTATATGGCATGCCACCTGCTACAACAACATCTTCTCGCATAACAAACGGTTTAATTGCTGTTAGTGGATCAGGAGTTTCATCCAGTTTTTTAGACACTTTTTTTACTACAGCTTTTCCAGCTGTTTTCACTCCTATTTTAGCAACTGAACCAGCACCTTTTAAAGCAAAGATGTTTACTGCTGCATACGTAAACCAATGAGCCTTTGATTCTGTGTCTCCGTTCTTTACGTCTCTTACATAGGAGGTTATAATCGCATCTTTAATAGAGTTAAACGTGGAATCATAATAATAAACCGCAACTGCAGAATTAATAAGCATGTCGACAGGATGATTGTGTGCCATATAGTCTAATGTTTCAGCTGTCATATCATAAAGTGCTGTAACAGTCCCTTTGGCTCCAGCCATTAGCTCACGTGTGTTTTCAATCTGTGTGAAATATCTTTGTTGTTCTGCTGTTAGATTTTCATACCCAATTGTTTTGGCCATTGAATAGAATTCATCAGCATCTGCATAATCGTAATTCTTTAGTCTTTCTTTTAGTTTTTCAATCTCTCGTTCTTTTTCTTCCTTCTTCTTAATCGTCAAATAGGATTCAGTCTGTTTCTCAATATCACCTTTTTTCTTATGTATATCACTCTCACGATATGCCTTAGCGTTGTAGTGAATGGGTGTAGCGTTTTTGCCTTTGCCCGTTGCTTCTTGGAGCTTTTGGAAATCTGACTTGATGAATTGTTCATTTGGTTCTGAGAGACCATATTCTGTCAGTAAATCTTCGTCAAGGTCACCTAGTTTTTCAATTGTTTTCTTGCGTTTGTCATTGGCATCCGCAAGCTCATTCTTGAAGGTTTCTGTTGAAAACAGGTCGAGCGGGAGGATGTCGTCAATGTCGTTTAGGATATCTTTCATGGCTTTTTTCTGTTCAGACATAATCGACTTTGATTTTTTATGAGCGTTAGCCAGCTCATGTTCTAGAAAAGATTCATCAATATAAGCATCAGAGAGACCTTTGTCCTCGACAGCGCCAGCAATGCTGTTAAAGAATGCGATTTTCATGTCAATGTAGTCGATCCATTGATCAGTGACACCAACATGATCGTGATAGAATGCTTTAATATTATTAGCGCCTTTACCAGAGAATTCGCTGTCATCCAGTTCAGCGACGCTTTGTAAAGCTTTTCTCAAGTTGACCATTTGCATCCTTAAATCTTTATATTCTTTGGCGCGGTCTGTAGCTTCAGACATAAGGGTTTTAGCTTCAAAGACTTTCATAATCATACCCTCTCATTTAATTGTATAACAAAATATTACCATGGAAAAAAGAAGAAGCGGACTTAAAATTATCTTGATTGACCATATCAAAGATACCGAATAAAAAGTTTGCGGTTTTTTTGCGGTCTAAACACTTTTTGGAAATGTTAGAATATTACATAAAAAGACATAAAAGGAGGGGTCCTGTGAATCCGGTTTTATCATCGTCAGAAGTTGGCGTAAAGATCAATGAATGGTATAAAATGATACGTCAATTTAGTGTCCCGGATGCAGAGATTTTAAAGGCAGAGGTGGAGCAAGAAATCCAACGGATGGAGGAAGATGAGTATTTACTCATTTACTTCTCCCTAATGAAATTCCGTCATCAGCTCATGTTAGATTATTTGGAACCCGTAACAACACGTATAAGACCAACTATTGACGAACTTCTTGAAAAAATTGAGACTTCAAATAAAGGCATATCTGGCCTGTTGTCGTATTATTCTCTGTTTTTCAGAGGGATGTACGAGTTTGATAAGAAGCAATACATGAAAGCTATCTACTATTATAGAGAAGCTGAAAAGCAGCTTATACATGTCCCTGATGAGATCGAAAGGGCAGAGTTTCATTTTAAGTTAGCTGAAGCATATTATGGTATGAAGCAAAGTCATGTGTCTATGCATCACGTTAAACAAGCATTGGATATTTATAATCAATATGAACTTTATAAGGTGCGAAAAGTTCAATGTATGTTTGTTATCTCAGGGAATTATACTGATTTTAAACATTACGAAAAAAGTCAGCCGCATCTTGAAAAGGCATTAGCGTTATCTAGGGAATTGAATAACAAAAGGTTGATTAGTTCTGCACTATATAATTTAGGCACTAATTTTGCTGACAGTGGTGATTACGAGCAGGCGGAAGTATACATAAAGCAATCAGTGGAGATTACAGAAAAAGAAAAACTCACAAACTTGCCACATTCTTTATTTTCTTATGCAAAAATCCTTTTTAAACAAGGAAAAATGAATGAGGCTATCCAAGTAAGTAAGAAAGGTTTGTCAGCAGCTCTTTATCAAGGTGATGAGCTTTTCGCAAAATTACAGGGATATTTAAATGCTCTTTATGTCGATGCAGTGGATCAACAAGGTGTTAATAAAACCATAGAATACTTAGAAAGGAATAAGAACTATTCATATATTGAAGACATTGCCTGTGAGACCGCAGCTGCTTACGCAAACTCAAAAGAATTTGAAACATCCTATGTATATCATCAGAAAATGCTTGAGACTCAAACACAAATTCAAAGGGGAGAATGCCTGTATGACTTTTAAAAAGAAGGTATGCCTAATCCTGGGTTTGTCACTTGTTTTAGTGTGTGGTTTCGGATCTTTAACAGAAAATCAAACTCAAAACACATTTCATATTGCCTCTGATCGTTTTCAAACTTGATAATACTACCCTAAACCTCCTTCATAAATGGAGGTTTTTTTATTTGATATTAACAGAAACAATGGAATCAAATGCGATATAATTAGTCCCCCCTTTAAATCCTTGAGGCATAACCTTACTTTTGGGGAGAGAAAAAGGCAATAGGGCACGCAATAACTTTTTGGTTCTCCAGGAAATCTCTCAGATGGGAATTAAGTGGTTTCAGGATCTCAATCATGCAAAAAGACGCCATCTTATAAAAGAATAACGTCCGATTGTTGAATATCTTATCTTTCTAACTCAATGAATTACATTTAAAGTAATTTTGAGGCATGGCTGACCAATAACACTAGCTGCCCGGAATTAAACGAATCCCCTTCACGGAGCTTCGGTGTTTTTCTTTCCGATAGACCATCTTCAGGAAGTTCCAGTTGTAAAGCGAACAGCATTTGTCGATGTCGTGATGACAGCAGCATAT
Source organism: Bacillus sp. FSL K6-1003 (assembly GCF_037964945.1). Taxonomy (NCBI): domain Bacteria; kingdom Bacillati; phylum Bacillota; class Bacilli; order Caryophanales; family Bacillaceae; genus Bacillus; species Bacillus sp. FSL K6-1003. The sequence goes on along the minus strand of NZ_CP150176.1, from coordinate 2,522,171 downwards.
TTCTGTTATTCGAAAAATGGGGCTTCTTATACTGAATACATTCATGGTCATCTGTTATATCCTCATGGACGTCTTACATAAATTTGTAGAGAGTTTCTTTGCCATGGTTCTTTTAACGCTTCAATAAAATCCTGATTCATTTTGCATAGTTTACGGTTTAGTAATCATCCATGTAACACCAAATTTATCTATCACTTCTCCATAGTGTGCGCCCCATGGCTGCAAAGCAAAGGGATATTTGTTTTCTCCACCCTCACCAAGCTTGGTATATGCCTCTCTTGCTTCGCTCTCATTATCATAGGTTAAAGCAAGACTGATGCTACGATTACCGACCACTTGTTCAAAGGAATCAGAAAGCATTAAGATATTGTTTCCAGCTATCATCAAAGACAGATGCATAACTTTCTCCTTCATATCTTCTGGAGTTCCTGGTACCTCACCGAATGTTTTAAGTGATACAATTTCTCCACCGAGTGATTCTAAGTAAAAATCCGCCTGGCTTCTTGCGTCCTCTGACATTAGATAAGAGTTTAATTGTGCTCCCATGATTTCAACAACCTTTCCATTTGTATTTGTCTTTCTACGAATACAACAAATATGACTTAATGAAAGTTGCTCCATTAAATTGGTTTCCATCATCAGAATATTTGAGTCCCCTCAGAACCCCCCTATCCTCCTAGATTACTTTTCGACAATTACTTTCGACGGCAAGTAGAAAATTCCTGCCGCTGTCATAAAAGGGTAGTACGGACGTTTAGTGTTTGTGCTCACCATTTTTTAACCATAATTCATATAAACGTATGGGAATGAGAGCAAATGAATATAAGGAATGTAATGAAAATAAGCTTCCATAACCAATGATATGGATTTACTATGTTGAGGGACTCGATTTAATGAAGGTACAAAACCATATTGAAATCTTTTAATTTTTGCCTTATCATTATTCGTCTCTTTGTTTATCAAGACCTAAATTGTAAAAAGTCATATAAAATAAGGAGTGAAATATGTTATACATGAATAATATGTTTCACTCCTTATATTTTTTGTTCAACAATCGCATTGTTTTAATTCTAAAAGAAAGATATACCGTTCTTATGTCACAAACGGAGCAGGTTAGCTGAAGAAGAGCAATCAATGTAGAAACGTTGACAACTAAAACACAACCATGATATATTTAGCCCGCTAAATATTTTTCGGCAGAGGAGGTTCATCTTTGAAGGTTAGTGTGGACTGTGATATTCGTATGTCCTTGGATAAAGTTTCTTCCCAAATGCGTCGGAATTATAGTGAAAGCCTTAGAGAACTCAATCTTTATGTCGGCCAAGATAATTTACTCTCGCGTTTGTGGTTGGGTGATGGAATAACACAAATGCAGCTATGTGAACATTTAAAATGCGAACCGCCTACAGTAACAAATATGGTTAAATCGCTAGAGCAGAATGGTTTCATATACCGTAAACGTGATAAAGAAGATGCAAGGGTTATGCGAATTTATCTAACGGACAAAGGCAAAGATTTAGAAGAACCTGTTAGAATGAAATGGAATGAACATCAAGAAAAATTACTACAGTCAATTTCAGCCGAAGAACGCTTAATATTAAGGGATTTAATAAAGCGTATGGAGAAAAACTTAACCTAAGTTTTCTCTCAAATATATATTTAGCAACCTAAAAAAATATTACTCTACCCAAAATATTGTACTAATAAGTAAGCCAAACTGAAATTATTTAGCAGACTAAGTATTTCTTTAAACCAACTGAAGGTTGAAAATAATCTGAGCAGGAGGATTCAATAATGAATAATAGAATATGCAAAATATTAAATATAGAAAAGCCGATTATACAGGGCCCGATGTCTTGGGTTACTAATGCCGAATTTGTTGCGGCGGTAAGCAATGCTGGTGGATTAGGATTTCTAGGTCCAAATGCCGGTCAGGTTGAGATAACTCGTTCACCCGAAATAAGTGCGGAAAGAATGAGAACTGAAATACAAAAAACAAAATCATTAACGAATAAGCCATTTGGAGTACCTGTAATCGTAAATCGTGATTTAGCTTACACATGGCCAATTTTAGAAACGATTATTGACGAGAAAGTTCCTGTGGTTCTTGTGAACGATATACTGGATGAAAGAATCTTTAAACCATTAAAAGAAAACGATATTAAAATTGTTTATAGACCACTTACTCCTACTATTGAAAATGCAAAAGCTGCAGAAGAATTTGGAATAGATGTTTATGTAGCGACTGGATTTGATGAAGGTGGTACGGTTCCTGAACGAGTTATTGGAACATTTTCGATTGTTCCAATGATTGTAGATGCTATAAATACCCCTGTAATGGCAGCTGGTGGTATTGGAGATGTTAGAGGAGTGCGTGCTGCATTTGCTTTAGGCGCTGAAGGTGTGTTTGCTGGTAGTGTCTTTATTCCAACAAAAGAAAATCCAGCAGCAGAAAACGTGAAACAAATGATTGTAGATGCTACAGCAGAAGATTTACTAATGTTCCGTACTTTACCAGCATACTATCGTTCTTTACCTACTAAATTTGCGAATAAACTAGTAGAAATGGATAAACAAGGTGTTAGTCGTGAAGAAATAGCAAAAATGATGCGTGGATCAATTGGAATGCGTATCGGCATGCTAGAAGGCAATACAGACGATGGCTATATTTCTATAGGTACTGGAATTACGCCAATTAAAGAAATCAGAACTGTAAAAGAAGTGGTTGATACGTTAATGCAAGACTTTAATTAAATATTAGGGTCTTCGGAATATTTAGTGGAATTCACTTTTCAATAGTTGAAACATTTACTTATAACTCGGACTATTTGGCGAGTTCAAACACTAGAGGGTGTTTTTTGCTCACCATTTTTTAACCATAATTGATATAAACGTATAGAATTAATGGCAAATGAGTATAAAGAGTGTAATGAAAACAAGCTTCTATAACCAATGATATGGATTTACTATGTTGAGGGCCTACTGGTTATATAAAATTCATGGTTTTTAAACTATCGGTTTTTTCATACTCCCGGAAAATCTCCTCATTAGGATAATCAGTTATTACATAGCATTACCTAAGGGATGATGCTGCTTGAACGTCTGGCTAAATCTTAATGGTGGGTGAAAACAAATAAGTAAATAACCTGCAATGACTGAACTTTTCATTGGCAGTATAGTTGGAGATCAAGTTAGGGACTAAAGGAAGGAAAAAATCGTGCCCATTTTGTGCCCAAAATAGATATAAAATGATGCAATGAGTATGTATTGGATAACTTCAGATGCTTGAAAGCTTCTGTAACTGACAATATACTTCCACTTTATGGAAGGTAACGAATTAATAAAGAGATACCAAAAAGCCATTTTGGTATCTTCTTTGTTTGTTTTTAGAGCTATTAAATCCATCTAGGAGCACCATGACTTGGCCTCAACAACAGTAACTTATACTATATCGAATCTATTTGAGGAAACTGATTGATGATATATTGCTTGAAGTTTTCAGCGACAGGTGATAGATACTTCCCTTCAATCCAGGAAATACCAACTGTGCGCTCGAACCTTGGCCAACTAATGCGAACCTTTGCGATATTTGTTTGGTCTAAGCCTTTAAAATCAGGAAGAATTGAAACGCCAAGACCTGCTGCAACAAAACCTGCGATTGTAGCAGCTTCTTCGCCTTCAAATACAATGTTTGGGGTAATATTACCCTGTTCAAATATATGATCTATGGTTACTCGAAGAGCAAAACCTTCTTTCATTAAAACAAAAGGCTCATGAGCAATGTCGTTTAAGGTAATCTCCTGACGAGTAGCTAACACATGTTTTTTGGGCAAAAATAAAAAGAGCTCCTCCTTCCATAAGGGCTTCCACATTATATTTGATTCGACTGGAAAAGAAGCAAGCAGGCAGAGATCTAGTTCACCTGATTTTAGTTTATCTAAAAGCTGATTAGAGTGAGACTGGTTTAATTGGAAATGAACATTTGGGTATTGATCTTTAAATGCTCCAATTAAATTTGGAACGATCGTTGTACCCAGAGTGTGTAAAAAGCCTAAAGACACTTCACCTTGATCTGGTTGTAAAAGGGATTGAATTTCTTCCTTTCCTTCAGTAAATTCTTTAATGATGGAATCGACCCTCTCGAGGAATCTTTCCCCATATTTATTTAATGTAATGGATCGGCCTTGTCTATCAAAAAGCGGAACCCCTAAGTAATTTTCTAATCTAACAATAGACCGAGAAAGTGCTGGCTGTGTTATTGATAACGTTTCAGCAGCTTTAGTTACATGCTGTATACGAGCAAGAGTTTGAAAGTACTCTAATTGTTCCCATTCCATTAAAACATCCACCTTTTTATAAATCATTACATAAATGAATTAAAATCATATTTATTATGCATTATACATCATAATTTATTAGTGTTATGATCAATTTATCGAAAAAATATATGAATTTTTATATGAATTTTAAACTAATTGTGTATTCAGAAGGAGGATTATTTTAATGAACTATCGAATTGAAAAAGATACTTTTGGAGAAATAAAGGTGCCTGCTGATAAGTTTTGGGGAGCGCAAACACAACGTAGTAAAGAGAACTTCAAGATAGGTTCTGAAAAAATGCCTATCCGTATTGTTAAAGCTTTTGCTATATTGAAGCGCAGTACAGCTATTGCTAATAATCGTCTAGGTAATTTGGATAACGAAAAAACAGAGGTTATTACAGCAGTTTGTGATGAGATTCTTGAAGGCAAATATGATGACAATTTTCCACTCGTTGTTTGGCAGACGGGAAGCGGAACACAAAGCAATATGAATGTTAACGAAGTTATAGCAAACCTTGCAACAGCTTTATTAAAAGAAAAAGGCTCTATACAAACCATACATCCAAATGATGATGTCAACCGCAGTCAAAGTTCGAATGACACTTTCCCAACAGCGATGCATGTTGCAGGTGTATTAGCCATCTATGAACAATTAGTTCCTGCACTTGATCAACTTCGGAACACATTAGATGAAAAAGCAAAAAAATTCAATGACATTGTAAAAATAGGTCGTACACATCTTCAAGATGCTACACCTTTAACCCTTGGACAAGAAATTAGCGGTTGGGTGTATATGATTGATCGTTCGAAAGAAATGATCTTGGAAGCAACTGAAAAAATGCGTGAACTTGCTATCGGGGGTACGGCAGTAGGGACAGGCATTAATGCACATCCACAGTTTGGAGAAGTTGTCTCAGAGGAAATTTCGAAGTTTACAGGCCAACAGTTTAAAAGTTCACCGAATAAGTTCCATGCCTTAACTAGTCATGATGAAATAACGTATGTACATGGTGCTATGAAGGCATTAGCTGCTGACTTAATGAAAATTGCGAACGATGTTAGATGGCTTGCAAGCGGTCCTCGCTGTGGTATCGGGGAAATTTCAATCCCGGAAAATGAACCTGGCAGCTCCATTATGCCCGGTAAAGTCAACCCTACTCAATGTGAAGCCCTTACCATGATTGCGGCTCAAATTATGGGGAATGACGCAACTATTGGTTTTGCTTCAAGTCAAGGCAACTTTGAATTAAATGTATTTAAACCAGTTATTATCTATAACTTCCTTCAATCCGTGCAATTACTGAGTGATGGAATAAAATCTTTCCATGATCATTGTGCGGTTGGTATTGAACCTAATAAAAAAACCATTAAGGAAAATCTCTCCGGATCTTTAATGCTTGTCACAGCATTGAATCCTTATATCGGATATGAAAAAGCTGCGAAAATTGCTAAGTTTGCTCATAAAGAAGGCTTGACGTTAAAAGAGGCTGCTGTCCAACTCGAACTATTAACGGAAGAGCAATTTGATGAAATGGTTAAGCCAGAAGATATGGTGAAACCAAACATTTAAATCTTTTAAGATAAAAACTAGTTACTAATCAGTAACTAGTTTTTCCTTATTCAAAAGGGGGGTGCACAGATTTTTCGTCACTGATTGATTAAATAAATGTTGGGTCAGCTTCCTGTAATATATGTTCAAACTAAAAAGCCAAGCCCATTTTCAATTGCATGTGATTGTATGTACGAAAGATTAATATTACGCAACGGAATGCAAAAGTGATATGTAAAATAATTGGACTGCCACTCTAAATAATCAGTCCAAGTTGCAGGCATTGTTTTTTTACCGCCTTCATGTCTATATATGGCAAAATTCATGAGCGAAATCATACCATTGTTCAACTCGGCTTTTTCGGCTGTCCAAGCATATATTATAAATTCCACTGTGTTTAAGCGCGAAGCTTGTAACAGGTTTAAATGAAAGCCTGATATCTAAAGCCTCGGCAATTCGTTCAAAATTAATTTGTTCAGGCTCTGTCATATCAATCTTCCTGTATAAGTTTCAATCCAATCCTCTAAATGACTGTTTGTATACCTCAAGATGAAAACCTCCTTAAAGACGACAATCCAAAAATTGGATTTATTAAATATTATAGGGGAAACTAAGACTTTTTTCATAGGAAAATGCATCTAAGATAAGTGTGGTGTTTATTGAAGAGCTGCTAAGTAATTAATGACAATAATTGATAATGAAAAGTGTTTAAACAGAATCTTAATAATCAATCTCCTATCTTAATTGTTGAAGACCAGAAGCACATCTTTATATACGCATTTAACAAAAGTACTTTTTCGAATAATATCTATTACCTTGAATTGGATAAGGAAGGGAATTTATCCTTGAAACTCAGCATGAAATTCATATACAATACAGGGGTAGGGTATATAAAATTTAGTTTAGGTGGTGTTTGTTAATGAAAAATCCTGAAATTGAGTCTTTTATTAAGGATGTGGATCGAATTGTTCATGACGGCGGGACTGAAGAGGTTTTGACTGGCAAGATTGCGGAGAGGATGAGACATCTGTTACAGGCCGATAATATTCTCCCTTCACAGTATCGGCAACCGAACCCAAAATACGCTCTGTATCCGTTGTATATTGCTGACGATGAGAGTTTTTCTATCGCGGTTGCGGTTTGGGATGTTGGGCAATCCACTCCTGTCCATGATCATGGAACGTGGGGCGTAATTGGAGTAGTTCAAGGAACGGAACACGAAATACAGTATGCATCGCCTTCTAATAAGCATGAGGAACTGATAGCATGTAATGACCGTTATATTCTGCAAGGGGAGGTTGTCGTCTGTTGCTCCACTGACCAAGACCTTCACAAAGTGGAGTGTGCCTCCAATGATCCGTGTGTAGGAATTCATGTGTACGGCGGCAATATTGGAAAAATAGAGCGTCATATCTATGATACACATACGGGGAAAAAACGGGTAGCGGTTAGTCACTGGGTTCCTGTACCAGCTTCCCGACAGTAAGTCGCATTTTTACGCCTAATGACTGTATAAATCATTGAGTTAAGTTTATGTAGCTTACTTTTATTTAACAGATGTGCTTAAAATATAGTAAAGTGGAATAATGGATTAATTAAACTGCGTAATAATCAGAATATTTTTAAAATAACTTGAAAAACAATTTAAATCGAATTACCTTATCTAAGAAAGGAGGATTAAAATATGAAAGTAACTATTGAAGAATTACCTGAATCAAGGATTGCTTACTTCCGAAATGTTGGGGAGTATGGTGAAAAGCAAAACAAAGAATTAATGGAGAATTTTAAAAAGTGGGCAAAATCGAATGGTGTATTTGATAATTCTACAATTTTAGGCATACCACAAGATAACCCAGAGATTACTCCTAAAGAGGAATGTCGTTATGATGTTTGCGTTGTTATAAATAAAGATTTTAATGTGGAAAAACCAGCTCATGTTGGTGAATTTTCTGGTGGGAAATACGCTGTTTTCTTGCTTGACCATATAAAAGAGGCAGTCAGTGAATTTTGGGGCAGTATTTTTACTGAGATAGAAAGAAATAATCTATCAATAAGAGAACAACCAATTATAGAAAGATATACTTCACAAATGATTGATAATCATTTGTGTGAAATATTAGTTCCTATACAGTAACGAAGCAGGGATATTTCCTACCCTCTGTTTAAAGGATAAAAACATGAGAGGCCTACTATGTATTTCAGATCTAATACCAATTGAATCACCACAAGAAAATAACACAGATATGATGTTTAAAGTTGAAGCAGTCGATCCACCTGAACGTTGTCCTGAATGTGGTTTTGACAAGTTGTACAAACACAGTTCAAGAAAGAAACCAATTATTGATTTGCCCGTTCGTTTAAAGCGAGTGGGCTTACAATTGAACCGCAGACGATACAAGTGTCGTGAATCTGGGAACGCTTAATATCCATTGATGAAAAACGTAGTATGACCAAAAGGCTTTTAAAATCCATCCAAGAGCAATCCATGTCTAAGACTTTTGTAGAGGTCGCAGAAAGCGTTGGCGTTGACGAGAAAACCGTATTTTTTTTCATTTACAACCTTGCAAGGTTTTTAACAAGAAGCCCTCTTTTTCCAATTCGATACTTAGCAGTTTTTTTCACAACAAACGCTCTTTTTTATATATGAAAATGTAAAAGAAACATAAATGAAAATACAAATGAGAAAAACAACAAACCCTTGCCACGTAAGGGTTTGTAAGGGATTCAAAAATCACTTTATAAATGAGGATCTAAATCTTATTAGTAAACAGAATTAAACATAATAACAGAAATAAATAATAATAAACAAACTGCGTTTATTTATCTGATTTCCGTCTTTCTTTTAATTGCTCCGTTATAATCTCCAAAGCAGCCTGTAATATTTCATCAGTTATTTCTCCATTATAATCAATATGAACTTTATAAAGTGCAAAAAATACAATGTCATTTCGTGATATCTGGAAATTACGTTGATTTTAAACATTTCGAGAAAAGCTTGCCGCACCTTGAAAAAGCCTTAGAGTTGTCCAAACAATTAGAGCGCAATGAAAGGCTACTTAGCTCGGCTTACTACAATCTCGGAAAGAATTACGCAGATTTAGGAATAAATGATAAAGCAGATCATTTCTTAAATGAGGCTGCCAAGGTATCAGAAAGTGCTAAGTTGAGCAATTTACCACATTCACTGTTTACATACGCTAAATTTCTTTTTAAGCAAGGGAAAACAAGTGAAGCAATAAAAATGAGTAAAAAGGGTTTATCCGCTGCGATATCCCAAGGTGATAAACTTTTTGTGTCCCTGCAAAAGTATTTGGAAGCACTTTATATTAATGCAGTAGATCAAGTGGGAATCAAAAAAACGATTGATTACTTAGAAAAAAATAAGAATTATGCGTATGTGGAAGATATCGCAATTGATACGGCTGAAGTTTTTGCAAAATCAAAGGAATTTGAAACATCATATGTTTATTATCAAAAAATGCTTGAAACGCAAAAACAAATTCAGAGGGGAGAATGCCTGTATGAATTTTAAAAAGGGCGTAATCATTATTCTTACTGCAGTAACTTTAAGTTTAGGTCTCGTTACTACTTTTACTGTTGAGCAAGGTAGTGCATATCATCAACTTTCTGACCGAAATCAAACATGAAAACTGATTAAACCCTCAAATTGTGCCCTGAGTGAACAAAATGCAGACTAGAGGCAGCATTACTGGCTAACGGTACTTGCTACAACTTGTTAATAACAATGGACAATTTATAATTTACATGGTTGTCTAAGCTCATCAGAAATTGATCTAACAATTCATTAGATGGAAATCTACATTCAAGAAGATAACAGCCATCTCCACTTATTTTATAGTTATTGATAACAAATTTCTCTTGTTCTTTTATAAATGAAAGATAAGGCTGATGATAAGTACTTTTTGTGTAGATGTTAATTAAGGCGTGAATAGAACACCCTAAATTAGCTTGATTCACTTTTATTGTATAACCTTTAATTACCCCGGTATCTTCTAATTTAGCAACTCTCGACGCAGCTGCTTGTCCTGTTAAATGAATTTTCTCTCCTAATTCTTTCATTGTTATGCGACTATTTTTGGACAATTCTTCTAATATTTTTATATCAGTGTGATCCAACATAAAATCAAATCCTTTCCTAGGTATACTATACCAATCACTTTTAAATGCGGTAAGAATTCACTAGGTATTTTCAAATTACATAATATTCCCATTCAAATGGATATCATACACCTGTTAAACATATAAGATACACACTTTCAAAAATCAAGTCAAACTGCAACAAGACTTGATTTCTTCCATATGCGTATCTAAATGTTTTTATTCAAAGATACAACGTGATAAAATACACATAATAGCTCACTGAATTAATTCATTTCCTAAAGCTTAAAGGTATTCATGTTGAATGTTTTGAGTAGGTAACATGTTGTACAAATAAATTAAAGAAAGGATTTCATCCAAATGGAGTATGATCGAAAGATTAAAAATCGCTTACGCCGGATAGAAGGACAAATTAAAGGTGTATTGACTATGATGGAGCAAGGAAAAGATTGTAGAGAGGTTGTGACCCAATTAGCAGCTTCACGTAATGCTATCGACCGAGCATTGGGTTTAATTGTGAGCACAAATCTTGAACATTGTGTCCGTGAAAATTTAAAAAAGGGTGAAGATACACAAAATTTAGTAAAAGAAGCAGTCGACTTATTGGTAAAGAGTCGATAAAAAATTCATCAACCTATAATCCTTTAAGGTTGACGAATTTTTATTTGTGTAATAACATACCCCCATGGGTATATAGATTTAACTGATTGCGTAATTTTATATCTTTCATTCAAAAATTTTTAGGATTCCAGATACCCCTGGGGGTAATTAGTTAGGAGGAGAAACATGACAAAACAAACAAAACACACAACAATTGTTTTATTTAGTGGAGATTATGACAAAGCAATGGCAGCTTATATTATTGCAAATGGTGCTGCTGCCTACGATCATGAAGTGACGATCTTCCATACTTTTTGGGGTTTAAACGCTATACGTAAAGAAGAACTGATTCCAGTAAAAAAAGGATTTCTTGAAAAAATGTTTGGAAAGATGATGCCTCGTGGTGCTGATAAGATGGGTTTATCTAAAATGAACTTTGCAGGTATGGGCCCGAAAATGATTAAAAATGTGATGAAAAAGCATAATGCACTTACGTTGCCTCAGTTGATTGAGATGGCTCAAGAACAGGGTGTAAAGCTTGTAGCTTGTACGATGACAATGGATCTTCTTGGTTTACAGGAAAAAGAACTATTAGATGATATCGATTATGCTGGTGTAGCAGCTTATTTGGCAGATGCTGAAGAAGGCAGTGTCAACTTATTTATCTAATGTTACCCATTGTAAATTAAATAAATAAAGGAGGTGAAACACAATGGATAGTGGCGTAATCATCAATACCTTACTTATTTTATTTTTACTTTGGATTGTATTTCGACGTTTTTTCCCAGTGCAAGGTGTTAAACAAATAACAACTGCTGATTTAAAGTCAGAGCTGAAAAATAAAGGCAAACAGTTTATCGATGTACGAACACCTCATGAATTTCGTACAAGACATATTCAAGGGTTTAAAAACATTCCCTTGTCAAACCTGCCTCGTCAAACCAATCAACTTTCGAAAGATAAAGAAGTTTTTATTATTTGTCAAAGTGGAATGAGAAGTCTAAAGGCTAGCAAGGTATTGAAAAAACAAGGATTTAAAAACATCACAAATATTAAAGGTGGTATGAATACATGGTCATAAAACCTTAGATAGTATTTTTTTGTATATTTATATACCCCCACCCCTATTTAAAAAGGAGGAAAAAATGGTGAAGGCAAATATTGTGTTAGACGCTAAAGGTTTGACGTGTCCAATGCCCATTGTAAAAACGAAGAAGAAAATGAAGGATTTAAAAGCTGGTGAAATACTAGAAATTGAAGCAACAGATAAAGGCTCCACGGCAGATTTGCAAGCATGGGCAAATAGCACAGGTCATGAATATCTAGGTACTGAAACAGAGGGAGAAATACTTCATCATTTTCTTCGTAAAGGAGGAGAACATTCATCAGAAAGCACACCTTCTATTCCTGAGGTTTCACTAGAAGCTTTCAAACAGAAAGTTGAAAGTGAGGAGTCTCTTAACATTTTAGATGTCCGGGAGCTAGATGAGTATGAAGAAGCTCATATCCCGGGAGTTGTGCATATCCCTCTTGGGGAGGTGGAAAAGCGCTCTAACGAGTTAAACAAAGATGCTGAAATTTATATCATTTGCCATTCTGGAAGAAGAAGTGAAATGGCAGCCCAAACGATGAAAAAACAAGGTTTTAAAAAGGTGATTAATGTTGTCCCTGGTATGCGTGATTGGACAGGTAAAACAGAATAAATAAAAAGGATGATAAACCAATGAGTACAAGAGTAGCGATTATTGCGGCAAATGGTGGTCTATTTGATGCCTATAAAGTTTTTAATATTGCGACTGCCGCAGCAGCAAGTGATCAAGAAGTATCTATCTTCTTTACATTCGAGGGATTAAATCTAATTCATAAGCAAGCACATCAAGAATTAGAAATGCCGAAAGGAAAAGAACACTTTGCGGAAGGATTTAAGAAAGCAAACGTGCCGTCTATTCCTGAACTGATTGAAATGGCACAAGAGATGGGTGTTACATTTATTGGTTGTCAAATGACGATGGACGTTATGGGTTTAACAAAAGATGATTTTGTAGAAGGAATTGAAGTAGGCGGGGCTGTTACCTTTTTAGATTTTGCAAAAGATGCGGATGTATCTTTAACATTTTAGTCCTGCTTAAAAAGATTTTGATATAGGAGGGAATTAAACATGACCGTGCAAGCACTTACCGCAAAAGAAGTCACACAAAAAATCTTTAACAAAGAACCTCTATTTATTCTAGATGTACGTAATGAAAATGATTTTAGCGATTGGAAGATTGAAGGGCATGATTTTGACCATTTAAATGTACCGTATTTTGATCTTTTAGATGGCGTAGAAGATATCTTGGAGAAAATTCCTTCTGATAAAGAAGTGCTAGTCGTTTGCGCAAAAGAAGGTTCATCCGTAATGGTATCCGAAATGCTTTCTGAAGCAGGTCTTTCTGTATCCTATCTTAAGGGTGGGATGAAAGCATGGAGCGAACATTTAGAGCCGGTAAAAATCGGGGATTTAAAAGATGGCGGTGAGATGTATCAGTTTGTTCGAATCGGTAAAGGCTGCCTGTCATACATGGTCATTTCCAATGGTGAAGCAGCGATTATTGATGCGACACGTATGGTAGATATCTTTATAGATTTTGCGAAGGAGAAGGGTGCGAGGATTACTCACGTATTTGATACACATCTTCACGCAGACCATATTTCAGGCGGCAGAGTCATTGCTGAAAAAACAAAAGCAACCTACTGGTTACCGCCTAAAGATGCTGAAGAAGTGGTATTCGATTATCAGCCGTTGGAAGAAGGAAATGATATTATCATTGGAAATACAAAGATTAGAATTCAACCGATTTATTCTCCCGGGCATTCCATTGGCTCCACTTCTTTCATTGTCGATGATCAGTATCTTCTTTCAGGTGATATCTTGTTTATTGATTCAATCGGCAGACCAGACTTAGCCGGTATGGCAGAAGATTGGGTAGGAGATTTAAGAAAAACTCTTTATAGCCGTTACAAAGCGTTATCAAAGGATTTAATTGTATTACCGGCACACTTTATGATCATTGATGAGCTAAATGAGGATGGTAGTGTGGGTAAAAAACTAAGTGCATTATTTAGCGAGAACCATGGTTTGAACATTGAGGATGAAACAGAATTTAGACACCTAGTGACAGACAGTCTGCCTCCACAACCCAATGCATATCAAGAGATTCGAGAAACAAATATGGGAAAAATCAACCCAGATGAAGAAAAACAGCGTGAAATGGAGATTGGGCCAAATCGTTGTGCAATTCGATAAATGATGATTATTACCAAACAGAGGAGAGATGAACATGAAATCAGATAAAGTATTAGATGCAACAGGACTAGCATGCCCAATGCCAATTGTGAGAACAAAGAAAGCTATGAATGAGTTAGAATTGGGCCGAATTTTAGAAGTACATGCAACAGATAAAGGATTCAAAAGTGACCTTGCGGCTTGGTCTAAGTCAGGTGGTCATGAACTTCTAGAACATGTTGAAGAAGGCGATGTACTGAAATTCTGGATTAAAAAAGGCTAATCACTGTGAAAGGGTATCGAATAAAAAAGATACCCTTTTCCTTTGAAAAAGGAGGAAACCCGAATGGATATTGCCTTTATAATAACTCTGTTCATCATAGGGTTTATTGGTTCCTTTATTTCTGGAATGATTGGTATTGGAGGATCTGTTATTAATTATCCAATGTTATTGTACATTCCTCCCTTAGTGGGTGTGATGTCGTTAACTGCCCATGAAGTTTCAGGAATAGGTGCTATTCAAGTTTTCTTTGCAACACTTGGCGGTGTTTGGGCTTATCGTAAGAGTGGGTTTTTAAATAAAAATTTAATCATCTACATGGGAAGCAGTATTCTTATAGGGAGTGTTTTGGGGAGTTATTTTTCTCATCTCATATCTGAAAAAGGAATTAACTTTATATACGGAATTCTGGCCATTATAGCTGTTATTTTAATGTTGATACCTAAAAGAGGACAAGCACATAAAGAAGGCGAAGAAGTGATATTTAATAAATGGTTGGCTTCGTCCCTAGCGTTTATCATTGGTGGCGTATCAGGTATTTTAGGAGCTGGCGGCGCCTTTATCCTAGTCCCCATTATGTTATCGATTTTAAATATTCCTGTTAGAATCACCGTCGCTTCATCTCTTGCGATTACACTTCTTTCATCTATTGGAGCAACAGTTGGAAAGGTGATTACAGGTCAGGTACTTTTTTTACCTTCTTTGATTCTTATTATCTCAAGTTTAATCGCTTCGCCTCTAGGAGCAAAACTGGGACAAAAAGTAAATGAAAAAATCCTGCGGTGGATCTTAGCTTTACTGATTTCGGTGACGGCTGTTAAAATTTGGTTGGATATTCTGTAACAGATCACTTTCTTACGTATGATTAAAAGAAAGACCAATAGAGTGTTTCAAATGTTGGCCTTTCTTTTTTATGTTAAGACATTTACATAATGTTCAATAAATGTTTGTACAGGATGAAATTCTTTTTGATAATGGATGACTCGTACCAATCTATATGATAGCCCATATAAAGTATTTGAATTAGTATTGTCTACTGTCGATTAGCATTTTTATACACGGATAGTGAAGAATTTGAGTATTTTAAAAGAAGGATAAAGCTAGGAGGAATACGAACTCACATAACTCGACTTCTAAAGTTGCTCCATTCTTTATTGAAACAACTCATCCACAACATGTTTTAAAATCTCGTAAGACTGAATTTCCTTGCTCAATTCGTAAATATTAGACAACACAATTAATTCATCTGCTTGATACATCTGTTGGAAATCAATTAGTTCGCGACGAATTGTTTCTGGATCACCCATGATTGTATACCCCAGTCGACGATGGAGAATTTCTAATTCAAACTGTGATAACGATTCTAGGAAGTTTTCAGTGGGTGGAATAAGCTTACTTAAATTATTTGTGTAAATATCAATATACACCTGCAAATGACTTGCAGAAATAAAAGATGCCTCTTCCATAGATTCTGCTGCAATCACATTAATACAAGCAATCACGTAAGGCACTTGTAAATAAGAAGACGGTTGGAAATGTTCTCGATAAATAGCGAGCGCTTCTTCCATCGCATGAGGTGAAAATTGAGCGCCAAATGCATAGGGTAAACCAAGCTTTGCAGCAATTTCTGCTGAATCCGTTGAGGAGCCTAATACAAAAACAGGCACATGCGTTCCAATACCCGGATAAGCGTGAACCTCTCCCTGCACACTCTTATCCCCAACAAAACGCAAAATATCATTTACTTCTCTTTCAAAGAAAAACACGCCATTATGGTTGGAACGACGAATCACGTCAGCCGTTTTTTGATCCGTTCCCGGTGCGCGTCCTAATGCCAAATCTACACGATTTGGATATAATGTTTCAAGTGTTCCAAATTGCTCCGCTACAACTAATGGGGAATGATTTGGCAACATAATACCTCCTGAACCTACGCGGATGTCCTTTGTATTTGCTAATATATGTTGTACAATTGATACGGTTGCTGCACTTGCATAAGCGTCGTGATTATGGTGCTCTGCAAACCAAATCCGTTTATAGCCCATATGATCTACAGCTTTAGCTAATGACACTGCAGAATCAATCCCTTGTTTCATTGTTTCTCCTTGTCTTAATGGAGCAACTGATAAAACAGATATATCAAATTTCTTCATAATTTCACCTCTAAACATATACAACATCAATGGAAAAACCATTTTAAATAAATGTCTCATATTAAATGGTGTACATTCCTCTTTTGATTTGTATGCAAATAAATATATACTTTCTCAATCGATCAATACATAGGGAAAATAAAGTGATTTCACAATATCACTTTATTTTTAAAGTTTTAAGCAAACATAAACAAATTGTACAGCGAACAAACTATGTAAAATACATCTTATTTTTTCAGAAAGGATACAAGAAAATGATTGATGAAATAGATAAAAAAATACTTGATGAGCTGTCTAAAAATAGTCGCATTACAATGAAAAAATTAGGGGAAAAAGTACATCTCACTGCACCAGCAGCCGCATCAAGAGTAGTAAAGTTATTAGACAATGACATAATAAAAGGATGCAGTATTGAAGTGAATCAAGTGAAATTAGGCTTCTCTGTACATGCTTTTCTTAATATTTATATCGAAAAAATCCATCATCAACCCTATTTAGCCTTTATAGAAACACAAGGTAACTTTGTAATAAACAATTATAAAGTTAGTGGAGACGGTTGCTATTTGCTTGAATGTAAATTTCCTTCAAACGAGGTATTAGATCAATTTTTAAATGACTTAAACAAACATGCAAACTATAAAGTGTCGATTGTTATTGGTAAATAGTTACCTTTATAAAACGGAGATGTGTGGTCATATAACATGATATATATCTGCTCTAAAAAAGCCCTAGTTTGGATATGAAACTTACCGAGCTAGGGCTTTTTTTATACATATACGAACTGCAGCTGTTGACCATGTTAAGTGTACTCTCTCCCAGATCTTCATTGTAATCTGGCTATTATTACATACTTTCACTATAATTTTTTATCTGTTTGATCTAGTTGAACGTTAATTCCTTTCGAAAATAAAGTCAAAGAGTTAAAACACTTTTTTTTATCTATGTATTTGAATACTGCTGATATTATACACTTAACTCTGTCGAAGTAAGACAAATAAAAAAGAAAGTGAGTTGTAAATATGAATATTACACAAATTCGAAATGCAACAATTGTTGTAAATTACGCAAATAAAAAATTTTTAATAGATCCTATGTTAGCAGAAAAAGGTACGTACGCTACTTTCCCTGAAACGATCAGACAAGATCTATTTAATCCTTTGGTGAGTTTGCCAACATCAATAGATAACATTCTGGATGGCGTAGATGCAGTCATTGTTACTCATCTACACCTAGATCACTTTGATGATGTGGCAAAAAACGTATTGCCAAAAAACATCAAAATGTTTGTTCAAAATGAAGCAGATGCAAAAGAAGTAAAAGCAAGTGGTTTCAAAAATGTAGAAGTACTGCAACAAGACACTGTTTTTGAAGGGATCCAATTAGTAAAAACAAAAGGTGAACATGGCAGAGGAGAAGAGTTATTAAACTTAATGGGTGAAGTTTGTGGATTAGTATTCAAGCACCCAAGTGAAAAAGTTTTATATGTAGCTGGGGATACAGTTTGGTATGATGCTATCGAAGACGAGATTCATACACATCAACCAGAAATCATTGTGGTTAATGGTGGAGACAATCAAAGATTAGATTTAGGTTCACTCATCATGGGAAAAGAAGACATCTATGAAGTTCACAAGGCTGCTCCTCATGCTAAGATTATATCTGTTCATATGGAAGCTGTTAACCATTGGACACTATCTAGAGAAGAATTAAAAAACTTTAGTAAAGAAAAAGGATTCTCAAGAAATATTTTAGTACCAGAAGATGGAGAGTCTTACACATTTTAATATAAACACCGAAAAATAATATTGTCTTGTTCATATTTAAAAATAAGAAATAGAAGAAGCTCATAATTATAAAAAATAATCATGAGCTTCTTCTAATGATGAATATAATTAAATTTTATATATATCGAAAATCCAAAATATACGGAATAACAAAAATGGAATGTTCCAATGATGACAAAAATACTTGAACAGCACCAGAGAGATATGTCGTTAGGAGGTAGAGATAATGACAAAAAAAGATACAAATATATCAACACAGCAGCCTGTTTGGTTACAAGGTTATATTGATTCACCAGAAAAACAAAACCAACTTTATAAAAAAACATTAAAAATCTTGATTTTTTCACAAATATTTGGGGGAGCAGGACTTGGTGCTGGGATAACAGTTGGGGCGCTTCTTGCACAAGATATGATAGGATCGGAAAATGTAGCAGGAATTCCAACTGCCCTCTTTACTTTTGGATCTGCCGTAGCTGCCCTACTTATAGGAGCATCCTCACAACGTTTTGGCCGTAGAGCAGGACTTGCAGGTGGTTTCCTTATAGGTGGATTAGGCGCTATAGGTGTTATAATTGCGGCTTTAATCAACAGCGTTGCCCTATTATTTGTTTCCCTTCTTATTTATGGAGCAGGTATGGCTTCTAATCTTCAAGTTCGGTATGCTGGGACAGACCTTGCAAATGAGAAACAACGGGCAACTGCTGCAAGTATGGCCTTGGTTTCTACTACTTTAGGAGCTGTAGTAGGCCCTAACTTAGTTAATACAATGGGAAGATTTGCAGATTCAATTGGTGTTCCCAATTTAGCTGGTCCGTTTATCATGTCAGGAGCAGCTTTTATAATTGCTGGATTTATTCTCTTCATTTTTCTTCGTCCAGATCCGCTGTTTGTATCTACAGCTATTGCGAATGCTGAGAAAAAAGACGATAAAGTACAAATAGGAGGAAGTCTAAAAAATACTGCCATAAACAAAAAAGGAATAATGGTAGGAGCTGTAATTATGATTTTAGCTCAACTAATCATGACAGCTATTATGACAATGACACCAGTTCACATGGGACATCACGGTCATGGTTTGAGCGAAGTGGGATTAGTGATAGGGCTCCATATTGCAGCGATGTATCTTCCTTCACCATTGACTGGTTTATTAGTAGATAAGTATGGTCGCACTACTATGGCTATTGCTTCAGGTGCTACACTTCTTGCCGCTGGATTGGTGGCAGCTATTGCACCGGCAGACTCATTATCATTACTAATCCTAGCCCTAGTATTACTAGGGGTAGGTTGGAACTTTGGTTTACTAACGGGAACTGCCCTCATTATAGATTCAACACATCCATCTCTACGAGCAAAAACACAAGGAACATTCGATGTTTTAGTAGCACTATCAGGAGCAGCAGGTGGAGCCTTGTCAGGAATGGTTGTTGCACATTCTAGTTATACAATACTATCAATTTCTGGAGCTGTTTTATCATTGTTACTTGTTCCTGTAGTTATTTGGTATTTTAAAGGGAATCAGGAAAAAGCATAAGCTTATATAACTTTCCTATACATTTGAAGAACCTAAGTAGACATTACTCTAGGTATCTTGGGTGTTATGTAACTTCAAGGTATAAGCGGAGATGTAACAAAACTTCGACTCTCGCCTTCTTAGGTGTAGTCGATTCCAATGTTGTGCTGGAGCTTGTATACGGTAATGATGAAAAACGCTTGAGTAATAAATTAGAAGTCTCTTGGACATTATTTTGGAGAGGCACTGTACATCAATGATTATATAGAAAGGGGTGTTTATATATGAAGAAAACAATTAAAGAACAAAAGTTGGTATTAATTATACTTCTTAGCAATATATTCATTGCATTTCTAGGTATAGGTCTCATCGTCCCCGTTATGCCGTCTTTTATGAATATCATGCATTTATCGGGAAAAACGATGGGCTATCTTGTCGCCGTACTTGCGGTAGCACAACTGCTTATATCACCGCTCGCAGGACGATGGGTTGACCATTATGGCAGAAAGAAAATCATCATAAGCGGTTTGTTTCTTTTTGGTGTTTCAGAACTTATCTTTAGTTTAGGCACGACTGTATCAGTGCTTTATATATCAAGGATTCTAGGGGGAATTAGTGCTGCCTTTATTATGACAGGCGTTACTGCATTTGTTGCAGATATTACATCCGTTCAGGAACGTCCAAAAGCGATAGGCTATATTTCTGCCGCCATTAGTACTGGCTTTATTATCGGACCTGGCATCGGTGGCTTTATTTCAGAATACGGTATACGTATGCCCTTCTTCTTTGCGGCAGGCATTGCCTTTTTAGCATGCATTTCATCCATATTTATTTTAAAAGAGCCGCTAACAAAGGAACAGATTGCAGAAATTTCTGCAAATACAAAGCAAACAAACTTAATAGGCGATTTCAAAAGATCACTTAATCCACGTTACTTTACTGCCTTTATTATTGTATTTGTACTTGCTTTCGGATTATCAGCATATGAAACAGTTTTCAGCCTATTTTCTGATCATAAATTTGGCTTTACGCCGAAGGAAATTGCAACTATTATTACAATCAGCTCAATCTTCGGAGTTGTTATTCAATTATTTATGTTTGGAAAAATTGTAGATATACTTGGTGAAAAGAAACTAATTCAATTATTGTTAATTATAGGTGCAATATTGGCAGTGGCATCTACTGTAATCTCTAGCTTTTTAGCAGTGCTAGCGGTAACTTGCTTCATCTTCCTCGCATTTGATTTGCTTCGCCCGGCATTGACGACTTTTTTATCAAAAGCTGCCGATAAAGAGCAAGGATTTGTTGCTGGAATGAACTCAACCTATACGAGCTTAGGTAATATCGGAGGGCCAGCCATGGGCGGAATATTATTTGACGTAAACATCCACTATCCTTATCTTTTCGCTGCTGTCATTATGGTCATTGGCTTCGGTATTACAATTATGTGGAAAGAAAACCGGTTGGGAGAAAGCTTAGCGAAAACTTGAGAACCTAGTGGGGATAGTAAAAAAAACCGATGATTTAAGGGACTGACCCCATAAAATGAGATAAATAAAAAACACCTTCAAGTTTGAAAACGGATAGTTGTTATCCGAAATAAGACTTGGAGGTGTTTTTTGTATGGGAACAAGAATGAGTTATCCGATTGAAGTCAAACAGAAGGCTGTAGAAATGAGATTGGCAGGCGTGCCTATGAAAGAGATCATGCAGGAATTGAATATCAAGAATAAGACGCAGGTTCAGACATGGGTTAGATGGCATAAAGCTGGGGATACACATCGATTTGAACAGCCTGTTGGTAAGCAATACACTTACGGAAAAGGTCCGGAGTATTCTTCCGAATTAGAGAAACTGCAGGCAGAGAACCGTTATCTGAGACAACAGAATGAAGTTTTAAAAAAGTACAACGAATTGGAAAGGAAGTTGATAGCCAAACGTCAGTCGAACTTGTAGAAGTATTGCACGGCACAATGACCGTACAGAATATCTGTGTTCATTTAGGTATCTCACGAGCGTCTTATTATCGTTGGAAGAAGAACCTGAACTGATGAAAGATCATCCCAAGTGCCATTTGGAAAAACAAATCGGCACGTTGTGTCGAGAGCACAAGTATCGATATGGATATCGAAAAATTACAGCTATATTAAAAAAGGAAATGCGTATTAACCATAAAACGGTTCAGCGTATCATGCAGAAAAATCAGTGGCAGTGCCGGGTTAAGGTGAAAAAGCGCAAGAAGAATGGGCAGCCATATGCCGTGGTTGATAATATATTAGATCGGAACTTTCAGTCCGATCATCCTCTTGAAAAACTAGTAACGGATATCACGTATTTGCCTTATGGACAGAAACAATTGTACCTTTCCAGTATATTGGATGTATACAATGGAGAAGTAATTGCTTTCACGATTGGAGATAAGCAGGACACAGACTTTGTCTTAAACACACTTGATCAACTGCCAACACTGCCTCAGAACTGCGTGTTACATAGTGACCAAGGATCTGTGTATACATCTTATGAGTATCAGAAAGCTGTTAAAACAAAAGGCATTACCATGAGCATGTCCCGCAAAGGGACGCCCGCTGATAATGCCTCCATCGAATCGTTTCATTCCTCACTAAAGTCTGAAACGTTCTATCTTAACAGCATTAATCGAACCACGACCGCCATCGTAGAACGCACTGTCAAAGAATACATTTATTATTATAACAACATTCGTATTCAAACGAAACTAAACAGCCAATCACCGATAAGCTATCGGCAATTGGCTGTATAAAAGGTGTTTTGATCCCTGTCTCAAAAACAGGGGTCAGTCCCTTAAACCTCGGTTTTTTTATTTGTTTTCATATTCTTTGAAAATGACCTTATTTGGACAAACAGCTGTTACATAGCATTACCCAAGGGGTGATGCATTTTATGAAGGTAATCATCATCGAGGGACCGCAAGCTGAAAAATGCATTAACGATTGCTATCATTATTTAATAAAACTTTATAGGAAGGAGATACAGGGTGATCGCAATATATGTAAGGGTATCAACCGAGGAACAAGCGATCAAGGGATCGAGCATCGACAGCCAGATCGAGGCCTGTATAAATAGGTGTGTTGAAGCATGCTATGAAGGGGTTTCTAGCGCGAGCTTTTATAACGTCCGGCTTTGGATTGCTTGAGAGAGGATGCAAGTAAGCAAGTAAAGGGCTTTTAAGTAATGTCATCTGTTTCTCGGAGAGCTTATCAGCGATGACAAAAAATGATTTTCATAACTCTTTCATATATTCTTTCTCTATTTTTTTAAAAAGAAACTTTAATGAAATAGAGAAAGCCGGAATATTAGATCCGGCCTTTCTAAATCATTTCCCCTTCGCTTTCTTCCGCTTTTCCTTCTCCGCCCGATAGAACTCATGAAACATCTTCATCAGCGCCCGCTTTTCAATCCGCGATACATAGCTACGCGAAATACCGAGTTCTTTGGCAATCTCACGCTGCGTTTTTTCCTTCTTCAAATCAAGCCCAAACCGCCCGACAATTACTTCCTTTTCACGGTCATCTAAAATGTCAATGTATTGCTTCACTTTTTCAAGCTCCATATTGAGCTGGATTGTATCAATCACGTCTTCATTTTCTGATTTCAGGACATCGATCAGGCTTATTTCATTCCCTTCTTTATCCTGCCCGATCGGATCATGAAGGGACACGTCTTTTTTTGTTTTTTTTAGTGCTCGCAAATGCATGAGGATTTCATTTTCAATACACCGCGCAGCATACGTCGCCAGTTTTGTCCCTTTGCCGGCGGAATAGCTTTCAATTCCTTTGATCAGCCCGATTGTTCCGATGGAGATTAAGTCCTCTGCGTCTTCACCTGTATTTTCAAACTTTTTTACAATATGGGCGACCAAGCGAAGATTATGCTCAATCAGCATGTTTCTTGCATGCTCATCCCCTTTAGCCATGAGCTCTAAGTATTTTTTTTCGTCGCTGCTTGAGAGCGGTTGTGGAAAGGCATTGTTTTTCACGTAAGATACTAAAAAGACAAGCTCTTTAACTACAAAACCGAGCGCTGCGAAAACACCTGTCACCATCGTCACCTCCACATGATTATGTAGGCAAAAGCCTATATGTCAATGTATGTGATCGGAAGGCTGTCTGTGTCTGTACCGGGAAATTTCTCAATGGGGAGCTTAGGTTTTGTTTTTTAAAATAATCTTTACGCTGCCCCCATACATTTAAATGAACGAAACTGTATGGGGGGATGAGGATGAAAAGATGGATGGCAATGCTTCTTCTGGCGGCAGCAGCTTTTCTTTGTTTATTGGGAAAGGATATGACGGCTCCGCAACAGGTCAAGGGGGCTGCTTTATATGACAAAGTTTTATACTTTCCGTTGTCTCGTTATCCGGAAACCGGGGATCATATAAGAGATGCGATTGCCGAAGGACATTCTGATATTTGTACAATTGATCGTGATGGAGCGGACAAAAGGCGGGAGGAATCATTAAAAGGAATTCCGACGAAGCCTGGTTTTGATCGAGATGAATGGCCGATGGCAGTTTGTGAAGAAGGAGGCGCCGGAGCCGATGTCCGCTATGTAACGCCTTCTGATAATCGCGGCGCCGGTTCATGGGTAGGAAATCAAATGAGCGGTTATCCAGATGGCACCAAAGTGTTGTTTATTGTTCAGTAATAAAAGAAGAGGCTCAGAATTGAGCCTCTTTTGCTATGATCCTATGTTGCCGCTAGGCTGATTTTCCTGAGGAGGATACGTTTCTGCTTCTCGCCAATACTGGCGTGGGCCTTCTTCAGGTACAACGATCCCGATCTTTGCAAGTTCAAGACGAAAATCTTCAATGTCGTCTGTTTCCTCTTTTTTCAGTGCTTTCTGACGAGCCTTCAATATAGCATGAGCGCTTGGAGAGAGATCGGGTGATTCAGGTACCCATCGTCGAAATTTATCTTTAAACGGGTCACCTTCTGCCGACCATATGTAATGGTGTTTTTTAAAGGCCTGCTCAATGATTTTAGGTTTTTCATCTATTTCTTCACGTGCCAGTTCATATCCGTCTGTTCCTAAGAGGACAAGCCGTTTATGATCAATAAATACCAGAGCAATGTCTTCCGAGTTGAGCGTTTGAACATGCTTGCCTTTCATTAATTTCACGGAGTCGTCTGTAATGTGTACAGTTAATAGCATTTTGATGATTGAATGAGCGAACCATATACCGGCAATCAGGCCAAGCAGCGCGGTGATAAACTTCACCGGTGATCCGTGAAAAGAGGCAACAAGCCGAAGAGGGCCTTCTAATGGAATCCACGGCAGGGATAATGCCCATTTCGCAAGCTGATGAAAGAAATAACCAATGAGAAGACCGATCATTGCAAGTGTAACGTATAATAAACATTTCGCGGTTTTCTTAATTCCAATGATTGTTTGTGTTTGATCCTGCAAGTTGTCACCTTCTTAGCTAGAAATAAATTGAATTCTCTTCCCATATTTTAACTTAAATAGAGAGGAAATCAAGGATGTTTCCACGATTTCTGCTGTAATTCATGAAGGCGCCAAATGATTATCACACCCTCTTTCTGATAAAGATCATACAGAAACGATATGACACGGGAAAAGAAATCACTCTGGCTGATCACGGACCGCTTTTGTTTTTTTGTTTGAGAAAACAGGACGTATCACAAAGCAGTTCACAGGGAACATAAAGAGTAAGGGCTTTAGAGTTTAGACAACCAGGAGGAACTCACATGAAAATAGGATTGATCGGCTTAGGGAAAATGGGCATCAACATAGGAAAGCAATTGATCGACCGCAATCATCAAGCAATCGGTTATGACGTGAACCAAGCTGCTGTTGATGAACTGATATCTTATGGGGCTGAGGGGGCAACGAGTATAAGAGAGTTGATTTCTTCATTAGACATGCCGCGAATACTATGGGTTATGGTGCCCCATGGCGTGGTCGATACTGTTTTGCGTGATGTGACACCTTTATTAAGCACAGGTGATATTATCATCGAAGCCGGAAATTCTCATTATAAAGAATCGATTCGTCGCTATAATCATATGAAAGAAGCGGGTATCTATTATCTCGATGCGGGGACGTCGGGCGGAATGGAAGGTGCACGGCATGGAGCCTGTTTTATGGTGGGGGGAGACCCGGAAGCATGGGAAATTGCCGAGCCGCTATTTCGGGATACTGCTGTTGAAAATGGATATTTATATGCCGGAGAAGCGGGCAGCGGCCACTTTTTAAAAATGATTCATAATGGCATTGAGTACGGAATGATGGCTGCTATTGGCGAAGGATTTGAAGTGCTGGAAAAAAGCCCGTTTGAGTTTGACTACGAGAAAGTTGCAAGGGTATGGAATCATGGATCTGTCATAAGGTCGTGGCTTATGGGGCTGACTGAGCGAGCTTTTTCTAAAGACGCGAAGCTGGAACAGATCAAAGGCGTCATGCATTCCTCAGGGGAAGGGAAATGGACAGTGGAAACGGCACTAGATTTGCAGACAGCCACCCCGGTGATCGCGATGTCGCTCTTGATGAGATACCGTTCGTTAACAGACGATACGTTTACAGGAAAGGTCGTTGCTGCGCTCCGTAATGAATTTGGAGGACATGCAACAGAAAAAAAGTAAGGGGGCAAAGCGGGCCGCCCTTATTTTTTTGACACTTTTACAAGATGAGGAAACTTTTTATATATGATCAGCATCAGGATCAGAACGTAGGCCCCGTAAATACTGAAAGATAGTAATTTGTTGCTGGAGAAATTGGCGCCGGCAATGGTAACAACTAATATATTTGGGATTTTTCCTATTAAAGAGGCGACGAAAAAAACATGCCACCGAACACTGCTTAGTCCGCATACAACATTCATGACAAGAGAAGGAATAACAGGGATAAGTCTTCCCAATAAAACAGCGGTAAACGCATTTTTATCGAAGGAAGCCTCGTATCCTTTTATAGCAGGGTAAGCTTTTATTTTTTTCCTAGCCCAATCACGAAAGCTGTACCTCGCGAGAAAAAATAGCAATATTGTACCGAGCATTGAACCGGCCAGTGTAATCCAAACGCCATTTGCAATTCCGAACACAGCGCCATTTAAAGCTGCAATAATTGCAAACGGCACAATCGGGAAAAAGACGTCGGCTGCAATCAGAAGCATACTACATAAAACGGAGATCAAGCCGCCTGCTTTTATAGCATCAAGCCAAGCTTCTTTCTGATAAAACCCGACTGCAATAACGGCGATGATCAAGATTATACCTAAAGTCTTTTTTAACATATCAATTATCCACTCCCAACACTTGTGGCGATGTCAGGAGGCAGAATCTCCGGCATCTACGTTAGTATAACTTGTACCATTTCGGAGGTTCAACTGTCATACGAGTGGGGGGGAATACAATTCTTTTTTAGCTAGTAAAATAGGCTGTCCATTTCACTCGTTGCTGCATTCTTTAATAGTAGGGAGGGATAGAAATGGTAGCGATAAAAAAAGATTTTATACCAAAATCAAACGATAACCGTCCCGGCTATGCGATGACACCTGCCTACATTACGGTGCACAATACAGCAAATACCGCCAAAGGTGCCGATGCAAAAATGCACGCTGATTATGTAAAAAACCCAAGTACATCTGTCAGCTGGCATTTTACAGTAGACGATTCAGACATCTATCAGCATCTGCCTCTTACTGAAAACGGGTGGCATGCTGGCGACGGCACCGATGGAACAGGGAATCGCAAATCAATCGGGATTGAAATCTGCGAAAATGCAGACGGCGATTTTGACAAAGCAGTAGCTAATGCGCAGTGGCTGATCAAAAAATTGATGAAGGATCACAATATTTCGCTGGATCGTGTTGTTCCCCACAAAAAATGGTCCGGAAAAGAATGTCCCCGCAAACTCTTAAATCAATGGAGTGCATTCAAAAACGGAATTTCTTCCTCTGATACGCCATCTAAAGAATCACCCAAATCTTATCCTCTGCCTTCAGGAGTAATAAAACTTACTGCGCCTTATAGAAAAGGCACAAAAGTTCTTCAGCTGCAAAAGGCTTTAGCAGCACTTCATTTTTACCCCGATAAAGGTGCGAAGAATAACGGTATTGACGGCATTTATGGACCGAAAACAGCAAATGCCGTGAAACGTTTTCAGCTGATGAATGGATTAAAAGCTGATGGTATCTACGGACCGAAAACAAAGGCCAAGCTTAAAGCGAAATTAAAATAAATGCAGAGGTAATCAGTAGCCTGTTTCCTCTGGCGGAAGCAGGTTATTGCAATCAACTCTCTGAAGTGTTTTTTCGCAGGAAAAGACGGGAACTGAAATAGATATATCACCCCTTAATGGAAACAGAATGATTTTAGTCGAGAGGGACACGTTAACAATAGAGAGAACGCTATAACGAAAAAACTCTGCGTTGAATGAAACAGAGCAGAGGTATAACATAAAGGTGAAGCTTTTGGGGGTGTAAAGATGAAGTATATGTTCATCCTTTTCCTAGTGCTGTTCGTTACAGCAGGATGCGAAGGAAGGGGATACGAAGACGTGGTAGCATTTGGTGACAGCAATACACGCGGCTCTAATTGGGATTATCGTGACTATCCAAAAGCGCAGCAGTGGGTCAATATATTAAAAACGGCTGAACGCGGGAATCTTGATATCCTCAATGCAGGAATTGGAGGACAAACGACAGAAGATGCCCGTTTACGGTTTCAAACAGATGTACTCGATCAAAAACCTAAGCATCTTTTTATTATGTTTGGCACTAATGACGCCGCGATTCTGGCTGAAGGAAAGCCGAGAGTGTCAAAGCTGCGTTTCAGAGAGAATCTGGTTTACTTTATAAAAGAAAGCAGAAAACACGGCATCAAGCCTGTTTTAATGACGTGTATTCCTATTATTGAAGGAAACGGAAAGCATCACCTCTTTTACTATTCCAGGTATAAAGCGGCTGCTTTTGAATCAAAAGGCGGGGCGAGAAAGTGGCATAACTCATACAATGATATTACAAGAGATGTCGCGAAACATATGAATGTGCCTCTCGTAGACAACTGGAAACACTTTATAGAAGCAGACGGTGGAGAAGCTACTGATGAAGCGCTTATCCAATCCGGCTTGATAGATCCTTCAGGCAATCATATGACACCAAAAGGGGCAAGGGTTGTTTATGAAGGGATACAAGATGGGCAGGTCCTGAAGCGCTGATCTGGACAAAGGCCTAAGCCGTTTTATTTCTCCTACATAGGCTGTTATAGAAACATTTTTAAGGAGGCGCGCTTCACATGTACAGCGGGTTTTATACACGTATCCATTCGGCGGCTGGCCATATGGAGCAAGCAGAGCATACGGATACGCTTTTATCGTTGTTTTGATTGTTGTTCTCCTGATTGTGGGCGGAGTGTATTGGTTCACATGAAATCCAGCCCTGAAAACACCTCTTTTTAGGGGTGTTTTTTGCTGAAAACAGTAGTAAAGCGCGTAACTGAAGTGATATAATATCAGTCATCTGAGTAAAAAAAGGAAATACGCCCGGAAAATATAGACAAATTCCTATTAAGAAGATACGGAAATAATATGTCCGAGCGATCTTCTTTTTATTTCGTTTTCGATTAACTCGATAAAGTCGCGGTTTAAATTCATTTCGGTGGCTTTGAAATAGGATTCTATTAATAGTTCATCAGACAATTTTCTCATGCTAGGAACCCAATTAATGGGAGAGACACCTCCTTCATAGTTGGAATCATTCATGACTTTGTGACATACATTTATAGGTTGCGTTCATCTGAAGCTGAAGATTATCTTTAATCTACCATGAATTGCATATAAGAACAATCGTTCTGTTATCCACACCAAAAAGTGGATAACTTGTGAGTATCATGTTTATAATTTGTCTAAAGAGTGATGTAATAAGAGTGGATAGTGTGTGTAAATTTATCCACACCTGGTGAAGAAACCCAATTTTTGTCGAAATTTTTTTGCTCAGTTTTTCTTTAAGCGCAAGTTCGATTTTTTTCGACATAAATTTTAAGAGAAAGAAAAGGGAAGGGTGCGGGTTTTGTTAAAAAAGTTTTTTTTACCTGACGAGTTTGTAAAAAATATTTTTCATATTACACCTGAAAAATTAAAGGAACGAAATGTAAAAGGAATTATCACTGATCTGGACAATACGCTTGTTGAATGGGACAGACCAAACGCGACGCCGCGATTGATCGAGTGGTTTGAAGAAATGAGAGAGCACGGCATTAAAGTGACGATTGTCTCTAATAATAATGAGCGAAGAGTAAAACTTTTCTCGGAACCGCTCGGTATACCATTCATCTATAAAGCAAGAAAACCGATGGGCAAAGCCTTTAATAGAGCAGTGCGCAATATGGAGCTGAAAAAAGAGGACTGTGTTGTCATCGGAGATCAGCTGCTGACTGATGTACTCGGCGGGAACCGTAACGGCTACCATACGATCCTGGTCGTGCCTGTCGCTTCCTCAGACGGCTTTATTACGCGTTTTAACCGCCAGGTAGAACGCAGAATACTGAGTGCTCTCAAACGAAAAGGGCACATTCAGTGGGAGGAATAAGAATGGAAAAGGTTGTTTGTATCGGCTGCGGAGTTTCAATCCAAACCGAGGACAAAAACGGTCTGGGATACGCGCCGCCGGCTTCGCTTTCTAAAGAAAGCGTGATTTGCCAGCGTTGCTTCAGACTGAAAAACTACAATGAAATACAAGACGTTTCCTTAACGGATGATGACTTTTTAAACATCCTTCATGGAATTGGAGAAACCGATTCTCTCGTCGTTAAAATTGTTGATATTTTCGATTTTAACGGCAGCTGGATTAATGGATTGCAGCGCTTAGTCGGAGGAAATCCTATATTGTTAGTCGGAAACAAGGCGGATATTCTGCCTAAATCGCTCAAAAGAGAACGGCTGATCCAGTGGATGAAGCGCGAGGCGAAAGAGCTCGGCTTAAAACCGATTGACGTATTTTTGGTCAGTGCGGGACGCGGCCAGGGAATCAGAGAAGTCATTGATGCGATTGAGCATTACCGTAACGGCAAGGATGTTTACGTTGTCGGCTGTACCAATGTAGGGAAATCAACGTTCATTAACCGGATTATCAAAGAAGTGTCCGGTGAAGACAACATCATCACAACATCGCAATTCCCGGGCACAACTCTTGATGCGATTGAAATTCCGTTAGATGACGGCTCAGCGCTTTATGATACACCTGGAATCATCAATCACCATCAAATGGCGCACTATGTAAACAAAAAGGATTTAAAAGTGCTTTCGCCCAAAAAGGAACTGAAGCCGCGCACATTCCAGCTAAACGATCAGCAAACG
This sequence comes from Bacillus sp. FSL K6-1003, assembly GCF_037964945.1. Lineage (NCBI taxonomy): Bacteria > Bacillati > Bacillota > Bacilli > Caryophanales > Bacillaceae > Bacillus > Bacillus sp. FSL K6-1003. The sequence goes on along the minus strand of NZ_CP150176.1, from coordinate 2,491,240 downwards.
CTGTATTTCGGCGGACTGGCAAGGTTTGATTATGTTTCAGGTGAAAGAGCTGCCTTTGTCTGCTATATGCCGAATGAATTAATGATTCACAGAACGAAACTGGAAAATGCTGACGCGCTATATGAAAAGCACGCAGGAGAATTGCTCACACCGCCGGGAAAAGATGATATGGATGAGTTTCCAGAACTGGTTGCCCATACGTTTACGATGAAAGAGCAAAAGACAGATATCGTTTTTTCTGGGTTAGGCTGGGTAACGGTGCATGACGCGGATAAAAAGATAACGGCTTATGCGCCAAAAGGCGTTCACGTATTTGTTCGGCGCTCATTAATTTAACAAAAAGGGGAGAGGGGTATGAAGAAGCTGTACGGGGTTATCGGAAATCCGATTGCGCATTCCATGTCGCCGGATATCCATAACGCGGCTTTGAAGGATCTTGGTTTGGACGGACACTACCATGCATTTAAGGTGGAAGAGGATAGTCTTGAAGATGCGGTAAAAGGGATAAGAGCTCTTGGCGTACAAGGCATCAATGTGACTGTTCCGCACAAGGTTTCCATCATGGATCATCTCGATCATATTGATGAGAGCGCAAAAGTGCTTGGTGCCGTTAACACTGTCAGAAGAGAAGGAGACAAGCTTGTCGGATATAATACAGACGGAGAAGGCTTTGTGAAATCTTTAATGAGAATTTTGGACAAACCAATCTCCGAGCTGTCTTTCTTAATGATCGGCGCGGGCGGGGCAGCGAGAGCGATTTTTACGACGATCGTCCGCGACAATCCGGCAAAGTTTGATATTTGCAATCGAACGATAGAAAAAGCCAAACAGCTCACAGAATCTGCTCCCTCGTTCCGCAATGTAGAAGTGTTAAGCATAAAAGAAGCAGAAGAACGGCTTGAGCAGTATGATGTAATTATCCATACAACATCTGTAGGCATGTATCCAAACGTGGAAGATATTCCGCTTTCGCTGCAGCGTGCGGCAAGCAGTGCGGTTGTTTGCGATATCGTGTATAATCCGATTCAGACTTCACTATTAAAAGAAGCAAAGCAAAAAGGTCTGAAAACACTGGATGGAGTCGGCATGTTTGTTGAGCAGGCGGCATTGTCTTTCCGCTTGTGGACGGGACATGAACCTGATGTTGAAAAAATGAGATCTATTGTAGTAGGGAAATTAGGAGGAAAATAATGCTAACAGGAAAACAAAAACGTTTCTTGCGTTCAAAAGCGCACCATTTAAGCCCGATTTTTCAAGTAGGAAAGGGCGGAGTCAATGACAACATGATTAAACAAATTTCTGAAGCGCTTGAAGCGAGAGAGCTGATTAAAATCAGCGTTCTTCAAAACTGCGAAGACGATAAAAATGATGTTGCGGAAACTCTTGTTAAAGGAAGCCGCGCACAGTTGGTTCAGACGATTGGCAATACGATTGTTTTATATAAGGAATCAAAGGAAAATAAACAGATCGAGCTTCCTTAAGGTGGTTGAAATGAAGAAAATCGGAATTTTTGGAGGCACGTTTGATCCTCCGCATAACGGTCACCTTTTAATGGCGAATGAGGTGCTGTATCAGGCGGAGCTCGACGAAATTTGGTTTATGCCCAATCAAATACCTCCGCATAAACAGGATGAAGACTATACAGACAGCACTCATCGGGTGGAAATGTTGAAGCTTGCGATCCAGTCTAATCCATCCTTTAAGCTGCAGCTGGCTGAAATGGAAAGAGAAGGGCCGTCATATACCTTTGATACCGTTTCTTTACTAAAGCAGCGATATCCGAATGATCAGCTATTCTTTATCATTGGTGCTGACATGATTGAATACCTGCCGAAATGGTATAAGCTGGACGAGCTGCTGAACCTTATTCAATTTATCGGAGTAAAGCGCCCCGGTTTTCATGTTGAAACCCCTTATCCGCTTCTCTTTGCAGACGTTCCGGAGTTTGAGGTATCATCGACTATGATAAGGGAACGGTTTAAAAGCAAGAAGCCCACTGACTACTTAATCCCTGATAAAGTGAAGAAGTATGTAGAGGAGAATGGTTTATATGAATCGTGAGGAGGCACTTGCCTGCGTCAAGCAGCAATTGACCGAGCATCGATATATCCATACAATTGGCGTAATGAACACGGCGATTGAACTTGCGGAGCGCTTTGGCGCCGACTCCAAAAAAGCGGAAACGGCGGCTATCTTTCATGATTACGCCAAATTCCGTCCAAAAGAAGAAATGAAACAAATTATTGCCAGAGAAAACATGCCCGCGCATCTGTTAGATCACAACCCGGAGCTGTGGCATGCTCCGGTCGGCGCTTACCTAGTCCAGAGGGAAGCGGGAATTCATGACGAAGATGTTCTTGACGCGATCAGATACCATACCTCTGGGCGTCCGGGCATGACGCTTTTAGAAAAAGTCATTTACGTTGCCGATTATATTGAACCAGGCCGTAAATTTCCCGGTGTTGATGAGGTGCGCGAACTAGCCGAAACGGATTTGAATCAAGCGTTGATTCAGTCGATCAAAAATACAATGATTTTTCTAATGAAAAAAAATCAACAGGTTTTTCCAGATACATGTTTAACTTATAACTGGCTTGTGTCTGGCAAATGAACAGGAGGAATATGTGAATGAATCAAAAGTCCATTTTAAATATTGCAGCTGCGGCTTGCGACGATAAGCGGGCAGAGGATATTTTAGCACTGGATATGGAAGGAATTTCTCTGGTTGCTGATTATTTTCTGATCTGCCACGGTAATTCAGATAAACAAGTTCAGGCCATTGCGCGTGAAATCAAGGACCAGGCAGAAGAAAACGGCATTGAAGTCAAAAAGATGGAAGGCTTCGATGAGGCAAGATGGGTATTAGTTGACCTTGGGGATGTGATTGCCCATGTGTTTCACAAGGACGAAAGAAGCTATTACAACCTAGAAAAACTGTGGGGAGATGCTCCGCTCGCAGACCTGGAACTTGGAATGAACCAATGATTTACCAAGGCTTTGCAAGCGTGTATGACGAGTTAATGTCTCACGCACCTTACGACAAATGGACAGAGTGGATTGAAGCATCTCTGCCGGAAAAAGGCCGTATTCTCGATTTGGCATGCGGCACCGGAGAAATTTCAATCCGGCTTGCCGAAAAAGGCTTTGAAGTCACTGGGATTGATCTCAGTGAGGAAATGCTCTCATACGCCCAGCAAAAAGTACCAGCTAAACAGCCGATTCTTTTCCTTCAGCAGGACATGAGAGAGATTACCGGTTTTGAAGGCCAGTTTGATGCGGTTGCGATCTGCTGTGACTCCTTGAATTATTTAAAAACGAAAAATGACGTGATGAATACCTTTAAAAGTGTATTTCAGGTGCTGAAGCCGGACGGCATATTGCTGTTTGATGTTCATTCACCGTATAAAATAACCGAGGTTTTTCCTGGCAGCACGTTTGCTGATCAAGACGAAGATATCAGCTATATTTGGCAAAGCTTTGCCGGTAGTGAAGAGCTTTCCGCCATTCATGATATGACGTTTTTTGTTTGGAACGGAGAGGCGTACGACCGCTTCGATGAGACGCATGAGCAAAGAACGTTCCGAGTGGATGAATACGAAGAAATGCTGGCAGGCTGCGGTTTTCAGCTTCATAAGGTCACCGCTGATTTTACCGATTCAGCCCCGTCACCACACTCTGAACGCCTTTTCTTTAAAGCACAGAAATTAAAAACCATCGTTTACTAAGACGATGGTTTTTAAAATGCTTTTTTACCATTTTGCATACAACAAAAGACTATGGCATACTCGTTTACACATGAAACTGCTTCTTCACCGCGGAAATATCCTCTTCATACTTCAAATGCGTATTTTGAAACACCCGATGAAACATATCCTGTACACCGCTTTCGAGGGCTTTTATGCCTTCTCCTGTCACACCGCCTTTTACGCAAACCTTTTCCTGTAATGCAGGAAGAGTATACAATTCGGTTTCTAACAGTTTTCCCAGCCCGACAAGCATCTCTTTACACATGTGAATAGCGTCCTGTTTAGACACTGACGTTTCCGTAACGGCTGCATCTATAAACCGCTGTACCAGATAGCTCATAAAAGCGGGTCCGCAGCTCACGATATCTGACGCTACTCTTGTGATGTCACTTTCAATTTGCAGCGGATTCGAAATGTGCTTCATCAGCTCGTTGATTTTTGTTTTTGCCGCCTCCCCGCAGCTTTTGCCGAAGGTGACGAGAGAAACGCCAGCAAGCGCCCGGTTTGTAATACTCGGGATTACTCGTGCCACCTGACATGGCACATACTGTTCCAGCTGATCAGTCTGAAGCGGGCTTGTAATGGAAATGAGAATGTGATCCTTTCTTAGATAAGGAACTGCCCTTGACAATAATGGATATATATCAAGCGGCTTTACACAGATGAAAATCATCTCATTTTCTGCAACAAGCTTTTCAAGGCTCTCTGTAACGTTTAAGCTGTTGTAGCGGTTTTTTATCTTCAACGCTTTTTCAATTGTGCGGTTTGTGATTGTGATGTTTGAGGGATCGGCTGCTTGTGATTCAATAAATGATTCAATAAGGATCGTACCCATATTTCCAGTGCCGATAAAGCCAATCTTCAATGATTTCCCCTCCTTTGAGCTATTATCCTCTAAACCATATGTGATAAAGAAACAAAATATGACGAAAGCGGGGCGCATGCCAGTTGAATTGGTTGAATCAACATAAAATGATCATCATGTCAGTGGCCTTTGCTGCTGTTCTCATTGCGGTTCTTTGTCTCTTTTTTTTCATCGGGCATAACAAAGAGCCTGTAAAACAAGTGATATCTAGTGAAAAGGATAATGCTGAGGTTAAGCAGGAAGTGACAAAAGACAAAGCGGAAGAAAATATTGTAATTGACATAAAAGGTGCTGTTAAGCATCCCGGCGTTTATGAAATGCATGCAGGGGACAGAGTGTCACAGGCTATTGAGAAAGCAGGAGGCATCGGCGAAAAAGCAGATGAAACGCAAGTGAATTTGGCGGAACTTTTGCAGGACGGTACAGTGGTGTATATACCGAGTGAGGGAGAAGAGGAGCCGCCGCAAGCGGCCGGAGGTGCTGTACAAAGCAGCACGGGGAAAGAGGCCTTGGTCAATATCAATACAGCAACATTAGAGGATTTACAAAACATTTCAGGAGTAGGGCCTTCAAAAGCCGAAGCGATTATTGCATATCGGGAAGAGAACGGGCGTTTCCAGGCAATTGAAGATATCACAAAGGTTTCGGGAATTGGCGAAAAATCATTTGAAAAAATAAAGTCTTCCATTACAGTAAAGTGAATTGACGGTCATGTATGATGATAGGTAAACTAAAGAACAGGCAACACAACATTTGGAGGGAACAACGTGGAACGAATTTCATGGAATCAATATTTTATGGCTCAAAGCCATTTACTGGCACTGCGCAGCACCTGCCCGAGATTGTCTGTCGGCGCTACCATTGTCAGAGATAAACGTATGATTGCAGGAGGATATAATGGATCAATCGCAGGCGGCGTACATTGCGCGGACGAAGGATGCTTAATGATAGACGATCATTGCGCGAGAACGATTCACGCGGAAATGAATGCGATTCTTCAATGCTCTAAATTTGGAGTGCCGACAGATGGAGCGGAGATATATGTTACGCACTATCCGTGTATTCAGTGCTGTAAGTCTATCATTCAAGCCGGTATCAAAACAGTATATTACGCTGAGGATTATAAAACACATCCGTATGCCCAGGAGCTATTTGAGCAGTCTGGCGTTACGGTTGAACAGGTTGAACTTGATGAGATGATCGTTGATCTGAAAAACAGAGAAAAGCTTTCATTTGTAGCGGGGCTTTTAGAAAAATTAGCGGATGCCGGTCTCGCAGAGGAAGATTTGAAGAAAATACATGAACAGGCTAATAAACTTTTTACGAGTTATGTGTGATTGATGCGACATTCGCGTCTATTATTGCCTTTGGCGGCAGCTTCAGCAACGGCTGGAATTTCTGCCGCCTCTTATTTCTCCGCTGTCTTTCTCTTCTTCCTCTTTCTTCTAATTGTGTCAGTCAAAACAAGACAGGCTCCACTCATTTTTGTATGTTTATTCTCTTTTGTGCTCAATTTTGCCCTGTTTAAGATTACAGATTTTCAAAATACTTCTTCGTACAAGCAGGGCAGCTATCACTTCAAGGCGGTCGTTCATAGTATTCCTAAAATTGACGGAGATCGGATGTCTTTGTTGATCAAGACGCCTGATGGCGAAAAATGGGCTGCCTCTTATCGGATTCAGTCTTTAGCTGAGAAAGACAAACTGTCACATCTAGAGCCGGGTATGGCATGCGAATTGACTGGTACTTTGGAGAAGCCCAAACAAGCAACAGTGCCGGGAACATTTGATTATCACCAGTATCTTTACCGGCAGCATATTCATTGGAGCTACTCTGTCACATCTATTAGAAATTGCAGTCAGTCTTCAGGTGTCCGGTATAAGCTTCTCAGTTTGAGAAAATACATCGTATCATTCACGAACACCAAGCTTCCGTCAGATTCAGCAGGAATCGTACAGGCGCTTACTGTAGGTGAGAGGTCTTATTTGGATGACGATGTGCTTAACGCTTACCAAAATCTAGGTGTTGTCCATCTATTAGCCATCTCAGGCCTCCATGTCGGAATTTTGACAGCTGGCCTATTTTACGCAATGATCCGTCTGGGTATAACAAGAGAAAATGCGTCAATCCTACTCCTTTTGTTTCTGCCGATCTATGTTATTTTGACAGGCGCAGCGCCTTCTGTTCTCCGAGCCGCTCTGATGTCGGGCATCTACTTAGCGGGAAGCCTTTTTCAGCAGCGGGTGAATTCTGCAGGGGTAATCTGTCTTTCGTATATCGTCCTCTTGCTTTTTAATCCCTACTACCTTTTTGAAGCTGGATTTCAGCTTTCATTTGCGGTCAGTTTTTCTTTAATTCTCTCATCATCTATTTTTCAGCATAGCAAAACGGGTCTGGGACAGCTGACGATGGTATCTGTTATTGCCCAGCTAGGCTCACTACCCATTCTTCTGTATCATTTTCAGCAGTTTTCTATTATGAGCATTCCGATGAATATGGTGTTGGTGCCTTTTTATACATTCTGTATTTTACCGGCTGCTGTTATAGGAGTGATTCTATTATTTTTTTCAGCATCCGTCGGTCAATTTCTGTTCTATTGGTTTGATGTAATGATGACCTGGACCAACAGACTGATCACTAAAATCGCAGATATAGAAATATTCACAATCATCATCTCACGTCCTGCACCCGCTCTTCTTCTCTTATTCACGCTCACTGTCATCATATTGCTTATGAGTATCGAGAAACGCTCATATCTCCGGCTGACCGTATCCGCAGGCCTTTTTTGTGCAACGCTTACCCTGCTCTTTATTTTCCCTTATGTTAGTTCCGATGGAGAAGTAGATATGATTGATATCGGACAAGGTGACAGTATGTTTGTCAGTGCACCCTATCAGAAAGGCCGTGTTTTAATTGATACAGGAGGCACTTTGTCTTATTCGTCAGAGCCTTGGCGGGAAAAACAGCATCCTTTTTCACTGGGGGAAAAGGTGCTGATCCCTTTTTTAACGGCAAAGGGCATCAAGCAGCTTGATGCGCTGATACTGACGCACGCAGATCAGGATCATATCGGAGAGGCAGAGGTTTTGCTGAAGCATCATAAAGTAAAGCGTCTCATCATTCCGAAAGGGTTTGTTTCTGAACCTCATGATGAGAAAGTGCTGCGGACTGCCAGACAGGAGGGGGTGGCAATTGAAGAGGTGAAGCGGGGTGATGTATTGCAAATAAAGGACTTGCAGTTTCATGTGCTGTCACCGGAAACGCCTGATCCGGCAAGTAAAAATAATTCTTCTCTCGTTCTATGGATGAAAACAGGCAGTCTCAGCTGGCTCCTGACGGGTGATCTGGAAAAAGAGGGGGAACAGGAGATTATTAGTGTCTTCCCAAATATAAGAGCGGATGTGTTAAAGGTGGGGCATCATGGAAGCAAGGGCTCTACCGGTGAAGAATTCATCAAACAGCTTCAGCCGAAAACGGCGATCATCTCAGCGGGAGAAAACAATAGGTACCATCATCCGCATCAAGAAGTTCTTCAATTGTTAAAGAGCCGATCCATCCGTGTGCTGCGCACTGATCAAAGCGGCACGATCCAATACACGTACAAAAACGGATCAGGAACCTTTTCTGTCTATCCTCCATATGATACATCAGATATGACAAAGGAGAATTAAAAAAGACTGCCGAGAAATCAGCAGCCCGGGCAGTCGTGTTATGAACCAACCAGGTGAATAACCGTTGCCATGACAAACAATAAGGCGAAAAATCCGAAGGACACAACAAAACCAACCGCTGAATCTACAGCATCATTTCGTTTGCTTTGAACGTTTTTTTCAAAATCATTCAATTTCATCCCCCCTGACTGACTTAAGTATAATGGAATCGATTTGAAAAATCTAGAAGCTAAGGTAACGTTTTCTGTTCTGGTGATTATCGCCTTTTTACAAGCTGTCCCGGGGGCTTGCGAACAGGCGTTTAATATAAATGGGGAAGCCGCTGTCAGGCTTCCTCTTTACTATTTTGCAAACTCAATTTAGGATAGAAGAGGATGATGAAAGAGAGGAAGTCGTACAACAATGGTATTTGATGTGTGGAAAAGCCTGAAAAAAGGTGATGTCCATCCGGTTTATTGTTTATACGGAAAAGAGACGTATCTGCTCCAAGAAACTGTCAGCAGGATCAGACAGACGGTGATTGATCAAGAGACGAAAGATTTCAACCTGTCTGTTTTTGATTTGGAGGAAGACCCGCTGGATCAGGCGATTGCCGACGCTGAAACGTTCCCATTTATGGGGGAGCGGCGCCTTGTCATTGTGAAAAATCCATATTTTTTAACGGGTGAAAAAAAGAAAGAAAAAGTTGAGCACAACATCAGCGCGCTTGAATCTTATATACAATCACCGGCGCCATACACGGTCTTTGTTCTGCTTGCGCCTTATGAAAAACTGGATGAGCGGAAAAAACTGACCAAAGCGCTAAAAAAGCAGGCGTTCATGATGGAGGCAAAGGAATTAAACGCGAAGGAAACGACAGACTTTACGATCAATCTGGCGAGAACCGAGCAGAAAACAATCAGCACCGAGGCGGCAGAGCATTTAGTTTTGCTTGTAAACGGGCATCTGTCATCACTTTTTCAGGAGATTCAGAAACTCTGCACGTTTATTGGAGACCGTGAAGAAATCACGCTGGATGATGTAAAGACGCTTGTGGCGAGAAGTCTGGAACAAAATATCTTTGAACTGATTAATAAAATCGTCAACCGAAAACGGACTGAGAGTCTGCAAATTTTTTATGATTTGCTCAAACAAAATGAAGAGCCGATTAAAATTATGGCTCTCATATCGAACCAGTTCCGGCTTATCCTGCAGACGAAATATTTCGCGGAACAAGGGTACGGCCAAAAACAGATTGCTTCTAACTTAAAGGTGCATCCATTCCGGGTAAAGCTGGCAATGGATCAAGCGAGGCTTTTTTCAGAAGCTGAGCTCCGGTCTATTATTGAACAGCTTGCCGTGATGGACTATGAGATGAAAACCGGGAAAAAGGACAAGCAGCTTTTACTAGAGCTTTTTCTCTTGCAGCTGTTAAAAAGAAATGAAAAAAACGATCCTCAATGATGAGGATCGTTTTTGTTTTATGCAGAAAGTCCGTTCACTTTTTTCGCTAGTCTTGATTTGTATCGAGCTGCGGCATTTTTGTGTACAAGACCTGTTTTCACTGCTTTATCAATACGTTTAGCTGCTTCAGTAAGAGCAGTTTTCGCTTTGTCAGCTTCGTTGTTTGCAACTGAAGCTTCAACTTGTTTGATTGCAGTACGCATAGCAGATTTGATTGTCGCGTTATGAGCGCGGCGTTCGTTATTAGTTTTTGTACGTTTAATCGCTGATTTAATGTTTGGCATGTGTTTCACCTCCTAAGATACAACCTGTAGCACAGTGTCTTAAGGTTAAATCTTCTTCACAATAGAACAAATTGTATTCTATCAAACACACCTTTAGATTGCAATATAAATGTAAAGTATTTTTCATTGAAGGAATGCTTTTAAGCATGATTCATTTTATAAATGGAAACAATATGGTTAGTGAATATTCGAAGGAGGCCCTGTATGAAAAAGAGTGAGCTGGATGTAAATCAGTATTTGATACGTACAGATTTAGCGGTTGAAACGAAGGAAGCCATGGCTAATCGTCAGGCTGTGCCTGCAAAAGAGATAAAAGGTTTTATTGAAAAAGAACGCGATCATGGCGGAATAAAAATCCGCACTGTTGATATCACGAAGGAAGGCGCAGAGCTTTCCGGAAAAAAAGAAGGACGTTATTTAACGATTGAGGCCCAGGGGATCAGAGAAAATGATTCGGAAATGCAAGAGAAAGTTTCTGCTGTATTTGCGGAAGAATTCTCAGCCTTTCTGGAAAGCCTTAAGATCTCAAAGGATGCGAGCTGTTTAATTGTCGGCCTCGGCAACTGGAACGTGACACCTGATGCGCTCGGTCCGATGGCTGTAGAAAATCTATTAGTGACAAGACATTTATTTAAACTCCAGCCTGAAAATGTGCAGGAGGGCTACAGGCCTGTCAGCGCATTTGCTCCTGGTGTCATGGGAATTACAGGCATCGAAACAAGCGATATTATTAAAGGGGTCATCGAGCAGTCGAAACCCGATTTTGTGATTGCCATTGATGCACTTGCGGCGCGGGCGGTAGAAAGGGTCAACACAACCATTCAAATATCAGATACAGGAATACACCCGGGATCAGGCGTCGGAAATAAACGTAAAGACTTGAGTAAGGACACCCTAGGCGTACCTGTCATTGCAATCGGTGTACCGACGGTCGTTGACGCCGTAACAATTGCCAGCGACACGGTTGACTACATATTAAAGCATTTTGGCAGAGAAATGAGAGATAACAGTCCGTCGAGATCGCTTGTTCCGGCGGGGATGACGTTTGGGAAAAAGAAAGTGCTTACTGAAGAGGACCTTCCCGACCCAAAACAGCGTCAATCGTTTCTCGGCATAGTGGGGACTCTTGAAGACAACGAAAAGCGGCAGCTCATTCATGAGGTGTTGGCACCTCTGGGCCATAATTTGATGGTCACGCCGAAGGAAGTCGATTCATTTATTGACGATATGGCAAATGTGCTGGCAAACGGATTAAATACAGCGCTTCATGAAAAGGTGTCTCAGGAAAACAAAGGCTCCTATAATCACTAAACGGTTCTACTTCCTCTAGCTTGTTCATAGAGTAATTACTAGACAAGCGCTGGAGGGATTCAATGAGAAATAAACGCAGAAACAGACAAATTGTTGTTGCGGTGAATGGCGGGAAAGCGATAAAGGCGATCTTTCTATTTATCGCAAGCCTATTAGTGATTTTTGTTTTATCCGGTGTGCTGACGTCTCTCCGGCCGGAACTCAGGCCATCGTCTGACTCTTTTTACGGGATTGCCGACGAACTGCCGGGTGACGTATTTGCACACTTGCTGCGGATGGAAAACCATTATTTCGCTTCTGACCTTTCTCAAACCGACAGCTCATTTCATCTATCACGTCTTTCTTTAAAGCTGGCGACAAGTATTAATCTCGAGGATCCGCGAAGTTTTCTTGGACGCGAGCTGCCTGGGTTTGCGCAATTTGACACAGAGATCCTTTTAGCGGGACAAGGCACCGATTATACAAACATGCCGTCGGAATCCCCGCCGCCTTCAAAGGTGATGCAGGAAGAAAGAGAAGCGAATTTGGCGGAGATTGAAAAACAGCAGACGCAAACAGACAATACGCAAAAAGACCCGCCAAAACAAACAACCGGCGACAAGAAGGTTGTCTTTATCTATCACACGCATAATACGGAATCTTATCTCCCGCTATTAAAAGGTGAGACCGATCCCGATATGGCGCGTCATTCTAAAGCAAACGTCACCCTCGTGGGAGACATGTTCGGGAAAGCGCTGGAATCTCAAGGTATCGGAGCCACAGTTAATAAAACGGATATACAGGCAAAACTGAGCAAAAAAGGGTTGAATTATGCCAGATCCTACGATGAATCAAGGCCGGTCGTACAAGAAGCCCTTGCTTCAAACAAGAATCTGCAATACATCATTGACATCCATAGAGACTCCAGGCGCAAGAAAAATACGACGGCAACCATTAAAGGGAAAAGCTATGCCCGGGTCGCATTTGTGGTCGGCAAAAAAAGCAAGAATTTCGAAGAAAACTACAAAATTGCAAGCGAGCTTCACAAGCTGATGGAGAAAAAATACCCGGGACTCAGCACAGGGGTCTTTTCTAAAGGCTCACCAGGAGATAACGGAGTTTACAACCAAGACTTAAACGACAGAGCGCTTTTGCTTGAATTCGGCGGAGTGGATAACAATCTCGAAGAGCTGCAGCGGGCGGCTAACGCAACTGCTGACGTATTCAGCGAAATGTACTGGGATGCTGAAAAAGTTAACGCCGAAAGCGGCGAGACGAAAAAACAATAAGAAATAGGTGGTCGAGTTGATTGCATATCTTGGCAAATGCTTGCTTCTTGTGACGATGATGTTTATAGGCGTCCTGTTCGGCATGCAGCAGGCAAATAACGGCATGCTGAGCATGAAAGGCTATCATGATCCTTCACTGAAAGGCGCGTTTACGCTCACAGACGGAGAAAATAATGAAAAAGAAGCGACCGTTTTAGGGGAAACAGTAACCTCGAAAGATTTAGAAGAGAAACAAAAAGAGCTTGAACAGGTGGAAACGTTTAACCTTTTCTCTAAAGCAGGAAAAACGCTATCTGACACAGTGACCAACTCAGCTCAATCGATGTATGAATGGATACGGGATATGAGAAAATAAGTGCTTGAAAGAGAAAAGTAGCCCCAGTATGAGAGGGAACTTTTCTCTTTCTTGTTTTACATTGAATCTTTACAATCCTATTGATATAATCTAAGCTAGTGTATTTTGCGTTTAATAGTAGGAGTGATAGATTGTGACAGATAAAGAAAAGCGTTTAGAGAGGCAGTCGAGAATTCGGAATTTCTCCATCATCGCCCATATTGACCACGGAAAATCGACCTTAGCGGATCGTATTTTAGAAAAAACGTCGGCAATCACTCAACGAGAAATGAAAGAACAATTGCTTGATTCTATGGATCTTGAACGCGAACGGGGCATTACCATTAAATTAAACTCTGTTCAGCTTAAATACAAAGCAAAAGACGGAGAGGAATATATTTTCCACCTGATTGACACACCGGGACACGTCGATTTCACATATGAAGTATCCCGAAGCCTTGCTGCCTGCGAAGGAGCGATACTTGTCGTGGACGCGGCGCAAGGAATTGAAGCGCAGACGCTTGCGAACGTTTACCTGGCGCTTGATAATGACCTTGAAATTCTTCCAGTCATTAATAAAATTGATCTGCCAAGCGCAGAGCCGGAACGTGTTCGCCAAGAGGTGGAGGACGTCATCGGCCTTGACGCATCGGAAGCCGTGCTCGCTTCAGCAAAAGCCGGGATCGGGATTGAGGAGATTTTAGAGCAGATCGTGGAAAAGGTGCCTGCTCCGACCGGAGATCCAGAGGCGCCGCTTAAAGCGCTGATTTTTGACTCGCTTTATGACGCTTACCGCGGTGTCGTGGCTTATATCAGAGTCGTTGAAGGAACGGTAAAGCCGGGGCAAAAAATCAAAATGATGGCAACCGGCAAAGAGTTTGAAGTGACAGAAGTCGGTGTGTTCACGCCGAAAGCAACTCCGACAGATGAACTGACGGTCGGCGATGTAGGCTTTTTAACTGCTGCGATCAAAAATGTCGGTGACACACGCGTCGGTGACACGATCACAAGCGCGGCCAATCAAGCTGCCGAAGCATTGCCTGGATATCGCAAGCTGAACCCGATGGTGTACTGCGGTTTATATCCGATCGATACGGCCAAATACAACGATTTAAGGGAAGCTCTTGAAAAGCTTGAGCTGAATGACTCATCGCTTCAATATGAAGCAGAGACATCCCAAGCGCTCGGATTCGGTTTCCGCTGTGGATTTTTAGGTATGCTTCACATGGAAATCATTCAGGAGCGGATTGAGCGGGAGTTTAAAATCGACCTGATCACTACAGCGCCGAGTGTTATATATGATGTGTATATGACAGACGGGGAAAAGGTTGTTGTCGACAACCCGTCCAACATGCCTGACCCACAAAAGATCGAAAGGATCGAGGAGCCGTATGTTAAAGCGACTATGATGGTGCCGAACGATTATGTCGGTGCGGTGATGGAGCTTTGTCAAGGGAAACGCGGCAATTTTATCGACATGCAATATTTAGATGCAAATCGCGTCAGCATTGTCTATGACATGCCGTTAGCGGAAATCGTCTATGAGTTTTTTGATCAGCTGAAATCAAGCACAAAAGGCTACGCTTCCTTTGATTACGAACTGATCGGCTACAAACCGTCTAAACTTGTCAAGATGGACATTATGCTGAACGGAGAAAAAATCGACGCCCTTTCATTTATCGTGCATCGCGATTACGCGTACGAACGCGGAAAAGTAATTGTAGAAAAACTGAAAGAGCTCATTCCGCGCCAGCACTTTGAAGTACCGATTCAAGCGGCGATCGGCCAGAAAATCGTGGCCCGCTCTACCATTAAAGCGATGCGTAAAAACGTATTGGCTAAATGTTACGGCGGAGACATCTCGCGGAAACGGAAGCTTCTTGAAAAACAAAAAGAAGGAAAACGCCGAATGAAGCAGGTCGGCTCAGTTGAAGTGCCGCAAGAAGCATTTATGGCGGTCCTGAAAATGGACGACAATCCGAAAAAATAATAGAAGCCGCCGCAGTCCTGTACTGCGGCTTCTTTCTTTAAAGAAGGTGAATACATTGAAATCAGCTTATATCCATATTCCATTTTGTGAGCATATTTGCCACTACTGCGATTTCAATAAATATTTTATTCAAAGCCAGCCTGTCGGCGAGTATTTAAACGCACTCGAGAAGGAAATGATAAATACGATAGAAAAAACGGGGCAGCCTGATCTGCATACGATTTTTATCGGAGGAGGCACGCCGACATCCCTCTCTGAAGACCAGCTCGAAAAATTAATGGACATGGTCAGCCGTGTGCTGAAGCCTTCAGGCGCCTTAATAGAGTTCGCTGTTGAAGCGAACCCGGACGACCTATCGGCAGAAAAACTGAAAATACTCAAGGAAGCGGGCGTTAATCGTTTAAGCTTCGGTGTGCAAACATTTGAAGACGACCTTCTAGAAAAAATCGGACGGGTGCATAAACAAAAAGACGTATTTGCCTCTTTTGAACGTGCAAGGGAAATTGGTTTTGAAAATATCAGTCTCGATTTGATGTTCGGTCTTCCTGGACAAACGCTTAAACACCTTGACCACTCTTTAAAAACTGCTTTATCCCTGAACGCAGAGCATTATTCCGTTTACTCTCTCATTGTAGAACCGAAAACGGTATTTTATAATTTGATGCAAAAAGGGCGGCTTCATCTGCCGGCGCAGGAACAGGAAGCCGAAATGTACGAAACGGTGATGAGCCGGATGGAAAAGGCCGGTATACACCAATATGAAATCAGTAATTTTGCGAAACAAGGCATGGAATCTAAGCACAACCTGACGTACTGGAGCAACGAGGAATATTTCGGCTTCGGAGCAGGAGCCCACGGGTATATCGGCGGAATTCGAACAGTAAACGTCGGACCTGTTAAACATTACATTGATCTGATAGCTGAAAAAGGTTTTCCTTATCGGGATACACATGAAGTGACGATGGAAGAACAAATTGAAGAAGAGATGTTTTTAGGGTTAAGAAAAACATCCGGAGTCAGCAAAAAACGTTTTGCGGAGAAATACGGCCGTTCTCTTGATAAACTTTTTCCCGGCATTTTAAAAGAGCTTTCTGAAAAGGGACTGATTATCAATACGGAGTCTGCCGTTTGTTTGACTCATCAGGGAAAATTATTGGGTAATGAAGTTTTTGGCGCTTTTTTGGGTGAGTTATAATTGACATTTTTCTTGTGGTTTGATACTTTTGTTATAGATTTAGCACTCGCTTGTTGAGAGTGCTAACAGAGGTGATGATGATGTTAACCAATCGTCAGCTGCTGATCCTTCAGGTCATAATCAACGATTTTATTAAATCGGCGCAGCCCGTCGGATCAAGAACTCTTTCGAAAAAAGATGAAATCACATTTAGCTCTGCAACAATAAGAAACGAGATGGCTGACTTGGAAGAACTGGGCTTCATTGAGAAAACCCACTCTTCCTCAGGACGTGTTCCGTCGGAAAAAGGGTACCGGTACTATGTTGATCATTTGCTGTCGCCCGTCAAACTGACAAAAACCGACCTAGACCAAATCCACTCGATCTTCAAAGAAAAAATATTCGAGCTGGAAAAGACAGTTCAAAAATCAGCACAAATCTTGTCCGATCTTACGAATTATACGTCTATCGTGCTCGGGCCGACCCTGAGCGAGAATTATCTTAAACAGATTCAAATCATACCGATTCAGCCCGATAAAGCGGTAGCCATTCTCGTTACCAATACGGGGCATGTGGAAAACAAAACGATTAATTTTCCAACCAAAATGGATCTGTCTGATATTGAAAAGCTGGTAAATATACTGAACGACCGTTTAACCGGTGTTCCGATGGATGAACTGAATGAACGCATTTTTAAAGAAGTTGTCATGTACTTAAGGCAGCACATTAAGAACTACGACAACATACTTGAAGCGCTGCGTTCAACATTTCATTCGACAAGTCACGTTGAAAAATTGTTTTTCGGCGGGAAAATCAATATGCTGAACCAGCCGGAGTTCCATGATATCGGGAGAGTGCGGTCGTTGCTTTCTCTGATTGAAAAGGAGCAGGACGTGTTGAAGCTTGTCCAATCTTCAGATACGGGCATTTCGATTAAGATCGGAAAAGAAAACGACTATGAAGAGATGGAAAACTGCAGCCTGATTACTGCCTCATATTCAGTAGATAAGAAGCAAATAGGCTCAATTGCGATCATTGGACCAACCCGCATGAATTATTCAAGGGTCGTCAGTCTGCTTCAGCATGTGACTTCAGACTTGTCAAAAGCATTAACAAGTTTGTATGATGAATAAGGGAAAATTGGCAAATTTTATCGAAGGGCATCACCTGCCCTTCTCCTTACACTTTTGAGGGAGGTGAACACAATGTCAGAAGAAAAACAAACCGCGGAACAAAACGAAACAGAAGAACAAGAAGTTATCGAAGAACAAGCTGCCGCTGAAGAACAGCAGGAAGAAACAAACGAAAGCGAACTTCTTCAAAATCAAATTAACGAATTGCAAGGTTTGCTTGAGGAAAAGGAAAACAAACTTTTGCGTGTTCAAGCAGACTTTGAAAACTATAAACGACGCAGCCGTTTAGAAATGGAAGCGTCCCAGAAATACCGTTCTCAAAACATCGTTACTGAATTGCTGCCGGCTCTTGACAGCTTTGAAAGAGCGCTTCATGTTGAAGCCGACAATGAACAGACGAAAAGTTTGCTCCAAGGAATGGAAATGGTCCACCGCCAGCTCGTTGAAGCCTTGAAAAAAGAAGGTGTAGAAGCAATCGAAGCTGTAGGACAGGAATTTGATCCGAACCTTCACCAAGCCGTTATGCAGGCTGAGGATGAAAACTACGGCTCCAACATTGTCGTTGAGGAAATGCAAAAAGGCTACAAGCTGAAGGATCGCGTCATTCGCCCTTCCATGGTAAAAGTGAATCAATAATTACATAGCAGGAGGTTATTCAAGTGAGTAAAGTTATCGGAATCGACTTAGGTACAACAAACTCATGTGTGGCAGTGCTTGAAGGCGGCGAGCCTAAAGTCATTGCTAACGCTGAAGGGAACCGCACAACTCCATCTGTTGTTGCGTTCAAAAACGGCGAACGCCAAGTAGGGGAAGTGGCTAAACGCCAATCTATTACAAACCCAAACACAATTATGTCTGTTAAACGCCATATGGGTACAGATTATAAAGTTGAAATTGAAGGAAAAGATTACACTCCTCAAGAAGTGTCTGCTATCATCCTTCAACACCTTAAATCATACGCTGAAAGCTATCTTGGCGAAACAGTATCAAAAGCAGTTATCACAGTTCCTGCATACTTTAACGATGCTGAGCGTCAAGCGACAAAAGACGCTGGTAAAATCGCAGGTCTTGAAGTAGAACGTATCATCAACGAGCCGACTGCAGCAGCGCTTGCATACGGACTTGATAAAACAGATGAAGACCAAACAATCCTAGTATACGACCTTGGCGGCGGTACATTCGACGTTTCCATCCTTGAGCTGGGCGACGGTGTGTTTGAAGTTCGTTCAACTGCCGGCGACAATCGTCTAGGCGGGGACGATTTTGACCAAGTCATCATCGATCACCTTGTATCTGAATTCAAAAAAGAAAACGGCATTGATCTGTCTAAAGATAAAATGGCGCTACAGCGTTTGAAAGACGCAGCTGAAAAAGCGAAAAAAGATCTTTCCGGCGTATCTTCTACGCAAATTTCTTTACCGTTTATCACAGCTGGAGAAGCAGGACCGCTTCACCTTGAACTGACATTAACTCGCGCTAAATTCGAAGAGCTTTCTTCTCATTTAGTAGAGCGTACAATGGGCCCTGTCCGTCAAGCGCTTCAAGATGCAGGACTTTCTGCAAGCGAAATCGACAAAGTCATCCTTGTCGGCGGATCAACTCGTATCCCTGCCGTACAAGAAGCAATCAAAAAAGAAACTGGAAAAGAAGCACATAAAGGCGTAAACCCGGATGAAGTTGTAGCGCTTGGTGCTGCAATTCAGGGCGGCGTTATCACTGGTGATGTAAAAGACGTAGTTCTTCTTGACGTTACACCGCTTTCTCTCGGTATTGAAACAATGGGCGGCGTATTCACAAAACTGATCGACCGCAACACAACAATTCCGACAAGCAAATCACAAGTGTTCTCAACTGCTGCTGATAACCAAACAGCTGTTGATATCCATGTTCTTCAAGGTGAGCGCCCAATGTCTGCCGACAACAAAACACTCGGCCGCTTCCAGCTTACTGATATCCCGCCAGCACCGCGCGGCGTGCCTCAAATCGAAGTTTCCTTCGATATTGACAAAAACGGTATCGTAAACGTAAGAGCAAAAGACTTAGGCACAGGAAAAGAACAAAATATCACAATCAAATCTTCTTCAGGTCTTTCTGATGATGAGATCGAACGCATGGTAAAAGAGGCGGAAGAAAATGCTGACGCTGATGCGAAGAAAAAAGAAGAAATCGAAGTCCGCAACGAAGCAGATCAGCTTGTTTTCCAAACTGAGAAAACATTAAAAGATCTAGAAGGCAAAGTGGACGAAGAACAAGTGAAAAAAGCCAACGATGCCAAAGACGCTTTAAAAGCAGCAATTGAGAAAAACGAATTTGAAGAGATCAAAGCGAAAAAAGATGAGCTTCAAACAATCGTTCAAGAGCTTTCTATGAAGCTTTATGAAGAAGCTGCTAAGGCACAGCAAGCTCAAGGCGGAGAAAACGCTGAAGGCAAAGCGGATGACAACGTTGTCGACGCTGAATACGAAGAAGTAAACGACGATCAAAACAAAAAATAAGTTCTTTTTAGAGTCAGTCCCGCTTCTGGGACTGACAAAAAGAACACATTTCATAATCTGATTCAATGGTTAGAAAGTCAAAGTCAGGCATCTCTTGGCTTTGACTTTTTTTCTTGCCCGGGATAAAAGGAATTGAAAAATCATAATTCAAAATGATACAATCTAATTTATGTGAGAAATTCGGGAGAGTGAAGTAGATGAGTAAGCGTGATTACTATGAAGTGCTGGGTGTAAGTAAGAGCGCTTCAAAGGATGAAATAAAAAAGGCTTATCGAAAGCTGTCGAAAAAATATCATCCTGACATTAACAAAGAAGCCGGATCAGATGAAAAGTTTAAAGAAGTCAAAGAAGCATACGAAACGCTGTCTGATGATCAAAAACGGTCTCATTACGACCAATTTGGCCATACTGATCCTAACCAAGGCTTCGGCGGCGGCGGTTTTGGCGGCGGCGACTTCGGCGGTTTTGGTTTCGATGATATTTTCTCAAGTATTTTCGGCGGCGGCACTAGACGAAGAGATCCAAATGCACCGCGTCAAGGGGCGGACTTGCAATATACGATGACTCTGTCATTTGAGGACGCCGTTTTCGGAAAAGAAACGACCATCGAGATTCCGCGTGAGGAAACGTGCGATACATGTAAAGGCTCAGGGGCAAAACCTGGTACAAAACCAGAAACGTGCTCTCACTGCGGAGGCTCCGGCCAGCTAAATGTGGAGCAAAACACGCCGTTTGGAAAAGTTGTCAACAGACGAGTGTGCCACCACTGCGAAGGTACGGGTAAAATCATTAAAAACAAATGTGCGGATTGCGGCGGCAAAGGAAAAATCAAAAAACGCAAAAAAATCAACGTCACAATTCCTGCCGGTGTAGATGACGGGCAGCAGCTGCGTCTCTCAGGACAGGGTGAACCAGGCGTAAACGGCGGCCCTGCAGGGGATTTATTTGTCGTATTCCACGTGCGCGCTCACGAATTCTTTGAGCGCGACGGAGATGATATTTACTGTGAAATGCCGTTAACGTTTGCTCAAGCCGCTCTTGGAGATGAAGTGGAAGTTCCGACGCTTCACGGGAAAGTGAAATTGAAAATTCCTGCCGGTACACAAACAGGAACAAAGTTCAGATTAAGAGGCAAAGGCGTTCAAAATGTCAGAGGCTATGGACAGGGTGACCAGCATATCGTCGTCCGCGTTGTCACGCCGACAAACTTGACAGATAAACAAAAAGATATTATCCGTGAATTTGCCGAAGTCAGCGGAAACCTGCCTGATGAACAGGAAATGAGTTTCTTTGATAAGGTAAAACGCGCGTTTAAAGGCGATTAATTATTGGATGAGGAGTTGGTAGTTTTGAAATGGTCCGAATTAAGCATTCACACAACACATGAAGCGGTCGAACCTATCTCAAATATTTTGCATGAAGCTGGTGCGAGTGGGGTTGTGATAGAGGACCCGCTTGATTTAATTAAAGAACGTGAGAATGTATACGGGGAAATCTACCAGCTCGACCCCAATGATTATCCGAACGAGGGTGTCATTGTTAAAGCGTATCTGCCGGTCAACAGCTTTCTTGGAGAAACGGTAGATGGCATTAAAGAAACAATTAATAATCTGCTTCTTTATGATATTGATTTGGGCAGAAACCATATCACCATTTCCGAAGTGAACGAAGAGGAATGGGCGACTGCCTGGAAAAAGTATTACCATCCTGTGAAAATTTCTGAAAAGTTTACGATTGTACCAACGTGGGAGGAATATACGCCGGTACACACGGATGAGCTGATTATTGAAATGGACCCGGGAATGGCATTCGGAACAGGCACACACCCGACAACCGTACTTTGTATTCAGGCGCTTGAACGCTTTGTGCAAAAGGGTGATAAGGTGATTGATGTAGGCACAGGCTCCGGAATTTTAAGTATTGCGGCTGCAATGCTTGAGGCTGAATCGGTTCATGCCTATGATCTTGATCCCGTTGCTGTAGAAAGCGCACGTCTCAATTTGAAGTTAAACAAGGTTAGCGATATAGCTCAAGTCAAACAAAATAATTTGTTAGACGGGATTTCAGGAGAACATGATGTGATCGTTGCCAACATTTTGGCTGAAGTTATCCTTCGTTTTACTTCACAGGCATATCATCTGCTGAAAGACGGCGGGCACTTTATTACTTCAGGAATTATCGGCCAAAAAAAGCAAGAGGTAAAAGAAGCATTGGAACAGGCTGGTTTTACCATTGTGGAAATCCTCTCAATGGAAGATTGGGTCAGCATTATTGCGAAAAAATAACAGTTAGTAGGTGTCACAGCGTATGCAACGATATTTTATCGAGCTCACGAAGCAGCAAATGGAGGAAGCGCCGGCTATTTCAATTACCGGAGAAGATGTTCATCATATTGTCAATGTCATGAGAATGAACGAGGGAGACCAAATTATCTGCTGCTCTCAGGACGGCTTCGAAGCAAAATGTGAACTTCAATCTGTTTCCAAAGAAAAAGTGTCCTGTCTTATGATAGAATGGACGAATGAAAACAGAGAGCTTCCGATAAAGGTTTATATTGCAAGCGGCCTCCCGAAAGGGGATAAACTGGAATGGATTATCCAAAAGGGGACTGAGCTGGGAGCTCATGCCTTTATTCCTCTGCAAGCCGCACGTTCTGTTGTCAAGCTGGATGACAAGAAAGCGAAGAAAAAGCGGGAAAGATGGACAAAAATTGCGAAGGAAGCGGCGGAGCAATCGTACCGAAACGAAGTGCCGCAAGTGCTGGATATCCATTCCTTTCAGCAGCTTCTTGACAAGGTGCAGAATTTCGATAAATGTGTCGTTGCATACGAAGAGTCATCGAAGCAAGGAGAAACAAGCTCGTTCAGCGCAGTTGTAAGCAGCCTTCCGAAAGGATCATCCCTTTTGATCGTATTCGGTCCCGAAGGCGGTTTAACAGAAGCGGAGGTTGAGCGGCTCACGGCGAAAAACGCTGTTCCGTGCGGCCTCGGACCGAGAATTTTAAGAACAGAAACCGCTCCGCTATACGCGCTGAGCGCGATTTCTTATCATACAGAGTTATTAAGAGGTGATCAATAATGGCAACTGTTGCGTTCCATACGCTTGGCTGCAAAGTCAATCATTATGAAACAGAAGCAATCTGGCAGCTTTTCAAAGATGCGGGCTATGAAAGAAGAGACTTTGAACAAACAGCTGACGTATATGTCATTAATACATGTACAGTAACAAATACGGGAGATAAAAAAAGCCGCCAAGTGATCAGACGCGCCATTCGTCAAAATCCTGACGGCGTCATCTGCGTCACAGGCTGTTATGCGCAAACCTCGCCAGCGGAGATTATGGCAATTCCGGGCGTTGACATTGTAGTCGGAACTCAGGATCGTGAAAAAATGCTCGGCTACATCGATCAATATCGTGAAGAGCGTCAGCCGATCAATGGCGTCAGCAACATTATGAAAGCTAGAGTATATGAAGAGCTTGATGTACCTGCTTTCACAGACCGGACAAGAGCGTCATTAAAAATACAGGAAGGCTGCAATAACTTCTGCACGTTCTGTATCATTCCGTGGGCGCGCGGACTTCTCCGTTCACGTGACCCGGAGGAAGTCATTAAACAAGCACAGCAGCTTGTTGATGCGGGTTATAAAGAAATCGTACTTACTGGTATTCATACAGGCGGCTACGGTGAAGATATGAAAGATTACAACTTTGCCAAGCTTTTGAGAGAACTTGACGCCCGTGTTCAAGGCGTGAAACGGATCAGAATTTCGTCCATCGAGGCAAGCCAGATCACAGACGAAGTAATTGAAGTTTTAGACCGTTCAGATAAGATTGTGCGCCATTTGCACATTCCGATTCAATCCGGGTCAAACACAGTGCTTAAACGGATGAGACGCAAATACACGATGGAATTTTTCGCTGACCGTTTAAATAAACTGAAAAAAGCACTTCCGGGCTTAGCCGTAACATCCGATGTCATTGTAGGCTTCCCTGGCGAAACAGAAGAAGAATTTATGGAAACCTATAACTTTATTAAAGAAAACAGATTCTCTGAACTTCATGTGTTTCCTTACAGCAAACGTACGGGAACGCCAGCTGCGCGGATGGAAGACCAAGTGGATGAAAACGTCAAAAATGAACGTGTACACCGCTTGATTGCACTTTCTGACCAGCTTGCGAAGGAATATGCCTCTGATTATGAAAATGAAGTCCTTGAAATTATCCCTGAGGAAGCATTTAAAGAATCAGATGAAGAAAACATGTATGTCGGCTACACAGACAACTACATGAAAGTTGTTTTCAAGGGCACGGAAGACATGATCGGCAAAATCGTGAAAGTAAAAATACTAAAAGCAGGCTATCCATACAACGAAGGACAGTTTGTCCGTGTTGTTGAGGATGACATAACAGAACAAATGCGTATGTCTTCTTAACCTGAAAAAACCGGTGCATTTAAATGTGCCGGTTTTTTATGTTCAGTTTTTAACTGGGATAAGCCATTTGATAAGGCTGTAAAACAAGTTGGTAAGCGGCAAAAATAAGAGAGCTGATACAACATTAAATAGCAGACTGAAATGGGCGATTCTTTGGGCAGGGTCAGCCGAGAGCTGTTCAACAAAGCCGGTCGCTGCCGCCAAAAACGGGAATACAATCGCTACGCCGATCACGTTAAACAAAACATGGGCGCACGCTGTCTGTTTTGCCGCATATCCGCCGGATACAGCAGCCATGACAGCTGTAATGCATGTCCCGATGTTTGACCCAAGCACAACGCTCATTGCCTGTGTCAGTCCGATAACGCCTTCATTCATAAAGCTCATCAAAATGCCGATGCAGACAGAACTTGAGTGAATGATTGCAGTTAACACCATGCCGATAAACAAAGCAGACCAGTTTGAGTCGTTCACATGATGAAGTATGCCTGCTCCCGTTTTCAGCTGAGTAAGCGGTTCTGCAAGGCGGCTGAAGCCTGTGATGCAAAAAAAGATAATCCCCAGTCCGAGGAAGCTTGTCCCCAGCTGTTTGAACGGATACCTGCCAGTCAGAAAAAACAGCAAACCGCCAATCAAAAGAATCCAAATCAACACATCCATTTTGATTGCAAGAAATTCGGTTGTAAATGTAGACCCGATATTTGTTCCAAGAATCATCGGTATTGTCCGTTTGAAAGAAAGGGCGCCCGCACTCACAAATCCGATGACAATTACCATAAAGGCGGAGCTGCTTTGGAGAAATCCTGTAAAAACAATACTGATAAGAAATGCCTTTAACGGATGATCCGTAAAAATCAGCAGCTGCTCTTCAATTTTTGAATACGTCAGCGAAATTAAACCTTTCCGAAGCATGTTCATCCCTGCGAGAAAGAATAAGATAAGAGCAGTAAAACTAATCAGAAGCAACATTTTATTCACCAACCCCTTTCTATCATTATATAGACAGGCAGTCCCGCTCATGACGGAAAAGTGAACGCACTTAGTTGACCTGACTGAAGGCTTATATTATAATGTCAAAGTACATGTTTATATGTGTAACTTAAAGGTAGTCGATTGGTGTATTCGGAGGGAGGGAAAGAGAATGTCAAAAACGGTCGTTAGAAAAAACGAATCGCTTGAAGATGCTCTTCGTCGCTTCAAACGCAGTGTATCAAAGACAGGTACTTTGCAAGAAGCAAGAAAGCGTGAATTTTATGAAAAACCTAGCGTAAAGCGCAAGAAAAAGTCTGAAGCTGCTAGAAAACGCAAATTCTAAAAGAGGGTGGATTTATGAGTCTTCTTGAGCGACTTAACCAAGATATGAAGCTATATATGAAAAGCCGTGAGAAAGACAAACTGACTGTCGTTCGAATGGTTAAGGCTTCACTTCAAAACGAAGCAATTAAGCTTAAGAAAGACAGTTTGACCGAGGATGAGGAACTCACTGTCCTTTCTCGTGAACTTAAGCAACGTAAAGACTCCCTCCAGGAATTTTCAAACGCTAATCGTTTAGATTTAGTAGATAAAGTTCAAAAAGAGCTGGACATTTTAGAAGTTTATTTACCACAGCAGCTATCAGAAGAAGAGCTGCGTACAATCGTAAATGAAACCATCGCTGAGGTCGGTGCGAGCTCAAAAGCGGACATGGGCAAAGTGATGGGGGCAATTATGCCTAAAGTAAAAGGTAAAGCTGACGGAAGTTTAATTAATAAACTTGTTAGCAGTCAACTGTCTTAAATGGCGAAGAAAAGGACATCTTTCTAAGAGAGATGTCTTTTTTTATACATAAAAAAATGAAACCTTTGATACATTTGTTACGTATGAAGAGAAGGCACTTATTATACGAGGAAGGAGGGATACATCGCCCTTGCTTCAAACAAAAGGATTCCGAGCGGCTCTTTTGAGCATATTTCTACTATCATTATTAGGAGTTCAGCTGCACACAAAAGCAGAAAAACAAACCGTCTACGTCATTCCCGTTGAAAAAAATGTCGAACAGGGTCTCGCCTCCTTTTTGTCGCGTTCGCTACAAGATGCAGAGGCTGCGCATGCAAACCATATTATTCTTGATATTAACACGCCGGGAGGACTGGTGAAATCAGCTATTGATATAGCGGACACGATCAACGAAACGGATATTCCGATAACTGCTTATGTAAACAAACGGGCATTGTCTGCTGGTGCATATATCGCGTTACAGGCTGACGCCATTTATATGGCACCAGGAGGAAAAATGGGAGCCGCGGCGATCATTGACGGTAAAGGTAATGCTGCTGACAAAAAAGCTGAATCATTTTGGCTTGCGGAGCTGGAAGATGCCGCAGCAAAAAACAACCGTGATCCAAAATACGCGCGTGCCATGGCAGACCCTGATGTAGATGCAAAAGAAGCGGGCGCGCCGAAGGGAGATCTGCTTACGCTGAATGCAGAAAAAGCTGTTGACGTAGGCTATTCGGAAGGAACCGTTAACAATCTTTCCGCGCTTGTGAAGAAGCTTGGATACGAAAATGCACATATCAGCTATGCCGAGGAAAGCTTTGCAGAGAAGGCAGCGAGGTGGCTGACCAGTCCGATTGTTGTTCCTATTTTATTGACAATTGCCTTCTTAGGCCTTACTGTTGAGCTTTTTTCTCCAGGTGTCGGTCTGCCTGGAACAGCCGGATTTATTGCTTTGATCCTGTTTTTTTACGGACATCTTGCAGCGGGTCTTGCCGGATATGAAACGGTTCTCCTCTTTATAGCAGGGGTGATTCTGATCCTGATGGAGATATTCCTCCCCGGAGGAATTATTGGTTTACTTGGCTTGGGAGCAATTGTTGCGAGCTTATTTTTGGCCGCGGGAAGCTTCACAGTCATGGCGGTTTCTCTCTTGATCGCCTCAGCTGTTTCCATTACAGCTTTCATTTTACTGACAAGGGTGTTGGGAAAGCGTATGAAATTCTTTAAGAAACTTATATTAAATGATTCTACAAATACAGAGAGCGGTTATGTATCAAATCAAACGCGCACGGACTTAATCGGCAAGGAGGGCGTGACCTTTACGCCGTTGCGTCCCGCGGGAACCGTCATTATTGATGACGAACGTCTTGATGTGGTATCAGAAGGATCATTTACAGCGAAAGATAAAAAAGTAAAAGTAATCAAAGTGGAAGGCTCGCGCATTGTCGTGAGAGAAATTTAAACAGAAACGAGGAGAAGTAGCATGGACCCATCAACATTAATGATACTGGCTATTGTTGTAGTAGGGATCATTGTTTTAGCTGTATTTTTTACATTTGTACCAGTTATGCTCTGGATTTCAGCTTTAGCAGCCGGAGTTAAAATCAGCATTTTCACTTTAGTAGGGATGAGGCTTCGCCGCGTCATACCGAACCGGGTGGTTAATCCGTTAATTAAAGCGCATAAAGCGGGACTCGACGTTGGAACAAACCAGCTTGAAAGCCACTATCTTGCCGGAGGGAATGTAGATAGAGTCGTTAACGCACTTATTGCAGCTCAGCGCGCCAATATTGAGCTTACATTTGAACGCTGTGCTGCCATCGACCTTGCCGGCCGTGATGTATTGGAAGCCGTGCAAATGAGCGTTAATCCGAAGGTCATTGAAACACCATTTATTGCAGGTGTTGCCATGGACGGAATTGAAGTGAAGGCGAAAGCGAGAATTACAGTAAGAGCCAATATTGACCGCCTCGTCGGGGGTGCGGGTGAGGAAACGATTGTAGCCCGTGTAGGCGAAGGGATCGTCTCTACAATCGGTTCATCCGAAAACCACAAAAAAGTGCTGGAGAACCCTGATATGATTTCTCAAACAGTTCTCGGTAAAGGCCTGGATTCAGGCACAGCCTTTGAAATTCTTTCGATTGATATTGCTGATGTTGACATTGGTAAAAACATCGGGGCGATCTTGCAGACGGATCAGGCAGAGGCCGATAAAAATATTGCTCAGGCCAAAGCCGAAGAACGCCGTGCAATGGCTGTTGCTCAAGAACAGGAAATGCGCGCACGTGTAGAAGAAATGCGAGCTAAAGTGGTTGAAGCCGAAGCGGAAGTGCCGCTTGCGATGGCCGAAGCGTTGCGCGAAGGGAATATCGGCGTCATGGACTACATGAATATTAAAAACATTGATGCAGACACAGATATGCGTGATTCATTCGGTAAATTAACGAAAGACCAATCGGATGAAGACCGCAAATCATAATCTCTCTATGCAGAAGGGAGAATATTGATGGAAGATATACTGACGAATCCGCTTGTTATTGCAGTGATTATCGGAATTATTTCCACGATTTTCGGCAAAGTGAAAAAAGAAGAAGAAAAAAACAATCAAAATCAAAAAAGAGAAAAGCCTCAGACCATGAAACCTGCTTCTGTTCAGAATAAACAATCAGCTAAAGAAACGCCTGCTCCTATTCCAAACCGCTTGGAACAGATGAGACAAGAAGCTGAAGAAAGACGAAAGGAAACAGAAAGAAACCTGAAAGGGCTTGAGCGGGATCTTACTGCCGCCAAAAATAAAGCGGTGTACACCAAGCAAAAACTGCTACAGGTTAATAAAGACACTGTGGTGCAAGGCATTGTCTTAGGCGAAGTATTCGGTCCGCCAAGGGCAAAAAAACCTCATCACACAATGCGTGCAGCCCGCAAAAATTAAGTGTTAGAACCCTCTTTCAAATCATACATATGAGATGAAAGGGGGTTCTTTTTGTATGGGGCATAGAAAGAATCGTTTAAAAGCTTGGCTGACAAGAGCATTGGAAATTCCCCCGGACGTTATGATGGATCTGCCGCGGATAACAATGGTCGGCAGACTTCATATCTACATAGAAAACCACAGAGGCCTTCTGCTGTTCAGTGAGAATGAAGTGAGGCTGATGCTGAAGCAGGGCCAGTGCATCATATCAGGAGAAAACTTTGTGATCAAAGCGATTCTTCCGGAAGAAATACTTTTGGAGGGTACGATTGATGTCGTTCGATATGTTGAGTCATAAAGCCGAGGGGGAAATGTTGTGAAAAATAAATGGCTGTCTTTTTTTGAGGGTAAGGTCCAGCTTGAAGTGACGGGACGAGGCATTGAACGGCTCCTTAATGAATGCACAAGAAGAGGGATTCCGATCTTTCATCTGAAAAAAAAGAAAGAAGCCGTCTTGTTATATATACAGCTTCAGGATGTACATGCCTTTCGGCGTGTCAGGAGAGAATTTGACTGTAAAGCCCGTTTTATCAATCGAAAAGGGTTCCCGTTCTTATTGCTGAAATCCAAGCTGAATTTAGGTTTTACCATTGGTTTTGCGCTTTTTTTTATCCTTTTATTTTTGCTCTCCAATATGGTGTGGAAAATTGAAGTGACTGGCGCAAAGCCTGAAACGGAGCACCAAATGATGCAGCATCTGAAGGGAATAGGCGTCCAAAAAGGGCGATTGCAGTTTTTAATGCAGTCTCCCGAAAAGATACAAAAATCGTTAACCAACGGAATAGACAATATCACTTGGGTCGGAGTCGATTTGAAAGGCACGACCATCCGTATGAAAGTTGTGGAGAAAAATGAGCCGGAAAAAGAAAAGTATGCCAGTCCGCGCCATATTGTCGCCAAAAAGAAAGCAACCATTACAAGAATGTTTGTGCAGAAAGGACAGCCCATGGCCGCAATTCATGATCATGTGGAAAAGGGACAAATGCTTGTCTCCGGCTTAATCGGAAGCGAAGATGAGCAGCAGGAAGTCGCCTCTAAAGCTGAAATTTACGGTGAGACCTGGTACAGATCTGAAGTAACAGTGCCACTTGAAACATTATTTAACGTCTATACGGGCAAAGTAAGGACAAAGCACAAGCTTTCTTTTGGCTCATGGGCTTTCCCGATCTGGGGAATGACGTTTAAAAAAGAGGAATTAAAACATCCAAAAACAGAACAAGAGAAGCATTCGCTTCATTTTCTCGGTTTGGAGCTCCCTGTTTCTTATATCAAAGAGCAAACGAGAGAAAGTGAAGAGGCTTTGCGAAAATATACGGAAGAAGAAGCAGTTCAAGAAGGAATCAAAATGGGTAAACAGGATGTAGAGAATAAAATAGGCGAGGACGGCGAGGTGAAAAGTGAAAAAGTTTTGCACCAGACAGTCGAGAATGGTAAAGTAAAGTTGATTATTCTCTACCAAGTTATAGAAGATATCGTTCAAACCACACCTATTGTCAGGGAGACTGAAGAATGACAGAACATTTACTTGCGATTAATCAAAAACTGAAAAGCCCGGACGAGGCGCTTTCACTGTTCGGGAATCAAGATTCTTTTTTGACACTGATGGAGAAAGATCTGGATGTAAATATCATTACGCGAGGCGAAACGATTTATATTTCAGGCGGTGAAGAATCGTTTCAGATTGCCGACAGGCTGCTGGGATCACTTCTCGCATTAATTCGCAAGGGGATAGAGATCTCTGAACGTGATGTGATTTACGCCATCAAGATGGCAAAAAAGAATGAGCTTGAATATTTTGAAAGCATGTATGAAGAAGAAATTACAAAAAACGCAAAAGGCAAATCGATCCGTGTGAAAACCATGGGACAGCGGGAATACGTAGCAGCCATGAAACGAAATGATCTTGTATTCGGTATTGGCCCGGCTGGAACCGGAAAAACGTATCTTGCTGTCGTAAAAGCAGTCCACGCATTGAAAAACGGACATATTAAAAAAATCATTTTAACAAGACCTGCCGTAGAAGCCGGTGAAAGCCTCGGTTTTTTACCAGGTGACCTGAAAGAGAAAGTAGATCCTTATTTGCGCCCGCTGTATGACGCTCTTCATGATGTGCTTGGAACAGATCATACAGAACGTCTGCTGGAAAGAGGAGTTATTGAAATCGCTCCGCTCGCTTATATGAGAGGCCGGACGCTTGATGATGCCTATGTTATACTTGATGAAGCACAGAACACTACGCCTGCCCAAATGAAAATGTTTTTGACGAGACTGGGTTTTGGCTCTAAAATGATCATTACAGGTGACGTTAGCCAAATTGATCTGCCGAAAGGCGTCAAATCGGGACTTGCAGTAGCGAGAGAGATGCTGAAAGAAATCGACGGCATTTCTGTGATTGAACTGGACCAGACAGACGTGGTCAGACATCCGCTTGTTGCGAAAATTATTGAAGCATACGATAAGCAAAATTAATCCTGAATGACCCGATCGCGCGTTATCGGGTCATTTTTGCTTATCAGCTTGATTTTCTAGAGGAGGTTCTTGTGTTGAAAAAGAAGGGGAAGACCAAAAGCGGCTCAACAAAGTGGCGCGGCTTTAAAAATGCACGCTCCATGCATGTACTGCTGTATCTTCTGCTGGCTGCGATTATGTTCGCATTGCTTTTTGTACATGTGAAGCCGGAATCGCTTGATTTAGACCTGTTTTCAGTCAGCGACAAGACCATTTATGCTCCGGCAACCGTGGAAGATCAAAAAGCGACAGAGGAAAAAAAGCAAGCTGCTGAGGATGCGGTCGAAGATCAATATACCTTAAAGAAGGATTATACAGACAATCGAATTGATCTTGTGTCATCGATATTTGACAGTATTAGTGAAGTGAAAAACTCAGCAGAAGAAGACAGCAGTTCAACATCAGAAAAATCAATGATTAAGTCGGTGAAGAATAAGCTGACGTCAGATGTGAATGATTCTATATCAGAGGAAGCCATCAAGACTTTGCTGAAGGCGGACCATGAAGATTTTTCATTTGTCAGAGATACTGTCATAACAGCAGTAAACTCAGTGATGAGCAGTGAAATCCCGTCGGATAAATTATCTGAAGCAAAAGATAAATTGGAAAAAGAACTGAAGAGTAATTCTATTCCGTCCAAATATTTGGGAGCCGCCACGGAAATCGGGCGTTACGCCATCATTCCGAATTACGTCTTCGATCCGAAAGCAACAGAGGCAAAGCGCCAGGAAGCGTCAGACAATGTTCAGCAGGTTCAGATCAAACAGGGGCAAGTGCTCGTGGAAGAAAATGACCTCATTGATCGGGAAGTATATAGAAAACTTGAGCTGACCGGATTATTAAATAACTCCAATTTGTTCAAGCCGATCAGCGGTCTATTGATTATGATTGGGCTTTTCATAGCTACACTTGTTTACTATTTCGAAAAACAGAATCAAAATCTGAAATTCAAACAAAAGTCGATCTTATTATTCTCCATTATTACAACGCTTTTACTTGTTATTATGGAGGTTGTCAGTTTATTTCAAAAGATGGAATATAACAATATTGGCTATCTTGTCCCCATTGCGGCCGGCGCGATCTTAATTAAGCTGCTGATGAATGAGCGAATCGCCATTTTAGGAAGTATCATTCTTGCGATTTGCGGAAGTATGATGTTTAATCAAGGTGTGACAGGAACATTTAATTATGTCATTGGTATTTATTATTTGATCAGCGGTATTTCTGGTGTATTGTTTTTAGGAAAACACAATGGCAGATCAAAAATATTGCAGACCGGACTTTTTGTGGCGTTTATCAATATGATTGTGGTTCTATCTCTATTATTGATTCAAAACACCGCGCTGTCAGGTCTGGAAATCGGGACGCTCATGCTGATGGGAGTTGTGTCGGGCTTTGCTTCCTCTGTATTAATTATCGGGCTTATGCCGTTTTTTGAGACAGGTTTCGGCATTTTGTCCACAATGAGGCTGATTGAGCTGTCCAACCCTAACCATCCGCTGCTTCGAAAAATACTGACAGAAACACCAGGTACATATCACCACAGCGTCATGGTCGCTAATTTGTCAGAGGCCGCCTGCGAGGCGGTAGGGGCAAATGGTTTGCTTGCAAGAGTCGGTGCGTATTACCACGACCTTGGAAAAACAAAGCGGCCGCAGTATTTTATTGAAAATCAAATGAATATTGACAATCCGCATGATAAGCTTTCTCCGCAGCTCAGTAAAAATATCATTATTTCGCATACCACTGACGGGGCGAATATGCTGAGGAGTTATAAATTTCCAAAGGAGCTTGTGGATATTGCTGAGCAGCACCACGGGACTTCTCTTTTGAAATTCTTTTATTATAAAGCGAAGGAAAAAGGCGATCAGATTACAGAGGAAGAATTCCGTTACCCGGGGCCGAAGCCGCAGTCAAA
The DNA here is from genome assembly GCF_037964945.1 of Bacillus sp. FSL K6-1003. Taxonomy (NCBI): domain Bacteria; kingdom Bacillati; phylum Bacillota; class Bacilli; order Caryophanales; family Bacillaceae; genus Bacillus; species Bacillus sp. FSL K6-1003. Next base: position 2,457,938 of record NZ_CP150176.1, on the reverse strand, counting down.
AGAAGCCGCGATAATCTCAGTGGCAGACAGTGTCGAAGCGGCTGTCAGATCGATGCATAATCCAAATCCTGAACGAATTGAAAAGCTTGTCCGGGGCATTATATCCGATAAGCTTCAGGACGGACAGTTTAGTGAATGCGATTTGACATTTAAAGAGCTTGATACAATTGCAAAAACGCTTTGTGCAACATTAAAAGGAATTTTCCACTCCCGGATTGAATATCCGGAGGCTACTAAGAAGGTGAAATAGATGAGTTTACTGATTGATATCATAGATGAAACCGGAAGTGTCTCTGAAGAGATGCTTAAAGAAGTAGAAAATCTGCTTCAATTTGCTGCTGAGCGCGAAGGAGTTCAGGATCAGGCTGAGGTTTCTGTCACGATCGTTACCAATGAAGACATTCAGCAGATCAATAAAGAGTATCGGGGAAAGGATACGCCGACAGACGTCATTTCATTTGCTCTTGAAGAAGAGGGAGAAGATGAAGTTGAAATTGTCGGTGCTGAAATGCCGCCGGTTTTAGGTGACATTATCATCAGTGCAGATCGTACAAGAGAGCAGGCCGAAGAATATAACCATTCTTTCAAGAGAGAGCTTGGCTTTCTAGCGGTACATGGATTCCTGCATCTTTTAGGATATGACCATATGACGAAAGAGGAAGAAGAGGAGATGTTTACTAAGCAAAAGGATTTGCTGGACGCCTATGGACTCAAGAGATCATAGAAATGAGCTGAAGCGATTCCTAATGAGCTTCGTGCACGCAGGACGGGGCATATGGAAAACGGCGCGGACGGAGCGGAATTTTCAATTTCATGCCGCGGCTGCCTGCGCCGTTATCATTTGCGGTTTTCTCGTTAATCTCAGCTTGACAGAGTGGGCTATTATTTTTCTTTTGATCGGCGGAATGCTTTCGCTAGAGCTTTTAAATACAGCTATTGAACACACGGTTGATTTAGTAACAGATAAACATCACCCGCTTGCGAAGGCGGCTAAGGACGCTGCTGCCGGGGCTGTTTGCGTTTTTGCCGTGATTTCGTGTATTATTGGTTTACTTATTTTTTTGCCAAAGCTGTAATGGCTGAAAATTCTTACATTTATTTTACATTTTTAGAAATGGGCGTGAAAAAAGGAGCGCTATTATGTAAAATATAAAGTGATAGCGGTACCATTATAGGTAAGAGAGGAACATGTACACATGAACAGACAGGAATTGATAACAGAAGCTTTAAAAGCGCGTGACATGGCATATGCACCGTATTCCAAGTTTAAAGTAGGAGCCGCTCTTCTTACCAAAGATGGAAAAGTGTACAGAGGCTGCAATATAGAGAATGCGGCATACAGCATGTGCAACTGCGCTGAGCGTACCGCTTTGTTTAAAGCTGTTTCTGAAGGCGATACTGAGTTTCAGATGCTGGCAGTAGCTGCTGACACCCCGGGACCAGTATCACCGTGCGGAGCCTGCAGACAGGTGATTTCTGAGCTCTGCACAAAGGACGTTGTTGTCGTGCTGACCAATTTACAAGGACAAATAAAAGAAATGACTGCAGAAGAATTATTGCCAGGCGCATTTTCATCGGAGGATTTACATGACGAACGAAAGCTTTAAATCAGGATTTGTATCCATTATCGGAAGACCAAATGTAGGTAAGTCTACTTTTTTGAACAGAGTGATCGGCCAAAAAATCGCCATCATGAGTGATAAACCCCAAACAACGAGAAATAAGGTGCAAGGGGTTTTAACGACAGGCACATCACAAACAATTTTTATTGACACACCAGGAATTCATAAGCCTAAGCATAAGCTTGGGGACTTTATGATGAAAGTGGCGCAAAATACATTGAAAGAAGTCGATTTGATCTTATTTATGATCAATGCTGAGGAAGGTTACGGCAAGGGCGACGAGTTCATTATTGAGAAATTGCAGAATACCTCGACACCTGTTTTCTTAATCGTAAACAAAATTGACAAAATCCATCCTGATCAATTGCTTCTGCTAATTGACGAATACCGCGGGCGATATCCTTTTAAGGAAATTGTTCCGATCTCTGCATTAGAGGGAAATAATATTGAAACTTTGCTGGCGCAGATTGAAGCCTATTTGCCTGAAGGACCTCAGTTTTATCCAAGTGATCAGGTGACCGATCATCCGGAGCGCTTTATTATTTCTGAGTTGATCAGGGAAAAGGTGCTGCATCTGACTAGGGAAGAAATCCCGCACAGCATTGCGGTAAGCATCGAATCGATTAAAGGACAGGACAACGGATCCGTGCACGTGGCGGCAACAATTGTAGTCGAACGGGATTCTCAAAAAGGCATTGTCATCGGTAAAAAAGGCAGCCTGCTGAAAGAAGTCGGAAAAAGAGCGAGAGCGGATATTGAGGCCCTCTTAGGTTCTCGCGTCTATCTTGAATTATGGGTAAAAGTGCAGAAAGACTGGCGTAACAAAATGTCCCAGCTTCGCGACTTCGGCTTTAAAGAGGATGAATATTAATCTCTTGCTGTGTCATTATCTCACATGAACAGGGATAACTTAGCAAATTTTGTTTAACATGAAATGGAGGAAATCTGGTCAAGATAAAGGTAAGAATTTGGAGTTTAGGTAAGCTAGTTTAACTACAGAAAGGTGGGTTTCTTGTGTTGAATTTTACCTGGAACGTATTTTCTCAAACAGGAAATGTTGATACGTATCTTCTTTTTAAAGAACTGGAAAAAGAGAACATGGAAAGACCCGAAGAACTAGAAGATGAGCTAGCCCGATTTGATTTTCCAATTTTATAGACCTCTTGACCGCTCCTGTTTTAGGAAGGTGCGGAAATGCTGACAAAATGTGAAGGAATCGTTCTTCGTACCAATGATTACGGAGAGACGAATAAAATAGTTACTTTACTGACAAGAGAGCACGGAAAAATAGGTGTTATGGCCAGAGGAGCCAAAAAACCGAACAGCCGTTTATCAGCAGTCAGCCAGCCCTTTTTGTATGGTTCATTCTTATTGCAGAAAACAACAGGCCTCGGAACCCTTCAGCAGGGTGAAATGATTCTCAGCATGAGAGGCATCAGAGAGGATTTGTTTTTAACTGCATATGCAGCTTTTATTGCCGAGCTTGTTGACAAAGGCACAGAAGAAAAAAAACCAAATCCCTATTTGTTTGAATTTATTTTAGAATCCTTTAAACAGCTTGATGAAGGAACTGACCCGGATGTTATCACCTTCATTGTTCAAATGAAGATGCTTGCTGTGATGGGACTGTATCCTGAGCTTAATCACTGTGTGCATTGTAAAAGCCAGGATGGGGCATTCCATTTTTCTGTTCGCGATAACGGTTTTATTTGCCACCGCTGCTTTGACAAAGACCCTTACAAGGTGCCGATTAAACCGCAAACGGCAAGGCTATTGAGATTGTTTTATTACTTTGATCTTTCAAGGATTGGCAATGTGTCCTTAAAGCAGGAAACGAAAGATGAAGTAAAGCAAGTTATTGACTTGTACTACGAAGAATATTCAGGAGTTTATCTGAAATCGAAGCGCTTTTTAGATCAAATGGAGAGCATGAAACATCTTATGGGTGAAAACAAAAGTTGACATCTGGCCCATCTTTTTATATGATCATTTATTATAAAATATGTTGCAGTGAGAGAAAGAAGTACTTGCGTATACCTCATAAAAGCGACCTTAGGACGGTGTAAGCTAAGGATGAGCACGCAACGAAAGGCATTCTTGAGCAATTTTAAAAAAGAGGCTGGGATTTTGTTCTCAGCAACTAGGGTGGAACCGCGGGAGAACTCTCGTCCCTATGTTTGCGGCTGGCAAGCATAGAGACGGGAGTTTTTTGGTTGCTGCCGCAGCAATTTTATGAAAGAAAAGTGGAGGTGCTTGAAATGAATATTCAAGACATGATTCTAACCCTGCAGAAGCATTGGTCCAATGAAGGCTGTGTGCTCATGCAGGCATACGATGTAGAAAAAGGGGCCGGCACGATGAGCCCGTATACATTTTTGCGCAGTATCGGTCCTGAGCCGTGGAAAGTGGCTTACGTTGAGCCGTCAAGACGCCCAGCTGACGGCCGATATGGAGAAAACCCGAACAGACTTTATCAGCATCATCAATTCCAGGTCATCATTAAACCGTCACCTGATAACATTCAAGAGCTGTATTTAGACTCTTTGCGCGCTCTCGGAATTGATCCGCTTGAGCATGACATCCGTTTCGTTGAAGACAACTGGGAAAATCCGTCTTTAGGCTGTGCGGGTCTTGGCTGGGAAGTATGGCTTGACGGAATGGAAATTACACAATTCACGTATTTCCAGCAGGTTGGAGGACTCGAGTGTAAGCCTGTTTCCGTTGAGATTACATACGGAATTGAGCGTCTGGCCTCTTATATTCAAGATAAAGAAAATGTATTTGATCTTGAGTGGACGTCAGGGTTTACCGTGAAAGATTTATTCATGATGGCTGAGTACGAGCATTCCGTTTATACATTTGAAACATCTGATGTTGATATGCTGTTCCAATTATTCAGCACGTATGAAAAAGAAGCGATTAAGCAAATGGATAACGGTCTTGTGCATCCTGCATATGACTACGTGCTTAAATGCTCGCACACATTCAACCTTCTTGATGCCAAAGGGGCAATCTCTGTTACAGAGCGGACAGGCTATATCGGAAGAGTGCGGAATTTAGCAAGAAAAGTCGCAAAAACCTATTATGAGGAACGAGAAAAACTAGGGTTCCCAATGCTTAAAGGGGAGGGTTCTTCTCATGAGTAAACAGGATTTACTTTTAGAGATCGGATTAGAGGAAATGCCGGCGCGCTTTTTGAATGAAAGCATGGTTCAGCTTGGCGAAAAGCTGACAGGCTGGCTTGCAGAAAAAAATATCGCACACGGTGAAGTGAAGCTTTTTAATACACCGAGACGCCTTGCTGTTTTCGTAAAGGGTGTAGCAGAAAAGCAGGATGATATAAAAGAAGAAGCAAAAGGGCCTGCAAAAAAAATCGCTCTTGATGCTGACGGCAACTGGACAAAAGCGGCGATTGGGTTTTCAAAAGGGCAAGGTGCCAGCGTGGAAGACTTGTACATGAAAGAAATAAAAGGCACAGAATATGTTTTTGTGCAAAAATTCCAAGCAGGCCAAGAAACCAAAACACTTCTGCCTGAACTGAACAGCTTAATTACAAGCCTTCATTTCCCGAAAAACATGAGATGGGGAAATGAAGATCTGCGTTATATCCGTCCGATTAAATGGATTGTCGCTTTATTTGGCCAGGATGTCATTCCGTTTGCAATCACAAATGTGGAGTCAGGCCGGACGACACAGGGGCACCGTTTCCTGGGGCATGAAGTGTCTATTGAATCGCCTTCAAGTTATGAAGAACAGCTGAAAGAGCAGCATGTGATTGCTGATCCAAATGTTCGCAAACAGATGATTCAATCGCAGCTGGAAGCAATGGCCGAAGAAAACAAATGGAGTATTCCGGTTGACGAGGACCTCCTTGATGAAGTCAATCATTTAGTAGAGTATCCGACGGCTCTTTACGGCTCATTTGAATCTGAGTTTCTGTCCATTCCTGAGGAAGTGCTTGTAACGACAATGAAAGAGCATCAGCGCTATTTCCCTGTTAAAGACAAGAACGGAGATTTGCTTCCTTACTTTATCACAGTCCGAAACGGAAACAGCCACGCGATCGAAAATGTCGCGCGAGGCAATGAGAAAGTGCTGCGTGCTCGTTTATCCGATGCTTCCTTCTTCTACAAGGAAGATCAGAAGCTGAACATTGATGAAAATGTGAAAAAGCTTGAAAACATTGTGTTCCATGAAGAGCTTGGCTCTCTCGCTGATAAGGTAAGAAGAGTAACAGCGATCGCAGAGAAGCTTGCTGTCCGTCTTCAAGCTGATGAAGATACATTAAAACACGTGAAACGTGCTGCTGAAATTTCTAAGTTCGACCTTGTGACACATATGATATATGAATTCCCTGAGCTTCAAGGAATTATGGGTGAAAAGTATGCGAGAATGCTTGGCGAACATGATGCTGTAGCTGCGGCTGTCAACGAACACTATATGCCTAGATCCGCAGGCGGAGAAACACCTTCCACTTTCACTGGGGCAGTCGTGGCAATGGCGGATAAGCTGGATACAATCGCATCCTTCTTCTCTATTGGCGTCATTCCGACTGGTTCACAGGATCCTTACGGCTTGCGCCGCCAAGCGAGCGGTATTGTTGCGATTCTGCTTGACCGGAACTGGGGCATTTCGTTTGAAGAGCTGCTGACTTTCGTACAATCGGAAAAAGAAACCGAACTGTTAGATTTCTTCACTCAGCGTCTAAAATACGTCTTAAATGCGGAGCAGATCAGACATGATGTAATAGATGCCGTGCTGGAAAGCTCTGAGCTTGAGCCGTATTCAGCACTTCACAAAGCGCAAGTGCTGGAACAAAAACTGGGTGCCTCGGGCTTTAAAGAAACAGCTGAAGCTTTAGGCCGAGTGATCTCTATCAGCAAAAAAGGAGTTCGCGGGGATATTCAGCCTGAATTGTTCGAAAATGAATACGAAGCGAAGCTGTACGAAGCTTATCAAACTGCTAAACAAAATCTGCAGGAAAGCTTCAGCAAAAAAGATTATGAGGCGGCCCTTTCTTCACTAGCAGCCTTGAAGGAACCGATCGATGCTTATTTCGACCATACGATGGTTATTGCTGATAACGAGGCATTAAAGGCAAACCGATTAGCGCAAATGGTAAACTTGGCGGATCAGATCAAGTCCTTTGCTAATATGAATGCCCTTATTGTAAAATAAAGAGAGAAAAGGCGGTTGCTGTGTGATCGGTAATCGTCTTTTCCCCATTTGAACGTTTTTTTGTTTGATTACAGAGCATTTACGTTATAATATGGTTTATTATTCTCTTTACATAGATATGAAGTGAAAAGGTGGTGAGTACGATCGAACTAAATAAACGGCAAGAACATATTTTGCAGATTGTAAAAGAAAACGGACCGATTACAGGGGAGCATATTGCCGAACAGCTGAATTTAACGAGAGCAACACTGCGTCCTGATTTAGCCATACTCACCATGTCAGGTTTCCTTGAGGCGCGCCCGAGAGTCGGTTATTTCTATACTGGAAAAACCGGTACGCAGCTGCTGGCAGATAAACTGAAAAAGCTTCAGGTGAAAGACTTTCAATCTATCCCCGTCGTTATTCACGAAAACGTTTCTGTATATGATGCGATTTGCACCATGTTTTTAGAAGATGTAGGTACTCTGTTTGTAGTGGACCGTGATGCTGTTTTAGTCGGAGTGCTTTCACGAAAGGATTTACTACGAGCCAGCATCGGCCAGCAGGAGCTTACTTCTGTCCCTGTGCACATTATTATGACTAGAATGCCGAATATTACAGTGTGCAGACGCGAGGATTATGTGATGGACATTGCAAAGCACTTAATTGAAAAACAAATCGATGCGCTGCCTGTCATCAAAGATACCGATAAAGGATATGAAGTGATCGGCAGAGTGACGAAAACGAATATGACCAAAATACTTGTCAGTTTATCAGAAAATGAAATCCTATAAGAGCGCAGACTAACGGGGGGATAATATGAATAACCGCATCATCTATGTCGTATCGGATTCCGTCGGTGAAACGGCTGAATTGGTAGTCAAAGCTGCATTAAGCCAATTTAACGGATCAGCAGACGATACACATGTAAGAAGAATTCCTTATGTTGAAGACATTGGCACTATCAATGAAGTGATTTCGCTTGCAAAAGCAGATGGAGGCATTATCTGTTTTACACTTGTGGTGCCGGAAATAAGAGAATATTTGATTGCCGAAGCGGAAAAAGCAAATGTCTTATATTATGATATTATCGGCCCGTTAATTGATAAAATGGAAACAGCCTACGGTTTAACGGCGAAGTATGAACCGGGACGGGTCCGCCAGCTTGATGAAGATTATTTCAAAAAGGTCGAAGCGATTGAGTTTGCTGTTAAATACGATGATGGGCGTGACCCACGAGGCATTTTAAAAGCTGATATCGTTTTGATCGGTGTATCGAGAACCTCTAAAACACCGTTATCGCAATATCTTGCCCACAAGCGGCTGAAGGTTGCCAATGTCCCGATTGTTCCGGAGGTTGACCCGCCGGAAGAGCTTTTTAATGTTGACCCGAAAAAATGCATCGGCCTGAAGATCAGTCCGGATAAACTGAATCATATCAGAAAAGAACGGTTAAAATCACTTGGCCTCAATGACAAGGCCATTTATGCAAATATCAACAGAATAAAAGAGGAATTGGAATATTTCGAAAAGATCGTGGATCGAATCGGCTGCCAGGTTGTAGATGTTTCAAATAAAGCAGTAGAAGAAACAGCAAATATTATCCATCATCTCAAAACGAAAAACATGTAACTCAGGACGCTCTATCCTGGGTTTTTGACTTTGCCAAAAGGGAATAATGAAAAACAATAGCATCTTTGTGAAGTTTGTATTATAATAAAAAATTGTGATAAAATGATTAATTTTAGGTTTAAGGTTCGTGTGATACGAATAAACTATTATGGGTAAGATGTCAAGAATTTCTCCCGGAAATTTTTCGACAAATTCAAATACACCCGCATTTTTGCAGGGTGTGCGATTTTGCTTGCTTTTATGCAGGAGTTTAATGGAGGGATGGAGAATTACTCTTCTTAATGAAAAAGAAAAGACGATTTTTGTCGATGCTGATGCTTGTCCTGTAAAAGACGAAATTTTACAAACAGCATCCGATTATGAAGTTCAAGTTCTTTTTGTCGCTTCATTTGAACATTACCAGCTTTCCAGAAGTCAGGAAGAAAAATGGAAGTATGTTGATCCTCATAAAGAAGCTGCTGATTTATATATCGCAAATCATGTAAAACCGGGAGATGTCGTGGTGACGCAGGATATTGGTTTAGCGTCCCTGCTTCTGAACAGGAACGTCACTGTCATGTCGGAGAGAGGACGTCTTTACAAGGAAGATACGATTGATTTTGCCCTTGAAGGCCGTCATGTTTCCGGCAAACAAAGGAGAAAAGGCATATATGCCAAAGGGCCTAAAAAATTGAATCATGAAGATCGAGAACGATTTGTTATGCTGCTGCAAAAAATCCTGTCGAACGATGAAGGGATTTTGCACTAAAACATCGAATAATGTACGACGGAGTGTTATAAGATGGGAAATCGGATACCAGATGAAATTGTAGACAAGGTGCAAAAGTCGGCAGATATCGTTGAAGTCATAGGTGATTATGTTCAATTAAAGAAGCAAGGCCGAAACTACTTTGGACTCTGTCCTTTTCATGGAGAAAGCACACCTTCGTTTTCCGTATCGCCAGACAAACAGATTTTTCATTGCTTCGGCTGCGGAGCGGGTGGCAATGTCTTCTCCTTTTTGAGGCAGATGGAGGGCTATTCGTTTGCTGAATCGGTTTCCCACCTTGCGGACAAATACCACATTGATTTTCCAGATGATATAACGGTTCACACCGCAGTCCGGCCAGAATCCTCCGGAGAACAAAAAATGGCGGAGGCTCATGAGCTTCTGAAGAAATTTTACCATCATTTGTTAATAAATACAAAAGAAGGCCAGGATGCGCTGGATTATTTGCTTGCAAGAGGGTTTACGAAAGAGCTGATTGATGAATTTCAGATTGGCTATGCACTTGATTCTTGGGACTTCATAACGAAATTTCTCACCAAGAGAGGCTTCAGCGAAACTCAAATGGAAAAAGCGGGGCTGCTCATTAGACGCGAAGACGGAAGCGGATATTTTGACCGTTTCAGAAACCGGATCATGTTTCCGATCCATGACCATCATGGAGCTGTTGTGGCTTTCTCAGGCCGAGCGCTTGGCAGCCAGCAGCCAAAATATATGAACAGCCCGGAAACGCCGCTTTTTCATAAAAGCAAGCTGCTTTATCATTTTCACAAGGCCCGCCTTCATATCAGAAAGCAGGAAAGAGCTGTCTTATTCGAGGGATTCGCCGATGTCATATCAGCGGTAAACTCAGGCGTAAAAGAGAGTGTAGCGACGATGGGCACGTCTTTGACAGATGATCATGTAAAGATTCTGAGAAGAAACGTGGAGGAGATCATTCTTTGCTATGACTCTGATAAAGCCGGATATGAAGCCACCTTGAAAGCTGCAGAGCTTCTTCAGAAAAAAGATTGTAAAGTCAGAGTCGCTATGATCCCTGACGGATTGGACCCGGACGATTACATTAAACAGTACGGCGGAGAAAAATTCAAAAACGACATTGTCGATGCAAGCGTTACGGTAATGGCGTTTAAAATGCAATATTTCCGGAAAGGAAAGAACCTGTCCGATGAAGGCGATCGATTAGCCTACATTAAAGAAGTGCTTAAAGAAATCAGCGCGATGTCAGGATCACTTGAACAGGAAGTCTACGTGAAACAGCTTGCTTCCGAATTTTCGATTTCCCAGGAGTCATTAACTGAGCAGCTGACTGTATTCGGCAGGCAAAACAAACCTGCTGACAGCAGCGGTGAAACGAAAACAAGAAGAGCGCATTTGACAACTAAGGCAAGGCAAAAACGGCTGCGCCCGGCGTATGAAAATGCAGAAAGGCTTTTACTGGCGCATATGCTTCGTGACAGGGGCGTCATAAAAAAAGTCATTGACCGGGTCGGGTTTGAATTTAATATTGATGAACACCGCGCTTTGGCCGCCTATCTGTACGCTTTATATGAAGAGGGTGCCGAGCTGACGCCTCAGCATCTTATGGCCAGGGTGACGGATGATCATATAAGCCAGGTATTGTCTGATATTTTAATGCTTCAGATTAATCAAGAACTCAGCGAGGCCGAGTTATCAGATTATGTGAAAAAAGTGTTGAATCACAGAAAATGGTCAATGATAAAAGAAAAAGAGGCGGAACGAGCCGAAGCCGAAAGGCAAAAAGATTTTTTGAGAGCCGCATCTCTGGCTCAAGAAATCGTTACATTGAACCGATCTTTAAAATAACAGAACTGATGAGGAGCTTTTATTGGCAATGATTCCTTGCGGAGGAGCAAATAGATCGCTTGACCTCATCATGAATTGTCATTTCATTATTCGCACATTGTTAAAGGCAGTTCACATAGAAAACGCCTGAATGGACCGAATAAGAATCATACCGCTTTTAGAATTCGTTGCAAGCTTTGGAAGGAGGGATCCATAATGGCTGATAAACAAACCCACGAAACAGAATTAACATTCGACCAAGTGAAAGAACAATTAACTGAGTCTGGTAAAAAACGTGGCGTTTTGACATATGAAGAAATTGCTGAGCGTATGTCCAGCTTTGAGATTGAGTCAGACCAAATGGATGAGTATTATGAATTTTTAGGTGAACAAGGTGTTGAATTAATTAGTGAGAATGAAGAAACAGAAGATCCTAATATTCAGCAGCTTGCCAAAGCCGAAGAAGAATTTGACCTTAATGACCTAAGTGTACCGCCTGGTGTCAAAATCAACGACCCAGTACGTATGTATTTAAAGGAAATCGGCCGGGTTAACCTTCTTTCTGCAAAGGAAGAAATCGCCTATGCTCAAAAAATTGAAGAAGGTGATGAAGAATCCAAACGCAGATTGGCTGAAGCGAACCTGCGGCTTGTTGTCAGCATCGCTAAACGGTACGTCGGACGCGGAATGCTGTTCCTTGATCTGATTCAAGAAGGTAACATGGGTCTGATGAAAGCCGTTGAGAAATTTGATTATCGTAAGGGTTATAAATTCAGTACGTATGCTACGTGGTGGATCAGACAGGCGATTACACGCGCCATTGCCGATCAGGCGAGAACGATCCGGATCCCCGTTCATATGGTTGAAACCATTAATAAATTAATCCGCGTACAGCGTCAGCTATTGCAAGACTTAGGCAGAGAGCCAACACCTGAAGAAATTGCGGAAGACATGGATCTAACACCTGAAAAAGTACGTGAAATCTTAAAAATAGCACAAGAGCCAGTGTCTCTTGAAACACCGATCGGTGAAGAGGATGATTCCCATCTTGGTGATTTCATCGAAGATCAAGAGGCTACTTCACCTTCAGATCATGCGGCATACGAGCTATTGAAAGAGCAGCTTGAAGACGTGCTTGATACGTTAACAGATCGTGAAGAAAATGTATTGCGGCTTCGATTCGGTCTTGATGACGGACGTACAAGAACACTGGAAGAGGTCGGCAAGGTATTTGGAGTTACGAGAGAGCGTATTCGTCAAATCGAAGCGAAAGCGCTGCGGAAACTAAGACATCCTAGCAGAAGTAAACGTTTGAAAGATTTTCTAGAATAAGATGGAACGGGTCTTGCAGATCCGTTCTTCTTTTTTAAAAAGATATATGGATAATATGTCTTTATTTTACTGAAAAATGATGTCATTTGCAAATGAACATTGCGATGAAAAATTTCAATATACCAATCCATATTTTCTATTGTAAGCGTATACAATACATTATACAATAGAATAAAAGGAATGTTAGAGAAATAGGCATGTTTTGATTTAATTTTGTATAAAGTGTGAATAAAAAACTTTTGTATGCCAATCCATTTACTTTTTGTAAAAATAAGTTAGAATTAGAAGTGTTTACATAGGGGGAAGGATCATAAAGGGGGAAGGGAAATGAAATGGAATCCGCTTATTCCATTTTTACTGATCGCTGTTTTAGGTATTGGTCTGACTTTCTTTTTATCAGTAAAGGGGCTTGATGACTCTCGCGAGATTGCGAGCGGAGGAGAAAGCAAGTCTGCTGAAAAAGATGATGCAAACGCTTCACCGGAAGACATTTACAAGGCAAATTGTATTACCTGTCACGGGGAAAATTATGAAGGAGTTTCTGGTCCGAGTTTAAAAGGTGTAGGGGATAAGAAGGATGTCGCTGAAATCAAAACAAAGATTGAAAAGGGCGGTAATGGAATGCCTTCCGGTCTTGTTCCGGCTGATAAGCTTGATGACATGGCAGAATGGGTGTCTAAAATTAAATAAAGGATGTATCTTTCTCCTTATACGTTCTCAGGCCGCCGAGATGTTCTCGACAGCCTTTTATTTTTGTCCCATTCCATACTGATTTTGTTCCTGCAAAGAAATAAACTGAAAATCATTCGCTCAGCTTGGATTCCGGGCTGATTTTTTATATGATAGAAAAGGAAAAAATGATTGAGAAAAGTTGTGATGACAAGTGAACGAATTAAAATTATCAAAACGATTACAAACAGTAGCGGAGTACATACCGGATGGAGCGGTGGTAGCGGATATTGGTTCTGACCATGCTTACCTTCCTTGTTATGCGGTGCTGAATCATAAAGCGAGCAAAGCTATTGCTGGAGAAATAACAGACGGTCCATTCTTGTCTGCCAAACGGCAGGTCGACAAATCGGGCTTAAGCGCACACATAACGGTAAGACAAGGAGACGGCCTTGAAGTGCTTCAGAAAGGTGAGGCTGACGCCATAACAATTGCCGGAATGGGCGGGTCACTGATCGCTCATATTTTAGAAGCAGGCAAAGAAAAACTGACAGGTAAAGAACGGCTTATTTTACAGCCGAATATTCATGCCGTTCATATTAGAGAATGGCTGTATAAAGAAGGGTACGCACTTATTGATGAAGTGATTCTTGAGGAGGACGGGAAGTGCTATGAGGTGCTTGTCGCCGAAGCGGGAGACAGAGATGCAGCTTATGCAGGAATTTCTTTGCCGGCAGGAATGCTCGTAGGCCCATTTCTGGCAAAAGAAAAGAATGCTGTATTTTTGAAAAAATGGACACAAGAGCTCCAGCATACTCAAAACATATATGAACAGATCAGCCGTGCTGCAACATCTGAAGATAACAAAAAGAAATTGAACGAACTAACCGATCGAATGGAGCTATTAAAGGAGGTTATCGATCATGGCTAAAACCGTAAACGGACAGCAAGTCATTCAGCTGTTTGAACAATTTTCTCCAAAAGCCTATGCAGTTGAGGGCGATAAAATCGGTCTGCAAATCGGCAGTTTAAATAAACAAGTTAAAAATGTGATGGTTACGCTGGATGTATTGGAAAGCGTCGTCGATGAAGCGATTGAAAAGGATGTTGATTTAATCATTGCACACCATCCTCCTATATTCCGGCCGCTAAAGCATATTTCAACTGATCAGCCCGGCGGAAGGCTGATTGAAAAGTGTTTGAAACATGACATCGCCGTGTATGCGGCTCATACTAACCTAGATGTTGCGGACGGCGGTGTAAACGATTTGCTTGCTGAGGCCTTGGAGCTGAGTGGAACTGAAGTATTGGTGCCTACTTATACTGACCCTCTCAAAAAACTCGTCGTATACGTGCCGAAAGAATATGAAGAACAGGTCAGAGGCGCTCTGGGAAATGCGGGGGCAGGCCATATCGGTGAGTACAGCCATTGTGCGTTTTCATCTGAGGGCATTGGCAGCTTTAAGCCATTGGACGGCGCACAGCCTTTTATCGGAGAGGTTGGAGAGCTTGAGCTCGTACATGAAGTCAGACTGGAGACTGTGTTTCCTCAAAGCATAGAAAAAGCCGTTATAAACGCAATGATAAAAAGCCATCCGTATGAAGAAGTCGCTTATGATATTTATCCTGTCGAGCAGTCACCAGCCGAAAAAGGGCTAGGCCGTGTCGGAACACTTAAAAATGAAATGACGCTTCAGGAATTTGCTTTGTTTGTAAAAGACAAGCTTCAAGTGAACGGCGTCAGAATGGTGGGACAGGCTGACAGCATGGTGAAGAAAGTAGCTGTTCTCGGAGGAGACGGAAACAAGTATATCCATCAGGCAAAACGGAAAGGCGCAGATGTTTACGTCACGGGCGATCTATATTTCCATGTTGCCCATGATGCGATGATGCTTGGTCTGAATGTTATTGATCCAGGCCATTACGCTGAAAAAATCATGAAAGAAGGCGTCGTAAAAAAACTGACGTCAATGTGTAAGGATAAAAAAGCAGAGGTCAATATCTTTATTTCCGAAACGGATACAAATCCATTTACTTTTCTATAAAAAAACTGAGGCTGTGAGGGCCTCAGTTTTTTGCTTTCACTTTTGGAAGGATTTTTTTGAGCGGAACATTGTGTTCGATTGTCCAAGTTGATGGGTCTTCATGATCGAACTGTTCTAAAAAGCGAATCACTTCTTTGGTGATCGGCGTCGGTGTTGAAGCTCCGGCAGTAACGGCGACGGTATTTACGCCTTTAAGCCATTCCAGTTTTAATTCGCTGAGATCGCCGATTCGGTACGCTTTTGTCCCGGCTATTTCCTCAGACACTTGGGCGAGCCGGTTTGAATTATTGCTTTTTGGGTCGCCGACAACGATCGTTAGGTCCGCTTTTTTCGCCTGCTCCGATACAGCCTCCTGCCGCACCTGAGTAGCCAGGCAAATCTCTTGGTGATATTCAACGTGAGGATATTTTTCCTTCACGAGCTCCATAATATCGTGAACATCCCATTGAGACATTGTCGTTTGGTTTGTTACGATCAATTTTTCAGCTTGGATATCGAGATTTTTGACATCTTCCGGTGTTTCAACCAAGTGAACGATATCAGGCGCTACGCCAACCGCTCCTTCCGGCTCCGGATGGCCTTTTTTGCCGACATAGATCACGTGGTATCCTTTTTCTTTCATTTCTAAGATTAAGTTGTGGGTTTTCGTAACATCCGGACATGTAGCGTCTATAGCGACTAATCCTTTTTCTTCAGCGATTCTTCTAACCTCGGGAGAAACGCCGTGCGCTGTGAAAATGACAGTTCCTTTTTCAACCTGCTTCAGGATGTCCAGTCGATTAGCGCCGTCCAATGTATAAATGCCATCTTCCTCAAACGCATCAGTGACGTGTTTATTATGAACAATCATCCCGAGTATATAAATGGGTCTTGGCAAGCTTTTATCCAGTGCCGCGTTTTTAGCGATTACCATAGCGTCAACAACACCATAGCAATAACCGCGCGGCGAAATTTTAATTACGTCCATTTTCGGTTGTCCTCCAATACAGAAGTGAGTAAAGGCAATATAAAAAGCCGTAATCAAACGGCTCTAATCTTGCAATCTTCTGATCTCCATTATAGCCAATCTCACTCCAGATATCAAAGAATGTTAAATATATAATCTCGGCTTAGAACTGCCGGATGTTTTTTTCGAGGAAGGAGAGGGCGTTTCCTTTTTCTGTGAAACAGATGTTTTTGATTTTTGTTCCTTTAAGTCCGGTGCTGCTGTTTTTTTTGCAGATGATGGTCTGCTTGCTTTTGATTTTTCTTTTTCACCAGATTCGTTTGACGCAGCTTTCTTTTCTGTTTCTGTATTATCTTCTGATTCTGTCTTCGTTTCTTCTTCAGTGCCCTCTGTATCATCGTTTTTGCTTAATTGACTGTAAAGCTTTATCATTGCCGGCAGGTTGCGGACTAAGGGTCCGTACTGCTGAATCATAGGGGTGACTTGCTGCGCCATGCCGAGCACTTTTTGCACATTGCCGAGCATACTGGATAACGATGCCGGATTGGCGAGATTTTGAATGCCCTGCAGACCTGCTCCTCCGCCTGCGGCTGCTCCGGGCGCCCCTGTGCCTCCTGTGCCGGGTAAAAATTTGGACAGCATCCCTTTTAAGCCTGTGCCCGCCCCATTTCTTGCTCCGGCGTTTGGCTGTGGAAGAAATTGCTGCCCTGATTGCTGGAAACTTTGCTGAGGCGGACCAAATGAAGGTCTTCGCATTTCAGGCGCTGTTCTTCCCATCATGCGCTGGTTTTGCATAGGGCGGGGCGGACCGGGCTGCGGATAGTTTCTCATTGGCTGCTGCTGTGAAAACATACTTGTACCTCCTTTCAGCTCTCTCTGCTATTACAATATGCATGGGTTTCGGTATTTGCTTTCCTTATCTGAATAAAACAAACGCCTTCCAAACGTGGTGTTTTTAAGGGAAATCGGGTATAATGTGATGATGGACACATAATGTGCCGCTTTAAGGAGCTGGGAAAAATGAAAGAAACTAAATTTGATGTGTATGAATTGAAACCGTTTATTATAGATGCAGTACATCGCCTTGGTTTTTATGAACCGACTGATATTCAAAAAAGGCTGATTCCTGCTGTATTAAAAAAAGAAAGCGTCATCGGACAGTCTCAGACTGGAACCGGAAAGACTCACGCTTACTTACTTCCTTTGTTAAATAAAATTGATCCTGCTAAGGATGTCGTTCAGGTGGTTATTACGGCTCCGACGCGCGAGCTTGCCAACCAGATTCATCAGGAAGCGCTGAAAATCACTCAGGGTGCTGAAGGTGATTCGATCCGTTCCAAATGTTTTATCGGAGGCACAGATAAGCAGAAAGCCATTGATAAACTGAAAACGCAGCCGCATCTGGTCGTCGGAACGCCGGGACGGATTGCGGATTTAATCAAAGAACAGGCATTAAGTGTTCATAAAGCTGAGTCTCTTGTTATTGATGAAGCGGATTTAATGCTGGATATGGGCTTCCTTGCAGACGTTGATTACATTGGTTCACGTATGCCAGAGGATCTGCAGATGCTTGTGTTCTCTGCAACGATTCCGGAAAAGCTGAAACCGTTTTTGAAAAAATACATGGAAAACCCGAAATACGCCCACGTGGAGCCTAAACAGGTCACTGCTGCGAAAATTGAGCATATTCTTATTCCTTCAAAGCACCGTGATAAGGACAAGCTTCTTTTTGATATCATGTCTAATCTGACCCCTTACTTAGGCATTGTGTTTGCTAATACGAAAAACAATGCCGACCATATCGCCAAATATTTGATGGACAAAGGGATGAAAATCGGACTTCTGCACGGCGGCTTAACGCCTCGTGAGCGTAAAAAAGTCATGAAGCAGATTAATGATTTGGAATTCACTTATGTAATTGCAACTGACCTCGCCGCAAGAGGCATTGATATTAAAGGTGTCAGCCATGTCATCAACTATGAGCTGCCGGATGATCTTGATTTTTATGTTCACCGTGTGGGCAGAACAGCGCGCGCGGGTTCTTCAGGACAGGCCATGACAATTTATGAGCTTTCTGATGAGGATGCATTGGTGAAGCTTGAGAAAATGGGCATTGAGTTTGATTACCTGGAGATTGAAAAAGGCGAATGGAAAAAAGGCGATGACCGCCAGCGCCGCCAAAAGCGTAAAAAGACGCCGAACGAAGCAGATGAAATCGCCCATCGTCTTGTGAAAAAGCCGAAGAAGGTTAAGCCCGGATATAAAAAGAAAATGAGCTACGAGATGGAGAAAATTAAGAAAAAACAGCGAAGAAATCAATCTAAAAAAAGAAAGTAGGGGAACCGGTTGTTGAGAATAGGTTCACACGTCTCTATGAGCGGAAAACATATGCTTCTGGCTGCGAGTCAGGAAGCAGTCTCTTACGGGGCGAACACGTTTATGATTTATACAGGCGCGCCGCAAAATACGCGCCGAAAAAAAATTGAAGACTTAAATATAGAAGCCGGCCGCGCTCACATGCAGGAAAACGGCATCGACGAGATTATCGTACACGCGCCTTATATTATTAATATTGGCAATACGGTCAATCCGGCTACTTTTGAGCTTGGTGTTGATTTTCTCCGCTCTGAAATTGAGCGGACAGCTGCTATCGGCGCAAAGCAAATCGTCCTTCACCCGGGTGCTCATGTTGGCGCGGGAGCCGAAGAAGGCATTAAGAAAATTATTGAAGGCTTAAATGAAGTCATTGATCCGAATCAAAATGTGCAGATTGCATTAGAAACAATGGCAGGCAAAGGGTCTGAATGCGGCAGAAGTTTTGAAGAGCTTGCGCAAATTATTGATGGCGTTACACACAATGAGCATTTGTCTGTATGCTTTGACACATGCCATACACATGATGCCGGCTACAATATTGTCGAAGATTTTGACGGAGTGCTGAATGAGTTCGATAAAATTGTTGGTATTGACAGAATCAAAGTGCTCCATATCAATGACAGCAAAAATATTAAAGGCGCGAGAAAAGACCGTCATGAAAATATTGGCTTCGGGGAAATCGGATTTGACGCATTGCAATATGTCGTTCATCATGAGCAGTTAAAAGACATTCCGAAAATCCTTGAAACGCCGTATGTCGGTGAAGATAAAAAGAACAAAAAACCGCCGTACCGTTTTGAGATTCAAATGCTGAAAGAAAAGCAATTTGACAACACATTACTCGAAAAGATTTTACAGCAATAAAAAAGCGGGGGATTGAATCCCCCGCTTTTTTTCAGCTTGAGAATTGCTTGAAAAGTTCATGAACGGTTTGGGCTGTTTCTTTTGAAGTAATGGATTCTACTTGTTTCAGCAGCCGTGTACGTTCCTGCTCATTAAAAATATTCACATTTTTCCCGTATAACAGGTTTGCTACTTCAATTGCTTGCGGTTTTGTCAGACTGATTCCGTATTGCTTGGAGTACTTCAATAAATCTTCAGCAGTGGCTTGATTGAGCCTCTGCAAAATAATTCTTTGAAATAATATCATCGAACATTCCACCTCTCAGACATAATGTATGGGCAAATCAATAAAATGTGTCAGCATTTCATGGTAAAATAGAGTCATAGTCTATTTAAAATAGTTATTGCAGGAAAGGAGATTTTATGACCCCAACAAAACAACACAAAAGAGAATCATTTATCCACTTTATATTCAGGGTCATCATGATTCTGATCGGAGCTGCGTCTGCGGCGGTGAGTATTGAATTATTTTTAGTCCCCAATGATTTTATTGATGGCGGCATTATCGGTGTATCACTTATTTTAGACCACCTCTTTATGTCAAACCCCTTTCTGAATTTCGCTGTTTTTGTTGTCATCTTAAACATTCCTTTTATGATCTTCGGATATAAATATATCGGTAAGACCTTCCTCGTTTCTACTGTTATCGGGATCGTCGGCCTTGCCTTAATCGAATCCTCGCTTCACCACGTAGAAGCCATTACGACACAGCCTATTCTGGCTACAGTATTCGGAGGTCTATTGCTCGGCTTTGGCGTGGGTCTGGTGATTCGTAACGGAGGTTCAATGGACGGCACAGAAATTCTCGGTATACTGTTAACGAAAAAATTGCCGTTTTCAGTTGGTGAATTTGTGATGCTTATCAATGTATTTATCTTTATTTGGGCCGGTTTTGTGTTCGGTCCTGAGCAAGCTATGTATTCTTTCATGACTTACTACATTGCCATGAAAACCATTGATGCGGTCATCCAAGGGCTTGATGAAACAAAAGCTGTGATTATTGTCTCGGACCAGTATGATGAGATTTCCGACGCAATATTACACCGTCTCGGACGCGGAACAACGAAGCTGAAGGGAAAAGGCGGCTATACAGACGAGGAAAAAGATGTGATTTATGCAGTTGTCACAAGGCTGGAAGTGACTAAGCTCAAATCCATTGTGTTTGAAGTCGATGATAATGCCTTTATTACAATTATGAATACTCATGAAACAAGGGGCGGCAAATTCAAAACCGCAATCCACTAGGCTTTCATTTACTTTTATTCATTTTATGGGTATAATTTTATCAGTAGTTAAGAAAATGGCTTGCTGGTCAGACAGCTGCCATTTTCTTTTTGATATTTAAGATACGTTCGTTCTTAAGCAAAGCGAAAAGGGGGGCCTTCATGAACGTACAAGAAGCGCTGAACTTACTGAAAGAAAACGGATATAAATATACAAGCAAACGGGAAGATATGCTTCAGCTTTTTGCTGATTCGGACAGGTATCTGACCGCTAAAAATGTACTTTCTGCACTAAATGATGATTATCCCGGGTTAAGCTTTGATACGATTTACAGAAACCTATCTTTGTATGAAGAGCTAGGTATTTTGGAAACGACTGAACTTTCCGGTGAAAAGCTGTTCCGATTTAAATGCTCATTTACTCATCATCACCATCACTTTATTTGCCTGGCTTGCGGCAAAACAAAGGAGATTGAGTCTTGTCCGATGGATAAGCTCTATGATGACTTAGATGGCTATCAAATCAGCGGGCATAAATTTGAGATTTACGGGACATGCCCAAGCTGTGAACAGGAAAAGCAAGATCAACCCTCTGCATGAGAGTGAAAGGATAGAGAAAAAGGAGCCTAATCAGGCTCCTTTTTTAATTTTTCACACGTATGAAAGAATGTTTATTTTCATTTATCCATTGAACCGCTTCGAGCCAGTTGTTAACTCTAATGATGTTTGAATCAATCGGAAGCTGGTTATAAGGCGAATTGAATAAAATCACCGGTATACCAGCTTCTTTTGCAATCATCATTGCGTTTCCATGATGATCCTCAAAAAACAAGTCGATGTCATGTTTTTTGACCGCTTCGACTTTATGATGTCCGCCCACAAGCTCTATGTGGTCATAATGGAGATTTTGTCTGTCAAACCATTCGTACGTAATATCGCTTAAATGAGTCCTTCTCGCCGTAATATAAATCAGCCGGTGCTCCTCTTTGAGGAGGTCAAGGGACTGTTTTGCATGCTGCGCAAGAAGTGCTTCTTTATATATCGTCGCTTCATTTTGATTCATCCAATCCCAAAATTCTTCCTGTGTAATACGTAACAGTTTTGTTAAATCATAATCCGTCATATCGTTTAATGAAATGGAAAGATTAAACGAGCGGTTTAAATAAGGGACGAATGTATCCTGAGCCGTGATTGTGCCGTCAATATCTATTCCTAAACGTAACATGCCCACACTCCTTCAGTTTCATCCTTTCAAGTGTAACATAAACAATTAGCATTACCAGAAAAGTTTAGCAAACATGAATCGGGAAAAATGGATCAAACTATAAAAGCTCCTTTATAAAACAGAAGGGGGAATTGAAGGTGGCAAACGATTACGAAAAACGTGATAACAACAGTTACTATGTAGATCATGGTTCTGAAGGAACAAATATTACCCGCGACAATGATGGTTTTTTTGAGGAAACAGCTGCTGAAATTGCAGAGCCTTTCCGTGCTTCTGACCGAAGCGATGACCAAGGGAATGACCGCAGCGGCAGCAATGTCAATGAAGGACGGGGAATAGGGTATATCGCTTTAGCCTTGTCCATTATTTCATTGTTTGTTCTTCCTGTTTTGTTGGGAGCTGCCGGTATTATTGTCGGCTATATCGCAAGAAGAAGAGGAGCCCAAAGCCTGGGCGCATGGGCTATGGGGATTGGTGTTGTCTCATTAGTGCTTGGAATATTTATTATTCCATTTTTCTAATACAAAAAAGCTTGACGGGTTCCCGTCAAGCTTTTTGTGTTTCTTCATCTAATTTCGCTTTTTCAGCCTCAAGCTTTGCGTAGTGCTCTTCAGCAAGTATGTCGATTTCTTTTTTCAGTTCTTCAACCATTGTTTCTTCTGGAACCTTACGGACAATTTTACCTTTTCGGAACAGAAGGCCTTCGCCGCGTGCTCCAGCGATGCCGATATCAGCTTCTCTCGCTTCACCCGGGCCGTTTACCGCACATCCGAGAACGGCGACTTTAATCGGCGCTTTCACTTTAGAAATGTATTCTTCCACTTCGTTGGCGATACTGATCAAATCGATCTCGATACGGCCGCAAGTCGGGCAAGAGATGAGGGTTGCAGCGTTAGAGGCCAAACCAAAGGATTTCAATAGCTCTCTCGCTACTTTAACCTCTTCAACCGGGTCTGCGCTTAATGAGATACGCAGGGTGTTACCGATGCCCTTGCTTAAAATCGCGCCAAGTCCTGCTGCGCTTTTTACTGTACCGGCAAACAGCGTTCCTGACTCGGTGATGCCGAGGTGAAGCGGGTAATCAAATGCTTTTGACGCTTTTTCGTAAGCCTCGATGGCAAGGTTTACGTCAGAAGCCTTCATGCTGACGATAATATCGTGAAAATCTAGATCTTCAAGAATCTTAATGTGATGAAGAGCACTTTCTACCATGCCGTCTGCTGTCGGATATCCGTATTTTTCTAAAATCCGTTTTTCCAATGAACCTGCGTTTACACCAATTCGGATTGGAATCCCTTTTTCTTTCGCCGCTTTAACGACCGCTTCGACTTTTTCACGGCGGCCGATGTTGCCTGGGTTGATTCGTATTTTATCTGCGCCGCCTTCAATGGCTTTTAACGCAAGCTTATAATCAAAATGAATGTCAACGACGAGCGGAATGGAGATGCGTTTTTTAATATCCGCAATGGCGTTTGCCGCCCGTTCATCCGGACAAGCCACCCGCACGATTTGGCATCCGGCTTCAGCCAGCCGGTTAATTTCCGCAACCGTTGCTTCTACATCATGTGTTTTGGTTGTTGTCATGCTTTGGATAACGACTTCATTGTTACCGCCTATTGTTAAAGGTCCCACTTTAACGGGACGCGTTTTTGTACGATGGGTGATTTCACTCACTTGTCAATCGCTCCTTAATTGTAGTTGCCGCTTCTAGAATAAACCTAGTATGGTGTATGTCAATGTATTTTACAAATTATATTGTAACAGTGTATTCGCCGAACTGACAAGAAATTAACGTTAATTATGGGTAGACCGGGAATTTGTATGCTGTTCCTGCCTGAATCGTATTGGCTTTTACATTTGGGTTGAGCGCTTCAAAATCCTTTACAATATCGTCAGGGGAACTTGCAGTTCCGACAATTGACATGACCGTGTCACCCGGTTTTACCGTTACCGTTTTATATGCTGTTTCCTGCATAGTTGTTTTTGCCGATGCTTTATAAACAGGGAGGTTCTGAACAGGGATCGTACCAATTTTAAGATCATAAAAAAGGATAAAAAGGATAAAGAGAATGCCGAATACAAAAGTGAGACGTTTCATTGACTTTGCCTCCCGCATACAACATTTTTATAACATTGTATGCTTGTCCGTTATCATTCATGACAAAAGAAAAGAGACTGCGAAGGCAGTCTCCGAATTAAGCAGCAGCTTTTTTGGACGGGAGCTCTTTTAAAACGAGAAACAGGATGACAAAGTTAACAAACCAGTTGACTAAAAATTCACTTGGCACCGTTGTTTCTAACGCACGCATAATCGTAAAAAATATCGTTGAAAGGGTGATGGAGTAAGCAGAAAGCTTCCATAGCTGCTGGTAGGACAGCTGCTTTTGCTGAGCGTTCTTTATGATTAGCCCGATAAGCGCCAAGAAAGATACCTCAATAAATTTTCCCGCCGCTGTCACGAGAAAAATGAGTACTGAAAGAACAGTCACGATCATCGCTTTATTTTGGTTTAACCCTGCAGTGATATCTTTTTTTGTTAAATCTGACGGCATCATTGAGTAAGCCATCTCTTGGGCCTGTCCGTCAATGGCCAAAACAAACTTATCCTGAAGTATACCTATTGCGTTTTGCTTTGCTTTGATTTGTTCTGTGCCATATGCATCCGTCGGATCAAACACAATGACAAAGCCGTTTGCCTTTGATTCTGTGGCTTTTTTTTCATCTGTTTGAAGTTTGCCGTTTGAAATTGTGAAATCAGGGAAATCTTTGTTTAAAACGGATTTAAAGCCGTTCATAGATTGGACGGTCCCTGAGCTTACATAATAAGCAGTGGGGATCGCAAAAAGGACAGAGAGCAAAAATACATAAAGAATCGCTTTTCCGATTCCTTGAAATCTTGTTTTTGCAATATCCCGTGGAGAGTATGTACTTTTGATGAAAAGCTGAAATACATTCACTGTCTTCACTTCCTAGCTATACAATATATGTTGCTTATTGTATCGCTGCCTGCGTTTGAATACAAGGAAGACCTGCATTGGCAGAAGTGTAAGATCAGAGATGTAAGCATATTGAGGAGGATGGATACTATGGATATTTTGTATTGGCTGTTGATCGCGGCACTATTTATCATTGCTTTTATCGGGCTTGTGTACCCTGTTATTCCAAGTGTTGTATTTATTGTAGCCGGTTTTGTATTATACGGATTTTTGTTTTCTTTCAGTCCGTATTCCTATATGTTCTGGCTGGTTGAAGCTGTATTCGCCGCAGTATTATTCGCTGCAGATTATGTTTCCAACCTGCTTGGTGTAAAAAGGTTCGGCGGAAGCAGAGCTGCTATTTGGGGAAGTACGATCGGTTTGTTAATCGGACCATTTGTGATTCCGGTTGCAGGAATCATACTAGGGCCGTTTATCGGGGCTGTTTGTGCAGAGCTTATCGTACATCAAAAAGATGTAAAATCAGCGTTTAAAATTGGGCTAGGCTCATTGATCGGCTTTTTAACGGGTGTCATTGCAAAGGGAATTATTCAGCTTCTAATGATCGGATATTTTTTATGGACTGTTCTTTAAAGATGCCATTCAGGAGGTTTAAGGTGACAAAGTAACGGTTAAAGTGAAATATGTCTGCTGAAATAGCCAAATTGTGAGCTTTTTCATTGATTACATGGCGTTCTTTTGTTACATTGAATGAAGAAAGGCTCGCTGTAAAGCGGCATTTCAGTACATATATATTAAGGAGGAATTATCATGGCTTACGAACTTCCAGAACTACCTTATGCGTACGATGCTTTAGAACCGCATATCGACAAGGAAACTATGAATATTCACCATACGAAGCACCATAACACATACGTTACAAATTTAAACAAAGCGGTTGAAGGAAACACTGCTCTTGCAAACAAATCAGTTGAAGAGCTTGTTGCAGATTTAGATTCTGTTCCTGAAAACATCCGCACAGCAGTCCGCAACAATGGCGGCGGACATGCGAACCACAAATTATTCTGGACACTTTTATCTCCAAACGGCGGTGGCGAGCCAACTGGCGAGCTTGCTGAAGAGATCAACAGTGTATTTGGAAGCTTTGACAAATTCAAAGAACAATTCGCTGCAGCAGCAGCTGGACGTTTCGGTTCAGGCTGGGCATGGCTTGTTGTAAACAACGGCAAACTTGAAATCACAAGCACGCCAAACCAAGATTCTCCGCTCTCTGAAGGCAAAACGCCTATCCTAGGTCTTGATGTTTGGGAGCATGCTTACTACCTGAACTATCAAAACCGCCGTCCTGATTACATTTCAGCTTTCTGGAATGTGGTAAACTGGGACGAAGTTGCTCGTCTTTACAGTGAAGCAAAATAATAACGCAAAACAAGGTCCTCATAAAAGGGCCTTGTTTTTTTATGTCTTCTCTTTACATATCTCCGTTTCAGTGAGACAGACTAAGGGGTAGTAAAGGGGAGTCAGTAATGAGCAAACTAAAAAAGGTAATTGGCGATGTAGATGTAAATAAAGGATTACTCCTTCTGCTGACCGTTGGCGGTCTTTACTCGTTAGGAATTGCGCTGTCCAATACATTTGTGAATGTGTATCTCTGGAAGCAGTCAGGGAAATTTATTGACTTGGCGATATACAACTTATCGATTGTGACGATGCAGCCGATAACATTTTATTTAGCTGGCCGGTTAGCCAAAAAAATAGACAGGGTTTTCATTCTCAGATTCGGAGTGATTTTTTTAGCAGCATTTTATTTAAGTGTGCTGCTGGCTGGGGAAACGGCTGCATCACGTCTTGTTCTCATCGGAGCGGTGCTCGGAGTAGGCTATGGATTTTACTGGCTCGCGTTTAATGTGCTCACCTTTGAAATAACAGAGCCTGATACGCGGGATTTTTTCAACGGCTTTATGGGCATCCTGTCCTCATCCGCAGGAATGATTGGTCCGATTGTTGCAGGATTTGTCATCTCAAGACTTGAAAATAATACGGGTTACACTGTCATTTTCAGTCTCTCCCTCAGTTTATTTGCATTGGCTGTCGTGATGAGCTTCTTCCTAAAACGGAGAGAATCAAAGGGCCATTTTATGCTGAGTAAGGTATTTGGAGAACGCCACACGAATATGAATTGGCGGCGAATTACAAATGCGCATTTTTTTCAGGGCTTGAGAGAAGGGATTTTCGTCTTTCTAATCAGTGTTTTTGTGTTTATTGAGACAAACAGCGAACTGGCTCTCGGAACCTTTGGTCTCGTCAACTCAGCTGTTTCCTTTTTTGCCTATTATTTTGCATCAAGGCTAATCAAGAAAAAGGCCCGTAAAAAATCAATTTTGCTTGGCGGCCTTATTCTGTATGGTGCGCTGTTTTTGATACTCTTTCATATGAGTTTTACGACATTATTGACGTACGGTGTGTTTATAGCGATCGGCTATCCTCTTCTGCTCGTGCCTTATGTATCGCTTACATATGATGTCATAGGCCGGGCCAGACATGCCAGAAAAGCGAGAATTGAATATATCGTGCTGAGAGAACTTTTTCTAAACGCCGGCAGAATTGTTTCGATTTTATGCTTTCTCCTTATCGTGGCCCTTTTAAAAGAAGATATAGGTATACCGTTGTCGCTTGCTATCTTGGGCATTGGACATCCGCTGATTTATTACTTTGTCAAGGATATTCGTTTTAAAGAGAAAGATGAGGAAAATGAAACTATGGAAGAAGGCGGCCAGGGCCGGGTGACTGAACCGAACCTTTTAAAGGGCCAAAGATAATTTTTTGGCAAAAAGGGGTTATCTGTAGAAAAAAGTCGAAAAAACCTTTAAAATGAAAAATGGCACTCTTACTTGAGTGTCTTTTCTTTCTGTAAATAGAAAAGGTGATGTTATGAGGAGAAATAAACAAAAAAAGCAAAATCATAAAGAGAAAAAGAAGTCGCTTCCGATCCGGCTGAATATTTTATTTTTGGCCGCTTTTGTCATTTTCACTTGGATTATTGTGGAGCTTGGCATTAAACAGATCGTTCAAGGCGATGATTACAAAAATCAAGCCAATCAGCAGGAACAAAGTGAAGTCAGCTCGGCGGTGCCGCGCGGGAAAATCTATGATCGAAATTTTAATGCCATTGTGACAAATAAAGCTTTAAATGCGATTACATACACGAGATCTAAATCTACAACGCAAGAACAGCGTTTGAAAATCGCAAAGAAGCTGGCGGATATGATTAAAGTCGATACAAAAAAAGTAACAGAACGGGATAAAAAAGATTATTGGATTTTGACAAGACCAAAAGAAGCGAAAAAGCTGATTACTTCTAAGGAAAGACAGCAGGTAGAAAATAAAAAATTATCAGATGATGATTTATATCAGCTCCAGCTGAAACGGATTACCGATAAGCAGCTGAATGAATTGACTGATAAAGACATGCAGATTCTCGCCATTAAAAGACAGATGGACTCCGGATATGCGTTAACACCGCAATACATCAAAAATGAAGATGTATCAGCGAAAGAAATGGCAGTTGTGAGTGAACATTTAGATGAACTGCCGGGTGTTGATGTCACGTCAGACTGGGAACGTGAATATCCGTACAAAAATCTTCTCCGCTCAGTGCTCGGAAGTGTTTCCAGCTCTGATGAAGGATTACCGTCAAATCTGCTCGACCATTATTTATCGCTTGGCTACAGCAGAAACGACAGGGTCGGAAAAAGTTATCTGGAATATCAATACGAAAGCCTTTTGCAGGGCCAAAAAGCTAAGGTGGAAAATATCACAGATTCAAACGGCAATGTAACGGGAACGAAAACCGTTTCTGAAGGGAAAGCCGGTAAAGATCTCGTGCTTACGATTGACATTGACTTGCAAAAATCAGTTGAAAAAATTATCGAAAAAAATCTCAAATCTGCTAAAGCAAGACCAAGTACTGAATTGTTAGACCGGGCATTTGTCGTCATGATGGACCCGAGAAACGGTGAAGTGCTGACGATGGCGGGTAAGCAGATTAAAACAGAAAACGGAAAATATAAAATTGACGATTACGCACTGGGAAATATGACGTCATCTTATGCTATGGGGTCAGCTGTCAAAGGCGCAACTGTACTGACAGGTCTTCAAACCGGTGCCATCAATCTGAATACAGTCTTTCAGGATGAACCATTATATATTGGCCAGGATAAAAACGGCAAAAAATCGTGGACTACTTTAGGACCTGTTAATATTCAAAGAGCCTTAGAGCAGTCTTCAAACGTATTCATGTTTAAAACTGCAATCGCACTTGGAAAAGGTGAATATAAACCGCATCAAGCTTTACCAATTGATACGACGGCTTTTGATACATTCCGGAATTATTTCAGTCAATTTGGACTTGGTGTCAAAACTGGGATTGACCTTCCAAATGAAATGACAGGCTATAAAGGAACAAGCAGATTGACGGGATTCTTGCTAGATTACGCTATCGGCCAATATGATACGTATACACCGCTCGAACTGGCACAATATGTATCAACAATCGCAAATGGTGGATACCGCTTGAAACCTCAGCTTGTAAAAGAAGTAAGGGAACCTGACGCTGAAAAAGGAATCGGGGCAGTTGTACAATCTGTTCAGCCTGAAGTGCTGAATAAAGTTGATATGAAAGGCGAGTACATTAAAGAAGTTCAAGCCGGGTTTAGACGAGTCGCCACTAAAGGAACGGCGGCAAGTCAATTTGCTTCAGCATCTTATAAACCTGCTGCTAAAACAGGAACAGCGCAATCGTTCTATGACGGACCAAATAAATCAAAAACAGGTGAAGGTACTTATAATACGACACTTGTTGCTTATGCGCCTGCTGATAACCCTGAGGTTGCCATCTCTGTTGTAGTTCCTTGGGCTTATGTAGATTACAGCGCTAAATATACCATTACCAACGAAATCGGCAGAGAAGTATTGGATAAATATTTTGAGCTGAAATCGAAGCAGGACAAAGAAGATACTCAGCAAAAGAATAAAGACAAAATCGAAGAAAAAGCAGAAAACACCTCGTCTTCTGCTAACTAAACAGAAACGTCCACATCATGTGGGCGTTTTTTTTATACAAAAAAATGCACGGATTTACAAAACCTTAACATTCGATTTAAACCTATTTTACATAGAACCTTTACTCTAAACGTGTAGGACAAATTACACATTATACGCAGGGGGAATTCAGGAAATGAAAAAAAACAAATTGGTGCTTATGCTTCTAATGGCTGCTTTTATGATGGTTGCAGCTGCATGCGGAAACGCAGGAGATAGTGAAAAAACAAATAGCGGCTCTGCAAAAGGAGAAGAAAAGGCATCAGGTTCTTTAACCATTTCTGGTTCATCGGCCATGCAGCCATTAGTACTTGCAGCTGCAGAAAAATTTATGGAAGAAAACCCTGATGCTGATATACAGGTACAAGCAGGGGGTTCTGGAACAGGGCTTTCTCAAGTCTCTGAAGGGGCTGTGCAAATCGGAAATTCAGATGTTTTTGCTGAAGAAAAAGAAGGCATCGACGCAAAAGCGCTTGTTGATCATCAAGTTGCAGTAGTCGGTATGGCAGCGGCTGTAAACCCTGATACAGGTGTAAAAGATATCTCAAAAGATGAATTGAAAAAAATCTTTACTGGAAAAATCAAAAACTGGAAAGAGCTTGGCGGCAAGGACCAAAAAATTACGCTTGTAAACCGTCCTGATTCTTCAGGTACACGTGCGACATTTGTAAAATACGCGCTTGACGGAGAAGAACCGGCAGAAGGCATTACTGAGGATTCTTCCAACACTGTGAAAAAAATCATTGCTGACACTCCGGGAGCGATTGGATATCTTGCATTCTCATATTTAACAGATGACAAAGTAACAGCTTTATCCATTGACGGAGTGAAGCCAGAAGCGAAAAACGTTACAACTGGCGAGTATCCGATCTGGGCTTATCAGCATTCTTATACAAAAGGCGAAGCGAAAGATCTAGCGAAAGAATTTCTTGATTATCTAAAAAGTGAAGACATTCAAAAAAGTATTGTAACTGACCAAGGGTACATTCCGGTTACTGACATGAAAGTGACTCGCGATGCCAAAGGGAAGCAAAGCTGATCTAAATAAAAAGAGGAGTGCGGAGACTTCCGTTTCTCCTCTTAACACATTCATAGGAGTGTAAAACAATGATAAACAATAGAGAAAATATGTCTGTGAGCGAACGTTTAATCAGCTCAAGGCAAAACCGGCAATTGGATGAAATTCGGGGAAGAATGATCGTGACAGCCTGCGCGCTTATAATGATAGCGGCATCTGTGGCAATCACCATTTTCCTCGGTATTAAGGGGCTGCAATCTTTTCTAGTAAATGGTGTAAGCCCAATTGAATTCTTAACCAGTCTGAATTGGAACCCTACAGATTCTGATCCGAAATACGGAGTGCTGCCATTTATCTTTGGCTCATTTGCAGTAACGATTCTCTCCGCTCTCATTGCTGCCCCACTCGGCATAGCAGGTGCGATCTTTATGACGGAAATTGCGCCGAATTGGGGAAAGAAAGTGCTGCAGCCGGTGATCGAATTATTGGTCGGCATCCCATCTGTTGTTTATGGATTCATAGGTCTTACAGTATTGGTGCCTTTTATTGCTCAGTTCAAAACGAGCGGAACAGGACACAGTTTATTGGCGGGTACGATTGTGCTTTCCATTATGATTCTGCCGACGATCACATCTATCTCAGCTGATGCGATGGCATCACTTCCGAAAAGCTTAAGAGAAGGTTCTTACGCTCTCGGTGCGACAAGATGGCAGACCATTAGAAAAGTACTCATCCCTGCAGCTTTTCCGACATTAATGACTGCCGTTGTCCTAGGTATGGCGCGTGCGTTTGGTGAAGCTCTGGCTGTTCAAATGGTGATTGGAAATACAAGAGTTTTGCCTGAAAGTCTGCTTGACACCGCAGGAACATTGACAACCATTATTACGCTGAATATGGGCCATACCACATACGGAAGCGTTGAAAATAATACGCTGTGGTCAATGGGACTTGTGTTGCTGGTGATGTCATTCTTGTTCATCCTGCTTATTCGCTACTTGTCATCTAGGAGGAAAGTGTAATGAACCGCAAATTAACAAATAAACTGGCGACTGGAATGTTCGGTTTATGCGCAGCCATTATCGCCGCGATTCTAGTCGGTTTGTTTTCCTATATTATTATTAACGGTGTTTCTCAGCTCAGCTTAGACTTTATTACGACAAAATCCAGCGCCATCGCCGCAGGAGGCGGAATACGAGACCAGCTGTTTAACTCCTTCTATATTTTGTTTATCACGATGCTGATTACCATCCCGCTCGGAGTGGGCGGCGGTGTGTTCATGGCGGAATACGCGCCTAACAACAAAGTGACAGATTTTATCAGAACATGTATTGAGGTCCTTTCATCTCTTCCGTCCATTGTCATTGGAATGTTCGGATTACTGATGTTTGTTAACCTGACAGGCTGGGGATATACGATCATAGGCGGGGCGCTGGCATTAACAGTATTTAACCTTCCAGTTATGGTACGTGTGACAGAAGACGCGGTCCGTTCAGTCCCTAAAGATTTGAAGGAAGCATCGCTCGCTCTAGGTGTTTCTCGCTGGCATACCGTAAAAACTGTATTAATACCAAGCGCAATCCCTTCCATCATCACAGGTGCCATTTTAGCGTCAGGGAGGGTGTTCGGAGAAGCAGCGGCTTTATTATTTACAGCAGGACTTACAACGCCGCGCCTCAATTTTGCAGAGTGGAATCCGTTTTCTGAAACATCGCCGCTTAATATTTTCAGACCCGCTGAAACACTTGCGGTCCACATTTGGAACGTAAATACGCAAGGGATGATTCCGGATGCTGAAGCGATTGCCAACGGCGGTTCAGCAGTGCTGGTGATTTCAGTTCTTGTCTTTAATCTCGCGGCGAGATGGCTTGGAACAATAATCTATAAAAAGCTTACGGCAAATTAGACCGGAAAGAGGCGAAAACAATGTCTGAACAAATGGTAAAAGAAAAGCCTGAGAGAGTGGGAATGATTCCTCAGCAGCAAAATGTGCTCGAGGTGAAGGATCTGTCTATTTTCTACGGAAACAAACAGGCTGTTCGTGATGTGAATATGGAGATTGAAAAAAATGCGGTAACCGCTTTGATCGGGCCGTCAGGATGCGGCAAATCTACTTTTTTAAGAAATATTAACCGAATGAATGACTTAATACCTTCTGCAAGAAGCGATGGTGAAATTTTGTATGAAGGATT
This sequence comes from Bacillus sp. FSL K6-1003, assembly GCF_037964945.1. Classification (NCBI taxonomy): domain Bacteria; kingdom Bacillati; phylum Bacillota; class Bacilli; order Caryophanales; family Bacillaceae; genus Bacillus; species Bacillus sp. FSL K6-1003. The sequence continues at coordinate 2,424,993 of NZ_CP150176.1, read as the reverse complement.
AAATATACTGGGAAGCAATATAAACGTTGTCAGCTTAAGAAGAGAAATCGGCATGGTCTTCCAAAAGCCGAATCCATTTCCGAAATCGATCTACCATAATATCACACATGCATTAAAATATGCCGGTGAGCGGAACAAAGCAGTGCTAGACGACATCGTGGAAGAAAGCTTAACAAAAGCGGCGCTCTGGGATGAAGTAAAGGACCGTTTGCATTCATCCGCGCTTTCGTTATCAGGCGGTCAGCAGCAGCGTTTATGTATTGCCAGAACGCTTGCAATGAAGCCGGCCGTTCTTCTTCTTGATGAACCTGCTTCAGCGCTTGATCCGATTTCAAATGCGAAAATAGAAGAATTGATTACGGAATTGAAAAGCGAATACTCAATTATCATTGTCACTCATAATATGCAGCAGGCTCTGCGGGTGTCTGACCGGACGGCTTTCTTTTTAAACGGCGAAATCGTTGAATACGGACAGACCGAACAAATTTTCACAAGTCCGAAGCAGCAAAAAACAGAGGATTACATTAACGGGAAATTCGGATAGGAGGGCGGCAATGAGTATTGCTACCGAAGCTGTAAAGAAACAGGAAGTTTATCAAGTCAACGGAATGAATTTATGGTATGGAGAAAACCATGCCTTAAAAAATATCAATTTGAGCATTAATCAAAACGAAGTTACGGCGATTATCGGGCCGTCAGGATGCGGCAAATCAACATTTATTAAAACATTGAATTTAATGATTCAAATGACGCCGAATGTAAAGCTTGCAGGTGAGCTGAACTATAAGGGCAGCAACATTTTAAAAGATAAAGTCGATATCGTAGATTTGAGAAAAAACATCGGCATGGTATTTCAGAAAGGAAACCCGTTTCCGCAATCAATTTTTGATAATGTCGCTTACGGACCGAGAGTCCACGGCGTCAAAAATAAAAAGAAGCTGCAAGACATTGTAGAAAAGTCATTAAAAGACGTGGCGCTGTGGGATGAGGTGAAGGATCGTTTGCATTCATCTGCACTCTCATTATCAGGCGGTCAGCAGCAGCGTCTCTGTATCGCCAGAGCTCTTGCGACAAACCCTGATATTTTGCTGATGGATGAGCCGACATCTGCGTTAGATCCAATTTCGACGAGAAAAATCGAAGAGCTCATTCTTCAGCTGAAAAATAAATACACCATCGTTATCGTGACGCACAACATGCAGCAGGCAGCGAGGGTTTCTGATCAAACTGCATTTTTCTACATGGGTGAGCTTGTTGAATGCGACAATACAAATAAAATGTTCTCTCAGCCGAGAGATCAAAGAACACTCGATTATATTACAGGGAAATTCGGATAAAAAAAACAGGCTGTTAACATAGCCTGTTTTTTTATCGTGTTAATGTTTTAACGATTTTTTTGAAGCTCATATCTGATTTTACTTTAAATTCACCGGCACGGATCTCCTTGTGATACCCCGCGTCTATCACGTAGTCATTAAAGTCTTCAGCTGAAGCAATAATGCCTTCTTTTTCAAGAATAGCTGATACATCTGCGGTGCTCATGCCGTCTTTAATGATGAGCTTGTACGTTTTTACTTTGCCTGTTTTCGAGTCTGAGCTGCTGTCATCGCTCAGAGATTTCTCTTTTGAGTCGAGAAGCTTTTGATATTCATCACGGTTAACAGAAACCATTTTTTTAGAATCGAGATAATTGTTTACGTCTTGCTCGGTTACTGTTTTTTGTTCTTTTACAGCAGCTGCTTGATCTTCATCTGTCAGATAAAAAACACTTGCGAGAACGGCTGTCGCTAATATGATACCGCCGGCAAATGCCTGAATGCCTCGTTTTGTCATACGAGCACCTTCTCATTATCTTTTATAATCGTATTCACGTCTTCTACTGATACATGCTCAGCTTTAGCAATTGCTTCAGCTGACATGCCGTTATTATATTTAGAAAGTATTTGCTTGGCGATCTTTTGATTGATGCCGCTGTTCTTTGCTTTGCGGATCACAAGGTTTGTTTCAAGTAATTCTTCCTCAAGCACCGTCATTTTCTTTTTGAGCTTATAAATTTCCTGCATAGCAGAAAGCTGCAATGTTTCAAGCTCCTGCTCGACATCTTTCATCGGATCTCGTTGAGAATATGAGAATGCAATTAGCGCTATACTGACGATAAACAACGCAATAATAGCAATTTCCACGTTTCATCACCTTCTATTCTTTTTTTATCCTTCTTTTTTATACCATAAAACAAGTGGATTCTAAAGGAATTCGCGAAAAAAACGAGTTTTTGTCGAGAAATCTTTCTTTTCTTCCTTTATGTGTAATGGTTTAATAGGATCACCGAGCCAATGGAAGGAAAGGAGATTGTGAGAAGCCTATGGACCAACACTCATTTCCTTATAACATTCGAAGGGGGCTTCCTTTTTTTAGGGACGTATTCGACATGAATATCCAAAACTCTCACACATTGACAGTCCGATGGAATCTGTCAGTTGAGACGATGAAACTGGCAGAAACCGTACTTTTCGAAAAAACGCCCGACATGATAAAAGAAATCCGTATTTTTATGAAAAGAAACGGTATAGAAGCTGTCAGGACGAAACGCATAAAACGGGATAAAGGGAAATGGATCATTGTTCAGGTGCCTGGTCATGCTTTGTATCGTGCTGAATACAGAATACTGAATTCAATGAATGTTTCTCTCAAACTAGCTGAAACAGAGGACACCTTACTTGCAGAAAACGGTGTCAGCGACATAAACAGTTTTCGCAATGCAGAAGCACATACCAGGTGGGAGGAGCAATTTTCTGCTTACACCTGCTATCGCAGTGAGGGAAGAGAGAAATGAACATCCTTATGCTTTCATTCGAGCATCCTTATAAACCGAAAAGCGGGCTTGGTGTTCATTTAAGCCGTCTTATATCCTATTTAAATCCGCATATCAACATAACAGTCTGCGCTCCAAGCAGGAAGCTATGTTCCTATGCGAATGTTGAAGACTTTATAGCTGATGTCAATGTTAGAATGGTTCAGCAAGTGTTGTCATGCAATAAACGCTTTGATCTGATTCATGCCCATGATGACATGACGGCCCCTGCCGCTCATTATTTGAAAAAGCAGCTCTGCATTCCGCTTGCTGCAACGATCCACGGGCTTGAAAGCGGAAGGAAGCAGGTGTGCAAAGAAACGCCTCATCCGTACAGGCTGCTGACGGAGCGGCTCCTCATTGACATTTCCGATGAATTGATTGTGTTAAGCACTTTTATGAAGAGATCGATTAGTAAGGCGTATCCGTTTCGTGAAAAAATAACCGTCATCCCAAGCCCTCTGTCACTGGAGGCGAAAATAGGTCTAGCTGAAAGGTTGATACATAAAAGATACTTGTTTTCGTTTGGAAGGTTTGTTCCGGAAAAAGGGTTTTCACAGCTGTTGAAGGTATTTTCTATTCTGAACAAATGCCGGCCTGACCTTCAGTTGGTGCTAGCCGGACAAGGGCCGTTATTGGCATCCTATAAGAAACTGGCTGAGCAGTTGAGCATAAAGCAAAGTGTAATGTTTTATCCTTTTTTAAATAGAAGAGAGATCGTGACGTTTCTGTCTCAATGTGAAATGGCTGTTTTCCCAAGCATTTATGAACCCTTTGGGCTCGCTGCACAAGAAAGCATGGAACAAGGCGTGCTGACAGCCGTATCGCAGTCGGGCGGTTTTTGTGACTTTGCCGTTCATAACAAAACTGCAATTGCAGCTGATTTTTCGCAAAAACGGGAAGCGGCAGATAGGCTTTACAACGTATTAATAGATGAAGAAAACGCCTGCCGGATAAAAGAAGCGGGCCGAGAACGGGTGATGAAACTGCATCATCCACAGATCATCACAGCATCCTATTTACAGCTTTATCAGCGTCTATCCAATAATTCATGATTTCATTGAAAAACATCCTAGCATTCCGTCCATTATAGTGGTATTATATATAAGTCTGAATAAGTAAATGATATTTAGTTTGGAGGGAAAACAATGCGCGTTAATATTACTTTGGCTTGCACAGAATGTGGTGAGCGTAACTATATTTCTAAAAAGAACAAACGCAACAATCCAGACCGCGTTGAATTTAAAAAATATTGCCCACGTGATAAAAAATCTACGTTACACCGTGAAACAAAATAACAGCATAGCTGTTTGAGGTGTAAGAAAAAAGCCAGAGCTTTGAAAAAGGTTCTGGCTTTTTTCTATTCCGAGGGGGATAAAAATGAAATCACAATTAAGAAAAAAGACAATGGAAAAAGTATCAGCGATAACAAGTAAAGAATGGTCTAAGAAAACTGCGTGTATCAACGAGCGTTTATTTTCTCTCCAAGAATGGCAGAATGCCCGCACCATAGCCGTCACCATTTCAAGAGGGCTGGAGGTACCGACACGGCCGATTATCGAAAAAGCCTGGGGGGAAGGGAAAGAAGTTTGTATTCCAAAGTGTGATCCTGATACGAAAAGGATGCAGTTCCGCACATTTCAAGCGGATGATCAGCTTGAAACGGTTTACGTCGGACTTCAGGAGCCGATCATTGAGAAAACGAATGAAGTGGTCCAATCACAGATTGATTTGATAATCGTGCCTGGCGTATGTTTCGATCCTGACGGCTATAGGATTGGCTTTGGCGGCGGTTATTATGATCGTTATTTAAGTGATTATAAAGGAAACACAGTCTCTTTGCTTTTAGAATGCCAGCTGTATGATCACGTGCCGCATCTGTCACATGATATCCCGGTTCAAATGCTGGTTACTGAGGATCGAATCATTTCTTGCTTTTCATAGCTTTCTCGTCCCTCCGTCAAGAATAAATAAGAAAGAATAACAAACCCTAATGGCAGGAGGGATATAATGAAAAAATTTATGATCTATGCCATTTGCGCTGTTTCTGCCGTGATGTTTTACCAAAACCGTTACCGTCTCATGAATACCGTGCTCAGCCAGCCGGGAATCAGACGGTCTTTTATTCATCTTTTTTTAAGAATTCCGTTTATCCGCAATAAGTTTATACAGCAAGCTTTTTAAAAATCCCGTTTTCACGGGATTTTTTGCTTTTAGTAGGCGTCAAGAGCACCAGCTGTTATAATGAAAAAAAACCATTGGAGCGGTAAACATGTATTTGTTGGAGTATACATATTGGAAGATCGCGGCGCATTTAGTAAGAAGAGGGTATGGCGTCATACAATCCGGTGAATCTGGTGAAATATGGCTGGAAGCACCGGACAAATCCTCTCATGATCTGATTCGCCTCTTTAAACAGAATATTGATTTTCGCCAAGAAATTGCAAGGGACATAGAAGTGCAGGCGGAGCGAATAGAGCATGTCAGGAAGTCTATCGGCAAGCGGCATTTGAAGCTGCTGAATGTGCTGATCTCAGCGGAAGCACCTGTCGATGACTGGCAGGAAATCGCCGATAAGCCTTTTGAAAAAGGACAGGTATCCGTTGAAACTGCACTTGTGACTGGTACGTCACTTCATGAAGATCTGCAAGCCATTTTTCCATCATTTGAAGCTGATGAATGGACAGAAGACCGAGACTCATTGGAACACGCCCAAATGGCAAAAGAACGCTTTTTTTCACTAGTGCAGAAACAAGAAGAACAGCGGAAAAAAGAAGCGGCGTTTTTCCAGAACGGAAAGCCGATCTTTACATATTTGTTCATCGCGCTGCAGCTCGTGATGTTTTTCCTGCTCGAAATAAACGGCGGAAGCACCAATACGGAGACGCTTGTTGCTTTCGGCGCTAAGGAAAACGGCCTGATTGCAGACGGAGAATGGTGGCGCCTGCTGACGCCGATTGTGCTTCACATCGGCCTTGCGCATTTAGCCTTTAACACGCTGGCTTTATGGTCGGTCGGAACCGCTGTTGAGCGCATGTATGGATCAGGAAGATTCTTGCTGATTTATTTGGCGGCGGGTATCACAGGATCGATCGCCAGCTTCGTGTTCAGTCCTTATCCTTCAGCCGGTGCTTCAGGCGCCATATTCGGCTGCTTAGGCGCATTGCTGTATGTAGCTGTGTCAAATCGAAAAATGTTTCTAAAAACAATAGGCACAAATATTATTGTTATTATCCTGATAAACCTGGGTTTTGGCTTTGCGGTTTCGCATATTGATAATTCAGGGCATATTGGCGGCTTGGTCGGCGGTTTTCTTGCTGCGGCAGCACTTGGTTTGCCAAAAACAAAAGCCTTGGGCAAAAAATTGGTGTCAGCGATTCTGCTGGTTGCCCTGGCCGGCGGGTTTCTCTATTACGGATTGCATTCACCGTCCCATCAGGAGACAGCGCTGATTCAGCAGGCAAATGAGCTTTACCAGGAAGGAAAATATAAAGAAGTAACCGAATTGCTGAACGGTGAAGCAGAGCAGAAAGACGCTTCAGCTGATCTTCTGAAAGTCCTGGCCGTTTCTGATATTCAAATCGGCGAATATGATCAGGCGATTTCTCTTTTGGAAAGAGCAGTGCAAAAAGAGCCTAAAGACCATGCGTCCTATTACAATTTGGCATTGCTGTATGCGGAAAAAAATGAACTTGGTCAAGCTGATCAGGCAATCAGGACCGCTGTAAAGCTGAAGCCGAAGGAGAAGCGTTACATAGAACTACAGCAGCAAATTGAAAATAATAAAGAATAAATGACTGGATGAGAAAGCGTTGAATTTGCCAAGGAATGAATTCCGGGTATTTTTGTCAGCGTTTTCTTCTTGACTGGCGGGTTCTTTATGACTACGCTATTGATAGTTAAGATCAAGAATGGTGAGGAATATGAATACATTTTATGATGTACAGCAGCTATTAAAAACATTTGGACACATTGTTTACTTTGGTGACAGAGAGCTTGAAATTGAGTTTATGCTCGATGAATTAAAGGAACTATATATAAATCATATGATTGAGAAGGAGCAGTGGGCTAAAGCCGCAGCTGTCCTTCATAAAGAGCTGGAACAAACAAAGAAACGAAAGAGATTTACGTAAAGGTTAAGGTGATAAAAATGGACGAGATATGGTTTGCGGGCATTGATCTTGGAGGAACGACGATAAAACTCGCATTTATTAATCAATATGGAGAGATTCAGCATAAATGGGAAGTGCCGACCGATAAGTCCGGTGATACCATTACCGTGACAATAGCAAAAGCGATTGACAGCAAGCTGGATGAGCTTCATAAACCAAAGCACATCGTCAAATATATAGGAATGGGCGCACCAGGGCCAGTAGATATGGCAACTGGGGTCGTTTATGAAACAGTGAATCTTGGCTGGAAAAACTATGCTTTAAAAAATCATCTGGAAACGGAAACAGGCATCCCTGCGGTTATAGAAAATGATGCGAATATTGCCGCGCTCGGAGAAATGTGGAAGGGGGCGGGTGACGGAGCAAAAGACGTCATTCTCGTTACACTAGGTACAGGAGTTGGCGGCGGTATTATTGTGAATGGGGAGATTGTGCACGGAATAAATGGCGCTGGCGGAGAAATCGGCCATATTTGCAGCCTCCCTGAAGGCGGGGCGCCGTGCAACTGCGGTAAAACAGGCTGTATTGAAACCATCGCGTCGGCAACTGGCATTGTTAGAATTGCAAAAGAGAAAATTGCAGAAGCTAAAAAGCCGACACAATTAAAAGCATCTGAGCATTTAACAGCTCGAGATGTATTTGAAGCAGCAAATGAAAATGATGAATTAGCTCTCGAAGTTGTCGATTATGTAGCAAAGTATCTCGGCCTGGTGCTTGGCAATCTGGCCAGCTCGCTTAATCCGTCAAAAATTGTTCTCGGCGGCGGCGTTTCAAAAGCCGGGGAATTGCTGAGATCCAAAGTGGAAAAAACATTTCGTATATGTGCCTTTCCGCGCGCTGCGGAAGCGGCTGATATATCTATTGCGGCGCTTGGAAATGATGCGGGCGTTATCGGAGGAGCTTGGATCGCTAAGAATGAATGGCTGAAACACCAAAATTGTTAAATTTGTGAAAATGAAATTGATTTTTTGTTATGTTCAGGTTAAGATTTAATTTGATGTGTTAATGAGAATGTTGAGAATAGACTGATTTTTTTGAGCGTGCTGCATAGGAGGTTGAAATGCGAAAAACGTTTTTTTCGATGATTTCATTTATGCTGATTGCCATTTTAATGATGTGGCTGAAAACGTATGTTGTTTACAAAACCAGTTTTCATATTAAAATTGACAATCTTACGCAGGAATTTATTCTGTTTATCAACCCATTGAGCTTTTTGCTGCTTATTTTTGGCTTCAGCCTGTTTTTAAAGGGAAGAAACAGAAATCGTTACATTATTGCCATGAGTTGTATTGTCACGTTTGTTTTGCTGGCGAATATGGTTTTTTATCGTTTTTACAATGATTTCCTAACGATTCCGGTTCTTTTTCAAACGAGCAATATGGGTGATCTGGGAAGCAGCATCGGAACACTTCTTGAGCCGACAGACCTCCTTTTGGCTGTAGATATCGTGATTTTAATATGGCTTCATATGCGTCAAAAAGCCTTTCAATCAGACATCCCCTCCACGAAAAATGAACGGGCGGCATATTTTTTGTTTGTGGCTTCCGTTTATTTCTTCAACTTAGGTCTGTCTGAGGCAGAACGGCCGCAGCTATTGACACGCTCATTTGACAGAGAAATGCTCGTTAAAAATATCAGCCTGTTTAATTTTCATATTTATGACGGAGTACTTCAGTCGAAGCAATCCGCACAAAGAGCGCTGGCTGACAGCAACAGCCTGACGGAAATCGAAAACTATGTCACAGCCAATGCGAAAGATGCCAATAAGAACTTATTTGGCGCCGCAAAAGGCAGAAACGTCATACTTGTATCTCTAGAGTCGACGCAAAGCTTTGTGATCAATGAAAAGGTGAACGGAAAAGAAATCACCCCGTTTTTGAATGATTTTATAAAAGAAAGCTATCACTTTAGTAATGTTTACCACCAAACCGGGCAGGGGAAAACCTCTGATTCTGAATTTATCGTGGACAATTCGCTTTATCCGCTTGGACGAGGCGCTGTGTTCTTTACAAATGCCGGCAATCAATACATGGCCGCGCCTGAGATTCTCAAAAATAACGGATATTATTCAGCGGTGCTCCATGCCAATAATAAAAGCTTTTGGAATCGCGATTTAATGTACGATTCATTTGGGTATGATTCATTTTTTGATATTGAATCGTATGATGTTACTGACGATAATTCAGTCGGCTGGGGGCTGAAGGATAAAGAATTTTTTGAACAGTCTTCAGAGCTGATGAAAAACCTGCCTCAGCCGTTTTACTCTAGGCTGATCACACTCACGAATCACTTTCCGTTTGATCTTGATGAAGAGGACAAATTGATTGAGGAATATGATTCAAGCAGCCAAACGTTAAACAAGTATTTCCCGACTGTGCGTTATCAGGATGAGGCGCTGAAACGGTTTATCGAAAAGCTGAAGGAAGACGGCTTATATGATAACTCCATTATTGTTTTATACGGTGACCATTACGGGATATCGGAAAACCATAATGAAGCGATGGGGCAATTCTTAGGGAAAGAAATTACACCATTTGAAGAAGTGCAACTCCAAAAAGTGCCGTTTGTCGTTCATATTCCTGGAATTACAGACAAGAAGCCGAAAACGATTGACAAGGTAGGCGGACAAATCGATATCCGGCCGACGCTGATGAATCTGTTAGGTATTGATACAAAGAACCTCATTCAATTCGGCAACGATCTGCTTTCTGACGATAAACTGGACTTTACAGTGCTGCGTGATGGAAGCTTTATCACAGACCAAATCGTGTATACTGACGGTCTATGTTATGACAAAGCGACAGGAAAGCCTTTGAAAGAGGCAAAGCAATGTGAAACATTTGCAGATAAAGCGAAGCAGGAGCTTTCACTTTCCGATGAAATCATTTACGGAGATTTGTTGCGATTTTATGATCAGGAAAGGCTGGACAATACGTCAAAAAGAAAAGAAAAACAAATTCTTGATCAGGCTTCATGATCATAAAGTCTCCCGTATCAAAAAACGCGGGAGGCTTTCTTTTTTAAAAAACGCCGTCATATAGTAACAAAAAGGGGGATGATGATGGCGTTTATTACGATAAAACCTGAGATCAAACACAATTTGGCTTTAGTGGCAAGAGAACTGAAGATAGATGAGACATTGCTTAGAAGTGCCAATCAAACAGCACAGAAACATCAATTGTACTGTCCTGGTTATAAGATTGAAGAAGGCAATGATAAGGAGCTTCAATCCATTCAGGAAGTAAAGCGCTTTTTACACCCGCTGCAGCTGCAGCCTGCTGACAACTGGCTGGAGCAGGAAAAAATCTATGACTTTCTTGCTGTCGAAGAGGAAATAAAAAAAATAGTCAATGTGTTTCCGTTTGTTTCATGCCGGGAAATCGGACGTTCCGTTTTGGGCAGGCCGATCTGGGAGCTTACAGTTGGGGGCGAGCATACCTCCAAAAAAGTTCACATGAATGCATCGTTTCATGCGAATGAGTGGATTACCACATCTGTACTGCTGAAATGGCTGAAGGAATATTGCCTCTCTTTATGTCATAATACTAATTTTTTTGGCTTTACTCCTTTGGAGCTGTTCAGCCGAACCTCTCTGTCTCTTGTTCCTCTTGTGAATCCGGATGGTGTTGATCTTGTCTTACACGGATCAGCGGGCATGGGAGACAGGAGAGATGAACTTGAAAGACTAAACTGCCATCGTCCGGATTTTAATGAATGGAAGGCAAATATTAATGGCGTTGATTTAAATAAACAATTCCCGTCTTTATGGGAAATTGAAAAATACCGCAAACCGAAAATGCCCAGCTACCGAGATTTTCCTGGAACTTCTCCGCTCACGGAGCCGGAATCCATTGCGATGCAGCAGCTGATAACGGCGGATCCGCCTGACAGGCTGCTGGCCCTTCACACTCAGGGAGAAGAAATCTATTGGGGATATAAAGGCCTTGAGCCCGAAGAATCGGCTTCTGTAATAAAGGATTTTGAGACGATAAGCGGAAACATTTATAAAGGAGTCAAGGATATTGACAGCTATGCGGGATTCCGTGACTGGTTTATTCATCACTATTTTAAAGAAGGTTATACGGTGGAACTCGGAAAAGGTCAAAATCCCTTGCCGTTTGAGCAGTTTACACAGATTTATCAGGCGACAAGAGGGATCTTATGGAGGTCGTTATTTTTTCTTGACTAACTGAAACTTTTTCTTTTTCGTGCCGTATCAAATATGGGACAATAAATATGATCGGAGGGGGAGGCTGATGAGATCAGTTTGTTTGATTCTGCTGTCAGCATTGTTAGTTTGTTTATCGGCATGCGAACCGTCTCATCAGCAGCAAAAACAGGCAGCGACGGCAAAAAGTGAGGAAAAAGAGATTGTTCCGCTGCCAGCAGGAAAAGCGGACGGAGCGGAAGGCTGGCTTAATAACAACACAATTCTGTATACAGCCTCAGATCCGACAAAAACAGAGCTTCTTGCATATCAAATCTTTAATGGCAAAACGGAAAAGCTCTATCAGACGGATGGTCAAATCGTTCATGTTCAAATCAATCCCAAGAAACAGATGATTCTGCTGCAGATCACGCATAGCCAACAGACAACAGTAGTTTTGCTGAATCACAAAGGGGAGACGCTGTACCAGAAAGAATACGAAACGTATGAGCTGGAGGCAGCATGGAATCAGTATGATCCGTATCAAATGATGGTTACGGTATTCACTGAAAACTGGGACTTCAATACATATTACGTGGATGCCAAAAAAGACAAATCTGCTTTAAGTCCAATACAGGTTCCGTTTGTCCATTGGACCTCAAAAAACACATTTGACTATCTAAAAGAGGGAAGAAACGATAAAGAAGGCCCTTTGTATACGTATGATATTGCTTCTGAAAAGGAGAAAAAGCTGGAGGAGGATGTCCTTTACTTTGATTCTTTTCATGATATGAGCTTTACCGTCAAAGCAGATTCCGGAGAGAACGGCTTGTATGAGTTTACATCACCGCAATCGAATGGTGAAGCAGTTACAGCGGAATGGAAACTCCAAACCAAATATACAAGCCTGGCTCCGATGGAGTATGATTATGAGGAGGCTGGCGGACTGTTTTATACGTTTAAAGAAAGCGGGGATGCATATAAGCTGTCAGCGATCGATATGAACTCGGGAAAGGCGCAGGATCTTTTTACTTTGCCTGAAATGGAGCCGATACAAGTATCCCCGAACGGAAAATATGCGTTGTACGGGTTTCATTTTGAGCGCATAATTTCATTAATATCACATGAAATGAAGCCAATCATCATTGATAAAAAGGAGATGGAATAATTAATGGCTATCGCAGATGTAACCATTATCCCAATCGGAACAGAAACACCTAGTGTAAGCGCCTATGTGGCGGATGTGCAGAAAATTTTAGAGGGCTATAAAGCCGAAGGGAAAATCAAATATCAGCTGACACCGATGAACACATTGATTGAAGGCGAGCTCAGCGACCTTTTCACTGTGATTCAGGCGATTCACGAAGCGCCATTTCAAAAAGGGCTTCACAGAGTGGCGACCAACATTCGCATCGATGACAGACGGGACAAAAAAACGACGCTTGAAAGTAAAATAGAAAGCGTGAATAAACATTTACAGCAATAAAAAATAAACCTGTATCCCACTGGATACAGGTTTTAATGTGCAGTAGGATAACCGCTGTTTATCACCGTCATCACTGTAAACCAGCCAAACACACACAAGGTGGCTCCGGCTAATAAAAATCCAAGTATATTTTTGTTTTTCACAGAACGCAAGACTCCCCATAAAGCGAAAAGAGCGACAAGGCCGAAAATCACGACAAGTAACATTACGCAGCCCCCTTTACATTGAAAAACCTGCAATTCTTTCCATTTTTATTCTACCTGTTTTCAGTGTGTTTGTCGATAGCGTTTTCATAGCGATTGTTTGAATCTTTTTTCAAAAACCCTCATAATAGGAGCATAAAAAGGAAAGAGGTGAGAAAAGTGAAATGGAGAAGAATACCTGTAGGGCCGATTCAAGCGAATGCATATTTTTTAATCAGTGATGATCAATGCCTAATTTTTGATCCGGGCGGCGAAGGGGATAAAATCAATCAATACATAAAAGAAAAAGGATTAACGCCTTTAGCCATTTTACTGACACACGCCCATTTTGACCATATTGGGGCGCTGGATAACGTGAGAGACAGATGGGACATTCCTGTCTATCTGCATCAAAATGAAAAGAATTGGCTTACAGATGCCTCATTGAACGGCTCAGGAATGCTGAGAGGGATAGAAGTGACAGCTAAGCCGGCAGATCATTTAATTGAAGGGGACGGTGAGCTGAATATCGGGCCTTTCCATCTGGAGACGTTATTTACCCCGGGACATTCCCCAGGAAGCGTTTCATACTACGTGAAGGATGCCGACCTGGTGATTTCCGGTGATGTCCTGTTTCAAGGCGGGATAGGCCGTACAGATTTACATGGAGGCGACCAAGAAACGCTGCTTACGTCTATCCATGAAAAATTGCTTACGCTGCCTGAGCACACATTGGTGTTAAGCGGACATGGCCCTGAAACTGACGTGCAGACTGAGCAGGATCAAAATCCGTTTTTAAATGGTTTTTCATTATAGAAAAAGAGACAAACCGATGAGGTTTGTCTCTTTTTGCATTTAATGTCCTCCGCCGCCTGGTACCATAATAAAAATGGAATAGTATGTGAAGCCGGCAAAGAAGATGGTTAAATAAGCGCCAAAGATATAAATGTACATCCGTTCTGTTAAATTCAAATACGATAGAAACACAAATAAGATCGTCTGTCCAAAAAATAAAAGGGAAGCATCTTTCATATCACCTAAATAAAACATGACTGCAAATATTCCCGTCCAAAATCCTAACACCCGGAACATGCGATTCATTTTTTATCCCCTCCCGAGAGTCCCTCTGACTGTTATTATAATAGATCACGGACAAAAATGTAAACATTTTCATTATTAATATGAAAAATGGTATTTAACCCTTTGATTGCGTTTTCTATTATATGTACGGTTTTTTAGAAATAACCCGAAAAAAAGTTCAATAAATGGTTTAAAGAAAAATTGATACGGGTAGTTATTCTACAAAGAGATGGTTAACTGGAGGAGGAAAAAACATAATGGAACAATTAACATTTTACTCATACCCAAGCTGCACGTCATGCCGAAAAACAAAACATTGGCTCAAAGCGCACCAGATTGAATTTAACGAACGGCACTTATTCAGAGAAACTCCAACGATGGATGAATTAAAGTATATTTTATCTTTAACGACAGAAGGAATTGACGAAATTTTAGCAACAAGAAGCCAAACCTTCAAAAATTTAAATTTAAACATTGAAGATATGACTGTAAACGAAGTGCTTGAACTTTTAATTGAGAAACCGAAGCTTTTGCGCCGCCCGATTCTCGTGGACAACAGGAAGCTTGTTATCGGATACAATCCGGGAGAACTGTTAAAGTTATCGAAGAAGAAAACGGTTCATCAATCTGCATGATGAAAAACCGAAGATCCGCTGATTTGCTTGAATCAGCTTATCTTCGGTTTTTCACGGTTCAGAAACTGGGCTAGCTGGATTCGAACCAACGATCACGGAGTCAAAGTCCATTGCCTTACCGCTTGGCTATAGCCCACTGTATGTAAAAATAGTATGTGTAACGTGAGACAAGTTATACAAATCAATTATATTTTTTTTGAAAAATAAACATCACAGGAGGTAACCGATTGAAATGAAAGCTCTAGATCAGTATTTAACAGAGCACAAAGAAGATATTACACTTCAATGGCTGGAAACATGCACGTTAAAAGGAACTTTACTGTATTCTGCTAAAGATCAGCAAAAATTAGAACAAAAGTTAAAAGAGCAGCATGAATCGTTGGTAGCGATTGTAGCAAAATCCATTAGAAAAGAAGATGTGAAGGATGAGCTTAAGCAATGGTCACTTCAATGTGCCCGAGACCGTGCTGTTCATGAGGTGACTGTGACGGAAAGTGTCGGTCAGTTTAACGCGTTTAGACACATTATGTGGCAATGGATTCAGGACTTCAGTGAAGCTGCTTCTTCCCAACAAATCGGCATTCAGGATGTATGTGAGTGGAGCAAGATTTTGAATCAAACGATTGATGAGATTATCGAAGTATTTACAGAAGAATATCACCAGGTCACGGTGATCCAATTAAATGCGCAAAAAGAAATGATCAATGAATTGAGCGCACCGATTATGCCGATTTCTAAAGAGATTGGAATTCTTCCCCTTGTCGGTGAAATTGACACGTATAGAGCGAGAACCATTTTGGAATCCGTTTTGGCCCAATGCTCGGCGTTAAAGATTTCATATTTATTTTTAGATATATCCGGTGTTCCCATCGTTGATACGATGGTTGCCTTTCAAATCTTTAAAGTGATTGACAGCACTAAACTGCTGGGCATTGAGACGATTATTTCAGGAATCAGGCCTGAAATCGCCCAGACTGTTGTGAAGCTCGGATTAGATTTTTCGAAGGTGAAAACAGAGCAAAGTCTTGCTAAAGCTTTAGCCAACAAAGGATTTAAGATACAAGAATCTTAAGATGTTTCTTGCTTGATGTGTTTTTTTGAAGCGCGTTCAACACGCAAGAGAAGCAACAGCTGAACAGCCTGTGCTAGGGCTATTCAGCTTTTTTTACTTCGATAAACAAAATATGGTGACTGTCAATTTCTTTAACCTTGAATGAGTAGCCATCATATTCAATGACACTTTCGGGCTCGGCGTCTATGTTCTGTGTGAGAAACCAGCCTCCGAGCGTATCAACTTCAGCATCTGATAAATCAGTTCCAAGCAGGTTATTAACGTCACTGATTAATAATTTCGCATTTAATAAATAATGATCTTTTCCCAGTTCACGAACATGAGGCACTTCATCTGAATCGAATTCATCACGTATTTCTCCTACAATTTCTTCGATAATATCCTCGACGGTGATCAAACCTGAAGTTCCGCCATATTCATCAATGAGAATCGCCATATGGGTGCGTTCCTTTTGCATTTTGATGAGTAATTTGTAAATCGGAATGGTCTCAATGACATGAATGACAGGCTGTATGAAGGGTTCAATTTTGTGCTTCTGAAAAGAAAAGTCTTTCGTCAGCAATGAAAACAGCACTTCTTTCATATTGATCACACCGATAACGTTATCTTTATCTTCCTTAACAATCGGGTACCGGGTATATTTGGTCTGCTTAACCGTTTCCCGCATGCTTGGGATCGAGTCATCCTCAATTGACAAACTGACCATTTCGTTTCGCGGCACCATAATTTCCTTTGCCATTCGTTTATCAAATGTAAATATATTATTCATATATTTTAATTCGCTTTTTCTGATTTCTCCGCTTTTATAGCTTTCGGTCAACAGTACTCTAAGCTCTTCCTCCGTATAAGCCAGTTCATGCTCTGATGCCGGCTTCAGCCCAAAAAGCCCCGTGATTAATCGGGCAGACTGGTTAAGGAGCCAAATGAACGGAAACATGATTTTATAAAACCAGATTAATGGTTTCGCGAGCATCAACGTAATGCTTTCTGCTTTTTGAATCGCGAAGCTCTTCGGTGCCAGCTCCCCAATGACGACATTTAAATACGTTACCACTAAAAAGGCGATAATAAGAGAAAGAAGATGGGTAAGCGACTCGTTTAAGCCTGCTTTATGAAAGAGCGGCCGAAGCAGAGTCTGTACGGTCGGTTCACCCAGCCAGCCGAGTCCTAAAGCTGCGACCGTGATGCCCAGCTGGCAGGCTGATAAATATTCGTCAAGATGAGTGACCACATGTTTTGCCGCTTTAGCCCCTTTTCTTCCTTTTGCAACAAGCTGATCAATCCTGGATCGTCTTACTTTTACAATCGAGAATTCTACGGCGACAAAAAATCCCGTCAACAAAATTAAAAACGCGACTGCTAATAAATTGATAAATTCCAAAATAAACTGCCTTCTCCAAGGAAGGCATGCACCTCCCTTTACGATGTCTTTCTACATTCCATACCACCAGGAAAAGCTCACAAAACATGTGATAAAGTGCCTAAATGGTTTAGGAATGCTTTTCATTGGGCAATTAAAGAACAAAAGAATAAAAGTCTGGAGGATCGTAACATGAAGGTACATACAGGTGAAGATTGGTTTTGGTACCAAATGGGGCCTCAGGAAAGAGATAAGGCAAGAGATCTGATCCATTTTTCTCATTGGCCGCAATGTGAAAAATGGTTTGAAAATAATCATCATATTAACTTTTTGCGCGTGGATACAACAGAAGCGGAGAATGAAGCGGTATTCGGCTCGATCGTATATGATCAAGGGCTGAACGAAGAAAAGGATCACACCGTATTTCACTTTTATATCACACGGCAATATTTTTTCACCATCAATTTTGATTTTTCTATATTAGAAGGGATTAAGGGGAAACAAGTTGTCCAGCAAATGAAAAGAGCGAACAATGCCATAGAGGGGTTCTTAATACTTCTAGGGGAATTAATGAATGCTTATTTAATCGGTGTCGACAAATTTGAAGTGAGATTGAGAGAGCTTAGGTGGCAAATCAAGGATGATAACAGCAAAAGTATTTTAAACCGCGTTCATTTACTGCGCCATGAGCTGATGATTTGGAAAAACTTGATCTTAAGCGCCAAAAAACTTGAGATGGCGTTAAAAGAAACCTTCTTGCCTCAAAATGAAGGGAAAAAGGATTATCAGCGCACGCATCTGAAAATTGACAGAGGTTTCACATACATCAGTGAATTTGAGGGGGAGCTTAACAACCTTTTGCATTCAGAAGAGGTCATTACTTCTCATAGGGGAAATGAAATCGTAAAAGCCCTTACTATTTTCACGACGCTTTTTACGCCGATTACAGCACTTGGCGCCCTTTGGGGAATGAACTTTTCGGTGATGCCGGAGCTGAATTGGAAATACGGATATCTTTTTTCTCTATTTTTAATTTTCAGTTCAACAATTCTGATTTACCTGTATCTGAAGAAAAAAGGCTGGACGGGAGATATGCTGCAAGAAAGGAAGAGAAAAAATTCACGAAAAAGGCACAGGCAGTAGGTATTTCATTTTTTGTGCACGGATAAAGAATAAATAGCACTCGGGAAAAGAGCTTTGACTGCTGCGAACCGACCGCAGCAGTCACTGACCTAGCCAAAAAGATGAAAGACTCCAACCTCGGTCCTATTCCAATTTGTGGAATCATCAGACTTCAAGGCTCGTTTCTGATCGGGACATTGTCACCAGAACATTAGCTGAAGATCAAATAGAAGCGTCAAGCTAATGACATCCATGAGCACAGAAATCGTTGCCGGTCATCTGGATAGGTCTGACGATGGAGCGAGTCAGCTTATGGCAGAGCATCAAATCCCCCGTTTACCGATTCTTGAAAATGAACGTTTAACGGGTATTGTTGCGTTAGGCGACCCTTCCGTTAAGAAAGACACAGACCAGAAAGCCTAACCATTAAGTGACATTTCTAAATCAGCATAACAAACAGTCGGGAAGAGGTAGCTGCCTCTTCCTTTTTATTTTGTATACGCTAAACTGATCCGCCGTTTTTAGTAAGCGTCAAACTCCGATTTTATCATTCCCTCCTTAGATGCCAGAGCCGGACTGCGTACACTGTCCATTTAATCTCTTTTCATATCCTTATTAAAATCGAAAATCATGTGTTAAATAAAGCTGAATTTCTATTTTGATAGGGATAAATGATTTTTTTAGGTTGTAAATAGATCAGAAAATCACATTTTCTTTGTTTGATTACTATGTCTTCTTTTTTCTACAATACGCTTTGAAAGGAGAGGGAATCAAATTGGATTCGATAGAAAACATAAGTAGAACCTTAATTGAAGAGGCGTATAAGACGAAGGCCTCTGACATTCACATTGTGCCAAGGGAACGGGACGCGATCATCCATTTTCGGGTTGACAATGCATTGCTGAAAAAGCGAAACATGAAAAAAGAAGAGTGTGTAAGGCTCATTTCTCATTTTAAGTTTCTCTCAGCTATGGACATTGGGGAGAGAAGAAAGCCGCAAAGTGGATCGCTTACTCTAAAATTAAAAGAGGGTGACGTTCACTTAAGGATGTCAACGCTCCCGACAATTAACGAAGAAAGCCTCGTCATCAGAGTGATGCCTCAGTATAATATCCCTTCGATTGATAAACTGTCTTTATTCCCACAGACAGGAGCCACCTTGCTTTCATTTTTAAAACACTCCCACGGCATGCTGATTTTTACCGGACCAACAGGCTCTGGGAAAACAACAACGTTATATTCTCTGATTCAATATGCAAAAAAACATTTTAATCGAAACATTGTCACACTTGAAGATCCAGTGGAAACGAGGGATGAAGATGTTCTTCAGGTGCAGGTGAATGAAAAAGCCGGTGTCACATACTCCACAGGGCTGAAGGCTATTTTGCGCCATGACCCCGATATGATCATCTTAGGTGAGATTAGAGATGCTGAAACAGCCCAAATCGCGGTGCGGGCAGCGATGACTGGTCATTTAGTGCTGACGAGCCTTCATACGAGAGATGCCAAGGGCGCGATTTACAGGCTGCTTGAATTTGGCATTAATATGAATGAAATCGAGCAGACAGTTATTGCGATAGCGGCTCAGCGTTTAGTTGATTTGGCTTGCCCGTATTGTGAAAACGGATGTTCTTCAGTGTATTGCCGACTGTCACGAAACATAAGGAGAGCAAGCGTATACGAGCTGCTATACGGGAAAAACCTTCAGCAGTGTATTCAGGAAGCAAAAGGGGACAATGCAAATTACCAATATCAAACGCTGCGTCAAATTATAAGAAAAGGGATTGCGCTCGGCTATTTAACGACAAATAACTATGACCGGTGGGTTTATCATGAAACAGATTAGAAAAGTTTGGCCGTTAAAGGATCAAGCCTATTTACTGAAAAGGCTGGGGGAAATGACAGCGGGCGGATACAGTCTTTTAGACGGGTTGCGCCTAATGCAGCTGCAAATGAATAAAAGGCAGCTGGCGGACTTGGCTGCCGCAATAAGACGGCTGAGAGAAGGAGAATCGTTTTACCATGTATTAAAGAGCTTGTCATTTCATAAGGAAGCCATTGGTATTTGTTATTTTGCTGAAACACATGGAGAATTGCCGACTTCCATGATTCAGAGCGGAGAGCTGCTGGAACGAAAAACAGCGCAGGCAGAGCATATTAAAAGGGTGCTGAGATATCCTCTTTTTCTCATCTTTACCGTTGGTGTCATGCTCTATATGCTGCAAAACATCATCATCCCTCAGTTTTCCGGTATTTATCAATCGATGAATGTAGAAACTTCACGCACAACAGGCATCATTTTTGCGTTTTTTCAGCACCTTGATGCCGTCTTCATATTAATGGCCATTTTGGCCGCAGGGATAGGTCTTTATTATTGGTTTGTGTTTAAGAAAAAATCCCCTGACCGCCAAATGCACATTTGCGTAAGTATTCCTCTGTTTGGAAAGCTGGTCAGGCTGTTTAACAGCTACTTTTTTTCTTTACAGCTGAGCAGTCTTCTGGCATCAGGACTTTCTATTTATGACAGTTTGAAAGCATTTAGACATCAAACGTTTCTTCCTTTCTACCGCCACGAAGCTGAACAAATGATTGAACAGTTAAAAGCCGGTGAAACCATTGAAACTGCTTTAGACAAACACCCTTTTTACGAAAGTGATTTTTCAAAAGTAATATCTCATGGCCAGCTAAGCGGCCGTTTGGACCGGGAACTCTTCACGTACAGTCAGTTTATATTGCAGCGGCTTGAGGACAAGTCACAAAAATGGACAGGCATTCTTCAGCCCATTATTTATGGATTTGTAGCAGCGATGATTTTAATTGTGTATTTATCGATGCTCCTGCCTATGTATCAGATGATGAATCAAATGTGAAAGGAAGAGGCTGATGAATGAGAAAGGGTTTACACTTGTGGAGATGCTAATCGTGCTCTTTATTATTTCTATTTTGCTATTGATCACCATACCGAATGTAACAAAACATAATCAAACCATTCAGAAAAAAGGCTGTGAAGGCCTGCAAAACATGATGAAGGCGCAGGTAACAGCATATGAACTCGATCATGACGGGAAGACACCAAGCCTCGGCGATTTACAGGCAGAAGGCTATGTAAAAAAGGATGCGGTTTGTCCAAATGGAAAGCAAATTATCATTACCGGCGGGGAGGTTAAGGTTGAACATTAAATTAAAAGGAGAAGCTGGCTTCACCCTTTTAGAAAGCCTGCTTGTTTTAAGTCTCGCCTCTATTATGCTGATTGCGGTGTTTACCACGCTTCCTCCTGTTTATGAAAATACAGCTTTACGGCAGACAGTATCACAGTTGAAAAACGATATTTTACTTGCGCAGCAGACTGCAATTTCCAATCATCAAAGAACAAAAATTCTTTTTCAAGAGAAAAAATATCAAGTAATCATAGGTGACACTGTTATAGACCGTATTTATGATAATGGTCTTTTAGCAGAATCACTGACTTTAAAAGACCGATTGGAATTTAATGAGAAAGGGCACCCGAATATAGGCGGAAAAATACGTATAAAAGGGCATGCCGCCTATGACATAACAGTTTATTTAGGGAGCGGAAGAGTCAATGTGGAGAGAAAATAAAGGCTTTTCTACAATTGAAACAATGTCTGCCCTTAGCATATGGCTGTTTATGCTTCTGACAATTGTGCCGATGTGGGATAAGCTGATAGCTGATGAACATATAGCGGACTCCAGAGAAATTGGTTATCAGCTTGTTAATGAAAGCATAGGCCAATATATGCTGACAGGGGCAGGAAATTCATCAAAGACTGTTTCAATGAACAATAACAAATACTCGATGACATGGGAGGAGGAGGGAGAATATCAAAACGTATGTATCTCATCAGACGCCTATAAAGATAAGCCATTTTGCCTCAGCATTTTGCGGACAGACTGGCTATACGCTTCTTAATGTACTATTTTCGCTTTCTGCTTATTTGCTCATATCAGGATCGTTAGCGATGTTCTTTCATCTATTTTTGGCACGTCAACAGGAGAATGAGGGCTTCATGCAGCGAGAATGGATCATTTCGGTAGAGCAGATCATGAATGAGTGCAAGCAGTCGCAGACTGTGCAGACAGCTGAGCATGGCAGCGTCTTAATCTGCAGAAATCTGTCTGGGCAAGAGGTCCGTTTTGAAATCTACCATTCAATGATCAGGAAAAGAGTAGACGGGAAAGGGCATGTTCCGATTCTTGGCCATATTAAAACAATGAAAGCAGAGGTTAGAAAAGGGATGCTTTGGCTGAAAGTCAAGAGTGAGAATGATAAAGAGTATCAAACCGCTGTTCCGGTATATACGTCATTAGGTGGTGGGTGAATGCACTGCTCAAAAGGGTTTATCTATCCAGCCGTTCTTTTTACATTTGCCCTTGTGATGCTGGTTGTGAATTTCACCGCCTCTCAATTTGTTTCCCGCCATATGTTTGAGAAGGAAACAAAAGAGTATTATACAGGAGAAAATCTGCTGCAAAATGGTGCGCTTCTATCCATCAGGCATATTCTTGAGCACAGACAAGGCCAAAAGGGTTCACAGCAGCTTCCATATGGACAGGTTTCTTATGACATTCACGAAACAACCATAAAAGAACAGCAAGAAATCACCCTCAAAGCCATCACAGAGTCGGGAACAGAAAAAAGCGCCAAGCTGCTGTTCGATCAAAATCAGAAAAAACTGCTGAGCTGGACAGAATAAACCAGGGGGATGTGTATAAAAAAAGTCGTGTGAGCCAACACTTCATAATAACTGAATGATGAGGTGATCACGTGAAAACGAATGATTATGTCAAATATATGACTCAGCAATTTGTAAAATATATAGACACTCCGAAAGATGAGCGAAAAGAACGAAAAGAGGTTCGAAAAGAAACAAAAACGCCGGCTTCTCAGCATTGGTTTGGAATTTTACCTTATGGTTTTAGGCTATGGCTGAAAAGAAAAAAATAAATTGCACCAATATAACGAACAAGGTCCTTCACATGGAGGACCTTATTGATATTCTTCTAAAATTGCAATTTTATTCACCTTTTGACTATAAGGATCGAATGAAATTGTGACAAACACGCCGAATTCCTTTGAGCCTTCTCTCAGGGTTAAATGATATTGCTTCACAGCTTCGTCTTTCCTTTTGCGGTCCCAAACTTTTTGTTTAACCAGTACCTGTGCGAGGGGGTACCTTTTTTTTGCTTCTTTTACAGCAAGCTCTTCCCATTTTGACATGTGGCGGGCGGTTACAAGCGGCCCTTCTTCTGCTTGAGCGGCAGCGGTGCTGAAACCTAGAAGAGACAGACAAATTACACATTGTTTGATCATAAGCCGTCACCCTTTCTTTGTTGTTTATTATTGCCAAATGTTAACCTGATATGCGTTTAATTTCTCACATAACAATCCCAAAAAATTCAAAAAACTTAAAAATGTGAGCAATATTGAGTAAGGCTATGCAATATGATGAAAACATTCTCTTAAACGAACGAAATGGCGGATTTTGGTGTTTTTCAATCCATCAATCGTTGATTATACTCAATTTGTGCAGTTCTTAAAAGAGAACGATTATCACATCTAGTTATAGTGTTTTACAGGAGGTAAGGTATGTTTCGATTGTTCCGCAATCAGCATAAGGCTAAGACGAAACTGAGATTGCTGCTTGTTTTTCAGCTTTCAGCGATATTCAGTCTGACAGCCGCGATATGCTTACAATTTACCGGAGATACAAGCGCTGCTTTTCATGATATTGAAAACTTGGATGTCTCGCTTCAAACGTGTGAGAACTTTCAACATACAGATAAAAACTGTCATTATGATAAACGGTGGGACCAAAGTGATTTACACGTGGTGAATCAAACAGATACAAAAGGTACTGTCTGTTCACCTGTCAGTCTATTTGCCGAGCTGGAAAACAGAGGCGAGAAACTTAAGAAATCGAAATGGAAGTGGGAGCTTCATAAACTGGCAAACACCAGCAAACCGCTAAAAGAGGGGAACGTAATAGATAAAGGATACGTTTCCAACCAAATAGGCGAATCACTTTACAAAATTGAAACAAAGAAAAAAGTGAAACCTGGCATTTATGCGTTTAAAGTATATAAACCGGCCGGCTATCCGGCGGACGGCAGCAGGTCTGAGTGGTCTGAACCAATGACAATTGGGAAGTGTGACGAAAAACCGACAGCACCGAAAAAGGAAAGTCAGCAGGCTGCGAAAACTCAGCACAATCAAGCAGAAAGTGACAGAAAAGAAGAAGCAGATAAAGAAAAAACAGCTGACAAAGACGTAACTGAAGACAAAGAAAATCAACAAGTTCAGAAGGAAAGCGGGGAAGAGGATGAAAAAAGCATTAAAGCTGATCAGTAATATCCTTTACGTTATCATCTTTACTCTGATTATTGTGCTAACGCTTGTTGTCATATCAACACGTTCATCCGGGGGAGAGCCGGCAGTATTCGGATACACGCTGAAATCAGTACTGTCTGGCTCAATGGACCCTGAATTTAAAACGGGCTCATTAATTCTCGTGAAAGAAATCACAGATGTGAAAAAGCTCCAAAAGGGAGACGTAATCACATTTATGCAGGATGCAGACACTGCGGTAACCCATAGAATTATTGATATTACAAAGCAAGGCGATCATTTGTTATTCCAAACAAAAGGGGATAATAATGCTGCAGCGGATTCTGCGCCTGTGTCGAATGAGAATGTCCGCGCGCAATATACAGGTTTTCAGCTTCCTTATGCCGGCTACATGCTTCATTTTGCCAGTCAGCCGATCGGCACTGCTATTTTACTGATTGTTCCAGGTATTATGCTGCTGATCTACTCCTTTGTGACAATCAGCAGTGCGATTAGAGAGATTGAAAGAAAGACGAAAGCCTTGGAAACAGAGACAAAGGACAATACGATGTCCACTTAACATCAGTTGTAAACCTGGCAACAGGTTTCGATAATATAATCATTCAATAAAAGGGGAGTTTACCATGGGTATGAAAAAGAAATTAAGTTTAGGAGTTGCATCAGCAGCACTAGGATTAGCATTAGTAGGAGGAGGAACATGGGCAGCATTTAACGATATTAAATCAACAGATGCTACTTTTGCATCTGGTACGCTTGACTTAGCAGCTAAAGAAAATTCTGCAAGTGTCAACTTATCAAATCTAAAGCCGGGAGACAAATTGACGAAAGATTTCCAATTTGAAAATAACGGCTCACTTGCGATCAAAGAGGTATTAATGGCCCTGAATTATGGGGAATTTAAAGCAAATGGCGGAAGTAATACATCTCCAGAAGATTTTCTCAGCCAGTTTGAGGTTACATTATTGACAGTCGGCAAAGAGGGAGGCAACGGCTATCCGAAAAACATCATTTTGGATGATGCCAACCTCAAAGACTTATATTTAATGTCCTCTAAGAATGATGCTACGGCGACTGAAAAAATTAAAAAACAAATTGATCCTAAATTCTTAAACGCAAGCGGAAAAGTCAATATAGCGACAATTGACGGTAAAACCGCTCCTGAATATGATGGTGTTCCAAAAACACCAACCGATTTTGACCAGGTTAAAATGGAAATTCAATTTAAAGACGATAAAACAAAAGATGAAAAGGGACAAATGGTTCAAAATAAATATCAAGGCAACTCTTTACAGCTTCAATTCTCATTCGAAGCTACACAGTGGAATGGCTTGACAATCAAAAAGGAACATACTGATAAAGACGGTTACATTAAAGAAAATGAAAAAGCGCATAGCGAGGATAAACATTAATAGAAAAAAGAGGTGGCTCAGTACATGCGTACTGAGCCATTCCTTATGTTCATTGACAAAAGAGGAGTAAGTGCCTCTGCTCAGACACTACTCCTCTTTTTGAGATTTTCTCCATTTTTGATAATCTAAAAATTCACGAAATTGTTTTTTCGATACCCCAGATGTCATTGCATCGCGAACCAATTTCTCCCATTCACTATCTAATTGACCATCGTATTCGGTTTCATGTTTTTCATCGAGCAAAGTATGAACCGAGACGTCCAGAACAGCGGAGACTTTTTCGAGAAATTGAATGGAGGGGTTCGTTTGTAGATTTCGTTCTATTGAGCTTAAATAAGACTTCGCTACCCCAGCTTTTTCTGCTAGTTCTGATAGTGAGTAGCCTTTTTCTTTACGGTATTGTTTAATACGCTGGCCAATCAATGTCATCACCTTCCTTGTGATATTATAGCACATTCAGAAAGGATTTACGGTATGACTTCTGGCTGCCGGACCAGGATAAGCAGACTTTTTGTTTAAAAGTAAATATTTGCGTATTTCCTCAGGGCTGATATTTGCTTCTCTGGCTTCCAGCATTAATTCAACCCATTCTTGATCCAATTCGAAGTGCTCTTGTTTTGCATTTTTCATGCAGTTTCTCCTCCTAAAATACTTGTTTATGTATTTCAGCCAGTCCGGCCATGATGTACGCCTTCTGTGATCTCTGGAAGTCATTTGCCAATTGTATAGCCAGAATTTTTTTCCAATATACCTTTATTATAATAGCATTTTCCCAAAAAAAACGAGAACGATGTCGAATATGAAAAAAGTTAGCTCGAAATATTATTTTGCAGAAAAAATAATCCGCCATTCTCGATCTGAACTGATATCTTTGGTTGATACAAGGCTTTTAACGCCTGTTTTTCAAGGTGGTACTCTTCTGGTTTTTCTTCTGCATGCTCATAAAACTGATCAAGCAATTTCATATCGTTTTGCCACCTGTTTACCGCCTGCTCTGCCCAGTCTGACGGTTCTTGCATAGCGGCCTGGGTAATATAGCTCTCCATCCGCTTAAGACCGCTTTCGGGTTTAATCATAGGCGATATGGTGAAACAATAGTCACATATTTGTGATGTCAATGAAAGCTGTATGAGCTTGCTTTGAAAATCTTCAATCATGGTTCCAGAGACAAGGTGAAGACCTAGTGACAATAGCTTATCCTTTTTCATGTCGGACTGGTATGAAATCATGACATTTATACCAAGCCAAGGCTGAAGCGGAATTTTCGCTCCGGCTGATTCAATTTTCTCATACATTCTGGTAAATCTCCCATTTTGTTTAACAGCTTTAAATATTTGAAATAGACGTGGCGCCCCGAAATAAATAAATTCGCCCTCTAGGTCTTTTGGAGCAGTCTCTTTATCTGTAATGAACGTTATTTTCATCGGATTCGGGTCACCCCCGGTCTTCTCGCGCCAGTGCCAGTAAAAAGGCCGATTCATGATCTGTTTGTCCATTTCAACGGTAAGCTGCACCGTCATGTAACCGGGGCCTTGGTCGATGATCGGACAGCTGTTTGCCTGGAAAAAACGAAGCAGAAATTGATGAACCTCTTGCTGTCTCACTTGTAAAACCTCCTTTTCGGCTAAGATCCTCTTTTTTCAGCGGGCTGCTGTTTTTTATATGACAAAAATGAGGTTAAGTTGTCCATTTTAATTTTCATTTCTTCTTCGGTTGCCGAATGGTACAAAATATCATGCAGGTGCTCTTCAAAATTGTTGACTTGAATTTTTGTTAAAATGTCATCAAGCTCGCCGACCACTTTTTCAAATAAATGAATTTTTTCATATAAAAGCTTTAAAATATGCTCTTCCACTGTATGTTTGGTAGCCATGTTATAAATATGAACATCACGCTCCTGCCCGAGCCTGTGGATTCTTCCGATTCTTTGTTCAAGCCGCATCGGATTCCATGGCAGGTCATAGTTAATCATGTGATTGCAAAACTGCAGGTTGATCCCTTCGCCGCCTGCTTCAGTTGCAATCAGCACTTGAATCTTCCCGCGGAAAAGATCCTTCATCCAGTCTTTTTTTCCGCGTTTAAATCCGCCTCTGAACGGCACAGAGCTAATGCCGTGTTGCTGAAGAAACCACTGCAGATAAATTTGAGTGGCACGGTATTCTGTAAAAATAATGACTTTATCGTCTATCTTTTTAATCAGATCAACGACTTGATTGGCTTTCGAATTTTGCGTCACTTGATTGATGCGGTCCATTAATATAGAAATGGTGTGTTCATCAATGGCTGGTGCCTGTTTTTCTTTTTGGTCGAGCATTTTTTTCAGTGTCATGTACACAGCTTCCCTGCTTGAACAGCATTCTCTTTGGAGTGTCATAATGGAGAACATGCTGGCCGGTTTGTTAATGCTTTCTTTCAGACGGGAAATTTCATCGTAAAGCGCCTGCTCTGATGGAGAAAATTCAATCGGCACTGTTTCGACGCGGCGCTGCTTCCAATTCAGCCCGGTGTCATGTCGCCTGTTGCGAATCATGACTTTATTCACTAGGTCTTTTAAATGATCATGCGCTTCTAAGCTGGATTTCTTTTTAGAAAACATTTCTTGAAAGTGATTCTGATTGCCTAAATGACCAGGCTTTAATAAGGAAACCAAATTGAAAATTTCTTCAACACGGTTTTGGATTGGCGTCGCGGTCAGCAGGAGGCAGTATTTTTTTACAAGATTCCGGACAAATTCATAGTTCTTGGTTTTACTATTTTTCAGCTTGTGGGCCTCATCAATAATGACGAGATCATATGGGATTGACAGCACAATTTCCCGGTGGGGCGAGCGCTTTGCAGTATCGATGGAGGACACGACGATATCGCACTGCTCCCACACATAGCTTTTCTTTTGCTCAACAGCCGGGATCAAAAATTTTTCCTGAAGCTCATTTACCCACTGCGAAACAAGAGAAGCTGGCACAAGGATCAGAATTTTTTTGGCTAACCCGCGAATCATATATTCTTTTAGAATCAGTCCAGCCTCAACAGTTTTGCCGAGCCCCACTTCATCTGCTAAAATCGCTTTTCCGTTCATTTTTTCAACGACCTTCTGCGCAACCTCAAGCTGATGGGGAAGCGGCGTAAAGGAAGGGAGATATAATGGGGCCCGCAAGCCTTCAAATTCAGGAATTGCCAATGTTTCCTGAATTTCTGATGAAAGCTTGTACAGCTCCCAGTTTGACCACGGACCGTCGTTATTCAGTCTATCGGCAAATTCTTCAGGCCATTTTGTATCATATGTTATTTCTGCATTCATTGCTGTGAAACCGCCTTTCATATTCTTCAATTTTAAAATGTACAATATTAGAAAAATCCGCCCAAATTGCTGTTGCCCCGCATATAGTGATGATGGTAGGATATGAGTATGTATTTGATGTAAGATATTGCTATAGTATGTCCATAACAGCATGAAAATATGAGCGAATGACAGCAAGGGGAGAGACCTGACCGAGAAAACCGGGATACAGGCGCCGAAGGAGCAAGCTGCGGAGTGAATCTCTCAGGCAAAAGAACTCTTGCTCGACGCAACTCTGGAGAGTGTTTGTGTGAAATGCGCAAGCCACCAAAGGGGACGTCTTTGCTATTGCAAAGTAAACTTTCAGGTGCCAGGACAGAGAACCTTCATTTAATATGAGGTGTTTCTCTGTCCTTTTTTGTATGTGCTTTTAGCTGCGCCGTTGAAAAAGGGGAGGAATTTGATGCTGAAAAGAACGCCGTTATTTGAATTGTATAAGGAATATGGAGGGAAGACGATTGATTTTGGAGGCTGGGAGCTTCCCGTTCAATTTTCTTCTATCAAAAAAGAGCACGAGGCTGTCCGAACAGCAGCCGGGCTGTTTGATGTATCTCATATGGGTGAAGTCGAAATCAAGGGGAATGACAGTCTGTCTTTTTTACAAAAGCTGATGACAAATGATGTATCCGCGTTAAAAACCGGCCGTGCGCAATATACCGCGATGTGCTACCCGGATGGCGGCACCGTTGATGATTTACTCATCTATCAAAAATCTGAAAACCGCTATTTGCTTGTCATAAATGCTTCTAATATAGATAAAGATCTTGCTTGGCTCAAAGAACACGCAGCAGGAGATGTCCAGATTGACAATTTGTCAGATCAGATCGCGCTTCTGGCCGTGCAGGGTCCGAAAGCAGTAACAATCTTGAAACATATGACAGCTGCAGATGTGTCTGCTTTAAAACCATTTGCATTTATTGATGAAGCTGATATCAGCGGCTGCAAAGCACTGATTTCGCGCACCGGCTATACGGGTGAAGACGGGTTTGAAATTTACTGCCGCGCTGATGACGCCGTCCGAATTTGGAAACAAATCATTGAAGCAGGTGAAGAACACGGGCTTGTGCCATGCGGTCTAGGCGCACGTGATACACTCAGATTTGAAGCGAAGCTCCCGCTCTATGGCCAGGAGCTGACTCGGGACATCACGCCGGTTGAAGCAGGTATAGGCTTTGCCGTAAAACACAAAAAAGAGTCTGATTTTTTCGGTAAGTCTGTATTGAGTGAACAGAAAGAAAATGGAGCGAAACGAAAGCTCGTCGGTCTTGAAATGATTGAAAAAGGAATACCGAGACACGGATATGAAGTGTTTCAAAGCGGCAAGTCCGTCGGAAAGGTAACCACAGGCACCCAGTCACCGACATTGGGGAAAAACGTCGGCCTTGCCTTGGTAGATGCTGAAGCGAGTGAGATCGGAACTGTTGTAGAAGTGGAGATTCGCAAAAAATTAGTAAAAGCAAAGATAGTTAAAACACCTTTTTATAAACGCTAAAATTTTTCTTTGGAGAGGGGTCAACACATGAAGCACCGCTATTTGCCCGCGACAGAAAAGGATAAACAGGAAATGCTTGATGCCATCGGCGCAAACACGATCGATGATTTATTCGCTGATATACCCGAGGACGTCAGATTTAAAAAAGAGTATCAAATCAAAAAGGCAAAATCAGAAACGGAATTAACAAAAGAACTGACAAAGCTGGCATCTAAAAACTGTGATACCGTTCAATACGCATCTTTCTTAGGCGCCGGTGTATATGATCATTATCAGCCGATTATTGTGGATCATGTCATTTCAAGGTCTGAGTTTTATACAGCATATACGCCATATCAGCCGGAAATTTCTCAAGGGGAGCTTCAGGCAATTTTCGAGTTTCAAACGATGATTTGTGAATTAACAGGAATGGATATCAGCAACTCTTCTATGTATGATGGCGGAACAGCCTTGGCGGAAGCTGCGATGCTTGCCTCCGGACATACGAAAAAGAAAAAAATCGTGGTGTCCACAACCGTGCACCCTGAATCGAGAGAAGTGCTGAAAACCTATGCAAAAGGACAATATATTGAAGTTGTTGAAGTCCCTGCTGCCAATGGAGTGACTGATCTTGATGCTTTACGTGAAACTGTTTGTGACGATACGGCAGCAGTCATTGTGCAGTACCCAAACTTTTTTGGGCGGGTTGAGCCGTTGAAGGATATTGAGCCGATCGCTCATCAGGGGAAATCCATGTTTATTGTCTCAGCCAATCCGCTTGCATTGGGACTTCTGACCCCGCCGGGCGCTTTTCAGGCTGATATTGTGGTTGGCGACGCACAGCCATTTGGGATTCCTTCAGCATACGGCGGACCCCATTGTGGATTTTTTGCCGTCACGAAAAAATTAATGAGAAAGGTGCCGGGCCGCCTCGTCGGACAAACGGAGGATGAAAACGGAAAAAGAGGTTTTGTGCTTACCTTGCAAGCCAGAGAGCAGCATATTCGCAGGGATAAGGCGACCTCAAACATCTGCTCGAACCAGGCATTAAACGCACTGGCCGCTTCCGTCGCCATGACGGCTCTCGGGAAAAACGGCGTAAAAGAAATCGCCCGCCAAAATCTCTTCAAAGCCAATTATGCTAAGCAAGAAGCGAAAAAAGCGGGGCTCACCGTAATGTTTGATGGGCCGATGTTTAACGAATTCGTCATCAAACTTGATGAACCTGTGAAATCGGTAAACCAAAGATTGCTGACAAATGGGATCATCGGTGGCTACGATTTGGGTCTGACGTATCCGGAGCTTGACCGCCATATGCTTATTGCCGTAACA
Organism: Bacillus sp. FSL K6-1003; assembly: GCF_037964945.1. Taxonomy (NCBI): domain Bacteria; kingdom Bacillati; phylum Bacillota; class Bacilli; order Caryophanales; family Bacillaceae; genus Bacillus; species Bacillus sp. FSL K6-1003. The sequence continues at coordinate 2,392,969 of NZ_CP150176.1, read as the reverse complement.
GAGCTGAGAACAAAAGAAGAAATTGACGCACTCATTCAGGAATTGGGGGATCGCCATGAATAATCAGGATCAGGCACTTATTTTTGAGCTTTCAAGAGAAGGCCGTGTCGGCTACAGTCTGCCGGAGCTTGACGTACCGGAAATGAAAGTGGAGGACCTCTTGTCAGACAGCTATATCCGTGATGAGGACGCAGAGCTGCCGGAGGTTTCTGAGCTGGATATTATGCGGCATTACACAGCGTTGTCCAGACGGAACCACGGGGTTGATTCGGGCTTTTATCCGCTCGGTTCCTGTACAATGAAATACAATCCGAAATTGAATGAAAAAATCGCGCGGATTCCCGGTTTTGCCGCGATTCATCCTCTTCAGGACGAAGACACAGTGCAAGGCGCTTTGGAGCTTTTATATGACTTAAGCAAGCACCTCGAAGAAATTACCGGAATGGATGAGGTCACGCTTCAGCCCGCGGCGGGTGCGCATGGTGAATGGACGGGACTGATGATGATCCGCGCTTATCATGAGGCGCGCGGAGATATGAAACGGACAAAGGTCATTGTCCCCGATTCAGCTCATGGGACAAATCCTGCTTCTGCAACAGTTGCCGGTTTTGAAACGGTTACGGTGAAATCGAATGAAAACGGACTTGTTGATTTAGAGGATTTAAAAAGAGCGGTGAATGAAGAAACCGCAGCTCTTATGCTGACGAATCCGAATACACTCGGATTATTTGAGGAGCAGATCACTGAGATGGCGGAGATCGTTCACCAAGCCGGAGGAAAGCTGTATTATGACGGTGCTAATTTAAATGCCGTGTTGAGTAAAGCGAGACCCGGTGATATGGGATTTGATGTGGTGCATCTTAATTTGCATAAAACCTTCACAGGGCCTCACGGCGGAGGCGGTCCGGGTTCAGGTCCGGTTGGCGTAAAAGAAGATCTGATTCCTTACCTGCCAAAACCCGTTTTAATCAAAAAAGAAGGCCGGTTTACTTTTGATTATGACCGCCCTCATGCGATCGGCCGTGTTAAGCCTTACTACGGCAACTTCGGCATCAATGTCAGAGCGTATACGTATATCCGTTCTATGGGCCCAGACGGGTTAAAAGCCGTTACTGAAAACGCGGTGCTGAACGCCAACTATATGATGAGAAAGCTTGCCCCTTATTACGATCTGCCGTTTGACCGCCATTGTAAGCACGAATTTGTTTTGTCAGGGAAACGCCAGAAAAAGCTTGGTGTGCGCACGCTGGATATTGCAAAACGGCTGCTCGATTTTGGGTATCATCCGCCTACGATTTATTTCCCGCTTAATGTTGAGGAATGCATCATGATTGAGCCGACAGAGACAGAATCCAAGGAAACGCTGGATGCGTTTATTGATGCTATGATCCAAATTGCGAAAGAAGCAGAGGAAACTCCGGAGCTCGTACAGGAGGCACCGCATACAACAATCGTCAAAAGAATGGATGAAACAAAAGCAGCCAGGCAGCCTGTACTCAGATATGAGAAAAATGTAAGCAGTGAACTTGTAAATTAAAAAACAGCTGTCTGATATCAGACAGCTGTTTTTTTAATTTTTGGCTTTAATTTTTCCGCCCCATTTTTTAAAGCCGCCCTTAAGATTATAAATCTCAGTGCAGCCGTTTTTGCGCAGGGTTTGTGCCGCGCGTCCGCTGCGGACACTGTTCTGGCAGTACAGATAGACAGGCTTGTCCGGACGGATTTCATTTTTTCTCTGTTTCAGCTGAGAAAGCGGGATGTTACGGGCGCCTAAAATATGTCCGCCATCAAATTCATTCGGTTCACGAACGTCGATAAGCTGCGCTTTGCGGTAACCCGCGCGGAATTCTTCTTCCGTAAGTGTTTTCATAATTCGCTGCTGATAGACATATGAAGCAATCATATAGACGATAAACGCAGCAAAAATAATTAAAACGATCATATTAGACAATGTGATTCTACTCCTTTAACGTATAAAATCAAAACCCTGCTTCTTTAAACAAGGCATAGAGACGTTTTCGACAAATACTATTATAGTAAAGCACGGCGCGATTGTCATCCATAATGGAATTAAAATATTTTCATTTTCCCGGCAGTTTGTTAAACTGATTCTATTAAAACGGTAAGGAAGGTCTCAAAATGGAAAAAGAAACTTGGCGGTTTATAGACTCAGGAAATGCAAGCCCGGCTTTCAATATGGCGCTTGATGAAGCGCTTTTATATTGGCACAGTGAGAAGAAAATTCCTCCGGTCATCCGTTTTTACGGCTGGAATCCGGCGACACTTTCTGTGGGATATTTTCAAAATATTAAAAAGGAAATCAATTTTGAAGCAGTACATAAGTATAATCTTGGATTTGTCAGACGCCCGACCGGAGGAAGAGGGGTGCTCCACGATCAGGAATTGACATACAGTGTAATCGTTTCTGAGGATCATCCGGAAATGCCGGCGACTGTAACCGAGGCATATCGGGTTATTTCGGAAGGCATACTTCAAGGCTTTAGAAATCTTGGTCTGGACGCTTATTTTGCCATTCCGAGAACCGAAAAAGAAAAAGAAAGCTTAAAGAACCCGAGGTCATCCGTTTGTTTTGATGCGCCGTCCTGGTATGAGCTCGTTGTCGAGGGACGTAAGGTGGCCGGAAGCGCGCAAACGAGACAAAAAGGCGTCATCCTTCAGCACGGATCCATTCTGCTTGATTTGGATGAGGATAAGCTGTTCGATCTATTTTTGTATCCGAGTGAAAGAGTCAGAGAGCGGATGCAGCGCAATTTTAAAAATAAAGCGGTTGCGATTAATGAACTCACCGATCACCAGGTGACGATGGACGATGCACGCAAGGCTTTTAAATCCGGATTTGAAAAAGGATTGAATATTCACTTGGAGCCATACGAACTTTCTCAGGAAGAACTTGATTTTGTTCAGAACTTGGCAGAAACAAAATATGCTTCTGATGAATGGAATTATAAGCGGTAAAAAGGGCTTTTGGGCCTGCAGAGCATCCTTGTTTTTTCAAGTTCATTAGTGTAAACTTGTAATGATTTATAAAGTTAAGGTGCTTTTTGGGAGGGTTTCGATGACGACACCAAGTATGGAAGATTACATTGAACAGATTTATATGCTGATTGAAGAAAAAGGATATGCAAGGGTTTCTGATATCGCGGAAGCATTGGCAGTCCATCCCTCCTCTGTAACAAAAATGGTTCAAAAACTAGATAAAGACGAATATTTAATTTATGAAAAATATCGCGGTCTCGTGCTAACGTCTAAAGGAAAGAAAATAGGCAAACGGCTAGTATACAGACATGAATTGCTTGAGCAGTTTTTAAGAATCATTGGTGTTGATGAAGAGAAAATATATAACGATGTTGAAGGAATTGAGCATCATTTAAGCTGGAACAGCATTGATCGCATCGGTGATCTTGTTCAATATTTTGAAGAAGACGATGCGCGTAAAAAAGAGCTAAAATCAATTCAAAAGAAAACAGAACATCATAATCAGTAAAAAGGCGGGTCTCAAAGGAGGCCGCCTTTTTTTGATGAAATGCGCCCTGCTTCATTCATTGGTCTATTTCTTCGTGTTTTTTCTTAAAATGATAGTAAACCATCGGATGGAGGGGGAGGGTATGGGATGTATATTGACGGTGTGTTTTCTGGCGGAGGGGTAAAAGGCGTGGCGCTTGCCGGCGCGTATGAAGCGCTTGAAGAGAAAGGTTTCCGCTTTGCACGGCTTGCCGGCACAAGCGCCGGCGCCGTTATTGCCGCTTTTATTGCATCAGGTTATTCAAGTAAGGAAATTCACGCTTTGATTGAAGAAGCGGACGGAGAGAGCCTGCTGGACCAGCGATACTCATTTCTCCCCTTAAAAATGCTTCAATGGGCGTCCATTTATTGGCGTCTAGGCTTGTTTAAAGGAGACATGTTAGAAAAGTGGATTGCTGACCTTTTAAGAGTGAAAGGCGTGCGGGTTTTTGGCGATTTGAAAAAAGGCTCTTTGCGTCTCATCGCTTCGGATCTGACTAACGGCACAATGATCGTGCTGCCCGACGACTTGGTCCGCTACGGGTTAAATCCGGATATGTTTCCGGTTGCCAGAGCGGTAAGAATGAGCTGCAGCATTCCCTATTTTTTTGAACCAATAAAATTAAAAACAGATACAGGAATCGCCACAGTTGTGGATGGGGGCGTTTTAAGCAATTTTCCCATATGGCTGTTTTCCAAGGAAAGAAAACGACCTGTCATCGGGGTGACGCTAGCGCCGAATGAAAGGGAACGGCCGAAAAAAAATATCCGGAACGCTTTTGAACTGTTTGGCGCACTGTTTGAAACGATGAAGGATGCGCATGACGCAAGACACATCGCGTCACGCTATGAGCAAAATATCATTTTTCTTCCGGTTGACAACGTGATGGCAACCGAATTTCATTTAACACAACAAAAAAAACTAGCCCTGATTGAGCTAGGTAAAAGTCGGACAGAGCAGTTTTTAAAGCAGTGGACCTATTAAAAAAGCGCTCTGTTTTTCTTTTTATTTTTTTTCCCTTCTATGACAGTCAGCTGCGTCTGGCTTTTTTTCTTGAGAATCATCGGCTTAGGCTTGCTGGCGCTAGGAACGCTTCGCAGGTGGCTCACCCGTCCCTTATGCCCGGCGCGGTGCTTTGCTTTTTGTTCTTTCAGCCGGCGCCGCGATTGTTTGGCCGCTTTTTTAAAAGCCGCTCCTTCACTGCCAGTATTTCGATTCATTACATATTTCACAATAAAATAAATAATGATACCTGCCAGGATGACGGTTATCGCCATTTTGGCCATTTCTCCGGGATTGGTTACCAGCACATAGAGAAAACCGAACGCTCCCAGCGCAATTAATACAGCAATAATAGGTTGTACACGATGATTCATAACTGTCCACCTCCGAAAGTAATAGCAGGGCAACGGATATTAGATGACGTTGTGAGAAGGCTGCTTTTTTTGTTCAGATCTTTCTTCGAGTCTGAGAAGCTCGTTAAAGCTTTCGATTGCAACTTCAACTTGGTCATCCTTAGGTTCTTTAGTCGTTAACAGCTGAAGCCAGAGGCCCGGGTATCCGAGACATTTCAAACCGGGAATATCACGCACTTTATTTGTCAGCTGCAGAACTTCAAAGGAAATCCCAAGGACAACCGGTATGAGCGCGACGCGATCTATAACACGCAACCAAAGCGGATCTGTCGGAACAAGCAAGTATACAAACATACCGACAATAATGGTAAATAAAATAAAGCTGGACCCGCAGCGGTAATGAAGCCGTGATTGATTTTGAACGTTCTCTACAGTAATTGGCAAATTCTGTTCATAACAGTTTATGACCTTATGTTCGGCTCCATGATATTGAAACACTCTTTTAATCAGCGGTGTCATGGATAAAAAATAAATATAACCGAGCAGCAAAATCAATTTGAACAGACTTTCAACTGCGATTTGCGCTGTATCCGATGGAAAAACCGGTCTTGTCAGTTCAGCTAAGAAAACAGGAACCAATGTAAATACGAATTTACTGAACAAAAAGGATAAGACGCCGATCACTGCGAGGCTGAGATACATTGACAGTCCCGAGGATTTTTTTTCTTCCTTAAGCGTCTCGTCCTCAGACGGATCAAGTCCGTAGCGTTCACTCGAAAAATTCAAATGCTTTGTGCCGTTAGCGCTCGCTTCAATAATAGCTGCGATCCCTCTTATAAATGGTATTTTTTTTACCATGTTCAGCTTCGGATTGTGTTTCCGGGGAAGCTTGAAGAAATCAATGCTTCCGTCTGTTCTTCTGATGGCCGTAACGTAATGGTGTTTTCCGCCAAACATAACGCCTTCCACAACCGCCTGCCCGCCGTAAGCGGGCGGGATTTTATGTTTTGACATATTCATCAACCTGCCTATTTCTTTAGGATTGCTAACCATTTCCTTTCACTCTATTGTACAGGAAACAGCGCTAAACCTCTAGATTGACAGGCTCAAAATTTGCCAGCGCCTAGCTTTTTCTACATGCAGTATACCCGTTATTTTCAAATTTTACTCGCTTCTGTCAAAATGTGTGAGCTTTTTTATTGACATTTCATTTTTTGGGCACACTTTAACAAGGAGGTGCCGTAATGACAAGTGAAAAAAATACAGATCAAAACGAACAAACAATAGAGGATCAGGGACCGCCTGTGCCAATGGGCGGCAGGGTAGCGGCGACGGGTTTTTGCGGAGGCGTATTATGGAGTTTCGTCGGTTATATCGCCTACTTATTTCATTTTTCGGAAATCAGCCCTAATATGATATTGCAGCCGTTCGTGCTCGGAGAGTGGAAAAAACATGGTTTAGGAACGATTATCAGCATCATTGTGATTGGCATCATTTCGATTGGCGGGGCGTTTCTTTATTATCTTCTCTTGAAACGCTTGAAAACGATGTGGCCTGGTATTTTATACGGCTTGCTGCTTTGGCTGCTCGTGTTTTTTGTGTTTAACCCGATTTTCCAGGATGTGCGTGCCGTAACTGAATTGAAATCAGATACGATTATTACAACGATTTGCATCTATCTGCTTTACGGGCTGTTTGTCGGCTATTCCATTTCATTTGAATACAATGAGCTGAACTCGGAAAAGCTGGCACGTGCGCTGGGAACACAGAGAGAATAGTGTATTATCCTTTTCTGTTATGATAAAATGTTCACGAGAAGTGAACATTTTTTACATGAGAAACCCTAGCGAAAAGGAGAGAGCCGTGTGCCTCATTTTTTGATTTTGAACGGCCCGAATGTCAATCGGCTGGGGAAGCGTGAGCCGGATGTATTTGGGCGTCACACCCTGACAGATATTGAAACAGATCTTTTTCAATTTGCTGAAGCCTTACATATTCAGCTTACTTTCTTCCAGTCTAATCATGAAGGCGATTTGATAGACGCCATACACGAGGCTGAGGAACAATATGACGGAATTGTTTTGAACCCGGGCGCGCTGAGCCATTACAGCTATGCAATCAGGGATGCTGTTTCAAGCATCAGTCTTCCTGTGGTAGAGGTGCATTTATCAAACTTATACGCCAGAGAAGAATTCAGGCATCAGTCAGTGATCGCTCCTGTTGCGAAAGGGCAGATTGTCGGCCTTGGATCTGAAGGCTACAAGCTTGCTGTTCGCTATTTATTAAGCCAGCAAGGGGGAGAATAAAGATGAAACTTGAGAAATTAAGAAACTTGTTCGAACAGCTGGGGATAGACGGAATGCTGATTACAAGCAGCATCAATTTACGCTATATGACCGGTTTTACAGGGTCAGCGGGCTTAGCTGTCATATCCGGGGACAGGGCTGCGTTTATTACGGATTTCCGTTATACGGAGCAGGCGAAGGTTCAGGTAAAGGGCTTTGAAATCATCGAGCACGGCGGCAGCCTGATTCAAACAACTGCCGACACAATTGAAAAATTCGGCATCAAACGCCTCGGTTTTGAACAAAACAGTATGACCTACGGTACATACGCGTCATATAATGCGGTTATCAGTGAGGCTGAATTAGTGCCTGTGGCTGAATCCGTGGAAAAGTTGCGCTTGATTAAGTCTAATGAAGAGATTAAGATATTAGAGGAAGCTGCGAAGATTGCAGATGATGCTTTCAGCCATATCTTGACGTTTATGAAACCCGGCATTTCTGAAATAGCTGTTGCCAATGAATTGGAATTTTATATGAGAAGCCAAGGAGCGGACAGCTCTTCTTTTGATATGATTGTCGCCTCAGGCCTTCGGTCAAGCCTTCCCCATGGGGTGGCGAGTGACAAACTGATTGAAAGCGGGGATCTTGTTACGCTGGATTTTGGCGCTTACTATAAAGGATATTGTTCTGACATTACCCGTACGGTCGCTGTAGGCCAGCCAAGTGATCAATTGAAAGAAATTTATCAGGTCGTATTTGATGCTCAGGCACGTGGCGTCGAACATATTAAGCCGGGCATGACAGGCAAAGAGGCTGATGCCCTGACAAGGGATCATATCGCTGCAAAAGGCTACGGTGAGTACTTCGGCCATTCAACCGGGCATGGGCTCGGCATGGAAGTTCATGAGTCGCCGGGGCTGTCCGTCAGATCTTCAGCTATCCTTGAACCGGGCATGGTGGTTACAGTGGAGCCGGGCATTTACATACCAGAAACAGGCGGTGTCCGAATTGAAGATGACATCGTGATTACAGAAAACGGCAACCGGACAATTACCCATTCCCCAAAAGAACTCATTATTTTGTGATTGGAATATAGGAGGACATTAAACATGATTTCAGTAAACGATTTCCGTACAGGATTAACAATTGAAGTGGATGGCGGCATTTGGCGCGTTGTTGACTTCCAGCACGTAAAACCGGGTAAAGGCGCGGCATTTGTTCGTTCTAAACTTCGCAACCTGCGTACCGGCGCGATTCAGGAAAAAACATTCCGTGCTGGTGAAAAAGTGGCAAAAGCGCAAATCGAAACAAAAACAATGCAATACTTATATGCGAACGGAGACCAGCACGTGTTCATGGATACAAGTTCTTATGAACAGCTTGAACTGAGTGAAACTCAAATTGAAGAGGAATTAAAATATCTGCTTGAAAATATGTCTGTACACATCATGATGTACCAAGATGAAACACTCGGTATCGAACTACCGAACACGGTTGAGCTGAAAGTGGTAGAGACTGAACCTGGCATTAAAGGTGATACGGCATCAGGCGGTACAAAACCTGCGAAAACCGAAACTGGTCTTGTTGTAAACGTGCCGTTCTTTGTCAATGAAGGCGACACACTTGTAGTCAACACATCAGATGGTTCTTACGTTTCAAGAGCGTAAGGAGAAAAAAGAGGCCTGTTCCCAATTGGGAGCAGGCTTTTTTTGTACGCAAAAACAGAATCTTTCTTTTATACGAAAATGGCAAGACTACTTCCGCAAGCTAGAGCATATCATATAAAAAAATGGGAGGTTGGGAGAGTGCTATGAAATTTTTTCTTGGAAATATCAATTCTACTGTTTTGACGATGGCCGGATTGCGAGTTTTATCCTCCATGATTGAGCTGACGGCCGCGATTGTGATGCTTGTGACAAATGATGTCCGCAAAGCCGTTGTGGTCAACAGCATACTTGCTATTGTCGGTCCGCTGATTTTTATCATTACCATGACTGTGGGAATCTACCAAATTGCCGGGCAGCTGTCATACGCAAAGCTGATCTTGATTTTTACGGGTGTCGTATTGATTTTAGCGGGTGTCCATAAATAAAGAGAGGCTTGTCATAAAGTCTGCCTCACATCATACATTTTAAAGAAGCCGATCGGTAGAAAGGAGGAGACTCTGTTGAATGAAATTGCTGACGTTCTCCCTGAATCCATGAAAAACGCCCTTTCTGAAATACCGGAACATCAATGGCTGGAAATCGAAGAAATCAGAATTCGGGTTAACCGCCCTGTTGAACTGATACGAAAAGGACAACCTCTTTTTTTGTCCTATGCGGGAACGGCCGAGGATGCCCATCTGATCCTCAGCCGGCTGAGCAATTATAGTATGTATACGCTCGAAGAAGAGCTGAAGAAAGGGTATGTCACCATTAGGGGCGGTCACAGAGTCGGACTTGCAGGCAGAGTCATTACAGAAAACGGAGGAGTGAAGGGTCTCCGTGACATTGCGTCTTTTAATATACGAATTGCCCGGCAAAAGCTCGGAATTGCAGAGCCGCTGCTGCCTTATCTGCATCAAAACGGCTGGTTGAATACATTGATTATCGGTCCGCCGCAAACCGGTAAAACAACCCTGCTTCGGGATCTTGCCAGACTTGCGAGCAGCGGCAAGAACCGCATTGCGCCCGTAAAGACTGGCATCGTCGATGAACGCTCAGAAATTGCCGGGTGCCTGCGCGGCATTCCGCAGCATCAATTCGGACAGAGAATTGACGTATTAGATGCCTGTCCGAAGGCAGAGGGGCTGATGATGATGATCCGGTCCATGAGTCCCGAGGTGATAATTGTCGATGAAATCGGAAGAGCGGAGGATACAGACGCACTTCTCGAGGCGCTGCATGCCGGTGTTTCGGTCATCGTATCCGCGCATGGCTGGAGTATTTCTGATCTAATGAAGCGGCCTTCATTAAAGCGTCTGTGGGAAGAAAAAGCCTTTGACCGCTATTTGGAATTATCCAGAACGAAGGGGCCGGGCACGATAAGCCGTATTTATGACAAAGACGGAAACGTGCTTTCGGGAACGAGGGACGTGAAGACATGCTGAAGCTGTTAGGCGCAGTATTCATAGTAGCTGCGACAACATGGACAGGTTTCGAGACGGCGAAAATTTATACAGAACGGCCGAGGCAAATCCGTCAGCTGCGTGCGGCGCTACAATCCCTTGAGGCAGAAATCATGTACGGCCATACACCGCTTCATACTGCTTCGCAGCAGATCGCAAAACAGCTTGCGCAGCCAGTTTCGGCTCTATTTCTCAGTTTTAGCGAACAGCTGGAAAAAGGCAGTGATTCCGCTAAAACGGCATGGGAGCAAAGCTTAAAGAAAGTGTGGGACAACATGTCACTGAAAAAAGCTGAATATGATGTGCTGAAACAATTCGGCGAGACGCTTGGGATTCACGATCGAATCTCACAGCAAAAACATATCAAGCTGGCACTTACACACTTAGAGGCCTCGGAAGCGGATGCTGAGCAGGCACAAGCGAAAAATGAAAAGATGATAAAAAGTTTAGGCTTTTTAGCGGGCTTGTTACTCATTCTTCTATTGATGTAAACGTGAGGGGAGCAAAAATAAAATGGGAGTAGACGTGAATGTCATTTTTCAAATCGCCGGAGTGGGAATCGTGGTCGCGTTTTTACACACGATTTTGGATCAGATGGGAAAAAAAGAGTACGCCCAGTGGGTGACGCTGTTAGGTTTTATCTATATTTTATTTATGGTCGCCACCATTGTGGATGACCTCTTTAAAAAGATAAAAGCTGTGTTTTTATTTCAAGGATAGGGGGGCTTGCAGATTGACATTGTTCAAATTGTAGGTTTAGGGCTGATCGCCACCTTCCTTTCTTTGATCGTGAAAGAACAAAAGCCGACATTTGCCTTTTTAATTATCGTATTTGCCGGATGTGTTATTTTTCTTTATCTGGTAGATCAAATCTACGACATTATCAGAATGATTGAAAAAATAGCCGTTAACGCCAATGTCAACATGGTATATGTTGAAACGATTTTAAAGATTATCGGAATCGCCTATATTGCTGAATTCGGGGCGCAGCTCACCAAGGATGCCGGTCAAGGAGCCATTGCCTCGAAAATAGAATTGGCGGGAAAAATTCTGATTCTCGTTATGGCTGTTCCTATTTTAACCGTGATTATTGAAACGATTCTCGGACTTATACCTTCCATGTCATAACCGAAAGGAGGCGGCAGATTGAAGCGTTTTCAATGGGCGTTGGTTCTTGCGGTGCTGCTCGTATTAGGCTGCGCAGAAACTGTACAAGCAGCAGACGATTCGGTCCAAACAGAAGAACATACCGAAACGCCGAAGCAATTGGCTGAAAAAACGGCAGAGTCGCTTGAAACAGACAAGATCGGTGAATTTTGGAATGACATAATGACGGAGTACGGCGGCCTGCTGCCGGAAAGTCAAAAAGGAAGTTTGCTTGAGTTTATAAACGGCGATAAATCCTTTTCACCGCAAGAATGGCTGAAGGCTCTCTTTTCTTATTTGTTTCATGAAGTGCTTGCCAATGGAAAGCTTCTCGGCACGTTGATTTTGCTGACGATTTTCTGCGTCATTCTTCAACTGCTGCAAAATGCATTTCAGCAAAGCACAGTCAGCAAGGTTGCCTACGCAATTGTCTATATGGTGCTGATTATCCTCGCGCTGAACAGCTTTCATGTAGCGATCAATTATGCGACAGAGGCGATTCAGACGATGACCAGTTTTATTTTGGCTCTCATTCCTCTCCTGCTGGCGCTTTTGGCTTCCTCTGGAGGAGCTGTATCTGCGGCCTTCTTTCATCCTGTTATACTCTTTCTTATGAATACGAGCGGTCTGCTGATTCAAAACATCGTCATGCCGCTGATTTTCTTATCAGCGATTCTGAGCATTGTCAGTACAATGACAGAACAGTACAAAGTAACTCAGTTGGCCAACCTTCTCAGGAATATCGCCATCGGAGCGCTGGCAGTCTTTCTCACTGTGTTTCTCGGCGTCATTTCTGTGCAGGGGGCCTCGGCGGCAGTGACAGACGGCATTACGCTCAGGACGGCTAAGTTTATTACCGGCAACTTCATCCCTGTTCTTGGAAGAATGTTTACTGACGCAACGGATACAGTGATCAGCGCTTCCTTATTGCTGAAAAATACGGTAGGAATTCTAGGTGTCGCCATTTTGATTTGTATTGCGGCTTTCCCGGCAATCAAAGTGCTTTCTCTCGCTTTTATTTACAAGCTGGCAGCCGCGATTCTCCAGCCGCTCGGCGGCGGTCCGGTCATTACCTGTCTCGATGTCATCAGCAAAAGCGTCATTTATATTTTTGCGGCTCTCGCCATTGTGTCTCTCATGTTTTTTTTAAGCCTTACCGTCATTATTACAGCCGGAAACCTCACGATGATGATGAAGTAAAGGAGGCCGACGGATGAGTTTTCTAACTGAATGGCTTACCAGCATCGTCTTATTTATCCTATTTGCAATCGTCATTGACATGCTGCTGCCGAGCTCCAGCATGCAAAAGTACGCAAAAATGGTCATCAGCCTGCTGCTGATCGTCGTCATGCTTACTCCAATTTTTAAGCTTTTCAAAACAGACCCCGAAGTCATCTTTGAATACCTCACAAAAAACGGGCAATCGGAATCTGCCGAAATAAAAAATCAGATCAATTCAAAAAAAATAGAAATACAAGCTTCCCAGCGCGCATATATTTTAGAAGAAATGGCTGTCCAACTAAAAAAGAAAGCGGAGGAGATGTTCAGTCATGACGAATATAAAGTAGACCAAATCAAGATCACGGCAGGAGAAAAAGTAGATTCAGAAGAGGATATCAAAACAATCAGCGTGTATATGGCCCCGTCTTCTGAAAAAACGGTCCAAACGGTCGCGCCGGTCGACATTAATACGGATCATGCATACGTCACAAAAGATACAGCGGAACAAAAAGAAGCTAAACAGATTCAGGGAAAGCTTGCAGACATCTGGGAAATCGGCAGTGAGAAAATTACGGTTCATATGGAAGGCGGGGAGAGGATCGGCAATGAATAAAAACGGATTATGGAACGTATTGAAAAAGCAGTTTCTTCCGGGGCAATCGAAGGACGGCGAAAAACCGAAGCTGACCAAATATCATTACTTTCTGTTCGTTTTTGTTCTCGGCGTCTCCTTTATGCTTGTCAGCCAGCTCTTTTCTTCACCGGAGAAAACGGAAAACGCCCAGACCATAACAGCACCGGCATCAGCTGATTCGGCGGACAGCAAAGAGAAAACAGCTGAAGTGTTTAAGGCCTCAAAATCTGATGATCCTAAAAACTCTATTGGCGATTATGAAAAAGAATATGAAAATCAGCTGAAGGAAATTCTTGAAACCATTATCGGCGTGGAGGATGTCTCGGTTGTGGTTAATGTGGACGCAACGTCACTGAAGGTGTATGAAAAAAACAAATCAAGCAAAAATACAACAACTGAAGAAACAGACAAAGAAGGCGGAACTAGAAGCGTGACGGATCAAACATCAGAGGAAGAAATCGTTATGATCAGGAATGGGGATAAAGAAACACCTGTTGTCGTTCAAACGAAAAAACCGGATATACGCGGTGTACTCGTTGTTGCTCAAGGAGTGGACAACGTTCAAATAAAACAAACCATTATTGAAGCGGTGACACGGGTCCTGGATGTTCCAAGCCACCGGGTTGCGGTTGCCCCTAAAAAAATAAAGGAGGATTCATAAATGCTCAAAAAACAAACTGTTTGGCTGTTAACAATGCTCAGTCTTGTTGTGGTGTTAAGTGTTTATTATATCATGTCGCCTGAAAGTAAAAACGCGGTGCAGATGCAAAGTGAAAAAAGCCCGTCAGACAGCGGTGAAGTAGCAACTGAAAAAACACCTGCCAAGGAAGACGTAAAGGAGAAAAACGGTACTGAAACAGAAAAAGAAGACGGAACTAAGGGTACGAAAGATTCTTCTTCAGACAAAGAAACTTCCGCTGAAGCGAGTGAAAAAGGAACGGTTGTGACCGAAACCGCCGACGATGATCTTTTCACAACATACCGCCTTGATTTGGAAGATGCCAGAAGCAAAGAACGGGAAGAACTGAATGCGATCGTATCCAGCGACGATGCAACAGCAAAGGAAAAGAGCGAAGCATATGATAAAATGACAGCCCTCAGTGAAGCGGAAGGAACAGAAAAACAGCTTGAAACACTAATTAAAACACAAGGCTATGAAGATGCCCTCGTAAATGCGGAAGGAGACAAAATCAACATCACGGTCAAATCTGACAAACACTCTAAATCTAAAGCTACAGCCATCATAGACCTTGTTGCCAAAGAAATTAAAACGATGAAAGACGTTGCGGTCACATTTGAGCCTTCCAAATAGTTAATGAACAACCGCCCGCCGAAACGCGGGCTTTTTGCATGCCAGTCATATTAGAGTTGAATTCAAAAGTCCGCTCCTGTAAGATAAACATAGTATGTACTTTTAGTAGTAACCTATAAAAAAGAAATTTCATACATAGGAGTGCGATTGAATGTTAAATATTAAAGAAATCCACGAACTGATTAAAACAATTGACGAATCTTCAATTGATGAATTCGTATATGAAAATGAAGGTGTTTCCCTAAAACTGAAAAAACACGAAGCGGGCACTGTTCAAGTGATGCAGCAAGCGCCGGCAGCACCTGTACAAGCAGCAGCTCCGCAAGCGCAGCAAGCAGCGCCGGCACCTGCACAAGAGGCGCCGAAACAAGATGAAAACCTGCACCAAATCAAATCACCGATGGTGGGAACATTTTATGCTTCTTCATCACCGGAAGCCGGTCCTTATGTAACAGCAGGCTCTAAAGTAAATGAAAACACTGTTGTCTGCATTGTAGAAGCAATGAAGCTATTTAACGAAATCGAAGCGGAAGTAAAAGGCGAAATCGTTGAAGTGTTAGTTGAAAACGGCCAGCTGGTTGAGTATGGACAACCTCTATTTCTTGTAAAAGCAGAGTAAGGAGACTTAACATGATAAAAAAGCTATTGATCGCCAACAGAGGAGAAATTGCTGTCAGAATCATCAGAGCCTGTAAAGAGCTCGGTATTGAGACTGTCGCCGTTTATTCAGAAGCTGATAAAGATGCCCTGCATGTACAAATGGCTGATGAGGCTTTTTGTATCGGACCGAAAGCATCAAAAGACAGCTATCTAAACGTTACAAATATCGTAAGTGTCGCCAAGCTGACTGGTACAGACGCTATTCACCCGGGCTACGGATTTCTAGCGGAAAACGCCGACTTCGCGGAATTATGTGAAGAAGTGAATGTCACGTTTGTCGGACCTAGCGCTGAGGCCATTTCAAAAATGGGAACAAAAGACGTTGCGCGGGAGACGATGAAACAGGCGGGCGTGCCGATTGTTCCAGGTTCACAAGGAATTATAGAAAATGTGGAAGAAGCGGTTTCGCTAGCTAATGAAATTGGGTATCCTGTAATTATAAAAGCCACCGCAGGCGGAGGCGGAAAAGGAATCAGGGTTGCGCGCACCGAAGAGGAACTGATTAACGGCATTAAGATTACTCAGCAGGAAGCTGCAACTGCATTTGGAAATCCTGGTGTTTACATCGAAAAATACATAGAGGATTTTCGTCATGTTGAGATCCAAGTGCTTGCCGATAATTATGGAAATACCATTCATTTGGGCGAACGTGACTGCTCGATTCAAAGACGCCTTCAAAAGCTTTTGGAAGAATCACCATCTCCTGCGCTTGATTCAGAAATCAGAGAGCAGATGGGTGAAGCGGCGGTTAAGGCTGCAAAAGCAGTTGGCTACACAGGCGCGGGAACAGTTGAATTTATTTATGACTACAGAGAACAGCGCTATTACTTCATGGAAATGAACACAAGAATTCAAGTAGAGCACCCAGTTACAGAAATGGTGACAGGAACAGACCTGATTAAGGAGCAAATCAGAGTCGCATCAGGAATGGAACTCAGCCTCAAGCAAGAAGATGTTGTATTTGAAGGCTGGGCCATCGAATGCCGAATTAATGCGGAAAACCCAAGCAAAAACTTCATGCCGTCACCTGGTGAAATTAAAATGTATCTGCCGCCGGGCGGTTTAGGTGTCCGTGTAGATTCAGCCGCGTATCCGGGCTATACCATCCCTCCGTACTACGACAGCATGATTGCGAAAGTAATCACATACGGAAAAACGAGAGATGAAGCGGTTGCCCGCATGAAGCGCGCACTAAGCGAATTCGTCATCGAAGGCATAGAAACAACAATCCCGTTCCACATCAAACTGCTTGAACACGAAACATTTGTTAGTGGAGAGTTTAATACGAAATTTTTAGAAACATATGATGTAATGGGCTCATAATTTTTACGGAGGTGAATTGAATGAAAGACAACAGCTTGCTTAAGATGGATCATGAAGACACGCATTTAGGTAAGGTTGAGATCGCGCCGGAAGTCATTGAGGTGATTGCCGGTATTGCGGCTTCTGAAGTTGACGGCGTTGCTGAAATGCGCGGAAACTTTGCGACAGGCGTCGTCGAGCGCTTCGGCAAAGTAAACCATGGCAAAGGTGTAAAAGTCGACTTGGCGGATGACGGAATTACGATCGATGTCTACTGTGTTGTCGCATTCGGCGTTTCTATTCCGAAAGTCGCAGCGGCCGTTCAGGAAAACATTCGTCAAACCTTATTAAATATGACGTCTCTTTCAATTAACGAGATCAATATTCACATCGTCGGCATTCAATTTGACACAAAAGCCCAGGAAGTCGAAATCGACGAAGAAATGTAAAATGGCTTAACAGGAAACCAAGGGGAGGGCGGCCCTTTGGTTTTTTTACACGTTACCCTTTATTTCAAAGCATGAAGAAAGCCGGCTCAAGTCAGCCGAGTTTCTTCATGATCGTGAAATCCGAATGATCATATGAAGGTTTGTGAAAATATTCGGTAATAGGGTCAAAAACCTTGATTTCAATATGCGGATACGAAAAAAATATGTTATGATCTCTTTATGGCTTAACGACAAGCAGATAAAGAGGATCAAAGGAGAAAGAAAATGAAAAGAAGAACAGCAAGAGAAAAAGCTTTGCAGGCACTATTTCAAATTGATGTCAGCGATATTGCAGTGAATGAAGCCATTGAGCACGCATTAGATGAAGAAAAGACAGATCCTTTCTTTGAACAGCTTGTACACGGGGTATTGGAACACCAGATTCAGCTGGATGAAATGATTTCGAAACATCTGGTGAATTGGAAGCTTGATCGGATTGCCAATGTTGACCGTGCGATTTTGCGTCTGGCAGCATACGAAATGGCATATGCCGAAGACATTCCGGTAAATGTCTCCATGAACGAAGCGATTGAGCTGGCGAAACGGTTTGGTGATGACAAAGCGACAAAATTTGTAAACGGGGTTCTTTCTAACATTAAATCTGATATTGAACAATCATAGGAGGAAAGAAAATGACTGCAACAATCATCGACGGAAAAGAAACGGCAAAAGAAAAACGCGAACAATTGGCAAAAGAGGTAGAAGAGCTTAAAAAGCAAGGCGTCACTCCCGGCCTGGCGGTTATTCTGATTGGAGATGACCCAGCTTCTCATTCTTACGTGCGGGGAAAGAAAAAAGCGGCAGAAACAATGGGCATGAATTTTAAGCTTGATCTATTCGACAGCAGCCTCACAGAAGCTGAGCTGCTTTCGATTATTGACAAATACAATGAAGACCCTGAGTTTCACGGAATTCTCGTTCAGCTTCCGCTTCCAGACCATATTTCTGAAAAAGCGGTGATTGAACGTATTTCTCCTGATAAGGATGTAGACGGTTTTCATCCGTTAAATGTAGGGAAAATGCTATTAGGTGAAGATACATTTCTTCCTTGCACGCCGCACGGAATTGTTGAGCTTTTGAAGAAAACCAATATTGACCTTTCCGGTAAAGAGGTTGTTGTAGTCGGCCGAAGCAATATTGTCGGTAAACCTGTCGGCCAGCTTTTATTAAATGAAAACGCGACAGTGACATACTGTCATTCAAGAACAAAAGATATATCTGAACATACGAAAAAAGCGGACATCCTGGTGGTGGCGGTCGGTAAAGCCAACTTTATCACTGCTGACCAGATAAAAGAAGGCGCCATCGTAATTGACGTCGGCGTTAACCGTTTGGAAAGCGGAAAGCTTTGCGGAGACGTAGAGTTTGAAGGAGCGAAGGAAAAAGCATCCTTTATTACACCTGTTCCAGGCGGAGTCGGTCCTATGACCATCACGATGCTTGCGCATAATACTGTTAAATCTGCGAAACGTACGTTATTATAGATCTTTGGAGATATTCAGAGATGGAACAAAGCACTGCCTCTGGATAATGAGCACGATACCCGCTTCTTCAGGCTCCTTAAGCCAGGGCGGGTTTTCTTTAGTTATGGTGCAGGAATGCTTACGAGAGGAGTTTGAGACATGGGTGAAACAGCGTATGTTACTGTCTCAGCGCTGACAAAGTATATAAAACGAAAATTCGATGTAGATCCTCACCTTGAAAATATTTGGATTAAAGGCGAATTATCGAATGTAAAAATACACACGAGAGGCCATATTTATTTCACATTAAAAGATGAAAACGCCCGGATGCAGTCGGTCATGTTCGCCAGACAGAGCGAGCGTCTTCCTTTTAAACCGGAAAATGGGATGAAAGTGCTGGTGAGAGGCGGAATTTCCGTATACGAACCGAGCGGAAACTATCAATTATATGCAAAAGAAATGCAGCCTGACGGGGTCGGAGCGCTTTATTTAGCGTATGAAGAATTAAAAAAGAAGCTAGCCGGAGAAGGTTTATTTGACGAACGCTACAAAAAACAAATCCCCGCATTTCCAGCCACAATCGGGGTTGTGACATCACCCACAGGTGCTGCTGTCAGAGATGTCATTACAACTCTAAAAAGAAGATATCCCCTTGTAAAAGTCATTGTACTTCCAGCGCTCGTTCAGGGCGAACATGCGAGCAGATCCATCGTTAGGCGCATTGAAGAGGCGAATGAAAAACAGATGTGCGACGTATTAATTGTCGGAAGAGGCGGCGGATCAATTGAAGAACTGTGGGCGTTTAACGAAGAAATCGTAGCGCGTGCGATCTTTGCTTCCAACATACCGATCATATCAGCTGTCGGCCATGAGACGGATTTTACCATCAGTGATTTTGTTGCGGATATCAGAGCGGCGACACCTACAGGGGCAGCTGAGATTGCAGTGCCGCATACCACTGATTTAATGGAACGGACGAAAACGGCGGAAGTCAGGATGTCAAGAGCGATGCAGCAGCATCTCAACCAAAAAAAAGAACGGGTTCAAATACTTCAATCCTCATATGCATTTCGCTTTCCTAAGCGGCTGTTTGAGCAAAAAGAGCAGCAGTTTGACCTTGCTTACCAGCAGTTTCAAGCTCAGCTTACCGCTCTTTTGGACCGGAAAAGCAGACAGCTTGAGCGAGAAACTTACAGATTAGAGGCGCTGCATCCCCATGAACAGCTGAAGCAGGCCAGAAAGCGGTATGAGGATCAAACGAATCAGCTTAAAAAAAATATGAATATCCAAATGAAGCAGCTGCATTCTCAGTTTCAAACCGTTCTGGGCAAGCTGAACGCGTTAAGTCCCCTTCAAATTATGGAAAGAGGATACAGCTTGGCTTATAAGGAAGATGAACTCATAAAAAGCGTCAGTCAGGTAGAAGAGAAAGACCAGCTGGAGGTAAAGCTGAAGGATGGCGTGCTGACCTGTGAAGTATTAAATAAGAGAGGGGAAGAATAATGACAGACATGAAAAAAAATGAAAACATGACGTTTGAAGAAGCGATGAAAGGCTTAGAAAGCATTGTATCAAAGCTTGAAGAAGGCGATGTGCCTCTGGAGCAAGCAATTAACTACTTTCAAGAAGGAATGGCCCTTTCAAAAATGTGCCATGAAAAGCTTCAAAAAGTAGAGAAGCAAATGGACTTCATTTTAAAAGAAGACGGCGAACTGGCACCTTTTAGTGTTCAGGAGGAAGACGAAGGTGACAAATAAATTAGCTAGTTTTCTGGCGGAGCGTAAAAAAGCGGTTGAAGAACAGCTCTTTGTATATACAGAAAACCTTAATATCCCGGATTCATTAAAGAAATCTATGCTGTATTCCCTTGAGGCCGGAGGAAAGCGGCTGCGGCCTCTCATCGTGCTGGCGGTTTTGAATGCATACGGAAAAAGTGAAAAAGACGGTATCCCAGTCGGGTGCGCTGTTGAAATGATTCACACGTATTCCTTAATTCATGATGATCTGCCTTGCATGGACGATGATGATCTGCGCCGCGGAAAACCGACAAACCATAAAGTATTTGGTGAAGCCACGGCTGTTTTAGCGGGAGACGGGCTGCTTACGGAAAGCTTTAAGCTGATTACGTCCCATGTGTCAGACGAGGTATCTGCTGAGAAGCGACTTCGTCTTGTGAATGAACTGATTTCAGCGGCGGGAACCGAGGGCATGGTCGGGGGGCAGATCGCCGATATGGAAGCAGAAAATCGTCAGGTCACGCTTGAAGAACTTGAATCCATTCATGAACGGAAAACAGCCAAACTGCTCGGTTTTGGCGTCATCGCCGGCGCTATTTTGGCGGATGCACCTGAGGAAGAAATTGAAACATTGCGCGCCTTCAGCAGCCACATTGGAATCGGTTTTCAAATCAGAGACGACATTTTAGATGTAGAAGGCAGTGAAGAGAAAATCGGCAAACGTGTCGGCTCGGATACAACGAACGAAAAATCAACGTATCCGTCACTTCTGTCACTGGAAGGGGCCAAAAAGAAATTGGATGGTCACATAGAAGAAGCAAAGCGCTTGATTGGCGGTCTCTCCCTTCAAAAAGACCTTTTGTATGAGCTTTGTGATTTAATTGCGGCAAGAGACCACTAAAACGATCCTTATTTGAAGCGGCTGCACGACATATGGTAAAATGTAAGCAGTTTCGATGAAAAAACAAAAGGAAGAGCGCGTTTGTCTTTTTTTATGCCTGAGAAATGATCTGAGTTCAGCTCGGCATTTAAGACATATATCATTGCAGAAATTCATGCTGAAAGTGAGTTGATCCGCTTTGGATCTTTTATCAATACAGGACCCGTCGTTTTTAAAAAACATGTCCATTGATGAATTAGAGAAATTAAGTGATGAAATCCGTCAGTTTCTGATTACGACTTTATCGGCTTCTGGCGGACACATTGGCCCTAATTTGGGTGTTGTTGAGCTTACCGTTGCATTGCATAAGGAATTTAACAGCCCGAAAGACAAGTTTTTGTGGGATGTAGGTCATCAGTCTTACGTCCATAAGCTGCTGACGGGCCGGGGAAGAGAATTTGAGACCCTTCGACAATATAAAGGGCTTTGCGGATTCCCGAAGCGGAGCGAAAGCGAACATGACGTATGGGAAACCGGGCATAGCTCAACTTCCTTGTCAGGTGCGATGGGAATGGCGGCCGCTCGCGATATTAAAGGAACGGATGAGTTTATCATTCCGATTATCGGTGACGGTGCACTGACCGGCGGAATGGCGCTTGAAGCGCTGAACCATATCGGTGACGAGAAAAAAGACATGATTGTTATCCTCAACGATAATGAAATGAGTATCGCTCCGAACGTCGGCGCTATTCATTCCATGCTCGGACGTCTGCGAACAGCCGGGAAATACCAATGGGTGAAAGATGAGCTTGAATATCTGTTTAAGAAGATTCCGGCTGTTGGGGGCAAGCTTGCCGCCACGGCAGAACGTGTCAAAGACAGCCTGAAGTATATGCTTGTCTCAGGCATGTTTTTCGAGGAACTCGGATTTACTTATTTAGGCCCGGTGGACGGACATTCTTATCATGAGCTGATTGAGAATCTTCAATACGCTAAAAAAACCAAAGGCCCTGTCCTGCTGCATGTGATCACCAAAAAAGGAAAAGGGTACAAACCTGCTGAAACCGATACGACCGGTACGTGGCATGGAACCGGCCCATATAAAATTAATACAGGTGACTTTGTAAAACCAAAAGCCGCAGCGCCTGCATGGAGCAGCCTTGTCAGCGGCACAGTACAGCGAATGGCACGTGAGGACGGGCGAATCGTGGCGATAACACCGGCAATGCCTGTGGGTTCGAAGCTTGAAGGCTTTGCGCAGGAATTTCCTGACCGAATGTTCGACGTCGGCATTGCAGAGCAGCATGCGGCTACAATGGCAGCCGCAATGGCATTACAAGGCATGAAGCCGTTTCTGGCTATCTATTCAACCTTCCTGCAGCGTGCATATGACCAGGTTGTTCATGACATCTGCCGTCAAAACGCCAATGTGTTTATCGGAATCGACCGCGCCGGATTAGTCGGTGCAGACGGAGAGACGCATCAAGGCGTATTTGATATCGCGTTTATGCGCCACATTCCAAATGTGGTCTTAATGATGCCAAAGGATGAAAATGAAGGGCAGCATATGGTTCATACAGCGCTGAGCTATGACGGCGGTCCGATCGCCATGCGTTTTCCGCGCGGAAACGGCCTCGGCGTCAAAATGGATGAACAGCTTAAAACGATTCCAATCGGCACGTGGGAGGTGCTGCGTCCGGGTAACGACGCGGTCATCTTAACATTTGGAACAACAATTGAAATGGCGCTTGAAGCTGCTGAAGAGCTGCAAAAAGAAGGCCTTTCCGTACGCGTCGTCAACGCGCGATTCATTAAGCCGATTGATGAAAAGATGATGAAGGACATACTAAATGAAGGATTGCCGATTCTAACGATTGAAGAAGCGGTCTTAGAAGGCGGATTTGGAAGCGCGGTTTTAGAATTCGCTCATGACCAGGGGATGTACCATACGCCGATTGACAGAATGGGCATACCGGATCGATTTATAGAACATGGAAGCGTAACGGCGCTTCTTGAAGAAATCGGATTAACGAAACAGCAGGTGGCAGACCGAATTCGATTGCTGGCACCGCCCAAGACACATAAAGGAATTGGATCATGACGGCTAAGAAAGAACGATTAGATGTATTACTAGTGGAAAGAGGGCTTGCGGAAACGCGGGAAAAAGCGAAACGGGCCATTATGGCAGGAATCGTGTATTCGAATGAAAACCGCTTGGACAAGCCTGGTGAAAAAATTGACCGCGAGCTTCCGTTGACCATCAAAGGAAACCCGCTGAAATATGTGAGCAGAGGCGGATTAAAGCTTGAAAAAGCATTGAAAGAATTTCCTGTCTCTGTTCAGGAGAAAATTATGATTGATATCGGTTCCTCCACCGGCGGCTTTACGGACTGTGCTCTGCAAAACGGCGCAAAACAGTCGTACGCGGTGGATGTGGGCTACAACCAGCTTGCATGGAAGCTAAGACAGGACGAACGCGTCGTTGTGATGGAACGCACGAATTTTCGTTATGCGACTCCGGCAGACTTCACAAAGGGCATGCCGGAGTTTGCTACGATTGATGTATCCTTTATTTCACTTCGGCTGATCCTGCCTGTTTTAAAAACATTGCTTGTACCAGGCAGCGATTGTATTGCGCTTGTCAAGCCTCAGTTTGAAGCAGGCCGGGAATCCGTCGGCAAAAAAGGCATTGTCAGAGATCCGAAGGTGCATGAAGATGTCCTGCGGCGTATGGTCAGTTTTTCGGCTAGCGAGGGCTATCTCTGCAAAGGCCTGTCATTTTCTCCAATTACGGGAGGAGACGGAAATATTGAATTTCTCCTTCATTTGCAGTGGCCGGGTGAAGGTCAAGAAGGCGCAGGCTTGCCTGAAGAGGAAATCAGCCGCATAGTGGAAGAAGCACATAGGACGTTAAAAGAAAAAAAAGCAGATGTACCGGAATAATAGGGCGCTATTATTCCTTTTTTCTGCATTCATGTACTTTTTACGGAGAATCATATACCATATAAGAACAGATAAGCTGGAAATAGAGGTGCTTACATGAACAAAGGCCAGAGGCATATCAAAATCAGAGAAATCATTACAAGCAATGAAATCGAAACCCAAGATGAATTGGTTGACATGCTGAAGCAGGATGGATACAAGGTCACACAAGCCACGGTTTCACGCGATATTAAAGAGCTTCACCTTGTGAAGGTGCCGACAAATAATGGCTCATATAAATACAGCCTACCGGCGGACCAGCGTTTCAATCCGCTGTCTAAGCTGAAACGGTCACTGATGGATGCTTTTGTGAAAATAGATTCAGCAAGCCATATGATTGTGCTGAAAACCATGCCGGGCAATGCCCAGGCAATCGGAGCGCTGATGGACAATCTGGACTGGGACGAAATTATGGGGACCATTTGCGGAGATGACACCATCTTAATTATTTGCCGGACTCCTGAAGATACCGACGGCGTAAAAAGCAGGCTCCTAGAGCTGCTGTAAAGGAAATCTAACAAAGATAAGAGGTGTAATGCTGTTTGTTAGCTGAATTATCGATTAAAAACTTTGCCATTATTGAGGAACTGACGGTTTCTTTTGAACGCGGGCTTACGGTTTTAACAGGAGAAACCGGAGCCGGCAAATCCATCATCATAGATGCCATTTCACTTTTAGTCGGTGGCCGCGGCTCATCTGAATTTGTCAGGTATGGAGAAACAAAAGCCGAGCTTGAAGGGCTGTTTCAGTTAGACAGCGGCCATCCCGTTTTTGACGTTTGTGCTGAACAGGGGATTGACGTTTCAGATGAAATGATCGTCATGAGAAGGGATATCAGCACGAACGGAAAAAGCGTATGCCGGGTAAATGGCAAACTTGTAACGATTGCGTCGCTAAGAGAAATCGGCAGGCTTTTATTAGATATTCACGGGCAGCACGATAACCAGCTGTTAATGGAGGACGAAAATCATCTTCAGCTATTGGACAAGTTTGCGGGAGCCGAAGTGGAAAGCGCACTTCAAGCATATCAGGAAGGTTATCAGCGCTACATGAAGCTGCTTAAAAAGTTGAAGCAGCTTTCTGAAAGTGAGCAGGAAATGGCGCACCGGCTTGATCTGATTCAATTTCAGCTGGAAGAAATTGAATCAGCAAAACTCGAACTGAACGAAGATGAGCAGTTGCAAGAAGAGCGTCAGCAAATTTCAAATTTTGAGAAAATATTTGAATCACTGCAAAATGCTTATAATGCGCTGCGCAGCGAGCAGGGCGGTCTGGACTGGGTCGGAATGGCGTCGTCTCAGCTTGAAGATTTATCCGATATTAACGAACCGCTGCAAAAACTGTCTGAGAGTGTTTCGAACTCCTACTATCTTTTGGAGGACGCTACATTTCAGATGAGAAATATGCTGGATGAGCTTGAATATGACCCGGAACGATTGAATTTTATTGAGGCGCGTCTTAATGAGATTAAGCAGCTAAAGCGGAAATACGGGGCAACCGTTGAGGATATTTTAGAATATGCTTCTAAAATTGAAGAAGAGATTGATCAAATTGAAAACAGAGACAGCCATCTTCAGAGCCTGAAGCAGGAGCTGGATTCGGTTGGTAAAGATGTTGCAGTAGAAGTGGCAAACGTTTCCCGAATCCGAAAAACATGGGCGAAAAAGCTGGCTGACGAAATCCATCGTGAACTGAAAAGCTTATATATGGAAAAGTCGACTTTCGATACGGAGTTTAAGGTCAGAACAGCAACCCGCGGTGAGGAAGCGCCGGTTGTAAACGGGCAGCCTGTTCAGCTCACTGAACAAGGGATTGATCTGGTGAAGTTTTTGATTTCTACCAATACGGGGGAGCCGCTGAAATCTCTTTCTAAAGTTGCTTCCGGCGGAGAGCTGTCAAGGGTCATGCTTGCCATTAAAAGCATTTTTTCCTCACAGCAGGACGTTACCTCGATTATATTTGACGAGGTAGATACAGGCGTAAGCGGCAGGGTCGCTCAGGCTATTGCTGAAAAGATTCACAAAGTATCAATGGGATCACAAGTGCTTTGCATTACGCACCTGCCTCAGGTGGCAGCCATGGCCGATACCCATCTTTACATTGCGAAAGAATTAAAAGACGGAAGAACGACGACGCGTGTAAAGCCGCTGACTAAACAAGAGAAGGTGGCGGAAATCGGGCGCATGATAGCAGGAGTCGAAGTCACAGATCTAACAAAACGCCATGCGAAAGAGCTGTTAAAACAAGCGGATCAAGTCAAAACAACTGGATAAGCTGCGCAATATACGCAGCAGCTTCAGCGTGCTGACAAACCCTCGCAATCGTTGTCAAGTCTAAGCGACGGTGCTCACGAATGACAGCACCCGCCCTTTCTAGACTTCAAGGGTTTTCAATCACGCTGAAAGGATGACAAAAGTTTAAAACTTTATTCGATTTTAAACTTTTGTCAACAGTCTAAAGCTGCGCATATGCGCAGCTTATTTTTTTTGTATACTCATCCATTCGTTTATCAGTATATCCAATGTTTTTCTTTATATGACAGTTATAAATAAGGGCTGAGAAGGCAAAAGTAATGATGTAGCAGCAATTCATAAAGAAGGTGTGGGGTAGGAGCGAGGAGAGTGAAGTAGTGAATGCCGGATAACATCAGAAAAGCAATAGGTTTAATTCTCCTTGTTTCGTTATTAAGTGTAGGTTTATGCAAACCATTAAAAGAGTATTTACTGATTCCAACGCAAATGAGAGTATTTGAAACCCAAACACAAGCGATTGAAACGAGTTTATCTGTAAACGCCCAGGAAAAATCATCAGAAGCGTTTACAGTTGAGAAAGACCCGCATGAAATCAAAGTCACAGGCAAAAAATCAGGCCAGTCAGAATTAGTATATGATCTTGCCGGATTTCCAATCAAAAAAACAAAAGTGCAAGTTCTACCGGATTTAAAAGTCATACCGGGCGGGCAATCGATCGGTGTCAAACTTCATTCCGTGGGAGTGCTTGTGGTCGGATTTCATCAAATTAACACAAGCGAAGGGAAAAAATCCCCTGGTGAATCGGCAGGTATTACAGCAGGCGACATTATTATTGAGATGAATGGACAGAAAATTGAAAAAATGAATGATGTTGCCCCGTTTATTCAAAAAGCGGGAAAAACCGGAGAGTCTCTTGATTTGCTGATCAAACGTGATAAACAGAAGATCAAAACAAAGCTGATTCCTCAAAAGGATGAAGCTGAAGGCAAATACCGAATCGGTTTATATATCAGGGATTCTGCCGCAGGCATCGGCACAATGACCTTTTATGAGCCGAAAACAAAAAAATACGGAGCGCTTGGCCACGTGATCTCCGATATGGATACGAAAAAACCAATTGTCGTGGAAGATGGAGAAATCGTCAAATCGACTGTAACATCAATTGAAAAAGGGACAGGCGGAAATCCTGGAGAAAAACTGGCGCGATTTTCCTCTGAACGCAAAACGATCGGGGACATTAACAGAAACAGCCCATTTGGAATCTTCGGCACGCTGCATCAGCCGATTAAAAACAAAATCTCAGACAAGGCGCTGCCGGTTGCCTTTTCAAATGAAGTGAAAAAAGGGCCTGCTGAAATCTTAACGGTCATTGATGATGATAAGGTAGAAAAATTTGATATCGAAATCGTCAGCACGACACCTCAAAAGTTTCCGGCTACAAAAGGAATGGTCTTAAAAATTACCGATCCAAGACTGCTGAAGGAAACAGGCGGCATTGTACAAGGCATGAGCGGAAGTCCAATCATTCAAAATGGAAAGGTCGTCGGCGCCGTTACCCATGTGTTTGTCAATGACCCGACAAGCGGCTACGGTGTGCATATTGAATGGATGCTGTCTGAAGCAGGAATCGATATTTACGGAAAAGAAAAAGCAAGCTAACTGCCGGAATTCCGGCAGTTTTTTTGCTTTTCTCCCTCTTCACTTCTCATCATACATACGTTAAAATGAACAAAAGAAGATTTTTCGACAAATTCACGTTTCCTTATTTGTCAAATTTCATTTTTAGTCGAAAAACAGAGAAAAACATAGAATAACGAAGATATGCCACTATTATTGTTAGTTATGATTTTTTTTAGAGGGTATATAGCGGTTTTGTCGAATGTAAACATGTAGCAAGGTGGAATCCTGTTAACTACATTTGGGGAGGAAGAAACGTGGAGAAAATTAAAGTTTGTGTTGCTGACGATAATCGAGAGCTGGTAAGCCTGTTGAGTGAATATATAGAAGGACAGGAAGACA
Organism: Bacillus sp. FSL K6-1003; assembly: GCF_037964945.1. NCBI lineage: Bacteria > Bacillati > Bacillota > Bacilli > Caryophanales > Bacillaceae > Bacillus > Bacillus sp. FSL K6-1003. Next base: position 2,364,602 of record NZ_CP150176.1, on the reverse strand, counting down.
TGGAAGTCATCGGAGTTGCTTATAACGGACAGGAATGTCTGTCGCTATTTAAAGAAAAAGATCCTGATGTGCTCGTCTTGGACATTATTATGCCGCATTTGGACGGACTTGCTGTTTTAGAGCGACTGAGAGAATCAGATCTGAAAAAACAGCCAAACGTCATCATGCTGACAGCCTTCGGACAGGAAGATGTCACGAAAAAGGCCGTCGATTTAGGAGCGTCCTACTTTATTCTCAAACCGTTTGATATGGAAAACCTTGTCGGCCATATTCGCCAGGTCAGCGGAAATGCCAGCAGTGTGACGCATCGCGCGCCGTCATCACAAAGCAGCATTATACGCAGCAGCCAGCCTGAACCAAAAAGGAAAAATCTCGACGCGAGCATCACAAGCATTATCCATGAAATCGGCGTCCCTGCACATATTAAAGGCTATCTCTATCTGCGTGAAGCGATCTCAATGGTGTATAACGACATCGAACTGCTCGGCAGTATTACAAAAGTCCTCTATCCGGACATCGCCAAAAAATTCAATACAACCGCTAGCCGTGTAGAGAGAGCGATCCGCCACGCAATTGAAGTGGCATGGAGCAGAGGGAATATTGATTCCATATCCTCATTGTTCGGTTATACAGTCAGCATGACGAAGGCAAAACCTACAAATTCAGAGTTCATTGCGATGGTTGCGGATAAGCTGAGATTAGAACATAAGGCTTCTTAAGCATGATCAGCAAAAGCACTTAAATCAAACGTCTTTTATTTATTGGTTTCCACTGATAAATAGGAGGCGTTTTATTTTTGGATAAATCTGTTATAATAAATGCGGAAGATTGATGACTATTTGGTTTATACGCTTGGAGTGATCGAAAATGCGTGAAACGTACGGGCTGCTAATCGCTATATTTATTCTTTCGCTTTGTGTCAATTCAAACATCGTTGTGGAGTCACACAAAATAGGCATGCTGATTGACTTCATTTCTTTTGCTGCAATGGTCGTATGTATATTCGTTGGTTGGACCATAAGAAACAGAAAGGCAAAAACGGATTGAAACCCTTTACGCTGGATGTTCGTAGGATAAAGAGCAATTGAAGTATATAGGAGACATACGCATGAAAAAGAGAAAAAAGAAAAACAGAAAACGTGACGGACTGCTGTTCGATTTTCTAACCGAAGTAATTGGGCAGCTTCTCATTTTGCCGTTTAAATATTTGCACAAATTATTCGATTGACGAAAAGGACCCTTTCCTAAGGGTCTTTTTTTATAAAAAAGACTGCCGAAATATTCCGGCAGTCACATCAAATTAATCTTTATAAGGAACCCATCCATGTGTGTTCACAATCGCTTGCCATAGCGGCTCAGGCAAGTGATATTTTTCTTTGTCTGTGCCTTTTATCACAGTTTCAATTTGTTTTTCGCGTCCTTCTTTTACTTTTACAGCCCAATCAGGATCCACTAAAATTTCACGCCCCATCGCCACCAGCGGGATATCGTTTTCAAGCACAGCAAGCGCGTCATCAGCAGAATGGATGGAACCAACAGCAATCAGCGGCACCTTGTGTCCGACACGTTCATTCAATAAGTCCATACGTGTACGTGTTGGGTCTGCGCCGCGGCGCGCTTTGGAGTTGACGTCCATCAATGAAATATGGAGGTAATCCAGTTCTTTTTCTACTAAGGCATCAACAAGCGTGAAGGTTTCTGTCATTGTCAGTCCCGGTGTATCTGGCTCTTCCGGAGACAGACGGTAGCCGACTAAAAATGCACCTTTCGCGTGATCAGCAATTGCTTGTTTCACCTCATCCACAATAGCAAGCGGGAAGGCTAATCGTTTCTCGTCGCTTCCTCCCCAGCGGTCTGTGCGCTGATTTGTTTTTGGAGAATAAAACTGCTGAATCAAGTAGCCGTTTGCACCGTGAATTTCGACACCGTCAAAGCCGGCTTCAATGGCACGTCTTGTCGCTTCTCCAAAAGCCTTCACAATGTTTTCAACCTCTGCCTCTGTCAATGCGCGGGCAATTTGTTTACCGTTATCAAACACGTCACTTGGCGCGACAACATCCTGATTCGGAACAAGCTCAGGAGGACATTCAGTTCCGCCGTGATGAATTTGCACAATCGCTTTTGACCCTTGTGCTTGAATGGCTTGCGCTAATCTTTTTAGCCCGGCAATATTTGAGTCGTCATGGATGGCTGGCTGTCCGGGAAATGCTTTTCCATCAGGCGTGACGTTTGCGCATGCTGTAATCACCATTCCCATTTCTTTTGAACGGGGGATGATGTAGTCCAGCTCCGCTTCAGAAATCGTGCCGTCCTCGTTGGAAGAATAATGGGTCATTGGAGCAACCGTGATCCGGTTGTCAATCGTAACGCCGCTTCGAAATGTAAATGGTTCAAAGAGCGGTTTGTACTTTGGATTCATAAGATCATCTTCTTTCGTTTGGATTCGCACATATTCTAGCCTATATGTAAAATTTGATGCAATCAATCTGCTTCACCGGCTGAATATCTTGAGTGCCGAATGTGGTTTTCTGCGCTCTTTTTCGGGGCTCTTGTAGCCGTCTTTGATTTGATGGCGAATGGAGCAAGTGATGACCTCCGCGGCTAGCATCAAAACGAATTTTTTTATGAGCTGTATCTTCTTTCTGTAAAGTAAATATTCTTTAAAAGCTTACGCCTGTCCAACCCTTCCGTCAAACCATCTGCTCACTCTATTCAACAATTTTTTTAAAATGAATAAAAAGTTGCTTCTTTCCGCTAATTTTTTCTAAAATGCAGCTCTTTTAGAGACATCTTCATAGACAGATCCGCTTGCTTTCTTTCTAACAACAGGAAATCAGCAGGTCAGATAGCCCTTTTGAAAATCATGGAAACGTCGTGCCAGCTTTCGTGCCAGCTTTACAAATCCGCCATTCTGGTCAAAGATAAAAGCCAAACATCAGGAAGAGGTGATCATGTGAAACAAACTGGTCTATTTCTGTTAACTGTGCTGCTGCTTTCCGGATGCAGTATTGCAAGCGCAGATGATTCAGTCCCAAAGTTTACAGAAGAGGGAAAATACATTGGTTCGGCTGATCCTCATACAATCGCCGTTTCCCTTAACGGAGAAGAAACCATGATACAAGTTCCAAGGGACAAACGCGACGATTGTGAGGACCTGCCAGATCACACAAAAGTCCAGGTGAAATATACAAAAAAAGAAAACGGAACCTTACAGCTGGAAGATATTCAGCTGCAAAAGAACTCGTAATGACAGACCGGAGGGAGAAACATTGAGAATGTTATGGAGGAGTTTAGCGATATGCGGATTGGCTTTTATGCTCGCGCCCTGTGCACAAGCGGCAGAGCCGATAGCAGGGAAAACGGTATATATTGATGCCGGTCATGGTGGCAAAGACAGCGGGGCAGTCGGAAACGGGCTGTTAGAGAAAAATATTAATTTGGCTGTCTCCGGTTATGTTGTGGACAAGCTGAAAGCGGAAGGAGCAATTCCTGTTGCTACAAGGATGGATGATCATTTTCTGACCTTGGAGGAAAGAGTGGCAAAAGCAAGTGCAAACCATGCTGATCTTTTTGTCAGTATTCATGTGAATTCGGGCGTTTCCTCTGCTTCAGGCACGGAAACGTACTTTCAGTCTGATTATGAAGCGGAAAACAGTCAGCGGCTGGCATCAGATATTCAGTCAGAGCTGGTATCATCCTTGCAAACAAGAGACAGGGGTGTGAAAGAATCGGATTTTTATGTCATTACATATTCAAAAATGCCGAGTGTGCTGGCTGAGCTTGGATTTATTACAAACAGCTCTGATGCGGACAAGCTTGGGAGTGAAGAATATCAAAAAAAAGCTGCTGACGCGATTGTCGCCGGAATTGACTCTTATTACGCACAGTAGTCAGAGTACAAAAACACTTCATTCTAGAGTGACAAGGCCTAAATCAGTATAATAGAGAAAACGGGCAACTTTAGGCTTGAGGTGAAACAATGACAAAGATTTTTGCCCATCGGGGGGCATCAGGTCATTATCCCGAAAATACAATGATTGCATTTGAAAAAGGGATTGAAAACGGAGCGGATGGAATCGAGCTAGATGTTCAGCTGACAAAAGACGGACATATTGTTGTTATTCATGATGAAAGGCTTGACCGGACGACATCCTTAAAAGGTTTCGTAAAGGACACGAGGTACGATGTTTTGAAAACCGCTGATGCGGCTGCCGGTCATCAACAAACAGTCGGCGATGTAAGGGTGCCGCTGCTTGAAGACGTGCTCTCGTGGGCGGAAAAAAAGGATTTTCTGATTAACATTGAATTGAAAAATAGCGTGATCCGCTATGAAGGAATGGAAGAAAAAGTGCTTGAGACAGTAAAGCGATTTAAAATAGAAGAAAGAACGATTCTGTCCGCATTTAACCATGAAAGCTTAGCGTTATGCGGCCGGCTGGCACCCCATATTGAACGGGCGGTGCTGACCTCAGATGTGCTATATCAGGCTGATCAATATGTAAAATCCATTCCGGCAGCCGGCTACCACCCAAAGCTGCATAGCCCGGCGGTAACGGATGAAGTGCTGCAGCAAATGCGAAATAGCTCGATTAAGGTAAGGCCTTATACAGTCAATCGGCCAGACGATATGGAGCATTTGATGAAAATGAGAGCAGACGGCATTTTCACAGATTTTCCTGAGCGGGCTGCTGCCATCGCTAAGAAATTGAATAGAACAAATTAGTTTTCAAGAAGGCTGCCGGTGCAGCCTTCTTTTTCATTCATTCATACCTGTTTCAAAGCATACATTCATAGAAGACACCCAGAAATGTAAGCGCTGTCTATCTTTTGATTTGAGGTGAAACCATGAGGAAAACAGTCATTGTAAGTGCCGCAAGAACCCCGTTTGGCAAATTTGGAGGTGCGTTAAAAGAAGTAAAAGCTGCTGAACTCGGGGGCGCTGCTATGAAAGAGGCGTTAAAGCGTGCCGGAGTCTCTGGAGATCAGGCGGAAGGCGCCATCATGGGTATGGTTGTCCAAGCCGGTGCGGGCCAGATACCTTCCCGGCAAGCTGCCCGTATAGCCGGACTGCCTTGGAGTGTGCCATCGGAAACACTAAATAAAGTTTGCGCCTCTGGCCTTCGCGCTGTCACTCTATGTGACCAAATGATTCGGGCGCGTGATGCGGACATTCTTGTTGCCGGAGGCATGGAGAGCATGAGCAATATTCCGTATGCTGTTCCCGCTGGCCGCTGGGGGGCACGGATGGGTAACGGGGAGCTGAGGGATTTAATGGTTTACGACGGATTAATGTGCGCTTTTGATGAAGTGCACATGGCCGTTCACGGAAATACGGCGGCCAAGGAATATGGCATTTCACGTAAAGAGCAGGATGAATGGGCCCTTCGAAGTCATAAGCGGTCGGCTGCTGCGGTCGATGAAGGAAAGTTTGATGATGAAATTGTTCCTGTCAGCTGGCTTGGCCGGAAAGGAAAAACAAACATTGTTGACAAAGATGAAGCGATTCGCCGCGATACCACTCTCGATCAGCTTGCGAAACTTTCTCCGATTTATTCGAGTGACGGATCCATTACAGCCGGCAATGCGCCGGGAGTCAACGACGGAGCGGGAGCATTTGTATTAATGTCTGAGGAAAAAGCCGCTGAACTTGGAAAGCGTCCTCTTGCAACCATTCTTGGTTTTTCAACAGCCGGAATGCAAGCGCATGAGCTTGCGGCGGCCCCGGGATACGCAATAAACAAGCTGCTGAAAAAGACCGGCTTTACATTACAGGATATTGACCTTTTTGAAGTCAATGAAGCATTTGCTTCTGTTGTATTAACATGTGAAAAAATCGTTGGGTTTGATCTTGAACAAGTAAACGTCAATGGCGGAGCAATTGCACTGGGCCACCCGATCGGTGCTAGCGGTGCGAGAATTTTGATGACACTTGTGTACGAATTAAAGCGCCGGGGAGGTGGACTGGGGATTGCTGCTATTTGCAGCGGAGCGGCTCAGGGAGACGCTGTCTTGGTTCAAGTTCATTAAACATTGACGGAGAAGGGGATTTGAATGGAAATCAAACATATCATGGTAGCCGGCGCCGGACAAATGGGAAGCGGAATTGCCCAAACAGCGGCTGAAGCCGGCTTTTATGTGCGGCTGTATGATTTGAATCCTGAGGCAGCGGAAACGGGGTTTCAGCACATAAAAAAGCATTTGACCCGCGATGCTGAAAAAGGAAGAAAGACGGAAGCAGAAGTGAAGGCTGTTATCAGCCGTATTTCTCTTTCCCCGGCGCTGGAGGAGGCGCAGCATGCGGATGTTGTGATTGAAGCAATTGCAGAAAGCATGACGGCAAAAACTAAATTGTTCAAAAACCTTGATCTTATTTGCCCGGCTCATACGCTTTTGGCCAGCAATACATCCTCCTTGCCGATAACAGAAATTGCAGCTGTCACAAACCGACCTGAACATGTCATTGGCATGCATTTTATGAACCCCGTTCCTGTGATGAAACTGGTTGAAGTCATTCGCGGCCTGGCGACATCAAATGAAACTGCGTTAGCCATTATTGCATTAGCGGAAAAAATGGGGAAAACGCCGGTCGAAGTCAATGATTTTCCCGGATTTGTCTCCAATCGTGTGCTTTTGCCAATGATCAATGAAGCCATCTATTGCCTTTATGAGGGGGTAGCTGAGCCAGACGCAATAGACCAGGTTATGAAACTTGGTATGAATCACCCGATGGGACCCCTTAAGTTAGCTGATTTTATCGGGCTGGATACATGTTTGTCGATTATGGAAGTCCTTCACTCCGGGCTTGGTGACTCCAAGTACCGCCCTTGCCCGCTGCTTCGTAAGTACGTCAAAGCAGGGTGGCTCGGCAAAAAGAGCGGACGCGGTTTTTATCATTACGGCGAGGAGAAGAATACCTGAAGTCAATTCCAACCCGGGGGTGGCCAAGTTGCATTTAACCCAAGAGCAAGTCATGATGCGAAAGATGGTGCGTGATTTTGCCCGAAAAGAAATTGCTCCTGCTGCGGAGGTCATGGAGAAAACAGATGAATTTCCATTTCAGCTAATGAAGAAAATGGGTGAACACGGCTTGATGGGAATACCAGTGCCGGAACAATATGGCGGCGCTGGAGCGGACGTTGTTTCTTATATTTTGGCCATTCATGAGATTTCTAAAATCAGCGCGGCGGTCGGTGTCATTCTTTCGGTTCATTCCTCAGTGGGCACAAATCCGATTTTGTACTTCGGAAACGAAGAGCAAAAAGTGAAGTATATACCGAAACTCGCCTCAGGAAACTATTTGGGTGCATTTGCGCTGACTGAGCCTTACTCTGGATCGGATGCCGGGAGCCTTCGCACCACAGCAATCAAAAAGAACGGCAAATATATTTTAAACGGATCGAAAATCTTCATAACGAACGGGGGTGCCGCTGACCTCTATATTACGTTTGCTTTAACTGCCCCAGGCCAAAACAGGAACGGGATTTCGGCTTTTATCGTTGAAAAGAACACACCTGGTTTTACAGTCGGCAAAAAAGAAAGAAAGCTGGGGCTTCACGGTTCCAACACAACAGAGCTGATATTTGAAAATGCGGAAGTGCCGGAAGAGAACTTACTGGGCCAAGAGGGGGATGGATTTAAAATCGCAATGGCGAACCTGAATGTGGGGCGCATCGGCATTGCGGCACAAGCGCTGGGAATCGCAGAGGCTGCCCTGGAATATGCGGTTGCTTATGCGAAACAGCGTGTCCAATTCAACAGGCCTATCGCAGCCAATCAAGGCATATCGTTTAAGCTCGCCGATATGGCGACAAGAGCAGAGGCGGCAAGGCACCTTGTCTATCATGCGGCAGATCTCCATACCCGCGGTCTGGCCTGCGGAAAGGAAGCGTCCATGGCTAAACAATTTGCTTCTGATTCAGCGGTGAAAGCTGCACTTGAGGCAGTCCAGATATATGGAGGATATGGTTATATGAAGGATTATCCGGTCGAACGGCTGCTTAGGGACGCAAAGGTAACACAAATTTATGAAGGCACAAATGAAATTCAAAGACTCATTATTTCCAAGCACCTGCTTGGCACAATCTGACAGATAATAACGCAAAGCGGAGGTTGAGGATATGGATGGTAAACAGCATTTTTCTCCAGGTCTTGACGGGGTCGTCGCAGCAGAAACGAATATTTCTTATCTTGACACACAGTATAGTCAGATATTGATTCGAGGCTATGATTTAATAGATCTTTCAAAAACCAAAAGCTATCTTGAGCTGGTGCATCTATTGCTGGAGGGGAGGCTGCCGGCTGACAATGAAACGGAAACGGTCAAAAGGAAGGTCAACAGCGCTTCAAACCTGCCGGCTGACATTGTCCGTCTGCTTGAGCTGCTGCCTGAACATACTCATCCGATGGATAGTCTGCGAACCGGGGTGTCAGCTCTTGCCGGCTACGACCGCCAAATTGACGATCGATCGCCTTCTGCAAACAAGGAGCGCGCCTATCAGCTTTTAGGAAAAATGCCTGCTCTCACAGCAAGCAGCTATAGAATGATAAATAAAGGAAAACCAATTTCCCCGCTTCAGCACCTATCCTACAGCGCGAATTTCTTATACATGATGACGGGAAAAATACCATCCGCATTGGAAGAGCGGATCTTTGACCGTTCACTTATCCTGTACAGCGAGCATGAGATGCCAAATTCAACCTTTACAGCCAGGGTGATCGCCTCAACACAATCGGATCTTTATGGCGCATTGACAGGAGCTGTAGCATCTTTGAAGGGAAATCTACATGGAGGCGCAAACGAAGCGGTCATGTATATGCTCTTAGAGGCAAAAACAACGCCTGATTTTGAACAAATCCTGTTATCAAAACTGAGAAAAAAAGAAAAAATTATGGGCTTCGGCCACCGGGTGTATATGAAAAAAATGGACCCGAGAGCGCTTATGATGAAAGAAGCGCTTCAGCAACTATGCGATCAAGCCGGCGATCATCGCTTATACGAAATGTGTGAAGCGGGGGAGCAGCTGATGGAGCGGGAAAAAGGGCTTTATCCGAATTTGGATTATTATGCCGCCCCGGTGTATTGGATGCTTGGCATACCAATTCCATTGTATACGCCTGTTTTTTTCAGTGCGAGAACAGCAGGCTTGTGCGCACATGTGATGGAACAGCATTCCAATAACCGCTTGTTCCGCCCTCGTGTCCGCTATACCGGCCCGCGATATGAGAACAAATCCAAATCATGAAAGGAATTGGTCGAATGTTGAAAACGGATCATGTCATTGAAGAAATAACAGACTATGTGCTTGAGAAAGAGATTACGAGTTCAGAAGCGTTTACAACGGCAGGTCACGTTTTGCTTGATACACTCGGCTGCGGGATTTTAGCGCTCCGCTATCCCGAATGCACCAAGCTGCTCGGCCCGATTGTCCCCGGAACCCTTGTGCCAAACGGAAGCAGAGTGCCGGGAACGTCATATGTTCTTGATCCTGTACGGGCAGCATTTAACATAGGGTGTATGATCCGCTGGCTTGATTACAACGATACGTGGCTTGCTGCGGAGTGGGGGCATCCGTCAGATAATTTGGGCGGCATTCTTGCGGCGGCTGATTATGTATCACGAGTGAGGCTGTCTGAAGGAAAAGAGCCATTAACGGTCCGTGACATCCTTGAAGCGATGATTAAGGCTCACGAAATTCAAGGTGTGCTGGCGTTAGAAAATAGCTTAAACCGAGTCGGTCTTGATCATGTGTTGTTTGTCAAGGTGGCAACGACGGCTGTAGCCGCAAAGCTGCTGGGCGGCGGTAGGGAAGAAATCAATCATGCGCTTTCGAATGCTTGGATTGACAATGCAGCCTTGAGGACATATCGGCATGCACCTAATACAGGCTCGCGCAAATCGTGGGCCGCAGGAGATGCGACCAGCAGGGGCGTTCATCTCGCACTGATGGCGTTAAAAGGCGAAATGGGTTATCCGACAGCTTTGACCGCTCCGGGATGGGGATTTCAAGACGTATTATTCAATAAGAAAGAGATCAAGCTTGCCCGCCCGCTTGACGCTTATGTCATGGAAAATGTGTTGTTCAAAGTCTCTTATCCTGCGGAATTCCACGCCCAGACAGCGGCAGAGTGTGCCGTCATTCTTCATCCGCAGGTCAAAGACCGTATCGATGAAATTGACCGTGTTGTCATCAGAACGCATGAATCAGCTATTCGCATCATTGATAAAAAAGGCCCTCTGCATAATCCGGCGGATCGCGATCATTGTCTGCAATACATCACAGCGATTGGTTTAATATTCGGTGATATCACTGCACAGCATTATGAGGCAGATACGGCAAGTGATCCAAGAATAGATAAGCTTCGAGAAAAAATGGAAGTAACTGAAAACAAAGCATATACTGAAGATTACCTTAAACCAGATAAACGCTCCATTTCAAATGCCGTTCAGATTCATTTTAAAGACGGAACGAGTACAGAGATGGTTGAATGTGAATTTCCGCTGGGGCATCGTTTTCGAAGAGACGAGGCTGTGCCAAAATTGTTAGAAAAGTTTTCTGCGAATCTCAAAACCCATTTTTCTGAGAAACAGCAAAACCATATTTACAAGAACTGCACCAGTTATGAAACATTGCAAACCATGCGTGTAAACGATTTTGTCGATATGTTCTGTATGTAGAAGGAGGACTCGTATCATGTCTTGGATCGTCAATAAGCAATCGTCACAAGAAGAGCTTGCTGAACGCTTCCGCAAGCTGATGTGCGCGCCGGAAATATTGCAAATTCCCGGCGCTCATGACGGGATGGCCGCCTTGCTTGCGAAGGAGGCCGGTTTTTCTGCCTTATACTTATCGGGTGCGGCTTATACGGCCAGCAGGGGGCTGCCTGATCTCGGAATTGTTACGTCGGCAGAAATGGCCGAACGGGCAAAAGATCTTGTCCGCGCAGCAGACCTGCCTTTGCTCGTTGATATCGATACGGGCTTTGGCGGGGTATTAAACGCTGCCCGCACTGCCCGCGAGATGCTGGAGGCAAGGGTGGCAGCTGTGCAAATAGAGGACCAGCAGCTTCCGAAAAAATGCGGGCATTTGAATGGCAAACAGCTTGTCCCGGCTCAGGAATTGGCGCAAAAAATAAAAGCCATCAAACAAGCGGCGCCATCACTTGTCATTGTCGCCCGTACAGATGCAAGAGCGCAGGAAGGACTTGCATCCGCCATAAAACGCGCTTCGGCATACATTGAGGCGGGAGCGGACGCAATTTTCCCGGAAGCGCTTCAAACGGAAAACGAATTTCGCGAGTTTGCTGAACAGATCCCTGTCCCGCTTCTTGCCAATATGACGGAGTTTGGGAAAACGCCGTATTATCATGCTGATGAATTTGCTGCTATGGGGGTTCAGATGGTGATCTATCCTGTCACCACGCTCAGAGCTGCGGCAAAGGCTTATGAACGGATGTTTAGCCTGATAAGGGAGCGCGGGTCGCAAAAAGAAGGGCTTGATGATATGCAGACGCGTAAGGAACTGTATGAAACGATTTCTTATTATGATTATGAAGCGCTGGACAAAACGATTGCCAAGACTGTCTTGCCTGATGAATAGTGCGAACAAAAAAGCCGGAGCGCGCTCCGGCTTTTTTACATCTTTTGTTTTCTGAATCGCGGACTGACTTGATTGCGTTTTCTGTCTCTGTACAAGATGAACCCGGCCAGCACATACAGGCCGAAAACAAAAAAGATAAATCCTGATAAACCTTGGAGCCAAAGAGAAGAAAACGGCTTTACCGTATGGCCGAAAAGCATATCTCTCATCAGTTTAATGCCCATAGCAGAAATGGCGCCGGGGAGCACTAAAATCAAAAGCGCAAAAAGTCGGCTCATGTTCAGAAAACCCCTTTATTTTTCATTTCCTTTATTGTCCAGCGGAAAAAATATTTTGTCAAGAGAAGAAAACGTGGTAACATAGGGTTGTGCAAATTATTGCAACGGAAAAAATAGGTATGCAAATTTTTTCATACAAAGGGGTATCGGGATGCAGAAGGTACTGATTGTAGGTGCCGGTAAAAGGGGAACGGCGTTATTACAAATTCTCATTAAAACAGCCATCATAGACATTATTGCCGTGGTTGACAAAAACCCCGAAGCGCCGGGATTAAAAGAAGCAAAACATTATGGAATTGCCGTTTCATCAGATTGGAAACCATACATACAACAAAAGCCGGATATCGTCATTCATACAACGGGTGATCAAGCTGTACTTGACGAACTTCTTCAGGAAAAGCATGAGCAGACCATTGTTATGCCGGGGAAGATGGCTTATATTGTGTTTCAGCTCATGGAAGAAAAACAGCAGCTGATTCAAATGTTAAAAGAACAAACCTACAAGCATGACCGGATCTTTAATTCCACCCATGACGGGATGATTTTTATTGATATCAATGAAGAGATCATTCTGTTTAATCATATGGCTGAAAAAATGGTGGGAAAAAAACGCGAGGAAGTCATTGGGCGCCCGATCAAAGAAGTCATCCCGAGCACTAAGATGCCTCGGATTTTAAAAACAAGAGAGCCTGAATACAATCAAAAGCAGCTTTTGGGTGAAAATTTGCAAATTGTAACAACCAGGCTGCCGATCATTGATGAAGGCGGACGTCTGCTCGGAGCACTCTGTGTATTTAAGGATATTACAGATGCGGTCGAGCTGGCGGAGGAAGTGACAAATCTAAAACAGGTGCGCACGATGCTGGAGGCGATTATACAATCCTCTGATGAGGCGATTTCTGTCGTTAATGAAAATGGCATTGGCCTGTTGATCAATAAAGCATACACAAAAATGACGGGACTTTCTGAAAAAGAAGTTATCGGCAAGCCGGCAAGCACTGATATTTCTGAAGGAGAAAGCATGCATTTAAAGGTGCTTGAGACAAGACGCCCAGTGCGCGGCGTCAGAATGAAGGTCGGCCCGAATGAAAAAGAGGTCATCGTCAATGTAGCGCCGGTGATTGTGGATGGCATTTTAAAAGGAAGTGTCGGCGTGATCCATGACGTGTCAGAAATTAAAATGCTGACCGCAGAGCTTAACAGGGCCAGACAGATTATCCGCACGCTCGAAGCGAAATATACCTTCGACGACATTATCGGCAAAAGTGAGCAAATGCTGGTTGCGCTTGAGCAGGCGAAGCTCGGAGCGAAAACGCCGGCAACGATTTTGCTGCGCGGAGAATCGGGCACTGGAAAAGAGCTGTTTGCCCATGCCATCCATAACGAAAGCGACAGGAAATACAATAAATTCATCCGCGTAAACTGCGCCGCTCTTTCAGAAAATCTTCTGGAATCGGAACTGTTTGGCTACGAGGAAGGCGCGTTTTCGGGAGCAAAGCGTGGCGGCAAGAAGGGCTTATTTGAAGAAGCCAATAACGGCAGTATTTTCTTAGACGAAATCGGCGAGCTGACGCAAAATATGCAGGCGAAGCTGCTGCGCGTTCTTCAAGAAAAAGAGATCGTCAGAGTGGGAGGCACGAAGGCAATCCCTGTTAATGTGAGAATTATTGCAGCCACAAATGTAAATATCGAAAAAGCAATGGCGGATGGAACGTTCCGTGAAGATCTGTATTACCGTATTAATCGTTATCCCATCTCTATTCCCCCATTGCGTCAGCGGATTGAAGACATTGAAGCACTCAGTGAAAGGCTCATTCAAAAAATTAACCGGGATTATGGCCGGAATGTAAAGGGACTGACGCAGCAGGCTTTGCGGGCATTGTCGGCTTACCATTGGCCGGGGAATGTCCGCGAGCTGGAAAATGTCCTTGGACGAGCAATGATTTTTCTGAAGCCGCACATGGAATGGATTGAAAAAGAGCATTTGCCTGTATTTGAAATAGAACAAAAAGAAAACAGCGCAGAACAGGGAGCCGGTTTTGATTTTCCTGACATCGAAGGCGAAAAGCTGTCTAAGGCCGTTGAAAAATTTGAGGCTCACTTGATTCAGCAAACGCTGGAAAAGCATCATTTTAACCGTACGAAAACAGCGAAAGCTCTCGGCGTCAGCATTCGAAATTTATATTACAAAATGGATAAATACGGCCTTGCAAATGAAGGCATGCAATAATTTGCAGAATAAGCGCAAACGTCTGCACGAATCTTTCTTCGCATCCATCATGACAGCATCGCACCGAGCTGGCATAGAACTTGCATAATAAAAAGCGGAGTCGAGACAAGAAAGGTGGTAACTGATGAAGCTGAAAGATTTGATCGGCAAAGCGTCGATGCACAAAAACAAGACCATTGCGGTTGCTCATGCTGAGGATGAGGAAGTGATCCGGGCTGTGAAACTGGCAGCCGAGCATTTGTCCGTCCGTTTTTTATTAGTGGGCGACAGCAAAAAACTGAACGACTTGACATCATCCATGCAAGGGCATCAAGTGGAAATCATTCATGCCAATACGCCGGAGGAATCAGCGATGCTAGCGGTTCGCGCTGTTCATCAAAAAACAGCGGATGTCTTAATGAAAGGGAATGTGCCGACGTCTGTTTTGCTTAAAGCGGTATTAAACAAACAGGAAGGCCTGCGGAAATCCCGTGTCCTTTCTCATGTGGCCGTATTTGATATTCCCGGTTTTGAGAGGCTGATGTTTGTGACAGATTCGGCTATGAACATCGCCCCTTCGCTGGAGGAGCTTCAGCAGATTCTTCAAAATGCTGTTCATGTCGCGCATGCAGTAGGGAACAATATGCCAAAAGCGGCTGCCCTTGCAGCGGTAGAAACGGTAAATCCGAAGATGGAAGCGACGGTCAATGCAGCTGCTCTCGCCCAAATGTACAAAAGAGGGCAGATTAAAGGGTGCATTGTAGATGGTCCGCTTGCCTTAGATAATGCAGTATCGCAAATCGCTGCGGCTCAGAAAAAGATTTCGGGGGACGTAGCGGGCAGCGCCGATATTCTTCTCGTTCCTTCGATTGAAGCGGGAAATATTTTATATAAATCACTGATTTATTTTGCAAAAGCACACGTGGCGGCTGTCATTACGGGAGCCAAAGCGCCGATTGCATTAACGAGCCGAGCGGATTCCGCTGAAAACAAACTGTATTCGATCGCGCTGGCATTATGCGCATCTGAAGAATACACACTTTAGGAGGAACTGATATGGAACTGTTTAAATATATGGAGCAATACGATTATGAGCAATTGGTTTTCTGCCAAGACGAACAATCAGGATTAAAAGCAATTATCGCAATTCATGATACGACGCTGGGACCTGCACTTGGCGGAACGAGAATGTGGACATATGAAAATGAAGAGGCTGCAATTGAGGACGCACTCAGACTTGCAAGAGGCATGACCTATAAAAACGCGGCGGCAGGCTTAAACCTGGGAGGCGGAAAAACGGTCATCATCGGCGATCCGCGCAAGGATAAAAATGAAGAAATGTTCCGCGCGTTTGGCCGCTATATTCAAGGGCTTAACGGCAGATATATTACGGCTGAGGATGTCGGCACAACGGTTGAGGATATGGATATCATTCATGATGAAACAGATTTTGTCACAGGTATTTCCCCTGCATTCGGCTCTTCAGGAAATCCGTCGCCTGTTACGGCTTACGGAGTGTATAAAGGCATGAAGGCTGCCGCTAAAGCTGCATTCGGCACAGACTCTCTTGAAGGAAAAACCATCGCTGTACAGGGTGTTGGCAACGTGGCTTACAATCTATGCCGCCACCTTCATGAAGAAGGAGCAAGCTTAATCGTTACGGATATCAACAAGCAATCAGTTGAACGTGCGGTACAAGATTTTGGTGCACATGCAGTTGATCCAGAAGATATTTATTCACAAAACTGCGATATTTATGCGCCGTGTGCTCTTGGTGCAACCATCAATGACGATACTATTAAGCAGCTGAAAGCAAAAGTGATTGCAGGCGCGGCTAACAATCAGCTGAAAGAAACTCGTCACGGCGATCAAATTCACGAAATGGGCATTGTTTACGCACCGGACTACGTCATCAACGCGGGCGGCGTTATCAATGTGGCGGATGAGCTTTACGGCTATAATGCGGAACGTGCACTGAAAAAGGTTGAGGGCATTTACGCTAATATTGAACGGGTCCTTGACATTTCCCAGCGTGACGGCATTCCGACGTATTTAGCGGCTGACCGCTTGGCTGAAGAGCGAATTGAACGCAATCGCCGCTCAAGAAGCCAGTTTTTGCAGAACGGCCACCATATATTAAGCAGACGCTAAGAAATTGATCTGGAGGTTTTGAAATGCTACATGATGAAAAACGCATTCTCACCATTAATCCAGGCTCAACTTCGACGAAAATCGGTGTTTTTCATAATGAACGCAGTATTTTTGAAAAAACACTGAGACACAACATAGAAGAGCTGCAGCAGTTCGACCATATTATTGACCAGTATGAGTTTCGAAAAAAGCATATCCTCGAAACGCTTCATGAACAAGGCATTAATATCTCGAAATTTGATGCTGTCTGTGCCAGAGGCGGTCTTCTCCGCCCGATAGAAGGCGGGACATATGAAGTGAATGACGACATGATTGAGGACTTGAAAAGCGGTTATGCCGGACAGCATGCCTCCAATTTAGGAGGTATTATCGCAAGAGAAATTGCTGACGGTCTCAACATTCCATCTTATATTGTGGATCCTGTTGTAGTTGACGAAATGTCAGAGCTCGCTAAAATGTCAGGCATGCCTGAAATTGAACGAAAAAGCATTTTTCATGCTTTAAATCAAAAAGCTGTCGCCCGTAAGGCGGCAGCCTCTCTTGGCAAACGATATGAGCATATGAAAATGATTATTACTCACATGGGCGGCGGCATTACAATAGGGGTGCATGATCGGGGCCGGGTGGTAGATGTCAACAACGGCCTTCACGGAGAGGGGCCGTTCAGTCCTGAACGCGCAGGAACAGTGCCTGCGGGGGATCTCGTCAATTTATGCTTTTCAGGAAAATATACAAAAGAAGAAATGATGAAAAAACTGGTCGGAACCGGCGGGCTCTCCGGTTATCTCGGTACAAATGACGCTGTGAAAGTTGAACAAATGATTCAGGGGGGCGATGAAAAAGCCCGCTTAATTTTTGATGCCATGGCGTATCAGGTAGCGAAGGAAATCGGAGCAGCAAGCGCCGTATTAAAAGGCGAAGTCGAGGCCATTGTTCTGACAGGAGGTCTGGCTTACGGCAAAAGCTTTGTTTCCAGCATCAGCTCATACATAGATTGGATTTCGGACGTTTTAGTTTATCCGGGAGAAAACGAACTGCAATCTCTGGCCCAAGGGGCGCTCAGGGTATTGCAGGGCGAAGAGCAATCCAAACAATATCGCATTGAATAGACAGGAGTGAGTCAGATGGCAACTGAGTATGATGTAGTCATTCTGGGCGGCGGTACAGGCGGTTATGTCGCGGCGATCAGAGCGGCGCAGCTCGGCTTAAAAACAGCCGTTGTAGAAAAAGAAAAGCTTGGCGGAACATGCCTGCATAAAGGCTGTATTCCGAGTAAAGCGCTGCTTAGAAGCGCAGAAGTGTACCGGACAGCCCGTGAAGCCGATCAATTCGGAGTCGAAACGTCCGGCGTGTCCCTCAACTTTGAAAAGGTGCAGCACCGTAAGCAGGCGGTTGTTGATAAGCTTGCAGCGGGCGTGAATCATTTAATGAAAAAAGGAAAAATCGACGTGTACGACGGATATGGGCGCATCCTTGGACCGTCTATTTTCTCTCCGCTGCCGGGAACAATTTCTGTTGAACGGGGAAATGGCGAAGAAAATGACATGCTGATCCCGAAGCAGGTCATTATTGCTACAGGCTCAAGGCCGAGAATGCTGCCGGGTCTGGAAGCGGACGGAGAGTTTGTTTTAACCTCGGATGAAGCGCTCCAAATGGAGGAGCTTCCAAAATCGATGATCATCGTCGGCGGAGGAGTTATTGGAATCGAATGGGCATCCATGCTTCATGACTTTGGCGTAAATGTAACGGTTATCGAATATGCGGACCGGATATTGCCGACTGAAGACCAGGACATTTCAAAAGAAATGCAAAGCCTTCTTAAGAAAAAAGGAATTCAGTTTGTCACAGGAGCTAAAGTGCTGCCTGATACGTTGAAAAAATCATCAGGTGAAATCAGCATACAGGCGGAAAAAGACGGAGAAACCGTCACTTATACATCGGAAAAAATGCTTGTTTCCATTGGCAGACAGGCAAATATCGAAGGCATCGGTTTGGAAAACACCGATGTTGTCACTGAAAATGGCGTCATCTCTGTTAACGGCAGCTGCCAGACGAAAGAATCTCATATTTATGCGATCGGGGATGTCATCGGGGGCCTTCAGCTTGCCCACGTGGCGTCACATGAAGGAATTCTTGCAGTGGAGCATATCGCAGGCCTTAATCCGCACCCGCTTGACCCGGCACTTGTACCGAAGTGCATCTATTCTAGCCCGGAAGCAGCTAGTGTGGGTTTAACGGAAGAAGAGGCAAAGGCGAAGGGATTCGATGTCAAAATAGGAAAGTTCCCATTTATGGCGATCGGAAAAGCACTTGTGTACGGGGAAAGCGATGGTTTCGTAAAAATCATAGCTGATCGTGCCACAGATGATATTCTCGGGGTGCATATGATAGGCCCGCATGTCACTGACATGATATCAGAGGCAGGTCTTGCAAAAGTGCTGGATGCGACGCCATGGGAGGTCGGGCAAACGATCCACCCGCACCCGACGCTGTCTGAAGCGATTGGAGAAGCAGCGCTTGCTGCAGATGGCAAAGCCATTCATTTTTAAAAGCATAAAGGAGGCGCTTGAATGAGTACAAACCGACATCAAGCATTAGGGCTGACTGATCAGGAAGCCGTTGATATGTATAGAACCATGCTGTTAGCAAGAAAAATCGATGAAAGAATGTGGCTGTTAAACCGCTCTGGTAAAATCCCGTTTGTTATCTCTTGTCAAGGACAGGAAGCAGCACAAGTAGGAGCAGCTTTCGCCCTTGACCGTGAAACGGATTATGTGCTGCCTTACTATAGAGACATGGGTGTCGTGCTCGCGTTTGGCATGACCGCGAAGGACTTAATGATGTCCGGGTTTGCCAAAGCAGCAGATCCAAACTCAGGTGGCCGCCAAATGCCGGGGCATTTCGGTCAAAAGGAAAACCGGATCGTGACGGGGTCTTCTCCGGTAACAACGCAAGTGCCGCATGCGGTCGGCATTGCGCTGGCTGGACGCATGGAGAAAAAAGACATTGCGGCTTTTGTCACATTTGGAGAAGGATCTTCAAACCAAGGCGATTTCCATGAAGGGGCAAACTTTGCCGCTGTTCATAAGCTTCCGGTTATTTTTATGTGTGAAAACAATAAATACGCAATTTCGGTCCCTTACGATAAGCAAGTGGCCTGTGAAAATATTTCAGATCGTGCCGTAGGCTATGGAATGCCTGGTGTAACGGTGAATGGAAACGATCCGCTCGAAGTTTATCAAGCGGTGAAAGAAGCGCGTGAACGGGCGCGCAGAGGAGAAGGCCCTACCTTAATTGAGACGATTTCTTACCGCCTGACACCGCATTCCAGCGATGACGACGACAGCAGCTACAGAGGCCGTGAAGAAGTAGAGGAAGCGAAAAAAAGTGATCCCCTGTTTACTTATCAAGCTTACTTAAAGGAAATAGGCCTGCTGACTGAAGAGATAGAACAAACCATGCTGGACGAAATCATGGCAATCATAAACGAGGCGACAGATGAGGCGGAGAACGCTCCTTATGCAGCTCCTGAGTCAGCGCTCGATTATGTGTATGCGAAGTAGGGAGGAAGTACAAATGTCAGTAATGTCATATATTGATGCGATCAATTTGGCGATGAAAGAAGAAATGGAACGAGATTCACGTGTCTTCGTTCTTGGGGAAGATGTAGGGAAAAAAGGCGGTGTATTTAAAGCCACAGCCGGTCTGTACGAACAATTTGGAGAAGAGCGTGTCATGGATACGCCGCTTGCTGAATCGGCGATCGCCGGAGTCGGTATCGGAGCGGCTATGTACGGCATGAGGCCGATTGCTGAAATGCAATTTGCAGATTTTATTATGCCGGCGGTAAACCAGATTATCTCCGAGGCTGCTAAAATCCGTTACCGCAGCAACAATGACTGGAGCTGCCCGATCGTTGTCAGAGCGCCATACGGTGGCGGCGTGCACGGAGCGCTTTATCATTCTCAATCAGTCGAAGCAATTTTCGCCAATCAGCCCGGACTGAAAATTGTGATGCCTTCAACGCCATATGACGCGAAAGGACTTTTAAAAGCCGCAGTTCGTGATGAAGATCCGGTGCTGTTTTTTGAGCATAAACGCGCGTACCGTCTGATCAAAGGAGAGGTACCGGCAGATGATTATGTACTTCCTATCGGCAAGGCTGATGTAAAAAGGGAAGGCGACGACATCACGGTGATCACATACGGGCTTTGTGTCCACTTTGCTTTACAGGCTGCAGAACGTCTCGAAAAAGACGGCATTTCTGTACATGTGGTGGATTTAAGAACGGTATACCCGCTTGATCAAGAAGCGATCATCGAAGCCGCATCCAAAACCGGAAAGGTCCTTTTGGTCACAGAAGATACAAAAGAGGGCAGTATCATGAGTGAGGTGGCTGCCATTATATCCGAGCATTGTCTGTTCGATTTAGACGCGCCGATCAAACGGCTTGCAGGTCCTGATATTCCAGCTATGCCTTATGCGCCGACAATGGAAAAATACTTTATGGTCAACCCTGATAAAGTAGAAGCGGCGATGAGAGAATTAGCGGAGTTTTAAAGACGTAAGGAGGATACGATCATGGCAATAGAACAAATGACGATGCCGCAGCTTGGCGAAAGCGTAACGGAGGGCACGATCAGCAAATGGCTCGTCGCCCCTGGAGATAAAGTGAACAAATACGATCCGATTGCAGAAGTCATGACAGATAAGGTAAACGCAGAGGTTCCGTCCTCTTTTACCGGTACAATAACAGAGCTTGTGGGAGAAGAAGGCCAGACCCTGCAAGTCGGAGAAATTATTTGCAAAATCGAAACAGAAGGCGCAAAGCCGGCTGAACAAAAACAAGATCAGACCGAAGCGCCAACTGCCGGGCAAGTAGCTCCTGAAAACCGCACCGAAGCAGGCAGTCAGGCCAATAAGAAACGTTTGTCTCCAGCCGTACTTCGTTTGGCCGGAGAGCATGGCATTGACCTTGAGCAAGTGACAGGAACGGGAGCCGGCGGAAGGATCACGCGAAAAGATATTCAGCGTATCATTGATTCAGGCGGCGTTTCAGAACAGACTGAAGAGCCAAAAGCAGCAGCTCCTGCACCAGCGCAAAAACAGGAGACGAAAGAAGACGTTTCTCATCCTGTTTCAGCAGCCGGAGATAAAGAAATTCCTGTCACAGCTGTTAGAAAAGCGATCGCTTCAAATATGAAACGAAGCAAAACAGAAATTCCTCACGCTTGGACGATGATGGAAGTCGATGTCACAAACATGGTGGCATACCGAAACAGTATAAAAGATTCCTTCAAGAAAGCAGAAGGCTTTAATTTAACTTTTTTCGCCTTTTTCGTAAAAGCGGTCGCTCAGGCGTTAAAAGAATTCCCGCAAATGAACAGCATGTGGGCGGGGGACAAAATCATTCAGAAAAAAGATATCAACATTTCAATCGCGGTTGCCACGGAAGATTCTTTATTTGTTCCGGTGATCAAAAACGCTGATGAAAAAACGATTAAAGGCATTGCGAGAGAAATTACCGACCTTGCCAAAAAGGTGAGAGATGGAAAACTGTCAGCAGACGATATGCAGGGAGGAACGTTTACCGTCAACAATACAGGTTCGTTCGGATCTGTTCAGTCGATGGGAATCATCAATTATCCTCAGGCTGCAATTCTTCAAGTGGAATCGATCGTCAAACGCCCGGTTGTCATGGATCATGGCATGATTGCTGTCAGAGATATGGTCAATCTGTGCCTGTCTTTAGATCACAGAGTGCTTGATGGCCTCGTGTGTGGAAGATTCCTGGCACGTGTCAAAGAAATTTTAGAATCGATAGATGAGAAAACATCTGTCTACTAAACAAACAGAAAGAGCATTTTTTGAACGATACCTTCAAAAAATGCTCTTTTTCTATGTACCATTATTCTGCGATTCGGATTTTCATTTCAACCCGATATTCTTCTTGTTTTTTCGGAGAATAATGAATCGGTATGATTAACTCGTAAACATCACTGATAACCGTTAATTGACGGTCCGTGATATACTTGATCAGCTTTTGTAAGTTGAGAAAATAATGCTCTGGCGAGAAATTATAAGCGATACAAACATATTTGCCTTTTGGTATTGTTGTGATTTCCATATCCGGCGTAATCGCAGAAATTTGTTTATTCGTTAAGACAGGCGTGAAAATATGACGGTAAGTCATTTCATCAATGTTGTTGTACGGCTGAAACGAGAAAGTAGCACCGTAGCTATTGTTCGAAAAACCATCGGCTGATTCGATAAATGTTTTTAGTTTGCTGTATGAGGCGTTGAGCACGTTTTCAGGCCCGATTCCCTCTGCCTCTGTCTGTATAATCCGTGTTTCTTCCTCATCTAGAACAAACACCTCACCGAGCGCAGGATATTCCATCTGCCGTTTCATTCGCTTTTTCACCAGAGAAATGGTCTGCTCCAATGTTGATAAAAAATCTAATTTCTCTCTGATTTGCTTTTCCTGCTCTGTATAAAAAGCAAACAGTTCCTCCATCTCTAATTCCTGTGCCTTTTTCATCTCTTCTAAAGGTGTGCCAATATATTTTAATGATTTGATCAAATCAAGATGATAGAGCTGGGAGTCAGTATAATAGCGGTAGTTCGTATCCGGGTCGACGTAGGCGGGTTTGAATAAATCAATCTTATCGTAGTAACGAAGCGCTTTAATCGACACATTTGCCAGTTTTGAAACTTCTCCAATTGAGTAAAACGAGTCCTTCATGCCATCCCCCCTTATGATCAGTATAATGAAAAAGCGCATCCTTTGCAGTACACAAAGAATACGCTACTTTTACATGCTGGCTTTTATATGGGCAGGGGCTTTCCAGACAATGGTCAGCGCAATGCCTATGGCTAAAGCTCCTGTTGCAAAATAGAATGGATAGTTTAAGTCAATATCGAATAGCATTCCACCGATGATGGGGCCGAACACATTGCCGATGCTGGTAAACATTGAATTCATTCCGCCGGCAAATCCCTGTTCATTTCCCGCAATTTTTGACAGATAGGTTGTTACCGCCGGGCGCATAAGATCAAATCCGACAAATACGGTGAAGGTAACTAATAAAATCGCAGCATAGGAATTTACGATGGTCAGCAAAAACACAAGACTTGTTGAGAGAATTAAGCTGTAGCGGATTAAACGGATTTCCCCAAACCACCTTGTGAAGCGGTCGAATAAGACGACTTGCGTGATGGCTCCGACAATTGCTCCCCCAGTAATCAAAATGGCAATGTCACTGGCCGTAAATCCGAATTTATGATCAACGAATAACGCAAATAAAGATTCAAACGATGCTAATCCAAAAGACGATATTAAAATGATGAGAAAAGCAATGAAATACATAGGTGCAAAAATCCGTTTGAATCCTGTTTTTTGCCCCTCTATTTTCTCATTCTCAGGATTTCGCTCCGGTTCCCGTAGCGTTAGCATCGATAAAATTGCTGCTATTAACGCAAAGGCTGCCGCAAAGTAGAAAGGCAGACGGGAATGGATTTCCGCTAAAAATCCGCCAATGCCGGGGCCGATAATAAAACCTGTCGAAATAGCGGCTGACATATAGCCGAGCGCTTTCGGCCGTGTTTTAACAGTAGTGATATCGGCGATAAAAGCCGTGACTCCGGGCATAATGAAGGCAGCACTGATACCGCCAAGCATACGTGATATAAATAAAATGTCAACTGTTTTTCCGATGCCGAATAAAAACTCCGAAACACTAAAAAACAATAGACCAATCACGATCATAATTTTACGTCCAAAGCGGTCAACCCAGCGTCCGGCGATTGGTGAAACAATAAGCTGTGTAACAGCGAAACATGCAACCATATAGCCGACTGCGGTACCGGATAAATGCAATTCATTCATAATCGCGGGCGTTACCGGGATCACAAGCCCGATCCCTAAAAAAGCAATGAATAAATTGGTTAATAATATAGCTAATGTGATGTTCTGTTTCTTCATGTAACTTCCCCTTTTTACGAAAGTGTATCCTTTATACTGTAAGACCTCCTCTTAGGGGAGAGTCAACGGATTTCTTTCTATGAAGCTTTTCGCTCTTTATAAAGTCCATTACCAGCGGACAGTTATTCATTGCGGGGAATAAGCATGTCAATGTGCTGCGGAAGGACTTGAATCACAGCGGGTGTATGTGTATACACTTCTCCATCTGTATCAGCCTTTTTGATGGTATCCGTTTCAATTTCGACGCGAGAGGCCTGAACATAGGACAGCTCTCCGGTGAGCCGCTCTATTGAACCCTGTTCCATATTCATTAGCTCGCGCAAAGCGGAGAGGTTGGTGCTGCGGCAAATGAGGATATCGAGTAATCCGTCACTTATACTGGCATCCGGCAGGGGAATTCGATTCGTTCCAATGTATTGTCCGTTCATGACAAGCAGCATAACGGCTTCATCTTTTATCTCTTGCCCATCGATTGTCAATGAAATAGGAAAGGACTCAGCTGATGAGACGGTACGTAACGCGCTTGTAAAATAGCTGATTTTTCCTAATAACGCTTTTTCCGTTTCGTTGATTTGATTCGATGTTTCTGCGATCAGGCCGATCCCCCAAAAATTTAAAAAATAATGATCGTTCATCTGGCATACATCAACCTTAGATTTTTTTCCTGAGACGAGTGCTTCGGCTGCCTTTGCAAGATGTTGAGGAATGCCCAGCACTCTTGAAAAGTCATTGCACGTTCCGCCGGGCAAAATACCGATAGACGGCTTTCTTTCTAAAGAACTGATGCCATTGATGCATTGATGAACTGTACCGTCGCCGCCGAGAATAAAGACAGTCTCGACAGAATCATCTATTGAACGGCAAAAATGATAAGCATCGTCTTTTTTCTTTGTCTGTTTAATGATGACCTCATCTAACGATTGTGATAAAACTGGCACAACAGCTCCTAATGCTTTTTCTATATTTTTGTTGCCGGCGTTTCCGTTATGAATAAGTAAAGCTTTCCGGTGGCTCATACAAAACTGCTCCTTTATTTATACATCTGATTATATAATTCCCTTATCTTGTAAGGAGTAAACGAAAAGCAAAAAATCCTCCGATATAAGCGGTGGCATTTGCCGATAAGGCGGTTTCCTTGCTATCATAAGAACAGATGATGAAAAAGGAGAGGTCTTCATTGAACATGGACTTTAATTTATTTATGAATGATGTTGTCCGCCAAGCGAGACAAGAAATTACGGCTGCCGGATATACCGAACTGAAAACAGCTGAAGAGGTGGACGAGGCACTTACGAAAAAAGGAACGACGCTTGTCATGGTCAACTCTGTCTGCGGATGCGCGGGCGGGATTGCAAGACCGGCTGCATACCATTCCGTTCATTATGACAAAAGACCTGACCAGCTCGTGACTGTATTTGCGGGACAGGATAAAGAAGCGACGGCAAGAGCACGCGAATATTTCGAAGGATACCCGCCATCTTCTCCGTCATTTGCTATTCTAAAAGACGGAAAGATCATGAAAATGGTCGAGCGTCATGAAATTGAAGGCCATGAGCCGATGGCAGTTGTCTCAAAACTGCAGGAAGCCTTCGAGGAATATTGCGAAGAAGTATAAGATAAAACCCCGGATGCCCGAGCGGCACGGGGTTTTTTTGTGCATAAAATTCCAAGTCATGATGAATAAATATTAGAGTTTATTCAATGGATGCGCTATAAAAGATGTCCTTTTGCCTAGTGATAGGAGAAGAGATTGCTGGAAAAATAAGCTTCGAGATAATTTTTAAAAATAGTATTGCATAAAAATAAGAAAGTGTTTAAAATACAAATTAACGAATAAATATTCAAATATGATAAAAGTAATGAATATGGGGGAAATGGATCATGAAAAAATGGCTCTTATTACTGGTAGCTGCGTGCATCACCTTTGCATTATCTGCTTGCGGCTCAAGCAATTCAGGTTCAGAAAGCGGAAAGAAAAAGATAATTATGGGAACTTCGGCGGATTACAAACCATTTGAATATAAAGATGGCGATAACATTGTCGGTTTTGATGTAGATTTGGCAAAGGCCCTTGCAAAGAAAACCGGCTACGAAATTGAAGTGCAGGATATGGACTTCAACAGCTTAATTACAGCACTGAAATCAAAACAGGTTGATTTGGTTTTGTCAGGAATGACACCGACGCCTGATCGTAAAAAACAAGTTGATTTTTCTGATGTATATTACACAGCGAATCATATGATTGTCAGCAAAAAAGACAGCGGCATTAAGTCTTTAAAAGATCTGAAAGGAAAAACAGTCGGCGTTCAGCTTGGCTCCATTCAAGAAGAGAAGGGGAAAGAGCTTTCACCGGAGTATAATTTTAAAACTGAAGACCGCAACAGAATTTCTGATTTGGTGCAGGAAATCAAATCTGACCGTTTTGATGCTGCGATTATCGAAGACATGGTGGCAGAAGGGTATTTCAAATCAAATGATGACCTGCAGGGCTTCGTAATTCCTGATGCGAAAGCGGAGGAAGCCGGTTCAGCGATTGCTTTCAGAAAAGACAGTGAACTGACGGACAAATTCAATAAAGCCCTCAAAGAAATGCAAGTTAATGGAGAGCTCGATAAATTGAAGAAAAAGTGGTTCACTGGCGAGAAGTAAAAAAAGCGGCTCAACTTTTTCGTTGAGCCTTTTTATTGAATAGGAAATTCTTTTTCCTGTAAGAAAAGGAGACAAAGGCTATGAATTTGGATTTTTCAGCAACGATCCCCCAAATTCCTTTTATATTAGAAGGCTTAGCAATTACATTAAAAATTGTTGTGGTATCTGCTATTATCGGACTTATATTAGGGATTGTGCTAAGCTTATGCAAGATCAGCACGTTCCGCCCGCTGATCTGGATTGCTGATTTTTACACATCAGTTTTTCGCGGCACGCCTTTAGTGCTGCAGCTTATGATTGTTTATTTCGGGCTCCCGCAGCTGCTGGGCTTTCAAATTGACCAGTTTTGGGCGGCGGTTGTCGCATTGTCACTGAATTCCGCTGCTTATGTATCGGAAATTATCAGAGCGGGAATCAATGCCATTGATAAAGGGCAAAAAGAGGCTGCTGTCGCACTGGGTGTTCCGTACGGCAAAATGATGAAGGATCTGCTTTTGCCGCAGGCCTTCAAAAATATATCACCTGCCATTGTAAATGAATTAATTACGTTAACAAAAGAATCGGCGATTGTTACCGTTATTGGTCTTGGCGATGTCATGAGACGCGCGTATCAAGCGGGCGCCGCCACGTACAATTACCTTGAGCCGCTGATTATCGCCGGATTGATTTATTATGTGCTTGTCCTTATTTTAACGTTTATCGGCAAGGCTGTAGAAAGGAAGCTGAAATCCAATGATTAAGGTTGAAAAGCTGTCAAAATCATTTGGGAAACACGAAGTATTAAAAAACATTTCAACAAACATCGCTGAAGGTGAGGTTGTTGCCGTCATCGGCCCTTCAGGCTCAGGCAAATCCACATTTCTTCGCTGTTTGAATCTTTTGGAGAAGCCTAACGGCGGAACCATCACAATAAAAGACAAAGAGATTACGCAGCCGAAAACCAATACATTAAAGGTACGGGAAAACATTGGAATGGTATTTCAGCATTTTCATCTTTTTCCGCACAAAACGGTTCTCGAAAATATCATGTACGCGCCTGTAAATGTCAAGAAAGAATCAAAGCAGACTGCACAAGAAAAAGCTGAGGAACTGCTGCGTAAAGTCGGGTTGTTTGAAAAGCGAAATGACTATCCAAACCGTTTATCAGGCGGACAAAAGCAGCGTGTTGCCATCGCCCGTGCTTTGGCAATGAATCCGGAAATCATGCTGTTCGACGAGCCGACATCCGCGCTTGACCCTGAAATGGTCAAAGAAGTGCTCCAGGTCATGAAAGAACTGGTTAAAACCGGCATGACTATGGTGATCGTTACTCACGAAATGGGCTTTGCAAAAGAAGTGGCCGACCGCGTGTTATTTATGGATGAAGGGATGATTGTCGAGGACGGCAATCCGAAAGAATTTTTTCTTTCGCCAAAATCCAAAAGAGCGCAGGACTTTTTAGAAAAAATATTATAGAATATAGGAAAAAAGAAGAAGGCTTGTGCTTCTTCTTTTTTGTTGAAGAAACAAATAGAATGGAGTCCGACATGTTTAAAATTGGTTACCGCACAATAAAGACCGCACTTGGAACAGCTTTGGCCATTTATATAAGCCAGCTTTTACATCTGCAAAACTTTGCATCAGCAGGAATCATCACCATTTTGTGCATACAAATCACACAAAAACGGTCGCTTCAAGCGTCATGGGCCCGATTTGCAGCATGCTGTCTGGCAATTCTCTTTTCCTATCTCTTTTTCGAACTGATTGGCTATGATCCGTTTGTCATTGGATTGCTTTTGCTGATTTTCATCCCGACAACTGTTGTTTTAAAAATAAACGAAGGAATCGTCACCAGCTCAGTTATTATCCTTCATCTGTATATGTCCGGCGGCATTACGCCCCAATTCATTTGGAATGAAGTCCAGTTAATTACGGTCGGAATCGGCGTTGCTCTTTTAATGAATCTGTATATGCCGAGCCTTGACCG
This sequence comes from Bacillus sp. FSL K6-1003, assembly GCF_037964945.1. Lineage (NCBI taxonomy): Bacteria > Bacillati > Bacillota > Bacilli > Caryophanales > Bacillaceae > Bacillus > Bacillus sp. FSL K6-1003. Next base: position 2,335,768 of record NZ_CP150176.1, on the reverse strand, counting down.
GAAGCTAATCGCCTATCGAAAAAAGATAGAGGACAATTTTGCTGTCATTTTCGCAGAAATCGAACGGTATTTGTTAACTGGTGAGCAAGATTGGACAGGAAAAGAAATTCCGGAAACACACCAGTTAATCACTGAAGCCAAAAACCTGGCGTATCGAGATGTACAAAACCACATTCTGCGCCACGAAAATCAGCACTATCATTATTTTAAAATGAGAGAAAAACAATTTGAAATCATCGAGCGCCTTCTCCCTAAAGTGACATCGATTTCCATTACGGTGGATCAGGGAAAAATGATTGCCGAATTTCTTTGTGATCTGCGGGAAGCAATCCACCCGGGAAATACAGCCTACAAGTTTTTGAAAAGACTTGCTGATATGAGAAAAGAATTCGAGGAGATGCCACTTCCTGCGACGAGAGAAGAATTTGAAGCAAGAGCCGCACTTTTTCATCTTCTGGGGGAAATGGAGCAATATTTGGTAATCAAAAGTTATTTCAAAGGAATCAAAGCAGAAAAATCGCTCGCTTAACTCGCATGAGCTCATCCTACATTGGTCAACCTAATGGAAAAGGAGGAGCTTATGCGTTTTTTCTTATGTTCAATAATGATGATTATTTCTCCGATATGGCCTCTTGGCCAAAATCCGCTTCCAGGTGACCCGTATGTCATCGTCAACAAGAAAACAAATGAGCTTGCTCTCATCATCGACAACAAAATTGAAGGCGTTTATCGTGTGGCAACCGGAAAGTCGGATGATTTGACGCCTGAGGGAGAATTTTCGATTACAGTAAAAGCGGTGAATCCTTATTACAGAAAGAAAAATATTGAAGGCGGAGCTTCTGAGAACCCGCTTGGGGCAAGGTGGATTGGGTTTGATGCGAGAGGGACAGACGGCCGGGTCTACGGAATTCATGGGACAAACCGGGAAGAATCTATCGGTCAATTTGTATCTAACGGCTGTATACGTATGCATAACGATGACGTTGTTCATCTGTTTCAAGAGATACCGGTGGGGACGAGAGTGCTGATCACGAAAGACTCCCGGTCTTTTGAGGAGATAGCCATTGAGCATAAAGCCCTGATAAAAAAGCAGGTTGTTCCTGTTCAATAGGCCGCCTGCTTTTTTATCATTATAAAAACATAACGATTCCTGAGAGCACTGTTGAAAGAATAAAAACTCCCAAAATCACGATTAAAACGCTTTTCATCAGTTTTTGAGACATGGTTTCACTCCTTAGACAATCTGATTATATTTTAACGTGTTTTGTATGGGCGGACAAGCGATATCTATTGCCGGAAAGCAGGGATGAAAATGACCGGACTTGACCATATTGGGATTGCCGTTTATTCCATAAACAAGGCCAGAGCTTTTTATGAAGATGTATTGGGATTAACGTTTCTTCATCAAGAAACGGTTGAAGAGCAAAAGGTGACCATTGCCCTTTTCCAAGCGGGAGGCGTTTATTTGGAGCTGATTGAGCCGTTAACGCCTGACAGCCCTGTCCGTACATTTTTAGATAAAAAAGGAGAGGGGCTGCACCATGTTGCGTTTCTATGCAGCGGCTTAACAGATCAGCTTCAAGCCTTATCAAACCGGCAAATTGATGTAATAGACAGGCAGCCGAGACAGGGAGCAAACGGGAAACAGATCGCGTTTATTTCTCCGCGGGAAACAAATGGCGTGCTTGTCGAGCTCTGTGAACCGAAAGGAGATCAAGACATTGAATATGAATGAGCATATCGGTCATCTATACAACAGGCGCAGGCAGGCAGAAGAAGGCGGGGGACATGCAAAGCAAGCTGAACAGCGGAAAAAGGGAAAGCTCACAGCGCGGGAAAGAATCGCCTATCTCTTGGATGAGGATAGTTTTATCGAATTATATCCCTTCATGGAGAGCCGAAGCTTAACAAGGGAGCAGCGTATATTGGGAGATGGAGTCGTGACGGGCTACGGTACGATTGACGGCCGCTCAGTATATGTGTTTGCGCAGGATTTTACCGTATTCGGCGGGGCGCTTGGCGAAACCCATGCGAAAAAGATTACCTCTCTTATGGATCTGGCAGCAAAAAATAAAGCCCCGATTATCGGGCTGAACGACTCAGGTGGTGCGAGAATTCAAGAGGGTGTGGTATCATTAGATGGATACGGTCACATATTTTACCGAAACGTCTTATATTCCGGAGTCATTCCGCAAATCTCGGTTATATTAGGGCCGTGCGCTGGAGGCGCTGTGTACTCTCCGGCACTTACTGATTTTATTTTTATGGCAGAACAGACGGGCCGAATGTTTATTACCGGTCCAAAGGTCATTGAAAAAGTAACAGGAGAACAGGTTGACGCGGAGAGCTTAGGAGGAGCGGGAATACATAATGCCGTCAGCGGAAATGCCCACTTTTCCGGAAAAACGGAAGAGGAGGTTCTGACAGGAGTGAAAAAGCTGCTGTCTTATTTGCCGCTCGACAAACAGATATCACCGCCTTCATCTGTGGATGAGGCCTCCAGCTCGTTAATAAACCGCCTCGTGCCGGCTGACAGCACAAAGCCATATGATGTTCGGGCGGTGATTCAGGAATTGGCTGATCCACAGTCTTTTTTTGAGATTCAGCCGTATTTTGCGAAAAATATCGTCATCGGATTTGCAAAGCTCGGCAAAAAAACGATCGGAATTGTGGCAAACCAGCCGAAACATTTAGCAGGGAGCCTGACGATTGACGCGGCTGATAAAGCAGCGAGATTTATCCGGTTTTGTGACGCCTTTGAGATCCCGCTGTTAACTGTCGAAGATGTACCGGGGTTTTTGCCCGGCATTCAGCAGGAGCATAACGGCATTATCAGGCACGGAGCCAAATTGCTGTTTGCTTATGCAGAAGCGACGGTTCCCAAAGTAACGCTCATCATCAGAAAAGCGTATGGCGGGTCGTATGTCGCCATGAACAGCAAATCCATCGGAGCGGATCTCGTGTTTGCTTGGCCAAATGCCGAAATCGCAGTGATGGGTGCTGAGGGGGCGGCATCTATTTTGTATGATAAAGATATTGAAGCGTCAGCTGACCCGCAAAAGACAAAACGCGAAAAAACAGCTGAATACAAAAAACAAAACGCCAGCCCTTACAAAGCGGCGGCATGCGGAATGGTCGATGACATCATTTTGCCGGAAGAATCAAGGAAAAGACTCATCCAAGCTTTTTACATGCTTGCACATAAGACAGAAGAGAGACCGAAAAAAAAGCACGGTAACATACCGCTTTAAACATGGAGGGGACTTACAAATGGTGAATGAAAAACGCCTGCTGGAAGAATTTTTAGAGCTTGTTCAAATCGATTCAGAAACGAAGCACGAAGCTGAAATTTGCAAAGTGCTGAAACAAAAATTTTCTGATTTAGGTGTAGACGTCAAAGAAGACGATACAATGGGTATCACTGGCCACGGAGCAGGAAACCTGATCTGCACATTAAAAGGAACGAAAAAGACAGATACAATTTATTTTACATCTCATATGGACACAGTCGTACCCGGAAACGGCGTAAAACCGGTTGTTGAGGACGGGTATGTTAAAACAGACGGCACAACAATTTTAGGCGCCGATGATAAAGCGGGATTGGCTGCCATGTTTGAAGCAATTAAAGTGCTCAAAGAAGAAAACATTGAGCACGGCACGATTGAATTCATCATCACAGTAGGTGAAGAATCAGGTCTTATCGGGGCAAAGGCGCTTGACCGTTCCATGATAACAGCATCCTACGGTTATGCTCTTGATTCAGACGGAAAAGTCGGCAATATCATTGTTGCGGCACCGACTCAGGCGAAGGTAAGAGCGGCGATTTACGGTAAAACTGCACACGCTGGAGTTGAACCAGAAAAAGGGATATCAGCGATTACAATCGCAAGCAAGGCCATTTCAAAGATGCCTTTGGGCCGCATCGATGAAGAAACAACAGCAAACATCGGGCGATTTGAAGGCGGCACACAAACAAACATTGTGTGCGACGAAGTTCACATTCTCGCTGAAGCCCGTTCTTTAGTTCCAGAAAAAATGGAAGCGCAGGTTCAAAAAATGAAAGCTGCTTTTGAAGAGGCAGCGGCTGATATGGGCGGACGTGCAGAAGTCGAAATCGAAGTCATGTATCCAGGGTTTAAATATCAAGATGGCGACCAAGTCGTTGAAATCGCGAAAAAAGCGGCAGCGAAAATCGGACGCACGAGCGAGCTGCAAACGAGCGGCGGCGGAAGCGACGCAAACGTAATTGCAGGCCACGGCATCCCAACGGTCAATCTGGCTGTCGGGTATGAGCAAATTCATACGAAGAACGAAAAAATGCCGATTGAAGAGCTGGTGAAAACAGCAGAAATGGTTGTTGCGATTATTGAAGAAGCAGCAAAATAATGAATAAAAACCCGAGTGCGGATCTGGCATTCGGGTTTTTTCCTAACAGTCAGCGCCATTGTCGAAGCGGCCAAAATAATACGTCTTGTTTTTTGGCATAATGAAGCAGCGGTTCTGAGTTTGGTAAAGTGATTTCGTGAGCATCAGCCACTGTATTGGTTGAAAACTGGGCCTCGGCTCTTTGAAGAAGCCAAGGGTGATGGTGAATGTCCTCATAATATAGCTTGTCACGATGAGTGGTGTAAAGTCTGTATCGCTCCGTCAGCCAGTAATCAAGCGAATCCTCTTGCGCTGTAAAAGGCGCAGAGAGTGGCCGGTACGTGGCACCGAATTCTGCTTTTCCAGCGTCTCTCCGTTTGCTTCTATATTCCATAGCATCCCATTTTTTTTCGGCTTTCATATCGGCGTAAAAATAAGGCAAATGAAAGAAAGTCCGTGCACCTTGAACTGCCAGCCGATGATCAGCATCTAAGCTAAAGAAATAAATGCCCGGCTTGCCTTTATAGGTGACATAAGTGCGCAGGTTAAGCTCTGGAAAGGACTGGGCTCCGGGAATAGGTGGGAGAAAACGCGCGCGAAGGTTTGTGACCATAAAGGGAAGCATGCTTACCCAAGCTTGTCCGTGATATGTATCTATGTCCAATATGGACGGAATCTTAGCTCGAAGGGTAGAGTCATCAACAGGCCAATGAGAAAATAAGACATCATTCCATGTTTGTTTCATGATCCAAATTCCCTCAGGCACAGCAATATTTTTTTGTTGAGACTGTTCCGTCACGACACCAGCTCCTTTCATTTGGATGTGAGTAAAGGTATTCCCGATTTTCTTCTTTTTAAACGAATGCAGGTTCTTGAAAGTGATGGAAATAAAAAAACAACTCCGAACAAAAGTCGGAGTTGTTTTTTTATTTCACCGGTTCTGTAAGAGCGGCTGTTTTTTTCTGTTTATGGTGTGTCATCTGAAGTACGACGTTTTGCACTGTCAAGAACAGTCCGCTGGTGAACCAGTACAGCGGAAGGGCCGCAGGAACATTAAGCGAGAAAATCGTCATCATCACAGGGAAGATAAACACCATTAGTTTTGCAGATTGCTGCGCTGCAGGATTTTGCGGGACAGCGGAATATTTCGCGCTCAGCTTTTGTGCGACATAGGCTTGGACAAAATACATAATCCCTGCACTAAGGGACATGAGAATATCAGATTGCCCTAAACTGAACCATAGAAACGAGTGTGAAGCAATTTCAGGTGTTGAGCGAATCGCGTAATAAAGCCCAATCATAATCGGAGACTGAATCAGCATTGGAAGACAGCCCATCGCAAGCGGGTTGATATTATGCTCCTGATACAGCTTCATCATTTCCATTTGCAGTTCTTTCTGCTTTTCCGGGTCCTTTGTCTTTTTAATTTTGGCTTGAATGCTGTCTACTTGCGGTTTAATGACTGCCATTTTTTCTTGGAACACACGCTGTTTTTTAAACTGATTGACAAACAAAGGCAGTACCACCACGCGCACAATAATGGTTACCAGAATGATAGATAACCCGTATTCTCCGTGAAACAGTCCGGCAACGCCTTTCAGCAGCGAGGAAAACGGCTCGATTAAATAGTCGTGGAAAAAACCGACGTTACCGAGACCTCCCACCTGATTTGTTGCAGCAAAAGCTGCGTTTCCAGAGCATAATACGATCAAAAAGGCCCCTACAGCCAAAAGTTTCTGATATGTTTTTAACAATTTGTTCTCCTCCTTTTTATAAATGCGGTTTATAAAAGAAGGGAACTGACGTCTTCATCATCATTCACAGGTGAATTCATGCGGAAGACTTTACGTATCCAAGTTGTAATGCGATGATATATAATAATAAGAAAGTCTGTTCGGTTTATTCGAAAGACCGTCTGATGTTCATCTGTTCGTTTTGATTTCCACTGCTCGCCGGCACGGCACTCTCGCAAGAGAAAAGCGATCCCGATGGCGGTCAGAGCCGGAAGAATAATTGTGAAAAAATCGACTAAGAATAAAACGTCATTTATCGACTCCACAAACATTGTCATCACATCCATTCAATACCTTCATTTTACTATATGTACAAGCCGTTGTCTAATGAACAGAAAGGAGATATGTTTATGCCGGGGAAGGGCCGAATTATTTTCCATATTGATATGAACAGTTTCTATGCATCGGTGGAAATGGCATATGACCCGGCTCTCCGAGGAAAGCCGGTTGCAGTTGCCGGAAACGTCAAAGAACGAAAAGGCATCGTCGTCACATGCAGCTACGAAGCAAGGGCGCACGGCGTGAAAACAACCATGCCGGTTTGGGAAGCAAAGCGCAACTGTCCTGATCTCATCGTCCTTCCGCCGAACTTTGACCGCTACAGAAGCTCTTCAAGAGCGATGTTTAGCATCCTTCGTGAATATACAGATCTGGTGGAGCCTGTATCCATCGACGAAGGCTATATGGATATGACGGATACACCATACAGCCGCAATGCCTATGAGACGGCAAAAGAAATACAAAGCAGACTGCAGAAAGAGCTGCTGCTTCCGTCAAGCATCGGAATTGCCCCGAATAAATTTCTCGCTAAAATGGCATCCGATATGAAAAAACCGCTTGGGATCACCATCCTGAGAAAAAGAGAAGTGCCTGATATCCTTTGGCCTCTCCCAGTTGGAGAAATGCATGGCGTAGGCAAAAAGACGGCGGAAAAACTGAACGGGCTTAGTATTGATACGATTGGAGATTTAGCGGCCGCTGACGAACACTCGCTAAAACGGCTGCTCGGCATCAATGGGCCCCGTCTCAAAAATAAAGCGAACGGCATTCACCATGCCCCTGTTGATCCGGAGCGCATTTATGAATTTAAAAGCGTAGGCAATTCATCCACACTTTCTCATGATTCTGCCGATGAGGATGAGCTGTTAGCTGTTTTTCGAAAACTGTCCGCATCCGTTAGCGACCGTTTGCAGCGTAAGGAAGTAATGGCTTCAAAGCTGTTTATTATGATCAGATACGCGGACTGGAAAACCATTACAAGAAGCATCACACTGAAGAATCCGATAGATCAAAAAAACGAGATATATAATGAAGCAGAACATCTCTTCTTTAAGCATTGGAACAAAAATCCAATCAGGCTGCTCGGCATTACCGGAACGGATTTGGTAGAAAAAGAGCAGGCCTATAAGCAACTCGATTTGTTCAGCTTTACAGAGGATGCGAAGGATGAACCGATTCAGCAGATGATGGAAAAACTGAATGAAAAGTACGGCTCCAAGCTGATCAGAAAAGGTGCAAAGGTTAAAAAAGACGAGAGCAAAACAAGCGGGACAAGCTTTAATAAAGATTTTTTTCAAGATGAAAAGAAAAGCTGAATGTCTTGAAATAAGGGGGTGAAGTATGGTAATTTCAATAGTATAAAGATCATTTTATTTTAATGTAAATTTTAAAATGGTTAAACGTTTTCAGAAGGGACGTTAGAATATGTCAAAACAACAAATCGGAGTTATCGGACTTGCGGTAATGGGTAAAAATCTGGCTTTAAATATTGAAAGCCGAGGATTTTCTGTTTCTGTTTACAACAGATCAAGCAGCAAAACCGAGGAATTTTTGCAGGAGGCTGAAGGCAAAAACGTTGTCGGCACCTACAGCATTGAAGAATTTGTTCAATCCTTGGAAACACCGCGCAAAATTTTGTTAATGGTTAAAGCGGGAACTGCTACAGATGCGACAATTCAATCTCTTCTTCCTCACTTAGAGAAGGACGATATTTTAATTGACGGCGGAAATACATACTATAAAGATACACAGCGCCGAAACAAAGAGCTTGCTGAAAGCGGCATTCATTTTATCGGCACAGGCGTTTCAGGCGGAGAAGAAGGAGCTCTTAAAGGGCCTTCTATCATGCCCGGCGGACAAAAAGAAGCTCATGAACTTGTGAAGCCGATTCTTGAAGCAATTTCTGCAAAAGTTGATGGTGAAGCGTGTACGACATATATCGGTCCGGACGGTGCCGGCCATTATGTAAAAATGGTGCATAACGGTATTGAATACGGCGATATGCAGCTGATCTCTGAATCTTATTTCATCCTGAAACAGGTACTTGGCCTTTCAGCTGATGAGCTTCATGAAGTATTTGCTGAATGGAATAAAGGCGAGCTTGACAGCTACCTGATCGAGATTACTGCTGATATCTTCACGAAAAAAGATGAAGAAACAGGCAAACCGCTTGTTGACGTGATTCTTGATAAAGCGGGTCAAAAAGGAACAGGAAAATGGACAAGCCAAAGTGCACTTGACTTAGGTGTTCCGCTTCCAATTATCACTGAATCTGTATTCGCACGTTTTATTTCAGCGATGAAGGATGAGCGTGTGAAAGCAAGCAACCTTCTTTCAGGACCTGAAGTGAAGCCTGTTACAGAAAATAGAGAAGACCTGATCGAAGCCGTCAGAAAAGCGTTGTTCATGAGCAAAATCTGTTCTTACGCCCAAGGATTTGCCCAAATGAAAGCTGCTTCTGAAGAATACAACTGGGATCTCAATTACGGTGAAATCGCTATGATCTTCCGCGGCGGCTGTATCATCCGTGCGGCATTCCTGCAGAAAATCAAAGAAGCTTACGACCGTGATCCTGAGCTTGACAACCTGCTGCTTGACAGCCACTTCAAGAACATTGCAGAAAGCTACCAAGGAGCGCTTCGCCAGGTGATTTCACTTGCAGTTGCCCAAGGTGTGCCGGTACCTTCATTCTCAAGCGCACTAGCTTATTATGACAGCTATCGCACAGCCGTGCTGCCTGCAAACTTGATCCAAGCGCAGCGTGACTACTTCGGCGCCCATACTTATGAGCGCACAGACAAAGACGGTGTCTTCCATACGGAATGGATGAAATAATAATGTGAAAAATCCCGCAGCCTGACAGCTGGGGGATTTTTTTTTGAAATAGAGTGCGGGGAACGAAAGGATGTATGTTTTGCCTGTAAATGAGTATGTACTTGAAAATTTTCCTGGTTTACGACTTACACCTCCTTTGTTTTATAACTGGCAGATCGGCATCCGGTTTGAAATAGGCGTAGGATATAATGTGAATGCTGCTTATCTACACAACCCTTATATAGATAACGCATACAAGAGAGCTGTCACTTTATTTAAGTCTCTACATGCCGATGATGATGATATATTTGTTATAGCTGATGCTGTTGGTTTTGGAGGGGGAAGGAGATATAAGAGCAAATTACATATTTTCTCACGGTACATTCGAGAAAAAGCTGTGTTGAAAAAACTGCAGCACATTGCTGTCTCTTATACTTGTTCTGATGATGATAAAACGCATAGATTTTTTCTGAGGTGTAAAGCTGGTGATGTAAGATATATTCCAATGCTGAGAGCGATATGTAATCAAGATATGGGGATAAAACCAAGCATTTCTCAAGATATTTACTTTATCAATATAAAAAAGAGAACCATTTTTCATCTTTATGATGATCGAGGCTGCGATATTTTAGCTGCTGCAGCTGAAACAATACGGGATATGTATGAAACATATAACAGTTGGATATTAGATTACGACAGAGAGAAAATCAATTGTCTTTTTGAGCCGCTTAGAGGCAGAGAGTTAAATACATCAATAAAAGGCTGAAAATGCTTTACAAGCACTTTCAGCCTTTTTCTTTATATATTCCACCAATGCAAGCCGTCTTTCGCCAAAAGATCATCTGATTCTTTTGGACCCATAGAACCTGCTTCGTAGTTTGGCGATAGGGTTTTGTTGGCTGCCCATGTTTCAGAAATGGAATCGACAAAGCTCCAAGAAAGGGCCACTTCATCCCAGTGTGCGAAGTTCGTCGCATCGCCAAGAAGACAGTCGTGAATCAATTTTTCATATGCTTCAGGAGTGTTCAGTTCATCATTGCAATTGCTGAAGTAATCCAATTTGATTGGCTGCGCGTGTGCTGCTCCTCCGAGTTTTTTAGCGTTTAAGTACAGTGTAATGCCTTCGTCAGGCTGAATATGAATGACGAGTAAGTTCGGATTCATGTTGTTTTCATTGCCGTAGTACAGGTTCATCGGAATGTCCTTAAATTGAACGACAATTTTTGTAGACTTTTCTTTCATTCGTTTTCCGGTACGAATGTAGAATGGAACACCAGCCCATCTGAAGTTGTCGATCAGAAGCTTTCCAGAAACAAAGGTTTCTGTATTTGAGTCAGGAGCGACGTTATCTTCATCTGTATAAGCAGGGACTGGCAGACCGTCAATTTCACCGGCTTGATATTGTCCGCGCACAAAATACTCATCCACTTCGTCTTTTGCAATAGGGCGGAGGGCTCTCAGCACCTTCACTTTTTCGCTGCGAATTTCTTCTGTGTTCAGTTTAATCGGCGGCTCCATTGCGAGAAGCGCAACCATTTGCATAATATGGTTTTGGACCATGTCGCGAAGGGCGCCTGATTTTTCGTAATATCTAGCACGGTCTTCAACACCAAGTGATTCGCTTGATGTGATTTGGATATTTGAGATGTAGCGATTTGTCCATAGCGGTTCGAAAATCGCATTGGCAAATCGAATAACCTCAATATTCTGCACCATTTGTTTTCCTAAATAGTGATCGATTCTATAAATTTGATCTTCTGTAAATGCTTCACGAATTTCTTGATTTAATGCTTGCGCGCTTGGCAAGTCATGGCCAAACGGCTTTTCAATCACAAGGCGGGACCAGCCTGTAGTTGCTGTAACACCTTCTGATTTTAATGTCTTTGCAATTGTTCCAAAGAATTCTGGAGCCATTGCCAAGTAGAACATTCTGTTGTTCGGGATTTGATATGTATCTTCCAGCTGATTGAGCAGTACGTTAAGCTCTTGATAAGAACCAGGGTTTGTCACGTCAAACGGGTGATAATAGAAATGAGACGTGAAGTCATCTATATGTTTATCAGCAGCTGAGGAAATAGATGTTTTGACGGTTTGGCGAAGATCCTCATTGGACCAAGGTCTTCTTCCGACTCCTACAACTGCAAACTCTTCTCCGATTTGTCCATTTTTATATAAACGGTGAATGGACGGATAGAGTTTTCGTTTTGCCAAATCTCCCGTTGCACCGAATATGACAATTACTGCTTTTGGTTGTTGGTTTGTTTTCACTAAAAGTACCTCACTTTATTCGAAGCTTTATTTTAGTACCCCGTATATTTCCTTCATTTTAAATCTAAAATTCAACGAAAGCAAACATTTAAGCCCCTTTTTTTGCAGAATGGCGCAAAAATATTTCTAGAACGAAAGGTTTGCCCGAATCAGAGGCGAGATTCACATTTTACGCCTGATCCTGTATTCTTGTAGGTAACTAGTTCTAGTAGGAGGAAGGAAATGTGGAATTACTTTTTTTAGGGACGGGAGCCGGAATTCCCGCTAAGTCGAGAAACGTGACGTCGATCGCATTAAAGCTGCTTGAAGAAAGGCGATCTGTATGGCTGTTTGACTGCGGGGAAGCCACACAGCATCAAATTTTACATACATCGATTAAACCTCGAAAAATAGAAAAAATCTTCATTACTCACATGCACGGCGATCATGTATACGGTCTTCCGGGGCTTCTTGGCAGCCGTTCTTTTCAGGGCGGTGAGGACGAGCTGACGGTTTACGGACCGAAAGGCATCAAGGCCTTTATTGAAACAAGTCTTGCCGTCACGAAAACTCACCTAACATATCCGCTTGTGATACAAGAGATTGAAGAGGGAGCCGTATTTGAGGACGACCAGTTTATCGTCACAGCTGCATCCGCGATTCATGGTGTAGAGGCCTTTGGGTACCGCGTACAAGAAAAAGATGTGCCTGGTTCTTTAAAGGCGGCGTTATTAAAGGAAATGAATATTCCGCCTGGACCTGTATATTCGAAAATAAAAAAAGGTGAAATCGTGACGCTTGAAGACGGACGCACCATAAATGGGGAGGATTTTTTGGAGCCTCCTAAAAAGGGGAGAGCTGTCGTGTTTTCCGGGGATACGAGAGTGAGCGATAAGATAAAAGAGCTTGCGCGGGACTGTGATGTGCTTGTGCATGAAGCCACCTTTGCTAAGGATGATGTGAAGCTTGCTTTTGATTATTTTCACAGTACAACAGAACAAGCAGCTGTAACAGCAAAAGAAGCTGGGGCGAAGCAGCTCATCTTAACTCATATCAGCGCAAGATATCAGGGAGAGGCCTCTCTGGAGCTTCAGAAAGAAGCGGCAGCCGTTTTTCCGAACAGCATCACGGCTTATGATTTCTTAGAAGTACAAGTTCCGAGAGGCTGAGAAGGTGTTTGACAATCTGTTATTAAGCTGTATAATAAAACGTAATCATTACGCTTTATAAGGAGATGTTAAACATGAGAGTAAATGTTACTTTGGCTTGCACTGAAACAGGGGACAGAAACTACATGACAACCAAAAATAAACGCACAAATCCTGATCGTTTAGAGCTGAAAAAATACTCACCGCGGTTAAAAAAATATACCCTTCATCGCGAAACAAAATAATAAAAGACCCGGCTGCTTTAGCCGGGTTTTTTGTTTAATTGACTGCCTGGTACAGCGGGGCGGCCTGCTGGCAGGCCGCACACCATACATCATAAATCGCCAGATGGACGATATGAGGTTCATCATGATGAATGTTATGTGAGCTGTTTTTTGCTTGTATCCAGCCGCTTTGATCGGATAGGGACAAAATACTGCTATGCAGGTTTCTCCAGTCCGCTTCAGCAGAGGCGAATTTCTCAGTGCGTTCACCTGATGACAGGACAATAAGGGGCATGTTTCCTAAATGGACTTGCTGCTGTTTGACTTGCTGCAGGCTTTTCAAAAATTCAGCATATGTCTCCTCGAGCATCATCTGCTTTCTGTATGCTGTATGCATTTCTTCAGGAATAAATGTAAAGCCGCCTGTGCCGTCATCTCCTAAAGCGGGATCAAGGAGCACCATGCCGATAATATCCTCTCGGTTTTTACAGGCCCATAAACTGCTGATAACCGATCCGTATGAATGTGAAACAACCAGATAAGGCGGTCTTATACCTGCTGCCTTAAGCAAGCTTTCTAATTCTCTCACCTTTTGGTCGGCTGTTCGTTCTGCCTTGCTTTGTCCGCTTTTCCCAATACCCGCTCTATCATATGTGAATATGCCAAATTCGCCATCAATGTCCGCTGTTAATGGTTTCCACGTCTCTGAAGAAGTGCCGTAGCCGGCTTCAAAAACAATGGTTACACCGCTAAATCCTTTTCGGTATTTTGTATGAAATTCACAACCGTCAACCATATAGGTCCTTTCGATCCATGCTGCATTCATTGGAGTCATCTCCTCTAATTGGTTCTACTAGGGAGACGGAGAACGTCAGCTGATCGTTTCTCCAAAAATAAAAAAAGAGATATCCGGCGGCGGAGCCGCGGATATCTCGAATCTCAAGATTACCAGCCTCTTTCGTATTGAACAGGGGCTTGAATATCTGTATTGAGCTGTTTTGCGGCAGTTCTTGCAAAGTAAGGATCGCGTAATAGCTCTCTGCCGATAAAGATGAGGTCTGCACGGTTATTTTGAAGAATTTCTTCAGCCATTGAACCATTTGTAATCATTCCGACAGCACCAGTCGCCATATCAGCCTGTTCGCGGATTTTCTCGGCAAAGCTGACCTGATAGCCAGGGAATACGTTAATGTCTGCATGAACAAGGGCACCTGAACTGCAGTCAATTAAGTCAACGCCCTGCTCCTTCATCCATTTTGCAAAACCGATATGATCAGCGATGTCTAAGCCTTTGTCTGTATAGTCAGAAGCCGATACACGGACAAATAAAGGACCATCCCACACTTGATTGACTTCATCAATGATTTCTCTTAAGAAACGGTATCGGTTTTCTGGTGAGCCGCCGTATTCATCTGTGCGATGGTTAGAAAGCGGAGATAAAAATTCATGAATTAAGTATCCGTGTGCCGCATGAATCTCAATCACATCAAAGCCTGCTTCTTTTGCACGGGCTGCTGCTTGTTTGAACTCCTGCACGGTCTCTTTCACTTTTTCAGTTGTCATTTCAACCGGTGTGCTGGATTGCTCGTCAAACGCAATCGCAGACGGAGCGAAAATATCGCCTTCAAGCTCTGCTTTACGTCCTGCGTGGGCAAGCTGAATTCCGATTTTTGAGCCTTGCGCTTTTACCTGCTCAGTCAGCTTTGCAAAACCTTCGATATGCTCGTCGCTCCATATCCCTAAATCTTGGTCTGTGATGCGTCCTTGAGGATTAACCGCTGATGCTTCCACAATAATTAACCCGACCTGGCCGACTGCGCGTGTTATGTAGTGAGCCATGTGGAACGGCTGTAACTTTCCGTCCTTTTCGTGAGAAGAGTACATGCACATTGGTGACATCACAATGCGGTTTTTTAACGTTACATCTTTAATCGTCATAGGTGTGAATAATTTTCTGGCCATTTCTTTCGCCTCCCGTAAGGTTTTTAGAGGTTGATTATAACAAGTCATTTCTTTCCCGTCATATAAACTGCTCAAACGATCCGATTTTGTCAAACATTTCTGTATAATAGACAGGGAGTCATGTTATTTTTTAGAATCGAAGCGTTTTTATACATAGGAGGGCGGAAATGATGAATTGGCAGACCAAGGATAATTTGCTTACCCTTTTAACTTCGCTTGTCCAGTACGAAAGTGTCACTGGTTCGAAAGGAGAAGCCGCACTTGCGGAATATCTTTATTATCTTTTAAAGGACAAGCCTTATTTTCAAAATAACCCTGATCATGTCACACTCCATCCAATGGAAGACGGCAGAACGTTTCTGACGGCGCTTGTCAAAAAGAAAGATGTCAAACAGACAGTGCTATTGTTGAGCCATTTTGATGTCGTGGACATAGAGGACTACGGCGAATTCAAGCATATGGCCTGTAAGCCGGCTGAGCTTTTAAACTCCTTTTTGGAGAAAAAAGAGTTGCTTCCTGAACGCGTGAGAACAGACGCGGAAAGCGGCGACTGGCTGTTTGGAAGAGGCACGATGGATATGAAAGCGGGGCTTACTGTTCAGCTGTCGATGCTTGAGCGGGCAATGAATGGTCATTTTGATGGGAATGTCCTTTTGATTACGGTTCCTGACGAGGAAGTGAATTCAAGAGGAATGATCGAAGCCGTTCCTGCACTGAAAGAAATCAAGCATAAATATCATCTTACATACACTGCTTGTTTGAATAGCGAACCGATGTTTGAAAAATTTCCGGGCGACCAGCGGCAATATGTGTATACAGGCAGCATTGGCAAGGTTCTCGCAGGATTTTTCTGTAAAGGGATAGAAACGCATGTCGGAGAGCCGTTTTCCGGTTTAAATGCAAATTTAATGGTTTCTGAGATCAATCGTCTGCTGGAGCTGAACGTGAATTACTGCGAAATGGCTGACGGGGAAGTCACCCCGCCGCCGGTAAACTTAATGCAAAAGGACTTGAAAGAGGCATATTCCGTCCAAACACCGCATACAGCCGTTACGTTATTTAATGTGCTGACAATGCAGCGCTCCGCGAGTGAGCTGCATGACATGCTGAAAAAAACCGCAGAGCAGGCAGCAGAGGAGATTTCAAACCATATTCAGCAGAAAACAGGTGATTTTCAGAAGTTTGAGCACTTTCATCCAATTGAACGAACTGTCTCTGTTTTTACGTTTGATGAGCTTCTTGCACGTGCGAAAAGTCGTGTCGGAAGCTCGGAAACAGAACGGGTGCTGAATTTCACCTATGCAAACAGGGGAGACCTTGGAGACAGAGATTTTTCGACTAAAATTGTATCAGAGCTCGCTGCGCTGTGTAAGGAAGATGCGCCGCTCATTGCTCTCTTTTATAGCCCTCCGTTTTATCCGGCGGTGTCATCAAAAAACGATCAGGTAATCAAGAATACTGCCGGCAAGCTCATTCAATATGCAGCTGATAGGTACGGCATTGCTTTACGGGAGGTTCAGTATTTCCCAGGGCTCTCGGATTTGAGCTATCTTCAGCTGGAAAAACAGGATGTTGGTGCATACACAAGCAATATGCCGCTCTTTAACAGAGGATACTCACTTCCAAGCAGGGTAGACGAGGCGCTGTATGTTCCGGTATTAAATGTCGGCCCGTCTGGAAAAGACCCGCACAAATGGACGGAACGACTGTATGTGCCTTATTCCTTTGAGGTGCTTCCCGACTTGCTTTCCTTTACAATCTCTGCATTATTAAAACAATCAGAAGCTGCCAGCCAGTCTTAGGATAAAGAAGACAGAAAGCGCATTGTCTTCTGTCTTATGTTTTTCTCTAAAAATGCTTTTCTAAAGCGGCTCCGGCAAATTGCTCTTTGATTTCAGCGCTTCGTTTGGCCGTTTCTTCAATACAATGAATGATTGCTTCTTCAAAGCGGGCCTCCGTTAAAGCGCGAAGGCCTGCCTCTGTTGTTCCCCCAGGGCTCGTAATCTCCTTGCGCAGCTGCGCCGGCTGTTTTCCGCTTTGGCGAAGCATATCTGTCGCGCCTGCCATTGTCTGCAGGATCAGTTTTTTTGCCGTTTCCTCATCTAAACCGACCTTTTGCGCCGCTTTTTCCATCGCTTCAATATAGCGATACAGGTAAGCGGGGCCACTGCCTGCTATCGCGGTAACGGCATCAAGGTGCTGCTCCTCAACCAATGTGGCGTCACCGATTGTTTCTAGCAATGCTTTAGCCGCTGTGATATCGTCTTGGCTTGCTTCAGCGCTTACGGAAAATCCGGTTGCTGATTTTCTGATGGCAGCTGAAGTATTCGGCATCACCCGTATGACAGCAAGCTTTCTGCCGAAATAATGCTGAATGGTTTCGATGGTAAGGCCTGCAAGCACAGAAATGACAAGCTGATCCTTCATATAAGGACGAATGCTGTCAATGCTCTCTGCCGCATCCTTAGGCTTAAAAGCAAGAATGACGATATCAGTTTGTGTGAAAAACTCGCTCTTATCCCTGCATGGTCGCACGCCGTACATTTCCTTTAATTCATTGAGTCTCTCTTCATTTGACCTGTTTGTGATATAAATATTTTCAGGTTTTGTAATGCCGCTTTGCAAAAAACCGTTAATCATAGCTTCAGCCATGGACCCGGCGCCGACAAATCCTATCTTTTTCATGGATATCCTCCTTCTATTAGAACAACAAAAAACCTTTTCATCACGTAAAGGACGAAAAGGTTCGCGGTACCACCCTCATTAGCACAACTTGTGCTCAGCTCAAATCCCGTAACGCGGGAAACGTTTAGGTTTTCCTAACCGCTCTGAGGGCAGGTTCTACAAACAAGCGGGCCGCGATACCTTTCAGCCTGGGGATATCGCTCTCTCTGGCCATTGCCTGTATACTATTCCTCTCGTCATAGCGTTCCAATGGTTCTCATTTTAGTTGTTGTTCATTATGCAATGGGGGACAAGCTCATGTCAATAGCTTTTTCAAAAAGGGCCGTTCTCATACGGCAATAATGACACAAGACCGAGAAAAAGCTAAAATATGAGTAATGAATGAAGACAAGGAGCAAAAGAATGACAACTGCAGATATCATTCCGATTCGCGTCCCGACACCGTTTGCCGTCGGTGATGTTATCGTTTACTTAGTAAAAGGTGATGCGCTGACACTGATCGATTGTGGACCGAAAACCAAAGAGGCGGCTGCAGCCCTAAAAGAGCAGCTTGCCGCTGTACATATAGAAATGTCAGATATTGAGCAGATCGTGCTGACTCACCATCACGCGGATCATGCAGGGTTGCTTGATGTTTTTTCTGATGACATTAAAGTGATTGGACATCCGTTTAACGAACCATATATCAGCAGAGACAAGGGATTTATGGAGTGGCAAAAACATTTTTTTCAAAAGCTCCTGCCTGAGTTAGGCGTTCCATTTGATGATGTGAAAGCAGAAAGGCTTATCCGGTCGGCGTACGCATTTTCCTGTACAAGATCCTTGACCCAAACGGTGACGGAAGGGATAAAAATTGACGGGATGGATGACTGGACTGTTCTGGAGATGCCCGGACATGCAGAGTCGCATATTGTTCTCTTTCATGAAAAGACCGGAAGAATGCTTGGCGGTGATTTGCTGCTGGCGAACAGCTCGTCTAACCCGATTCTTGAAGCGCCAAAAACGGGAGAAAAAAGAACGGAGCCTTTACTGGATTATCAGCGGTCGCTGAGAAGGCTGTCTGAACTTGCCCCGAACACAGTGTTTCCCGGTCATGGCGAGACGATTAGCAATGTACGAGCGCTGATCAAGAAGCGGTTTGACAAGCAGAGCAGCCGGACCAAGGATGTGCGTCACATGCTGTCGGAAAAACCGCTTACCGCTTTTCAGGTTTGTCAGCAGCTCTTTCCTGCTGTTTATGAAAAAGAGTTGTTTTTAACGATGTCAGAAACGGTTGGGCATCTTGATATATTGGCGGCCGAAGCAGGCATCACGTCATATTGGGATGGAAATACCGCATACTTTAGAGCAATAGAGAGGTGAACAGGGTGAAAAATATAGCTGGCAAGCGTATTTGGATTACAGGTGCTTCAGGAGGGCTTGGAGAAAGAATCGCTTATTTATGTGCGGCTGAAGGAGCCCATGTTTTGCTGTCGGCAAGACGTGAGGATCGTTTGAAGGAAATCAAAAGAAAAATGACCGAGGAATGGAGCGGACAGTGTGATATTTTTCCTCTGGATGTCTCCCGTCTTGAAGATATCACCCTCGTCCGTGATCAGATCGGTCCGGTTGATGTGCTGATCAATAATGCTGGCTTTGGTATTTTTGAAACGGTTTTAGATTCGACCCTAGATGAAATGAAATCAATGTTTGATGTCAATGTTTTCGGTCTGATTGCCTGTACAAAAGCTGTTCTTCCGCATATGCTTGAGCAAAAAAGCGGACATATCATTAATATTGCCTCTCAAGCAGGGAAAATTGCTACGCCGAAATCCAGCCTTTATTCAGCGACAAAACATGCTGTGCTCGGCTATTCAAACGCTTTGCGTATGGAACTGGCGGGCACGGGCGTCTATGTGACGACAGTCAATCCAGGGCCGATTCAGACTGACTTTTTTTCTATCGCTGATAAAAGCGGAGACTATGTCAAAAATGTCGGACGCTGGATGCTTGACCCAGATGATGTGGCAGCACAAATCACGTCTGCCATTATGACGAACAAACGTGAAATTAATCTTCCTCGTTTGATGAATGCCGGAACAAAGCTATATCAGATGTTTCCAGCACTTGTGGAAAAGCTGGCTGGACGGGTGCTCATGAAAAAATAAGCATGGAACTGCCTGTGTGAGACGCCTTTTGGTGTGTTTGCAGGCAGTTTTTTATAAAGATATATAGTTGTTAAAGGAAGGAGAAATCGCTGATGTCAATAAATCAAGAAACTCTGCGTGACCTGATAAAAGATCCATTTATTCAGAAACTGATTGATGCCCGACCGGTATTCTGGGCTAATCCCGGCAAGAAAGAGGGGGTGGCATTACAAGCGGCTGAGTGGGAATGTGAGATAGACGAGGCGGACAAAAGACTTCGGCGCTTTGCTCCTTATATTGCAGAGGCATTTCCGGAAACAAAAGCCGCCGAAGGGATGATTGAATCGCCGCTTATTGAAATAAGCCATATGAAAAAGAAGCTGGAGGAAGTGTATGGTGAAATGTTTCCGGGGAGATGGCTTTTAAAGTGCGATCATGAGCTTCCGATTTCTGGATCGATTAAAGCCCGTGGCGGTATTTATGAAGTGCTGAAGCATGCGGAGGAGCTGGCGCTTCAAGAAGGAATGCTTAAGGAAACAGACGATTATCGCGTCTTGCACGAAGAGCGGTTCACTTCATTTTTCTCCCGCTATTCCATTGCTGTCGGCTCAACAGGAAATCTTGGTTTAAGCATCGGCATCATTGGCGCCAAACTAGGCTTTCGCGTGACGGTGCATATGTCCTCCGACGCTAAACAGTGGAAGAAGGATTTACTTCGCAAAAAGGGTGTCACTGTCATTGAGTACGAATCAGATTACAGTGAAGCGGTTAAAGAAGGACGGCGGCAGGCGGAACAAGACCCATTCTGTTATTTTATTGATGATGAACATTCCCGTCATCTGTTCGTAGGATATGCGGCAGCGGCCAGTCGTTTAAAAACGCAGCTCAGCTTTATGAATATCGAGCCTGGTCCTGAAACACCGCTGTTTGTGTATTTGCCTTGCGGAGTCGGCGGAGGGCCGGGCGGTGTGGCATTTGGACTGAAGCTCCTGTACGGAAACCATGTCCATGTATTTTTCGGGGAGCCAACCCATTCACCGTCTATGCTCTTAGGTCTATATTCAGGCCTGCATGATCGGATCTCTGTACAGGATATCGGCTTGGATAATGTAACGGCTGCTGACGGGCTTGCCGTTGGGCGCCCGTCAGGATTTGTCGGCAATCTGATAGAACCTTTGCTGAGCGGCTGTTATACTATCGAAGACGAAACGCTGTATGCCTTGCTTCATTTGCTGGCTTTATCTGAAAATAAGCATTTAGAGCCGTCTGCGCTTGCCGGCATGTTCGGACCTGTTCAGCTGTTTCTAGCGGAAACCGGGAAACACTACATGTCTGAAAATGATCTGCGGCACAGCATGAAAAATGCCGTACATGTCGTCTGGGGAACGGGAGGCAGTATGGTTCCGAAAGAAGAAATGACTGCATATAACCGAATCGGTGCTGACTTGTTAAAAAAGATAAATTGAAAAAATAAGCAGACAGTAGGAATGTTTTCCGTTACAATCTTTGTAAGCGTTTGTTTAAAGCTACAGAGAGTCAGGTGTAAACAGTGAAAAATAAAGAGCTTAATTTACATACTTTATATACACAGCACAGCCGGCAGTCTTGGTCAGGATTTGGAGGCCATTTGTCGATTGCGGTTTCTGAAGAAGAGGCAAAAGCTGTTGAAGGGCTGAATGATCATTTATCCGTAGAAGAAGTGGAGACGATCTATATTCCGCTTGTTCGTCTGCTTCATTTGCATGTCAAGTCCGCTGCCGAGCGAAATAAGCATGTGAATGTTTTCTTGAAGCACCCTCATTCAGCCAAAATTCCGTTTATCATTGGTATTGCCGGCAGTGTCGCTGTCGGGAAAAGCACGACAGCGCGGATTTTGCAGAAGCTGCTTTCACGTTTGCCGGATCGGCCCAAGGTCAGCCTGATCACGACAGACGGCTTTTTATTTCCTACAGCTGAGCTGAAGAAGAAAAACTTGCTGTCAAGAAAAGGATTTCCTGAAAGCTATGATGTGAAAGCGCTCCTCGAATTTTTGAATGACGTAAAGTCAGGAAAAGAAAGAGTAAAGGCCCCGGTCTATTCTCATTTAACCTATGACCGTGAGGAAGGTGTGTTTGAGGTTGTAGAACAGGCTGATATCGTGATCATCGAAGGAATTAATGTACTTCAATCGCCGACCTTGGAGGATGACCGGGAAAATCCCCGCATCTTTGTTTCCGATTTCTTTGATTTTTCAATTTACGTAGATGCGGACGAAAGCCGGATTCTTACCTGGTATTTAGAGCGTTTCCGCCTTCTCCGGGAAACGGCCTTTCAAAATCCGGACTCGTATTTTCATAAATTTAAAGACCTGTCCGACCAGGAGGCTGACGAGATGGCAACCTCGATTTGGGAGAGTGTCAACCGCCCTAATTTATATGAAAATATTTTGCCGACTAAATTCAGGTCAGATTTAATATTGCGAAAGGGAGACCGGCATAAGGTAGAAGAAGTGTTAGTGAGAAGGGTGTGATCATGATGCACCATATTGAGCTGTATGTCTCCGACTTGGAAGCATCTAAGCGGTTTTGGGGATGGTTTTTAGCAGAGCTTGGCTATAAAGAGTTTCAAAAATGGAGTTCCGGCATCAGCTGGAAGAAAGATCACTTTTACCTTGTGATTGTTCAGGTAAAAGAAGAATATCTAGAGCCGGAATATCACAGGTGCCGTGTCGGGCTGAACCATCTCGCGTTTCATGCTGAATCCAGGCTTCAAGTCGACCTGATGACTGAAAAATTGATGGCAAAAGGCTATCGTGTGCTGTACCGAGACCGGCATCCTTTTGCCGGGGGAGACGGGCATTATGCAGTCTATTGTGAGGACCCTGACCGGATCAAGGTAGAGCTCGTTGCCCCAAGCGGTTAATCGTTTTGGTCTTCGGACATGCTGTTAAGCTTTTTTTCAATTCGGTCCAGCTGTGCTTTGCGGTTTTTCGCATATTTAGAGCCGATGATAGCCGCCGAGATAACAGCGGCAATCATGAAAAACACGATCAGCTGAAAGATGATATCACCTATATTCATATTTCATCACCTCGTTTTTGCGGGAGAGAGCGATTCTCTCCCGTCTTCTTGTGTTAAAGCGGCTTCCCTAGTCCGGGTTGCTGCTCAGTGATTCCCGCTTTCATCCTCCGATAGGCAAACGCTAAAAACGGCAGGCCAAGCAGGGTGATGCCGCTAAGGACAGAAAAAATGGAACTTGGATGCTCGGCGCCAAATATATCGATACATAAGCCGCCTGCCCAAGGGCCAATCACATTCCCAAACTGCGAAAAGCCGATCGCTCCGAAATACGTTCCTTTTAATCCGGGTTTTGCAATCTGGTCTACAAACAAATCCATCATACAGAATAAGAGCACTTCTCCAACTGTAAATGCAACCACAATGATAACAAGTGAAGAAACGCCGTGTGACATGGTAAGGATCATCATGCTGGCGCTGATCATGATATTGCCGAGCATCAGGGAGCAAAGCGGCGAAAACCGTTTACCAAGGTAGACGATGGGAAACTGTGTTGCCAAAACAACAATGGCGTTTAATGTCAGCATCCAGCCGTACAATTTTGTCCCATCTTCGATAAAAGGATTTTGCGCCATATATTGCGGGAATGTAGAGCTGAACTGCGAAAAGCCGAAGATGGATAGTGTAATGCCGATAAGAGCAACTGTAAAAAGACGATCCTTTTGCGTTACCATAAACGCTTCCCGAACGTTCATATTTCTGGATTGTTCTAATGTCGCGGGTGGATGCTTTTTAAATTGGATGGCAAGGATCACACCGTACATCCCATAAATCACTGCGGGCACCAAAAAAGGAGCGGTAGATTGTGATGAACCAAAGTACAGACCCAGCACAGGGCCGAAGACAACGCCGATATTAATGGCTGCATACCGCAGATTAAAAACCAGCAATCTTGTTTTTTCTTCTGTCATATCTGACAGCAATGCTTTTGATGCAGGTTCAAACAGTGATTTACAAAGTCCGTTTAACGCATTTACCACAAAAAATACCCAGAGGTGAGAAGCAGCCGCAAACCCTGCAAACACCAGCATCCAGCCGAAAATGGATACAAGCATCATGTTCTTTCTGCCGAATTTGTCCGAGATATATCCGCCATAAAAGCTTGCAATGATGCCGACTGATGAGCTCGCCGCAATGACAAGCCCCGCATAGGATGCTGATGCGCCTTGGACAGCTGTTAAATAAATAGCTAAAAACGGAATGCTCATCGATGTTGCCATTCTGCCGAAAATGGTTCCGATAATAATTGTCCAGCTGATTGGGTGGATATCTTTCCATGTCTTCATGTTTATTGTTCTCTCCTGTTAGTAAGATCTTTTTCTATCATACATGAAAAAATTTCCTTATCCAACGGAGGATTAAATATTTTTACTTATCGGTTTATATGGGAGTGTTATGTGTGCGCAGGATGACCTTTGTTTTTGATGGTTCATGTTTCACGTTGATGATGGCGTTTAGCCGTTGAAGTGGAGGTACTCGGATTTTTTTGTCTGGCGTTTATATCTGACCATGAAAGTGTAATTCCCATTTGCAGAAATGCCTGTCCAGTTTAAAGGCATGAGGAATGCGGGAGATCAATCGGATTTCGTTTAAAGACGTTAACTCATCAGGCTGTAGCTCATATGGAAGGGTTCCTGAAATGCTGAGTGAGACCGGGCGTCAGATAAAAGTTTATGCTGATGGGCTTGAGTGTCCGTATATGAGAAGGGGCGCTTCCCCTTGATATCAGCCGCGTCCCTTCTGGCCATACTAAAACAGATATACGAAATTTCTCCAACAATGAAGGTGCATGACACTAAGAAAACAGCCCTTGGTTTGTGACGTAGTCATAAATGATATCCTCTATATGCGCATGCAGGTCCTCGTCTGGATCTTCATTTTGTCTTTCCTCTAAGGCAGCTTTCAGGCTTTGTTTTTCATACGGGCTTAACGGATCAATGGCAACATTTCGGCCGTATTGGCGCAATGCCTGTCCCAACATTTTTTCGACAAATTTCTCCATTCTGATTCTCCTATCTTTATGGTTCGCTTTCATTCTACTAAATGTTTTCCTTCTCTCAAACCCTTGCATCATATTTTCTGTCAGACAAGAATCATTTACCAGTATAAACCGAACGTATTTTCGCATATAATAGCAGAAGCGAACATAAGTTCTTTTTAGAGGTGTGTATGATGAAAGAAAAAGTGATTTTTCTCGTTGACATGCAATCGTTTTATGCATCTGTAGAGAAAGCGGAAAATCCACATTTGAAAAATCAGCCGGTGATTGTTTCGGGTGATCCGGAAAGGAGGGGCGGAGTTGTATTGGCTGCATGCCCGCTGGCGAAACAAAAAGGGGTAGCCAATGCCTCACGCCTGTGGGAAGCGCAGGAAAAATGCCCTGAAGCGATTGTGCTTCGGCCTCGGATGCAGCGGTATATTGATGTATCACTGCAAATCACCGCCATTTTAGAGGAATATACAGATCTTGTGGAGCCCTATTCCATTGACGAGCAATTCATGGATATCACAGGCAGCCAGAAGCTGTTTGGGGCGCCCGAGGAAATTGCCAAAAGCATTCAAGACAGAATTATGCGGGAGGTCGGCATTTATGCCCGGGTCGGAATCGGCCCTAATAAAGCGCTCGCCAAGATCGCGTGTGACAATTTTGCCAAAAAGAATAAGAACGGTATTTTTACATTAACGAAAGAAAATATGAAAACCGAGATGTGGCCGCTTCCGGTAGGGAGTATGTTTGGCGTTGGAAGCCGGATGAAACATCATTTAAATCGAATGGGCATTAGCACGATCGGCGGGCTTGCGGTTTTTCCACTCGAGCTTTTAAAAAAGAAATGGGGCATTAACGGACACGTGCTGTGGATGACGGCGAACGGAATCGACTATTCTCCTGTGTCAACGGCATCGCTGGACGGACAAAAAGCAATTGGCCACGGAATGACACTCCCGAGAGACTATGAACACTTTGACAAAGAAATAAAAGTCGTTCTGCTGGAGCTAAGTGAAGAGGTGTGCAGGCGAAGCCGGAACGCCGGGATGATGGGGCAGACGGTTTCGGTGAGCTGCAGGGGGGCTGACTTTGATTTGCCGACCGGCTTCAATCGGCAAGTGAAGCTGGCAGAACCGACCAATTCTACGCAGGATGTGTACCAGGCTGTATGCAGACTGTTTCTCAAGTTTTGGGATGGGAAGCCTGTCCGCCGCCTCGGGGTCAACCTCTCTCAGCTTTCATCTGATGAAGTATGGCAGCTCAATTTATTTCAGGATTATGCAAAGAAGATGAGCCTCGGCTATGTGATGGACGGGATTAAAAGCCGGTTCGGCGACACGGCGATCATCAGGGCGGCCTCACTGACAGCTGCAGGCCAGGCGTTTGAACGCGCGGCTAAAATAGGAGGGCATTATAAATGAATGAGCATTTACAAAGAGGCAATCTGCTGTGGGAAGGAAGCCGGATGTTTCTGCCTGAACATAAACAAAGCCTGCTTGAGAGAAAACGCCATAAACAGAAGCTGCAAAAGCCGATCCTTGATTCGGATAAGCTGGAGGAGATGAACCAAACGCTTTGCACTGCGATGGAATTTGCTCAGGATATCACTGTCAGCTGCTTTCAGGATGGCGAAATTGTCACCTGCAGCGGGAAAATCTGCCGCTATGAGGAGTTTGAAAAGACAGTGTGGATCAAAGGAGACGCCGGCAAGCTCTGTAAGCTAAGACTTGATCAGGTGCTTGATATTTTTCTGTAAATGTTCTCCCTCCCGGCGGCTGGAGGGGGAGAACTAGGTATGAAAAATAGCAAACATGTTCCCTCAGCAGTCTGAAAACGTATGATACAGAAAAGAAGGCATTTACAATTCCAGTCAGGCAAAATATAATTTTTATATTGTGAGAAAAAAGAGACATTCGTTTTGCCAGACGGAGGGAGAAATCGTAATGGATATTCGAACAATCACGTCTTCAGATTATGAAATGGTAACGTCTGTGATGAATGAATGGTGGGGCGGCAGGCAGCTGAAAGAAAAACTCCCGCGATTATTTTTTGAACATTTTCAGGACACCAGCTTTATTACACATGAACAAAACAGCATGACTGGATTTTTAATCGGATTTCAATCGCAATCAGATCCTGTAACGGCATACATCCATTTTTCCGGTGTGCATCCGGATTTCAGAAAAATGCAAATTGGAAAACAATTATACGATGTGTTTATTGAAACGGTTAAGCAGAGGGGATGCACCCGGGTAAAGTGCGTCACATCCCCGGTAAATAAGGTGTCAATCGCGTATCATACAAGACTTGGGTTTGAGATTGAAAAAGGCAGCAAAACAGTAAATGGCATCTCAGTATTTGCAAATTACGATGGACCGGGCCAAGACAGGGTTCTTTTTGTGAAAAACATATGAGGAGGAACCGCTATGGATTTTTTGTCAAAAACACCTGAGCCTCCTTATTATGCTGTTATCTTTTCTTCTGTCAAAAGTGAAAATGACGAAGCATATGGAGAAACAGCAGAGCGGATGGTTTCGCTTGCGGCGAGCCAGCCCGGATTTTTAGGTGTGGAAAGCGTTCGCGAAGCGGATGGAACCGGCATCACAGTTTCCTATTGGGAGAGTATGGACGCAATCAATCATTGGAGGCATCACACCGAACACCAAGCAGCGAAAGAAAAAGGAAAAAGCGTGTGGTATGAATCGTATGCGGTCCGCGTCGCCAAAGTCGAAAAGCAGCGGCTGTTTTCAGGAGAAAACAAATGATTGCATTTCTTCAGCATAAGGAAGAGGCTGTATCACGTGAGATTATTGACGTTCAAAAGCCAGCTTATGTAAAAGAAGCGGAGCTTATCGGTTTTGACGGAATCCCTGCTTTACACGAAAAAGCTGAGGATATCAGAGCCTCTCAGGAGCGATTTGCGGGATTCCGGGAAAACGGGAAACTGCTCGGCGTCATTTCATACGAGAAGTTTATGCATGAGCTGACCATTTGCAGGCTTGTTGTGCATCCCGACGGTTTCAGAAAAGGCATTGGACGAGCACTCGTGCAATTTGTTATTGATCAGAACGAAGACGCTGAGAAAATCGAGGTAGTAACAGCCGAGAAAAACAGCCCGGCCGTGGCGCTGTATACGCAGGCAGGATTTGAAAAGACGAAAACCGTCAAAGCGTCAGAGGGGCTTTTTCTGTCAGTCTTTCATCTCTATCCGAAAAGAAAGGTTGAAATCGCTTACTACAATGAAGAATGGGCAAGACTGTTCAGTGAGGAAAAAGATCGTCTGAAGCTTGTGCTCGGCCCGGAGATCATTGACGTGTATCATGTCGGAAGCACATCGATACCAAATATGGCGGCAAAGCCGGTCATTGATATCCTGATTGCAGTAAAGGATATCGCGGCCATAAACCAATATGATTCGAAAATGACGGAGCTCGGCTATGCGCCAAAAGGAGAAAACGGCATTATTGGCAGACGCTATTTCCAAAAGGGCGGAAATAAGCGTACCCATCATGTCCATATCTATGAGGGAGGACATCCTGCTATTGAAAGGCATTTGGTGTTCAGAGATTATCTCACAGCTCATCCGGAAACAGCGAAGGAATACGCCGCGCTCAAAAAACAGCTGGCGGCCCAGTATCCGGACAATATCAAGCGGTATATACAGGGAAAAACTGATTGGATCAAGGCTGCAGAAGAAAAAGCGAAGCGGTGGAAAAAAGGCAGAAACAATGCGAACGGACGCGTGGTGTGCTACAATAGCGAAAATGAAAAAAACGGGGGTTTCACCTTATGAACATTCATGTGACAGATGCAGCAGCACAGGCACTGCAGCAAGCGCTTGACGCCAATCCGGGAAAAAAGGCGCAGCTCCGTTATGACGCTGAAGGATGCGGCTGCGCAGTAAGCGGTGTACCGACCATTTGGGTGACAGAGGAATTAACGGGACAGTGTGAGCAGCTGGAAACGAACGGCATCCCGCTATATATCCAGTCGTCGCAAAAAGTGTTTTTTGACGATCAAATGACAATCGATTACAATGAGAAAGCCAAAACGCTGGCGCTGAAAAGTCCGGCTCAAATGCTCAGTCCAAGAATGAGCATATTAGTAAAGTAGGGAGACACGAAACGTGGAACAAAAGCTGAAGTCAATTAAGAATACAGCACAGAATAAAACGTGGGTATCCTTTCTGAACAAAAACCATCCCTACACCCTGCTGCACTGGTCAATCGGAGGAGCGGAATCCGTCAAGAAGGATGTTTGGCTTTTGCAGGATGAAATGACATTTGAAGCGCAGGAGTTTACTACGATAGACCTTGCGATTGAATGGATCAGTGAACATATGGATGGCATCACCGACGTTTTATGATGGAAAAGCGAAAGGCTAGGGGCCTTTCGCTTTTTACGTTATTTTGTCTAAAAAGGCTTGCACGGTTTTTCTATACGTGTCCCGATTTTTTGTATATGACATGGCGTGTTCTCCAGCTTCAGCAATATAGAGTTCCTTTGGACCGGGCTTTTTTTTATAAAGCCGCTCGGTTGCAGAAACAGGAATATAATCATCGTGCCTGCTGTGAATAAAGAGAACCGGCTTTTCGATGGTATTGATGACGGCAAGCGGGGATACATCGCGTGCGCGGTAGCCGTCCCTGAACCGCAAAAAGGAGTCGGCAATGGGGAGGATCGGCCAGGAAGGCAGCCGGTATTCCACTTTTAGACGATACGCAAGCTGTTCCTCAAAGCTTGCAAACGGGCAATCGGCAATATAAAAATCAGCGCCATCGTCAGGATGTGCCCCTGCATACAGCAGGGCAGTCACTGCTCCCATTGATTCACCGTGGATTCCGACCAATCCGCGTTTACCGATTTTGTCTTTGCCCCATTTGACGACCTCGTTTAAATCATCCTTTTCATAAAAACCATAGCTTGTAGTCTTTCCGCCGCTTTGTCCGTGCCGGCGATGATCGTAAATCACCACATTCCAGCCGAGATCAAGAAATAAATCCATATATTTGAGAGAGTTCAATATATTCACGGTCACGCCGTGGCAGATGATCATTGTTTTTGAGGTATCGTGTGGTGCAACATAGTAGCCTTTTATGTCATATCCGTATGCCGATGGAATCACAAAAGCCGTTTTCTCCATGCGTTCAAACGATTCAAATACATCATGCCCGTCATCTGTTTCTCTTTTCATAATCTCTTCGTCGGTTTTTTTCTTTATGAACATAATGATATTTGTAAAACAAATACCGATAGCAGCTACAGCTGCCAATACAGCGCCGACAGCTAAAAGGAATCTTTTCAAAAGACACAGCACCTTTCAACTCTATTATGAATAACCTTCTAGCACCATTATACCTAAACGCTGCTGAGCCGTCAGAAAAATATGACAGCGTTTTTATGAAGAGAGTCTTCTTGTTCAGCCTGAATCTCCATGATAAACTGGCTTCAAAACAAAAACACGGGGGAAGCGGTGCATGAAAAAACAAAAATCTGCTGACAAACACCAGTTAAAGGACGATCTTCAATCCGATATAAAAGAAAAGCTGATGCAGATGAAAAGCCAATTGAAGGATGAGGATGAGAAGAGACAGGAAAGAAAGAAAGCGGAACAGATCAGAAAGAAAAAGGAGATCGAAAAAAACAAAAGCTTTGAACAGCTCCTTAATGAAAGCCAGCTCGATTGGCATCAATACAAATAAACCAGCACCCGGTCAGGTGCTGGTTTCCTTTATGAACGGTGCGCTTCGTAAACGTCTTGTTTCGTATAGAATTGGAGCGCTTTGATTTCCTGCTCGCTTAAGCGCCGCGCGTTTGCAGCCTGAACGTTTTCCTTCAGTTGCTCTAACTTGCTGGCACCGGTGATTACTGAGGCCACTGCCGGCTGCGCTAAAAGATACTGCAGCGACATTTCCGTCATGGTGAGGTCTGGAGCAACGCCGGCCATTGACTTACGGGCCTCTGCCAATTCTTCATAGGAATATGATAAGTACCCGTTTTGTTTCATGGTCTCCGAAGCTTGTTCAAGCGGTTTCTCAGTCAGCAGCCCTTTAGCGACCGGCCCCCTTGCCACGACACTGATCTGATGTTCCTCTAAAAGCGGGAGCCATTCCTCCGGCCGTCTGTCAAACAGGCTGAATTGCATCATAATGCTGACGATATTTGATTTTTTCACATATTCTTTAATGACGTTCGGGCGAATAGAAGAAATTCCATAATAACGAATGACACCTTCTTGTTTTAATTCTTCAAATGCCTCAATCGTTTCGTCAATGTTGTCTTCTATTGTGCCACCGTGAAGCTGATACAGATCGATATAATCCGTTTTCAGACGTGCTAAGCTCTTTTTCACTGCCTCTTTTATGTAAGCTTTTGAAGGGTCCCAATACCAGCCGTCATTTTTGTCACTCCACCGGTTTCCGGCTTTTGTGGCCAAAATGATGTCCTGGCGTCTGTTTTGAATTGCTTTGCCGACGATTTCTTCATTGCGGCCGCGATCATACAAATCAGCTGTGTCCAAATAGTTGATGCCAAGCTCAATGGCTTCATCAAGGATCGACAGCGCTTTATTTGTTTCGGTTCCAAGGGACATACAGCCAAGTCCGACTTCGCTTATTTCTAAATCAGATGAACCTAGTTTGCGCTTTCTCATGTGCACACTCCTTTTTTAGGCTTTGTAATGACCGTAATATAAAGGAGCGGAGTTTTCAACTTTTACGGCTCGGAAATCCAATCTTTCACATACCGGAATGTGCGCCCGTATTCCTTGAGCTTCGCCCGCACCTCCCACGCTTTCCCCACTAAAACGACGCCCTTTTGCATACGGTATACTTTCATAAAGGAGCCCCCTTTTCTCTAGTATGATAAAATGTATGGGGCATGATATAGAGACAGAACGGGAGATGAAGAAATGAAACACTTAGAAGAGAAAACAATTGCTAAAGAACAGATCTTTTCGGGTAAAGTTATTGATCTTTATGTAGAGGACGTCGAGCTCCCTAACGGAAAAACGAGTAAACGCGAAATTGTAAAACACCCTGGTGCGGTAGCGGTGCTGGCTGTCACAGACGAAGGGAAAATCATAATGGTGAAACAATTCCGGAAGCCCCTGGAACGGACGGTCGTTGAAATACCGGCCGGAAAGCTGGAAAAAGGAGAAGAGCCGGAGTATACGGCGCTTCGGGAGCTGGAAGAAGAAACAGGATACACAGCGAAAAAGCTGACTAAAATGACAGCATTCTATACATCGCCCGGTTTTGCCGATGAAATTGTCCACGTTTTTCTTGCGGAAGAGCTGTCTGTGCTTGAAGAAAAACGGGAACTAGATGAGGACGAGTTTGTTGAAGTGATGGAGGTGACGCTTGAAGACGCACTAAAGCTGGTTGAGTCGCGCGAGGTTTACGACGCGAAGACAGCCTATGCGATTCAATATCTTCAGCTGAAAGAAGCGCTGCAAGCATAAAAATGAAAAAGATTTACGCGGATTTACACATCCATATCGGTCGGACCTACACAGGAAGGGCTGTCAAAATAACAGGTGCAAAAACGCTGACGCTGGACCGGATTTTGGTTGAGGCCAGTGAATATAAAGGGATTGAACTTCTTGGAATTATTGACTGCCATTCTCCAGAAGTCATAATAGAGCTTGAGGAAGGCATTGCTTCAGGCAGGTATCACGAGATTGAGGGCGGCGGAGTCCGTTATCGCAGCACAACTCTTTTATTGGGAAGCGAGCTGGAGATTTACGATGAAGCATGCAGCGGGCCAATTCATGTGCTTGCTTTTATGCCGACACTTGCTGATATGAAACAATTTTCAGCCTGGCTTTCAGAACGGATGAAAAATATTCACTTAAGTTCACAGCGGATATACGAAACAGGCTTGAATCTTCAAAAAAAAGTTAAAGAAATGGGCGGATTGTTTATCCCCGCCCATATTTTCACGCCCCACAAAAGCTTGTACGGAAAAGGCGTTAAGTCAACTTTAACTGAGGTTTTTGATTCTTCTATGATAGATGCTGTTGAACTTGGTTTAAGCTGTGACACACCTATGGCTTCACGGGTATCTGAATTGAATAAATATTCATTTTTAACAAATTCTGATGCGCATTCCTTAGGGAAGATCGGCAGAGAATATAATGAACTATATGTGGCCTCAGCTGATTTTTCTGAGTTCGCTCTCGCATTAAAGGGACAGGATAACAGGAAAATTACCGCAAATTACGGATTAGATCCGCTGTTGGGAAAGTATTATCAAACGGCTTGTGAAGTATGCGGAAAGCGTACTGAGAGCGGGGCAACGGCGTGCGCGGAATGCGGAAGTGCCAGATTGACAAAGGGTGTCAGCGAAAGGCTGTGCGAACTGAGTGATCAGTCTGGAAAGGGCATAGCGCGTCCTAGGTATGTCCACCAGATTCCGCTGCAATTTGTGCCGGGTGTCGGACCGAAAACCCTGGACAAACTAAAAACGGCCTTTGGTACAGAAATGGCTGTTCTTCATGAGACTTCAGAGGAGGATCTGGCTCGGGTTGTTCCGCCGAAAACCGCCGCTCTTATTGTGAAAGCGAGGTCAGGAAAGCTTGAACTGAAAGCCGGAGGAGGAGGAACCTACGGGAAAGTTAAGTCGTGAGTGAAAATTAACTCAGTTCCTCCTGAACTTTTCTCTTTGTCCGGATAAAGGTGATCAGCTGTATTATTTCGTCTTCAGACAGCGGCTTGCCGTCAACAGCAATGTCAAGGCTGCTCCACGTGGTCAATTCAATGGTCTGAGGAGCAGTCTCCTTTTGCTTTGTGCGGCCTAAGAGATCATCGCAGGTTGTATCAAAAAGGTCTGCCAGCATTGCCAGGGCCTCAAGCGAAGGGCGGCGGTAGCCTGACTCGTATCCCGCGTATGTGCTTTTTGCGATACCCAGGAGGTCAGCCGTATATTGAAGCGACCAATTTTTCTTTTTTCTCAATTCAGTTAAACGATCTAAATTCATGGACTTCCGCTCCTTTTTCAACTTGAGCTGATTATATCATATAGGTATTCGGAAGTGTACGCGAATTGAATAATAATGTCTTGCGTATTTTATTTTCCGTGTCTATAATTGCATTAAAAGTATGCGAAAAGCGAATGCCTTCTCGCAAACCCATCTTTAGATATAGTGAAGAGGTGTATGGTATGAAAAAATTATTGATGTTGACAACTGGGGGAACGATCGCTTCAGTTGAAGGGGAAAACGGACTTGCCCCGGGGGTGAAGGCTGACGAGTTGTTAAGTTACGTATCAAAACTTGATAACGATTACACGATGGAAACCCAATCGCTTATGAATATAGACAGCACCAATATGCAGCCTGAATACTGGGTGGAGATAGCGGAAGCTGTTAAGGAAAATTATGATGCCTATGACGGGTTTGTTATTACTCATGGTACAGATACAATGGCCTATACATCTGCCGCATTATCTTATATGCTGCAGCATGCTAAAAAGCCGATTGTAATTACAGGCTCGCAAATTCCGATTACCTTTCAAAAGACAGACGCCAAAAAAAATATTACAGATGCCATTCGCTTTGCCTGTGAAGGCGTAGGTGGGGTTTACGTTGTGTTTGACGGCAGAGTCATCCAGGGAACACGTGCGATCAAGTTAAGAACGAAAAGCTATGACGCGTTTGAAAGCATCAATTATCCATATATCGCTTTTATTACAGAAGACGGGATTGAATACAACAAACAAGTAACGGAACCTGAGAACGACGCCTTCACAGTTGACACTTCACTATGCACAGATGTTTGTCTGCTCAAACTGCATCCGGGCTTAAAGCCGGAAATGCTGGACGCTCTGAAAAGCATGTACAAAGGAATTGTCATCGAAAGTTATGGCAGTGGAGGCGTTCCGTTTGAAGGCAGAGACATTTTGTCCAAAGTTAATGAACTGATTGACAGCGGCATTGTTGTCGTCATTACGACTCAATGCTTGGAAGAAGGCGAAGATATGAGCATTTACGAAGTCGGCCGCAGAGTCAATCAGGACTTAATTATCCGCTCTAGAAACATGAATACAGAAGCAATCGTTCCGAAATTAATGTGGGCACTGGGCCAATCCTCAGATTTGCCGATCGTGAAAAGAATTATGGAAACACCGATTGCCGATGACGTTGTCCTGTAAATTTCGTTAAAACCATAACCATTATAGAGAAAGTAGGTTAAAGATTATGTTAAACGGCCAAAAAGAATACCGGGTGGAAAAAGATTTCCTTGGAGAAAAACAAATTGAAGCAGATGTCTATTACGGCATCCAAACGCTGCGTGCTTCAGAAAACTTTCCGATTACGGGATATAAAATCCATGAAGAAATGATTAACGCACTGGCGATTGTAAAAAAAGCTGCCGCACTTGCAAACATGGATGTAAAACGGCTGTATGAAGGAATTGGCCAAGCTATCGTACAAGCCGCTGACGAGATTCTGGAAGGCAAGTGGCACGACCAGTTTATCGTCGATCCGATTCAAGGCGGCGCTGGTACATCCATGAACATGAATGCGAACGAGGTCATCGGAAATCGCGCGCTTGAAATCATGGGTCATAAAAAGGGAGAATACATCCACTTAAGCCCAAACACACACGTTAATATGTCACAATCAACAAACGATGTATTTCCGACAGCCATTCATATTTCCACACTGAATCTGCTGGAAAAACTGCTGAAGACGATGGAAGACATGCATGGTGTGTTTAAACAAAAAGCCCAGGAATTTGATTCTGTTATTAAGATGGGACGGACTCACCTTCAAGATGCTGTTCCGATTCGCCTCGGCCAGGAATTTGAAGCATACAGCCGTGTTCTTGAGCGTGATATTAAACGTATTAAACAATCCCGGCAGCACCTGTATGAAGTCAACATGGGCGCTACTGCAGTCGGCACAGGACTGAACGCCGATCCTGAATATATCAAACAAGTTGTTAAACATCTTGCTGATATTAGCGGACTGCCTCTTGTCGGCGCTGACCATCTTGTCGATGCAACACAAAATACAGACGCTTACACAGAGGTTTCTGCATCATTAAAAGTCTGCATGATGAACATGTCGAAGATCGCAAACGACCTTCGTTTAATGGCATCGGGACCGCGCGCCGGACTTGCGGAAATTTCTCTGCCTGCCCGCCAGCCGGGATCATCCATCATGCCGGGTAAAGTCAATCCGGTTATGGCGGAGCTCATTAACCAAATTGCGTTCCAGGTGATTGGAAACGATAATACCATCTGCCTAGCTTCAGAAGCAGGTCAGCTTGAATTAAACGTTATGGAGCCAGTGCTTGTCTTTAATCTGCTGCAATCGATCAGCATCATGAACAATGGGTTCCGTTCCTTCACTGACTATTGCTTAAAAGGCATTGAAGCTAATGAAAAACGCTTGAAGCAATACGTAGAAAAAAGCGCTGGAGTTATTACCGCTGTGAATCCGCATCTTGGTTATGAAGCGGCTGCCCGAATCGCCAGGGAAGCGATTATGACAGGCCAATCCGTCCGTGATCTTTGCCTTCAGCATGATGTGCTGACAGAAGAAGAATTGGATATCATTTTAAATCCATACGAGATGACAAAGCCAGGAATTGCTGGAAAAGAGCTATTAGAAAAATAAAATTTAAACAAAATGCAGCTTATTCATCTGTGAATAGCCGGGTGAATAAGCTGTTTACAAGCATAGGGATGAGGAAGTATAGTATACGTGTTGTACTATTTATTGAAAGCGTTTTAGCTTTTTTATTAAGGGGGACTTCTTTTGAAGGATGTAAGATTGCCAACACTATTTGAAATTATTATCGTACTAGGAGCATTTTTAGCACTTGTTATGTCGTTTACAGTCTTTATGGACTTGCCGATACAGCTTGCACTTTTTATTTCCTGGTTTATTGCAATGATTCTAGGAATCAGACTGGGTTATTCTTATAAAGACTTGCAGAATGCGATTCTAAGCGGAATATCAAATGGTCTCGAAGCCGTTCTGATTCTCGTTTCAGTCGGAGCGCTCATCGGAACATGGATCGCCGGAGGCGTCGTGCCGACCTTAATTTATTATGGATTAGAATTTATTCATCCTAGTATCTTTTTACTCGCAACATTAATTATTTGTTCTATTATGTCTGTGGCGACAGGAACGTCATGGGGAACAGTAGGAACAGCCGGCATCGCCATGATCGCAATTGGTGAAGGCCTCGGAATTCCGCTTCCTCTTGTAGCTGGAGCCATTCTTTCCGGAGCTTACTTCGGGGACAAGCTGTCTCCTCTGTCTGACAGTACAGTTCTGGCTTCTTCATTATCAAAAGTGGATGTATTGGCTCACGTCAGAGCGATGCTTTATTTATCAATACCAGCATATGTGATTACGGCTATTCTCTTTACAGCTGTTGGATTTATGTACGGCGGGAAAAATATTGACCTCGACAAAGTTGAATTTTTGAAATCTTCTTTGCAGAATACATTTGACATTCATATTTGGATGCTGATTCCGGCTGTTGTTGTTATTGTCTTATTAGCGATGAAAAAGCCGTCTATGCCGGTTATCGTAATTGGTGCATTGCTTGGCGCTGTCTGGGCTGCTGTTTTCCAAGACATGAATTTCGCGGATGCGATTGCAACAGCGTACAACGGCTTCTCTATTAAAACAGATGTTGAATTTTTAAACGGCCTCTTAAACCGCGGAGGCATCGTAGGCATGCTCGGTTCTCTCGTCGTGATTATTTTTGGCCTAGGCTTTGGCGGGTTGCTTGAGAAGCTAGGTGTGTTAAAAGTCATTGTTTCATTGTTTGAAAAAAAATTGACATCAGCAGGCAATGTGACATTATCTACGCTGATTGTAGCATTTTTGGCGAACATCTTCGGGTGTGCCATGTATGTATCTCTTATTTTGACACCGAAGATCATGGAAGACAGCTATGACCGTTTGCATCTGGACAGAAGAGTTCTATCCCGTAATTCAGAGGTCGGAGGAACTTTGACTTCAGGAATGGTGCCTTGGTCTGATAACGGCATTTACATGGCCGGGATTTTAGGAGTTTCTACCTTCTCTTATCTGCCGTTTATGTGGCTCAGTTTTGTCGCAATAGGTCTTGCCATTATCTACGGTTATACAGGAAAATGTATATGGTATACGAAAAATGATACAGCTCAAGCTGAAAAACTAGGCTAAGGGGAGGATCACTGAATGATAGCAAAACACATGATTCGGACACTGATGATAGAAACGCCTTCGGTTCCCGGAAATCTCGGAAGAGTGGCTACAGCAATCGGTCTTCTGGGCGGAGACATTGGTGATGTGGAGACGGTAAAAGTCGGACCCAATTACACGATGCGCAATATTACTGTACAAGTGGAAAATGAAGAACAGCTTCAGGAAGTGATCATGGCTGTGCAGGCTCTTGGCGAAGGGATTAGGCTTCACACGGTGTCTGATGAAGTCCTGTCTGCCCATGAAGGCGGAAAAATCCAAATGAAAAGCAAAATGCCAATCCGTTCGCTGGCAGAGCTCGGGCGCGTCTATACTCCTGGGGTAGCAGACGTCTGCAGACTGATCGAGAAAGAACCTGAAAAGGCTGATATCTACACGACAATCAGCAACTCGGTCGCAATTGTAACCGATGGAACAGCGATTCTCGGCCTTGGAAACATCGGCGCTGTGGCGGGAATGCCTGTTATGGAAGGAAAGGCAGCGTTGTTTGATCAGCTGGCAGGGATCAGCGGTATCCCGATTTTGCTGGATACAAGTGATCCTGAAGAAATCATCAATACGGTAAAACATATTTCACCAGGATTTAACGGCATCCTGCTTGAGGATATCGGGTCACCGCATTGCTTCGAAATTGAAGATCGCCTAAAAGAGGAACTCAGTATCCCTGTCATGCACGATGATCAGCATGGAACAGCTGTCGTTACGCTGGCAGCTGCCATTTCGGCATGTAAAAGCGCGGGCGTTGACTTGAAAGAAGCAAAAGTGGGGCAGATCGGCCTCGGCGCAGCGGGCGTAGCCATCTGCCGGATGTTTATGGCTTACGGCGTCAAAGCTGTATGCGGTACAGACAAATCAGAGGCGGCGATGAGGCGTCTTGAGCAATACGGCGGACAGACAGCTGCCAGCATTGAAGAGTTAATGGAAACATGTGATATTGTCATTGCCACAACAGGAGTTCCTGGTTTAATTAAACCTGAATTCGTACGATCTGGCCAGGTCATCTTGGCATTATCCAATCCGAAGCCGGAAATTGAGCCTGAGGCTGCTTTACAGGCCGGCGCAGCGTATGCAGCTGACGGGCGTTCTGTGAATAATGTGCTTGGCTTCCCGGGTATATTCAGAGGCGCACTGAATGCCAAAAGCAAGGAGATCAATCACGATATGCTTGTGGCGGCAGCAGAGGCCATTGCAGCCTGCACAAAGCCAGGCGATGTGGTTCCGCAGCCGCTGGATTCAAAGGTCCATCACGAAGTGACAGCCGCCGTTGAACGAGCCGCTCTTACAGCGGTCAAACATTAAAATGAAACAGCACCTGGCATGACAGGTGCTGTTTTTACTTACTGGTTCAATACATTTTAATAACAGGTTGCATTTGCTATAATGAACCAAAATGAAACAGGGAGTGATCAACATGGCAAAAAGCCGAGCGAAAAGAAAACGGGAGCATCTGCTTAGAAACAGTGGACGGGACGCCTTATTATCAAGAGGCAGTTCTCCATCCTTCAGCACTCATGAAAGAATGACAAAAAGCAAACAAGACATATTGAATAAAAGAAAGCATAAACACAAAAATCCTTATGATCAAAATGCATTTGATGATAGGGATTTTTTTATGTCCGAAACAGCCGCCTAGCAATCTCTATCGTTTCTTTTTGAAAAAGAGCATGTTTTTCAGTTTCTTTCATACAATCTATTAAATCAAATCAATAGAGCGGGCGGGAGGAAACGATATGCGGAAAATTTCTTATAAGGACATGTTTCTCGGACATGTAAAGGATCATCTCTCACTTTATATATTTGTGTCTGTCCTGTTTTTTATGGGTGTGATTTTTGGCGCTATCATTGTCAACAGCATGACGATCAGCCAGAAAGAAGATTTATATTATTATTTAAGCCAATTTTTTGGACAGCTATCAGACGGAAAACAGGCTAGCTCATCCGATATGTTTTGGCAAAGTATTTTTCATAATGTAAAGTATTTAGGGCTGATGTGGATTTTAGGAATTTCTGTGATTGGCATGCCTATCATTTTCATTATGATTTTTCTAAAAGGAATTGTCGTCGGATTTACTGTGGGGTTTCTCGTCAACCAGATGGGAATCAGCGGTTTTTTCTTATCCTTTGTCTCGGTTTTGCCGCAAAATGTGCTGCTTATTCCGGCTTACCTCATTATGGGCACATGTGCGATTGCCTTTTCTTTAAAGCTGATCAGGCAGCTGTTTGTCAAACGAAGTCTGCATGATGCGCCGATCCAGTGGTTCGGGCGATATGCCATTGTTCTCCTGATCATTTTATTTTTAGCGCTGATCTCATCTCTCTTTGAAGCATACATGTCGCCAGTTTTGATGGAAAAGCTGACATCGCGACTTTTTTAAAAACATTATTAAAAGAAAATCATTTTATTTATCAGTTTATAATAATTATAGTTGGAACTCCGCGCTTATTTTGTTATAATGAGTCATGGAATGCGGCGTAGGAGGGAAAGACATGGAAAACCGTATTGATCGAATTAAGAAACAGTTGCACTCATCCAGCTACAAACTTACGCCTCAGCGTGAAGCGACAGTAAGAGTGCTGCTTGAAAACGAAGAAGACCATTTAAGCGCAGAAGATGTATACCTCCTCGTAAAAGAGAAATCTCCTGAGATCGGTCTCGCAACAGTATACCGTACGCTTGAATTACTAACTGAATTAAAAGTCGTTGATAAAATTAACTTTGGAGACGGCGTATCCCGTTACGATCTTCGTAAGGAGGGGGCAGCTCACTTTCATCACCATTTGGTGTGCATGGAGTGCGGAGCCGTTGATGAAATTGAAGAAGATTTGCTTGAAGACGTAGAAGAAGTCATTGAACGTGATTGGAAATTTAAGATTAAAGATCATAGATTGACGTTTCACGGCATTTGCCACCGCTGCAACGGAAACGATACGGAATAGTCGATGCCGGGCTCGAACCTTTTCTCTTGGGGAAAGGGTTTTTTGCTGTTTCGACGTATAAATCCTTTCTGGTTTGGCATATGGTTTAAATAACAGGAACCATAGAGAAAGGATCGATTGGGACATGGGAAGATTCCTAAAAACGGCTGTTGACACATTGAAGGTTTTTATACTGTTCACAGGTTTTACCGCTCTCTTCTATTATGCTATGATATGGGTAAATCAAGAGTATGAAAACTATCATCGGTACGATAAACCGGAAGGCTCTGCTGTAAAAGTTGTTGAAATGGATGCAGAAGAAAAAGGCGGATGGTTCGACCGGTTAATCTTTTTTTACCAAAACGGGGAGTAGATCTAGAGTGAAAGATCAAATAAAGGATTTCATCCACTACGTCATGGTAGAGAGAGGGCTTTCTCAAAATACGGTCGTATCCTATGAGCGTGACTTGAAAAGCTATTCTCTTTATTTAA
This sequence comes from Bacillus sp. FSL K6-1003, assembly GCF_037964945.1. Taxonomy (NCBI): domain Bacteria; kingdom Bacillati; phylum Bacillota; class Bacilli; order Caryophanales; family Bacillaceae; genus Bacillus; species Bacillus sp. FSL K6-1003. Next base: position 2,294,461 of record NZ_CP150176.1, on the reverse strand, counting down.
CAGAAACCCTTCATGTCAACAATTGGAACGATGTGACCCGTATACATATTATCCAATATTTGAAGCACTTGAAGGAGTCGGGGAAATCCGGAAAGACTTCAGCGCGGCATTTGGCATCGATTCGCTCTTTTCATCAATTTTTGCTTAGGGAAAAGGTGACGGACAAAGACCCTTCCGTACATATCGAAACACAAAAAACGGAACGGGTGCTTCCAAAGGTGCTGGCGCTGAACGAGGTTGAACGGCTGTTGGACACGCCTAAGCTTACGAGCCCTTTTGGCTATCGGGATAAAGCGATGCTGGAGCTGCTTTATGCCACAGGTATCCGGGTCAGTGAAATGATCGAATTGAAAACGACGGATGTCCATTTGTCAATGGGATTTGTCCGCTGCTTCGGAAAAGGGAGGAAAGAGCGGATTGTGCCGATCGGTGAAACCGCTGCTTCTGCTATTGAAGAATATATAACGAAAGCCCGCGGGAAATTGCTAAAGAACAAAGTGTCTGACGCTCTCTTTTTAAATCATCACGGAAAGCAGATCAGCCGCCAAGGGTTTTGGAAAAATCTGAAGAAAATCGCGCTCGAAGCCGGAATCAAAAAAGAGCTCACCCCGCATACACTCAGGCATTCCTTTGCAACGCATTTGCTTGAAAACGGGGCTGATTTAAGAGCGGTGCAGGAAATGCTGGGCCATGCGGATATATCTACGACGCAAATCTATACGCATGTGACGAAAACAAGGCTGAAGGATGTGTACAAGCAGTACCATCCGCGCGCCTAGCCGCAGCGGGCTGCGGCTTTTTTCTTTAGGACCGACAGAAAATAATGAAGTTTCTCATTATTTTCAAATGCATTGTCAACGGGAATGAAAACGATTTATACTTGAGTTGTCAGACCTCTAGGAGATACAATAGACGTATAAAAAAAGGAGGCTTTTAGGATGCCTGCATACAAATATAATCGTGTGTTTTTAATCGTAATGGATTCAGTCGGAATTGGCGAAGCGCCAGATGCCGCCGACTTTAATGACGTAGGCGCCAATACGCTCGGGCATATTGCTGAGCACATGAACGGACTACATATGCCGAATATGGCAAAACTCGGCCTTGGTCTTATTGGTGATATCAAGGGCGTTGAAAAATCAGAACAGCCGCTCGCGTACTATGGAAAAATGCAAGAAGCGTCAAACGGCAAAGATACAATGACAGGCCATTGGGAGATCATGGGCTTATACATTGATAAGCCGTTTAAAGTGTTCCCGGAAGGCTTTCCTGATGAGCTGCTTCAGGAGCTGGAAAAAAGGTCGGGCCGCAAAATTATCGGAAACAAGCCGGCTTCTGGCACAGCTATTTTGGATGAACTCGGTGAAGAGCATATGGAGACAGGCGCTTTAATTGTGTACACTTCAGCTGACTCTGTACTGCAAATTGCCGCTCACGAAGAAGTCGTTCCGCTTGAAGAACTGTACAGCATTTGTGAAACGGCGAGAGAACTGACGCTTGATCCGAAATATATGGTAGGCCGCATAATCGCACGGCCGTTCGTCGGCGAGCCGGGACATTTCAAACGGACGCCAAACCGCCACGACTATGCGCTTAAGCCGTTTGACCGCACTGTGATGAATGAATTGAAAGACAGCGGCTTAGATGTCATTTCAATCGGAAAAATCTCTGATATTTATGATGGTGAAGGAATTACGTCTTCCCGCAGAACGGTATCCAATATGGACGGAATGGACAAAGTGGTTGACACGCTCGGAGAAAACTTTACGGGTCTGAGCTTTGCAAACCTTGTTGATTTTGACGCCTTATACGGCCATCGCCGTGATCCGGAAGGCTACGGACGCGCGCTTGAAGAATTTGATGCTCGTCTTCCTGAAGTATTCGAAAAAATGAAAGATGATGATCTGTTAATCATTACAGCCGACCACGGCAATGATCCGATTCATCATGGAACAGACCATACACGCGAGTATGTGCCGATTCTTGCATACAGCAAAAAACATAAGAAAGCGCAAATGCTGCCGCTTGCAGATACATTTGCTGATATCGGTGCAACCATCGCGGATAATTTTCAAACAAAAAAACCGAAATATGGTAAAAGCTTTTTATCTTTATTACAATAGGGGGACTGTTTCTTGAAAGACAGAATCGAACGCGCAGCCGCTTTTATTAAGCAAAACTTGCCTGAATCACCGAAGATCGGCCTTATTCTAGGCTCAGGTCTTGGTATTTTGGCTGATGAAATCGAAAATCCTGTTAAGTTAAAATATGAGGATATCCCGGAATTCCCGGTATCAACGGTTGAGGGACACGCCGGACAGCTTGTGCTTGGCACACTTGAGGGAGTTAGTGTCATCGCCATGCAGGGCCGCTTTCATTTCTATGAAGGCTATTCAATGGAAAAAGTCACTTTTCCTGTTCGCGTCATGAAAGCGCTTGGTGTCGAGGCTTTGATCGTGACAAATGCGGCAGGGGGCGTAAACACTGAGTTCCGTGCGGGAGACTTAATGATCATTACAGACCACATCAACTTTATGGGGACAAACCCATTAATCGGGCCAAACGAAGCAGATTTCGGCGCCAGATTTCCTGATATGTCGTCAGCCTATGATAAAGATCTTTCCAGCCTGGCTGAAAAAATGGCGAAAGACCTTAACATTCCAATTCAAAAAGGTGTGTATACTGCTGTGACAGGTCCTTCCTACGAAACACCGGCAGAAGTGCGCTTTTTAAGAACGATGGGCTCTGATGCAGTCGGCATGTCTACCGTACCGGAAGTAATTGTGGCAAACCATGCGGGTCTCCGTGTACTCGGCATTTCCTGCATTTCAAACGCAGCAGCCGGAATTTTGGATCAGCCTTTATCTCACGATGAGGTCATGGAAGTGACAGAAAAGGTGAAAGCCGGATTTTTGCAGCTTGTGAAAGCGGTAGTTGCTAAGTACGAATAAAAATGGAATTCAGAAAAAATAAGAAGACAGCTGTTTCTAATCGAAACAGCTGTCTTTTTTATGTCGAAAAAGTCCCGAAACATTTTCCAACAGTGGTGTATAAAACCATTCAGCTTGGAAAAAATAAAAAGGATTATGAAATGGAGGGCTTTTGAGATGAAACGTCTTTTATCCACTTTGTTGATTGGTATGATGCTGCTTACATTTGCACCGTCCGCATTTGCAAAACAAGACGGAAAACATACATCGGAGCTTGCTCATGAAGCCAAGTCTGCGGTGCTGATAGAACGTGATACTGGTAAAGTGCTTTACAACAAGAACAGCCGCGAGAGACTGGCGCCTGCAAGTATGACAAAAATTATGACGATGCTTTTAATCATGGAAGCCTTAGACGAAGGAAAAATCAAAATGAGTGATAAGGTCCGTACGAGCGAACATGCGGCTTCAATGGGCGGATCACAGATTTTTCTTGAACCCGGGGAAGAAATGACCGTTAAAGAAATGCTTAAGGGAATTGCGATCGCATCTGGAAATGACGCATCTGTAGCGATGGCAGAATTTATTTCAGGCTCCGAGGATGAATTTGTGAAAAAAATGAACAAAAAAGCGAAAGAGCTGGAATTAAAAGATACATCCTTTAAAAACCCGACCGGCTTGACCGAGGAAGGGCATTACAGCTCGGCTTATGACATGGCAATTATGGCTAAGGAATTATTGAAATATGAATCAATCACCAAGTTTACAGGTACGTATGAGGATTATTTACGTGAAAACACAGATAAAAAGTTTTGGTTAGTGAATACAAATCGGCTTATCAAATTTTATCCTGGTGTAGACGGCGTAAAAACCGGCTATACAGGAGAAGCGAAATACTGCCTGACTGCTTCGGCTAAAAAAGGGAACATGCGGGCGATTGCCGTTGTATTCGGGGCAAGCACGCCTAAGGAAAGAAATGCGCAAGTTACAAAGATGCTTGATTATGCTTTTAGCCAATATGAGACACATCCTTTATATAAGCGAAATGAAACGGTAGCAAAAGCAAAGGTCAAAAAAGGGAAACAAAAAGTGATAGAACTCACCACTTCTGAGCCGATTTCCGTATTGACGAAAAAAGGCGAGGATATGAAACATGTGAAAAAAGAAATTAAAATGAACAACAATGTAAGCGCTCCGGTTCAAAAAGGCCAAGAGCTTGGCACGCTGGTGCTGAAAAAGGACGGAAAAGTGCTTGCAGAAAGTCCTGTCGTTGCTAAAGATGATATGGAAAAAGCCGGATACTTAACGTTTTTAAAAAGGGCGATGGGAGATTGGACAAAATTTAAGTAATTATGCCGAATGATCACTAGTTTTGTCACGGTGAAGGAATTCATTCCCCCGAAATCGAAACACTCATTATCCGATCATATCAAGGAGGAATGAGCATGAGCCTTGGAATTGACATGCATGTCAAAGAATCAGTGCTTTGTATTCGATTAACAGGCGAACTCGATCACCATACGGCTGAAACGCTGAAACAAAAAGTAACGGAATCATTGGAAAAGGATGATATTCGTCATATCGTGCTGAATCTGGAGGACCTTTCCTTTATGGACAGTTCGGGGCTTGGCGTTATTTTAGGCAGATACAAACAAATTAAGCAAATTGGCGGGGAAATGGTCGTTTGCGCCATCTCTCCGGCAGTGAAACGGCTGTTTGATATGTCTGGCCTGTTTAAAATTATTCGCTTTGAACAATCTGAGCAGCAGGCACTGCTCACACTGGGGGTGGCATCATGAAAAATGAAATGCACCTTGAATTTTCCGCCCTCAGCCAAAATGAATCGTTTGCGCGTGTGACAGTTGCTTCATTTATTGCACAGCTTGACCCGACCATGGATGAACTCACCGAGATCAAAACTGTGGTATCAGAAGCGGTGACGAATGCCATCATCCATGGCTATGAAGAAAATGGTGATGGAAAAGTATATATCTCGGTGACGCTGGAAGATCATGTCGTATATATGACCATCCGTGATGAAGGGCTCGGCATTACAGATCTGGAAGAAGCCCGCCAGCCTTTATTCACGACAAAGCCTGAGCTGGAGCGTTCTGGAATGGGCTTTACCATTATGGAAAACTTCATGGATGATGTCAGTATCGATTCATCACCCGAAATGGGGACGACGATTCGCTTAACAAAGCACTTATCAAAAAGCAAAGCGCTTTGTAATTAAGGAGATTTGTTATGGATGTGGAGGTTAAGAAAAACGGTAAGAACGCTCAGCTGAAGGACCATGAAGTAAAAGAATTAATCAAACAGAGCCAAGATGGCGACCAGCAGGCAAGAGACCTCCTCATAGAAAAAAACATGCGTCTTGTTTGGTCTGTCGTACAGCGGTTTTTAAACAGAGGATATGAGCCTGATGACCTCTTTCAGATTGGCTGCATCGGGCTGTTAAAATCTGTTGATAAATTTGATTTAACCTATGATGTGCGGTTCTCGACATATGCAGTGCCGATGATTATCGGCGAAATCCAGCGTTTTATCCGTGATGACGGAACTGTCAAGGTGTCAAGATCATTAAAAGAGCTTGGCAACAAAATCCGCCGAGCGAAAGATGAACTTTCAAAAACACTGGGCAGGGTGCCGACCGTACAGGAAATCGCCGAACATTTGGAAATTGAAGCTGAAGATGTCGTGCTTGCCCAAGAGGCAGTAAGAGCTCCGTCTTCGATTCATGAGACAGTTTATGAAAATGACGGAGATCCAATTACCCTTCTTGACCAAATCGCTGATCACTCAGAAGAGAAATGGTTTGACAAAATTGCGCTGAAAGAGGCCATAAGCGATTTAGAAGAAAGAGAAAAATTAATCGTCTATCTTCGGTATTATAAAGATCAGACGCAGTCAGAAGTTGCTGAGCGGCTGGGGATATCCCAGGTGCAGGTATCCAGGCTTGAAAAGAAAATATTAAAGCAGATCAAGGTTCAAATGGATCATACGGAAAGCTAGTCTGTCACTGCAGGCTGGCTTTTTGTTTTGCAAAAGCGTGGTAATTTATGGTCTTTTCAAGCGGATGAATGAGAACAAAATCGAACCACATACTACATATATAACCACCGAAAGATGGTGATCAATGATGGAACGACGACTATTTATCAGGCTTCGCCACCGAGTTTTGGCACATCCGGGGGATATCATAACGGTCGGGGATGCCGCGCAAATAGAAGGGCAGCACCTGCTGAAAAAGAAACTCTCGGCTATGCCGCTTTATCAGGTGAGCGAAAAAGATAAAAATATCGTAATTCTGGATATCATAAAAGTGCTCAAAGCCATTCATCAGCAGGATCCCACACTTGATGTTCAAACTGTGGGCGGAGCTGAAACCATTGTTGAAATTCAATATCAGAAACGGCACATATCAACTGTTCTCTTTATTGGTGTCTGGCTGTTGCTGTTTATCGGATCGTGCCTTGCCATCATGAATTTCCATGAGGATGTCAGCATGGGGGATGTTCATATTGCACTATATGAAATCATAACCGGAGAGCGGAATGACTATCCATATTTACTTCAAATCCCTTACAGCATCGGTTTGGGACTGGGGATGATTGTGTTTTTTAACCACATTTTTAAAAAGCGCCTTAATGAAGAGCCTAGCCCGCTGGAGGTTGAAATGTTTAACTATCAGCTTGATCTCGATCAATATGTGGCCATGCATGAAAATGAAGAAACAATAAAGGACCTGCATGATCGTTAGTGTATTGTTCATCATTTTTGTCGGGCTCGGCGGGGGCATCACGGTCGGGGCTGGTTTCGTGGCTTTTTTAACCGTGATGGGAATCATTCCGCGTCTGATGCAGCTCACCAAAACGATGAGATTTGTTCAAGCTTATGAAGCGGCTGTTATTCTCGGTGCGGTTTGCGGGGGATGGGAAACACTGCATATGCACCATCTCTTTTTATCAAAATGGCTTGCCGTACCGGTCGGGCTGTTGGCCGGAGTATTTGTCGGGATGCTTGCAGCCGCGCTGACAGAAGTGTTAAATGTCCTGCCGATCTTGGCTAAACGAATCGGCCTCAGAAGTAAAATCATTATTCTATTAATGGCCATTGTCATTGGGAAAATCGCGGGATCTTTATTTCATTGGCTGTATTTTATTCATCATCCATAAGGAGGTTTCAATATGACAAACATAAAAGAAAACTACAAATCAAAAGTAAAAACATATCAGCCAAAGCCGCCTTACGTATGGAACTGTGTAAAAGCCTTTCTTGTAGGCGGTTTGATCTGCATGATCGGGCAAGGTCTGCAGAATTTTTATATCCATTTTTTTAATTTTAACGAAAAAACGGCAGGAAACCCTACAGCAGCGACGCTGATTTTATTGTCAGCATTGCTTACCGGCTTAGGTATTTATGACAGAATTGGCCAGTTTGCAGGCGCAGGATCAGCTGTACCTGTCACCGGCTTTGCCAACAGTATGGCAAGCGCGGCTCTTGAGTATAAAAGCGAAGGTTTAGTATTGGGAGTAGCGACAAACATGTTTAAACTGGCGGGAAACGTCATCGTATTTGGTGTTGTGGCTGCTTACATCGTCGGAATGATTCGGTTTGCTTTTGAGAAACTGATGTCATAGGAGGAGAAAGAAATGAAATTAACAGGAAAGCAAACCTGGGTGTTTGAGCATCCCTTATTTGTCAATGCAGCGGGAACAGCAGTAGGGCCTAAGGAAAAAGACGGTCCGCTCGGGTCTTTATATGATAAAACCTATGACGACATGCACTGTAATCAAAAAAGCTGGGAAATGGCTGAAAGGCAGCTAATGGAGGACGCCATTAATACGGCGCTGCAAAAAAACAATTTGAAAAAAGATGATATTGATCTTTTGCTTGCAGGCGATCTGTTGAATCAAAATGTCACAGCCAACTATGTGGCAAGGCATCTGAAAATCCCGTTTCTTTGCATGTTTGGCGCATGCTCAACATCAATGGAAACAGTTGCTGTTGCATCTGCCTTAGTCGACGGCGGATTTGCAAATCGGGCGATTGCTGCTACAAGCAGTCACAATGCCACGGCCGAAAGACAGTTCCGCTATCCGACGGAATACGGCGGGCAAAAACCGGATACTGCGACATCTACTGTAACTGGAAGCGGTGCGGTTGTCATCAGTCAAACACCAAGTGATATTCAAATTACAAGTGCAACTGTAGGGAAGGTGGCTGACTTAGGAATTACCGACCCGTTTGATATGGGATCAGCCATGGCTCCTGCTGCTGCTGATACCATTAAACAGCACTTTCAAGACATGAACCGCACAGCAGACGACTACGATCTTATCCTGACGGGAGACCTTTCCGGCGTCGGTTCTCCTATTGTGAAAGATATCTTGAAAGAAGAGGGATATCCGGTCGGCACTAAACATGATGATTGCGGGCTTCTAATTTATACACCGGACCAGCAGGTGTTTGCCGGAGGAAGCGGATGCGCTTGTTCCGCGGTTGTAACCTACTCACATATTTTCAAGCAGCTGCAAGAAGGAAAATTAAACCGTGTTTTCGTAGTAGCAACCGGGGCGCTGTTAAGCCCGACCATGATCCAGCAAAAACAAACCATTCCGACCATCGCACACGGGGTTGTATTTGAACGTGCAGGAGGTGCATCTTAAGTGGACTATCTTTTGGCTTTTGTTTGCGGAGGCGCTATTTGTATTGTCGGGCAGCTGCTGCTGGACATATTTAAATTGACGCCTGCCCACGTTATGACATCCTTTGTCGTCATCGGGGCGATTTTAGATGGTTTTGGCATTTACGATAAATTTATTGAGTTTGCTGGAGGAGGCGCCACGGTTCCGATTGTCAGCTTTGGCCACAGCCTCCTGCACGGTGCCATGCACCAGGCACATATACACGGATTTATCGGAATCGGTATGGGGATATTCGAACTGACATCTGCCGGTATCTCAGCAGCCATTCTATTCGCCTTTATCGTTGCTGTTATTTTTAAACCGAAAGGATAATGCCGAGATGACGACAAAACGCAAGGTCATTCTGGTAACAGACGGAGATGTGTATGCCGCTAAAACAATTGAATACGCCGCAAGACGAGTTGGAGGGAGATGTATTTCTCAATCAAAAGGCAATCCCTCCACCCGCAGCGGTGCCGAGCTTGTCAGGCTGATTACATCAGCGCCGTATGACCCTGTATTTGTCATGTTTGACGACTCCGGCCTTCAAGGAGAGGGACCGGGAGAAACCGCTCTGACCTATGTGGCCACCCATCCGGCAATTGAAGTGCTCGGTGTGATTGCGGTAGCGTCTAAAACCCATCAGGCTGAGTGGACTAGGGTTGACGTAAGCATTGACCGCAATGGAGAGATAACAGAATACGGCGTGGATAAAATCGGAGAGAGGGAATTTGATGAACACAGAATGAACGGAGATACGGTTTATTGCCTTGATAAACTTGATCTGCCGCTTATCGTCGGTATCGGGGATATTGGCAAAATGGGCAGGAAAGACGATATCTCGAAAGGTTCGCCAATCACCATGAAAGCGGTCGAGTTTATTTTAGAAAGGAGCGGGTATCATGCCGGACAAAAAGGAAGAGAAAATCCGGGTTTATCGGAATCCGGACAAAAATGAAGCTTATTTTAAAAATCGCGTCGGAATGGGTATCAGCTATGATGTAGGTGTTCGCAAGCTTACCATTTTAGACAGAGAAGTTCAGCTTTACTATTTGAATGGATTATGTGACACTGCCTTTATCATTCACTTAATGAGAGAGCTTGTTGCGATTAACAACCGGACAGGAAAAGAGGACCCTGAAGAGCTGGTCGATATCGTTGAAAACAGGCTGCTCAACGCTCAGGTCGAAAAAGTAAAAACGCTGGATGAAACCACCGACCAAGTGCTGTCCGGGTTAGTCGCAGTCATTGTCGAAGATGCAGGTTTTGCTTTTATCATCGATGTCAGAAGCTATCCCGGAAGAAATCCGGAAGAACCGGATACGGAAAAGGTCGTCAGGGGGGCCAGAGACGGATTTGTTGAAAACATCGTCGTCAATACAGCGCTTCTCAGAAGACGGATCAGGGACGAACGCCTTCGTGTCAAAATGACAAAGGTTGGCGAGCGTTCAAAAACGGATCTGAGCATTTGTTATATAGAAGACATTGCAGACCCGGATCTGGTTGATATCGTGGAAAAAGAAATTGCCGCCATTGATGTAGACGGATTAACAATGGCAGACAAAACAGTCGAAGAGTTTATTATCAAACAAAGCTACAACCCGTTTCCGCTCGTCCGTTATACAGAAAGGCCCGATGTGGCGGCCAATCATGTACTTGAAGGCCATGTCGTGATTATAGTAGATACATCGCCGAGTGTGATTATAACGCCGACAACCTTATTCCATCATGTTCAGCATGCTGAGGAATACAGACAGGCTCCTTCTGTGGGAACCTTTTTAAGATGGGTGAGATTTTTCGGCATTCTTGCTTCTACTTTATTTCTTCCCATCTGGTTCCTCTTTGTTCTTCAACCGGAACTGCTGCCAGAGAATCTAAAATTTATCGGATTAAATAAAGATATGCACATCCCGATCATTCTGCAGATTTTCTTAGCTGATTTAGGAATTGAGTTTCTCAGAATGGCGGCTATTCACACACCGACCGCTTTATCTACCGCAATGGGATTAATTGCCGCGGTTCTAATCGGGCAAATTGCCATAGATGTGGGGCTGTTCTCTCCTGAAGTCATACTGTATGTCTCGCTTGCCGCTATCGGAACCTTTACAACGCCTAGTTATGAATTAAGCCTGGCAAATAAAATGGCCCGTCTTACACTTATGATATTAGTGGCACTCTTTCATGTAAAAGGGCTCGTTATAGGATTTACTGTGCTAATTATTGCCATGGCCAGCATAAAATCCCTTCAAACTCCATACTTATGGCCGCTCATTCCGTTTAACGGAAAGGCGCTGTGGCAGGTGCTGATTCGCACGGCGAAACCTGGTGCGAATGTAAGACCAAGCATTGTTCACCCAAGAAATCGCTTAAGGCAGCCTACTAATTCATAATCGCATTGAAACTGACTGAAGAGTATGATAATGTATGTCTTAATTATGAAAGGACAGTCCATAAAACTGTCCTTTTCACCCATAAGCGGAGAAAGAGGGAATGACATTGTTCTTACACGGCACTAGCAGACAAAATCAACATGGGCATTTGGAAATCGGAGGTGTAGACGCTCTCTATTTAGCTGAAACATACGGCACGCCTCTTTACGTATATGATGTGGCTTTAATACGTGAGCGTGCTAAAAGCTTTAAGCAGGCATTTACAACTGCAGGGCTGACAGCGCAAGTCGCGTATGCGAGCAAGGCATTCTCTTCTGTTGCGATGATTCAGCTTGCTGAGGAAGAAGGGCTTTCCTTAGATGTCGTGTCTGGAGGAGAACTTTACACAGCTGTTGCAGCGGGATTCCCGGCGGAGCGCATCCACTTTCACGGAAATAACAAAAGCAGGGAAGAACTGAGAATGGCACTTGAACACCGTATTGGCTGCATTGTGGTTGATAATTTCTATGAAATCTCGCTTCTTGAAGACCTGTGCAAAGAAACTGGCTACTCAATCGATGTTCTCCTGCGGATCACTCCCGGGGTAGAAGCACATACGCATGACTACATTACAACGGGACAGGAAGATTCAAAGTTTGGTTTTGACCTTCATAACGGACAAACTGAACAGGCGATTGAACAGGTTTTGCAGTCAGAACACATTCAGCTGCTGGGGGTTCATTGCCATATCGGTTCACAAATTTTTGATACAGCCGGTTTCGTGCTAGCGGCAGAAAAAATCTTCAAAAAACTTGACGAATGGAGAGAATCTTACTCATTTGTTTCAAAGGTACTGAATCTTGGGGGCGGTTTTGGCATTCGTTACACGGAAGAAGATGAACCGCTTCATGCCACTGAATATGTAGAAAAAATTATCGAAGCTGTCAAAACTAATGCAGCCCGCTATGGATTTGACATACCAGAAATTTGGATCGAACCGGGCCGCTCACTTGTAGGAGACGCAGGGACAACACTTTATACAGTCGGTTCCCAAAAAGAAGTGCCTGGTGTCCGGCAGTATGTGGCTGTTGACGGAGGAATGAACGACAATATCCGTCCGGCTCTTTATCAGGCAAAATATGAAGCCGTTACAGCTAACCGTATCGGAGAAGCGCACGATAAAACGGTATCGATTGCCGGCAAATGCTGTGAAAGCGGAGATATGCTCATTTGGGATATTGACCTGCCGGAAGTAAAAGAAGGAGATCTGCTGGCTGTTTTTTGTACAGGTGCGTATGGCTACAGCATGGCCAATAATTATAATAGAATTCCAAGGCCGGCCGTTGTATTTGTAGAAAACGGAGAGGCACATTTAGTCGTAAAACGAGAAACGTACGAGGATGTTGTGAAACTGGATCTGCCATTTAAAACGAGTGTGAAGCAATAAAAAAAGCGCCGGAAACTCGGCGCTTTTTTTATTATTTGAATATAGAAACAATCGCATTCCAGATGGAAACGAAGAAATCAATGACTTTCTGGATAAAGTTCTTGCCTTCATCCGAGTCTAAAAATTTACTAATCTTATCTTTCGCTTTATCAAGCTGGTCACCGACCTGTCCCCAGTCGATATCAACATTTTTCATTTTATTGAACAAGGATACAAGCTGATCCTTTTGGCTGTCTGTCAGTGTGACGTTTAAATCGGAAGCCGCATCATCTACTTTTTTCTCAATATCGGCTTTATTGTCAGGCACACCGTTTTTAGCAAACTCTTCTTTTATTTTTGCAATCAGCGCAGCCGCATTTTCGTCACCGATCTTGTCACCAAGCTCTGAGGTCGTCACAAGCTCTTGGTTGGCGACTTGCTTAACGTCTTCAGAAATCGCTTCGTCAGAAGAAACTTCATATGCTTTAATCAAGCCTGTCAAAGCCGCAGTACCGGACACTTCAAACGGAGCGGTAACATAAACCTTCGCGTCCTTAACGCCGGCTGTCATCAAGGCATTGAGGTACATTTCATCCGTAATGCCGCTGATATTATGTGTCTCAACATTCAATCCGGAGCCTTTTTTGGCAATGGTAATAGACGATGACGAAATCGCTCTTGAGCCAATTTGCGCGCTCGGTATATATTTTCCTAAATACTCGTGTTCTTCCTTATTGGTCACGGTTACGGTTGTGGCATTATCAGGGACATTCATTTCATCAAGCACTTTTTGCTTATCTGATTCTGACAAATTTGCGCCAAGTGTCACGATGACATCTCCGACTGCGGCATCCGCGAGACTGACTTTCGGAATCGTCAGCAGCAAAACGGCCGCTGCCAGCATTCCAATCCATATTTTTTTCAAAGCAGTTGACCTCCTTCATTTCACAAGCAGCAGTTAAAAGCTGCTTTGCGAGGACCTGAATCATGATGAAAAATACAGTTCCGATAGGTTAGACGGAAATAGAGAGGTTCAGGTTTCATTTTTATTTTGGAGAAAAGCCGGGAGAGTCGTTTTCCCAAAAAAGGTGTGGTATAATAGCCGCGACAAGGAGAGACAAGCCATAATAGATGATACATAAATCTCTCCTTTGAAAATTAAAATAAAGAAAGTGGGCATACAATTGAAAACAGGTTACTTTTTATTAGAAGACGGCAACAAAATTGAATTTGAACTTTATCCGGAAGCAGCACCGGGTACAGTTGCAAACTTTGAAAAGCTTGCAAACGAAGGGTTTTACGACGGCCTTACATTCCACCGAGTCATTCCAGGCTTCGTCAGCCAAGGCGGATGCCCGCACGGTACTGGCACAGGCGGTCCCGGATACACAATCAAATGTGAAACAGAAGGAAACCCGCACACACATGAAGCGGGCGCACTCTCTATGGCACACGCAGGAAAAGATACTGGCGGCAGCCAATTTTTCATCGTCCATGAGCCGCAGCCTCATTTAAACGGTGTTCACACTGTATTCGGCAAAGTAACAAGCGGTTTAGAATTCGCGAAAAACATGTCTAACGGTGACGTGATGAAAGAAGTTCGCGTAGAAGGCTAATAGGCAGACAGCAAGCTCCCCGATATGAGGGAGCTTTTTCTTTTCGCTTACAGCCTGATCTGGTTGTGACAGGAAACAAACAGACGTTTTCAAGGATTTCGGGATTACCAGGTAGATATAGAAGGCATTGAGAGATTCGAGTTGAATCCTATAGCTATGTTTCGATTAATTGTAAATCATAACTGTGTTCATCACCAAAACACTGATTTTGATACGCTCAAATAGGCGAGCATTCCTTGTCGTCAGATACCACCCATGGGAAAAATTTAAACAAATTTTAAAGTTGACATGTTTCATCCCAAAAGGCACTTGTAGTAAAATGAAATAATATCAATGTTATTTTTTTGAAAAGGGGCTACGTTTGATGAACAACAAGGGCTGTATAAAATGCGGAAGCACTGAAGCTGGCCAAAAAGAAATTGCCACAACCGGAACCGGATTGTCAAAGTTGTTTGATGTGCAGCATAACCGTTTTCTCGTCGTCTACTGCAAGAAATGTGGATATTCGGAGTTTTACAATAAAGAAACTTCAACTGCCGGCAATATATTGGATTTGTTCTTTGGAGGCTGATTGATTCTTCTTCCGATTTCATTAGGAAATGGGAACAAATTGATTCTGGCAGGAGAATGAATAGATGTGAAAATTCGCTTCAATGGTCCTAATGGGATTTCTTATCGATTCGTGATAACATAAATTGAAGACCGTTGTTTATTGGAGGAAATCAGTTGAAATCGGAAAACGTTTCTAGGAAAAAATCAATATTTGAATGGGCCAAAGCGATTATTATCGCAGTTGTTCTGGCATTACTCATCCGCAATTTTATTTTTGCGCCGTATGTTGTTGATGGTGAGTCCATGGAGCCTACCCTTCATGACCATGAAAGGGTATTTGTCAATATGACAGTTAAGTACATAGGCGAGTTTAAGAGAGGGGATATCATCGTGCTAAACGGGGATGATGTCCACTATGTCAAGCGGCTGATCGGCCTGCCCGGAGACACAGTCGAAATGAAAAACGACCAGCTTTATATCAATGGAAAAAAAGTGGCTGAGCCTTATTTGAAGGCAAATAAAAAGCAAGCAAAAGAAAATGGATATGACCACCTAACTGATGATTTCGGCCCAATCAAAGTGCCTGATAACAAGTATTTTGTTATGGGGGATAACCGCCGAAATTCAATGGACAGCCGAAACGGGCTTGGACTCTTTACGAAAAAACAAATTGCGGGTACGTCAAAGTTTGTTTTCTTCCCATTTAGCGACATTCGTAAAACCAACTAAGTATAAGCAGTTTCCTGAAAAGGAACTGCTTTTTTATTCT
Source organism: Bacillus sp. FSL K6-1003 (assembly GCF_037964945.1). Classification (NCBI taxonomy): domain Bacteria; kingdom Bacillati; phylum Bacillota; class Bacilli; order Caryophanales; family Bacillaceae; genus Bacillus; species Bacillus sp. FSL K6-1003. The sequence continues at coordinate 2,279,112 of NZ_CP150176.1, read as the reverse complement.
TTTTCTCATGCATCCCCTAAAACCAGAACATAAATTCGTATATCTATAGAAAAGAAATTTTTGAAGAAATGTGAAACATATTCCCGTTATGCATCGTTATATTAATAATTTACGAGAATTTACGGTTTTTTATTCATGAAAAAAAGGAATAACTCATATGAATGAATAGATTCATATTGGCTGGAGGTTTTTTTAAAATGGGAAGAATAAAAACCAAGATTACCATTCTGTTAGTACTTCTGTTTTTACTTGCAGGGGGTTATATGTACATAAATGATGTGGAACTGAAGGACGTTCCGACAGCGATTGGACAAACCTTGTCCTCCGAAGAAGAAGAGTATACAATCCAAGAATATAAAGTGACAAAAATTGACGGAACAGAATATCATGGAGAAGCAGATAACGGCACCAAGATCATCTTCAACGGAAAAAAATTAAATCAAGATTTGTCTGATATAAAAGAAGGCGATAAGATCAAGGCGTACTTCAGCAAATCAAAGCGGATCGACGGTTTAATCAAGGTTGCAAAAATAAATGATTAACTAAAAAAACACCTTTCGAACGATGGGTGTTTTTTCGATTTCTCAAATTGTAAGTTTATTTCATTGCGTACTTAAGAAAGGACCGCTATAATAGCCATTAAGGACAAATGAATAAAGATTGTATCCTTCGGGGCAGGGTGGAAATCCCGACCGGCGGTAGTAAAGCGACATGCGCTTTAGAGCCCGTGACCCGTGTGCATATGTACACGGTGGATTCAGTTTAAGCTGAAGCCGACAGTGAAAGTCTGGATGGGAGAAGGATGAAGAACCGCTATGCGAAATGTATCAACATGCATAGTGTTATTTCCTATTGCGTAAAATACCTAAAGCCCCGAATTTTTCTTACATTCGGGGCTTTTTTGACGGTAAATGAATAAAGAAGGGAGGGAAACAGATGGAAGAGTTTTATATGAAACTGGCGTTAGATCTTGCGAAGCAGGGTGAAGGACAGACCGAATCGAATCCCCTCGTGGGCGCTGTTGTGGTGAAAGACGGACAGATTGTCGGGATGGGCGCCCATTTAAAATACGGCGAAGCTCACGCAGAAGTCCATGCTATCCATATGGCAGGCGCACATGCAAAAGGCGCTGATATTTATGTCACCCTTGAACCATGCAGCCATTACGGAAAAACACCGCCTTGTGCCGAACTGATTATCAAGTCCGGGATAAAGAGAGTATTTGTCGCAATGAGAGATCCTAACCCGCTTGTGGCCGGACGGGGAATCAGCATGATAGAAGAAGCCGGCATCGAAGTAAAGGAAGGCATTCTGGCAGATCAGGCGGAACAGCTGAATGAAAAATTTCTGCATTTTATGAGGACAGGCCTCCCTTACGTCACATTAAAAGCTGCCGCAAGCCTAGACGGAAAGACAGCGACCAGTACTGGTGACAGCAAATGGATCACATCAGAAGCTGCAAGACAGGATGCTCAGCAATACAGGAAATCACATCAAAGCATTTTGGTCGGAGCAGGCACTGTGAAAGCTGATAATCCAAGCTTAACCTGCAGGCTGCCGGATGTTTCAAAACAGCCGGTCAGGGTGATACTTGATAACGAACTTTCGATTCCCGATGACGCCAATGTGATTTGCGATCTGGCAGCGCCGACTTGGATTTTCACAACAACACATGCTGATGACGACAAGAAAAAACGGTTTTCCGCTTGTGGAGTGAAAATATTTACTCTGGAAACAGATCGTATACAAATTCCCGATGTGCTGAAAATCCTTGCAGAAGAAGGCATCATGTCGGTGTATGTGGAAGGCGGGTCAGCTGTTCACGGAAGCTTCGTCAAAGCAGGCTGTTTTCAAGAAATCATCTTCTATTTTGCCCCTAAATTAATCGGAGGAACGCTTGCTCCCAGCTTAATCTCCGGTGAAGGTTTTCAATCAATGAAAGATGTCCCCTTATTACAATTCACAGATATAACCCAAATTGGCCGTGATATCAAACTGACGGCAAAACCGAAAAACGAGTAGGATGGTGACCATGTTTACAGGAATTATAGAAGAAACAGGCACAATCGAATCCATGAAAAAAGCAGGCTCTTCTATGGCCTTAACAATTAAATGCTCAAAAATATTAGAGGATGTTCACTTGGGCGACAGCATTGCAGTGAATGGCATTTGTCTGACTGTTACTGATTTCACGAAAAGCCAATTCACAGTTGATGTCATGCCTGAAACAGTCAAAGCAACGTCGCTGAACGATTTATCAAAAGGCAGCAAAGTGAATTTGGAAAGAGCGATGGCGGCAAACGGGCGATTTGGAGGCCATTTCGTTTCAGGACATGTTGACGGTACCGCAGAAATCACACGTATTGAAGAAAAAAGCAACGCAGTTTACTATGATTTGAAAATGGATCCGTCATTAACAAAAACGTTGGTTCTAAAGGGATCTATTACAGTTGACGGTGTGAGCTTAACCATTTTCGGGCTGACAGATGATACGGTGACAATTTCTTTAATACCGCACACCATCAGCGAAACGATTTTTTCCGAAAAAACGATCGGCTCCAAAGTGAATATCGAATGCGATATGATCGGAAAATATATGTATCGATTTTTGCATAAAGCCAATGAAAATAAGAACCAACAAACCATAACAAAAGCCTTCTTAAGCGAAAACGGCTTTTAGAGAGGAAGATTAGCATGTTTCATCCGATAGAAGAGGCATTAGACGCTTTAAAAAAAGGCGAAGTCATCATTGTTGTTGATGATGAAGACAGAGAAAATGAAGGAGACTTTGTGGCTCTTGCGGAGCATGCGACTCCTGAAGTGATTAACTTTATGGCGACGCACGGAAGAGGGCTGATTTGCACGCCTCTCAGTGAGGAAATCGCTGACAGGCTCGATCTTCATCCTATGGTTGAGCACAATACAGATTCCCACCACACTGCTTTTACAGTAAGCATTGACCACCGTAAGACAAAAACGGGAATCAGCGCACAGGAAAGATCATTTACTGTCAAAGCTTTGCTGGACAGCGGTTCAGTGCCGGCAGATTTTCAGCGTCCGGGGCACATTTTTCCCCTGATTGCGAAAAAGGGAGGTGTTCTGAAAAGAGCGGGCCATACAGAAGCGGCAGTCGATCTTGCTGAAGCTTGCGGTTCTCAGGGAGCAGGCGTCATTTGCGAAATTATGAATGAAGACGGAACGATGGCAAGAGTACCTGAGCTGATAGAAATTGCGAAAAAGCATCAATTAAAAATGATCACCATTAAAGATTTAATTGAGTACCGCTACAACTTGACAACACTTGTAGAGCGGGAAGTCGATATTACCTTGCCGACTGATTTTGGCACATTTAAGGTGTACGGATACACAAATGAGATCGACGGAAAAGAGCATGTCGCATTTGTGATGGGAGATGTGCCGTTTAATGAAGAACCAGTATTGGTCCGGGTTCATTCAGAGTGTCTCACAGGTGATGTGTTTGGGTCTCATCGCTGTGACTGCGGCCCGCAGCTTCACGCCGCGCTAACGCAAATTGCCGCAGAAGGCCGGGGAGTGCTTTTGTATCTCCGCCAAGAAGGCCGGGGCATCGGTCTAATCAATAAGTTAAAAGCCTATAAGCTTCAGGAAGAAGGATATGACACTGTAGAAGCTAATGAGGCGCTCGGCTTTTTGCCTGATTTGCGCAATTACGGCATTGGTGCTCAAATTTTACGCGATCTCGGCGTGCGGAATATGAAGCTTTTGACGAATAATCCGCGGAAAATTGCCGGACTTGAAGGCTATGGACTCAGCATTACAGAAAGAGTGCCACTTCAAATGGAGGCCAAAGAGCATAACAAAAAATATTTGCAAACAAAGATGAACAAACTAGGTCATTTACTTCATTTCTAATAACAAAAATCACAAAAAAGGATGGGAATCATATGAATATCATACAAGGAAATTTAGTTGGTACAGGTCTTAAAATTGGAATCGTCGTAGGTAGATTTAATGATTTTATTACAAGTAAGCTGCTGAGCGGGGCAGAAGATGCATTGCTCAGACACGGCGTGGATACAAACGATATTGATGTGGCTTGGGTTCCGGGCGCATTTGAAATTCCTTTCGCTGCTAAAAAAATGGCGGAAACAAAAAAATATGACGCCATTATTACACTCGGCACTGTCATCAGAGGCGCAACGACTCATTATGATTATGTCTGCAACGAAGCTGCAAAAGGCATCGCGCAAGCAGCGAACACAACAGGCGTACCAGTGATCTTTGGAATTGTCACTACGGAAAACATTGAGCAGGCCATTGAACGGGCTGGAACAAAAGCGGGCAACAAGGGTGTAGATTGTGCTGTTTCTGCCATAGAAATGGCAAATTTAAACCGTTCATTTGAATAATTTGCTGAAAACAGTTTAAAAATATGGCGAAAATGATATAATGTGAGAAAACGGATCACCTATACTTTTCCGTTTGATAGAACTGGACATTAGGATATAGAGGGGTTTTTATGTTAATTCGTTATAAAAAATCGTTTGAAAAGATTGCGATGGGACTTCTTTCATTTATGCCGAATGAAAAAGATCTTAAGCAGCTTCAGCAGACAATTAAGGACTACGAAACGGATACAGACCGCCAGCTCTTTCTGTGGAAAGAGGACGAGGATATCGTCGGAGCAATCGGAGTTGAAAAAAAGGATTCCGAGGTTGAAATCCGGCATATCAGTGTGAATCCTTCTCATCGCCATCAAGGAATCGGAAAACAGATGATGGATGCTTTAAAGCATTTATTCAAAACGCAGGTACTGGTTCCGAATGAATTAACGCAGAGCTTTTTCGAACGCTGTCAAGGTCAGCAGGATCAAGACATTTCATACAATAATTAAGCAGAGGCTGTTATCAGCCTCTGCTTTTTTTTCTTCGCTCAATTTCTTTCTCGCGTTCACGGATGACATCAGTCCGATCCCGCAAACGATGTTTATGAATAAGAAATCTATCGGTGAGTGTGCTGGGCTGCCCCCATCTGTAAGCTTTTCGCTTGCATTCAATGCGGCATGCTTCCTCCAGCCTCTCATCTTTAATTGGCAGCATGATGCTTTTATAGGAAGATCCCAGTTCAATTTGTTCGTAAACCGACTGCATAAGCTCCAGTAAACGGGTATGATCAAGCCCCAAATCTTCCACCGCTTGTTTTTCCGCTTGAAGAATCCGTATGCTGTTTGCCAGCAATTTTTTGGCCCCGGCTGTATTCTGTCTTCTATGATGATACAAAGCAACAGCAAGCTGGATAAAGCCGACCCAATATATTTTCCGTTTGTTCGGAGGATCTTCCTTCCAATATTCTTCTAGTATTTCATGGCATTCAAAATAATCTCGTGTTGCGTGAAATTCAACGAGATAATCGATATAAGCTTTCGGGTACAAGATGCTTCCTCCTTTTAATCCGCCTTTAGTGTAACACAGGACAGATGAAAGGAAAAAACAGCGCATTGGACCCGCTCTTTTTTAGTTCTAGCAAATCCAAGCAGCACCTACGATAATTAACAGAATAAACAAAACGACAATTAAAGCAAAACTGCCGCTGAAGCACTTTTCTCCCATGAACATTCAGCCTCCTTTGTTATGGTCTACGCGAGCATCCTATGTACACCTGCCCTTTTTGGTGTAGGCGGATATCTTGTTATTTTGAATATTCAGCACAAATTCTCTTGAAATACAGGAAATGAAATAGTATTGGACGAGAGCTTTTTGGTGGCTTATACTAAAGGGTAGCCAGTTTATCCGGCAATGAGAGCGATACTTGAAAATGGTGAGATGATGGAAGAATATCAAGTAAAAATTGATACGTTTGAAGGCCCATTGGACCTGCTGCTTCATTTAATCAATCGTCTTGAAATTGACATATATGATATACCCGTGGCGAAGATTACTGAACAATATCTATTATATGTACATACGATGCGTGTGCTTGAGCTTGATATCGCCAGCGAGTATTTGGTGATGGCTGCAACACTGCTCAGTATTAAAAGCAGAATGCTGCTCCCGAAGCAAGAGGAAGAGCTGTTTGAGGATGAATTTCTTGAGGAAGAAGATCCACGGGAGGAACTGATTGAAAAGCTGATTGAGTATAGAAAATATAAAGACGCGGCGAAGGAATTAAAGGAACGGGAAGAAGAAAGACAAAAATCATTTACGAAACCGCCGAGTGATTTGAGCGAATATGCAAAAGAAGTGAAACAATCGGAGCAAAAGCTGTCAGTCACGGTATACGATATGATTGGCGCTTTTCAAAAAGTGCTGAAGCGAAAAAAAATAACAAGGCCGATGGAAACAACAATTACAAGACAGGAAATACCAATCGAAGACAGAATGAATGAAATCGTCCACAGCCTGAAATCAAAAGGGAAAAGAATTAACTTTATGGATCTTTTTTCATATGAGCAAAAAGAACATTTAGTTGTCACTTTCCTGGCAGTTTTAGAACTGATGAAAAATCAGCTGATTTTGATTGAGCAGGAGCGGAATTTTTCAGATATTTACATTATGGGGAGTGAATCCATTCATGGGGCTTGATATCGTGAATTGGAAAGCTATAGTGGAAGCCCTTCTATATGCGGCAGGCGATGAAGGACTGACCAAAAAACAGCTGTTAACAGTGCTTGAAATAGAAGAGCCTGAACTGAACACCATTATGGCGGATGTGGCAGACGAATACCGACATGATACAAGAGGCATTGAACTTATTGAATATGCAGATACGTACATGCTTTCCACCAAAAAGGACTTTGCGCCGTACTTGAAAAAACTGATCGAAGTACCGTCGAAAGGCCTTTCCCAAGCATCTTTGGAGGTGCTGGCGATTGTTTCATATAAACAGCCGATCACAAGAGCGGAAATTGAAGATATCAGAGGTGTGAAATCAGAAAGAATTTTACACAGCCTTGTCGCCAAGGCGCTGCTGTGTGAAGTCGGGCGCGCTGACGGTCCGGGACGGGCCATTTTATACGGCACGACGCCGACTTTTCTTGAGCAATTCGGCTTAAAAACGCTGGACGAGCTTCCGCCGCTGCCTGAAAATGCGGAAGATGACGTTCTTCAAGAAGAAGCGGATTTATTCTTTGAAAACTTTAACCAAACCTTTGAAGATATAAAATAGAGAAATAATGAATCGCGCTTTTTCATCAACATAAGATATAAGGAAGAAGTAGCTATCATGAAAGAAGCAAAATGTGAGAGACAAAGACATGAGGGGAAGATACCAAACGAAATGGGACATTCGATTGTGCGAGTGCAGACTCAAAAAACAGGCGAATTCTTATCAATGGTTGTCAATACCGTTAATGATTATTTAAATCAAACCACGCTGGCGTCTATGCAGGCTGAATTGCCTGTTGAAGAGGCTTACTGCTGTGATGTGCTGAGCACGCTGAGAAGAATGACAGTATTTTGTGAAGGAGGCGCTGAAGCATGCCGCCGCCTCCTTATACAAGAGCCTTTTCAGGAAACCAGAGCGGAAAAAACACTTTACAATGTGTATCATCAATGCATTGAAGAGTTCTTTATGCCAAAGAAAGACACCTGGTGTGAAAACAGCCGGGCGTCATATACCGGAGTCAGCGCAATTGAGTTCTACCATGCTGTTCCGCAGTCTCTGGAGCAATTATTATTGCCGCTGAGCGCAGCGTTTCTGAAGATGAGGGAAGAACTGGCTCATTACGAAGCGTCCGGATCTAGCATGGCATCAATCAGATAACACTTACTCTCCTTTTATGGGAGAGTTTTTTTATGTTTGCAGGCCAAGACACAATTGTTATTCATAACTGATGGACATGCGCATAAACTTGTACAAACCACCACAAGGACGTGAACAAACATGCGCATTTTTAAAAAAGCTGTATTAATAGTCATTATTTCTTTTCTATTTGCAAATGTAAATGTGAACACAGCCCATGCAGCTATAAATGTCAGTGCGAAGAGCGCGATTGTCATTGACGGCACATCAGGAAGAGTGTTATTTGCCAAGGACGAGCATGAAAAAAGGCGAATTGCCAGTATTACAAAGATCATGACCGCTGTTCTCGCCATTGAATCAGGAAAAATGGAAGAAACCGTGACTGTGTCTGCAAATGCGGTCAGAACAGAGGGCTCGGCCATTTATTTAACCGAAGGGCAAAAAGTAAAATTAAAGGATCTTGTGTATGGCCTGATGCTGAGATCCGGGAACGATGCTGCTGTTGCGATCGCTGAGTATGTCGGGGGAAGCCTCGATGGATTTGTCTATATGATGAACCAAAAAGCAGAGCAAATCGGTATGGAGAATACCCGTTTTCAAAACCCGCACGGATTGGACGACCATGAAAATCATTACTCATCAGCTTATGACATGGCTATTTTAACGAAATACGCCATGAAGCTCAAAGACTATCAAACCATCTCCGGCACAAAAGTATACAAAGCAGAAACAATGGAAAGCGTGTGGAAAAACAAAAATAAATTGCTGACGATGCTGTATCCATACAGTACAGGGGGAAAAACAGGCTATACCAAGCTTGCAAAACGCACACTGGTTTCAACCGCTTCAAAGGACGGCGTTGATCTGATAGCCGTGACCATTAATGACCCTGACGATTGGGATGATCATATGAATATGTTTAACTATGTATTTGAGCATTTTCAAACATATTTAATCGCAAAAAAAGGAGACATTCCAAAGCTCAAAGGTACATTTTATGAGTCCAAAGCTTTCATCAAACGAGACATCACCTATTTGCTTACCGAAGAAGAAAAAGAAGATGTCAAAATTAACACTACGCTGCTCAAACCGAAAAAAGCCTGGGAAAAGGATGCTTCAAAAATTCCGGATATTGTAGGACATATGAAAGTCATGTTCAACGATGAAACCATCGCAAAAGTGCCGATCTATTACGAAAACGAACGAAATCAAAAACCGAAAAAAAAGTTTTTTGAAACATTTAAATCAATTTTTCTGAATGCGGCTGGCGGGGCAAAATGGTCAATATAATCTGGGTCAGCTTAACTGTGATCGGGCTAGTATTTGCGATGTGCAATGGAACGCTGCAGGATGTAAATGAGGCGGTGTTTAAAGGAGCCAAAGAAGCCGTCACAATCTCATTTGGACTTATGAGCGTGCTTGTTTTTTGGCTGGGTTTAATGAAAATAGCTGAACAGTCAGGATTGCTGGATATTATCAGCCGTATGTGCAGACCTTTTATTTCTAAGCTGTTCCCTGACATACCGCCGGATCATCCCGCAATGGGCTACATTTTATCAAATCTCATGGCGAATTTCTTCGGCCTGGGGAATGCGGCCACACCTCTTGGCATTAAAGCAATGGAGCAAATGAAAAAGCTGAATGGAAATCGTTCGGAAGCGAGCCGTTCCATGATCACTTTTTTGGCTGTTAATACTTCCTGCATTACTCTCATCCCGACAACGGTTATCGCCGTGAGAATGGCCTATTCCTCCAAAACGCCGACAGATATCGTCGGACCGAGCATTTTGGCGACACTCATTTCTGGAATCGGCGCCATTATTATTGACCGGTATTTTTATTACCGCCGTAAAAAGAAGGGGAGGTAAGCCGATGGAAATTATCAACTGGCTGTCTTTAGCCATGATCCCTATCATTATTGCCGGCATTCTTCTTTATGGAACAATCAAAAAGGTGCCGACATATGAATCCTTTGTTGAAGGCGGAAAAGAAGGAATTGAGATCGCATTTTCGATTATCCCCTACTTAGTCGGGATGCTTGTTGCAATTACCGTTTTCAGATCATCAGGCGCGCTTGACTTTTTTATGGATCTTTTAAAGCCGGCCTTTTCGGCCATTGGCATACCGGCTGAGGTGGTTCCGCTTGCGCTGATCCGTCCGATCTCCGGTACGGCTGCTCTGGGAATGACGACCGATTTAATTGCAGTTTATGGACCGGACTCCTTTATTGGCAGGCTGGCATCGGTGATGCAGGGGTCAACGGATACAACACTTTATGTGCTGACTGTGTATTTCGGAGCGGTCGGCATAAAAAAAATGGGTGATGCGTTAAAGGTAGGACTTCTTGCTGATTTAATCGGTGTAGTTGCATCTATCATCATCGTTACGTTATTATTTGGGAGCGCCTGAAAATGGCGTTTTTTTAGATAAAGCATGCGAAATCTGAAAAAGCTTGTTTGTTTAGGTTGAAAAAAGTAAGATAATACTTGAGGTGAAAGACATGGAAAGACTGCAAAAAGTAATTGCTCACGCCGGAGTTGCATCACGCAGAAAGGCAGAAGAGCTGATTAAAGAAGGAAAAGTAAAGGTGAACGGCAAAGTAATAACAGAGCTTGGTGTTAAAGTAACCGGTTCTGATCAGATTGAAGTAAACGGTTTGAAGGTGGAACGTGAAGAGCCTGTTTATTTTCTTCTATATAAACCAAGAGGCGTGATTTCCGCAGCGGAAGATGACAAAGGGCGCAAAGTCGTGACTGACTTTTTAAGAGAAGTGCCGCAGCGCATTTATCCGGTCGGACGTCTGGATTACGATACTAGCGGTCTTTTGCTTTTAACCAATGACGGCGAGTTTGCCAACAAGCTGATGCATCCTAAATATGAAATAAACAAAACATATGTAGCAAAGGTAAAAGGCATACCGTCTAAAGAGCTGATCAGAAAGCTGGAGCGCGGCATTATGCTGGAGGAAGGCAAAACAGCGCCTGCCAAAGCGAAGCTGCTTTCATTGGATAAGAGAAAACAAACAAGCATTATACAGCTGACCATCCATGAGGGACGGAACAGGCAAGTGCGCCGCATGTTTGAAGCGATTGGACATGAAGTAATCAAGCTGAAGCGGGAAGAATACGCATTTTTAAATCTGAGAGGCTTAAATACGGGAGACGCAAGAGAGCTCACGCCGCATGAAGTCAAAAGACTCAGAGCGCTAGCGGAACACGGTAAAAACGCTTTCTAAGTTTCACATAACCTTCAAAAAGTTAGAAATGTGAAATGAATGTGCAATGATATAATTGAATGGATCTGCAATAGGGGAAGGGGGCAGTGGACAATGAAGAAAAAAAGGCGTTTATTCATTCGGACCGGCATCCTTCTCATTTTGATTTGCGCGCTGGCCTATACAATATACAATGCTGTATTTGCCGACAAAGAGAGCATATCTGAAGGGTCCGAGGCACCGAATTTTGTCCTTGAAGATACGAATGGGGAACGTATTGAACTGAGTAACTTAAAAGGAAAAGGTGTTTTTTTGAATTTCTGGGGCACCTGGTGTGAGCCGTGCAAAAAAGAATTTCCTTATATGGCGAACCAATACAAATATTTTCAAGACCAAGGCGTTGAAATTGTCGCGGTAAATGTTGGGGAGTCAAAGATAGCAGTACATAATTTTATGAAATCCTACGGAGTGAATTTTCCGGTTGTCCTGGATACAGATCGTCAGGTGCTTGATGCCTATGGCGTATCCCCGCTTCCGACAACCTTTTTAATCAATCCGGAAGGAAAAGTTGTCAAGGTGGTGACCGGCACTATGACAGAAAGCATGATCCATGACTATATGAATCTGATAAAACCCGGAGCGACCTCGGGATGAAACAGGTAAAATGTGAATGCGGACATATCAACCCGGTCGGAACCGTTTTATGTGAATCATGTGGCAGGGCGCTTCAGGAAACACAGCCCCCGCTTGCCGATATGAGATACGATGGAAGTGCTAGACGCTCACAAACCTATAACAAAACGATCATTGATAAAATATGGAACTTCTTTTCTTCGGTTAAGGTCGGAATATGGCTTATCGTCATAACCCTTGCAGCATCAGCATTCGGGACTATTTTTCCTCAAGAAGCCTATTTGCCCCCCGGCGCTCAGGCTGATACATATTATAAAGAACAATACGGCACGTTCGGCCAGCTTTATTATTTACTCGGGCTCCATCATTTATATGGATCTTGGTGGTATTTGCTGCTGATTGCCTCTATCGGCATTTCTCTTGTCATTTGCAGCCTTGACCGCGTGATTCCCCTGTACAGAGCATTGAAAAATCAGGGTGTCAGGAGAAGCCCTGTTTTCTTAAAAAGGCAGAGGCTGTTCAGTAAAACCGAGACCGAGCTCAACAAGGAAGAAAAAGAAAAGATTGTCACTCTCTTAAAGAAAAAGCGTTATAGAATCAGAGAAAAAGAGGGCAGCATTCTGGCGGAAAAAGGACGTTTTTCCCGCTGGGGTCCGTATGTTAATCACATAGGATTAATCATTTTCCTGATTGGCGCAATGCTGAGATTTGTGCCGGGCATGTACATCGATGAAACGCTCTGGGTCAGAGAAGGCGAAACTGCGGCAATTCCAGGCACAGACGGAAGATATTATTTGAAAAACAATCAATTCAGCGTAGAGACTTATAACAGCGAGACAGAAAAAAAGGTGTTCGCTGATGCCATTGACAGAGTCGGAAGCGGAAAGGTCGCGAAAAACTTTCAAACAGACGCAGTTCTCTATAAACGGGAAGGCAAAATTGTCTATGGAGAGAAGCCGAAGCTGAAAAAAGTAAAAGAAGAAGATATTCGTGTGAATCAGCCGCTGCGCTTTGATTCGTTTTCTGTTTATCAGGTGGATTATAAAGAGAATCAGCTCGATCAGATGGTGTTTCAGCTGATTGACAAAAAATCAAAAAAATCCTTTGGGAGCTTAAAGGTCAACCTATTGGATCCAGATTCGGTTTATGATCTTGGTAACGGTTACAAAGTTGAGGTCGCCAGCTACCTTCCTGACTTCTATTTTAATCAGGACGGAGAGCCGAGCACAAAAACAAAAATCCCAAACAATCCGGCTTTTGTTTTTAATATCATAACGCCAGATAAGCCAAAAGGCGAAAAAAGCTTTGTGGCCATTCAAGAAACCATTGAAGGGTCGGGCAGCAATAAGTACAAGTTAAAATTTGACCATGTCGAAACGAAAAACATAACCGGTCTGACAGTCAGAAAAGATCTGACGCTTTGGGTGCTTGCTATCGGCGGAGCCATTTTTATGATTGGCGTCATTCAAGGAATGTACTGGCAACACCGCAGAATCTGGCTGCATACACAGGATGGTGCAGTCATGGTTGCCGGCCATACCAATAAAAACTGGTACGGACTCAAGCAGGATTTAACATTTGTTTTAGCCGAAACGGGGCTGACTGAACCAGCAGACCAAAAAGAATTAATGAAAACACAGAAATAGGCGAAAAGGGAGTGGTGTCATGGCGGAGCTGAGCGGAAATTTTCTTTATGCAGCCTTTCTCGTGTATTTAATCGCGGTCCCAATTTTCGGAGGGGCCATACGCGGAAGGAAAAATAAAAAAGACAGGGCAAACCGGTGGGCGACGATCGGAATTACCCTTTCGATTATCGGTTTTCTCTGCCACCTGGGCTATTTTATGACAAGGTGGGCTGCCAGCGGCCATGCGCCTGTCAGCAATATGTTTGAATTTACAACGGCCTTTGGCATGATGCTTGTGCTTGCGTTTATTATCCTTTATTTTATCTATCAATTGCCTTCATTAGGTCTGTTTACACTATCGATTGCTTTATTGCTGATTGCTTACGCCAGCATGTTTCCGACGGACATTTCGCCTTTAATTCCGTCATTGCAGAGCAATTGGCTGTATATCCACGTAACCACGGCCGCGCTGGGGCAAGCGATACTCGCCATCAGTTTTGTCGCAGGTGTCATTTTTCTTTTGAAGCATGTTGACCAGACAAAACCAAGTAAAAAAACCTTTTGGCTTGAAGCTATCATGTTTATTATGGTGACAGCAGTTGCCTTTATTGTGATAACATCTGTGTTTCGTTTTGCCGGCTATGAAGCTGAGTTTAACTGGGTGGATAAGAATAAGGAAAAAAGCGTGATGGTCTATGAAATGCCCGCACTTGTAGGTCCGCATGAGGGTGAGCTTATCACCGAGGGGAAAATGCAGCCTATTGCAGAGCTTCCGGCCCTTTTCTCAGGCAGAAAGGTAAACACGGTGATTTGGTCGTTTGGAGCTGGACTCCTTTTGTATGGGGCGCTTCGCCTGATCGTCAGAAAAAGAATCAGTGCCTGTTTACATCCTCTGGTGAAAAACGTGAATCTTGATCTGGTGGATGAGGTTGGCTACAGGGCCGTTTCCATCGGTTTTCCGATTTTTACACTCGGCGCGCTGATCTTTGCCATGATTTGGGCTCAGCTTGCTTGGACGAGATTTTGGGGCTGGGACCCGAAGGAAGTATGGGCGCTAATCACGTTTTTGTTTTACGCCGCATATTTGCATTTAAGGCTGTCCAGAGGATGGCACGGAGAGAAATCAGCATGGCTGGCCGTCATTGGTTTTGCCATCATTATGTTCAATTTAATATTCGTAAATCTTGTGCTAGCCGGACTTCATTCTTATGCATAGTCGATAACAAAGCGATACAGTTCTCAAACTTTCTCACGATTTGATAAAATGAAAGTAACAGAAGGAAAGCAGGGGGAAAACGATGGACCAAACCAATGAAACCAAAATATTAGTAGTTGATGACGAAGCCAGAATTCGCCGCCTTTTAAAAATGTATCTTGAACGTGAAAATTATGTGATTGAAGAAGCGGAAAATGGTGATGAAGCTATTGCCAAAGGCCTCGAAACCAATTATGACTTAATTTTGCTTGACCTTATGATGCCTGGCACAGACGGAATTGAGGTTTGCCGCCAAATACGCGAAAAAAAAGCTACACCAATTATTATGCTGACCGCAAAAGGAGAAGAAGCAAACCGGGTGCAGGGGTTTGAATCGGGAACAGATGACTACATTGTCAAACCGTTTAGTCCGAGAGAAGTTGTGCTGCGGGTAAAAGCGCTTCTGAGAAGGGCATCTCAAAACTCTTATTTCAATGCGAATACGCCGACGAAAAACGTATTGGTGTTTTCTCATCTGTCAATCGATCATGATGCCCATCGGGTAACTGCAGACGGAACTGAAGTGAGCTTAACACCGAAAGAGTATGAGCTCCTTTACTTCTTAGCGAAAACGCCTGACAAAGTGTATGATCGGGAAAAGCTTCTCAAGGAAGTGTGGCAGTATGAATTTTTTGGCGATCTGCGTACAGTAGACACACACGTCAAACGTCTCCGTGAAAAACTCAATAAAGTATCACCGGGAGCTGCCAAAAAAATCGTCACTGTATGGGGCGTCGGTTATAAATTCGAGGTAGGCGCTGAATGAAATTTTGGAAAAGCGTAGTAGGAAAGCTGTGGGCTACGATCCTATCGCTTGTCCTGATCGTATTATTTATTTTAACGGTTCTTTTACTCGAATTTATCGAAAATTATCATGTGGAAGAAGCCGAAAATGATTTAACCCAACTTGCAAATAAAGTCGCAGTCATCTTAGAAAAACACGAGGATCAGGCGCTGGCAAGGTCGATCACTTGGGAGCTTGCTGATAACTTAACAAGCATTGCGATTATACAGGATGAGAAAAAGTACTGGTATTCGCCAAACGATAAAAATCGGCTCTCATCTATCACGCTTGAACAAATACAGCGGGACAAGGATTTACATCAGGCTCTGGACAACCATAAAAAAGTCAGTAAGCGAACGGGCCTGAGTGGTGGAGACACGGATAATGAACGCCTGATTGTGGGTGTTCCGTATGAAAAAGACGGAAAAAAAGGCATGGTCTTTTTATCTCAGTCTTTGCTTGCCGTCAAAGATACAACAAAACACACGACCCGTTATATATTTCTTGCCGCAGGCATTGCGATTGTGCTGACCACATTTTTTGCTTTCTTTTTATCAAGCAGGGTCACGTATCCGCTTCGAAAAATGAGAGAGGGCGCACAGGATTTGGCAAAGGGCAAGTTTGACACGAAAATCCCGATTTTAACCCAGGATGAAATCGGTGAGCTGGCAACCGCCTTTAATCAAATGGGACGGCAGCTTAACTTTCATATCAATGCGCTCAACCAAGAAAAAGAACAGCTTTCAAACATATTAAGCAGTATGGCTGACGGAGTGATTACCATCAATATCGACGGCACGATTCTCGTGACAAACCCGCCGGCTGAACGTTTTCTGCAGGCTTGGTATTATGAGCAGAATATGAATATTAAAGAAGGCGACAATCTTCCGCCAGAAGCAAAAGAACTGTTCCAAAACGCTGTCAGCACTGAAAAAGAACAAATGATTGAAATGACGCTGCAGGGCAGATCATGGGTGCTGCTGATGTCGCCGCTGTATGCGGAATCGCATGTCAGAGGCGCGGTTGCCGTTCTTCGAGATATGACCGAAGAACGCCGCCTTGATAAATTGCGTGAGGACTTTATCGCAAATGTCAGCCATGAATTAAGAACGCCGATCTCCATGCTTCAAGGGTACAGTGAAGCCATTGTCGATGACATTGCGAGCTCCGAAGAAGATCGAAAAGAGATTGCTCAAATTATATATGACGAGTCGCTGCGAATGGGCCGTCTTGTCAACGATTTGCTTGATTTAGCCCGAATGGAATCAGGCCATACTGGATTGCATTATGAACAAATCAATCTTAATGAATTTATAGAAAAGATCATGCGTAAATTTTCCGGCGTTGCCAAAGAAAAAAATATTTCTTTGCATCAGGACATTTCTCTCACTGAAGAGGAATTGATGTTTGATGAAGATAAGATGGAGCAGGTGTTTACTAATTTAATTGATAACGCGCTGCGTCATACTCAATCAGGCGGCAATGTGTCCATCTCCGTTCATACCGTTAAGGATGGAGTAAAAATAGACGTTAAAGATTCCGGCTCCGGGATACCGGAAGAGGATCTGCCATTCATTTTTGAGCGATTCTATAAAGCAGATAAAGCACGGACAAGAGGCAGAGCAGGAACCGGACTGGGACTGGCTATTGTAAAAAATATTGTAGAAGCTCACAACGGTACCATTACAGTGCACAGCCGGATGGACAAAGGAACGACGTTTACGTTTTATATTCCGACAAAATGATAAAGTCGAGTCTGAATTTGCCGAAGAATCTTGTTCCATAAGAAACACCCGCTGACCTAAGCGGGTGTTTTCTTAATAAAATTTAAGGATATGTTAATATAAATTCCCTTCCAAATTCCAGTTTCTCGTAATATAGTTGTAATGTAACTTTTAAGCTATTATTACGACTAAAGAAACGGAGGGGTTTCCTATGGAAGAAACCTTTCAAGTGTTATATAAAACATACCATCAAGATTTATACCAATTTTTATTTTATATGGTAAAGGATAAAAGCCAGGCTGAAGACCTTCTTCAAGAGGTTTATATTCGTGTATTACATTCATATCATACGTTTGAAGGAAGAAGCAGTGAAAAAACATGGCTTTTGTCGATTGCACGCCATGTGGCGATAGACTGGTTCCGTAAGCAGCAGACAATCAGACAGCGTGTACTCGGCACATTTGATTGGGATACACAGGATGTCAGAGATCAGCAATTGCTTCCGGACGAACTCGCGGTTCAACATGAAAATGTCCGGGAAATTTATGCGGCGCTTGATCAATGTACGATCGATCAAAGATCTGTGATTATCTTACGGTTTATACAGGGATATTCAATACAGGAAACAGCCAATGCTCTGCGCTTCTCGGAAAGCAAAGTAAAAACGACCCAACACAGAGGGCTCAAGGTACTTCGGAAACATATGGAGCTTTTGAGGGAGGAGCTAATGGATGATGAAGTCAGATTGGAACGAAGAACAGATAAAGGAGTTGTTAAGTCAACTGCCAGCAGTTAAAGACCATCGTTCTCCGCAAGACATATACAAGCGGCTTTCGATGGTAAAACGGAAGAAAAAGCCCCCTGTAAAATGGATTGGCCCCGTATGTGCAGCAGCTGCTGCAGTTTATATCGCTTTCATTATTTCTCCTCATTTCTTTGATCAGGCAGAGCCTCAAAAAGAAGCGGTTAAAGAAAACGCTATAACGAAAACTGAGACAGCAGACAGTCAAAAAGCAGCACCGTTGCTGGATCAGACTTCGTTTGTTGTTTCTGAAAAGGAACAGAGCAATTATATAACTGTAGCGTTTGCCGATGCCGATACGTCCACAATCGTACCCATCAGCATTAAAAAAACAAATTCAAACCAAAACATACAGGATGTCCTGTTTGCCAGTGACCAATCAGGCTATCTTGATCACGCCGTCACCATTCCATCCTTTATGGATGAAGTGAAAGTAACGGAGAAACAGAAAGAACTAAGAATACAAGTTAACGAGAACATTGATGTTGATTCTCTAAAAGACGCTAAACTATTAAAAAAATTGCTGAAAGAAACAATGAAATGGAGCCCTTATGAGAGAGTCAAGTTTTCAACCGATCAAAACGGGGCTGGTGCAAAAGTTGGCTCCTATGGCACTTTGACTGAAATTCCTGTTCACACACAGACGAACAAAGCTTACTATTTGTATCACAATAAAGACGGACAAGACTTTCTTGTTCCCTCTGAAAAAATGTTTCAAACAATAAAAGAAGCGTTTAAGGAAATGGAAACAAACAGTAAACCGGATACAAAACCTGTTATTCACGCAGGTGATATCAAATCAATAACAGAAAAACATAAACATTTATATATTCACTTCTCAAAAAAATCGGCAGTCGAGGATTCAATCACCGGTATTTTAATGCTTGAGGGACTTCTTTTAACAGCAAAGGAATTTGGATTTACAGAAGTGACTTTTACAGAAACTAGATCAAATAAAATTGGAAAATATGATGTTTCAGATCCCATACCGGTACCCGCTGCCCCCAATCCGATTTCTTTAAACTGAAAAAGCCTTTGGGCTTTTTTGTTTTTTGATATAATAGGAATTTTCACAAAATAAGTGTAAGTGTATAATAGAACAAGTGAGGATTGAAAGGATTTGAGATAAGTGAACACGCTAACAATCAAAGGAGTTTCCATTGGAGAAGGGATGCCAAAAATCATCGTTCCGCTGATGGGTAAAACAGAAAAGCAAATTTTAAAAGAAGCAGAATCTGTAAAATTACTGGATCCGGATATTGTCGAGTGGCGAGTCGATGGATTTGAAAAAGCAGACGACAGTGAAGCAGTCATAAAGATGATCTCAAAGCTGCGAGAGTCTTTGAGAGACAAGCTGTTTCTATTTACATTCAGATCGCATAAAGAAGGCGGGAGCAAAGAAATGGATGTAAGTTCCTATATCGCCTTGCTGGAAACGGCTATCCGCACAAAAGACATAGACTTTATCGATATTGAACTATTTTCAGGAGAGGCGAACGTGAAAGCGCTAGTATCTTTAGCGGGAGAAAATGGTGTCCATGTAATTATGTCTAATCATGACTTTCAGAAAACACCTGCAAAGGACGAGATCATTTCTCGGCTTCGAAAAATGCAGGAGTTAGGAGCGCATATTCCGAAAATAGCTGTAATGCCGAAGGATACAGGTGATCTTTTAACCTTGCTTGATGCAACATATACCATGAAAACAAAATATGCGGACCGCCCGATGATCACAATGTCTATGGCGGGAACAGGATTGGTTAGCAGGCTGAGCGGTGAAATATTTGGATCAGCTTGCACATTCGGCGCAGGAGAAGAGGCTTCAGCACCTGGGCAAATACCAGTATCCGAGCTGAGAAACGTGTTAGAAGTACTGCACAAACATACATAAACAGAAAACCGTTAAAAGAAAAAAACTCAAGCTGCAAAGCTTGAGTTTTTTCATTATGGAAGATCAATAAGTTTTACAGACACGATATCAGGAACATCTGTTAGTTCTTTCACAATTTTATCTTCTAAATGTCTGTCAAAAGAAAGCATCATGATGGCTTCTCCGCCTTTTTCTTTACGGCCAACCTGCATGGTTGCAATGTTAATATCGTTATCTCCGAGAATGCGTCCCACTCGTCCGATGACCCCCGTCGTATCCTGATGCTGGATATAAACCAGGTGGCCTGTTGGATAAAAGTCGATATTAAACCCGTTGATTTCGACAATGCGTTCTCCGAAATGAGGGATATACGTAGCTGTAACTGTAAAGGTGCTGCGGTCTCCTGTTACTTTTACGCTAATGCAATTATCGTATCCAGATTCAGAAGTGGAAATCTTTTCACTAAAGCTAATGCCGCGTTCTTTTGCGACACCGCCCGCATTTACTTCGTTAACTGTTGAGTCAACACGTGGTTTTAAAAAGCCTGACAGAAGGCTTTTTGTAATAAACGATGTTTCAAGTTTAGCAATTGTGCCTTCATATTGAATCGCGACATCCTGTACCGGCTCTTTCATGCATTGTGATACGAGACTGCCGATTTTTCCTGCGATTTGGTGGTAAGGCTTGATCTTAGCGAATTCATCCTTTGTCATGGCAGGCAGGTTAATGGCTGACATAACAGGAAGACCTTTTGCGAACTGCAGCACTTCTTCTGATACTTGCGCTGCAACATTCAGCTGCGCTTCTTTTGTCGATGCCCCTAGGTGAGGAGTGGCAATCACCAACGGGTGGTCAACGAGCTTATTATCAACCGGCGGTTCAACTTCAAAAACGTCAAGCGCCGCACCGGCAACATGGCCGCTTTCTAAAGCTTCAAGAAGAGCTGCCTCATCGATAATGCCGCCTCGTGCACAGTTAATTAAGCGAACACCTTTTTTCGTTTTTGCAATCGTTTCTTTGTTTAATAAGCCTTTTGTTTCTTTTGTTAACGGTGTATGCACAGTGATGATATCTGCGCTTTCCAAGACTTCTTCGAACGTACGGCTGTTTACACCGATTTTTTTCGCTCTTTCTTCTGTTAAGAAAGGATCAAAAACGTGCACGGTCATACCGAAGGCTCTCGCACGCTGTGCAATTTCGCTTCCGATTCTGCCTAATCCTACAATTCCAAGTGTTTTGCCGTAAAGTTCCGAACCGACATATGCTGTGCGGTTCCATTCTCTGGATTTTACAGAGATATTGGCCTGAGGGATGTGTCTCATTAAAGATGAGATCATCGCAAATGTGTGCTCAGCTGTGGAAATTGTGTTTCCGTTTGGCGCATTAATAACAATAACCCCATGTTTCGTTGCTTCGTCAATATCGATATTATCCACACCGACACCGGCTCTTCCGACGATTTTTAAAGAAGTCATTTTTTGAAAAAGGTCTTCTGTTACTTTTGTCGCGCTTCGCACCAATAGAGCATCAAAGGTATGTAATTCATCCTCTGCATCTGCTACGTTTTTTTGGACGATTTCAATAAAGTCTGATTCAATAAGTGGCTGTAAGCCGTCGTTGCTCATTTTGTCTGAGACCAATACTCGAAACATCGTAAGATTTCCTCCTAAATTGACAAACTAAATATCTGATAATTTAACATATTCTCAATAGAGTGTCAATGTGTATTGACGCAGTAAAGGATAAAAGGAAAGTGAGGAATTGACCAGTTTTAGAGACTTTTGGTGATATTTTTAATTTGAAGCAATTATCTATACAACCAATCATTTATCGTTTATAATGGAACCAAATTCATATGATCAATCTTCGGGGCAGGGTGAAATTCCCTACCGGCGGTGATGAGCAACTGGCTCTAAGCCCGCGAGCTGTTTTTGACAGCAGGATTCGGTGTGATTCCGAAGCCGACAGTATAGTCTGGATGGGAGAAGATGGAGGTTCAGCAGCGTTTTGAAAAAAAGGTTTTCAGACGTTTCTTTACCAAGCCAATTTTTAAAACCCCGCTTTTATATCATAGAGCGGTTTTTTTATTGGCTGGAAAAAGAACCTTTCCGCTTTTCGAGTAAGATGTGATCGAAAAGGAGAGAGCAACTTGAAAGTAAAAAAATTAGTCGTGATCAGCATGCTGAGCAGCATTGCATTTGTATTGATGCTGTTAAATTTTCCGTTTCCGGGGCTTCCTGATTATTTAAAAATTGATTTCAGTGATGTCCCTGCCATTATTGCGATTCTTATATACGGACCTTTAGCGGGTATTGCCGTTGAAGCGATAAAAAATGTTCTTCAATATATCATTCAGGGGAGCATGGCTGGAGTGCCTGTAGGACAAATTGCAAATTTCATTGCCGGAACACTCTTTATATTGCCGACTGCTTTCTTATTTAAAAAGCTGAATTCAGCAAAAGGCCTGACAGTGAGTCTTCTGATTGGAACTGCAGCTATGACGGTGCTGATGAGCATTCTGAATTATGTTCTGATTCTTCCGGCCTACACATGGTTTTTACACTCCCCGGCATTATCCGACAGTGCGCTGAAAACAGCGGTAGTCGCTGGTATCCTGCCGTTTAACCTCATAAAAGGCATTGTCATTACGATTGTGTTCACACTCATCTTTATCAAGCTTAAACCATGGATTGAACAGCAAAGAAGCGCGCATATTCATTAAATAAAAAAAGCTCCCGCAGGGGAGCTTTTTCGATTACTTCTATTCAAATTTAAGCGGGTCGCCCTCAAATGGCTCATCCGCCACTTTGATGGAATCAGTAGGGCATCCTTCAAAAGCGTCAATCATATCTTCTTCCAGTACTTCAGGAACTTCGACAACGCCTTTATTTTCGTCAAGCGTTACGAACGCGATGCCTTCATCATCGTAATCGTAAATGTCTGGTGCAGCCGCTCCGCAAGCGCCGCATGCAATGCATGTATCTTTGTCTACGATTGTGTACTTTGCCATGAATAAAACCTCCCAGATTGTTCTTGGTGGAACAAATGGATCAATCTTTTATATTTAATCAATTTAACACCTATTCCTCTTACTTATTGTAATGATGTTGATGCCACATTTCAACAGAAAAATGATTGAGAATGCTTATCACATAAGGGGTTATCTACATAACATCCCCCCTAATGATGACTTTAAACGTCGATTTATGTTTAAAATCTGTTAAAATAAAAAGAGCAAACCAACGATTTTTGTCAGGAAGAATGTGGGTGGATAGGTTGTCATTACATTACTTTGATATTATGGTTCTCGATTGCCTTTCTAAAATAAACGGGGAACGGACAGGAAGTGCCGTTTTTCACCTATTTAAAGGAAAAAGATCGTCACAAACCATTCAAGATGCCGGCTTATTTCAGACTGCAAGATATTTTGGAATGGCTCCGCAATGTTCAAGAAGCGACATATCAGGATCACTTCGCAAGCTTGAACAGCAGTCATTTCTGGAACCAATGTCAGAAACAGATACATACAGAGTGACTATAAGAGGCGAAAGCATGTTGAGGCAGGCGCTGAGTGAACGGCCTTGGCCAGCCCATTGCCACGGCGCTTATTTTCAGCAGGCCGCAAGCGTGCTCTGGAAAAGACTTTCCCTTCTCGTACAGGTATTGTCAAATAAGCAGCGCAGCAGCAGACAGTATATTCCCGTCACAAAAGATTATAAGACGCTTCACTGGGTCAAGCGATACATGCACATGCAGAAGGATCATGAAAAACTGGCAAGGGGCTTGCAGGAAATGCTGGAGGATCATTTGCAAAGGCTTGACGAGAAAGCAGCTCTTATCTTTGTCTACTCATTAACTTCATATAATAGGATCGGTTATACGAGCAGGCAGCTTGCTGACAATCTGAAAGAAGACGAGTGGTACGTTTATGTCTTGTTTTGGGCTGTGGTACATTATTTTATTCATTCCTTGCCGCAATGTGAAGATTCTATACTAAAGGATCTTCTTTCCGATGTGCATCTGGAGAATGCGCTGACTGAGTCTACGAGAAAAACATGGCAGATGGTCAGACAAGGGATTCCGATTCAGCGAATTGCTGAAATCAGAAAGCTGAAAACTGCCACAATTGAAGACCATATCGTCGAAATTTCTCTTCATGAGCCGGCTTTTGTGATTGATGAATATATTTCGGCTGAGGATCAGCTCCAAATTGCTGAGTTCGCCAAACGCATGCGGACAAACAAGATCAAACAAATTCGAGAAGGCCTAGAGCAGCGGTTCAGCTACTTTCAAATCAGGCTGGCATTGGCAAAGCAGGTGAAACAGTATGACTAAGTTACAGCAAGTGTTATATCAGTTTTTTGGTTTTCAATCCTTTAAAAAAGGACAGGAGGACATCATCAGAAGCGTTCTCAGCGGAAAGGATACCATTGCAATGCTTCCGACAGGGGGAGGGAAATCTCTTTGCTACCAGTTGCCCGGTTACATGCTTGACGGTATGATATTAATCGTTTCTCCTTTGCTTTCTTTGATGGAGGATCAGGTGCAGCAGCTGAAAGCGCGGGGAGAAAAACGGGCTGCCGCTTTGAATAGTATGCTCGGCAGGCAGGAAAGACAATTCGTTTTAGAGCATATCCATCGGTACAAATTTTTGTATCTGTCGCCCGAAGCTTTGCAGTCGTCATATGTTTTGGAAAAATTAAAGAGCGTTCCGATCAGTCTCTTCGTTATTGATGAAGCGCATTGCATATCGGAGTGGGGACATGATTTTAGGCCGGATTATTCAAAGCTTGGACAGCTGAGAAAAACACTTGGGCATCCGCCGGTGCTTGCTCTGACGGCTACGGCGACGAAGGATACGCTGCATGATGTCATGAATTTGCTTGAACTGCATCATGCCGAACGGCATCTTAACTCGGTTAACCGGCCGAATATTGCACTCAAAGTTGAAAATACTGCGGATACTGCCGAAAAAATAGATAGGGTCATTCAGCTGGTTGAAAACCTGCAAGGTCCGGGAATTGTCTATTGTCCGACAAGGAAATGGGCAGAGGAATTAGCGGAGGAAATTAAAAACAAAACAAGCAGCAGGGTTGATTATTACCATGGCGGCATGGATTCTGGCGACAGAATGTTAATTCAGCAGCAATTTATCAATAACCAGCTTGATGTCATTTGCTGTACAAATGCGTTTGGAATGGGTGTTGATAAATCTGATATCAAATATGTCATACATTTTTATCTCCCGCAGACGGCTGAAGCTTTTATGCAGGAAATCGGCAGAGCAGGGCGTGACGGAAAACCAAGTGTCAGCATTTTGCTCAGAGCGCCTGGAGATTTCGAATTGCAAGAGCAGATTATCCAAATGGAGAGTCTTGCGGATGGAGAAATCGCCAATGTTATTCGAGTGCTGGAAGAAACGGAAGAACGGGACGAAAGAAAACTGCGCGAATTATTCATGCAATATGGTATCACAGAGACGCAGTCGCGTATGATCATCCATCTCTTTATGCAGGGGAAAACATCGATTGATCTGATCAAGCGGGAAATCACGTATCGCATGGAGCTGAAACTTGAAAAAATGCGTCACGTGGCAGCTTTGCTTCATCGCGACGGCTGCTTAAGACAATCGTTGTTAGCCTATTTTGATGAAACATACGAGCC
The DNA here is from genome assembly GCF_037964945.1 of Bacillus sp. FSL K6-1003. Lineage (NCBI taxonomy): Bacteria > Bacillati > Bacillota > Bacilli > Caryophanales > Bacillaceae > Bacillus > Bacillus sp. FSL K6-1003. Next base: position 2,253,822 of record NZ_CP150176.1, on the reverse strand, counting down.
CGATAAAGGAAGCATGCCATGCTGTTCACATTGCGGTTTTGATCTCTCGCTGTATGAACAAAAAGAGGAGCGCGTCCAAATAGCACCATTAGACGGCTGGAGATCGGAATTGCACCGTATATTCAGTCTAAAGACTGTAGGTGAGCCGAACTGAAACAGCAAAGGGATTTGATCCAACATCTGTCTGACCGTGATATACTGAAGCAGCTATACATGACACAGCTTCTGGTCATCATGGTGTCCGCTGCTGCCGTTTTGTTCTTTTTTCAGAATATAAGTGATTTTTTCAGCCTCTGGCATATTAGAGATACAAGAATCATTTGGTATGGTGTTTCTCTTGCAGTTATTGTCGTTTTAGCCGACATGGCAATCATGAAATGGTGTCCGTCTCATTTATATGATGACGGCGGAATCAATAAAAAATTATTCAGTAAAAGGCCAATCCCTCATATTATATTTTTAACGCTTCTAATTTCTTTCGCTGAAGAAATGTTATTTAGGGGAGTGCTGCAGACCCATATTGGTTTATGGGCGGCCAGTCTTGTTTTTGCTGTTCTTCATTTTCGGTATTTGACAAAATGGCTGCTATTTATCATGGTGACGGCAATCAGCTTTTTGCTTGGACTGATTTATGAATGGACCGGTAATTTATTTGTTCCGGTAACGGCGCATTTTATTATTGATGCCGTGTTTGCCTGTCAGATTCGTTTTGAACATGTTAGGAGGGATACACATGACGAACATGTCTAGAGTTGAGAGAAGAAAAGCTCAGAATCTTTATGAAGACCATAATGCCGCATTGGCGGACGACCTTTTCGAAGAGGATGAAGAAAGCCTTCCGACAAGACAATCTGTAAAAAATCAAAGAGAGAAGAAAAAAAAGCAAGGCAAAACAAGAACGCCGTTATTTACCACTCTCGCGGTACTGTTTGTATTTGTGCCGGTTATCGTCTTTGTCGCCTTATTTTATCTAATGAAAAGCCATCCGGGAAATCCCGATGATTATGAAGATGTATTTATAGACAGCAGCCAGAGTAAATACGAGGTGGTCCAAAAACCAGAGGCCAAAAAAGAAACGCAAGAGACAGTTCTGCGCGAAGAGTCAAAAAAAAAATCTGAAAACAAAAAGACAGAGAAACAAACAGAAGCAACAACTGATAAGAAGCAGCCTGCTGTAGCGGAAAAAGAGGACACAGCAAACAAACAGGAAGCAAAAAGCGCGGCTGCTTCCCCTTTCCCAGAAAAAACAGTCCAAAAAGAGCAGGAACAAATACCGCAGCAGCCTGAACCAGTTCAAGAAACCGAGGCAGAACATATCGTGAAGCACACCGTTCAAAAGAAAGAAACGCTGTACCGCATTTCCATGAAATATTATAAAAGCAGATCAGGAGAAGAAAAGATCCGTGCCTATAATCATTTGAACGGAAATGACGTTTATACCGGTCAAATTTTGGACATCCCTTTGACTTATTAGCGGGCATCTTTTTGATCGCAGGCTCATATATTGTAGCAATGAAAAGGGACAAGGTGTGAAGTGTATGGAATCCTTATGGAACCAGCTGGACCGATTTACGGACGCGCCGACCAAACAGATGCTACAGGCGTTGGTGAAACGAAAACAAAAATACGAAAACTATGCTGCGCAATGCCGCAGGTGGCGGTGGACCTCACTCATTTGCCTGGGCTTATTATGTCTTTTAATGATGATCAAAAGCCCGGCGCCTCAGCTCATTCTTCAAGAAATGCTAAGCCATACCTTTTATTTATTTTGGATGATGGCAACTGCTTTTGCATACTGCACTTCATATTATTTTAAGAAAAAAGAAGAAAAAGCCGAGGGGGATTTCCATAAACTGAGATGTGAAATTATTCAGAAAAGCACTGATCTCTGGCCGCAGCCTGATAAATGGAAGGCGCGAGAATCTGTTTTTCAATTGATGAAGCACCAATACGATATTAATCTATATTTTGAAAGTAAATAAAATGGGGCGTTTTCTCAAACGATAGAAACGTCTTTTTTTTATTGTCCGTCTTATTGATAAGTTCTAAAAGAATGGAGAGTTTTTTATGAAGCGATCAATGAAAATTGCGGGTGCATTAGCGATTGCGGCAGCGGCAATGACGGCAAAAATGTATTCAGTGGCAAAAGGCAATCATCTAAAAAACCATACATTTACGTTATCAAAAATGAAGGGGAAGCCGCCTCTAACGATTTTTTTTATATCTGACATTCACAAACGTATTGTTGATCACGGTCTTTTAGAGGAAGCGCAGGGCCATGAGCCGGATCTGGTGATAATCGGCGGTGATTTAGCTGAAGGTGGAGTGTCCTGCTCAAGAATTGAGGAAAACGTCAGAAGGCTTGCGGGTTTGGGTGTCCCTGTCATGTTTGTATGGGGAAACAATGATTATGAGGTCAGTCAGCGTGAACTGTATACTATTTTTAAGGCGTATCGTATTATTACACTTCGAAATGAATCGGTTCCTTTTACCTATAACGGACATACCATCACCATAGCCGGAGTGGATGACATCAGGATGGAGATGGATGATTATGAAGAAGCAATTAAAGAAATTGACGGGAACCAGTTGAACGTTCTGGTTTGTCATAACCCTGAGATTCATCAGCAAATCAATGAAAATGATGGTATTGATGTGATATTCAGCGGACATACCCATGGCGGGCAGATTCGATTTGGAAAATTCGGCCCTTATGAGCTTGGTACAACCGGTTTTGTTAAAAATGCTGCATACCTCATCAGCAACGGGTACGGCACAACAAAAGTGCCCCTTCGTTTAGGGGCGGAGCCTGAGGCACACATCGTGACACTTGCAGCACCTGAATGACTTCTCTAAAGAGTGTGTCTATAAAAAACTGCATTGTGCTTGTCTTACTAGTGAACTCAGTGTAAACTGATAACAATTAAGAACCTATGACTCATCATCTCATATAATGTGTTATATGATTTGTGTGCAAGTAGAGGCAGGAGGGAACGTTATGCGGCTTGAGCGTCTGAATTACAATAAGATTAAAATCTTTTTGACCCTCGATGATTTGACTGATCGTGGATTAACAAAAGAAGACCTCTGGAAGGACTCATTTAAAGTCCACCAGTTATTTAAAGATATGATGAATGAAGCAAATACAGAGCTCGGCTTTGAAGCGAATGGACCGATTGCAGTGGAAGTGTATTCTCTCCAAGCACAAGGGATGGTTGTGATCGTAACAAAGAACCAAGAAGCGGATTCAGAAGAAGATGAGTATGATGATGATTACATCGAAATGCAAGTCAAGCTTGACGAAAGCGCGGACATCATATATCAATTCCATTCCTTTGAAGATATCATTCAGCTTTCTGAAAGCTTACAGCGGATCGGTATCACGGGAGGGACTGTCTATCACTATGAAGGACAGTACTTTCTAAGCCTAGAAGACATGGGATCACAGACTGCCGAGGGTGTTGTGGCGGTCCTGGCTGAATACGGCAATCCAACAACATTAACGATTTATCGCTTACAAGAGTATGGTAAGCTCATTATGGACGGAAATGCTGTAGAGACAATCCAAACTCATTTTTCATAAGAATGGAAGAAAAACTGCTGTTTTTTACAGCGGTTTTTTTTGTTAAAAAACATGGAAAAACATAACGTTTATCCTATGCATAGATCATATGAAGGTGTATACTATTCTCTGAAAGGGAGCATGTGAGAAACAGAAGATTCTAGGAGGTTAACTCAAATGGCAGCCGATCGAAACACCGGTCATACAGAAGAGGACAAACTTGATGTTTTAAAATCAACTCAAACCGTAATACATAAGGCTCTGGAAAAATTGGGATATCCTGAAGAAGTATACGAATTGTTAAAAGAGCCGATGAGATTATTAACGGTAAAAATACCAGTTCGTATGGACGACGGTTCAGTCAAGATTTTTACGGGTTATCGTGCCCAGCACAATGACTCCGTCGGTCCGACAAAAGGCGGGATACGTTTTCACCCCAACGTAACTGAAAAAGAGGTGAAGGCACTTTCCATTTGGATGAGTTTAAAATGCGGTATCATTGATCTTCCATATGGCGGTGGTAAAGGCGGAATTGTTTGTGATCCAAGGGATATGTCGTTTAGAGAGCTGGAGCGTCTAAGCAGGGGTTATGTCAGAGCTATCAGCCAAATTGTCGGTCCGACGAAAGACGTGCCGGCACCGGATGTATTTACAAACTCACAAATCATGGCTTGGATGATGGATGAGTATTCAAGAATTGATGAATTTAATTCGCCTGGGTTCATTACAGGTAAACCGCTTGTGCTTGGCGGATCTCACGGGAGAGAATCAGCGACAGCAAAAGGTGTAACCATCTGCATAAAAGAAGCGGCGAAGAAAAAAGGCATCGATATTGAAGGTGCGCGAGTCGTCGTTCAAGGATTCGGAAACGCCGGAAGCTATCTGGCGAAATTTATGCATGATGCAGGGGCAAAGGTTGTCGGCATATCCGATGCATACGGCGGACTGTATGACCCTGAAGGCCTGGATATTGATTACTTACTCGACCGCCGTGACAGTTTTGGCACAGTGACGAAGCTTTTCAACGATACCATTACGAACCAAGAGCTGCTGGAACTGGATTGTGATATTTTAGTTCCTGCCGCGATTGAAAACCAAATTACAGAAGAAAATGCCCATAATATACAGGCGAAAATCGTCGTTGAAGCAGCTAACGGGCCAACTACGCTTGAAGGAACAAAAATTCTTTCAGACCGTGACATTCTGCTAGTTCCCGATGTATTGGCAAGCGCGGGAGGCGTAACGGTTTCTTATTTTGAATGGGTTCAGAATAACCAGGGCTTCTACTGGAGCGAGGAAGAAGTAGAAGAGAAATTAGAAAAAATGATGGTAAAATCATTCAACAATATATATGAAATGGCCAACAACCGAAGAATCGACATGAGACTTGCCGCTTATATGGTAGGCGTGCGTAAAATGGCGGAAGCTTCGCGCTTTAGAGGCTGGATATAAGTTGATGATTTGCATAAAAAATAAAAATCTCCTATGATAAAATAGGAGATTTTTTTATTTGGAAATAGAAAAATGTGAATTGAATGCCCAATCGCAGGAGTTGACGGAAATGATTGAAGAAAAAGCAATAATTATTGGCGGAGGTCCTTGCGGATTATCTGCGGCCATTCACCTAAAACAAATTGGCATAGATGCCCTTGTCATTGAAAAAGGCAATGTCGTTAACAGTATTTACAATTATCCGACGCATCAAACCTTTTTCAGCTCAAGTGAAAAGCTTGAAATCGGTGACGTGGCATTTATTACCGAAAACAGAAAGCCTGTCAGAATTCAGGCTTTGTCGTACTATAGGGAAGTCGTAAAACGGAAAAAGATCCGTGTGAATGCATTTGAAATGGTGCAAAAAGTGACAAAAGCAGAAAACAATACATTTGTTATCGAAACGTCAAAAGAGACGTATTCAACGCCATACTGCATCATTGCCACAGGCTATTATGATCATCCAAACTATATGAACGTACCCGGTGAGGATTTGCCGAAAGTATTCCATTATTTTAAAGAAGGACATCCGTATTTCGATAAAGACGTCGTCGTTATCGGCGGGAAAAATTCAAGTGTAGATGCTGCGCTTGAACTCGTAAAATCAGGAGCGCGTGTCACCGTTTTATATAGGGGCAATGAATACTCTTCAAGCATTAAGCCATGGATTCTGCCAGAATTCGAATCCTTAGTAAGAAACGGTACAATCCGAATGGAATTTGGCGCTTGTGTAGAAAAAATCACTGAAGATGAAGTCGTTTTCCGCTCCGGCCAGCAGGAGCTGATTACCATTAAAAACGACTTCGTATTTGCCATGACGGGTTATCATCCTGATCATCAATTTTTGAAAAAAATCGGTGTGAAAATCGATGAGGAATCAGGGCGTCCGTTTTTTAATGAAGAAACGATGGAAACCAATGTGGAGGGCGTTTTTATTGCCGGGGTCATCGCTGCCGGAAACAACGCAAATGAAATATTCATTGAAAACGGAAGATTTCACGGCGCCCACATCGCAAACGAAATTGCAAAAAGAGAAGATCAGTGAAAAGAGGAGAGCATATGAAGGATTCGTATGCTCTTTTTGTTTTTTTAAAGTCAGACAGATGTAAATTCATACACAACATGGTAGGATAGACATAGGAATATAAAGGAAAGAGGTTGCCTGATGTTTGCAATCATCTCTGCAGGAATTGCTCCCGGCATCGCGCTGTTAAGTTATTTTTATTTAAAAGATCAGTATGATAATGAACCTGTACATATGGTGCTTCGCTCATTTTTTCTTGGGGTTGTTCTTGTATTTCCCACTATGTTTATCCAGTATGTCCTTGAAAAAGAGAATGTGGGAGGCGGAAGCTTTTTTGTTTCTTTTTTGTCTTCTGGCTTTTTGGAGGAATCATTGAAATGGTTTATTTTAATGGTTAGTGTTTATCCGCACGCCCACTTTGATGAGCATTATGACGGAATTGTATACGGTGCAAGTGTATCGCTCGGTTTTGCGACACTCGAAAATATTCTTTATTTAATCGGTCATGGTGTGGAGCATGCGTTTGTCAGAGCGCTGCTGCCCGTTTCATGCCATGCCTTAATTGGAGTGATTATGGGGTTTTACCTCGGGAAAGCGCGTTTCTCAGCTGATAAAGCACGTATGAAATGGCTTCTCCTTTCGTTGGTCCTGCCATCACTTTTACATGGGTCGTATGACTTTATCCTGACAGCCCTCAGCAACTGGATCTACTACATGCTTCCATTTATGTTATTTTTATGGTGGTTTGGTTTACGAAAAGCAAAAAAAGCCCGTTCTGTCAATATGATGCAGATATAGAAAAGCCGCACAGCCATAGTGCGGCTTTTTGATTTGTTGAAATTTTTAAGCTGTGAGGGATAAGAAGGAAAGAGTGTATAAAAATAACCTCGTTACAGAAAATACGTTTACACTCAAAAATTTGCTGTAGGAGGCTTGAAAAGATGAAGTCCAAAGGATCGATTATGGCATGTCTCATCTTATTTTCCTTTATAATTACGACGTTTATCAATACTGAAACAATTTCAGCCTTTTCTAATCAAGTCATTCAAAGAGGGGCAACAGGGGACGATGTGATTGAGCTGCAGGCGCGTCTTCAATATAACGGATATTATAATGGGAAAATTGACGGGGTTTATGGATGGGGGACATACTGGGCAGTACGGAACTTTCAGGATCAATTCGGCTTAAAAGAGATAGACGGTCTGGTCGGAGCCCAAACCAAACAGACCTTGATATCTAAGTCTAAATATTACCGTGAATATGTCATGGAGCAGCTTCAAAAAGGCAATACATTCACGCATTACGGAAAAATACCGCTGAAATACCAAACGAAACCGTCAAAAACAGCGACTCAAAAAGCAAGGCAGCAAGCAGAGACGCGGCAGAAACAGCCTGCTGAAAAAATAACACAGCAGCCGCAAGCGAATAAACAGCAAAACAACACGCCTGCAAAAACAAAAAAACAGGATGCGGTTGCAGCTAACATGCCGGGCGGTTTTTCCAATAATGATATTCGGCTGCTTTCTCAAGCGGTTTACGGGGAAGCGCGTGGCGAGCCGTACGAGGGACAGGTTGCGATTGCAGCAGTTATCTTGAACCGTTTAAACAGTCCGTTATTTCCAAATTCAGTAGCGGGTGTTATTTTTGAACCGCTTGCCTTTACAGCGGTGGCTGACGGACAAATTTATATGCAGCCGAACGAAACAGCAAAAGAAGCAGTATTAGACGCCATCAATGGCTGGGACCCGTCCGAGGAAGCGCTGTATTATTTTAATCCGGATACAGCTACCAGCGCGTGGATTTGGGGACGCCCGCAGATTAAGAGAATCGGTAAACACATTTTCTGTGAGTAGCAGGACATAAGAAAGCATAAAAATGAGGTGTGATAAATGATCAGAGGTATTTTAATCGCAGTGCTCGGTATTGCAATTGTCGGTACTAGTTACTGGGGATACAAAGAGCACCAGGAAAAAGACGCTGTCCTTCTTCATGCTGAAAATAACTATCAGCGGGCGTTTCATGAGCTCACCTATCAGGTAGACCAGCTGCATGATAAAATTGGAGCAACGCTTGCCATGAACAGCAAAAAATCACTGTCCCCCGCATTGATAGATGTTTGGAGAATTACATCAGAAGCCCATAACAGTGTCAGTCAGCTGCCGCTTACATTAATGCCGTTTAACAAAACGGAAGAGCTGTTATCCAAGATCGGCGATTTCAGCTACAAAACGTCAATCAGAGATTTGGATCAAAAACCGCTTGATGAAAAAGAGTATACTTCGCTAAATAAGCTTTATCAGCAGTCAGAAGATATCCAAAATGAATTGCGCCACGTTCAGCACCTTGTCATGAGCAAGAACTTGCGCTGGATGGATGTAGAGATGGCGCTGGCCTCTGACGAAAAACAGAGTGATAACACGATCATCAACAGCTTTAAAACGGTTGAAAAAAATGTCGGGTCCTTCTCCTCCGGAACAGATCTTGGCCCTAGTTTCACCAGCACCAAAAAAGAAGAGAAAGGTTTTGCCCATCTGAAGGGGAAAGAAATTTCTGCACAGGAAGCCAAACAAATTGCCCAACGCTTTGCACCGGATGACAATTATGCAATTAAAGTGATAAAGAGCGGGAAAAAAACAAACCGTGACGTCTACAGTATCAGTATGAAAGATCCTGATCATAAAGCAGCGATATATATGGATATTACAAAAAAAGGCGGACACCCGGTTTATTTAATCCAGAACAGAGAAGTGAAAGATCAAAAAATCAGCTTGAATGATGGTTCGAATCGAGCCCTTGCTTTTCTAAAGAAAAACGGATATGAAACAAAAGATCTGGAAATCGATGAAAGCGCGCAATACGATAAAATCGGTGTATTCTCATATGTTCCAATAGAAAATAATATCAGGATGTATCCAGAAGCCATCCGTATGAAAGTTGCCTTGGATGACGGCGAGGTTGTCGGTTTTTCAGCACGCGATTTCTTAACATCCCACAGAAAAAGAGACATACCAAAGCCGGTTATTTCTGAACAAGATGCAAAAGCAAAATTAAACAAAAATGTAGAAGTGAGAGAAACAAGGCTTGCTGTGATCACAAATGAATTAGGCCAGGAAGTATTGTGCTATGAAATGCTGGGTACGATTGAAAATGATACATTCAGAATGTATATAAATGCTAATGACGGAACGGAAGAGAAGGTCGAAAAACTAAAAAATGCCGAACCTATATATAAAGACCTATAAAAACTAGGAGGAAAGGACTAAAAGTCTTTTCCTTTTTTTCATTACATGATTTAATAAAAAAGTGAATATATTGAATGCGAAAGAGTGAAGTCAATGATAGAAATTGGGGATACTATACACTTAGAATACATAGAAGAAAATCAATTAAAAATAGCAAAGAGCAAGGCTGTGAGCATTGAAAACGGAGAGCTCCTGATCGCATATCCAGTTGATGTACACACAGGAAGAACCGTGATATTACATCACGATACTGAAGTAACGGTAGAGTTTGTCGGTAAAGACGAAGTGCCTTACCGCTTCTCAAGCCGCATGAAGGGAAAAGTGAAGGACAAGCTTCAAATGATTCGCCTTGAAGTGCCTCCCCGTGAAAAAATGAAACGAATTCAGCGCCGGCAATATGTAAGAATTGACGCGGTATTGGATGTGCTGGTCGAGCCGGCAGATGAAAAAGACAAGTTTCATACACTCTCGTACAATATCAGCGCTGGCGGTATCGCTTTGATTTTGACAGGCGGCTATTCTTTTCAGCACGGGGATACGCTGCGCCTTTTCATCAGCCTTCAGGAAGAGGAGAAAACGCATCAAGTAGAGGCTGACGCGGTTGTCAGACGCGTTTATGATGATTCAAAAACCGGCAAACGTAAAATGACCTTGGAGTATTCGGAGATTTCAGCAGGTGACCAGCAGCTCCTTCTTCAGTATTGCATCCGCCGCCAGTTAAACAAGAGAAGGAAAGCACGGTTGGAATAAACATCGGCAAACACTTCCATACTATATTTGTAATGGAGGTGGGCCGATGAAGACCTTTGAACGGCTGCTGCTCAAATTATTGTTCATTCAGGCAGTGATTTTAGTTGGTATCCAGTTTCTTTTTCACTATCAGCATATTGAACCTTATGTCTCAAAAGTGATTCAATATGAAGGGGTTGATAAAATGGAGGTTAATGATTGGGTAGAAACCATTAAACATTAATTATTCAGGAATTTTTCACCCTTTTTCATAAAGTTCATGATACAATCCATAGAGGAGAAAAGAGCAAGGAGAGGAATTATGGAAAAGAAATTATCGATTGCGATCGACGGCCCGGCTGCTGCGGGGAAAAGCACCGTTGCCAAAATTGTGGCTGAGAAAAAATCGTACATATATATTGATACGGGAGCGATGTATCGGGCCATTACGTATGTGGCTTTACAAGAAAAAGTTGATTTGACAGATGAGGCAAAATTGGCTGAGCTGTTAAAGCAAACAGATATTGAACTGATCACAACCAAAGAAGGACAAAAGGTGCTTGTCAACGGCACAGATGTGACTGAGGACATCAGAAAAGACGAAGTCAGCAATCAGGTCTCAATTGCTGCCAAGCACAGAAGCGTCAGGGAAGAAATGGTGAAACGCCAGCAGCAGCTCGGCGAAAAAGGCGGCGTTGTCATGGATGGACGTGATATCGGAACTCACGTACTCCCAAATGCTGAAGTGAAAATCTTTCTTTTGGCGTCTGTTGAAGAGAGAGCGAAACGCCGTTATGAAGAAAATGTAAAAAAAGGCTACGATGTCAACTATGAAACATTAATTGAGGAAATTGCAAGAAGAGATAAACTCGATTCAGAGCGTGAAGTTTCTCCGCTTCGAAAAGCAGATGACGCGCTTGAAATCGACACGACTTCTCTCTCCATTCAGGAAGTTGCTGAAAAAATCCTTGATGTAGTGGAGCAAAAGTCCCGCTGATACCGGCGGAGGCCACTTTTTTTGAATTTTTCAACAAAGAAAGAATGTTATTGCTTGACAAACCTGTCCTTTTATTAGAAGTTAATACTAATAAAACTTTTTATTGATCATTCAAAATCTTTTTTGGATGATTCTTTAATACATATTCGGCTAAAAGCGGACATGTATGATACGTGTTCAGCTTTCAAACCGTTTTTAATTAAGCTGTGTAGGTTTGGACCAAGGAGGTTATTCAAATGACAGAGGAAATGAATCAAATTGATGTTCAAGTGCCAGAGGTTGGAGATGTAGTAAAAGGGATTGTGACAAAGGTAGAGGACAAGCATGTGGATGTTGAAATTATCAATGTCAAACAGTCCGGTATTATTCCAATCAGTGAATTATCAAGTCTTCATGTAGAGAAAGCATCGGATGTCGTAAAAGTAGACGACGAGCTTGACCTGAAAGTAACAAAAGTGGAAGACGATGCTTTGATTTTATCTAAACGTGCTGTTGATGCAGACCGCGCTTGGGAAGACCTTGAGAAAAAATTTGAAACAAAAGAAGTGTTTGAAGCTGAAGTAAAAGATGTCGTAAAAGGCGGTCTTGTCGTTGATATCGGCGTTCGAGGCTTTATTCCGGCATCACTTGTAGAAGCGCATTTTGTAGAAGATTTTACCGACTATAAAGGAAAAACACTGTCTCTGCTCGTAGTAGAGCTTGACCGTGATAAAAACCGCGTCATCCTTTCACACCGTGCGGTTGTTGAAAGTGAGCAGGCGAATAAAAAACAAGACCTTCTTCAGTCTCTAGAGGTTGGAAGTGTACTCGATGGTAAAGTGCAGCGCCTGACTGACTTTGGCGCGTTTGTTGATATCGGCGGTATCGACGGGCTTGTGCACATTTCACAGCTTTCCCACTCCCACGTTGAAAAGCCGTCTGACGTTGTGGAAGAGGGACAGGAAGTAAGAGTGAAAGTATTATCGGTTGACCGGGATAATGAGCGTATTTCTTTATCTATTAAAGAAACGTTGCCTGGGCCTTGGAGCCAAATTGGCGAGAAAGTCAAACCGGGTGATGTGCTTGAAGGAAAGGTTCAGCGCCTCGTGAGCTTCGGTGCGTTTGTTGAAATTCTTCCTGGCGTGGAGGGTCTCGTTCATATTTCTCAAATTTCTAATAAACACATCGGCACGCCGCATGAAGTTCTTGAAGAAGGACAGACTGTAAAAGTGAAGGTTCTTGATGTGAATGAAAATGAAGAGCGCATTTCATTAAGCATGCGTGAGCTTGAAGAAACGCCGAAAGCCGATCAAGAGGATTACCGCCAATATCAGGCGAAGGAAGAAACAAGCACTGGCTTCCAGCTTGGAGATCTGATCGGAGATAAGCTTAATAAACTAAAATAATTGGTGATAAACGTGACTCGAGCAGAACGGAAAAGAGAACACATCAATCATGCCCTGTCTACCGGCCAAAAGCGGGAGACGGGTCTTGATGATATTACGTTTGTTCATGTCAGTCTGCCCGATCTTGCATTAGAACAAGTAGATATTTCCACAAAAATCGGCGAACTTTCAAGCAGTTCGCCGATTTTTATCAATGCAATGACTGGCGGCGGCGGAGAACTTACATATGAAATTAATAAGGCGCTTGCTAGAGCAGCTGGAATAGCTGGTATCCCTCTCGCTGTCGGCTCGCAAATGTCGGCGTTAAAAGACCCGTCTGAACGCTATTCGTATGAAATCGTCCGAAAGGAAAATCCGAATGGGCTGATTTTTGCCAATCTCGGAAGCGAGGCGACAGCCCGTCAGGCGAAGGAAGCTGTCGAAATGATTGGGGCGGACGCGCTGCAGATTCACCTGAATGTCATTCAGGAAATTGTCATGCCAGAAGGCGACAGAAGCTTTAGCGGAGCTCTTTCCCGTATTGGACAAATCTGCAGCGAAGTCAAAGTGCCTGTCATAATAAAAGAAGTAGGCTTCGGAATGAGCAAAGAATCAGCAAAAAAGCTGTATGAGGCAGGTGCGGCAGCTGTTGATATCGGCGGTTACGGAGGGACAAATTTCTCGAAAATAGAAAATCTCCGAAGACAGCGGCAGATCACCTTTTTCAACTCATGGGGTATTTCAACAGCAGCGAGCCTGGCGGAAATCCGCTCTGAGTTTCCTGATAAACCAATGATTGCGTCTGGCGGCCTTCAAAATGCGCTTGATGCCGCGAAGGCGATAGCTCTCGGGGCTTCCTGTATAGGAATGGCAGGGCACTTCTTAAAGGCGCTGACTGAAAAAGGCGAAGAAGGGCTGCTAGAAGAGATTCAGCTGATCCTAGAGGAATTAAAAATGATTATGACTGTGCTCGGCACCAGAACAATTTCTGATTTGCAAAAGGCTCCTCTTGTCATAAAAGGTGAGACTCATCACTGGCTGACAGAGAGAGGCATTCATACTTCCAATTACAATGTACGTTGATAGTTGGATAAGGAAAGCCCAAAACCGTGTGAGTTTTGGGCTTTTTGTATTATGATTTACGCTTTTTGAATTTACCGTTTTGTTCAAGGCTGGTGGCTCCGTCATAGTGAATCGATTGGTCTCGGTCTGATTCCACTCTGCCAGAAGCCTTAAGTTTTTTCTCCTGTCTGTCTTTTCCCATGATCATTCTCCTTTACGTGAGGCGGTTTGTTTAAAAAAAGTGTTTAGACTCCATACTGGGAGTATGGAGGAAGCGATATGGAACAATTTTATTATTATTGGTCAATGTGGTTTTTGTGGGTACTGACAACCTTTATTCTTGGAAAGACGAAAAGTCGATTTGCCGTCTCATTATTTATTTTGACTAATATCATCTTAAGCATACATCACTTTACTTTATATTTTTCACTGAATGCGGCATACGTGATGTTTTTCGTTTGCGGATGCGTCTATTCCGGATATTTCGGGATGTATAAACGATTTCGCTATATCATGGTCCACCTGACGCTTGTGTCCGGGTATGCGTTTGTTTATCTTTTTGCATTATATGATCCAGTTTGGTTCATCATAAAACCTGAGTGGGCCGCTGTTGTATTATGTGTGCTTTTGACTGCTTCTGTTGAAAGGAATTTTCAGAAGCAGCTTGCCTTATATGTCCTTGGAATGTGCCAAGGGGAACTAGTGTATTCTTTTGTCATTCAACAATTGGCAGGGCATACGGCTGTTGGAGGTTTTCAATGGCTTAACGCATGTTCTGCAGGGATGATATTGCTGTTTGGTATATCAAAATATGAACAGCTTGCCAGTCAAATTGGCCATAGAGGCAAAAGATCAAACAAAGGAGCTACTAAAATGTCATGAGCGATTACATCTATCCGATTATTGCGGGGGTCGTAGCAGGAGTCGCCACAAGGCTGTATATGCTGAAAACAGATTACCGCCAGTATCCAACCTATATTCATGGTAAAGTCATTCATATTGCACTTGGGCTTATTGCAGCAGGGTTAGGGGCAATTATTATGCCTGCGCTATTGCAGGAGGAGTTTACGGCTATCACGTTTTTGACTCTTGCAGCCACTCAATTCAGAGATGTCAGAAATATGGAGCGGAATACGCTGACGCAAATGGATTCGTACGAACTTGTTTCAAGAGGAAGCACTTATATTGAAGGAATCGCCATTGCATTTGAAAGCAGAAATTATATCGTAATCTTTACTGCTCTATTGACAACATCGGCGTACGTGTTTTTCTCAATCTGGGTTGCGGTTATAACCGCTGTTGTTTGTTTTTTGTTGGCAATGAAATTTATGTCCGGCAGTGTATTGAAAGATATTGTGGATATCGAGTACATAGAGCCTCACTTTGAAGGGCCGGGTCTTTTTGTTGATAATATTTATATGATGAACATTGGACTTCCAGAGAAACAGGAGCTGATTTTAAAGCATGGCATGGGGTTTATTTTAACACCTAAAAATTTTAATTCAGCTGCAACCATTGCCAACCTAGGTCAGCGTCAGGCCATATTATTTGATGTTTCCAATGTGCTGGGAGTGTATCGGGACTCAGGGGAGCCGTCCCTGACGCCAATTGCGAAACGGGATCTTAATGACGGAAGAGTGGGTGTTTTTGTCCTGCCGCAAATTCATCACCCGGATACAGCTGTTCAGATTATCAGCAATGTTCCGACCTTGGAAAATGCAATCAGAATGCCTACGGAATTTATCAAAAAACAGGATAAGGTGATAGGATGAGTGAATCGCTGACGAAAGTGATTTTGTCTGTCATCACAACAAACCGGAACCGGGCTTCGGGAGGGACACCTATCTTTTTTTGTGATGACCAAAAAGAGATGGAGCTTTTCGCTAAAAACCTTGAGGCGATCCTTGACGGAATTGCCCATAGAATTGGGGAAGATGTCTATTTGATCGTGAAACATTTTTAAGAATAGTTGTGATCCCAGTAAAAACTGATATAATAAATGAGTTAAGCCCTTCCTCTGAAGGGTTTCTTTTCATAAAAGTGAATGAGATGATTTAAATAACCGGTTGAGAATTTATGTAAAAATGAAAGCGGCTGGATCGAAAGGAAGGGTACTATGGGTAAACCTGTCGTAGCCATTGTCGGGAGACCGAATGTAGGAAAATCCACAATCTTTAATCGGATTGCGGGTGAGAGAATTTCAATAGTAGAAGATACCCCTGGAGTGACAAGGGATCGGATATACAGCTCGGCTGAATGGCTGAATTATGATTTTAATTTGATTGATACGGGCGGTATTGATATCGGTGATGAGCCGTTTCTAACACAGATACGCGAGCAGGCTGAAATCGCCATGGATGAAGCGGATGTCATTATTTTTATGGTGAATGGCCGTGAAGGTGTGACAGCTGCTGATGAAGAAGTAGCGAAAATTTTGTACCGCACGAAAAAGCCTGTTGTTTTAGCGGTAAATAAACTGGATAACACAGAAATGAGAGCGAATATTTATGATTTTTATTCGTTGGGCTTTGGTGAACCTTATCCGGTTTCAGGAACACACGGGCTGGGACTCGGTGATTTATTGGATGCCGCAGCAGAGCATTTCAAAAACATCCCTGAAACAAAATACGATGATGAAGTCGTTCAATTTTGCCTAATCGGACGCCCGAATGTAGGGAAGTCTTCTCTGGTAAACGCGATTCTTGGCGAAGATCGTGTCATTGTGAGTAACGTGGCGGGAACGACTAGAGATGCCGTTGATACAACATTTACTTATAACCAGCAAGATTTTGTCATTGTAGACACTGCCGGCATGAGAAAAAAAGGTAAAGTATATGAAACGACTGAAAAGTACAGCGTGCTGCGGGCACTGAAAGCCATCGACCGCTCTGAAGTTGTTGCGGTGGTGCTTGACGGTGAGGAAGGCATTATCGAACAGGACAAGCGCATCGCGGGATACGCACATGAAGCAGGCAAGGCTGTCGTGATCGTAGTGAATAAATGGGATGCTGTTGATAAAGATGAGAGCACGATGAAAGAATTTGAACAAAATATCCGCGATCATTTTCAATTCCTTGACTATGCACCGATTCTGTTCATGTCAGCATTAACGACAAAACGGATTCATACGCTAATGCCTGCAATCATTAAAGCGAGTGAAAATCACTCACTTCGTGTCCAGACGAATGTCTTAAATGACATCATTATGGATGCTGTAGCAATGAACCCGACACCAACTCATAACGGGTCGCGCTTGAAAATTTATTATGCGACTCAAGTTGCGGTGAAGCCGCCGAGTTTTGTTGTGTTTGTAAACGATCCGGAACTGATGCATTTTTCATACGAACGATTTTTAGAAAACCGAATCAGAGACGCGTTCGGTTTTGAGGGTACACCAATCAAAATATTTGCAAGAGCTAGAAAATAAAAAGGTGTGAAGCAAATATGAAAAGAGTCACAATGCTTGGAGCGGGAAGCTGGGGAACGGCACTGGCTTTAGTGTTAGCTGATAACAACCATGATGTGAGAATGTGGGGGCATCGTGCGGAGCTGATCCAACAAATAAATGATCTGCACGAAAATAAGGATTATTTGCCGGATGTCAAGCTTCCTGAATCGATTCAGGCAACAACGGAAATCGGGGAGGCTGTTACAGACGCAGATTTCATCATAGTTGCTGTTCCAACCAAAGCGATTCGGGAAGTATTGAGACAGGCAGTGCCTTTTATGACGAAAAAAGCAGTCTTTGTTCATGTGAGTAAGGGGATAGAACCGGATTCACTCCTGCGCATTTCTGAAATTATGGAAATTGAGCTCCCGAGTGATGTCAGAAAGGACATTGTTGTGCTCTCCGGGCCGAGCCATGCTGAAGAAGTAGGACTCCGGCATCCGACAACCGTCACTTCCTCTTCAAAGAGCATGCAGGCTGCAGAAGAGGTGCAGGATCTATTTATAAATCACAATTTTCGGGTGTACACAAATCCTGATATTATCGGTGTAGAAATCGGAGGCGCCCTGAAAAATATTATCGCCCTTGCTGCTGGCATCACAGACGGCTTAGGATACGGCGATAATGCCAAGGCTGCTTTGATTACGCGTGGTCTTGCTGAAATTGCGAGACTCGGCACAAAAATGGGCGGCAATCCGCTAACGTTTTCCGGTTTGACAGGTGTCGGCGACCTGATTGTTACGTGCACAAGTGTTCACTCCAGAAACTGGCGTGCCGGCAATTTACTCGGAAAACGGTACAAGCTTGAGGACGTTCTTGATGAAATGGGAATGGTCGTTGAGGGAGTGCGCACGACAAAAGCGGCTTACCAGCTTTCAGAAAAATATCAGGTGCAAATGCCGATTACAGAAGCCCTCCATCAAGTCCTATTTAATGGACAAAAGGTAGAAACCGCTGTTGAATCCTTAATGGCGAGAGGGAAAACCCACGAGATGGAGGACTTGGTGAATACATTTGATAACCAAGTAAAATAAAAGTGGCAACGGAATAAAAGTCCGCATATTCTAATTGCACGAAAGCCCGAAACACAGAAGAATACCCAGACCTTGGGATCTCCTGAAACATTTTGCCGATTTAGGCAAGAGAGGATGCATCTGTATGCAACGTCGCATACTATAGCATCGAAGTCCAAGAGAGTGTTTCTTAAACGTAGGTGAATATAGTCAACTTGACTGAAGCAAAGTCCCCCTCTTTGCTTCAGTTTTTTTTATTCTATCAAAGGATGGAAAATCTGGTTGATCTTTTCAAGCCCTGTATATTAAAATAAAATATAACGCTTACAAAACAAATGTCGGAGGGGGCGCGGTTTATTTGAGTCTGGCATTGATCAAAATGTGGTTTGCTCTTGGTTCCATGGGGCTGATGTTTCTGGCCGTAGCATGCATCTATTTAAGCCGTTTTAAATGCCGAAACCGTTTTCTGAAGATTGCGGTTTCATCGTTTGCTTACATGTGTGTATTGATTTCAGGAATTATTGTATTTGTGGTGGTATTCAGCGGCCCTGTTAATGAATAAAGCTGTAAAAGGAAGTGCTGTATGGTTAAACTGAAGTGCGCTATGCTCTTTGTAGCAGTGATTTTCTTATCAGGATGTTTATATCCACATGAGCGGAAAAGCAGTGTACAAGCCACTCCATATCAGGACCAATTAAAGCTGGTTCAATCTGCCGTTGATGAATTTCAAAAGGCAAACGGAGGACTGCTACCGATTCAAACAAAAGATATGTCAACACCGCTTTATCAAAAATATCCGATAGATTTTAACCGTTTAGCGCCGAGATATATGGCCGAACCTCCAAGCACGGCATATGAAAGCGGCGGAGACTATCAATACGTGCTTGTCGATGTAGAGGACAATCCGACTGTTAAACTGATTGATGTAAAGATGGCTGAAAAAATACGTGATATCAAATTGCGCGTTCAAATGTACCGTCAAGAACATAAATATCCGCCATATCAGGATGTATTAGCGCGGGACTTGTTTACACTTGATGGGAAAAAACTAGGGGAGGCTGACTCTCTTTCTGTCACAAGCCCAATCTCAGGAAATTCCCTGCCGCTTATGATTGACGGAGACGGAGAAATTTATGCTGACTATCGGACAGAGCTCGTTTCCTGTCTCAAAAAAAGCAAAAAAACGTTTAAACCCGGCACGGAAATACAGGACATGATATGGGAAGAGACGCCTTTCGTCCCCGCATTTTCAGTGAAATATACCGTTAATGACAAACAAGAACCTGTTTTTTTAGAAAATGATATAAAAAAGGAATGAACCTTTCTCCCTTGCATACAAATAGGGAGAAAGGTTTTCTTATACTTTAATAGATTAAGGATGGAAAATTTTCTAAAGATGTCATATTGAAATAGGACAACGTCATACACATATAGTGTCCTGTGTTTGATTGAAAAAGGTTAATAAAATTGATAAGGATAGGAAGTCCGGGAGGGGATCACTTGGAAAAGGTCGATATTTTCAAGGATATCGCTGAACGAACAGGAGGCGATATATACTTAGGAGTCGTTGGTGCTGTCCGTACAGGGAAATCCACGTTTATTAAGAAATTTATGGAGCTTGTGGTGCTCCCGAATATCAGCAATGAAGCAGACCGGGCACGTGCGCAGGATGAACTGCCGCAAAGCGCAGCCGGAAAAACGATTATGACTACAGAGCCTAAATTTGTTCCGAATCAGGCGATGTCTGTTCATGTATCAGACGGACTCGATGTCAATATAAGATTAGTAGATTGTGTAGGCTACACAGTGCCGGGTGCAAAAGGATACGAGGATGAAAACGGCCCGCGGATGATTAATACGCCTTGGTACGAAGAACCAATCCCGTTCCATGAGGCTGCTGAAATCGGAACGCGGAAGGTGATTCAAGAGCATTCGACCATCGGAGTGGTCATTACGACAGACGGCACGATTGGTGATATCGCCAGAAGTGACTATATAGAGGCAGAAGAAAGAGTCATTGAAGAGCTGAAAGAAGTCGGAAAACCCTTTATTATGGTCATTAACTCAGTAAAACCGTATCACCCGGAAACAGAGGCGATGCGCCAGGATTTAAGCGAGAAATACGATATCCCTGTTTTGGCAATGAGTGTAGAAAGTATGCGTGAAAACGATGTACTCAATGTTCTCAGAGAGGCTCTTTATGAGTTTCCGGTGCTTGAAGTAAATGTAAATCTCCCAAGCTGGGTCATGGTGCTGAAAGAAAACCATTGGCTTCGCGAGAGTTATCAGGAGTCAGTAAAGGAAACTGTTAAGGATATTAAACGGCTCCGTGATGTCGACAGGGTTGTCGGTCAATTCAGCGAGTTTGAGTTTATTGAAAGTGCCGGATTAGCAGGGATTGAGCTCGGCCAAGGGGTTGCAGAAATTGATTTGTATGCGCCGGACCATTTATATGATCAAATCTTAAAAGAAGTGGTAGGCGTTGAAATCAGGGGCAGAGACCACTTGCTAGAGCTGATGCAGGATTTTGCCCATGCGAAAACGGAATATGACCAGGTGTCTGACGCCTTAAAAATGGTCAAACAGACGGGATACGGCATTGCAGCGCCTGCTTTAACTGACATGAGTCTGGATGAGCCGGAAATTATACGGCAAGGCTCCAGGTTTGGCGTGAGATTGAAAGCTGTCGCACCGTCAATCCATATGATCAAAGTGGATGTCGAAAGCGAATTCGCGCCGATTATCGGAACTGAAAAACAAAGCGAGGAACTGGTACGCTACTTAATGCAGGACTTTGAGGATGATCCGCTTTCAATTTGGAACTCTGACATTTTTGGCAGATCACTCAGCTCTATTGTGAGAGAAGGGATTCAGGCAAAGCTGTCACTGATGCCTGAAAACGCACGATATAAATTAAAAGAAACATTAGAAAGAATCATAAACGAAGGATCAGGCGGCTTAATCGCCATTATCCTGTAATGCGGGAAGACCTCTTTATAGAATAGGAGGTCTTTTTTCTTTGCTCTTAATATTGGAAAAGGATCAAGGAATAGGATGAAAAAAGGAAAAAAAGGAATATTTGTTCGGTAAATCACGTTAAATCCTTGACGAGCAAGGGATTGACGCTTTAAAATGCTTGATATGGCTTTTTATATGTGTTACTCTACATACAGAAATTCTTCACTCTGATGGACAAACCTTCCTTGGAGTGCAGTTTTTCTTAAAAGCCGTTTAATTGTCTTTCTCTTGCTTGTCTGATTTTTTTCTCAGGCAGGTTTAGAATCAGACTGAACTGTGAAGAAATGATAATAAACGAACTGAGTATTCCTTTTGGGAGGAGGTGAAAGGCATGAACAAAACAGAACTTATTAATGCGGTTGCGGAAGCAAGCGAATTGTCTAAAAAAGACGCGACAAAAGCAGTTGACTCTGTTTTTGATACGATCTTAGATGCACTTAAAAACGGTGATAAAATCCAACTGATCGGTTTTGGTAACTTCGAGGTGCGTGAACGTTCTGCACGTAAAGGACGCAACCCTCAAACAGGTGAAGAAATCGAAATTCCAGCAAGCAAAGTACCTGCTTTCAAACCAGGTAAAGCGCTTAAAGACGCAGTTGCCGGAAAATAATTGTGAATATAGATCGTGTATGCATCTAGCTTACATACACTATATTTCTTCACAGAAAAGCCCCTTCTTAAGGGGCTTTTCATTTTTTAGGAGCGTGTGCATTCACTTTGCTTTTAGCGGGGCATATGTGCTAGAATCGAAATTAAATGTATTCATTGGTGGAGGACACAGAACATGAAAGAAGTTAATAAAGAACAAATCGAACAAGCTGTTCGTCAAATTTTAGAAGCGATCGGAGAGGACCCAAACAGAGAAGGGCTTCTTGATACTCCGAAACGAGTCGCAAAGATGTATGCCGAAGTATTCTCCGGCTTGAATGAAGATCCTAAAGAACATTTCCAGACTATCTTCGGGGAAGACCATGAAGAGCTTGTTCTTGTAAAAGATATCGCGTTTCATTCTATGTGTGAGCATCACCTTGTTCCTTTTTACGGAAAAGCACATGTTGCATATATACCGCGGGGCGGAAAAGTCACAGGGCTCAGCAAATTGGCGCGTGCCGTTGAGGCAGTTGCAAAGCGCCCGCAGCTTCAGGAGCGCATCACTTCTACAATTGCAGAAAGCATCGTAGAAACGCTTGATCCGCATGGCGTAATGGTTGTTGTTGAAGCGGAACATATGTGCATGACAATGCGGGGCGTAAGAAAGCCGGGCGCCAAAACAGTCACTTCAGCTGTCAGAGGCATTTTCAAAGATGATGCTGCTGCACGTTCAGAAGTATTGGAACATATTAAACGCCAGGACTAATAAAGATAGAGGGTGCTATAAATGAACGAAAAGCATTCAAGCGATTTTGTCGTCATTAAGGCAATTGAGGATGGAGTGAATGTGATCGGCCTGACAAGGGGAACGGACACTAAGTTTCACCATTCCGAAAAACTCGACAAGGGAGAAGTGATCATTGCTCAGTTTACAGAGCATACTTCTGCCATTAAAGTCAGAGGAGAGGCGCTCATTCAAACCGCATACGGAGAAATGAAAAGCGAAAAAAAATAAGCTGGCTGTCCCCGCTGTTTTCAAAGCAAATGCTCTCAAACAGCGGGTGGATACAGCCAATTTGTTTTTTTTATGCTATAATGATACCTGCGTAATCTTATGACAAAATAAAACTCATACATATGATTTAGAAATAAATGTGAATTTGGGGACAAGGGTGATATTTTTGCAAGACATCTACGGAACTTTAGCCAATCTAAACACGAAAATAAAACAAAAGCTGTCTCATCCCTATTTAGCGAAGCATATTTCTGCGCCTAAGATTGATGAGGATAAGCTTCTTCTTTTTCATGCATTATTTGAGGAAGCCGACATAAAACACAATGACAGAGAAAACTATATTGTAACAGCGATGCTTGTACAAAGCGCCCTTGATACCCATGATGAAGTAACGACAGCCAGAGTCATAAAACGAGACGAAAACAAGAACCGCCAATTGACTGTTCTTGCGGGCGATTATTTCAGCGGACTGTACTATTCATTACTCTCTGAAATGAAGGATATCTATATGATTAGAACGCTCGCTACAGCAATTAAAGAAATCAATGAACATAAAATTCGTCTGTATGATCGATCCATAAAGGACGAGAACCATTTTTTCGAAAGTGTCGGCATCGTTGAATCAGCTTTATTCCATCGGGTGTCTGAACATTTCAATCTCCCGCGCTGGAAGAAGCTATCGAGTGATTTTTTTGTATATAAGCGGCTTATGAACGGAAATGATACATTTTTAGATGTGCTCGGCAGTGTTATACAGCTGGGGAAAACAAAAGAAGAGATGCTGGAAGAGTGTTTTAAAAAAGCAAAGAACAGCATTGAGTCACTTTTACCTCTAAGCTCACCTATTCAACATATTTTATTAAACCGCCTGAAAACAATCAGCCAAGATCAAACTTATCATCAGAAAGTGGAAGAAGGGTAACCATTATGCAGGACTCAAAAGAACAGCGGGTACACGGAGTATTTGAAAAAATATATAAAAACTACGACCAAATGAACTCTGTCATCAGTTTTCAGCAGCACAAAAAATGGCGTGATAAAACGATGCGCATTATGGGTGTAAAAGAAGGCGCCAAAGCTCTCGATGTTTGCTGCGGAACAGCCGACTGGACGATTGCTCTTGCAAAAGCAGCCGGCAAAACCGGTGAGATAAAGGGCTTGGATTTTAGCGAAAACATGCTGAGCGTTGGCAAACAGAAAGTAAAAGACGGCGGTTTCAGTCAAATCGAACTGCTGCACGGAAATGCAATGGAGCTCCCTTTTGATGATAATACATTTGATTATGTAACAATTGGTTTCGGACTGCGTAATGTACCTGATTATTTGACTGTACTGAAAGAAATGAGACGTGTGGTGAAGCCTGGCGGACAAGTGGTATGCCTGGAAACCTCACAGCCTGAAATGTTTGGATTTAAACAGGCTTATTTTATGTACTTTAAGTATATTATGCCGTTTTTCGGGAAGCTGTTTGCAAAGAGCTATAAAGAATACTCATGGCTCCAAGAGTCAGCCAGAGAATTCCCTGGTATGAAGGAACTGGCAGGCCTGTTTGAAGAGGCGGGTCTGAAAAATGTCAAATATCATTCGTTTACTGGCGGAGTCGCTGCCACGCATATCGGATGGAAATGAAAACACAGATGTTGGGTGAATGATATGAAATTTAAAATGGCCTACTCTTTTTTAAATGACGATATTGATGTAATTGAAAGGGAGCTTGAACAAACCGTTCGCTCCGATTATCCGCTTTTGAGCGAGGCGGGTCTTCATCTATTGCAGGCAGGAGGCAAACGGATTCGGCCTGTCTTCGTTCTGCTTTCCGGCATGTTTGGCGATTACGATATCAATAAGATTAAATATGTGGCTGTCACTCTGGAAATGATTCATATGGCATCGTTGGTTCATGATGATGTTATTGACGATGCGGAGCTTCGCCGAGGAAAGCCGACGATCAAAGCAAAATGGGATAACCGGATTGCGATGTATACAGGCGATTATATGCTTGCCGGGTCTCTTGAAATGATGACGAGAATTAATGAGCCGAAAGCTCACCGGATTTTGTCGCAGACCATTGTTGAAGTGTGTCTCGGAGAGATTGAACAAATCAAAGACAAATACAACATGGAACAGAATCTCAGAACATACCTGCGGCGGATAAAAAGAAAAACTGCGCTTCTTATCGCTGTCAGCTGCCAGCTGGGGGCTATTGCGTCCGGAGCTGAAGAAAAGATTCATAAGGCGCTCTACTGGTTTGGATATTATGTCGGGATGTCTTATCAAATTATTGATGATATTCTTGATTTTACTTCAACTGAAGAAGAACTGGGTAAACCGGTTGGAGGCGATTTGCTTCAAGGAAATGTTACATTGCCTGTCCTATATGCATTAAAAAACCCAGCTTTAAAGAATCAGCTTAAGTTAATTAACAGCGAGACGACACAAGAACAGCTTGCGCCTATTATTGAAGAAATTAAAAAAACAGATGCAATTGAAGCATCGATGGCAGTAAGCGAGATGTATTTGCAAAAAGCTTTCCAAAAGCTTAACACGCTTCCGAGAGGGCGTGCGCGTTCTTCTCTTGCAGCCATCGCAAAATATATCGGCAAAAGAAAATTTTAAATTTTTGTAGATATTAAGAAATTTCTCCGCCCCGGATTGATTAATTATCTGAAAGATGTTACGATTTCGGTGTGCAATGTGAAAGCCTATACATACATATGATGGGGTGGAGAATGTGATGGAAAAGACTTTTATCATGGTGAAACCGGACGGTGTCCAACGGCAGCTGATCGGGGAGATTTTATCTAGATTCGAACGTAAGGGCTTACAATTAGCTGGCGCAAAGCTGATGAGAGTAACCGAACAAATGGCTGAGAAACACTACGCTGAACATCAAGGGAAGCCTTTCTTTGGAGAACTTGTTGAGTTTATTACTTCCGGACCTGTTTTTGCGATGGTGTGGGAAGGCGAAAATGTCGTTGAAGTGACCAGGCAGCTGATTGGAAAAACAAACCCTAAAGAAGCATTGCCAGGCACCATTCGCGGGGATTTCGGCATGTTTGTCGGAAAAAATATTATTCACGGCTCTGATTCTCTTGAAAGCGCTGAGCGTGAGATTCATATTTTCTTTAAGGATGAAGAGTTAGTATCATATCAACAACTCATGACAGGCTGGATCTATTAATCATTGCTGAAAAAGCCGAAACTGGCATATCCATATCGCTGGTTTCGGCTTTTTTGTAAAGGTTTACATTGACTTGAATATATGGGTAAACGGCAGGGGGGCCAACCATGTCTTTACCAATTATCTGAAATCAGCTGAAAAGCTGATTTTTTTATTTGAAACAATACAATTTCCTGATAAAACAAGCTATACTAGGACAAAAGACAGCGAGACTAGGAGAGAAGAGATGAATACATACAGCGTATTTACAACCAAATGGAAGCAATTAACCGGAGTTGATTTAACTTTATACAAAGAAGCGCAAATGAAGAGAAGGCTGACATCCCTTTATGAGAAGAAAGGTTTTCAAAGCTTTAAGGATTTTGCAGCGGCATTAGAAAAGGATCAGGTGCTTTTAAATGAAACGTTAGACAGAATGACGATTAATGTTTCAGAATTTTATCGTAATTATAAAAGATGGGAAGTTCTTGAAACGGCTATTTTGCCTTTAATCAAACATTCGAAGCCTTTAAAAATATGGAGCGCGGCATGCTCTACAGGGGAGGAGCCGTATACGCTCGCAATGATTTTAGATCAGCAGAAAGGTCTCCCAGGCTATCAGATTTTGGCCACTGATATAGATGATAAAGCATTGGAAAAAGCGAAAAAAGGCGTGTATCAGGAGCGGTCTTTGCAAGAAGTGCCGTCTTCTGTGAAGGATCGTTATTTTACTCAAAACGCTGATAAGAGCTATGAAGTGAAACATGACATAAAGAAGAACATTAGGTTTCAAAAACATAATTTGCTTGCGGATCACTACGAGCAAGACTTTGATTTGATTGTGTGCCGCAATGTTTTTATTTATTTTACAGAAAACGCAAAGGAAGAACTGTATTTAAAAATGGCACATAGCTTAAAAAAGAATGGGGTTCTCTTTGTCGGCAGCACAGAGCAGATTTTTAATCCTGAGAAATTCGGCCTTTCTCCCGCGGATACATTCTTTTATCAAAAAAGATAGACTGACTTTTTACCGAAAAATATGTTATAGTAGTTTTACTTAAAAGCGTTAATGCGATGAAGGGAGAAGAAGTCATGAGATATTTAACAGCCGGTGAATCACACGGCCCCCAATTGACAACCATTATTGAAGGTGTGCCTGCGGGGCTTTACATAACTGAGGAAGATATTAACTTTGAGCTTGCCAGACGCCAGAAAGGCCATGGCCGCGGGCGCCGCATGCAGATCGAAAAGGACCAGGCGAAAATTATGAGCGGGGTGCGCCATGCCCGCACACTTGGTTCACCAATTGCTCTTGTGGTAGAAAATAACGATTGGAAACACTGGACTAAAATTATGGGTGCGGCTCCGATTACAGAAGAAGAAGAAAAGGAAATGAAACGCCAAATTTCCAGACCGAGACCGGGACACGCAGATTTAAACGGTGCGATTAAATATAACCACCGTGATATGAGAAATGTGCTTGAGCGCTCTTCAGCACGTGAAACGACCGTAAGAGTGGCGGCAGGCGCTGTCGCTAAAAAGATCCTTTCTGAACTTGGCATTAAGGTAGCGGGCCACGTATTACAGATCGGGGCAGTTAAGGCTGAAAAAACGGATTATACTTCAATTGATGACTTGAAGCGTGTGACTGAAGAGTCTCCTGTCAGATGCTACGATGAAGAAGCAGGCAAAAAAATGATGGATGCCATTGACGAAGCGAAGGCAAACGGAGATTCCATCGGCGGAATTGTGGAAGTGATTGTTGAAGGAATGCCGGTGGGCGTGGGCAGCTATGTTCATTATGACCGTAAACTGGACAGCAAGCTTGCTGCGGCAGTACTATCTATTAATGCATTTAAAGGTGTGGAATTCGGCATCGGTTTTGAAGCGGCCGGGAGAAATGGTAGCGAGGTTCATGACGAGATCATTTGGGACGAAGAAAAAGGATATACTCGTGCTACGAACAGACTTGGCGGTTTGGAAGGCGGCATGACGACAGGAATGCCAATCGTTGTCCGCGGAGTCATGAAGCCGATTCCGACATTATATAAACCGCTGAAAAGTGTGGATATTGAAACGAAAGAACCGTTTTCTGCAAGCATTGAACGTTCAGACAGCTGCGCAGTGCCAGCGGCAAGTGTAGTGGCCGAAGCTGCTGTTGCATGGGAAATTGCCAACGCTGTTGTTGAACAATTCGGCTTAGACCAAATTGACCGCATTAGAGAAAACGTGGAGAATATGAGAAAACTGTCGAGGGAATTTTAATGAGAACACTGCATGTTCAAACCGCTTCCTCTTCATATCCTGTATTTATCGGACAAGGAATCAGAAAAAAGGCTTGCGAACTATTAACCTCGCTAAACAGGCCATTCACACGCATTATGCTTGTTACCGATGAAGAAGTGGATCGCCTGTACGGTGATGAAATGCTTCACCTGCTGGAAGAAAAATGGCCTGTCAAAAAAGTGACGGTGCCGAGCGGAGAGCAGGCGAAATCAATGGATATGTATACGAAACTGCAGAGTGAAGCGATTCGATTTCATATGGATCGCTCCTCATGCATCATCGCTTTTGGAGGCGGTGTTGTAGGAGATCTTGCTGGATTTGTGGCTGCCACTTTTATGCGCGGCATCGATTTCATTCAAATGCCTACAACGCTTTTGGCGCATGACAGCGCGGTCGGAGGAAAAGTAGCGGTAAACCATCCGCTTGGGAAAAATATGATCGGCGCATTTTATCAGCCAAAAGCCGTGCTCTACGATACGGACTTCCTCCGTTCCCTTCCGGAAAAAGAGCTTCGGTCTGGGATGGCAGAAGTGATTAAACATGCTTTTATTTATGACAAAGCATTCCTGAAAGACCTGCTGGATATTCACTCACTGAACGATATTACCAGCGAGCAGCTGAATGATATGATTTTTAAAGGCATTTCGATTAAAGCGTCTGTCGTTCAGCAGGATGAAAAGGAAGAAGGAATCAGAGCCTTTCTTAACTTTGGGCATACGCTTGGCCACGCAGTTGAGGCGGAGTATGGCTACGGACAGATTACCCACGGTGATGCGGTAGCACTCGGTATGCAGTTTGCTTTATATATAAGTGAACAGGAAGCCGGCTGTGAAATGGACAGAAATCGTTTAGTCAGCTGGTTTAAGAACCTGGGCTATCCAAGCCGCATAAAAAAAGAAACGGCAACTTCCGTGCTTTTAGACCGTATGATGAATGATAAAAAAACCCGCGGCGGTATGATTCAATTCATCGTTCTCAAAGAGTTAGGAAAAGTCGCCGACCATACGTTTTCGAGAGATGAACTTGAGAGCTGGCTGAACAAATGGCGAATGGAGGAGACATCATGATGATTCGTGGAATTCGCGGAGCAACTACAGTAGAACAGGACACTGAAGAAGAAATTTTACAAAAAACCAAACAGCTGTTAGAGAAAATGATAGAAGAAAACAAAACAAAGCCGGAAGATGTTGTTCAAATGCTTCTATCGGCGACGCCTGACCTGCACTCTGTTTTTCCGGCAAAAGCTGTGCGCGAGCTTTCTGGCTGGCAGTATGTACCGGTGACATGCATGCAGGAAATGGATGTTACTGGCGGGCTGAAAAAATGTATAAGGGTCATGATGACTGTTCAGACTGATGTTCCTCAGAATCAAATCAGACATGTCTATTTGGAAAAAGCGGTCATATTAAGACCCGATTTATCATTGACAAAAAATAATGAATTGTAATACGATAGGAACAGCTTAGAAATACACAAGAGTGTGTATAAAGCTTAGTGAATGAGTTGAGTTAGAGAATAGGGTAGCAGAGAATGAGTCTAGTTGAGCTGAGACATGTATGTTTATTCTACCCAAAAGAAGCCTTTCTTTTGGGTTTATTTGTTATATTCTGATTTTCCCTCTCATGCCTTCTTCTCATTCTCCTTGCCATAAGGAGTGAGAGCAATGAATTTCCAATCAAACATTTCTGCATTTTTAGAGGACAGCATGTCCTACCGCACCATACCGATTGTGGAGACATTCACAGTTGACACACTGACACCTATCCAAATGATCGAGCAGCTGGACAGGAAGATCACTTACCTTCTAGAAAGCAAGGATGACACATCAAATTGGTCCAGATATTCGTTCATCGGCCTTCAGCCATTTCTCACGATCAAAGAACAGCAAAATGATTTTACTGCTCAAGATGAGAATGGCAGATCCCTTTACACTGGAAAAGAATTGAAAGAGGTTCTGGATTGGATGACTGCAGCATACAAAATCAAAACGCCAGAGCTTGCCATTCCCTTTGTCGGCGGAGCTGTCGGGTATTTAAGCTATAATATGATTCCGATGATTGAACCATCTGTTCCTCGCCACAGAAAGGAAACGGAATTTGAAAAGTGTATGCTGTTTGTTTGCAGCACATTAATTGCATATGATCATGAAACAAAAAACGTCCACTTTATTCAGTATGCCCGATTGAATGGACAAGAAACTGAAGCTGAAAAAATTGCTGTGTTCAATAAAAATCACCGAGAGCTCCAAGGCCTCATTGATAAGATGATGGATCAAAAAAACATCCAAGAACTGTTTCTTTCATCTGAGTCATATAAGACACCTAGTTTCGATACAGTATCTTCAAACTACGAAAAATCAGCGTTTATGGCAGATGTAGAAAAGATCAAAGAATATATAAAAGCAGG
Organism: Bacillus sp. FSL K6-1003; assembly: GCF_037964945.1. NCBI lineage: Bacteria > Bacillati > Bacillota > Bacilli > Caryophanales > Bacillaceae > Bacillus > Bacillus sp. FSL K6-1003. The sequence goes on along the minus strand of NZ_CP150176.1, from coordinate 2,223,414 downwards.
CGACATCTTTCAAGGTGTTCTGTCGCAAAAATTTGAGATTCCGATAACAGCAGATTCCTTCGAATTGTACAGAGTGCTGCGAATCGTCAATCCCTCGCCCTATATGTACTATATAAAACTCCCGGACAGAGAGATTGTCGGCAGCTCTCCGGAACGGTTAATCCATGTTCAAGACGGGCATTTGGAAATCCATCCGATTGCCGGAACAAGAAAAAGAGGCGCAGACAAAAAGGAAGATGAAAAACTCAAAATTGAGCTCATGAAAGATGAAAAAGAAAAAGCAGAGCATTATATGCTCGTTGATCTAGCTCGAAACGATATCGGCAGAGTGGCGGAGTATGGATCGGTTGCTGTGCCGGAATTCACAAAGATTGTTTCATTTTCACATGTCATGCACATCATTTCAGTCGTCACAGGAAGGCTGAAAGAGGGCGTTCACCCTGTCGATGCGCTAATGTCGGCTTTTCCCGCGGGAACTTTAACCGGGGCCCCAAAAATCCGTGCCATGCAGCTTTTAAATGAACTGGAGCCGACACCGAGGGAGACATACGGCGGCTGCATCGCCTACATCGGATTTGACGGGAATATCGACTCCTGTATTACGATCCGCACCATGAGCGTAAAAAACGGTGTGGCATCGATACAGGCTGGAGCAGGTATTGTTGCTGATTCTGAGCCGGAAGCTGAATATGAGGAAAGCTGCAACAAAGCGGGCGCACTGCTGAAAACAATTCATATTGCTGAAGACATGTTTCGTAGCAAGGGGGATGAAGCGGATGAACCAATTTCTGCAAATGTGCGTTGACGGAAAGACACTTACTGCGGTTGAAGCTGAAGCGCTTATGAATATGATGATGACAGCAGAAATGACTGTTTCTGAAATGGGTGGTATATTGTCAATCCTGGCTCATCGGGGCGAAACTGCAGAGGAGCTGGCGGGCTTTGTGAAGGCCATGCGGACACATGCCCTTACAGTAGACGGACTTCCTGATGTGGTTGACACATGCGGAACAGGCGGTGACGGCATCTCTACCTTTAACATTTCAACGGCATCGGCAATCGTTGCTTCAGCAGCAGGAGCTAAAGTTGCTAAGCACGGCAATCGCTCCGTATCTTCTAAAAGCGGAAGCGCCGACGTTCTTGAAGAGCTTGGGATTCCAATCCAAACCACACCTGAGGAAGTCAGAGTCAGCATTGAAACAAATAACATGGGATTTCTCTTTGCGCCGCTTTATCATTCGTCCATGAAACATGTAGCGGGCACAAGAAAAGAGCTCGGATTCAGAACGATTTTTAATCTGCTCGGACCGCTCAGCAATCCTTTGCAGGCGAAGCGTCAGGTGATTGGGGTCTATTCTGCTGAAAAAGCGGGATTGATGGCAAGCGCACTGGAAATGTTTCAGCCAAAGCATGTACTATTCGCAGCAAGCCGTGACGGTTTAGATGAGCTTTCGGTTACATCACCGACCGATGTGATTGAGATCAAGGATGGAGAGCGCCGGGAATATACAGTTTCACCCGAAGAATTTGGCTTCAAAAATGGCAGACTTGAAGATATACAGGTGCAGTCACCGACAGAAAGCGCTCATTTGATTCAGAATATTTTTGAAAATAAAAGCAGCCGATCAGCTTTATATATTACAGCCTTTAATGCCGGCGCTGCGATATACACGGCGGGTATTGTCGAAACACTGAAGGAAGGAACGGAGCTTGCGTTAGAAACGATTACAAGCGGAGGTGCCGCAGCGCAGCTCGACAGACTGAAACAGAAAGAGGAAGAGATCTATGCTTGAAAACATAATCAATCAAAAAAAAGAAGAAGTCAAAACTCTTATCCTGCCAGAAGAGCAGCCCTTTGAAAAACGGTCTTTTAAAGAGGCGCTGGCTGACGCAAACCGTTTTATCGGATTGATTGCCGAAGTCAAAAAAGCGTCGCCGTCAAAAGGGCTCATTAAAGAAGATTTTGTTCCTGAGCGGATTGCGAAAGACTATGAAGCTGCGCAGGCAGACGCGCTTTCTGTTTTAACTGACTTTCCGTTTTTTCAAGGGAAAAACAGGTATTTATCAGACGTGAAGCGTGCTGTTTCGATCCCTGTGCTAAGAAAAGATTTTATTATTGATTCTATTCAAGTGGAGGAATCAAAGAGAATCGGAGCAGATGCCATATTGTTAATCGGCGAAGTGCTTGATCCCGTACAGCTTCACGAGTTGTATCTCGAAGCAAAGGAAAAGGAAATGGACGTGTTAGTTGAGGTTCATGATCAAACAACGCTTGAACAAATAGTAAAGGTATTCACCCCTGATATTCTCGGTATTAATAATCGAAACTTAAAAACATTTGAAACTTCACTCGAACAGACGAAACAGATTGCATCCCTCGTTCCGAAAGAATGCTTGCTTGTCAGTGAAAGCGGCATTGGTACTCTAGAACATTTAACATTTGTTAAGGAACATGGGGCCCAAGCTGTTCTGATCGGTGAGTCATTGATGAGACAACATTCACAGCAAAAAGCAATCCATGCTTTGTATGGGGAGTGAAGAGATGAAAAAACCGGCATTAAAGTATTGCGGTATACGGTCGCTGCAGGATCTGCGGCTTGCAGCGGATTCACAGGCAGATTATCTGGGCTTTATTTTTGCTGACAGTAAACGAAAAGTATCCACTGCAGATGTGAAAAAGTGGCTGAGCCAAGTTCGCACCGGAAAACAGATTGTCGGCGTTTTTGTGAATGAAACAATGGGAACGATTGCCCGTATAGCATACGAATTGCAACTAGACGTCATCCAGCTTCACGGTGATGAGACACCGAAGGATGCTGAAGCCCTTCGCCTGCTGACACATTGTGAAATATGGAAGGCGCTCCATCATAACAGCACAGCAATTCAGGATATGGACCGCTTTAACGATTGTGTAGACGGTTTTTTGATTGACTCATCTGTAAAAGGTGCAAGAGGCGGGACAGGAGTGGCTTTTGCTTGGGAGTGTGTGCCGGAATATCAGCAGAAAGCTGAACAAACGGGGAAACGGTGCTTCATCGCAGGCGGTGTGAATCCCGACACAATCGCAGACTTATTGAAATGGAAACCGGGCGGAGTCGATCTTGCCAGCGGAATAGAAAAGAACGGACAAAAAGATGTCAACCTGATTAGGCTCTTAGAAGAAAGGATGAAACGATATGTATCCATATCCAAATGAAATAGGCAGATACGGCGATTTTGGCGGGAAGTTTGTTCCGGAAACTCTTATGCAGCCGCTAGAAGAAATTGAAAAAGCATTTAAGGAAATAAAGGATGATCCCGCTTTTCGGGAGGAATATCAGAAGCTGTTAGCGGAATATTCCGGCAGGCCGACCGCATTAACATATGCCGATCGGGTCACAGAGCATTTAGGCGGCGCTAAAATTTATTTGAAAAGAGAAGATTTAAACCATACAGGTTCTCATAAAATCAACAATGCTTTAGGCCAGGCATTGCTTGCACAAAAAATGGGCAAAACGAAAATCATTGCAGAAACAGGTGCCGGGCAGCACGGGGTAGCCGCCGCGACAGTTGCTGCAAAGTTTGGTTTTTCCTGCATTGTATTTATGGGTGAGGAGGATGTCGCCCGCCAGTCTCTGAACGTATTCCGAATGAAGCTTCTTGGAGCGGAGGTTGTGCCGGTTACAAGCGGAAACGGGACACTGAAGGATGCGACAAATGAGGCCATCCGCTATTGGGTTCAGCATTGTGAGGATCATTTTTACATGATCGGATCGGTTGTCGGGCCACACCCTTACCCGCAAATTGTCCGGGAATTTCAAAAAATGATCGGAGAGGAAGCGAAGGATCAGCTGCAAAATATTGAGGGAACGCTGCCTGATAAAGTCGTTGCCTGCGTAGGCGGCGGAAGTAATGCGATAGGCATGTTTCAGGCATTTTTAGACGAAGATGTTGAACTGATCGGTGCTGAAGCGGCAGGGAAAGGAATTGATACCCCGCTTCATGCCGCTACCATTACGAAAGGAACCATAGGCGTGATTCACGGTTCGCTCACTTACCTCATTCAAGACGGGTACGGTCAAATTATTGAGCCTTATTCAATTTCAGCAGGGCTTGACTATCCGGGAATTGGTCCGGAGCACGCCTATTTGCATAAAAGCGGCCGTGTCACATACGATTGCATAACTGATGAAGAAGCAGTAGATGCGTTAAAACTATTGTCAGAAAAAGAAGGAATCTTACCAGCGATCGAATCTGCTCATGCATTAGCGAAGGCATTCAAAATCGCAAAAGAGATGGACCGAGATCAAACTATCCTCGTCTGTTTATCAGGAAGAGGAGATAAGGATGTCAACACATTAATGAACGTATTGGAAGATGAGGTGAAAGCGGATGTTTAACATAGACCAGGCCCAGTCGGAAAAACTGTTTATTCCGTTTATTACAGCGGGTGATCCGTTGCCAGAAGTTTCAATCGAACTGGCTAAGTCTCTCCAAAAAGCGGGAGCCACGGCACTTGAGATTGGTGTAGCATACTCAGATCCGCTGGCAGACGGTCCGGTGATTCAGCGGGCTTCAAAACGGGCACTTGAAAATGGGATGAATATTGTAAAGGCGATTGAATTAGGCGGAAAAATGAAAAAAAGTGGCGTTAATATTCCTATTATCCTCTTTACGTATTATAATCCTGTGTTACAATTGAACAAAGAATACTTTTTCGCTTTACTGCGGGAAAATCATATAGACGGCCTGCTTGTTCCGGATCTGCCTTTAGAAGAAAGCGCCAGCCTTCAAGCGGAATGCAAAACCCACGAGGTAACGTATATTTCTTTAGTTGCACCGACAAGCGAAAGCCGTTTGAAGACCATTATTGAACAAGCCGAGGGCTTCGTCTACTGTGTATCTTCGTTAGGTGTGACCGGTGTCCGAAATGAGTTCAATTCATCAGCTTATCCATTTATCCGGACAGTGAAGAATCTCAGCTCTGTGCCGGTTGCTGTAGGGTTTGGTATTTCCAGCCGCGAGCAGGTGGTCAAGATGAATGAAATCTGCGACGGTGTCGTAGTGGGAAGTGCGCTCGTCAAAAAGATAGAAGAATTAAAGGATCGGCTCATCAGCATTGAGACGAGAGATCGTGCAGTGCAGGAGTTTGAAGATTACGCGAAGATGTTTGGCGGTTTGTACAGTTTAAAATGAGGTGACTGGATTTGCGTATCAAAGAACATTTAAAACAACTAAAGCCTTATCAGCCGGGAAAACCAATTGAAGCAGTAAAAGCTGAATATGGTTTGGATAAAGTCGTGAAGCTTGCATCAAACGAAAATCCGTATGGCTGTTCGGAAGCTGCAAAAGAGGCGCTTCATCATGAAATTCAACAGCTTGCGTTATATCCCGATGGGTATAGCGCCGCTTTGCGGACAAGGCTTAGTGAGCACCTCAATGTCAGCGAAACATCACTTATTTTCGGCAATGGTTCAGATGAAATCATCCAAATTTTATGCCGGGCTTTTTTAAACGACAAAACAAACACGATTGCAGCAGCCCCGACTTTTCCGCAATATAAGCATAATGCGGTGATTGAAGGCGCTGAAGTTCGTGAAATTGCCCTTCGTGCTGACGGCTCTCATGATTTAGACGGGATGCTTGAAGCGATTGACGAACAGACTCAAGTTGTTTGGATTTGCAGCCCGAACAACCCGACTGGCACTTATACAGCTGAAGGAGAATTGATTTCATTTCTGGAGCGTGTTCCTTCTCGTGTCCTCGTTGTTCTTGACGAAGCATATTATGAATATGTAACAGCTGAGGATTACCCGGAAAGCATACCGCTTTTGAATACGTATCCCAATCTTATGATATTGCGCACGTTTTCAAAGGCTTACGGTCTGGCGGCGCTTAGAGTTGGATACGGCATTGCTGACGAAAAATTGATCCGCCAAATAGAGCCGGCCAGAGAGCCGTTTAACACCAGCCGTCTTGGGCAGGCAGCAGCGATTGCAGCGCTGGACGATCAAGAATTTATCGCCTCTTGCATCGAGAAAAATCAAGCAGGCCTTCAGCAGTATTATGATTTTGCGAAAACCCACGGATTAAAGTGCTATCCTTCACAGACAAACTTTGTTTTAATAGACTTTAACCGCCCGTCTGATGAGTTGTTTCAGGCATTGCTGCAAAAAGGTTATATAGTCCGATCAGGAAATGCATTAGGATTCCCGACTTCACTCCGGATTACGATCGGGACGAAAGAGCAAAACGAGGAAATTCTTGCAACTTTAGCTGAAATTTTATAAGAGGTGATCAAGTATCACCTCTTTAGTCTATGAACAGGTGATGACGAATGAATCAAATCAAAGATACAATATTGCTCGCCGGTCTCGGATTGATAGGCGGTTCTATTGCGTTAGCCATCAAAAAAAAACATCCGGAAAAACGCATTATTGGGGTCGACATCTCAGATGAGCAGGTGGTGGCTGCTTTAAAATTAGGTGTGATAGATGAGAGTGCTGATTCGTTTATTGACGGCGCGAAAAAAGCTGCAACCGTTATTATCGCCACACCTGTTGCGCAAACGCTGCTTATGCTTGATGAACTGGCTCATTCAGGAATTAAGCATTCGCTTTTGATTACTGACGTAGGAAGCACAAAGCAAAAAGTGGTTCATTACGCCGATCAAGTGCTGCCTGCCGGCTACCAATTTGTCGGAGGGCATCCAATGGCAGGCTCGCATAAATCAGGAGTTGCTGCCGCAAAGGAATTTTTGTTTGAAAATGCGTTTTATATTTTAACCCCAGGCCATAAAACGGACAGACAAGCCGTTGATCAGTTAAAATATTTGCTGCAAGGGACGAATGCCCAATTTGTAGAAATGTCGCCTGAAGAGCATGATGGCGTAACGAGCGTGATCAGCCATTTTCCGCATATTGTTGCAGCCAGTCTTGTGCATCAGACCCATCACTCGGAAGAGCTTTATCCGCTTGTGAAGCGGTTTGCAGCCGGCGGTTTTCGGGATATTACCCGGATTGCATCAAGCAGTCCTGCAATGTGGCGTGATATTCTTTTACATAATAAAGATAAGATTTTAGATCGTTTTGATGAGTGGACTCGTGAAATTGAAACGATCCGGGCATATGTTGAGCATGGGGATGCCGAAAAACTATTCAATTATTTTAAAACGGCAAAGGACTACCGTGACGGACTGCCTCTCCGGCAGAAGGGCGCTATACCGGCATTTTATGATTTATACGTAGACGTGCCGGATCATCCTGGTGTAATTTCAGAGATAACGGCTATACTTGCTGCGGAACGCATTAGTATAACGAATATCCGCATTATTGAAACGAGAGAAGATATTAACGGAATTTTAAGGATCAGTTTTCAATCCGATGATGACCGCAAACGGGCCGAACAGTGCATAGAAGCCCGGGCGGAATATGAAACTTTTTATGCTGATTGAGGTGGAAAACAATGAAAAGAGAAAAGGTGCAGGCGTTAAACGGAGAAATACATATACCCGGTGATAAATCCATTTCTCACCGCTCTGTTATGTTTGGTGCGCTTGCGAAAGGCACAACAACTGTTAAAAATTTTCTGCCGGGAGCGGACTGTCTGAGCACCATCGATTGCTTTAGGAAGATGGGTGTTCAAATTGAGCGTAACGGCAGTGATGTAGTCATTCACGGGAAAGGGATTGATTCCCTGCGTGAGCCAGAAAGCCTGTTAGACGTCGGTAATTCAGGCACAACGATTCGTCTGATGCTCGGGATCCTTGCGGGCCGCCCTTTTTACAGCGCGGTAGCTGGGGATGAAAGCATTGCGAAGCGTCCAATGAAACGTGTAACAGAGCCCCTGAAACAAATGGGCGCTAAAATTGACGGCAGAGCCGGCGGAGAATTCACACCGCTATCAGTAAGCGGCGGTACATTAAAAGGCATTGACTATGTATCACCTGTGGCAAGCGCGCAAATTAAATCGGCTGTTTTGCTTGCCGGGTTGCAGGCTGAGGGGACTACCACCGTCACCGAGCCTCATAAATCCAGAGACCATACTGAACGGATGCTGTCTGCTTTCGGAGTGAAACTGGCAGAGGACAAGACAAGTGTTTCCATAAAAGGCGGCCAGCAGCTTACGGCTGCAGATATTTTTGTTCCCGGAGATATTTCTTCAGCGGCGTTTTTCCTTGCAGCTGGCGCAATGATTCCAAACAGCAGAATTGTACTGAAAAACGTTGGGTTAAATCCGACTCGTACCGGTATCATCGACGTGCTTCAAAACATGGGGGCAAAGCTTGAAATTATACCGTCTGTTGAGGAAAGCGCAGAGCCCTATGGAGATTTGATCATTGAAACGTCATCTCTTAAAGCGGTTGAAATTGGCGGAGATATTATTCCGCGTTTAATTGATGAGATACCTATCATTGCGCTCCTAGCGACTCAGGCGGAAGGAACAACAGTTATTAAGGATGCCGCAGAGCTTAAAGTGAAAGAAACGAACCGTATCGACACGGTTGTTTCAGAGCTTCGAAAGCTCGGTGCTGAGATTGAACCGACCGAAGATGGAATGAAGGTATACGGCAAACAAACTCTGAAAGGCGGCGCGAAAGTATCCAGTCATGGAGATCATCGGATCGGCATGATGCTGGGTATAGCTTCCTGTTTAACAGAAGAGGTAATTGAGATCGGACAGACCGACGCCATACATGTGTCATATCCAAACTTCTTTGATCATTTAAATAAGCTTTCAAACAAATCCTGAAGTTCATGCTTCAGGATTTGTTGTGCGAGTTGTTTATCAGTCATAAACTGAAGGAAAAAAACATAGCCTGTCTTATAGAGGAATATAAAAATTCAAAAGAGGGAGGGGGCTTTACTTACAAGTCGGCAGGTCAAAGGCTGCTTTACTGTAATAGAGGGCTATCTTCCTTTTTTTATTTGCTATCGCAGGATCTTTTGATAAACTAATAAGACTCAGAAATTCCTTGACGTACAGTGTAAGCATCTTATTTGCCGAGGGCTTTTCACCTGAATTATGATAGGATTAACCCCTGAACAAATAAGACTTTTATGTATGGTTGATGTTGTTAGGAAAAGAAAGGACCGGTCCGATTTGAATACATTAATTCAAGAAGCCATAAAATTAGTTGAAGCAGGAGAAACAGAAAAGGGACTCAACACCCTCTCGAAGGCCGAAACACAGCTTCATGATGAAGATAAAGCCATCGCAGCACAGCTTTATTACGAGTGGGGAAATGTAGAGAAAGCGATCTCACTGATCAGTGATTTGCATGATCTATATCCGAATGAAACAGAACTGACGAATTTTTATGCTGAACTTTTAATAGATATTGACGAAGAAGAAAAAGCGCTGGCTGTGCTGGAAACGATCCCGGAATCAGACCCATCTTATCCGGAAAGCCTGCTGCTCATGGCTGATCTTTATCAGATGCAGGGACTGTTCGAAGTAAGTGAGCAAAAGCTTTTACAGGCAAAGTCTATTCTTGAAAATGAACCAATCATTGATTTTGCGTTAGGCGAGCTTTACTTTACGCAAGGAGCCTATGCAAAAGCTGTTCAATATTTTAAAAGAACGGCTGGGGAGCAGAGTGAGATCGGAGGCGTTAATGTCCACCAAAGGCTGGCAGAATCGCTAAGTGCATCAGGAGATTTTGAGGAGGCCATTCCGTGGTATGAAAAAGCTGTAGATGAAAATCCTGACCCTAATACAATTTTCGGCTATGGATTTACAGCCTCACAGGCCGGACTGATCAAAACGGCTATTAAACAGCTGTCCGATTTAAAAGAGCTTGATCCATCCTATTCATCACTTTATATGCCGCTTTCAAAAAGCTATGAGGCTGAAGGGATGTATGAAGAGGCATTAAATACGGCAAAAGAGGGTATCAGATATGATGAATACAACAAAGAGCTTTTCCTCTATGCCGCAAAGATGGCGTTAAAGATCGGGAAATCAGAAGACGGGAAACAACTTCTTCAGGAAGCGCTTGCTCTTGATCCTGGCTTCGTCGAAGCACTTCATACTCTCCTTGCTGTGTATCACAAGGAAGAGGATTATGAGCAAATTATTGATCTAATTCAAGAGGTGCGCGGCTACGGGGAAGAAGATCCGAAATACAATTGGTATCTGGCCAGCGCTTACACCGAATTAGAGCAGTACGAAGAAGCAAAACAATCCTTTGAAGCTGCTTTTCTTCACTATCGTGAGGACAGAGATTTCTTATACGAATACGCAACCTTTTTATTAGAAGAAGGCCTTCAACAAGAAGCGCTGCCGCTATTGAAAAAGGTACTCGAAATAGACGGAGCAAATGAAGAGCTGGAAGAAATAATCTTGCGGATCGAGGATGAATTTTCGAGATAAGCAGGAATTTAAACCGCTTATGTGGAACATATAAGTATAGATTATACGATCGATAGAGGAGGGAATTACATGCAGACCCCTGTTTCTGTCAATGAGAAAAAGGATTTTATCCGTTGGTTTTTAAACCATTATCAGCTAAAACGCAGAGAGTGCGTATGGATCTTGAACTACTTAATGAGCCACGATTCTTTAATGGAAAAGGTTCATTTTGTGGAGCAGGCAGAATTTTGCCCGAGAGGCATTATAATGTCAACACATTGTGTTGAAGAAGTTCCGTTTCGGTTTTATAAAGAGAATGTCATGACAACCGACGCGGAAAAATCTTTTCATGATATTAGATTAAATAAACAGCAGGATTTGTTTATCCAGCTTAATTTCCGTTCAGCCTACAGTTCTCCTGAGTATGCGGCGGTGCTGGAGTCCAACCCTCACATTCCGAAAGATCTGTTTGAAAACAAAAAAGATCAGGGGCTGGCTGAACAAATCCTGGAGCACGCCATTTCTACATTCCAAAGAGAAAAATTATTAAAAGACATTGACGATGCGCTTGATCGTCATGATAAAGAAGCATTTGAACAATTATCGCGCCAATTGAATCAGCTCACATAACATGACCAGCCTTGCAGCGTAATGCAAGGCTTGTTGTCGTAAAAAGGGGAGAACGATGATGAGGTGGAAAATGCCTGATGCCAAGGACTACTTACAATCTAAAGATTACATTGATACCGCTGTCATACCATTAATTAACATTAAAATGGGGAGCCAAATAAAAATAGCGGCAGAGAGAGGCGAATTTACGCAGCTTCTTGCGGAAGAATTGGAAAGGCAGTTAAAAGGACGGGTATATTTATTGCCTGCTTATACATATGTTGATAGAAATGAAAATACCGTTCAAGGGCTGAAAGATTTACAGGAGGAGGTCAAATCAGATTTTCAGCATGTTCTATTGCTGACAGCTGATGATCATTGGAGAAGCGAAGAGTCATTAGGGAAAATTATTGTTGCGCCTTCTGTACCGTTAGAGCACTTAAATGACTCCCTAAAAAGAAAAATATTAGATGAACGCACAGCTGAAATTTTGAACGTTTTGTTACAGTTATGGAACGCTTCGTAAAAACACTTACATTTCCTCATAAACAATATTTTGGCTATATTGACCTTGCTGAGAGATTCATATATTATGAGGGTGTCTAGAGTTATGAAATATTTTCTATTTTAGTCAGTTTGCAGGGTTGACCTTGAGGGGGGAGAAGAGATGGGCGGAAGACATGATATATCGAGACGTCAATTTTTAAATTATACGCTAACAGGCGTAGGGGGGTTTATGGCGGCTAGTATGCTCATGCCTATGGTTCGCTTTGCACTCGACCCGGTATTAAAATCGACAGGAAAGCAGGACATGGTTCAGGTTGTCAGCGTAGATGAGCTGACGAAAGAGCCGCAGCGCTTTGATTTCAAAATTAATCAAGTCGATGCCTGGTATGAGTCGGAAGAATCGAGATCAGCTTGGGTTTTCAAAAATGGGGATGAGATTGTAGCACTTTCACCAATTTGCAAGCATTTGGGGTGTACGGTGAACTGGAACAGCGATCCTAAAAACCCGAATAAATTTTTCTGTCCTTGCCACTACGGACTCTATGAAAAAGACGGCACCAATGTCCCTGGCACGCCGCCGCTTGCGCCTCTTGATCATTACGAGCAAGAAGTTAAAGACGGCTTCCTGTATCTTGGAAAAGCAAAGCCTAAGGGGGAAGGGTGACATGCTGAACAAAATTTATGACTGGGTAGATGAACGGCTTGATATTACACCGATGTGGAGGGATATTGCCGATCACGAAGTGCCGGAACATGTGAATCCCGCCCATCATTTCTCTGCGTTTGTGTACTGCTTTGGGGGACTGACGTTTTTTGTAACCGTTATCCAAGTGTTGTCCGGGATGTTTTTAACGATGTATTATGTGCCTGATATTAAAAATGCTTGGGAATCGGTATATTATTTGCAAAATGAAGTCGCATTCGGCCAGATTGTCAGGGGGATGCACCATTGGGGCGCCAGCTTGGTCATTGTGATGATGTTTTTACATACGCTAAGGGTCTTTTTCCAAGGGGCGTATAAAAAGCCGCGGGAACTGAACTGGATAGTCGGTGTGTTAATCTTTTTTGTTATGCTCGGGCTTGGGTTTACAGGCTACTTGCTTCCTTGGGATATGAAGGCTCTGTTTGCCACAAAAGTTGGACTGCAGATCGCTGAAGCCACTCCTTTAATCGGGACGCAAGTCAAAACACTCCTGGCAGGGCATCCGGATATTGTAGGCGCCCAAACGCTGACTAGGTTTTTTGCGATCCATGTATTCTTTCTTCCTGCCGCATTGTTTGGATTGATGGCCGCACACTTTATTATGATCCGCAAGCAGGGAATTTCAGGACCGCTTTAAACTTGATCTGCGAATAAAAGGGAGGGGATGACATGCACCGGGGCAAAGGGATGAAATTTGTAGGAGACTCAAGGATACCGGCTGAGAAAAAGCCGAATATACCGAAGGATTACTCAGAGTATCCCGGTAAAACAGAAGCCTTCTGGCCAAATTTCTTATTAAAGGAATGGATGGTCGGAGCTGTCTTTCTGATCGGTTTTCTTGTTTTGACGATTGTACACCAGCCGCCTTTGGAGCGGATGGCGGACCCGACTGATACAGGTTATATTCCGCTGCCGGACTGGTATTTTCTTTTCTTATATCAGCTTTTGAAATATGAATACGCCGCAGGGAGTTTTACGGTGGTCGGCGCTATGATTATGCCGGGGATCGCCTTTGGTGCTCTGCTTTTGGCGCCATTTCTCGACAGGGGAACGGAAAGAAGGCCTTGGAAGCGTCCTGTGGCTGTGGGGATGATGCTCTTAGCTATTTCCGCGGCTGTATTTTTGACTTGGCAGTCTGTAGCCACTCACGATTGGGCAAAGGCGGAGGAGCAGGGGAAAATCACAAAAGAAGCGGATATCGATACCAGTGCCGAAGGATATAAAATTTTTCAGGAGCAGGGCTGTATTTCATGTCACGGGGATAATCTTCAAGGCGGAGCGGCTGGGCCTTCATTGGTAGACACCGGACTGAAGCCGGAAGAAATCAAAAAGATCGCCGTTGAAGGAAAAGGCCAAATGCCGGCAGGTGTGTTCAAAGGAAATGATAAGCAGCTTGAAGAACTTGCGAAATTCATTTCCGAAACAACCGCAAAATAACGTATTGTGAATTGCGAGATGGAAGGATATACTTTTATTATCAAAAGCTGACCAGGCGTCAGCTTTTTTATATGGACACATTATTTTTACAGACTGAGAGTTGATTTGATGTGAAATGGTTTCAATATGTATTAGGACAGCGAACGATGCTTATTCTTGTCTTAGCCATCAATTTTCTGGGGACGGTTTACGGCTACTATTGGTACTTGCCTCAGCTTTTAGAGACGCCGGCCCGTTTCCTCATCTTTGTTCCGGACAGTCCGACAGCAACGTTTTTCTTCTTGTTTGTGCTGCTGGCCTTTCTCATGAAGCGGAATGCTCCGCTTTTTGAAGCGCTTGCGTTAGTCACGCTCGTGAAATATGGCTTGTGGGCGGTCGTCATGAATATTCTCGTGCTGGCTGTAACGGGGGATTTGCCATGGGAAGGCTATATGCTGATTGCCTCGCATTTTGCTATGGCTGTCCAAGGAGTGCTGTACAGCCCGTATTTTCGGTTTTCATTATGGCATCTTGTTATAGCTGCGGTCTGGACGCTTCATAATGATGTCATTGATTACCTGTTTGGGATGATGCCTCAATACTCCATGCTTTCTGAATATATGACTGACATAGGATATGGAACGTTTTGGCTGAGCATCTTTTCAATCGGGCTTGCCTTCTATCTTGTCATATCGAAAAAGCAAACAAAGCTTCAACTGACGTAAAGACAATCTTGGTCTATCCTTGTCCTTTCCTTCATATTCTGTAAGGAGAGAGAGTGGGAGGGACCTGCATGAAACGAAAGCTGACGATCTGTTTGTTGATAGCTCTTATTTTTTATAATGGGAATGCCAAGGCTGAAGAGCGGGGAAGCCTCAAGGAATTGAATGATTTATCCGATACGGTTTTTCAAATGACCCGCCAATTGAAATATGAAGAGGCGCTACAAGTCTTATCGTATTTTGAAAAAACATTAAAATCCGCTGAAAAGCAGAAGCAAGACAGCATGTTAACCGGAGCCCAAATTCGCCAAATTACTTTGGGCTATAACGATATGGTACGGAGTTTGAAACAGGCTGATGCATCAGACACACAAAAGCTCAGAGCAGCCGCACAGTTCAGAATGCTGATGGATGCTGTTGACAATCAGTCTGATCCCCTTTGGGGGTCACTGGAGAAGCCGATTATGGAGGTCTTTGCCGCACTTAAGCAGGATGTCCAAAAAAATGAAAGTACGAGCTTTCATGAAAAGTGGAATGAATTTATCAGCTTGTATGATTTGATTTATCCAAGTCTTACAATCGATATATCAGAAGATCAGCTTGATACAGTCGGAAAACATATTGCAGTGATCGAGCAAGAGGGATTTCAGCAAATGACCGAGAGTACGAAGCTTGAACGGCTATCCCTACTCCAGAACGACCTGAAGAGTGTATTTGACAGGGTGGAAGAGGATGATGCAGATCCGTCTTTGTTATGGGTGATGATCACTACAGGAGGTATCATCATTACTGCACTTACTTATGTCGGTTACAGAAAATACAGAGCGGAAAAAAAGAAACTGAAAAAACGGGATTACCCAAAATGAGTAAGAGGGGCGGCGGAAGCCGCCTTCTGTCATCCAAAAAACATTAGCGCGGGAGCGGATTTTTATTTTCATCAAGTGTAAATCCTTCTCCAAGCACATCGTGTACATCGCTGACCGCGACAAAGGCATGAGGATCAATGGAGTTAATCACACTTTTTAGCATGACCAATTCGTTTTTCGGCACTACACAATACAGTACGTCTAGATCCTCTTTCGTGTAGGATCCCTGTCCTTTCAAAATGGTAACGCCCCGTTCCATTTCCTCAAGAATCTTCTTCTGAATCTGATCGTTTTTCGCAGAGATGATTGTTGCACCTTTAGCTGCATACCCGCCTTCCTGAGTAAAATCAATCAGTCTTGCCGCCACAAATACGGCAACCAATGTGTACATGGCTTCTTTGTAAGAGAGATAGGTAAGCAATGATAAAATGATCACGCAAGCATCAAAAGCAAACATCGTTCTGCCCATTGGTATCCCAAAATACTTATTGATCAAACGGGCAATGATATCAACCCCGCCCGTCGTCCCGCCGTACTTAAAAATAATGCCTAAGCCGGCTCCAATGAATACGCCGGCAAATAAAGCGGCAAGCGCAAGATCATGCTGAAGGGGCATATGTATTTCATATCGCTGAAAAATGCTGAGGAATAAAGACAGTGCTACAGTACCGACTAGTGTGTATACAAACATCGTCCTGCCCAGCAAACGCCAGCCGATAAAAAAGATCGGGATATTCAAAACCAGGTTTGAAATAGAAGGACTAATATGGAAAAGGGCATAAAGCAATAGTGTAATTCCCGTGAATCCACCCTCTGCCAGATTGTTTTGCATATTAAAATGAACCAGGCCAAATGAAAAAATTGCTGCACCGATTAAAATAAAAATTATGTTTTTTAATCTAATTTCTCCAAGCATCACACAAAACCCCTTTTCCTTCCATTAGATAGCGTTTATATTATAGTGGATGCAAAAGAAAACAGCAAACGTGCTTAAACATTTGTCAAACGTATCCGAATTAGCTAACATGTAAGAGGATGATAGGAGGTTTCGTGCAGTGAGTGATAAAACAATGAAAGATATACAGGCTGAGGTGGACCGCTATATCGGCCAATTTAAAGAAGGGTATTTCAGCCCGCTTGCCATGATGGCAAGATTAACCGAAGAACTGGGCGAGCTTGCAAGAGAAGTCAATCATCGTTATGGAGAAAAACCAAAAAAAGCGACTGAAGATGATAAAAGCATGGAAGAGGAAATGGGCGATGTGCTGTTTGTATTGGTTTGTTTAGCCAACTCTCTTGATATTTCATTGGAGGAAGCCCACGACCGAGTCATGCATAAATTTAATACTAGAGATAAAGACCGCTGGACAAGAAAAGAAGAAGGAAAGTAGAGGAGATCAAGATGTCAAACGAAACAATTAAAGTAGTCATTGCAGGACCGCGGGGAAGAATGGGGCAAGAAGCTGTTAAATTGGCTGAAAAAACACCTCATTTTGACCTGGTCGGAGCAGTAGACCATACATACGATCAGCGCAAATTATCTGATGTGATGGCTGTGGAGTCTGATGCTCTTATTTACACAGATATCCATGCCTGCTTTACAGAAACAACACCAGATGTATTAATTGATTTAACAACACCCGAAATCGGCAAAGTACATACAAAAGTTGCATTAGAACACGGTGTCCGTCCTGTAGTGGGCACTACCGGTTTCTCTGAAGCTGATTTGAAAGAACTTACAACTCTGACAGAAGAAAAAGGGATCGGGGCTATCATCGCTCCAAACTTTGCATTGGGTGCGGTACTCATGATGAAATTCTCAAAAATGGCTGCCAACTACTTCGATGATGTTGAGATTATTGAGCTGCACCATGATCAGAAGCTTGACGCGCCAAGCGGAACGGCTCTCAAAACAGCGGAAATGATTTCTGAAGTTCGAAAAGAAAAACAGCAAGGGCATCCAGATGAAAAAGAAATCCTCCCAGGAGCAAGAGGTGCGGAACTAAACGGAATCCGTCTGCACAGTGTTCGTCTTCCAGGGTTGATCGCCCATCAGGAAGTGATGTTCGGCATGGACGGCCAAACGCTGCAGATCCGTCACGATTCTTATAACCGTGCTTCCTTCATGTCCGGTGTAAAACTGTCTGTAGAACAAGTCATGAAGATTGATCAGCTTGTGTACGGATTGGAAAATATCATTGATTAGACAGGGGGATAAATGATGAAAATTGCTTTGATCGCGCATGACAAGAAAAAACAGGATATGATCCAATTTACAACCGCTTATCAAGAGATTTTGAGTCATCATGATCTATATGCAACGGGAACAACGGGATTGAAAATTCAAGAGGCGACCGGCCTTAAAATTCAGCGTTTTCAATCCGGCCCTTTAGGTGGAGACCAGCAAATCGGCGCGTTAATTGCCGCTAACGCACTTGACCTGGTTATCTTTTTGCGCGACCCGCTGACCGCACAGCCGCATGAACCGGATGTCTCGGCATTAATCCGTTTATGTGATGTTTATTCGATTCCGCTTGCCACCAATATGGGAACTGCAGAAATTCTTGTTCGCACACTAAATGAAGGCGTTTTTGAATTCCGCAATCTTCTTCGGGGAGAAGAACCTCATGTATAATGCTGACGTTCTTGCTTTTGGCGCTCATAGTGATGATGTCGAGATCGGTATGGGCGGTACAATAGCAAAGTTTGTCAAACAGGGAAAAAAAGCTGTGATATGTGATTTGACTGAAGCTGAGTTATCTTCGAACGGAACAGTCAGTTTGCGAAAAGAAGAAGCGGCCGAAGCAGCCCGTATATTAGGTGTGGACAAAAGAATTCAGTTGACGCTCCCTGACCGCGGGCTGATGAAGAGTGATGATGCGATTCGGGCGATTGTCACAATCATTAGAACCTGCCGGCCGAAAGCGGTGTTTATGCCATATAAAAAGGATCGTCATCCGGACCACGGCAATGCTGCCGCACTGGTTGAAGAAGCGATCTTTTCAGCAGGAATTCATAAATATAAGGATGAAAACAGCCTGCCTGCGCATAAAGTAAGTAAGGTCTACTATTATATGATAAATGGTTTTCATCAGCCTGATTTTGTTATTGATATCTCGGATACAATTGAGGATAAAAAGAAAAGCCTCAATGCCTACAAAAGCCAGTTTGTACCGTCACAAAATTCTGTTTCAACACCATTGACGAATGGTTATATCGAGATCGTTGAAGCAAGAGAAAAGCTGTTCGGCAAAGAAGCGGGTGTAGGGTACGCTGAGGGCTTCTTTTCCAATCGAATGCTGATGCTGGATCATGATGTGCTTGGGGGCGAACAATGAAAAAACTAAAAATAGGCATTACATGCTATCCGAGCGTCGGCGGCTCAGGTATCATTGCGACAGAACTCGGGAAACAGCTTGCTGAAAAGGGACATGAAATCCATTTTATAACATCAAGCATCCCGTTCAGATTAAATACATACCATCCTAATATTCACTTTCATGAAGTTGAAGTAAACCAATATGCCGTATTTAAATATCCGCCGTATGATTTAACATTGGCAAGCAAGATCGCTGAGGTTGCAGAACGGGAGAATTTAGACATCATCCACGCGCACTACGCTCTGCCGCATGCGGTTTGCGCTTATCTCGCAAAGCAGATGCTGAAACGGAATATCGGCATCGTGACAACTTTGCATGGAACGGATATTACAGTATTAGGCTACGACCCCTCTTTAAAAGATCTTATCCGTTTTGCGATAGAGGCTTCAGACAGGGTGACAGCGGTCTCATCAGCCCTTGCTGCTGAAACGTACGATTTAATTAAGCCGGAGAAAAAAATAGAAACGATTTATAATTTCATAGATGAACGTGTCTATCTTAAGAAAAACACAGCGGCCATTAAAGAGAAACATGGCATACTGCCGGATGAAAAAGTCGTGATCCATGTGTCCAACTTCAGAAAGGTCAAACGTGTGCAGGATGTCATCCGGGTGTTTCGCAATATAGCCGGCAAAACAAAAGCAAAACTGCTCTTAGTCGGAGACGGCCCTGAAAAATCAGTCGCCTGTGAGCTTGTCAGAAAATACGGGCTGGAAAAACAAGTGCTGATGCTTGGAAATCAAGACCGTGTAGAGGAGCTTTATTCAATCAGTGATTTGAAGCTGCTGCTGTCTGAAAAAGAGAGTTTTGGCCTTGTCCTGCTTGAAGCGATGGCATGCGGAGTACCTTGCATCGGAACGAATATTGGCGGTATCCCTGAGGTGATAAAAAACAATGTGAGCGGGTTTTTGGTGGATGTCGGCGATGTCGAAGCCGCTTCAGCCAAAGCGGTTCGCATTTTAGAAGACGAACAGCTGAGCAAGCAGTTTACCGAAGCGGCCATGGAAATGCTCAATAATGAATTTTCGTCACAAAAGATTGTCAGCCAGTATGAACAGATATATGCCGATTTAGCAGAACCGGAGTGATGACATGGAACAAGATTTTATCAAAGCACTTCCCGTGCTCCGCACATTAATTGAAGCAGGCCACCAAGCTTACTTTGTCGGAGGCGCAGTTCGTGACAGCTATATGAAACGAACAATTGGAGATGTCGATATTGCGACAGATGCGGCACCGGACCAAGTAGAACGGCTTTTTAAGCGGACGGTTGATGTCGGCAAAGAGCACGGAACAATTATTGTGCTCTGGGAAGATGATACCTATGAAGTCACTACATTCCGGACTGAATCAGATTATGAAGATTACAGAAGGCCGTCAGAAGTACACTTTATTACATCATTAGAAGAGGATTTAAAACGCAGGGATTTAACGATTAATGCGATGGCTATGACAGCTGACGGTCAAGTTCTTGATTATTTTGGCGGAAAGAAAGACATAGATCAGCAGCTGATTCGAACGGTTGGAAAACCGGAGGACCGGTTTCAGGAGGATGCGCTTCGCATGCTGAGAGCGGTGCGATTTATGAGCCAGCTCGGATTTACGCTTTCGAAGGAAACAGAAGAAGCGATCATAAAAGAGAAAACACTTCTGTCACATGTATCAGTCGAACGAAAAACAATAGAGTTCGAGAAGCTTTTACTGGGAAAAGCGTCCCGAGAGGCCATTCAAATGCTTGTACATACGGGGCTTTATAAAGAACTGCCCGGTTTTTATCACAAACGAGAGAACCTGCTTACGGCGAGCGAGTTTCCGTTTTCTTTTCTCACTTCTCGTGAGGAACTGTGGGCAGCACTTTTAATTGATCTTCAGATAGAATTGAAAGATGCGATGCTTTTCCTGAAAGCCTGGAAGCTTCCTGGAAAAGTGATGAAGGAAGCCGCTCACATTGCCGACACGTTTGGCCAGAGCCTTGACGCTATGTCTATGTACAAGGCTGGTGAAAAAGCGCTTTTATCCGCGGTCAAAATATCAATGCTCCGGCAAACCAAGCAGCTGAACGGTGAGAGACTGAAGGAAGTCCGAGAAGCTTATCAAAGCCTGCCCATCAAAAGCTTGAAGGATCTTGCCATCACAGGGCGGGATTTACTTGCACTGCGAAACCAGCCCGCTGGAAAATGGGTGTCTGAAGAATTACAGCGGATAGAGCAGGCTGTTGTAACGGGAAAGCTCTCCAATCAGAAGAAACACATAGAGGAGTGGCTGAAAACATGCGATCAACCTTAAGAAACGATCTTATTGAATTATTTTCTCAGGCCGGAAGCGAGTTTATTTCCGGCCAAAAAATCAGTGATGCTCTCGGATGTTCGAGAACAGCTGTATGGAAGCATATTGAGGAGCTTCGCAAAGAAGGCTATGAAGTGGAAGCTGTCAGAAGAAAAGGGTATCGGCTCATCAAAAAGCCTGGAAAACTCAGTGAAAGTGAAATTCGTTTTGGGCTGAAAACAGAAGTGATGGGGCAGCATCTTTTTTATCATGACGTCCTTTCATCCACTCAAAAAAAGGCTCATGAGCTTGCTAATGATAACGCGCCGGAGGGCACTCTCGTTGTCGCGGATAAACAAACAGCCGGCAGAGGGAGGATGTCAAGGGTGTGGCATTCTCAAGAAGGAACAGGCATCTGGATGAGTCTGATTTTGCGTCCAGACATTCCGCTTCAAAAAACACCGCAGCTTACGCTTCTTGCTGCGGTAGCTGTTGTGCAAGGAATAGAGGAGGCAACAGGCCTTCAAACGGATATTAAATGGCCTAATGATATATTAATTCACGGAAAAAAAGCAGTGGGCATTTTAACTGAAATGCAGGCGGAAGAAGACCGTGTCCGTTCAGTCATTATCGGTACAGGCATAAACGTTAATCAAGAGGCCGGCGATTTTCCCGAGGAGCTTAAGGAAATCGCGACGAGCCTTAGCTTGGCAGCCGGGGAAAAAATAGATCGGGCGAGCGTTATGCAGCATATTTTGCTTTCTTTTGAAAAACGGTACCGCGACTATTTGACGCATGGTTTCACGCCAATTAAGCTTCTGTGGGAAAGCTATGCGCTTGGAATCGGCAGTGAATTAAGAGCAAGAACGCTAAACGGAACATTTTATGGGAAAGCCTTAGGAATAGACGAAGAGGGTGTTCTTCTTTTAGAAACGAAGGAAGGCATAAAAAAAATCTATTCGGCAGATATCGAAATGAGTTCATTGTAGTTGGTACAACCCTGTTGATTTTGATATACTTCCATTGGGCAGTATCGCCTGCGAACTGCACCTATTCATAAAAAATAGATAGACATTGTAGCAGTCTGCCTTGATCCAAAAAGGACTGGGACAGAGGGATGAAACTCGCCGAACTTTAGAAAGTGAAGAATCCTTCTCGTGTAGCGGAAGGTTTTTTGGCTTGGATAAGAAACGGCAGCTCATCTCCTCTAAAAATGAGGAGGAGAAAAAGTGAAAACAAAACTTGATTTCTTAAAAATGAAAGAGAATGAAGAACCGATTGTCATGCTGACGGCTTACGATTATCCGGCAGCAAAGCTTGCTGAACAAGCGGGAGTGGATATGATTTTAGTCGGCGATTCACTAGGAATGGTCGTGCTAGGCCTTGATTCAACTGTCGGCGTGACAGTTGCGGATATGATCCATCATACGAAAGCGGTCAAAAGAGGTGCGCCAAATACATTTATCGTAACCGACATGCCGTTTATGTCCTACCACTTGTCTAAAGAGGATACGCTGAAAAATGCCGCAGCTATCGTTCAGGAAAGCGGAGCTGACGCGCTGAAGCTGGAGGGCGGTGAAGGGGTGTTTGAATCCATCCGCGCCTTGACGCTCGGTGGCATTCCTGTTGTGAGTCATTTAGGGCTGACACCGCAATCAGTCGGTGTATTAGGCGGATATAAAGTCCAGGGCAAAGATGAACAAAGCGCAAAGAAATTAATAGAAGACAGTATAAAATGTGAGGAAGCGGGAGCCATGATGCTTGTGCTTGAATGTGTGCCTGCAGAACTCACGGCAAAAATCGCAGAGACATTAACCATCCCTGTCATTGGAATCGGAGCTGGTGTAAAAGCGGACGGACAGGTTCTTGTTTATCATGATATTATCGGTCATGGTGTTGTTAGAACACCTAAATTTGTGAAACAATATACGCAAATTGACGGCACTATAGAAACAGCAATCAGTGGATATGTCCATGATGTAAGACGTCGTGCTTTCCCTGAACAAAAGCATTCCTTTCAGATGAATCAGTCAGTCCTGGAAGGCTTGTACGGAGGAAAATAAGATGAAGCAGATTACAGATATCTCACAGCTGAAAGAAATCATTACACAATATCAGTCAGAAGGCAAAACAATCGGATTTGTTCCGACGATGGGATTTCTTCATGAAGGGCATTTAACCTTGGCAGACAAAGCCAGACAAGAAAATGACGCCGTCGTGATGAGTATTTTTGTAAATCCGACGCAATTCGGTCCCGGTGAGGATTTTGAAGCGTATCCGCGCGATCTGGAACGTGATGCCGCCCATGCGGAAAACATCGGCGTGGATATTCTTTTTACCCCTGATGTCAGTGACATGTATCCCGGTGAAAAAAATGTAACGATACATGTTGAGAGACGTACAGATGTTTTATGCGGGCGTTCAAGAGAAGGACATTTTGACGGAGTTGCCATCGTGCTGACGAAGCTGTTCAACCTTGTTAAACCGACACGCGCTTATTTTGGTTTAAAGGATGCACAGCAGGTGGCAGTTGTTGATGGTTTAATCAGTGATTTCTTCATGGATATTGAACTGGTTGCTGTAGATACGGTCAGAGAGAAAGACGGGTTAGCTAAAAGCTCCCGGAATGTGTATTTAACGGCTGAGGAAAGAAGAGAAGCACCTAAGCTTTACCAAGCCCTTCAGACGAGTGCCGAGCTGATCAGAGCAGGTGAGAGAAATCCTGAAGCGGTCATCAAAGCTGCAAAAGACATCATTGAAACGACAAGCGGCAACATTGATTATGTTGAGCTTTATTCCTATCCGGAGCTTGAGCCTGTGAACAAGGTGGAAGGAAAGATTATTCTGGCTGTAGCAGTTGCATTTACAAAAGCGCGTTTAATAGACAATATCATTATTGATATTCGAGAAATGGAGAGAATATAATGATGTATCGCACGATGATGAGCGGAAAGCTTCATAGGGCAACGGTTACAGAAGCAAATCTTAACTATGTGGGCAGCATTACAATTGATGAAGATCTTATTGATGCGGTAGGAATGCTTCCTAATGAAAAAGTGCAAATTGTGAATAATAACA
This sequence comes from Bacillus sp. FSL K6-1003, assembly GCF_037964945.1. Lineage (NCBI taxonomy): Bacteria > Bacillati > Bacillota > Bacilli > Caryophanales > Bacillaceae > Bacillus > Bacillus sp. FSL K6-1003. The sequence goes on along the minus strand of NZ_CP150176.1, from coordinate 2,199,536 downwards.
ATGGAGCACGCCTGGAAACATACATTATTCCCGGTCAGCGCGGGAGCGGAGTCATCTGTTTAAACGGAGCTGCTGCACGCCTTGTACAGAAAGGCGATAAGGTGATTATTATTTCCTACAAAATGATGTCTGATCAAGAAGCGGCAAAACATCAGCCGAAAGTTGCCGTTTTGAATGACCAAAACAAAATTGAACAAATGCTTGGACAAGAACCTGCCAGCACCATTTTGTAGATATACCGCCCCCTTTACCGGGGGTTTTCTTTTAAGATTTTCAGCGTAAAACGGTTTTGCCGCTCCATTTCCGTACAAAACGTGTTACACTTTTGTCGTATGCAAGAATTGAGGTGTCCATTTTAATGAAAAAGCAACGGTTCGTTGTTATAGATGTAGAAACAACAGGGAATTCGCCAAAAAAGGGCGATAAAATCATTCAAATTGCAGCGGTTGTAATTGAAAATGGACAAATTACTGAGCGGTTTTCAAAATATATTAATCCAAATAAATCCATTCCGGTTTTTATTGAACAGCTTACGGGAATCACAAATCAAATGGTAGAGGATCAGCCGCCGTTTGAAGCAGTGGCTGAAGAAGTGTTTCATTTGCTTGACGGCGCTTACTTTGTCGCACACAATATCCATTTTGACCTCGGGTTTGTGAAGCATGAGTTGCATAAAGCGGGTTTCCAGCTTCCAGATTGTGAAGTGCTGGATACTGTCGAGCTCTCCCGTATCGCATTTCCGGGATTTGAGGGATATAAGCTGACTGAATTAAGCGAAGAGCTTCAGCTGCGGCATGATCAGCCGCATCGAGCTGACAGCGACGCTGAAGTCACAGGACTTATTTTTTTGGAAATTCTTGAAAAGCTTAGGCGGCTTCCTTATCCGACATTAAAGCAGTTAAGAAGGCTGTCACAGCATTTTATCAGTGATCTGACGCATTTGTTAGATATGTTCATTTATGAAAACAGACATACAGATATGCCAGGCTATACACGTTTTTCCTCTTTTTCTGTCAGAGAACCTGAACCAGAGATTGAACGTCTCAAGGAAGATGAAGCATTTCTATTTGAGATTGAAAATTGGACAGCGGGAAATGAAAAAGCACTCTCTGAGTTCATGCCCCATTACGAAAAAAGGGAAGGCCAGATGCTGATGATGAAAGAAGTGGCTGAGGCCTTTGCCAATCGTGAACATGCACTGATTGAAGCTGCTCCGGGCATCGGAAAAACAATCGGCTACCTGATTCCGGCTGCACTTTTTGCTAAGAAGTCAAAAAAGCCAGTCGTCATCAGCACGTATTCAACTCTTCTTCAGCAGCAGATTTTGACGAAGGATTTGCCGATCATCAAAGATATGTTCCCTTTTTCGGTGACTGCGGCTATTTTAAAAGGGCAATCGCATTATTTGTGCCTTTATAAGTTTGAGCAGGTGCTTCATGAAGAAGACGATAACTATGATGCCGTTTTGACAAAAGCCCAGCTTCTTGTTTGGCTGACAGAGACAAACACGGGAGATGTAGCAGAACTGAATTTGCCGTCAGGCGGTAAGCTGCTGTGGGACAGATTGGCATATGATGATCAATCTTATAAACGAAATCAGAGGGATCAAGTGATCGGTTTTTATGAACGGGCCAAACAAAGTGCCATGCGGTCTGATTTGGTGATTACGAATCATTCTCTTCTGCTTACCGATGAGGCAAGCAGAAAAAAAAGACTCCCGGATAGCGGGACTTTTGTTATTGATGAAGCACACCATTTTGAACGTGCCGCAAGCGAACATTTAGGAAAAAGAGCAACTTACATAGAACTGCATACAAAATTGAGCAGAATCGGAACGCTGAAAGAGCAGGGACTGCTGAAAAAAATGAGACAGCTTTTTCAGCGCCACAGCCTGCCGGTGGATTCATTTTTTGAAATGGAGGAGTGGCTCCAGCATATTCAGGCGGAAAGTGATGCTTTCTTCAGCTCTGTGCATTCTTTTGTCAAACGAAGAAAACCTAAAGAAGACTTAAACCGTCTTGTCTTTAACGTGAACAAAAAAACTCACGATAAAGGATGGTCCGTATTAACAGACGGAGCGGAAAGGCTCTGCTCTATGCTGGCGCATTTGCAGCAGCTTTTTGAGGCCCAAACGGCTCTGATGGAAGAACATCTGACGGCCATGAAAAGCAAAAATGCTTTCTTGGCCGATGAATATAATAGAAGCATGAATGACTTGGGGGAGTACGCACAGACTCTCAATCAGCTGTTCTTTGGCTCAGATGGCCATGAAGCGGTTTGGATTGAAATAGATGCTAAAGGTGCGAAAAATGCTGTAGCTATATATGCACAGCCGCTGGAACCGGGCGAGCTTCTTGCTGATCAGTTTTTTGCGCGGAAAAACAGTGTTGTTCTTACATCTGCAACTCTAACGATAGAAAATTCGTTCCAATTTATCATTGAGCGTTTGGGGTTAAGCGACTTTTTCCCCCGCACAATGAGGATCGCGTCTCCTTTTTCTTACGATGAGCGGATGCAGGTAATGATTCCAAAAGAAATAAAATCGATTCAAGATACGGGGCAGACTGAATTTATACAGGATACCGCACGCTATATCGAACTGATGGCAAAAGAACAACAGCCGAAAATCCTTGTGCTGTTTACGTCTCATGACATGCTGAAAAAAGTGCATCAGGAACTAAAGCCCGCCATGAGTGTTTCCGGCATTCAGCTTCTGGCTCAGGGCTTAACCGGCGGCAGTCCGGGAAAACTGATGAAAACGTTCAAAACAGCAAATCAGGCCATCTTGCTTGGAACGAATCACTTTTGGGAAGGCGTTGATTTCCCTGGAGATGAGCTGACGACAGTGATCATTGTAAGACTTCCTTTCCGGGCTCCGGATCATCCGCTGCACGCTGCAAAATGTGAGCTGGCGAGAAAAAAAGGGCGCAATCCGTTTCAAACGGTCTCACTGCCGGAAGCGGTGCTGACGTTCAGACAAGGAGTTGGACGCTTGCTCCGGACAGCTGGAGACAAAGGAACGATTGTCATATTAGACAGACGGGTCAAAACCGCTGGTTACGGGCGCCTGTTTCTTGATGCACTGCCGACATCCGCAATATCTGAAGTGACTGACAGTGAGATTGAAGCTTATGTTGCCGGGAAAAGTGAATAAAAGCCGCATAAAGCGGCTTTCCGGTGTGGGAGTAGGACGTGTTTTATTTGTTAAAGCGGTTTTCCGCTCTGTGGTACTAGTATGGCGCGTCCTGAAAAGGAGTATGACTAACAATATTTGTTCAATTTGGAGGATGAAAAAATGGAAAGCAAAATCGAAATTCTTTCAACAATTAATGTAGAGCATTCGGATGACCTTTATAAAATTGTAGACACGCTGAATCGGACACTGAAAAGAGATAATCTGATGTTCGGTCTTGCACTTGATGAAGAAAACAAAAACCAAGCCGTTTTTACCATTTATCGTACGTAGGTGAGAAGATGAGAAAAAAAGCATTAATATTTACCGCCATATTTGGTATTATTTTTTTAGCAGTACTTCTTGTCTCGGCAAGCATTTATAAATCAGCCATGGCACAAAAGGAAAAGGGGCATGAAGCAGCAGCTGCTGAAGCGAAAAAAGAAACCGACCTCACCAGCGTTGATCAAGTCGAAACATTTGTCGGAAAAGAAAAATATTATATCGTAAAGGGAACCGACAAAAAAGGCATCAAATTATATGTGTGGGTTCCTGCTGATAAAAAAGCAAAAATTCTCTCAAAAGAAGCAAAAGAGGGGATCACCGAGGACAAAGCGGCGAAAATCATACAAGATGAAGGCCTGGTTTCAAAGCAAAAAGAGGTTCACCTGGCAAGAGAAGGGAACGTCCTGCTTTGGGAAGTAACGTACTTAGACAAAGAAGGACAATACAGTTTAAGTTATGTGGACTTTACAACTGGAAAGATTCTCAAAAATATCACGCCTTAAGACGAATTAGGGGGAGTTCAAGTTGAAACTGGCAAAAAGAGTATCCGCATTAACACCGTCTACAACACTGGCAATTACAGCGAAAGCGAAAGAATTGAAAGCGGCAGGCCATGATGTCATCGGCCTCGGAGCGGGTGAACCCGACTTCAATACACCGCAGCACATTATTGATGCAGCTGTACGCTCAATGAACGAAGGACATACGAAATATACGCCTTCAGGCGGCTTGGCTGAATTAAAGAACAGCATTGCAGAGAAATTTAAACGTGACCAGAATATTGAATACAAACCGTCTGAACTGATTGTCTGTACTGGTGCCAAACATGCACTGTATACCCTTTTCCAAGTGATTTTGGATGAAGGAGACGAAGTGATTATTCCAACGCCGTACTGGGTAAGCTATCCGGAACAGGTGAAACTTGCTGGCGGTCAGCCTGTTTATGTAGAAGGACTTGAGGAAAATCACTTTAAGATTTCTCCTGAGCAGCTGAAAAAAGCGATCACAGAAAAAACAAAAGCAATCGTTATTAATTCACCAAGCAATCCGACTGGCGTTATGTATACGGAAGAAGAGCTGGCTGCGCTTGGCGAAGTGTGCCTTGATCATGACATCCTGATCGTATCTGACGAAATTTATGAAAAACTTACATACGGCGGCAAGAAACACGTTTCCATCGCCCAGCTGTCTGACAGATTGAAAGAGCAAACGATCGTCATCAACGGCGTATCAAAATCACACAGCATGACAGGCTGGAGAATCGGTTATGCGGCTGGAGCAGAAGAGATCATCAAAGCGATGACAAACCTTGCAAGCCACAGCACGTCAAATCCGACATCTGTCGCACAATACGGAGCGATTGCCGCATACAACGGACCTTCTGAGCCAATGGAAGAGATGAGAAAAGCATTTGAGCATAGATTAAACACGATTTATGATCAGCTCGTTGAAATCCCGGGCTTCAGCTGCGTGAAGCCGGAAGGTGCTTTTTACTTATTTCCGAATGCAAAAAAAGCAGCTCAAACATGCGGTTTCAAAGATGTAGATGAATTTGTCAAAGCGCTTCTTGAAGAAGAAAAGGTCGCGATTGTTCCAGGCTCCGGATTCGGCTCTCCTGATAATGTCCGGTTGTCCTACGCAACATCCTTAGACCTTCTTGAAAAAGCGGTGGAACGAATCAAACGTTTTGTAGAAAAACATAGCTAACAGATCAGAAAGCGGCTGACAAAAAGCCGCTTTTTATCTGCATTGACCCGGTCAGTTAAGACCGGGTATAATAAAGTGATGATAAAAGAGTTCGCGGGGCAAAAGCTTCCGAATGTCTTCTTGTTTTGGAGGGAAATATTTTGAAAACAACAATCAACCAAGTGTACAAGCACGTAGGTGAGGAAGTAACGATCGGAGCTTGGGTCGCTAATAAGCGCTCAAGCGGGAAAATCGCGTTTTTACAGCTGAGAGACGGTACTGGTTTTATTCAAGGTGTCGTTGTAAAAGCGGAGGTTGAAGAAAGCATTTTCCAAACGGCTAAATCTGTGACGCAGGAAACGTCACTCTATATAAAAGGAATTGTCAAAGAGGACGAGCGTTCTCCGCTTGGTTATGAATTAGCTGTGACAGATATTGAAGTCATTCACGAAGCGACTGATTATCCAATTACGCCTAAGGAACACGGTACGGAATTTTTGATGGATCACAGACATTTATGGCTTCGTTCAAAGCGCCAGCATGCGATCATGAAAATCCGCAATGAAATCATTCGTGCGACTTATGAATTCTTTAATAACGAAGGCTTCGTAAAAGTAGATCCGCCGATTTTGACTGGGAGCGCGCCTGAAGGAACAACTGAGCTCTTTGCGACAAAATACTTCGATGAAGATGCTTACCTGTCTCAAAGCGGACAGCTGTACATGGAAGCTGCGGCGATGGCATTAGGAAAAGTATTCTCCTTCGGACCGACGTTCAGAGCAGAAAAATCGAAAACAAAACGTCACTTAATCGAATTCTGGATGATCGAACCGGAAATGGCGTTTGTAGAATTTGAAGAAAACCTTCAAGTACAGGAAAATTACGTTTCATTCATCGTGCAATCAGTTCTTAAGAATTGCAAAATTGAATTAAACACGCTAGGAAGAGACACGTCAAAACTAGAGCAAATCAAAGCGCCGTTCCCAAGAATCACGTATGACGAAGCGATTGACTTTCTGAAAGAAAAAGGCTTTGACGATATCGAGTGGGGAGACGATTTTGGAGCGCCTCATGAAACAGCGATTGCAGAGCACTATGACAAGCCTGTTTTCATTACTCGCTATCCGACGTCCTTAAAACCGTTCTATATGCAGCCGGCGTCTGACCGTGAAGATGTAGTGCTTTGCGCAGATCTGATCGCGCCTGAAGGCTACGGAGAAATCATCGGCGGTTCTGAACGGATTCACGATATGGAACTTTTGGAAGCGCGTCTTAAAGAACATGGACTGGATTCTGACGCATATAAATGGTATGCTGAACTTAGAAAATATGGATCAGTTCCACATTCCGGATTCGGCCTTGGATTAGAGCGTACAGTCGCTTGGATCAGCGGAGCGCCTCACGTGCGTGAAACAATTCCGTTCCCAAGACTGTTGAACCGTCTGTATCCGTAATACATGTAAATGAAACAAGAAAAAAGAGTCTCCTGCAAGGGAGACTTTTTACAGTAAAGGGGAAAAACACTAACCTTTACAGTAAGAGGTGTAACGATGAAAAAACAGCAATTTATTGATATGCAGGAGATGGGGATGTCGACGATCCCCAATCTTCTGCTGACCCATTATAAACAGCTTGGACTTAATGAAACAGAACTGATTCTGCTGTTGAAAATCAAAATGCATTTAGAAAAGGGATCTTATTTTCCTACACCGCATGAACTGCAGGAAGGCATGACGATTTCTGTTGAAGAATGCACAAACAGATTGCGTATGTTTATTCAAAAGGGATTTCTGTTTATTGAGGAAGGCGAAGACCAAAACGGAATCAAGTTTGAGAAATATTCACTCCAGCCTTTATGGGGCAAGCTCTATGAGTATATAGAGCTTGCCCAGAATCAAACACAAGAAAGAAGAGCAGAAGGGGAACAAAAAAGCCTTTATACGATTTTTGAAGAAGAGTTTGCTAGACCATTATCTCCTTTAGAGTGTGAAACACTGGCCATTTGGCAGGATCAGGATCAGCATGATGCACAGCTGATTAAGCACGCTTTAAAAGAGGCTGTATTATCAGGAAAACTCAGCTTTCGCTACATTGACCGGATTTTATTTGAATGGAAGAAAAACGGGCTGAAAACAGTGGAGCAGGCCAAAATCCACAGCCAAAAATTCCGGCGTGTTCAAACAAAACAGAATGAGCCGCAAAAAGAGTATAAGAGGCAGGTTCCTTTTTACAATTGGCTTGAACAATAAAGTGAAAAGGTGACAATCGTGTTAAATCTAAAACAAATTGAATTCTGTTTAGAGAAGATAGGCGACATGTTTCCCCACGCGGAGTGTGAACTTGTTCATTCCAATCCTTTTGAATTAGTGGTGGCAGTCGCATTATCTGCGCAATGTACAGACGCACTTGTAAACAGGGTGACCAAAACATTATTTCAAAAATATAAACGGCCGGAAGACTATTTATCTGTTTCTCTGGAAGAGCTCCAGCAGGATATCAAATCAATCGGTTTGTACCGTAATAAAGCAAAAAATATTCAAAAGCTGAGCAAAATGATTATTGAAGATTATGGCGGAGAAGTACCGAAGGACCGTGATGAGCTAGTGAAACTCCCAGGAGTTGGCCGGAAAACTGCCAATGTTGTCGTATCTGTTGCCTTTGGCGTACCAGCCATTGCAGTGGATACACACGTCGAAAGGGTCAGCAAGCGTCTGGGCATCTGCCGATGGAAGGATTCTGTGCTGGAAGTCGAAAAGACGCTGATGCGCAAGGTTCCTAAAGAAGATTGGTCCGTTACTCATCATCGCCTCATATTCTTCGGTAGATATCATTGTAAGGCACAATCGCCGCGCTGTGCGGAATGTCCATTGCTTTCTCTGTGCAGAGAAGGGCAGAAGAGAGATAAAAAAGGGCTGGTGAAACGATGACGGCAGCGAATGAATTGTTAGCTTCTTATGAGCAATATTTGCGCAGTCTATGCCACATTGACTTCACCGATATCAAGGAAGCATTAAGGGTCAATCCTTTGTATTTTGACTTCTCTGAGACCACGCAAGACATATTGCCGTGGGAAAACAGCGCCAAGTACGTTCCGTATCTATTTCAAGTGTGGGAAGAAACAAAAGAATCACTTCTCCCCGTATTTCAAACAAGAAAGTCCAGATGTGATCAAAACGACATGCTTAAAGGGATTGTATGTTTACTTGTTTCGTTTCATTGGACAGCGGGTGAGCGGGTAATGTCGCTGAATTGGTCAGAACTGACAAAAAAATCATTTCCGGCTAAGCCGATTAATTGGGCTGAACGAGTGGAGTTTATTCTGCTGAAGCCGACCCAATATCATTGCTTTATCCAGCTAGATGAACTTTTTACAGAAATGAAAAAGCATTTTTATAAGTATCACGCGATGAAACGATAAAGCCTCCCCTAAAAAGGGAGGCTTTATTGTGCAGAAAAAAGCCATCACCTTTAAAAGGGTGATGGCTTTGTCTTTAATTCGTTTTTTCAGTTGATGATGAATTCGTTTGTGTATTGCCAGATGTATTCGTTTTGTTTTTATCTGTATCCGTTCCTGTTGAATCGTCTGTTGAGTCACCATCTGACGCATCTTCTTCTTTGCGGCCATTGTTATTGCTGCTGTTATCTTTAGATGGGTCTTGGTTGCTGTTGTCAGACGGGTTGGTGTTCGTGTTGTCTTGTTTTTTGTCTTGATCGTTTGTTGAATCATCTGTCTGATCTTGATCTTTCTGACTGTCATCTGTTTGAGAATCATCAGTTTGTGTGTCATCCTGAGTCTTCTCATCATCTTGATTTTCATCATCCGTTTGCTGCTGGTCTTTTTTATCTTCATCCTCTTCGGCTTTTGGCACTTCATAGGATGTCGACGCTGAACTTTTGCCATCATCACTGACGGCTGTCACTTCGAATTTGTATACAGAGCCTGGCTGCACGCCCGAAATGACTGCCTCTTTTGCAGAGCTGTTTTGAATTTCAGAGTAGCTGCCGCCATCAACAGATTGCTTAACAGCAAAGGTCGCATCTCCGTCGTAATTCCAGCTTAATGTCAATGATTGATTGTCTTTATCATATTTCACACTTAAACCAGACAGTTTTGCTGTTTCTTCTTTTTCTTCTTTCTCATATGTTTTAGAAACAGTAGTAGGAGTCGTACCTTTTACAAAATACTCTGTGAGCTTTTTAGCGCTTGGCGTATTCGGCCCTGCCAGTTTTGCCGGGTTAGAGCCTTTTTCTACAGTGGCTTCCACTACGCTGTCAGGCTTCTCAAATGATCCGCTTCCGTCATCGACTTGGGCGATGAGCTGTGCAAATAGACGTTTTGCAACTTGTTGTTCTGTATGATTTAAAGATTTTTTCCCTAACTTGTTTTTTGAATCTACACCTGTCCATACAGCAGCAGTGTACTGAGGTGTATACCCGACAAACCAGGAATCAGGCACACCGCCAGAGGCGATATTGTACTTTTGTATAGTATCTTCATCAAAGTTTGTTGTTCCAGTTTTACCGGCTACCTCGACTCCAGGTACTTGTGCAAGCTGTCCAGTACCTGTCTTAACAGCTGTTTTCAGCATATCTGTAATCATAAAGGCTGTATAATCGCTCATTGCTGACTTTGATTTCGGTGTTAAGTCAAGCTTTGTTCCATCGTTAAATTCAATAGACTTCACAAAATGCGGTTCATTATACGTTCCGTTATTTCCAAATGCGCTGTATGCTCCTGCCATCGTCAGTGAAGAGACACCCGGGTTGTCATCTCCGAATCCTCCAATAGAATAGGATTCATACACTTTTTCCTTATTTAAACCGAGTCCCAATCCATTAGCAAAATCCACTGCAGTGTCTTTTCCGACTGCTTGGAATGCTTTTAAAGCTGGGATATTACGGGATTGTGCCAGTGCTTCCCGCATGGACATAGGCCCTTTATATCGTCGGTCAAAGTCACGGATAGGTGTTCCATCTGAATACGTGTAAGCTGAGTCATCAATTTGCTCGTAAGTTGACCATTTTTTATTTTCAATAACTGGTCCGTAGTCGAGAATTGGTTTTATCGTAGAACCAGGCTGAGTTTTTCCTTGTGTGGCATAGTTGAAGCCCCCAACCGTTGAATTTCTTCCGGAACCGATTGCCCGGACTTCACCGGTTTTTGTGTCAAGAAGCGACACGCCGCCTTGCATGCCTTCAGTAAATCCGACAGTGTCCCCATCCATTAATTCATCTAAAGTGTCTTGTGCTTTTGTATCTAGTGTTGTATAGATCTTTAATCCGTCAGCAGATGGATCGACATCAGATTTTTCATCTATTTCTTTCATGACTTCATCGACAAACGCACTGTATTTGTTTGAATTTGTTTTTTCATATTCCTTCTGTGAAACAACGCCTTCGTCTTTCATCGCCACTTTTTTGGCTTTAGTATATTCAGAATCAGAAATAAATCCTTGCTTTTTCATCAGGCTGAGTACAATGTTCCGTCTTTTTTCCGCTTTATCAGGGTTTTTAACCGGATTGTACGCTGTCGGACTCTGCGGCATACCCGCAAGTGTCGCAGCCTGTTCCACTGTCAATTTGCTTAAATCAGTGACGCCGAAAAATTCTTCCGCCGCTTTTCCGATTCCGTAGGCTCTAGGAGAAAAATAAATTCGGTTTAAATACATTTCTAAAATTTCATCTTTAGAATAATTACGTTCCAGCTGTATAGAAAGCCAGACTTCCTGCACCTTCCGTTTTAGCGTTTTCTGATGTGACAGAAGGGAGTTCTTGACGACCTGCTGGGTGATGGTACTTCCGCCTTCAGCTCCGAAGCCGTCTTTAAAGTTGGCGACTAAGGCGCCTCCGATACGGACAGGGTCAATCCCGTGGTGTTCGTAAAAACGTGCGTCCTCTGTCGCGATAAAGGCTTCTTTTACGACATCAGGTATTTCATCTATCGAGACGTAGGTACGCTTTTCAGCACCGACTTCTGCGACTTCTTTTCCGTTTTTATCATAAATTGTCGATGAATAAGGCGTCTTCAATTTGTTTTCGTCCAGTGATGGCGCATCAGAAACCATGACGGCAAATGTAACGGCACCACCGACTACGCCTAAAACAAACAGAATGAGTAAAGTGAATAGCGTCTTTTTAAATAATCCGCCTTTTTTTCGTTTCTTGCCTTTTTTCGGTGAAGGGCTCGACTTGCTGTTTGCTTTACGCCGAGCTTCACGGCTCGTAAATTGATCTGACATAACATCTCAACCTTTCGTTAATCAACCTTTCGCACTTGATGATGGCGAAAAATAAAGCTGCTCAATAATACTAATATAATCAATTCTTGGCGCGTATCCAAGAGAAATCGGATAAGCTGCTTCCTCTAACTCATCTTTTCGAATGGATTTTCTGCCATTTTTTTCTTTTCTTTCCCAGAAATAAAACAGCCTATCAGCTTCTAAAAAATAAACCTGGCCGAAAGCGGATATAATAACAAAACAAATACCGTCTTGAGCCGTTACCTGCTTCATATGCTCAATTTGATGGTCATGAAAATTCTGCAGGGGGAAAGAGGTTGTGTTTTTTGTCTCTTTCGCCTCAAAGTCAATGTACCGCCCTTTATAAATTCCGTTATAATCTGTTGTCGATGATTGCTTAAAATAGGCTTCTTTTATGACTGCAGCGCTTCTTTTTGGATAATGGACATTTACAATTTGAACAGGTGTCGGCTTTTTGTGTATCACGGCAATTTGGTTTGTCAGATAATACTTATTCGTTTCGTTTAAGTCATCTTCGAGGGTCATTCCGCGATTACTGTAAGATGGCGCTCTTTTATGACTGCTTTGGGATGAAACCGGATGTTTCGGCTGAAACGTTTTTCCGTTAGGATACCGAATCACTTTCTCATCCTCCTTATTAAACTATTAGTGACGGAAGTGAATGAACGTGCAAGAACAACAGGCCATCAGAAAACTTCTTCGCCGGATTGAGCGGCAGACGGCAGTCAAAAACGCCGATAATATTTCAAGAACGAATGCTTATAAGGCATTCTATGACTGTCATCCGGAAATTAAATGGTCGCTCTTAGCTTCCTTCGTTTCACGCAATGCCGGCTGGTCAATGACTGATTTAAAGGGCAGTCTGTTTCAGCTTGGTCTGCGTGAGTCACAGCAAAGGTGGTTCTTTTTGGCCTATGAGAGAGCGAATTGGCTCATCTTTTCAGATGCCTATCCGCAGCTTCTTTTGTACCACTGGTCTGTAAAAATCGGGAAGCCCCTGTTCAGCTATCTGCAATTGCTTGGCGTATCACAATTTATGACAGAAGAGTGGACCCGTTTTTGGCATGAACGAAACACGGAGCGGCTCATGTATGCTCTCATTATAAATGAACAAAACACTATCCAAACACCTATTATACAAAATCCTTCGTTCAAAAAGAACGTTTTTGGCACGATTCCTTTTTATTTAAGTGACTGGTTTCATTTTAACACCGTTATTTTTCCATCTTCAGACGGCATTCTTTACGGTGTTTCGGCCAAGCGTTTTTCTAAAACCGAAGAGAGGATTAAGCTCGGTAAACAGCTGTCACAATTGCTGTTCAGCCCGGAACTGTTTTCTTCTTTTTATGACTTTTTGCACACAGTGCCGCATACGGGCTCCCGTTTTGATATGGAAAAAATGATCGGAATCACAAAAAGAACATCTCCTATGCTAAGGACATGCTACCCTGAATTAACTCACTCATTAGACGGAAAGAAAACAGATTGGTTTCATGGAAAGATAAAGAAAGGCTTCTTTGCGCGTGAGGCATTACCGCAGCAGATAGAATTGACTGACTGGTATATAAACAAAAAACGTCAGCTGCATGCGCTTTTTGCAGTGGAGCATTGGCTGAAGAAATAAAAGAAGCAAGGAATTTCCTTGCTTCTTACGTAGAAGGACGGTTCGGGCCGCCTAGTTTTTTATCTAAAGAATCAACTGCTTTTGATTCAGTCTTTTTTTGCTGGCCGGCTTTTTTCGGTCTGGATTTCATACGGCACCTCCTCACAAGTATCGTGTGCATTAAGCATGAGGATCATACAATTTTTGCGTGTCTTTTTGTCGAAAACTTCAGCTTTTCGTGGAATACCTGTTTGTTTGGCGATTTGCTTCTAGTTTTGTCATGCGGAAGGATTGCGCCGTACGAGCAAAGAATTTAACCGGGAGAGAAGAGTAAAGGGAGGAACACAAATGTCCGGTTACGTAAGCAAGACAGATATTCTCCGAATGCTTTCTGATATAGAAACTGAATTAAACTGTGCTGAACAGAGCCTTAGCCGTTCTATAGATGTATTCGAGGCTGAAATGCATGAAACAGAGGACGAACGTTTGAGTGTTCTGGAAGAAGAAATCATGGATCTTCATATATGTATAAACGAGCTGTACCGATCTCCTCAAGAGAGGTATGCTGTGGACAAGGTATATCGCATCGGCTGAATTTATGAGAAAAATTTGGTACGATAAGCTTTGAGGTGAAGGATGTTGCAACCACAAACACTGCTGAAACTTACCGAACAGATGATTGAAGCCGCTGAGAAAGGTGCTGCACGTTATCAGGAAGGGAAAGAAAATAACCATTCGTACGATTTTTATGAAACGATTAAGCCTGCTGTCGAGGAAAATGATTCTCTGGCAGCTCACTGGGCGGAAGGGGCGCTTGAATTTATAAAAGCACGCCGCCCGAAATACGTGCATGCTGAGCAAATAGAGACTGCAAAGGATAATTTCCTGGAATTGATTCTTCAGTCATATGTTCATCATATTCATAAAAAGCGATTCAAAGACATCACTGAATCAGTCGTTTACACATTGCAGACAGTGAGGGATGAAATTGCAAGTGAAGACAGCCAATAAAGGCTGTCTTCATTTTTATTATAGGGGGCCGGACGTTAATTCAGCTCATATGCCGGGCTTTCTGCTCCATTTGCTTCCAGAACCTTCATACTGTTACGAAAATCAGTTGCATTGAGGTGTCCTTGAATATAGAGGAACTTGGCAAAGTCCATCAGTTTATTCACACAGTCTGTTTCATATTTCTTCATTTCTGCAAAACGTTTGCTTAAGTATGATACGTTCATTATGGTGCATCCCCTCTCATCTGTATTGAAAATATGGTATCATAATGATTCGACTTTTTTCTGTTTTTAAAAAATTTAAACTTTCGACACAATTTGACAAACACGCTTAATGGCATCAGACACAAACAAAAGAAATGATACATACATATAGAGGAGAGAAATATGTTGAGTCTAGGGGGAATTCGCAATGGAAAGAAGACCTCAAAACAATCCTCGGCAATTGGGTTATTATTATCCTCAGCAAATGCAGGGATATTATCAGCAGAATGCGCCTGTTCATTCTGAACCATACGTTCCGCAGCATTACGGACAACAGGAGTTTTATCAGCAGTATATTCCGCCTCAGTCTATGCCTATGCAGCCGCCTGTATTTCCTAATCCTTATCCTATCGCAAGACCGAATCAGCAGCAGCCTTCACAGGTTCAAAGTATTATGTCACAATTCAAAAAAGCGAACGGGCAGTTTGACTTTAATAAAATGATAGATACAACAGGCCAAGTCATGAGTGCCATGAATCAAGTTGGCTCATTAATAAAGGGGTTTACCAGCTTTTTTAAATAAGAGAAGCATGAAGAATCAAATCATTCATGCTTATTTTTTGGGAAGAAAAGTGTCATTGTCTGCTCACTCCATGACGTTTCCATTTGTTCCTGATGCACTTCGTAAGGCAGCTGTACGGTTCTTGTCATGCTTGTTAATGTGGAGGCGTTTTGCTCCTTCTGTTTTTCCTGAAGCGTTACATGGAGGTACCGGGACTTAATGTCGATGAGAATCTCGCCGTCTCGAAACGTTGCTGGAATTGTGATATCGACATACAGACCCTCATCACTTTCTCTGACGTCTATCGTTGTCTGTACATCTTTGAAACTAGAGTCGATCAGGTTTTGAAAACCATGTAAAAGATTTCCTAATGCAGAAGATTGAAACAGATGGTCCATTGCTTGATTGATGATCTCTTCTTTCTTAGACAATTCATTCTTTTCGTCATCTTTAAAATCCAAATGAGCCACCGCCTTTTTTAATCAGACTATGCGTTTGTGCCAGATGTTGTTATAAATTGAAGCGAAATTGAAAGTGTGGTTAAATAGGTGGTGAATGAAGGGATAACGGTTGATGAATTGGAAGGGAGATAACACATTGCTGAAAAAATTATTCGGAATGGGAAAATCAGAGGAAAAAAGTACGGAAGAGGTCATCTATTCTCCGGCAGATGGGACGGTAATGGATCTCACAGATGTGCCGGACCCTGTTTTTTCACAAAAAATGATGGGCGAAGGAATTGCAGTTGAACCCTCTAATGGTGAAATTGTATCACCTGTTGAAGGTGAAGTGATTCAGCTGTTTCATACAAAACACGCTGTGGGCATCCGGGCACGTTCGGGAATCGAGCTGTTAATTCACGTCGGTTTAGAAACCGTAAATATGAACGGAGAAGGATTTACCGCTCATATTAAAGAAGGTGACAAAGTAAAGGTCGGCGACCCGCTCATCACGTGTGATTTGGAGTTAATAAAAGAGAAAGCGAGCAGCGCAGTCATCCCTATCGTTATTATGAATGGGGAAGCTGTGGAAACAATAGAGCCTGCAGGTGAAAAGGCTGCACATAAAGGCGAAACAAAGCTGCTCACAATAAAAGCGAAATAAGCAGGGCGGATGCCTTGCTTTTTTGTTGTCCGATTGTATAAAATTTGCACCTAGCCATGCAAACAAATATTCGGTAAACTGTACTTGACAAAGAGGTGTAAAGAATGAAAAAGAAATCACTGACTGAACTCATTTCTGAATTGAAAGGAAATGAAAACGTTGTGAACTGGCATGAAATTGAGCCTCGTGAAGCAAGGACAAGACCGATGCCTGAACGTATAGATGAGAGAATCAAGACAGCCCTTGCTAAAAGGGGAATTGATGCCTTATATACCCACCAATATTCAGCTTTTCAATATGTGCAAAAAGGTGAAAGTATTGTAACTGTAACGCCTACGGCATCCGGAAAAACATTATGCTACAACCTGCCTGTCCTGCAATCTATTGCCGAGGACGATACAAACCGGGCGTTATATTTATTTCCTACAAAAGCGCTGGCCCAGGATCAAAAAAGTGAGCTCAATGAAATCATTGATGAGATGGGCATTGATATTAAAAGTTTTACATATGACGGAGACACATCTCCAGCGATCAGACAAAAGGTCAGAAAAGCAGGGCACATTGTGATTACAAACCCTGATATGCTCCACTCGGCCATTCTTCCGCATCATACAAAATGGGTGAGTTTGTTTGAAAACCTTAAATATATTGTGATAGACGAGCTGCACACGTATCGCGGTGTATTCGGAAGCCATGTCGCAAATGTAATCCGCCGGCTGAAACGGATCTGCCGGTTTTATGGTAGTGATCCGATCTTTATTTGTACCTCGGCGACGATCGCTAATCCGAAGGAATTGGGAGAGCAGTTGACCGGACACTCAATGAGGCTGGTCGATGACAACGGAGCGCCAAGCGGACGGAAGCACTTTGTATTTTATAATCCGCCAATTGTTAATCAGCCGCTTAACATCAGAAAAAGCGCAACTGTAGAAGTAAACGAGCTGGCGAAAGAGTTCCTGAAGAACAAAGTGCAGACCATTGTATTTGCCAGAAGCAGAGTGCGGGTGGAAATTATTTTAAGCCATATTCAGGAACTGGTGAAAAAAAAGATTGGTGCAAAGTCTATCAGAGGCTATCGGGGAGGATATCTTCCAAAAGAACGAAGAGAAATCGAAAGAGGGCTGCGAGAAGGCGAAATTCTTGGGGTTGTCAGCACAAATGCGCTGGAGCTCGGGGTTGATATCGGTCAGTTGCAGGTCTGTATCATGACCGGTTATCCCGGAAGTGTGGCAAGTGCGTGGCAGCAGGCGGGAAGAGCCGGCAGAAGACACGGTGAGTCCTTGATTGTCATGGTGGCTAATTCAACGCCGATTGACCAGTATATTGTGCGCCATCCTGAATACTTTTTTGACCGTTCGCCGGAATCGGCAAGAATCAACCCGGAGAATCTAATTATTTTAGTTGATCACTTAAAATGCGCTTCTTATGAGCTTCCTTTCAAAGCTGATGAAGAGTTCGGGCCGCTGGATGTCAGTGATATTCTCGAGTACCTTCAGGAAGAAGGTGTTCTGCACCGCAATGGGGAACGTTATCACTGGGCAAACGAATCGTTTCCTGCTTCAAATATCAGTCTGCGTTCGGCTTCACAAGAAAATGTGGTCATTGTCGATCAGACGGATATTGCGAATGTGAGAATCATCGGTGAAATGGATCGGTTTAGTGCGATGACACTTCTTCATGATGAAGCGATCTATTTGCATGAAGGCGTGCAATTCCAAGTGGAAAAGCTTGATTGGGATCATAAAAAGGCTTATGTCAGAAGAGTTGATGTGGAGTATTACACAGATGCCAATCTGGCAGTCCAGCTGAAAGTGCTGGAAATTGACAAAACAAAAGAGAGAGGCCGTACATCCTTACATTACGGCGATGTTACGGTAAATGCTTTGCCGACTATTTTTAAAAAGATTAAGATGACTACTTTTGAAAATATCGGTTCAGGCCCTATTCATTTACCGGAAGAAGAACTGCACACGAGTGCGGCTTGGCTTGAAATCAAAACCATTGGTGAAGACATTGGAGAAAAGACACTCGAACAGCTGCTTCTCGGCATATCGAATGTTTTGCAGCATATTGTCCCTGTGTATATTATGTGTGACCGAAATGATGTCCATGTCGTTTCGCAAATCAAAGCTGCCCATACCGGTTTGCCAACGGTATTTTTGTATGACCATTATCCGGGCGGAATCGGCTTGGCAGAGGAAGTCTTTAAACGATTTGCTGACATTAATGAAGCGGCCAAGCGGCTGATAAAACAATGTCCTTGTCATGATGGCTGTCCGTCTTGTATAGGTACTGAAATAGAAGGAATAAAAGCCAAGGAACAAATTTTGCAGCTGTTGGATCAAATGTCATAAGGAAAGGAGGTTAGGCATGTCGTTAAAAGGAAAACTCCAGCGAATGAAAAAGCATATGGTGCTGGAGGAAGCAGAACACAAGATAGAAGAGAATGGGACTTCAGACATTCGCTCTGATATACCGTTTCTTAAAGAGTGGGAGGCTTATGGTGTGAAGCCTTTCTTCTTTGAGGATGAATACTGTCTGATCAGGGAAGTGGAATATCCGCTCTCCCATCGGCACGGACATTACTGTTTTTCCGAGCTGGATGAAGTCATCGCGCTATGGAACAAAAGCAGCCTCTCGCATACATTATCTGCAAAAGGATATGAAAACAATAGCCTCTTTTTCTTTGATACAGAAACAACAGGTCTTGGCGGGGGAGCCGGCAATACGATTTTTTTGCTCGGCCATGCAAGGGTATATAAAGATCGAGTGGCGGTCAAACAGCATCTTCTGCCGAAACCGGGGAATGAAGTCGCCTTGTATCAGAGCTTTTTAAGCGAGGTTGATATTACGTCACTTGTAACCTACAACGGAAAAGCTTTTGATTGGCCGCAGGTAAAAACAAGGCATACGTTGATTCGTGACAGGCTCCCGAAGCTTCCGGAATTCGGGCATTTTGACCTCTTGCATGGGGCAAGACGTTTGTGGAAACACAAAATGGAACGCGTGTCGCTTGGCTCAGTTGAAAAAGAAGAACTCGGCGTAAGCAGAAAAGAAGACACCCCGGGCTATTTGGCGCCGATGCTGTACTTTCATTTTATTAAGGCACAGGAACCGGATCTTTTAAAGGGTGTGCTGCACCATAATGAAATGGATGTGCTGTCGTTAATTTCACTGTACATTCATATGTCAAAGAAAATTCTTTCCGCTTCTGATGCGCCAAAAGAGCATGATGAAGCTTACGCAATGGCCAAATGGTTTATGGCCCATAAGGAAACAGACCAAGCAGTCGATCAGCTTGAAAGACTTAAAGAAAAGTCATTTGAAAATAAAGACAGAGCCCTTTTGGATTTATCATTGCTGTACAAAAAACAAAACCGCCTAGAAGACGCAGTCCTGCTTTGGGAGAAACTATCCCATTCTCAGCACCAAAAATGCAGGTACACTTCAGCGATAGAGCTTGCGAAATATTTTGAGCATAAGAAAAAGGAATTCGGGAAAGCTTTACATACAGCTGAACAATTACTTGCCGATGAGGCGTTCTTATCAGAAAAAGAAACGGAAAATCTGCGTGTGAGAATTGCCCGTCTGAAGAGGAAATATTCCTCTTAAATATTCCCCGGGAAAGCGCATAAGACGACTTCTTTCGCCATGAAATTTTTTTGCTGGATTCACAACGATTTTGTTGTAGAATACCGGCGAATCCTGTAAAATGACGTTAGTTATTTTTAAAGGGAGAGTTGGTATGTATAAGGGAGTTTTTTATTTGTTCTTCGTCGTTGTTTTTTTGATTGCTTTCGTATTTTCAAACTTTAAAGACAGCTTAATCGCACACTTTTAAAATAGGTCTTTGCATCAGAACATGTACCCCCTATTTTTCATAGCTTAGTATTGTAATAAAGTTTATGGAAAGGGGATTAAAATTATGCATCACTGCAGACCGCACATGATGGCGCCGATTGTCCATCCTACTCATTGCTGTGAACACCATACGTTTTCAAATACAATCGTGCCGCACATTCACCCACAGCACACAACAAACGTAAATCACCAGCATTTCCAGCACGTTCACTACTTTCCACACACTTTCTCAAATGTTGATCCGGCTACGCATCAGCATTTTCAAGCAGGAAAACCTTGCTGCGACTACTAGTATGAAAACGTGCAGCTTGATGGTGTAACAACGCAGCACATCAAATGGGGCCCAATGGGAGCCCCATTTTTTAAAGCAGGTGAAATGATGAAGGTATTAGCAATAACAGGATATAAACCGTTTGAACTGGGGATATTTAAACAGGATGACAAGGCGCTGTATTACATAAAAAAAGCCATTAAGAACCGGCTGATTGCTTTTTTGGATGAAGGATTAGAATGGATTTTAATTTCAGGGCAGCTCGGAGCGGAACTCTGGTCGGCCGAAGCTGCATATGATTTGCAGGAAGAATACCCTGACTTAAAGGTGGCTGTTATCACCCCATTTTACGAGCAGGAAAAGAACTGGAAAGAGCCGAATAAGGAACTGTATGAAGCTGTTCTGGCCCAGGCGGATTACGAGGCAAGCCTAACTCACCGTCCTTATGAAAGCCCGCTCCAATTTAAACAAAAAAATCAGTTCTTCATTGATAAATCTGACGCGCTTATGCTTTTATATGACCCGGAAATGGATGGTTCCCCAAAGTATATGCTTGAGACAGCTGAAAAAAGACGCGAACAGGATGGCTATCCGATCTACTTTATTACCATGGATGATCTGAGAGTGACAGTAGAGGAAGACAGCTATTCATAACAAAGAAAGAGAAATTTGACAATCGTACAGATTTCTGAAAAAATATAAGATGATGATTCACGATACGAGGTGAAAAAGATGCTTGCTGATAAAGTAAAGCTTTCTGCGAAAGACATTTTAGAAAAAGAATTTAAAACAGGCGTTAGAGGTTACAAACAAGAAGACGTTGACAAATTTTTAGATATGATCATTAAGGATTATGAAACCTTCCATCAGGAAATTGAAGAACTGCAACAGGAAAATCTGCAGCTGAAAAAACAGCTTGAAGAAGCCAGCAAAAAACAGCCAGTGCAATCAAACACAACGAACTTTGATATCTTAAAACGGCTGTCTAACTTAGAAAAGCATGTTTTTGGCAGCAAGCTTTATGATTGATCTGCGCTAGTAATAAATGGCGCTTGTAAATTCCAATCAATTGTTATATAATAATTCATGTTCTTAACGTTCGGGTAATCGCTGCAGATCTTGAATCTGTAGAGGAAAGTCCATGCTCGCACGGTGCTGAGATGCCCGTAGTGTTCGTGCCTAGCGAAGTCATAAGCTAGGGCAGCCTTGATAGGCTGACGGCAGGAAAAAAGCCTACGTCCTTTGGATATGGCTGAGTATCCTTGAAAGTGCCACAGTGACGAAGTCTCACTAGAAATGGTGAGAGTGGAACGCGGTAAACCCCTCGAGCGAGAAACCCAAATTTTGGTAGGGGAACCTTCTTGACGGAATTCAACGGAGAGAAGGACAGAATGCTTTCTGTAGATAGATGATTGCCGCCTGAGTACGAGGTGATGAGCCGATTGCAGTACGACGGAACAAAACATGGCTTACAGAACGTTAGATCACTTAAATTAAATGATGAAATCAAGCTCTCCCGTCTAAGGAGAGCTTTTATCTTGATGAGAAAAGTTTTAAAAGACAGGGTGATACGATGAAGAAGTATACACTAATTGCAACAGCGCCGATGGGAATTGAAGCTGTAGTTGCAAAAGAAGTTCGTGACTTAGGATATGAATGCAAGGTTGATAACGGAAAAATTATCTTTGAAGGTGATGCGCTTGCGATTTGCCGTGCGAATCTTTGGCTGAGAACGGCAGACCGCGTAAAGGTTCAAGTTGCTACATTTAAAGCGAAAACATTTGATGAGCTGTTTGAAAAAACGAAAGCGGTTAATTGGCGCTCATTTATACCGGAGAACGGGAAATTCCCTGTCATCGGTAAATCCGTTAAATCAACACTTGCAAGCGTTCCCGACTGTCAGCGGATTGTCAAAAAAGCGATTGTTGAAAAGCTCAAGCTGCAGTCCGGCAAAGCCAATGACTGGATCGAAGAAACAGGCGCCGAATATAAGGTGGAAATTTCTTTATTGAAGGATCAGGCGGTTATTACACTTGATACGTCAGGGACAGGCCTCCACAAACGAGGATACCGCGTGGATCAGGGAGGCGCGCCCATTAAAGAAACGCTTGCTGCCGCTTTGGTGCAATTAACAAATTGGACTCCGGACCGTCCATTTGTCGATCCTTTTTGCGGTTCCGGAACGATCGCGATTGAAGCGGCATTAATCGGCCAAAATATTGCCCCAGGATTTAACCGCGATTTTGTCTCAGAGGATTGGGAGTGGATCGGTAAAGATCTGTGGGACAAAGCACGGCTTGAAGTCGAAGAAAAGGCAAACTATGATCAGCCGCTTACGATTTTCGCCAGTGACGTAGATCATCGCATGGTGCAAATTGCAAAAGAAAATGCGGAGGAAGCGGGACTGAGCGAATTAATCGAATTTAAACAATTGCAGGTAAAGGACTTCACTACAAAACTTGAGTTTGGCGTGATTGTCGGAAACCCGCCGTACGGAGAGCGTCTCGGAGAGAAAAAAGCTGTGGAGCAGATGTACAAAGAAATGGGACAGGCGTTCGAACCGCTTGATACGTGGTCTGTGTATATGCTGACTTCAAATGAAAATTTTGAGGAAGCATATGGAAGAAAAGCGACGAAGAAACGAAAGCTCTTTAATGGATTTATTAAAACGGATTACTATCAGTATTGGTCTAAAGTGAGACCTCAGCGTAAAAAAACGGAACACGCATAAAAAGAAGACGCTCTGAAGCGTCTTCTTTCATCTTTCAGCCATATTCTATCGTTACCAACGGTGCGCTTTCGCGTTACTTCTTAATATAATGTTGGTTTGGGACATTTCGGTGTGACCGTTTACTTGAGACTTAGAACGTTTAGGCCGCGTCCAATTGTGATGAAACAGTTCAGAATGCTGATCTAATCGGTCTTTATAACTCATGTCAACATCACTCCCTGATAGAATATTGTTGATAAGACGGATAGTCCATGACGGAGTATCAGTTGTAGTTTGTGCACATTTCAGTGATAACATGCGGAAAGCATGTATATAAAACGAAAAGTTCGCATACAATGATGATTATTTCAATTAGAGGTGATCTCATGCTGAACAGCGAACATTTTAATCTCATTCAAAGGGCGCTTGACGCAACCGCAAACGAGCTGAAGGAGCTCAGCAGAGCTGATGATGCGTCTCCGTCTGTGATTTCACATGCGCAAAATAATTTAGAAAAAGCGGTAGAACATATTCATTCAACAGACCATCCTTTTTTATCCTCGCATGTGATCAACCGAAAGTAATTCACAAAAAGCTTGGCACTGCCAAGTTTTTTTATTGTATTCAGCAGCGGGAAATGATAATATTGATGGTCTGAATGCCGAATAGTTGGGGGTTGGAACTGGGTGACAACATCACGTTTGCCTTTTTCTTTAACGAAAACAAAGAATTTTTATGAAGAATTGAACAATTGGATTGGTGACGTGTTTTACGATATTCTTCCCGAAAAAGGGTTTGATCTTCGAGATGAGCAGGTGTTCATGGCTTTTCAGCTGGAACGGGCGTTTAAAGAGAAAAAAGTCATGTTTGCCGAAGCCGGAGTTGGAACGGGGAAAACACTTGTTTACCTTCTTTTTGCGATCAGCTATGCAAGATATGTCGGAAAACCGGCCATTATTGCTTGTGCTGATGAAACGTTAATCGAACAGCTCGTGAAAAAAGAGGGAGACATTTCGAAACTGGCTGAACATTTGGATCTAAAGATTGATACAAGGCTATCGAAATCACATGAGCAGTATCTATGCTTGAAAAAGCTTGAAAAAACAATGCAGCGATCTGATGATGAAAAGTGGCTTGATCTTTATGAAGCTTTACCGTCATTTGTCCATGAGTCACAGGCCATGCAGCGGTTCTATCCGTATGGCGACCGAAAGCAATACGCGAACCTTTCAAATGAAGAATGGTCGCAAGTAAGCTACGACTCGTTTCAAGATTGCCTGACATGTGATATGAGACATAGATGCGGCTTGACGCTATCAAGAGATTATTATCGCAAGTCAACAGACTTGATCATTTGTTCACATGATTTCTATATGGAACATGTATGGACGGAAGAATCGCGCAAGCGGGAGGGACAGCTGCCGCTGCTGCCTGATCATAGTGCGGTTGTATTTGATGAAGGGCATCTGTTAGAGTTTGCCGCGCAAAAAGCGTTAACCTACAGAGTCAAGCAATCAACTCTCGAATTATTTTTAGAACGTTTGCTTCAAAATGACATTAGAGAAGAATTTGCTGAATTGATAGAAGATGCACTTGCTGCAAACGACGAGTTTTTCTATGTTCTTTCTGAAGAATCAAGAGAAGTGGCCGGGTCGCACCGTTTGGAAATAAAGAATGATCAGCGTGTCAAAAAAGCGGCGGACGAGCTGTGCCGTTTGCTTGATAAAATTGGTGAAGCACTCGTATTTGAGTCAGAAATGTACACCATTGATCAATACGAGCTGTCAGTCGTTGAGGAATATGTAGAGCAAATGGCGTATTCACTATCTTTATATCAAAAGGATGCGATCAGCTGGCTGGAGCAAAAGGAAGCGGAATCCACTTTTGTCGTGATGCCGAGAACAGTAGCAGAAGTGCTTGGCGAGAAAGTGTTTTCAAAGAAAATTCCGTATATCTTTTCTTCTGCAACGCTGTCAGAAGGCGGTTCGTTTGACTACATTGCGGACAGTCTGGGAATTCACGATTACTTATCGTTAACGGTTGATTCTCCTTATGATTATGACGAACAAATGACTGTTACCCTTTATGGGAAAACAGAAATGAGCGCTGAACAAAAAACAGCTCAAACAATAGAGACAATTAAGCACTATAAAGGCAGAACGCTGGTGCTCTTCCCGTCTTTTGAGGAATTAAACGAGTTTAAAGAGCTCGCAGCTGCTTGGGAACTGCCGTATCCGATTTACTTTGAAGGCGACGAGGAAATCAGCAGCTTAGTAGAAAAGTTCCAAGGGGAAGAGGAGACAGTTTTATGTTCAGTTCACCTATGGGAAGGGCTTGATATTCCTGGTGACGCACTGAAGAATGTCACGATCTGGTCATTGCCGTTTCCGCCTCATGACCCTGTATTTACGGCAAAACGCAATAGCGCGAGAAAAGACCCATTTGAAGAGGTTGACCTTCCGTATATGCTGTTGCGCGTGCGACAGGGGATTGGCCGCCTGATTCGCTCAAATCAAGATAACGGCTCGATTCATATTTATGCGGGCGGAGAAAATGAACGCATCATTGATGAGGTGAAAAAGGTTTTACCTGTTGAACCGCTTACGATGTAATCGCGAAAAAGCTGATGATCTATGATCATCAGCTTTTTCTTTTGGTCAGCGGGCAAGCCAGCCGCCGTCTACTGCTAAAATATGTCCATTGATATAATCAGATGCGCGAGACGCCAGAAAAACAGCCGTCCCGCCGATATCATCAGCTTTGCCCCAGCGGCCGGCTGGAATCCTTTTTAAAATGTCTTCATTTCGCTTTTCATCATCCCGGATAGGCTGTGTATTGGCAGTGGATATATAGCCAGGCGCTATCGCGTTAACTTGTACGCCGGATGCGGCCCATTCATTTGCAAACGATTTTGTTAAACCAGCAACGGCATGCTTGCTTGCTGTATAGGCCGGAACAAGAATACCGCCTTGAAAAGAGAGGAGAGAGGCAATATTGATAACCTTCCCATGGCCTCTTTTCAGCATGTGTTTACCGGCAAGCTGTGTCAGGATAAACAAGCTGTTTAGGTTCACATTCAGCACGTTATGCCAATTCTCTTCAGCGAAAGTGTCCGCTTTTTCCCGGTGAATAATGCCGGCGTTATTGACAAGGATGTCGATTTGCTGTGTTTCAAACAGTTCAGCCGCTGTATCCTTTATTGCATCAGGCTTGCTCATATCCAATGTAAAGGAAGTGAATGTGCGGCCTTCTTGTTCTACAAGCTGCTGTGTTTCTGAGAGGCTGCTTTTATGTGATGTGCCGATAATATCAGCACCGGCGCCTGCCAGCGCTTTGGCGATTCCTTGGCCGATTCCCGTACCCGGTCCTGTTACCAGTGCCGTTTTTCCTTCTAATGAAAATGCCTCTTGCAGATAACTCATCTTATTTCAGCCCATCCATCGGCACAAGATCCATGTCCGTAAATGTGTAGTTTTCACCAGCCATTGCCCACACAAAACTGTAGTTAGATGTTCCTGCGCCAGAATGAATGGACCAGGCAGGAGAAAGGACAGCCTGTTCATTTCCGACAACAAGGTGGCGTGTTTCATTCGGCTGACCCATGAAGTGAAAAACCTTTGAATCCTTCTCAAGATCAAGATAGAGATAAGCCTCCATCCGGCGATCATGAACGTGTGCCGGCATGGTGTTCCAGTTATTGTTTTCGTCTAGCATTGTGATTCCCATCATCAGCTGACAGCTTTGAATGCCATCTTGATGAATGACTTTGTACAGGCTTCTTACATTTGATGCTGCTGCGTCGCCGAGCCGGTCCGGTGTCAGTTCAGAAAGAGCGGCTTTTTGCGTCGGATAGCTTTGATGCGCGCCCGAGGAGACGAAGTAAAACTTTGCTGTTTCTCCGTTCAGGCTTTTAAATGCTACATCCCGATTGCCCATCCCGATATATAGAAAATCCTTTGTTTGAAGCACATATTCATCATCGCCGACTTTCACCGCACCAGGCTGGCCGACGTTAATAATACCGATTTCTCGCCGTTCCAGAAAAAAGTCAGTTTTAAGAAAGTCTCCGGCATCAAGCTTCAGTTCGCTCTGTCCGGGTGCTGCACCGCCAATCACAACGCGGTCTTCATGGGAGTAATACATGGTCAGCTTATTTTCCGTAAATAACGTGTCCATTAAAAAATGACTGCGAAGCTCCTCGGTTGTAAAGCGTTTTACTTGTTCAGGGTGTACAGAATAACGATTTTCCATTGGATTTCCCCCTTGGTTAGGATTTCAGCATCACTTGAATGAAAATATTTTGGTAACGGTTTCAAAGAAAATTTTAGGATAAATAGAGAAAAGAGTCAACGTAAATTTTGTGAATAAGCACATTATTAAAAAAATACTTTTCAATTTTTTAAAATATGGTATTCTTGTGTTGTAACGGTTTTGAAATCGGTTTCAAATTATAAGACGATACAGGAGCACTTGAATGAAAAAGAAAACAACAGGCCATATCACCATCAAAGACGTAGCTGAATTTGCAGGAGTATCAAAATCAACCGTTTCTCGTTATATCAACGGGAAAATCGACGCGATTTCTCCTGAAAAGGTAAAAAACATAAAAAAAGCAATCGCTGAATTGAATTATCGGCCGAGTAAGATGGCACAAGGTTTGAAAATAAAAAAAAGCAAATTAATCGGATTTGTTGTAGCCGACATTACAAATCCCTTTTCAGTCGCAGCATTTAGGGGAGTTGAAGAGGTTTGTGATCAATATGGCTACAGCATCATGGTGTGCAACACTGATAACAGTCCTGAAAAAGAACGGGAAATGCTGCTAAAGCTCGAAGCGCATTCTGTAGAAGGGCTGATTTTAAATGCAACGGGGGAAAACAAGGATATTTTATATTCCTTTGCCGAACATCAGGTTCCGACAGTATTAATTGACCGCAAATTGCCGGATCTAAAATTGGATACCGTAACGACTGACAACAGAAGGATAACTGAAGAGATCCTCCAGCAGATTTACAGCAAAGGGTACACAGATGTCGCGCTGTTTACCGAACCGATTGCATCCATCAGCCCCCGGGCGGAGAGAGCAGCTGTTTATCAGGAGATTGCCGCGGTGCGAAATGTGGATGGAATCAAGCGAATGTATGAAATTGATGTCAAAGACAAGAAGCAGCTTGAGAAGGCGCTACGCTCTTTTATCAACGAGATGCCTGAGCAAAGAAAAGCGATTCTTGCTTTAAATGGCTTGATTATGCTAAAGATTATCAGCTGTATGGAAGAAATAGGGCTGCGCATTCCCCAAGATACAGGGATTGCCGGATTCGATGATACGGAATGGTATAAACTCATCGGCCCGGGCATTACAACGATCGCCCAGCCGTCACATGATATGGGCAAGACGGCGATGGAACGCGTATTAAAAAGGATTGAAGGTGACGAGGGAGCGCCTCAAACCATCGAATTAGAGGCAAAAGTCATCATGAGAAAGTCACTTTAATCCAAGGTGCCCTCAACGAAGGGGAGGTTGGGAAATGAAGCTTGATGCAGTTACTTTCGGCGAATCGATGGCCATGTTTTATGCAAATGAGTATGGAGGCCTTCATGAAGCTTCCACATTCTCAAAAGGACTGGCCGGGGCAGAAAGCAATGTGGCTTGCGGTCTGGCCAGACTTGGCTTCCAAATGGGCTGGATGAGCAAAGTCGGCAATGATCAGCTCGGAACATTTATTCTTCAGGAGCTGAAAAAAGAGGGAGTGGATGTGTCTCGCGTGATCCGGTCTCAGGGTGGAAATCCAACGGGGCTGCTGCTGAAGTCCAAAGTGAAAGAAGGCGATCCTGTGGTAACGTATTACAGGAAAAACTCAGCTGCAAGCACTTTAACAGCTGCTGAATACCCAAGAGACTATTTTCAAAGCGCTGGCCATCTGCATGTTACGGGTATACCCCCGGCTTTGTCTGCCGATATGAAAGACTTCACCTATTATGTAATGAAAGACATGAAACAGGCTGGAAAAACCATCTCATTAGATCCTAACCTAAGACCCGCTCTTTGGCCTGATCAAGCAACAATGGCACATACGATTAATGATTTGGCGGGGCTTTCGGATTGGTTCCTCCCTGGAATCGCAGAGGGAGAGCTATTGACTGGCGAAAAAACGCCTGAAGGCATTGCGGATTTTTATCTTGAAAAAGGTGTAAGCTTTGTCGCTGTTAAACTTGGAAAAGAAGGCGCTTACTTTAGATCAAAGGAAAGTGAAGGATATACAGAGGGCTGCCGGGTTGATCAGGTCGTTGACACAGTCGGTGCCGGAGACGGCTTTGCTGTCGGCGTCATCAGTGGAATTCTTGATGGCTTGCCGTACAAGGATGCAGTGCAAAGGGGGAATGCGATTGGCGCATTGCAAGTTCAGGCACCGGGGGACATGGACGGTTTGCCGACAAGGGAAAAACTAGCCGCATTTTTATCTGCTCAAAGAACGGTTCACCATAAGAAAGGGGATTGTTAAATATGGAGTCCAATGGAGTAGAAAACCGTCTGAAAGAAGCCAGGCTGATTGCAGTCATTCGTTCAAAGGATAAACAGCAGGCCTGTCAGCAGATTGAGAGTTTAATAAATAAAGGGATTCGAGCAATTGAAGTCACTTATACGACACCTGGAGCTTCTGCTATTATTGAGTCCTACAGAAATCGGGAGGATGTCTTAATCGGCGCGGGCACGGTCATCACTGCGCAGCAGGCGGGAGAAGCTGCGGAAGCAGGAGCACAATTTATTGTCAGTCCGGGTTTTTCAACAGATCTTGCTGAACACCTATCGTTTGTGAAGACGCATTATATCCCTGGCGTACTGACACCGAGCGAAATTATGGAAGCGCTGACATGCGGATTTACTACATTAAAGCTGTTTCCAAGCGGTGTATTCGGCATCCCTTTCATGAAAAATTTAGCGGGCCCTTTTCCTCAGGTTACTTTTATACCGACTGGCGGAATCCATCCGTCTGAGGTTCCGGAATGGCTCAAGGCAGGAGCTGGTGCCGTCGGAGTCGGAAGCCAGCTGGAAAGCTGTTCAAAAGAGGATTTACAGGCTGTTTTCCAAGTGTAGCCACATAAGGGGTATTGTTTTTCCATAACCGGAGGATGGGAGAATATAAATGAAAATCAAAGCGACAATTGAACGGGTACCTGGCGGAATGATGATTATTCCGCTGTTTCTGGGAGCAGCGCTCAATACGTTTGCGCCTGGAACAGCAGAGTTCTTTGGAGGGTTTACCGGCGCGCTTATTACAGGAACCCTTCCTATACTAGGCGTTTTTATCTTTTGCGTTGGAGCGACGATTGATTTCCGTTCCTCAGGCTATATTGCAAGAAAAGGGATTACCTTATTATTGGGAAAGATTGGGTTTGCGGCACTGCTTGGTGTGATTGCGGCTCAATTTATACCCGATGAAGGCATACAATCCGGGTTTTTTGCAGGTCTTTCTGTTCTAGCCATTGTTGCAGTGATGAATGAAACCAACGGCGGCCTCTATTTGGCGCTCATGAATCATATGGGCAGAAAAGAAGATGCCGGCGCATTCGCGTTTATCAGTACAGAATCTGGGCCTTTTATGACCATGGTTACGTTCGGTGTCACCGGACTGGCTGCTTTTCCTTGGGAAACGCTGGCAGCAACAGTCATTCCGTTTTTGCTCGGCTGCATTCTTGGAAATCTTGATCATGATCTCAGAGATTTATTCAGCAAGGTTGTGCCGGCAATCATTCCGTTTTTTGCATTTTCACTTGGCAACACTTTAAATTTTGGAATGCTGATTCAGTCAGGGCTATTAGGCATTTTGATCGGTGTATCTGTTGTCATCTTATCCGGCGGTTCCTTGTTTTTGCTTGATCGTTTCATTGCCCGGGGAGACGGTGTCGCGGGAGTGGCAGCTTCATCAACAGCGGGAGCGGCTGTCGCTGTGCCATACGCATTAGCGGAAGCGAATTCTGCGTTTGCCCCTGTAGCTGAATCTGCAACTGCAATCATTGCGACAAGCGTCATTGTCACCTCTTTGTTAACACCTCTGGCTACAGTTTGGGTGGATAAAAAAATCAATGCGAAAAAACGAAAAACACCGCCGCCCAAAAATCAAATGACAATAAATTGAGTGATGAAGGCTGCCGTCAACTAGACCGGCAGCCTTTTATACAAACAATTTGACTTTCAAACACCCTTCCAGTAGCCTGTAATGGAACGGCTAGAATAGGGAGGGAATGGATATGGAGATACATACATACGAAAAGGAATTTTTTGATCTTTTAAAGAGAATCTCACATTATAGTGAAGCGGTTGCCTTAATGCATTGGGACTCCAGAACAGGCGCCCCGAAAAATGGCTCAGAGGACCGTGCTGAAAGCATCGGTCAGCTTTCAACAGATATATTCAATATTCAGACATCAGATCGAATGAAGGAGCTTATTGATGTGCTTTATGAACGGTTTGATGATTTGTCTGAAGATACGAAAAAGGCTGTAGAGCTGGCGAAAAAAGAGTATGAAGAAAACAAAAAAATCCCTGAAGCAGAATATAGGGAATATGTTATTCTTTGTTCTAAGGCTGAGACGGCGTGGGAGGAAGCGAAAGGAAAATCTGATTTCAGTTTGTTTGCCCCTTATTTGGAGGAACTGATCGAATACAATAAACGATTTATTGAAAATTGGGGTTATGAAGAGCATCCTTATAATGCATTGCTTGATTTGTTTGAACCGGGTGTGACGGTCAAGGTGCTTGATCAGCTGTTTTCTGAACTGAAAGAAGCGATCATACCTCTTATTAAACAAGTGTCAGCCTCAGGGAATAAGCCGGATACAAGCTTTATCAATGAAGTGTTCCCTAAGGAAAAACAAAAAGAACTCAGCCTTTATTTCCTGCAAGAGCTCGGCTACGATTTTGACGGCGGAAGGCTCGATGAAACCGTTCATCCATTTGCGACGACAATGAACCGCGGGGATGTTCGGGTGACGACGAGATACGATGAAAAAGATTTCCGGACGGCTATTTTTGGAACAATTCATGAATGCGGTCACGCGATCTACGAGCAAAATATTGACGAAGCGCTGAGCGGGACGAATTTATCAGATGGTGCTTCAATGGGAATCCATGAATCTCAGTCACTATTTTACGAGAATTTTATTGGACGCAACAAGCATTTCTGGACACCATACTATCAGAAAATACAAGAAGCGTCTCCTGAACAGTTCCGCAACATATCGCTTGATGATTTTGTTAGGGCTGTCAACGAATCAAAACCCTCATTTATCAGAGTTGAAGCGGATGAATTGACGTATCCTTTGCATATTATTATTCGTTATGAAATAGAAAAAGCGATTTTCAGCAATGAAGTATCTGTGGAAGAACTGCCTACCCTTTGGAATCAAAAATATCAGGATTATTTAGGTATTACTCCTTCTGAGGATGCAGAGGGAATCCTGCAGGATGTTCACTGGGCGGGTGGAGATTTTGGCTACTTCCCATCGTATGCACTTGGTTATATGTATGCAGCGCAGCTGAAACATAAAATGCTCGATGATCTGCCTGAATTTGATACTCTCCTGGAAAGAGGGGAGTTTCATCCGATTAAACAATGGCTGACGGAAAGAGTGCACATTCACGGAAAACGGAAAAAGCCATTAGACATTATTAAAGAAGCAACAGGTGAAGAGCTGAATGTACGTTACCTGATTGATTATTTGCAAAATAAATACTCAAATCTGTATTTATCTTAATGAAAAAGCCTGGCGTTTCAAACGTCAGGCTAATTTATTATCGAAATATTCAATAAAAAACGAATGATCTTTTCGAAAAAAGAATTAAAGTTCGGAAATTTTTATTTTTCATCTATGCAAAAGGTTGGAATCTTGATATAATTTGTAACAATATGATAGGAACACTCATATAATCGCGTGGATATGGCACGCAAGTTTCTACCGGGCACCGTAAATGTCCGACTATGAGTGAGCAATGAGACCGGACGTATACGGTTTTTTGTTATTTCAGCATTGCTTGCTCTTTGTTTTGAGCGGGTAATGCTTTTTTTATTATCTGAACGGAGGTATGACAAGATGGAAGCACTGAAACGAAAAATAGAAGAAGAGGGCGTCGTTTTATCAGATCAGGTATTGAAAGTGGATGCTTTTTTAAATCATCAAATTGATCCGCTGCTCATGAAGAAAATCGGTGACGAGTTTGCCGCCAGATTTGAGAAAGACGGAGTAACAAAAATAGTTACAATTGAATCATCCGGAATTGCTCCGGCCGTAATGGCTGGTTTACAAATGGGTGTGCCAGTCGTATTCGCGAGAAAACATAAGTCTTTAACGCTCACTGACAATTTGCTGACATCGTCTGTATATTCCTTTACGAAGCAAACAGAAAGCCAAATCGCAGTATCGGGAAATCATCTGTCAGATCAGGATCACGTGTTGATTATCGATGACTTTTTGGCAAATGGACAAGCAGCACTTGGACTGGCATCGATCGTAAAGCAAGCTGGAGCTTCTGTCGCGGGACTTGGCATTGTCATTGAAAAATCCTTTCAGCCGGGAAGAGAAGAGCTTGTGAAGCTTGGCTATCGGGTGGAATCTTTGGCGAGAATTGAATCTTTAGCAGAAGGAAAAGTATCTTTTGTACAGGAGGTTCGTTCATGAAAAACGGATTCGGCAAAACGCTGTCACTAGGGATCCAGCATGTGCTCGCCATGTACGCAGGCGCCATTGTCGTTCCCCTGATTGTGGGGAAGGCGATGGGGCTGACGGCGGAGCAGTTGACCTACTTGGTGTCGATTGATATTTTTATGTGCGGTGTGGCTACACTTCTTCAAGTTTGGAGCAATCGGTTTTTCGGCATCGGGCTTCCAGTTGTGCTTGGCTGCACATTTACCGCTGTGTCACCAATGATTGCGATAGGCTCCGAATACGGGGTTTCCGCTGTTTATGGAAGTATTATCGCCTCAGGTATTCTTGTGATTCTCATTTCGTTTTTCTTTGGAAAGCTCGTCTCGTTTTTCCCGCCTGTTGTTACAGGTTCTGTCGTTACCATCATTGGTATTACGCTTATGCCGGTGGCCATGAATAATATAGCCGGCGGGGAAGGAAGTCCGGACTTCGGTGATCTTTCTAATCTTGCTCTCGCTTTGATCGTTTTAAGCATCATCGTGCTTCTATACCGTTTTACAACAGGATTTATCAAGTCCATCTCCATTTTGATCGGGATTTTGATTGGGACATTTATCGCGTATTTTATGGGAAAAGTTCAATTTGATAATGTCTCAGACGCAGCCTTTGTTCAAATAATTCAGCCGTTTTATTTCGGCGCACCGTCTTTTCATGCGGCCCCTATCATTACAATGTCCATCGTCGCCCTCGTCAGCCTTGTAGAGTCAACAGGCGTTTACTTTGCTTTAGGCGATCTGACCAACCGCCGTCTGTCAGAAAAGGACTTATCCAGAGGGTATCGTGCAGAAGGACTGGCTGTTTTACTGGGCGGCATATTTAACGCATTTCCTTACACTGCATTTTCTCAAAATGTCGGACTTGTCCAGCTGACAGGAATCAAGAAAAATGCAGTGATTGTGGTGACAGGCGTGCTTCTAATGGCTTTTGGCCTGTTTCCCAAAATCGCTGCTTTTACGACAATCATTCCATCTGCCGTGTTAGGCGGAGCGATGGTGGCCATGTTTGGAATGGTCATTGCTTATGGCATCAAAATGCTCAGCCGAATTGATTTTGCAAAGCAGGAAAACCTGCTGATCGTTGCCTGCTCAGTTGGGCTAGGTCTCGGTGTGACAGTTGTGCCGGACATTTTTAAACAGCTTCCAAGTGCCTTAACGCTTCTTACAACAAACGGCATTGTTGCCGGCAGCTTTACGGCTGTTGTCTTGAATATGATATATAATATGTTTTCGAAAGCTGAAAAAACAGAACAGAAAGCTGATGTCAATCAGCAAAAAACAGCAGTGTAAACTCCGCTACGGCGGAGTTTTTTGCATATAAAAAAGAAAGTTGCGGCACAATGTATGCTAAGAGGTGATCATATGGCATTTGTTTTGTCGATCGGAACAAGTCTTCCTGAGAATGATGTGGATCAAGAAAAGGCGGCGGAGTTTGCCAGATATATGTTTCAGCATTCCTTTAAAGATATAGAACGGCTGTTAACCTCCTTTAAAAACGGGCAAATTGAATCGAGACAATTTGTGAGACCCATTGAATGGTATAAAGAAGGGCACAACTTTGAAGAAAAAAATCAAATTTATATAGAGGAAACACTCAAGCATAGCGTCAGGGCTGTTCAAACGTGTCTCGCAAATGCCGTATATCTTCAAGAACCCATTCCTTATGAAAAAGTGGATGCTGTTTTTTTCGTCTCCAGCACGGGCCTTTCCACACCAAGCATCGAGGCGCGGCTGATGAATGAACTCCCGTTTTCTCCTTATACGAAGCGAATTCCGCTTTGGGGACTCGGCTGTGCAGGAGGGGCGAGCGGACTTGCGCGCGCTGCTGAGTACTGTAAAGCGTATCCGGAGGCTTTTGTTCTTGTCATTGCCGCTGAGCTGTGCAGTCTGACATTTCAGCCAGAAGATAAAACGAAAAGCAATTTGATCGGCACATCACTTTTTGGGGATGGCATTGCAGCGGCATTATTATGCGGGGAGAAGGCGGACCGCCGGCTGACAAAGTTGCAGCTTTTGCCGAATATATTGGATTCGCAATCTGTATTGATGAAACAATCTGAAGATGTTATGGGCTGGGACTTTACCGACCATGGTTTCAAAGTCATTTTTTCAAGAGATATTCCGACTTTGGTTGAAAAATGGCTGAAAACAAATGTCCAGGATTTTTTGAATGGACATCAGCTTTCATTCAGCGATATTACGGTCTTTCTGGCTCATCCTGGCGGAAAAAAAGTCATTGATGCATACATTAACTGTCTTGAACTGTCACCTGAGCAGCTTGCGTCATCGCAAACCATCTTGAAAAAACACGGAAATATGTCATCGGCCACCATTCTGTATGTGATCGACCACCATCTGCAGAACGGAAGTAAAAACGAAGCAGAACGGGGGCTGATCGGTGCATTGGGGCCGGGATTTTCGTCAGAATTGCTGCTGTTCAGCTGGGAAAAGGGGGCATAACTCATGTTTTGGATGTTGATTACTGTGCTCACTGCTCAAAGGGCAGCGGAAATGGCTGTGGCGAGACGAAACGAACAAAAGGTGAAAAAACAAGGAGCGATAGAATGCGGAGAGGGGCATTATCCGTATATCATCACCATGCACATTCTTTTTTTTCTGTCTTTAATTACGGAAGTATTGCTGCTGCACAAACAGCCTTCAAGCTGGTGGTCAGGCATAGCAGCGGCTATATTGGCAGTACAAGCGATTCGATATTGGGCGCTTTGTTCATTGGGAGCATACTGGAACACAAAAATTCTTGTCGTTCCGGGTGCTGAACTTGTCAAAAAAGGGCCTTACAAATGGCTGAAGCACCCAAACTATACGGTTGTCGTATTAGAAATCATCCTGATTCCGCTCTTGTATCAAGCGTACTTTACCATGTGTCTGTTTTCACTTTTAAATGCCGTTATGCTGTCTGTCAGAATACGTGCAGAGGAGCAAGCATTACGCGAATATACAGCAAAATAGAGATTGAATATCATTCTCATCCATGTTAGAATGAAGATGAAAAAGATTCTCAATCAGGATGGTGAAGCAAATGACAATGCTGTTTTTGCTTGGGGCGGTTTGTACATATAGTGTATTAATTGGTTTTGTATTGAAAGGAATCTCTAATAAATCTGTTTGAACAATCTGGAACTTGTAAAAAGTTGCAGATTTTCTTTTATAGAAGCTGCCGTCTTCGGCAGCTTTTTTCTGTTCTCTTAAAGAAATTTGGGTCATTCTTGTGTAAAATGGAAGTGAGATGTATTCAGATCTTTCAAAAAAGATTCATAATTGAAACAGCACAAAGGGGTTCAGACTTATGATAGAACGCAGCAGGCAAGAACTTTTGTACAAAACTGGGGTACTTTATGAACAAATGGTTGAGAACCAGGATGAAAAAAGAGCGGCAAAACTGGCTTCAGTTGTTGAGAAGGCCGCAGACGATGAAATTTATATCGCGTTTACAGGACATTATTCAGCAGGGAAATCATCACTGTTAAATTTCTTGTTAATGGAAAATATTCTGCCGACAAGTCCTATTCCGACCAGCGCTAATCTTGTTGTGATCAGAAATGGAGAAAAGCGTGTTCGTCTTCATACAACAGACGGAGCGTGTGCGGAGCTGGAGGGTGCCTATCATAAAGACAAGGTGCAGCAATATTGCAAGGATGGGGAGCAGATTGAAACTGTAGAAATTTTTGACCGGTATACTGAAGTCGAACCAGGAGTTGCATATATTGATACCCCCGGGATTGACTCAACAGATGAGGCTCATTTTTTATCGGCGGCATCTATTCTTCACCAAGCAGATGCGCTGTTCTACGTGGTTCACTATAACCATGTCCATTCAGAGGAAAATGTACTGTTTCTGAGGTCAATCAAAGACAGCATTCCGAATATATATTTTATCGTTAATCAAATTGACAGACATGATGAGACCGAGACACGCTTTGAAGATTACAAGGCGCAAGTGGAGGCGATGCTTTGTCAAGAAGGAATTCCAGAGGATGCACTCTTTTTCACGTCGGTGACGGAACCGAATCACCCATTCAATCAAATCGGTATCCTGCGAAAAAAGTTAAAAAGAATCGAACAGCAGTCAAAAAGAAATTTGCATTCCATTACCGAACAAAAAGTACAGAATTTATTGAGAGAGCACACAGAGATGCTCATGAAAGAGGATACGGAAAATCCAAGTTCTGGAGAAAAGCTTGAAAAGCAAGCACGACTGGTCGATTCCCTGCAGTTTCAATCAGCCGAAGCAGCAAATAAACCGATTGAGGCAGAAAGCACGATGCAGAAGGAAGTCAATCGAATTTTAAAAAACGCTAACTTGACGCCTTTTGAAATGCGTGAATTGGCAGCAGCTTACTTAGAATCACGTGAACCCTCTTTTAAGACTGGGTTTTTCTTTTCAAAAGCAAAGACTGCACAGGAAAGAGAAAAAAGGAGAAATGAGTTTTTCTCTGATATAAAAAATAGAACGGAAGCGGAAGCGGATTGGCATATCATAGATATCTTACATAAGCTCGCCAAGGGATTTGGTATTCAATCAGCTGAAAGTGAAAAGCTGATCCAGGCTTATCGCACGCCGCTTCATGTTGATATCATTGAACGCGCAGTCAAACAAGGCGCAGCCTATTCTTCTGAATATGTCTTGCAATATACAAAAGATTTGGCAGAGCTGATCCGTAAAGAGGCGAAAGTTGAAGCATCAGACATCATCAAGACACTTACCGATACGGTAAAACAGAGCGCATCCATAGAACAGGAAACGATCAATAGCCGTCTCACACAGGAATCGGAAAAGCTGGCTTGTCTTCAAAAACAGGCCAGTCACGAACAATATGCCCGTGAGAAAGCCGGCCGCATGTGGGCGATCTGGGAAGAGGCGTCTGCAAGCCCAATAAACATAGATCTGGACTGGTTTAGAAAGAAGAAAAAAAAGGTTAAAGCTCCAGAACAGAAACAAAGCCAAGCACAGTATATGCAGCAGCAGACCCAAAAAATAGAAATAAAAAGCGGGAAAGAGCTGCCGCTTCAAGATCAGATAAAACGCTTTTACACACTGTCGGATCTATTGGGCGAATATCGTATGCTGTCAAAACAAATCTCAGCTTTTCGTGAAAGGATTAAAAGGCTGGAAGGCCGAAAATTCACACTTGCTCTATTTGGAGGATTCAGTTCGGGAAAATCCTCATTTGCCAATGCGCTGGTTGGTGAAAGGGTGCTGCCGTCATCACCGACACCGACAACAGCAACGATTAACAAAATAACGAAACCGGTAAACGGCAAATCCCACAAAACAGCGGATGTCATTTTTAAGACGGAGGATGACATTACGGCTGAAATCATGCAGCTCACAGGAATGCAAGAGGAACCACAAGGATGGTCATTTGCGGAAAAATGGAAAAAGGCAATCAAAAAAGAGCGTCTGCAAGAAGAACAAATCAATATGATTAGTCATTTCCTGCTTGCCTATGAAAAATATCAGCAATACATTCAAGCCCAAAAGATATTAACGATTCCGCTCTCCGAGTTAAAACCGTATGTAGCCGAGGAGACAACGGCTTGTGCTGTTAAGGAAGTGACCGTTTATTTTAAATGCCCGCTGACTGAAAAAGGAATTACGATCGTTGATACACCTGGGGCTAGCAGTCTGAATAAACGGCATACAGAACTTGCATTTCAATATATCAAGGATGCCGATGCGTTTTTTTACATGACCTATTACCAGCATTCGTTCTCGAAAGGAGACCGCTCATTTTTACGTAAGCTGGGACTCGTGAAAGAATCGCTCAGCATGGATAAAATGTTTTTTGTCATTAATGCTGCTGATCTAGCGAAAGATAAAGCAGAACTCGAAACAGTCACGGATTATGTCAGATCAGAGCTTTTAAAAGAAGGAATTCATGATCCGCAGCTCTTTTATGTGTCAAGTAAAGAAGAGCTCTT
Source organism: Bacillus sp. FSL K6-1003 (assembly GCF_037964945.1). Lineage (NCBI taxonomy): Bacteria > Bacillati > Bacillota > Bacilli > Caryophanales > Bacillaceae > Bacillus > Bacillus sp. FSL K6-1003. Next base: position 2,160,165 of record NZ_CP150176.1, on the reverse strand, counting down.
AGGAAAATCGAAAACGAATCATAATCAGTTCTCAAAAGTAAGAGAACAGTTAGACCAGTTTATTGAGGTCGATGTAAAGAAAGCAGCTGCGGCACAGCTTAGCTCAGAAGCAGACAAACTATGTGAAACGGTCGTACAGCTTCATCAATCTCAGCATCAGTCCAAAGAAGAAAAGGAAGCGCAAAAAAAGCGTCTTCTATTATCGTTTGAGCGGGCAGCAGCTGCTATCAAGGAACGCCGCAATTCAGAAACCATTATTGAGAAAGTAAAAAAGGATACAAGGGAGCAGCTATATCACATTACACAGCGTTTGTCCTTTTTTGCGAATGATTTGTTAAAATCATCATTTCATCCAGGTCTTCAAAATGGAGACTGGAAAAAGAATATCGGTGCGGCGATGAAAACCGTATTACATGAATATCAATTTGAGTATATTCAGGAGATCAAAACGCTCGATATTCGAATGAGCGGTTTCATCGAACGGCATATCACTGAAGAGTGGCTGGAAAGCTGTCAAAACACATTGAAGGAAGACGGTTATTTCTCCATTTATGCGGATGATCAGCTTTCTAACAGCATACAGCTGAAAGAAGTTGAACCTGAAATCGATGTACGTGCATTTGAACAGGAACAAAAACAAATCAAATCTCCGAAGCAGTTTTTTGAACAGAAAGGAAAAGCAGGCTTCATTGAAGCGGTGCGGACGAAGCTTATGAAAATAACGGAGCTCTGGATCAAAAATGAAGAAGAAAGCCTTATATCTCATTATGCTGAATATGTCAGACGCCTGCAGTATGAAATGGCGGAAAAAGCATTGGCGCAAATAGAGGGTCAAAGAGATACGTATGTAGAAGGATACGCAGAAGGGGAACGTATGAAAGAGGTTGAAGAAGCATATCAAGCATGTATAACTTGGCAGAGATCAGGTGATACAATCAAAATGTAAAAATTCAGTTGGCTTGCATTTCAAGTCATGATAGACTAAATAGAAAAAGCGAGATGAACGATTGATGTCTGAGGTACATAAAGCAATTTCTGCACATTCTGCAAAACAGCACGAGCATATTAAAACATTTATGCAGCTTGAACACCTTCGTGAAATGGCGATTGAAGAAGCTGTTGCGAAATGCAAAAACGATGAGCCATTTTCCACAGATGCCATTAATGAAGTGACAGAAAAGATGAATCAGCTGGCCAAGAAAGGCATCGTACCGACTAGACGTCTGGTATCAAAAGAAATGGTCAAAGAATACGTCAGCCGCACATAAGCTGGATGATCCTGCCTCGAGTGCAGATCCCCCGTTACGCGCATACTATATGTATCCGACGTAAGGGGGGATTTATGTTGGGCAGAACAAAGCTGGGTAACAGAAATGCACAGGCCAATAACAATGCCAAAAAGAAAAACGGGTTTCAAACCCATTTCGACTCTTACGCAGGACGTGAAGCTGAAAAGCTGATTGCCAGCAATAAAAGACATAACGATTGATTGAACCATCCAAAACAGTATCTCTATACAAGAGATGCTGTTTTTTTATTTTCGCGTCACTTATGGTAAAATAGATCGACTGATAGAAAAAGGAGTTATCATATGAAAAATAAATTATTGCTTGTTGACGGCATGGCTCTTTTATTCAGGGCATTTTTCGCCACAGCCGTGCATCGCAACTTTATGATAAATGACAGCGGGGTTCCGACAAACGGCGTCAACGGATTTTTGAAGCATTTAATCACAGCCGTGGAAACATTTCAGCCTACACATGTTGTATGCTGCTGGGATATGGGCAGCAAAACGTACCGGAATGATCTGTTCCAGAATTATAAGGCAAACCGAAGCCAGCCGCCGGTTGAACTGATCCCCCAATTTGATCTGGCAAAGGAAGCGGCCGCTGAACTTGGCATCATGAATGTTGGCCTTGCCGGATATGAAGCGGATGATTGCATTGGAACACTTGCAGCTATGTTTTCTGAAGAAGCCGATATTACGATCGTAACAGGCGACAGGGATTTACTTCAGCTGTTAACGGACAAAGTAAGCGTTGCGCTGCTACAAAAAGGAATCGGCAATTATAAAGTGTATACAAAAGATGTATTTTACGAAGAAACAGGTGTCCTGCCCAAGGCTTTAATTGACATCAAAGGGCTGATGGGCGATTCCAGTGATAATTATCCCGGAGTAAAAGGCATTGGAGAAAAAACCGCGTATAAACTGATTCGTGAATACGAAACAATCGACCGCTTGCTGGAGAATCTGTCGCTTCTTCCAAAGGGACAGCAGGGGAAAATTCAGCAAGGTATAAGCGACCTGGAAATATCGAGAAAGCTTGCTGAAATTAACTGCTCGGTTCCGTTAGTCTGTACGCTGACAGAAGCTGTTTTTACATTGCAAATGGAGCAGGCGGCTGTCATGCTTCGCCGCCATCAAATCAAAGGAATTGAGCGTATGCTTGAAAAACTGAACGCTAGAGAGATCGTGTAAGATCACCTCTAGCGTTTTGTATTGCTTTTTTTAGCTCTTTCCTCAAGCTCTGTTTTGGGGTCATTATGTGTATTTCCTTCTAAATCGCCTTGCGGGGAAACACCGCCGGTCAGCCGGCCCTTATCTTTCTTTTTCATATTTGTTCACCTCATCAATAGGATGAACCATACTGCTTAATTTAATTCCTGTCATTCATCCGAATCGCTTCTTTTGCCAGCTGATCGGCTTTTTGGTTTTGCTTTCCCGGAATCCATTTGATGAAAAAAAGAGGGAAGGCTGATTTTAATCGGATGATTTCTTCCAAAAACGGCTGAAACGCTTTGTTTTTCACGATTTCTATATCGGCTGCGCGTTCCACGATATCTGAATCAGTTCGAAAGGAGACCGATTGATACCCGCGCGTTGCACACAGTTTCATGCCTTCAATTAACGCCAGAAATTCTGCTTCCTGATTGGTATGCATTCCGATTGGAATCGAGAAAGATTCTGCTTTTCCTTCATGTTTGATAAAAATGCCGATGCCAGAAGGCCCTGGATTACCGGCGCTCGCTCCGTCAACATATATTTCTGTAGGCATCATGTACTCCTTTCGTCACTCGGAATTATTTTTTTCGCCGCATAAGCATATGGCAGCGAAATCAGAGAAACCGCAAACTTAATCAAATATGTAGAAATAAAAATATGAAGCCAAACATCTGCCGGATATGTGCCAAAAAAAGCGACTCCGGTAAAAATGAATGTATCAAACAGCTGGCTGACTGCTGTACTGCCGCCGTTTCTCAGCCATAGAAGCCGATCGGAAGGAAATATCCTTCTAATTGCAGAATATACATAAACATCCAGTGTTTGGCTGAAGATAAAGGCAAGCAGACTTCCCAAAGCAACTCTCGGGAGAAAACCGAAAATCGTTTCCAGCGCTGTTTGTGAAATATCGCTCGAAGCGGGTTCGAAAAGCAAAACGCCCTGCATAACAAATGTCAGTGTCAGGAGAGTCGAAAACCCAAGCCATACAGCTTTTCTCGCTTCAGCTGGCCCGTATTTTTCATTCAGCACATCTGTAGCAAAAAAGATTGTGCCGTACATCACATTCCCAAGCGTTGCTGTTAAGCCAAACAGTTCAACCGTTTTGACGACTTGAAGGTTGGCACAGACTGTTGCAAAGCCGATCCACACAAATAAACCCATTTTGCCAAATCCTTTATAAAATAAAAGAACAATGATAAAATGAATGATCGCAAAAAAGATCCAAAAAGAGTTATTAAACAAAATGAAGAAGCTTCCTTTCCGGGTTAATAGTGGTTTGATTATAGCACAAGCCCGGCAACTAATGAATGGTAAGGTGATTATATTGAATCTCAGACCGCACATGAAAATAGAAGCAAAAGGGACAGGGCCTGTCTCGTTTTTGGGCGAAAACTGGCTGACTGTTCAGGAAGCGCGTATGCTTGCGAGGGAACTCGGCCGTTTTCCTTATATGAAGGAACTTGAATTCGAAGATGAGAAGGGCGGCATCTGGACGCTGAAGGAATTAGAAAAGCTGACTGAGGAGCTTGCGCATGAACCCGATGACATTACCGTTTATTTTGACGGCAGTTTCGATAAGGAAAGCCAGCTGGCCGGGCTCGGAATCGTCATTTATTATACATTGGGAGGGACGCGCCACCGTTTAAGAAAAAATAAAAGCTTCCGTCTGAAAACCAATAACGAAGCTGAATATGCCGCTCTTTATGAAGCAATAAGAGAAGTAAGAGAGCTCGGAGCTAGCAGAAATTCAATCACGATCAGAGGGGACTCTCTTGTTGTGCTGAACCAGCTTGTCGGCAGCTGGCCTTGCTATGATCCCTCCCATAATGAATGGCTTGATAAAATAGAAGCGCTTCTTGAGTCACTAAAGCTGAGTCCGACATACGAAACGATACAGCGAAAAGAAAATCAGGAAGCTGATGGCCTCGCAAAAAAAATCCTATCTCATCAATTCGTAGAAAGCCACATGAAATTAGACTGTAACGGAGATGACAATATTGGATAAGAAAGCTATATATAAGGAACTGACAGAACTGCAAGATGAATATTGCAAGGACTGTTTTATTAAGAAGCAGTTTCGCAAGGAATTTGGCAAAACATATGCACATTCATTTTGTATCAATAAATGTACAGTGGGTGAAAAGCTTAAGTCATATGGAGATGTCTTAACTAAGCACTAAAAAATAAAACCGCAGAAGCTGCGGTTTTATTTTTGGAATTCATCCAGCTGATGCTGACAGGCATCTAACAGCTGCTGTTGCTGCTGTACAAATTCAGGATCATCAAGAGCTGCCAGTTCTTGAGACAGTGAAAGTTCTCTGGCGTCCTCGATGGCTTGGTATGCGGAATTGAGTACTGTGGAGCTTCGGCCTCTTGTAGCGGCGCCGGTCGTTTTCTGCGCTGTTTCCACCGCTAGCTCCAGCTGCCGTTTATCGGTAAATCCAGTCTGATCCTCATCATGAAATTCTGAGTTCACAAAAAAACACCTCCGCAACTATTTTGCAGAGTTTTTTTATAATTTATGTGCCAAAATAGAAAATAAAATAAAAAATAAGCCGATATAACTATTGAACCTGAATGAGTAGGTCTGTTTTACTATTTGAGGTATCTTGGTAGAGAAGGGGAACACAGCTATGGATGATAAAGACTTAAAATCAATCCTTCACAAAACATTTATAGAAATATACAATGATTTAGAAGAACTTGCGGATATTGCGAAAAAAGGAAAGCCATCAATGGAAAAGCATATTGAAGAGATTGAGCAGAGGTGCAAACAAAATATTTTAGCGATCGAAATTCAAATGAAAATCAAATAGGAGAGGCATTTGCCTCTCCTCTATTTGTCAACTTGTATTGAGTTTAGAGTTTTACAACATTAGAAGCTTGAGGTCCACGATTACCTTCGACAATTTCAAATGAAACTTCTTGTCCTTCTTCTAATGATTTGTATCCTTCTCCTTCGATTGCTGTGAAGTGAACAAATACATCGTCTCCGCCTTCTACTTCAATGAAGCCGAATCCTTTTTCGTTGTTGAACCATTTTACTTTACCGTTTTGCATATTGCTTAATTCCTCCTAGTACTGTAGCACCCATGTGCTAAAAAAAATTTTGTCATCATTTAACTTCGTTGCGTTGTTAAATGATGGTTCAACTATACACCATCTGGCAGCACGCGTCAAGTTGCGAAACTGCTTATTTTTCAAAAAAAGGGCACATTTCTCAAAAAAAATGTAACCGCTTTTACGAAAATGTGGATGTGAATAAAAAGAGCACACGATTTTTCGTGTGCTCCTGAAAGAACATCAGTTAAGAAAGCGCCTTGGCTTTTTGTTTGGTCGTCATCATTTCTGATTCCTTCAAAATATCCTCCAAAATCACTTCAGAGGAGTGTGCCAAATGAAGACTCTTAATGTTCTTCTTCATTCGCTGTAAGGTATCCTCATCTGAAAGAAGGGAGGTGACAGCCTCTAGAATTTCTTCATGCCGGTTCACGACAATGGCAGCCCCGCGGTCCTCAAAGAAAATTGCATTTTCTTTTTCTTGTCCAGGAACTGGTTTGTACAGAATAACAGGAACACCGATAGCAGTTGCTTCTGTCAACGTAATGCCGCCTGGTTTTGTAATCATGCAATCTGTGACCCGAAAGAGCTCGTCAATTCGCTCAACATAGCCGAGAACCTTTAATTTATCGCCGTTTTCTGCTTCAAGTACGCTCAGGGATTCTTTTAAATCCGTATTTTTTCCGCATACGACAACCACTTGCACCTGATCATCCATGACAAGGTTTTCGCATAACTCTTTTACGTTCTTTAATACACCGTGTGCGCCAGCCATGATGAGCAGCACTTTTTTGTCAGGCGAAAGATCGTATTTTTTATAAATCGGCTCAACCGGCAGAGATTCTTCAAATTGAGGCCTGATCGGGATACCCGTAATCTTTACGTTGCTGGGATGTGTGCCGATCTCAATCAGTTTTTCCTTCACATAATCTGTCGCTACATAATATTTATCCACATTTTCGTGAACCCAAATTTTATGAAGGCAAAAATCAGTCATGACGTTGAAGGTAGGTATAACCCTACCTGTTCTCCGTCTGTATTCGGGTACGACGATCATCGGAAATGTATTAATAATGATATCGGGCTGATGTTCTTCCACAAGTTCGCCCAATCGTTTATTTCCCATTTTAAAGTAAATATTGAATTTGCGTTTATTATAGATTTTGTCAACTCCGTAATAAAACAAACGATAAAACTGTTTTCCGATTGAGAAGCTTTTTAAATAAAGGTACTGAGTTACCTCTGAAACAATCGGATTTGACTCTTGGTACAAATTAGAAACTGTTACATGCTGAAAGCCTAGACGTACACATTGTTCATAAAGCGTTTTGGCTACCTGTACATGTCCATTTCCGTAATTTGCAGTCAAAATTAATACTCTTTTATTGGTATTCAAGTAAATTCACCTCAATGTAATCAACAACAAGCAAGCTTCATGCATCGTAAGGAGTTATTGTCTATACATAAACATAACACAAATACATAATTGAATTATTAATGCAGTGAAAAAATTAAGCTAATTTTAAAAGATTCGGATTCCAGTATTTTAAATTTTTGTTATACGCATACTGAATCAGATGTATTTTATCATATTTTTTGCTCAGCGTATCACTTAAAAAAGAAAAATTAGTCCCATTCATAAGGAGTTTCTTGGTAAACATAATAATTAAGCCAGTTCATAAACAATAATGTCGCATGTGCTTTCCAGCGATTTACAGGCTCTTTGCTGTCTTCTGCGAAATAATGTTTCGGCGTCTCGACAGTCGAAAGGTTTCGTTCCAGATCTCTTTCATACTCTTGAAGAAGCGTATTTGTATCATATTCAGGGTGTCCTGTTAAAAAGACTTGTTTTTCGTCTTTTGACACAATTAAGCAAACCCCTGCTTCCTTTGATGCAGTAAGAATGTTTAACTCGGGCACTGCTTGCAGTTGTTCCATATTTATATCTGTATGCCGGGAATGCGGCACGTAGTATAGCTCGTCAAAACCTCTTACCAATCTTTCGTGCTTGGAAAGAACAGTATGTTCAAACACACCAAAGATTTTTTTCGGCATTTCAATTTTTTCCACGCCGTAATGATAGTACAAACCTGCCTGAGCACCCCAGCAAATATGCAAGGTTGACGTGACATTCGTTTTGCTCCATTCCATAATCTCCTTGAGCTCTTCCCAATAAGAAACATCTTCAAACGCCAAATGCTCAATCGGCGCACCGGTGATGATCATGCCGTCAAATTTCTTATGACGGATATTGGAGAATGTCGTGTAAAACTCATCAAGGTGTTCCCTTGCTGTATTTTTCGGTGTATGTGTGCTTGGAATTAAAAATGTAAAATGGACCTGTAAAGGCGAATTCCCAAGCAGTCTGAGCAGCTGAGTTTCCGTTTGAATTTTTTTCGGCATTAAATTTAAAATAATGATTTTCTGCGGCCGGATATCCTGATGGAATGCTCTGCTTTCATCCATTACAAAGATATGTTCACTCTCAAGCACCTGTTTTGCCGGCAGGTGTGTAGGTATATTAATAGGCAACGTGCCACCTCCATCATTTCCCCGTTAATTTTCTTCATTATAGGAATTTTCTCGCCAATTTTCAATCTATCTAAAAGGGTTTGGAGGGGAACAGCAGAAAACACTATATAATAAACGCAAACATATGACTTTTGGTTTCACTGTAATGAGTTTTTTCAGGTGTCATGTGATCCATACAATAATAGCTCCCTCTTATTAGACATGTTTCTGTTCATAAGCAAATGATCCTATGGGGGAAGAACATCTGTTGAGCACGATGTCTGTACAAATGAACAGCTGGCCAATTCATAAAACTATATGTATATAAGCTTCCGTTTTGTTTTGAAACAGGAAAAAAGGTAAAATAATCACAGCACTCAGGTTCAGTAGGAGGGAATTTCAATGTCTATATATAATATGAGGGTACGGACCATTACAGGTAAAGACATGACACTTCAGCCATTTGCCGGAAAGGTGTTGATCATTGTAAATACAGCCAGTAAATGCGGCTTTACACCTCAATTTAAGCAGCTTCAGGAGCTGTATGATACATACCAGCCGGAGGGCCTGGAGATTTTAGGGTTCCCCTGCAATCAATTTATGAATCAGGAGCCTGACGATGAGGAAGGCATACAGGAATTTTGCAAAACAAATTACGGTGTTACGTTTCCCATGTTTTCAAAAGTGGAGGTGAACGGAAAAAACGCCCACCCGCTTTTTGTGTATTTGACAGAACATGCGAAAGGCATGCTCGGAACAAAGGCAATCAAATGGAATTTCACTAAATTTGTAGTGGACAGAAACGGAAAAATAGCCGGCCGCTATTCGCCAAACACAAATCCGAAAGAGCTGGAAGACGTTATTGCGAAGTTATTAGGACATTAAAGAGGGTGTTTTGGTGCAGGATCGAAAACGGATGCAGACAGAGCAAATCAGGACATGGGTCAAATCTGTTCTGAACGGGGAAAGCTCGGGTCATGACTGGCTTCATGTATCAAGAGTTGCAAAGCTTGCTTTATATATTGGGAAAAAGGAAAATGCGGATTTGTTCATCGTTGAAGCGGCAGCCTTGGTTCATGATTTGATTGATGTGAAGCTGCCTGACGCAGCCAGGCTTTCAGTCAGCGAGGTGTATGAACGGCTTGTTTCTTTAGGAGCCGGAAAAGAAGAGGCTGAAAGAATTATTCACATTATTACAAGAATGTCCTTTCGGGACAGGGAAAAGTTCGGAAAAGAACAGCTTTCACTTGAGGGGAGAATTGTACAGGATGCTGACAGGCTGGATGCGATCGGGGCAGTAGGAATAGCAAGAGCGTTTATGTTTGCTGGCGCAAAGGGACATCGCCTTTATGGAAATAATAAGAGTGCCTATGCCCACTTTTTCGGCAAGCTGCTGCTCCTCCAAGATATGATGAATACAGATACCGCAAGAGTAATCGCTGACGAGAGGCATAAATTTATGCTTCATTTCGTCAGTCAATTAGAAAAAGAAATTCCCGGAATTGATATTGAAACACCGTAATAGAAGGCGCGGGGCGACTATGTTAGAATAAGTCACATATAGGCTATAGGAGGACAATCATGAAGATAAAATCAATTGAACCGACGCCAAGCCCGAACACAATGAAGGTCATCTTAACGGAAGAGCTTCCGGCGGGCAAAAGCAATAATTATAAACCGGATCAGGCAGAAGGCGCCCCGCCTGTTGTCGTGGAAATCCTAAATATTGAAGGAGTTAAAGGGGTATATCATGTTGCCGACTTTCTTGCGGTTGAACGGAACGCCAGATATGACTGGAAAGACATTTTACCGCAAGTCCGGACGGCATTTGGAATGGAAAGCGCTGAGAGTGCAGAAAACCGCTCGGAACAAGAGTCATTTGGAGAGGTGAAAGTTTTTGTACAGATGTTCAGCGGAATTCCTATGCAAGTCAAATTAACAGATGGCGAGCGTGAAGAACGCTTCGGGCTTCCTGACCGTTTTCAGCAGGCGATCTTAAAACTCAGAGCTGAAGCGTCAAATGTTGTATTTGAACGAGCCTGGAAAGAACAAGGCGTCAGATTCGGCGATTTTACTGAAATCGGCCATGACGTGACAGAAGAGCTTCAGGCCGCATACAGTGATGAAAGGCTGAAACGGCTGACGGATGCAGCGGCTCAAGGGAAAGGCGAAACGAAACAAACGGTACAGCGCAAAGCCTATAAAGTCACGCTCGACATGCTGGATGATGAGGATTGGAAACAGCGTTACGCACACTTGGAGCAGATGGATCCAAAAGAAGAGGACATCCCCGTTTTGCAAAAAGCATTGGATGATCCAAAGGTATCCATTAGAAGGCAGGCTGTTGTGTATTTAGGAATGATTGAATCACCTGATGTTCTTCCTCTATTGTATAAGGCGCTTGAGGATAAGTCTGTATCGGTGAGAAGGACGGCTGGAGACTGCCTGTCTGATATCGGCGACCCTCAAGCCATCCCTGCGATGATAAAATCGTTAAGCGACTCGAGCAAGCTAGTCCGCTGGCGCGCCGCTATGTTCCTTTACGAAGTCGGTGATGAAAGCGCAATTGAAGCTTTGCGGGCTGCTGAAGATGATCCAGAATTTGAAGTGAGCCTTCAAGTGAAAATGGCGCTGGAACGAATTGAACATGGTGAAGAGGCAAAAGGTTCAGTCTGGAAGCAAATGACAGAAAGCAGAAGAAAAGGCGAATAAAAAAGAAGGAAAGGTGCAGATCATGCACCTTTTTAGTTTGAATTCACTTTTTATAAAAATTATTTCGAATATTGTTGAAAAATAGTCGAAAACTATATATAGTAAGTAACAATATTAAATAGTTGGAGGGTTCACATCGACAGAAAGCTATATAAATATAAAAACATGAATCAACAACCGAGGATAGGGCGGCCTGACATCATGCAATTTAGCAAAAACAGCCCACAAATAAACTGAAAATTGTTAAAATAATATTCAATCTAACAATTGAGACTATTTAGGAGGATCACCATGGCAGAATTACGCAGTAACATGATCACACAAGGAATCGATAGAGCACCGCACCGCAGTTTGCTTCGCGCAGCAGGTGTAAAAGAAGAGGATTTTGGCAAACCGTTTATTGCGGTTTGTAACTCATATATTGATATCGTTCCCGGTCATGTTCACTTGCAGGAGTTTGGGAAAATCGTAAAAGAAGCAATCAGAGAAGCCGGAGGCGTACCGTTTGAATTTAATACAATCGGTGTAGATGACGGAATTGCGATGGGGCATATCGGAATGAGATATTCGCTCCCAAGCCGCGAGATCATCGCTGACTCAGTGGAAACTGTCGTATCAGCGCACTGGTTTGACGGAATGGTCTGTATTCCGAACTGTGATAAAATTACGCCGGGAATGCTTATGGCGGCTGTGCGCATCAACATTCCGACCATTTTTGTCAGCGGGGGACCAATGGCTGCAGGAAGAACAAGCGACGGGCGCAAAATTTCTCTATCTTCAGTATTTGAGGGAGTCGGTGCTTATCAAGCCGGAAAAATCGGGGAAAGCGAACTTCAAGAATTAGAACAGTTCGGCTGCCCGACATGTGGATCTTGCTCCGGAATGTTTACAGCAAACTCAATGAACTGTCTGTCAGAAGCACTTGGATTGGCTTTGCCTGGTAATGGAACCATTCTCGCGACATCCCCGGATCGAAAAGAGTTTGTCAGAAAATCAGCTAAGCAATTAATGGAAACCATTCGCAAAGACATCAAACCGAGAGATATCGTCACGGTAAAAGCGATTGACAATGCGTTTGCGCTTGACATGGCGCTCGGCGGTTCAACAAATACTGTACTTCATACGCTTGCCCTGGCAAATGAAGCTGGCGTTGAATACTCTTTGGAACGCATCAATGAAGTTGCGGAGCGCGTGCCGCATTTGTCCAAGCTGGCACCTGCATCTGATGTATTTATTGAAGATCTTCATGAAGCGGGCGGTGTGTCTGCAGCATTGAATGAGCTTTCCAAAAAAGAAGGAGCACTTCATTTAGACGCGCTGACAGTTACAGGTCAAACACTCGGAGAAACCGTTGCCGGTCATGAAGTGAAGGATTATAACGTCATTCATCCATTAGATCAGCCATTCACTGAAAAGGGAGGCCTTGCCGTATTATTCGGAAATCTGGCTCCGGACGGCGCTATCATCAAAACTGGCGGCGTACAGAACGGTATTACGAGACATGAAGGGCCAGCTGTCGTATTCGACTCTCAGGATGAGGCGCTAGACGGCATTATCAACCGGAAAGTAAAAGAAGGCGATGTCGTCATCATTCGTTACGAAGGGCCAAAGGGCGGGCCGGGTATGCCTGAAATGCTTGCACCTACATCACAGATTGTCGGAATGGGGCTTGGTCCGAAAGTAGCGTTGATTACAGACGGACGTTTTTCCGGGGCATCCCGAGGCCTTTCAATCGGACACGTATCACCAGAGGCAGCAGAAGGCGGACCGCTTGCCTTTGTTGAGAACGGCGATCATATCATCGTTGATATCGAAAAACGCATTCTGGACGTTCAAGTACCGGAAGAAGAATGGGAAAAACGGAAAGCGAATTGGAAAGGCTTTGAGCCAAAAGTGAAAACCGGCTATTTGGCCCGTTATTCTAAACTTGTGACAAGTGCCAATACGGGCGGTATCATGAAAATCTAGACATCGGGATCACATTCTCTTGTTTTAAGATGTGAACATTTGAAATCCGGCTCTCTCTATAGTATCCTTTACTTCAGATGAAGGATATTTAGAGGGGGCTTTTTTATGTCAATGGCTTATGAAGAATATATGCGCCAGCTTGTCGTTCCGATGCGCCGCGAGCTGACTGGGGCCGGTTTTGAAGAATTAACAACAGCAGAAGAAGTAGAAAATTTCATGGGGAAAGCAGAGGGCACAACTCTCGTAGTCGTTAACTCTGTTTGCGGCTGTGCGGCAGGTCTTGCGCGTCCTGCGGCAACGCAGGCAGTCCTGCAGAACGACAAAACACCTGACAATACGGTGACAGTATTTGCGGGCCAGGATAAAGAAGCCACTGCAAAAATGCGTGAGTATTTAACAGGCCAGGAGCCTTCTTCACCGTCAATGGCTCTTTTGAAAGGCAAAGAAGTCGTGCATTTTATTCCGCGCCATGAGATTGAAGGGCACGAAATGGAAGAAATCATGAAAAACTTGACTGATGCCTTTGATGCACACTGCTAAATGCCCGTTTACCGGGCATTTTCTTTTGGAGTATAAATCATGATTACAACAAGCTATAGACCGTCAGACCACACGATAAAGATCGCAAAAATGCTTTCGGAAGAGCTGGATATACAATATTGCAGCCGAAATAAACAAACGGTTGAAAATATGCTGAAGGCAGCTGAGCGTGATTTGCTCGTGGTTGGAAAAGAGCGGTTCGAACTTTATACAAAACAAGGCGGTAAATTCTTTTTCCATCCGAATACAGCGATGTTCAGAGCTAAACGGTTGATTCGCGGCGAGCAAGAGCCAATGCTTCGGGCAGCTGGCTTAACGGCCGGAGATTCTTTTTTGGATTGCACGCTCGGGCTGGCTTCCGACGCCATTATCGCAAGTATGGCGGTTGGCGAAACCGGTTCGGTGATCGGGCTGGAAAAAAACAAGCTTGTGTCCGTTCTGGTGAATACGGGACTCCATTCATGGGAAACCGGTATAGAACAGCTTCAAGCTGCCATGAGAAGAATACAAGTGAATCATGCGGATTGCTTTGACTATCTAAAGCAGCTGCCTGACAAATCAGTAGATGTCATTTATTTTGATCCGATGTTTCATGAGCCTGTAGAGTCATCTGATGGCATCGCGCCATTACGAGAGCTGGCTGAGGATTCTGCATTGGCGGATGGCTGCATCAAAGAAGCGGTACGGGCAGCCAGAAAAAGCGTCGTACTCAAAGACCATTGGAAAAGCCCGCGCTTTGAACAATTTGGTTTTAACGTGTTGAAAAGAAAAACAGCGCTTTTTCACTACGGTGTTATTCAAATCGCAAGCGAAACAAGCCCGTGAAGAACCTCACGGGCTTGTTTCTAATCGGTGACTTCCATGACGACAAAATATAATAATGTTAAAAGTGAAACCGTTGCAAACAAAGCGTCAATCATGTGGAAGGCCTCCTTTCACATTATATTGTAAGCGTTTTTACACACGCAGCAAAGCAACAAATCTCCTAAATTGAGCTAGAGCTTCATATAGTGCATGACTTGTATGTTCGACCTATGATAAAATAAGAGAAACATGACAATAAAAGAGAGAGGAATAAGCAGTCATGAACTTGTGGATGAGAAAGACCCTTGTGGTTTTATTTACCATCGTAACGTTTGGGCTCGTATCTCCTCCGGCTGCTCTCATGGCAGACAAGCCTTCAGGACAGCCGAGCAGTCTTGAGCAGAATGATTACACCGCTTTTTATGATGAGCATGATTTGTACGATGATTATGAATCGGAAGACAGGCGAGACCCCGAATTACTTTTTCAATCGTACAAGGAACAGCTCCTTGACAGCGCTGAAAATCAGTCTTTTTTGAAATTTGGCAGCAAAATTGCTCCGGTCATTGAAGATGACTATCGGAAAGAGATTCTGCCGAAAATCGAAAATGTCATATGTGATTTTTTAGCGACATTGCAAGATGATGAAGCGTATCAAGATGTTGTGATTTCAAGCAAGCCTTCAGCGGGGAAAACGGAGAAAATCTTTCACGTTTACAATCGGACAACCGGAGAAGACCTCCTCAGGTTCCATGTGCGCAGAGACCACCCCCCACATGACGGCTACTGGTTTAATTTTCATTATCATACAGCAGAAGATGGATTTCAATCACACCATGAGCTTGGGAGCATTTATTGGGACCGCAACACACCTCCCAACTGGATGAGTGCCTAAAGGAGATGCCATTAGATATGAAAAAGTACACAATGAATGAAATGGTCGATATAACAAAGGATATGCTGAACAAACGGGGCGTTATGATAGAAGACATTGCGCGTATCGTTCAAAAACTTCAGGAAAAATACAATCCAAATCTCCCGCTTAGTGTATGTATGGAGAATGTAGAAAAAGTACTGAACAAGCGTGAAATTATCCATGCTGTATTAACAGGGCTGGCGCTTGATCAGCTTGCAGAGCAGAAGCTTCTTCCTGAACCGCTGCAGCATCTTGTTGAAACAGATGAACCGCTCTACGGCATAGATGAAATTATCCCTCTTTCAATCGTTAATGTGTACGGCTCGATCGGCTTGACCAACTTTGGTTATTTGGATAAAGAGAAGATCGGAATTATTAAGGAGCTCGATGAAAGCCCTGACGGCATCCATACGTTTTTGGATGATATTGTCGCAGCACTTGCAGCCGCAGCAGCGAGCAGAATTGCCCACACACATCAGGATCTGCAAGATGAAGAAAAAGAACAGGACGAAAAGCCTGTTGTCAGCTAATCTATAAAAAAAATCATTTCTGGGTTCAGAAATGATTTTTTATTGTGTTACACTACTATAAGACTACTTTTAAAGGATGAATGAAATGAAACAGTATAAAGAATTATGCCGGCATGTTTTAGATCATGGTGAAAAAAAGGGAGACCGTACAGGAACCGGAACAATCAGCACCTTCGGCTATCAAATGAGATTTAATTTGCAGGAAGGCTTCCCGATGCTGACCACAAAAAAACTTCACTTTAAATCAATTGCGCATGAGCTGCTTTGGTTTTTAAAGGGGGATACAAATGTACGCTATCTGCAGGAAAACGGAGTGCGTATTTGGAATGAGTGGGCCGATGAAAACGGCGAACTCGGACCTGTATATGGTTCACAATGGCGCTCATGGCGGGGAGCTGACGGAGAAACCATTGATCAAATTTCACGTCTTGTTGAAGATATTAAAACAAATCCGAACTCCAGACGTTTAATCGTCAGTGCCTGGAATGTTGGTGAAATCGATAAAATGGCCTTGCCACCATGCCACTGCCTGTTCCAATTTTATGTGTCTGACGGCAAGCTGTCCTGCCAGCTTTATCAGCGCTCAGCCGATGTTTTCCTCGGTGTGCCGTTTAATATAGCTTCTTATGCGTTGCTTACAATGATGATCGCTCATGTAACAGGGCTTGAGCCGGGCGAGTTTATTCATACATTCGGAGATGTTCATATTTATCAAAATCACATTGAACAGGTTAACTTGCAGCTGACCAGAGATGTCCGCCCGCTGCCGAAGCTTCGTTTTGCCAGAGAGGTTGATTCAATTTTCGGCTTTACGTTTGATGACTTTATCATTGAAGATTACAATCCGCATCCGCATATTAAAGGAGCGGTCAGCGTATGATTTCATTCATCTTCGCGATGGATGCCAATCGGCTTATCGGGAAGGACAATGATTTGCCGTGGCATTTGCCGAATGACCTTGCATACTTTAAAAAAGTAACCTCAGGACATTCAATCATCATGGGGCGAAAAACATATGAATCAATTGGACGACCGCTTCCAAATCGGAAAAATATTGTTGTGACATCTGCACACGATGCAGAATTTCCAGGGTGTACCGTTGTCAGTTCAATAGAGGACGTACTTCAGATTGCTTCAGATACTGAGGAATGCTTCGTGATCGGAGGCGCACAGCTTTATACGGCACTGTTTCCTTATGCGGACAGGCTGTATATGACAAAAATTCATCACCAGTTTGATGGAGACCGCTACTTTCCTGAATTTGATGAGAGCAAATGGAAGCTTGTTTCTTCTGAGCAAGGGACGAAGGACGAAAAAAATCCGTATGACTATGAATTTTTAGTGTATGAAAAAAAGAATGCATCATCTGAAGCGGGAGGATTTTAATTGATTCGCTACAGCTGCCTAGTGATTTACATTGTGTATATGCTGTTAAAAAATATAAAACAATTGTTTAATCAAAGAATGCTGGATCCGCGTCTGTCATACAAAAAACAGATGACACTCGTTTACGAGCAGCCAAAGGCGTTTTTGGAAGGCTGTATCGGTATTTCAGGATCTGTCATCACCATCCATCAGCCAGAGCCGATACCGAGCGGTCCTGTTTTGTATGTGCATTCTCGTTTGCGATTAGCTGAACTTGCTTTAATTGCCGGGTATATTGAGAAGCCTGCCGGTTTTATCGCAAACCCCAAAGTGTTTCGCTTACCGATTATCGGACAATGGCTTGAACGGATGAATGTCATACAAGAGAGCAGTTCAGAAAAGGTATATGAAGATACTTTGACCCAATTAGAAAAAGGCCAAAGCATGATTCTTTCTTTAGATGGGTGCATCGATCCATTGGAACTTGCCGCCCGCTGCAGCCTTCCGGTTGTAATAGTGGAAACGACAGGAACAGATGAAGTGCTGAAGGGGTCGCTTTTTAAACGCTTAAAACCAGCAGATATAGAATTGTCATTTTCTAAAGCTTATATTCCGGCAAGTGAGAAGCAATTACGGGCCTAAAAAAGCGCAGTCACTGAGACTGCGCTTTTTCATTAGGATAAAAACGGCACTTTCACACAATAGAACAGCACGCAGAAAAACATCGCTGCGCTTCCGCCTAAAACAAAGCTGTGCCAAATGGCGTGATGGAAGGGAATCTTTCTCCAAATATAAAAGATCGTTCCGGCGGAATACAGCAGACCGCCAAGTAAAAGAAGGCTGAATCCAGCTCCTGTCAGTGAGGCATATAAAGGTTTAACCGCGATGATCATCAGCCATCCCATTAATAAATACATCAAGGTAGATAAAATGATAAACCGTTTTACAAAGAAAATTTTAAACACGATTCCGCAAAGGGCAAGCGACCAAACGATGATCAGCAGGGTGAAGCCGAGTGTGCCCTTTAACGGTCCAAGCAGAAAAGGGGTGTAGGTTCCGGCAATCAACACGTAAATAGCGCTATGGTCAATAATCTCCAAAATATCTTTCGTCTTTTTGTGCTGAATGCTGTGAAGCAGGGTGGAGCTCAAATAAAGCAGCAGCATGGATACACCAAATATGGTAAAGCTGACGATATCCCATGCGGATCCGTAATTAGCCGCAAATATGATCAGGAACACTAATGCTGGTATGGATAAGAACACACCGATGCCGTGGGTGATGGCGTTGGCAATCTCTTCTTTTATTGTATACACGTACATTCTCCTCGCTTTCGCTGCTACATCATTTGTTTTTGCAGCGTTTCTAAAAAATTCAGCCCTTCTAACGTAATTTTTGTGCCCGCACGTCCGCGGCTTTTTGTCACATACTCTTTTTTCTCCAAATAATCCAGACGGCTTCTGACCTGCTGCGGCGTTAGTGAGGTTTGGCTGTTTTTGCTGCGTTCAGAAATGATCCGTCTGCTTGCCGATTCGCCTTTTTCATTTAACACTTTTATGGTTTCCAAAATAAACAGAAATTCTGCTTTTTCCATTAAAGTCAGAAGCTTCGCTTTTTTCTTCGTCGTTTTTTCATTTAGTCCGTCCCGTATATAGGGCGGAACGTCATACGGATGAATGGTTCCTCCGCTGGATACTGCCGCCATATAATCTGTTGCGTTTTTTAATTCTCTTACATTCCCTTCAAATGGATGCTGTTTAAGCAGCGGAAAGACTGAAGGCTCAATTAATAAGGGCTGCCCGGATTCTGAAAGGAAATACTGGGTCAAAAGGGGGATATCGCTTTTTCGCTCGGTCAGCACCGGCAATGTGAGCGTTAAAATATTCAGCCTGTAAAATAAGTCTTGCCTGAATGTATTTTTGGCAACCTCTGTTATCGGGATGACAGAAGCACAGATGATTCTCGGTTTTTCCCCATCAGAGTCAAGTGCTTCTAAAAGCTTAGCTTGTACAGAAACCGGCATATTCCATATGTCATTAAGAAGAAGTGTGCCTCGGGCGGCTTTTTGAAACGCACCGGAGATTCCGTCAGAGCCAAAAAGCTCGTATGCAAGGCTTTCTTCTGAATGGGTGCTGCAATTGATACTGATCAATGGTTCGCCATTTCTTGAAGAGCCTTGGTGTATGGCTTGTGCAAAATGATCCTTGCCTGTTCCGACTTTTCCTGTGATCAGGACAGGAAGCTCTGATAAGGCAAACTGCATAGCGACTCGTTTTGTTTCGAGAAAGAGTTGATGCTCTCCAATTAGATTATGAAAAGTGCAAGGTTGAGGTGCGGTAATCATTTATTGGCTCCTTTTGGTTCTAATTGGTTCTATTATAACATGCCTTTCATCTAAAAACATCTTTTATCCTTTAGAACTTTGTTCTTATGCCTGCTGGATGCGGCGAACTTAGAATGCGATTGATTTTTTTATTTACTAAATAAAAATAATTGTCTTATTATTTGAATATTCGTGTTATAATGGCATATTAAATAGGGATTTAAAACAAGAAAGGAATCTGTACATGAAACCGTTGCTTAAAGAAAACTCTCTCATCCAAGTGAAAGACATTTTAAAGGCTCATCAAAACGTGAAGGACGTTGTGGCTCACACACCGCTGCAAAGGAATGACAGACTTTCTGAGAGATACGAATGCAATATTTATTTGAAGCGAGAAGACTTGCAGGTAGTCAGATCTTTTAAACTCAGAGGGGCTTATAACAAAATGAAGCAGCTCTCTGACGAGCAGACTAAAAACGGGGTCGTGTGCGCAAGTGCCGGAAACCACGCACAAGGTGTAGCGTTTTCGTGTAAACACCTAGGCATTCATGGGAAAATTTTCATGCCTTCCACAACACCAAGACAAAAAGTGTCACAAGTGGAACTGTTCGGAAAAGGATTTATCGATATTATTTTGACAGGTGATACTTTTGATGATGCGTATAAAAATGCAGTTGAATGCTGTGAGCAGGAACACCGAACCTTTATTCATCCGTTTGATGATCCGGATGTAATGGCCGGCCAGGGAACTCTGGCAGTCGAAATTTTAAATGACATTGATACAGAACCGCATTTTCTATTTGCAAGTGTCGGGGGAGGCGGGCTTCTTGCAGGGGTCGGCACGTATATGAAAAACGTGTCTCCTGAGACAAAAGTGATCGCGGTTGAACCGGCGGGCGCTGCGTCTTATTTTGAATCTAACAAAGCTGGACATGTCGTTACGTTAGATAAAATTGATAAATTTGTGGACGGAGCGGCAGTAAAAAAAATCGGCGATGAAACCTTTCAAGCGCTAGAAACCGTAGTTGATGACATCCTTCTCGTGCCTGAAGGGAAGGTATGCACAGCCATTCTTGAATTATATAATCAATGTGCGATTGTCGCTGAACCGGCGGGTGCTCTTTCTGTTGCGGCACTGGATTTATATAAGGAAGAAATTAAAGGGAAAAACGTAGTATGTGTTGTCAGCGGCGGCAATAACGATATTGGAAGAATGCAGGAAATGAAGGAGCGGTCTATGATTTTTGAAGGACTTCAGCATTATTTTATCGTCAATTTTCCGCAAAGAGCTGGTGCACTCCGTGAATTTCTTGACGAAGTTCTTGGGCCGAATGATGACATTACACGATTTGAGTATACGAAGAAAAACAATAAGAGCAACGGACCGGCTCTTGTCGGCATTGAGCTTCAAAACAAAGCTGACTATGGACCGCTGATTGAACGGATGAATAAAAAAGCGTTTCATTATTTAGAGGTAAATAAGGATCAAGATTTATTCCATCTGCTGATTTGATTTTTTCGGCACAACCGCGCAAAATGACAGACAGCCCGGCCGGCATTGTATATAATAGAAGAAAACAATCAAAAAATGAGGATTGATAGCTTGTTACTCAAAAGCCTAGAGTTCAAACGAAGCGACGGGATTCAGGTGAAAGTGACAGAAATACCTGTGTTAAAGGAAGATGAACATTATTTCTTTATGTTGAATCAGCATTTGCAGATTTACTTAAAAGAGGTGTTTTCATCAAATAGCAGGGCAAAAGTGTATTCTTTCCGACAATATATGAAGCGCCGGATGAAATGGACTGATTATCAGGCTGTTTTTCATCAAGAGGTGTTAAAACACAACGCGTGATACGCCGTTTATTCCTGTGTGTCCCCTTTGCTATGCCGCGCGCAGGCGTACGAAGGGGCATGCAGGAATTTTTTTGCGGGTATAGAATGAAACAATGATGTAGGAAGGTGAGCACGGCATTTAGTAAGCGCTTTAAGCTGGAAAGGGTGAACGGCATGAAGATGATCAAAGGGTTGGCGGCAGGACTGATTTTTTTGCTTTTGTGTGCCTGCGGAGGACATCAGATTAAGGATCCGCTTAATTACCAGGTGGAGCCTTTTACTTTTAAAAACCAAGATGGCAAAAATGTTTCTTTAGACAGTTTAAAAGGAGAGGTTTGGCTCGCAGACTTTATTTTTACCAATTGTGAGACCGTATGTCCCCCGATGACAGCTCATATGACAGATCTTCAAAAGAAATTAAAGGCTGAGGATATAAATGTGCGCATTGTATCCTTCAGTGTTGATCCAGAGAATGATAACCCGGAGCAGCTGAAAAAATTTGCGGCAAATTATCCTTTATCTTTTGATAACTGGGATTTTCTAACGGGATACAGTCAAAGTGACATCGAGACGTTTGCGTTTGAGAGCTTTAAAGCGATCGTGAAGAAACCTGAAGGCCAGGACCAGGTCATTCATCAATCTTCTTTTTATTTAGTAGGCCCTAACGGTAAAGTGCTGAAAGATTACAATGGAGTAGAAAATACACCATACGATGACATCATCGCTGATGTGAAAACAGCCAGCAAACTCAAGTAATCTCGAAGACAAGGCATTTTCAAATCTCCTAAAACATGATACACTTTCCACTAGTAGAATGGGGAGGAGCAACAAGATTGAAACTGCGCATTTTTGCACTCATGGCCAGTTTGATTTTGCTTCTTACTGCGTGTACTAGCTTACGTACAGCATCTGAGGGAAAACAAAAAGCCCATGAACTGAAAACGAAAGAGCACATTGTCATTGCCGCTGTCGGAGATTCGCTTACAGAAGGTGTCGGAGATCCCGAGGGCAAGGGATATGTTGGCAAGGTGGCGGACTCTATCCGGTCAAATGAGCAAGTCAAAAAGGTAGACGTTAAAAATTATGCCGTCAAAGGGAATCGTACGGAAGATTTGTTAGAGAAACTAAAAGATAAAAACGTTCAAAAAGGCATAAAAGATGCAGATTATGTCTTTTTAACAATTGGCGGTAATGATCTGATGAAGGTCCTTCGCCAAAACTTCCTGCAATTAACCGTCGAACCGTTCCAGGAAGAGGAAAAGCCGTACGAAAAGCGTTTTAAAAAAATCATTTCAGAGATCCGGGCGCTGAATAATCACGCAGAACTGATTTATGTCAGCATGTATAATCCGTTTACATTTACTCTATCTGAATTACAGGAAATTAACGGGGTAGTCACAGATTGGAACAACATTGCTAAAAAAGAGCTGAAAAAAGATAAACATGCAAAAATCATTAATATAGAAGACTTGTTCAATCAAAAAAGTGACAGTAAACGAATTTCTGAGGAAGATGATTTTCATCCTAATGGAACGGGTTATTCCTTAATAGCCAAACGGGTCTATCAAGCAATTGAAAAAGAAGGATTACCGAAAGAGTAGGGTGAAATCATGAATAACTGGAAACGACTGTTTTTTATATTGCTTGCAATCAATATTGTATTAGCAGTAGGGTTTGTGACGCTGCTCATGCTGCCGGGCAAGCAAGCTCAGGTAGAGGATACCTCTAAAAGCGAGTACGGATTTCAAGTGACCAGCACAAAAGAATCTTTAGCTGCTTTTGTCAACTCATATTTAAACGAGAAAGCGTCAAACAAGCTTGATTACAAAGTGGATATTGGTGACGATGTCCATGTAGCGGGGAAAATCAAAGCATTTTCCACGTCAATTGACGCGTTTATCGCATTTGAGCCGACCGTGAAAAAGAATGGCGATGTCGAGCTGAATGTAACGAAATTTTCCTTAGGGAAATTGAGTATTCCTATTAGCTTTGTGTTAAATTATATGGACAGCTTCTATGAACTTCCATCCTTTGTGCATGTTCATCCTGGCGATAAAAGCATTGAGGTCCGTCTGTCTGAAATGCCATTAACGAACGGGATGTATGTTAAAGCAAATAAAATTAATTTAGAACAAGATGAAATTGAATTTTCCTATTACCATCCTAAACAATAGAGGTGACTGAAATGAAGCGGATTTACCAGTATTTCAGTTTGTTATCATTTACGTTTTCCCTTTACTTCGGCTGGCTTGCTTATCATCATCTGGCCGCTGAAGATATGGATCAAATGTACTTGAACATTTCGTACTGCGCATTGTTTCTGAGTGTGATGGTGTTTACATTTGGCATGAAAGACCGAAAAAAAGCCGATAAATCGTGAAAAAAAGAGACATGCTACATCGTCTCTTTTTTCATGCGGCTGGACGAAAATATAAGAGAACAAGGAGAAGAAATGAAAGCATACGATTTTACGAAGGGAAACGTACTGAGGCAGCTCATCCTATTTTCGATGCCTATTATGCTGGGAAATGCTCTGCAGGTTTCTTTTCAATTCATAGACAGTTTATGGGTCGGCAATTTGCTGGGGGCAAAAGCGCTTGGCGCGGCCGCGGTATCAAGCACGATTGTATTAACCGTGCTGTCTTTTATTTTGGGACTTAATAATGCGACCTTAACCATTTTGTCTCAGCAAAAAGGAAAAGATGATGAGAAAGGAATGGCGTCGTACATCAATGCCTTTGTCGTTTTATTGACAGGCTTAAGCATCGGGTTCGGCGCAGCCGGTTTTTTCTTGTCAGAACCATTGCTGCGTCTTCTGCAAACGCCAGAATCCATGATTCCGCTTGCCGAGATCTATTTACAGATTCAATTTATCGGCATACTGTTTTTGTTTGGTTATAACTTTATCAGTACGGTTCTTCGGGCACTTGGTGACAGCAAAACACCGTTAAGGTTCATCGCTTTTGCCGTTGTGCTGAATGCTGTGCTGGCACCGCTCTTTATTTCTGTTTTCCGCATGGGGATTGCGGGAGCAGCTTATTCAACTGTTTTGTCACAGGGGATTGCGTTTCTATATGGTTTGTTTTATGTCATCAAACATCAGCTAGTTCCGTTTTCTATGCCAAGAGCTCCTAAGTGGGAAGAGACTGCATTGATTCTGAAACTCGGTATTCCCGCCGGTCTGCAGATGATGGTAATTACAGGTGGAATGATGGCGATCATGAGTGTCGTCAACTCATATGGAGAACATGTGGTCTCTGGATTTGGCGCGGTGCAGCGGCTGGACAGCATCATCACACTTCCGGCTATGGCGGCCGGTACGGCGGTCAACAGCATGGCTGGGCAGAATATCGGACTCGGAAACTATAAAAGAGTGGAATCGATTGCGAAGCTTGGGGTGATATCTGTTATTTCATTCATGCTCGTCATTGCTATTATCATTTGGATATTGGGAAAATACTTAATGAGGTTATTTATTAGTGAGCCTGACGCGGTAGCGTTTGGTGAACAATATTTGCGGTGGATTGCGTTTTTCTATCCGTTTATCGGTATTAATTTTGTGCTGAACGGAATTGTCAGAGCCGCTGGGGCCATGTTGCAGGTCTTGATTTTAAATTTAATTTCTTTCTGGGTTTTGAGATATCCTTTCACGGCCCTGTTTTCAGCTTGGCTTGGACAGAAAGGGATCGGTCTCGGAATCGGTATGAGTTTCTTATTCAGCAGCTGTGTGGCGTTTTTGTACTACAGATACGGCCGCTGGAAAACGATGAAATTGTTTACTGATAGATAAGAAAGGGCGCTTCGAAAAGCACATACCCTGATAGAGGGTATGTGCTTTTTTTTACCGTTTTTTATCAAGTTTGCTGAAAAGCTCGATTAATGTGGCAAGTTCAGTATCAGTATAACAATCAAAGCGTTTAAAGAAATATTCAGTTTTTTTCTCATTGAAATGCTGAACGATTTTTTCACCTGCTTCAGTGATGTGGATGCGGATGATCCGCCGATCTTCCTTCGATCTGATTCTCGTGATCCATTCCTTTTCTACAAGCGCGTCAGTCACTGCTGTAATGTGGCTTGCTGATACTTCCAAAATGGGCGCAAATTCAGTCACTTTTTTAGGTCCCTGTTCACTTAAAATGCGCAAAATGGTAAATTCATTCCGCGACAGCTCTTTATCTAGAATGTCATTGATTTCATTGCGTATTTGTTTAAAAACTTTACGGAGTAAAGTTTCCATATCATACATCATTTGTGTTCTTACTTTCAAATTTGTGAACCCCCATTACATAATTGCTAATACTCAAAACCTATAGAATTTTATTGAAAAGCAGAATCATTTTCATTCTATTTTTACATGCTATAATATAATAATACCACGTATTAACAAAGGAGGCACCAGTATGTCTGAAAAAAAAGAACTCGCCACATTTGCAGGCGGCTGTTTTTGGTGTATGGTCAAACCTTTTGACGAACAGCCGGGAATCGAAAAAGTGGTGTCCGGGTATACAGGCGGCCATACTGAAAACCCTACCTATGAAGAAGTATGCAGCGAAACAACAGGGCATCGTGAAGCCGTACAAATCACGTTTGAGCCTGATGTATTCCCTTATGAAAAGCTATTAGAGCTGTTCTGGCAGCAAATTGATCCGACAGATGCAGGCGGCCAGTTCGCTGATCGCGGCAGCTCTTACCGTGCAGCGATTTTTTATCATACTGAAAAACAAAAGGAGCTTGCCGAAGCATCAAAACAGCGGCTGTCGGAAAGCGGCATTTTTAAAGATCCTATCGTGACAGACATTTTAAAGGCTGAACCATTCTATGAAGCGGAAGATTACCATCAGCATTTTTATAAAAAGAATCCAGGGCATTATCAGCGTTACCGGACAGGCTCCGGAAGAGCTGGATTTATCAGTGAGCATTGGGGGGCGAAATAAATGACGCTAAATAAAGAAGAAAGAATAAAATCATTAAACCGTATGCAATACGAGGTCACACAAAATAACGGAACGGAGCCGCCGTTTCAAAATGAGTATTGGGATCATAAGGAAGAAGGGCTTTATGTTGACATAGTGTCAGGAAAACCTTTGTTTACTTCCAAGGATAAATTTGATTCCCATTGCGGCTGGCCAAGCTTTACTAAGCCGATTGAGGAAGAAGAAGTGGAAGAAAAACAGGATACGAGCCACGGAATGATTCGAACAGAAGTCAGAAGCCGAACAGCCGATTCCCATCTGGGACATGTATTTAATGACGGACCTGGGCCAAGCGGACTTCGTTACTGCATCAATTCTGCGGCGCTGCGGTTTATTCCTAAGGATAAGCTCAAAGAAGAGGGATATGAAAACTATCAGCACCTATTTGACAAATAAAATGCAAGCAAAAACAAGCCTGTCTAATCGATAGACAGGCTTGTTTTATGCCTTTTTTCTATATGCAGATCTTTAATAATTTGGGCAGCTCTGTCTTTTGTAATAACATCTCCCAGTACAATTGAAAGCCGCCGATCCTCCGCATACTTTTGGCTCCTTACCATACTGTTTACAGTCGTCTTTGCTGAATACAAGGTATAAGCAGCAAAAGATGTTTGACAATTTGACTTCCGATTGATCCCGCTCCGCCAGTGGCTAAAACTTCTGGTTTATATTCTTATCTCTACCATTCATCATAGGTTCAACTTTTTAATCGAGTTAATGAAAGCATCCAATAAGACAAAATGCAGGGAATTTTTAAGAAAAATGAAGAGATGGGCTTAATCTAAACTAAATAAACAGTGTACTAAATATTCTTATTCTCTATTTTCGCGCCTTATAAGCAGGTCCCATTTCATCTTCTCACGCCGATATAAAAAAGCGTTCTTTTGAGTCAGAAACATTACGTAAAAAAGGTTCAATTGTCTCACTATTCACCAACTTCGTATATTTTACAATAAGAAAGAAGGTTTAAATAAGGGGGCTGAAAAATGAAGTGTCCAAAAACCATTCTGTTTAGTGCTGCTACATGTTTATTGCTTAGCCTATCTGCAAATTCGGTATCGGCTCATCATGCTGGTGAAGTGAATCATTTCAAAGTGACGGCAAAGGGAGAGACTGAGCCGGTTGCTTCCGGAGATGACGCTGCAGATGATCCGTCCATTTGGGTTGATGCAAAGCATCCGGAAAAAAGCAAATTGATAACGACAAACAAGAAGTCCGGGTTAGTCGTGTATGATTTGGATGGCAAACAGATCAATTCTTACGAGTTTGGCAAGCTGAATAATGTCGATCTGCGCTATGATTTTCCCCTCAACGGCAAACAGATTGACATTGTCGCTGCTTCAAACCGGACAGAAGGAAAAAATTCGATTGAAGTTTACGCCATTGATGGGGAAAAAGGTGAATTGAAAAGCATCACAGATCCGAAACATCCCATTTCCACTGATATGTCTGAGGTTTACGGTTTCAGCCTGTATCACAGCCAAAAAACAGGGGCATTTTATGCGTTGGTGTCGGGAAAACAAGGAGAGTTCGAGCAATATGAAATGGCCGACAATGGAAAGGGATATGTAACAGGGAAAAAAGTGCGGCAATTCAAATTAAATTCTCAAACTGAAGGTCTCGTCGCAGATGATGAGTACGGAAATCTCTATATAGCGGAGGAAGACACAGCAATTTGGAAATTTAATGCTGAACCATCTGGAGGATCGCAGGGCAAAGTCATTGATCGTGCTGATGGAAAGCATTTGACAGCTGATATTGAGGGACTGGCCATCTATTATGCGCCGGACGGAAAAGGTTATCTCATCGCCTCAAGTCAAGGCAATAACAGCTATGCGATGTATGAAAGGCAGGGAGGCAATCGGTATATTGCCAATTTTGAAATTAAGGATGGCGAGAAAATAGACGGGACGAGTGATACTGACGGTATTGATGTTCTTGGTTTCGGGCTGGGGCCAAAATATCCGTATGGCATTTTTGTAGCGCAGGACGGAGAAAATATAGAAAATGGACAAGCTGTCAATCAAAATTTCAAAATTGTATCATGGGAACAGATTTCTCAGCATCTTGGCGGAAAACCTGACCTGAATAAACAGGTGAATCCAAGACAGCTGAAGGACAGATCTGATGATTAAAGAAGCAGCCTATTTTCGGCTGCTTTTTTATGTTCACGAAAAAATCGTTCATATGAAATGAACGATTTTTCAAGAAAGCGCCAGATGAATGGCTTTCAGTTTTTCGGGAAGCTCATCAAATGTATGAGCAGGAACCGTCTCTTTATAATTTAACGCCGCAGCTTTGTCTCGTTCCTCAGGATGATTGATATAGAAAACGGCTTTTTCCTTAAAGTCGTCGATGCTGTGATAAGAAATAAAGGATGAAAAAGGATGTGCCGCGGGGAGATCCACTAGTTGAAATGCTTCGCATGCAGCGATATCAAAGGTGCGGTTATTAAAGCTTGCATTTTTAATGCGGCTTTTATTTTTGTTGAACGTAAAATGATACGGCCGATGTGGATTGATCACGATGTCTGCCCCGTTATAATAATGAACCGCCTGTTCAGGCGGAACCCATGTGCTGACTACATCTATATGCGGCTGTTTGAGTACTTTTTTAGGCAGGTATTTTCTCCATTCCTTTCCGATGACCCGAACGGTGTACGGGAGATTTGCCGCTTCTTTCACAAGCTGAACCCGATTAGGGTAAGGATAGCCGATGATAAGCAATTGTGAATGAAAGGAATGTTCGGTGTCCATTTTTTTAAACAGCCGATGATTAACAGGAATCGGAACATAGTAGATATGCTGATAACCAAGCTCCTGATAACAGAGAGCAGCATTTTGATCAATTGTTAAAACCGCGTCAGCGTATTTTATCACCTGAAGACTGATATCAATATAAAATGGGTCTTCTGTCAGCCAAACATATACGGGGATACCCTTACCCTTTAACCAGGTCAGCCAGTCGTGAGGAACGTGATCTCCAACCATCATGAGTGCGAAGTCCGGCTGAAACGTTTCAATGCTTGACAGCGCTTCTGTGTCTGGTGTATCTGCAGACATGAATTCTGTCTGAGCGCGCTGAAAGCAATCTTCAGCCCAGCAGTCAAAATAACTGTATATTCCTCCATATCCCGACTGGATATATAAAACTTTCATCAGAGGTTATGAGAAGAATGTAACGCTTTCTACTTTATCTACATCAATCAATGTTGTCGCTTGACCTGGCGGAGTTACAGAGCTTTCCTGTGTGACAAATACGATGCCGTGAACTTGATCAAAAGCAACAAAGACAACCGGACCGATCATGTCACCGGAATCTGTCACAATGCTGATGGTAGTGCCAGGTGTAATTCTGGCAAAAATCCATCTTGCAGGCAGGGAAGGATCTAAAACAGATTCGGCAGTAACCGTTTCGCTTTCGTCCACTTTATTATCAATAGCGGCTTCAAGTAATTCTTTAAGGTTATTATTCACGTTTTCTCCTCCTTCTGTTGCATTTGTAAATAAAGGGCTTAAAAGGCTTTTAATAATATCCTTTTTTAACTGCGCATTTTCACTGCTCAACACACACACCTCCTATAAATTATTGAACTCACGTTTAATCATATTCTTTTGATTGGCAATTGGTATGAGTCGAATGCCGTAGCTGAGCTATTTTTCATATATTTAAGGAAAATGCTGATTTTTATCTATGGATGGACAATGCCTATACCGCAATTGACAGCATGTTCATATTGTGAAACAGAGCATAAGGATAAATGAGAGGGATTGTTTGGAGTTAGAAAACAAAGCGAACCGAGAAGAAAATGACGACGAATGGCATTTGATTCTGCTTATACGTCAAACAGCTTCAGACGGAAATCCATCTGATCTCAGACGCCAGCTCGTATTTGCTAAAGAGCTTGGTGTGCCGGTTTCAAGAGTTAATCTGATCAATGGAGATACGCTTCAAAATGTTATCGTTAAAGAAGTTAAGGGTGATTTGGTGATTTTTCAGAACCATCAAACGAGATCAAATGTTGCCCTCTCAAGTATTGTAAGCTGGGGTTCTTTTTAAATGATGACAGAGGCTCTGCTTGCTGCGGAGCCGTTTTCATGTGTGACAATAGGAGGCTTGGAGAGATGGGGGACAAAGTTTCCATTATTTTAACGAGTTATAACAAACCTGATTATCTGCAAAAGGCGATTGAAAGTGTCATCAATCAAACTCATAGCAATTGGGAGCTTTTTGTCATGGATGACCATTCAAATGAGGAAACGACTGCGGTGATTCACAAGTACCTTCATGACCACCGCATTCACTATAAAAACAGCTTCGTCCATCCTCAACATCGATTAAAAACAACCCGTTATGCCACACTAATTAATGACGCACTACCGTATGCAACCGGCGACTATATTTCTTATCTCACCGATGATACCGTTTATCATCCAAATCGGCTGAGCCGTATGGTGCAGACATTTTTGTGTCATCCTGAAGCACAGGCAGTCTATTCCAAACAAAAAGTTGTTCATGTAAACGAAAGAGGAGAGGAAATGTCCCATTTTTACAGAAATGCCAATACGGTGCTTGATCAGGCCGCTTTTCAAGTCGACCATTGCTCTGTTATGCATCGCCGATTGCTGCTTGATCGAATCAAAGATAAATATGGCAGCTATTGGGACGATGATATGAAGCATTGGAATCACGGCGACTCAATTTTTTGGCTAAGAGTAAACACATTTGCCCCGTTCCTGCCGATAAATGAAGTATTAGATACAACGTATAAGACCCCGAATTCCTTTCAAAACGCTTATCAGTTTCTGCCCGCCGATTTGATTGACGGCACGTTTGTAAAAGGATCTGATCAACATGTGTATTTTCTTGATCAAGGTGTACGGCATCCTGTGGGAGAGAGATGGCGTTCAGTGTATCTAGATCGGACTGTTATTATCCCAGATCCGTATTTATTTCAATATCATATGGGAAAATGTTTAAACATTCCGAATTATGTTTTGGTAAAAGAAGCTGACCGGCCTGCAGTATTTTACATTGACGCCGGAAAAAAAAGACGGATAGAAAGTCAGCATGCTTTTCAATTTTATCAATTTAAAAGAAAAGATATTTTGACGATTGAAAAAGAAGTGCTCGAGAGTCTGCCGGAAGGGCCGCCTATCACGCGGGAGAGATCTGGGGTGATCGCCAATCCGCCTGGACGAAGGCTGTTTTTTATAGAACGAGAGCGGTTTCTATTTCTACATGGTGTTTTTCATCCAATCAGCGAGCAAGTGGTGAGGAAATTCTTTTTACGGCAGAAACCAATACCCGCTTCTTTCCGGAATATTCAACAATTTCCAATTGGAAAGCCGTTTTATCCGGTGTACGATGAGATTATAAAGAATTTAAATATTGCAATCGAGTAAATGTATAGGTCATAAAAAGGAGATATTCATGACAGGATATTTTTCAAAAACGGAGCATCAATATCTATCGTTAACGTCTGAATCGAAGTTGTTTGATCATTACAGTGTATATAAAGATCCCAATCTGCCGCAAATTTTTTCTCATAATTTTGTACAGCTTCATGATACGTTTCCATTGGAGCGTATACCGGACTTTTTGCCGTTCATACCGAAGCTGCTTGATGCGAATTATATCCATTTAAAAGCGTCTCCTCAGCATGTTTTTCCGCTCGTTTTGAAGCAGTCGCTTGTGAAAAGCGGTTTTGTGGTTGAAGATGAGCTGTTATACAGTATGAAGCTTGGAGACTGGAAGGGACAGACGGGACATCCTTTCACGGCATGGGGGACGGCAAAGAGTCTTAGTGACGGTTCTTCTATCATGAAAATTTATGACTCGCTTTATATAGGAGAGGCAATTGCAGAACAAAAATTAGTAAGAAAATATCCTTTTTACAAAGCGGGTACGATTTTGCTTGTCGTTTGTTACAGCGATTCATCACAGAACATTCCGATTGGCTGCGGGGAACTTTTTATTGATTCGCAAGAGAAAACGGCTAAAATTGAAGAGGTGGCGATTTTGGATCAGTTTCAAAGAAGGGGCTACGGCAGTATTCTTGTGGGTGAGATGCTGTCCATTGCCAAATCTTTAGGAATGGACGAGGCTTATTTAGTGGCCTCAAATTCTGACGGCGTCACTCATTTTTATGAAAAGCTCAAGTTTCAAAAATATGAGCGGGTGCACACTGTTTTTCATTATTTCCTTACATAGATGGGCATTTGCACAGTCCGTTTGGGACTTGGCCCGCATACAATGCCGTATATCGTGATAAGAAAGGATGAAAAACAATATGCATGGATATCAGGGGTACGGTTACGGAGGATTTGGCTGCGGGACAAATACATTTGTATTGATTGTTGTCTTGTTCATTTTATTAATTATTGTCGGAGCCGCTTTTATTTGCTAGAAGATGACATATCATAAGGGCCTTTCGGAATTCGGAAGGGCTCTTTTTTTTGTGCGAAAAAGTTTTATAGGGAACGTCATGCCGCTATTTAAACACTCATACAATATAGAAAAGGTGTTTTTGAGGTGGAAGCATGAGCAGTTATTTAATTAAGCCAGAGCTTAGTGCGGAATATCCGGTTGTCAGTCATGCAAAGGGCACATATGTGTATGATCAGAACGGAAAAAAATATCTTGACGGCTCATCTGGTGCGGTGACATGCAATATCGGCCACGGGATAGATGAAGTAACTGAGCAGCTGAAAGAACAGCTTGATAAGGTATCTTTTGCTTATCGCTCGCAGTTTACGAGTGAGCCGGCCGAGCAATTAGCTGCTTTACTGTCCGAGCAGCTGCCGGGAGAATTGAATTGGTCTTTTTTTGTCAATAGCGGATCAGAAGCCATAGAAACGGCAATGAAAATCGCCATTCAATATTGGCAGGAAAAAAAGCAGACACAGAAATCCATCTTTCTCTCAAGATGGAGCAGTTACCACGGAATAACTTTGGGAGCGCTTTCATTATCGGGATTTTATGAACGAAGGTACCGGTTCACACATTTGCTTGAGCGTTATCCCGCTCTCTCAGCCCCGAATATATATCGGCTGAATCAAGAGGCAAAAAAAGATTTTGTTCAAACGGCCGCGGAGGAGCTGGAAACCGCTATAAAAAGAATCGGAAGTCAGTTTATTGCGGGCTTTGTGGCAGAACCTATTATTGGAGCCGCGGGAGCAGCGATTACTCCTCCTTCTGGATATTATGAGAGATTGAAAGAGGTGTGCCGCTCACACGGTGTGCTGTTTATTGCGGATGAAGTGATGACAGGACTCGGGAGAACTGGAAGGATGCTTGCGACAGAACATTGGCATACCGTTCCTGATATCGCTGTGCTTGGAAAGGGACTCGGTGCCGGGTATGCGCCTATTGCAGCTGCAGTTGTGTCTGATACGATCCTCCGAACGATAAAACAAGGATCGGGTGTTATTATGAGCGGTCACACCTACAGTGCTCATCCCTATTCAGCCAAAGCCGCTCTTGAGGTTTTGCGTTATGTTATCAGACACGGCTTGATCAAACAGTCTGAAGAAAAGGGATTCAAGCTGAAAAAGAAACTTGAAGCGATGATGCATCGGAGCGGCATCATTGGGGATGTCCGCGGCAAAGGACTGCTTTTAGGCGTTGAATTTGTGGCTGATAAAAAGACAAAGCGAGTGTTTCCGCAAGAACGGTCGATGACCCAGCGTATCATCAGCGAAGCAAAAAAACGCGGGCTCATTATCTATCCTGCCAAGGCTGGAATCGACAGCGGGGAAGGAGATGCCGTAATCATCGCTCCTCCATTCACAATATCAGACGAAGAGATGGAAGAGCTTATATCAACTTTTTCGGAAACAGTTGCAGAAGTTGAAAAAAACTGAAAAGGGATTGAAATCAATATGTCACCATTTCAAAAAACAATCAGCATTGAATCGGCAATTGCAGATGTGTGTGATGGGTCGGTCCTTATGTTTGGCGGCTTCGGTGGAGTCGGCTCTCCGCCTTCTTTGATTGAAGCGATATTGGACAGCGGTGTAAAAGAATTAACTGTCATTTGCAATGATGCCGGATTCCCGGGAATTGGGATTGGACCGCTTATTGTCAATAAGAGAGTCAAGACGCTGATTGCATCGCATATCGGTTCAAATCCTGTAGCCGGAAAACAGATGACAGACGGCACATTAGAGGTTCGATTTTCGCCTCAGGGCACGCTCGCAGAACGGATTCGCGCCGGTGGATCTGGTCTTGGCGGCATTTTGACCGATATCGGCATTGATAATCAAATGGTTTGTGAGAAAAAAGAGATTGTGTCTGTAGCGGGGAAGCAATACTTGGTTGAAGAAGCGCTGACGGCTGATTTTGCCTTCATCAATGCCTGCATTGCAGATGAATTCGGCAACTTAACGTATGACAAAACAGCGCGCAACATGAATCCGCTTATGGCAATGGCCGCCAAAAGAACCTTTGCCGAGGCTGAGACGATTGTGCCGATGGGAAATATGGCAGAAGAAATGATTGTAACGCCCGGGGTTTTTGTTGAGGGGGTTGTGAGAAGTGAAGGGGTGAGGTGGAAATGGGCTTGGGAGTAACAGAAAGAGAGCAGATCGCCAGACGGGCTGCTTCTGAAATCAAGCCAGGCATGATCGTGAATCTTGGTATCGGCATCCCTTCCTTGGTGCCGAACTTTTTGCCGACTGATATGCAGGTTATGCTGCAGGCGGAAAACGGTGTACTCGGAATTGGCGAAAGTCCCGAAAAAGGGAATGAGGATGAAAATTTATGCAACGCCGCGGGATTCCCTGTCCGTGCTGTAAAGGGAGCATCTTACTTTGATACAACAATGTCCTTTGCCATGATCAGAAGAGGCATGATTGACATTACGATTTTAGGCGCCCTGCAGGTAAGCCAGTCGGGAGACCTTGCGAATTGGCTTGTACCCGGAAAAAAGGTGCCGGGCATGGGCGGGGCGATGGAGCTCGCCCAGAAAGCGAAAAAAGTGGTTGTCGTCATGAGCCATACTGACCAAAAAGGGAGGCCCAAATTAACAGAAGCCTGCACCCTTCCGTTAACAGCAGCAGGCTGTGTAGATATGATCATTACTGAAAAAGCAGTTCTTACAGTTGGCCGGGATCATTTTGTTTTAAAAGAACTGATGAATGGCTCAACAATTGACGAGGTGATCGGGTTGACCGACGCTGAAATAATAGTGGATATGCCTTTTTCTTAATAAGGGGGAGTGATGATGCAGGACATTGAAAGAAAAGTAATTGAATGGCTAGATCAGAATTCAGCCAAAGCCATTCGTCTTTTGAAAAGGCTGGTTGGAGAAAAAAGCACACTCGGCAAGGAATTTAACGCACAGGCAGTAGTCCTTGAAAAGCTCCGGCAATTTCATATGGACATTGATGTGTGGGAGCCGAGCCTAAAGCAATTAAAACAGCATCCCTATTTTATATCAGACCGGACGGACTTTCATGAGAGCCCGAACATTGTCGCTAAAAAAGCGGGAGAGGGCGGGGGACGATCTCTGATATTAAACGGGCATATCGATGTTGTGCCAGAAGGAAATTTGAAGGAGTGGAAGTATGAACCGTTTCAAGCTGCTGAAGTAAATGGTAAAATTTACGGCCGTGGCTCCACTGATATGAAGGGAGGCAATACAGCCCTTCTATTTGCATTAGAAGCTCTGCACGCCTGCGATGTCAAACTGAAAGGCGATGTGTTGTTTCAGAGTGTTATAGATGAAGAGTGCGGCGGCGCCGGAACACTTTCTGCCATTATGAGAGGCTATCGTGCGGATGGGGCGTTAATTCCGGAACCGACCAATATGAAGCTTTTTATTAAACAGCAGGGCTCGATGTGGTTTCGGATCACGGTTAAAGGATTAGCGGCACACGGAGGCACACGCTATGAAGGTGTCAGCGCCATTGAAAAAAGCATGCATGTCATTACAGCCATTCAAGAGCTTGAAAAAGTCCGGAACGCAAAAATCTCTGACCCGCTGTATGATCATATTCCAATCCCGGTTCCAATCAATATTGGCACCATCTCAGGCGGAACATGGCCGTCCTCGGTAGCAGACCGCGTCGTCATAGAAGGAAGATGCGGAATTGCTCCTCATGAAAAGCCTGAAGCCGTAAAAATTGAATTGGAAAACTGGCTGAAAGATTTACAATACCATGATGAATGGTTTAAACGCCATCCAATTCAAGTGGAATGGTTCGGGGCTCAATGGCTGCCGAATGATTTGCCTGATGACCATCCTTTACTATCAGTCTTGCAATCAGCCTATCAAAAAATGAAACAAACAGAGCCGATCATCGAAGCGTCGCCTTGGGGAACAGACGGCGGCCTTTTGTATCATGCGGGAGATACTCCTGTTATCGTTTTTGGACCGGGAGAGACGAAAACGGCACATCAGGCAAACGAGTATATCGAGGTTGAAGCCATGTTAGAATCAGCTAAAATTATAGCTCTGTTTGTGATGGATTGGTGCGGGCTTCATACAGACGGGGAGGATGCTGATGATCAAAACGGTAAAGAATAGCGGTGTCACGGTTGTCATAGACAATGACCGTTTTAATAAACGAATTAGAGTCATTCGTTATGAAGGCGCTATTCAAGAAGCCTTGGCTGATATTATGACAGCAGCCGAAGAGGAGGGTGCCGAAAAAATTATTGTGTACACCAAGCAGCATGACGAGGCGGAGCTGGCTAAACAATTGTTTACGCCAGAGGGCTTTCTCGAAGGCTACTATCTCGGCCATCGCGCTTCCGTCATGGTCCGTTATCTCACAGAAAAACGAAGACAAACAGATACCTATTTAGCCGAACAGGAAATGATAGAGCTATTATATAAAACAAAGCCTCAGCCACAAATCGAAATCAAGTCTCCTTTTACAATGAGAAAAGCAGAAACAAACGATATGTATCAGTTATCTATGCTGTATAAAAAAGTATTCCGCACGTATCCGGCTCCTGTGTTTGATCCCGCCTATATTGAAAAGACAATGAATGAGCATACGCTTTATTATGTCATGCTTGAAGATGACCGTCTGATCGGCGCGGCAAGCGCAGATATCAATCCTGAGCTGGGTCATGCCGAAATGACAGACTGCGCCGTGCTTCCGGATTATCGGGGCCGTTCGCTGACTAGTATTTTAATAGATGTATTAGAAAAAGAAATGATAAAGCAAGATATCTTTCAAGTATTTTCACTCGCCCGCGCTGCATCTTTCGGAATGAATGCTGTCCTGTATCATTCCGGGTATCAGTATGGCGGAAGGCTGATCAATAATTGTTATATAGGAGAAGGGCTCGAAAATATGAATATCTGGTGCAAACGCCTGTAAGTCAAAAAGAAATGTACGAGGAGGAATTTCATTTGACAAACAAATGGTATAAACCGAAACGGCATTGGAAGGAGATAGAGCTATGGAAGGATGTTCCGGAAGAAAAATGGAATGATTGGCTGTGGCAGCTGACCCATACTGTAAGAACCTTAGAAGACTTGAAAAAAGTGATTAACCTGACCGAAGAAGAAGAAGAAGGCGTCAGAATTTCTACCAAAACGATTCCCTTGAATATCACACCCTACTATGCTTCCTTAATGGATCCGGACAACCCGAGATGCCCGATACGAATGCAGTCTGTGCCGCTCTCTGAAGAGATGCACAAAACAAAATACGACCAGGAAGACCCGCTTCATGAGGATGAAGACTCTCCGGTACCCGGCCTGACACACCGTTATCCCGACCGAGTCCTGTTCCTTGTCACGAACCAATGCTCCATGTATTGCCGCTACTGCACAAGGAGGCGTTTTTCCGGTCAAATCGGAATGGGTGTCCCTAAAAAGCAGCTTGATGCCGCGATCGCCTACATTCGGGAGACACCCGAGATCCGGGACTGCCTGATTTCAGGCGGGGACGGGTTGCTGATCAATGATCAAATTTTAGAATACATTTTAAAAGAGCTGCGCAGTATTCCGCATCTGGAAATTATCAGAATCGGTACAAGAGCGCCTGTCGTTTTTCCTCAGCGAATCACCGATCAACTGTGCGATATCTTAAAGAAATATCATCCGGTTTGGCTGAACACCCATTTCAACACAAGCATCGAAATGACGGAGGAATCCGTTGAGGCTTGCGAAAAGCTGGTGAACGCAGGGGTGCCGGTCGGAAATCAGGCCGTCGTGTTAGCAGGCATTAATGATTCGGTAACCATTATGAAAAAGCTTATGCATGACTTGGTGAAAATCAGAGTCCGTCCCTATTATATATATCAATGTGATCTGTCAGAAGGCATCGGACATTTCAGAGCTCCAGTTTCAAAAGGGCTGGAAATTATTGAAGGGCTGCGAGGCCATACTTCAGGTTACGCGGTTCCTACCTTTGTCGTTGACGCACCAGGCGGCGGGGGGAAGATCGCCCTGCAGCCAAACTACGTTTTGTCGCAAAGCCCTGACAAAATCATCTTGAGAAATTTTGAAGGAGTCATTACCTCTTATCCGGAACCTGAAAATTATATCCCTAACCAGGCTGACGCCTATTTTGAGTCTGTTTTTCCTGAAACCGCTGACAAAAAAGAACCAATTGGACTGAGTGCCATTTTTGCTGACAAAGAGATTTCTTTTACACCGGATAACGTGGTCAGAATCAAAAGGAGAGAAGCATATACAGCGAATCCGGGGCATGAAACATTAAAGGACCGGCGGGAGAAAAGAGACCAGTTAAAGAAAAAGAAATTTTTAGCCCAGCAGAAAAAAGAAAAAGAGGTAGAAAGCGGAGGAGATTCTTCATGAAGTCATGCGAATGGTGCGGCGAGCCTGAGGCGCTCTCTGGCACGAATACAGTTTATTGGGAGCTTCCTGACGGCACAAGGGCCATAGAGCTGACAAACACCCCCGCGATGATTTGTTCTTCCTGCGGAATGGCCTATCAAGAGGATTCGACGATAAAGGATATTGAGGATCAGCTGTTTTTAATCAACACACAAAAACTCCCTGAGAGTCTGACGTATCAACAGCTCATGGAAACCGAAAGGATATTAAAACGCAACTATTTTGATTTCTCCTGAATGATGTTCGTTATTCTTTTGTTGTAATTTTACACTTGCACTGTATAATAGAACAACAAAAGACAGACACCAGGAGGGGAAACCCATGAAATCCTTTTATCACTATTTATTGAAATACAGACATCCCAAGCCGCAGGACAGCATCAGCGAGTTTGCCAATCAGGCGTATGAGGATCACAGCTTCCCAAAAACATCAACCGATTATCACGAAATCAGTTCCTATTTGGAGCTGAATGTTGATTATCTGGACACGATGGCGACGTTTGATGAAGCTTGGGAAAAATACGAGGCCGAGGTGCACGGCAAATAACCGTATGTTTAAATCCGCAGAGCCACTGCGGATTTTTTTCTGCACACACATATACCATAATTGGATATTTCCTATGGTTTTCATGCCCATGCGAATTGGTGAAACCCAGCATACGATAGCGTATCAGAAATGTTGCGGCGAGGGGGAGACACCATGAAGCAAAATAAACCGAAATTCCAAGTAGGGGATATCGTAGTCGTCATTATGTATGGGACAGTCGGCACAATCACAAAAGTACACCAAATCGATAAGCACTATCTTTATGAAGTAAACCACAATGAAGTCTTATATTTTGAATCATCCATTCAATTATATAAAGATTATGAAGGCGTCATTGTCGATATGGAAAAACTTGATATTGAATATGAATTCCTCATTGGAGATGTCGTTTATGTAAAAGATTATGGAAAAGAACTCTTTCGCATTATCGGCCACAGAACCGAAATTTGGAGGTATTTGGAAGATGGCTGGGAAGATATTATTTATGAGCTAACTCGTTTAAAGGATGGAGAGTGGCTTGAAACGGAGGAAGAGGATCTCACGCTGGTTCTCAGAAAGTATGAAATGGACCAGTTTGTGCATCAGCTTTTGTTTGTCCACTATGTCGGAGAAACTGCCCATGAGATCGGCGAAGATATTGTACCGTCTGCTCTTCTTCAGTTTGAAGGCGAAGATGAAGATCAAGATACCCTGCGCATCCTGGCTGTATCAATTGTTGATGAGCTTTTGGATATTTACAACGACTACAAAATTCTGTACGAAATGTTTAAAGATGAAGAATATAAAGATATGATGATGTTTGTGCTGGAAAGCTTAAAAGAACATTTCAGTTAGTTTGTGAACAAGCGGATGATGACATATAAAAAATAAGGCAGGCAGCCCCACATCATGACATGCGTCATACCTCTGAGCGTTTTTTCCATCACCATATCGAATCTTTCTCCGTCCAGTGCTTCCATCATTTTAGCGATCATAAGTCAGCCTCCTATGGCTTGTTTTTTTATTCAATGTATATGAATAAAAGAATTGTTTAGAACACCGGGTATAATTCATCCCGTTTTTTCATAAAACATAAAAAAGGAGGCGGTACGGTTATGAAAGAAATAGATCTTGTGATTGACACGGAAGAAATCGCTGAATTTTTTTACAGAGAGCTTGCAAGACGGGGCTACATACCGAGTGAAGATGAGCTGTTTGAAATCGCCGATATTACCTTTGATTATCTGATAGAAAAATGTATGATAGATGAAGAGCTGGATGAAGATTGTTAAGGCTTGAAACCGGAGCGGCCAGCTCCGGTTTTTTATTCGGCTGATAGGAATGTTTAGAACTAAAGGAGGGAAAATCTTGTACAAGCCAGTCAGTCTGTTTCTTCTCTTTCTTTTTTTAGCCGCGGTTATTCATACAAATGCTGTTCAATCAGCAGATGAAATGATCAGTAAGTCAGCCGCAGCTATCCGTCAGCCTTGGCTGAATGATGTGATGATTTGGATGACTCATCTTGGGGCTACTTCCTTTTTACTGCCTCTTATCGTAGTCATTGGGGCAGGGCTGTTTTTTTACAAAAGAACCTGGGCCGGTCTTTTGATGCTCTTCATATTCGGTGCCGATCGTCTATTAAACAAAATATTAAAAGAGTGGATCGAACGGGCAAGGCCCGACTTTGAACCGCTCGTTCATGAGTCGTCCTTCAGCTTTCCGAGCGGCCACTCCATGAACGCTGCTTGTGTTTATCCTGTAATCGCCTACTTTTTAGTGAAACACCTCCCGTTTTTGTCAAAGCATAAAAAAGCGGTATACATAATCGCCGGTACTGTGGTTATTTTGGTTGGTGCCAGCAGAGTCTACCTCGGCGTGCATTTTTTAACTGACGTTTTAGGAGGCTTCAGTCTCGGCCTGCTGCTGTTTTTCCTCATGAAAGGTTTTGACGAAAAGTTTCATTCGTTTCGACAAAAGTAGAGAGAGGAAAAAGAGGGCGAAACGCCAATATGTTATAGAAATAAAAGGGAGGGATCTTGATGATGTTATCCGTGTTTAAAAAGAAGTCTTGTTCTTACGATGTGACAATATTTCAAACACCCCGGTTTGGTGAAAAAAAAGGCTACAGAGCCGTCTATCGAACTGAACTGAACGGGAGCAATCATCAAGACGTGCTAAAAAGAGCATTCTCTCTGTTTAATGTATTCGATACGGTTCCAAGTGATTATGATGCGAGATTTATGGCCACAGGGGATGTGATTTTGATTGATGAAGGCAGAAAAGGGAAAACATATTATAAACTGCTTCCCGCCGGATGGAGGAAAATCAATCGTCTGATTGTGCAAACAACATAACGAAAGAAAACTGCGGACATCCGCAGTTTTCTGTTTTTTAAGGTTTTCGTTTGGCCGCGGAATACTCTTTTTCGTGCGCCTCTTCAGCCGCGATAACGTCTTTAGCAGGTATGTGGTTGTTCTTTTTTTGTCCGGTAATTCGGTTGCGCTGTTTTTTACCCATGTTTCATCCCTCCTTTTGCCGTTAGGTTCTCATATCAGCAGCGCAATTATCCCGATTTTCTCTAAGGCGCCTAAAAATACCCCGGATCATTTTCTTTTTTCGGAACATTCCTTTATAATCAATGCTGAAGTTTGTCTCATCATGACATCCGTTGTAAAATGAACGGACTGCTTGTTAATTTTGGTTTATAGGAGGATATGAGATGAGTGTACATATCGGTGCGGAAAAAGGACAAATTGCAGATACGGTGCTTTTGCCGGGAGACCCTCTCAGAGCAAAATTTATCGCTGAAACGTATCTTGAAAATGTGGAATGCTATAATGAAGTCAGAGGCATGTATGGATTTACAGGTACATATAAAGGCAAAAAAATCTCTGTGCAGGGCACGGGCATGGGTGTTCCGTCCATTTCAATTTACGTCAATGAATTAATCCAAAGCTATGATGTGCAAAATTTAATAAGAGTAGGCTCTTGCGGCGCCATCCGTAAAGATGTCAAAGTGCGCGACGTCATTTTGGCTATGACTTCTTCCACTGATTCACAAATGAACAGAGTCGCTTTTGGAAGTATCGATTTCGCGCCTAACGCAGATTTCGAGCTTTTGAAAAATGCCTATGACGCAGCT
Source organism: Bacillus sp. FSL K6-1003 (assembly GCF_037964945.1). Lineage (NCBI taxonomy): Bacteria > Bacillati > Bacillota > Bacilli > Caryophanales > Bacillaceae > Bacillus > Bacillus sp. FSL K6-1003. The sequence goes on along the minus strand of NZ_CP150176.1, from coordinate 2,117,634 downwards.
AAGGATAAAGGCGTACCGGTGACGGTAGGCAGTGTATTTACTGCTGACCAGTTCTACAATGACGATTCTCAAATTGAAAAGCTTGCCAACTACGGTGTGCTCGGCGTAGAGATGGAAACAACCGCTCTATATACATTGGCAGCGAAGCATGGAAGAAAAGCGCTGTCGATCCTGACGGTGAGCGATCACGTATTAACAGGAGAAGAAACAACGGCGGAAGAGCGTCAAACCACTTTTCATGATATGATAGAAGTAGCTTTACATTCTGTATCACAATAAAATAAATCAAGAGGCGTGCTGGGTGCCGGCAGCCTCTTCTTTATGGATACGGAAACGATTGATAAAAGGAAGGTAATGTGATGATGAAAAAGCCCGGTAAATGGTTTTCACTGGCTGCCGCTTTGAGTGTGACGGCAATTGTTGGAGCCGGCTGCAGCATGTCAAACGGAGATGCTGAAAAGGATACGAAAACCACCGCAGAATCAAAACAGACAGAAGAAAAAACAGCTGACAGCAAAAAAACAAATACGCAGGACAGTGAGTTCTTATTGGAAAGCAAGTTTTTCAATAACATTAAAAAAGTGGACGGTTTGGAAACCATTCAAAATCCAAAAAATATCCTCGCCCTTGTCAATAAACAATACGCACTGCCAGGAGACTATGAACCTAGCGATCTAGTTATCCCTGATGTCGAGTTTTCTTTTGAAGAAAAAATTCAAAAGCGATACATCAGAAAAGAAGCAGCAGACGCATTAAAAACGATGTTTGACGCCGCGAAAAAGGATGGCTATGAGCTGGCAGCCGTGTCAGGATACCGCTCGTATGACAGACAGCAGGCTATCTTTAAAAATGAAGTTAGCCTAAAAGGGGAAAAGAAAGCAAGAGAAGCAGTCGCATATCCTGGTGAAAGCGAGCATCAAACAGGGCTTGCAATGGATATTTCCAGCCGAAGCAATGGTTTTGAGCTAAATGAAGCGTTCGGCAGCACCGAAGACGGAAAATGGGTGCAGAACAATGCATATAAATACGGTTTTATCATTCGCTACCCTAAAAACAAAGAAGACATCACAAAGTACGAATACGAACCATGGCACTTGCGTTATGTAGGCAAAAAGGCTGCAAAGGTCATCCATGATCATGACTTAACATTAGAAGAATACTTTGAAAAAGTGAAGAAGATATAAAATAAAAAACCCGCTTATCATTGGATAAGCGGGTTTTTCCATTAAAAAAAGAATAAACCGGCGAGCGCCACACCTGCAATCAGCCCAAGGCCAATGCCGTACGCGGCTCCATATCCATATCCGTAGCCGCCCCAATATCCATAGCCAAATCCGCCTCTGGGGCCAGCTGAAGTAACTGGAGCAATAAAAACTTTACTGTTGGTGACCCGTGTAATTCTGCCCACGTGGACTCTGCCGTTTCTTTCTGTAATTCTAGCAACTTTTCCTTGGTGCTGGCGGCAAAGATGATAGTATTTTTCCAATACAATTCCCTCCTAATCCGTCTTTCTATCAGCTTATGAAAGATAGACAAAAAAGGTTGGACGAAAAGAGGGGGGGATGCGCCGTTTTACTTGTATGCGATAAAGATACAATGACCCATATACTCGCTGTATGCCTGCATGAGGTCATAGTGGGACTGAAGCGTATCGTAGTAGATAGGATCAATTGCATGCGATACATCCATTTCTGTAGTCGGTTCAAATTCCATATCTTCCGGCAAAAGGGTGATCGTTTCTGTTTTCTGAAATCCATGGGCATGAATCGATTCCATCCACTCCAATTCGTCATAAAGCTTTGTAAAACCGTAAAAGTCCATCATTTGCTTCTTTTCGCGCGGAGGCATCGGTTTTTTGAGCGCCGCTTCAATACCGATCAGCATTCCGCCCGGCTTCAATACTCTATTAATTTCTTGAAGGGAGGATGTCACATGGGAAAAACTGAGGACAGATTCGGACAGGACGCAGGAAAAGGATGCTGAAGAAAACGGAAGACGTTCCAGCTCACCAAGATATGCAGGGATGGCCAGCCCTTCATTTGCAAATCTTTTTTTGGCCTTCTCAAGCATGACAGGGTCTCTATCAACGACTGTGACAGGATAAAGCAAATGTCCTAAATAAGCCGCAGTTTGCCCCGTTCCGCATCCGGCATCAAGAATCGGCTGGTCAGGCGGAGGCGCGGCTTTTTGCAATACGGCTTTTGAAAAAGCAAGCCCGCCTGGATGTGCACCAGAGACACCGAATAAGGACAGCATTTCTAAATATCGGCTCAAAATGGTATCCTCCTTTTTGGTTATTATATGTCGTGAAAAGGCATAGGTTTATGAAACGCTAAAGAAGGGCACTATCTCTATATTTTCTGCTCCGAGTTGACGAATAGGAAATCGTCCATGATAATAATGTAAGAAGAAAAAGGTGGTGTTTAATTGAAACGGCAATTGAAACTGTTTTTTGTTGTGCTGATCACTGCGGTTGTCGCTTCGGCGCTGACTTTATTTATTACGGGCAATTCAAGCATTCTGGGCCAGAAATCAACAAGCACAGGAGACAGTAAGTTCGATAAATTAAATAAAGCGTATGAGCAAATCAAAAGTGATTATTACAAGAAAACAAATGATGACAAATTAGTAGATGGAGCAATTAAAGGAATGATTGAGTCTCTGGACGATCCTTACTCTACATATATGGATCAAGAGGAAGGAAAATCATTCGAAGAAAGCATTTCTGCATCCTTTGAAGGAATAGGAGCCCAAGTAGAGGAAAAAGACGGTGAAATCCTTATTGTTGCGCCAATCAAAGGATCACCTGCTGAAAAAGCCGGAGTCAAACCGAAGGATCAAATCCTGAAAGTAAACGGTAAAAGCGTAAAAGGCATGAATGTAAATGAAGCTGTCGCTTTAATCCGCGGCAAAAAGGGCACAAAAGTGAAACTTGACCTGAACAGAGCGGGAGTTGGAGAGATTGATCTTTCCATTCAGCGCGATACGATTCCTGTTGAGACCATCTATTCTGAGATGAAAGACAACAGCATCGGTGAGATCCAAATCACTTCTTTCTCTGAAACAACTGCTAAAGAGCTGACAAATGCGATTGACAGTTTAGAGAAAAAAGGTGCCAAAGGCTATATTTTAGACTTGAGGGGCAACCCGGGCGGATTAATGGACCAGGCGATTACAATGAGCAATCTGTTTATTGATAAAGGGAAAAATATTATGCAGGTTGAGTACAAAAACGGCTCAAAAGAAGTCATGAAAGCAGAAAAAGAACGAAAAGTCACCAAGCCGACTGTCGCTTTAGTAAATGACGGAACAGCGAGCGCTGCAGAAATCATGGCCGCTGCTCTTCATGAATCATCAGGCATTCCGTTAATTGGAGAAACCACATTCGGAAAAGGCACAGTGCAAACCGCAAAAGAATATGAGGATGGTTCAACAGTCAAACTGACAATGGCCAAATGGCTGACTGCTGACGGTGAATGGATCCATAAAAAAGGCATCAAACCGCAAGTGAAAGCAGAGCTTCCTGATTACGCGAAGCTCCCATATTTGGACGCTGATAAAACGTACAAATCGGGCAATACAGGCACGGAAGTCAAAGTCGCTCAGCAAATGCTGAAAGCACTTGGCTATCAGGTAAAGGTAAACAGTGCGTATGATCAAGATTTTGTATCAGTCATCAAACAGTTCCAGAAAAAAGAGAATCTGAAAGAAACAGGCGTGTTGACTGGCGATACTACAACAAAACTAATGACAGAACTTCAACAAAAGCTGTCAAATAATGATACGCAAATGAAAAAAGCAATTGAAACGCTGAAAAAAGAAATGTAAAAGCCATACGCGGCTACCGCGTATGGCTTTTTTTAAGCACCCTTCTGGTTCGAATTCGGTTCAGTTTTTTTACCAAATAAACCTTCTTTGACTGGATTTGAACCTGCTCTTTTTACAAACAGCGGATTGAGAATGACTACAGCGATGATATTGGCGGACAATCCCCAGAAACCTTCATAAATACCGTGTGCAGATTGCGTGATATACACAATAAACGTAACCGCAAGGCCGGCTAATAATCCGATTATTGTCGCCTCTCTCGTTTGGTTCTTCCAGAATAAGCTGACGGCAATTGCCGGGAAGATCTGCACCATGCCGGAAACGCCTAAAAGCTGAAGTGTCACTAAGGCAGTTGGGAACAGCATTCCAAATAGAAGAGCAAGACCGATCACGACAAACACCATGGAACGTGTAATAAGGGTCAGCTTGCTTTGTGACACATTTGGATGGGTCAAGTCACGGTATAAGTTATTGGCAAATAAATTCGACGCTCCGATAGCCATGATCGAACAAGGGATCAATGAGGCAAGGGCGATAGTGGCATAGGCAAAACCTTGTGCCACGCCGCCGTAAGACGCCTGAATTAGATGCAGCAGCGCCAGTCTTGGATTTGTATCTTCCGGCAGCACAAGAAATGCGATAAAACCAAGGAAAATAACTAAGATTAAAACGATGTTATAAAGCGGCAAAAACATGCTGTTTTTTCTAACTGCATCGGCACTTTTCGCCGTAAATACACCTGTAGCGGCATGCGCCCACATAAAAAGTGCCAAGGCGGATACAATAGATGCTGTAATAAACCAAGGGATGCCTTTTGGGCCTTCTGTCGGTATCGTCAGCATTTGCGGCGCTTCCTTCACCAATGTATCAATCATCGGCGTCCAGCCGTTGAAATGAATAAGCGGGAGTGAAACGACCATAAAGAGCATAATCACCCATACTAAAATATCTTTAATAATGGCTGTAAAAGTTGGCCCTTTAATCCCGCTGAAAAACGTGTAAAGAGCAACAAGGATGAATGAGATAATGACAACGAACTTTACGTTGATATAGCCGGTGCCCGCAACCTGAAGCGTATCTTGAATTCCGCTAAGCTGAAGACAGATATACGGGATAAGCATCAGGACCCCGACAATTGCAACGAGACTTGCCAACAGCTTACTGTCAAAACGTTCCCGCGCATAATCTGCGAGAGTTGTTAATTTGTGAATTTTCGCAACATTCCAAAGTTTCGGCAGGAAGAAATAGGCGATAAAATAAGCCAATACGGAGTAAGGAATGGCAAAAAACGCAACACTTCCGCCTGTGTAAGCCGTACTGGTCAGGCCTAAGAAAGTATATGCCGTGTAAAGGTCAGCGCCTACTAAAAACCAAACGAGAAGGCCGCCAAAACGTCTGCCGCCGACAGACCATTCTTCCACCGAGGTTCGCGATGATTTGTCTCTCCCGGCGAGAAATCCGATACAGACAACAGTTAATACGATAATAGCCGTAATCATAAGTGCAGTGAGATTTCCTTGCATTATTCAATTCCTCCATCTTTTCTTTGCACCAGGTAAATGCCAAATGAACATACCGGCGTAATAATAATCCACAGCAGCAGCCAAAAGTGGAAAAAAGGAAGGCCGAAAATAATCGGTTCAATTCGATTCACAAGCGGCAAAAGCGCAAGCTGAACGAATGGTAAAATGATGAGTATAACAATAAGTGCTTTTTTAACCATTTACTTTCCTCCTGAAACATGATAATGCTCACTATAATAGCAGTTGTAAGATAAGATCACAAGATAATTATTAGAAAAAAATGATTTTTTCAATTATTTAATTAAATCACATGGTTTGCATCCTGCACAATATAGGTTTAAAATAATAAATATCTCGAAATCAAGATAATTGAGGAGTGAAGAGATGAAAACAGAAGGATTGCACCATGTCACAGCATTTGCCAGAGATCCGCAAGAAAATTTGCGATTTTATACTGAAGTGCTCGGGCTTCGGCTTGTCAAAAAAACAGTGAATTTCGATGACCCGGGAACATATCATTTTTACTTTGGGAATCAAAATGGAGATCCAGGGACCATTATTACCTTTTTCCCGTTTCAAGGAAGCGGGCAGGGGACGGTAGGGAAAGGCCAAGCCGGCCGGATTTACTTTTCAGTTCCTAAAGGCTCTCTGGCTTTCTGGAAGGAACGCCTTCAAAATAATGGGCTGAATGCAGAGGAGAAAATGTTATGCGGGGAACAGGCGCTTATCTTTGATGATACGGAAGACCTTCCGTTAGCGATCATGGAAGACGGCGATAGCGAAAAAAGCGAGTGGACACCTGACGGCATTTCAGAACATGAAGCCATCACCGGGATGAAAGGCGTGCTGCTGTACTCCTATGATCCGCAAGCGACGATTCAATTGTTAGTGGAAAGCTTCGGATACAGCAAAGTGGCGGAAGAAGATCAGATCGTTAGACTCAAATCCGCAGCGGCTGTCGGAAACGTGATCGACGTTCATTTGCAGCCGGAAAAAAGAGGCGTCGGCGGTTATGGAACAGTTCATCATATAGCGTTTCGGACAACGAGTGAAGAGCAGGCCAATTGGCAGCCGGTGATTGCTGAAAAACATCTCCCTTCATCAGAAATTCTTGACAGGGAGTATTTCACATCAATTTATTTCAGGGAAAAAGGAGGCATCTTATTTGAGATCGCCACAGATGAACCAGGCTTTATGACAGATGAAACGTTTGATGAGCTGGGGACATCATTAAAGCTGCCCGAATGGCTGGAGCAACACCGCAAACAAATTACAGATCTTTTGCCTGAATTGTAGGAGGGGAACATGATGAAGCATATTTTTGAAAAAGGAACATCTGACAACGTCTTACTGCTGTTACATGGAACCGGAGGAAATGAGCATGATCTCCTTTCATTGGGACGATTTATAGATCCGGATGCTCATTTGCTCGGTGTCAGGGGATCAGTGCTCGAAAATGGAATGCCGCGCTTTTTCAAACGCCTCAGCGAAGGTGTATTTGATGAAAAGGATCTCGTTGAGCGGACAAAAGAATTGAAAGATTTTATCGACGAGGCGGCACAAACGCATCAATTTGACCGGAGCCGAGTGATTGCAGTCGGCTACTCAAACGGTGCAAATATCGCGGCAAGCCTGCTTTTTCATTATGCGGATGTTTTAAAGGGGGCTATTCTGCATCATCCTATGGTGCCGATCCGGGGGCTCAAGCTTCCCGATATGACAGGGCTTCCTGTTTTCATTGGGGCCGGGAAATATGATCCGCTCTGCACAAAGGAAGAATCGGAAGAGCTTCACCGCTGTTTGCTTGACAGCGGGGCATCTGCTTCAGTTTTTTGGCAGGATGGGGGCCATCAGCTCACACAGCATGAAGCTGAACAGGCTCGCCAATGGTACAAAGATACGTTTCAATAAAAAAACCTTAGTCCGTTTTTATCCGGACTAAGGTTTTTCTTAGATTTACAGCCAAGTTGACACTTTTGTTAGAGGCAAGCGGTTGCTTTGATGTGCAGGTTTCACTGCTTTACCGATAGAAAGAAGCATAACCGGAACATAGCGCTCGCTAATATCAAATTCCTTTTGGAACTGCTCCTTATTAAATCCTCCGATTGCGCAGGTGTCATAGCCTTTCGCTTTTGCGGCAATCATAAGCTGCATAGCAGCCAATGAAGCATTTAAGAAAGCAGAATCGCGTGCGAACTGTTCACTTTGGTAAGCACCGTTAATTTGGCCCAGCAGCGTTTGTTTGATTTCGTCCGTGATGAAACCTTGGTTTGCCAATTCAGCGTAAACGTCTTCACCGTTTTCATTCGCTTTTAGATCGCCTAAAATGGCAACAACAGCAGATGATTCAACAATTTGCTTTTGGTTATATGCTACAGGCAGAAGAGCCGCTTTTGATTCATCGCTGTGGAATACTGTAAAATGCCAGTGCTGCAGGTTCCATGCAGAAGGCGCTTTAGTCGCGAGCTCCAAAAGTTCAGTCAGTTCCTCTTTAGAGATCGGGGCATTCGTATCATATTCCTTAACAGATGCCCGTGCTTGCAAAATGTCCAGAGTATCAGTCATAATGTTTCCTCCTTCGGGTAAACGTGGTATGATAATAGAAAAGTTAGAAGCTTACTAAATGTAACTTGAAAGATCATTTTAATGGATCAGTTAATACTTGTCAAACAATAGATGAAGGGATGAAGACTAGTGGGAAATACAATGTGCCCTAAAATGGAGTCAGCTTTCTCATTGCTGGGAAAACGATGGAACGGTCTGATCATCCATGTACTAATGGATGGGCCGAAACGATTTAAAGAGATAACGGAAACCATACCGATGATCAGCCAAAAAATGCTGGCAGAGCGCCTTAAAGAGCTCGAGCAAAACGAAATTGTAGAACGCCGGGTTCTTCCCGAGACACCGGTAAAAGTGATCTACACGCTGACTGAAAAAGGAACAGCGCTGGAAGCTGTATTTCAAGAAATGCAAGCGTGGGCCGATCAATTTTGTGAGCCTGGTGTCACAGTATGCGAAGAAGAGAAATAATGGAAGGGAACAGAAAAGGGTTTGTTTCAGTGAGAAAGTCATGTAAGTGGGTCATACCGTTTACATGACTTTTTATTTTAGGCCATGATGTGTATCAGCTTTTATTTTACATGGATAAAAAGAGATGTTAGGAGGAATTCAACATACATAAATAGGAAGGGGTCCTTCCGTGAAAAAGTTACTAACAGCTATCCTGTTGTTAATGGGAATCATCATTTATCTTGTTGTTAAATCAGCAAACCGGAACTCTATCTGCCTGAATTTTACAATTACGATCAAAACCCTGTCAGCTTTCATTGGAATTTCATAGGCATTGAAACTGGATACAAAAAGGGAGACCCTAATTCTATCCACCAAATCTGGATCACTCCGTTATATTTTGTTTTGCTGCCTGTTTTCCATTATGGTTATTTCAGCTTTTCTGAAAAAGAAATAATAAAAGAGAGGTCTTGAATAAGGATCCCTCTTTTTTATTTCATTGACTGGCCATTTTCTAAGTGTAAAGCAGATGAATACGTTTCACCATTTTATAACTTGCCATTCAAAAACTGTGCTTCGCCGAGCCCGAAACTCCAATCAGCATCACCGTTTTCTGTAATGGAAACCATTAGGTCTTCCGGGGAAATACCGCATTCTGCTTCTAGTTTTTCAGCCAGCAAAGCATATAATTTTTCTTTTTGGCTCTTTGTTCTTGTTTTACTTGTAATGCTGATGACGATCAAATCCTTGCTCCTATGAAACCCTAGTCCGGTATCGTGAATCACGAGCTCATTCTCGGGATGCTGGTGGACAATTTGATATCGGTCACTCTCCGGCACGCCAAATGCTTCTACCATTGCTTGATGAGCAGTGTCTAATAGTGCTTGTAATGCTTTTTGATCACGGCCTTCTATTAGATCGAAACGTAATAATGGCATTTGAATACCTCCTTTTGAGACACAGATTTTATCAGCCTGTTAACACATTGTTTTGTTATCGGAGCCAATTGATAGCTAAAAATTTGCTGGTTTGATAAAAAACATAACATATAACCAATAATTGATCAATATATAATCATAATATTATCTGGCAGCCTATAAAATCATAAATATTATTGACAATAGTTGATTAGAAGATCCGTGTGAAAATACTAGTTGATCAAAAGATGACAATCATATCGCCAAGGATTTTATTTCGGCAAAAAATGAAAACGCTCTCTGATAAGGATCCTGTGCTATATCAGAAAACAAAAATGCAATGGAGGTTAGTAATGCCGATTTTTATCGTTGCAACCGGGGTTCTTATTTTGTTATTTCTGATCATTAAAATGAAATTACATACGTTTGTACCTCTTATTGTCGTTTCATTTGTAGTGGTGATCGGCCTGGGAATGGATCTAAGCAAAATAGTACCTTCTTTAAAAGCGGGAATCGGCGGTCAGTTGGGACATTTAGCTTTAGTATTTGGGTTTGGTGCAATGCTTGGGAGACTTGTCTCAGACGGGGGAGGCGGTTATCGGATAGCCATTACGCTGATTGACAAATTCGGAAGGAAAAGAATACAGACAGCTGTGGTTATTGCCTCATTTATTATTGGCATTGCTCTGTTTTTTGAAGTCGGCCTTATTCTATTGATTCCTATTGTTTATGCCATAGCGAAAGAATTAAAGGTGCCTTTTCTCTATTTGGGAATCCCGATGGCTGCTCCGCTTATGGCGGACAGCAGTGTAAATCCGGGATTGATGGTGCTTGCGACCGGTGCGGGAAGCGTGATCGCATGTCACGTAAATGACGCAGGGTTTTGGAAGATAAAGGATTTTTTTCGGCTTGAGCACGAAGGAAACGTGTCAAACATGGACACTGCTTTCAACGGTCCTCTCGGTAACAGGGCTGGGCTGTGTTTTATTGGCTGGATTATTTTTGTAACAATGCTTTATCAATAAAAATTAATGTAACAATAGCCTCTAGCCCAATCGTTTTTCTTCCTGGATGAATACCTTACATATAGGCAGACATAAAGGAGGAAAAAGTCATGTACCCTCAACACTCGTATCTTCGCGGGAACCCAGGTCCGGCCGGATACCCGGAACGAAACCCTTTTTTGTTTGGCGCTCCTTTAGTCGGCGGTTTATTAGGCGGTTTTCTTGGGAGTGCTCTTTTTAATTATCCGCGTCCCTATGCGTATCCGCCTGTTCCCTACGGTTACGGAGGTGCACCGTACGGTCCAGTGCCGTATGGCGGAGGTTATCCCGGTTTCTATTAGGAAAAACGGCCTGCGCAGAAGCAGGCCGTTTTTTATCGCATTATTTCTACCTCGGACATATTGTAGTCCTGCTGTTTATAAAACATGACTTCCAACTGGCCGTCTTTATAAACGGCTTTCGTCCCTTTCCGCTTGACAAGACACGGAAGATTTACTTTTTTAGGATGGGTCGAACCTGGGAAATGTTCAATCAGTAATCTGTGAGATGTATGTTTAATTTTAAGCTGTTCCAGCTGGCTTTCGGTTACTGCAACCTTTACAAACACATGGTCTGCTGTTTCGAATATATCTATATCAGGTTCGGTGCGCTGTGTTTTTTCTTTAGTCGGGAGGGGATCGCGAAATGGAAATTGAGCCGCGGAATCACTTCCGAACACACTTTCCATTACACTGTTTACATAATGCTCAACCTCTTTTGGATCAGCCTTTTTTAATGCTTCCTTGGAAAATTGATTGTGGAAAGGAAAGTATTTGTTCCACTCAAACATCTTCGTCACACCCTTTCTTCACGGACAAAATAGTATATGTCTGCTCGATCTTTCACGTGATATAATATAAGATGCTCTAAAGAAAGGCAGGGACAAAATATGCATCATTCAGAAACAAAAAAAGGCGTTCTTTACACAGCCGTTTCCTTTACCATGTGGGGGCTGTTTCCGCTCTATTGGAAGCTTCTTGAACAGCTGCCTGCACTTGATATTTTAGCTCACCGTATCATTTGGTCTTTTGTTTTTATGTGTATCGTGCTATTTTTCTTTCGTCAATGGAAAATGGGATGGCATGAGCTGCGGTCTTTAAAAAAGAACGGAGGCATACTATCCTTATTTCTCGCTTCAATCCTCATTTCGATTAACTGGTTTGTATACATATGGGCTGTCAATCATGGATTTCTGCTTGAAGCAAGCCTTGGCTACTACATAAATCCGCTTGTGTCAGTTCTTCTAGGCATTTTGTTTTTAAAGGAAAAGCTGAATCGCCTTCAATTGGTTGCTGTTTCGATTGCGGCAGCCGGTGTAATTATTTCTGCGTTTCAATACGGATCCATTCCGTATATCGCGCTGCTGCTTGCATTCAGCTTCGGCTTATACGGGTTTACCAAAAAAAGAACAAGCCTTTCAAGCGCTATCGGTTTAACGCTGGAGACATTCATGATTATGCCGATTGCATTGGGGTATTTGCTGCTTAGCGGCCATATTCAGCCTGCGGGTGCAGAAAGCGGCGGGGCATGGGTGCTTCTCTTTTTTGCCGGTGTGTTTACCGCGCTGCCGCTCTTATTGTTTGCTGAAGGGGCGAAGCGGCTGCCGCTGTATCAAGTCGGTATATTACAATATATTGCACCGACCATCACCTTGCTGATCGGGCTGTTCATTTACCATGAGCCATTTTCAAGCTCAAAGGCATTTACCTTTGCCTGTATATGGGCTGCATTAGTCTTGTTTACGTTTTCACAAGTAAAATGGAAACGGGCATCAAAAAGCCATTGAGCCTTTGGCTTTTCAGTTTGACTATATATTATGTATAATCATTTCATGTATGTAAGACATAAAGGAGCAGGACGATGGACAATGATATAGAAATAGGAAAAGCATACGCCTCGCTATGGAACAGCCGCTCTTTCTCAAATGAAGATGAAGAAGCGATTACAGAGGCAATTGATCTTGAGCTTTTGGATAAGAGAACACATCCCAGACTCCGTAAATCTATGCTGGAAAAATATTATGCCGCTATACAGCGCATTGTGAATTCACAGCTGGAACCGGCTGTCAAATATCAACTGGTCAAATTACATACAGAACGCGTACAGTATTTAAAAGAAGAAAGAGGGGAGCAATTATGAAAGCAATCATAAAAGAAGATGTGCAAGCATCTTTAGAACGATATGCGGACCGCCCTGTATATATCCATTTAGAAACCACAACCGGTTCTTACTCGGCACATTTAAATGAAAAAAACATGACGGTTGTTGCTTATATACGCAATGCGAAGGTAACCTATCATCAAGCTAAAATCAAAGGGAGCGGGCCTTACCGGGTCGGCTTAAAAACAGAAGAAGGCTGGATTTATGCTGAAGGCCTGACTGAGTATACAGTTGATGAAGAAAACCGCTTATTAATGGCAGGACACTTGCCGGGCGGGAAACTGGCTATTTCACTTCAAATCAGTGAAAAACCGTTCACAGTTTAAAGAAAAGGGTGAAAAAATGATGAAAGAACACGTGCTTGTAATCCTGCCTCACCCTGATGACGAATCATACGGTGTGGCGGGTCTGATAGCTTTAAACAGAAAAAAAGAGGTGCCCGTTACATATGCTTGCGCTACGTTAGGCGAAATGGGCAGAAATATGGGAGATCCATTTTTTGCTAACCGGGAAACCTTGCCATTATTAAGAAAACAAGAGCTTATCAATGCCTGCAAAGCAATGGATATCAATGACCTGCGGATGCTCGGGCTTCGAGACAAAACGCTTGAGTTTGAAGACGATGAATATTTAGCTGATATCATGGAAGAAATCATAGATGATGTGAAACCAAGCTTAATTGTCACATTTTATCCGGGACATGGCGTGCATCCAGATCATGATGCATGCGGGGAAGCGGTCATCCGGGCATTGTACCGCAAAAAGAAAGAAGACCGTCCGCGTACACTATGCATGGCTATTACACGCAATAGAGAAGAGGTGCTTGGTGAAGCAGACGTCGTACTTGATATCAAAGAAGTAGCAGATATTAAAATGAACGCGTTAAGAGCTCATCGCACCCAGACGGAAGGTATGCTCCGAGAGCTTGAGGAAAAACTGAAAAACAATGAACCTGTTATGGCAACGTGGTTTGAAGAAGAAGTGTATTGGACATATCAATGGAATGATTAAAAAAAGGTATAAGGTCTATAGGGACCTTATACCTTTTTTAATTTCAAGTCGGATGCAATCGCTGACGCAAGGGTAGATCTCAGTGAGATGTCCTCAAAAGACAAACCGAGCTGAACCGCTGTTTGCGCAATTTCCGGTCGGATCCCCGACAATGTGGAAGAAACGCCAATCAAACGCAACGCCTCAATCAGACTGAAAAGCTGGTGGGCAACCATGGTATCAATGACCGCTACCCCGGACAAGTCAATGTAAAGCTGCGTCACCTTTTTTTTCGCACATTGATTCAAGGTATTTTCCATGATCAATTTAGCACGGACGGTATCAATATCTCCGATTAACGGAAGCAGTCCCACACTGTGGAACAGCACGATCACCGGTGCGCTCAATTCGGTGATCATATCTTTTTGGGCCTGAAGCTGAAGGCTTGTGTTTTTGTACATTTCTTCTATAAAAATATGAATTACAAGATCAAACGCCTTAATAAGAGTGTGATATAAATCCTCGGCTTCTTCGCTTTTCACGGTATCCTGATTGATATGAACAAATTCCTTCACATAGGAAACAAACAAGTCTCTTACTCTGACAAACTCACGAATAATATAGTGGATAGGCGTTTTTAAATGCTCTTGATCCTGAGTGACTTCAAAAGCCCAGGCTTTTAGAATGGGTAAGTATACCTCTTCTTCATCTATAAAGATACGGCTGATCTTATAATTGAAAGCAAGGTTCTGGCTCTTTAAATTTTTAATGACGGCCGGGTCTGTTGATGCATAGATTGAATTTGGGTCAGTTTCCTCGATTGTTTCATACCATGCTGAACTTATTTCTTCCGCATGCTGAGACAGATACTCATATAATTTCTGATTTTGTGCCATGCATATCACCTCTTTTAAAATTCCTGTTTCAATAAATAACGTTTTTGCAGTTTAACCAGCCTGAAAAACAGACCGACTGCTCCTGCCGCTAGCCCTGCAATTAACCCGATCCAATAACCGTACGCGCCAAGTCCTGTAAACGTGCCGACGGCATATCCGACAGGAAGACCGATAACCCAATAAGAAATAAAAGCCGCTGCAAGTGTATAATTGACATCTTTATATCCTCTGAGGGCGCCCTGAATAGGTGCTGCCACTGCGTCGGAAAGCTGAAAAAACAGCGCGTAAATTAAAAAGTGCTGCGTGAGCCGGAGGACATCCGGATCAGAAGTGTACATGCCTGCGATTTGCTCTCTGAATAAAAGGATACAGGCAGCTGTTAACAAAGAAAAGCCTACCGCCATCATGATCCCGATAAAGCTGTAAGAGCGAGCGTCTTTAAAACGAGCTGCTCCGGCCTCAAACCCGACAACTATCGTTAAAGCCATGGACACGCTGAGCGGCAGCATATATAAAAGTGACGCAAAGTTCATGGCGGCCTGATGGGACGCGATGGTCACTGTATTAAAATGGCTCATCAGCAAAGTGACAGCCGCGAAGATGCTCGTTTCAAAAAACACGGCAAACCCGATAGGCAATCCGATTTTCAGCATATTTTTGCACGCTTCCCAAGAGAACTTATACATGGTAAGGAAAATGCCATATCCAGAAAACGGCGCTGCTTTACGAATGATGATAAAACTGATGATACAGATGCACCAATACGTAAGCGCCGATGCAAGCCCGGCGCCGACTCCGCCAAGGGCAGGCATACCGAATTTCCCGAAAATAAATACGTAGTTTAACACAAAATTTATCGGCAGTGAACATAGTGTAATCATCATGGTGACTCGTGTTTTTCCTAATGAATCAATGAACGATCTCAAAACGGTGTAAACAAATAAAGGAAAAATCCCCAAAGATAAAAAACCTAAAAAGTGCTTCGCAATGTCATGTACGTGAGCCTCAAGGTTCAATCGGGATAGAACAGGATCAACTATTCCATATCCAGCCGCTAAAACGGCGATGCTTAGAAGCGCGGCCACATATACTGCCTGTAAGACAGTAAAGGGTATTTGTTTGGTATTCTCAGCGCCTAATAGCTGCGCGACGATTGGGGTGACTGCCATTAATATCCCCGCCAGTCCAGTATAGACAGGCGTCCAAAGACTTGATCCAATGGCCACACCGGCTAAATCGGCGGCGCTGACTTTCCCTGACATCACCGTATCTAAAAAGGTTATGAGAGAAAGGCCCGCCTGAGTGATTAAAATCGGAATTAAAATGTGCAAAAGCTGTTTTACTTTTTGTCCGGCGTTTTTTGTTTCTTTCATACATTGATCCCCGTTTCTTTATCATAACGAGAGAAATTATAACATTTTATGTATAAAAAGCAATGAACGCCTGGCCTATTCTTTTTTTGTCGGTTTCGTTTTTCTAAACATTTGGGCATAAATAAAAGAAAGCGAAATAACGCCTAAAAAGGTGCAGATATACTGAATGATTCTTTCCATTTCCATTCTTTACATACCTCCTTTACCAATAGAATGTGCATCAATAAGATAAGCATGCGTGCAAAGTTGAAAATATGAAAAGGAGATGAAGGCCCATGCATTACGAACAGATGACAGAAAGTGTATTCACGGCAAAGATACAATCGCATTTAGAACAGATATTAGGGGATGCTTCTCTTATTTTGAAAACGCTTCATGAAAAAGATCAATGCCTCCTTTGTGAATTGGATGATTTGGGACGTATTTTTCAGAATATGCATGGCATCGCCTCATCCTTTTATTTGCAATCATACATTGAACAATTTACACCTTCATTTGTGGAACTGGCCAAGGCGATTAAAAATTTATCGGAAAATAAGCATGGCGCGTTAATTGTCATTGAAAGGACAGACTCGGTTGACAAGTTTATTCAAAAAGGAACATCGCTTCATGCAGAAATCAGT
Organism: Bacillus sp. FSL K6-1003; assembly: GCF_037964945.1. Lineage (NCBI taxonomy): Bacteria > Bacillati > Bacillota > Bacilli > Caryophanales > Bacillaceae > Bacillus > Bacillus sp. FSL K6-1003. The sequence goes on along the minus strand of NZ_CP150176.1, from coordinate 2,101,269 downwards.
GCTTCATTAATTGAAAGCATCTTTTTTCCGGGAAATCCTCTTCATGACGGCGCTTTATTAGTGAGGGAAAATACACTCGTCTCAGCAGGAAACGTTCTCCCGCTGACGACCCAAGCAGTGGATACTCATCTGGGAACCAGACACCGTGCAGCTTTGGGGATGTCTGGATATACAGATGCGCTTGTACTGGTTGTTTCTGAGGAAACAGGCAAGATGTCGTTTGCGAAGGATGGTGTGTTATACCCGCTCATCTCACCGAGAACATAAAAATAAACAAAAGGACCCGAACTGCTTTTGTCTCATGAGACAAAAAGACTGAAATAGAACCCTTTTTCAAAAGCATTCATGCCATACTGAATGCTTTTTTCCTTGAAAATAGAAAGTCGGGAAATATAACCTGGTATAAAAGTTATATAAGATTAATATTAATTAAGTTAAATACTTTACCTAATTTTGTATTTATAGTACTGTATAAAATATTACATAAATTTTAATGAAAGGGCGTGGCCGCATGGCTAATGTATTAATGGTCGGTTTTCCGGGAGAGGGCCATATTAATCCGTCTATCGGTGTAATGAAGGAACTGAAATCAAGAGGAGAAAACATTACTTACTATGCAGTAAAGGAATACGAAGAAAAAATCACCGCGCTTGATATTGAATTTCGTGAATATAACGATTTTAGAGAAGATTATTTCGGAAAAAACGCAACTGGTAATGAGGAAAGAGATTTTGCCGAAATGATATGTGCCTTTTTAAAAGCGTGTAAGGACATCGCCACCCATATTTATAAAGAAGTCAAAAACGAATCATATGATTATGTCATATATGATCACCATTTCTTGGCCGGTAAAATCATTGCCAATCTGCTGAAGCTGCCGAGATTTTCATTATGTACGACTTTTGCGATGAATGAGGATTTTTTAAAGGAAATGATGGATACATTCAATAGCAGACCATTGGAAGACTCACCTTATTACGAATCCTATCAGCAGCTCGCAGAAACCTTAAATTCCGAGTTTCAAGCGGAAATTACCAAGCCGTTTGACGTTTTTTCGTCCGATGGAGATTTGACGATCGTCTTTACGTCAAGAGAATTTCAGCCAATGGCAGAGCAATTCGGAGAAAACTATGTTTTTGTTGGTCCTTCAATTGCAAAAAGAGCCAAAAGCAATGACTTTCCATTCGATCAAATGAACAATGAAAACGTGCTGTTTATTTCTATGGGAACTATTTTTAATAATCAAAAAGAGTTTTTCAATCAATGTCTTGAGGTATGCAAAGACTTTGACGGAAAAGTTGTGCTGTCCATTGGGAAGCATGTTAAACAAAGTGAGTTAAACGATATTCCGCAGAATTTTATTGTGCGCCCGTATGTGCCTCAGCTTGAAATCCTGAAAAGAGCCAGTTTGTTTGTCACCCACGGCGGAATGAACAGCACAAGCGAAGGCTTGTATTTTGAAACACCGCTCATTGTCATTCCGATGGGAGCCGATCAATTCGCTGTCGGAAAACAGGTGGAGCAAGTAGGTGCTGGGAAAGTGCTGAAAAAAGAACAGTTGTCTGAAAGCCTTCTGAAAGAAACCATTCAAGAAGTGATCAGCAATCCTATCTATGCCAAGAAAGCAAAAGCAATTGGCCAGTCACTGAAAGCGGCAGGCGGTGCTGAAAAAGCTGCCGTCAGCATTCTTGAATATGTTAAACACAATACTCAATCAGCTAATGCATAATGGATTCAGCCTGTTCATTTGAAATGGACAGGCTTTTAACTGTTTAGAAAAGCTGGGCAGTGTTGCAATCAGAAGAAGGGATTTGACACTTTGGTAGAGAATTGAAAGAAAAACAGACAGAAAAGGAGGAAAATCTGCTTCTTTCATCAACATAAACCAATCATTTTACCCCCGCTTAAATAGTTCCTTAGACTTTCGATAAACCTATCCAAATTATGTAAAATATTAGGTGCTTATCTAGAGGTTTAAGGTCGAACGAAGCTACATTTGCTGCCGAATCTATAAAAATTTGTTTATAACGCTAAAAAAGTGACGATATAACGTATGTGTGCCATTTTTGGAAACGGAATACTAATTCTTTCTGTTTGTGTCATAAAAAGTTTAGGAGGTTGCATGAATGAAAAAGAAGATCGTAGCCAGTTTGGCTGTTTCCGCAGTTGTTGGGTCATCGATGGCAGCAGCACCCGCGGATGCAAAAACGATAAAGGTGAAAAGCGGTGACTCTCTTTGGAAACTTTCGCGCCAGTATCATACGAGTATTTCTGCATTGAAATCCGAAAACAAATTGAAATCGTCAATGCTTTATGTCGGACAAAGTCTTAAAGTTCCAGAAAGCAGCAAAAAAAGCAAAACATCCTCATCAAACTCAAACAAAACGTCAACATACACCGTGGCATATGGTGATTCTTTATGGATGATTGCCAAAAATCATAAAATGAGTGTTTCAGAGCTTAAAAGCTTAAACAGCCTGAACAGTGATTTGATTCGTCCCGGCCAAAAACTGAGAATTAAAGGGACAAGCAGTTCAAACGGTTCGAATGGACCGAAAAAAAGCAACGGTTCAAATTCTACAGGTCCATCAAAAAGTACATATACTGTAAAGCTTGGTGATTCTCTGTGGAAAATCGCAAACAGTTTAAATATGACGGTTGCCGAATTGAAAACCTTAAATGGCTTAACATCAGATACACTTTATCCTAAGCAAGTATTAAAAATAAAAAAAGGCAGCTCATCCAATAGCGGTAGCAGCGGTTCAAAAAAGCCGTCAAACTCAAATTCTTCAAAAACAACTACATACAAAGTGAAATCAGGTGATTCGTTATGGAAGATTGCGAATCAGCTGGGCGTCACTGTGCAAAGTATTCGTGATAGAAACAATTTGTCTAGCGATGTTCTGCGAATCGGACAGATTCTCACAATTTCAGGAACGACTAAATCAAATAATTCCAATAAGAATATCCCGAAAGACAAATCAGGATCAAACGTTCAAATAGGAACAAAGATTGACAGAATGATAACGGAGGCAAAAAAATATGTCGGTGTTCCGTATCGCTGGGGAGGAAATACGCCTTCCGGTTTCGATTGCAGCGGCTATATTTATTACCTCATTAATAAAGTATCATCTATTTCAAGGCTGAGCACGGCAGGGTACTGGAATGTGATGCAAAAAGTCAGCCAGCCGTCAGTCGGTGACTTTGTTTTCTTTACTACGTATAAATCCGGGCCGTCTCACATGGGGATTTACTTGGGCGGCGGCAATTTTATTCATGCAAGCTCCGACGGTGTGGGCATTTCCAATCTCAGCAATTCGTATTGGAAACAGCGCTACTTGGGAGCACGAAGCTATTTTTAAACTTTGAGCATGGACATTAGACAGACGGGGCGTTTGGGCAGGACGTCCTGCTGCCCTAATGTAAAAGCCTTTTAAAAGGCTTTTTTTTAGTTTATATCGGAATATGATTGACCACACTGTTAGAAAAAACAAGGGGGAGACAGCATGAATCGTTTCTTGCTCCTTATCGTGGTGGCGGCACTGGGTCTTGCGGGATGCAGTCAGGAAACACCGCCTGACCATCCGCGGCGGGTACCGGATAAAAAGGTGATAGAAACGTCAGCGTTTAGTCATCAGATCCAGCTGGTCAATAGAGAAGGCAAAAAAGTCGGGTTTATTGAAATAAAAGAATCAGAAGACGAAGGGCTCGATTTTCACATCTCAGCACACAGCCTGACACCCGGAGCTTCACTCGGTTTTCATATTTATGAAAAAGGATCATGTGTCAGGCCGGATTTTGAATCTGCGGGCGGACCCTTTAATCCGCTGAACAAAGAACACGGCTTCAATAATCCGATGGGACATCATGCCGGAGATCTTCCGAATCTTGAAGTCGGCGCAGACGGGAAAGTAGATGTTATTATGAATGCGCCTGAAACCTCTTTACAAAAAGGAAGCAAATTGAATATTCTCGACCAGGATGGCAGCGCGTTTGTTATTCATGAACAGGCTGACGACTATCTGACGAATCCGAGCGGAAATTCAGGAGCGCGAATTGTGTGCGGAGCGCTTTCTGGCAATAACGAGAAACAGTAATATAGCGGGAGCCCTTTGTATTGAGCATACAGGGGCTTTTTTAGTATACTCGTTAATGGAATACGAATAGGAAAGGAAACCTGTCTATGACATCTCAATTGCAGCACTTAACATTGCCGGAAGATATACAAAATAAGCTTTTATCATATAAAAGCCAGCCGATTTCTCCAGAATTTCAATCGCTTATCGGGACATCAGGCTATGAGGCGGAGGATGAAGCCATTTTATTCGATGCCATTATCGCATTGGCGATGGGGAAAAATATCCTGTTAAAAGGGCCTACAGGCTCAGGTAAAACTAAGCTGGCGGAAACATTGTCCAGTTATTTTCATAAACCAATGCACAGTGTCAACTGCTCAGTTGATTTGGATGCTGAAGCACTGGTTGGCTATAAAACCATTGAAAATCAATCTGGCCAGGCAACGATCGAGTTTGTCTCGGGGCCTGTGACAACGGCCATGAATGAAGGCCACTTTCTTTATATAGACGAAATCAATATGGCAAAGCCGGAAACCCTGCCCATCTTAAATGGTGTATTGGACTATAGAAAAATGATGACAAATCCGTTTACAGGAGAAGTCGTTCGTGCAAAAGAAGGGTTTGGAGTCATTGCTGCTATCAATGAAGGCTACGTTGGAACCGTACCGCTAAATGAAGCGCTTAAAAACCGTTTTGTCATTATTGATGTGCCATATATTAAAGGCGAGCTGCTGAAACAAGTACTCATGTCTCAGTCTGCTCTTCATGATGAGAAATTGATTGACCGGTTTATCACGCTGTCTTCTGATCTGATCGTTCAGGCCAATAACGGGCAGGTGTCTGAAGAAGCGGCATCTATAAGAGCTTTAATTGATACGTGTGATTTAGCCGCTTATATTCCGCCGCTACGGGCCATCGAACGGGGAATTGTAGAAAAGCTTGACGATGACCGTGAAAAGGCGGCGGTCCGAAATATCGCAGAAACTCTGTTTGAATGAGGGATGTGCGATGAAATTTATCAAATTTAATGACAGCACAATTGACTCATTTTTATTTATGATGCTGACCGATTTGGCCAAAACGCTCACCAAAAGTGAGGCGGTGGAAGTGGAGTATGGCGTTCAGTCCTACTACAACCCATTTGAAAAAAAAATCTACATGAGCCACTTTTGGAAGGACAGAGCAGCTGAAGATATGGAAGCAGGTCTCAAAAGCGATGTCTACCTTCGATCGGTCGGAACAAAATACAGCTCGCTGCAAGAGTTTACGAACTTTTTGGATGATATCCATCGGCATCTTACATTCAAAAGCTTTGCCAAACAGCTGTTTATGCTGCTTGAGGACATCAGAATTGAAGAATGTATCAAACACGAGCGTCCCGGCACAAAACATGTATTTGCAAAACGAAAAGACATGTACAGAAAACATTTCTCCACACAGCTCACTTTAAATTTAGAACGAAGCATTTTTACGGATGCACTCTTTTGCGCCATGTATACCAAGCTGACGGCGGAATCGCCTCTGGAAACCATCCCGTCTATGCGTGATGATATTGATCTGATGCGACCGTTTATTGAACAGCAGCTCTTGCGTGTGTATGAAGCTGACTCTACACGCCACGTTCTGAAAATTGTCGAAGACATCATGGACGGACTTGAAGAGGTACTTGATAAAGACATGCTGAATACCTACTTCTTTTTGCCTGAGTTAGATTACGCTAAAGCCGCAGAGCAGCCGTTATTTGAAGAAGAGAAAAAAGCGCCGAAGCTGAGTGATGACGTAACGCTTCCGAAAAAATCAGACGGCGATGAAGATATTCACGATGAAGAAATGCCGACTTGGCACCGTGAAACAGAAGCGCCGTCTAAAAGCTTCCTTCAATTTGATATTGAACACGGCGCAAAATCCGATTTAGGAAAAGATGCTTCTCGTGAAGGGGACGATGGAGACCAAGCTCTCGGCTCTGTTCAAGGTTCAGCCAGACAGACAAAACGAGAAGACTATTCCAAACTGGAAGCGCTAGAGTCCAAAAAAGACCAGCCGAACGGCGCGGGTCTTGCCGACGGAAAGGAAAATAAATTCGCGTTTGCGATTTATAAAGAACCGCAGCCTGCAACAAAAGATGAAGAGCTTTCTTATAAACAGCAGGCAAAATCGATCGAATCGTATCAGAAGCGTTTAAAACAAATGATTCAAAAAACGCTTGAACACAAAAAAACGCTGCCAAGGACTGACCTCCACGCGGGCCGTCTGAACAACAAGCTTCTCCGTTATTTTACGGAGCGGAATCCGCGTCTTTTTTACAAAAAACAAGAGCCTTCTTCAGAAATTGACGCTGTTTTTACATTACTGGTCGACTGTTCAGCCAGTATGTTCGACAAAATGGATGAAACGAAGCGGGGTATCGTATTGTTTCATGAAGCCTTGAAATCAGTAGCAGTTCCGCATCAAATTGTCGGTTTCTGGGAGGATACAAACGATGCGACCGAAACGAGTCAGCCGAACTATTTTAATACGGTAATTCCATTTCAGTCGTCCTTAAGACAGGCAGCGGGACCGGCGATTATGCAGCTTGAACCTGAGGAAGACAACCGTGACGGCTATGCGATCAGGCAAATGACGAAAAAAATGCTGCAGCGGAGCGAGGCGCAAAAATTCTTAATTGTGTTCTCTGACGGAGAGCCGGCCGCATTTGGTTATGAGCAAAATGGGATTGTCGATACAAGTGAAGCGGTTATAGAAGCTCGAAAAAGGGGAATAGAAGTCATAAATGTTTTTCTCTCCAACTCAGAAATTGAAGAATCACAAATGAAAACGATACAGGATATGTACGGGAAGTTCAGTATATTTGTCCCGGATGTCGATCAGCTTCCGGATGTTCTGTATCCGCTTCTTAAAAAACTGCTCCATAAAAGCATAGGATAACCCTTTATCCTATGCTTTTTGGCGTTTCTTTTTGTAAATGATTAAATTTTTTGTTTTTTATAAAGGTTTTTTACTATTTTGTGAACAATCAAGGTAGAATCAAATTGCAAACAGTGGTAAAATATCGTTGGAAGCGTTTTTATTACATAATTTTGGACACAGCGTTCGAAAGTTATTTTAAGATAGTGAATGAATCACTTGATTATCTAGGTTGGGGGTAATATTCAAATGTTTCAAAATAATATGAAACAACGAATGAATTGGGAAGATTTTTACGGTCCGAACCTCGGCTATGCGCTGGAGCTTTACGATCAGTACACCCAGGATCCGAACAGCATTGATCCGGATCTGAAGGACATGTTCGACGAACTAGGAGCTCCTCCAAGCGATATAAAAGAGGCATCGGGAACAAAAGAAAAGGGACGTGTTACAGCCGATCTGATACAAAAGATCGCATCAGCAATCAGACTTGCAGAAGATATACGAACCTATGGCCATTTGAACGCTTCCGTCAATCCGCTCAGAAAGGATGGGAAAAAGAGCGAGCTCTTTCCACTATCCGATTACGGGCTAACAGAAGAGGAAATAAAAGAAATACCTGCGTCGGTCATTTGTAAAGACGCTCCTAAAAACATTACGAACGGTTTAGAAGCCATTCAGTATTTACGAAATACGTATAAAAGAACCATCTCATTTGAATTTGATCATGTACACGACTTTAAAGAGCGCGAGTGGCTGACTCAAAAGATTGAATCCGGTGAATTGTTCCAAAAGAACTCAGCCGAAAAGCTGTCAGCTGTGCTGGAGAGACTGACGGAAGTAGAGGGATTCGAGCAATTTTTACACCGGACCTTCGTCGGGCAGAAGCGTTTTTCAATTGAGGGTCTGGACGCTCTTGTTCCAGTGCTTGATGACATTATCGCACAATCTGTCAAATCAGGTACAACGAGCGTTAACATCGGTATGGCGCACAGGGGCCGCCTGAATGTGCTGGCACATGTGCTGGGCAAACCGTATGAAATCATATTCTCAGAGTTCCAGCACGCGCCGAACAAAGATTTAGTCCCGTCTGAAGGATCAATCGGCATCAGCTACGGATGGACGGGGGATGTCAAGTATCACTTGGGAGCGAACCGCGAGCTTCAAGACGCTGAAACGAAGTCGGCGCGTATTACGCTGGCGAATAACCCGAGCCACTTGGAATTTATCAACCCGATCGTTGAAGGCAGCACAAGAGCGGCGCAGGAAACAAGAACACAAAGCGGATACCCGGTTCAGGATGAAACAAAATCACTTGCGATTTTAATTCATGGAGACGCTGCATTCCCTGGGGAAGGAATTGTCGCTGAAACATTGAATTTAAGCTCTTTAAAAGGGTATCAAGTAGGCGGTGCGATTCATATTATCGCCAATAACATGATCGGATTCACAACAGAAAGCGCTGAATCAAGATCAACAAACTATGCCAGTGACCTGGCGAAGGGCTATGAAATACCGATTGTTCACGTAAATGCGGACGATCCTGAAGCCTGTCTTTCAGCTGTTAAGTTTGCGGTAGAATACCGAAAAACATTCAACAAGGACTTTCTGATTGACTTAATCGGGTACAGACGTTACGGACACAACGAAATGGATGAGCCGTCAACTACTCAGCCGATGCTGTATGATGCTGTAAGAAAGCATCCGACTGTCAAACATATTTTCGCGGAAAAGCTCATTAAAGATGGGGTGCTAACCGAGGAAGTTGTTCAAAACATTGAAAAGTCGGTAACGAAACGCATAGAAGACGCTTATCAAAAAGTGCCGGCTAAAAAGGAACCTGTCGCTTGTGAAATAGAACTTCCGGAACCTGTTTCAAACGGTTTTCCGGATGTAGACACATCTATTGATTTTGATGTGCTCCGCAAGCTGAATGGCGAATTGGTCAATTGGCCGGAGTCGTTTAATGTATTCGGTAAGCTAAAACGCATTTTAGAAAGACGGGCCAAGGCGTTTGATGATGACAGAAAAGTGGAATGGTCATTGGCTGAATCTCTCGCGTTTGCTTCCATTCTGAAAGACGGAACACCGATTCGATTAACAGGACAGGATTCTGAGCGCGGAACGTTTGCCCAAAGAAACCTTGTACTTCACGACAGTGAGACAGGCAAAGAATTTGTGCCGTTGCACCATTTGTCAGATTGTGATACATCATTTGCCGTTCATAACAGCCCGCTGTCTGAAGGATCGGTTCTCGGCTTTGAATACGGGTATAACGTGCATTCACCGGAAACACTTGTCCTGTGGGAAGCGCAGTATGGAGATTTCGCCAATGCTGCTCAAGTGTACTTTGACCAATTTATTTCTGCCGGACGCGCAAAATGGGGCCAAAAATCCGGATTAGTGATGCTGCTCCCGCACGGTTACGAGGGACAGGGCCCTGAGCATTCAAGCGGTAGAATCGAGCGGTTCCTGCAACTAGCTGCTGAGAACAACTGGACGGTTGCCAACCTGACAAGCGCCGCTCAATATTTTCATATATTAAGAAGACAGGCTAAAATGCTGCTGCGTGAGGAAATTCGTCCGCTTGTTATCATGACGCCGAAGAGCCTTCTGCGCAATCCGAATACCGTTTCTGAAGTGCAGGAGCTCAGCGAAAGCCGCTTCCAGCCTGTTTACGAACAGTCAGGACTTTCTCATGAATATGAAAAAGTGACGCGGCTCGTATTATCCAGCGGTAAAGTATCTATAGACATCAGCGATCATTTCAACAAGTTAGAAGACGGGAAAGAGTGGCTTCACATTGCGAGAATTGAACAGCTGTATCCATTCCCTGCAAAAGGAGTCAAAGAATTATTTGCAAAGCTTCCGAATCTTAAAGAAATCGTTTGGGTTCAGGAAGAGCCGCAGAACATGGGGGCATGGAGCTATATCAGCCCTTATTTGACAGAACTTGCACCAGAAGGAGTAAGCGTTCAATATATTGGACGAAGAAGACGATCCAGTCCTGCAGAGGGAGATCCGACAGTTCATAAAAAAGAACAGGAACGTATTGTATCTGATAGCTTGACTCGCAAAAACTAAGGGGGAAATGAAAAAATGGCGGAAATTAAGGTACCTGAATTAGCAGAATCAATCTCAGAAGGAACAATAGCCCAATGGTTAAAGCAGCCCGGTGATTATGTAGAACAGGGTGAATATCTGCTTGAACTTGAAACGGATAAAGTAAATGTTGAATTGACAGCAGAAGAATCGGGTGTTCTTCAAGAGGTATTGAAAGATTCGGGTGATACCGTCCAAGTTGGAGAAATTATCGGTACCATTACAGAAGGCGCGGGTGAAAGTTCTGCCCCTGCTCCTTCAGAGAAGGCTGAAAGCAAAGAAAGTGAAAAAGAAGAAAAGCAAGCTGAACCAGCGGCGCAAGAAGTGAGCCAGGAAGCGCAAACGGAAGCAAAATCAAGAACAATTGCATCTCCTTCTGCCCGAAAGCTGGCGAGAGAGAAAGGGATTGACCTGTCTCAGGTTCCAACTGGCGACCCGCTTGGAAGAGTGCGAAAACAGGATGTTGAGGCGTATGAAAAACCAGCAGCGAAACCAGCTCCTCAGCAGCAAAAACAACAGCCGCAGGCTCAAAAAACACAGCAAAGCTTTGACAAACCTGTTGAAGTGCAAAAAATGTCACGCCGCAGACAGACGATTGCTAAACGTCTAGTCGAAGTTCAGCAAACATCTGCGATGCTGACTACATTTAATGAAGTTGACATGACGGCTGTTATGAATCTCAGAAAACGTCGCAAAGACCAATTCTTTGAGCAAAATGAAGTGAAGCTGGGCTTTATGTCTTTCTTTACTAAAGCTGTTGTAGCGGCATTGAAAAAATATCCGCTCTTGAATGCAGAAATTCAAGGCGATGAGCTGATTGTTAAAAAATTCTATGATATCGGAATCGCTGTTGCAGCTGAAGAAGGACTTGTCGTTCCAGTTGTAAGGGATGCAGACCGTCTGACATTTGCAGGCATTGAAAAAGAAATCGGCGAGCTTGCGAAAAAAGCGAGAAACAATAAATTAACCCTTGGTGAGCTGCAAGGAGGCTCATTTACAATTACAAACGGAGGGACTTTCGGTTCACTCATGTCGACACCGATTTTAAACAGCCCTCAAGTTGGTATTCTGGGTATGCATAAGATTCAGCTGCGCCCTGTCGCAATTGATGAAGAACGTTTTGAAAACCGTCCGATGATGTATATTGCTTTATCTTATGATCACCGGATCGTAGATGGTAAAGAAGCAGTTGGATTCCTTGTCACTATTAAGAACTTACTAGAAGATCCTGAACAGCTTTTGTTAGAGGGATAAAACAAAAAAGGTACATCACGGCTAAACGTGATGTACCTTTTTATATAGAATAGAATGTTAAAGAGTCAGTTCTGTGCTGTTTGAATCTTCTTTTTGATTCTTACCTTTTTTAGACCAATATGTAGCGAGCAGAGAGCCTGAAAGGTTGTGCCAAACACTGAAAATCGCGCTAGGAACAGCGGATAGCGGTGAAAAATGTGCCGTAGCAAGTGCTGCGCCAAGCCCTGAGTTTTGCATGCCGACTTCAATTGCAACCGCTTTTTGAGATGCATAATCCATTTTTAACAGCTTTGCACAAAGAAACCCCAGTAAATATCCAATGCCATTATGCAGGATAACTACTGAAAAAATAAGCCATCCTGATTGAAGCAGGTTTTCCCGATTGCCGCTTACAACAGCTGATACAATCGCAACGATACCGATGACTGAAACAAGCGGCAGGACATGAACGGCTTTTGCGACCTGTTTTTTGAAAAACATTTTGACGATTAGGCCTGCAATGATTGGAAACAATACAGCCTGCAAAATCGAAATAAATAATGAGCCAGGCGAGACAGGCAGCCATTCCTTGGCAAACAGCATAATCAATACCGGCGTCAAAACAGGTGCCAACAAGGTGGAAATTGTAGTGACAGCAACAGACAGGGCCGTGTTGCCTTTTGCTAAAAATGTCATGACATTAGAGGCAGTTCCACCCGGACAGCAGCCAACAAGAATGACGCCTACCGCGATCTCCGAGGGGAGATGCAAGCCATAGGCTAAGCCGAAAGCAACAAGCGGCATAATCGTATATTGGGCAATCACTCCGATAATGACGTACAAAGGTTTTCTGATCAGCTCTTTAAAATCATCGGTTTGCAGTGTTAGCCCCATTCCAAACATGATAATGCCGAGAAAAATCGTAATATAAGAACTGATCCAAGAAAATAATAACGGGAACGAAAATCCGAGTACGGCAAAAACAATAACCTAGATGCCGAAGGTTTGTCCCGCGAATTGACTAATCTTTCTGATGTTTTCCATACAAACACTCCTCATACACTGATCAAGAACTTCAGCAGAAATTCTTACAGATTTTTCGATATTCTCCTATTATAATTAATTTTCTGAATAATTCAATATTAATAAATTGACTGTATTCTGATATATCTATGTAGATAGATGATAAATATATTATGTAAACTAATCAAAATATTCTTGACTATATAGGTAGATATTCTTACAATGAACCTTTAAACTGTTTTGAAAAATAGGAGTGATAGGGTGAAGGAAGCTAATCAATGGTCTTCGAAGCTGGGCTTTATTTTAGCAGCGGCTGGATCGGCTATCGGTCTCGGTGCGATATGGAAATTCCCATATGTCGCAGGTACCAGCGGAGGAGGCGCGTTTTTATTTATTTTCATTTTATTTACAATATTAATCGGACTGCCATTATTGCTCGGTGAATTCATCATAGGCAGAAAAACACAGCAAGATGCCGTCCAATCCTATAAATCTCTTGCTCCTGGGTCTAAATGGCATTGGATAGGCTATTTAGGCATGGCGACGTGCTTTATTCTGTTATCATTCTACAGCGTTGTCGGCGGATGGATTTTAAATTACATTTTTAAAGGCTTTACCGGCGGTTTATCGCATACATCAGGGTTTGATACGCTGTTTGCGAATACCATTTCAAATCCATATTTGGCTGTAGGAGGCCAGCTGCTGTTTATGCTGGTCACTATTTTGGTTGTCGCAAAGGGTGTAAGCAGCGGAATTGAAAAAGCAAGCCAAATTTTAATGCCAGCGCTATTTATATTATTTATTATTTTAATGGTGCGTTCAGTTACTCTTCATGGAGCGATGGAAGGCCTTACGTTTTTCCTGACACCTGATATCTCCGCTATTGACGCCAATACAATATTATATGCGATGGGCCAGTCCTTCTTCTTATTAAGTGTCGGTGTATCTGTAATGGTAACGTATAGTGCCTATCTAGAAAAACAAGAAAATCTGGTGCAGTCTGCTGTATCTGTTACGGTTTTGAATGTTCTTGTCGCCATTATGGCGGGAATCGCAATCTTTCCAGCTGTTTTTTCATTCGGCCTCAAACCGGATCAAGGACCTGTCCTGTTATTTAATGTGCTGCCGACTGTATTTAATCAAATGCCGTTTGGAATTGTCTTTTTATTAGCATTTTTAATTCTATTTTTATTTGCGGCACTGACATCCGCCTTTTCAATGCTTGAAATTTTGGTCGCTGTGCTTTCAAAAGGCGATGTGAGTAAAAGAAAACGATTTGCCTGGATCGGCGGGATGGCTATCTTTCTGGTCGGCGTACCGTCTGCGTTATCATACGGTATTTTAAGTGATATCACCATTTTTCACATGTCCATTTTTGACGCAGCTGATTTTCTGGTTAGCAATATTTTAATGCCGTTAGGAGCGTTATTGATTTCTATCTTTGTACCGTTAAAAATACCGAAAGAAGACTTGTTTAACGAGCTGAAAAGCGGCTCAAATCTCAAGCGAAAGTGGTTTGCGGTTTGGCTTCTGCTGATACGTTATCTTTCACCCGTTGCAATCATTATCGTATTTTTACATGTATTAGGTATTTTTTAAAAAATGAAGCCCCCTGGAAAAGGGGGCTTTTTTAATAGAGTTTCCATACGACTTCTTTTGCCTGTTCAAAACGTTTTTCGGCTTCACGCCAATCGACTACATTCCACCAATGATCAACATAGCTTCCGCGGTCATTTTTATATTGCAAATAGTAAGCATGTTCCCATACATCAAGCGGTAAAAGAGGGATTACATCCCACTGGCTGAAGAGCTGGTGCTTCTCTGCGGCTAAAATCTCCAGCCGCCCGGAACGAGGGGACCAGACAAGAATGGCCCACCCGACACCCTCCACTTTTTTTGCAGCTTGGGTAAAATGCTCCTTAAAGGCCGAATAGCTTCCAAATGAAAGATCGATCATTTGAAACAGTGCTCCAGTAGGACGTCTTTTTCCGTTTGGATGCATAGAAAACCAAAAAATACTGTGCAAATAATGGCCAGCTCCATGAAATGCCAGCTCTCTTTCCCAATGAGTGATCAAGTCATAGTTCTTTGAAGCTCTGGCATTCTTAAGCGCCAATTCTGCCTTATTCAGTCCGTCAACATAGCTTTGGTGATGCTTTGTATGATGAAGCACCATAATATCACGTGAAATATAAGGTTCTAAAGCAGAGTACTTGTACGGAAGCTTTGGGAGAACATGTTTTCCTATAGGAACGAAGGCACGTCTTTCACCTGTTTCTTCTGATTGTGTAATATCACGATAGAGTGTGGCGGCCTGCTGATACCACTGTTCTTCTGTCGTCTGGTCATCCTCCAGCGCTTCAATCATCCTTTCGATTTGATCCTCAAATTGATCAAGCTGTCCTCGTTTTTGAATCTGATCTTTTAAGGCTTCACACCAATTGAACATCTCGGTTTGATAAGATTCACGTTTCATTTGCTGTCTCCTTTTCAATAGAATTCAAATATTTGCCGACAGCCAGCAAAGGGAACACATAAGGATAACTGTGGTAACGAATATAAAACTGCTTTGGCAGCCCGATTCCCACTGGATAAGTCAAGCTTCTACCGTCATGAGAACTGCTGTCCATGAGGTAGTTCATTCCTTTCACAATTGCTGGATGACTGGGTTTTTCATATAGCAATAAAGCATCTAAAGCCCAGGCAGTTTGTATAATGGTTCCTTCTTTAAGCGGCACATAGGTTTTGACCTCCGCGCTTTTGCAGGATTCACCCCAGCTGCCGTCATCATTTTGTATGGTTTTGAGCCACCGGATTGCCTTTTGTATCGAAGGGTGGGTTCGAACAACTCCGCAGGCGTGCATGCCGGTTAAGGCAGCCCATGTGCCGTAAATGTAGCAAACACCCCAACGTCCGTACCAAGATCCATTATGTTCCTGATTTTCATAAAGCCAGTTCACAGCACGCTGAATGTGGTGATGTTTTACTGAAAAGCCGGCTTTTTCACCTAAAAAGTGCAGCACACGCCCGGTAAGGTCGGCGGTTGAGGGATCAACAGCCGCATCCTCGGCGGATTCAAGCGGGAGGTGGCGGATAAGAGGGTGGTTCACATTTTTTTCAAAGGCGGAAAACCCTCCATCATTGTTCTGCATCGATAAAAGCCAAGCCACGCCTCGCTCCCAAGAAAAAGGAGAGAAGCTGCGGGGAATTGCTTTTAAGACGGCTGCAGTGTCGTCACAATCAGGGTTATTCGTGTTGATATTTGAAAATCCCCAGCCGCCTGGAGATACGTTTGGATTGTTGACAGACCAATCTGCTATCTTGGTATGCTGCCGCTTTTGTAAAAAAGAAACGGCTTTTGTAATTGTACCGTCTGTTTCGGCCACGCCGTTTTGCTGCAGCGCATAAGTGATTAATGCAGTATCCCAAACAGTGGAAGTGGAATTTTCTAAATAAGGAATGCCGCCGCATTCAGTCACCAATGCTTTGATGCCATTAATGGCCCTTCGGATGACCGGTGAATGGCGTGACACACCAAGTGACAGAAGGCTGTATACCATAAATATTGTGGCGCTTGCATAACTGTACAGTGTGCCGTCTTCTTCAATTCGGTCAAGCATATATGTTTTAGCTGTGTGTAAGCCAAGCTCCTGAAGAGCAAAGGGTGCACGAAAAAGCCGCTTCCAATGAGTCAGAACAGAAGAGAGATCTCTCTCCTCGAAAGCATCAGAACGGAGCCAAGTCAAAGGGTTTTTTGTCATGTGCGGGTCGAGGTGGCGGAGAGATTGAATATTGCGGTTTTTTAGTGCGAATCGCTGATTGAGTGTGACAGCCATCGGCGCAAAGTGAATACGGGCATAGGTGCTGAACTGATAGAAATGAACCGGGAATGTTGGGGGAATTGCTAAAAGCGACAATGGTACATATAATGCGGGCCAAGGGTAAAGGCTGTTTGCTGCAAGCATCCATTTTGTCATGAAATGAATATTCCTCAAGCCGCCATGTGATGTAATAAATTGTTCAGCTTTTTTCATGTGCGGATCAGTTCGATGGTAGCATCCTGAAGCCAGCATTCCGACATAACCTTGGACGGCAGCTGTTATATTGCCGCCTGTTTCGTCAGGGAAATTGTTAAACGTTCCGTCTGGCTGCTGATTTTCGCGAATGCCGGCTGCGAGCGCCGAAATGAGTTCTTTTTCATTTTCACCTTCATCAAGTGAGGTGAGGAGCAGAATAAAAAAAGAATTCGTCATGATTGGCCCTTCAAAGCAAAATGTCCAAGAACCGTCACCATTTTGCCTATCTTTCAGCTCTGAAATCGTGTTTTGCTGATAGCGCCTCACCTTCTCCTGAAGTGTGCTCATCACGCTCAACTCCTTCAGAAAGATATATATTCATCAGCTTTTGCTGCCATTACTGAAAGAAAAAAACTGCTGGCTGGCAGCAGTTTTTTTAAAAGCTTTTAGTCTTCAAGATTAATCCATACACTCTTGACTTCTGTGTAGTTATCTAGAGCATATGAGCCCATTTCTCTTCCTAGTCCGGATTGTTTATAACCGCCGAACGGCGAAGCTGCGTCAAACACATTATAGCAGTTTACCCAGACAGTCCCGGCTTGAAGGCGATCTGCAATATAATGGGTTTGTTTTACATTCTCAGTCCATAGGCCGGCAGCAAGTCCGTATTCAGAATGGTTGGCTCGTTCAATGACTTCATCCACTGTTTCATACGGAATCGCCGTCAGGACTGGTCCAAAGATTTCTTCTTTGGCGATTGTCATATCGTCTTCAACATTCGCAAACACAGTCGGCGCGACAAAGTAGCCTTCTTCATAAGGGCAGCTTCCGCCAGTGACCGCTTTTGCTCCTTCATCTTTCCCTTTTTGAATATAAGAAAGAACGCGTTCATGCTGCTCCTTGCTCACGAGCGGGCCGATTTGGGTATCTTTATGAAGTCCGGCTCCTTGGCGGAGTGATTCAGCATAAGACACCATCTCATTGACAACTTCATCATACTGGTCTTTATGAATAAAGACGCGTGAGCCCGCACAGCAGACTTGGCCTTGGTTAAACATGACACCGTTTAAAGCGCCTGGAATGGCTTTTTTCAAATTGGCATCCGGTAGCAGGATATTAGGTGATTTTCCGCCCAGTTCCAGGGTTACACGCTTAATGCTTTTTGCCGCCGTGGCCATGATTTTCTTTCCGATTTCTGTTGATCCGGTAAAGGCAATTTTGTCAACCGCTTCATGGTTGGTAAGTGCTTCTCCAGCATCCTCACCGAATCCCGGAATGATATTGATCACACCGTCAGGGAAACCGGCTTTATCAATTAACTCAGCCAAATAAAGAGCTGAAAGCGGGGTTTGCTCAGCAGGCTTAAGCACAATTGTACAGCCGGTTGCAAGAGCCGCACCCATTTTCCACATCGCCATAAGGAGCGGGAAATTCCATGGGATGATTTGGCCGACGACGCCGACAGGCTCATGGCGTGTATAATTAAAATAGGAGCCGGAAACAGGGATTGTCTGCCCTGTTATTTTTGTGCACCAGCCGGCGTAATAGCGCATATGCTCAATAGCCAGCGGGATATCTCCATTTGTTGTTTCGTTTATTGGCTTTCCGTTATCAAGGGTTTCAAGCTGAGCAAGCTCAGTTTTATGCTCTTCCATTAAATCTGCTAGCTTATACATCAGTCTGCTTCTCGATGCTGGAGACATTGTTCTCCACTCGCCTTGATCAAAGGCTTTGCGGGCAGCTTTAACGGCTTTGTCCACATCTTCTGCCCGGGCTTCATACAGCGACATTAAGGTTTCGCCTGTCGCCGGGTTAGGCGTGTCAAAGGTTGCCCCTGAGGCACTCGGAACAAACTTCCCATCAATATAAAGCTTTTTCGTTCCCTGTAAAAATGTCTCCAGCCTTTTACTCACTTGCATCGTTAAAGAACTCATTCGTAACAAACCTCCAGTCATTTTTATGGTCTGTTCTGAGATTCTTGGTGATAGAATGGATATTGCTTCATTGAAGAGCAGAAATTAGCTGTGATCGTTACTATGGAAGTAAGCGTATACAACCATTCTATACTAGAAAACATGACAAAATCAATGAATAACCGATATTGCAATTTACAAAAGAAAAAAGCTACAATAGGCTTATAGACAAGTAAAGGAGATTTCATCATGATACATAAAAATTGGCTTGAAAAAGAAACCGTTAAAAAAGTAAAATGTGTTCAGACAAACGCAAAAAAATACATTGTAAATCGTGTATTAACACCAGGGAAAGAATATGAAGTGAAGAATGAGACAGAGGAATTTCTGTTTGTCGTCGATAATACAAATAAAATCGGCGGATACTATAAAGAATATTTTGAAGAGGTATAATCACCGAGAATCCCTGATTGAAGGAGAAACAGAAGCCTTTCATGAACGGCTCATCGGGCAGGAAGCATATGTCCCATCAATTTCAGACTCTTATAAAGATGGCACAATTGAAGATACGATGGTTATGCAAAGAACCGCAGCTAAGCTGCGGTTCTTCTTTGATTCAAAAAGGGAAAATAAAACAGATACACAAAAGAAAACGTTAAAAAACTCATTTTTCAAAAAATATTTGTGAAAAATGAAACTTTTTTCTCTATTAGTGCGTACTACATGATGACAGCAATACAAAAAACAAGAAACAAATCAAAAAAGTGAAAAATGTAATCTGTTCGTAATGGTTTAAATGTCTTCTATGTCGTATTCTTATATAGGGATAAAGGACTTATTTTATTTAATGTAATCTCGTCATAAGAAAAATAGATAAATGCAGAAAGAGGGGTTCTTCATTGGGTATTTTTTCTGTTAGCAGACCAACTGACGCAAAGAAGCTTGAAGCTTTGCTCGTTGAAGGGGAAAGAATAGAATCGATTTATAAGCTCCGGGTTGACCAAATTTGCTTTACAAATAAACGTATTATTTTCTTTGATAATAAGGTGTTTTCTAAAAAGAAAGTTCGTGTATTTCTTCCATATAAAACGATTGAAAGCTTTGCCATTCAAGAAGCGGGAATGTTTGATCCCGACACTGGACTTTTATTAATGACAAGAAGCAAAACCTTTGAATTAGAATTTGCGAAAGATACCGATTTAAGCGAAGTGCAAGCGGTATTGACGAAGTATTTATGCAACTGAATAAACTAACTGAGGCCAGCCGTCTCTAAAGAATGGTTTGGCTTTTTTTGTGCCGTAAAAATGCCTTTTTTGGTTTGTCAGTATTCAAAACTGGGAACAGAGAAAAAAAGGAGAGGATACACATGGCACTGACTAAAGAACAAACTCAGCATCTCTACCATAAATTGCTTCATATGCAAAAAGAATTGTCTGGTGAAAAAAAGAAAACACAATCAATGACTGAAGAAGTAGGAGAGCTGTCTAATGGGGTTGATAACCATATGGCTGACCACGGAACGCTTGTAACAGACCGCATGACAGACCAAACGGTAAAAGAAATAGACCGGGAGCTTTTGGAGGAAGTTAATCACGCTTTACAAAAGATAAAAGACGGAACGTACGGAATTTGTGAAAAAACAGGTCAAGTTATCCCATACGAAAGATTGGAAGCTGTTCCATACGCAAGAATGACAGTGGAAGCCCAAGCTGATGTAGAGGACGATTTGGAAACGGATGCTCCGTCATTTGAAAGGGAGTTTCACCAACAAGTTAAAGATCTATCTAATAAAGAAACAATTGATCAAAAAAGTTCTCAAACGTATGAGATTTTAGACCGCGAACAGGATTCAAATTGAAAATCGCAAGCAAGTACACCGATATAAGGTGTACTTGCTTTTTTTTATAAAAAAATCTCATATTCGAAATAAAGTGATTGACTTTGCATAAAAAAGAAAGTAACATACTATTTGTAAGTTAATATAAAAAGTTTACCGGGAGGAATACAAATGTCTACAGTTTTATTTGTAAAATCAAGTGACCGTACAGCTGAAGAAGGTGTTTCAGTTAAACTATACGAAGCATTTTTAGCTGCATATAAAGAAAACAATCCTAATGATGAAGTGATTGAATTAGATCTTCATAAAGTAAACCTTCCTTACCTTGGAAGAGATATGATTAACGGAACATTTAAAGCAGGTCAAGGTATGGAAATGACTGAGGAAGAAAAAAAACAAGCTGCAACAGCTGACAAATATCTGAACCAATTTGTAAAAGCTGATAAAGTGGTGTTCGCATTCCCGCTTTGGAACTTCACAGTGCCAGCAGTGCTTCATACTTATGTGGATTACCTGTCTCGCGCAGGCGTTACATTCAAATACACACAAGAAGGACCAGTTGGTTTAATGGGCGACAAAAAAGTTGCACTTCTTAACGCGCGCGGCGGCGTTTATTCAGAAGGACCAATGGCTTCACTAGAAATGTCCTTAAACTTCATGAAAACAGTTCTTGGTTTCTGGGGTGTTCAAGACTTGCACACAGTTGTCATTGAGGGACATAACGCAGCGCCTGATAAAGCACAAGAAATTGTTGAAAAAGGCTTGCAAGAAGCGAAAGAGCTTGCTGCTAAGTTTTAATGAATGAAGACTCCTATCCGTGAGATAGGAGTTTTTTTGCGTACATATTATATAGAAGAAAGTGATCACTTCTTGCCGCTAGAAAATGATGTTTTTTTTATTGTAATATATTTTTTGTTTGTCGAATCATTAGATATATTAGCGAAAAAACAGTTTTATGAATGAAAAAAAGTTTTTCTGAACAATTGATTTGCCCCCTTGATAAAATATGTCCAATGGTGTACTATATAAAAGAAGCTACTTTGTACGTATTGTTAATTAAGTTTTAACCTTTAAGCTGTAATAGGGAGTTTTATATCGAAGCCGGAATGTCATGCCTCCATTGCAGAGGACGACAGGAACGTTTCTGCAAACACCCACTTTGAGGAGTGGTGGTTTAAAACTTTCTTACTTGCATACGGCAAGATGTAGCGAAGGCCATTTCCTTTATGGAAATGGCTTTTTATTTTATCTGAAAAAGGATTTTTATATCGAAAATTCAATTTCCATTCGGGAAGAAATGCAGGTCTATTTTTTGTGATATGATGGGAGAAATTGAAGGAAAAGCGAGGGTTAGACGTTATGTTACATAAAGCCCAATCTCTGTTGGCGCATTATTTCGGTTATGAAAAGCTGCGCAGAGGGCAGGAGGAAGCCATCCGTTCGGTGACAGAAGCGAGACAAAACACGGTCTGCATTATGCCGACGGGCGGGGGAAAATCAATATGCTATCAAATTCCGGCACTGATGTTTGAAGGAACAACGATTGTCATTTCGCCGTTAATATCATTAATGAAGGATCAGGTTGATGCTCTTGAAGAAGCGGGAATCAAAGCCGCTTACATCAACAGTTCGCAAACCAATCAAGAAATATATGAAAGGCTGAACGGCCTGAAAGAAGGGGCCTATAAGCTTTTTTACATTACACCAGAGCGGTTAACCTCAACAGAATTTATACGTATTTTGCAAAGCATCGACGTTCCTTTAGTAGCAATAGATGAAGCGCACTGTATTTCTCAATGGGGCCACGATTTCAGGCCAAGCTACAGAAACATTGAAATTCTGTTTCACGAGTTAAATGACAAACCTGTCATCATGGCATTAACGGCAACAGCAACACCTGAGGTGCATGATGATATATGCCGTCAGCTGCATATTCAAAAAGAAAACACGGTGTATACCGGTTTCTCCCGTGACAACCTGACTTTGAAAGTCGCAAAAGGGGAAAATAAAGATCGTTTTATTGATGAGTATGTAAAAAGAAACAAACATGAAGCAGGAATCGTCTATACCGCGACAAGAAAAGAAGCAGATCGGATTTATGAGCGGTTAAAACGAAATCAAATTAGCGCAGGGCGGTATCACGGGGGCTTACAGGACGAAGTCAGAAAAGAACAGCAGGAAAGGTTTCTGAACGATGAGCTGCAGGTCATGGTTGCCACATCTGCTTTCGGGATGGGCATCGATAAATCAAATATCAGGTTTGTTCTTCATGCACAGATACCGAAAGATATGGAAAGCTACTATCAGGAGGCGGGACGAGCTGGACGGGATGGCCTCGACAGTGAATGTGTGCTTTTATTTTCTCCGCAAGATATTATGGTGCAGCGCTTTTTAATCGAGCAATCGGAAAATGAAGAAAAGCAAAAGCAGGACTTGAAAAAACTGCGACAAATGGTTGACTACTGCCATACGGAAGATTGTCTGCAGCGATTTATTCTGATGTATTTCGGAGAAAAGGAACCTGACGCCTGCGGACAGTGCGGAAACTGTACAGATAAAAGAACAGCCCATGACGTGACGAGAGAAGCGCAAATGGTCTTATCGTGTATCATTCGTATGAATGAACGTTTTGGGAAGACGATGGTTGCCCAGGTGCTCGCTGGATCAAAAAATAAAAAAGTGCTCGAAAACGGCTTTAGCAGCCTTTCAACATACGGAATATTAAAGCACCGATCAGTTAGTGAAATCAGCGACTTTATTGAATTTCTGATTGCTGACGACTTTATTAGGATGTCAGATGGAACATTTCCGACTCTATTTGTTAGCGGCAAAGGGAGAAATGTGCTGAGAAGCGAATTGGCAGTAGCGAGAAAAGAAGCATTAAAAGCAGAAGCAATTACGGAAAATGACGAGCTGTTTGAACGGCTGCGCACCTTACGCAAGCAAATTGCAGCAGAGCAGGGCGTTCCGCCTTTTGTCGTTTTTTCTGATCAGACGCTGAAAGATATGTCAGGAAAACAGCCTGTAAATGATGAAGAACTTTTGTCTATAAAAGGAGTCGGAGAACAAAAAAGAGCAAAATATGGCCGGCTTTTTTTAGAAGAAATACAAGCTTATGTACAGGTGACAGCCCCGAAAAAAGCATAAATCAACCTTTTTTTCTTTGAAAAACACATTTTCTTTTCTTTTTTTTGACTCAAACTTAAAAGACTTGAAAAGCCTATTATATCAAGGGTTCAGTAAGACTTTCCAACAGAGAGAAATCCTTCATGTAAAGGAACTGTAATCTAAATCATATCTTTTTGTTATTGATTTGACATTTACATGTGTTACGATATCACCTGTTAGCCGCCAATAAAAAGCTAACAAGGGAGGATTTACTTATGAAGAAGACGATTATGTCCTTTGTAGCAGTTGCAGCACTTTCAACAACTGCATTCGGAGCTCACGCTTCTGCAAAAGAAATCACGGTGCAAAAGGGTGATACGCTCTGGGGGATCTCTCAGAAAAACGGAGTGAACCTGAAGGACCTAAAAGAATGGAACAAGTTAACTTCTGATACAATCATTACGGGAGAAAAACTGACCATTTCTTCAGAAGAAACAACCACATCTGGGCAATATACAATTAAAGCGGGAGATACGCTTTCTAAGATTGCTCAAAAATTCGGTACGACAGTTAACAACCTGAAAGGTTGGAATAACTTAAGCTCTGACATGATCTATGCTGGATCTACACTTTCAGTAAAAGGTCAGGCAACAGCAGCAAACACAGTGACTGAGAATGCGCAAACAAGCGCACCTCAAACTGAAACAAAACAAGAGGCTGTGCAAAAAGAGCAACCTAAACAAGAAGCTGTTCAACAGCAACCTAAACAAGAAACAAAGGCTGCAGCAGACACTTCTGTTAAAACAGAAGAAAAGGCTGTTGAATCTAATACAAATCAACAAGAAGCGACAAAAGAACTAACAGTTACTGCTACTGCTTACTCTGCTAACGACGGCGGCATTTCCGGCGTTACAGCAACAGGCATTGACTTAAACAAGAACCCGAATGCTAAAGTTATTGCGGTTGATCCAAACGTGATTCCGCTAGGTTCTAAAGTCTATGTTGAAGGTTATGGAGAAGCAACAGCAGCAGACACTGGCGGCGCAATAAAAGGAAATAAAATTGACGTATTTGTACCAAACAAAAGTGATGCACATAATTGGGGCGTCAGAACAGTAAGTGTAAAAGTGTTAAATTAATAGAATAGATGAAGATAAAGGACATGTAGCTCTAAGCTCGTGTCCTTTTTTTGTTTTTAGAGACGTAAAACATAATATGCCGATAAAAAAATTGTGCTCCTTCTGCAATGATAAATAGAAGGTAAACGGCCCCTATCATCTTTATCTTTGCAGAAGGAGCTGCTGGCTTTTGCTTTGAAGATTGTATCGTTTCTTATCATGAATACCTGCATATTTTTATGGCGAAGGACAAGGGGCTCAGCTTGCATCCTCTAACCGTTATTCCTTAGGGGGAGAAGCCTTACTGCTTTATTATTGGAAGCTCGCTTTTATTAACGAATGTATCAACCGAGCAGATGGTGGGGTTAAATGGACAAAGCTAAGCTACGCGACCTCTATGACAGAATGTCTTCGGAAGCTTGTGCGCCGCTGGCGTTAATTTCTCTGGCATTTGTCTTTTGGCCAGGTTACTTAAAATCAAGAATCATGACGATACCTGATTTTTTTGGAGCAGCGATTTGATTAAAGAACAACAGATCGTTTCTGAGCTTTTGATCATAGGTTACACTGTATCATTCCTGCCGAAGTGCTGTATTCAGGGGATCTTGTTTTTGGCATCAGCACGTTCATTGCGGTTTAAAGTGAAAAAACTGTTTTTAAATGAGAAGGCTGCTAAAGGAAAGATCCCTTAAATCAGATAATCACACATCTAAATACGTATAGCCATGGACATGAGCCGTTTCCTAGACTTGGGAAAACGGCTTATTTTGTGATTTGGTGGACGAGGAAATGGAAGAGGGCTTTGTCTGCGCTGTTCTCCCAAAACAATGAAATATCTTGCCTGTCTTCCTAACATACTAACTGTTCATATAGGAAATCGTGGTTGACGGTATTCGTGATCAGTTCAGCTTCCGTGTCATTAGGTTTAATGTCTGATGCAGGTTACGGAATAATGTTTGGTGATGTTGATGCGAGGATACGCAAATGTTGTACTGGTTCGCTGTTGGAGTTTTACACCTATCGTGCCGAGAGATATGGTTTTATGTCTTCTGAAGACATGGAGACAGACGTACGGAGTCTAAAGCTGAAGGAATGAGCTGGCACCAATGAGGTGTGTTCATATGGCTTACAAAATTTAAAATGAATCTTCCCTTATAAATACATTAGAACGCGCTGGGAAGAGAAAATTTATTGCTGCACAAGGCGGGTGCCACATGGACCAACTTAAACAGATAGATTGACGGCTCTCATGAAAAGGCAGAATTTAATAAGAAAATAGATTCTGAAACCGGACCTGACTCTGTGTAAGTGAAAATTCAGGATTAAGCACAGCAGACTGGCAACTGTAAGGACAATACAAAAAATCACTATTCTCATGCTTCTTTAGAGAATAGTGATTTTGAAACTTCTACCTAGATTACTTGATTTGAATTGCCGAAGCCTTGTTGTCCCAATCTGAAGCCATATTGGCAGTTTTGCCTTACCAATCAGAATGTCTAAATTGTTGAAGTGTGCTCACAGAGCGTCGTTGAATAGCTTGAGATAGGCGAAGCCATACTTAAGGAGGAAATTCTGTTATTCCAGGTGGAAGGCTAGTTTTTTAACCCGTCTCTCCAATAAATATACAGCGCGGGGGCGGCAGATTAACAAAAGAGGATCTTGGACATATGTCAAGATCCTCTTTTACTTAAACCAGCCTTTTTCCTTTGAACGCGTAATGGCTTCTATTCGGTTTTTCACTTCAAGCTTTTCTAGAATCATGGAGATATAATTTCGCACCGTTCCGCTTTTAATGCTGAGTTCTTGGGCGATTTCTTTTGTGTTTTTTCCGTCAGCCACAAGTTCGAGCACTTCTTTTTCTCTATCTGTGAGAGGGTTGGCCTCGCTATACATATCCTCCATCAGCTCAGGTGCGTAGATACGCTTTCCATTCATGACGCTTCGGATGGCGCTCGCGAGCTCTTCGCTAGGACTGTCCTTTAACAAATAGCCTTTAACGCCGGCTTTAATGGCTCTCTGAAAGTAGCCGGGGCGGGCAAAAGTGGTTAAGATAATAATTTTGCAACCTGTATCCTTTAATTCCTCAGCTGCTTCAAGTCCTGTCTTTCCGGGCATTTCAATGTCCATAATGCATACATCGGGCTGGTGTTTTTTTGCAAACTCGACAGCATCCTGTCCGGTTGTTCCTTTGCCGACGACTTTCATATCGTCTTCTAAGTTTAATAGTGATCCTAAAGCGCCCAGCAGCATCTGCTGATCTTCTGCAATAAATATATTAATCATGTAAGCCATCCTTTTTGTTTATTTTGAGTTATTAGGAATTTTCATGGTAAGCTTGGTCCCATTTTTGGTGTTGATGTGAAGGCTCCCGTTTGCAAATTCAAGACGCTCTCTCATACCGAGTAAGCCATGTCCCTTTGAAAAGCACGTTTCTCCTCCTTGAAATGTTCCATCATCTGACACTGTAATAACAACTTCCTTCCAGAGCTCCTGGATATCAACCCGGCATGTTTTAGCCTGACTGTGTTTGACAACATTTGTGACAGCTTCCTTTAAGCACATGCTCAAAATGTTTTCATTAAGCAATGAGATATTTTCGGGCATTTTCTCATCTTCGTAGATAAATGTAATGTCAGCAGCTTCGAGAATTTGTTTGATGTTTATGATTTCATCCTTGAGCCGGATGCCTTTCATAGAGGATACGATTTTTCTTACTTCATTTAAAGAAGTTCTCGCTGTTTGCTGAACGCTTTTCAGCTCACGCGCTGCTTGTTCGGGATCTTTGTATATTAATTTTCTCGCCAAGTCGCTTTTTAAACCGATAAGTGAAAGCTTTTGACCAAGCGTATCGTGGAGATCGCGGGCAATCCGCTGCCTTTCTTCTAATTTTACCAAATCGGCAATCCGTTCATTTGCAAATTCGAGTTTTTCTTCCAGCTGTTCGCGCTCCTTGCGGCTTTTGATACTGAATGGCAATAAAATCGCACTGATGAGGGTGATGACGACAAAAGGAATTTGTGTCAGAAAGAATTCCTTTTTTAACACAAGACTGAAATTCGCTGCGACAGCTGCGCTTATTAAATGTACGTAATATAAAATGTGGAAAGGGACGCGTTCTTTTATGTTTCCGATAAAATACGCGATAAAAAAAGCAAAATAAATATAGCTGAACAGCGTAATGGAGGCGGTTGAAATGCCGATTAACAGAAACGCCCACAAATAAATGGCCCAGCCTTTTGAGACAAAAGCAAATCGATAAACCGAAAAAAATAAAAGCGTCAAAATAATTCCGACGATAATAACAAATGTAGAAGATGATTTAAATATAAAGTAGAACGGCAGGATGAAAAATATCGTCCATATATAAGGCGTGATTCCGCTTAGTTTTTGAAATGTAAAATGCTTTTTGATCATGATATAACCTCATTTTCAGCTTTTCATCTTAAATGTAACTTTACCATTGTAAAAGCCAGATTGCACCACCGAACAATAAAAAGGAAGTCTTCTTGTTGTATAAGAAGACCTCCTAATTGTCAGGCGTTCTCCCGCAGCTTCTGTTTTTCTGTTGAATCAGGCGGAAGGCGGAAAGATATTTGTTTTATACCCCGAAATGATACAAATTGTTTTTTGTCTTCATCCCAAAGGCGGAAGGCGAGTGATTGCAGGCTTGTTTTTAAGGTAATTGTCGGTACGTTTTTTAATGGTTCGTGATGTTCATGAGCAACTTCAAGCTTGTAGTTGGGCACCTTTGGGCTCAAATGGTGAACGTGGTGGTAACCGATGTTGCCTGTCAGCCATTGAAGGAGTTTCGGGAGTTTATAAAATGAACTGCCCTCCACAGCGGCCTGAACGTAGCTCCAGTTTTCATCTGCTTCAAAATAAGAATCTTCAAATGTATGCTGTACATAAAACAGCCACACGCCGATTGAACCTGAGATCAGAAAGATAGGGCCTTGCACGAGCAAAAACGATTGCCAGCCAAAGATGAGACAGCAAACAGTAGCCAATGACACAATTGCCAGGTTTGTAAGGTACGTGTTCACGCGCTCCTTACGTCTTGCGCCTTTTTTGTTAAAACGGTTGGTGATCAGAAAAACATAAATTGGTCCGAGAATAAACATGATAAACGGATTTCTATAAAGTCTGTATGCAAGTTTTGTGCGTCTAGATGCGGCTATATATTCGTTTACCGTTAACAGCCAGATGTCACCTGTTCCGCGTTTATCCAGATTGCTGCTGGTCGCGTGATGAATCGAATGGCTGTGCTGCCATTGAAGGTAAGGGAACAAAGTCAGAACACCTGTCAGAAAGCCGAGAATATGGTTATAGCGCTTTTGTTTGAAAAATGATTGATGGCAGCAGTCATGAAAGATAATGAAAATTCTTGTCAAAAACCCTGAGGCAACCACTGTTAATGCTAAAGTAAGAAGATAGGAGACATTGAGGCTGAAATAAGCAAGAAACCAAAGTCCGAAGAAAGGGATAAACGTGTTTAAAAGCTGAATCAGACTGTTTTTTGTTTCGGGCTGAGCAAAAGCAGCGACTTGCTTTGTCAGCAGTTTTTGTTTGTGTTTAAGGGTTGGTTCAGTCATAGTAAAGGATCCTCTCATTGTGTGTCTCGCTTAAGTATACGAAAGAGAAGGATGTCTTTGTAGTAGCACACATCATACATCATATATGACATTTGTCATGTGGATAGAGATGGCGTGCAGATGTGAAAACAGCTTGTAAAAGATTTTACAAGCTGTTTAATGTTTGTCAATCCATATTCGTGATGTACCCGAAACAGCTTCAAGCCTGCATGTTCCCCCAATAGGGAACGTGGCAATTGGAGAGGTGTGCCCGGCATTTATGTTTGCGACGACGGGGAGGCCGGATAATTCTTTTTTTGTACCAATTATCGCTTTTACGTGATCTATTGATACGTTTGATGCTTTTTGAAACCTGCCGATCAATATCCCCTTTACATTTGAAAAAGAAGGGAGGTGGATGAGCGATTGTAAATCGCGGTCAAACATGTTTGCGTCTGACATATAATCATCTTCAATCAGTAAAATTGTATTTTCTGTTTCAGGAAAATACTCCGTTCCCTGCAGCAAATTAAGTGTACACAGGTTGCCGCCAATCAATGTGCCTTCAGCATAGCCATCCTGGATCACAATAGGACCGGAATGAGGGTGAAAGTGCCTGTTTTCTTGATCTAAAAACCATTGATCATCGCTCCACTCTTGTGATGGCAGAATTTCAAAGGCTTCATCCGAAGCGCAGCAAGCCAGAAAATAATCTTTTATATATTCCAATCCTTTTTTCATTGCAAATGTAGAAAAGTGGGGGCCTGAATATGTAACGAGACCGGTTTTTTGATAAATGGCATTAGCGAGAGCCGTAATATCGGAATAGCCGCAAAATATTTTTGGATTCTGTTTGATTTTCTCGTAATCAAGATAACGCAGCAGCTGATTGCTGTTGAATCCGCCAAGTGTCGTTAAAATAGCTTTGACGTCGGGATCGAAAAAGGCGCTGTGCAGATCACTTACTCTTGATTCAATAGAGGATGACTGGAATTCTTTTAATTCTTCTGCGTGTTCAGCAATGGTCACCCGAAAACCCAATTGTTCTAATGTCGTTTTTGCGTGCAACTTTGCTTCATTTGTTAATATGGACATGCTGGTGGCGGGAGACACGATTCGAATTTCGTCTCCCGGTTTCAGTTTGGGTGCAAACACTTCAGGTCCTCCTAAGCGGTTTTACACCATTACAGCATATTTCGGCACATTCTTCCAGATTTTTTTAAAAATCTGTCCATTTAATGCTTCCTGATTGTGTATCGTAGTCAATACATACTTCAAATTGATGTTTTTCATAAAAATGAATGAGTCTGTCCACATGATTCCAATCCCGTTTGGCTATGTCGCCGGTAACTTTCGGGATATTGCAGTCTCTGGCAATATCCTTTAAATATTTCATACAAATAGAACCAAAACCGTAATTCGGAGGTCCTTTAATATCTCCAATATGAATGGCATCGTCCTGATAGGATGCTACAAGTGAAAAGCAGCTTTCCCCTCTATAAGCTGTTTCACAATCCGTGAGCATTATTTTGCATGTTTGGCCATCATCAATCGAGGAAACAATCATCCAATCTTCATCTTTCGATTGATCAATACCAAGCACTCTGGCATCTTTCGATAGATCCTTTATATTTTCCTGCATGCGATAAAGTTGAAATTCTAAATGATTCAGCTCTTCTTCAAGCTCTTGGCGGTTTTTTTCCTTAATGGTAATCAAAATCAAACCCCTTTCAAAAATAGTTAGAAACACAGTAACCAATTGTAGTAGATAGAAGAGGCGTTTGTAAATGATAAATCCATAATTGCTAGAATTTAGCGCAAGTAAGGTTTAGTCGGTTTTAAGAGAGGAAAAAGAAAAATAACCCGTTGCAAAAGGAGGAAGATGAATGCCGATTGATTCATTGATTAAGAAATTGCGTTATGTCCAATTGGAACCCCCTGACAAAATTCTTTCGTTATATCTCAACACAGATATGAGGGATCCAGAGCAACAGGGGGGAGAATGGAAAATTACCCTTAAGTCAGGGTTCGGGAGATTAAAAGAATATCTGGCAGCAAGTGACCCGGAGGAAGAAAAGTGTCTGAATGCAATCAGTGACAAAATCTATCAGCACCTTAACGGAATAGGAAAAAATATGCCGCGCAGCCTTGTATTTTTTGTTTCAAATAGCGGGATATGGGAAGCGATCACGCTTCAGATTCCTGTTGAAACAACATTTTTCTGGGAGGAGACAGCTGTACTTGACCAGCTGGAAAATTTGCGCAAAACGTATCCAAGTACAGCTTTTATTTTAACGCAGCAAAATGAAGTGAAAATTATAGAAACCGTTCTAGGCAAAATTGAAGCGGTCGAACATTATGAATATGACGCAATCAATGAGTCTTGGGAGAGCAGCCAGTCTTCTAAAACCAAATCGGCATCATTAGAAGAGGAACACCTGAAGAATCATGTAACGGAGAATCAAACGAGACTGTACAAGCGGCTGGCGGCCAATCTCGACCAGAAAGCCGCGGCAAAAAAATGGGAGCGAATGATCATTGCCGGTGATAAAAAAAAAGCTGACATCCTAGATCAGCATATGAACAAACCCATTCATTCGAAAATCCAAAAGAATTTGCTGAATGAAAATGAACATAAGGTCGTTGATCATTTACTGCAAGAGGCATAAACCAAAAGGCTGGTGCTTTTTAAGCATCGGCCTTCTGAAGTGTGTCTAATTTCTGACGAAGCCATCGAAAACGTTGACATCTCCGTTGAATTTGCATACGATTTGGATAGCCAGTACAAATTAGGAGAGGTCACCAAATGAATCAAACAGAAAATAAACCGAAAAATTATACTGGAATTGTCCTTACGCTGACAGTTCTGATTAACGGTTTGATCGCAGTGCTGTTTTTTATGCCTAAATTAGATCAGTTCAGCCATGCGAATATTCACATTTTGCCAATGCTGAATGCGATATTCAACAGCTTTACGTTTATCTTCTTGTTGGCGGCATTGATTATGATTAAACAAAAAAACATTAAGGCGCATAAACGCTTTATTTTAGCTGCTTTTACGACAACATTATTGTTTTTGATTTGCTATGTCACATACCATTCGATTGCGGAGAATACGCTGTATGGCGGAGAAGGTATTATGCGTCCGATTTATTTCTTTATATTAATTACGCATATCTGCCTTTCTGCAATCATCGTGCCACTTGCGCTGTTTACGCTGATCAGAGGCTTCAGCATGCAGGTGGAGCGCCATAAAAAAATCGCCAGATGGACAATGCCGCTGTGGCTGTATGTCAGCCTTACAGGTGTTATTGTTTATTTGATGATATCACCGTATTATTAAAAGCCATACTCAGTATGGCTTTTTTGAGGTTTGTAAACATGACAAAAGCCCAAATATCGTTTTGGGCTTTGTCAGTAAATTAACAGGCTCCTTTAATGAGCCGTTGATTCCATGGTTTCAAGTGTTGCAACTTGTAAAGATTTTTCAACCGTTTTCGTTTTTTCTTTTACTTTTTCCGCGTACGTGTAATCACCGTAGCAATACGGATAACGGAAATTGTTTTCATTTCCTCCGCAAGTATAGAGCCCGGGATTTTTTTCGACTTGCTGCTCGGAGTATTGTTTTGCCAATTCCTCAGTATGCGTTCCTCCATGTTCAGCTACAAAATCAATATAACCTGCCCCCATGTTGTAGCTTTGAATAATCGTGTCCAAATCCACACCTTTTTCTTTACCGGTTTTGTACATGAGGGTAAATTGCTTGATGCCTTGTTTAATACTGAGTTGAGGGTCTGTTATCTCATTACGCTTTAACCCCAGAGATTCAGAGGACTGCATCGGATCATTGCCTTTTCCTTTTGACTCCTGATACATCATGCCGAGTATCAGCGATGTGTAATTGGAGAGTCCCCGGTTTTCAAGCTCGTCCTCAACCAGCGGTTTATAATCAGTTAAACGTTCGAGGACAATGGTTTTCGTGTCAATCGGAAGTTTTTTGATTAAATCGCGGTTGAACAAAAGCAGGACCAATAAAAAAGAGGCCATGACAAAGACAGAAATCATCATAAAACCCGCAGCAGCGAAACAGCCTTTTCTCTTTTTCTTCACTGTGTTTCACCCTCAATGTTTGCAGCAGTATGACTTTTTTATTATGACATAGAACGTATACCAGACCAAGTAAAAACCTGATTTGAAACATAAATTTAAACTGTGAGGTTGAATTGAAACAAGAAGAGACAGGTTTGCATGAAAGGTCATTTGTTATAAGATAAAACTATGAAATAAGAAAGGTGAGACACATGACTGAATTTCGAGAAGCGGACCGTGCAAATGAAACGGTGACCGATTTGGACGAAGAAACTTTATTCCTAGTCGCACAAACCTTCAAAGCGCTTTCTGATCCTACCAGAATCAGGATTCTCCATTTGCTTTCTCAGGGTGAACATGCTGTGAACGGGATCGCTGAGAAACTGAATTTACTGCAATCAACAGTATCCCATCAGCTCAGGTTTTTAAAAAATCTCCGGCTCGTGAAATCGCGCAGAGAAGGTACATCAATCTACTATTCTCCCGAGGATGAGCATGTTTTAGATGTGCTTCAGCAAATGATCCACCATACAAGACACGATTAAAAAAGACATCCTTGCTGCCGCATGTCGCGATTAAGCAAGGATGTCTTTTTCTTTACTGTGCCCATTTTGCTCCAGCCCGTTTCTGCTGATTTTGATGACAATAGAGGAAAAACCGATATAATAGACGGCGATCAGAAAACAGACGCCAATCGTGAAAGGATCAGTTCCGATAGACTGGCTGTAAGATCCCAGGCTGTGTAAATCAGGCGCGGCAAGGTAAAGCTCTGTTACACGATAAAGAAATCTCGATAGAAATAGGGTTAGCAGAATAAGCTCCACCCAAATATGAGTCCGAAAATAAATTTTTCCTCTGCGTTTTTCAAAGGAGAGATTTTTCCTGGCGAAAAAAACCAGCAGACATCCGCCGATAATGCCGATAATGAAATATCCGTACAAAAATGGATGAATGAGGCTGAAAATGGTGAGACCGAATGCAAACATTGAAAAAAGAACCAAACGAGTAAAAAGCCAGCGAGGCTTCAGCGGCTGATATCCGATGGAGCGCTTGATTTTTTTATACAGAAAAAAGACGATAATCATGACAGGATAAACGCTTTGAAGTGTAAGATGCATGATGTGAATCCCCTCCGTTGAGAAGTGTATGCTTATCCGTTTTGAAATAGTAGTCTAAATAAACAATGACCATAAAAAAAGAAGGGGAGGCCCCTGTTTTCATAATATATGCACGATGCCTTTAGGCTGCATAATAGATATGCCCAAGCCTCATAAAATGGTATGATAATATTGGAAAATAAAAGCAGGAGACAAGGTGCGAAAAATGAAACTGGAACGTATGTTAGCGATGGTGATGTTATTAATCAGCAAAAAACAAGTGCAGGCTGCTGATCTAGCTGATTTATTTGAAGTATCAGTCAGAACGATTTACCGAGATATTGATACGATCAGCAGAGCGGGCATTCCGATTGTAACCTCACAAGGCGCCGGGGGCGGGATCAGTGTGATGGAAACGTATCGGCTTGAAAGAGAGTGGCTGAAAGAAGAGGAGCTATTTGCTATTGCTTCCGCTTTGCAGAGCATCTCATCCATGTATGAACCCGCTTCTCACAGCGCGGCTTATCAAAAAATAAAACATCTCATACCAGACCAGGCCGCAGAGGCATTTAAGCGTGAAACGGAAAAATGGTTTATTGACATGACGGCATGGGGACAAACAGAGGACCAAAAGGCGCTTCGAGAAAATATCAGTGATGCAATCGATCGGTCGTCAACCATATCGTTTACATATACAAAAGCAAACGGGGAAACACTTCTCCGTGAAACAGAGCCTTACACGCTGGTATGCAAGGCAGGCCGCTGGTATTTATACGCCTACTGTCTGGTTAGAAACGATTTCCGCTTTTTTAAATTAAGCCGCATAAAAGATATGACTATTTTACATCAATCATTTATGAGAAAAGACATACAGCTGGAGACTCTGCCCTGGGATGTGAATTGGTATCGAAAGGATCGTTTAACTGAGCTGGTCATCCTTGTTCAGCCCGGGGCACGTCAGCGTATAAGTGAATGGTTTGGACATGATAGCCTTCAATTTGATGAAAATGAAGCCTGCCGAGCGGTGATATCCCTGCCCGAGGATCAATGGCTGATTGGTTTCTTGCTGCAATTTGGCAAGGATATTGAGGTCCTGGAACCTCTTCATATCCGGGAAAAGGTAAAAGAAACGATTTTTCATATGCAAAAAATATATGAAACCTGACACAATGCTGTCAGGTTTCTTCTTTTATAATCTAGGTAAAAAGGAGGTATCATATGAACTATTCACATGTAACACATTTAGAACAAAAGCGCTTTTCAGGACTATCCCAAAGAACAAGCAATGCACTGGAAATGACAGAAAAAAGACAAATTCCGCTCTTATGGAATCGATTTTGGCAGCAGGATACGAGCGTGTTACTCCCGCCTCATAAAAAGGATCAGAGCATTATCGCTTTATACTCTCATTACGAACAGCAGGAGAATGGGTTTTACACATTTTCTGTCGGCGCTTTTACCGAGCATAACGACATGCTTCCGGAACCGTATGAAGATATATATTTACCGGCTTCCTCTTATGCTGTTTTTATTTCAAAAATCGGTCCTATTGAAGACGTTGTACTCGAGACGTGGAAGGAAATTTGGACTTGGGACAAGCGGCATTTGCGTACGTTTTCGGGAGACTTCGAACAGTATGATCAAAGTGCGCTTTCACCGCAGAGGGCGCAGGTGAAAATATTTGTCGCCATAAAATCAGCATAACACTCTTGAAAAACTAATGGTATTAGTTAATAATAAAACTAACACCATTAGTTTTTTATTCAGGAGGAGTTATCATATGAGAATGATTCAGAATCAAACTGTGCGGCAGCTGACGTTTTATCCGGCATTATTTCCGGTCAATTGTTATCTTGTAGAGGAAGAAAATGAAGTAACCTTAATTGATACTGGTCTTCCGAACAGCTATAAAGGGATTATCCAAGCAGTGAATCAACTGGGAAAACCACTGCAACATATTTTACTGACTCATGCGCACGGTGATCATGTCGGTTCGTTGGATGCACTGTCCCAAGCCTTTCCTGATGCAAAGGTTGTCATTTCCGAGCGTGATTCATTCTTGTTAAAAGGTGATGTTTCTTTGCGGAAAGATGAACCGCAGACGCCTATAAAAGGAGGAATTCCAAAAAATATCAAAACAAAGCCTGACGTTTTGCTGGCGGGTGGCGAAACAATCGGTTCTCTTCTTGCGATTTCAACTCCGGGTCATACCCCGGGAAGCATGTCGTTTCTGGACACAAGAAACGGAATTGTAATAGCTGGGGATGCATTTCAACTACGCGGGGGGATAGCCGTTTCCGGCCAAATGAGATGGACATTTCCTTTTCCTGCCTTCGCCACTTGGAATAAGGAGGCTGCTGTAAGAAGTGCGGAACGGCTCGTTGACAAGACGCCGAGCTGTCTTGCGGTCGGACATGGACATTTCCTTGCTTCGCCTGAACAGTCGATGAAATTAGCCATTCAAAAAGCAAAGAAAGGGGTTTGAACATGTCACCGAGAGCAGGTCTACATCAAAAGATGATTATAGAGGCGGCGGCAGAGATTGCTGATCAGGAAGGAATAAACGGCGTGACGCTGGCCGCACTCTCTAAAAAAATGAATGTACGGCCCCCGTCTCTGTATAATCACATAAGCGGGCTGCGGGGAATCAGAACAGAGCTTGCTGTCAGCGGTTTGACAAAACTTTTTGATCAGATGGCTGATTCCGTCAAAGAACAGAAGGGGGAGTCCGCCTTGCTATCTTTAAGCGATGCATATGTTTGGTTTGCAGTTGAAAATCCGGGTTATTATGAAGCGACTTTGCTTAAAATTCAAGATGAAAGAGCTGAAAGCCTGTCAAACCAGATTGTCCGGCTTGTCGCGAAACTGCTTATTGACAGCGGTTATGCAAACGAACAGAATGTGATTCATGCAACAAGAGGGCTGCGAAGCTTGCTGCACGGATTCGCGACTTTAATCGGAAAAGAAGCGTTTGAACTAAAGGAAGACATTTCAGACAGCTTAGCATTTTCAATTCGATTATTCCTATCGGGTCTGTCGATAAACAATAAAAATATTATGTAAACCAAATAATATATGTCTTATATTTCTGAATATTGTATAATATATCTTGCAGTATAGATAAGGGAGAGGCAAGAGGCTATGCATGATATTTACAAAATTGAGTAATTAGCGGCAGCATCATGGCCGTCTTATATTCAAAAGAGAATGGGGAAATGGCTTCTTAGAGCGAATTTTGGCGTGACCAAACGTGCAAACAGCGTATGGACATCGGCGGATATGCCAGAAGGAGATTACCAAAAAGAGATCGAGCATTTTTATAAAAGTTTAGGCCTGCCTGTTTGTATTCAAATCAGTGACGCATCACCGGAAGGACTGGACATGCATTGGCAGATAGCGGATTTGAAAAGATAGATGAATGTTTTCAAATGACAGCATCCTGCTGCGATATGTTAGAACGTACTTTTGACAACAGCCGATTTACAAATAAATGGGAACAGGAGCCATCGTCTTTATGGATGGATGATTTTATCCGATTGGAAGAATTTTCAACAGAACGGCATTGCGGCTATACAAGCATTTTCAAACGAATGCAGCCGTGTAACACCTTTCTCACTATGTATGACCAAGGCAGCCTGACAGCAGTGGGCACGTCCTCCGTTATCGATGGCTATGGGGGACTCAGCAACGTTGTTGTAGCAAAGGAACATAGAGGAAAAGGGGCAGGGACTCAAGTCATCAGGGCTCTGACTGTATGGTCAATGAACAATGGAGCTGGTTATATGTACTTGCAAGTGATGAAAGAAAACTCAGCCGCCGTTTCTTTGTATGAAAAAATCGGGTTCTCGCCTATATCGGAACACCATTACTGGATCAAAAAGGAGGATGGCTGATGAATTCGCTTCAAGAGATTATCTGTGAAAAACGGACATATACACGCCTTTATTCCTCACATAAGCACGCGTACAGCCAATTTCTTTTTCCCCTTGAAGGGAATATCGATCTTGAAACAGAGGAGCGTCAGGTCAAATTAAAGCCGGATCATTTTTTATACATTCCGCCAGAGTGCGAGCATCGGTTCCGCTCTATTGGCAGAAATGAATGTCTTGTGCTGGATGTGCCGCTTCATGCGATGAAAATTGAGGAGTATCATGCAGCCGCAGGGGTTGAAGCTGCAATCGATCCTTTTTGGTCATCGATCAGGCACTTATTAATAGAGGAAGCAAATACACGCTCAGCACATACGCTCCATCTGCTTGTTCAATACATAAAAGAAAAACTGCAAACCCATACTCATGCTTCAATCGCATACATCCATAGCCATTTGTCTGAGCCGCTGACAATACAAAAGCTGGCGAAAATTGAACATTATCACCCAGCTTACTATTCAAGCTGGTTCAAGAAACAGACCGGAAAATCCCCTCAAGCCTATATAGCTGACCTCCGTCTCGAGGAAGCGAAACGGATGCTGATTGAGAAAAATGAAACACTGACTGTTGTGAGCCAATCGCTCGGCTTTCAAAACCTTTCTTCTTTTACAAGATGGTTTGCAAAAAGTACAGGTGTATCGCCCCGAATATACCGGAACACCTTTCACTCGGATAAAAAAATATGAGCTTTTGGTTAAACAATTAACAAGTGCCTCTTTTAAAATAGTAAGAAAAAGGAGATATAATGATGGCTGTAATTGAGGATTTTGAAAAATTGGATATCAGAACAGGGACCATTATCAAAGCAGAAGAATTTCCTGAAGCAAGAGTCCCGGCGATTAAACTGTTCATTGATTTTGGAGAAGAGATCGGCGTCAAACAATCAAGCGCGCAAATCACGAAGCGCTATCGCCCAGAAGAACTGACCAACTCACAAATTATCGCTGTCGTGAACTTTCCGCCGCGCCGAATCGCAGGTTTTAAGTCCGAAGTGTTAGTCCTCGGCGGCATTCCCGGCCAAGGTGACGTCGTCCTGCTTCAACCGGGACAACCGTTACCAAACGGAACAAAAATCGGATAACACAAAAAAGACGTTTGCCTAAGAGGCAAACGTCTTTGCGTATTGAGGCGATGCACCACACGCCACATTCGTGTGTGCCGCAAAGGGCATGTACATCGGCTTACACAATTCAGCTCATCGCTATATGAATATAGCATGGTGGGGAAGGAATTGCAAGGGTTACTTTGCGTTATTGTGATTAAATTTGTTGTAAAACGTGTCTTCTTTTGACGAAATTTGTCGAAAGTAATCAAAAATCGACTATGATTACTGTATTATTGTTAATTTGTATGACAATAATTGGTTCTATCCTTGTCATCAACAATCGCAATGTGACTTAACTGTGACCCGTACTGTGACCTGAGCATGACCTGAAACACCGTTTTGTGAATGTGAATAAATGCTGTTAAATCAACGAAAACGTACTAAATGATAAGGTGAATACAGGGGAGTAGTGTGACCTGGATTTTTAATTCAGGTCTTTTTTTATGCGCAAAAAAATGCCTATCTAGAGATCATAGGCATTAAATATTATTATCAATATCTTCATTTATTTTTTGGCTAAGTTTCTGAACCTTCTCTTTAACATTTGAAAACAGCTCTTTTTTGAATTTCATCAAAGTTCTCCTGAATATAGTCCATGACACTTCTTATTAGAACTTCACTTTCAAAATTGAATATCTCATTTATTTCTGACTGTTCTTCATCTGTTAGGTGAGGGTATTGAAGTTGTTTAGCATTTACTTCAGCAGCTACATCAATCCTAACTTAGTTGTTCTGGTTGTACAATTTCATATTCACCTTCTGCATACTCTTGCTCCGCATAATGGCTTCCCCATTGACAGAGCTCCTGCAAGATAGGTTTAAGAGATTCTCCAAGTTCAGTGGATGAATATTCAACCTTCGGTGGTACTTGATTATACATCTTTCTGCTCACAAGTCCACTGGCTTCAAGCTCTCTAAGTGTTTGAATCAGCATTTTCTGAGTTATATTTGGGATAATGCGCTTTAATTCACTCGTTCTCTTTGGTCCATTCATTAAAAAGTATAATACAAGCCCTTTCCATTTTCCACCAATAACTTCCTTTGTCACTTCAAACCCACAGCTAAATTTTTTCATGTCTAAAGCTC
This sequence comes from Bacillus sp. FSL K6-1003, assembly GCF_037964945.1. NCBI lineage: Bacteria > Bacillati > Bacillota > Bacilli > Caryophanales > Bacillaceae > Bacillus > Bacillus sp. FSL K6-1003. The sequence continues at coordinate 2,061,062 of NZ_CP150176.1, read as the reverse complement.
TCCATTCCACATTTATTACTTTTTAGTTACTATATCACAAAAAAGTGGGTACTTCCGATAATGTGCTTACTGAAGGATACTATATCTTGTAAGTTGTTCTACAAGTACTTAAAGGTACTAAACATAAAATAAAATTAATTCTAAAGGAAGTGTTAAGTATGGGTAAATTTGAAGGTAAAATAGCGCTTGTAACGGGTGGAACAAGTGGGATTGGTCTTGCTACAGCACAAAAATTTGTAAACGAAGGTGCATATGTTTATATCACGGGACGTAGACAAAACGAACTTGATAAAGCTGTTAACCAAATTGGCAAGAACGTAACCGGTGTTCAAGGTGATATTTCTAAGCTTGAAGACTTAGACAAACTATATGACATTATAAAGCAGGAAAAAGGTAAGTTGGACATTCTTTTTGCTAATGCAGGCACCGGCAACTTCCTTCCATTAGGTGAAATTACTGAAGAGCAGGTTGATAGAACGTTCGACATTAACGTTAAAGGAACCATCTTTACTGTTCAAAAAGCGTTATCACTATTCCCGGACAAAGTAGGTTCTATTATTGTAACGGGCTCTACTGCTGGATCAATTGGCAACCCAGCGTTTAGTGTATATGGAGCATCTAAAGCAGCATTAAGAGCACTAGTTCGCAACTGGATTCTTGACCTAAAAGGTACTGAAATCCGTGTAAATGTGGTTAGTCCAGGAGTTATTCTTACACCTGCATACGATGAGCTTTTTGGTGATGCACTTGAAGGAGCAATGGAAAATACCAGAAATACTGTTCCAGCTGGAAAAGTTGGGACACCTGAAGAAGTAGCAAACGCTGTATCTTTCCTTGCTTCAGACGAAAGCAGTTACTTGACGGGTGTTGAATTGTTCGTAGATGGCGGACTAGCACAGGTATAATTTCACTGCGCAGAGATTACAAATAGTCCCCAAAAAAGGTTAATGGGGATTTACTTGAAGAAGTCGTATAAAAAAGTCGTTTTCCTTAAAGGACAGGGAATTCGACTTTTTTATGTTTGAATTTGATTAACGTTGTAAATTCGCATTTTCCTGGGGCTACCACTAAATGACCTGTAAAAAAGATTACTTTGTGAATAAATGTACTTAAAGTAACGGGGGCGTTAGTTGAAGAACAAACAACACCGTTGTTGTAGTAAATGAGGTCATTTGTTGTACGAAAAAAGGATAGTTGAATACAGGCATTTTCACCCTGTTCATCTATCCTCTCTTTTTGTTTATAAAATGTGTGACATTTCATTTGGTTGCTTAAATATTAATAATATTAAACATTTTCTTGACTTTTAATAAAAATAATATCCCTGTCCTTGTATTTTAATACTTTTGAAAATATTTAAAGGAATCCTTCAATTGAACGATTTCCTAATGATCACAGCAAAATGGTTTATGACGTAAAATCGATTTGCGGGAAGAGGTTAGGAGAATTCAAGGATCTAGATCCAAGCGATGTTGATAAAGCTGTATTGTTTCACGCACCTTATGTGAAAGATGGGGCAGCATTTTATGACTCAGAAGAACAGTATCAAACTGAGGCTTCTCTGCATTATTTGATTAGAGATTTAGAGGATATTAGTGAGTTTATTGTTAAAATGGCTGAGGATTTAAAAGATAAGGATAATGAATTAGCAAGCTGGTTAAGGTTGTAAGGGGGATTTAAATTGCCATATGGAGTTAATATGGATGCAGATGAGTTTTACAGACGGTTGCAACAAAATGAAGAATTAAAAAAACGGTGGGTACAAGTTTAAAAACCATTGTCAAAACCTAAAGGAAGACACAAAAAACGCATCAGACTTTTCATCAGCTCAACAGGTTATAGCTGAAGTGTATGTTGCTTTACTCTCTTCATTTGAAGGTAAAGCTAAAGAAGCATTAGTACAAAGACTCAATGAAAATGCAACAATGCTGACAAACGCCACAGAGAACAGAAGTGCTTTTTTGAGAAGTATTAAAACTAAATAGTTAAAATAACCCCTTCACAAATTTTGAGGGGGTGTTTTTATTTTTTGGCATTCTAAATTAATTTGGGCTGCCGCTTAACATTTTCATCTTTATGGAACCTAGAATTCTAACAGCAGGAGATACGAAGCATAAGCCCGAATTTGAATACATCTCGAATAGAAAGTGCCCTGTATATGTATCATCGTTGGTGCCACTTCTTTCCCCTTTGTTTTTTAGTTTCGCTTTTGAAATGACAGGAGGACAACGCTGTGTGGAAAGCTTTAAGACAGTTACTCAAGAAACAGAAAGATCACAGTCAAATAGACGAACGTTATTTACAGATTCCAGAAAAGGATTTAAATCTTGATTTGAAACAAAAGGTAATTGAATTGGAGAAATTAGGGGAAGCAGTATCCGAAAAACTGCAAAATAAGTATACAGATGCTTTTGAAATTCAGGGTAAATCAAACCTTAGCATCCAAATTTGTAGGGACATAGATGGTGACATATTGAGTGATTTAACAGCTGAGAGGTGTTTTGAAAAAGAATACCGTTCACAAATAATATTTACCTATGGAGCTACGAAAGCCTACAAGGAAGATTTGGACTGTTATACAATTAAATTATGGCATTTCTACGGCGGTTATAAAGGAACCGGTTGTGGAACACTATTCGATTTAAATAAAAATGAATTAGAAATAGAAATTGAAGAGACACTACTATTTTTACTCAATGATAAACAATCCGAGAAAAAAAAAAGAGAGCCGCAAAGGTCTTTCACTCATCTTTCAAATGCATAGTTTTCAAGATCCCTGTCCATTTTAGATTGGTAAGCAGGGTGAGAGCTCCTTCTTCAACTTCATTTTCCTTTCTTTATTTATATTGGTAGACCATCAATAATTATAATCCTATATCCAATTATTGAGAATTTGATTTTTCCATAATATTATCAAGCCCAGTTTAATACTTCACAGGTTATGTTAAAATTTTACTGATTCATAATCAAAAGGGGAATGAGATTATGCTAGGGATTAAAGTTGAGAAATCAAACGAAAACTTAATTATTCATTGGCAACTTTCCAAAGTTGAAATTCCAATAAGAGAAATCAACGATGTATTCCTTGATCCAAATTACGGGGGAGAGGAGAAACGTGCAGTAAGGATAGGGTTTCCTTATGGCTCTACGGATAGGGTAGTGATTAAAACAGCTAATAGCACTTATATTTTGTTCACCACTCATGCAGCTATGATTATGAATAAAATTGTTAATGCTTAAAATATTTAAATTTCATTCACCATGTATTCGCAATGATAAATAGGTACTTACATTTGGGGTGAGTTATATGACTAACTTTGTTCATAAGACTGTAAATGGTTTGAAAAGTCTCTTAGATGAAAAAGGAGCCATTAAATTGTTTTGTTCTGAAGGAGATACCATGGAATGCCTTGTTACTTTTTCCTCGGACAAAGCAACCCTTAATGAGATTCAAAGTTTTGAAACTAAACACCAGATTACCCTTCCAGAGGATTATCAGAAGTTCATCACACTACATAACGGTGCGAAAATTTTTGAGATTCTTTCTGATGGGGAGAATATAGGTGGAGGACTTCAGCTATTTAGCCTTGAAGAGATTGAAGAGGAACTAAAATATGAGGATTTGTTTGAAGGTATCAATGGTATCCCAATTGGCTACTTATTGGAAGAATGCCATTTAATGATCGATAAAGATAAAATTAATCAAGGTGATCCTAACTATCTCTATATATTTGAAAGTGGTTTAGAATACAATCCATTAAATTTAAACTTTGAAATATTTTTAGACCGGTATATATTGGCTAATGGGGAACCTTTTTGGGATTGGCGCTACTATACCGCAGAAAATTATTATAGAACAAGATAGTGTGATGTATAAGACAGTCATTTTAGCTGTCTTTTTCTGTTATTCAAATAGATGATTGTGGTAAAATTTACATAGAGTAGGGCTAGGAAGGAGAATGATATGAAGGTATTTGAGGCTGATTCATTACTCTCTGAAGCAGATAAAAGAGCCAAAGAGTATAAGGAACTAAGGTCGCAAATGGTTAAGCTAAGAAAAGCGTTTAAGGACGTAGCTGACCTAGATGACAGCGAGTTTTCAGGTAAGGGAGCAGACAACATTAAAGCATTTTTTCATGATCATGTCGGTGTTACCGATCAATGGATTGACCTTATTGATATGAAAATTGCTTTCTTAAGCAGCATTTCTGCAAAACTTGAAGATGCCAAGATGTCTGATGCTTACATAGAAGAATCTTTTTTAGAACATGAACTTGTCAATGCATACACAAAATCAAAATCCATTATGTCTGAACAAAAGAAAGCAATGAAAGATATTTTAAACGACATCAATGATATTCTCCCCCTTGAGATATTCTCAACAGAAGACTTCAAAGACAAACTTTCTTCTGCAGATAACAAACGTGAAAAAACAATCGATAAGCTAAACAAACTTGATGAGGATTTAAAAACTGAGTACGCTGAGACTGAGCCAAACGAACAATTTATTCAGCAAGATTTTAAAAAGTTGCAGGAGTCAACAGGTAAAGGGAAGAACGCCACACCGATTCACTATAACGCCAAAGCATATAGGGAAAGTGACATACATAAGAAAAAAGCCGATATTGAGAAGCATTCTGAAGCTTATTTAAGCGTGAAGAAAGAGGAAGCAAAAGAACGAGAAATTAAGGAATTGAAAAAGAAACTTAATGATGGTGTTTCTGACCCTGATGAGTATTTAGAGATTGCTAAGAAAGTAGGCTACGAGAATCTCGAGCCGGCTCAAGTTCAGCTTGCAGTGCAAATTGAACAAGCGAAGCAACTAGAAGGAGCAGGAGAAATCACCTGGGATATCGTAAAAGGTGTAGGAGTTGGTTTATACGATGTTGGAAAAGACACTGTAACCGGCATATGGGATTTCATCACCGCTCCAGGAGAAACATTGTCAGCACTGGGCAATGCAGTTCTTCATCCGGTCAAAACATATGATGCTGTTTCAGCAGCAATAGAAGAGTCGTATCGAAAAGATATGGTGAATGGAGATGCCTATTCTAGATCAAGATGGGTTACCTATGCTGTTGGTTCAGTGGCTGTAGCTGTTTTTGGAACCAAAGGTGCAGGAGCCATTAATAAAGCAGATGCAGCGGGTAAGGTCATAAACAAAGCAAGTCAGGCAGGGAAGAAAATTAATGACGTCAAGATTCCAGATTTTCTGCCTTATAATCCTAAGTACGACCTTGCCATGGCAGGGGGCGTGCCATACAATGTAGTAAACGGAGAAAGTTTAAAAAATAGGCTACTCCAATTAATTCAATCTGCAAATCCAAGAACCAGATTGCCGAGAACTAAAGGGCGCTGGGAAGGTACTCCAGGTAACAGTAAATGGTACTCTGATAAACCAGAAGTAAATGCAGTAACTAAAGGAGAGCCTATAGTATTTAAAGACAATAGGCCAATTTTTACACCTTGGTCTAAGGGAACAATTAAGTTTAAAAAGGGCGAACTAACTGGAGAAAACTCTGACTTCGCTAAAGTTTATAAACGTATCAAAAAAATGAAAGGTTTTAAAACACAGGCCGAAGCTGAAGATTGGTTGAAATATACTGCAAAGCTTACTCCACACCACCTAGACAACAAAACTATTCAGTTGATCCCAACTGCACTACATAAGAATGTACCGCATATAGGGTCTGCATCGGACTTAAGGAGAGGTTATTAATATGAGCTTTCAAGATATCAATAATAAAATGAAGCAATTTGAGCTTAAGTACTATGGAGAAGGTTCTCATAAAAAAAGTAGCGAAGCAATTGAGAAATTTGAAAAAGACTTAGGGGTCGCAATAGATGATCTATTTAAGCAATTTGTACTGTACTACGGGGGTAGTAATATACTGGCAGACAATGTTGTTTTCCCAGTACTTGAGAAAAACCCATGGGCAGATGATAACAAACTTAGATTAGGTATATTCTATGGGTTTGGCTTGGACGATGACGACTTTAATATTGCAGCTCTTACTGATACATACGATGATCAAATGCCTGATTGGATAATACCAATAGCTGATGCTGATGGTGGAAACCAAATATGCCTTGGTATAAAAGGGGAAGGAACAGGAAAGGTTTATTTCTGGGATCATGAGTTGACGAATGGAGTAAAAGACACCTTTCTGATTGCTGATACATTTGAAGACTTTATTCAAAGCTTATCAGTTGAAGAGTATTCAGATGAAGAAGATGACGGTATTCTTTTCATGGAATTAGATGATGATTTACTAAACAGTTAAGCAAAAGTATTGCAAAGATAATGTTTAAGCTCTCGATAGGAGAGCTTTTTTATTAAAGTACAAGGGTGGATTAGAATTTAGCCGAGATAAAAGGGGGCAGTTTTATGTCGGTAAATAATTTATTAGGAGAAATTCGAAAAAGAAAAGCAAAGTATGGAGATGAACCGAACTCTCCCGCCACAGAAAAAGAAATCAATAAATTTGAAGCGGAGGTTGTAGGCAAGTTTCCAATAAAGGAGATTCCAACAGGTTATAAGGAATTCCTTCAAAGTGTAAACGGATTAGACTACAATGGTATAGTGATTAACGGGATCGACAATGATTTATTGGAAGAAGAAAAAGATGAAGAGGTTTACGGCTTTCTTGAAACAAATGAACTTTGGCACGAAAATGATGAGCAGAAAAAATATCTGTTTTTTGGTGACTCAGATACAGCCTGGTATTGCTTAGATGTAATTGAAAATGAGTACCTAGAGCTTGATAAACCCTCTGGAACGCCTATGAACAAATTTGATGATTTTAACGCCATGCTAGCTGATGCATTGAAAGTTAGTTTAGACGACTAAGCAAAAGTATTGCAATTGTATGAGATTTTGCAGAAATAAGCATCCAATTCAATAAAATAATGGTTTTATCCATAAAGCAATTGTATTGCAAATAACATTGCCGTCTGGTTATAATTAGGGAAAGATAATATAATTATTTTTTGCATGTGCTTAATGGAAGTGCATAAAATAAAAAAGACTAGGGTGTTGGCGCACCCCGGTTTTGTACAAAAAGCTGCCCGTCAAGGGGCTTGCTCGATGTGGTTTTTTGGTAGACCTATCCCTTCAGGTTCTGAGGCTCAAGGGAGGTCTATTTTTTATTTATATACGTCAACAGGGCAATTATAAACGACCCGAATGCAAGCATCATTAATGCCTGGAATGTTGACATAGCATCACCCCCTTTGTTAGGGGATGAGTAAGACTCCCTTCAGTGAGCAAACTTAGTGTACAGGAAATGTTATACTATACATAAATCCCCTTGTCGTTAAAAATTCACAATATACTGACAACGAGCATGTGAAAGAATTTCTATCAACATCATTAATATTTGAAATGACAGACACATATGGTAGTTTGCGACTCGCAAAATTCAATGTGCAGTCCTAATTCAACTATTGAGTAGGATTGTTAAAAACGAAAAGTGAGGATTGTATATGAAGACTGTTAGTGAAGAAATCCAAGATTTATCCATTACATCCTTGGAGTCAACTTTTAGTAAACTTTCAAATGCTTATAAAAGCGCGACAGAAAAAGGTTCAAACACAACTCTTGTCAAAAAGAGACTAAACGCAGTAAAAATTGGTTTGGAAAGCCTAAAAGGTACTTGGAACGGCGACGATTTTTGTTATGAACAAGAAATCATATTGACCTCTAAAGAAGTTCTACCGATATCATTCCTTCTATAGAAAAACAAATAGCAAAAGCAAAAGAAGGCAGTTCTCAAAAAACATTAAACGAGCGTCGCTTAACTGCACTAAAACTGGCAATCGAATCTTTAGAGAACCGTCTTATATAAGACAGTTAATTGTTCCAGAATCGGGTACGTTACATAAACAAACAAGATTGGAGGAAACCCTGTTTTTTAATGTGGCTAATGGTAGCGGGAAATTAAAAAAGAACCTGGTGAAATTGCCCAGGTTCTTTTTATATTGCACCAAAATAGACACGGTGATATAATCATGCTACGTGCGCTTTATTAATAAAAGTTATAGTTATCCATCTTATATTTTCATTATATCATGCTGTAAAGCTCTTGTCAATTTTTATTTTTGAAGGGGAGATGTAGAATGAGTTCTTTGGTTCTTGGTTTTCACGAAATTGAAAAAACACAGCATTTGCTTGTTGGAGGAAAAGGGTTAAATGTAGGTGAATTATCAAAAATTCAAGGTATACAAGTACCAGAAGGATTTTGTGTCACAACAGTACGATATCAAAAAGCTATCGAACAAAACTTAACGTTACAAGTGTTGTTGGATCAATTGGCCGTGTTAAAAGTTGAGGATCGAGATCAAATTGGTAAAATCAGCAGGAAAATTCGACAAATCATTATGGAAGTAGAAATTCCTTCCGATGTTGTGAAAGCAGTTGCTCACTATCTCTCCCAGTTTGGCGAGGAACATGCCTATGCCGTGCGTTCGAGTGCGACTGCTGAAGATCTACCACATGCTTCTTTTGCAGGTCAACAAGATACCTATCTAAATATTATCGGCAAAGAAGCGATCTTGCAGCATATCAGCAAATGCTGGGCTTCCCTATTTACAGAACGAGCGGTAATCTACCGCATGCAAAATGGATTCGACCACAAACAAGTTTATTTATCCGTTATCGTTCAAAGGATGGTTTTCCCTCAGGCTTCGGGGGTTTTATTTACCGCTGATCCGATTACCTCTAACCGAAAGGTGTTATCCATCGATGCCGGTTTTGGACTTGGTGAAGCACTGGTTTCTGGCTTCGTATCTGCAGATTGTTATAAAGTGCGGGAAGAGGAAATCGTTGAGAAGAGGATCGGAACCAAAAAATTAGCTATCTATGGAAGGGAAGAAGGCGGAACAGAGACTAAGCAGATTGAACCTGATCGGCAGATGTCTCAAACACTCACTGACGGGCAAATTCTACAGCTGGAACACATTGGAAGGGAGATCGAAGCTCATTTCGGCCAGCCGCAAGATATCGAATGGTGTTTGGCTGATGATACGTTTTATATTGTTCAGAGTCGGCCGATCACTACTTTATACCCGATCCCTGAAGCGAATGATCAAGATAATCACGTCTATGTATCTGTTGGTCATCAACAAATGATGACAGATCCCATAAAACCTCTTGGATTGTCTTTTTACCTGTTAATTACTCCTGCGCCTATGCATAAAGCCGGTGGAAGGTTGTTTGTAGATGTTGCACCTAGGCTGGCTACACCTGTCGGCCGAAAAAATTTATTAAATACCATGGAATCCGATCCGCTTATAAAAGGCGCACTTATGACCATAATAGAGCGAGATTTTATTAAATTGTTACCAAATGATCAAACGGCACCGATTTTGGGCAGAAGTCATACAGATATGCTGGCACAATTCGAGAACGATCCGACAATCGTTTCTGATTTGATTAAGCGTAGTCAAGCATCAATAAAAGAGTTAAAACAAAACATTCTAACGAAATCGGGATCGGATTTGTTTGATTTTATTCTGGAAGATATCCAGGAATTAAAGAAGATTTTATTTGACCCGCAAAGTTCGGCTGTTTTTATGGCTGCGATGAATGCCTCAGCATGGATCAATGAAAACATGAACACGTGGTTAGGCGAAACAAACGCAGCTGATACGCTTTCTCAATCTGTACCGGGTAATATTACGTCGGAAATGGGTCTGGCGCTGATGGATGTCGCGGATGTGATTCGCCCATATCCAGAAGTGATTGATTATTTGCAGCATGCAAAAGAAGATAACTTTCTGGATGAATTGGTTAAGTTTGATGGAGGAAGGGAAACCAAAGACGCTATCTGTGATTATCTAAGCAAATACGGGATGCGATGTGCCGGAGAAATCGATATTACGAAAGCTCGTTGGAGTGAAAAACCAATTACACTTGTCCCGATGATTCTTGGTAACATCAAGAACTTTGAGCCTAATGCAGGCAATCGAAAATTTGAGCAAGGCCGCCAAGAAGCTTTAGAAAAAGAACAAGAGTTAATAGGTCGATTGAAGCAATTGCCAGATGGTGAACAAAAGGCTAAAGAAACCAAACGAATGATTGACCTCATTCGGAATTTCATTGGGTATAGAGAGTATCCCAAATACGGTTATGTTAGCCGTTTCTTCGTTTATAAGCAGGCTTTACTGAGAGAAGCTGAGCGACTCGTTCAAGCTGGCGTTATCCATGACAAAGAAGATGTGTACTATCTCACTTTTGAAGAACTTCACGAAGTCGTACGCGCAAACAAACTTGGTGATCAGATCATCAACAAACGAAAAGAGGATTACAAATTTTTCGAAAAACTAACCCCTCCGCGCGTTTTCACGTCTGATGGTGAAATATTCTCCGGTGAGTACAAGCGAGAAAATTTGCCGGCTAATGCGATTGTAGGTCTACCTGTTTCTTCCGGAGTGATAGAAGGAAGAGCGCGTGTCATTTTAAACATGGAAAATGCCGATCTGGAAGACGGAGATATATTAGTCACCTCCTTTACCGACCCTGGCTGGACACCATTATTTGTATCCATAAAAGGTCTAGTCACCGAAGTTGGGGGACTGATGACCCATGGATCGGTCATCGCGCGTGAATATGGCTTGCCGGCAGTTGTCGGAGTGGAAAACGCAACCAGACTAATCAAAGACGGGCAACGAATTCGCGTGAATGGAACAGAAGGATACATTGAAATATTGTAATGCTTAAATCAAATTAAAAATCACTGTCAAAGTGGACGGTTATTCTTTTATCTTCTTGAGCAGCGATAACGATACTTAGTAAATGATGAATATTGATGGTTTGCTACACACATTGAGGTCTTAGCTATTTTCGACAAGATCAGAGAATCAATGAAATATAAACGAAATGTAAAAACATTACTTTAATATAAGAAAAGCCGGAACCCAATGAATGGAGTGGGAATCCGGTTTTTTTATGTGAAAAATACTTGGCATGCGAAATCCGCATTTTGTTGGCGGAACACCTTTAATTGATGAATCTTATTTAGATGCAGGAAAAGAAGATCCTGAAGAAATGGCCAATGCAATTCAAAGGAGCATGTGGAGAGAATTTGGCCTAATGTGCACAGTAGGCATTGGTGACAATATGTTGCTGAGTAAGCTTGCGCTTGACCTGGAGAGTAAGAAAACGAAGAGTGGCATTGCACGTTGGAGATATGAAGATGTGCCAAATAAACTCTGGAAGGTTCACCCGTTGTCTAAAATGTGGGGAATAGGAGGGAGGATGGAAAGAAACCTGAACCGAATGGGGATATCAACTGTAGGTCAGTTAGCTAAATTTCCCTTAGAGTTGCTTGAGAAGAGATTTGGAATAATGGGGAACCAGTTGTATTATCATGCTCATGGAATCGATTTATCTGAAATAGGTGCTCCGTTGATGCAGGGTCAAATTAGTTTCGGTAAGAGTCAGATTTTACTGAGGGATTATACAAGGAGAGAAGAGATTAAGGCTGTTCTGTTAGAGATTTGTGAGGAAGTCGCAAGAAGGGCACGTACCCATAATAAAGTTGGCCGAACAATCAGCCTGGGAATTGGATACAGCAAGGATGAGCTTGGTGGTGGTTTTCATCGATCCAAAACAATTGATCTTCCCACAAATATCACGATGGATATTTTATAGATGCTGCCTGATGCTCTTTAATAAGTTTTACTTGGGTAAGACAGTGAGAAGTATATCTGTCACGTTATCAAATATTGAGGATGATGTTCATCAGCAGTTGAGTTTATTTGAAGAGGATAATGAAAAGAGAAGGAAACTCGGGTTTGTAATGGGTGGGATTAGAAGTAAATACGGATCGAAAGCGATTCTGAGAGCAGTTTCTTATACATCTGCAGGGACAGCGATTCATCGATCTGGGCTAACAGGTGGACATAAGAGTTAAAACCCTTCTCAATGAGAAGGGTTAAACATTTAAACAAAAAACTTGGCCGGTTGAATAGAAGTAATATTCCTTTTAGCTTCATGGAACTCTTTGTCATTCGAGGATGAAAAGCCACTAAAGATTGCTAATCCAACGACAACTGACAAGGTGGCTAATGCAAGTTTAAATTTCATATAAACACTCTCCTCTTTGTATTTGGATTCGGGCATCCACCATAACGTCAAAAAAGGCGGTTGAGTTTTCAAATTGCCCTATCTCCTTACAATAATTAGCCGTGTCGAGTGCTAATTCCTCTAAATCTGGATACATAACATTATCTTTAAGTACAGAAAAAGTTCGGAAAACTGTGCGTTTATCTATAGAGTCGATATATAAAGCCTTTAAGTAATTAAACTCAGCAACTAAGACATCATCTTTTATGGCTTGTGCTTTCTCGATTCCTTTTTTATAAAGAATAAAGGCTTTTTCAATATCTTTCATTTTAAAGTAAATTTGTGTAAGCGTAAATAACGTGTGAGGGAGAAGATCACTTTTATCGTTTTCGTACAATGAGACTGCCTGTTCAATATATTCAGCAGCTTTGTCATACTCTTTCATCTTATAATAACAGTTTCCCAAATTATATAATGATGCCCCAATTAGTTTGTGCTTGTTTATAGCTTTCGAATCTTTCAAGGCTCTCTGAAGGTGTGGAATAGCTTTTTCATGACTTTCCAAATCATCAAAGTTCCCTGCTACAACAAATGCACATTGAATTCGGCGAACAGTATAAGTTTTTTGGCCTTTATAAATGTTAAGGGCTGCTTCTGCATAGTGCATTGATACATGGGTTTGTTTCATGTGATAATACACTTCAGCCATTTTGAAATAAAATTCAGCTCGTTCAATTTCGTCTGTTACTAAAGCGAGCTTTTTCTCAGCAATTTTATATGATCTTATTGCATTTATATAATCCTTCTTATCAAATTCATACATTCCTCTAAAGAAATTGCAGTAGTATTCCAGGACACCTTTACGTTTCGTTTGGCTACTTTCAATCTTTTCTAATAAGTCTGAAATTTTAGGGCGTTTTTCATTCAATGACTTAGGTTCAAGGTAATCCAGCATTAACTGATGACGAAAACACATGAGAGAATAATACAGCAATAAGTCTTGATCTTCCTTCATATGTTTTATTTCTTCTTCAACCTCTGCTTTTAATATCTCTGCATCTGGAACGGCGAACATCCGTATGTATTTATACCACTCATTGATTTTAACTCCAACTGTGGATGACGGAATTAATTGCTCCATTGAAATCCCTCCCTCTATGTATCCAATAGACTAAATATGTAATATTTTATCATATTTAATTGAATAAGGAAGATTAATGTTTTCTTAAAAAACGAAAAAAATACCCTCCTCAATTAAGAGAAGGGCAGGGGTTTTATCTCGGTGAATCATAATCCATTGCTTGTTCACTATCAGAAATTCCTTGAGTTGTTGGGTCAATCACAATTCCCATTGCAGTTAAAAAAGTTAGAAGTGCATTAAATTTCTCTGTTAAATTGTCACCAAATACAGTCAAGTCGTATATCGTACACGAATAACATGCTTAAATAAGAAAAATGTTCTGAGTAAGTACTACATAGTTAATTTTGTCTTTTTAATGGAAATGGAACATCCATCGTTTTTTTATTTGGCCATATTTTGATCCCTCAATGATCTCGACTGATTAACCGTTTTATGCAATATAAGATATGGCAAGTAATTGTTATTACTCAGCGTAAAAGAAGAGAAGGAATTAGGGAAGCATTTGATTTCATACATAAGAGACCACAAGGCAATGAGTTAAATACCATGAGGTGTTTTCCTTAACCGATTCGCAATAAGCTTCATTAAATTCACTGCAATAGATACCAATACAATGATCAAAGCGATCTCAAGTAAGATGATAAGTCCAATATTTACGTTGTGGCTATCAAAGTAATCACCGGTCAAGGAAAGGAGCTGATATATACCTAGCATTAGAGTTATAAAGATTGCTCCTAATGCTATTAGAGATTTTTTAGAGAAATCCTTAGCATGTTCGAAATTATAAATCATCAAGAATACAAATAGAGAAACCATAGCAATTTCATGAGTCAACGAATCACTTGCTGAAAACCCTTGAACAATTAAGGAAACAATTAATCCAATTATTCCGATTCTTTTATTTAAGATATCACCTGCTTTTATGACCTATGTGTCAGCTTACCAATTAAAGGGGAGTTTCTCAAGATGATACTCTTTAAACTTAACTTAAAATCGTGATGCTATTTAGATTTCAAGGAGCTGAAAAATGAACTCTCTTTTATATGGCATTCATATGGCTGCCTCATTAATAAAGATGAAATGAAACTTGGAATAAAACATTTATTTAATAGAGAGTAACTAATTAATCTATGTACTAAATTTTTATTCAACTTTAAAGAGCTTGGCAGTAAGGAGTTATGTAACGGAAAGATTAAACTCTCATATTCATCAGATTCAGACTTTACTTGTTTCATAGAGTGGAACTTACTTCGTTCTGCATGTGGCATGAATTCCATAAACCCAGCTGGAGTAAGACAGAAGAAATGTTATATCCTTCTTGGTGTAGTCGGTTATGAGTACTTCAGTGTAATCGTAATTGATCACTTTGAGCTAATTATATGAACGTTTATTAATTTCATAATGGGGATCAGCTTTCTTGAGCACGATTCCCTCTAAATTCTTTTCTTTGGTCAGGTTGAAGTAAGCGAGTCCGTTTCCTTTGACTGTCCGTCTTTGTAGATAACATTGAAGACACAGTAACCAATAAATGATCTGATTTTTTGGACACGAAACGTTCCATTACAGCTTCAAAGGCACCACCTAGGGCAGCTAAAATGACTTCACAATCTCTAATGTATATCTCCTTTATATGAAATGGTTCAAATGGGGATTAATCGCAGATATTACTCCATCAGATTTAGAAACAAGAATTGCGATTCTACGAAAAAAGGATTAGGTTATGGTGAAACAAGATTACTTATAATGTAATTTTTGGGCCCTTGTAATTAAATTACAAATATTTGTAATATTCACTCATAAATTCATGGTATTATATTGAAGGGAACGATCAGAAGCTTTGGGGTAGTAATTAAGGATGTTTTAAATAGATACGAGTGCTACCTCATGTCAAAGTCAGAAAAAATATTATAGGAGGTAACATATGTTTAAGTTTACAAAGAAATTCTTAGTTGGGTTAACGGCAGCTTTGATGAGTATGAGCTTGTTTTCGGCAAACGCCTCTGCAGCTAACACAGACTACTGGCAAAATTGGACTGATGGCGGCGGAACAGTAAACGCTGTCAATGGGTCTGGCGGGAATTACAGTGTGAATTGGTCTAATACCGGAAATTTCGTTGTTGGTAAAGGTTGGACTACAGGTTCGCCATTTAGGACGATAAACTATAATGCCGGAGTTTGGGCGCCGAACGGCAATGCATATTTGACTTTATATGGTTGGACGCGATCCCCTCTCATAGAATATTATGTAGTGGATTCATGGGGTACTTATAGACCTACTGGAACGTATAAAGGTACGGTTTACAGTGATGGGGGTACATATGACGTATACACAACTACACGTTATGATGCACCTTCCATTGATGGCGATAAAACTACTTTTACGCAGTACTGGAGTGTTCGCCAGTCGAAGAGACCAACTGGAAGCAACGCTACAATCACTTTCAGCAATCACGTTAACGCATGGAAGAGATATGGGATGAATCTGGGTAGTAATTGGTCTTACCAAGTCTTAGCGACAGAGGGATATCGAAGTAGTGGAAGTTCTAACGTAACAGTGTGGTAACAGATCATCTTTAATCAGGGGTAGCTAGCGGGCTGCTGATCGTTCCTTGAGAAGTTTTATAATCATTGTGATTGTGAGTTACTAAGAGGCGACAGTCTTTTAGTTGGAATTCTAAGGTCGTTTTCTACTAGGCGAACGGCCTTGGCATTGCTGGTAGGGTATTCTCCATCAGGTTTTATAACTTTCCCTATAAGTTTAATGGAATAGTATTAAAATGAGAATGCTTTCAATTTTTTGCGCTCTTGCTCTCAACAGACACCTTCATATAATCCTTCTTCATCAAATATAAGCCTTAAGCAAATTAAAAATATCTCGGTAGTTGAACCAGATCCTCAAAACGTTATCCTCGTTAAAGATGGGACTGTTAAGAACAAAAAGTCTAACTTTTATAAAAAGTTATTGAGCCTTTATATCGGCAAAAATGAGTTAACTTAAAAGAGTGGACAGAAGCAACCTCCTCACAATTCAAAAACGATAAATTGCAGGTAGAAATGGTAAGTTGGTATATGCCAATGAATACTGTAATAAATTCAGTATCCAAGGAGGCTTAAAACCCTATTACAATATAATTAAGAATAAGAAAGACTCTCATAATAAGGGTGAGTACAATAATTTATATGAAGCATCTTGTCAGACACTAGGGTTTGCATTGGTCATCGTATTTTGCTGGATCTGATAGCTTTATCATTACAGATAGAGGTAACCCAAAGGTAGCTGAATAGAGTTAAACAAAAATCCTCTCTTTCTGGGAGGATTAAAACGATATATTTACTAATGTGTAAACCAACGCAACGATGAACAAGAAATATGAAATATAAGAAATTGCTTTTGACGAACTTGCTTTATGTTTTTGGAAAGTATATATAAGTGCAAAGCCCAAAAAAAAGACAGTCACAAACCAAGAAGTGTATGGAGGAAAGATTGCGACCAACAACACCATTATCGTTGAAAAAATAAATGAAGAGTAATGAGTACCTTTTTGATCATTATTCAAAGAAATCACCTTAATAAATTTTTACCCATTTTAATGTGTATCAAAACAATTAAAAAAGAGATTAAAAAAATGCCAGACATTATTTCTAATGTGGACAAAAGAAAAGAGCATGTTTTGAAAAAAATTGATCAACACATGCTTTTATATATTGTAATGGGTTAACTTCTTTATAAAAAAGTTTGTTTACATTTGCGGGGGTTCCAAACCAAATGTTGTCCATTCCTCTTTTGCTGGACCATAAATACCCGGAACAGTTAATCCTGCTTGTCTCATAAGAACAGTCATTTGTCCTCGGTGGTGATTTTGATGTTGAATCAAAAACATCAAAAGTGAACCATTTGGCAATTGTTGACCAATAAAGTTGATGCGTTCTTGAAGTGTATGATCCGTCCATTGGTTTTTTAATGCCTGTACAAATGCATTACTGGCTTGATGATAGCTGTCTGCTATAAACTGAGCCGAAGTAGGAACAGGGTAATCATCAGCAGGGGCATGAAATGTTAAGTCTGTATTTGAGGTAATGATGCGAATGGCTGCAACAGTATGCCAAGCAATACGGCCTAAAGTCCAATTTTGTGAAGTGATTTCTTGTTTAAGTGATTCATCAGTTAGACTATTTAGCAGTTTCTGTGTAGCATCGGCTTCGAACTCCCATGATTTCAAAAAATGGTCTAAGGTTTGAAACACAAAAATCCTCCTTAAGATTTTTTTGTTTTCTTTTTACAGTTTCATTATACCTGCCCGTTTAGGTAAAAAGAACAAAACTTTAGACAAGAATGATTCAAGTAATAAATTGGTGAATCACTTTAAGAATATACAGAACACATATATCGAGCCGCATGGTTAAATGATGCTGCATATGATATGTGTTTTGGAGTTGCCAAAGTAGAGATTGAAGAGTGCTTGCCATCAAAAATAAAGAAGGAGATTACCTGACATATAATGAATTATTATATCAGGAAAGAGAAAAACGTTACAGCAAAGGGAGGAATGAGTTGGTAATGAAGGGTTTTATCAAAGGTGCTGTTCTAACTGCTGTTCTAGGTGTTGGTGTTACTTTATTTGCAGGTGATGTATCGGCGCACGGGTATATAAAAGAACCTGCCAGTAGAGCGTACATGGGGTCATTAGAAAAACAAATAATTGGTTGGACGGCAGCTACACAAAAATATGGTTCTGTAGTTGATAGTCCTCAATCGGTAGAAGGCCCAAAAGGTTTTCCATCTGCGGGTCCGCCAGATGGGAAAATTGCATCTGCAAATGGAGGCTCTGGTCAAATTGACTTTGGGCTAGACAGGCAGACTGCAGATCATTGGGTAAAACAAAACATGCATGGAGGTCTAAACACCTTTACTTGGCACTATACTGCTCCTCACGCTACATCAAAGTGGCACTATTATATAACCAAGAAAGATTGGAATCCAAACAAACCATTAACAAGAGATGAGTTTGAATTAATTGGAACAGTAGATCACGATGGTTCAAAGGCAGATACTAATCTTTCTCATAAGATTTATGTACCTACTGATCGCAGTGGTTATCATGTCATTCTAGGGGTGTGGGACGTTGCGGATACCTCTAATGCCTTTTATAATGTAATTGATGTAAACCTAATGCAATGATATTAACCTCCAACGACAAAACTTAATCCCATGGACAAGAATATGAGGCTTCATCAGAAAATTGCCACCGCATCTGGCACAGTGTTACCGCTGAGGTTTTAATAGCTGCCAATAGTTATGACTATACCGGTAAAAGCGATGAGTATATCCGATAAGCCATCACCAGCTTTACTGTATCAACGAAGGAAACTGTAACGAACCGGGAGGACACAGAGTGTTTGAGTGTGGAAGTTTCAGAATCATATACTGTGAAGCTACTTAGAGGAAGCTATACTATTGCCGATCGGTTAGATGTTCATGCATCTGCCGATCTTTTTTAAACTTTAATAGTTGTTTGCTCAATATTAATTTCATTGTTATCTGAAGCAACTATTGAAATTATTAATGACCCTGATGTTTGAAGCAATAGCACAGAGCCAATGACGTCTTAATAAAACTACGATTTTAAAGAGAACGGAGATTTATTTTAATATGAATTTTAAAAAAGCTGCAGTCATATTTTCATTTGCTTTTCCAATTATTTCAGCTATATTAATACTTAATTTTTTGACTGGGATTATATCAATGGCGTGGCAAGGAATGCCGGTATTGTTCCCTTTATTACTCTCACCTATAGGGATAATGATGGCATTAGTTTCAATAAAGACAAATAAACGGTGGGCTATATGGGGAATCATCTTAAATTCAGTTTTGTTTCTATTCCCTTTCTTTTGGTTTATAGGTGGAACTTTGTTATTCGGAGTCTAATTTTTAAAATGACGTGAAAATCGATGAAGATTTTGAACAATTCAATAACGGTTAAAAAGGATACATGGTAGGGGGTGCTGAATTGAGCCTCAATCAAAAGACGTTAAACAGTTATGTTTATACGCTGGTATTCTCAAGTTTGTCATATGGTCTAGTCTTTGGCTTGTATATGTTTGTTTATTCAGATTTTATGGCGATCGCATTAATCACAATAGGTATCATTGCATTCTACTCTTTTATCACTTACTTAATATTTGCTTTTCCTTTACAATTATTACTAAGAAGAAATCCCAGAAAGTTCAGTTTGATCCATTTTTTAATTTATACTGCAGTAGCTTTTCTAGCTGTGTTCGTGTTCTGGTTTATTGATTATCCGCCTAGTGCTCTTACAGTGTTCAGGAGCTTACATTATTACATAATGAGCATTGCTGCTGCGTTAATTTATTGGTTCTGGGATTCCATATGCCTGCAGAAGTAGTTTATCTGCAATTTAAATCATGTATTTCACAACGTTCACAACAAGTATAAAAGCCGCTGATCCGAACAACAAATACGCAGACCTTGTTTGTTTCTTTGAAAGTGTCTCCACTCCCATTAAAACAAAGAGAAGTGCAACCAATACTTGGAGAGAAAACAAGAGGAATGCACTTTGATGATATAAGGAATACACGCATAGGATTAAAGCTACACATGAGATCAAAATTTTTGAAGCTTTAAGCAAAGAACCACTCCTAGGAAGTTTTGTTAAACCATAACACGATATGAGCTTTTAGTGGGAGAGGCAAAGGGGTCATGATAAAAGAAGTGTTTTATTTAAAATTGGGGGGTTTAACTTGAACATTTTTATTTGGATTGCCATGTTTATAGCTATTTTTGGCGGCTCTTATGCAGGTTACAAAAGGAATAAAAAGAAAGAACTTAAACAGGAAAAGTAAATGATATAAGTTTATGGAAATGGACTGTGAGATTCTTAAAGAGTATTAAGTTAAATGCTCTTTTCCATTCCACATCTCCGGCATTCAAGTAAGAATACACCGCTCTTTACAGAGGCTTTTGAATAAAACTAATCGCCTTTGTTGAGGGTAAGGAGTATTTATTTGTATAGGAATAGAGTGGAAAGAGGATGGTGAGTCAAAAAGCATGGCAGCTGAGAGGGTTTGTAGAGTGGGCTGCTATACTTGTAAACCTGTATCAAAAGCGGTTTAATAATGGAACGGATTTAAAAAGGGGTGAAAAGCCATCAAAACATTAGTTGTGTTATCCAGTTTTATGGGAATTGTGTTATCAATGATTGGACAAATATTTGGAATCCTAACCGATTTCTTTATTCCAGGCATTGCTCGGTTTATAGGGGTATTAGCGGGTATTCTAGTGTTACTTAGTTTGAAGTCAAGAAATACAGAAATACAGGCTTTTATAGTAGGTTCAAGTACTGCGTTAGGAATAATGGGATCAGGAATTTTATATGTTCCAGCTGCGATTATCAATGTCTTCATTAGTTTCAAGCTAAACAAAAAGTTAAAAGAAGAGAACGTAAAGGAGCAGATCTGAATAGACTGCTTTTTTTAGGGCTACCATGGAAAATTGCAGGAATAAAATAATATTTTTATTCAAAGTGAGGTTTAGATTCAAAATTTTACAGGCTTCTTAGATATTAAACAAAATGGTATGAGGTACGATCATTACTTTGTCAGGTTTTTTTGAAGAGAATCATCAGGATATTTGAGAAACTGAGTGTATAAAAAAAGAAGGCGATCATCACCATTTGCTGCAGGGTGATTTAAATTTTCTGAAAAAGCATTGAAAAAGTGAATAGGATTATATAATATGAAGTCAAGTTAGTTTGTCCAATCAACAAACTAATGAAGGGTGCTTGTTTAGTTTCATAAGAAAACTAAGTATAAAGGGGGGAATGAGAGGCTCGATCCAATTGGAGCTAAACAATATATAACACGAAAGAGTGAATCTTTAAATTCTTTCCCAGTATACGAGATATTACGAAAAAATGATTTATTGCTTGCTGATACAGACCATTTTGTACGATGAAAAATGCTCTTTGAAATTAAACCACTTTGTGTTTTTTGAAAGCGCTTTAATAAAACGCTTTCCGGCCGATGTGATTGAGAAATTTTTAAACCATTTCATACTGTTCCTTATTTAAGGATCGAAAAGGGAGGAAAAGTCATGATCAGTGAAAATTTAAGGAAGATTAGCATGACTGAAAAAGTTGGTTATGCTTCTGGAGATTTTGCATGTAATTTAATTTATGCAACGGTGTCTACTTATCTTTTGTTCTTCTACACCGATGTATTTGGTTTATCGGCTGCAGCAGCCGGCACCATGTTCTTAGTGGTTAGAATCATTGACGCTCTCGCTGATCCTTTTATTGGAACAATAGTAGACAGAACAAATAGCAAATTTGGACGCTTTCGACCGTATCTTTTATTTGGAGCTTTCCCATTTGTAGTACTTGCAATACTCTGTTTTACAACTCCAGATTTCTCAGATATGGGGAAATTAATATATGCCTATATTACCTATGTTGGCTTGTCGCTTACATACACAACCATAAACGTTCCATATGGCGCGTTAACTTCTGCAATGACCAGAAATAATCAAGAAGTTGTTAGTATAACATCTGTTCGTATGTTATTTGCGAATCTTGGGGGACTTGTCGTTGCATTTTTTGTTCCCTTATTGGCTGCTTATTTAAGCGATACTTCCGGCAACGAATCTCTTGGCTGGCAGCTAACCATGGGTATTTTGGGAATGATAGGCGGGTGCCTTTTAATCTTTTGTTTTAAAAGCACAAAAGAGCGTGTCACTCTTCAAAAGTCTGAGGAGAAAATTAAATTATCGGATATATTTGAGCAATTTCATGTGAATCGTCCACTTGTTGTATTAAGCATTTTCTTTATTATTATTTTTGGAGTGAATTCAATAAGTAATTCAGTTGGCATCTATTACGTGACATATAACTTAGGAAGAGAGGATTTAGTGAAGTGGTACGGTTTGATTGGAAGTTTGCCTGCTTTGGTCATTTTACCGTTTATTCCAAGGCTTCACCAATTATTGGGGAAGAAAAAACTACTAAACTATGCATTATTACTGAATATTCTCGGCCTCTTAGCTTTACTATTTGTTCCGTCAAGTAATGTATATCTTATCCTCTTCTTTCGATTAATTGCTGCTGCTGGAAGTATCACCGCCGGGGGATATATGTGGGCGCTCATTCCTGAAACAATAGAATATGGAGAGTATAGGACTGGGAAAAGAATGGGTGGGCTCATTTATGCTATTATCGGATTTTTCTTTAAATTCGGTATGGCACTGGGAGGGATTGTTCCTGGATTGGTTCTAGATAAGTTTGGATACGTGGCAAATCAAACACAAACCCCGGAGGCATTAACGGGAATTTTAATTACAGCAACTATCATTCCAGTATTCTTGCTGGTTCTAGCCATGATTGATATTAATTTCTATAATTTAGATGAAGAGAAATACAAAAAAATGGTACGAGAATTAGAGAATAGAGATAAAGTTTATTTGGATAATATCGAGGAATTCAAGGCTTAAATAAAAGAAAATGGCTGAGGAGGAGTTCAAATGAAGATTATTAATCCAGTACTTAAAGGATTCAATCCCGATCCAAGTATTTGTAAGGTAGGAGAGGATTATTATATCGCTGTCTCTACATTTGAGTGGTTTCCAGGTGTCCAGATACACCATTCAAAAGATTTAGTGAATTGGCGTTTAGTCGCACATCCGTTACAGAGAGTTTCACAATTAGACATGAAAGGAAACCCTAATTCAGGCGGGGTTTGGGCGCCATGTTTAAGTTATAGTGACGGAAAGTTTTGGCTGATCTATACGGATGTTAAGGTAGTAGAGGGCGCTTGGAAAGATTGTCATAATTATTTAGTTACTTGTGAAACGGTCAATGGTGATTGGGGGGACCCAATCAAATTAAATAGCTCAGGATTTGATGCTTCTTTGTTCCATGATACGGATGGAAAAAAATATTTATTAAATATGTTATGGGATCAGCGTATTGACCGGCATTCATTTGGAGGAATTGTTATACAGGAATATTCTGATGAGGAGAAAAAATTAATTGGTAAACCGAAAGTTATTTTTAAAGGAACAGATAGAAAACTAACAGAAGCTCCGCACCTTTATCATATCGGGAACTATTATTATTTATTAACTGCAGAAGGAGGAACACGGTTTGAACACGCTGCAACAATGGCCCGCTCTACAAATATTGAAGGCCCATATGAAGTTCATCCCGATAATCCAATCTTAACGTCATGGCATGATCCTGGAAATCCATTGCAAAAATGTGGTCATGCATCCATTGTTCAAACACATACAGGTGAGTGGTATTTAGCTCATTTAACGGGACGTCCTATTCATCCTGACGATGATTCAATTTATCAGCAGAGAGGATATTGTCCTTTAGGCAGAGAAACTGCTATTCAAAAACTCTATTGGAAAGATGAATGGCCTTATGTAGTAGGTGGAAAAGAAGGAAGCTTGGAGGTAGAAGCACCTTCTATACCCGAAACAATGTTTGAAGCAACGTACCCGGAAGTTGATGAATTTGAGGATTCAACATTAAATATAAATTTTCAAACTTTAAGGATTCCTTTTACGAATGAATTAGGTTCATTGACTAAGGTGCCAAATCATTTACGATTATACGGTCATGAATCATTAACCTCGACATTTACTCAGGCATTTGTAGCCAGACGTTGGCAAAGTCTCCATTTTGAAGCGGAAACTGCTGTAGAGTTTTACCCGGAGAATTTTCAACAAGCCGCTGGATTGGTGAACTATTACAATACTGAGAACTGGACGGCTCTTCAAGTCACGCATGATGAAGAACTTGGCCGTATTCTTGAATTAACAATATGTGATAACTTTTCTTTTTCACAACCATTAAAAAATAAAATTGCTATTCCTCGAGAAGTAAAGTATGTATATTTAAGAGTAAATATTGAAAAGGAAAAGTATTATTATTTCTATTCTTTTAACAACGAAGATTGGCTCAAAATTGACATTGCATTGGAATCGAAAAAATTATCTGATGACTACATCCGTGGGGGAGGGTTCTTCACAGGAGCCTTTGTAGGGATGCAATGTCAAGATACAAGTGGTAATCATATTCCGGCCGACTTTAGATATTTTCGCTATAAAGAAAAATAATTGTTGCATGAAAAAAGGAGACTTCTATTTTAGAACTCCTTTTTTCATATTAGAAGGTGTCATAATAAATATGCCTTCAGAAATACTCCTATTCAGCATTAAAATAACAAAACAAAAAAGCTCATCTAAAGATGAGCTAGAACATAGGGATTTGACATTTAATCATAAATTACATTGTAATCATATCTAGAAAATGATCAATAACAATGGAGGACATTCCTAATGCTGGCGCATTTTTTCCTAAGAAAGAAGGTAATAATTCATAGCTATTGCCTAATTGGGAATAAACCCTGGACGACACTTCGCTTCTAATTGAATTAAGTACCATAGGATGCGATTCAATTATGCTGTTTCTTAAAATGATGGCTTGTGGATTGAATGTATTTAGAATATTGGTAAGGCCTACTCCTAAATAAAATCCAAAAGTCTGTAATGCATTTAAAGTGCCGATATCATTCAGATGGGCGAGGTCTATGATCTCTTGATAGGACACTTTTTTCTCTTTAGTCTGAAGAGATTTTAATAAAGCCTTCTCTGAAGCATACAATTCCCAGCAACCCCGATTTCCGCAACTGCATTTAGGACCATTAAAGTCTATTGTCATATGTCCCATTTCTCCGGAGAATCCGCTTATCCCTCTATATAAATCATTATTGATAATAACACCAATCCCTATCCCTGTACTGATACTTGCATATATAATGTTATCGTGATTTTTTGCAGCACCAAATACTTTTTCTCCATATGCGCCGGCATTTGCCTCATTTTCAATAAAAACGGGCACATTGAACTTCTCTTGTATGAAAGATTTTAAGTCAATATCTCTCCAGTTGGAGTTCGGAGTGAAAACAATTTTTTGATTTTTATCAACTAGTCCAGGCACGCATATGCCTATACCAATAAGCCTGTACGGAGATTGTGGCATATGCGTAATAAAGTGATGAATCATATCAATTAAAATATCTTTGGTTATTTCTGGAGAATTCGATTCCAAATGGTGGTGTTGATCAAGAACGATCGTTCCTTCAAGGTCTGTTAAAATGCCATTAATATAATCCACACCAACATCTATTCCTATGGAGTATCCCGCCTTTTTATTAAAAACAAGCATGACAGGTCTTCTTCCGCCACTTGATTGTCCTTGACCGATTTCAAATACAAGATTTTCTTTCATCAGCGTGTTTACCTGTGATGAAACAGTTGATTTATTTAATCCGGTCTTTTCAGATAATTTTGCTCTTGAAATAGGTGAATTCTTAAGTATTTCTTTTAATAATAGCTTTTGATTTACTTTTTTGACAAAGGTTTGATCAGCGATATCCACTTCATCCACTCCAATAGTATAAACTTTATATTAAGTTACATGTTTTCGGTTTCAGTATGAGACATAGTACATAGCTAATTTACCTTTATTATATCTAATGTGTTCATGAAAAACTTAAAAAAATATTGAAAATACTGATGAGGTTATATAAAATTAAAATAAGTTAGTTTGTTCGAGCAACAAACTAATATGCAACTTACTTACATTATGAAATAAAAATGCTGAATTGTATGATCATGTTTTGAATTTATTTTTAAGGGGGAAATAAGATGGCTCAAACTCATTCTAGTTCAGTCAACTATTTTGGAAGCGTAAACAAAGTGGTTTACGAAGGGAAAGATTCCACTAATCCTTTAGCATTTAAATATTATAATTCTGAAGAAGTAATCGGCGGAAAAACGATGAAAGAGCATTTGCGATTTTCTATTGCCTATTGGCACACATTTACCGCTGACGGCACAGACGTTTTTGGGGCAGCTACGATGCAAAGACCATGGGATCACTATAAAGGAATGGATCTGGCGAAGGCGAGAGTAGAAGCAGCTTTTGAGATGTTTGAAAAACTGGATGCACCATTTTTTGCTTTTCATGACCGAGATGTTGCGCCAGAAGGAAATACGTTAAAAGAAACAAATCAAAATTTAGATATCATCGTGGGCATGATTAAAGATTACATGAGCAATAGCAACGTTAAGCTATTATGGAATACTGCAAACATGTTTACGAATCCCCGTTTTGTCCATGGTGCCGCAACTTCCTGCAATGCAGATGTGTTTGCGTATGCTGCAGCACAAGTAAAAAAAGGGTTAGAAACAGCAAAAGAGCTTGGCGCCGAGAACTATGTATTTTGGGGCGGCCGTGAAGGATATGACACATTGTTAAATACCGATTTAAAATTGGAACTTGATAATTTGGCGAGATTCATGCATATGGCAGTGGATTATGCGAAGGAAATCGGATATACAGGACAGTTTTTGATTGAACCAAAACCAAAAGAGCCGACCACTCATCAATATGATACAGATGCAGCAACAACCATTGCCTTTTTAAAGCAATATGGCTTAGACAATCATTTTAAATTAAATCTCGAAGCCAATCATGCCACATTAGCCGGGCATACATTTGAACATGAATTACGGATGGCAAGAGTACACGGTCTTCTTGGCTCTGTTGACGCGAATCAGGGTGATCCTCTTTTAGGCTGGGATACAGATGAATTTCCAACAGATTTATATTCTACGACATTAGCAATGTACGAAATCCTGCAAAATGGCGGCCTTGGAAGCGGCGGATTAAACTTCGACGCGAAGGTTAGAAGATCTTCTTTTGAGCCTGATGATCTAATATATTCCCATGTTGCGGGGATGGATGCATTTGCAAGAGGATTGAGAGTAGCCCATAAATTGATCGAAGATCGTGTGTTTGATGATGTGATTCAACATCGTTATCGCAGCTTTACTGAAGGAATTGGTCTTGAAATTACAGAAGGAAGAGCTAATTTCCATACTCTTGAGCAATATGCGCTTAATAATAAATCAATTCAAAACGAATCAGGAAGACAAGAGCGATTAAAAGCTATATTGAACCAATACATTTTAGAAGTATAACAGATAAAGAGAATCACGATAAAAAGGTATGATACCCAAGTTACCTGAGGCTGCCCGTCATGATTTCTTACCTTTTGCTTATTGTTATGACGGGTACTTTCTATATTTGGGCTTTATTTTAAGTGAGTGGTTTTTATAAGGGTAAGGGGTGAAAAAATGAAGTATGTTATTGGAGTAGATCTTGGAACGAGTGCTGTTAAAACGATTTTAGTCAATCAAAACGGCAAGGTTTGTGCAGAAACGTCGAAGAGTTATCCGCTCATTCAAGAGAAGGCAGGGTATAGTGAGCAAAATCCCGAAGACTGGGTGCAGCAAACAATTGATGCATTGGCTGAATTGGTTTCCATATCCAACGTTCAAGCCAAGGATATTGACGGGATAAGCTATTCAGGACAAATGCATGGGTTAGTCCTGCTTGACCAAGACTTAAAGGTGTTGCGTCATGCAATTCTTTGGAATGACACCAGAACGACGCCTCAATGTATTTGGATGACTGAAAATTTCGGCGATTATCTGCTTGATATCACAAAAAACCGAGTTTTAGAAGGGTTTACATTACCTAAAATTTTATGGGTGAAGGAACATGAGCCTGAACTTTTTAAAAGAACAGCTGTTTTTTTGCTTCCGAAAGACTATGTGAGATTTCGTATGACTGGTGCCATTCACACCGAATACTCCGATGCAGCAGGAACGTTGCTTTTACATATTACTCGCAAGGAGTGGAGCGATGATATTTGCAATCGATTTGGTATTTCTGCAGATATTTGTCCTCCGCTTGTTGAATCTCATGATTGTGTAGGATCGCTGCTTCCGCACGTTGCGGCGGAGACAGGGCTATTGGAAAAAACAAAAGTGTACGCCGGGGGAGCTGATAATGCTTGCGGTGCTATTGGAGCGGGTATTCTTTCTTCCGAAAAAACACTATGCAGTATTGGGACGTCAGGGGTCATACTTTCCCACGAAGAAGACAAAGAAAGAGACTTTAAAGGGAAAGTGCACTTTTTTAATCATGGAAAAAAGGATTCTTTTTATACAATGGGAGTCACACTCGCTGCAGGGTACAGCTTGGACTGGTTTAAAAGAACGTTTGCACCAAACGAATCGTTTGAGCAATTATTGCAGGGAGTGGAATCTATTCCGATAGGAGCCAATGGACTGCTATACACTCCTTATTTGGTTGGTGAAAGAACGCCACATGCTGATTCTTCTATTCGGGGAAGCTTGATCGGAATGGATGGAGCCCACAAAAGAGAGCATTTCCTGAGGGCAATAATGGAAGGCATCACATTCTCTTTACATGAATCAATTGAGCTATTCCGCGAAGCCGGAAAATCAGTAAATACTGTTATTTCTATTGGTGGGGGAGCTAAAAATGAAACGTGGCTGCAAATGCAAGCTGATATTTTCAATGCGAGCGTGATTAAGTTAGAAAATGAACAAGGCCCAGCCATGGGGGCTGCTATGCTAGCTGCCTTTGGAAGTGGGTGGTTTGAATCCCTTGAAGAATGTGCAGAGCAGTTTATTCACAAGGCTTCTACATTTTATCCCAAGGAACAAAATGTTCAACAATATAAAACGCTATTCGATTTATATAAGAAAATTTACACTCACACTAAGGATCTCAATACAGCTTTGAAGAGCTTTCGAACAAACTAATGATTAGTGAGGGCCGGTAAGCGTTTATTTTTTCCAGGAGATCAATGAAAGAACAATTAACGACTCATCATGCTCATAAGCCCCTTTAATCACATAACTACAGCTGCATCATAGAAGTTGGGTTTATATATCTGTTAACAAAATTGAAAGCGGTATCAAAAAATCATTTAATGCAATTCTATTGATAATCAAAAGACACAAAGCTATTACATTACCAAGCTAAATTTTTAGGGGGATAGCATAGCAGAAGAATATTATAACTACTAGGCTGCTTTCTTTTGAAAGGTGGTGAGGGACAAACATTACGGTAAGACTCAAATATAATCTAATCAAACAGGAGGTATACCAAATGAAACAAAAAAGAATGAAGTTTTTTTTAGCGGTTTTATTTAGTCTAGTGCTGACATTACCTGCATGGTCCGCACAGGCGGCAACTACAATCACCTCAAATCAAACTGGCTCCCAAGATGGCTATGACTATGAATTGTGGAAGGATTATGGGAACACAAGTATGACGCTCAATAGCGGCGGCGCGTTTAGTGCCCAGTGGAGTAACATTGGGAATGCTTTATTTAGAAAAGGCAAGAAATTCGATACCACCAAGACTCACTCACAACTTGGAAACATATCAATTCGTTACAACGCAACCTTCAATCCGGGAGGAAATTCTTATCTATGTGTTTATGGATGGACGAAAGATCCACTCGTAGAATATTATATCGTCGATAATTGGGGCACCTATAGACCGACCGGAATACCAAAGGGTACTTTTACTGTTGATGGAGGGACATATGACATTTATGAGACCACTCGAATCAACCAACCCTCCATTATAGGCATCGCGACTTTTAAACAATATTGGAGTGTCCGACAGACAAAACGCACGAGCGGAACCGTATCTGTCAGCGAACACTTCAAGAAGTGGGAAAGCTTAGGAATGCCAATGGGTAAAATGTATGAAACCGCGCTTACGGTAGAGGGATATCAAAGTAATGGCAGTGCTAATGTAACTACGAATGTACTGACTATTGGCGGTAAGCAATAAATCATCCTGATTTGGTAACCGTTCAAACTCTTGATTTACGATCAAATCGGAAGTATTGTCTATTCACAAAAAACCCCTCACAGTCATGTGAAGGGTTTTTTAAAATTAGCTATACTATCCTAATTGTTGTTTCTCTAGTATTCAACAACATCAATGTCCGTCATGAAAAAGCAATATCAAATCTATCTAAAGGAGTCGCTAAAAGGGATATAAAAACGGAGGATTTAAGTGATACGATTCACTCCATACGCCGTTCGTATTCCGGATTCAATCGCTCCTTGCATCCATCCATGAGTAAGTGAGGCATGTTCTCCAGCGAAATGTATTTTCCCTTCAGGGGTAGGGATATATGGATACAGCTGTAATTCCTGTCCTGGTTCGAAAGCTGTGAACCCTCCGGCTGAATAAGGGTTGAGGGTCCAGCTAAAAGAAGCGCCGGTCACAAACTCTGACCACACTATATCACCATATATTTCTGATAAATTCATTAAAGTATAGCGGAGGCGCTCTCCCTCTGAAAGACTGTCCCATATCAGCGCCTCATCCGCCCATGTGTAACTCGCTACAATAACAGCATGACCATTCGAGCCAATGTCAATGCTGGGATAATATGAAAATCTTATCGGAAGATCAGTGATCGATTTGCCGCCGCGCTGCCCAGCTTTTTCCCAAAAACGACTCTTAAACTCTATTCCGATTTTTGTTGCGGCAATATAGTTGAGTTCACGAATGGCCCGCCGTTTATAATAAGAAAATGAATCATATGGTTCGACTTGGACAAAACGCAATGTTGAAAATGGGATGGTTATGATAGCGAGATCGCCTGTCACTTCCAAATGGTTTGCTGTCTGTTGATGAATGCAGTTGATCGTAACATTGTTTTGATTTTGAGATATTTTCACCATTTTATGATGGAAGACAATATGTTCTTTTAATTGGGGAAGAAATGCTTGAGGAAGCCGATCCATGCCGCCTGTTATTTCATAGAAGCGAGTTGGCGACGTATAGAAGATGGATTCCCGTAACACTTCAACAAGGGACATCCCCATATATGCTTCCATATCCAACAGTACGCCGATCATATCGATTGCACCGTTTGAAAAATAAGTATTCAAGTAAGATGCTAACGAATGGTTTCTGTACTGTGCTTCAACAACCCGCCAATTTCTCGCGGGATCTACAGAAATAAAATTGAGGATAGGCTGCAATACAGAAAGCATCAGCTCTTCGGCCGTTTTTCCTTGTTCATTTTCTGCAACTGGGTATCTTAAGATACCCGGATTGCTTTCAAAATGATGAAGACGTGTTTGAATGCCATTGGCGTAAATGATGTCCATTGGAGTTCTGTTCAAAAATACATTGGTTGGCAGGCTGAATTTTTTTATATATTCCCAGGTTAGAGTATGGCTCTCCGGAATGCGCATTGGTCCAACATTGAAATACAGCCCGGCACTGAAGGGAGATCGCAACGTGCAAACTCTGCCCCCGACTCTATCACTCGCTTCCAGAATCGTCACTTTATGTCCTGCGTTCTTCAGTAAAGATGCAGAAACAAGCCCAGCCAACCCGGCGCCAACGATAATAATGTGCTTTGGGTACTGTGATGAGTTAAGACCATTTCTAATAATCGCAATCATGTCTTCGTTCTTTAGTGGAGCATTCATTTATGTGAGGCACCCTCTTTTTTGATTTATTGCATTATATTCATTCAAAAGGGTGTCTATCACGAACTATATCCTTTTTTCACTTGTGTTTTTCAGTGGAGTGCTGCTTAACACAGCCTTTAAATCCTCTGGCATTCACATAACCGTTTTTACTCCAAATAGAACGTTTTTTCGTTTGTGCCTCCTGTTCATCTTTTCTAAACTGGTCTATGTATTTCGTATTTGGCTCATAAACATATGCTACTCTGGCTAATCCTTCTTTTAACAGTGTTTCTTGAACAGACTTGCCATCGACATAAACGTAAGCTAACAGCCTTCCGAATTTATCTCTGCGCTCTCCTTTATCAAATTCTAATTGCAGCTTGCCGCCACTAACCAATTCTTTGTTTCGTTTAGATGCATCCTCGCCATATGGCTGAACACATGAATTTGGCTTTTTAGTCTCTGGAGTATCAATGAGCAAGTAGC
The DNA here is from genome assembly GCF_037964945.1 of Bacillus sp. FSL K6-1003. Classification (NCBI taxonomy): domain Bacteria; kingdom Bacillati; phylum Bacillota; class Bacilli; order Caryophanales; family Bacillaceae; genus Bacillus; species Bacillus sp. FSL K6-1003. The sequence goes on along the minus strand of NZ_CP150176.1, from coordinate 2,028,956 downwards.
GAACCGTGTCAATATTGCCATTATAGCTGACTTTGATCGTATCTCCGTCAACAGGCCTTTCTAACACAGCATCCACCAAGCCTTTTTTTGCTTCAGGTTGAGAATTCTTGGCAACTGGCTGTTTAAGATCTGAATTGCTTTTTTCAGCAGTATCATTTAATCCGCAGGCTGCCAACGAAAAACTCAAAGCTAATAGACTAAAGCCTAACATTGCTTTCTTCAATTCCATTTCACCTTCTAGAATTTATGTTCTGTTTCTAAGTCAATCAATCAACATTCATTATACTGATATCGCTATTTATTGTGAATGTAATTGATCTTAACACGTACAAGCTCTTGATCAATATTCAAATATCACAAAAAGGTTTCGAAACCATAACATAATAGAAATAGAACATGTTCAGCTGAATTGCCTGAAATTATTCGAAGCATAAGGGAGGGCTTTTTATTATGCGTTCAAAATTAAAGATACCGGAAACTTATATTGGGTAAGCTAATAAAAAAGAAAGAAGGAGATACGAAGTGAAGAAGCACTTACTTTCCTTATGTGTTTTAATATTTGCATTGATTTTTGTTCAAACAAAGACTCAAGCTCTGACATTTACAGAGTTGCCAATTAAACAAAAAACAGAGCAATGGTCAGTCGAGATAACCGAAGCAAAAAATGCAAAGGAATTAGCGAGTCCAAAAAAGGGGGAATATCACGTCTATTCAATGGACATCCAAAACATAGGGGAAGCCGCAGCTACAGTAGATGTACAATTGTATAGAAATGATCCTGATTCAACCACGAGGTTTTCACTTTTTGGCTGTCCCAACGAAAATTGTGTGAGACAGAAGGAGGATTTAATAAGCTTAGCCGAAAGTTTAAACGATGGTACCCCGCTGAAGTTTACACATTTTATGGTGGCTGAAAAGGCATCTGAATTGGAGGTTGTTATTATTTGGACACAAAAAGGAAAAGAAGGACGCCAATTAAAACAAACCTTAACATTCAGTTAGAAAAGGTTAATTAGACAATATAGTGACCTACATAGGAGCTTGAGCATTAAAGCTGTTTGAATGTTGTTTCCATTTGGGTTAACAGGCAGATAACCAACACCTGATCAGTCTTAAGGCAGATATAGATGCGCTGCGCGAATCACATTTGCTGAGAACCACCAAGAAAGTCTAATATAGCTGCAAAATTGAAAAGATAATTATTGGGCTGCTTGAAAAGCAGCTCTTTTTATATTCATTTTCAAGTAACATTTTAATCATTTGTTCTACTAATTAAAATGAAGAAAGCGAGGGAAAACATGACAAGCAAGAATAAAATCAAAATAATACTAATCATTACAGTTCCATTATTGATTTGTTTAGTAACGTTCTTTGCCATGATAGCAGGAGACAAAGTGAAATATGAGGGAAGCAGCAGGAACGGATTGTGGGTTTCTACCATTGAAAAATCAGATAAAACTTCGATTGGGCCTAATTACTTCTTGAATTTATATTGGCAGGGGAATAAGAAAGAAGCGAAAAGAACCATTGTTGAAAAAATCACATTGTACATAGATGGTAAAAAGTATGATGACAGAGAGAATTATGATTTATCAGAGTACACAGGTGAAGAAATGCCTGGCGGAGGACAAAAGGAAGACCACATTGCTACGTTTGATTTTATGCCTGAAGATGAAGTAATCGGACATGATGTAGTTGTTAAGGTGGAGTGGAAGACTGGAAAGGAGAAACATACAGATCAAATGAGATTACAAGAGAAACCATGGTATAAAAGATAAATCTGCAATGGCGAGTTTAGGGATGAAACGTCCAACATATAGGTTTGCTTTCAAAAACATCTGATTGATAAGTACATGTCAGGATAGAGGCATGTTTTTATCCAAGTAAAATAAAAACATGCAAGTTTAGCTCCTTCCTTGTACATAAGATGCTTACATTTCTTTTAAATGCTCGTAAAGCAATCTAAAGCAAACAGTACCAGATATCAAAGGTACTGCAAACAAAATAATCACTGCTGTGATCTCCCAGCCGTTAAAGAAATCGTGGTTTTTAATGAATACCTGTCCTTCTATAATGATAAAAGCTACGATTCCTGTTAATACTAAAAAGCATGAAAACAGAATGATCCGTGCTTTTGTTTTTAGCTTTTTAAACTCATCTTTAAAATAAATGAAAACGAGAACGAAAGAGCAAAAGGATGCTGCAGTGCTTATTACATCAATATTTTTCGTGACTTTCTCAAAGATGACACATAAGATGAAAAGAAAAAATGCTAAGTTATTAGACAAAAAATCGCTCCTTATTTTATGGCTACCCAAAAAGTTTACAAGTTTTTCACAAAAGGCACAATGCGATGTCAGTAAATGAGTCTATTGGTCAACTAAATAGTTAATTTATCATATTGTACCATGTACTAAATATTCAATTGTTTTTTGTGTGCAGGCACTAGGGAATGATTTGTAACGGAAAGGTAAAGCTGAATTGAAGGGAGTTTACCGTGTACATCTGTTCTGCAAATCTATAAATTTGTCCTGTCGTTACGGGGTGCAACACTTTTGTGTCACGTTATTATAAAGATATAAACCAAAAAGGGAGAGATAAATGCATAAAATCGCGATACTGGTCTTAGCGTTCTTTGCTTTTATTTCAGGCTGCAATGATAAGGAAGAAAAGAAAATAAAAACGCCAAAGATGCAGAACCTTGTTGGTTTTATCCTTATTAAGGATGAAAAGTCAGCCCTATTTCTTGAGGGCAAACATACTCCTGATAAAGAAGACTTTCAATTGTCTCAAGATAGACTAATAAAAAAATATAAAAGTCATGTTGTGATATTGTGATTAAGTCAAATTGAAAACAAAGAAGACCTTGTGACAGGTAAAAAAATGAAGGTGTGGTTCAACACTCTTAAAGAATCTGATCCTCCAAAAACAACAATTAAAAAATTTAAAAGGTTATAATAGTTGGCATCCCCACGTATGATTATTTCATAAAAAGCTCTCCAAACCATATATAACAATTTGAAGAGTAATAAATATAGCATGAAAAACAGCACTCACACGAAGACGTAGTGCTGTTTTAACGTTTGCAGAACATTGCATAAAAGGGTTATTTCCAGGCTGACAAATATTTCTTTCGATATTTGCTATCTTTCTCGAGCTCAATCAATTCCATTGCTACTTCCCTAATGTACTCATCTTTGTCTTCATCGTATAATTTTTTTAATCCTACAATCATATCGTAGCGAATCAATGTATAATGTTTTTCGTTTATTCCATTTTTAAAGCGATCAATAATATGAGTAAGCACCATTTCTTTTTGTTTTGGCCCAGCTAAGCCAACCTTCCAAATTGATTGTAAACTATGCCGAGCAGTTACAAATTTTGAATCCTTGGTCACTTCCCATAATGCTGGAAAGTCGCGCAGCATCCGTTTATCCGGATCACTGATTGCTAAACCAGCAAGAAACTGTGCTGCTCTCGCTCGCCTGTGGTTATCCGGATCGGTCAGCCATCCTATTAATTGGTCCCACACTTCATAAGCCCAGTCTACTTTCTCTTTTGTGGCGTTAATAATATTCTGAAAGGCTTCTAATTGCAGGCTTTTGTCCTTTGCTTCTAAATGTTCAAAATGAGATTTCATTATACTGTCCATTTTCGTATCACCTTAAAATGATTAGTTATGTTAATTATATCCTTTCACTTGCGATCTTCCAATAAACATCATTTCTCGTGCTAGTGATGGTTTTTGATTGAACAATTAATTGACACCTTTTCGATCATATTGTGTGCTTGAGGGAGTTACATGTCTTCATCAGAAAGTGATTCAATGTTTATAAAAGAATCGGATTTTTTTATATAACGACGGAAGAATACAAAACAGCCCGTATCCTAGTGCAGTACCTGACGTATTAAGGATTAAATCAACAACGTCAAAACTTCTATTAGAATTTCCTAAATACATAGAAATCGAAAGTTGCGTTAGTTCTATAAACAATGAGATAAAAAAACCAGTTAATAAAATTCGTTTTAGGTTCCTTAACTTGCAAATAAAAGAGGGAACAATAAGCCAACTGGCAGCAGTAAAATTAGATTTCCACCAAGAGATCTTATCACATAAAACTGCAAACCCAGATGATAAATATCTACAACGAAGCAAAACGGGATAAAGTTATTTCCATACAAAAATGGATGATAGGAATCGTTCCTCAAGTTCGCAATTAAATCAGATCTATAGGTAAAGGAAATATTGTAACACTTATCAGTTCAAAGAAGTAAACAAATAAACAAAAAATAACAAGGTCCTTATAAATGGCCATTCGTTCTTTCTTATATATAAATCGTTTCATAATTCTATAAAGAATAAAACAAATATAAAGTACAAACATCAATATCAAGAGAAAAGTTGAGTCAAGCATAAAAACACCACGATTTCTTTTTTGATCTGTTCTAACATAATTAGGAAAGAGATTGAGATTACAATATTAGAAGACTTTTATCTAGAATGCAATGTGTTTAATTGCTTTCAAAAAGGGGCGTTCTTTTAAAGAAAGCCTACTTTCGTATGGACAAACGCATTTGGCTGTGAGGCAAATACAATACAGTAAAACCAGAGGAACGAATGGAGGGTTCGATGTGTTTAGACAATATCCAGTTTGGTATACGCCTTACGATCTGAACTATCATGTGCCTCAACACCTAACAATCTCTTATGATCCACAACGATGTTATCAACGTTGCATGTATCAAACTGGCGGTAACTATGAGTTATGTGACAGATTATGTTATGGAGAAATACAAGTGTAAAAGAGGGGACTTTCTCCTCTTTTACACCACATAATAAAAACCAAAATTAAGAATCTGATAATAAAAAAAGGAATTGAATAGGGATAACTCTATTTGAATGATGAAAAAGTGAACCAGGTCGATGAGCTCCTCTTCATCATTTAAAAAAACGACTTCATCACGCATTCTTTGGAATCAAGACCAAAATGGCATTACACCATACGAAATTCAATGGTATGTATGTTAAGCAAGAGAAACTACATTGAGAAGTATGACCATAACGATGACATAATAGCTCTTGGGAACCGCTTTAATGTATTACTAATACAATGTAGTACAGCGCATGATGACTAAAGAAAACGGATAAGAGCTCGGTGTACATATCGTTACCCAATGGTGTTGTCATGTTTACACACGTCATATAGATAAATCTGTATTATGGATCAATCCTGTAGTGATTTCAACTTGAATTAACTATATAATACAAGCTTTCTTTTGAAACAGCAGTTTAGCGATGTGGAAAAACACTGATTTGTTAAAATAAATATATCGTCACTAAACCTCATTTCGAAAGGGGAATTTTTATGACCAAGGTAGCAATAGTTACTGGTTCCGCAGGCGGTTTAGGGAGAGGGATAGCAGAGAGGTTGTGCAAGGATGGTTTTAGTGTCGTTCTGCATGACATTAACGAGGAACTGCTGCATGCAACTGTTTCAGACTTCAAAGAAAATGGCTTTCATGTTATCGGAATAAAAGGGGATGTATCCAAGCGTGATGACCAATTCAATTTAGTTAAAGCAGCGGCAGATACATTTGGTCGTTTGGATGTGTTTGTAAACAATGCTGGCATTGAGGCAGTTTCTCCATTTTTAGAAATAACAGAAGACCAACTGAATCAATTGTTCAAGGTTAATGTCAATGGCGTTGTGTTTGGCACTCAAGCAGCTGCCGACCAATTCATTAAGCAAGAAACAAAAGGCAAAATCATTAACGCATGCAGTATAGCAGGGCACGAATCATTTGAAATGCTAGGAACATATTCCGCGACGAAGCATGCTGTGAAATCTTTTACTCATTCAGCTGCTAAAGAGTTAGCCACATATAAAATAACAGTAAACGCATATTGTCCTGGTGTTGCAAAAACAAAAATGTGGGATCGCATTGATGAAGAAATGGTTAAACATAGCGATGATTTCAAACCAGGAGAAGCATTTGAAAAATTCTCTTCAGACATTGCTCTCAAAAGATATCAAACACCTGAAGATGTGGCCAATTTAGTCTCATTTCTAGCTTCAGATGATGCAGATTACATTACCGGTCAAGCTATTTTAACTGATGGCGGCCTGGTTTATAGATGATAGAATTATAAAAGAATCCATTTTGGAGATGGATTCTTTTTGTTCGAGATGAATCAATAATGACTCCTGTTGTATAATGAGAAAAGCAATTGAGAGGTCCATGTATTCATGTAAGAAAATTGAATGGACATTTTGGTGAAAAAATATTTGGTACGTGAGAGCATGTTTAACTTGTTCAGGAAACAAGCAACATTATGACGCATGTGTGAGTTTTAGACACAAGCAAGACACACAATACATAGCCATAAAAGAGGGGCTTGACATTTTACGCAAGCCCCTCTTTATGTCAATAGCCAAAAACCAGTGTTGTACTTTGTGATCCGGCATATTTTGTGACAAATTCTTTTGTGTACTGCGGAGTTTGAACCCGGTAGCTGTAATTGAAGCCTGGATTCCACGTTGTCAACGGAGAGGATTGCCTGTTCAAGGACGGATAGCTTCCTGTATCCTTAAAGTAGCCGGTGCCCTTGTCATCAAGGATTCCTCCTTTTTCGCTGCCTTTTCCAAAATAATTGTATTCAGAGTATATTTTTGCCTTTGTCGCGATGGTAATCGCTTGGTTAAAATTGTTGCTGTAATTGTTTTTGACATGAAAGTAGCCATACCTCATCAGCCCAGGGCCTCTTACATACAAATTCTCAAAATAGTTGTTGGCGATGGTCATGTGCGGATAGCCGTCATATTGGTGCTGGGAATCATCAGGATATCCTAAAATCAAACCGTACTTATGATTTGCGAATTTTGAGTTGCTGATGGTGATATAATCAGCTGATTTACCGATATACAACAGCTTGTCCAGGTCACTTCCGCCAGCACTATAGCTGTGTCCTGAAAATGTCACATGGTCGATCCAATAGTTGAAGCCTGAATCTAGATAAAGCTGAATATCGTTATTTCCGTTAATCTGCGGGCTGTGTTCAAAGGTCAGATTTTGAAAGATGACGTTGCCGGATGAAGATGATGTTGTTAAATAAATATTTTTCAGCGTTTTTTTAGCGTACGAACCGACCAGTGTTTTATTTGAACCAATGGTTACCATTGTTTTTGAAGAAGCGGTTAGATCATTTTGAAGCACTAAAATTTTAGGTGTTGACCCGCTCAGATGGGTTTTTAAATCACTTAGATTTTGGATATAGACGATCTGACCGTTTTTTCCGCCGGTTGTGCTCGCTTTAGAGACTCCTTTTTCATTTTTTGCATTTCCGGCAAACCCTAAGATGCCATTCGTCGAAGTATTCGGAAAATCGACGGCGCCTAAAGCTTTTTCAGGCAAGAGAAGCAATAATAAACTTAACATGGCAAATAATAAAGAAAATCGTTTCAAAGCCACTCAGCTTCCTTTCAAATTTAAATAAATTGCATATGGATTATTATTACAGTTGGACAAAAGGAAGAATAGAGTCTATATTCCTGATCAAAACCGGGATTTTATATGTTTTTTGATGCAAATAAAAGAGTTACAAATGGAACCACACGAAAGGATTGATATACCATTGACTGTTGCAGCATATCGAAACATTTTGCTTTCTCTTCTTTGTTTAACAGCGGGAATCGTGGATGTGATCGGTTATTTAAGCCTAGGACACGTCTTCACGGCTAATATGACGGGAAATATCGTTTTATTGGGATTAGCGATCGGAAAATCTCTTCAAGTCACTGTTTTTCATTCTTTAACTGCGCTAATCGGTTTTATCGTGGGAGTAATTGTTTCCACGATCATTGTTGGAAAGGCAGAGAAAACATTTTGGCCATCCCCTGTAACAAAAGCGCTGGCAATTGAGGCATTCATTTTATTTGTTTTTGCTTGTCTTTCAATATCTTCTGCTTTCGTTCCCGTGTACATCCTTATTATCCTTTTGAGTATTGCCATGGGAATACAAACAATAGCAGCTAAACGACTGGGGATTGCAGGCATTTCTTCAACTGTTTTAACCGGAACATTGGCTTCTCTTTTAGAGGATCTTTCCGGCCGGTTGTTTTTCTCCAAACAGAATAAAACATTCTTAAGAGATGCTGTGTTAAGGGCGCTGGCCATCATATTATATTGTGTCGGGGCTATTATTGTAGCTTTTGCAGAGCCGCATTTTCATTACATCATTATTTGGGCTCCGATTGTGCTCATGTTAGGTATTATACTTACTGCTCTGATCAAGTTGCAAAAAGTAAAGTAAAATTTTCCCGCTTGTGGAAGCGGGGATGGGAATTTTTTGAGCTTATACACTATGAATGAAATAAGAATTTTGGTTCATATGTGCATCAGAACATAAGGATTGCATTGTCATATAAAGTGCACCCTTTGATATATATACAATAGTGAATTAGACATAAATCAATCTATGAATCTATGTCCTCTTTTAATCCACATTGATGAGTATTACAATGATAATGATTCTCATTTAAAGCTTGGATTAGGAGGATGTCTATGAAAAAGAAGATGAGTGCTGTAATTAGCGTAGTTATGCTGATGATCCTTTGCTTTTGCCCGCAAGCTTCAGCAGCCTATAACGACTTGCACGAAGGCTATGCAACCTATACCGGATCAGGCTATTCAGGAGGGGCTTTCCTTCTTGACCCAATCCCATCTGACATGGAGATTACGGCAATTAACCCAAAGGACCTGAATTACGGCGGTGTGAAAGCTGCTCTTGCCGGCTCTTATCTTGAAGTGGAAGGGCCAAAGGGGAAGACGGTCGTCTATGTTACCGATCTATACCCTGAGGGCGCCCCAGGAGCCCTTGATCTTTCACCAAATGCATTCAGCAAAATCGGTGCTATGAAAGATGGAAAAATTAAAATCAAATGGCGTGTGGTCAAAGCGCCAATCACTGGCAATTTCACATACCGGATTAAAGAAGGCAGCAGCCAGTGGTGGGCAGCAATTCAAGTCAGAAATCACAAGTATCCCGTTATGAAAATGGAATACTACAAAGACGGAAAGTGGATCAACATGGAGAAAACGGACTATAATCATTTCCTCAGCACCAATTTAGGAACGGGCTCTCTTAAAGTCAGAATCACTGACATTCGCGGAAAAGTTGTAAAAGACACGATTCCAAAGCTTCCTGAAAACGGAACATCTAAGTCATACACAGTTCCTGGGCATGTGCAGTTTCCTGAATAAAACAGGTTATAAGAAAAATCAGAAAATAAATTCATGAAAAGCAGGTTGCCGATCCTGCTTTTTATTTTTATGGAAACTGAACATCATAGTTCGTTTTATTGGACTAATCGTTGTTACCTGTACAATAATAAAGCCCTTTCTGTATTGAGTCATACGAAGAATCAATCAAGTTGTGCATGAATTTGAATTGTGGTTTGACCGGTTATCCTTTCCCGAGGAGCGAAGTTTTGGTGGTGGCCAATCTATACTGCTGAGAATTATTACTGGCTGGAAGACAGCTAAATGGGGAAGAGCGGTGCCTGAAAGAACCGCTCTCCTGTAAAACTCGTATTAATCTTTCGCTTGGTGTTCCTCTCCTAATGTTAATAGCCATTCTTTTAAGATATGTTTTTGCACATATCTTTTTCCGTTTATTTCAATATGAGGGAGGTCTGTGAGATCCTTCGCTAAGTGTTTCGCCTCCGCTTGGGTTATGCCTAAAAAATGCCCGATGTAAAAGTGAATATCTCGTTCTTTAATCAGCATGATGTCATTTTTTCCGTTAGCTTTTGGGTTGTTAATATGCTTTAATCCTTCTCCGATAAAATATCCAGCCAATGCAATACCGATTCCTAAAAAAACGTCCATGTGTCTGCCTCCATTATGTAATCGTCATGTTATACGGTCAATCCATATCATTGGTTTCATTTTTTTGATTGTGTACACAAAAAACCGCCAGAGCAAGCTCTGGACGGTTTCTATGCTTTCTCAATCTGCACTCGGCCTGAGAAAAAAGTGGCGCCTCCGCCCATATCAGACAAGCGGTCTGGGGTCAGGGCGTTAACAAGCTGATTTTTGCCTGGTTCATCTGCCCATAATCCTTGACTGACGACAACACCGGGCAGCACTTGTTCTCCGACTGCGGCGGTTAGTTCACACTCACCTCGGCTGTTCCAAATCCGTACAGCTTCACCATCAGTGATGCCGTGTTCTTCGGCATCTATCGTGTTGATAAAGAGTTTCGGTGTTTTTTCAAGTTTGACGTGCTTTGCATTGTTGGAAAACGTTGAATTTAAGAAATTATGATTCGGCCCCGGAACATACATAAACGGGAATTCTTGATCCGGCGCAAGCGGCGTATGTGTCGGTAACGGCGGGAAACCGGCTTGTTTCATTTTTTCTGAATATAATTCTATTTTTCCGCTCAGTGTCGGCAGTTTACCCGGGAACAGCGGCTTTTCACGCTTCGCCTTCATAAACGAACGTTCAGTGAGTGATTCATAACGAATCTCTGCCAAATAAGGGTTATCTGGATGGTGAAGCGCCTGGCGGATTAAGTCTTCATCTGAATCTTTCAGCTCCTGATCCGTAAAACCCATTGCCTCAGCCAATAACCGGAATACCTCGGTATTAGACTTACTTTCTCCGTATTTCTCAATCACCGGCTGCTGAAGCTGAATGTAATGGTGCCAGTATGAGGTGTAAAAATCAGTATTTTCAAAAGCAGATGTAGCAGGCAGTACAATGTCCGCATATTTGGCTGTTTCTGTCAAAAACAAATCATGAACCACGGTGAACAAGTCATCCCGCAGGAGGCCTTGTCTGACTTTGTTCGCTTCTGGCGCCACAACGGCTGGGTTCGTCCCATAAATAAAGAGGGAGCGAACAGGAGGGTCTGTTTCCAGAAGGACTCTGCCCAGCTGGTTCATATTAAACGATCTCGGTGTGCGGCCTTTCAGTAAATCAGGACGCTGAAGCGCGTTGGTGTTATATTCTAAAATTCCGCTGTTATGCTTGATGGCGCCGCCTCCTGTATGCATCCATTGACCGGTAATCGCCGGAAGACAGGCAATCGTTCTAACAATCATCCCACCGTTGTCGTGATGCTGAAGGCCGTTTCCGATTCTGATAAAGGAAGGGGAGGTTTCACCATACATTTTTGCCAGCTGATAGATATCGTCGGTACTGACACCAGTGATCAGCGATACCTTTTCTGGATGATACTGTTTCACATGCTCGCGCAATTCTTCATAGCCGACTGTATATTCTGATAGAAACGCTTCATCGTAAAGGTTTTCTTTAAATAATATGTGCATGATTCCAAGGGCAAGCGCGCTGTCGGTACCGGGTTTTATAGGAATAAACCAATCTGCGAGACGCCCTGTCTGATTTTTATGCACATCAATCACAACAATTTTTGCGCCTTTTTTCCGTGCCTTTTGTGCGATTGTAATTTGATGCATGTTTGTGCTGACTGCGTTAATTCCCCAAAAGATAAACAGTTTTGTATGAATCGTTTCTTCAGGATCGATTCCAGCACTCACACCCATGGTATATTTATAGCCTTCTGAACCGGCTTTGCTGCAAATCGTCCGCTCAAGCTGGCTTGAGCCCAGACGGTAAAAGAAGCGGCGGTCCATTCCTTCAGCTGTTAATTTTCCCATATTGCCGTAAAAGCTGTAAGGCAATATGCTTTCAGCTCCTTCTTCATCAATCAGCTGTTTCCAGCGAGATGTGATGGTGTCAATCGCTTCTTCCCAAGAAATTGGTTTAAACTCTGCCTCGCCCTTCATACCTATTCGTTTCAGCGGAGTCGTCAGCCGCTTCTCATCATAGATGCGCTCAGCCATATTTCGTACTTTGTTGCATATATTTCCGGCTGTCACGGGATGATCAGGATCACCCTGCACTTTTACAATTTTCCCGTCTTTTTTATGTACCAGTAATCCGCACTGGTCCGGGCAGTCCAGTGAGCAAACGGATTTAAAAATGCCGTTTTGTTGAGTGGCAAACGATTTCATAGCCCAGTTCCTCTCCCTAGTTAGATATATTGTAAGAATTATAACATTTCGAATGATAACGTCAATTCTGAAAAAAAGACATTGACATCAATCTGGGTCTTCTTTATGATAAACGTATTCTTAATTCTGAAAATTACATACAAAACATTTTCTATCAAGAGAGGTGGAGGGACTGGCCCTATGAAACCTCGGCAACATTATTGTGCCAATTCCAGCAAGCGACAGCTTGAAAGATAGGAAAGTAAGGTTTATACCGGCTTCTGTCTGTGGCAGAGTGCGCCTATACATGAATCTCTTTCCATCTTTGGAGAGAGATTTTTTTGTGTGAAAAATAACGATGAAAAGGATGTTTTGCATCATGACGGTTTTGATTACAGCACCGTATAACGAAGAAGGACGAAAAGAGCTTGAAAAATTGTTCGGTTCCGTTGTTTATCAGTCTTGGAAAGAAAACGGCCGGGCATATAGAGAAGAAGAATTGATTCAGCTATTACAAGAGTCAAATGCGACGGGGTTGATTACTGAGCTTGATCAAGTGACAGAAAACGTGTTTGCATCAATGCCGGAACTTTCATTTGTGGGAGTATGCAGGGGAATGCCTTCCAATGTTGATGTGACAGCAGCGTCAAACAGAGACATTCCGGTTTTCTATACGCCTGGGCGAAACGCACAAGCTGTTGCTGAAATGTTTATCGGAAATGTAATATCATTTCTCCGTCATACAAATACCTCAAATCAATGGCTAAAGGATGGCAAATGGAACAGCGATTATTTGCAGGCGTATGCCAAATTCAAAGGTAATGAAATAACAGGAAAAACCGTGGGTATGGTGGGATTCGGAGCGGTTGGGCAAAGGATCGCAAAACTGTTGACTGCATTTGACTGCAAGGTTTTGTATTACGATCCATACGTACACCACGATCATCCGCTATATGAAAAAGTATCTCTGGAGAAGGTTTTTTCAGATAGTGATATCGTTTCTGTTCATCTGCCGCGTACAAATGATACGCTTGGCCTCATTGATCGTTCGTATTTTGACTTGATGAAAGAGAGCGCCATTTTCGTGAATACATCACGAGCTGTCGTGGTAAACCGAGAGGATCTTTTATCTGTACTGAAAGAAAGTAAAATCAGGGGAGCGATATTAGACGTTTTTTATCACGAGCCTCCAGAGGAATCGGATTATGAATTTATTTCATTGCCTAATGTTCTGGCAACACCACATTTAGCAGGAGCAACATTTGAAGTAGAGGATCATCACGTTACCATTCTGAACGAAGCGCTTAAAAAGTGGAGGGATGAAAAAACTCTCAATATTCCGACTTTATATAACAAAAACGATCTTACAGCAGAGGTGTAAGAAAAGGAGGGCATCAGGATGACGAAACAAAAAGGTTATCTCGTATTTGACATTGGCACTGGCAATGCAAGAGTTGCAGTCGTAAGTGTGTCGGGCAGCGTTCAAACGGTTGAACGGGAGGACATTGTATATACGGCCGAGCCGCTTTATCCGGACAGCCGCTATTTTTCTCCACAGGCGCTGTGGAATCAAATCATGAATCTGGCTAAACGTGCGATGTCTCGTTCTCATCATATTGAAATTATTGGTCTCACTTCAACAAGTCAAAGACAGGGGATCGTGCTGCTCGATCAAAATGGTGAGTCTTTCCTCGGTCTGCCGAACATTGACAATCGGGGCAGGGAGTGGGAGGGAAATATATCGAATCGTGAAGAAGTATATAGCCGAACAGGCCGTCTGCCGACTGCGCTTTTTTCAGCGCTAAAGCTTTATGGTTTAAAGCACCGGCAGCCCTTCTTATGGAAAAAGACTGCAAGCTTCACAAGCATCAGTGATTGGGTGACGTATCAGCTGAGCGGAATTTTGGCATATGAACCGTCACAGGCGACGGAAACGCTTCTGTTTGATGTAAAACAAAATACATGGTCAGAAGAGATGTGCAATATATTCGGTTTCTCGCCATCTATTCTTCCGCCTCTAGTAAGAGCGGGAACAGTCATTGGATCGATAACTGATGAGTATGCGTCAGAATTGGGACTGTCACATCATGTGAAGGTTATAGCGGGTGGGGGAGATACACAGCTTGCTGTCAAAAGCACTGGTGCTGCTCTGGGAGATGCAGTCATTGTATCAGGTACGACAACACCGATTACCAAAATGATTGATGAAACTCATGAGGACAGACATCATAAAGCCTGGCTGAACTGCCACACAGATCAAGGACAGTGGCTTGCAGAGACGAATCCCGGGATAACAGGTCTGAATTTTCAAAAATTAAAGGATATTTTCTATCCGAATGAACCGTACGATGTGATGGAACAAGAAATTACTGCAATAGCTAAGGAAGATCATTCCTGTGTGTCGTCCCTCGGTTCATATTTATCGGCAGAAAAAAACAATCTAGCGAAAGGCGGCTTTCTCTTTGATGTACCGCTTTCAGCCCATTTAAGCAGAGCGCATTTTGTACGTGCGGCATTACAGGAGATTGCATGTTCAATCAAATGGAACTTTGACATTTTAACAGAGATCACTCCGTTTAATCGTGACTATGTGTGGGGATGCGGAGGCAGTTTCCAAAGCAGAGCATTTACACAATATATCGCCAATCTTCTTCAGAAAAAAATCTATGTCAAAGAAGGATACAGTCAGGCATCAGTCGTTGGTGCTGCGGTGGTTTGCAATGAGGCCTTTCGTTTGACCGAAGAAATGTCTGGAAGTGTTCGGGTGATAGAGCCACAGGATTGCCGGATAGAAATGGCTTTATACGAGGAGTGGAAGCAGGTCCAGCGCTTCTTTTCAGGATTAGAGCCGTCATCGGGAAACAAGGTATTAGCATAAGGCGGAATTTGCCGCCGTTTGAGGAATTATACATGTTCTTACTTTATCGAGGTAATACGGTAATTGAGATAAGCATCTAAGGAGGATACAGATATGTTAGATCAAATTGGTATACCAAAGCGGCTGGCCTGGGGGTTTTTAGGGGTTGTGCTGTTTATGATGGGAGACGGCCTTGAACAAGGATGGCTCAGTCCTTTTCTGATTGAAAATGGGCTCACCGTTCAGCAATCTGCTTTGATTTTCAGTATATACGGCATTTCACTGGCCATTGCTTCATGGTTTTCAGGTGTATGTCTGGAAGCATTTGGGGCAAAGCGAACGATGTTTATGGGGTTGTTGTTTTATGTGATCGGTACAGCTGCTTTTATCGTCTTCGGATTTGAACAGCTAAATCTGCCTGTCATGTATGTGACTTACTTTATTAAAGGCTTAGGATACCCGCTATTTGCTTATTCCTTCTTGACATGGGTCATCTACAGAACACCGCAGAACAGGCTCAGTACAGCTGTCGGCTGGTTCTGGATTGCATATTGTCTGGGCATGTTTGTTTTCGGTGCTTGGTATTCAAGTTATGCCATTAAAACGTTTGGTTATTTAAATACGCTGTGGAGTTCTATTTTCTGGGTATGCCTCGGCGCAGTCTTCGCGTTGTTTGTTAATAAAGACCGATTTGAAAAGAAGAAAAGAAAAAGATCAGAAACGGCTGAGGAGCTTTTAAAAGGCGTTACCATTCTCGTTACCAATCCGCGGGTGCTGACAGGAGGAGTGATTAGAATCATCAACAGCATCGGCACATATGGTTTTCCTGTGTTTTTGCCGATGCACATGGCTCAGCATGGCATTTCAACTCATGTGTGGCTGCAGATTTGGGGAACGATTTTTCTGGGCAATATTGTATTTAACCTCATTTTTGGAATTGTCGGTGATAAATTCGGATGGAAAAACACCGTCATTTGGTTTGGCGGTGTCGGCTGCGGCATTTTCACCGTTTTATTATACTATGCGCCTGTTTTTTCAGGCGGGAATATAGCGGTTGTGAGTATCATCGGCTTTGTATGGGGCGGTTTGCTAGCAGGCTACGTGCCGATTGGTGCGATTGTGCCGACAGTTGCCGGAAAAGACAAAGGAGCCGCCATGTCCGTTTTGAACCTGGCAGCCGGCTTATCGGCATTTGTCGGACCTGCTTTAGCTTGGATGTTCATCGGACTCGTCGGTGCACAAGGCGTTGTCTGGATTTTTGCGGTGCTTTATCTTGCGAGTGCAGTCATGACGAAACGTATTAAGATACCTGAAGAAAAAGAAGGACAGAAAGAGACTTCCCCTCAATATGCATCCTGATGAAAAGCGCCCCTGGAATAGGGCGCTTTTTTCAGCAATGGTTTCAGTTACACAGTGCTCCGGAATGCTTGGTCTGAAAAGGAGTTTCATCATCACCAGTCCACCTAATAAAAGAAGGGATCGCTTCTGCGTTTATATCGCTTCTTAACTCTCCTGATTGTATGTCTTTTTTCTTCAAATGTATTTTTGTAAGTCGCGCGTTCAACATTGTAATAATGTCGGGCATTTAATGGTTTTCTGTATTTCTCTTCAATTAGATCTTCAAAAAAGGGAATTCCAATGCTTTTTCCTTATCAAATTTACGTTACCGAACCATGATATACCTTTTTCATATTGATCAATATGATATTGTCGTATGATTTGCAATAAAATAGACAATATGTTGACAAAGTGACAAAAAGTGCTATGATGATAAAGACAACAAATTGTCTTTTTTAGGAGGGTTATAATGGATTTTTCTAAGGAACTAAAAGATTTATTTTTAATGCAGCAGTCTTACGCTACACTTTTTTCTGTTTTAAACAAAATTCAATCACGAGGTGATGAGTACTATGAAAGCTTAACGACTAGGCAATTTATGACAATGGTCTCCATACTGCATTTACCGGAAGAAGAAACCACTTTCAACAACATTGCCAAAAAATTAGGTACGTCGAAACAGAACATAAACAGGCTGGTCAGCAGTATTGAAAAAAGAGGATATGCCGTTACTGTGCCAAGTAAACGTGACAAGCGTGCGGTTAATGTGAAAATTACCGATTCTGGAAAACGCGTTTTAGAGGAATGCGGTGAAAAAGCTGTGTACTTTATGGCAGATATTTTTCAAGGATTTTCGACGGAAGAATTAGAGACACTGTGGAATTTATTGAAAAAGCTATACAGTTTTGACGGAGAAGAGCAGGATGGTTTCGAAGAAGACGCTCGTGACTTTGAAATTGAACAAGAACGTGATGATCTGAAAATAAAAGTTCTTCAGGAATTCGCAAAACGGAGAATGTAAAAGGAGATACGTATGAACAGCGTGGCATCAATTGAAAATTTGACAAAGCAGTACACGAACAAAGCTGCGGTAGAAGGCATTTCATTTGAAGTAAAGGAGGGTGAAGTTCTTGGGCTTCTTGGCCCAAACGGAGCAGGAAAAAGCACAACGATTCATATTATATCCGGAGTACTGTCGGCCACTTCCGGAAATGTTACGATATTGGGCCATAATGTAAAAAACGGCGCAAAAAAAATGAAGATGGGCATTGGAATTGTCCCTCAGGATATCGCCATCTATGAGGATATATCCGCTGAGAAAAATGTTCGCTTTTTTGCCAGTCTATACTCTCTTAAAGGAGAAGGTCTGAAAGCCCGGGTTAAGGAGGCTTTGGAGCTCGTACAGCTATATGATCGTAAAGATGATAAGCCTAAGACTTTTTCAGGTGGGATGAAAAGAAGATTAAACATTGCCTGTGCTATTGCCCATCAGCCGAAACTGATTATTATGGATGAACCGACTGTTGGAATAGATCCTCAATCCAGAAACCACATTCTGGAGTCTATTAAAGTGCTGAAAGAAAAAGGAGCAAGCATCATTTACTCAACACATTATATGGAAGAGGCGGAGGCTATTGCTGATCGGATTATGATTATGAATGAAGGAAAAATCATTGCTAACGGGACGAAAGAGGAATTATACAAAAAAGTAAATAAAGAAATGACCTATTCTTTTCAGCTGGCGAATGCAGATAAATTAAACAAAAACATTCTAAAGGATATCGAAGGGGTTATAAAAGTGCTCTTTATAGAGAATGAATTGAAAGTTACAGTCCGAAAGAACCAAGATCCCCTAGGTGAAATCATAGCAGAATTAAGTGTTCAAGGATGTAGCATTCTGCATATGAGCAGTCAAGAGGCATCCTTAGAAACGGTATTTTTAGAGCTGACGGGAAGAAATTTAAGAGATTAGGAGAGGCATCATGAATTTAGTGAAAGTAATGTCATTTGATTTTAGGAATATTTTAAGGAATCCGGTTCTCATTTTAGCCAATACGATTTTTCCTTTCATTCTTATTCTGATCATGGGCTTTGTCACAAAAAATAGCTTTGGGACAGGCCGTATCAGTTCCTACGATTATTACGGGGTGAATATGATGATTTTCTCAGCGGCTCTGATCGCGATGACCGCGTCCAACACATTTATGGAAGAAAAGGTGAAGAGAGGAAACATCCGCCTTGTATACGCACCCGTTTCAAAGACAAGTATTTATCTTTCAAAATTACTATCAACTTACATATTCAGTGTGATTTTGTACACCATGAATGTATGGATGGCTCAAACGATTTTTAAATTGAACTTTGGCGGTGAAGATCTTCCGTATATCTTGCTTTTACTGCATGTCTTTTTGTTCTTTGGCTGCTGTTTCGGCACCATGTTTTGCTGCATTTTCAAAAATGAAGAACGGGCGAATAGCATCATGCAAATTCCAGTTACTTTTTTTGTTTTTTTAGGAGGCGTTTTTTTCGGGATTCATAGATTTGGAGATACCGTAAATGAAATTTCCGTATTTTCTCCGGTTAAATGGGTAGCGGAATGCTCATTTCGCCTCATTTATGATCATGATTTCAGTATTTTGCTGCCTGTGGTATCCATTCTTCTCTTGGCTTCAGTCGTTTGTATTGCCGTTTCCCATGTTGTTTTTAAGCCTGAGGGATATGTATGCTGAATCTATTCCGAAATAGGTGGGAACGAATACTGGCCAAGAAAGCCATTATTATCATTGCAGTGATCATCATTCCGCTGATGGTTGGGGCAGCCATTCTTTTTTCCGGTAAACCGGTCTTAAAAGAAACCATTGCATTTGTTACGGAGCAGGATGAGATGAATAATCTCCCCAAAGATCCTGCCTTTCGAGTGGTTATGATCCATCAAAACCCGAGGTTCTCTGATCTTGTGTTAGGAAAATATGCAGCAGTTGTAGAAAAAAATCATCAAGACTATAAGGTAACCACTTTGAAAAGTAAAGCTGATGAAAAAATGATTCGGGAGCTTTTTGAGACTGGGAAAATGCCGATCAGCTATAAAGGAGAGGATAAAATAAGGATTGAAAGGGGGACAGGCACAAATATTTTAGGATTTATCGTGATGCTTGTTTTTATGCAAGGTGTCGCGCTCACTGCCTTGTATCCTGAAGATCGGATGCTTAAAACCTTCAGGCGGATTTTAGTGTCACCTGTAAACGAGAACAAATATCTGATTGTTCAGTTTACCTTTACATTTTTATGTCTATACATACCAACCTATCTGGCCATTGTGATGACAACATTATTAATTCATGTGGATATTGGCTTTCGCTTGGACATTTTTGCTGAACTGCTGGCTGTTCTCGTAGTGCTTGCAGCGTCATTCGCTATTTTTATGTCTTCAGTTATGGATCGAAACTTAAGCTTGGTGACGAGCGGAATCAGTGTGGTTACGTCTGTATTGTCAGGCTGCTTTATTTCTTTTACGCCTAATCTCCCCGTCTTAGATGTACTCTGTACCATTTTGCCGCAAAAAGCATTCATGACCTTAATCCATGGAATAGAAATGGGGCAGACAGTGCGGGAATTCAAATTTCAGCTTTTTTATCTCTTTCTTTGGTCGGCATTATTTTATGTCTTTGGAGGCTTTATTTCAAGTAGCAGGACAAAAAAAGGGATTTATTAATGGATGTCACTAGATGTATAGAGCGCTACGAATCTTTTTTATATATGACAAGGCTTTGTCTTCGTCAATGCCGCGATGATATGTAGTCTTTTTGATTGCCATTGCTGTAAGTATTTTCGGCTATGATATTTTGGGAGGCAACCTTGAAGAGGGAAAGGCAGACGAGAGAATAGGGAAGAGCAGCAAGAGAATGTCTTATCATTCTCTTGCTTTTCATGATTTTATAATAGAATAAACATTTGCATCATAAGGTACACCGCTTTGGTACATATATTGTCTTAATACGCCTTCTTTTTCAAATCCCATTTTTAGCAGCAAACGATTTGACGCTTCATTTTCCCTAAAAACAACTGCACCGATTCGCGTTAGTCCAAGGATGCCAAAGCCGTAAGACACAATTTCTAAAATGGCTTCTGACGCATAGCCGTTTCGCCAATTCGCCGGGCTGATTTCATAACCGATTTCTGCACGTTTATGCTTGGGAGCCAAAGCATGAAATCCAATCGTACCGATGAGTTCTTTGGTGTCTTTTCTTTCAATTCCCCACCGTATTCCTCGTTTTTCTTGAAAATTGTCGGCAAACTGATGAATCATTGTATTTGCCTGATCTATACTTTCAAAGGGATCAAGTCCGTAGTAGCGAGTGACGTCATGGTTTGAAAAACAAGAAAAAATGGCTTCCGCATCTTTCTCTGTCATCTCTCTTAGAATAAGCCTGTCGGTTTCTAATACAGGAAACACCAAATCCCTCCCTAATGATGTATGTAGGTTTATCATATCCCTTTTATTTCCTCTTTTCTATATGGAAAGCGAATTTGATGAAACAAAGGATCGAATTTGTTTTTCTAAATCCTCTTTGTTTTTCTTAAATTGTTTCATTCGATGACCGTTCGCGCCCGATGGGTGAGGGAAGCCATGAAGGCAGGTCAGCTGCCAGTTGCTGTTTTGCCTGATCAGTGTTTCACAGACTGTTTCGGCTGCTTTGCCTAGCGGGATAAGAAGAGCAGAGCCCGATAGCTTTTCAAGTTCAGCGGGGAAATACTTATATGCATAAGTGCTTAGCATAGATGAGCGGGGGATAACAGGACTATGTCCTGTATAGTTTTTCTGCTGAATGAAAACAGGGTATTTGATAACAGAAGTGGTGTGAAGCATATGGCGCAAGTCGCCGAAAAGCTGTGCGGCGCTTTGAATGCCTAAAACCTGCGGCAGTCCGCATTGATCCAGCATCGTTATCAGGTTATGTCTCATAGTTCCAGAAAGTCCTGCAGCTTTTTTGGTGTCTAAAGCCATCTGTTCTAGAGAACGGCCTTTGTGCAAGCTTTCGATGGCTGTTTCATAAGCTGTTTTCATTTGTGAAAAACCCGGCGTTATGCCTGAAATCACAATCGAAGCAGCTTGATTGATATATTCATTATGAGGTGAATAATACATTTCTAGCGCGTTTTCTTGGTTTATGCGAAATGGGGAAGTAAACAAATCTGTTTTCGAAAGCGGTCTTGATACCGGAAGAGTATGTAGTTTCTCTGCAAATGTTGCCAAACCGCTGCGGTTTTCAATCATGGCTTAACCTCCCTAAAAATGATATCCCATTGTCCATTTTAAACGTAACAACGGGATATCATTCATATTTAACCTCTATTCAAATGTCCAGCATGCCACACCTCTTTAACTGCTTGAGGCGCTTCTTTCACTTCAGCAGCAGTCTGCTGCAACGCGGTTTTTTTCATTTCAACATCGTATTGAATCATTTTTTGCTTTTGAGACAGCTGCTGTGCTTCCGTTTTTACCACTTCAACTTGTTTTTGCATCGATTGCGTAACTGCAGTGAGTTCCTTCATGGTGGGATCTATTTTTTTCTTGTTTTGAATCACATTTATCCCTAAGTAAATGATTGAAATGGCTATTACTGCAATACTGATATAAACGATAACCATATATATGTTCACCCCTTTTCTAATGTCATACCCTATTTCGCCTACTATAATCAGGTGAAATGTTATCTGCGCAGTTCATATAATTTGCGTATTGGTTTTCATGTGCTTATAATGTGTTATCGTACATATGTAAACAAAGAAAGGGTGCTTCAATTGCAAAGTTTACAAAATAAAACTGCTCTTATCACAGGCGGAGGCAGAGGGATTGGACGCGCTACAGCTCTTGCGCTTGCAAAAGAAGGCGTAAATATCGGTTTAATCGGACGCACTGCCGCTAATGTTGAGAAAGTCGCAGAAGAAGTAAAAGCACTTGGTGTGAAAGCTGCGTTTGCTGCTGCGGATGTAAAGGATGCAGCACAGGTTGATCAAGCTGTGGCT
Source organism: Bacillus sp. FSL K6-1003 (assembly GCF_037964945.1). Lineage (NCBI taxonomy): Bacteria > Bacillati > Bacillota > Bacilli > Caryophanales > Bacillaceae > Bacillus > Bacillus sp. FSL K6-1003. The sequence continues at coordinate 2,006,714 of NZ_CP150176.1, read as the reverse complement.
TCTATTAAAGAGGAGCTTGGCGAGATTGATATTCTTATTAACAATGCCGGAATCAGCAAGTTTGGCGGATTCTTAGATCTATCCGCTGATGAGTGGGAAAATATTATTCAAGTGAACCTAATGGGTGTATACCATGTTACTCGTGCGGTGCTTCCTGAAATGATTGAACGCAAAGCTGGTGACATTATTAATATTTCTTCTACAGCCGGCCAAAGAGGAGCAGCTGTCACAAGCGCTTACAGCGCATCTAAATTTGCCGTTCTTGGGTTAACGGAATCTCTCATGCAAGAAGTGAGAAAGCATAATATCAGAGTCAGCGCGTTAACGCCGAGCACTGTCGCAAGTGATATGTCGATTGAACTGAACCTGACAGACGGTAATCCTGAAAAGGTTATGCAGCCTGAGGATCTTGCTGAATATATGGTGGCTCAATTGAAATTAGATCCGCGTATTTTCATTAAATCTGCAGGATTGTGGTCTACAAATCCGTAAAACGAAAGCCTGTCTAGTGACAGGCTTTTTTTATTTGAATTCAATCCGCACAGGTAAATGTTTAACGCCAAACACGAAAGGACTTGGTATCGCTTCAAGTCTCTGTTCATCATCAGCTTTTTCAATATAAGCTGACATAGACAAGAGGGAGGAAAGAGCGATGTTTGCTTCGAGTCTGGCCAACGGTGCCCCGAGGCAAAAGTGAATTCCGAACCCAAAGCTGAGATGGGGATAGGAGGGGCGGTTAATGTTAAAACGATCAGGTTCAGAAAATTTAGCTTCATCCCGATTGGCTGACGCGACCCAGCTGATAACGGAAGATCCTTTCTTTATCAATGCTCCGCCAAGCGCTATATCTTCTGCTGCAACTCGTCCGATGGCTTGAACAGGCGGATAATAGCGGAGCGTTTCTTCTATTACATTAGGGATATAGTCTGTATTTTGTCTTATCTGTTGTTGCATGGCTGTGTCTTCCGTGATGTAGCGAACAGCATTCGCGATCAAGTTAGTAGTCGTTTCGTTCCCCGCGACAAGAAGAAGAATGCAAAAACCGAGCAGCTGCTCTTCTGTTAGATATTCTCCATCCACCTCTGACTGCAAAAGCATTGTAATCAAATCTTCTTTTGGGTGAGCTCGTCGTTTTAATAGAATGTCTCTAAAATAGTTGCTTAAGAATGCGTGGCCGTCCCGGCGTTTTTGAACCATGTCATCAACAGCTTTGTCTGAACTGTCCTTCGCTCCGGACACGAGTACGTCGGAGTATGTTTTGATGATGTGCCGGTCTTCCGTCGGTGCTCCAAGCATTTCAGCAATGATAATAACAGGAAGGGGGCCTGCTATATCATCTATCATATCGATTGTGTCTTTTTGCCGCGCCTCCTGTAAGAGGAATGCTGTAACGTCTTTTATGCGGGTTTCGATTTGTTTCACTGCCTTTGGAGTAAACGATTTGTTGACGAGTGCGCGTAATTTGGTATGTTTCGGAGGGTCCATTGTTAAAATGCTTTCTGCCTGTATGCCGCGTTTAGATGAAAAAAGTTTGGGATTTTTCAGGATGAATTGAACGTCATCATATTTAAAAACATCCCAGCAATCACGCTGTTTGTCATAGCGGACAGGAGACAATTTCCGAAGCTTCTCATAAATCGGGAAGGGGAAAAGACGGTCTTTTTCGAATTGTAATTCTTTCATGGGGATTAAGTTGGCGTAACGTTCATCTTTGGCAGGACGAGCTGCTTGCTTTGTCATTTTATCATCTCCTTTATCCATACGTTATCAAAGGCTGTTTTTCAATTCAACGGACATATATTGAAGAAAATGTGAATCGGACAATAGTTTTAAATTGAAGATAATAGTGAAAATAAGTTATAATGAACAAAACAAACTATGTACCAAATGTTCAATATATCTTTTATTCTCTCTAGCCATATAAACATCAATCACAAAATAACTCGATTAACCAGATCATTAATAGAAAGCAGGAGAACAATAGGAAAAATTGAATATTTAGTACATAGTATTCTCAGTTTACAGAGAAGGGGTGCAGACGATGAAAGAAGAAAAAAGAAGTTCCACTGGATTTTTGGTCAAACAGCGTGCGTTTTTGAAACTTTATATGATTACCATGACTGAGCAGAAAAGACTCTACGGATTAAAGCTTCTGGAAGTGCTTCGATCAGAATTTAAAGAGATTGGTTTTAAACCAAACCATACAGAGGTTTACCGGTCTTTGCATGAGCTCCTTGATGATGGGATATTAAAACAAATCAAAGTAAAGAAAGAAGGGGCTAAGCTTCAAGAAGTTGTCCTCTATCAATTTAAAGATTATGAGGCAGCCAAGCTGTATAAAAAACAGCTGAAAGTGGAGCTGGATCGCTGCAAAAAACTGATTGAAAAAGCACTGTCAGATAATTTTTAACAAAGAAAAAACCCGGTATAGCCACGAGTATCGGGTGTTTTCTGTTTTTCATTATACATATTTGTCGAAATGAAACAATACAAATCAATAGTGACCTTCAAACTTGACATCATTTCCTCACGTGGTAACATTTTAAACGTGTGAAAATACGAACAAAAAAGCGAACAAAGGAGATGTTACCGATCTTTGATCAAAAAAAGGTAGCTTTTATTGGAGCCGGATCTATGGCGGAAGGAATGATATCAGGTATCGTTCGTGCCAAAAAAATCCCAAAACAAAACATCTGCGTTACAAACCGCAGCAATACGGAGCGATTAGCTGAGCTTGAACTTCAATATGGAATCAAAGGCGTGGCGCCGGATCACTTATGTATTGAAGACATGGATGTGCTCATTTTGGCGATGAAGCCAAAAGATGCTGAACACGCTCTGTCATCATTAAAAACACGTATCCAACCCCATCAATTAATTTTGTCGGTGCTAGCCGGCATAACCACCTCTTATATTGAACAATCATTGCATAATCAACAGCCGGTTGTCCGAGTAATGCCTAACACATCAAGTATGATCGGCGCTTCTGCAACTGCCATCGCGCTTGGCAGGCATGTGACAGATGATTTAGAAAAACTGACGGCGGCTTTGCTCGGCTGTATGGGTGAAGTGTATACCATCCAGGAAAATCAAATGGACATTTTCACAGGAATTGCCGGCAGCGGACCTGCTTATTTTTATTATTTAATGGAATTCATCGAAAAGACGGGCGAAGAAGCGGGACTCGATAAACAATTATCACGAAGCATCGGTGCACAGACACTCTTAGGTGCTGCAAAAATGCTGATGGAAACAGGAGAACAGCCTGAGGTGCTGAGAGACAATATCACCTCGCCAAATGGAACGACTGCTGCCGGATTGCAGGCTTTGAAGAAGAGCGGCGGAGGAGAAGCGATTTCTCAAGCCATTAAACATGCAGCTAAGCGTTCAAAGGAAATTAGCGATGATCTTGAAAAAACAGCGGCACCGCTATAAAACAGGAGTGATACAGTGACGTCTGAAACAGAAATGAAAAGAGTTGTCGTGAAGATCGGCAGCAGTTCATTAACAAGTCTTCATGGGGAAATCAGCATTCGGAAACTGGAAGCTTTAGTGGACCAGGTCGCCAAACTAAAAGACGCCGGATATGAAGTCATCCTGGTTTCTTCCGGCGCAGTAGCTGCAGGATATCGCAAGCTCGGATTTCTTCAACGACCAGAAAATCTGCCTGAAAAACAAGCGTCTGCTTCAATCGGTCAGGGATTGCTGATGGAGGCTTATTCAAAGCTGTTTTTGGCGCACGGTTACATGGCTTCCCAGATTTTAATTACGAGAAGTGACTTTTCTGATGAATACCGATATCACAATGTTCGGAACACAATGAATGTACTGCTTGAACGCGGTATTATCCCGATAATTAACGAAAATGACACAGTGACCGTCAATCGGCTTAAGTTTGGCGATAATGATACACTCGCAGCGAAAGTCGCCGGATTAATCGATGCGGACCTGCTTGTGATTTTATCGGATATCGATGGTTTATATGACGGCAATCCGCGAAAGAATCCAAAAGCGAACAGGATGCAGCGGGTCAGTGAGATTACACCGGAAATTGAAGCGTGCGCAGGCGATACAGACAGCGAAGTCGGCACCGGAGGCATGAGATCCAAATTGGATGCGTTTAAAATTGTGATGGCATCTGGCATTAAAGGATTTCTTGGCCAGGCAGACACCGCCGATATATTATATCAAGCTGTTCATGGAGAGGCGGAAGGCACCTATTTTGAAGCTGAGGGAACGCTTCCGTTGAATCAAAAAGAGCAGTGGATCGCTTTTAATTCCGGACCTGAAGGTGAAATTGTGTTATCAGATGACTGTTCCGGCCGAATAGCTGACGGTCAATCGAGTATATACCCAGATGGTGTAAGGGAGATTAAAGGAAAATTTAAAAGCGGCGCTGTTGTCCGCCTGACTGATTCTCATGGTGAAGACATCGGCCTCGGGATCGTCAATTATTCTTCCGCGCAACTTGAGACACCCGAAAAAAATAAAGATATGAAAAACAAAGCTGTGATTGATCCGGAAGCGTTTGTATGCCATTTGGATTTATCTTTACCTGTATATTAAATAGAAGACATACACGAAAAAAACCCGAACTTCCGCACAGAAGCTCGGGTTTTTTTTATTGATACTGTTCCAATTTCGAGAAAAACTGTATGACAAACTCATAAAAATCCTGCGCTGACGGTGCAAGCTCTCTGTTTTTCGGCTTAATAATTCCGACAGTCCGTTTAACTTGAGGAAACTCAATTGGAATTTTCACTGTAAATCGGGGTGTCGTTTCAGCAAAAGTGCTCTCCGGCAGGAGGGTGACACCCATACCTGCGGACACCAATCCTTTGATAGCGTCCAAATCCTCACCCTCCGTAGAGACAAGAGGGGCAAACCCGGCCTGTTTGCAAGAGTCAATCGCCATTTTTCTGAGCACAAACCCTTCCGGAAACAACACAAATTGATCGTTGCGCAAATCGATTAAATGCACCGTTTTTTGTTTGGCAAGCGGATGATTTAATGGTACAAGCGCGTAAATTTTTTCTGTGAATAGGATATTTCCTGCTATATCTGGAAAATTCGTCGGCACAGGGCCTAATAACGCTAAATCGATATCGCGGTTTCTGACAGCTTCAATCAGAAACTTATAAGAGCCTTGGCGCAGCAAAAACTCGACGTGCGGATATTCTTCTTTAAATGCCGAAACGACAGTCGGCAGAAGCTGACTGGCGAGGCTTGTAGGAAAACCAATTTTTACTGTTCCGCGATGCGGGTCAAGGTACTCATCAATTTGTTCTTTTGCATAATCGATGGCTTTCATCGCTGTTTTGACATGAATTAAAAATTCTTTTCCAATCGGAGTGAGTTTGATATTTCTCCCTTCACGCTCAAATAAAGTGACATTTAATTCTTCTTCAAGGTTTGCAATTTGTCTGCTGATGGCTGATTGGGCCACATGCAGATAATCAGCGGCTTCTGAAACGTGTTCTCGCTCAGCAACCTCCATAAAATAGCGCAGTTGGCGCAGCTCCATGTATGTTTCACATCCATCTATCTCATTTTGAGATTCTTTTGATCTAAATTATATATTGTTTATATCGTTTTGAAAACCTACAATAATATTAGAGTTGTTAGATTTTATGACCGGTATTATCGGAAACTGATCGGGGGAGAGGAATTATGACTTACAATCAAATGCCAAAAGCTCAAGGTCTCTACCGTCCTGAATTTGAACATGATGCGTGCGGAATCGGCCTATATGCGCACTTAAAAGGCAAGGCGACACATGACATCGTCAAACAGGGGCTGCAGATGCTTTGCCAGCTCGACCACAGAGGAGGCCAAGGCAGTGATCCGGATACGGGAGACGGCGCCGGCTTACTGGTTCAAATCCCTGATGCTTTCTTTAAGAAAGAGTGCAAAGATATCAATCTGCCGGAAAAAGGACGTTACGGGGTAGGAATGGTCTTTTTCTCGCAGAAGGAAGATGAAAGAAAAAAAATCGAAAAGCAAATCAATGCACTGATTGAACAGGAAGGCCAAGTAGTGCTTGGATGGAGAACTGTACCTGTAAATGTCGGAAAAATCGGAACAGTAGCACAAAAAAGCTGTCCTTTTGTCCGTCAAGTATTCATTGGCGCAAGTTCTGACCTGAAGGATGATTTGTCGTTTGAGCGAAAATTGTATGTCATTCGTAAACAGGCTGAAAACTGGGGAGTAACGGAAGGTCTAGATTTTTATTTTGCCAGTCTTTCAAGCCAAACTATTGTTTATAAAGGCCTTTTAACACCTGAACAGGTTGATGCGTTTTATTCCGATCTGCAAGATGAGGCATTCGTATCTGCTTTTGCACTAGTTCATTCACGCTTCAGCACAAATACCTTCCCTACATGGGAAAGGGCACACCCAAACCGCTATTTGGTTCACAATGGTGAGATTAACACTCTTCGAGGAAATATCAACTGGATGAGAGCACGTGAACAGCAATTTGTGTCTGAAAGCTTTGGTGAGGATCTCAATAAAATTCTTCCAATACTGAATGCTGACGGCAGTGACTCTTCCATTTTGGATAACGCATTTGAGTTTTTCGTTATGGCGGGACGCAAGCCGGCACATACGGCGATGATGCTGATTCCTGAGCCATGGACAGAAAATACGCACATGTCTAAAGAAAAAAGAGCGTTCTACGAGTATCACAGTTCATTAATGGAGCCTTGGGACGGTCCGACTGCCATTTCATTTACTGACGGAAAACAAATCGGTGCAATCCTTGACCGTAATGGTTTACGTCCGGCTCGTTATTATGTGACAAAGGATGATTATATTATTTTCTCATCTGAAGTCGGCGTTATTGAAGTTGAACAGGAAAACGTCTTATATAAAAACCGCCTTGAACCAGGAAAAATGCTTTTAATTGACCTAGAAGAAGGCCGCATCATTTCTGATGAAGAAATAAAGACACAAATCGCAACTGAATATCCATACCAAAAATGGCTTGAGGAAGAGCTCGTGCAAGTGAATCCTGATCCGGAAACAAGAGAGGAAGAGCAGTTCGCGGATCTTCTTACGCGTCAGAAAGCGTTTGGATACACATATGAGGATATTCAAAAATATTTAATTCCTGTTATTAAAGAAGGAAAAGATCCTCTCGGCTCAATGGGGAACGATTCGCCGCTTGCTGTTTTGTCTGATCGACCGCAATCGCTGTTTAATTACTTTAAGCAGTTGTTTGCACAGGTTACAAACCCGCCGATTGACGCGATTCGCGAGCAGCTCGTGACTTCAACAATGACCTGGCTCGGAGCAGAAGGCGATCTCCTTCATCCAAATGAACGTAACGTTCGCCGAATCAAGCTGTATACACCCGTGTTATCAAATGAGCAGTTTTATGCACTGAAAACAATCGTCCATCCTGATTTAAGAAGCCAAAAGATTAATGTGCTGTTTTCAGAAGATCTTGAACGCGGGTTAAAAGACATGTTCACCCAAGCTGAGAAAGCAATCAGCCAAGGCATAAGTCTTTTGATTCTGTCCGATAGAGCAATGAATGAGCAATTAACGCCAATTCCGCCGTTGTTAGCAGTCAGCGCACTGCACCAGCATTTAATCCGAAAAGGATTGCGCACGAAAGTCAGCATTATCGTTGAATCGGGAGAAGCACGAGAAGTTCATCACTTTGCAGCTCTAATCGGCTATGGTGCTGATGCTGTCAATCCTTATCTGGCATATGCAACCTACAAGCAGGAGATTGACGAAGGCCGTTTGGATATCAGCTATGAAGAAGCGGTCAGCAAATATGGAAAAAGCATTACCGAAGGTGTCGTAAAAGTGATGTCAAAGATGGGAATTTCTACTGTACAGAGCTACAGGGGCGCCCAAATCTTTGAAGCGGTAGGAATCAGCCATGACGTAATTGACCGTTATTTTACGGGAACAGCATCACAGCTCGGCGGCATTGACTTAAATACCATTGCGGAAGAGGCGCAGCGCCGCCACCAGGAAGCGTATCAAGATGATTACAGCAAAACGCTTGAACCGGGAAGTGACTTCCAATGGAGAAACGGCGGAGAGCATCACGCGTTTAACCCAAAAACGATTCATACCTTGCAGTGGGCGTGCCGCAGAAATGATTACAATCTGTTTAAACAGTATACGAAAGCGGCAGATGAAGAACGAATCGGATTCCTGCGAAACCTGTTCTCATTTGATGAAGACCGCAAGCCTCTAAAAGTGGAGGAAGTAGAATCTGCTGAATCGATTGTCAAACGTTTTAAAACAGGTGCGATGTCATTTGGATCATTAAGTAAGGAAGCTCACGAAGCATTAGCGATTGCGATGAACCGCTTGGGCGGAAAAAGCAACAGCGGGGAAGGCGGAGAAGATCCAAAACGCTTTGTGCCGGATGAAAACGGCGATGACAGAAGAAGTGCGATCAAACAAATTGCATCCGGACGATTTGGTGTAAAAAGCCATTACTTAGTCAACGCCGATGAGCTGCAGATTAAAATGGCGCAAGGCGCAAAACCGGGAGAAGGCGGACAGCTGCCGGGCAATAAAGTGTATCCTTGGGTTGCCGATGTCCGCGGATCAACACCAGGGGTCGGGTTGATTTCACCGCCTCCGCACCATGACATTTATTCTATCGAGGATTTAGCCCAGCTGATTCACGATTTGAAAAATGCGAACCGTGATGCAAGAATCAGCGTGAAGTTGGTCTCGAAAGCGGGTGTCGGAACGATCGCTGCGGGTGTTGCTAAAGCAACTGCAGATGTCATTGTGATCAGCGGTTATGACGGAGGTACAGGTGCTTCACCTAAAACAAGCATTAAACATACAGGGCTTCCGTGGGAGCTGGGCCTTGCAGAAGCGCACCAAACCTTAATGCTGAACGGACTCCGTGATCGTGTTGTATTAGAAACAGACGGAAAGCTTATGACAGGCCGGGACGTTGTCATGGCCGCATTGCTCGGCGCCGAAGAATTCGGTTTTGCAACTGCTCCGTTAGTTGTTCTCGGATGTGTTATGATGCGCGCCTGCCATTTGGATACATGTCCTGTCGGGGTAGCGACTCAAAATCCTGAACTTCGCAAAAAGTTCATGGGAGATCCTGATCATATTGTGAACTACATGCTGTTTATTGCTGAAGAAGTCCGTGAATACATGGCTGCATTAGGTTTTAAAACGTTCGATGAAATGATCGGCCGCACTGACGCACTTAACGTGAGTGAGCGGGCAAAGGCGCATTGGAAAGCGAGCCAGCTTGATTTGTCCACACTTCTTTATCAGCCGGAAGGCGTACGGACATTCCAAACACCGCAAAACCATAAAATTGATCAATCGCTCGATATCACAACGATTCTTCCTGCTGTAAAAGATGCCATTGAATCTGGGAAAGAAGCTGATATTTCAGTCGAAATCAATAACACAAACCGTGTAGCAGGCACTGTAACAGGCAGTGAAATTTCGAAACGTTACGGTGAAGAAGGACTTCCGGAAGATACGATTAAGCTGCAATTCACAGGATCAGCCGGCCAAAGCTTTGGAGCGTTCGTTCCTAAAGGCATGACGCTTTATTTAGACGGAGATTCAAATGACTACGTCGGAAAAGGTCTGTCTGGCGGAAAAATCATTGTCAAATCACCGGAAGGATTCAACTCCGCATCACATGAAAATGTGATTATCGGCAACGTGGCATTCTATGGCGCGACGAGCGGAGAAGCATATATTAACGGCCGTGCAGGTGAACGCTTTGCCGTTCGGAACAGCGGTGTGAATGTTGTTGTTGAAGGCATCGGTGATCACGGCTGTGAATACATGACAGGCGGAAGTGTTGTCGTACTGGGTGATGTCGGCAAAAACTTCGCGGCTGGTATGTCCGGCGGAATCGCGTATGTATTGGCCGAAGATGTAAAAGCATTTAAACGCAAATGCAACCTTGAAATGATTTTGTTTGAGTCTTTAGAGGATGAAAAAGAAATTCAACAAGTTAAAGCAATGCTTGAAAAGCATGCTGCGTATACAAACAGCCAAAAAGCTGCAGACCTGCTTGAACAGTGGGAAGACAGTGTGAAAAAATTCATTAAAGTGATTCCGAAAAACTATAAACAAATGCTTGCGAGCATCGAAGAGCAAAAAGCTGCGGGCTTATCTGAGGAAGAAGCCGTTATGTACGCGTTTGAAGCCAATACGAAACCAAAGCAGAAAACAGCGCCGGCGGGACAAAAACAAGCGGTAGTGCAGTAAGGAAGGGGAGAGGAACATGGGGAAACCAACTGGATTTATGGAAATCAAACGAGAAAAACCAGCTGAGCGAGACCCTCTCACTCGCTTAAAGGACTGGAAGGAATATTCTGCTCCTTTTTCAGAAGAAGCGTCGAAACGGCAGGGGGCGCGGTGTATGGATTGCGGTACACCGTTTTGCCAGATCGGTGCTGACATTAACGGATTTACATCCGGCTGTCCGATTTACAACTTAATTCCTGAATGGAACGACCTTGTCTACAGAGGCAGATGGAAAGAAGCATTAGAAAGGCTTTTAAAAACAAACAACTTTCCTGAATTCACAGGGCGGGTTTGTCCCGCTCCTTGTGAAGGCTCATGTACACTGGCGATTTCCGACCCGGCCGTATCAATTAAAAATATTGAACGGACCATTATCGATAAAGGGTTTGAGAATGGCTGGATTCAACCTAGAATTCCGAAAAAACGAACAGGCAAAAAAGTTGCCGTCGTTGGGTCGGGCCCAGCCGGACTGGCGAGTGCTGACCAGCTGAACCAGGCTGGACATTCTGTCACTGTATTTGAACGCGCAGACAGAGCGGGCGGACTTTTAACTTACGGCATTCCAAACATGAAACTTGAAAAAGGAATTGTCGACCGCCGTATTAAGTTGCTGACGCAAGAAGGAATCGATTTTGTTACAAATACGGAAATTGGCGTTGATATAACGGCTGATGAGCTGAAAGAGCAATTTGATGCTGTAATCCTTTGCACAGGTGCTCAAAAACAGCGCGATCTATTAATCGAGGGACGCGAATCAAAAGGTGTTCACTACGCGATGGATTACTTGACGCTTGCTACAAAAAGCTACTTAGATTCTAACTTTAAAGACAAGCGATTCATTGATGCGAAGGGGAAGGATGTTATCGTGATCGGAGGCGGAGACACAGGAGCTGACTGTGTGGCTACCGCTTTGCGCCAAAAAGCCAAAAGCGTGCACCAATTCGGCAAACACCCGAAACTACCCCCAGCTCGCACGAATGATAATATGTGGCCTGAACAGCCGCACGTCTTTACGCTTGAATATGCGTATGAAGAAGCAGAAGCAAAATTCGGAAGAGATCCGAGAGAATATTCGATCCAAACAAAAAAATTGGTTGCCGATAAAAACGGCAAATTGAAAGAGCTCCATACGATTCAAATGGAGAAAGTGAAAAATGAGCATGGAAAATACGAGTTCCGTGAACTGCCTGGAACTGAAAAAGTATGGCCTGCTCAGCTCGTCTTTATCGCTATCGGCTTTGAAGGCACAGAACAGCCGCTTTTAAAACAATTCGGTGTTGATTCTAATAACAACAAAATCAGCGCAGCATATGGGGATTATAAAACAAATATCGATGGTGTTTTCGCCGCAGGGGATGCAAGAAGAGGGCAAAGTTTAATCGTATGGGCGATTAATGAAGGCCGTGAAGTGGCGCGTGAAGTTGATCGGTATTTGATGGGGAGTTCCGTTCTGCCGTAAATAAAGGGGATTATATAAAAAAAGAAACCGGACTGTTTGTCAGCCGGTTTCTTTTTTAATCTATTGTGATCCCGATGTTCCCAAATTGGCTGCCTTCCTGCATTCTGGTATATGCTTCATGTGCTTGTTCTATAGGATATGTCCGGTCAAGCACGGGCCGAAGTTTATATTTTTCCATAAAATGCAGCATTTCATGAAATTCATCACTGCTTCCCATTGACGTTCCCAATATATTGATTTGCGGAAAGAATAAAGAACGCAGTGGAAAACTGAGATTATCACCCGAACTTGCACCAAAGCTGACAATACGGCCGTTCGGTTTCACATGATCAAAGTATTCTGAAAAGAGGGCCGGGCCTATGCTGTCGAGAATGACATCAGCTTTTTGTCCTTGAAGATGTTCAGACCAATTGCTGTAACTGTCAAAAGCATGGTCAGCTCCTAATTGTATTGCTCTCTTTCTTTTCTCCTGGCTTCGAGAAGTCACGCTTACAGTTGCTCCAATTGCTTTAGCCATTAATAGCGCGTAGGTTGCAACGCCGCTTCCAATTCCGGGTATCAAAATATGCTCGCCTTTTTTTAATTGGGCCTTTGTAAAAAGTGCTCGATATGCGGTCAGAGCTGATAATGGCAAAACGCCTGCTTCCTCCCAGGATAGATAAGAAGGTTTTTTCACTGCGTTTTGTGAAGGAATGATCACGTATTCAGCAAGTGTTCCGTTTGAAGGGCCTCCCAAAATATCAGGAACAGGAGGTGCATCATCTGTTCCTTCCCAATTCAATGTCGGTAAAATCACCACTTCTGTATGAACAGCCAGATCATTTACACCTTCACCGACCGCTTCAATCATGCCAGCACCGTCAGAGCCTAGAATAAACTCAGGATTTTGTTCGGTTTTATTGTTCATGAGAAACAGGTCCCGATGATTTAATCCGGCCGTTTTCAACTTTACTTTCACTTCTCCGTATCCGGGATTTTGAGAAGGGATGTCCTGATACACTAACCCCCGAAGTCCGCTTTTTCCGTTATGAACAACCGCTTTCATGCCGTCAGCCTCCTAATTCCTCGTAATCAATGACCTTCACATATTTTACACAGCGGTTTTCTTCAAGTAAAATGAACAAAAATGATTGTCGGTATCACTTTTAATCATAGCAAGAAGGTGACAGCGTGTGGAAAGTGGAGAATTAAAGATATTCCGGGCTGTTGCCCGTGAAGGAAGTATATCAAAAGCAGCCCGGCAGCTGAATTATGTTCAATCTAATGTAACAGCAAGAATCCATAAGCTTGAAACAGATCTGAATATCAAGTTATTTCACCGGACAAATCGTGGAATGAAGTTAACGGCTGCGGGGGAAAACCTATTACAATACGCAGATCAAGTGTTATCATTATTAGACGAAGCTGAGAAATCAGCACAATTAAATCAGCATCCGAAAGGGCCATTGCGGCTTGGAGCATTGGAAACAACAGCGGTCACTCACCTGCCTGAACATGCAGCTTCATTCCTCAGACGTTTTCCTGAAGTTGATTTATCAGTGAACACAGGTGATACGCACAGTTTGGTTCGGCAAGTTCTAGATCATAAGGTGGATGGCGCTTTTGTGTACGGTCCTGTTGAATACACGGATATCAAACAAATTCCTGTTTCCCGTGAGGAATTGGTGTTAATATCACCGGAGGAAGGGGCGATAGAGGACATGCTTCGGTTGCCAATGCTCTTTTTTGGAACCGGCTGCTCTCATCGCGATAGGGTCAAAAGATTACTTGAGGAAGCAGGTATTCAACAGCAAAAAATCATAGAATTTGGCACATTGGAAGCCGTTATCAGAGGTGTTTCCGCTGGTTTGGGGACGGCGCTGCTGCCAAAGTCGGCCATTACCTGCTCAGCCTATCGCCAAAGGGTTTACGTTCACCACCTTCCCGCATCATATCAGGATATGACGATCGTATTTATTTACAGAAAAGACTTTTTTATGACCAGTGCATTTCAGCGGTTTATTGCAGAATTGAATGAGACCAAATTTATTCCATCAGTCTAATCAAAAAGAGAAGATTCAGAGGGATGCTTGGATAGATTTTTGTTTTCGTAAGCTGGAAACTATTTTCAAAAAAGCATTAAGGGATTTGAATTGATTAGCTGATAAACCTTTATGCGATTCAATTTGTTGTCTGGCACATGTCTGGATGTTATATTGAACGGTATTCGTACCTTAAAGAGTTTGCGAGGACCGCGAGCATGATTAATCGTCCATAGAAAAAAACTGTACTCGGCAAAAACGAGTACAGTTTTTCTTTTTTATTTATGTTTCAAATTAATTCCGATTGCTGCGCCGTTTCTGCTTGAATCAGCTACTCCTTTGAAGGTGCCGTTTTCACGGTCGATAAAAATGCTTTGCACGTTTCCGATGTCCACTGGACTTGTGCCGAATTTATGGCCCATGTCTTTTAATTTGCTGAGTGCATCCTCTGGAACTCCGCCTTCGTATCTGTAGGAGCTCATACTGTTTGTGTAAATTCTCGGCTCTTCAACCGCTGCTTTTAATTCCATTCCATATTCGATATTATAGAGGATGGTTTGCAGCACGGAAGAAATAATCGTTGCCCCTCCAGGTGATCCGACGGTAAGAACTGGTTTGTCATCTTCAAACAAAATCGTCGGAGTCATGCTGCTTAAAGGCCGCTTGTTCGGCTGAACTTCGTTGGCTCCGCCTGGAACCGCATCAAAATCTGTTAGTTCATTGTTTAAAATGACCCCGTAATCAGGAACCATAATGCCTGTTCCAAACAGCTGTTCAATTGTTGTGGTATAGGAAACAACATTGCCCCAGCGGTCCGCGACGGTAAAGTGTGTCGTTTGGCCGTCTACTTTATCACTCGGCTGTTCGACTTGCTTATAGTTTGCGGTTCCTTCTTCGTATTTCCAAGGATCACCGGCTTTTGGTTTTTTGTTGACTTCATCTAAACTGATTAATTGCTGGCGCTCTTTTATATAGTCGGGGTGAAGCAAACCTTTGAGAGGAACATTTACAAATTCGGGATCGCCTGCATAAGCCGCACGGTCAGCGTAAGACAAATGCATGGTTTCAGCGAGCAGATGATATTTTTCCCATGAGCGGATATCATATTGTGAAAGGTTAAAATCATCGAGAATGTTCAGCATTTGCAGTAAGAAAACGCCGCCAGAGCTTGGAGGAGGAGTCGTTGCAATTTGATAGCCTTGATATTCCCCCCAAATCGGTTCGTCAATTGTAATATCATAATTTTCTAAATCTTTTTTGGTCATTGATCCCCCGAAATCCTGAACCGTATCAGAAAGGGCTTTGGCGAATTTGCCTTCATAAAAGGCGTCTATGCCTTTCGAACGAATGAGCTTAAAGGTTTTGGCCAAATCTTTTTGAATGAGAGTATCACCTTCTTTAAGCGGCTCGCCATTCGGCAGAAATACATCCTTTGCGGCAGTCCGTGATAATTTTTCCTGATAATCAGAAATCGCATTTGCTAACACTGAATCAATCGGAAAGCCTTTATCAGCGAGTTTAATAGAGGGGGAAATTAATTGTTTCATCGAACGGGTTCCCCATTTATCCAAAGCTTTTTCCAGCCCTTTCAGAGTACCCGGAACACCAACGGCAGTACCTTTTGTGACACGTTCGGAGAAAGGTATCGCTTTGCCGTTTTCATCGAGAAACATATCCGGAGTTGCGCCTGCGGGAGCGCGTTCGCGGCTGTCGATGATCGTCGTATCTTTTGTTTTTCCGTCATACACCATCATAAAACCTCCGCCGCCAATGCCTGACATCATCGGTTCTGTGACATTAAGCGCAAACTGAATGGCAACCGCCGCGTCAATGGCATTTCCGCCTTTTTTCAAGACGTCAGCCCCGATCTCTGAAGCGAGAGGATGCGCAGTTGCAACCATTCCGTCTTTGCCTACATCTACTTGCTTGTACTCGTCATAGCCTTTGGGCGGCTTTTTAGCTTCCGCGTGAAATGGAGCACTTCCAGCGACTAACAGAACACTAAGCAGGGCTGCTAAACAGACGTTCCATGTTTTTTTCATGTTCTCCCTCCTATTAAGCTGTTATGTTACAATCTTAGCGTAAAAAAAATACAGCGGTTTCACAAGTGACAAATGGTATATTATCTATAGCATTCAGCCATATTTCTGTGTGAAATTGATTATATTGGGGTGAGTCATGTGCTATAGTAGAACCATCGATTGGATCATTGAAACAGAAAGGACCCCCCATATGTATCTAACCATTAAAGAAACAGCAGAATATACAAATCTTTCAGAGGATTATATTAAAAATTTGGTACTGGAAGGAAAAATACGCGCCGTACATGACGGTGATCAATTTTTAATTTATAAAGGACAATTCAAAACACATCTTGAACAGCTGGAAAATTATAAAGCGCTCGTGCAGGAAATATTAAATGAGCCGATTCCGGAAGATGTCGATGTGAAGGATGAAGACTAGGACGCAATTTCAAATTGTGTCTTTTTTTGTATATTTTTTTAAGAGCATCTCAAAAAGTGAAGCGTCAGATTGCGTTTTAAGGACCTTTTTAGGAAGGGATAGAGTAATTTGTCTCAATGATCAGAAAAGCTCCATATAAGTCTGAAAACACCTTTTAAGAGGATAGGGTGTTTCAAGAGATCTTCTTCCTACTTATGTAACACTATGTATATTATGTTACATAAGTGCTCCCGGACTTTGACATTCAACGTTTTTCCGCTATAATAGTAACATAGACCTCAAAACGTTACATAA
The DNA here is from genome assembly GCF_037964945.1 of Bacillus sp. FSL K6-1003. Taxonomy (NCBI): domain Bacteria; kingdom Bacillati; phylum Bacillota; class Bacilli; order Caryophanales; family Bacillaceae; genus Bacillus; species Bacillus sp. FSL K6-1003. The sequence goes on along the minus strand of NZ_CP150176.1, from coordinate 1,990,205 downwards.
CGGTTTTTAAGGAGTTTTTTGATGCATATTGTACAGCCGATCCGCAGTTTAGAGAAAATTCAAGATGTAAAACATTATTTACGCAGCAAAAACAAGCGTGATTATTTTTTGTTTATTTTCGGCATTAATAGCGCGCTCCGAATTTCTGATATTTTGCCACTTCAAGTGAAAGACGTCAGAAATAAAGACCATTTATGGGCGACTGAAAGCAAAACTAAAAAGAAAAGGAAGATACTCATTTTAGAATCTTTGAAAGCAGAAATACACGAGTATACGAAAGATATGAAAGAAAATGAATACCTATTTAAATCGGTCCGAACCAGAAAGCCAATTTCACGCATTCAGGCATACAGAATTTTAAGAGAGGCAGCCGAAGCGTGCGGACTTGAGGAAATAGGGACCCATACGCTCCGGAAAACATTTGGCTATCACTTCTACCAGCGGACAAAAGATATCGCTGAGCTGCAGAGAATTCTTAATCATTCATCACCCTCAATTACAATGCGTTATATTGGAATCGATGAAGATACAACAAGAGCTGCTTATAAGGTATTTGGAGGGCTGTAAATCAAATGGCTTGAAAATCGTGACAATCGGAGCTACTATATAGATATCAAAAAAGCTCTAGTAGCACAGCGGATAGTGCAGCAGTTTCCTAAACTGCAGGTCGGGAGTTCGAATCTCTCCTAGAGCGTAATAAAAACAAAAAGGCAATGGTGGTTGATACGTCCATTGTCTTTTTTATTCTCAATATAAAAAAACGCCCGGAAAACGGGCGTTTTTTCTTATATAACTGCGTCAAAGCGATTTACTTTCCACTTTTTGTTCTCTTTTACAAATGTCACTTTCCGTTTTGCTGAAGGTGATCCGTCCAAAGTAGGAACGGTAAATTCATATGTGACTGTGCCGCCTTTTTTAGAAATGAGTTTAGCGGTTGATTTTTTCCAATTCAAGAGATTGTCTCCGTCACCGATCGGAACAGCCAGTTTCCCTTTTGAAACAATAAAATGATAGTCTTTAAAGCCTTTTTCAATCGCTAATTTTGAGAAAATAGGTGTTAAGTAATTCACAGCTTTTTCTTTTGTGCCAAGGTCACTGCACATGTATACGTACTGAAGATTTTGATGCTCAAATGTGCCTGATGGGCAAACTGCTTTCTTCGCTTTTGGATTGTGTCCGCTCATTGTATTCCAAAAATGCTCTCTAGCTGTTAGTGCCAGCTGCAATGCTTGTTTTTGTGATAAATCCCCGGATGTGTTTTTCGCAAATGCATTTGTGTTTAATGACAGAATAAGTGCAATAGTGGTTAGAAACAGAAGATATTTTTTCAATGTGGCTCTCTCCTTTAAAATCTCTTTCTCTTATGTTACAAATGTTACAATAGTTACGTTTAGATTACAATACTTTTGCATAAATTATTTTTTTATTCTTTCATCTCACCAAAAGACTATGCTTTATCGTGCTAGCTTATTCTTGATGCTTCAAAATGTGTAAAAATAGGAGAATCGGGAAGGGTTTCATAAGTACTGTGGTGAATAGTTACATGTTGCGTGTCGTGTTCATTTCAAAAGAAACGGGAGCACGTTAGTGAAACGAGTTTAAATAAAGGAGTCATTACATATGGAAACATTACAAGAAAATCCCGTATCTAAGAAGAAGAGCAATCCATCTGTTTGGCGGTCCATGTCACTATTTTTAGTGCCGCTCCTTCTGAGCAATGTGCTGCAATCAATCGGCCAGTTAGTCGGGATGGTCGCTGTGGGCAGATGGCTTGGTGTAGATGCGCTTGCAGCTGTTTCATCCTTCTTCCCGCTGTTTTTTCTTCTCATTTCATTTACGATCGGCATCGGTTCCGGCAGTTCCATTCTTATCGGGCAAGCCTATGGGGCAAAAAATGAGGAACGGTTAAAGGCCGTTGTCGGAACAACACTGACATTCACCTTTTTATTAGGAATTGTGTTAGCTGTGATCGGCAGTATATTCACCTTAGATATTCTGCGTCTCATGGGAACCCCGGAAAATGTAATTGATGTAAGTGTTAGGTATGCGCGTATCTTATTTTACGCAATGCCATTTATGTTTTTATATTTTGCCTATACCACATTCTTGCGGGGAACAGGCGATTCTAAGACACCGTTTTATACATTGATTGTAAGCACAGTCATCAATATAGCACTTTTACCGATCTTCATTCTCGGCATGTTCGGTTTGCCGAAGCTGGGCATTTACGGTTCTGCTTACGCAACCGTTATTTCTACAATTGTTACCTTTATCGTATTATTGGTGTATCTGCGGAAAACGAAACATCCGCTGCAATTTGATAAGACAGTGCGGCGTTATTTGAAAATGGATAAGGAACTGCTGGCGCTTCTGCTGCGTCTTGGAATTCCGTCAAGCATCAACATGATTCTCGTGTCGCTATCGGAAATAGCGGTCATTTCATTCGTCAATCATTATGGCTCTGATGCGACAGCAGCATATGGCGTGGTCAACCAGGTAGCCAGCTATGTGCAAATGCCGGCTGTCAGTCTGGGTATCGCGGTATCTATTTTCGCTGCTCAATCTATTGGAGCGAATGAGTTTGACCGGTTAAAGCAAGTAATCCGAGTCGGCATTTGGCTGAATTATATCATTGGCGGTGTGTTGATTGTCCTTATCTATCTTTTTGCACATCAGATTTTAGCGTTATTTTTGACCGAGAAAGATACACTTCATATTGCACACAAGCTTTTAATGATTACATTATGGAGCTATTTGCTGTTTGGAAATGCACAAATTATTTCTGCGACGATGCGTGCAAGCGGAACGGTTTTATGGCCGACTCTCATCAGTATTTTTGCCATCTGGGGAATCGAGGTGCCGGTTGCGTTTGTTCTGTCCCACTACACCAAGCTTGAAATACTCGGCGTCTGGGTTGGCTATCCGGCTGCGTTTGCCGTCAGCTTGCTTTTGATTTACGGGTATTATCAATTCATTTGGAAAAAGAAGCAGATTACACGTCTGATTCAATAAACTCCAAAAAAACACTGTTCATTTTTAGCAGTGTTTTTTTGTTTACGTAAAGACTAAAGGGAAAACATAAAATGGAGGAAATATTGCGCACAGAATTGAATGTATTATATAAGCATTGAACTAAGGAGAGGTTGAGTACATATGACAAATTATATTGAAAAGATGACGTATTTAGGAACACCAGCTGTCAAAGCGGGTAATGAGCACTTGGAAATGATAGTTGTGCCTGAGTGGGGAAGCAACGTCATTTCTCTCGTAGACAAGGAAACAAAGCTGCACCTTTTACGTGAACCGGAAACAACCGATAGCTTTCATGACACACCTACATTGTATGGAATCCCTATTTTGTTTCCGCCTAACCGCATAAGTGACGGAACGTTCAGCTTCCGGGGCAGAACCTATCATTTTGATATCAATGAAAAAGATAAACACCATCACCTTCACGGCTTTCTCTATGATAAAAAGTGGGACATCATTACGATGAAACAAACAGATGAAGAAGTGATTATAGAAACTGAAATTGATCTATCGGACATTCCCCATGTTTATAAACAATTTCCGCATCATGCCGTTGTACGGATGAGGTACATTTTAAATGATAACACTCTTCATAAGCATGCAACGATCATGAATAAAGGGGAGGACGCATTTCCTTGGGGGCTTGGTTACCATACGACATTCGTTTTCCCGGAAGAGAGCTCTTTATTTTCTCTCACAGCTGATCAGCAATGGGAATTGGATGAACGTTTAATGCCGACCGGAAAGCTGGTAGATATACCGAATCAGGAAGCTTTACACGAAGGAATGATCTTGCGGCAGCAGCTTGATGATGTCTATTTATCTTCTTATCAGAAGAGAAGGGGAGAAAATCAGGCTGTCATTTACCATCAGCATGCACATCTGAATATGATCTACAAGGCGGATGAACAATTTAAACATTGGGTTGTGTATAATGCTGATGGAACACAAGGGTATTTGTGCCCAGAGCCTTATACATGGGTGACAAACGCAGTTAACCTTGATCTCCCTTCGTCACTCACTGGCCTACAAGTGTTAGAGCCCGGTGAAGAGACGACAGTCAAAAGCAGCATCACGATTGAACGTAATCATCAATAGCCAATCAGGAGAGGCGGGATAAGAAAATGGGTAAAAGCATAAAGCTTTATTTTGTGATATTGCTGCTTTTCACCTTTGCTTCCGTTCCATATATGCACCATGCTGCACAAGCGACTGAAGAACAGGATACACTTGCCGGGCAGATTGAAAACATTTTAGCCAATGAACCTGCTTTAAAAGGCGCAACGGCCGGCATTACCATCCGTTCTGCCGAAACAGGCGCCGTCATATACGAGCATTTAGGGGATGTCCGGATGAGACCCGCCTCTTCTCTAAAGCTTTTTACAGCCGCCGCGGCACTTTCTGTTCTCGGTGAGGATTATTCTTTCACGACAGAAGTGCGGACAGACGGCCGCCTCAAAGGTCAAAAACTGAATGGCAACCTTTATCTGAAAGGAAAAGGAGATCCAACACTTTTACCATCGGATTTTGATCAAATGGCCGAAAAGCTGAAAAAATCCGGTATTAAGGTCATTAAAGGCAATCTTATCGGCGATGACTCATGGTATGATCATATCCGCTATTCGCCAGATTTGCCATGGAGCGATGAATACACTTATTACGGCGCCCAAATTTCAGCACTGACAGCGTCTCCAAATGAGGACTATGATGCAGGCACTGTGATAGTAGAAGCAAGTCCGGGAAAGAAAGAAGGACAAAAGCCAGCAATATCAATTTCACCAAAAACGGATTATGTAGCAATTGAGAATGAGGCGAAAACAGTTGAGGCGGGAAAAAAGAAAGAGCTTTCTATCGAAAGAGAACACGGAACCAATACTATTTCGATTAAAGGGAGCATACCAGTTGATGCAAGCAAGACAAAAGAGTGGATTTCCGTCTGGGAGCCGACAGGATATGCTTTAGATTTATTTAAGCAAGCCCTCAAAAAACAAGGCATTACAGTAAAAGGGAAAATCATAATGGGCACAGCGCCCGACTCTTCTGCCGTACTGGCCACTCATTACTCAATGCCTTTGTCAAAGCTATTTCTTCCATTTATGAAATTAAGCAATAACGGACATGCCGAGGTACTTGTCAAAGAGATGGGGAAAGTGGAAAAAGGAGAGGGCAGCTGGGAAAAGGGTCTTGAAGTGCTAAACAGTACGCTTCCGAATTTCAGCGTTGATCCCAAAACACTTATTTTGAGAGACGGTTCCGGGGTTTCTCATATCGATGCCGTATCATCAAACCAAATCACAAAGCTGTTATATGACATCCAAGGTGAAAAGTGGTTTCAACCTTATCTACATGCTCTGCCGGAAGCGGGAAACAGTGACAGGATGATAGGCGGAACGCTGAGGAACCGCATGAAAGACACCCCAGCACAAGGAAAAATAAAGGCAAAGACCGGATCGTTAAGCACTGTCAGCTCTCTGACTGGCTACGCAGAAACAAAGAGCGGAAAAACGCTGGTTTTCTCTATTCTTCTAAACGGTTTGATTGATGAATCGGATGGAAAAGACATTGAAGATCAAATTGCTGTTATTTTGGCAAATCAATAAAAAACCTGTTTTCCACGAAAACAGGTTTTTTTATATGTTTTTACATTATTCCGTTTATGTATGTGACACTGAGGTGGAGAACGATTTAACATTAGCCATATAAAATCAAAAGAATAAAGAAAAATTCTAGTGATGAAATACTATTAAAAAAAGCTACTTTTATAACTTTACATTCGGAATCCTCTTAAAATTAATCAAGAAAAATAAATAATTAATACTATATTCAAAAAAATGTTATAAAAATTTTATATTTTTTATTGTACTTTAAAAAAATTCGGTTAATATAATGCATATATGGATGATATAGACATATAATTTCTTTTTATTGTAATTATTTCAGTTTCTTATCCTCTTATAATGAGAATTGGAGGGAATTCGTTGAAAGAATATACTTATGGTTTAACTCATGCCCAAAGGAGAGTTTGGTTTACTGAACTGTTAGAGTCTGGTACAAGCATCTGTAATCTGACCGCCTGTGTAAAATTCAGGGGTGATGTTGATCTTGATGCTCTTCAGTTGGCTCTGAACCTTTCAATTTCCCGTAATGATGCAATCAGGTTCCAGCTGACAGAAGGAATTGAATCGGAGTCAGAGCCTCGTCTGTATCTTGCAGAAAACAAAGAATTATCACTTGAAATAATAGATTTTACAAATGCTGAAATGACAGAAACAGAGCAATGGATTCATGATCAAGCCAGAATTCCGTTTACGCTGCTTGACTCGCCTCTGTATCAATTTTATCTCCTTAGAATCCACCCTCATGAGATTTGGCTATATGCGAAATTCCATCACATTATCATGGACGGCATCTCTTTAAATTTGATGGGAAATCAAATTATTGATCTGTATCAAAAAATTAAAAAAGGGGAGCCTATACCCGATCAAAAAGAGCCGTCTTACCTTAGCTACATAGAAAAAGAGAGGCAGTACTTACAATCTTCACGTTTTGAAAAAGACCATTTATTTTGGACGCAAACCTACCAACAGCCGCCGGTGTACCACTCACTAACCGGACAGAGCACTTTACAAAAGCAGAGTACCTCCGCATCGAGAGATACCATCACACTTTCACCTTACCTTGCACATTCCATCCAAGCTTTTTGCGAAGAACAGAAAATCAGTATGATTTCCTTATTTATGGCTTCATTTTACATATGTATCAGCCGCCTCACCTCTAAAACGGACCTTGCAATCGGAACCTACTATGGAAACAGGGGGTCAAAGGCGGAGAAAGAAATGCTTGGCATGTTTGTCAGCTCCCTTCCAATCAGAAAAACGGTTGATTCTGACGCCGATTTTCTTTCCTTTGTGCGCAGTGTCGGCAGAGAACAGCTTTCAGTCATGCGCCATCAAAGATTTCCTTATAATTTGCTGGTGAATGAATTAAGAAAAGAACACAAGGATTTACACAACCTGATTGGTATATCTATGCAGTACCATCCCCTTCAATGGAAAAAAGCGGATGATTTAAATTATGAGACGGCGCTTTATTTCAGCGGATACACCGCGAACGAGCTTTCTGTTCAAATACAGGAGCGGATAGACACTGGAGCCATTCAATTAAATTTCGACTATCAACATATATTATTTTCTCTTGAGGACATTAAACGGATTCAGCACCACCTGCTTACGTTGCTGGAAAACGCGCTTCAAAATCCTCATCGTACTATAAAAGAATTAGATATGGCAGAAAAACGTGAGAAAGAAAAAATTTTATATGAATTTAACAGAACGAAAGCTGTTTCGCCTGCAGCTCCGACGCTGCACGGGCTGTTTGAACGTCAGGCGGCTTTGACGCCGGAGCGGACGGCCTTACGCTTTTCTGGCGGCTCGCTGACTTACGCACAGCTTGACATGTACGCCAACAGGCTGGCAGCGCGCCTTACGGCGCACGGTGTCACGAAGGAAAGCATTGTCGGTGTTCTAAGCGAGCGTTCGCCGGACATGCTGACAGCCGTTCTCGCCGTATTAAAGGCAGGCGGGGCTTATTTGCCTCTTGATCCTGTATATCCAGAGGAGAGGCTGAGCTATATGCTGAGAGACAGCGGGGCAGCATTGTTGCTGACACAGCCGGGATTAAAGGCACCTGATTTTTCGGGGAAGACACTTGAAGTGGATCTGACGGCTCTTGCGAATGAAGAATCCGAATATCACTCTCTTCATCAAGCGGACTGCGATTCTCTCGCCTATGTGATCTATACGTCGGGCTCCACTGGACGGCCGAAAGGAGTCGCCGTTGAGCACCGCCAGGCGGTTTCCTTTCTGACCGGCATGCAGATGCAGTTTCCTTTAGAGGAAGACGACATCATTATGATGAAAACGTCTTTTTCCTTTGATGCCTCTGTCTGGCAGCTGTTTTGGTGGACGCTTTCAGGTGCTTCGGCCTATCTGCTTCCGTCCGGCTGGGAGAAAGATCCGGCATTGATGGTAAAAGCTATTCGAGAGGAAAGCATTACAACGGCCCATTTTATTCCGGCCATGCTGAACAGCTTTTTGGACCAAGCGGAAATCGAAGCACCGGGAAGCCTGAAGCGCGTATTCGCCGGAGGTGAACCGCTGGCCCCTCATACGGCAGCCCGTTTCGCTTCTTCGCTGCCCGAGACATCGCTGGTTCACGGCTACGGGCCGACAGAAGCAACTGTTGATGCGGCATTTTACACGTATGATCCTGAGCTGGACAGGGATCGCTTGCGTCTTCCGATCGGAAAACCTGTGCCTGGCGCGCGTCTGTATGTGTTAGATCCGCATGTATCCGTACAGCCTGTCGGCGTAGCGGGAGAATTGTATATCGCCGGAGCCGGCGTCGCCAGAGGCTACTTGAATCGTCCGGAATTAACAGAAGAACGTTTTCTAGATGATCCATTTTATCCGGGTGAACGCATGTACAAAACGGGTGATTTGGCGCGCTGGCTGCCAGACGGACAAGTGGAATTCCTCGGCCGTCTGGATAACCAGGTGAAAATCCGCGGCTACCGGATTGAGCCGGGAGAAATCGAAGCGGCGCTCAGAAGCATAGAAGGCGTGCGGGAAGCGGCTGTGACTGTTCGTACAGAAAGCGGCGAGGCGGAATTATGTGCGTATGCAGAAGGGCTCGGAAGAAATGAAGTGCGCAAGCAGCTTGAGACATTGCTTCCGGGCTACATGATTCCTGCTCATATCATTGAGATGGAACAATGGCCGGTTACCCCGAGCGGGAAGCTCGACCGAAAAGCGCTACCTGCTCCTGACGGAGCGGCAGATCGGGAAATCTACTCGGCGCCGAGAAACCTGACAGAGATGAAGCTCTCCCAGCTGTGGGAGGAAGTGCTGAAAAGCGGCTCTGTCGGCATTCACGACAACTTTTTTGACCGGGGCGGCCATTCCTTAAAAGCCACCGCGCTTGTCTCCCGGATCGCCAAGGAATTCGGCGTCCAGGTGCCGCTGAAGGAGGTATTTGCCCATCCGACGGTAGAAGGTTTGGCTTCTGTCATCAGCGAAGGAACGGAAAGTCCGTATGAAGCCATTAAGCCAGCAGAAAAACGCGAGACCTACCCGGTTTCCTCTGCCCAAAAGCGAATGTATGTGCTCCAGCAGCTGGAGAATGGAGGCACAGGCTACAATATGCCGGCGGCCTTGGAGCTTGAAGGAAAGCTGGATCTTACAAGAATGGATGTCGTATTTAAAAAGCTGATCAAACGCCACGAGTCACTGCGGACGTCCTTTACAACGGACACAGACGGCGAGCCGGTTCAGCGCATCCATGACGAAGTGCCGTTTACATTCCACACCTCTGTGCTTTGCGGACAACCTGAACAGGAGGCCGCGGCAGCGTTTATCCAGCCGTTTGATCTCAGCCAAGCTCCGCTGTTTCGGGCGGGGATCGTCAAGGTATCAGACGAGCGGCATCTATTACTGGTCGATATGCATCACATTATTTCAGATGGTGTTTCGGTCAATACGCTCATTCGGGAATTCGGGGAGCTGTACGCCAATCAGGAGCTACCTGCGCTTCACATTCAATATAAAGACTATGCCGTATGGCAGGAGGCCTTTAAAAAAGGAGACACGTACAAGACGCAGGAGGCGTACTGGCTGAAGCAGCTCGAAGGCGAGCTGCCTGTACTGGACCTGCCGGCTGATTACGCCCGGCCGCCGGTGCGAAGCTTCGCGGGTGATCAAGTTTCATTTACGCTCGATCAAGAACTCACAGCCGGGCTTCACAAACTCGCACGCGAGAACGGAAGCACCCTGTACATGGTGCTCCTGGCAGCTTACACAGCGTTATTGTCACGCTTAAGCGGACAGGAAGACATCATCGTCGGGTCACCTATTGCCGGACGTCCTCACAAGGACCTTGAGCCGATACTTGGAATGTTCGTCAACACCCTGGCGCTTCGGGCACGCCCGGAGGGCGGGAAGCCATTTGCGCAATTTTTGCAGGAAGTTCGCGAGATCGCCTTGGAAGCTTACGAACACCAGGATTATCCGTTCGAAGAGCTTGTCGACAAGCTCGGCGTAACGCGGGATATGAGCCGAAACCCAGTGTTTGATACAATGTTTATTCTTCAAAATATGGACAAGCAAGACATTCATCTTGGAGACATAAAAGCCCGGCCTGCAAATGTCATTCATCAAATTTCTGTATTTGACATGACGTTGATTGCAGATGAATCAGATGGAGTCATCAAATGTGACATGGAATTTAGTACCGACGTATTTATGAGAACGACAATTGAACGCTGGGCGGCTCATTTTACCGAATTTTTGCGTGCTGCCACGTCAAATCCTAATACCACTCTCTCACAAGTGAATATACTCAGCGAAAAAGAAAAACAAAAGATTTTGATAGAACTCAACAAACCTCACGTTGAATGTTCTCAAACTGATACCGTTTTTCATCGCATGTTTGAAAAGAGGGCTGAAGAGACACCGGAGCATATAGCTGTTATTGACGGTGAAAAACAGATCAGCTACCGCCATCTCAACGAAAAAGCCAATCGTCTGGCGCGCACACTGCAAGAAAAAGGAAAAGAGAAGCAGCCAATCGTTGCTGTTTTAGCGGAGCGATCCATTGATGCTATTGTTGGTATTTTAGCCGTTATGAAAGCCGGCGGCGTGTATATTCCGATAGATTCTCATTACCCAAAAGCCCGGATTGAATATCTTCTCAAAGATAGCGGGGCTGAAATTCTTCTTTTACAAAATGAAGTAAAGCATTTGATTTCAGGCTCAGATATAGGTGATATTTCTCGTGTCTGTCTTGATGATGAAAGTTCCTATGAAGCAAAAAGTTGCAATCTTGCTTCGTCTCCTGTCCCGGAGGACTCGGCATATATCATTTATACGTCAGGAACAACCGGTGCGCCTAAAGGCGTTATCGTTACGCACCGAAACTTTGCTCATGCTGTTCTTGCTTGGCGCAGAATATATCAGCTCGATCAAATGCCTGTCAGGCTGCTTCAAATGGCGAGCTTCTCCTTTGATGTCTTTTCAGGAGATTTGGCGAGAACGCTGGCCAACGGAGGGACTCTAGTCATTTGCCCTGATGACACAAGGCTTGAGCCTGCTGAATTATATGCATTGATGAACCGCCAGCGTATCACGATCATGGAGTCAACGCCGGCACTCATTGTCCCATTTATGGAATATGTCTACCGCAATCAGCTTAGTCTTTCTGACTTAGACATTCTTATTCTTGGTTCGGATATAGTGAAAGCTCATGACTTCCAAACAATGGCGGAGCGTTTCGGAGGCAAAATGCGGTTAATCAATAGTTACGGGGTTACAGAGGCCACGATCGATTCAAGCTACTATGAAATGAATATGGGTGAAGAGTATTCGGGAGACAGCGTACCGATCGGCATCCCGCTTCCCAATGTAAAACTGTACGTACTCAGCCAGACTGATCAAATACAGCCGATCGGTATTGCCGGCGAGCTTTGCATCGGCGGAGCCGGCGTTGCCAAGGGCTATCAGGGAAAATTTGAATTAACGGATAAGAAATTTACAGAGAATCCATTTGTGCCTGGAGAAAGACTGTATAGAACAGGGGATCTGGCCTGCTGGCTTCCAAACGGCACTCTCAGACTTCTTGGCCGGATAGATCACCAAGTAAAGATAAACGGGTACAGAATCGAAACAGAAGAAATTGAAAGTGTGCTCCTCCAAACAGGACTTGTGAATGAAGCGGTTGTTACGGTTCAAAGTGATACGAATGGACAGGCTCGTTTGGCAGCTTATATTCTGCCGTCAGATGCCGATACAACGGTTCTCCGCGGTGCTCTATCAAAAATGCTGCCGGCATATATGATTCCTGCGCATATCATTCCTTTGGAAAAGATGCCGCTGACATTAAACGGGAAGCTGGACAGAAGAGCTTTACCGGCACCAAATGAAGCTTTCTCGCGGCCGTATACTGCACCGATCAACGAATTGCAGGGAATGACAGCGCAGATTTGGGAGGACGTGCTGAGCGTGTCTCGAGTTGGCATTCACGACTCCTTTTTTGAGCTTGGAGGAGACTCTATTAAAGCACTGCAAGTGTCCGCCCGGCTGGCAGCTGAAGGCTGGAGCATGACTATACAGGATTTATTCCGCTATCCAACAGTTCATGAGCTGAGCGGCCATATCACACCATTGACATCTCAGGCTGAACAGAGGCCTATCGAAGGTGAAGCGGATCTCACACCGATTCAGAACAGATTTTTCGATCAGCGTCATGCTTTTCGTGATCATTACAACCAATCGGTCATGCTTTTCAGCGAAAAGGGGTTTCATGCCGACGCGCTTCGTCAAGCGCTGCGAAAATTGACTGAGCATCATGACGCGCTTCGCATGGTGTTTACACAGAATCATGCCGGGCGTGTCGTTCAGTACAATCGCGGCATTCAGATCACTGAAAACGAACTGTTCGGATTACACGTGGCAGATTGGACAAAAGAACAGGCAAAAGGCACACTCTTGGAAGAAAAATTTGCTGCTGAGGAAATCGTGCTTCAAAGCAATATGAATGTAAAAGAAGGACCTTTGCTGCAAGCAGGCTTGTTTAAAACGATAGAGGGAGACCATTTGCTGATTACGATCCACCACCTCGCTGTAGATGGCGTTTCTTGGAGGATTCTGCTTGAAGATGTAGCTGCAGCCTACCAACAGTCTTTGGAGCAAACAGAGATCAAACTGCCGCCGAAAAGCGATTCTTATTTATCATATGCCAATGGTCTGGCACAGATAGCCGGAAGCCGGCAATTGTTATCAGAAATAACATATTGGCAAACGACTTTGGATGCTCATAACGTTTTTCTGCCTAAGGACAGGGCTGAGTCGGACAGGCATCAAAACAGTGCTGAAACAGCTGCGTTTGTATTAGCCAGTGACTGGACTAAAAAACTGCTGTTTGAAACGCAGCAAGCCTATGGGACTGATGCCAACGAACTTTTGCTGACTGCCTTAGGAATGGCGCTTTACGAATGGAGCGGACACGAACAAATTGTAATCAGCACTGAGGGCCATGGAAGAGAAGGACATGTTCCGAATATTGATATTTCACGAACAGTAGGCTGGTTCACTTCTATTTATCCTATCCTTCTGGACATGAGTGTACCGCATTCATCCGAAGATCAGCTCGGTTACAGAATCAAAGCGACAAAGGATAGGCTGAGAAGAGTGCCGCATAAGGGAACGGGCTACGGCTTATTAGTCCAAAAGGGAGCCATACAGCATAAAGAGCCTGAGATCAGCTTCAATTATCTTGGACAATTCAGCGAAGATGAGAGTTCGGATTTGTTTCAACTGTCTTCTTATCAGCCTCGTTACGAAATAGCTGGGGAGAGAGAAAGAGAGTACGAGCTCGATATGAATGCTTTGATAACAGATGGGCATCTGCAAGTCAAAGCAGTTTACACCCGTGTGTTTCACGAAAACACCATTCAGTGTTTGATGGACAGCTTTCACAGTCATCTTATCGAGATCATTGAGCATTGTACAAAGAAAAAAGAACGAGAAAAAACGCTGAGCGATTTCAGCAACAAAGAATTAACGACATCCGCATTATCTAGCATCGAAAATCTCGTTAAAGGTCTTTAACTTTTGGAAAAGGTGTGTGGAATTGATGACGCAAGCAACACAGATCCAAGATATTTATCCGTTATCGTACATGCAGGAAGGGATGCTGTTTCATTCACTGCTTGATTTCAGCTCTAAAGCTTATATGGAACAAACCTCGTTTACCATTACAGGCAGCCTGTGTATCGATTCGTTTCAAAAGAGCTTAAATCTTCTTGTTTCCCGATACGATATTTTCAGAACCATATTCATTAAGGAGGTGCCGGATCTCACTGGGCCGCAGCAAGTTGTGCTGACAAACCGTGAATTAACCGTACAAAGGGAAGATCTCTCTCACCTGAAACATGGTGAGCAGCTTGCTCTGATAGAAGACTTTATGCAGCAGGACCGGGAAAAAGGGTTTCACTTGCAAAAAGATCCGTTAATGCGGCTTACGCTTTTTGATAGAGGAGACAGCACATATACATGTGTCTGGACACATCACCATATCATCATGGATGGCTGGTGCTTGGGCATCATCCTCAAAGAATTCTTCAGCATGTATGACTCACTTAAAAATAACAGGCCTGTACAGCTCGGAAGCACGGTGCCGTACAGCCGTTATATTGAATGGCTCGGAGAACAAGATAAAGAAGAAACCGCTGCATACTGGAGAGATTATCTGCAGGAGTACGGCAAGACCGCTTCTATTCCCAAGCTAAAAAGCCGCTCAGCGAACGAGGAATATGAACCCGCACATATCCGTTTTTCTTTGGATCAGGCTATCGTTCAGAAATTGACAGCAGCTGCCCAAAATTGGGGTGTTACATTAAACACTTTATTTATGAGTCTATGGGGTGTTCTTCTCCATCGGTACAACGGAACCGATGACGCGGTCTTCGGCTCTGTTGTTTCCGGACGTCCGTCTGCAATTGACGGGATCGAATCAATGGTCGGCTTGTTTATTAACACCGTTCCAGTGCGTATTCAATCTGCAGAGAAAATGGCGTTTTCTACGCTTGTCAAATCCGTGCAGGAGGATACTTTACGCTCTGAGCAGCATGGTTATTATCCGCTTTATGAGATTCAAAACCGCAGTGCTTTGAAGCAAGGATTGATCGATCATATTCTTGTCTTTGAAAATTATCCCGTACAGCTTCAGCAGGCAGTCAATAGGCAAAGCGAAAATGACGAAAACGCATTGAAGCTCGATGACATTTCTATGTCAGAACAAACCAACTATGACTTTAACGTTGTCATCGTTCCAGGTGAATCATTTTATATTAAATTCAGCTACAATGCCGCCGTTTATGAACGGGAAGAGGTGCTTCGGATTCAGGGGCACCTCATGCAGGCAATGGATTGTATTTTGTCAAATCCGGATATTGCTGTCGGAAACATCAACATTGTGCCTCCTGAAGAACAAAAGCTCATTCAATCGTTTAACGAAACGGAGTGCCATTATCCAAACAAAACGGTATCTCAATTGTTTGAGGAGCAGGCTCTCAAAACACCTGACGCGGCTGCTTTGAGAATGGGAGATGAGTGCCGGACATATCGGCAATTAGATGAAAGAGCCAATCAGATTGCGCACGCCCTGATAGAAAAGGGAGCTGGATCTGGCGGGATTGTCGCTGTGATGATGGAACGGTCAATGGACATGGCTGCTGCCCTGCTTGGAATTTGGAAAGCCGGCGGCGCTTATCTGCCTCTTGACCCAAGTTATCCGAAAGAACGGCTTTCTTTTCTGCTGCATGACAGTCAAGCAGCTCTCTTACTGACAGAAGAAGAACTTATTTCATCCATCCCGTCAGGCTATAAAGGCAGTATTGTGACATCAGGACATACAACACATTACAGAACGGATTCTCCTGATGCATCGATTGGTGAGCTTGCCTACCTGATCTATACGTCAGGAACGACAGGACGGCCAAAAGGTGTGCTCGTTGACCATCAAGGAATTGCAAATACCTTGCAGTGGAGACGGGAAGAGTACGGCATGAGGAAAGGGGATACAGCACTTCATCTGTTTTCCTATGTTTTCGACGGCTGCGTGACGAGCTTGTTTACTCCGCTTCTGTCCGGTGCATGCGTGCTGCTGACAACAGAGAACGAAGCGAAGGACGTGCTCGCCCTTAGACGGAAAATAGCTCAATACAAGGTCAGTCATATGCTTATTGTTCCTTCCTTGTACCGGGTGTTATTAGAAGTGCTGACAGCTGAAGATGCACAAAGTCTTCGTATCGTGACATTTGCGGGCGAAGCAGTGACTCCCGACCTGCTAGAGTCTAGCAGAAAGATTTGCCCCTCCGCTGAACTTGCAAATGAATATGGACCGACAGAAAACAGTGTGGCAACAACAATACTTCGGCATCTGAACGAAAAAGAGAAAATCACGATCGGACGCCCGATTGCCAATACAAAAGTATATATTTCACAAGGAGATCAGCTGCAGCCGATAGGCGCGGCGGGTGAATTGTGTATTTCAGGCGCGGGTCTCGCACGGGGGTACTATAAGCGGCCAGAGCTAACAGAGAAAGCATTCACAGACCATCCATTCCTCAAAGGGGAACGCTTATATCGAACCGGAGATGCAGGGCGCTTTCTGCCTGATGGCACGATTGAATATGTTGGACGTTTTGATGATCAGGTAAAAATCAGGGGATATCGCATTGAATTGAGTGAGATTGAAACTGTTCTTCGGCAAGCACCTGGAGTGAAGGAAGCTGCGTTGCTTGCCCGTGATGTGTCTGATGAGGAAAAGGAACTCGTTGCTTATATCGTTCCGGAAATGGGAAACGGCCTTCCGAATCTGCACCAGCATCTAGCCGGTACATTGCCGTCCTATATGATTCCAGCAAGCATCATCAAAGTCACTCAAATGCCGTTAACATCCAGCGGGAAGCTCGACCGTTCCGCACTTCCGGAACCAGAAAACACAACTAGCTTAACGTACATGCCGCCACACACTTTAATGGAAACTAAACTGGCACGCATTTGGGAAGAGGTACTGAACAGAAATCAAATCGGTATTCGCGATGATTTCTTTCAATTAGGCGGACAGTCCTTAAAAGCAGCCACACTCGTATCAAGAATACATAAACGGCTGAATATCGAGCTGCCGCTCAGTGACGTTTTTTCTTATCCGACCGTGGAAAGCATGGCAGCCAAACTGATGAGTTTCCATGAGCATGCTTTTACGCAGATTGAACCTGCGGATTATAGAGATGTTTATCCGCTGTCTTTCTCGCAAAAAAGATTATACGCTCTCTACCAGCTGGCAGATGACAGCACAGGCTACAACATGCCGGCAGTACTGGAACTGCGAGGACATTTGGATCGCGGGAGATTGAGAAAAGTTCTCACAGAGCTTGTGAATCGGCATGAATCATTGCGTACTTCATTTGAACTGAACAACGGTGAGCCAGTGCAAAGGATTCATCCGGCGCTGACAGCTGATCTGAAAGAGCTTGAAATTGAATCAGAACAAATGCTGCAGTCTGCGATCTCGTCCTTTATCAAACCGTTTGATCTAACGGTTGGACCGCTTTTTAGAGCAAGCTTGATATCTCTTGAAAAAGAAAGAGCCTATTTGCTGCTCGATATGCATCACATCATTGCTGACGGAATCTCTATGAGTACACTCGTCCAAGAATTCACTGATCTTTATTGCGGAAAAGAGCTTCCAGCTTTAAACCTGCACTATAAGGATTTTGCGGTTTGGCAACAAGAGAAGTTCCCGGAAACGCATTACAGCAAACAGGAGGCCTACTGGCTGAAGCAGCTTGGCGGCAGCCTTCCAGTATTGGATTTGCCGCTTGATAAAACGAGGCCGCTTCTGCCTGATTTCAGCGGCGGGACATTTGAAGTAAACATTGATAAAAGAACAGCGGAAGAACTGCACCGCTTGATGTTTGAAACGGGAACGACGATGTATATGCTCCTTCTGTCTGTCTATTCCATCATGCTTTCCAAACTGAGCGGACAGGAGGATATGGTTGTCGGCTCGCCTGCTGCCGGGAGACCGCACGCTGATCTGGAGCGGGTCATCGGGATGTTCGTCAATACATTGGCTATGCGATGCCAGCCTGAGGGCCACAAAACGTTCAGCTCTTATTTGCAGGAAATTCGCGAACTTGCTCTGACTGCATACGAGCATCAGGATTATCCTTTTGAAGAGCTCGTCAATAAACTTGAAACGAAACGGGAGATCAATCGCAATCCGCTGTTTGACTCGATGCTCGTGCTTCAAAACAGCGAAGATTTCCGGTTTGAAGTGCCTGGTTTATCTATCTCGTCTGTAACCCCGTCACACAATGTATCTAAATTCGATTTGACATTACACGCCGAGGAGCATTTCGATGGCATTCGCTGCCGCTTCGAATACAGTACCGCGCTGTTTGAAGAAGAGACCATTGCTAGATGGGCCTCTCATTTTATTGAGCTGGTGAAAGGAATAACCTCTGACATTCATATGAAGCTTTCGGAAATGCAATTGCTGTCTGCTCCAGAGCGCGAATTGCTACTTGAAACGATGGGTCAGTATGCTGACTATCCAAGAGAAGAAAGCATCGTTCATTTATTTGAAAAACAAGCAGCTCAACATCCCGAACATACCGCAGTGGTATGCGATCATATACGGCTGACTTATCGTGACTTGAATGAAAAAGCAGAACGGACAGCGGCTATGCTGATGAAACAAGGAGTCCGATCCGGGGATATTATCGGTTTATTGTTTGATCGATCGCCTGATATGGTGATTGGTGTTTTATCTATTCTAAAGGCCGGAGGGGCATACTTGCCGATTGACCCTGAATATCCTCAAGAACGCATCAGCTTTATGCTGAATGACAGCGGGGCAAGAATTCTCTTGACAGAGCCCGGACACAACAAACCGGCGGATTACCATGGGCAAATTTTATATCTGAATGACGCCGAAAACGAATTGATTTCGCCTGATTTGAAAGTGCAAGAAATATTAGCAGACCAGCCAGCTTATGTGATTTATACATCTGGAACCACTGGGCAGCCAAAGGGCGTCGTTGTCGAGCACCGCAATGTGATGAGTCTATTGAAGCATCAGGATTTGCCTTTTGATTTTGGCAGTGAGGACGTATGGACTTTATTCCATTCATATTGCTTTGATTTCTCAGTATGGGAAATGTTCGGAGCGTTGCTGAATGGAAGTACGCTGGTTGTTGTCTCCAGAGAAACAGCCCGCGATCCGAATGCATTCCGCTTATTGTTAAAAAAAGAAGGCGTCACAGTACTCAATCAGACTCCAACTGCTTTTTACGGACTCATTCATGAAGAAGAAAACCATACGGACCGATTACATGTGCGATACGTTATTTTCGGCGGAGAAGCTTTACAGCCCGGCATGCTTGTAACTTGGAACGAGAAATACCCTGATACTGATCTGATCAATATGTACGGCATTACTGAAACAACTGTACATGTGACATATAAGAAATTGTCCTCAGCTGATATAGAAAAAAATAAAAGCAATATCGGAAAACCGTTGGCAACCCTTCAGGCTTATGTGATGGACGCTTATATGAATCTTCAGCCTACAGGAGTTCCAGGAGAGCTGTATATTGGCGGAGAAGGGGTAGCCCGGGGATATTTGAACAGAGATAATTTGACCGGGGCCCGATTTGTACCTAATCCTTATCTTCCGGGAGACAGATTATACCGGACCGGAGACCTTGCAAAGCGTCTGGCAAATGGAGAGCTGGAATATATGGGCCGCATTGATGATCAAGTAAAAGTGAGAGGACACCGCATCGAGCTCGGTGAAATCCAGGCTTCTCTGCTTCAGCTACCAATAATTAAAGAGGCGGCTGTCATTACAAGAGCTGATGAACAAGGACAATCCGCTGTCTATGCTTACATGGTTGCGGAAGATGGACAGGCTGTAAATGAAGCAGATATCCGTGCTGCCCTGAGAGCCGTTCTGCCTGATTTTATGGTGCCTGCCCGTTTGATCCAGATTGACAGCATCCCGCTGACGGTTAACGGCAAGCTCGACCAGAAGGCCCTGCCGGAACCAGATAAGCGGGCTCTAGCTGAGAATGATATCAGCCCTAGAAATGAGATTGAAAAGGCGATGGCTGACATTTGGGAGGAACTGCTCGAAGCGGAGGAGATAGGTGTCAGCGCGAATTTCTTTGAGCTTGGAGGGGATTCAATAAAAGCGTTGCAGGTGTGTGCGCGGCTGAAGCAGCGAGGCTATGAAACGACAGTGCGTGAGATGTTTGAGCATCAGACGCTTGGTGAACTGTCGGCTCGCGTTCGCAAAGCTGTTCGCGTAATTGACCAAACGCCCGTTGAAGGTGAGCTGCCTTGGACACCTGTACAGCAATGGTTTTTCTCACAATCATTGGAAGCCCATCATTTTAATCAATCCGTTATGCTCTACCGGGCTGAACGGTTTGATGACATTGCACTCAGAAAGGCACTGAAAAGTTTGGTGACTCATCATGACGCACTGAGAATCATATGCCGTTACAAAGATGGCAAGCCTGTACAGGTTAACAGAGGACCAGATATTCCAGATGAGGAGCTATATGCCTTTGAACTGTTTGATGTAAGAGATCACCACTCAAATACAGCAGGTGATTCACAGGGCTTATCAGCCGAAGCACGCAAACAGATTGAAGAGATGGCAAACCAAATTCAGCAAACCATTCGATTGGAGACTGGCCCTTTGCTTCATGCTGGTTTGTTTAGAGCCGAAGATGGGGACCATGTGTTTCTGACGATTCATCACTTAGTCATTGATGCCGTTTCATGGCGCATTTTATTTGAGGATTTTTCAATTGCTTACGAACAGGCAGTCTCAGGAAAACCCATCGAACTGCCGGAAAAAACAGATTCATATTTCACCTATGCACAAACATTGGCTGACTATTCAAAAAGCCGGCGTCTGCAGCGTGAAATCGCGTATTGGAAAGAGCGGGAGGATCGGCATATTGAACCAATTCCCAAAGATCATTCGATCATATCGAACTCATTCAAAGATACAGAAGTAATTGATTTCGAGCTGTCCCGTGAAGACACAGAATTGCTGTTAACTGCTGCTAACAACGCATACAACACGGAAACAAATGATATCCTTCTGACTGCTTTAGGCCTAGCTTTGCAGGAATGGACGGGACTTGACCATTTCAAAATCAGTATGGAGGGCCACGGCAGAGAAGATTATCTTGACAATATTGACATGAACAGAACAGTTGGCTGGTTCACTTCAATTTATCCTGTATGGCTTGATATGAGTGATTCTGACTATACGAATGAAGGTGAGCGGCTGGGGCGATACATTAAACAGACAAAAGACATGCTGCACCGCATACCGCATAAAGGCGCAGGCTATGGAGTGCTGAAATATATCAACAAGATATGGGATGCTGAGTACAGCAACCCGGAAATCAGCTTTAATTACTTAGGCCAGTTTGATCAGGATGTTCAATCAAAGGCTTTTGAGATTTCTGATATTAAGACAGGGAATGAAATCAGCCCGGATTGGGAGCGGCCTTATGTGCTTGATATCAGCGGAGCCGTTTCATCAGGGTGCCTGCACATGCACATCATTTATAACGGACTTCAATTTAAGAAACAAACCATACAGGCATTAGCCGATCATTTTAAACATGCGCTTGAAAACATAATCCAGCATTGCACGGGCAAAGAAAACCGTGAATGGAGTGCCGCTGATTTTACTGATGAGGAATTAACGCTGGAGGATTTAAGTGAAATTATGGGAGCCGTCAACAAACTATAGGAGAGGAGATTCATTGATGCCGCAGCAACCCGAAATACAGGATATATATCCCTTGTCTTTTATGCAGGAGGGGATGCTTTTTCATTCGCTGTATGATGAACAGTCGAGAGCTTATTTTGAACAGGCTTCTTTTACAATCAAGGGGCAGCTTGACTTAGACCGTTTCCAGAAAAGTATGGACGCTGTTTTTGACAGGTATGAAATCTTTCGAACGACTTTTATCTACAAAAATGTAGCCAAACCTCGTCAGGTGGTGCTTAAAGACCGTTCTTGCCGTGTTCATTTTGAAGATATTTCTCATCTTAATGAGAGAGAGAAAGAACATTGTACAGAAGCATTCAAGGAACAAGATAAAAAAAGGGGCTTTGATCTTCAGTCGGATGTACTGATGAGAATATCCGTTTTAAAATGGGCGCCTGAGCGTTACGTGTGCATTTGGAGCCATCACCATATTTTAATGGACGGATGGTGCTTAGGCATTATCATTAAAGACTTTCTCCACATTTATCAAGCGCTGGGAGAAGGGCGGCTTCCATATTTGCAGCCAGTTCAGCCGTACGGAACATATATTAAATGGCTAATGCAGCAGGATCGTGAAGAGGCAGCTGCGTATTGGAAAAAGCGGCTGCAGCACTTCGAGAAAGCTTCTTCTTTGCCAAAAAGAAACGAGCAAGTATCAGAAGGTGAATTACAGCAGGTCACGTTTACTATCTCTGAAAAAGAAACGTCCGATTTGCAGAAAATCGCAGCAGCATCCGGTGCAACGCTTAACACCGTTTTCCAAGCTTTGTGGGGGATTTTGCTGCAAAAATTCAATCGCTGTGACGATGCCGTGTTCGGATCAGTCGTCTCAGGCAGGCCTTCTGAGCTGAAAGATGTAGAAAATATAGTCGGCCTTTTTATTAATACCATTCCCATCCGGGTCCAAAGCAAATCTCTTTCTTTCTCTGACCTGGTCAGTCGGATGCAAAAGGAAATGACTGAAGCAGAAGCATACAGCTATTTCCCTCTATATGACATTCAAGCGCAGAGTGCTCTTAAACAAGAGCTCATTGATCATATTATCGTGTTTGAAAACGTGCCGACCCAGGAAGAAATTGAAGGACTAAACCAGACTGGATCGTTCGGTTTCTCAGTGGAAAACTTTGCGATGGCGGAGGAGACGAATTATGGATGCAGCGTCAAAGTGATTCCAGGCCGCACATTATTCGTGCGCATCAATTTTCATACAGGTTTATATGAGCCTGGCATAATTGCTGAGATAAAAGATTATTTACAGCATATGATTTCAGCTGTCATCTCTGATCCTTCTCTTCCTGTTTCAAGGATGACGTTACTAGATCAAGACAAAACACAGAAAATGGTTGCTGAATATAATGCGACGGGAGCTGTTTCAGCGTTAGCTCCGACGCTGCACGGGCTGTTTGAACGTCAGGCGGCTTTGACGCCGGAGCGGACGGCTTTGCGCTTTTCTGGCGGCTCGCTGACTTACGCACAGCTTGATATGTACGCCAACAGGCTGGCAGCGCGCCTTACGGCGCACGGTGTCACGAAGGAAAGCATTGTTGGTGTTCTAAGCGAGCGTTCGCCGGACATGCTGACAGCCGTTCTCGCCGTATTAAAGGCAGGCGGGGCTTATTTGCCTCTTGATCCTGTATATCCAGAGGAGAGGCTGAGCTATATGCTGAGAGACAGCGGGGCAGCATTGTTGCTGACACAGCCGGGATTAAAGGCACCTGATTTTTCGGGGAAGACACTTGAAGTGGATCTGACGGCTCTTGCGAATGAAGAATCCGAATATCACTCTCTTCATCAAGCGGACTGCGATTCTCTCGCCTATGTGATCTATACGTCGGGCTCCACTGGACGGCCGAAAGGAGTCGCCGTTGAGCACCGCCAGGCGGTTTCCTTTCTGACCGGCATGCAGATGCAGTTTCCTTTAGAGGAAGACGACATCATTATGATGAAAACGTCTTTTTCCTTTGATGCCTCTGTCTGGCAGCTGTTTTGGTGGACGCTTTCAGGTGCTTCGGCCTATCTGCTTCCGTCCGGCTGGGAGAAAGATCCGGCATTGATGGTAAAAGCCATTCGAGAGGAAGGCGTTACAACGGCCCATTTTATTCCGGCCATGCTGAACAGCTTTTTGGACCAAGCGGAAATCGAAGCACCGGGAAGCCTGAAGCGCGTATTCGCCGGAGGTGAACCGCTGGCCCCTCATACGGCAGCCCGTTTTGCTTCTTCGCTGCCCGAGACATCGCTCGTTCACGGCTACGGGCCGACAGAAGCAACTGTTGATGCGGCATTTTACACGTATGATCCTGAGCTGGACAGGGATCGCTTGCGTCTTCCGATCGGAAAACCTGTGCCTGGCGCGCGTCTGTATGTGTTAGATCCGCATGTATCCGTACAGCCTGTCGGCGTAGCGGGAGAATTGTATATCGCCGGAGCCGGTGTCGCCAGAGGCTACTTGAATCGCCCGGAATTAACAGAAGAACGTTTTCTTGATGATCCATTTTATCCGGGGGAGCGAATGTACAAAACAGGGGATTTGGCGCGCTGGCTGCCAGACGGACAAGTGGAATTCCTCGGCCGTCTGGATGACCAGGTGAAAATCCGCGGCTACCGGATTGAGCCGGGAGAAATCGAAGCCGCGCTCAGAAGCATAGAAGGCGTGCGGGAAGCGGCTGTGACTGTTCGTACAGAAAGCGGCGAGGCGGAATTATGTGCGTATGCAGAAGGGCTCGGAAGAAACGAAGTGCGCAAGCAGCTTGAGACATTGCTTCCAGGCTACATGATTCCTGCTCATATCATTGAGATGGAACAATGGCCGGTTACCCCGAGCGGAAAGCTCGACCGAAAAGCGCTGCCTGCTCCTGACGGAGCGGCAGATCGGGAAATCTACTCGGCGCCGAGAAACCTGACAGAGATGAAGCTTTCCCAGCTGTGGGAGGAAGTGCTGAAAAGCGGCCCTGTCGGCATTCACGACAACTTTTTTGACCGGGGAGGCCATTCCTTAAAAGCCACCGCGCTTGTCTCCCGGATCGCCAAGGAATTCGGCGTCCAGGTGCCGCTGAAGGAGGTATTTGCCCATCCGACGGTAGAAGGTTTGGCTTCTGTCATCAGCGAAGGAACGGAAAGTCCGTATGGAGCCATTAAGCCGGCAGAAAAACGCGAGTCCTATCCGGTTTCCTCCGCCCAAAAGCGGATGTATGTGCTCCAGCAGCTGGAGGATGGAGGCACAGGCTACAATATGCCGGCAGTCTTGGAGCTGGAAGGAAAGCTGGATCTTACAAGAATGGATGTCGTATTCAAAAAGCTGATCAAACGCCACGAGTCACTGCGGACGTCCTTTACAACGGACACAGATGGCGAGCCGGTTCAGCGCATCCATGAAGAAGTGCCGTTTACATTCCACACCTCTGTGCTCGGCGGGCAACCTGAACAGGAGGCCGCAGCAGCGTTTATCCAGCCGTTTGATCTCAGCCAAGCTCCGCTGTTTCGGGCGGGGACCGTCAAGGTATCAGACGGGCGGCATCTATTACTGGTCGATATGCATCACATTATTTCTGATGGTGTTTCAGTCAATACGCTCATTCGGGAATTCGGGGAGCTGTACGCCAATCAGGAGCTTCCGCCGCTTCACATTCAATATAAAGACTATGCCGTATGGCAGGAGGCCTTTAAAAAAGGAGACACGTACAAGACGCAGGAGGCGTACTGGCTGAAGCAGCTCGAAGGTGAGCTGCCTGTACTGGACCTGCCGGCTGATTACGCCCGGCCGCCGGTGCGAAGCTTCGCGGGTGATCAAGTTTCATTTACGCTCGATCAAGAACTCACAGCCGGGCTTCACAAGCTCGCACGCGAGAACGGAAGCACCCTATACATGGTGCTCCTGGCAGCTTACACAGCGTTATTGGCGCGCTTAAGCGGACAGGAAGACATCATCGTCGGGTCGCCTATTGCCGGACGTCCTCACAAGGACCTTGAGCCGATACTTGGAATGTTCGTCAACACCCTGGCGCTGCGGGCACGCCCGGAGGGCGGAAAGCCATTTGCGCAATTTTTGCAGGAAGTTCGCGAGACCGCCTTGGAAGCTTACGAACACCAGGATTATCCGTTCGAAGAGCTTGTCGACAAGCTCGGCGTGACAAGGGATATGAGCCGAAATCCGCTGTTTGATGTGATGTTTGTGCTTCAGAATATGGACCAAGAATCCATGCAGCTGAAGGACCTGTGTCTCCGGCCCGCAACAAATATGGGACATCAAGTATCGAAGTTCGATTTAACCCTGTATGCGTACGAGGAATCTAATGGATCTATGATGTTTCAAATGGAATATAGCACGGATCTCTATCAGAAAAAAACGATCGAAATGTGGCTTCACTATTTAATGAATATGCTACGCGCCATCATCCAAGACAGCAAAGCAGCACTTGGAACAATACATGTATTGGACGAGAATGAAACCCATTTCCTTATCCATGAACTCAACTGTACAAAAAGAGAGTATCCGAGACATGAAACCATCAGCAGGCTGTTTGAGTTACAGGCTGCACAAACGCCTGATGCCATAGCAGTGGCCGGCGATGAACAAACATTAACGTATGAGGAGCTGAACAGCCGGGCAAACAGGATTGCTGCTGTTCTTCGGAGAAAAGGAGTCGGACCTGAAACTGTAGTTGCATTATTGACAACACGAACTCCAGAACTTGCAGCAGGAATGCTTGGCATTTTGAAAGCTGGAGGAGCCTATCTGCCTATTGCTAAGGATCTGCCCGCTGACCGAATATCATATATGCTGTCAGACAGCGGTGCAAAAATACTCCTTCGATCTGAAAAAACAAATAGTCAACAATTAGACTTAGAGCATAATTGTGAGCAAATCGTCATTGAAGAGATTCAAGGACAAGGAGAAGCGAAGAACTTTGAATCTCCAGCAGGACCACATTCACTCGCTTATATCATCTATACATCAGGATCAACCGGCAAACCGAAGGGTGTCATGATTGAACAGCGAAGTGTGATCCGTCTCGTTAAAAACAGCAATTACATTGAATTTACACCTGAAGACCGGCTTCTGCTGACTTCTTCACTCGGTTTTGATGTCGTTACATTTGAAATACTCGGGCCGTTGCTAAATGGCGCTGCTTTGCATCTCACAGATAAAGAAACATTTCTGGATTCCCATCAGCTTAAGAGATACATAGAACAAAACGGAATCACCACAATGTGGCTGACTGCATCTCTTTTCAACCATTTAACAGAACAGAATGAGAAAATATTTTCCCGGCTCATAAATCTGATTATTGGCGGAGAAGCTCTGTCAGCCAGTCATGTCAATCGAATCAAGCAAGCATGCCCAGAATTGTCCATCTGGAACGGATATGGGCCGACTGAGAATACAACATTTTCGACTTGCTTTCACATTGAAAAAACGTATGATCATTCCATCCCAATCGGCCGGCCGATTGGTAATTCAACCGCATTTATCTTAAATAAATGGGGAATGCTGCAGCCGACCGGAGCTGTCGGTGAACTGTGTGTCGGCGGAGATGGTGTGGCAAGAGGCTATCTTGGTCGCCCAGACCTGACGAAAGAGAAATTTGTGCCAAATCCATTTGCGTCCGGCGAACAAATGTACCGTACCGGTGATCTGGCACGCTGGCTGCCTGACGGCACAATTGAATACGTAGGCCGTGTCGATGATCAGGTAAAAATAAGGGGGTACCGGGTTGAGCTTGGTGAGATTGAATCTGCGCTTCGTCATATAGACGGTGTCAAAGAAGCAGCTGTATTGGCGCGACCAGGACAATTAGGCAGCAAGGAGCTTTGCGCCTATATAAGCGTAAAAGAGGGTACAGATGCTGAACAAGTGCGTACTCACCTTTCTCAAATGCTGCCTGGCTATATGATGCCGGCCTATATGATAGAAATGGATGCTCTCCCGCTCACGGCCAACGGAAAATTGAACCGAAAAGCATTGCCTGAACCAGATATCACATCTAAACAAACGTACGTCCCGCCTCGAAATGACCTTGAAGAACAGCTTGCAATCATATGGCAGGAGGTTCTCGGGACACAGAGAATCGGAATAGAAGATTCGTTTTTTGAACTAGGCGGAGATTCTATTAAGGCTCTTCAAGTATCCGCGCGCCTCGGGCGTTATGGATGGAGCTTGCATGCAAGCGATTTATTCCGCCATCCGAAAATAAAAGATTTATCAGCAGTCATCCGCAAGACAGAAAGAGTCATAGACCAAGGATCTGTTCAGGGAGCTGTTCCATGGACACCCATTCAGCATTGGTTCCTCTCTCAGGATATAGAAGATAGACACCATTTTAACCAGTCTGTCATGCTGTTTAGTCCTGATTGTTTGTCTGAAGATGCATTGCGCGCGTCACTGAAAAAACTGGCAGAGCATCATGATGCACTGCGGATGATTTATCGGGATGATAGCGGACAACAGCTGCAAATCAACCAAGACATTCATGAATCCAAACTGTACAGCTTAAGGACTTCTGATGTTTCAGATCCGGGTATTGATTGGGAAACGAGCATTAAAGAAGAAGTTTCAAATCTTCAGCAAAGCATTAATCTCCAACAAGGACCATTACTGCATGCCGCTTGGTTTAAAACGCTGACCGGAGATTATTTATTTCTCACGATTCATCATTTGGTCGTTGATGGGGTATCATGGAGAATTTTACTGGAGGACCTGTCAGCGGCATATCATCAAGCAGCTTCTGGACAGGCTATACAGCTCCCGCCTAAAACAGATTCCTATCTTGAATACGCACGGCGAGTTCAAGATTATGCCCAAAGCAGCAAGCTGATTCGCGAGGAAACGTACTGGCGGACGGTTGAAGAGGAAAAAGCAGCGGAACTGCCATATGAAATGCCTTATATGGAGAATATGAACAGCAATGAAAGGGAAACTTTGCGCTTTTCACTCACTGAAGCAGACACCGCGGTCTTGCTGCAAAAGGTAAACCACGCTTATGGCACAGATACACAAGATATTCTTTTGACGGCGGCTTCCTTAGCGATTTGTGACTGGACAGGGGGCAACAAGCTCCGTATGGCAATGGAAGGACACGGCAGAGAACACATTCTGCAGGATTTAGACATCAGCCGCACGGTTGGCTGGTTTACATCCATTTACCCCGTCCTTATTGACTTTGAAAATCAAGCGGATGAGCTTGGAACCGCAGTTAAAACCGTGAAAGATACATTGGGCCGGATACCGAACAAAGGGGTAGGCTACGGCATGTTGAAATATATCACACCTCCCGAATATAAAAGTATGGTGTTTTCAAAAACACCTGAAATCGGCTTTAACTATTTGGGGCAGTTCAACGACATAGGAAGACAAGACCGTTTCCGCCCGTCCGGTCTTGGGAGCGGTAAGGACATCACTATTACTTGGAAGCGGGAACAGCTTATTGAAATGAGTGCGATGGCAGCAGAAAATCAGCTTCATTTTCAGCTCAGCTATGCGCCAGCACGGTTTCACAGGAGGACAATGGAGCGGCTTATCAACCTAATTGAATGCTATCTGCAGGACATTATGAAACACTGTGCTGAAAAACAGAACACAGAAAAGACGCTGAGCGATTTCAGCAGCCAATCGTTAACGGCAGAGGATTTGGACAGTATATCCAGCTTGGTGGAAGACTTGTAGAAAATCGTGACAGGGAGATATGAACATGACAAAAACGAATTCAATTCAGGATATTTATCCGCTGTCTTATATGCAGGAAGGAATGCTTTTTCATTCCCTCCTGCAAAAAGATTCACGGGCATATGTTGAACAAGCCTCTTTTACAATAGAGGGAGAAGTTAATTTACAGTTTTTCCAAGAGAGCATCAATGCTTTAGTAGCAAGACATGACATTTTCAGAACGATTTTCATCAGCCAAAATGTCTCTTCACCTCAGCAGGTTGTCCTGAGAGAACGGACTGTCAGTGTACTGGAGGAGGACATTGCTCATTTAGATGAAGCGGGCCAATCTGCGTTTGTCGAACAAATAAAAGAAAAGGACCGCGCCAAAGGGTTTCATCTGCAAAAGGATATGCTCATGCGCATCACACTTATTCGAACCGGAAAGCGGCAATATACTTGTATTTGGACCTTTCACCACATCATGATGGACGGCTGGTGCCTCGGCATTGTACTAAAAGAATTTCTTCAGATTTATGCATCAAAAATAAAAGGGGCTCCATTATCACTGGAGCCCGTTCAGCCATACGGAACTTATATCAATTGGCTGATGGAGCAAGACAAAGAGAAAGCTGTTTCCTATTGGGACAATTATCTTTCCGGCTATGAGCAGCAAACCTTGCTTCCGAAGCAGAAAAAAACAAAGAGTACAAGCAGGCAGGAGCAAATTACATTTTCATTTTCAAAAGAAGACAGCAGCAGGCTTTCAGAGCTTGCCGTAAGAGAAGAAGTCACACTCAGCACGATTTTCCATACCCTTTGGGGGATTCTTCTTCAAAAATATAACAATAGTGATGACGCGGTATTCGGTTCTGTCATGTCAGGAAGGCCCTCAGACATTGAAGGAATTGAACAAATGGTTGGGCTTTTCATCAACACAATTCCCATACGGCTACACGGATCAAAAAGGCCATTTTTACAGCTCGTAAAAGACATGCAAAAGGATCGCCTTGCTGCAGAAGCGTACAGCTACCATCCTCTATACGAGATACAGTCCCGTTCAGCAGTCAAGCAAGGTTTGATAGATCACATTCTTGTATTCGAAAACTATCCGGTGCAGAAAGAAATAGAAATGCTGAACAGCCAGGAGCACGATTCAGATCTTTTTCAGATTCATAACTTCAAAGTGGCGGATGAAACCAATTACAGCTTTTATCTCATGGTCGCGCCAGCGGAAAAAATCCATATAAAAATGAGCTATGATCCAGCACTGCATGACCGTTCCTTTGTGCTTTCTGTTAAGGAGCATCTGTTGAACACTGTTTCTCAAATCTTAGATCATCCGCATCTCTCACCAGCGGACATCGATATCACAACAGACAATGAAAAGCTGCAGTTGATTGGGGAAATCAAAGATCACACACCAGCTTATGAAACCATCCATGCCATGTTTGAAAAACAGGCAGAAAAGACGCCTGACGCGCAGGCTATAATTGATCAAGCACAATCTCTGACCTATAAAGAATTGAACGAATCCGCCAACAGATTGGCACGGCATTTGCAGAAAAAAGGCGTTATGAGGCAGGAACCTGTCGCAATCATGATGGAACGCTCAGCTGAGTTCATTACCGGTGTTCTCGGTATATTGAAGGCTGGAGGCGCCATTGTTCCAATCGATCCCCATTATCCGTCTGACAGAATCCATTATATTCTGAATGACAGCGGCTGCTCTCATGTCGTTTCACAAGCGCGTTTTGCACCTTTGCTTGAGACTGGCCTGAATGTTACCTATATGGAAGATTCTCAAATCGAAGACGGCAGCTGCTTGCATTCAGTGAATAGCGCGGACGATCTGCTCTATATGATTTACACATCAGGCACAACAGGAAAACCAAAAGGCGTTCAATTTGAACATCGAAATATGGCGAACTTGCTGCAGTTTGAATTCACTCGCTCTGGCATTGACTTTCAAAATAACGTTTTGCAATTTGCTACTCCTGCCTTTGACGTCTGCTATCAAGAAATATTTTCAACATTGCTGGAAGGCGGCACACTTCATATCGTACCTGAAGCTATAAAAAGAGACGTGCCTCAGCTGTTTGCATTTATAAAAGAGCATCAGACGGCTATTGTGTTTCTCCCAACAGCTTTTATCAAAATGATTTTCAGCGAACAGGAATTTGCGAACGCGTTTCCTCGTGATGTAAAACACCTAATTACAGCCGGTGAGCAATTAATCGTTTCCAGTCTCCTCCAAGATGTTTTGCGTCAGCGCAACATGTACTTTCATAATCATTATGGACCTTCAGAAACTCATGTAGTGTCGGCATATACCATATATCCGGGTGACCAAATTCCTGAGTTTCCTCCGATTGGCAAACCGATTGATTGTACTGATATGTATATTTTAAATCGCCAAAAACAGCTGCAGCCTCGGGGAGTATCAGGAGAACTTTATATATCCGGATCAAGTGTCGCCAGAGGTTATATCAATAACGATAAACTGACGCGAGAGAAATTTTTACCCGATCCCTTCAGGTCCGGAGCTATCATGTACCGAACGGGAGATGTAGCGAGAATTCGTGAAGACGGCAGCTTTGAATATATCGGTCGAGCCGACGATCAAGTGAAAATCAGAGGTTATCGAATCGAGCCGCAAGAAATAGAAATCGCGTTAATGAATCATCCGGAGGTAAAAGAAGCTGCTATTCTTATCCGGCAAAATCAAAGCGGAGAACATGAGTTATGCGCTTATTATAGCAGTATGCACAGGCTGGATCCCTCGGCTTTGCGACAATATCTGGCAAGTGAGCTCCCAGAATATATGATTCCGGCCAAATGGGTCTCGGTGGACAGCATTCCTTTGACGCCGAACGGGAAAGTCGATCAATCAGCTCTTCCAGAACCGGAAGCTTCAATCAGCAGTCATACATACGCTGCTCCGCGGAACCTGTTAGAGGTAAAGCTTTCACAGCTGTTTGAAGATGTGCTGAAGGAAGGCCCAATCGGCATTCACGATAACTTTTTTGACCGCGGCGGACACTCGTTAAAAGCAACGGTGCTTGTGTCGCGAATCGCCAAAGACTTTCATGTACAAATCCCGCTGAAGGACGTATTTGCCCATCCGACAGTGGAGGGATTGGCTTTCATCATTCGAAATGCAGAGGAAAATCCTTATGCGGCGATTGCACAGGCAAAAGAACAACCGACGTACCCAGTATCATCAGCTCAAAAACGGATGTACGTGCTCCAGCATCTAGATAATGGCGGTGTCGGCTACAACATGCCGGCAGTTTTAGAACTGGAAGGGAAGCTTGATCGCGAAAAATTGGCTGCTGTATTCAAGGAACTGATCAGCCGGCATGAGCCGCTTCGAACGTCCTTTGTGCCGGGAGAAAACGCCGAGCCCGTACAGCGTATTCACAGTGAAGTTCCGTTTACGTTAAGTGAGGAAGCCTCTGCTGCTGGATTTGTCCGTCCATTTGACCTCAGTCAAGCGCCGTTATTCAGAGCTGGCCTTGTGAAGCTTGCGAACGAGAAGCATTTGCTGCTGGTGGACATGCATCATATCATTTCTGATGGTGTATCCGTTCAGCTGTTAATCCGCGAATTCACTGAGCGCTATGCAAATCGGACGCTTAAGCCGTTACGAATCCAATATAAAGATTACGCCGTTTGGCAGCAGGAATTTCAAAAGGGAGACACATACAAAAAGCAGGAGACTTACTGGCTGAGACAGTTTAGCGGTGAGCTGCCGGTGCTTGAGCTCCCAACAGACAAGCGCCGACCGGCAGAACGGAATTTCTCAGGCGGAAAAATTTTATTTCAAATGAATGAAGAAATCACATCCCGCCTGAAGCAGCTAGCCCGCAAAAATGGGAGTACGCTGTACATGACGCTGCTGGCATTGTATTCAGCTTTTTTGTCGCGGTTAAGCGGTCAGGAAGACATCGTGATCGGTTCGCCTATTGCCGGACGCCCGCATGCCGATCTTGAATCGGTCCTTGGCATGTTCGTCAATACATTAGCGCTTCGGACGCACCCAGCCGGCAATAAGACATTTACGGATTTTCTGAAGGAAGTCAAGCAGACTGCCCTGGAGGCCTATGAGCATCAGGATTATCCGTTTGAGGAGCTGGTTGATCAACTCGGTGTGCAGCGGGAAATGAGCCGGAATCCGCTGTTTGATACAACACTTGTGCTGCAAAATATGGAAAAGCAAACACTGAAAATGAATGATTTGCTGCTTAGATGGAACGATTTGCAGCATCCGATATCTAAGTTCGATATTTCCCTGTATGTCACGGAGCATGAAGCTGAGCTGTACTGTCAGTTTGAATACAGTACCGCTTTGTTTGAAAAAGATACCGTTCAAAGATGGGCCGACCTTTTTACAACACTTGTGGAAAACACGGCTTCCAGTCCTGAGATGGAATTGGACGATATTCCGATCCTGACAATAGCAGAAGAAAGGTCTTTCATTGACTCATGCCATCCGCTTGAAGAGACAGGCTATCCGTTGAATCAGACCTTGCACCATACACTCGAACAGCAAGCAGCAAAAACACCTGACCAACCGGCTGTAATCTTTGAAGACGGAGCGATAACCTACAAGGAATTGAACGAACGGGCGAACCGTGTAGCCTGGGAGTTGATCGACCGCGGAGTAAAAGCCGAAACGACTGTTGCCATTATGGGAAGGCGTTCCCCTGAAATGCTGATCGGGATTTATGCGATTCTAAAAGCAGGCGGCGCTTATCTTCCTATTGACCCGGATTATCCAGAGGAACGGATCCGCTTTTTGCTGAAGGACAGCGATTCTGGGATTCTCCTTATTCAATCTGACAATCTAGACATTCCGGCTTTTAATGGAGAAATCGTTCATCTCAGTCAATTAAACAGCGGGCTGACACATCGTGTATCCAATCCAAATGTTGAAGTCTATCCGGATTCTTTAGCCTATATGATTTATACATCCGGCTCTACTGGAAGACCTAAGGGGGTACAGGTTGAGCATCAATCTGCAGTGAATTTTTTGAATTCCCTTCAGTTCCGCTATCCTTTGAATCAATCGGACGTCATTTTGCATAAAACGTCGTATTCCTTCGATGCTTCGATATGGGAGCTGTTTTGGTGGCCGTACGCTGGCGCCTCTGTTTATCTGCTTCCTCAAGGAGGCGAAAAAGAACCGGACATGATTTTGAAAGTCATAGAAGAACAGCAGATTACCGCGATGCATTTTGTGCCTTCTATGCTTCATGCGTTTTTAGAATATATAAAAAATGGCATTGTACCGATCAAAACGAACAGGCTGAAGAGAGTGTTTTCTGGAGGCGAACAGCTAGGGGCTCATCTTGTCTCTCGGTTCTGTGAATTGCTGCCAGATGTTACATTAACCAATTCCTATGGGCCTACCGAAGCTACTGTAGAAGCGGCATTCTTTGATTGCCATGTTGATGAAAAACTTGACCGCATTCCCATTGGCAAACCTATTCATCATGTCAGATTGTATATTCTGAACCAGAAGCAGAGGGTGCTGCCTGCTGGATGTATCGGGGAATTGTATATCGCCGGAGCCGGTGTCGCCAGAGGCTACTTGAATCGCCCGGAATTAACAGAAGAACGTTTTCTTGATGATCCATTTTATCCGGGTGAACGCATGTACAAAACGGGTGATTTGGCGCGCTGGCTGCCTGACGGACAGGTTGAATTCCTCGGCCGTCTGGATGACCAGGTGAAAATCCGCGGCTACCGGATTGAGCCGGGAGAAATCGAAGCGGCGCTCAGAAGCATAGAAGGCGTGCGGGAAGCGGCTGTGACTGTTCGTACAGAAAGCGGCGAGGCGGAATTATGTGCGTATGCAGAAGGGCTCGGAAGAAATGAAGTGCGCAAGCAGCTTGAGACATTGCTTCCGGGCTACATGATTCCTGCTCATATCATTGAGATGGAACAATGGCCGGTTACCCCGAGCGGGAAGCTCGACCGAAAAGCGCTGCCTGCTCCTGACGGAGCGGCAGATCGGGAAACCTACTCGGCACCGAGAAATCTGACAGAGATGAAGCTTTCCCAGCTGTGGGAGGAAGTGCTGAAAAGCGGCCCTGTCGGCATTCACGACAACTTTTTTGACCGGGGAGGCCATTCCTTAAAAGCCACCGCGCTTGTCTCCCGGATTGCCAAGGAATTCGGCGTCCAGGTGCCGCTGAAGGAGGTTTTTGCCCATCCCACGGTAGAAGGTTTGGCTTCTGTCATCAGCGAAGGAACGGAAAGTCCGTATGAAGCCATTAAGCCGGCAGAAAAACGCGAGACCTACCCGGTTTCCTCCGCCCAAAAGCGGATGTATGTGCTCCAGCAGCTGGAGGATGGAGGCACAGGCTACAATATGCCTGCGGCCTTGGAGCTTGAAGGAAACTTGGATGTGGAAAGATTAGACGCGATATTTAAAGCACTGATCAAACGCCACGAGTCACTGCGGACGTCCTTTACAACGGACACAGACGGCGAGCCGGTTCAGCGCATCCATGACGAAGTGCCGTTTACATTCCACACCTCTGTGCTCGGCGGACAAACTGAACAGGAAGCCGCGGCATCGTTTATCCAGCCGTTTGATCTCAGCCAAGCTCCGCTGTTCCGGGCGGGAATCGTCAAGATATCAGACGGGCGGCATCTATTACTGGTCGATATGCATCACATTATTTCAGATGGTGTTTCAGTCAATACGCTCATTCGGGAATTCGGAAAGCTGTACGCCAATCAGGAGCTTCCTCCGCTTCACATTCAATATAAAGACTATGCCGTATGGCAGGAGGCCTTTAAAAAAGGAGACACGTACAAGACGCAGGAGGCGTACTGGCTGAAGCAGCTCGAAGGCGAGCTGCCTGTACTGGACCTGCCGGCTGATTACGCCCGGCCGCCGGTGCGAAGCTTCACGGGTGATCAAGTTTCATTTACGCTCGATCAAGAACTCACAGCCGGGCTTCACAAGCTCGCACGCGAGAACGGAAGCACCCTGTACATGGTGCTCCTGGCAGCTTACACAGCGTTATTGTCACGCTTAAGCGGACAGGAAGACATCATCGTCGGGTCGCCTATTGCCGGACGTCCTCACAAGGACCTTGAGCCGATACTTGGAATGTTCGTCAACACCCTGGCGCTTCGGGCACGCCCGGAGGGCGGAAAGCCGTTTGCGCAATTTTTGCAGAAAGTTCGCGAGACCGCATTGGAAGCTTACGAACATCAGGATTATCCGTTCGAAGAGCTTGTCGACAAGCTCGGTGTAACGCGGGATATGAGCCGAAATCCAGTGTTTGACGCCATGTTAGTCGTACAAAATACAGAGCAACAGACTTTGGAGCTGGATGACATACAACTCCAGCCGGCCAGCGTTTCTCATCATGTTTCTAAATTTGACATCACATTGCAGGCTTCTGAGGGTGACGAGCAAATTCATTTACAATTTGAATATTCGTCTGCTCTTTTTCAAAAAGCAACGGTAAAACAATGGACATATCATCTGACAAATTTGCTGAGCCATATCGTCGAAAACCCGAACACACTTCTTAACGATATCGACATTCTGACTCATGAAGAACGAAACAAACTGCTGAATGAGTTTAACAGCGGCCAAGAAAATGAACATAAAGGGCAAACAATCGATCACCTGTTTGAAAAACAAGCAGCGCTGACTCCGAATGCTCCTGCACTCGTCAACAGAGAAAACACGCTCACCTATCAGGAACTGGACGAATGGTCCAATGGCATTGCATGGGCACTGCGTGACCGCGGGGTTAAACCGGACACACCAGTCGGAATTATGATGCCTCGTTCCTTCAGCATGATTGCAGCCATTCTGGGCGTTTGGAAAGCCGGCGGCTGTTATGTCCCGATTGATCCGGAATACCCGGCGGAACGGAAACGCTATATACTCGGCGACAGCCGAACCAAACTGCTCATCACTTTACCTGCTGCGGACCAAGAAGCACTTGAAGATTTTGAAGGTGAGATATTCGCCCTAGAGAACGCGGAGACATACGACGGATCACCGCTTCCGCAAGTGTCACGCCCTCAGCATTTGGCTTATATCATTTACACTTCAGGAACGACAGGCCAGCCTAAAGGAGTGATGGTCGAGCATAAAGGAATAGCCAACACCCTGCAGTGGCGGCAAAACGCTTATGCTTTGAATGAGACAGACACAGTCCTTCAGCTCTTTTCTTTTTCGTTTGACGGCTTTTTAACAAGTATGTTCACACCGCTTTTGTCAGGTGCAAAGACAGTGCTGCCTGATGAAAACGAAGCGAAAGATATTTTGTCCATTAAGCATGATCTATCTCATCATCGAATTACACATATGATTATCGTCCCTGTTTTATATCGGGCGCTTTTGGACGTCCTACAGCCGGAAGATGCAAAGACGCTTAGAGTAGTCACGCTTGCAGGAGAAGCAGCTGACCGGGAATTGATAGACCGCAGCATGGCAATATGTCCGAATACAGAGCTAGCAAACGAATATGGGCCGACAGAAAACAGTGTGGCAACCACAGCCATGAGACATATGGAACGGCAGAAAAACGTATGCATCGGCCGGCCGATCGACAATACTGAAGTGCTGATTTTAAACGGGGATCAGCTTCAGCCAATCGGCGTTGCCGGCGAGCTTTGCATAGCAGGAACAGGGCTTGCGAGAGGGTACGTCAATCTTCCGGAACTGACAGCAAAAACGTTCGTTCAGCACCCATTTCAGCACGAAAAACGCATGTATCGAACAGGTGACGCAGCCAGATGGATGGCAGACGGTACGATCGAGTACGTAGGACGATTGGACGATCAAGTCAAAATCAGAGGCCACCGTGTAGAAACGAAAGAAATTGAATCGGTTATCCGCCGTATAAACGGAGTAAAAGAGGCCGTTGTCCTTGCTCGCGAAACAGCGCCTGCTCAAACCGAATTATGTGCTTATATTGTGGCAGAGCAAGACTTCAATACAGAAATGCTGCGTGCCGAATTAAAAAAACAGCTGCCTTTATATATGATGCCGGCGTTTATTCAAACGCTGGACACGCTTCCTTTGTCACCAAATGGCAAGCTGGATCGCCGGGCACTTCCAGAACCGGCATTCAATCAAGTACGGACATTTCATGCACCGAACAGCGAGATAGAACAAAAACTGGCAGATATATGGGGTGAAGTGCTCGGTGCAGAAAAAATCGGAATTGACGCTTCGTTCTTTGAGCTTGGAGGAGATTCCATTAAAGCGTTACAGGTGTCAGCACGGCTTCATCGAATCGGGAAGCAAATGTCGGTTAAAGATTTATTCAGTCATCCGACAATTAAAGAACTGGCAGCCTATATTCGTGATTCCGATACTAGTGCCAGCCAAGCTCCGGTTGAGGGAGAAGTACAATGGTCACCTGTTCAGAAATGGTTCCTTTCTCAAGATATAAAAGAGAAACACCATTTTAATCAATCTGTTATGCTGCATCGGAATGCCTCCGTCCAAGAAGACGCGCTGCGCAAAACGTTAAAAGCCATCACCATTCACCACGATGCGCTGCGAATGGTGTTCACACAGTCTGAGCAAGGCAAATGGGTTCAATATAATCGGCCGGTCAGTCATTCAGACGACGCACTGTACAGCCTTCAGATCATCAATCTTAAAGGTTCAGAAGTCAATGCATATGAATCTCTTATGAAACACCATGTACGTGGCATTCAACAGAACATAGATTTGGAAAAAGGGCCGCTATTGCAGGCCGGACTTTTCCGTGCAGATGACGGAGACTTTTTGTTCCTAACGGCTCATCACTTCATCGTTGACGGCATCTCATGGCGTGTCCTGCTGGAGGATTTGGCAACCGGATATCGTCAGGCTGTAAAGGGAGAAGGCATTGATTTGCCGCCTAAAACTAGCTCCTTCAAAGCATATACGGAAAAACTCGCCGACTATGCTGAAAGCCGTCAGCTTATGAAACAGCTCGCCTATTGGCGCGAAGCTGAAGAGTATCAGGCAGAAGCACTGCCGTTTGATCAAATAAACGATCAAACGTTAAATGAGAGAAAACGGGATACAGTTTCATTCT
The DNA here is from genome assembly GCF_037964945.1 of Bacillus sp. FSL K6-1003. Taxonomy (NCBI): domain Bacteria; kingdom Bacillati; phylum Bacillota; class Bacilli; order Caryophanales; family Bacillaceae; genus Bacillus; species Bacillus sp. FSL K6-1003. Next base: position 1,951,037 of record NZ_CP150176.1, on the reverse strand, counting down.
CTCTCAATACAAAAGAGACGGAGGCGCTTTTAAAAAGCGTCAACCGCACATATAACACAGATACGCAAGATATGCTGCTGGCTTCCGTGATTCTAGCTTTGCGGGATTGGACGAAACAATCTACCGTCAAATTGTCATTAGAAAGCCACGGACGCGAGGGTGTGTTAGACGGCATAGATGTCAGCCGCACGGTTGGATGGTTTACCGCCATTTATCCGTTATTCGTCAAACTAGATTCAGACTTGACCGACAAGGATCAAGAAGAATACTTGGTTCATGTGTTAAAAACAACAAAAGATACACTGAGACGCGTACCGGACAAAGGATTCGGCTACGGTGTACTCAAGTATTTGACCCCGCCTGAGAAAACTGACGTCGATTTCAGCGGCACAGCGGAAATCAGCTTCAACTATCTGGGTCAATTTGAAAACAGCCGTACAACTGAAGCGCCTGATGAAAACACCTTCTCGTTTTCTCCGCTCGGGACCGGAGAAGATATCAGCACCTCTTGGAACCGTGAGCAAACGCTTGATATCAGTGCGATAGCAGCAGAAGGAAAAATGACAGTCAACATGACGTATGAAACATCCCGTTTCCAGCATAAAACAATTGCACAGCTTTGTGAGAATTGCCATCACTACTTACTGAAGCTGATTGATCACTGTCTGAACAAAACAGAAACAGAAAAAACCATCAGTGATTTTGATGATCATGAACTGACCGAGGACGCACTCCAAGAGATCGCTGATATGCTCAGTTTTCACTAATGAAACCGTATAGAAAGGTGCAGGCCATATGGGGAAAACCAAAAAAATCAAGAACATATATCCTCTGAGTTATATGCAGGAGGGCATGCTGTTTCATTCCTTCCTCCAAAAAGAGGAGGGAGCATATGTTGAGCAGTCGCTCTTTACGATAAAAGGAAACCTTAGCTATGAGATGTTTCAGCGCAGTATTCAAGCCATCATCGACCGCCATGATATCTTCAGAACCGTATTTCTGCCGCACGTCCCCAATTTATCGGGGCCTCGGCAGGTCGTGATGACAGAACGGAAATTCCATTTGCACAATGAGGACATTTCCAGCCTGCAAACGAATGAGCAGAATGATTATATTGAACAGTTTAAAGAGATAGATAAGGAAAAAGGGTTTGATTTGCAAAAAGACATGCTGATGCGGATTTCTCTGCTCAAAAAAGCGGATAATGAGCATGTCTGTGTCTGGAGTCATCATCACATCTTAATGGACGGCTGGTGTCTCGGGATCATTCTGCAGGAATTTATGCAAATCTATCAATCTATCCATACAGGAAATCACCTTTCTATGGAGCCTGTCCGTCCCTACAGCACCTATATTTCTTGGCTGACAAAACAAGACAAAGAAACGGCAGCGGACTACTGGCGTGCTTATCTGAAAAACTACAGCACCCCCTCACCGCTGCCTCGGGTGACGGACAGAGAAGCAAAAGAAGGGTATTACCGCGAAGAATTAATTTTCACTCTACATCAAAAGCTGACGGACAAGCTGAAAGAGACCGCCAAACAAACAGGCGTCACGCTTGCCACCTTTATTCAAACGGTCTGGGGTGTCATGCTCCAGCGCTACAACCGAACGGACGATGTCGTTTTTGGCGCAGTCGTTTCAGGCAGACCATCTGAAATCCCGGGTGTTGAGTCAATGATCGGATTGTTTATCAATACGGTTCCGGTTCGTGTTCAAACAGGCAAAGAAGAAACGTTAGCAGAACTGCTCACCCGCTGTCAAAAAGATATGCTGGACGCCGAGCCGTTTACCTGCCATCCTTTATTCGATATTCAGGCAAACACCGCCTTAAAACAGGAACTGATTGACCACATTATTGTCTTTGAAAACTATCCATTACAGCAAAAAATGGCTGACTCAGCTGATCGGATTAATTCACCTCTGCAAATAGACAATGTAAACGTGTCTGAACAGTCAGGGTACAATTTTAACCTTGTCGTTGCTCCCGGTGATGAACTCGTCATCAAGTTCAGCTATAATGCGCACGTGTATGATGCTGCCTGGATGACCTGCATCCAAAGACAGCTTACACAAGCGTTACAAGCTGCTGCAGATCACCCTGACATTCCCGTTGCAGACTTTTCCTTTCTTGATCCGAAAGAAAAAGAGCAGATGTTAACACAATGTAATGACACTTCGACGGAGTATCCAAAAAACAAAACAGTGACAGATCTATTCCGCGAACAGACAGCAAAAACACCAGATCAAACGGCGCTAGTTTACGGAAATAGGTCCATCTCTTATCGTGAGCTCGATCAAAAATCGGATGCACTGGCCAGAACATTGTATGAAAACGGGCTGCGCCGAAACGGGACAGCCGGTATTTTGGCTGGTCATTCTCCTGAATTCATCATTAGTGTACTGGCTGTTTTAAAAGCAGGGGGGACATACCTTCCTCTTGACGCGGAGCTTCCGCCTGAACGGATCAGCTATATGCTCGACGAGACAAAAGCCGCTATGCTGATTGTTCAAAAAGGACTGGAGCCAAACACAGCGTTTGCAGGAACCTTCATTTCTGCAGATGCAGAGGCGCTGATTGAAGAAGATACGACACCTTTGGAAATCGTCACTGGCCCGGATGATCTCGCGTACATCATGTATACTTCCGGTTCGACAGGCCGGCCTAAAGGCGTCATGATCACCAATCGCAATGTCGTGTCCCTTGTTTGCAACAGCAATTACACATCAGCTTCTGTAAATGACCGCTTTATCCTGACAGGATCCATCAGCTTTGACGCCGTCACCTTTGAAATGTTTGGGGCCCTTTTAAAAGGAGCAACTCTGCATATCATTGATAAATCAACAATGCTGACACCAGATCGTTTTGGCGCGTATTTACTTGAAAACAACATCTCAGTGCTGTTTTTGACAACTGCTCTTTTTAATCAGCTGGCACAAGCTCAAGCTGACATGTTCCGCAGGCTTCATACGCTATATGTCGGAGGCGAAGCGCTGTCGCCTGAGCTTATAAATGCTGTCAGACACGCGTGTCCGAAGCTTTCGCTTTATAATATCTATGGACCAACGGAAAACACGACGTTCTCAACCTTTTTTGAGATTAAAAGAGACTATGCGACTCCAATCCCGATCGGGAAACCGATCAGCAATTGTACCGCTTTCATCTTAGATGCAAAAGGACGTCTCTTGCCAATAGGCGTTCCCGGAGAGCTATGTGTCGGCGGTGACGGGGTGGCAAAAGGCTATTTGAACAGAGATGATGTAACAGCTGCCGTTTTTTCTCCTGATCCTTTCATACCTGGAAAAAGAGTATACCGTACCGGTGATTTGGCGCGGTGGCTGCCCGATGGGAATCTAGAATATATCAGCCGGATTGACAGGCAGATTAAAATTCGCGGAAAACGGATTGAACCCGCTGAAATTGAAGCGCGGCTGTTAGAAATTGAAGGGGTCCGTGAAGCAGCAGTTACATCGGTGGAAACAGATGGAGAGGCGCAGCTATACACGCATTATGTTAGTGATGGCAGCAGAAACGAAAAGGAAATTCGCGCTGCATTGGCACGTGTGCTTCCTGACTACATGATTCCGCAGCGCTGGGTCCGGGTTGACCGTATGCCGCTTACTGGAAACGGAAAAATCAATCGTAGCGCACTTCCTATTCCTGAAAACGAGTCTGAAAATCGTCAGGATCTTACACCGCCCAGAAACTGGGTCGAACAGGAATTGATGCAAATTTGGAAAAGCGTACTCGGTGTCAAAACGATCGGAATACATGATGATTTCTTTGCTGTTGGCGGACATTCACTTAAAGCGCTTCAAGTGATACACATGCTTAAACATCATCAGCATATTGATATACCGATCGATGTCTTATTCGAAAATCCGACAATCGCCCAGCTTGCGGGAAAGCTTTATTCTAATCAGCTGACAGCGGCTGGCGAACAGCATGTGATCCAACTGAACGAGCAAGGCGGAAAAAACCTGTTCTGCTTCCCGCCGATTTCAGGATTCGGGATTTATTTCAAAGACTTGGCACTACAGCTAAATCACAAAGCAGCCGTATATGGCTTTCATTTTATTGAGGAAGACAGCCGCATCGAACAATACGTCAGCCGCATCACCGACATACAGCCAGAAGGACCGTACGTTCTATTAGGCTACTCCGCGGGCGGAAACTTGGCTTTTGAGGTCGTACAGGCTATGGAGCAGAAAGGATTAGAAGTCAGTGACTTCATTATCGTAGACGCCTACAAAAAGGATCAGTCTATAACAGCAGATACCGAAAAAGACGACTCAGCCGCATACTTGCCGGAAGCAGTCAGAGAAACAGTGATGCAGAAAAAAAGGTGCTATCAGGATTATTGGGCTCAGCTAATAAATGAAGGCCGCATCAAGTCAAACATTCATTTCATTGAAGCTGGCATTCAGTCGGAAACAAGCGGCCCTATGGTATTACAGAAATGGCAAGACGCTGCTGAAGAAGGCTATACCGAATACACCGGGTACGGCGCGCACAAAGACATGCTGGAAGGTGAATGTGCTGAAAAGAATGCAAGCATCATACTTGATATATTAGACAAGATTACGTCAGATCAAAAAATGCTGCCAAACAAGCATTAAACAAATACAGGCCGGACAGAAGCGATTCTCTGTCCGGTTTTCTTTTTGCTAGAGAGTCGCGCATAAGAATGGATGCAAAAATGCGGGGAATGATAACAACATCCCTTTTCTTGGAGGCTTGTCATGGAACATCTTTCTTGGCTTACTTTTTTTATGCTGATACTGGCGAGTTACAGGCTGACACACTTAATTGTATTCGACAAAATTACTGAATTCATCCGAAAACCTTTTATGAAAAAGAAAAGGACTGTTGATGCAAACGGGCACGTGAATGAAAAAAACGTGCCGGCCTCAAACTTTGGCTATATGCTTAATTGCTACTGGTGCGCCGGCGTTTGGTGTGCCATCCTGATTGGGCTGGGCTATCTTTTTTTACCTGATATCGCTGTTCCGGTGATTTTCATATTATCGATCGCAGGCGCACAGGCCATTCTTGAATCAGCTGTCGGCGTAGGCGTAAAACTCGTTGACGTGTTAAAAAGTGTCCAAATACTCATAAATGATAAAAAGTCCTAAAGCAGATAAAGATGCTTCGGGACTTTTTTACGTTCACCCGGTGATAATTCCGGTTTCTTCAATCGATTAAGCACCCTTTTACAGCCCGGGAATACCGTATTAACGAAATAGTGAAAGCGATGTAATGGGGGAGACGAAATACAATGAAGGGTTGTCAAAAGCCGATCGTACGTATTCTTGTCAGCTTGCTCATCGGAACGTTGATCATAACCGTTCCATATCTGGCCAAAGCACAAACGGACAGGGAACTGAGAGCCGTATGGATTGCATCCGTATTAAACCTTGATTGGCCATCAAAAAAAGGGCTGTCGATTGAAGCGCAAAAACAGGAGTATCTCAGCCTGCTGGATGACGTTCAGTCAATGGGAATGAATGCCGTCATTGTTCAAATTAAGCCGACGGCCGATGCCTTTTATCCGTCCGCTTACGGGCCTTGGTCTGAATATTTGACTGGTGTTCAAGGAAAAGACCCAGGTTATGATCCGCTCGCTTTTATGATTGAAGAAGCCCATAAACGAAATCTTGAATTTCACGCTTGGGTTAATCCTTACCGCATTACGATGAACCATACAGATCTCAATAAATTGTCTGAGGATCACCCGGCAAGAAAGCATCCTGACTGGGTCGCTGCTTACGGAAAGCAGCTTTATTATAATCCCGGCATTCCTGAAGCGAGGGATTTTATCGTCGAGGGCATTGAAGAAGTCGTAAAGCATTATGATATTGATGCCGTTCATATGGATGATTATTTTTACCCTTATAAAATAGCCGGACAGGAATTCCCTGATTCAGAACAGTACGAACAATACGGGAAAGACACATTTCCTGATATTGATGACTGGCGAAGAGACAATGTAAACCAGCTTGTGAGCCAAATCAATCAAACAATCAAAGCTGAAAAACCATATGTTAAATTCGGCATCAGCCCATTCGGTGTATGGAGAAACATAGAAGACGACCCAACCGGATCAAATACCAAAGCAGGCGTCAGAAATTATGATGATCTTTATGCAGATACGAGACATTGGATCCAGCAAGGCGACATCGACTATATCGCCCCGCAAATTTACTGGAGCATCGGCTTCAACGCAGCCGCTTATGACGTGCTGGCTGATTGGTGGAGCAACGAAGTCAAAAACAGACCCGTTCATTTATACATCGGGCAGGCAGCTTATAAAATCAATAACAATTTTGACCCGCCATGGTCCGATCCTGAAGAATACGCCCGACAAATCAACCTCAACCGTCAGCTGGAGCTGGTAAAAGGAAGCATGCATTTCAGCCTTAAAGACCTCAATAATAATCCGCTCGGCATCAAAGACAGACTCATAACCGACCTGTACAGTAAGCCCGCACTGGTACCCGAAATGCCTTGGCTCGACAGCAAAGCGCCAAAAAAACCGAAACTGACCAAAGTAACCGCAGACGATAACGGAAATCTCCTGCACATACAAGACCACCCATCAAATCGAAAAACAAAGGAAACAGCCTATTATGCGATATACAGATCTGAAGGAAAACAGAAGCAAGCATTACTGGCCACCGCAAGAAAAACAAACGACAAGCAAACCTTCCTGGATGACACGGCAAAACCAAATAAAACCTATACGTATTATGTCACGTCAGCAGATCGGCTTCACAACGAAAGTAAGGCCTCGAAAAGAAAAATAAATCAATAGCCCTTAGAGACGGCTATTTACTAGCCGTCTCTTTATATTGCATTTTTTATGAATAGACAGGAAACGTATGGCCGATGCTGAAGGACTAAGAGAAACAAATAAAAGAAATACAAATGGAGGAAAGAACGTGAATTTGGAAATGATTTTTACCGACTAGGACAAGATTATTGGCGTAGCATTGCAACTGAAGCCGTCAAAATGCTGGTCATTTTTTTATTTAATAAAGTCAACGTAAACCGAATTCAAGCAGAGGTTATGCCTGCAAATAAAGCGTCAAAAAAAGTCCTCTTGAAAAATAATTTTATGAGAGAAGGCTTAATTAGACAGGCTTCTTATTGGGCCGGCAAAGGAGTTGTCGACTTAGAAATATATAGGAATACATCTGAATCTGCAGATTTTGATGTATGAAACGAGAAAAATGGGGGCAGCGGCTTGTTTATTGATACGTTTTTCCTTTGGAACCATGCCTTCATCCTCCCGGCACTTTCTGAAGGGCAAGAGATTGCGTTGCAATATGGATGGTATGTGCTTACGCCATATATTTGTTCATTCCATTGCTGCTGTCATATAGAAAGTGGTTCCGTTTTAATTTTCAGACTTCTTTTGTCAGGGAATGATTACTGAATTCACTTAATAGGATGTTACAAAGATGTGAAGGAGGAAACCAAGTGAATTTTGAGCTGACAAAAGAACAGCAAATGGTACGTGAAATGGTAAAGGATTTTGCAAAGAGAGAAATTGCTCCTCACGCAGAACATGTGGATCAAACGGGTGAATTCCCGATACAAACGTTTCAAAAAATGGGTGATCTCGGGCTGATGGGCATCCCCTTTCCTGAGGAATATGGAGGATCAGGCGGAGATACGATTTCCTATGCCTTAGCTGTTGAAGAAATCGGCAAAGCATGCGGCAGTACAGGATTAAGCTATGCAGCTGCAGTTTCACTCGGTGCAAGCCCTCTATACTACTTCGGGACAGAAGAACAAAAACGGGAGCATTTGATTCCTCTAGCATCCGGAAAAGCACTCGGATCATTCGGTCTGACAGAACCCAATGCCGGCTCTGATGCAGGAGGCACGCAAACGAAAGCGGTTATAGATGGTGATGAATATGTGATGAACGGCGAAAAATGCTGGATCACAAATGCCAGCTACGCACGTACGGTGATTGTAACGGCAGTGACAGGCAAAAATGAGAGCGGACATAATATCATCTCCGCATTGATTGTTCCGACTGATACACCCGGCCTTACCATAACAAGCCCGTACGATAAAATGGGTGTGCGCGGGTCAAATACAGCGGAAATTTTGCTAGAGGATGTCCGTGTACCCGCAAATTACCTGCTCGGCGACCCTTCAAAAGGATTTAAACAGTTTCTTCATACCCTGGATGGCGGACGCATTTCAATTGCCGCTCTTGCAGTCGGCATTGCCCAAGCGGCACTAGACGCATCCTTAGCCTATGCAAAAGAACGAAAGCAGTTCGGACAGCCGATTTCTTCCTTTCAGGCCATTCAGTTTAAACTTGCCGACATGGCGATGGAAATCGATCTGGCACGGCAAATGGTATTAAAAGCGGCCTGGCTGAAAGATCATAAGCGCCCGTTTACGAAAGAAGCGGCTTATGCCAAGCTGTTTGCCTCTGAAATGGCAACAAGGGCATGCAACCAAGCAATTCAAATCCACGGCGGTTCCGGCTACATGAGGGAATATGCGGTTGAACGGATGCTGCGGGATGCAAAATTGATGGAAATTGGAGAGGGCACATCAGAAATTCAGCGTATCGTGATCGCCAGACAGCTTCTAAAATAAAATGTAAACGCTTTCTGATCTCGTAAAAGGAGGACCGAAACATGGCCGAACTCATCCATTGCACAATCGGCAGGCTGCTGGCACAAACGGCAGCAGCCTATCCTGATCAAGAAGCGGTTGTCTATCCCGACCGGAATCTCCGCTACACGTACGCGCAATTCAACAGGCTGTGCCGCCAAACCGCTAAAGGGCTAATGGGGATGGGGATTGGAAAGGGAGACCACGTGGCCATATGGGCTTCGAATATACCGGAATGGCTTGCTGCTCAATTCGCCACCGCAAAAATCGGGGCCGTGCTCGTTACCGTGAATACGAATTACCAAGCCCAAGAGCTTGATTACTTGCTGAGACAATCAGATGCGGATGCGCTTATCGTCATGGATTCCTATCGCGGCACTTCTTATACAGGGATCCTCAACAGCTTAATTCCTGAGCTGAAGGATGCAGAGCCAGGGCAGCTGCAATCAGAACGCTATCCGTGTTTAAAAACACTGATTTATATCGGTGAAAAACGTTTACCTGGTATGTATCATTGGGACGATACAGAGATGCTGGCACAAACAGTGACAGATGCCGAACTGGAAGCAAGAATGAACAGCCTTGAAAAAAATGACGTGATTAACATGCAATACACGTCAGGAACGACCGGATTTCCTAAAGGAGTGATGCTGACTCATTTTAATGTCATTAACAACGCCGTAAATATCGCTGAATGTATGAAATTAATCTCATCTGACCGCATGTGCATCCCGGTTCCGTTTTTCCATTGCTTCGGCTGCGTGCTTGGCGTTTTGGCATGTGTGTCCGTTGGTGCAGCTATGGTACCTGTTGTAGAATTTGAACCTGCCACAGTCCTTAAAACGGTTGAAAACGAGAAATGCACAGCGCTTCACGGCGTACCGACCATGTTTATCGCGGAACTTCATCATCAAGATTTTGATTCTTATGATTTGTCATCGTTGCGAACAGGCATCATGGCCGGATCATCCTGTCCAAGCGAAGTGATGAAAGCTGTCATTGAAAAAATGGGCATGACAGACATCACAATCGCTTATGGACAAACGGAAGCTTCGCCGGTGATCACACAAACAAGAGCTAATGATTCCTTCCAAAGAAGAGTGGAAACAACCGGCCGAGCCTTGCCTGAGGTCGAAGTGAAAATTGTGGAGCCCGGCACGTTTCATGAGGTTCAAAGAGGTGTACAGGGAGAGCTTTGCACCCGCGGCTATCATGTCATGAAGGGCTATTATAAAGACGAAGATGCTACCCAAAAGGCAATCAACCCAGACGGATGGCTATTTACCGGTGATCTCGCTGTTATGGATGAGGACGGATACTGCCGCGTGACCGGGAGATTAAAAGACATGCTCATCAGAGGCGGTGAAAACATTTATCCGAGAGAAATAGAAGAATTTTTATACCGTCATCCAAATATTTTAGATGTACAGGTAGTTGGTGTGCCTGACGAAAAATACGGAGAGGAGGCAGCTGCCTGGATTAAGCTGAAAGAGGGGAAAACAGCTTCACCCGAAGAGCTGAAAGCCTACTGCAAAGGGAAAATCGCCCGCCACAAAATTCCGCGCTATTTCATCTTTACAGACGAGTATCCTATGACAGCCTCAGGCAAAATTCAAAAATATAAGTTGCGTGAAAAAACGATTCAGCTGTTTCACTTACCATCAAGTTAATGAGGGGTGAATTCATTTGTTTACAAAAGTGCTGATTGCCAATCGGGGAGAAATCGCAATGAGAATCATTCGTACGTGCAGCCGCCTTGGGATCAAAACGGCAGCCGTATATTCTGAAGCAGACAGAGATGCGCTCCATACAAAGGCAGCAACAGAGGCTTATTATATCGGAAAATCGAGAGTCAGTGAGAGCTATTTAAATATTGAGAGAATCATAGAGGTAGCGAAAAAAGCAAATGCCGACGCCATCCATCCGGGATATGGATTATTGTCAGAAAACAGCCGTTTTGCGCAACGCTGCAAAGAAGAAAACATTGTGTTTATCGGCCCTTCACCAGCTGTCATTGCCAAAATGGGAAGTAAAATTGAAGCACGAAAGGCAATGGAGGAGGCAGGTGTTCCTGTAGTGCCCGGCGTTTCCGAATCCCTTGGAGACATTCAGGCAGCCTGCCTCGCCGCGAGTGAAATCGGCTACCCCGTTATGCTGAAAGCCTCAGCAGGGGGAGGCGGCATCGGAATGCAGCTCGTTCCTAACGAAGAAGCATTGATAAAGGCGTATGAAGGAAACAAAAAGCGCGCAGCAGATTTTTTCGGAGACGGATCCATGTATATAGAAAAGGTGATTGAACACGCCCGCCACATTGAAATTCAAATTCTTGCAGATCACCACGGGCATGCCGTGCATCTGTTTGAACGTGATTGCTCTGTCCAGAGACGCCACCAAAAGGTCATTGAAGAAGCCCCATCTTCATTTGTTGATGATGAGCTGAGAATGAAGATAGGAGAAACGGCAGTGATAGCAGCCAAAGCGATCGGCTATGCCAATGCGGGAACAATCGAATTTTTAGTCGATGAGAATAAAAACTTTTATTTTCTGGAAATGAACACGAGATTGCAGGTAGAGCATCCCGTGACTGAAGAAATTACAGGTTTAGACTTAGTTGAGCAGCAAATAAGGGTTGCGGAGGGACAGACTCTCAAATTCGCTCAGCAGGACTTAAACCGAAACGGGCATGCCATAGAGGTCAGAATCTATGCGGAAGATCCGAAAACCTTTTATCCGTCACCGGGAACAATCACCGCTTTTTCTCTCCCGACACAAAAGGGAGTACGGCACGAATGTGCAGTAGCAGCAGGGAGCGCGGTCACGCCTTTTTATGATCCAATGATCGCCAAAATGATCGTCAAAGGCCAAAACAGAGAGGAAGCGATTGAGAGACTAAAGGAGGCGCTCCGTGATTATCGGATAGAAGGGATTAAAACGAATATTCCGCTTCTTTTACAGGCTGCTTCATCAGAAGCATTCAAAAAAGGAGACGTTACAACTGATTTTTTGAAAAACAACTTATAAAGGAGGCAGCTGTCATGACCATACACATTCAAATGGCAGGGAACCTGTGGAAGGTACATGTTAAAGCCGGAGACCACATCGAAAAAGGCCAGGAAGTCGCCATTTTAGAATCAATGAAAATGGAAATCCCGATTGTTGCAGAGAGAAGCGGAACAGTAAAAGAAGTCAAAAAAAATGAAGGTGATTTCGTGAATGAAGGTGATGTGCTGCTCGAACTGAACGATCCAACTCAATGATCAGGGAGGCCAGACCATGTCCTATCCTAAACAAGTCATGTTAAGAGAAGTCGGCCCTCGGGACGGCCTGCAAAACGAACCGGTGTGGCTTGCAACAGAAGATAAAATCGCTTGGATCAACCAGCTTTCCCAAACAGGACTCTCCTATATCGAATTGACATCCTTCGTTCATCCAAAATGGATTCCCGCGCTTCGAGATGCTCTAGATGTGGCAAAAGGCATCAGCCGGGTAAAAGGCGTTACGTACGCAGCACTTGTTCCTAATCAAAAGGGACTGGAGAATGCGCTGGAAGGGGGTATTAACGAAGCTTCTGTCTTTATGTCCGCAAGCGAAACACACAACGTAAAAAACATCAACAAATCCACTGTTGACACTCTCCAAGTCCTCAAACAAGTAACCGACGACGCAAAAAAAGCAAATCTTACAGTAAGAGCCTATCTCTCCACAGTTTTCGGCTGTCCGTATGAAAAACGTGTACCGATTGAACAAGTGATTCGCCTAGCAGATTCTTTATTTGAATTCGGAATTTCTGAACTATCGCTTGGAGATACGATCGGAGCGGCAAATCCTGTACAGGTTGAAATCGTACTTGAAGCACTTTTGAAACGGTTCCCGGCAAGCCAGCTCGCACTCCACTTTCATGATACAAGGGGAACAGCTCTCGCCAATATCCTCACCGCACTGCAAATGGGCATCACAATATTTGACGGCTCAACAGGCGGGCTTGGCGGCTGCCCATATGCTCCAGGTTCCTCAGGAAATGCTGCGACAGAAGATATCGTGTACATGTTTGAGCAAATGGGAATCGAAACAAACGTAAAGCTCGCCAAGTTGCTTCCAGCAGCCAAATGGATCGAGGAGAAAATCGGGAAACATCTTCCGAGCCGAAATTTACAGGTGTATAAATCATCTTTATAAAAGAAAGGAAAAACCAATGGGAGAATCTATCCTTTTTACGTCAAAAACAGAACACATTGCTGTCATCACCCTTAACAGGCCCCATGCGGCAAATGCCCTTTCGGCAGAAATGCTTAGAGACCTGCAATTCATTGTCCAAGAAATCGAATTCAACCCGAAAATCCGCTGCGTCATCCTGACAGGCGCCGGCGAAAAAGCATTCTGCGCTGGAGCAGATTTAAAAGAAAGAATAAAAATGAAGCAAGATCAGGTTCTCAGAAGTGTATCCTTCATTCAGAGAACCGCTGCTTTACTCGAAGCCTTACCGCAGCCGGTGATAGCAGCCATAAACGGAAGTGCTTTAGGAGGCGGGCTTGAATTGGCAATGGCATGCGACATCCGGATAGCAGCCGAGAATGCTACATTAGGCCTTCCGGAAACGGCTTTAGCCATTATCCCAGGCGCAGGAGGGACACAAAGACTTCCCCGTCTGATCGGCAGAGGAAAGGCAAAAGAATTAATTTATACAAGCAGACGCATAACGGCCCATGAAGCCAAAGAGATAAACCTTGTAGAGCATGTTACGGCTTCTAGTGAGCTTATGGCCAAAGCAGAGGAACTGGCAGAAGCCATTTCAGCCAACGGACCAATTGCAGTCCGCCAGGCTAAATTCGCGATCAATAAAGGATTGGATACAAATCTGGCAACGGGATTATCAATTGAACAAAAAGCATATGAACACACGATCCCGACAAAGGACAGGACAGAGGGACTTCAAGCCTTTCAAGAAAAAAGACGTGCCGTATACACGGGAGAATAAAGAGCGGAGGGAATGCCTTATGGATTATGAAAAAGAACGAACAGAACGGGCGGAAAGGATACAAAAAGGCGGAGCGGAGAAGTATCATCGCAGCAACCAAGAAAAAGGCAAGCTCTTTGTAAGAGAGCGGCTTGCCCTCTTATTTGACGATGACATCGAGCTTGAAGACGCTTTTTTTGCAGAATGTATGTCAGACGGGCTTCCCGCCGACGGAGTCATAACCGCCATCGGTAAAATCGGCGGCCAAACCGTCTGCGCCATGGCGAATGATTCTACAGTGAAAGCAGGCTCCTGGGGAGCAAAAACAGTCGAAAAAATCATCAGAATTCAAGAAACAGCAGAAAAATTAAACTGTCCGCTCATTTATTTAGTCGATTCGGCAGGCGCCAGAATCACCGACCAGATCAATGTATTCCCGGGCAGAAGAGGCGCAGGGAGAATTTTTTACAATCAGGTCAAATTGTCAGGGCGCATTCCCCAAATCTGCCTTCTATTCGGCCCGTCCGCAGCTGGGGGCGCTTATATTCCTGCCTTCTGCGATATTGTCGTCATGGTAGACGGCAATGCGTCCATGTATTTAGGCTCGCCGCGCATGGCGGAAATGGTGATCGGCGAAAAGGTGTCACTTGAAGAGATGGGAGGCGCCCGCATGCATTGTTCAGTTTCAGGATGCGGAGATATTCTCGCAGAAACTGAACAAGAAGCCATTCACTTGGCACGCTCATATTTATCTTACTTCCCGGCAAATTATAAAGAAAAAGCGCCTGTACAAGAAAAACGGCCGCCAAAGCCCTTTGACATACCGCTTTCCGACGTTATTCCGCAAAACCAAAATGCACCTTTTAATATGTTTGAGCTGATCGATCGTGTAATAGATGAAGACTCTTTCTTTGAAATCAAAGCTTTATTCGCACCAGAAATCATTACAGGTCTAGCGAGGATTCACGGACAGCCTGTCGGAATTATCGCGAATCAGCCGAAAGTAAAAGGCGGCGTCTTGTTCCACGATTCCGCTGACAAAGCCGCTAAATTTATCACATTATGTGACGCTTTTCATATTCCATTGCTGTTCTTAGCGGACATTCCCGGCTTCATGATCGGAACAAAGGTAGAACAGGCCGGAATCATCCGTCATGGAGCCAAAATGATTTCAGCGATGTCAGAAGCAACCGTCCCCAAGCTTTCTGTGATTGTGAGAAAAGCCTATGGAGCGGGGTTATATGCAATGGCCGGACCGGCTTTCGAACCGGATTGCTGCATAGCGCTTCCAACCGCACAAATCGCCGTAATGGGCCCTGAAGCAGCCGTAAATGCTGTCTACGCCAAAAAAATCTCCGAGCTGCCAAAAGAGGAGAGAGCTGATTTTATCAGCAGCAAACGTGAGGAGTACAAAGAGGACATCAATATATACCGCTTGGCTTCAGAAATGATCATTGACGCGGTAATCCCAGCCAATTCATTGCGCGAAGAATTGCACAAACGGCTTAGGGCATACATGACAAAGGAAATGACATTCACCAATCGAAAACATCCGGTTTATCCAGTTTAAAAGGAAGCACCAGGAGCGTGAATAAGCGCTCTTTTTATTGTTTATGATAATCTCATTATGTAAACTAACAACTGTGCATAAAACCATCTGTTTTTTACAATAGTAAATAAAGGCTGCCGCACACCTATAGCGGCAATCTCCAGTATGATAAAAAGGGGCCTTTATTATGTACCATTTATATTCACATAACGACTTGGACGGAGTAGGGTGCGGGATCGTTGCAAAATTGGCTTTCGGGAAAGAAGTTGAGGTCCGTTATAACTCTGTCAACGGCTTAAATGCTCAAGTCCAATACTTCTTAGAAAAAGCAAAAGAGACCAGCAGACACGATGCCTTATTTATCACGGATCTTGCTGTCAATGAAGAAAATGAAAAAAGGCTGAACGAGTATGTTCATGCTGGCGGAAAAGTGAAACTGATTGACCATCATAAAACAGCCCTCCATTTGAATGAGCATGAGTGGGGATTTGTTCAGGTGGAATACGATGACGGACGTCTTGCATCGGCTACATCTCTTTTATACGACTACCTTGTCCAAAATGATCTGATGAAGCCGACAAACGCATTAGATCAATTTACAGAGCTCATCCGCCAATACGACACTTGGGAATGGGAGCAGTACGATCAAAAACAGGCAAAGCGGCTTAATGACCTTTTCTTTTTGCTTTCAATTGATGAATTTGAACAAAAAATGATCCAGCGGCTTTCTGCCCATGACGAATTCTTCTTTGATGAATTTGAAGTAAAACTGCTTGATTTAGAAGAAGAAAAAATCGAGCGCTACCTTCGCAGGAAAAAAAGAGAAATGGTGCAAACCTTTGTTCACGAACACTGTGTAGGTATCGTTCACGCAGAATCGTACCATTCTGAACTCGGAAACAGACTCGGAAAAGACAATCCGCATCTTGATTACATTGGCATTTTAAGCATGGGATCAAAACGAGCCAGCTTGCGCACCATTCATGATTACATTGATGTTTCAGAAGTAGCAGGCCGGTACGGAGGCGGGGGGCATGCGAAGGCTTCCGGCTGTTCCATAACGGACGAAGTATACGATTTGTTTGTAGCTGAAGCATTCCGAATGGAACCGGTCCGCCCAGATGCATTCCGTAATTTCTATAACTTGAAAGGATCTGCAAACGGCTCATTATACGAAAATCGAGAACAAATGAGATTCTTCCTGTTTCCTTTGGACAACGCATGGAATATTCAAATTAACGGGGAGACACAGGACGAAACCTTTGCGGCTTTTGAGGAAGCAGAATGGTTTATTAAAAGGAATTATGCCGCATCTCTTGTACGGGATGAAGTGTTTGTCGCATTTTTAGCGGAACATATGAAGCTTTCTAATCATCATCGAAGATAACAAAAAAGATGCATAGGGGAGAGTCATCCCTATGCATTTCCATAAGCTATCGTTTAAAAATGGCTGTGCGTTTTTTTATGACAAAATAAAGTGCAATGACCACACTCGCCAATATCATAATCGGCGTTGTATAGGTGCCCGCTATGTTCTCAACGTCATCCCACTGGCTTCCGAGCTGAATGCCTAAATAAACAAAGAGGATAGACCACGGAATGATAGCAAGCACAGTCAGTATCACAAATTTGAGAAACGGCATTTTGGCAATGCCTGCAGGAATGGATATCGCATGTCTGACAACCGGTATAAAACGTGCCGAGAAGACAACCCCCGTGCCGTACTTTTGAAACCAGCTTTCTGACATGTCAATGTGATGCTTTTTAATCAATAAGTACTTCCCGTATTTGTCCAAAAAAGGTCTGCCGCCATAGCGTCCAATCCAATAAATAAAGATCTGGGCAATGGTGCCCCCGATAACACCCGCAATGATTGCGCCAATAAATCCAATCGTGCCTTCTGATACCATATAGCCGCCATAGGCCAATACAATTTCACTCGGTATAATTTCGATCATTAAACCAATCGCAATGCCTGCATATCCCATATTCGTCAGCCATGTTAAAATTTCGCTTATCAAACTGCCCACATTCTTCACAACCTGTCCTTATCTTTTTCACTATTATATGACTGATTGACGAGCAAGATGGTTACAAATTTTTTAATTGCAGCACTTCTTTTGTTTCCCGTTCACGTGTTTCCCGCTCGAGCAATTCTTCTAGATAAGCTAAAAGCTGAGATCGCATTTCAGGACGCATTAAGCCGATTTCAGTGCTTGCTTTAAAACAGCCCAATTTATCGCCAATGTCATATCGTTTTCCTTTTAAAAGCCGCGCATGAATAGGCTGGGTGCGGCAAACCTCACGAAGTGCATCTGTTAATTGAATTTCGTTGCCTGCGCCTCTCCCAATCGACTTCAACACAGGGAAGATAGAAGGGGTCAGTACATATCGTCCCATCACAGCGATTTCCGAAGGCGCTTCTTCAGGAGAAGGCTTTTCAACTAAATCCTTCACTTCATACACATGCCCTTGAGAGCCTGATGTATTTATAATACCATATTTACTGACATCCTCAGGGAGAACTGACTGTACACCGACAACCTCTGTGCCGTAAGCATCGTATACATCCATTAATTGCCGAAGAGCCGGTTTTTCAGACACCATAATATCATCGCCTAAAAGAACGGCGAAAGACTCATCTCCGATAAAATGCTCCGCACACAGCACCGCATGACCTAATCCGAGCGGTTCTTTCTGGCGGATGTAATGAATGTTGGCCAAATCGGCAATCTGCTGCATTTCCTTAAGCGTCTCCATCTTGCCTTTTTCTCGCAGATTGAATTCCAATTCCGCCGACCGGTCAAAATGATCTTCAATCGAGCGTTTGTTTCTCCCTGTAATAATCAGTATATCTTCAATTCCTGACTCTACAGCCTCTTCTACAATGTATTGGATTGCTGGTTTGTCTACGATCGGGAGCATTTCTTTCGGCTGCGCCTTTGTCGCCGGCAGAAATCTCGTTCCTAAACCCGCTGCGGGAATGACCGCTTTTCTCACTTTTGTTCTCATTCATTTTCACTCCTGATCCTGTATGTTTTTCAGCGAATCTCCAAATACCCAGATTCGGTTTCCGATAAAATTCATCATCATTCCGCCGATAGTGGCGGCGAGCTTACTCACCAAAAGCGAACAGCCGCCTCTTTGAAACAAATAAAGCAGCAAAAAGGTGATCCCCGACGCGGCAATATTAATCATGAGAAAGCGCATGATCTCTTTTCCGTCAGCCTTACGTTTTACCTGAAACGTCCAATTCCGGTTCCACACATAGCTGTTGATGAAACCTGCCGAATAGGAGCAGATCTGTGCCGGCAGATAAGGGATATGACAAGCGGTGAGGAAAAAGAAGACACCAAAATCTATCAGCGTATTTCCGACGCCCACGGTGCAAAAACGCCCTAATGTTTTTATTTTTTCTTTCAGCATAACGGCATCCGGTTTTGACCTCCCTTCATAAAAGATGCATATGGCTGTCATATTTGGTGATATGGATTACTTTAGCGGAGAGTGTTGAATAAACAATTACTAAAATATGAACAAAACATGAAAAAGTAATGAGGCCTTGCAGATCCATTAAGTTAATAGTTTGATCGTTTAGGTTGACGAATTTTACGAGGAACACTAGTATTCCGCACAATTATTAACCTTTAATAATTTTTAGTTAACATTCATCTTCAAGGCAAGAAAGGAGGGGAATATGATGCAGGAAGAAGCATATTACAGCGTCAGAATGAGAGCTTCCCAGGACGCCCCGAAAAGGCGGAGAACGGGTCATCACTTACAGCAGATTACAGGAAGGGGTGAATGGCTTATTACATAAAGGCTTCTCGCGCTCAAGAGGGACAGCGACAAAGTAAAAGGCATCACAGGTCAGGCCGTAGTCATGGACGGCGGATATACCGCTCAATAGTTCTTATCTTCTTGAAAAAAACAGCCGCTCTGAACGGCTGTTTTTTTTGTGCCTGTAGACCTTGAAGGCACAGTCTAAGGAAGAAGAGTTGGTAACAGCCTTCCATCACGGCTCTGATCATCTCTCTTTAAGACTGATTTTTCGGTGTCAGCCCCACTTATATATTTAATGAATAAATGTATCCAGTTTCTTTGTAAAACCGAACAATAATTCCTCCGAAAGTATTCTATACACATTTATTATAATCATGCTAGGATGTTAGATAAAGGATACTTTGTATAATATTGTATCCCTGTTCATTGTGATCGGAGGGAGCTGATGTAACTTGCATGAATTGACCAGCAGCAGTGTTGTCCGGACATCGGCAAGCTGTGAAACGTGTCATCAGGATGACGAAGGAAAAGGGAGCTAAATATACTTATTTGAAATGTCAGTGCGCCTTTTCACAGTTCGATGATATGATCAGCATCCGAACAATTCCAGACTGTATTACACCAGTATTCCTTTCGGGATGCCGCATGGCCGATCATTTCCGCTTTTCAAATACTGGAGGCTGATAGGGAATCAAGGCTAGGAAATCAACGGTTTACTCTAGAAATTATCTATTTTTTGCGTTCTGGACCTGTGTCATCAATTTTTAAAAGAACCCCTTCATTTTAACGAAAAAGGAGGATGTTTAGTTATGGGTAAAAAGTGTAGCGTATGTTTATGGGTTCTTGCTTTATTATTGAGTTGCTTATTTGGGGAGTCTGCGTATGCTGCCAGTACTACAATTGCAAAACATATAGGAAATTCAAACCCGCTTATCGACCATCATTTGGGAGCAGATCCGGTTGCGCTGACCTATAACGGAAGAGTCTACATCTATATGTCAAGTGATGACTATGAATATAATAGCGACGGAACGATTAAGGATAATTCATTTGCCAATTTGAATAGAGTATTCGTCATCTCTTCAGCGGATATGGTGAACTGGACAGACCACGGAGCCATTCCGGTAGCAGGTGCCAACGGGGCTAATGGTGGCCGGGGGATTGCGAAATGGGCAGGTGCGTCCTGGGCCCCGTCAATTGCAGTTAAAAAAATAAACGGCAAGGATAAATTCTTCCTTTATTTCGCTAACAGCGGCGGAGGTATCGGGGTTCTCACCGCAGACAGCCCGATTGGTCCATGGACCGACCCAATTGGAAAAGCGCTCGTAACGCCAAGTACGCCAGGAATGTCTGGTGTTGTATGGCTTTTTGATCCGGCAGTATTTGTAGATGATGACGGCACCGGTTACCTGTATGCCGGGGGAGGCGTTCCTGGCGGTTCAAACCCAACGCAGGGACAATGGGCCAATCCTAAAACAGCAAGAGTCATGAAATTGGGCCCTGATATGACCAGTGTTGTTGGAAGTGCAGCTACAATTGATGCGCCTTTTATGTTTGAAGATTCGGGAATGCATAAGCATAACGGAAAATATTACTATTCCTATTGCATCAATTTCGGGGGCATGCACCCGGCCGATAAACCCCCAGGTGAGATTGGCTACATGACCAGTTCAAGTCCCATGGGTCCCTTTACATATAGAGGGCACTTCCTGAAAAATCCGGGTGCATTTTTTGGAGGTGGCGGAAACAACCACCATGCTGTTTTCAATTTTAAAAACGAGTGGTATGTGGTGTACCATACTCAAACTGTCAGTTCCGCTCTGTTCGGGGCCGGCAAAGGATACCGTTCTCCCCATATTAATAAGCTGGTGCACAATGCAGATGGATCCATTCAAGAGGTTGCGGCAAATTATGCAGGCGTAACACAGCTTTCCAATTTGAATCCATATAACCGGGTAGAAGCTGAAACGTTTGCCTGGAATGGACGCATTTTGACAGAGAAATCCTCAGAACCAGGCGGGCCGGTAAATAATCAACATGTAACAAGCATTCATAACGGAGACTGGATTGCTGTAGGAAATGCAGACTTCGGAGCGGGCGGTGCCAGGACGTTTAAAGCAAATGTAGCATCCACTGTAGGCGGGAAAATAGAAGTGCGCCTCGACAGTGCAAACGGTAAGCTTGCAGGAACCCTGAATGTACCTTCCACAGGTGGAGCGCAAACCTGGAGAGAAATAGAAACTGCGGTAAGCGGTGTAACCGGTGTGCACAAAGTATTCTTTGTATTTACCGGAACAGGTACAGGAAACTTGTTTAATTTTGATTACTGGCAGTTTACGCAAAGATAGCACCTGTAATGGCACCGCTTAAGAAACGAGAAGGGTGCAGAACTGACCAACGCCGGAGCAAGCCCTCCATTGATCGGATAAGTCAACTCTAATGCGCGTGCGACTTGGGCGAAAAAAGGGTTCAGGTAATTATAACGGGTTTAGTAATGAAAAGTTTGTTATACCGCATAAAGCAAAGGGCTGTTCCAAAAGAGATAAAAATCAAAATCTTTTGTTTGCAATATAAAAAGAGACAGAAAAAAGCCATATGAAGGAGAGGAAAGAAAATGATGTCATGCGTAAAAAAACCAATTTGTTTATTGTTGGTATGTTTCACTATGCTGTCAGTCATGTTAGCCGGCCCAGGTGCTACTGAAGTTTTGGCAGCAAGTGATGTAACAATTAATTTATCTGCAGAAAAACAAGTGATTCGCGGTTTTGGAGGAATGAACCACCCGGCTTGGATTGGAGATTTGACAGCTGCTCAAAGAGAAACCGCTTTTGGCAATGGACAGAATCAGTTAGGCTTTTCAATTTTAAGAATTCATATAGATGAAAATAGAAATAATTGGTACAAAGAAGTGGAGACTGCAAAGAGTGCAATCAAACATGGAGCAATCGTTTTTGCTTCTCCCTGGAATCCTCCAAGCGATATGGTTGAAACCTTCAATCATAATGGTGACGCATCAGCTAAACGGCTAAGATACGATAAATACGCCGCATACGCGCAGCACCTTAACGATTTTGTTACCTACATGAAGAATAATGGCGTGAATCTTTATGCGATTTCTGTTCAAAACGAGCCTGATTATGCCCACGAATGGACGTGGTGGACGCCACAAGAAATACTTCGTTTCATGAGAGAAAATGCCGGTTCCATTAATGCACGTGTCATTGCACCAGAATCATTTCAATATCTGAAAAATATATCGGACCCCATTTTGAACGATCCACAGGCGCTTAGGAACATGGATATTCTCGGAACTCACCTGTACGGTACTCAGGTCAGTCAGTTTCCTTATCCGCTTTTCAAACAAAAAGGAGCAGGGAAAGAGCTATGGATGACGGAAGTATACTATCCAAACAGTGACAACAATTCAGCGGATCGCTGGCCCGAGGCATTAGGCGTTTCAGAGCATATTCACCATTCAATGGTGGAGGGAGATTTTCAAACTTATGTTTGGTGGTACATCCGCAGATCTTACGGTCCTATGAAAGAGGACGGTACGATCAGCAAACGCGGTTACAATATGGCTCATTTCTCGAAGTTTGTGCGTCCCGGCTATATAAGGGTAGATGCAACGAAAAATCCTAATGCGAACGTTTACGTGTCAGCCTATAAAGGTGACAACAAGGTCGTTATTGTTGCCATTAACAAAAGCAACACAGGGGTCAACCAAAACTTTGTGTTGCAGAATGGATCTGCTTCTCAGGTATCTAGATGGATCACGAGCGGAAGCAGCAATCTTCAACCTGGAACGAATCTCAATGTAACGGACAATCATTTTTGGGCCCATCTTCCAGCTCAAAGCGTGACAACATTTGTTGTACAGCGTTAAAGACATCTGATTGTTCAATTAGATCATAGCAATAAGCCAATTTTCTCACACGAAAAAGAAAATTGGCTTATTTTCTGTGGTAGAAGAGAAGTGTTGATTTTTTAACAATGCACGGACATTGGGTATAACAGCTACACAACAAAGTATTAATAATAGATGACGAAAAAGAAATTTTGGAACTGATCAAAACAGTATTAAGAAGAGAAGGTATTGAGCGTGTGATCACAGCTTCTACTGCCCGTGATGGATTGGCTCAATTTCATCAAGAAAATCCAGATTTGGTTTTACTGGATATCATGCTGCCAGACGGTGAAGGCTATGATATCTGCAAGCAAATAAGAGCATTCGCCACTTTTATTAATGAAGGGGGAACAAGAAAGTGAAAACTGATGACGCATTTCCAGAACCAATTGGCGGCTATGCTGTTGGTCGAACCCAGATGGATGTTGAGTACACGGCATCAGATCACTCAAAAAGAGAACTGACGGCGTTTGTGTATTATCCATCTGACAGCAGCGAAGGGAAGACTACATCAACGTACATGTTTTCTGAAGTCTATGAGATGCTTAATGATCAGCCACTTGTCACTGAGTATCTTAAAAAGAAGGATTTTTTCTCTATCGATATCAAGACCCAGTGTTACGACGACCTTGCTCTCTCCGGGAAGGAAAAGCGCTATCCGGTGTTATTCTATGTTTGCGGCGGGGGTGGTTCTCCAGAATGGGGTACAGTGATCTGTACAGACTTGGCAAGCATGGGATATATTGTGGTAAGCATCGGCCATCAGAATAGCACGATGTATAAGCGTAAAGATGGGCGCTTGTTTAATGTATCAAAGGATTTTTCGGATGTCATTATGGCGTTTTCTGAAGATCCGGAGATGCTGGCGTTAGCTGGTAAGATGGAGATGCGGCCTGACGATGAAACTGCCATTGAGATGTGCCATAACGTGCTTACACTGCCGATACTTGCCAAGTTAACAGAGTATAGTGAATTACAGACAGAAGATGTAAGGTATGTAGCCGATTATCTTTACAAACTGGACTCTGGAGAGCTGAATTCCAGCTTTAAGGGCAGATTGTTGCTTGACATCGGCATGGGCATAGTCGGACATTCTTATGGAGGGCCTACGACGGCGATTGTTTGCCGGGACGACGACCGGTTCGCCTGCGGGATTGGCTTGGATAGCGGTGCGTTCGGCCTTCTCGACAGCGACCTTAAGAAACCCTTTTTGCTACTGTTTTGTGAACCTAACTATAACATGAATGCGATAATTGGCGCTAACAATAGCATGGAAACCTATTATTTCTCTGTTGATCGTGTTGCGCATTTAGATTACTGCGACATCGTGTTTACCAGTGTGAATGAGGAACTCAGAGGCAAACGGGATGCTATGGAGATGCGAAATCTTGTTACAGACTATACGAAGAACTTTTTTGATCATTACTTACTGCAGAAGGCTGCAAGTGTGGAAAGTCTGGCATACGATGGAGTGGACTTGATCAAGAAGACCAGCAACAAGTGACATAACCGAGAGGTTGCTGATAAACGTATATCAAAGAGCTAGCCAGCCGATAACTCTATTACGCGGTTATCGGCCTCATATTTCAGGCAATCCAAATATGAATTTCATTTTGTTAGTTTACATAATATATATTCTAGGAAGTAATTAATTTTAAAGAAATTCCGTCTCAATAACAAAGTATACTTAAGTTAGTGAGACGGAATAAAAAAATGTTCTGAGCTTCAGCAAGTCTTATTAAGAAACTTTAAAATGGCGAGGTCAACCCATAATAAACGGCTTCCAGCTCTTCTAATGTCATATCACCGTATGCGCATTTGATCACCGAATCAGCAAACTCATCATAATCGTAATCACTGGTAAAACCTTGCTGCAGAAGTTTTTCATAGGCTTCAATCTGTTCTTTTTGGTTTTGGATATCTTTTTCCTTATTTGGATAGTCCGGTCCGTTAACCAGGTCGTTGTTTTGTTTGAATAGGAACATATACTGTTTCAATGTTTCGTCCACAGCTTACACCTCCTTGTTCTGCTGCTTATTAGATAATGAAAACGGACACCAATTGTGATGTCCGTCAATACAGTAACTATTTGGGTTCAGTTCCCCAAATTAGTTTTCCGTTATTATATAATGTGATTTTTTTTGTATCTTTAAACGTATTTGACTGAGAAAAAGAATAATCCCCGATTTGTGAATAATTGCCCCAATCCTCATTGTGAAGACGAATTTGGATTTCTCCAGTGCTTGCTCCCGGTGACAGTGTCCCGTTTTTAAACCCAAGTTCCAGATAGGCATCTGCACCTTTTACAGGTTTTTGTAATGTCACAAACTTGTGCGTCACATTGCTGCATCCGATCTTCGCGTAGTCACAGTCGAAGTTTTGGCCTTTGTTTTTCGTGTTATACCAGTAGCGGACAGTTACATTTTTTAAATTAACGGTGGTCTTGCTGTTGTTTTTCACATGGATCTGAGGACGGATTTGGTTGCTGTTCACACTTCCATCCCCTGTTCTGTATTGCACAGATAGGCTGTTTTCCTGTACGGGTTTATCTTGCTTTGGTGTCTCAGATCTGTCTTCAGTCGAATGTTGGGAGCCACGGATCTTTTCCCTTACAAATGTCCCTGAAGCGGATAAATCTGATAACGGCCAGCCGCCTGTTTTAGATGCCCCCGGCTTTAAAGCTGAGGAAGATTCCTGCTTATCAGAAAGGTTCCAGTTTACCCAGCTGATTTTCTTGTTGTCGAGATAATTCAGCCATTCCCTCGACTGGTCAAGGAAGACCCCGCCATTTCCGGAAGCGTCACTCGTCCCCCATTCCGTTACAAAAATCGGCGCTCCTTTGCTGAGTGCATAATCGGCTTTATCCCTTAAATACTGGCCGTGTGTACCGGCATAAAAATGA
This sequence comes from Bacillus sp. FSL K6-1003, assembly GCF_037964945.1. Taxonomy (NCBI): domain Bacteria; kingdom Bacillati; phylum Bacillota; class Bacilli; order Caryophanales; family Bacillaceae; genus Bacillus; species Bacillus sp. FSL K6-1003. The sequence continues at coordinate 1,925,298 of NZ_CP150176.1, read as the reverse complement.
AGCGCGTACATGACGTTTGCATCCTTAAGCTGATCATCCGCAGCATCATTTACATCCTGGCTCCAAGTGCCTGTTCCCGTAATAATGATGTTATCCGGGTCATTTTTACGGATAACGGAAATCACTTCCTCCGCATACGGTTTGATATCGCGCTTCCAATTTACATCACCGTTCGGTTCATTAGCAATTTCATAAATAACGTTTGGTGTGCTTCCGTAAAGGCTTGACATTTCCTTAAAGAATTCTTTTGCCTTCTCTTTATTTTGATTTGGATTGCCGTCATTTAAAATATGCCAGTCAATGATGACATATATCCCGAGCTCTTTTGCCGCTTCAACAGCTTCTTTGACTTTATTTTTCACAGACGGATTCTCTATATAACCGCCTTCAGCCGTGTACATTGCCGCTCGGAAGACGGTAATTCCCCAATCGTCTCTTAGCCATTTTAAAGAGTCTTTATTGACATAATCGCCGAACCACTGCAAACCGTGTGAGCTGATCCCCTTCAGCTGCACCGATTTTCCGTTTTGATTGACTAGCTGAGTACCTTTAATGCTAAGCTGGCCATTAAGGGCTACAGGCGTTTTCGCCCCTGCTGCAGATGCTTCTGGTGCCGCGACACCGCTAATTGTTAATACTGTCATTACTAAACATGCGATAAAGATAGAGACTGAACGTTTCATATAGCATTCTCTCCTCCTCCAAATAATCATGTAAAACGTATGCCTATTAGCTGCCGCTCTCCCTCCCTTTCGTTTTTTAAACACGGACTCATTGTAAAAATCTTTCTTATGTTTGTCTATCAACCTAATTTCTTGTTTTTAGGCGGCTTAAAAGCCTGTCTATTGACTCTTTTTGAGTTGTTTTGTATACAGCTGATACATGTGTATCAGGGATAAAAGTGTTTGATCAGGACTTTGCTCGTTATTATTTAATGAAATCAAAAGATTCCGCTTTTTTTCGGCAAATAAAAAGCTGCATTCAAATCATTGAATGCAGCCGTTCCTTATCATTTATCCTTCTTGTTTCTCTTCTTCCCAAGTTTCAGCGTGTTTCAGTCCTGGGATATTTTTAGCTTTAAACACAGGATCAAGTCCTTGTTTGCGCTGTTTCGCGTAATCTTTATAGACTTTGTATGCTACGTTTGACAGCAGCGTGATTACAACTAAGTTAATCAGCGCCATAATCCCCATAAAGAGATCCGCCATGTCCCAAACAATTTGGAAACCTGCTACACATCCAAAGACAACCATAGCAATAACCGCAATACGGTAAATGTTCAGCCATGTTTTACTTGTTTTAATGAATTCAATGTTTGTCTCGCCATAATAGTAGTTTCCGACAACTGAGCTGAAAGCGAATAAGAACATTGCGACTGCTATAAAACTAGGTGCCCATCCTCCAATATGGTGGTTCAGAGCAGCCTGTGTGACTTGGATGCCGTCACCTTTTGGTGTTAGACTGTACAGCAAAATAATAAACGCTGTGGACGTACATACGATAAATGTATCGAAAAACACGCCTAATGTCTGGATAAAGCCTTGCTTTGCCGGATGCGAAACATGAGCTGTCGCAGCAGCGTTTGGCGCGCTACCCATTCCTGCTTCGTTAGAGAAAAGTCCGCGCTGTGCACCGATGACGATAATAGCTCCTATTCCTCCGCCGACAACTTGTTCAAATCCCAAAGCATTTTTGACAATGGTCGCAATAACGCTTGGAAATGCAGAAATATTGGTGAATACAACATATAGAGCTATGAGAATATAAAGACCAGCCATGACCGGAACAATCAATTGTGTCACTGCAACTACACGTTTTAAACCGCCGAAAATAATAAAAGCCGTTAAAGCAGCAAGAACAATAGCTACAACTATCTTGTTCACATGAAATGCGCCATCTAACGCTCCTGCAATTGTATTGGATTGAACAGCGTTAAAGATTAAACCGAATGATACGGTAATTAAGACAGCGAATACGATGCCGAGCCATCTGACTCCAAGACCTTTTTGAATATAATAGGCCGGTCCACCGCGGAAATCGTTTCCGTCCTTCACTTTATAAAGCTGTGCCAACGTACTCTCAACAAAGCTTGAAGCCATACCTACAGCAGCTACAACCCACATCCAAAATACAGCGCCCGGTCCCCCTGTCGCAATTGCTAAGGCAACACCAGTCAAATTTCCTGTACCGACTCGGGATGCGGCAGAAATAAAGAATGCCTGCATAGAAGAAACACCTTTATTTCCATCAGGTTTCTCTCCTACTATTCTGAACATTTCAATAAAATAACGAAATTGGATAAAACCAAAACGAAGTGTAAAAAATAATCCAAGTCCTATTAAAATATAAAATAAATATTTCCAGATAAAATCACTTGGAATATTAATCAAACTGTTGAAAAAAGACTCCATATTTACCTCCCGTTTTCATCAATTCATTAAAAATTTAAATTTGATGTTAGATTTTTTAACATATCGAGTCTTATTATATCACATTATGTCGAATTAGGAAGTTTTTTCGGGAAGAATATTGTTCTAGATTGAAGTTACTCCTTCGGTCTCCCTCTCTATTATTTTCATATGAATAAAAAAATTTCTTATTAAGCTTGTAAATAAGAGTCCTCTTTTAATATGTATACATTTCTTTCCTGACATTTTCTGTTTCCTTTGATTCCAAAAGTTATAAATTCTAAACAACCAACATATCTTTTAAAATGTGTTTTTATTCACACCTTAGACCGGGTATACATACACTAATAAAAGAAATTTCTCTTTCAAAAATAAGCAAAAAGATATATACTTAACAAAGTGAAATTTATTTTTAAATTTAATAAATCAGGTTTACTTTCAGGGTGGATTAGGGTATTATTATAAAAATATTCAGTAATATTAAAAGGGGGGAGATCATTTGAAAAAAGTAACGATACTGAAAGCGTCCATCTTATTTTTGGCGATTGCCAGTTTTCATTTGTTCTCAATTCCCCACGCCTTTGATATCGGCCATCATTATAAAGCCGTAGCCGACCAGCAGGAAATGCATGAGATGAAAGCCGGCCAAAATGCTGATGATGAGAAGAAATCCATCACAGGGGCATTTGCGCTGACTGCTTTATGGGCAATGGCTGTACTGCTTCTGACCGCTGAAAGCAAAAGTACGGGATACTCCCGCAGGCGCCAGCGGAAAAAAAGCTTTATACTGGCCAAATTTTATCAATCGTCTTATTTCGACAAACTTCATGTTCAACATCACCCGATTATATAACGAAAATATGAGGAGGCTGTTAACATGTTGTTTATCTTAAGAATGGTGATTTTAGGCTTATTCTCTTTCACAGCGCTGAACTTATTTGTATGGCAAGGTATTGAAGTCATTCATGCCGTGACAGACTTATTCACCAGCCATGAAAGCTGATGAAAAACAAATATACCCGCTCACGATATGTGAGCGGGTTTTTTAATGATGATTATTCAGTTTTAAGACGCCAGACAGCTGTGATCTTGCCTGATTCTTCTTCATCAATAAAGAATGAACCATTGCTGTATCTGTCGTTTGTTCGCAATTCTTTAGCCTGCAGTTCTTTTCTGTCCCCTTTTTCCGTTTCTGCCATAAACCGCTCATTAAGTCCGCATGCAAACAGCGAAACGACACGATGTGGATTTTTCTTCAGCTCCCGCAGCATAACGACTCCCCGTTTTGCACGGGAGGTCTTTTCAAATTCAGAAAGACTCATACGTTTGACCGCTCCCCTTTGTGTGAACAATACAAGAGAATCGGATTCATGCAGAATTTCTCCTGACACGACAAAGTCTCCATCTTTCAAGTTAATTCCTTTAACGCCTGCTGCACGTGCACCCACAACATTCACTTCATCTTCTCCAAACCATAGGCCATACCCCAGATGTGTCGCCATCAAGATCTGACTGTCACCATTTGTCACGTGTACATCAATCAGCTCGTCTTCACCCTTTAGATTTAACGCTACAAGCGCTTTAGAATAACGCTGTGCTTTGTAATGCGTGAGTTCTGTCTTTTTCACCATGCCGTTTTTCGTGAAGAATAAAAGATAAGCAGACGGATCAAATTCTTTTATCGGGATGGCCTTAACAATCGATTCGTCCCGTTCAATCGTGATTATGTTTGAAAAATGCTGGCCCATGTCCTTCCATCTGATATCAGGCAGCTGGTGAACCGGACAATAGATGTAGCTTCCCTTATTTGTGAAAAGCAGCAGCACATCTGTCGTATTCATTTCAAACTGATGCAGCAGCCTGTCTGTATCCTTCATTCCGAAGTCCTGCCCGTTTGAAGCGGCAAAGGAACGCTGGCTTGTGCGCTTTAAGTAGCCATCTTTTGTAACGGTCACGTATACATCCTCAGAGGCAACCATAACTTCAAGATTAATTTTGATTTCCTCAATTTTTTCTTCAATGACAGAGCGTCTCGTGTCCGCATATTTCTTTTTCAGCGCTTTTAAGCTGTTTGTAATGACCTTTAACAGCTTTTTATCATTGCTCAGAATTGATTCAAGTTCTTCAATATTTTTGCTGAGCTCTTCAGCCTCTTCCTTGAGTGCTGTGATATCGGTATTTGTTAAACGATATAGCTGCAAGGACACGATAGCTTCAGCCTGAGGCTCAGTGAATTCATATTTCGCCATTAAATTGTTTTTGGCGTCACGTTTATCGCTTGAGGAGCGAATCGTTGCGATGACTTCATCCAAGATCGATAAAGCCTTCATAAGACCTTCTACAATGTGATGTCTGTCTTTTGCTTTTTGAAGCTCATAAACAGATCGGTTTGTGACCACTTCTTTTTGGTGGCCGATATATGCATCTAAAATAGCAGGCAGACTCATCAGCATTGGACGGCGGTTATGGATCGCCACCATATTAAAGTTATACGTAATCTGTAAATCAGTATTTTTATATAAGTAATTCAAAATGCCCTTGGCATCTGCTTCTTTCTTTAGTTCTACGACCACTCTAAGGCCGGTTCGGTCTGTCTCGTCTCGGACCTCGGAGATGCCTTCAACCTTTTTATCAATACGGTATTCGTCCATTTTTTTCACAAGGTTGGCTTTGTTGACTTCAAATGGGATTTCGGTAATCACAATTTGCTCTCGTCCGCCTCTGATCGCTTCGATCTCAGCTTTTCCGCGGATAATAATTTTCCCTTTTCCGGTTTCGTAGGCTTTTCTAATGCCATCAACGCCCTGGATAACTCCGCCTGTCGGAAAGTCAGGCCCTTTGATCACTTCCATGAGATCGTCTACAGAGCATGACGGCATTTGAATGCGTTTAATCACAGCATCAATGACTTCTCCTAAATGATGAGGCGGTATATCAGTCGCGTATCCTGCAGATATACCGGTAGATCCGTTGACCAGCAAGTTAGGGAACATAGCCGGAAGTACAACGGGCTCCTTGCTTGTATCATCAAAGTTCGGGACAAATTCAACTGTATTTTTGTCAATATCCCGCAGAAGCTCTGATGCAATCGAAGATAACTTCGCTTCTGTGTAACGCATGGCCGCCGGAGGATCTCCATCAATACTTCCGTTGTTCCCGTGCATTTCAATTAAAACATTACGCACTTTCCAGTCTTGGCTCATCCGCACCATTGCTTCATACACCGAACTGTCCCCGTGCGGATGGTAGTTACCGATGACGTTACCGACCGTTTTGGCCGCTTTTCTGAAATTTTTATCAAATGTGTTTCCGTCTGTATGCATCGCATACAGAATTCTGCGCTGTACGGGTTTTAAACCGTCGCGCGCATCAGGAAGCGCCCTGTCTTGAATAATATATTTACTATAGCGTCCAAAACGGTCGCCGATCACCTCTTCTAATGGTAAATCATGAAATAATTCTGGCTGTGACAATCATTAAACCTCCTCAGCGACCGATAAGTTTTCATTTTCTAAAATATTGCTTTCTTCGTCTAAGCCGAAAGCTACGTTTTTCTCAATCCACTTTCTGCGCGGCTCTACTTTATCGCCCATCAATGTCGTCACGCGTCTCTCAACACGTGCCGCGTCGTCAATTTTGACCCTTACAAGCGTACGGGACTCCGGATTCATCGTCGTTTCCCACAGCTGATCCGCGTTCATCTCACCAAGACCCTTGTATCGCTGGATTGTATAGCCCTTGCCGACTTTTTTCAGTACTCCATCCATCTCTTCATCAGACCATGCATATTCAATGATTTCTTTTTTCCCGCTTCCTTTGCTGACCTTATATAAAGGAGGCAGAGCAATGAATACCTTTCCATTCTCAATGAGCGGCTTCATATAGCGATAGAAAAAGGTTAAAAGCAGCACTTGAATATGAGCGCCGTCAGTATCGGCATCCGTCATAATGATGATTTTATCGTAGTTAATGTCGTCGATTGAAAAATCAGCTCCGACACCGCCGCCGATTGCATGAATGATCGTATTAATCTCTTCGTTTTTAAAGATATCAGCAAGCTTTGCTTTTTCCGTGTTAATGACTTTACCGCGCAATGGCAGAACCGCTTGGAATCTGCGGTCTCTTCCCTGCTTTGCTGAACCGCCCGCAGAGTCACCCTCAACGAGATACAACTCATTTTTTGCCGGATTTCTTGAACCCGCAGGTGTCAGCTTACCGCTTAATGTCGCTTCTGATTTTTTTCGTTTTTTGCCGCTTCTGGCTTCTTCCCGTGCCTTACGAGCCGCTTCACGCGCCTGGCTCGCCTTTATAGCTTTTTTCACAAGAAGTGTAGCCGTGTCCCGGTTTTCCTCTAAAAAATACGCAAGCTGCTCTGACACGATTGCGTCTACGGCAGATCTGGCTTCGCTTGTGCCGAGTTTTCCTTTTGTTTGTCCTTCAAATTGAAGAAGTTCTTCAGGAATACGGACAGAAATAATCGCTGAAAGACCTTCCCTTATATCAGTGCCTTCCAGGTTTTTATCCTTTTCTTTCAGCAAAGACACTTTTCTCGCATATTCATTAAAGGCTCGCGTCATCGCTGTCTTTGCACCTGACTCATGAGTCCCGCCGTCTTTTGTTCTGACATTGTTAACAAACGACAGGATATTTTCAGAATAGCCGTCGTTAAACTGGAACGCAAAATCCACTTCGATGGAATGATGTTCTCCTTCAAACGAGACCACTTCAGACAGGGCATCTTTTTCCTCATTTAAGTAAGCAACAAACGCTTCTATGCCGTTCTCATAATAAAAGACTTCACGCTGGCCGTTCCGCTCGTCAATCAGTTCAATTTTTAATCCTTTTAATAAAAACGCTGATTCTCGTAATCGCTCAGAAAGCGTTTCAAAATTATAAGTTGTTGTGCTGAACATTGTCGGATCAGGCTTAAAGTGAGTAAGTGTGCCTGTCTTTTTTGTTTTGCCGATCTTTTCGAGAGATGTGACCGGTTTACCTCCGTTTTCAAAACGCTGCTGATAGACGAAGCCGTCCCGCTCAATCGTAACCGTCAGCCATTCAGATAAAGCATTCACGACAGATGCACCGACGCCGTGAAGCCCTCCGCTTGTCTTATAACCGCCTTGACCGAATTTTCCGCCGGCGTGAAGCACCGTTAAAATGACTTCAGGGGTTGGTTTGCCGAGTTTATGCATTCCAGTCGGCATGCCGCGGCCTCTATCCTGTACAGAAATACTGTTGTCTTTATGTATTTTAACGATAATGTGATCACCATGGCCGGCAAGTACCTCATCGACGGAGTTATCTACTATTTCATAAACCAAGTGGTGCAAGCCTCTCGCGTCGGTTGAGCCAATGTACATACCCGGCCTTTTCCTAACGGCTTCAAGGCCTTCCAGCACCTGTATGGCATCTTCGTTGTAATCAAATTGCTGTTTTCTAGCCAAACGTACAAACCCCTTTCAAAAAACTAACATTCTCTTTTTCATTGTTTACCTGTCAATTGTATAAAAGTATTTTTCAAAATCCTTGCCCCGGTGCGCTTCTGCCTTGGACTCTTCATTATAACCAATGTAATCCGATTCTCAACATACAGCTAACGAATCATTCCGTATAACATCCAAAAGTGCTGTTTTTTCGATATAAGAACGTATGTTTGTTTATTTATTATATATAAAGCAGCGGACCTTCGCAAATCGTACGGCCGGAACCCAGCTTAGCAAGGCATTCAAAAAAGCTGTTCAAGCTTTATTGTATCTGTTTCACAGTAATTCGCAAACAATATCTTTACATAAAAAAGCAAAAATCCTTGAATTCACAAGGATTTTTGCAGCTCTGCATCTATTTTGTTACAGCGTGTGCCACTTTTATGCACAGATCCATGATGACCGTTCTGCCTTCTTCCTTCAGCATCTGATAAGCCTCTTCGTTTACCAGGCCTTGCTGCGCCCAAAATACCGGGGCATCTGTCTCCAGAAACTCTTTAGCAACATCAGGAAGCTGTTCTGAACGTCTGAATACATTTACGATGTCAATCGGACCGTCAATTTCTTGTAACGATGATACGGCTTTTACACCAAGCGCCTCTTCGATCGTCGGATTTACCGGTATGATTTCGTATCCCGCATCCTGCATCGCTTTTGATACCATATACGATGTTCTTTCGGGACGATCTGAAAGCCCGACAACTGCTATTCTCTTACTTCCATCAAGAATTTCTTTGATTTCCGCTTTGGATGGGTTTTGCATGATAGACCACTCCTTTTTGTTTATTCTACAAGACCGATAAGGAAGAACGCAAAACATGATGTATGAATGATTAGATTTGTAAGCAAACTTTACAAAAAAACTTATCATCAGATCATGACATCTCATGTTAAAATAGAAATTAGGGACATTGAAAAAGGAGAAATGCAGATGTTAATTGCTTTATTGATTATTTTGGCCTACTTGATAGGCAGTATTCCATCTGGCTTAATCGTAGGTAAGCTTGCCAAGGGGATTGATATTCGGGAGCATGGCAGCGGAAACTTGGGCGCTACCAACGCGTTCCGTACACTGGGCGTAAAAGCTGGTTCGATTGTCATAGCCGGAGATATTTTGAAAGGGACACTGGCAGCTGCATTGCCTTACCTCATGCATGTTGATATTCATCCGCTCCTTGCGGGAGTCATAGCGGTTCTTGGCCATGTGTTTCCTGTCTTCGCCAAATTTAAAGGCGGCAAAGCCGTGGCAACTTCGGGAGGCGTTTTGCTGTTTTATGCTCCTCTGTTATTCATTACAATGGTTGCGGTCTTTTTCATCTTTTTATACTTGACTAAATTTGTTTCTCTGTCATCAATGTTAACAGGGATATATACTGTCATATATAGCCTCTTTGTACATGATAAGTATTTATTGATTGTCGTCACGCTGCTCACTGTTTTTGTAATCTACCGGCACCGGGCGAACATCAAACGAATTATCAATAAAACAGAACCTAAAGTCAAATGGTTATAAATGTTTGAAAAACTTCTATTTTGACACGAGGTAGCCTAATACGTTTATAATAGAGAAAATCAAATGATAACAAAGGGAAAAGGGGGTCCTGTTATGAATATGACAGTTAACGAAGACGCGCTGAACTGGTATAAAGAAGAGCTTGATTTACAAAACGGAGACCAAGTACGTTTTTTTGTCCGCTATGGCGGCTGCAGCAACGTTCAAAAAGGTTTTTCTCTAGGAGTGACAAAAGATGCTCCTCAAGAGGCAGGAGTCACGGCAGAAGTCGGAGGCATCACCTTCTTTATTGAAGAAAGTGATCTTTGGTACTTTGACAACCATGATCTTCTCGTCAGCTATTCAGAGTCTGCTGATGAGCCTGTATTTGAATATCAATAAGAAAAAGAACGCATTTCATATGCGTTCTTTTTTTATAAATGAAAACGTGTAAGATGATCGGTCAGGTTTTCTTGTTCTAAGATATATTTTTGCGTCTCGCCCAAAAGATCAAAGTGGGGAAATTCGCTTTTTTTATGTATCCATTCTTCCTTCAAACCGTACGCCGCACCCCATTGAACCAGCTTATCAATATCTGCACAGCCTGCTTTTGTCACGGTTTTAGATCCCGGGAAACGGTCATCCAGCCAATAATGTGTTAAAAATGCGATTTCCCCTCTTTTGACTGCCTTCTTCCAGCGGTTAACTTCCTCCCGTTTCACGCCAAATGCCATCTGTCATTCACTTCCCAGTTTTTTGGCCTTTTCATATGCTGCGTGCCAATCGGGGAAAGCCTTACGAAACTGAATCGGTTTAAAACTTTCTTTATCCACACAAATATGAGATGATTTCGCTTCAATAGAAAGCTCACCGGCCGGATTATATATGTGGTAGCCATATATGGTTTTAAAGCCGTTGTATTCCTCAATCCATGTGTGCACTACCGCAGTTTCCCCATAATGAAGGGGTTTTTTGTAGGAAATATTGATATCAACGACTGGGGAAAGAACGCCTTTCTTTTCCATATCACTGTACAAAAAGCCTAAGTCTTTAATGAGTGCCGTCCTTCCGACCTCCATCCAAACAAGATAATTCGCATGATACACGATCCCCATTTGATCTGTTTCAGCGTAACGCACTTCTATTTCTGTTTTTGATACATGCAAGATACTCTGCTCCCTTAATCAGTTTAGCCCCATTTTACCACATCCAAATCAGAAAGAAAAAAACCAGGTTTCCCTGGTTTTTAGGAACGGTATCCGTTTTCTCTCGCTTCGGATTCGTCTTGAATTTCATTGCGAAACGCTTCGATGCTCTCTTCCCGTCTCGCGTTTTTTTCTTTGATGCGCTGCTTATCTTCTCCTGAAGCAAACTCCATTGATTCTTCTGCTTCTTCTATATTTTCGATCGTATTTTGGACCATATCCTGCAGTTTCTCTACGTTGTCAGAACGGTCGTCAGGATTAGGCTGCTGATATTGATTTTGGTTTTTTGTCATTGGGATGAACCTCCTTGAATAAAATCAATCCGGCTACTCGCCTTTCGTCTGCATGATAACTGGCTGCTGACCAGAAGTATCGTGCATTTTTTCCCCTTTATTGCGTTTATATTTAACAGGCTTTGTACCCAAGTGGCTCGGAGCATATTGAGGCTGACCGTTTTTCTTGTTGTTTCCCATGTTTATCCCTCCTCAACAAATAGGATTCTCAAAAGGAGGGGTAAACATGAATACAAATTAAAGGTTATTTTTGCTTGAATCTCTGTTCAAGTTTTTCCTCAAGCTGATTTAAATATTCCGTATTCGTCATCAGCTCTTTTTTGTTTTCCATGACGAGCTCATGAAAAGAACGTTTTCTCATCTTCTTCACTCTTCTCACCTCCGCGTATTCTTTTATTTTTTCCAATTCTGAAAATTTGTAAGCATGTTCGCACAAAAAAAACTGAATCTAATGAATATCCAGTTTTTCTTTCATCTCTTTTTTTGTCATGGTCCCGATATGTATGTCTTGTATCACGCCTTTTTCATCTAAAATATAGGTAGTTGGGTATGAAAACACATTATAGTCTGCATTAATACCTTTTTTATCAATGAAAATGGGGAAGGTTAAATGATACGTATCTGCAAAGGCTTGCACCTGTTTTTCGCTTTTCTCAGCTGAAGTGAAATTAACTGCAATAACCGCTAAATCTGAGTGCTCCTTTTGCAGTTCCTCCATCGCCGGCATTTCCTGTCGGCACGGTTTACACCAAGTTGCCCAGAAGTTAAGCAGAACTTTTTTGCCTCTGACATCTGATAAGGAGCTGCTCTCTCCTGATAGCGTTTTCAAAGTAAAGTCAGGCGCTTGCTGTCCCTCTTCAATGCCTATTTCTTTTTTGCTAAATTGCTGATAGATGTTCCAGCACATGTATCCGGCAAGCCCAATCAACAGGATTCCTGCGACCCATTTTTTCAGCATATGTCATCCACCCCCGGAGCTATCTTATCTCATAAAAAGAAGAGAAAGCAGGGCGCCTTCTCTTCTTCATACGTCATGATTGCTTCATTTTTTCGCGAAGAACCATTTGCAGAATTCCGCCATGGCGGTAATAATCAATTTCAACTTCACTATCGAAGCGCACAAGTGCTTCAAATGTTTTTACATTTCCGTCTTCATCAATTGCTCTTACTGTAACGATATCACGAGGGCGTACGCTTTCATCAACATCCACCTCGATCGCTTCTTTACCGCTTAAGCCGAGTGTATCCGCATTTTCACCTTGTTTAAATTGTAGCGGGAGCACACCCATGAATACCAGATTACTTCTGTGGATTCTTTCAAAGCTCTCAGCAATTACAGTTCTAATGCCGAGCAGGTTTGTTCCTTTTGCAGCCCAGTCACGGGAAGAACCCATACCATAATCTTTTCCAGCTAAGATAGCAAGGCCTGTTTTATCTTCTTTATATCTCATGCAGGCATCATAGATTGAAGTCACTTCACCAGTCGGCCAATACGTTGTATATCCGCCTTCTGTTCCCGGCGCGATCTGGTTTTTGATGCGGATGTTTGCAAAAGTTCCTCTCATCATAACCTCATGGTTTCCGCGGCGTGAACCGTAAGAGTTAAAGTCACGAGGTGACACACCTTTTGATTGCAAGTATTTTCCGGCAGGTGTATCTTTTCCGATTGCCCCTGCAGGAGAGATATGGTCGGTTGTGACTGAATCGCCGAATTTACCGACTACACGAAGACCTTTTAAAGGTTCAACCTTGCCTGGTTCAACTGACATTTCCTCGAAGAAAGGTGGGTTTTGGATATAGGTTGACTCATTATCCCATTTGTAAAGCGCTTCGTCTGTTGTCTCAATCTCATTCCAGCGCTTGTTGTCATCGAATACTGTTTCGTACTCCTTGCGGAAGAGCTCCGGTGTAACGGTTTGTTTAACAAGTGAATTAATTTCGTCCATTGACGGCCAAATATCGTTAAAGTACACTTTTTGTCCGTCTTTGCCGACACCGATCGGATCCGTCTTCAGGTTAATGTTCACTGTTCCAGCCAACGCATAAGCTACTACAAGCGGCGGAGAAGCAAGGTAGTTACCTTTCACAAGCGGATGAATACGTCCTTCAAAGTTACGGTTTCCAGAAAGAACAGACGTAATCAACAGGTCATTTTTCGCAACTGCTTCTTCAATTTCCGGTGAAAGCGGACCTGAGTTTCCGATACATGTCGTACATCCGTATCCAACGAGGTTAAAACCAAGCTCCTTCATGTATGGAAGAAGGCCTGAATTCACAAGATAACCTGTAACAACCTTAGAGCCCGGTGCAAGTGATGTTTTCACGTAATTAGGCACTTTGAGACCTAATTCAACCGCTTTTTTCGCCACAAGGCCGGCACCGATTAAGACGTATGGGTTAGATGTATTCGTACAGCTTGTAATCGCAGCAATAGCGATTGCACCTGTTTTCATGACTGTTTCTTCGCCGTTAAGCAATTTAAATTTAATTTCTTTGTCTTCCTCTTCGGCGTTTAATCCAAATCCTTGGTTACCCGCAGGGCTGACTAAGTGCTTTTTAAACGTTTCCTGCATATTAGAAAGCGGTATCAAATCCTGAGGGCGTTTTGGACCCGAAAGGTTGGCTTCAATTTTAGACAAATCAATTTCAACGACATCAGTAAATTGCGGGTCTTCTACGTCAGGAGTGTAGAACAAGCCGTTGCTTCTGCAGTATGCTTCTACTACATCAATATGTTCAGCATCGCGGCCTGTCAGACGCAGATAATTAAGAGCTTCTTCATCTACAGGGAAAAATCCGCATGTAGCACCGTATTCCGGAGCCATGTTGGCGATTGTCGCACGGTCTGCTAGCGGCAGTTCAGCAACTCCCGGTCCGAAGAACTCAACAAATTTGCCGACTACGCCTTTTTCACGCAGTACTTGTGTCACTTTTAACGCCAAGTCAGTGGCTGTTGTTCCGTTCGGAAGCTTTCCGACAAGTTTCGCGCCGATAACCTCAGGAACAGGGAAATAAGAAGGCTGCCCGAGCATTCCGGCTTCCGCTTCAATTCCGCCGACACCCCAGCCGAGAACACCGATTCCGTTAATCATTGTTGTATGCGAGTCGGTTCCTACCAGCGTATCAGGATACGTAATCAGTTCTCCGTCTTCTTCGACTGCGTGGACAACGCTTGCCAAGAACTCAAGGTTTACCTGGTGAACGATACCTGTTGCTGGCGGTACTGCCTGGTAGTTATTAAACGCTTTCTTTGCCCAGCTTAAAAATTTGTAACGCTCTGCATTTCTTTCAAATTCCAAGTCCATATTAATAGCCAAAGCATCTTCTGTGCCCGCTTTATCAACTTGTACAGAGTGGTCGATGACAAGATCAACAGGAATCTCAGGGTTGATTTTGTCAGGATCTCCGCCGACAGCTGCCATTGCTTTACGTAATGAAGCAAGGTCAACTACTGCCGGTACCCCAGTGAAATCTTGTAAAATAACGCGAGATGGTTTAAACGGAACATCGATTTCCTTTAACTCGGCAGTTCCCCATTTTGCCAAATTCTCCACGTGTTCTTTTTTGATGACGAATCCGTCAACTTGACGCAGTACAGACTCTAAAAGAACTTTGATGGAGTAAGGAAGCTTCGATACCTTTCCGATCCCCAGATCTTCCAATGCTTTCAAAGAGTAGTAATGATAGGTTTTCCCATTTGTAGTAAACGTTTTTCTCGCTTGGAAAACGTCTTGTGCTACAGTTTTTTGCTCGTTTGCCATTCTCCAAAATCCCCCTTCAGATCAGTTCATTCTCAGATGAACGTTACATTCCATCACAATTTTCTCACAATTTCATATTAAAACAAAATCATACATAAGTAAATATCAATGTTTTTATTAAATACAATAAGATCGGCTTATCAGGCGAAAAAGCGGGAAATTTTACTGTTTGCGCTCTCTCATATTCCTCATTAAAAGAAGCCATATTATGATTGAGGTGATAATGATGGTCAAAAGAAAAGCAAATCACGTAATAAATGGGATGAATGACGCGAAAAGCCAAGGCAAAGGCGCCGGCTATATAGAAAACGATCAGCTTGTACTGACTGAAGCAGAACGCCAAAATAACAAAAAAAGAAAAACCAATCAATAACGTTGAACTCTTTTAAGGAGGTTCTCATTTTATGACCAATAAAAATACAAGTAAAGATATGCATAAAAACGCCCCTAAAGGACACAATCCGGGTCAGCCGGAACCTCTTAGCGGAAGCAAGAAAGTAAAAAACAGAAATCACACAAGACAAAAGCACAATTCAAGCCATGATATGTAGTAAAAGCAGACCTTAGTGTCTGTTTTTTTATGCGTTCACCCATTTCTGACCAACTGCATAAGCTAAAGCAAGGTTGATATATGGAGGAATGCTTCCATGACCCATTCAAAACGAAACGATGCTAATGATTTCGATGGTATGGAGGAATGGCTTCGGCAATTTTTTGAAGATCCGTTCGCCTGGTACGACGAAACATTACCTATTGATCTATATGAAACAAGTCAGCAATATATTATTGAAGCAGACCTATCGTCTTTACAGCCAACACAAATAACAATTACCTTGTCCGGATGTGAGTTCATCCTAACGGTTAAATCCTCGGAACAGACTCTTGAAAAACAAATGATGCTTCCTTTTTATTTGAATGACAAGTCGATTGAGACTGAATGCGAAAATCAAATTCTCACAGTTGCTGTCAATAAAGAGATGAATGAAGGCTCTTCTTTTTCTCTTCAATTTCCTCTCAGCTAAAATCAAAAGTCACTTTCATCCCCTATTATGAAAGTGACTTTTCTCCGTCCATTTATCGTCAAATACCCTCTAGTGACTCTCCCATGGCCAAATAGCAGATTCACTATACAATAGAATATGATCTATCATCTCTTTTGACTAGACGTCTATCATTTTTTTCTATTTTTTTTAACGTTGTTCTTCTATTCTTTCTTCATATACAATATGGTTAGTATAAGGGGGAATGATTGATGCTGGAAGGCTGGTTTTTGTGGTTTATTCTGTTTTGGGTGATCACGATGATTGTCTTGTTATCAATCGGCGGTTTTTTTATGTTCCGAAAGTTTTTAAAACGTTTACCAAAAGAGGACGGCAAATCTGAACTGGATTGGCAGGATTACTATATTGAAAACAGCAGACATCTATGGAGCAATGAAAACAAACAATTTCTCGATGAATTGGTTACACCTGTTCCAGAGCTGTTCAGAGATATAGCGAGAGCAAAAATTGCCGGAAAAATCGGAGAGCTGGCATTAAAAGAAAACGTAGCAGCGATTGATCAGCGGCTTATTATCAAAGGTTATATTCTGGCTACTCCGAAAAGAGATCATACCTTTTTAAAGAAGCATCTAAGAGACAAGAATATCGATATTGAACCTTATCAGGCCCTTCTTAAATAAAAAACCTTTCCCGCGAAGAGGAAAGGTTTTTTAATTCATTTGAATGTCTGCTGACTGCAGCTCGCTTTGAAGTTTTCGATATGACAGATACATGGCAATTCTCCACGGCACAATCATACCGAAAGCCAGAATCCAAAACATACCGCTCAGTGCGCCGTAATCAACCGATGTGCTTAAAATTGATTTCATTACAATTCTGATCACCAAAAGGCCGATTAATATAAAGACAAATGCCTTAGACCGTTTCATGTAAATTTCATTATTTTTAATTTCAAACTTTGAAGTTTTTATAAGAAAAATAGAGAAAATCACGCCTAAAGTGATCGCTTCTAAAAACTCTTCACCCGTTACCCAAAAAACCGGAAATAAAAACATTAACGCCCCCGTACTCATAAAAATCGGCGGAAGAATGATTTTTTTCGCTGAAACAGGTTTATCGGAAGACTTAATTCTGACCACCATCACAGCTGCAGCCATTAAAACAGCAACAATTGATGAAACTATTATCATCATACTTATCATTCCTTTGTTTCTCGGAGTGTTGACACTATATACTATACTCCAAAACAATAAAAAAAACCATTTTGAAAAGAAATGACTTTCAATTTCCCATAACGCGATTCACAGCTTCTAATACTTTGGACTCCTCAAACGGTTTGACAATAAAATCTTTTGCCCCAAGTTCAATGGCTTCCGTAACAATTCTTTGCTGGCGCATTGCGGTACACATGATTATCTTTGCTTTAGGGTCAAAGGATATGATCTCTCGAAGCGCCTTAATGCCGTTTTTCACCGGCATCGTAATATCCATCGTCACTAAGTCCGGCCGAAGTTTTTTATACAGGTCAGCCGCTTGTTCGCCGTCCGCCGCCTCGCCTGCTATTATGTAATTTGCCTCTTCCAAGATCTCTCTGATTTTTACTCTCATGAACTTGGCGTCGTCTACAACTAAAACTCTTGTCATATTCCCCTCCAAAAATCGAATTCCTCAGGTAATAGTCTTATTGTACCAAAAACAAAAGGATTAGTAGTAGTGCAAAAGTAATTTAACATTCAGAAACCTGTAAAACCACCAAAAAGATCCGACAGCAAAATAATGATCAAGTTCATCCAGTTAAAAAATAGCAGGATCCCAATTACAATCATAAGTACGCCGCCCGCTTTCATGATCAAAAGCTGATTCTTCCTGATCCACTTCAGCTTCGTAATGAAGAACGACAATAATACAAACGGAACGGCAAATCCGAGAACATATAGCATCATATACGGTACCGCTGAGCCAGGATTCGTACCTGCTAATGTGATAACAGCCCCCAAAATAGGGCCTGTGCAAGGCGTCCAGCCGGCCGCAAAAGCCATACCGATTAAAATTGAACCGAAAAACCCCCCTGGCTTATGCTTAAAATGGACTCTGCGCTCTTTCATGATAACCTCAGGACGAAACACGCCAAGCGTGATAAAACCGAACAGAATAATGAGCAAAGCGCCCACTTGCCGAATAGCATCATGATAATCCCTAAACAAGGTTCCAATAAAAGATGTACCATATCCTAAAGCAATAAAAATCACTGAAAACCCCAGCAAAAAAAACAGCGTATGAGCCAAGCTTCTTTTTTGCAGCAGCAGTTTCTCTGTTTTCACATCATCCATGCTCACTCCTGTAATATATGACAGGAAAGCCGGATACAGCGGCAGGCAGCAAGGCGAAATAAATGATAAAAATCCCGCCCCGAATGTCAGAAGATAATTCACATCTCCCATGTCATCATCCCTTCATAATTTGACATTCCTTCAAGTTATGACAAAATCATTTCATTTTTTTAACACTTTCACTCGAAGGATTTCTATTTTCAAAAAAAACTTATATAATTTAATTTGACATTGAGACATTGTACTCCTTCTCATTTGAAAATTAGTATAAATATGGATATAATATAAACATTCACTTTTGAAGATCTAATGTATGAAAGGATACATCCCTGTGATTAGAGAGCATCTATTAAATGAAATTGAAAAAAAAAGAGCAGAGCTGCTGCAAATTGTCATGGCGAACGGAATGACATCTCATATTACGATAGAACTCAGTCAGGAGCTTGACCATCTTCTCATACAATATCAAAAGCAGCGCCTTCGAGCAGTAGCGGGTGATGAATGATTGCAAAATAAAAAACCCGATAAAGGGTTTTTTATTTTATAACCATGTTTCTCTATATCATAATCTTTACGTATTATTTCGTTTGATTATTCATGGCTTTCATCATTTGATTGATTTTCTTTTGAGAAGGTTTCATTCCCATTTGCATCATCATCATGCGTAACATTTGTTCATTAATAGGCGGATTCTTTTTAAGGTAGCTCATCATATATTTACGAGCAATAAAAAACCCGAGTGCAACACCTATGAGCAGTGCAACAACGCCCACTAGGATGCCAACCCATAAAGTCATTTTATTTCCTCCTTCATGTTGTCTAGTTTAAAGTGTACTAAACCAAAAGCTATTATACAACATTTACATCTCTTTTTCTTCGGTTTTAGACAAAATTTCTTTCTTTCACCGGATTTAACCACCCATACCGCTTCGTATTGAAATCCATTGCGAGAAAGCAAGGGCTTACTTTGCGAAGAACTTCAAAAAATATCGTTTCCGCCTCGTAATCTCCGTTAGCTACAATTTCAATCATGTGTTCCCTCATCATAAAAGACGCTTGTCCCTTTGCTTTTGGCAGAGATAATCTATAAATATAATCCAGCTGTGTATAGTTTGTATTATTCAAATTCATTTTTAACCGCTGATGCATATGTAAAATCGGAATAGGTTTCGTAATATATTGAATTTGTTTCTCTGTCATTTCATACTGCTGCCTCGTCAGGCTTGTCCAATGATAGTCTTGAAACAGCTCAAACATAACCGATTCCCGCCCGAAATAGTGATTGGCAAATTCCTCTTTGATCAGGTACGTATAGTAGTGACGTTCCATCTTCTCATCCCCTTTTCCAGCAGCATTTCATTTGCATTCTATTATACAAAAGAAGAGAAGAAAGAATTGTCTATTACTGTTAATCAGCCAATACTATTTTTGTCGGATAAACAAGAAAAAGAGGATGATTTGACTCATCCCCTTTGAAAACCTTATTTATTGATTAATGCTTTAACTCGATCCACAACGTTTGCAACTGAGAAGCCGTATTCATTGATGATCGTTTCGCCAGGAGCGGAGGCACCGAATTTGTCAATGCCGAGCACATCTCCTTCAAGCCCTGTGTATTTACCCCAGCCAAATGATGCGCCCATTTCAATCGCAAGACGTTTTCTCACATCTGACGGAAGCACGGAGTTTTTGTATTCATCAGATTGTTTCTCAAAACGATCTACTGAAGGCATGCTGACGACAGAAACATCAATATTTTCTTTCGCCAATTCAGCCTGTGCTTCAATTGCCAGACCAACCTCTGAGCCCGTTGCGATAAGAAGAGCGTCCGGTGTTTCGTTTTTAGACTTAGAAACAACATAAGCACCCTTTTCTACCCCAGCCAATGCCTCTTCAGCTGTTTGGTCGATTGTAGGAAGGTTTTGGCGTGTCAATACGAGTGCCGTTGGCTGATCTGTGCTCTGTACCGCAAGCTTCCATGCCGCTGCTGTCTCATTACCGTCTGCAGGGCGGATTAAAGAAAGGTTAGGCATTGCGCGTAAAGAAGCAAGCTGCTCAACCGGCTCGTGAGTCGGTCCATCTTCACCGACCGCGATACTGTCGTGAGTAAAGACATATGTCACAGGAAGACCCATTAATGCTGCAAGGCGAATCGCCGGACGCAAGTAATCAGAGAAGACAAAGAATGTTCCGCCGAATACACGAAGTCCGCCATGAAGCGCCATACCGTTTAAAGCTGCACCCATAGCAAATTCACGAACACCAAACCAGAAATTTTTGCCTGAGTAATCAAGCGCTGTATAATCACCGGAATTTTTAATCGTCGTTTTGTTTGATCCTGCTAAGTCTGCAGAACCGCCAACAAAGAACGGAATTTTATTCGCAAGACCGTTTAGAACCTCACCTGAAGAGGCACGGGATGCCAGACTGCTTCCTTTTTCATAAACAGGCACCTCTTGATCCCAGTCTTTCGGAAGTTCTCCTTTGATAGCCAGTTCAAGCTGTTGAGCGAGTTCCGGATAAATTTCTTTATATTTAGCGAATTGGTCATTCCATTCCTGTTCCTTTTTCTCGCCGGATTCTTTTACTGTTTTTGCGAAATGCTCATATACTTCTGACGGAACGTAGAAATCTTCTTCATACGTCCATGCATAAGCTTCTTTTGTTAATTTACTTTCTTCTTTGCCAAGCGGAGCACCGTGAACACCGGAAGTGCCGGCACGGTTAGGGGAACCGAAACCAATTGTTGTTTTCACTTCAATTAATGTAGGTTTCTTGTCGTTTTGGCGTGCTTTTTCAATTGCGGCAGATAATTCTTCAATATTGTTTCCATCCTCAACGTAAAGAACTTCCCAGTTCATCGCCTCAAAACGCTGTTTTACGTTTTCAGAGAATGAACGATCCAGATCTCCATCCAATGAGATGTCATTTGAATCGTATAATACGATGAGACGGCCAAGCTGAAGATGGCCTGCTAGTGAAGCGGCTTCAGAAGAAATACCTTCCATTAAATCACCGTCACCGCAAATGCTGTATGTATAATGATCGACTACATTGAATGAATCGCGGTTGTAAGTTTCGGCTAAATGGCGTTCTGCAATAGCCATTCCGACCGCCATTGCGATTCCTTGTCCAAGCGGCCCTGTTGTTGCATCAACACCGGCTGTATGTCCGAATTCCGGATGTCCCGGTGTTTTGCTGCCCCACTGACGGAATCCCTTAAGATCTTCAATACTGAGATCATACCCGCTTAAATGAAGCATGCTGTATAAAAGTGCTGAACCGTGTCCCGCAGATAAAACAAAACGGTCGCGGTTAAACCACCCAGGGTTTGCCGGATTTACATTCATAAATTTTGTCCATAGCGTATATGCCATTGGCGCTGCCCCCATAGGCATTCCAGGGTGACCAGAGTTTGCTTTTTCAATAGCGTCTATTGATAGTGTGCGAATGGTAGCAACTGATTTCTTTTCAATTGTATCCATAAAAATCCCCTTCCTTATATGTTGTACCCTTTCATCATAAATGTCTGACGACTTTTTCTCAACTGTTTCAGCTTAAATTTGAGAGAAACTTGATGAATTTTGTCACCTGAAGAAAGCCCTGCTGTTTGTAGTATATACAAAAGAGGAATACGATATTGCCGTATTCCTCTTATATTAATGGAGTCTGTTATTTTTTTTTTCTCTTTTTAACTTTTCAGGTGTTACGTCATTGCCTTCAGGATCAATGATTTTTACACTTTTTAATGTGTTTTTCATAGAAGAACGAAATCCTTTTAGGTATTCTTGACGGAGCTTTTGCTGCTCGGCTTTTTCTTCTTCTGTGATAACGCCAGCTTTAGCTTTTGCGGCAAGTTCATTGATTCTGGCAATTTTTTCATTTGAAATCATGATAAACTCCTTTATTGCATTTTGTGTATATACTACTAAAACACGAGGAGTTTTACAACTGATTCACTCGCCTGTCTGCTCATTCTCTATGTATTCTTGAAAACGCCGATGGACTGTCGCCTTTGACACATCATAG
The DNA here is from genome assembly GCF_037964945.1 of Bacillus sp. FSL K6-1003. Lineage (NCBI taxonomy): Bacteria > Bacillati > Bacillota > Bacilli > Caryophanales > Bacillaceae > Bacillus > Bacillus sp. FSL K6-1003. Next base: position 1,903,296 of record NZ_CP150176.1, on the reverse strand, counting down.
CCAAAACCTCTCAACGTAGCCGCGATTTCTGCAAACGTCAGTTTATTCGCTCTCAACCGGACAATCTCCGAGATCGGAACTTCTATTCTATCTTTTCCGCTGTTTTCATGCTGGTTTTTCAGGTTCTTTTGAGGCTTAAAACCATTTTTTACTGCGCGTTTCATTCCGCGTTTAATTTTCATGTTGTGAATTTTTCTCTGGTATTCCTCCACAATACTGACGATTTCCAGCACCATAGAGTCAGCCTCCGATAACTCAAGTTCACCTCTGTGAGCGGTCGTAAATACTTTCACTCCTTCCCTGTAAATACAATGAAGAAGTGCAATTTTCGCGTTTCCCCGGCCGAGTCTTGTTTCATCCTGAACTAAAATCACATCAATATTTGAGTTCTTGATATGATCAAGCAAATCAAATACACCATCCCGGTCCATTTCATATCCGCTGGCTTTTTCAGAAATCACTTTGACGACTTCTATGCCGTTTTCAGCCGCAATGGCCGTAAGCTCCTCCTCCTGCCGCTTTAATGAGGTTTCTTGCTGTTCTTTATTTGTGCTTACGCGGGCATAAATGAGTGCTTTCACCTTTCTACCTTTCCTCTCTATTTAACAGTAGCCAGTTCGTATGCAGCCGGATGTTCCTTTTTTAATGGAATCACCAATTCATCTCCCGGCTGAAGTTCAGACGGCTGAAGATTATTTTTTTCAGCTACCCATTCAATAAAATCACTTTTATTTATCCTTTTTGAGTCAGCCACCTGGTCGGCAAGCGACCAAAGCGTATCCCCCTGCTGAACTTTTATTTTAACATACTGGTTAAGCTCCTGGTCGCTGCTTGTATATGACAACAGAAGAATAACCACGCTTAGAATCACAGTGAACAGGCCGACAAAAATAATAGATTCTTTACTCATGATAACAACCTCCAACGAGAATGTTTGTTCGCATTTTTATAATTTCAGTATATACGAACAAACGTTTCTGTCAATTGTTTTTTCGAACCTATGTTTGTACTGTCAGGAAAATCATGCTATAATCTACTTAAAATCGACGTTTAGAGGTGCAAAAAATGACGAAGCTATCAAAAAGGCAACTTGATATCCTCCGTTTTATTAAAGCAGAGGTTAAATCAAAAGGATATCCGCCTTCCGTTAGAGAAATCGGAGAGGCTGTCGGCCTTGCGTCCAGTTCAACTGTCCATGGCCATTTGGCCCGTTTGGAAACAAAAGGGCTGATTAGACGCGATCCGACAAAACCAAGAGCGATAGAAATACTGGATGAAGAAGTAGAGATTCCAAAGAGCCAAGTCGTTAATGTACCGGTAATCGGAAAAGTAACGGCCGGATCACCTATTACAGCGGTTGAAAACATTGAAGAATACTTCCCGCTTCCTGACCGTATGGTTCCTCCGGATGAGCATGTGTTTATGCTGGAGATTATGGGAGACAGTATGATTGACGCGGGTATACTTGATAAGGACTATGTTATTGTAAAACAGCAAAACACGGCGAATAACGGTGAAATCGTAGTGGCGATGACAGAAGATGATGAAGCTACTGTAAAACGTTTCTATAAAGAGGATACACACATTCGCCTACAGCCTGAAAATCCAACCATGGCTCCGATTATACTGCAGAATGTCAGCATATTAGGAAAAGTAATTGGTGTGTTCAGAACTGTCCATTAAACTATCAAACTATCAGTTACAAAGAATAAACCCCCTCTCCCTTTACGGAGTGGGGGTTTTGTTTTAAAAAAAAGCAGGTTCGCCCTGGCTTAGGTGCGAACCTGAATAGGAGGAAAAAGAACATCATGTTTACACCATAATTATCCATCATTTAATTGTTGAAGTCAAGAAATTTTCTTTCCTTAACGAAACTTTTTCTTTAAAAAATATTGTTTAAAAATGTAGTCGTTCCTATCTTATAAATGTTTCGATCTTGGACGTGAAAAGATTAGTTATACTCTGCTCTTTTATCATGAGCGAGATCAAAAAGAAATATATTGAATATTTAGTACATAGTTTATTTAGTTAATTTATTCCACAAAAAAAGCTCACTGCTTTTCAATAAATGTGAGCATCAATCAAAAGTAAAATATTCTACACCATAGCGCCCTTTTACATGAACACTTCCACAGTTTGGGGAATGTTCTTCAGCTACTATTCGATACCGATGATACGGTTCAATGGAAACCTTATCTTGAGCGCTAAAATCAAACCAATTACCGGTGAATTGTTTGGCGCTTAACGTAGTGTAATTACCTGTAAGTCCCATTCGCTGAAGCTTAATGTCAACTGAACAAGTATTCACTCCTCGTATCGTAAACTGGTACCCTAAAAAATAGTCAATTGCCGGTATATCACCAATGTTTTCTACATAAAGCGCTTTTGTTTCATCATTTAGAATGAAATCGGTTTTATATTCATAATGTAAAGTTGCTGCATGAATCGTCCCGGTTCCAAAAACACATAGCAAAACAGCTGTCATCAGCAAGATTTTATTTCTCAAATGCAATCCCCCTCCTCTACCATATATTACCCCCAAAAGATAAATATGTATATCCTCTGTTGCTCTGTTTCCCGTACTTTTTCAATCATAAAAATCCATATGGGTTTTAGCTTGCTTATAATATTGAAGTCTGTCTTGAAGAGTTCCTGTATGGAATTCAAATTTATGGCCGTCAGGATCGGTGAAATAAATTGATTTTCGATCACGTTCATCTCGTTCTCTCCCAGGCAAAATAGTAACTTGAAGATCTTTTAATTTTGCGGACATTTCTTCAAACTTACTTTCCTCAATTGTAAAAGCGATATGGGTATAAGAAGCCTTAATGTCATTTCTGGGAATGTCACGTTCTTCGTTGAGAGCCAGCCATATGCCGTTTAAATCAAAATATGCAGTGCTCCTTCCTTTGGCCAACAATTTAGCATCAAAGACATTTTGATAAAACTCGAGGGATGTCAGTAAATCAGAAACAGAAAATAACAAGTGATTGATCCCTTTGATCTCCACTGTGTCTCCTCCTCAGTATTTATAGATAGCCGATTAAAAAAACTTAAATATGAGACTTTCAATAATGCAATACAGACATTGTGATAAAGACGTTTTATTAGTAAAAGCGTATAATTCTTCAAATTTTTACTCAGCCTGTTTCAAAAGATTGAATGCTGGATTTTTATTTTCAGACGCTCATCCCCACCCTTATGTACGGGTGCTCCAGTCAGAAAGTTTCAATTCAACAGCAAAAAATACCAGTGTAAACAAAAGCAATTTGCTCAAAATAAACCATATTACTTAAGAAGGGAATGACCGTGATGAATGACTACGGCCTTCATGAAACGTTAGAATTGCACGAATTGCTTACGTTTAAAAATCTTTGTTTGACAAAATCTTCAACCATGACGGGACTTGTACAAGATGAAGAATTAAAGAGTATTCTTGAACAGGATGCTCAAAAAACAAAACAGCAGGTTGCACGTTTGCAGGAATTGCTGTCAGTGAGAGGTGAACAAGCGTGAATGAGTTCTTTCAAAAATTAGCCGGAATGGGCAGCATGACCGAACAAGTGATCGCAACGGATTTTTTAATATCGGCAAAGACAGGCGTAAGGAATATTGCAGCTGCCATCACAGAATCTTCTTCCCCAGAAGTCAGAGAAACGCTGCAGCAATATTTACATGACGCGATTAATACCCATGAACAAATTTATCTTTATATGGCCGCAAAGGGTTTTTATCATTCTAAAGATTTAACTCAGCAAATAAGTGTCGATCTTGAGGCTGCAGATACCGCTAAAGATTTGCCTCAAATATAGGTGATCAAATGAAACATATTATCGCTCTTGCTTCTAAAACAGCTTTAACTCTTGCCCTATTGTATGTGATTTTGGATAGAGTTTACCATGCTTCCTTCTTAAGTGTGCTGTTTATAGCATTTTTCTTAAGCTTTGTAACATACCTTTCCGGTGACATCCTGATCTTGCCGAGAACCAGCAATGTGACAGCTTCACTGGCTGACTTCGGGCTTTCACTCGTTATTCTTTGGGTCTTTCTTGAAACGCAAACGAGAAACGGTTTCTCACCGTTTGCAGCTGCTCTTATTGCTTCTGTCTGCCTGACTGTTTTTGAATATTTTTTTCACCGGTATTTGCTGAAAAATGTGTTGGATGAAACATTCAGAAACGAACTGACTGCTAAAGATAACACGTTGCAATATCAAACCGAGGCATCAGATGAATTGTTCCCTGAAGCCCCTGATCAGAAGGATGAAAAATAAGGAGGCGCAAAGCCTCCTTATTTTAATAACTGTTTTGCATAAAATGGGTCAACACTTCCGTAAAATCATAAAACCTCTCATTTTGAGTCGTGGATCTGCTTTTTAAAGAAAAGATGCCAAACAAAGATTCTCTAAAACCTGTACTCATCTCTAACTGGATGCTCAAACCGGTTTTTGATTTATTCGCTATATTGTTTGGACTTACGCCTGCATGCGGATGATCCGTACCAAGCAATTCAGCTGGAAAACCGGCTTTCTGCAGTTCTGAAACCAATTCTGCCGCTCTTGATCGGTCTGTTCCGCCGATTTGTATCTGTTGGTCCTCTCCTGCATACCCATGCAATGAAATGACATACTCATGACTTGCTACAAGTTTCAGTGCCTGAGGTTCATCAAAATGTGTGCTTGTTATATGCAGCACTGAATTTCCAGACGTCTTCAAACCTTCAAACAAATACATGGAATACTGTTGGCTGAGCTCTCTCGCTAATTCACTTGTGCCGCCTTCAATACCTCCCCCGTGAATAGCTAAAACAAGCACAGGGCTGCCGATTTCTTTTGTGACAATGCTGTAATCAGAAGGATCTTCGTTATTCTTTAATTCCTCGAAATTCTGATAGATATCCTCTGCACATACTGAAGAAACCGGAACAAACAACAAAAAAATTAACAACATTTTTACATTTTTTAAAGTTGATGGAAAACGTTTGACTATGTTACAATCAACATGCTTCAAGGAATGGAGCAAACGGCGGAGCAGGGATACTTTGGCCGGTTTCATCTACTCCGCCTCAAAACCAAAAACACAGGATGCTGGATTCTTTGAGGCTTTAGCACGAATTATCTCGTCCTCCTTGTTAAATTTTTGTTAAATTCACAATATTATATACCATTAGCCCGGGTGCTGTTCTTCACATTTATGAATTTATACTCCTTAGCAAAAAGTAAGATCGCACCGGCTTTCCATTAAATAAAAAAATGCACCCGCCTGCTGGCTTGTGCACCTTTTACTTTCTGTTATTCCCGCGTTTCCTTACTTTGTTCAGCTTATTAATGTCTTTTTCAATTTTTCTTATACTCCGCTTTTGCGGAATGGCTTTTATTTCACTGTAAACAGCAATAAACCCGCTTAAAGTAACTGCTGCAATATAAACGAAACGGTGTTTGATAAAACGGACAACAAGATCATGGTCACCTGCTTCTTTTTCAAGCCTTTCGATCACATCTTTATCAAACAGCTGATCGACATAAACTTGCTTCATCCCCACTGCAAATCCCGCAGCCAGCCATACAATCAGAAATAAACTGATATACAACATAAAAACCCTTCCTTCCCCGTCTGTATGAGGTGCAGAATTAAAATGCGCCGGTCCATTGTTTGCCGGACGAGCAACTGTCAGATGAACGCTTGTCTTTGTTTTATATTCTTCATTTGGACGGGCAATATGTAATTTCATAATTAACAGTTAGAAATTGAATCCCAAACAGCCACATTTCGTGAACAGCTGTTAACCTGCTAGCACACGGAGCTTTTATAAGAAAGGTTTCAGATAATGGAAGCGGGCATGTCCCGATTCTTGTTCTAAGATAAATTCCTTCATCCCCAGCACCGCTTTTTCTCCGCCTGCTGGTCAGAATCAGGTTCTCTTTGTGATGATAAGGCTTTAAAACGCCTGTCATATTACTGAAAGGAAGCGGCAGAGAAATATTCATGTACCCCTCTCCTTTTGAGCGATATACAGAATACAGCGCGGTGAAAATGCTTTCGTTTTTTTCATTTGTTCTGATCCAGGCACGCACCTTTTTTCTTCCGTCTTTTTTTGAATGGACACCTTTTATTGTACTGTGCATCCTATACCAGTCAGGGTTCGTTGACAGGTGTATTTGTCCGGTTCTTTTGCTGATGTATTCATACATTTTCGCAAAGGGCTGAAACCAAGTACTCCACGTCACTTTTGCTTTTACCTCATAATCTTTCGTCTGTTCATAAAAAGAAACAATCAACGGTTTCAAATGCTCCGGTGAAAAATCGTTTGAACGAAGGCTTCTCATATCATCCACAAGTCCACTATATTGAAAGTTATTTTCAGCGTGAATGTTGTGCAAAAAGTTCTTTCCGATTGTTCTCTTTCCGTATATACGGCTGAAAACTTTGACACTCGCATCCGAGGGCTGAGGATTTTCTTTTCTCCATCCTGCTAGAGCCGGCAAAATGACACCGAATGCGTTCACGACACCGTGTATCCAAATCATTTGGCTGATGGTCAGCGTGACTTTTTGCCGAAATACACCGAATGAGTAAACCAAAGAGAAACAGATCGTTATCATTAAAACGAGAGAAGACATTCGGATAAGCACTTTGCCTGTCTTACTGCGAAAAGCTGTCTTAAATATTAAGTATGAGTTGAGATAAAGTGCAGCCATATAGATACCAACCGCCAAGATATCAAGTGTTTTTGAGTATGTTATACCGAGTGCGATGAGGAGCGGCGACAGTAAAATAATCCATGTCCCCCAACCGTACATAACCCGTTTTTCTCTATGGACTCTGCCAAGTAAACCATTAAAGATCGGGATAAGAAAAGCAGAATAGTGAAAATGAACAGCTGTGAGCAAAATAATGAGAGGACCGAAGTGCAGGATTTGTAAATGTGCAGCATAGGCAAAAAACCAAAATCCCCCTCCTCCCAAATAAACGAGTCCACATAAGATAGATGTTTCCTCTATTCTATGTATTTTTGTTTTCGAAAGCCGTAACATACCATACAGAGCCAACAAAGCAGTGTATATCCACCAGATCAGTGCAAAATACCCGACATCTGTCACAAGGGCTAATACCGCGAAAACAGCTGCTGCAGGATAGATGTGCATCAATAATTTTTCCAAAGATCGAATAGACCTGTGAACCGATTGATGAAAAACAAAAGGAAAAATTCCCGGCACAAAAAAGAGAATGGAAAACAAGACAAGCGCCTCCGCAACTGATATGTCGGGAGCTTCAGATGCAAGAAACCAGATGAAACAAAGCGCACGAATGATGCCGTGTCGTTTTAACATACTTCTCCCTCTGTTTCCTGAAACGTCCCTTTATAATAAAAAAGAGTGCCAAGAATTGCATTTTCCACATGAACTTGAATAGTGAAGCAGTTGTTGCTTTCATCAAACGTTTCGCATACAGTGGAATTACCGCTCAGCCATTTTGGCAAAGGAATCCTTTTCCCGCATATTAATAGCCATTGCTTTCCTGATGTAATGTGGAGAGACCCGTCAGAGAGTGCTTCAAAAGTTAAAACGGACAGCAAAATATGAGGTTGGCCGAAAAAATCAAGTATTCGTTTTTCACTTTCGTCGTATACCATAACTGCATCAAAGAAACGCTTCTTATCTTTAAAGACAAAAGTCCGATTCCATTCAACCCCCGTATGTTCCTGCTCTGTAAGACATGTTCTGTTTTTAATTGTAAAAGGGATGTCCTTTCCTCTCTCTGAAAAGAAACATCTAAAAAACACCCCGCACTTCAGCAGCATTCTGACCAAAAAAGAACCTCCGCTTATTTCTGACATCGTTCCTCTTCCGCTGAATGTATGTGACCGGTCTAATTGATAACGTTTCTGCAGCTGGGGATGTAATAGATGATAATTTATAATTGTTTTTTTATACATTGAACTCACCATTTCACTTCTTTCTTTTTTCGTTCCGTATGCCGAGCGCTTGGAAGCCGGAGACTGATCAAGCCGCTTGCCGCAGTAACCACACTTAATAATAAAGAACATATTCCGGCATCCAGAAAAGCGTAGACAGCAAAGATACAGGCCTGCACAGCATGAAGTATCCATTTTCTCTTTAATGGACTCAGCCATAAAATGCCCAAAACTATTATCGCTGCTCTTGCCATGTTGTTCGTTTCACGATCTGCAAATCCGTGGTAAAACCAAAACAGACTAAAAAACAAGCACGTCAGCATATAGACAAACGCATAACGGATCAATTGTTTCGGATGTTTATTTTGTTCAATCCAAAGTCTCAATGAATCAAAACTCCATGCTGTTGCCCAGCCCATCAGCGGCCGAAATAATAAACGGTCAATCCATCTTCCCAGAAAGCCATATGCCGTTTCATATTGATACTGCGTCATAAAGGTAAGCTTCCCGTTATCATGCTGTATGTATTTCCAATACCCGCTGCCTTTTTTAATCAGGGATAACGGATGGTTGGAGGAAAAGACCAGGGAGGATACTCTTTGAGAGGAATGCAACTTCGTTCCCGCGGTTTCCCCAGCACCTGACACCTTTAATCCAAAGCCAATTCTTGTCTCGTAAAGAAACCTCTGCGGTTCATTTACGCCTCTATGCAAATACGTAATGTCAGAAAACCGCAGATCCCATTCCTTATGTAGCGATGGGTTTTGCGTATATTCCCAAAGCTTGTCCAGGTCAGATGTCATCTCGATTTCTACATAAATCGGCTTCTGTTTCACAGCCCTCCCCCCTTCTTTTCAAGAAGTTCCTATATTCATATATATAGGATAAAAATATGTTATCATTAAAATCTGAGTTCAAAGCCTTCTACATCATCTGAAACCTCCACAGGTATCCCCATAATGGTTTTAGGTTTGGAAACGCAAACAAAACGCATCTCTTCTTTTAGCTGCTGAAATGCGCTTTCATTAACTGCAATTTTGGCCGGTTTTCCCGGACTATTATCAATGGCCGCTTTAATTTTACCGAGCATGCAGAACCCTCCTATTTACAATCTCATCAAGTTAGAAAAAGCAGTGATATCAGCAAAATTACATTCACAACAGCCAAAATGCCTGAAATATATGCTATGCTCTTCCTTTTTCTCCAGAAAAACAGCACATTGGCAAATAACACAACGCTGATCAGTGCATCAAACACCCGCCATGCTAATTGATTTAAAAGAAATCTTTGTTCAAAAAAGCCTATTGCAGCCACACAAATAATGAAGAATGAAAAGATGATAATATATACTTTCCACTCTCTTGCTGTATTTTCGTATTTTCGCATGAGACTTCCACTGCCTTTCATCAACAATATAACAATAAAAGGATACTCAATTCAATTTCAATCGTGGAATTTATATATTGAAACACTTGCCGACAACACGTTCAGCATCATTTATACACACTATGGATATGATTTCGTTAGATGATATAAAATTTGCGTGAAAGTCTAAATTGAATAATGAGGAGAAATATATGGATATCAAGAGAATACATTATGGGATATTACGAAACATATATTATTAGAGGGGCCTATTCAAAACATTTAGGAGACAGTCTCAACTTCAGAAGGCATAGCAAAGTGGATTATGCCGAATGATTTTCAGCTGCCGGAAGGATATAAATTTCATTTACAATCACCATTTGGACCATCTCCTTGCAAAGTTTGGACGGTTCATGCCCCCGGCGAGCTTTCTTTTGAATGGGATACCGCTGGATGAATTGCTACATTTCAATTAACAGACATAGGGAAAAAACAGAATTTACTCTCATCCTCAGCGGATGGAAAAAGCCGAACGAAATGATTGGTAAAGCTCGGGATAAGATGGATGACTGCTGAACAGGCATGGTGAATCCTTCGCATGGCGGTTCAAGAGTGAGATATTTCATTCCTCATACAGTATAAAAAGAGAGAGTCCCTCTCTCTTTTACTCTGACAAACTTATATTCCCTGTACTTTATCTCTCAAATCAATCGTAAAACGTCACTGTTTTTGATTTACCAGAGTAATCAGTAACAAAGAATTCTGCCTTGTTATTGCTTCCATCTACAAATTTTCCTATACTGCTAAAGGTATGACATTCTCCGGGTGAAAAATAATTAGAGCCCACATATTCATCGGGGTTGTCACCAGGATCATCCTCATATAGGTGCAGCGATACAGAGAAAGGTGTACTTCCTGAAAGACAAACTCTAAAATCGCCTCCGCTCGAGTATACCGTCGGACTTGAATAAGTATAGGTGTAAGTTCCAAGCTTATCCCACTCTCCGGCTCCAGTAGTTCCCGCTTTTTCTGCATGTGCCGATAATGGAAAAACCGCAGCGAACATGAAAACAGACAGGTATCCTATTAGCTTGTTGAATCTCTTCATTACGATCTCTCCCTTATGATAATAATAGCAAGTTACAGTTATATTTGTATCACCCCCTTTAAATAAAATCGCAGGTATGTGTAAGGCATTGGAAGCTTCATACGTTTTTATCATCAGCATTTTTTCCTGAAGAAACCACATCATTCTCCATTCGCCTTTGTTTACAAAACATTCGAAACAGACGTATTCTCATTTGAACCGCCATCTTTTATAATTTGTTAATAAGGTTGTACTTCAAACAGGAGGAGGAAAAATATCATGGAATTAAGCGTCACAAAAATGTTAGTTATTTTATTTGTAGGCTTTTTAGTGTTTGGTCCTGATAAGCTGCCTGCGCTTGGCCGATCTGCCGGAAAAGCCTTATCAGAATTTAAAAAAGCGACCAGCGGATTGACTCAAGACATAAGAAGTAGTGGTTCAGAACACAAAGAAGACAAGCAAATGTAAGATAAAATGATTTGGCGGCCGATGAACATCGGCTTTTTATATTGATTTGTTTCTGCGCGATCCCTCAGTTTTCCTCTGATTACCCTCAATTTTTTTTGGACAGCCCTTTTTTGAGTTTGTGATTTAAACTGTCCAATCCGTAAAATCTAACTTCCATATAATAAAGCGTATGATCATAAAAGGAGGGGTATTTATGGGTTATTTCAAAAAATATAAAGAAGAGTATTATACGGTTAAAAAAACGTATTACAAGAAGTATTACGACTATGACAAAAAATATTCTGATCACCATGACAAAAAAGATTATTACTGTGATTATGACAAAAAACATTATGATCACGACAAAAAAGACTATGACTACGTTGTAGAGTATAAAAAACGTAAGAAACACTGCTAATACTCCATTTAATCTCCTCAATTTTGCTTCCCCGGTCAATGGCCGGGGGTTTTTTTGCAGAAATAACTAAGCTTCAATGTCTATATGAATCATAGGTCTAATGTTATTTGCTCCTTAATGCCGATTTTTTAATAAAAATTGAATATTTAGTACATAGTTTAATTAGTTTTATTATAGATCTATGGTGTCAATTTATAAACATAACCCATTCATAAACATGAGATTTTAACGATTTTGTCGATTTATCTTAATAAAAGAAGTTCCAAAATAAGGTATAATAATTGCGAAACCACTTCTAAAAGGGGGAATTTTGTTGAAAAAAGTATTGATTGCAGGTGCAGTAGGAACAGCTATTCTTTTCGGAACCATTTCTTCAGGTGTTCCAGGTCTTCCAGGAGCAGACACTCAAGTAGCAAAAGCGGCTTCCCAGCTGCCTAAGGGAATCGGCGGACGCGCCTACCTGAACAGCACAGGCGCTGTTTTCACGGCTAAAATTAAGCTTCCCGACACAGTGAACATCCAAGACTCTGTCTCTACCCCTTATATTTATTCAGGCTTTAGCGCAAAAAACGGAACTGAAGCAGATATTGGTCTTCAGTACAGCAAACAATACAACGTATGGAAACCGCTCATGAAAGTCGGTTCTAAAAATGATGAAACATATATCGAAGGAAAAGAGAAATTCACTTACAATAAAGGGTTTCGTCCCGGAAGCACAGTGCAAATGACGATCTACAAAAACTTGAACGGGAATACTCGCATGACCCTCTGGGGAACGAACAATGATGGCTATACCGGACGTATTATCATGGAAATCCAAGGAACGAACATTGGCACTCTATCGAAATGGAAAACACTTGCCACCGCTGCGGTTTCAACTGAAAGCCAGCGCTCTGCCATTAAAGCAACTTTTTCAACAACTTTTAACAATATTACAATCGACAATAAAGCAGTGACACCTGTCGTAGATACACAGGATTTTGCAAAAGTCCTCCCTTCTGGAAATAACGTTACGATTTCTGTTAATAAATAAAGAAGCATCAAAAGGCCGCTGGCAATGCCGGCGGCCTTTTTCTCGTTGTAAAACCTGAACACTTCATTTGTCCTCAGAAGCCTGATAAATAGAAATCCTTATACACTCACACTGATTAAAATAATTAATCTCATTCCATACCATGTCGCTATTTTCCACATTTCCTTCTGTATTACTTAAAGATCTACCTTTTTTTGTTTAGCTGAAAGGTTTTCGAAATAGTTACATTCTTTACATGCCATCCACTGTAGATCTGTTCTTATTTTGCATTTCAGATATTTGCTATTCCGCTCTCCTCCAAATAGCTTTTTCTTTCCACTTCCACCTAAACCACACACCAAATCTTTAACATTTTGCTGCTTCACAATCCCCTTTTTGATTTTCATATACCAATCCAGTACAATATTCAAAAACCAAAAGGATGATGAACATGTGTGGCAGATTCACCTTATTCTCAGCATTTGAAGACATCATTGAGCAATTCAACATAGATCACTTCTTGCCTGAAGACGAATATCAACCAAGCTATAATATCGCGCCATCACAAAACATTCTTACTATTATTAATGATGGATCAAGCAACCGCCTTGGAAAATTAAGATGGGGTCTCATTCCTCCTTGGGCTAAAGATGAAAAGATCGGTTATAAAATGATCAATGCTCGTGCTGAAACATTGGCCGAGAAACCCAGCTTTCGAAAGCCACTTGTAAGTAAACGTTGTATCATCCCAGCTGACAGTTTTTATGAATGGAAACGCCTTGATCCAAAAACTAAGATTCCTATGAGAATCAAGCTGAAATCATCCAATCTTTTCGCTTTTGCCGGCTTATACGAAAAATGGAATACACCTGAAGGTCATCCGCTCTACACTTGCACAATCATTACGACAAAACCTAATGAGCTTATGGAGGACATCCATGATCGAATGCCGGTTATTTTGAGTTGCGAACATGAGAAAGAATGGCTGAACCCTAAAAATACAGATCCCGATTATCTCAAAAGCTTACTGCTGCCATATGATGATGACATGGAAGCATACCAGGTTTCATCATTCGTTAACTCACCTAAAAACAATTCACCTGAGCTTATTGAACCCCATTGAGCGTCGCTGCTAGATTGCTTTATATATCACCTTCGGCCTAAGCTTTATAAAACGAACGTGTACATGATTTAAAAACAATTCCTTATGTGCCATGCGTTATTTTTACACCAATGGTTCAGTTATCCGTACAATTTTTAAATTGAATCGATTAAAGATATTGAGCATTTCTCTGTAATGAGAAATGCTTTTTTCTTGCCCACAGTGAAAAAGATAGCTCTAAAACAACAAGAAAATCATCTATTTCAATATTTTTTTATTGTAAAACGATAAATAATGTGCTACATTCAAATCGACAATATTAGGTGAGGTGCTTTTTATGAAACGAGGATCAACACTCTTTTTAAGGATAGCTGTTATTCTGATTGGAATTCCAGTTCTTGCTTTGTGCATATTTTTGGTGCCAGAGATAGCGAACTTTGCAGCGGAATTGTATCCAGATATTTCTTATCTAAAATATCTCGTTTATATCGATTTGTATGCAGCGGCAATACCTTTTTATTTCGCTCTGTATCAAGCCTTTACACTTTTAAGCTATATTGACCGGAATAAAGCTTTCTCGGAATTATCAGTAAGAGCTTTAAAGAAAATAAAATACAGTGCAATCTCAATCAGTCTTTTACTTATGGCAGGCATGCCACTCTTCTATCTCATCGCGGAGATGGACGACGCTCCAGGTATCATACTAATCGGATTGGTCCTTATTTTTGCCTCAATGGTTATCGCAGTCTTTGCTGCTGTTCTCCAAAGGCTTTTGCAAGAAGCTATAGATATAAAATCAGAAAATGATTTAACAGTCTGAGGTGAAAACAATGGCAATTATAATCAATATTGATGTGATGCTGGCTAAAAGGAAAATGAGCGTAACGGAACTGTCCGAGAAGGTTGGAATCACGATGGCTAATCTTTCTATATTGAAAAATGGAAAGGCAAAGGCCATTCGATTATCAACTTTAGAGGCGATTTGTAAGGCTTTAGAATGTCAACCAGGAGATATATTGGAATACCAGAGTGATGAAGACACCCATGATTAATAAAGCAGGAATCATTATGAATGGAAAAGATAATGACTCGGCGGTGATTCTATGCACATAACCCTAAGTCTATTTAGCTAACTTTGGAGGCAAAAATTCATGAAAGCATTTAAACAGCTCATTTTTTTTGGCTGGGAGCAGGCCCTCTCATGTCTGTTTCCTGTCGTTATTTTTGCCTCTTTGGCAATTACACAAATCATACCGCTTCCCTTCCTGCCACGGTATGACTGGCTGCTCATCATCTGCCTCTTCATGCAATTGTGGATGGTATATTCTGGACTTGAAACTCAGGATGAATTAAAGGTAATCACAATGTTCCACCTGATTGGACTTGCTCTTGAACTTTTCAAGGTACATATGGGCTCCTGGTCTTATCCAGAGCAGGGATATTCCAAAATTTTTGGAGTGCCTTTGTATAGCGGCTTCATGTACGCAAGTGTAGCCAGTTATCTTTGCCAGGCATGGAGGAGGCTTAAGGTTGAACTGGTTAAGTGGCCGCCGTTTTGGGCCGTGGTACCTCTTGCCGCTGCGATTTATTTAAATTTTTTCATCCACCATTATTGGATTGACGTCCGCTTTTGGTTATCCGGACTTGTCATGATCGTCTTTTGGCAATCATGGGTCACATACGAGGTGAATGGAACTCGTTATCGTATGCCACTCGCCCTTTCATTTATGCTCATCGGATTTTTTATATGGATAGCCGAAAATATCGCAACGTTTTTTGGGGCTTGGGAATACCCAAACCAAACCGATGCATGGAGTCTTGTTCATCTAGGAAAAGTGAGTTCATGGCTCTTGTTAGTGATTGTCAGCTTTCTTATAGTCGCAACGTTAAAACAAGTGAAGGGGAAAAATTCCACCAGGGTAGATACTAGTCCATTTTTATAATTGTTAAGAATCTTCTTTTATAAAAGTCGGATCCTACATAGTAAGGAATTGGCATACGAAATTCTGAATAAGATAAACTGTAAAAAGCAACGTTTCAATTGTTGCTTTTTTCTTTATAAATAGCTGCCGGAAAAATAGAGGGCTATTTCAGTAAGATTTCGACCAGGCAGTAATGATTTAATCAACATCAGCTCTCGTTTAGAGAGCTCAGTCGTTTGGACTTAATCTTATGTCTATCTAACTCAACCTCCATAAAGGAAGTCGTCAGGTTGAATAAGGTGAATGAATAGCTTATGTCATTTAACGCTCGGCATTTATTTCTTTTGGAAGCTGTGATGGCGCTTTGGGAACTTTTCGCAGTTTGTTATTGATGACATCAGAGGAATAAAGTGTAACAATCATACTTCCCTCATTTCGTTTGGCCCGAATTAAGACCGGTTGGTTATATTGATTATGAAAGCGAAAGTCAGGGCCTCCCCAGCTTACTGTGGCATCACGTCCGGACGGCACATATGGTACGCTTCTTGTATGAGAATAGCGCTGAACGATTTGCAGCCCCGCACGATCGACAGCATTAAATAAAGTTGATGACACCTGACAAATTCCCCCACCTACACCTTCAGACAACTCACCCTTCACAATAATAGGCGCTCGCATGTAACCTTTGTCCTGCGTTCTCATCCCAACAACTTGATTAAAAGAAAACGTCTCATTAGGAAAAACAACATGATTGTCAATTGCTTTTGCAGAAAGGGAAATATTGTGTGATCGGCTTTTATTGCTTGAATTAAAATAAGTTACATACTGGCCTAGCTGCTGCGTACTGATGTGAGCAAGCAACTCGCTGTCAACTTTCGGATAAATGTTTAATTCCGGCACTTCTATATTGGATGGGCCATGACCAAAGAAATAGGCGTAAAATTTCTCCTTAAACGCCTGTTGATAAAGTCTGTAACCCATTTTCCCAGGGATGATGATTCCTTGATCGTTAAGCTTGGCGTTTATGGGCTCCCGGTAAATTTGTTGATCAAGCCGTTTGATGAACTTACAGTATTTTTTATGATCAATCATTGGGGTCCCGGGAAGAGGCATCGTAAAATCTTCGCGGTGAACAGTGGCAATCGTCCGTCCTTGTTGTGTGATTGTTAAACTGTCAGATGGCTCGCTGGGCTGAGCTAATAATAAAAGGCCGGTGATCCAAATTTGTATCATAAGTCGGCACCTCCCGACAATTAGTATGAGCAGGAGCTTATCCTTTGATGTATTTCAACTTATCATAGCGTTCTCAAGCGCTTGGTCTTTGTATGAACACAAAAGTCAAAGCAAACAATCAGTGCCCTCGCTAAGAAAGCTTGAACAATTGTAATTGCAGTTCTTTTGCTTAAGAGATTTTAGTCAATGTCTGCTTCAGCATCCACCATATCTCTTCACTACCCATTGGCTGACATCAAAACAAATGTCAGAATCATGGGCACTATTTTTATTTAGCAGTACTATCTGATCCTCGGTCACCGTATCGATCCTCATCTCTTTACAAGCCTTGTGTATCAGTTGCTCGAAGTAAAGAAATAAAATTGAACAATCCGCAAAAAAAAAGAATTAAAAACGAGAGTACTGACAGCTTCGGCCGTCGGTTAGCATCTACTCGTTAGATGAAGTGTTTGCTGTTGAATGATTTCAGTTAAGGTTGAATAAAATCAAATTGAAAGCATCGAACCATTGATATTAAGAATTTATTGAACGGCTAAATGCGCTATATACTACTCTATAAGAAGGAAGGAAGCGTCGATGACAAAGCTTTGCCGAGAAGTTTGGATCGAAGTAAATCTTGATGCCATAAAAAAAAATGTGCGAGCAATACGCCATCATATACCAAAAAAGAGCAAAATTATGGCTGTCGTGAAAGCGAACGGTTATGGTCATGGGTCAGTAGAAGTGGCGCGACATGCACTGGAACACGGGGCGAGTGAGCTCGCTGTGGCCAGCGTGGAGGAAGGAATCGTTTTACGAAAAGCGGGAATTACAGCACCTATCCTTGTGCTTGGTTTTACATCCCTTAGTTGTGTGAAAAAGTCAGCAGCATGGAATATAGAATTATCAGCATTTCAGGTTGATTGGATTAAAAAAGCTAACAGAATATTGGAAAACGAAGAGAGTACTAGTCGTTTGGGTATTCATATAAATGTGGATACTGGTATGGGTCGATTAGGTGTACGCACAAAAGAAAAGCTTTTAGCAGTAGTGGAAGCATTAACAGAAAGTAAATTCCTAAGATGGTCAGGTATCTTTACACATTTTTCTACAGCGGATGAAGCTGACACCACACTAACTAAGCTACAGCACGAAAAATTCATCAATTTTCTCAGCTTTCTAAAGAACCGCGGCATTGAACTGCCCACCGTGCACATGAGCAACACGGCTGCAGCTATCGCTTTTCCTGAATATAGTGCTGATATGATTCGTTTAGGTATCGGTTTATATGGTTTATATCCTTCAGACTATATCAAACAACTAAACCTCGTTAAGCTCGAACCTGCATTAAGTTTAAAGGCGCGCATCGCTTATGTGAAAACCATGCGGACAGAACCCCGAACCATTAGTTATGGTGCTACATACATCGCAGAACCCGAAGAAGTCATTGCTACACTCCCGGTCGGCTATGCTGACGGTTATTCTCGCGCACTTTCCAATCGCGGGTTTGTTCTTCATCGCGGAAAACGAGTGCCGGTGGTGGGAAGAGTGACAATGGATATGATCATGGTTAGTTTAGGAGAGAGTGAAGGCAAACAAGGAGAGGAAGTTGTGATTTACGGTCACCAAAAGGGAGCTGAGATTCCCGTTGATGAAGTTGCTGAAATGCTTAATACGATCAACTATGAAGTGGTGTCTACATTAAGCCGCCGTGTCCCCCGTTTTTATATAAGAGATGGCGAAATTTTCAAGGTATCAACTCCAGTAATGTACGTGTAGATTTTTTTGCTTAATAAGAGGGATTCATTTTTACACACTTACCCCCTATCCCTTGCAATTTAAAAAAGAGTATCACAATATCAATGGGAATTTTAGGTTTATTTTTCGATTGATATTGTGATACTTACGTTACTTAGCTGCTGTCTTTGCCTTGTTTTGCAGAAAAATTGAGTCCCAGATCCAAAAGATTACAGCAAATGAGATGCTCAATAAGTAAATTTCGTATTCCATTAGAAAGTCTAAGGTATTTTTTGAGTCAGTTATCACAGCAAAGAATAACCATACTAAGAAGGAAAAGAATATGTATATGAGTAAATAATTGAGGTTAAACCTTTTTGGCTTGCGATTTAAGAAATATTGAACAGGTGCCGCAAACATTAAATATAAGAGATAGAGAATAACATTTATTAAGAAGTATGGAATGTAGCCATCATGATTAATGCCAAAAACATAAACAACAGCGGCTGATAACGCTGACAAGACATGAACAAATATGATCCTTAAAACTTGCATGTTATTACCCCATTCATTCAGTTAATTAGATTTGGTCTTAATCACATTTTCGATGTCTTTTTTGGTGTATGCACAAACAGAATTGGTCGTAGGAGCAAGGATAAACAGTTAATTCCCCTGTTTAGAGAGTACACTGTCCCTCGAAAAGTTAATTCCTCTGGAAAAGCTTCATAAAAGAAAGTGATAAACATATTTACCGCAACTAAATGGATAAAGAAATGAAATAGTGTCATTTGCTACAATCTATTAAATGAGCGATTGTGAATCCTGATCCCGAAAGAATGTAGCAAAAAACAAATACGACCGTTTCCCTACCGAGCAAGATAGTTTCTAATTTACATTTATAACGACTGTCGCCTACTGCACCAATTCCTTTAAAATCAAGATTTCAGCCTTTTATGACCCATAATTCATTTCCAAAACATCTTCCAGTTAACATACAACACATGTATATAAATGTAAATGGAGTGGGTATAATTGAATCTTAAAAAAATTTTATTGAGTTCTGGTTTATCATTTGGCATGCTAATTTCCGCGTTCCTGCATGAGCAGCTATACTTTTACCCTTAATGATTACTCAATCGGGTTTTACATGGCTATATATACAAAAGTGATTTAAACTTAAGGAGCTTTTCAGCTCCTTTTTCACTTGTTTTAAACAAGATATTTCTTCCTATGCGGTCTTTTATGTATGAAATCAAATGCCACTGTTTGTTGCAACAATTACTTAACCATTTTTTTAATCCTCAATGTTCCCGACTGAATGACCCTTATTGTAGAATAAGTACTGATCTATCATTATATTGAAAAACGATGGACGCTCTATACTCAGAATAAAGAAACTGTTTAATGAAATGGAAAGGATCAAGAAGTTCTTGCAAATTACAGTTTATTAGAAGAAAGACACAAGATGTTGCTACATTCCTCACGAGGAGAACCGTCATAAACTTACAGGATTCTAGTAAATAGATTCGTTATTATCATTATTTTGACCGATGTTCCCTTTTAAAAGAATCATGTATGATCGGCATAGAAAACGCTTTCAAAAGAAAGGGGATACCAACATGTCTAATCGTATGAAACGAGTGTTGTTGCTTCTTGTTACTGGGTTGTTTATGAGTTTGTCTGCATTCACTTCTACTGCCTCGGCTCAAACAGGTGGATCGTTTTTTGACCCTTTTAATGGCTACAACTCTGGATTTTGGCAAAAAGCAAATGGTTATTCGAATGGAAATATGTTCAACTGTACTTGGCGTGCAAATAACGTATCAATGACGCCATTAGGGGAAATGCGTTTGGCGCTAACAAGTCCATCTTATAACAAGTTTGACTGCGGGGAAAACCGCTCTGTTCAAACATATGGCTATGGACTTTATGAAGTCAGGATGAAACCAGCTAAAAACGTAGGAATTGTTTCATCGTTCTTCACTTACACAGGCCCAACGGATGGAACTCCTTGGGATGAAATTGATATCGAATTTTTAGGAAAAGACACAACAAAGGTTCAATTTAACTATTATACAAATGGTGTAGGGAACCATGAGAAGCTCGTGGATCTCGGATTTGATGCTGCCAACGCCTATCATACGTATGCGTTCGATTGGCAACCAAACTCTATTAAATGGTATGTCGATGGGCAATTAAAACATACTGCGACAAGCCAAATTCCGACAACACCAGGTAAGATCATGATGAACTTGTGGAATGGTACGGGTGTAGATGAATGGCTCGGTTCCTACAATGGTGTGACACCGCTATACGCTCATTACGACTGGGTGCGCTATACAAAAAAATAATGTCAAATGTGATAAGAGCCTGTTGCCGCAATCTAGCCAGGCTCTTATGATTGTAATGAAAAGAGGATGCCGATTACACACTTCTGTAAGCTTCCGGATTGCCTTCGAACACGTATACATTTGTAAAAACAGAAAAATTTTTATAAAATGATTTGCACATCTTGATAATTTGTTCTAACTTTTAAAAATTCATTTCAAAAATGAGAAAACTAGTTTCTATTTTCTTTGTCAGTTAAGCTTCTTAAGAATGGACATTTAGGTAGTTCTGTATCATTATCTCTCAGGAAATACTGTTTCCATTCGTGATTATCTACATTTCCGTAACTGTTTAAAGCAGGATGAATGGAAATGGTATCATATTTAGTAATTCTTTTTCTTACCTGTTCTTTAATTTTTTTAGCGTATTTTTCGTTCTTATTAAATTCTTGAAGAACCCAACGTGGAGTAATGGCCATCATCATATAAGGAAAATGCCTACTCTTTCTCTCTTCATGCTTAGGGGTGGCACAATACATAAAATACTGTTCCCCATGAAAACAGTATTCCCATTCATGTTCTGATGGATTTTGAGGAATATGAATGGGCCAATCCTTCTCATCTAGGTCATGTAACTTGTTAAGTTGCTCCCAGAACAATGATTCAAAATCCTCTACGCTGCTGTTATTAATAAGTTCTTGAGGTGTGTCAAAGAATATAATCAACGTTGTATACTTCCCATAATCCCTACAGTTTATCGTGAACTCTTTTAGTAAATTGGCTAGTTCTAGGGATGTTTGATCTTTTTGAGGTTGGCCTACAAATCCATACCTGAGATGCCCAAGTGAGAAAGATTGAGTAGCTGGAATACATGGAAAAAGATGTTCTTTGTCTTTCATTTTGTTACGAAAAGCATTCAGTGCATCCCTTTGCCAAGGTAAAAGACATTCTTGGCAAACGTCTTCACTACCTCTAATTAAGTTTGTCATACAATAGCCCTCCTACCTTCAATAGACTATTGCAAAAGTGTTGCATAGGTGATTGTCCTATTAATAATTGGGCCACTGTTCTTATAACACTCCTATGGTTGTACGGCCTCCCACTTTTAAATTAAAGAAAGAACCAGAGTTTTGCTCGGTTCATCTCAATAATCCAGTATTTATATTTATGATTTGTGTCCACCAGTAAGCCCAGCTCTGTGAAGCGCAGTTCCTGCAGGTGTGTAAGAAACTGCTCTCAGAATCGCTTTCGATCCGTATTTACTTCTAATCCCATCCATTACAAACCCAAGCTTCCTTCTCTTCTCGTTATCCACTTCAAATAAACTCAACTGCTGATGTACATCATCCTCAATATTTGAAAGTGTGACTGAGATACTTCGCACAGTCTTACCCGAGTAAAACGTATGAAAAAGCATCAAGCAGCATCTATAAATATCCATCGTGATATTTGTGGGAAGATCAATTGTTTTGGATCGATGGAATCCACCACCAAGCTCATCCTTGCTGTATCCAATTCCAAGGCTGATTGTTCGGCCAACTTTATTATGTGTACGCGCCCTTCTTGCGACTTCCTCACAAATCTCTAACAGAACAGCCTTAATCTCTTCTCTCCTTGTATAATCCCTCAGTAAAATCTGACTCTTACCGAAACTAATCTGACCCTGCATCAGTGGAGCTCCTATTTCAGATAAATCGATTCCATGAGCATGATAATACAACTGGTTCCCCATTATTCCAAATTTCTTCTCAAGTAGCTCTAATGGAAATTTGGCTAACTGACCTACAGTCGATATTCCCATCCGATTTAGATTTCTTTCCATCCTCCCTCCTATCCCCCACATTTTAGACAAAGGTCGAACCTTCCAGAGTTTATTTGGCACATCTTCATATCTCCAACGTGCAATACCACTCTTTGTTTTCTTACTCTCCAGGTCAAGTGCAAGCTTACTTAACAACATATTGTCACCAATCCCAACTGTACACATAAGCCCAAATTCTCTCCACATGCTGCTTTGAATTGCTTTAGCCATTTCTTCAGGATCTTCTTTTCCTGCATCTAAAAAAGATTCATCAATTGAATACGTATGGACACATTTTTCAGGAACAAATCTGTAAAACAGCTTTGTAATCTCAGTCGAAACTCTGATGAAAAGCTTCATTTGCGGATTTACAATGTGTATTCTTGGATCTTTAGGTATCTCAAATAGTCTCGACCCTGTTTTGATTCCAAAATCTTTTTTAAGTGCAGGAGATGCAGCTAACACTACACTTCCCTGTCTCTCCGTATTCCCTACAACAGCAAGATAGCATGTTAAGGGGTTCAAACCCATTGTGACAGCCGATACAGAAGCATAAAAGGATTTCATATCGACACAAAGTATATTCTTACGTGAAAATTGTGAGTAATCAATCATTGTATGTAACTCCTATGATGTCATTCATGTTGATATAAACTGTATTGTCGTTCTGGTCTTTTACGTGAAGCTTTTGTTCCTCAAAATTAATGTAATGGACTCTGCCGGTAACATTTTCAACGAATCCGTTGTTAAAAAGCTTCAATACCAGCTCTTTATTAAATTCAAGCGCTTCAGAGACGATAATATCCATCTCTTCAATTTGTTGAGCGTCTAAGGACGGCTTTTCAAATTTTGATACATCAAGTAAGTCTTGTTTAAGCTGTGTTAAGTGTTCTGGGAGCATCATTGATGTCCATTTGATTGTCCCTCGATCTCTAAGCAATTAGGCTCACTCCTTTATTGATCTAATATTAACAGAACTAATGTTCTCTATTCAATATAAACAGGAACAAAAGTTCGATGTAAATGTTGGTAATACTATTTCCTATCTAAAGACACAAAAAATAACAAGGGCGGCAAAACCCTTGTTATTTTTTGTGTGGCCGAGAGGGACTGGTTATTCACCCACTAGGCCCTCAACATAATAAATTATGAAAGCTTGTTTTATTACAATCTCTATCTTCCTTTTTAACATTTCTATATGTTTTGACGAATTATAGATTAAAAAAGAAAAAGGTACCGTTTGGTACCTTTTTTATCTTTATTTCGGATTTCTTGTGAATTTTGGTAGTCCGAATATAATGGCTAGGATGCCGCAGATCCCGATTAAAACAGGATAGAAAGAGTAATGCAAGATGCTGACAGGTGAAATATTTCCAAACTTCCCGGCCGATAACATCTGCGCGCCATAAGGAATTAGGCCTTGTATCACGCAGGAAAAGATATCTAAGATACTTGCCGACTTTCTATTGTCGATTTTAAATTCATCAGAGATATTTTTGGCAATCGGCCCAGCTGCAATAATAGCAATCGTATTATTGGCAGTAGCTAGGTTCGTAACGCTGACCAATCCGGCAATACCGGCTTCAGCACCTTTTTTCGAACGAATTCTTTTAGAAATAAACCCCAGTAAAAAGTCGATCCCTCCGTTTTGTTTCATAATGCCGACCATTCCGCCAATTAACATGGAAAGGATAATAAGATCAGACATTCCGGCAATTCCATCCGTAATTGATTTAAAATAAGACTCAAGCGTCAAGCTGCCGCTTGCAAACCCTATAATTCCTGTTAAGATCAATCCGCCAAAAATGACAGCCACCACATTAAAACCAATTAACGCAAAGACTAACACGGCAACATAAGGAAGTACTTTAAACCAGCTGTAGGATTCAGCTCCGATATGTCCCACATGTCCTGTCGGTATAAAAAATAATAAAATGACAGTTATGATAGCAGCAGGCAAAACGATCAAAAAATTCGTTTTAAATTTATCCATCATTTGTGTTTTTTGTGACCGTACTGCCGCGATGGTTGTGTCCGAAATAAAAGAAAGATTATCTCCAAACATAGCTCCCCCGACAACAGCTGCAATAGCGATTGCAGTGGGCAAGCCAAGTTCTCCGCTCAAACCGGCACTAATTGGAGTAACTGCTGCAATCGTCCCCATTGATGTTCCCATCGAAACAGAAATAAAACAAGCAATGATAAAAAGCCCTGGCAGTATAAACTGCTGCGGAATAATGCTCAAAGCAAGGTTGACGGTTGAGTGTACCGCTCCCATCGCCTCAGCTGCAGAAGCAAAAGCACCTGCTAATATAAAGATGATAACCATAATAATGATATCAGGATGTCCCGCACCGGAAGCAAACCATTCTATTTTCTGATTGAGCGATTGCTTCTGGTTAAATAAAAGCGCAAAAGCAGATGCTATAATAGCTGCAATCAATATTGGCAATTTATAGAAATCTCCAGTCAATACACCGGAGCCGACAAAAAGCCCTACAAATAATACTAGTGGCAATAGCGCCCAAGGATTTCCATTTTGTTTCATCTAAGTAGCCACCTCTAATTTCAATATCAAAGCCGTTAAACACAGTCTAAGCAACATTCCATACTTTAAAAGGCTACAGTAAAAAAGTCAAGCGGGAAAATAGTATAATAATTATTAAATTAATAACAGAATTGAAAGAAGGATTTTTCAAGGAGAGGAAATAACACACCTCATCCACAGATTATTTGGAAGATCCTATACAAATAAGGTTAGGTCTACTAAGATTAAACAACGAGCAAGCCCTTGGATGGGCAGTTTTTTCGGAATGACCATCCTCGCTTTCATGGCAGTACAGATGCTATTTACCGATAACAAGAAGTACATAAATCGTAACCAGCAACCGAAGACCCTACATTACGCAAGTTGATGTTCGTAAAGTTCGTGACAACTAACAAAAAAAGTTTCGGAGATTGAGTAATACTCGGCAAAAGACAGTGATTTACTTAGATGAATGGAAAATTGTTTGAAGCATTTTACAAGTCGTTTTAAAAAATCAACGAATTCGAATTGTTTATTTCGGCCTATTTAAGGAAGCTATGAAACTATTTGCAAATTGGACAAGATTTAGAAGGGGAATTGATCTGACTGAAATACGTCTATGTAGATTAAAACAGCTGCACCTAATTGGTGCAGCTGTTTATTTATGTATCACTTGCTGTCATTTTATTTTGAAGTTATTTCTCATTGTCTGCTCTAAACCGTATTTATTAAAAATGAATATTCTGAAAAAGTGAGATGGTCAGAAGTAGTGTTGATAGGGTACCTGCAGCCATTAAAGTTATTATTTTTCGTCCGTTTTTCCCTTTACCCTTCTCTTTTGAAGATTTTACTAGCTCTCGGGATACCGCACTCCATATAACTATAGATACTATAGCTACGATGGAAATCATTTCTGTAGACATATTTAAGCCTCCTTCATTTATGATTTGATTTTCTCTAATTTTAACATATATCATTCCATTTAATAGTCTTTTTGATTTAGAACAGGTGTCAGCCTTCTGGTATTACCACTGTAACCAGAGCCGAGGTGCGCCAACACCTACTATTGCTTTATGGATAAAACGATTATTTTATTTGGAACACAGGACTTTATCGATGACCAAGTGATATTATCCATGATTCAGTTCAAATTCTTCTCTTGTCATCCCAAAGCAAATACCATCATAATAAGCTCCTTTAGTGAAAATGATATTTCTTAGTTGTCCCTCTTTCATGAAACCTAATTTTTCATGCAAACGCATGGATGGATTATTAAAAGAATATACAGTTATATTTACTTTTTGATAGGCTAGCTCTAAAAAGAAAAAGCGAAGAACCATCAAGATCATTTCTTTGGCGTATCCTTTACCTCTATATGGCTCAAATACAGCCAGATAATAATCGAAGGTACCATTTTTCCTGTCACAATCAAAAGTTTCAATCATACCAACGATATTATTATCTCTATCAACTGCAATAAAACGGAAATCATCTTTTTCCAATTGTTCTTCTATCCATTCTCTCATTTTATTAGCTGAACGAGGAAAATGGAGCGAGTCCATATTACGTAGAATTTCATCATCTAAGGATTCAAATATAACGATATCTTCAGGTTGAACCGCTCGTAGTGTAAGATTTTCCCCTGTCCAATAAGTAACTGCCATTTTAACTTTTCCTCCATTTATCTCCATACTTTGCTTAACTGTTTAGAAAGTCATCATCTAATTCAATGTAGAGAATTCCATCATCTTCTTCATCAGCTTCAACTGGTTCATCAACTAAACTTAAGATAAACACCTCAAACGTATTGGCAATCAGGAAAAAGTCTTTATCTGGATGACTTAATTCATGATCCCAAAACCATACCTTTTCACTATCGATGTTGCATATTTCATTCCCACCTGCAGAGCTTGCAATAGGAATTATATTTCTAGGAAAGCGATCAGAATATGTATCGATCGCTTTCTGAAGGCTGTTATGATCGTTCGCTAAACCATAAAAACCCTCTAACAATTGTGTATCATCGTCCTTACCCATCCAAGGTTCCTTCTCTATAGGTTTATAGCAAACGTCATACTCAATCTCATCTGTTGTTTTTTCACTTTCTAGATAACATCCTCCATATTTCTTCAAAAAGTCCTTTTAATCTGAAGGTAATTGATTGCCTATATTCATTTCAATCTCTTTGAGTTGTCCATTCCTTTGCCTATTGATTCCTGCAGCTTTTTAAAGTCTTGCTGAATAAATAGTTTGTTTGGTTCTGTTTCAGCGTATTCTGTTTTTAAATCCTCATCAAGCTTGTTTAGCTTATTGATTGTTTTTTACGTTTGTCATCTGCAAATAAAAACCTTCATTTCCAATCCAGTAAAAACAGCTCCAAAAAAGAGATCACTGATACCTCAAGCAAACTTGAACAATCAGGATTAAATCTATTAGCATCATCACATGTTTTTTTGGAAGAAAATACCAGAAGAGAAAAGAGTTAAAGGGGGAACTAAAGAACGTACAGCGTTTAGAAATTGGTACGATAAGAAATATGGCAAAAAAACTTGGGCTAATTTTGAAAACCACCATCAACTTTCAAAGGAATATGGCGGCGGAAATATGACTGGGAATTTAATTCCTTTGGATAAGAGCTTCCGTAGAACAGAAGTCAATCCATGGTGGGCTTCTTACTAATTACAAGTAATAAAGGACTATAATTAGAGTACTTTACTCATCTATGTTTTCATAATAAGCTTTAATATTCCTTTCAACTTCCCAATACTTATTTCCGTTTGAGCTTAAAAGCCGATCAAACCAAATTTCAAAATTCGCTTTTAAATCTACTGCTTCATCAAAATGATCAATCGAATCCAAATAAAATAAGTAATCTAAGTCCCCTTTTTCATATCTATTCGAATCTATAACATATCTTCCATCAAAATGATACCCAATCAAAAGACACTTTTCTGGAAGGTCTTCTGTTTCATTGTATTTCAAAACATCATCAATACTGAGTATTTCAATTCCATCAAGAAACTCCAATCCATTATGTAGAGCTAGGAACTCCTTATAGTCCTTCGGTAAACTTACATTAAAATGAGACTCTAATTTTCTAATTTCTCCTTCTGTTGTGGGTTCTTTAAATTCAAATGTTAATACGAAACCGCCTGGTTGAATCATTTTGCCATACTTCGAAATAGCTTCTTTAATACCGGCCAGTGTCAAATGAATAAGTTTGCCTTCTTCCATATCCTCCCCCCTCTATCATCAATTATCTAGATTTCACCATGTCATTTGATTTCTCAACTTTGATTCCAAGCATAAAAACATTCTCCTTTTGACTATGAACTCAGTAAAATTTTTGATACCCTTAAATCCTATGTTGACTTTTAAATATTTTTTGGGATTACAATTTAAATTTGACTATTATAAATCTAAATTTAATAAGAGCCCTTTAAGGCCCTTATTTTTCTTTTATCCTTGGTATGAATTTGTTACAAACTCTTTCGCTTTATTAGCAACAGCTTCCCAAGTGGCGGCAGCATTATCGAGATATGTAGAAAGCTTATTTATATCCTCATTCTCAACCCCTTGTGCGAGTGAATAAAATTGATTTACTATAGTACGCCAAATTCCTTCAATTTGTCCGATAAACTCCATAGACCTTTCTGCTTGGGCCATTACATTATCCAAGTCTAAATTGATGCTTAAAAACAGACTTAAAACTTTTATTTCTAATGAAAGTTGTGCATCTATATTGTTTAACAAATTCTGAAAATGATCAATTTGTTGTTTAACTGATTGTATATCAGAACACTCTAATATTTCAGATACAATAAAACCAAATAAAGGGCCTAGATCAAATCTGAATTTTACTTTCTCATTAATATCATGTCTTTCAACAAGTGTACCTAATAATTTTTTTAATCCTAAGAACATATTTATTGAATGATGTATCTCACTCTCACCATTGTATTGTGAATATAGAGAAGCAATTCCTTTTTCAAAAGAACTCTTTAATTGTCTAACACCTATACAGTTGTTACCACCTTGAAGGAGGAAATTTAATTGATTTTGAACCATTTTTATATATTGTGGATGCTGATTGAGTTCACTAGCAAGCATTAAACAGGTTGACTGAAATTGCTTCGCAGCCTCTTGTCTTCCTTGTTCATTGCTATCGTTAGCCATTACTTGTAAGCTTATTTTCATCTCACTATTTATAATATCAGATGCAAAAGATCCAACATTGTTAATATCGTTAACCATATTAAGAACACAGCTAAATAAATTTTCCATCCACCAGTCACACAACTGTTTATATTCGTTATAAACATCATATAATTTCTGAAAATCTTGAGATATTTCAATGTTATCCGGTAAGTTCAAATAAGTTTCCAGCTCTTCATTACTCACAGGCAAACCCGTTCCGGTAAGAATATTCGCTTGAGTATTTGCCCAATATCCAGTAGATATTAGAAGCCCATCTCTTCCTAAAAGACCCTGTGGCCCATATTGGGATGTTGAATCTAAAACATTTTCAAATTTCATTTCTTGACCTGCCTTTCTTATCATCTAGAGTTTATATATTTAATATAACAAAAAAATCTTCCAAATTATTTTATTTTTTCAATTATTTTTATTCGATAAAAAAGTGAACATGAATCTAATTTTGTAAGACAAATCAAAAATGAAAATTCAACTAAACTAATTATAATGATAGTCGCCTTCATCACAAGACAAATTTTTAGAACACATTAAATTCACAATAATTGGATACAGGATTATAATTATTGATGATCTACCGATATAGTTAGAGAACAAACATTCTAAAAAGGGATAAGAAATTGAAGAAAGTAATATTAGGATTTGCTGTAATCACTCTAAGCTTATCATTGGCTGCCTGCGGTTCAAATGATACTGAAAAAAACAGTACAGAACCTAAAGAAACAAGTTTCTAAGGATGCCAAACAGACAGAACCAAAGGAAGCTAAACAGGAAACGGCTGCTGACAAATCTAAGGCAAAGATACAATAAGGAATTGGTACATGTTACATTAGATAGAGTTGTTGATGGAGATACGATTAAGGTGAAATACAACGGGAACGTTGATACAGTTCGTTACTTACTAGTTGACACTCCTGAGTCTAAAAAGCCAGACTCTTGTGTTCAGCCATACGGTGAGGATGCATCTAAAAGAAACAAAAAATTGGTTAGCGACGGCAAAATGCGCAATTAGAATTTGATAAAGGTGACCACCGAGATAAATATGAGAGATTGTTAGCTTACGTTTATGTCGATGGTAAGTCTGTTCAAGAAACATTGTTAAAAGAAGGATTAGCCAGAGTAGCATATGTTTATGAGCCAAATACGAAATACATAGATCAATTCAGGAAAGATGAGCAAGAGGCAAAATCAGATAAGCTTTTTATAAGTGGAGTAAGAATGGTTATGTGACTTACAAAGGATTTAATGGCTGTGTTAAACAGAAAGATGCTGCGGTTAAAAAAGCGACAACATTTAGACCGGCAACATCTCAGCCTACAACTCCAAAGGTATCAAGAAACACTTCTTCAAGTGAGAAGGATGCATCTTCCTCTTCTTCAGCATCAACTGGAGAGACAGAAACGTTTAAAAATTGTACTGAGTTAAGAAAGAAGTATCCGAATGGAGTACCTAGCTCTCACCCTGCTTACCAATCTAAAATGGATAGGGATCATGACAACTATGCATGTGAACGATAAAAAAGGAGATAAGTGATGACACAAAAATCTCATAAATTAAACTCTAAGTTTGGAATCATAGATTACCCATTATTCTTAAAAGATCTTGAGTCCTTCATTCAAGAGTTCCCTAAATCGGAAAGAAAGTTTTATGAATATGCGTTTAAAGCTTTTAAAAAAAGTTGGAAAAAAGGAAAAGATTTTACATATGACTTCTGCTGATCCAAAGCTTACTAAATTTGGTTTTATGGTTATTACTGAAAAGAAACTTCTATTTGTTACTATGAAAGGCGGTATTTTTGGCGTTGCAGATACTGAAGTTGTTGAATTTAAAAGTATCAAAGAAGTTGATTTTGATATTGCCCCAAATCCATTGGGAATGGCTACAATGCAATTGGGAATTCTCCCCTTAAAAATCAAAGGTAAGCTTGGAATGAGTAGCAAACGCACCATTAGAAATATTGATGAACGTTCTCTTGATAAAATAGTTGCAAACAAAATAAAAAGCCCGTTTTTGGGCTTTTCTTTTTTTATTTGGCTAAGTTAAAGATAAAGGTTGATTTAATATTATGGATAACAGAGTTTCTTATATTTAATGTAGTTTTAAATGGGTTTCTAAGGTTACTTGGTTATTTATGTTAAACTAAATATAGAGAGATTGTAAAACCTTCTACTTAAATTAACGGGTCAGTTAGTTTAAGTAGATGAATAAAAAAACATAACACCTTTCATCAAGGTATTTACTAAAAATTTAATTGTCGCAAACTTACAGTTATAATTAATAAGTATCTAATAAGAGGTTATAGATAGGAGATGAACTAAATGAAAAAAATAGTAGAAAGTACAACTTTTCCAAGAACTAAACAGTCTATAACAGAAGATTTGAAAGCTTTAGGATTAAAGAAAGGAATGACCGTACTTGTACATTCCTCCTTATCATCTATAGGATGGGTAAATGGTGGGGCTGTTGCTGTAATTCAAGCATTAATAGATGTTGTTACTGAAGAAGGTACCATCGTGATGCCTTCTCAATCCGTGGAATTATCTGATCCAAAAGAATGGGGAAACCCTCCCGTACCAGAGGAATGGTGGGATATTATTAGAGATAGTATGCCAGCCTATAATTCTAACTATACCCCCACTACTAGAGGGATGGGGCAAATAGTAGAGTTATTCAGGTCTTATCCAGAAGTTCAAAGAAGTAATCACCCAAACTACTCTTTCATAGCTTGGGGAAAACATAAAAACAAAATCCTTAATCAGCATCCTTTAGAATTCGGACTGGGTGAACAATCACCTCTGGGGAAACTTTATATACGTAAATCATATGTTTTACTATTAGGTGCTGATTTTGATAGTAGTACCTGTTTCCATCTCGCTGAGTACAGAATTCCTTATCAAAAAATTATAAACAGGGGTGCACCTATGATAGTAGAAGGTAAAAGAGTATGGAAAGAATATAAAGAACTTGAATTTAGAGAAGAACTATTTCAAGAAGTCGGTCAAGCGTTTGAAGCAGAACATAATATGAAAGTTGGTAAAGTGGGTTCTGCTAATTGTCGCCTTTTTTCACTTACAGAAGCAGTGGATTTTGCTGAGAAATGGTTTATTAATAATGATAGTAAAAATAAAAAAAAATAGCTTGGTCTATCTACCAAATGAGTTTAGTAAAACTTTTTTAAGCTATCGGGTTCTTTAGATTAAAAATGACAGTCATCTTTGCACTTATAACGTTGGCGACCTTCTCGCTTACCATAACGTACGACTGACATCAATACGTCAGCCAATTCAAAAGCCATGTCTCCTTCTGTCCCTGTGGCATTATGTTTAATATTGTTCAGCAACCACTTTAGGTATTCGACACTTTGGATTGGAAAAAGAGAAATCCTATGAATCTCCATAGGGTTCTTATTAGCAAGAATTTTTTCGACTTCTTCCTTCTGAATAGCATCCGGATCATCTGAATTAATACTATAAATTTGATCAAAATCCGCATTTTCGTCATCCTGAACCTCTTCGTACTCATGTATATAGAGTTTAGATAAAAATTCACCAAATGAATCTGAAATCTTAAAGTCATTATTTAATTCAAAGTCAAAGTAATGAACAGGTGGATTTTGATTAGTTTGGCGATAATCCAATGCAACCCAATTATGTCCATCCCCCTGTATTAACAATAATCTTTGTGGTAGCCCCCACTCTTTTATTAGATATTCACTTTCTAAGATCCCCAGATCCTTTCCTAGTCCTCTAATATGATCAACTTCGATATGATCGTCTGCCCAAGATGTTTCCTGATCTGTTGGGAATGCATTAAAATGAATCAATCCACCATTTTGTTGAACGATCAATTTTTTATATGCTTCGGGCAAATTCATTTTCAACTTTTTTCGATCTTTTTTATTTCTTCTTCTCTAATGTCTTTTAACCTAAAAGGATCATAGTCACTGTTCTTCCAAATCTCACTCATTGTTATTTACCTCCTATGGCTATGTGATTCTCTAAGGCTTATACCTAATTAAATTTGGAAAGTTCCATTAAAGTTGTGATAAAAATAAAACAGACGTTGGTGATTTTTCACTTTTGAGATGTGGCTTGAAACAGTCATGACAAAAGATGAAACACCGGGTTACAAAGGAAAGGTATCGGCTTTCATTTTTATACCGCCAGGTTCTAAAATATAGTTTCTAAATGAACCTGCATTAATCCATGCATTTGTATGAGGCTTCCACTCTTTGAAATAAGGCATTAAACCAGCTCTTAAAGCCTGAGATACAACGTTAGTACAGTCTCCATTTTTATAATTTTCATTTGGAGACAAAGCATAATTGTCAGCGTATTCCTTGGCTTTCCAACGATTATATCCTTTTACAGCAGATGCAGATGCAGAGACTTCCGATCCGTTGATCTTTTCTAATTCAGATTTTTGTTGCGTTGACAGTTCCTAATTTTTCTTCAATTTCTTGCTTGTAATTCTTTATATTTGACGAATCGTCACCTTCATTCTCATAATGAAGCGTAGAAGTTTTTTTGTCTTAGATACCACTTTGCTTTCTGATGAAAGACTTTGTTTCTTGGAAGCATTATTATCCTGTATCTCCTTTTTCTTCACCAAAAACAAAGTTTCTTTCTAACAATATAGGCCGCATAGGAGGAAAAATGAAAAAAAGGATCAAAACATTGCTATCTATTTTAGCAACAGTATTAATCATATTAATTTTAATGCCTCCCCTTTCACCAGTTTTGTTCAATACTTCTTCAGAAAAAGGAGCCATAAGACACGAAATCTATAAAATGGGATACCCCTATCAAAGCTATTTCACAATCCTTCAAAAAAGGGAAAGTGACAAATCATCAGGAAGTCTTTATTCTTTGATGTTATTTAATGCTTGGAAAAGTGAAACTGGTCAAACTCCTTATCTCTGTTATTCAAAGAAAGTAACAGAGGACAAATACAAAGTCGATTGCGGAACAGCACCTTAATTAGTTAAAAGCCCCTCTCATAGAGAGGGGCTTTTTCCACCATTTTTATGTTACATTAAAATATTCAGAAGCAATCAATCTATACTAGGATTTAGCAAATAAGATATTCTGATTTCTAATCCACATGAGGGGTTACATTATAATCTGTCCTGAGTTTCATTTTTAAATCTTTTGTTTTGTTAACTCCAGCATATAATTTATACTTTTTACCTAAATACAACCTTCCAGACGCATTATTACTTTCAATCAACGGTTGGTCATGCCCTCCGTAGCACTCATGCTGTGTGTTCAATGAATAATTACGAGGATTATATCTCCACAATTATGGAGGAATTTTTATTGTTTTTTTGTGGGTGTTTTGTGGGCGCTCTATGATTTATATTAAGTTATTAAAATTGTTAACCTATCAAAAAAATCCCCTGACACCAATAGTGCCAAGGGATTGAGAGATTAATACTGAGACATATACTGTTCGCGCTCCCAAGGATGAACTTGTGTGCGGAACATATCCCACTCGATTTCTTTTGCTTCGATGAAGTGCTCGAATAGGTGCTCGCCCAGGGCTTTGACCATCACTTCGTTTGATTTGAATTCGTCTAACGCTTCAGCCAGTGTTGCAGGCAGGTCGACGATTCCGTTTTCCATGCGCTCTTCTTTGCTCATCACGTAGATGTTGCGGTCGATTGGAGCTGGTGCTTCTAATTTGTTTTTGATTCCGTCTAAACCTGCAGCAAGCAATACGCTCAGGGCAAGGTACGGATTCGCAGCTGGATCTACGCTACGCACTTCAACACGTGTGCTGATGCCGCGGGAAGCCGGAATACGGATAAGCGGGCTTCTGTTTTGCGCGCTCCATGCAACGTAGCAAGGTGCTTCATAGCCAGGAACAAGACGTTTGTAAGAGTTCACTGTCGGGTTTGTTACTGCTGTAAAGCTTGTTGCATGCTTCACGATACCTGCAATGAAGTGTTTCGCTGTTTCACTTAACTGAAGATCTGCGTTTGCATCATAGAATGAGTTAACGCCATCTTTGAAGAGTGATAGATTGCAGTGCATACCTGAACCGTTCACACCGAACAACGGTTTTGGCATAAATGTCGCATGCAGACCGTGTTTGCGGGCAATTGTTTTAACAACTAGTTTAAACGTTTGGATGTCGTCACAAGAACGGACTGCACCAGCATATTTAAAGTCGATTTCATGCTGACCAGGCGCTACTTCGTGGTGAGATGCTTCGATTTCAAAGCCCATCTCTTCAAGCTCAAGAACGATATCGCGGCGGCAGTTTTCTCCCAAGTCAGTTGGAGCTAAGTCGAAATATCCGCCTTTGTCGTTTAATTCAAGCGTCGGTTCGCCTTTTTCGTCTAATTTGAATAAGAAGAATTCAGGCTCAGGTCCTAGGTTGAAATCACTGAAGCCCAGGTCTTCCATTTCTTTCAGAATCCGTTTTAAGTTGTTTCGCGGGTCACCTTCGAAAGGTGTGCCATCCGGATTGTAAATATCACAGATGAAACGTGCTACTTTACCTTTTTCAGCTGTCCATGGGAAGATAACAAATGTATTTAGATCAGGATACAGGTACATATCTGATTCTTCGATGCGAACGAAACCTTCAATAGAAGATCCGTCAAACATGACCTTATTATCAAGTGCTTTTGGAAGCTGGCTTACAGGAATCTCAACGTTCTTGATTGTTCCAAGAATGTCGGTAAATTGCAGGCGGATGTACTTGACGTTTTCCTCATTTACTAATTTTACGATATCTTCTCTTGTATACTTTGCCATTTCGTAAAACTCCTCCTCTAAAAGGTAAATGTATATAGCAAAACAGTTGCTAACGGATTAATGAAAGAAGCGAGACATGTCGCCTTGACGGAATGTATTTCCTCTTTGAAAACGGCCGGCTTGCATAAGCTCGTTTTTCAGGAGCTGTCTCAGTTCGTCATCAGACAGATCATGTTTCATTGGTTTCTTCGTCTTCTCATTTTGTTTCTGTTCCGGCTCAGCCGAAGCTTTCGCCAGAATTTGTTTAATTCCTGCCATGTTTACACCTTGTTCAATCAGGTGTTTAATTTCTAACAGTTTATCTACATCGTGAAATGAGAATAATCGTCTATTTCCTTCGCTTCTAGCTGGAAATATCAGTCCATTTTCCTCATAATACCGAATTTGTCTTGCTGATAATTCGGTCAATTGCATGACAATTCCTATTGGAAATAAAGGCATTGAGCGGCGAATGTTATCACTCATCTCAATTTCCTCCTTTTCTTAACTTAGTTTCATTATAGGTGATGTTATATTTTGTGTCAATAACATGTAAGGATTCTTAACATGAAATTCAGTGAAAATTTGAAACTATTCAAATTAATTTCTTATCCATTAAAGAATCCACTGCACTGCATATGGCATTTTTCACATGCGCATAGGTTAATCCTCCCTGGACATACGCTACATATGGCGGGCGGATAGGGCCATCAGCTGATAATTCAATGCTTGCTCCTTGTATAAATGTTCCCGCTGCCATAATCACATCATCTTCGTATCCCGGCATGTAGGCTGGATAAGGCGTCACGTGGGCATTGATCGGCGATGCATATTGAATCGCCTGACAAAAGGCAATCATCTTTTCCCTGTCGGAGAACTCTACAGATTGAATTAAGTCTGTTCTTTTCGCGTCCCAGCTCGGGTTAGATGTGAACCCCAGTTTTTCTAGAAATCTGGCTGTGAACACCGCTCCCTTTAAGCTTTGAGATACAACATGAGGTGCCAAAAAGAAACCTTGGTACATTTCCTGGAGCGAGTAAAGCGACGCTCCGGCTTCCCGGCCAATGCCCGGTGAAGTCATTCGATATGAACAAGCCTCGATCCATTCAGATTTCCCAACGAGGTACCCGCCTGTTTTGGCTAGACCGCCTCCCGGATTTTTAATAAGAGATCCTGCCATGAGATCAGCGCCTACATGACAAGGTTCAAGCTCTTCTACAAATTCTCCATAACAGTTGTCCACAAAAACAATAAGGTTTTCATTGATTTCCTTTACAAAACGGATCATTTCTTTAATTTCACTAATTAAGAAAGAAGGACGATTGGCATATCCTTTTGAGCGCTGAATGCCGATCACCTTTGTCTTCGGATTGATAGCTGCAGCGACAGCATCGTAATCTACTTTTCCGTCTTCAGTCAGGTCAACCGCATTGTAGCCGATTTGGAAATCCTTTAGCGATCCAGAATTTTCGCCGCCTCTGACGCCGACAATTTCTTCCAACGTATCATACGGCTTGCCTGTCATATAAAGCAGCTCGTCCCCCGGTCTGAGGACACCGAATAAAGCAATGGAAATCGCATGTGTGCCTGAGATAATTTGGGGCCTTACAAGCCCAGCTTCTCCGCCAAACACATCTGCATAAATGCTTTCAAGTGTGTCCCTTCCGATGTCATCATAGCCGTATCCTGTAGACGGTGTAAAATGAGTGTCGCTGACCTTGTGTTTCCTATAGCTTTGAAGCACTCTCCATTCATTGCGTTCACTGATTTCTTCTATTTGTTTATGAACGGCGGCAATTTCCGACTCCACTTCCATTGCTGTCTTTTTTAATAAATCTCCGTGTGTTAAAGTTTCAAACATGTCCTTGTATTCCCTTCTTACATATACTTCTTCAATTCACCGATGATGCTTTGCTCTTCTTGTACATATCCTGATATGTCGTACTGTTCGTTTTCTTCATTAAAATAAAAACGGTCAACCATTGTTTCGGATTTGATTCTGGAGAGAAGCTTGCCTTCACTTGCCGGTACCTGCGCTTCAAAAGGCGTTAGCAGCTCTTGGCGCAAATAACGCTGGATAGCTTCTTTAAACTTTTCAGTATCCTCCTCAAATCTCGCACTGACCATGATATGATTCTTCCCAACGGACGGGATAAAGTCAGGCAGCTTTTGATCGCGTTTATTGTAAGCCGTCAGCACCGGGATATCATCTGCTTCAAGCTCTTCCAGTAAGCGAAGCACCGTTTTTTCGTGCCCTGCGTAATCCTCATTTGAGGAATCAATCAGATGCAGAATCACATCCGCTTCTTTTACTTCTTCAAGCGTTGAGCGGAATGCAGCGATCAGTGTCGTCGGAAGATCTTGAATAAAACCGACCGTATCTGAAAGGAGCACGCTGTAGCCGCTTGGCAGCACCATTTTTCTGGTCATAGGGTCCAGTGTGGCGAACAGAAGGTCTTCTTCATAGCTGTCAGCGCTTGTCAGGCGGTTAAACCACGTTGATTTCCCCGCGTTCGTATACCCGACAAGAGCGATTTGCAGCACACCGTTTTTCTTTCTTCTTTCACGGTAGCGGCTTCTATGGCGAATGACGGCGGATAACTGCGTGTTAATTTCGTGAATGCGATTTCTAATATGGCGGCGGTCGGTTTCCAGTTTTGTTTCTCCCGGTCCTCGCGCGCCGATCCCTCCGCCTTGCCGGGAAAGGTTGATCCCCTGTCCCGTCAGACGCGGGAGCGCATACTGGAGCTGCGCCAGCTCAATTTGAAGCTTTCCTTCCCGTGTTCTTGCTCTTTTCGCGAATATATCTAATATCAATTGCGTGCGGTCGATGATTTTTACTTCAATCGCAGTTGCCAAGGACTTTAGCTGACTTGGTGACAGTTCATCATTAAAAATAAGGAGATCGGCTTCAAGCTCTTCAACGAGCACCTTTAGCTCTTCAACCTTCCCTTTTCCTATATATGTAGCTGCGTCGGCCCGGTTTCTTTTTTGCATGACGCTGGTCAATACCATTCCCTCTGCTGTTTTTGTGAGTGATGCAAGCTCTTCCATCGAATTTTCAAAATGCTCATCTGTGATATGCGGCAGCTGACATCCGACTAAAATGGCCTTTTCCTGTCTTGTTTCTTGTTCGTTCAAATGGATGTTCCTTTCTATTGCATATTGTGGGCAGTAGTATTATCATACCAAACCCTGCATGTGTATACCACAAAACGATTCCTGCGCAAAGCAAGAAATACATTAGAAAAAAAGACCTCTCACAGCAAGAGGTCTATACCGAGCCAGCGGCGTCTTCTTTAATTGAGAGATCTTGGCTTTTAATGGTCATCAAATCGCTTTTTAAGTATTGGTCGCCCATTAGAAGTCTCATGGCTTGCGCTCTAATCGATTTTTCAATGACATTTCTGACAAAACGGCCATTGCTGAATTTAATGGGACTTGTTGTGCTTTTGACTGTCATTAAGTAATCCTTTAACTTCCATTCAGCTTCCTGACTGAGCTGGTATTCCCGTTCTGCGATCATTCGTTTTGCAATTTCCATAAGCTGGTTGACGGAATAATCCGGAAAATCGATGGAGATGGGAAATCTGGATTGGAGACCGGGATTCAATGATAAAAAATGCTCCATTTCCCGTGAATATCCGGCAAGAATTAAAATGAATTCATGCTGTTTGTCTTCCATGTGCTTCACGAGCGTGTCAATCGCTTCTTTCCCAAAGTCCTTTTCGCCGCCTCTTGCAAGGGAATAGGCTTCGTCTATAAATAATATGCCGCCTAATGACTTTTTGATTAAATCCCTCGTCTTTTGGGCGGTGTGCCCAATGTATTCCCCGACCAAGTCAGCACGTTCCGCTTCGATCAGGTGACCTTTAGACAGTACGTTCATTTCAAAGAACAGCCGGCCGATAAGCCGCGCAACTGTCGTTTTCCCAGTCCCTGGATTCCCTTTAAACATCATATGCAGCGCTTGCTTTCCCACCTTTAAGCCTTGTTCCGCACGTTTTTGATTGACAAAAATCCATGCGTATATTTCCTTAATGTTTCGCTTCATTTCCTCCATTCCAACCAGTGTGTTCATCTCTTTTTCTATTTCCTTCAAAATGCCGTGCTTAGCTTCGTTTTTTTGCAAAGCGGCTTGATACTCCGCTTCTGCCTCAGCATTTGTCAGCACCTGCTTTTGTCCGTTAAGAATAATGTTGATCTGTCCGTTGTTTTTATAAGTCACAGCGCGCTCCAACATTTTCACCTCTCAATTCTCTCTATATGATATTCAAGCGTATGCCTTATGTGACAAACGCCTATCATGTGTCGAAACAAATGCTTTTTTTCGGGAACCATGGGGAATCCTGCGCTTTCCCGAGAAATACTTTATTTCTTATTGTATTCACGGACACAGGGTGGACAAACCAAGAGATTTTATTTTTAGCAAATTTGTTAGAACACACAGCTATGAAGGTGATATTTCTTTGATGTATAAACCTCCGTCAGTATATTCTCGATGCCGGCCTCTGTTATTTCTATTTGTAAAACAGTATATTGCGCAGATATGCTTGGGATGAGCTGATGAATTTGTGAATCATCAGATGTATGAAAGTATAACGTGTCCCCTTTCACTTCAGTAGGTTGACATGAAAGTGAATTCCAGTCTGCATAACGGCGTTTACTTCAACAGCCAAGCTTCTCTTACTGTTCGTCAATTGTGACAGCTTATCTTTTGGTCCGTCGAATTTGATTTCTCCCTCATCAATCAGGATGATCCGTTTACATAAACGTTCAATGTCATCAATTGATGAGAGGTGAGAGAATCGTCGTTTTATCCTCAGTATTTACGCGATGAAGAAATTGCTGTGTCTACTTTTCGCAACAATATCCTAAAACGATTGTCGGCTCATCGAGAAAGAGGATTTTGACGTGATGTATAAAAGCAGCTACAGCTTCCCCTTTCATTCGCAGTCCTAAGGAGGGCTGTCTGACCGGTGTGTCTAAGAAACCTTCCATGTCTAACATCGAAATAAAATCACTCATTCTTTCCTTATAATCTTTGTCCGGCACTTGGTATATCGCCTTTAACAGCAAACGAATTCCGAAATGGAGGATCGCACCATAGCTGTGTAAAAAAAGCAGACTTTTAGCAACCTTCCTGTCATATCCTGTTGATTTGTGCGCTTTCCCGAGAAATAATTTTACGGGTAACAGGGGTCATTTCCTCATTTTTCAGCCGGATGATAATCGTACAAGCAGAAGCCGTCTTTTTTCATATCCTGTAATGAGGTGATGGAGAATGGTTAAAATTTTTATCGATCCAGGTCATGGCGGGTCCGACCCAGGCGCAACTGGCAATGGTCTTCAAGAAAAAACGTTAACCCTGCAAATCGCTTTAGCTTTACGCACTATATTAACGAATGAGTATGAGGGTGTCACTGTGCTGTTGAGCCGGACAAGCGACCAATACGTCAGCTTAAGCGACCGGACAAATGCTGCAAATAACTGGGGAGCAGATTTCTTTTTATCCATTCACATTAATGCCGGGGGCGGAACAGGTTTCGAAAGCTACATTTATCCGGGAGTCGGAGCACCGACAACGACTTATCAATCGGAGATTCACTCTGAAGTCATACAAGCTGTCGACTTTTCCGACCGCGGCAAAAAAACAGCAAACTTCCACGTATTAAGGGAATCCTCAATGCCTGCCCTGCTTACGGAAAACGGTTTTATTGATACGGTTACAGATGCGAACAAGCTTAAAACGAGCAGCTTTATTCAAAGCTTGGCAAGAGGACATGCAAACGGGTTGGAGCAAGCCTTCAGCCTTCAAAAGACATCCGACTCAAGATTATATAAGGTTCAAATTGGCGCTTTTAAGGTCAAAGCAAATGCGGACAATCTTGCAAGCAGCGCAGAGTCTAAGGGCTTTGACGCCATTGTGCTCTTGAAGGGCGGATTATATAAGGTGCAGATCGGCGCATTTTCCTCCAAAGATAATGCTGACGCCCTTGCCGCCAGAGCAGATAATGCCGGGTTTGACGCTGTGGTCATCCAAGAGTCATAATATTGCTGTAGACGAGCATGCCTGATAAAAAAACCCGGTTCCTCTTCATGAGAAACCGGGTTTTTTTATTCAAGAATGTCAACCACAAATTGCGACCATGTTTCCAGTCGGTTATAAATGTCTGTTTGTTTTAGTTCCGAAATTTTCATCCATTTACCCGCGATTTGCTCTTTCTCTTTGACTTCCACATGTGAGCCGGGCTTTAATTGAAGCGCAGATAGAATACCGATATGCACTTTACCGACACTGTTGTCATCATCATTGATCAAACCTAATGTGATAATGGCCTGCTTATCCTCTTCCTCGATTTGCAGTTCTTCATCAAGCTCCCGGTCTGTGTTCAGCTTTAAGACCTCGGCAAAAGAAGCGGCTCCTTCAATATGATTCATATGGCCGCCAAAGCCAAGAGAAAGCTTATTGTGAAGACGTGATTCCCCGCCGCCAGCCAGCCGCTCATAGAGGAAAACTTCATCCTCGCGTTTAATGACGACATAAGGAATCGGCTGCTTATAATGTGGATCTTCTTCGGCGTCTCCCCTTCTCATTTCACGATAGGTCGCCTCAATTTGAGCCATAATTTCTGCTACTCGGGCATCTTCACTGTTTACGCCTTGAAAAGTCAATTTTTCTTTTTTAAACACTTCATCGCGCGGAGCGACCAAAATGATTTCGTCCATTTTTCCCATGATTACTGCGTCCTCCTATTTCAACCTTCAAGCCGAAAAGAGCAGATATTATATCTGCTCTTTTTCATCATCAAAGAAAAAGTCGTCGTCTTTGATCGGCTCAACGGTCGCCTTTTTGTACCCGTTCCCCTTCATGGAGAAGAAGTCATGTGATTTTGTTTTTGTATTTAATCCGTTTAAAACGATCGGATTAATATCTTCCTCTTCAAAGTACGCATCAAATCCAAGGTTCATCAGCGCTTTATTCGCATTATAGCGAATGAACTTCTTGACATCGTGTGAGAGTCCGACTTGATCATATAAGTCCTCGGTATACTCAAGCTCATTCTCATAAAGCTCATTCAAAAGGTCAATGGCAAATTCGCGAAGCTCTGCTTTTGTCTCTTCTGTCTGCTTATTGTAGATTTCTTGAGCGAGAAGTCCGACATAAACACCGTGAATCGCTTCATCACGAAGGATCAGGTTGATGATTTCACCGCTTTGCATCAGTTTTCCTTGTCCGTAGAAATATAACGGATAATAGAAACCGCTGTAGAATAGGAAGCTTTCTAAATACACAGATGCAACCATGGCTTTGAACAGTGAAATCTCGTCATCTTTTTTAATCGCTTTGTAGAGTCCGACGATGATTTGCGCTTTTTTCTGCAAAAATTTGTTTTGTTTGACCCATTCGAATACTTCATTAATCGTTTCAGTCGGTGCCAGTGTCATGAAAATATTAGAGTACGATTTTGCGTGAACGGCGTTCTCCATCATCGCCATAAAATTCAGCACGGCTTTCCGCTGGTGGCCGTCTACGTGTTCAGCCACGATCGGCATTCCTGTATTCCCCTGCTCTGTATCAAGAAGAGTCAATCCGGCCAGTACCTTCATATACGTATCTTGCTCGTTTTTCCCGAGGTACTTCCATGTGAGGAGATCGCCGTTTAAAGCAATCTCTTCCGGAAGCCAGAACTGTTTCACATTTTGGTTATAGAACATTTGGGTAAAGTCGTCTTCATGCTTTGACCAGTTTGCTGCGTCATAAATTTTCGTCACTATAAACTCTCCTTTAATCAAACAACACAAGAAAGGCAGCTGTCTTGCCCAGTATCTTTCGTTCTTGCATAGTAAATGGTTTTAATTCCTCTGTGATGTGCATACAAATCAATCCGGTTTAAATCACGAGTCGTCATTGTATCTTTTAGGAACAATGTAAAGCTGATTCCCTGATCAACGTGCTGCTGGATTGTCGCGATCATATCTACGACTTTGAACATATCCATATCATAGGCTTCTTTGTAGAAGAACCAGTTATTAGATGCAAGCCCAGGCATTGGGTAGTACGTTTTTGAGTTGCCGTATGTTCTTTCTTCAAT
This sequence comes from Bacillus sp. FSL K6-1003, assembly GCF_037964945.1. Taxonomy (NCBI): domain Bacteria; kingdom Bacillati; phylum Bacillota; class Bacilli; order Caryophanales; family Bacillaceae; genus Bacillus; species Bacillus sp. FSL K6-1003. Next base: position 1,859,374 of record NZ_CP150176.1, on the reverse strand, counting down.
CCGTTCCATAATTGGCATGACAGATGCCGTGCTTGACTGAACGTATGAAATCGAGCCTGTCGGCGCAATGCATAATCTGTAGCTGTGATACATGCCGTGTTCAGCGACAAATGCTTTTAATTGCTTCCAGTCCTCTGCCGTCGGGATATGCATACCTTCAAACAGATTTGCAATTTTTTCGTATTTCGGTGAGAAATCAGTTGAAACGTACTTATCGAAATATTCACCGGTTGCATAGGTTGATCCTTCATATTGATCAAACGTCTCGCCCTTCTCTTTTGCGATCTCCGCAGAACGCTGGATAGAGTAGAAGTTCACCATCATAAAGAATGTATTCGCAAAGTCGCGCGCTTCTGGACTTTCATACGCGATGCCGTTTTGCGCAAGGTATCCGTGAAGGTTCATCGCGCCGAGACCGATTGATTTCATCGCTTTGTTTGCCCGTCTTACAGCAGGCGCATTACGGATATCAGTCGTTTCAGAAACGTGAGTTAAAGAATCAGTCGCAAGCTTAACAGTCTTTTCAATTGATTTGTGCTCCATCACGTTGAGAATGTTAAGCGATCCAAGGTTGCAGGAAATATCCAAACCGATTTCATCTTCTACATCGTAGTCTGTGTAAGAAGAAACCTGAGATGCCTGCAGCACTTCGGAGCAAAGGTTAGAAAATTTCACCTTTGAAATATGGTTATTCGCATGTACTTTGTTGACATTATCCTGGAACATGATGTATGGATAGCCTGATTCAGAACGAAGCACCGCCAGTTTTTCAAGCAATTTCCGCGGGTTGATTTTCTCTTTTTTCACCCGAGGGTTGTCGACGAACTTGTCGTACATTTCATTCATGTCCATTTCGTCCATGTGCTGTCCGTACTCTTTATAGATGGTATGCGGATAGAATACATAAGCCGCTTTGTCCTCACGCGCAAGCTCAACGAACTTGTCCGGAATGACCACACCGATAGAAAGTGTTTTGACGCGCACATCCTCGTCGGCAGAAATCTTTTTCGTATCGAGAAAATCATTGATATCGCGATGGAAAATGTTTAAATACGCCGCGCCTGATCCTTGTCTTTGTCCCATTTGGTCAGCATATCGGAAGGCGTTATCAAGAAGCTTCATGACACCTACAACGCCTTTTGTGGCATTCTCAACATCTTTGATGGCTTCACCTTTTGCGCGAAGCTTGGACAGGTTAAGAGAAACCCCGCCGCCCAGTTTAGAAAGCTGCATGGAAATATCGATCGCTCTTGAAATGTCGTTTAAAGAATCATTGACTTCGAGCAAGAAGCAGCTCACAAGTTCTCCGCGGCGTTTTCTGCCCGCGTTTAAAAATGTCGGTGTGCTCGGCTGATATTCCTGATTAATCATCAGGTTCACATATTCTTTTGCTTTCTCAGTGTCGCCGTTTGCGAAGAACAGCGCAACAATTGAGATCCGGTCCTCATAACGCTCGAGGATTTTTTTCTTGTCATTCGTTTTCAAAGCATAGTCATTATAGAATTTAAACGCACTCATGAAGGAAGGAAAACGAAACTTCTTAGCGTAAGCTGTCTTAAACACTTCTTTAATGTCTTCAAAAGAATAAAGGCTTAAAAACTCTTCTTCATAGTATTGATTTTCAATCAAATAATCCAGCTTCTCTTTTAAATCGTGAAAGAATACTGTGTTTTGATTGATATAATCTACAAAATAGCTATGTACAGCCTCTTTATCCTTATCAAACTGAAATTTTCCATCTTTTTGGATCATGATTTCATTATTTAACTGGATCCATTTTGGCACTTGATTTTGTGACAACTCTTTCTACCTCCTGAGTAAACAATTCAACGTCTTTAGATGTGCCGCTGAGTTCAAATTTGTGCAAAATCGGCACCTGATATTGTCTTGAAATAGTATCGGCGCTTTTCGCAAAGTTATCGCCCCATACTTTATTGCCGCTCGCAGCGACGCCTAATAAGAGATGGGCGTATTTTTCGAGAAATGATTGTGTTGATGCCGGTACTTGGCCGAAGTTTGTCGTGTAGGTGACCAAAACAAACGGAGTGTCCAGATGGTCAATTTCGTCCACCTTGCGGATCTGCTGAAGGCCTATCTTATTTACAAAGCGCTGAACATTCCCTGTTTTTGAATCAAATATGATTTGTACCACGTTTTATCACGACCTATCAAAAAATATGAATCTCTCAACCACTAACACTATATATAGTATACTACCCTCTGAAAAAAACACAATATATAGATTCGTTTTAATAAAAAATTCATATTTTCTCTCTGGCACCCTCATCAGGGCCCAAAAAAGAGAGCAGAACGAGAATCATCTCTCATCCTACTCGAAGTGTCGTTTTTAAGCCGATGTATATCATAACACGAAAAAAAACTGCTTAGTAGTCTAGATTTTTTTTTCTTATACTGTCACAGCATTTTTCGCTTTCGACAGTTTCTTCTATTTCTGCGTCAGCGCCGATTTCTTGTAAAACTGCCTTCAATGCGCTTATAATTGAGGCTTCTCTGATTAATTCTTTTCCATTAACAATAATACTCGTTCCATATTCATAGCAGGAATCGTCTTCACAGATTTCTTCCCAGTGATTGACAACAATCTTATGCTTCATCATTTCACCCTCTGTATGTTCTGTGTCAGTATTCAGTTTAGCGGCCTGCGTCTGCTTTGTAAAATTCCATGCTTGTGAATTTTATTCAAGCTCATCAGATGGATACTCTTTTTTAAGCTTTACCTTGTTATCAGCCTCATTATACTCATAAATTTCTATATTGCCGTCATTTACGATTCCAAAATGGTTATTTTCGAGCGGAAATGAGCTTGGCTGGGGCGTTTCATAAGAATCTCCGCTATCCGTTTCAATCACTGTTTCATCTCTCCCGCACGCACCAAATAATAAAAACACGGCAATCCAGACAAGTGCAATTCTGATTCGTCTTAACTCCGCTTCGAATTCAGAAAACATTCATTAACTCCCCTAATATTCAAATTTTTTACATTATATACATTTCACCCCTTTTTATGTTCTCATTATCAAGTAGACCACGCAAGATAAAATAAACAAGAGAGGCTGCTAGTTTCTCAGCCCCTCTATTTCTTACTTCTGTACATAAATAGATACTGAACCCCCATTTACATGAAACTCTCCCCATCCATCAGAACCAATCGTAACAGGAGCGGAGCGGTTCCCAGTGATGTCATACCATGTCTCGCCGGCATTTTGCTTCCCGACGTACATCCTCTTTGACCCGCCGGAACCGTCTGTGATTAAAGCGGCCAATCCTGATTGGGCGGCCGATTGATCACCCTCCCTCGTCCAGCCAATCACATCCTCATGATCTAAATAATCATGCTGGGTCCCGTATGCATAATGTTTACGTGCTTTTAAGATAGGTTCTATTTTATTTTTGAGCACCGGAATTTCCCTTGATGATGATCCCTTTGTTCCATACATATCTCCATAGAAAACCTGCGGGTAACCAGCCTCTCTCGTTAATATGAAGGCATACGCGAGCGGCTTAAACCATGTTTGTACAGTCGACTCCAAAGATTGCCCCGGCTGTGTATCATGATTTTCCACAAAGGTTACCGCTTGCATAGGATGCTTAGCTACGACAGTGCCATCCAGCAAATGTCTCATATCATAGCCGCCCCCTTGTGAGGATGCAGCCTGCAAATGATAATGAAGCGGGACATCAAAAACGGATTGCTTAAAATCAGTTTTATTCAAATAGTTTTCGAGTTCGTTCAGGTTATTTTGCCAATACTCTGCAACTGTAAACATTTCCTTTCCTGTTGATTGCCTGACTGCCTTTACCCAATCACTCAGAAACGAAAATTTAATGTGTTTAACAGCGTCAAGCCGAAAACCGTCGAGTTGAAGCTCGTTCGCATACCAGGTACCCCATCTTTTTGTTTCTGCGACAACATCCGGGTGATCATAGTCGACGTCTGCATACATCAAATAATCGTAGTTGCCGTTTTCCCTGGATACTTCCCAATCCCATGCCTTTCCATCCCCTTGAAATTTATAGATGCGGTTCAGCTTTCGGGATTCGTCCCAATCTGCTCCGTCGAAATGATACCAATGCCACTTAAAATCGCTGTACGTGCTTCCGCGGCCTGGGTAATGAAAGTCTGTCCATGCTTTTATTTGATACTCTCCTGATATTTCCTGATTCCTATCGTTCGGATTCACTTCGACCGCCCTTACATCTTCTGTTGCATCCGCGCCCGCCTTATGATTCAAAACGACATCACCATATACCTGGATGTTTTGCGAATGCAGGGAGCTGATCGCTGACTGAAGCTCATGCTTTGTGCCGTATTTTGTCCTCACCGTCCCTTTTTGCTGAAATTCTCCTAAATCGTACAAATCATATGGGCCATATCCATTGTCAGATTGACTTGTTCCTTTGTATGCAGGAGGAATCCATACAGCAGTGATTCCGATTTCAGATAAATGCCCCGCATCTCCTTGCAAACGTTTCCAATGTTGTCCGTCATTAGGCAGGTACCATTCAAAGTACTGCATCAGCGTGCCGTTTATGCTTGCTGCCCAAGTTTTAGATACCGGCAGCGTGACAAACAGCAGTGTTAACAAAACCACCAGGCCGCATGATACGGCACGTTTTCGTTTGTGAACCATTTTCCTCTCCCCTTTCCAGCATAATCACAAATCATTGTACCTTAATATGAAATTTACACAAATAACCAAATTCCTATATTTTTTGTAATCTCTATAGAAGCTTCTGCGACACAAAAAACCTCGGGCTGAAAGCCCGAGGTTCTTCTATTTCTTTATATCTTTGTATGGTCTATTCTAATTCAAGCTGGACGTTTTTTTGCGGTGCAAAAGTCGAGATCGCATGTTTATATATAAGCTGCTGCTTACCTTCCGATTCTAGCAATACGGTAAAGTTATCAAAGCCTTTCACCTGGCCGCGCAATTGAAAGCCGTTTAGTAAAAAAACAGTGACATACGTATTTTCTTTGCGGATTTGATTCAAAAACTGATCCTGAATATTAATCGGTTTCATGTTTCGTCCTCCTTGATTCTCTATATCATACAGTTTCGATTAAAGTTGCAGTTTTCCTGCTATATGTGTGAAAATTTCCTTTTTTTTCAGCTCCATATCAACAGGCGGTGTCATATCGAACCACTCAATCGGCATTTTGTTGCGAAACCACGTCAGCTGGCGTTTCGCATACCGTCTGGAGTTTTGCTTTAATTGCTCGACAGCCTCAAAAAGTGTCACAAATCCGTCAAAATATGCATACAGCTCCTTGTAGCCGATCGCCTGTATCGATTGACAGTCTCTCAATTTTCGGTCGTAGAGCTGTTTCACTTCCGGAAGAAGTCCGGCTTCCATCATCAGGTCGACCCGCTGATTAATTCTTTCATAAAGCGTGTCTCTGTCCATTGTAAGCCCGATTAATACAGCATTGTACAGCAGCTCCCGCTTTTGCTCTTTTAAATGCTGCGACATCGTTTTACCAGATGTATGTAAAATCTCCAGTGCGCGAATCACTCTTCTTGTATTATTCGGATGAATCGCTTTTGCTGCCTCCGGATCAGCCGCAGCCAGCTTAGCGTGAAGGAATTCCGCCCCCTTCTGCCCCGCAGCCTTCTGCATTTCTTCCCGAAACGCCGGATCGTTCGCCTCTTCCGTAAATGTATAATCGTAAAGGACGGATTGAATATAAAGCCCCGTACCGCCGACAATCATCGGAAGCTTTCCTCTGTTTGCAATTTCGCTGATTTTATTTCTGACCAAGCCTTGATAATCCGCGGTGGAAAACGAATCTGCCGGATCTAGAATGTCAATCAGATGATGAGGCACACCTTCTGTCTCCTGTTCAGAGATTTTAGCTGTCCCGATGTCCATTCCTTTATAAACCTGCATGGAGTCTCCGCTGATAATTTCCGCGTTCAAAGCCTTAGCAAGCTGAATGCTTAAATTGGTTTTCCCCACTGCCGTTGGTCCGACTAATATGACAACGGGCTGTTTCTTATTTTTCACTATGTATCACTCTCTTTTACAAATCTCCCCCCATTATAGCATTCATCATATATAATCACCTATCCATTTTGCCCTTTTTTTGCAGCAGTAAACATCTCTTTTACCAGCCAAGAGGCTCATTTCCGACGATTTCCCGTGTCTTGCCTTTCAAATGATGGCGGTGCGTCTTCCTGGTTTGATTTCGTGGATCGTACACAACGCCTCCGTAACGGATCTGAATCGGCTCGTTATAAGCGAGATAAGTGTTTTCTTCAATTTCGTGATAATGCGTGCCGTCAGCCCGGGGAATGGCAGGGCCTGAGATCCCGTAATAGCGGTGGAAATGGCCATTTTCAAACGAAGTAATCCCAGTGAAATAGTGTGTATGGCGATCCGTATTCGTTCCGTTTGCCGGCTGAGTAAAACCTTCAATGATATGATAATGCCCCTCTTCGCTGGTCGTTTTCGCTCGATAAGCATGTACGTGAGGCGGCGCCTTGGCCCAGTCAGATTGATACAGGCCCAATCAGTTCACTCTCCTTCTTTTTCAGCTGAACGCCCAATCAAATTTGGATAGGCTGAATACACTGCATCATCTATACTTTATTATTGGAGGAAAGAAAAAATGAACGAAGTGGAGCATTTCATTGCTGGAAATGATGCAAGAATCTTTGGCAGACCAGGGTTTGGCTACGGATTTGGAAGACCTTGGGTTAGACCTGGGTTTGGCTATGGCTTTGGACGGCCATTTGGATTTTACGGAGGACCTTTTTTTGGCGGTTTGGTAGGCGGACTTGTAGGAAGCGCTTTATTTAACCCTTATTTTTATGGCGGATATCCATATCCTCCGTACCCATATTACTATTAAACCCGGCAGCCCCTTATAAAAGGGGTCTTTTTTTTATCCCCCGAACCTGAGGTAAAATGAATCTCTTGACTCATACATAGGTTTACACTAATATTTTTCTAGCTGATGATCTTTTCATTAACTTACATTTATCATATTTTGAGTGAGGGGGATTACGATGATGATCGGATACTTATTCCTCACAATTGCCATATGCTCAGAATCAATCGGAGCAGCCATGCTGAAAGTGTCTGACGGCTTCAAAAAGTGGAAGCCGAGTGCATTGGTCGTGATTGGTTATTCCCTTGCCTTTTATATGCTGTCGCTGACCTTAAACCGCATCCCTCTAAGCCTTTCATATGCGACATGGAGCGGCGTGGGTACGGTGCTGACGGCCGTGATCGGGGCGAAATTTTTCAAAGAAAAACTGAATGTAAAAGGACTTATTGGGATTGGTCTATTAATTTCAGGTGTTGTGCTGCTTAATTGGCAGTAAGGGAGTGTTGTATATGAGAGGATTTCTTTATTTGGCTCTTGCCATATTATCTGAGGTATTTGGGAGCACAATGCTCAAATTCTCCGAAGGCTTTACACAATTCTGGCCTATTATCGGAGTGGTTGCCGGATTTCTGTCCGCTTTCACGTTTTTAAGCTTTTCTTTAAGAACCATAGACTTATCAAGCGCATACGCCACTTGGTCCGGTATCGGGACGGCGCTTACAGCGGTAGTCGGTTTTTTGCTTTTTGGCGAAACTGTCAGCTTGAAGGGTATATGTGGGCTAACACTCATCATTGCAGGCGTTGTGCTGTTAAATCAGTCAAAAGCCCCTAATAAAGAAAAAAAGCAGACGGCCTGTCAGTGACCGTCTGCTTCTTTATGATTGCCCCGATATTTTCACAGAAGCTTCTAGCTGCAATTCGACGTTTCCTTGAATGGCTCGTGAGATCATGCAAGAAGACTCCGCTTTTTCACAAAGCTTGTGGGCTAACGCTACGTCTTCTTTTGAGGCATCGTGTCTGAGGACTACTGCGGGGCGGTGAATGATTTTTTTGTATGTAAAGATCCCTCTTGTCACATCAACTATGCCTTCTGATTCCATCTGCAGATCTTCTTTTTCCAGTCCGCTTCTTTCCATCATAGCAGCAAGTGTAATAATATAACAGGTTGCCGCTGCCCCGAGAAGCATTTCATCCGGGTTGGTCCCTTCCCCCGGTCCGTCCATTTCTTTAGGAATGGAAATAGACGTGATGAGATTGCCGCTTTCGATTGTGCCGACATCATTACGTTTTCCCGGCCAATTCGCTTTTAAATAAAAATGATGATCTGCCATATGATTGCCTCCTTCAATGGATTCCATTTCAGTCTACTGATCTTCCTTGATTTTGTCCTCTGATTTGCTTATTAGGAATATTCTTTTTCAAGTACATGTTTTATCGCGCGAACATAAGAGTAGAATTCACTGGTTTTCGTGTATTTCCTATCTTTATAGTAAAAATCATCAAAAAAGGCTTCTCTTTGTTCACGGCTGATTTCTAGCTGGATACTCAGCCCGGTTTCCCCCTGGTTATTAATGTTATCTGCACTTAATCCTGCAAGGCCGCTTTGAGAGGACGCTAATTCGGCGGAAAACCCTCTTTTTTCAAGAGCTCTGACAATCATTTTCGCCCGCTTACGGTCTGTGCCTCCGACAAGTGTATTTTTGTTTTCTCCTTTATATCCGTGAAAAGCGACAACGTACTGGTGCTCCTTAATCTTCTCTTTAGCCAATGGCTCATCAAAGTTGGTGCTTGTAATGTGCAGCGTTTGATTATCCTGTGACTTTAAGCCCTCAAACAGGTAAGTCGAGTAGTCATTGTTGAAATAACGCACAAGCTCACTTACTCCACCTTCAATTCTTCCGCCGTGTGGAGACATGATTAAAACTTTGCTCCCTTTTTTCTCTTGATAAGAAATATCATAATCGGCAGGGTCCTCATTCTCTGCCAGGCTGCTGAAATTTGAATATGTATCCGGCTGGTTAGATGGTTCAGGTTCTAATGAGTAATGAACATATCTTATGAATAAGACTATGGCTAAGACGAATATGACATTTAGTAAAAATCTTCTCATGTTAAACTCCTTTCACAAGAATGGCAAGGTTCATTATATGAGGTGTAGTCAATAGGTTTTATCTTACCATTGTATACACTATATCATCAGTGAAAAAGTTCCCGGTTTCAAAAAATCAATTGAATGTCACATTTATCAGCGGTTATATACAAATATCAGTGAAAAAAGATTGAGAGGAAAAACAAAAAAGGTAGGAACAACCTCACTTGGTAATTAAATGTATAGAGGTATAAGGAAGGTTTTACTAAAAACCAGGCTGTCAGGGATGCTGAAGCCGACAGCCTGTTATAGTCCTGCGAACCGGGGTTCTTGCTTCCTTGTTCGCGCAAAGTCCCAGGAGAGGATAGAGTCTAATAAAAACGTTCTGATCTGATGGTTCGTAAAACAAAAAGCTTTAATTTGTGTATTGCTTTTCTGCCTGACGATAATCGTTCTTTTTGTTATGGTGCCGTCTTTCTTCATATATATAATGCAGATCGGTATTTGATCTTCCAAAGACCGGCGTAAGAAAATATCCATACGATCTATCACTCCCTCCTGTTTAATATATATAAATTATAATACGAACAAACGTTCCTTTTCAATACCCAATGATTAACAGTACACATGATTCTTTCGTATCAGATTCAAAAGATTCGTAAAAACAAACTCTTGTCCGCCTCCTCTAAAGGACAAACAAACTTACCAAACATACGATCCACTCATAGAGTATACAGAGAACTTCTTAATAGGAGGAAAATCGATGTTTGGCTACTCTATGGTACAAATGGTGAGAGCAAACGCTCATAAGCTTGATTGGCCGTTGCGGGAAAGCGTCTTGCAGCTCTACAAGCCCTTCAAGTGGACTCCTTGCTTTTTGCATCAGTTTTTTGAAACAAAGTTAAATAACAGAAAAAAAATGTCGGTCATCATAGAATTCGAGGAAGGCTGCCATGAGGCAGGCTTTCAAATGACGGGACAGGTTTTGCAAAAAGAAAAACGCAGCAAGCTAAAAAAACGTTTTAACAAAATCAATTGCTGCAGCGCAGAGGTTACCCCTTCAGCATTGCATTCTCTTCTTTCTGAATGCAGCGATATCCGTAAAGTATATTTAAACCGCGAAGTCAAAGCGCTTCTTGACGCAGCAGCCGAAGCAAGCCATGCAAAGGAAGCCGTCAGAAACGGGCAAACCTTAACAGGTAAAGGCGTTACAGTCGCAGTAGTCGATACAGGAATCTACCCGCACCCTGACTTAGAGGGAAGAATTATTGGCTTTGCCGATATGGTAAACCAAAAAACAGAGCCGTATGATGATAATGGACATGGCACACACTGCGCAGGTGATGTCGCAAGCAGCGGCGCGTCGTCTTCCGGCCGTTACCGCGGCCCTGCACCGGAAGCCAATTTAATTGGAGTAAAAGTGCTGAACAAACAAGGTTCAGGCACGTTAGCGGACATTATTGAAGGCGTCGAATGGTGCATTCAATATAATGAAGACAATCCTGATGAACCAATTGATATTATCAGCATGTCCCTTGGCGGCGATGCGCTGCGTTATGACAATGAACTAGAAGATCCTTTAGTCAAAGCAGTTGAAGAAGCTTGGAACGCCGGGATTGTCGTCTGTGTGGCTGCCGGAAATTCTGGCCCTGATCAGCAGACTATTTCAAGCCCTGGTGTAAGCGAAAAAGTCATTACTGTCGGTGCGTTTGACGATAACAATACAGGAAGCAGCGAAGATGATACAGTCGCTTCTTTCTCAAGCCGCGGACCGACTGTATACGGGAAAGAAAAGCCCGATATTGTAGCGCCGGGCGTAAACATCATTTCCCTTCGCTCACCGAATTCATATATCGATAAGCTGCAAAAATCAAGCCGTGTAGGGTCCCAGTATTTCACAATGTCAGGGACATCAATGGCAACGCCAATCTGTGCGGGAATCGCCGCCTTAATACTCCAGCAAAATCCAGACCTAACACCGGATGAAGTGAAAGAGCTGCTTAAAAATGGGGCCGATAAATGGACAGGCGAAGACCCGAATATTTACGGTGCCGGAGCAATCAATGCCGAGAAAGCTATTCCTGGTGAATAAGATTTCATGATCTTCGTGGACACTGCTGGTTCTTTATAAAAAGGATAAGCAGTGTCTTTTTAGCGTACATAAGCCGCTATATCCAGCAGAGTGTAAAACATAAAACAATTGGGAATAGTACACTATAGATCAAAAGGAGGAATGACTGATGACACTCAACAACACTGAGCTTTCCGAATGGTTGAGAGAGCGGATCGGCCAGACGCTGGATATTAGAAAAGGCGAGCTGACCAATAACCAAGACGAGATTTCAGATTTGGATCAGATTGTTCTTCACCTTCAAAAAGTGGGCATACGCAGCACAAACCACCCTGACGACTACGTTGCAAATGACGAACTCGTCCTGGAAGGCGAAGGAACAACCTTTACTGAAGCTGGAGACGTACCGCTTCCGCAGAACGCTTATGAAATTCCTTTATTAGGAGATATCCACATTCACCAAGAAAATGGCGGATTGAAGGTACTGACAGATCGTGCGGTATATACTATTGATGTACAAAACAAATGAAGAAACTTTCACCTGGTCGAAAGAATACAGCGCCTTTGAAATTGCCCCAAAGGCGCTTTTTTGTATGGAATCATTTCCTTACCCGTAAGCCGATATTTTCGTCCCAAAACTATTGAACGGTACCTAAAATAGATATATAGTTTTAGACATAACAGGTTGTCGTTTCCAATGGGATTCTGTTATACAGATTGCGCAAAGCTTTCTTTTACATCTGGTCTAAACTGAATAAATGCATCTGTCTTAATCTATTAGGCGAGGAGAATGGAAAATGGAAAATTTGATGTTTCATCCGCATGCTAAAGAGTTTCATGAAAACCCCTTTTCAGTTTTAGGCCGTTTTAGAGAACACGCACCCATTCATCGATTCGAATTACACCGTTTCGGAAGTACATATCCGGCGTGGTTAATCACCCGTTACGATGATTGCATGGCATTTCTTAAAGACAACCGAATTACAAGAGACGTTAAAAATGTAATGAGTAAAGAACAAATTGAAATGCTCAATGTCAGTGAAGACGTTGATTTCGTATCAGATCATATGCTGGCAAAAGACACACCTGACCATACTCGTTTAAGGTCACTGGTACACCAAGCATTTACCCCCCGCACCATTGAAAATCTACGCATCAGCATCGAACAAATTACTGAACGATTGTTAGATGAAATGGAAAAAGAGAATGAAACAGACTTTATGGCATCCTTTGCCTCTCCGTTACCGTTTATCGTGATTTCTGAAATGATGGGCATACCGAAAGAGGATCGGGCACAGTTTCAAATATGGACCAATGCCATGGTTGATACTTCAGAGGCCAACCGAGAACTGACCAATCAGGCTCTTCGGGAGTTTAAAGACTATGTTGGCAAGTTAATTTATGAAAGAAGAATACAGCCAAAAGACGATTTGATTAGTAAACTTGTGCATGCTGAAGAAGACGGCCAAACGTTAAGTGAAAAAGAACTTTACTCTATGCTGTTCCTTTTGGTGGTAGCAGGACTTGAAACGACGGTTAACTTAATCGGATCTGGCACCCTTGCATTGCTTCAGCACAAGGAAGAATTAGAGAAACTGAAACAGCATCCTGAAATGATAGATACAGCCGTTGAAGAATTGCTGCGCTACACTTCCCCTGTCGTTATGATGGCAAATCGGTGGGCCATTGAAGACTTCTCCTACCAAGGCCATTCTATCAAAAAGGGAGACATGATTTTTATAGGAATCGGTTCTGCCAATCGAGATCCTGAACGATTTGAAAATCCAGAAACATTCGATATAACCAGAACACCTAATCGGCATATCTCTTTCGGCTTTGGGATACACTTCTGTTTAGGAGCGCCGCTGGCAAGATTGGAAGGGCAAATTGCGTTTAACGCACTGCTGAAACGATTTCCGCAAATTGAACTTACGGAAACGCCAGAAGAGTTGAAATGGAGAAAAAATGCTTTTTTAAGAGGATTAGAAAGTCTTCCGGTCTCACTTGCAAGGAAAGATTCACTTTCACACCTCAGCTGATTTCTTCCAGCAGATAAAAATCCCCCTTTTAAAGGGGGATTTTATATTTCCTCAGCGCTTTACCAATTCATCAGCGTTTTCTTCGCTGGCTTCATGTTTTTTGCGAAAAGCCTTAAGGAAATTCGCGTTTACTACGCCTCTGTTTGAGTATAGTTTTTCACAAAACTCCAGCATGGCGCTAGACGCTTTAGATTCTGTTAACATCATCATGTGATTGCTGGAATCGACATCCACCAGATGGAATTGAGGGATTTGCCGCTCCCATTCCTCCCAGTAGGCAGTATCATCCAACGGTATTTTTTCATTTGAAATGGCAAAGTAAATGTCCAAGTCTCCAAGGAATGACCTGCTTTTATTGCGGAAATAATAACATTTTACCGCTTCAGGATCCACAAGCGGCTGCACAGTGTACGCCTCAAATTCATAAGCATGCTGAGCTTTGACCATTTGGTTAAGCTGAGTCCATATTCTCTTCTCCGGTTTGTTTAGTCCCCGCTTTCTTGCTAAACCAATCAGTTCAGTTAAAAATTCCTCTTCCTCCCTGTCAACATCTACCTCTTCACGGCTGATGAGAACGTCTGTAAGCTTTTCCGGCTGAACAATAGATGCCAGCATCGTATTTATCGTTTGAAGCATTGATGTTTTTACAGAAGGCTCATTTTGTTCACGTCCAGGACTGTAAGGGGAATCAATCATGACCATGCTTTTTACAGCAAGCCCCTGCCTTTGCAGCTGGCGTGTTACTTCATATGCGAGCAGTCCGCCTACGGAATATCCGCCTACATCATAAGGGCCTTCCGGCTGTACGGCTCGCATAATGTCTATATAATAGGAAGCCATTTGTTCAATTCCGTGTAAAGGAGCATGATTTGTCATAAAGCCCCTGGCTTGAATGCCGTAAAAAGGACGCTGGCTTTTCTTCGCAAATGGCGTATAGATTTCTACACCGCCTACTCCTCCATGAAACCAAAATACAGGGCGCCCCCGCTTGCCATCATTTAACGGTATCAATTCCGGAAATGACCGGCTGACAGTCTGGACTGACTGGTCTTGTACTGTGTTTTCCCGTTTCGTTGCTATCATGTCCACCATATTCTGCACGGTTTGACACGTTTGCAGCTCTGCCAGGCTGATTGACAGGCCAGCTTCTGCTTGCAATTGCTGCAATAACTGTATACAAACGATAGAATCAAACCCGTAATCTTGTAATGCCTTTTGAGGATTTAATTCTTCAGGCGTCATGCCCAATACATCAGATATCATTTGAATATCGTTTCTTTTGTGAAGGGGAATGTCAGCATTTGAAAAAGCAGGTGCTATTTCTGGTGACAGAAAGCCATTCCAGCAATTTCTTTTTTCAAACGGATAGGCGGGCAATGATATTCTCCGCGCACCTTTTCCTCGATGAAGCTGCTCCCATGGAATTTGCACTCCTTTTGCCCAGCAAAACGCGATCTTTTCAAAATGGTTTTCAGACAATAGTGTCTGCATCACGATATCGCCCAATGTTCCCTCAAGCAAGGCGCCGATATCTGACAAGCCTTCTTCTAAATTTCCGATAAAGCAAGGTACAGTGCTTTTCGGCTTTTCGGCTTTTTCCGCAGCTGTTAAGTACTCTTCCAATCCGAGTACGAGTTCATCCTTACTGCGGATGACCAAGGCCATCCGGTCACTCATCTCTGCTCGTCCGACTTGAAGTGTGTAAGCGTAATTTTGTAAAGACAGTTCTTTTTGCTGTTTTACATAGTCAAGCATCTGTTGAACAACGGCTCTTAGTCTGTCTTGGTTTTTTGCAGAAAGCACCACAATGTGCGGCTCATCTGTATGTTCAATTGCTGGTTCTGTATTAGAAGGAACATATTCTTCTAAGATGATGTGCGCGTTTATTCCTCCAAAACCATAGCTATTAATGCTTGCTCTGCGTGGTATCGTTCTGCCTGCATCATCCTGTATTTCTTCCCACTGCTGGTTTCTGTCAATCATCCGGAAACGCGTTTCCTTTATTGACACCTGATCATTCAATGAATCAAAACCGGGAATACCAGGTATTGTTTTATGCTGCATCGCCATGCTGACTTTCATAAGAGCAGCCATGCCTGAGACCAGTTCTCCATGCCCGATGCTCGGCTTTAAGCTGCTGATGTAACATGGCATTTCTCCTTGCAGTTGGTGCGAATGCTTCGATTCGAGCTGTCTGTATCCCGATTTCAATGCTTCCACTTCTATAACGTCAGCCACTGGCGAGGCGATCCCGTGCGCTTCTATATAAGTCACCGTTTTCGGATCAACTTGCGACCCTTGGTAAGCCTTCTTAATCGCATCCTTCATTCCGATCGGATTAGGCGCGTGCAGTGACATTCCCCTGCCGCCATGCGATACACCTGTCCCTTTAATGACAGAATAAATATGATCAGAGTCTTCAATGGCTTTTTGTAAAGGTTTAATGATGAGAACCCCTGCACCTTCACTTCGAACAAATCCATTCGCCTCTGCTTGAAAGGACTTGGCTTTCCCTTCCGCACTCAAATATCCCATTGAATCAAAGCCGATAAAGCCCTTTGGTGAGAGCAGAAGGTTCACAGCGCCAACAATGGCTTGCTCACATTCGCCGTTTCGAATGGATTGAATCGCTCTGTGCAAAGCGACAAGAGCTGAGGAACAGGCAGCCTCATAATATTCACTTGGCCCTTTTACATTCAGTGCATAGGAAATACGGTTTGGCATTAAGGAAGGAATCACAGCCGCATCGGTATTGCCGGCTGCGACAAAAACTCCTGTCGGGCAGCTGGATAAGGCTTGGCCTGTTATACCGGCGTCTTCCATCGCCTTCCACGCATGTGTCAAAAGCAGAAACTCCTGGGGATCCATTGTCGCTGCTTCTTTCGGTGAAATGCCGAAAAACAGCGGGTCAAACTCACCTATGCCTTCTATAAACCCGCCCCATTGAAGGCTTGACTGCTTCCCATCAGTATTTTCGGTATATTTTCGCCAATCCCAGCGTTCTTCCGGCACTTCAGAAATACAATTCCTCCCATGAAGCAGGTTATCCCAAAATTCCGTTACATTGTTTGCTTTTGGAAACTGCCCCGACATGCCGATAATGGCTATGCCGTCTGCCGTATATTCTTTTGTTTCATCCGTCTTTGTTTCATAGGTTTGCATTTGCTTTATTTTATTTTCTTTTATATTCGGGGATTCCTGCTGTTGCTTGGCCCCTCCAAACAATTGAACAAAGGATTTTTCATGTTTTTCGGCAAAAAAATCAACCAGTTCTTGAAGACTCGGATATTCAAAAAACAATGTAGGGTTAAGCTCAATCTTTGTCTCTGATTCCAGCTCTCTTGCCAACGCAATCAATTGGGAAGAATCGATCCCTAAATCCATGATATGAACTTTTGCAAGAGACAGTTTTGATGGATTGGCCGTCTTCTCAGCCAGTTTATCTGTGAGATAGCTTCGAATACGGTCTCTTATATCATGCATTTGAACTTCCTGATTTTCCTCTTTGCTTCCTCGATCTGTTAAGCGGAATTGCTTTAAAGAGTAACCTGAATAGCGCAGCACCGTCTCTGACGCTTCATTCATCACATCTATGTCAAACAGCAGCATTTCACCGGTATTCTTAACGAAAGTAATCAAAAGCCAGCAATCTTCTCTTATTTTATTTTTTGTGAATTGAATATCGTTGATTCCAAATGGCAAGAAATGCCCCTCTATGTCTATTTGTTCTATGAAACTGAGAATTGCCAGGTAAGCACTGTTTGTAATCAATGGGCTGACAGTGTAATGATGCGCATTTGCCATGCCGTTTTGAGACAAACGCACTTTTGCAAGGATTGAATTATTGCCTCTGTACAGATGAGTGATGGTTTTATATAACTCTCCCCACTCAGCGCCGCCGTCGATGGTTTGATACATTTGGTCAATATGATCCAGCTCGGTTAACGAACGTTTTACGCTTTCGATGTTTACTTTTTTTGTTTCAAAATGATCTTTTTGGCATTGCCCGATTGCGGCAGGCTTCCACGTTTTAGATGCCCGCTCACGATACATGATTTGCAAATCGATTGCATGATCTTTCTGAAGAGGATCAGCTTTCACTTCAATTGTTTGCCCTTGGTTTATGACAACAGGGTTTAGATAACTTAATTTACTGATACGGCCGCTGATTTCCTCAGGAAACATTTCAAAAAATGCGTCAATCGCAAGACTTGCATAGGTTGCACCGACGAGCACCCGTTCTTTGTTGAACACATGGCCTTGAACGTAAGGCTCATCGTAAACGAATAAATCTTGTATCAGCGGATGATTAACCGTTTGCTCATCATGCCTTTTCCCTTCTTCATGAGGCAGGGCACCAAATTGAAAGACTGTTTGATGGTCAAATGCATAGTGAGGCAGATTGATCCAGCCAGTTTCATTCCCTTGATGTATATGGTCAAAATGAATCGAAGCCCCCGCAGCCCATTGCTGTGCGGTTAAGCTTGTTTCTTCATGGGCAGACCCTGCATTTGTAGAAATCGCATCTGATTGTAAATCAAAGGATGTATAGATACCATCTTGGAGTGAGCTTTCTTTTGTTTTTTGGAAAATCTTTAGTTTTTCAATCAATTCCTGCGTCGACGATACCGAAAATGCAGCCCGGTGTTCTAAGTCATGGTTGATCCTGTGCAGTGAGCGTACAACTGCTCCAATAGAAGAAGATGGTTTTTTTTCTAAAAACACTCGCAGTTTTTCAAGATAGCTGAGCAGGCTCCATTTCGTTTTCGCAGAAAAAACGGCCAGATATTCCTGCTGGTGAGGCACTGGATGTTGCTGCTCAGTTGCAGCGCCGATAAATTCTTCTATAATGAGATTCGCATAGGCCCCTCCCGCTCCGAAAGAATTAATCATGCTTCTTCTGGGCAGATGCTTTCCTGTATCGGGATCTTTTAACCGCTGCCACGGCTCCGTTCGTTTTTGCAGATAAAATGCTGTGTTTTCCAGGTTAATATTTGGATTGACAGGGGTGGCATTAATCGTCGGCACAAGCGTCCCCTTTTTCATTTGCAACAGAACTTTCGTGAGCTGAGAAATGCCGGAAGCCGCCTCCAAATGTCCAAGATTCGATTTTACAGAGCCTATCGCACAAAACTGTTTCTTATTTGTATACTGTTGGAATGCATTAGATAGTGCGATTACTTCAATCGGGTCACCTAACGCTGAACCATTTGCCGCAGATTCTATATAGCCGATTGTTTCCGGATCAATGCCGGATTGCTGAATGGACTTGGAGATTAATGCAGCTTGCTGCTTCGGGTCTGGCGCTGTATACATCTGCCTTCCGCCGCAATGATTGGCAAAGCTGCTTTTGATGACGGCATAAATATGGTCGTGATCTTCTATCGCCTTAGAGAGCGGTTTTAGCAGGACGGCTCCGACGCCTTCACCCGGAATAAGCCCGCTTCCTGTGCCAAAGCTCTTGCTTTGATTTCCGTTCTCTAAAAGATTTGCGCGCTCCAGCGCATCATATTTAGAGAGATCCAGTGTTAAATTGACACCGCCGGCTATTGCCATCGAACAGTTTTTCAGTTTCAAACTCTCACATGCAAGATGGATTGCGTTTAATGAACTGGAGCAGGCGGAGCTGACAGCCAGACTTGGTCCTGTCAGGTTAAAAAAATGAGAAACGCGATTTGCAATATGCCAATCTCCGCCATTAGAGCTCAGCACCGCTTGTTCTAATGAAGGGATATTCCAAAAATACTGATTATACATGTTTCCAACAAAGACACCTACTCCCGTTCCGTTGTCCTGCAGTTCATTTAATCTGATTTGGGAATAGCCGCCGTCCTCAAATGTTTCCCAGACGGTTTCTAAAAATAAACGAAGTTCCGGCGTCATTTCCATTACTTGATTCTGATCCGCTTCAAAAAGATGATGATCAAACGCATGTACGTCTTTTAAAAATCCGCCGTAGCGCTTCTTATCTGACGATTGTAATGATTCTTTCGACAAAGTGTTTAATAAAGATGTCCGCCACCTTGATTGCGGAGCCTCTGTAATACAATTATCCCCAGCTATTAAATGCTCCCAGAGCTCTTCTACGTTTTCAGACATCGGATAACGTCCGCTTATGCCGATAATTGCAATATCTTCTGTGCCGTAATGATTCGGTGTGGTTTTATGAGAAGGGAGTGCCTTTACGTTTTTCGCTGTTTCGGTTTCTGATTTTGGATTCGCCTTTGCTTGCTGAGTTTTAATTAGCTGCTGGTCTCCGCTAAAACGGCGCGTTTGATATGTAAACGGCTGTTCAGATTTTACTGGCTTCGCTTGAATAGAAGTTTCTTTATTTGCGGGCTGTGATTTTTCTTTCAGCAGTGATGTCCGCAGCTTCCCTTCATGCTCCTTTATCAGAAAATCGACGAGTTCTTTCGTATTGCTGTGTTCAAATAAAATTGTTTTCGGAAGCTCACCCGTCAGTTTTTCTAACTCACGAATAAAATTCACCTGCAAAATAGAATCGATTCCATACTTCTCAAACGTTGTTTCTGCATGTATACGCTCCGGTGATAGTTTTATTGATTTTGCTAACGTATGTTTCACAAATTGTGTCGTTTGCTCAAGAAGAGAATCCTCATCACTATCCTTCGTTTGAGAATGATGTTCATCTAGATGGTAATCTATAATTTCTTCTGCTGTTTTTTCTGTTCGCGTTTTTTGACGGACGATTCCGTTACTTTCCGCTGCGATGATCTGCTGGCCGAGCTGATGTGATTGTTCTGCCATAAAGGAGACATAACGATATCCCTCACTCTCAAGCACCATTTTCCATGTGTCTGGATATAAACCGGGGCAGCCCGGGATACGCAGATCGGGATCTTCATACAGCCACCAGCCCTCTAACAAGCCAAAGGTCAGGTGTGAATATATATTATGGTCATTAATTTCATTCAGAACGAGCAGGCCGTTCTTCTTCAAAACCGCTTTGGCATTTCTCAATGTCTGCCGGATATTTTTCGTCGCATGAAGCACATTTGCAGCAACAACCACATCATATCCGCCCGCTTCTATATGTTGTTCAGCCGCCGGCTCTTCCACATTAAATACCTTATACGTCAAATAAGGGTTGTCCGGACCGTATGTTTTTTCCGCATGCAGTAAAAACGCTTTGGAGAGATCTGTATAGCAATATTCTTTTATATGTGACTGATAGGCTTTCATTTTTTGAAAAACCGCAGCGCTTGTACCGCCTGTTCCTGCTCCGATTTCTAGTATACGAATCCTTGCTTCAGGCTCTTGCTTTAGACGCTCCTGCATAAAGGCAGCCAAGGTGTCTGCCAGCACATCGTTAAAATAGTCTGCGACTTGATTGTTTTTATAGATTCCTTCCACTAATTCCATAGATGAGTTCGGAAAAAGGATATCGGTGGCAGATGCCTTGCCGGTCAGAATATCCGGCAAGGCTTTAAGTGCAGTCTCTACTAACACCACCATGGCTTTCATGTTACTGTCTTGAAGCAAGTCTGCTTTTTTTTCATCCCATTCGTACCATAATTCATTTATGTCCTCTGTTGAGCGGGTTACGGCGTATCCATTTGACGTTTGTTGAAGAAAACCATGCCGCTCCAAAATCGATAGGCTCTCCTCAAACCATCTGCCATAGAAATTATGCAGCACCGGCTGGGGCTTATTTTCCTTAAAAAATCCTATGGACTGCAATTGTGCTAACAGCATCTTACAGAGAATGTCTTCTGTGTTTCGCATTGGCGCTTTCCCCTCCTATAACAGTTGTTGTATCTTTATGCTGTCTCCCGGGTGATAGCTTCGCAGTTTCTCAATGGCGGAGCTGTGAGTTTCCGGATACACCTCAATTGTTTCGTCATTCTGTCCTGAGTCATTGCCCGTTTCGCAGTCTGCCATCTTCATCATCACAAGCTGTTTCAGCGGCCCCCCGAGCAGCAGTTCCAACGCTTCCATCGCTTCAGGGGCTTCAATGGAGCCTATGCCCGCCTGCGCCATTCTTCGCTGATAATCAGGTGAGGAAACAACACCAATGCTGCCCCAATAACTCCAATTGATCACAGCTACTGTACAAGGCCATACTTGTGAAAGCCGATGAGCAAAAGCATCCTTAAAGCTGCAGCCGGCAGCATAATTGCTCTGTCCTGAAGCTCTTGCAAATGATTGTACGGAAGAGAAAAACAAAGCAAAGTCCAACGGCTCTTTCTGGAAGACTTGAGCCATTTGCACACTTACATCCACTTTTGCAGAAATAACATTTCTGAAACGTTCCTCGTCCATATTCATCAGGCTTTGGTCTTGCAAAACGATGGCAGAATGAATGATTCCGTTGATTTCCCGATGTATTTGTTTGATGGCTGCATAAGCGCGTTCCAAGTCCTCTCGGTTTGCGGCATCAGCTTCGATATAAAACGGAGCCGGCCCTAAACGCGCAAGTCTGTCCAGCTTGCTTTGAATGGATGCATCTTTTGTTCTTCTGCCAATCCAAACGACATGCGCTTGGTATGTTCGAATCACATATTCGCTCCAAGCTTCTCCAATTCCGCCCGCACCGCCTATGACCACATAAACGCCTCCGTGTTTATACTTGGTGTGCACAGGCTGATTGCTGTGTACAGGGATCAGACGCTGTTTGTGCCAGGTTTTGTTCCGATACGCCCAAGTATTTCCCTCTTGGTCGAAAGGCAGGGAAAAGATTTCAGCCACCGGCCAATCCTTACTTCGATCTACATCGATCAGTTTTGTCTGCCAATTTGTATATTCTTTTGCCATCGAGCCGATCAGACCGTGAAGACCGGCATCAATTGGATTGACAATGTCATGCTGACCAACACATTGCGTATTCGCTGTCACGACCGTCCAGCTTATCGTCTTCTCTCCATAGCCTAAAGAAAGCATCGCCTTAATGAGCCTGAACAGTTGCATAACGCTTTGGTTTTGGGCTTCAATCATGTCATCACCGATTTCGTACTCCGCAATATGGGAAGGAGAAATCCACACAATATGGTCAAATGCCCCTAATGCTTCAAGCTCGTTTGCCAACTGATGAATAGAATCATGCGGCTTGATGTGCAGCTCTTTGGCAAGCGGGAACTGTCTTTGTACAGCGTTTCTGCTGTTTTCATCCCCACCTAGAATGACAACACGCTCATCAGCAGACGGAATGATCCTGCTATTCTCCGTTTGCACTTGATCCCATACCGGCGCCATTAGAAGCGCTCCATTAAGAGACGCCTTGCTGTCAGATGGTTTTATTTTTTCCGGGCGTTGTATGTCTTCTTCTATCACTCTTGAGGAGATGCCCTTGATTCTTACACATACCTGGCCTTGTTCATCACATAGATCAATATCCAGCCGTTGTATTCTGTCCTCGTTTGGACGCGAGGCGACAGAGACCCACATGTTTTCTGTACATGGGCTGTATACCTCAAGCTCCTGCAGTGCAAAAGGCAATGAAAGCTGTTCATCTCCGGAATTCAGCTTTAACCCGATCGACGCCTGTAAAGCAGAATCCGTCATACTCGGATGAAGTACAAATTCGTTCAGCGTTTGAGATACTCCAGACGGCAGCGAAAGCTCTGCCAACGCTTGATTGCGGCCAATGTAAAGGTGCTGTATTCCTTGAAAACCAAGCCCGTATTCTATGCCGATCGCTTTAAATAACTCATAGCACTGTTCATTTGAAAGTATGCTTTGACTGCATTGCGATTGCAGCGCGCTGATATTATGAGAAGGAATGTTTCCTGCTTCTCTTATCTCAACACTGCCCTGACTGTGTACCTTTCGTGCGTCCTCACCGTCTTCTGTAAAGATTTCAAAAGCAATTTCAGCATCGTGCTGAGGTTCAAGACTGATATGCACTAGGACAGGATGACCGTCCGCCACAATCGGCTGCACCCAAACAACATTTTTTATATGAATGACAGATTGATGATCTTTGAGCCCTCGCACTGCCTGCGAAATGGCTGCATGCACCATCTCAAGATAAGCGACCCCCGGCATGACCGGCTTTCCCTTCACCTTGTGGTCATTGAAAAAGAACTCAGCGCCTGTAAAGATTGAGCTGAAACGCTGCTCTGTCAAATCAGAAGTGTTGGTTTGTACTAATGGGTGCAAAACTGCTGTATCGACAGTTTTTGTCGGTGCCTTTTGCGTGATTGCCTCCTCTTTCATATCCGATATCCAGTAGCGCTCTTTTGCAAATGGATAGGTCGGCAAGCTGATGCGGTTAGGCAGTTTGCCGCTGTACAGTTTGTTCCAATCTATTTTTAATCCTGCTACCCATAATTCAACCAGTTTTGTATAAACTTCGGGTTCCCAGTCATTTTTGAGTGTTTTCTGAATGTCTTCGTCTGACCTGAGTGTCTGTAATATCCCTTTATTCGCCCTGCCTCTATACATGTTGGTCGCATTGGTTTGTCCTTCTATAAAGAGGTACAGTTTCTCCAGCAAATCTTGAACCGAGACAGCGATAATCCCTAATCTCTCCTCCATTGCATCGCGCCCCTCTTGGAGTGTATAAGCAATATCAGTGAGATCACGATCTGAGATTGAATGTTTGCTGATAAAATCCGCCAATTGCTGTGCTTGGTCCTTCAGGCGATCTTCTTCCTTTGCCGACAAGATAAAGATGCCCGGGTTCTGTGATGTCACTGCTGGCGCTTGTTCAGATGGAGCAGTTTCTTTTGGAATATATTCCTCAATGACCACATGGGCATTGACACCGCCTATGCCAAATGAACTGACTCCGGCTCGGCGAGGCAGCTCCCGTCCGTTTTCATCCCGCAGCAATTTCCATTCTCTGGATTCCTGCACGATATAAAATGGGCTGTCTTCCAACTTGATATACGGATTGATCGTCTCACTGTGCAGACTTTTTACCAGCGTTTTGTGTTTTAGCTGCAACAGGATTTTGATGACACCGGCTACACCGGCTGCGAGCGATAAATGGCCGATGTTTGTCTTCGCTGAACCCAGTCCGCAATGGCTGGCATGAACAGAAGGATCTCCCGTTTTCTCGTACAGTTCTTTAAATGCAGCCTTCAGCCCGTTAATTTCTACCGGATCACCAAGTTCCGTTCCGGTTCCATGCGCTTCAATATACGTCACAGTTCTCGGATCGATTCCCGCCTTCAAATAAGCGGTTTTTACAACTTCTGCCTGAGCCTTTGGATTAGGAGTCGTCAGTGAATTCGCGCGGCCTCCGTGATTTACCGCACTTCCTTTGATCACACCGTAAATATGATCGCCGTCGCGTTCCGCCGCCTTTAGTTTTTTCAGGAAGAGGATGCCTGCACCTTCACTGACCGCAAATCCATCGGCTTTATCAGAGAACGTTTTGCATTTTCCTTCTTTGCTCAGAGCCCCTGCTTTATCGTAGGCAATGTGGCCTTGCGGTGTTACAACCGTGTTGACGCCTCCCGCGATCGCCATTTCACAGTTTCCAGCTTCAATTGCACAAACTGCATGATGAATGGCGACCAGTGAGCTTGAACATGCCGTGTCAATCGGTTCGCTCGGTCCATGAATGTTCAGAAAATAACTGACTCTATTCGGTCCGGCAGAAGGACTCATATTAGCAGCTGCTGAGCCTTCGATATCTACATTTGAGAGAAGAGAGCTGTATCCCGTGTTTCCAGTACCGATGAATAAGCCCGTTTTGGTTCCTGATAGGCTTTGGGCTGAATGTCCCGCTTCTTCTATCGCTTTCCAAGCATAGGTCATTAATAGACGCTGCTGAGGCTCCATCTGCTCAGCCTCCAGCGGAGAAATGCCGAAGAACAACGGATCAAAGTCGGCTACTCCATCAATAAAACCGCCCCATTTGACGTTCGTTTTATTTGCTTCTTTTAACGGGTCTCCGTAGTACTCACGCCAATCCCAGCGGTCTTTTGGAACCTCTGTTATGCAATCTGTGCCTTCTTTCAAATTCATCCAGTACTCCTCAACATCCTTTGCTTTTGGGAAAACTCCGCTCATCCCTACAATGGCAATAGATTCGGGCTCAGGCGCATGCTCGGCTGCCTTCTTCACTGGCAGCTCCTTTGGTTTGCCAAAACGGTTTTCGGTTGAAAACCTGATGTCTTTCATGGCTTTTTCCGCAGGCTGTACAGACAGATCCTCCTTGACAGGTACTGCAAATTGCGCCGAGAATGTATTTTGATATTCTGCTGATAAATACGCGGCAAATGCAGAAACAGTTGCATGCTCAAAGAAAATTGTAGGGGTCAGATCCAGCTTGTATTGTTCATTCAATATATTAGCGAATTCAGTCAAAGTGATTGAATCAAATCCATATTGATTAAACTCCATATCCGGATCAATCTCTTCAGTTTTGATTTTGAGCAATTGAGAGATTGCTTGCTTTAAAATGTCTTGTATTTGGTCCAATAAGCTGTCTTGATCCATTCTTGCTTTCTGGGTCACCGGTTCTTGCGCTGGTTTATTCGAAACATCTTCAGAAGGCTGCTTTTGAGACAGCTTTTCTCTCATCATGTCTCTGATACCTTCCATGACAATGACGTTATCTTTATCAAAAGCCAACCCTTTATAAAGTGCCTGAATGCCGGTTTCGGTTCGCATAGCCGTAACGCCCGTATTTTTCATTGTCATTTTTTCAGTTTCTTTATTTACACGCATGCCGCCCTCTTTCCACAGCGGCCAATTGATCGACAATGTTTGGCCGTGTCTGTACATGGCGGTCACAAGCGCATTACGATAAGCGGCATAGCTGTCCATAAATGCATTAGCCATTGCGTAATCCGCCTGTCCCGCGCTGCCGGTGATACTAGATATGGAAGAGAAAAGGATAAAGAAATCTAACGCGAGATGCTCGGTTGCCTTATCCACATTTACGAGCCCTTTTACCTTAGGAGCGAGGACCTGCTTAAGTTCTTCATTTGTTTTATTCATGAGATAGTTGTCTTTAAGCAGTCCAGCACTGTGAATCACGCCATGCAAGTCGCCATAATCAGCTGTGATCCTTGTGATTAACTCGGACGCAGCCTCCGTTTGAGTCACATCAACCCGTCTGTACTCTGTACGAGCACCTAAACGCTGCAGCTCGCTAAGCTGTGATTGCTGATCAGCGCTAAGCGCGGACCTGCCTGTAAGAATCAAAACAGGCTGTTTGACTTGGCTTGCAATTTCTTTCGCAAAAATAAATCCAAGTCCTCCTGCGCCGCCTGTGATGAGGTACACACCCTTATCCCTCCATGGCAATCTGATTTCACGGTCAGGCGTATGAATTTCATTTAATTCATTGATGTACCGTTTGCCTTTTTCATATTTAATGCGCTGATCTCCTGCGTTTCTTTTATTCTCTTGGACTATCTCTGCGATCCTATTCATAGTTTCGTTTGTATCGATTTCAATCGTCTGGCCGATCAGCTTTGTATTCTCCAGCCCGGCCGTTTTAAGGAGCGCCGAAAGTCCTGAGAAAGAGTAATGCTTTCTTTGCGCTGAGGTAAGCATTTGGATCAGAACATGGCCTTGCGGCTTGCTTTTGAGGATACTCTGTATCGTCTCAAGCGCTTGTTCGGCATAATCTTGGAATCGCTCTGCCAGACCCTCCCGATAAGACTCTAATACTATACATTCCGCTCCTTTGAGCTTTGATTCAATACTGTCTTTTGAGAGTCCGTTCATTTTACAAAGCATGATAATATGCCGTTCATATTCTGGTTCCAGACCGTCTTTGTCGATCTCCTTAGACATCCATTTTTCCTCAAACATCAAAGTTTCCATTGTTTGGTCAGACTCTGCTGATCTAGGGTCGCTTTCTGTCGCTCTGAATGACAAACCTTTTAACCGTACGCAAACATTGCCGTTCTCATCTAAGATATCGATATCCCGTTTTTGTACCTTATCAGTCGCTTTGCTGCCTTCACTGAATCTGGCGTATACCCACATGTTCGAGGAGCATGTCCCGAAGACTTCAAGCTCTTGAACCGCAAAAGGCAGCGTCAGCCGGTTATCTCCTGCGCCTGTCAAAATGCTGGATGCCTGTAAAGCGGAGTCCATCAGACCCGGATGCATGCTGAATTGGCCAATTGTATCTAAGACAGAAGGATGCAATGACAATCTTGCCAATACAAAATGTTCAGCTGTATAAATCTTTTCTACACCGCGATAAGCTGGACCGTAGTCAAAACCAATCATTTTATAGGTGTCGTATACTTCGTTTACGGAGAAATGAGTTTGCTGACACTTCTTGCGCAGGGATGCTAAATCAATGACCGGCGTATCCGCAGCAGGATGTAATTCAGCCCCGCCTTGACTGTATACTATTGGTTTGCCACCGTCTGTTTCCGGGTCGCCGTAGATTTGATACGTAATGTCACCATGCTCCTCCGGAAAAAGCCTGATGTGTACTTGCACCGGCTGCTCCCCGACTACAATCGGCCGCACCCACACTGTGTTTTTGAGCGTAATGCGATACTGACCGTTTTGTACCTCGGCAGCCTGCTCAATGGCAGCCCGCGCCATTTCAAGATGGGCCACTCCCGGCAAGATCCGTTGGCCTTTGACAACATGATCTGCAAGGAAAAACTCTTCTCCCGTATAGATTGAGCTAAACCGCTGTTCCGAGAGATTCGAAGTGTTTTGATGCATTAATGGATGTAACACAGATGCGCTGATGTGAGATGCTTTTTTGTCGGCTTCAAGGCTTCCCCTATTTGCGACATAATTAGAAATCCAGTAACGGTCTTTCGCAAACGGATATGTCGGCAAGCTAATGCGATGCGGCTCATTCTCGCCATACAGCTTCGCCCAGTCCACATCAAGCCCTTTCACCCATAATTCCAGCAATTTTGCATACTTTCCGCGCTCCATCCATTTTTCAACCGCTTCTTGAATTTCTTCATCTTCCGTCAGCATTTGCAGCGTTCCTTTATCAATCCGCCCTCTATATACATCCTCCACATTATTTTTGCCGGCTGCATAGTCTTTTAACTTGTCTTGCAAATCCTCAATTGACCCGGAAATGATCCCCAGCCGTTCTTCCATCGCGTCTCGCCCG
The DNA here is from genome assembly GCF_037964945.1 of Bacillus sp. FSL K6-1003. Classification (NCBI taxonomy): domain Bacteria; kingdom Bacillati; phylum Bacillota; class Bacilli; order Caryophanales; family Bacillaceae; genus Bacillus; species Bacillus sp. FSL K6-1003. The sequence goes on along the minus strand of NZ_CP150176.1, from coordinate 1,831,297 downwards.
GCTTGCAGCGTATAAGCAATATTTGCGAGATCTTCGTCTTTGTAAATATGCTGGTCTAACGCTTCAGCCAGCTGCTGTGCGTATTCTTTCAGTCTTGCTTCATTTTTAGCTGATAGGACGAAAATACCTGGATGTTCAGAAGTGAACGACGGTATGTTGCCAGCGTCCGCCTTCGGAATATATTCCTCGATGAGCACGTGGGCATTTACCCCGCCGATACCAAATGAACTGACGCCTGCACGGCGAGGCAGCTCCTGCCCCCGCTCATTCTGTAGCGCTTTCCATTCTTCTGTTTCCCGAACGATATAAAATGGGCTGTTTTCAAGCTGAATATACGGATTGACAGTCTCGCAATGGAGACTTTTCACTAAGGTTTTGTGTTTAAGCTGCAATAAAATTTTAATAATTCCTGCTGCACCGGCTGCAAGCGATAAATGACCGATGTTTGTCTTCGCTGAACCAAGGCCGCAATAATGATTGGCAGAAGTGTCTCCTTCTTTTACACCCAGCCCTTTAAAAGCCGCTTTCAATCCGTTAATTTCAACCGGATCTCCAAGCTCCGTACCTGTTCCGTGCGCCTCAATGTACGTCACCGTTTTGGGATCGATTCCCGCCTTTTGGAATGCCTTTTGAATGACTTCCGCCTGGGCCTTCGGATTAGGCGTCGTTAAAGACGCCGCACGCCCCCCGTGGTTCACTGCGCTTCCTTTTATCACCCCATAAATATGATCTCCCGCTTCCTCGGCCGCTTTTAACTTCTTCAGAAACAGTATGCCGGCTCCTTCCCCATGAGCAAAACCATCAGCTCGATTTGAGAACGTCTTGCATTTGCCTTCTTTGCTCAGGGCACCCGCTTTATCAAAGCTGATATACACCTCAGGCAGAATAATCGTATTAACTCCGCCGGCTAATGCCATGTCACAAGTGCCTTCCTCGATTGAGGAAATGGCGTGATGGATCGCTACCAATGAACTGGAGCACGCCGTATCAATAGGTTCACTCGGCCCATGCAGATTAAGGAAATAACTGACACGATTCGGACCGACTGACGGGCTCGTGTTAGCTGCCGCTGACCCTTCTATTGCCGAGTTCGCTTTAGATAAAAGAGAACTGTATCCTGTATTTCCCGTTCCGATGAATACGCCTGTTTTTGTGCCTGACAGACTTTTTGCCGAATACCCTGCATCTTCAATCGCTTTCCATGCGTAAGTCAATAATAAGCGTTGCTGTGGCTCCATTTGTTCAGCTTCACGCGGGGAAATGCCAAAGAATAATGGGTCGAATTCCGCAATGCCGTCAATAAAACCTCCCCATCTTACATTCGTTTTATTGGCTTCCTTCGCAGGGTCCCCTTCATATTCGCGCCAATCCCAGCGGTCTTTAGGAATTTCCGTCATGCAGTCCTTGCCTTCTTTTAAGTTCTTCCAGTAGGCATCCACATCTTTTGCCATAGGAAAAATGCCGCTTATTCCGACGATTGCGATTGGCTCGGGACCGGATTCACTCTGTATGGTTGCTGGCAGCATAACCGGCTGCTTTCGGCGTCTTTTTGAGGTGACATGTATGGTTTTATCCTGTTCAAATGCAGGCTGAGCCTGAACCTTTGACCTGGTCCGTACAGCAAATGTTTTCGCAAATACCGCTTGATATTCTTCTGACAAATGCTTGCCGAACTCATGGATCGTCGGATGGTCAAAAAAGACGGTTGGCGTCAGCGCCAGTTTATATGCCCGATTGATATGGTTGGTGAATTCAGTCATAGAAATGGAGTCAAACCCATACACCGTCATTTCGGCATGGTCATCAATCGTTTCAAATGGAACCTTTAATAGCTTGGCGACCTCCCGCTTTAACATCGCCTTTACTTTATCCAGCAAACTCCCTGTGTCAATGCTCTTTGCCGGTTCAGTCATGCTTTCTGTTTCCCTCTTTTCAATAGGTGCTGAGGCTGTTTTTGACAGCATGTTTTGTTTTATCTTCTGAACGTTGCCTTCCATCACCATGACTTGGCTTGCCTCACTATTGAACGCTTGATAAAAAGCCTGTATGCCTTGTTTTGCTTCCAGAGGAACAATTCCGGCCAGCTGCACAAGTCTTTTCTCCGTTTCACGATCGACCTTCATGCCGCCCTCTTTCCATAATGGCCAGTTTACAGAAAGCGTTTTGCCATGCCGCTGACCGTGTTCGGCTAGCGTACTGCGGTATCCGGCATACAAATCCATAAATACATTGGCTGCCGCATAGTCAGCCTGACCAATGCTGCCTAAACTTCCCGAAAGAGATGAAAAAAGAATGAAAACATCCAATGCCAAATCTTTGCTGGCTTCATCCAGGTGAACGAGTCCTTTTACTTTAGGCGCCAGCACATCATGAAAATCTTCTGCTGATTTCTTGGCCAAATAGCTATCTTTAATAATTCCCGCACTATGAAGAATGCCATCAAGACGGCCATGTTCTTTCTGGATATTGTTCATTAACTGGTACACTGCGATTTTATCGGTAACATCCATTTGCTGATAGGTGATCTCGGCCCCTATAGCGCGAAGCTCTTCAATCTTCCCTCTTTTATTATCATTCAGAGGTGAACGGCCCGTCAGAACGACTGTCGCATTTTTCGTTTGTTCAGCAATTTCTTTTGCGAACATAAGGCCTAAGCCACCGGCACCGCCTGTGATGAGATAAACGCCGCCGTCTTTCCACGGCATGCTGATGTTACGGCTTGCCGCTTTCATTTCACTCCAATCTGGAATAAATCGTGTGCCGTTTTGATATCTGATATGGGTACCGCTGCTTATTTGATTTTCTTTCAGTTTGCGGGCGATACTTTCCCCGCTTTCTTCACTGCTGATTTCAATCATTTGTCCGGTCAGCTTAGCCGTTTCTAACTCGGCCGTTTTCAGCAGCCCTGTCAATCCAGAAAACAATTGCTGCTCGCCTTCTGCGGAGGTCACGATCTGAATCAGAATATCTCCTTTCGGTTTCTCGCGAATCAGCGCTTGCACTTTTCTAAACACCTGTTCCGTATACGAATGAAAACGCCCATCCACTGAAGCAGGCCTTGCTTCCAGGATGAAGACATGGACATGCTCCATTTCTGCTTCGATCTTTTTTCTCATGTCCTGATCACATTCACAGAGGAACACGAGATGCTCTGCATATTCTTTATCCGCTTGTCCGCCAGCCTTTTGTTCTTTCCAAACGGGCTGAAGCAATAAGGTTTCTGAATGTGATGATTCTGTTTGTATGTCAGCCTCCATCACTCTCGTCGAAAACCCCTTCATCCGTATACAAACGCTGCCATGCTCATCGCATAGATCAATATCAACTTTCTGTATCAGATCGCCCGGTTTATTTTTTGAATTGAATTGAACATAAACCCACATATCAGAAACGCATTTATGAAAGACTTCAAGCTCCTCTAAAGCAAATGGCAGTGCAGCTTTAAAGTCTTCACTGTCAGAAAGCTCCGCCCTGGTGACGTTTTGCAAATATTCAGCCGCCTGTAACGCCCCATCCAATAAACTTGGATGAAGAGCATAATCGGCTGCTGTATGAGAGACAGATCCCGGCAGCGATAATTTGGCAAGCAGCTGGCCGTCTCCTTTATAAACGGTCTCCACACTCTTGTATCCGGGACCGTAATCGGCTCCGATCATGCCTTCATAAAATAAGGAGGTGTCCATGAAGCCTTGATTACATTGATTCTTTATCGCCTCTAGATCCAATACCTCCGCATGCTTTGGCTGAAATAATTCCGCTATGCCCTGGTTATATACAATTGGATCTGCGTCAGCGGATTCCGGTTCACCATACATCCGATAAAGAATATGTCCGCCGTCTTCATCATAGAGTCCGATGTTTACTGTAACCGGCTCATCTCCCGCTACAACCGGACGCATCCAAACCACATGTTTCAGGCGGATTCCGGATTCCTCATCATCTAAACCGCCAATTCCTTGTTCTATAGCGGCTCTTGCCATTTCAAGTGTGACAGCTGCCGGCAAAATCGCCATCCCTTTAATGATATGCTCAGCAATAAAATACTCCTGTCCTGTGAAGCTGGAGCTGAACCGCTGCTCCGATAAAACAGATGTATTCTGGTGCACCAAAGGATGCAAGCGTGGTTCAGCTGTTTTACGATTGCCCGTGCTGATGTCAGGCCAGTACCGTTCTTCAGCAAAAGGATATGTCGGCAGACTCATGCGGCGCGGCTTCGCATTCGGGTAAAGATGGCGCCATTCAACCTGAAAACCTTTGGCCCACACTTCGGCAAGCTTTTTCAGTTTGCCTTTGGACATCCATGATGCAACCAGTTCTTCCGTTTCCTCATCTCCAAGCAAGAGATCAGCGGATTTCACTCGCGTTTTTTCTCCTTGAATACAGCCTTCTGTCAACGGTTGTCCATTCACAAAACGCTCCAGCTGCAGCTTCCATTCTTCCAAATCGCTCGCCATAAAAATAACTCTTGTGTCCATCGCCTCCCTGCCGATCTGGAAGGTGTATGCCAAATCCCTTAAAGAGTGTTGTGTCAGATCATTTTGACTGACAAATGTCAGCAGTTCCTTTACATATGCTTGCAGCCGCTCCCTGTTCTTTGCCGATACCGGAATGAGGTACGGAGGATTTCCTTCGTTATCCGCTCTTGTATCTTGGGCATTTTCATATTGTTCGAATATGGCATGAGCGTTCGTTCCGCCAAGCCCAAACGAGCTCAGAGCTGCCCGATGTACACCTTGATTTTTCTGTAATAATTTTCGTTCGCGGACAACATAAAATGGAGAGCTGTCAAAGTGAATATTAGGATTCGGCTCCTGGCAGTTGATAGTTGGCGCAAGTTCGTTATGAGATAAGCTCATGGCAACCTTAATGCAGCCGGCTAACCCTGCGGCAGTATCCAAATGTCCGATATTGGTTTTCACCGAACCGATGCCGCAAAATTGTATTTTGTCCGTGTATTGCTTGTACACTTTGTTTAAGGCAGAAATTTCAATAGGGTCGCCTAATTTAGTCCCTGTACCGTGTGCTTCAATGTAGCTGATCGTTTCAGGATGGATATCAGTTTCGTCCAATACGCTCTGTATGACTTCTGTTTGGCCTTTTACGCTAGGTGCATAAAAGCCGGCCTTATCAGCTCCGTCATTATTGATTCCTATTCCGCGCATGATGGCGTAAATATGGTCTCCGTCTCTTACCGCATCCACAGCTTTTTTCAATAGGACGACAGCTACACCTTCTCCTCCAGCCATTCCGTCAGCTGCGGCGTCAAATGCCTTAACATGCCCGTCACTTGAAAAATTCAATCCGTTTTGATGCACATAGCCTATTCCTGACTGCGCGTGCAAGGTTGCGCCTCCAACAAGCGCGTATTCAGATTCACCAGCTGTTAGGCTTTTGTACGCTTGATACAAACCTACTAGTGAAGAAGAACAATTGGAATGAACAAAGTAGCTTGGCCCCTTTAATCCGAGCTTGTGCGAGATCATCGTCGGGATCGTTCCGCTTTGGGCTAATACCCATGAGACATAGCCATCCGGAGATTCATGTCCTTCTGTTCTCTCCTTCGGCAATAACGTTCTGTAGGAATTGTTGCTTGCAGACATATACACACTTGTTTCCGGAATCTCTTTTGCCACATAGCCCGCATCCTCAATTGCTTTCCATGAATGCAGCAATAAGAGACGGAGCTGAGGGTCCATAAACTCAGCATCTTTAGGAGAGATCTGAAAGAAACCTGGGTCAAACAAATCTTTTCCCTCAATCACAGATTGCACAGGAACGTAATCAGGATGTTGAATTAATTCTTCAGGCACTCCATTTTCTCGCAGTTCTTCTTTTGAAAAAAATTGAATACTTTCCTTGCCTTCTTTGATTTGATTCCAGAACTCATGATGATTTTTTGCCCCCGGAAACTGGCAGGAGATCCCCACAATGGCAATACTGTCTTCAAAATACGGCGGCAGCGCTTTCTGTTCCGTTTGTTTCACCCTCTTCACATTCTGCTTGCTTTCATTTTGAGGAATGGCCGCCGCATCTGTGTTTTTCATTTCAATAATGTATTGGCTGATGGCCCTGATATTGGCGTACTCGAACAGCTCCGTTACACTGAATTCACAGTCAAATTCTTTTTGGATTCGTTCCGCCACGGCCACGGCAAGAAGTGAATCGCCTCCCACATCGAAAAATCCGTCCTCTGGCCCAAAACCGCTGACTTTCAGCATATCCTCCCAAATGAGCTGCACTTTGCCCTCTACTTCTGATAACTGTAAGTGTTGTGTTTTTCTATTATTTAAAATGACCTTCCGATGTTCCAATTCCTTGCGGTTCACTTTCCCGCTTGGTGTTAACGGCATCTCATTCAGGCGGATAAAGTGCGCAGGTATCATATATTCCGGCAGGCTGGATTTCAGGCAGCGGCGCAAATCGTTTGGATCGATAGGCGGATGTCCATTTTGCTCCGTATAATATGCAGCCAGCTTTTTATGTCCTTCCAGCTGTTTGACCACTACTGCCTGATCTAAAATGCCCGGATATTCACTCAGTTTCGTTTCTATTGCACCTAATTCAATTCGGAAACCTCGGATTTTAACCTGGCTGTCAATGCGGCCTAAATATTCAATATTCCCGTCAGGCAGCCATCTTGCTGAATCACCGGATTTATAAAGCTTGGTCCCAGATTCAAACGGATTGTTAATAAATGTTTCCGCTGTCAGGCCGGGCTGGTTATAATAGCCCCTTGCCAATCCGTCGCCTGCGATACAAAGCTCACCAGGTTTTCCGATCGGAACAGGCTTCAGATGCTGGTCCACGATATAAATCTTCGTATTGGATACAGGCTTGCCGATTGGCGTATGATGACTGGCGATATCTCCTGTTCCGCATCCGAAATAAGTCGCGTAAATGGAGGCTTCTGTTGGTCCGTAAATATTTTCAACACGGCAGTTTTTAAAGATCGATACTGCCTTTTTCACCAATTCCTTAGGAAAGGCTTCTCCTGCAACCATCATGTATTTGATTGGTCCTTCTTCAGTAAATTTCCTGTTGTCTTTTGCCGTTTCTAAAAATACATGCAGCATGGCAGGGACAAAATTAACATGGGTCACATGATATTTTTCAATCACATCCATGCACAGCTGCGGTGATTTCTCTTCATCCGGCGGAAGAATAATAAGACGGCCATTTCCGATAAACCAGCCGAATAATTCCGATATGGATACGTCGAAAACATAGTTCGTCTTTAATAAATAAGCGTCCTCAGCAGTGACAGGATACTGGGATTCAAGAAAATTCAGCGTATTCATAATGCTCTGATGCTCTACCATGACTCCTTTAGGCTGACCGGTACTGCCCGAGGTGTAAATGATATAAGCGAGATGATGGGGTTTGACTTCTCGTTTCAATCCACTTTTTTGTTGAGCAGTGTCCGTGTGACTGCAAGCCAAATCGATATTGATGACTTTTACATGGTCATCAGTTAATTTGTTTACTTTGTCATGAACTTTAGATTGTGTAAGGACAATGGACGCTTCACTGTCTTTGAGCATGTACGCTAATCGTTCTTGAGGGAAGTTCGGATCTAGAGGCACATACGCCCCGCCGGCTTTCAGAATCCCTAAAATTCCGATCAGCATATCAAACGAACGCTCTGCACAAATCCCTACCGGTCGTTCCGGTCCAGCCCCCTGTGCCTGAAGGTAAATGGCCAGCGATGTGCTTTTTTGATCTAATTCCTTATATGTAAGAGTCTCCTCTTCGAATACGACCGCTATCGCATCGGGGGTTTTTTTCGCTTTTTCCTCAAAAATCTCATGTATGCACTTGTCTTTGGAGTCATTTGTCTTTGTCTCATTCCATTGCTCGAACAAGCTGATTTGTTCTTGATCTAACTGTAAAGAGTATGTTTCAAGTGATAAAGACGGATCGTTAATGATGTTTTCAGTGAGTTTGATGTAGTTCTCCATCATTCTTTCAATGGTAGATAATTCATATATATCAGGGTTATACAGAAGATGAAGCACTGTTTCGTTTTCTTGTTCATACACTTCCAGCGCCAGCTCGAATTCCCCTTCTTGCCGAATGTCTTCGATATATTTGATGCCAAGAGCTTGATATGGTTCCAGCATTTTTTGTAAGCCTGCTGTCTGATAGAAATTCTGGTAGAGAAAGGCTGTTTGAAAAATCGGAGAATCCGCTGCTGAGCGGTCTACATTCAGTTCTCTTACCAGTGTCGGAAACGGGTATGCCGCATGGTCAAGTCCGTCTGCCACTGTCAGCTGCAGGTCTCGAAGGAACTCTTGAAATGTTTGGGTTCCTATCTCTTTACTCCGAACAGCCATCATATTAATAAAGTACCCGATGATCGATTCAAAACCGTCTTCAGGCCGCCCCATTGTCGGGACTCCCACAATGATGTCCTTTTGTTTTGTATAGTGATGCAGCAGCACTTTATAAATAGAAAGGTACACAACAGATTCGTTCACATAATGAGAACGTGCTAACGACTTTATTTGCTTGCTCAGGTTATGAGGGAGCAAGCTTTTGTAAGCTTGCCCCTTATATTTTTGTGCTGAAGGACGGGGACGGTCGGCCGGCAGCTCAAGAATAGGCAGCGTTCCGGACAGCTGCTCTTTCCAATAAGCGAGATGCTCAGCCCCTTCTCTAGCGCCCAGCATACGGTTTTCCCAGTCAACAAAGTCAGGATAATCGGCCGGTAAAGTCTGCAGCATCAACTCTTCGCCTCGCAGCAATTGTTGATACGCCTCTAAAAGCGTCGATATAAATGTCAGCATTGACACACCGTCAAATATAATATGATGAACCGTGATAAGCACAATGCATGCCTCGTTTGACTGATGAAACAGATATGTGCGCGTTAACGGACCAGTTTCCAGATGAAAAGGTTCTTTAGCTTTTTCTTTTAGGTAGGGCAATACCTCAGCTGAATGCATAGCTGAGATATCCGCTTCCTCAAAATGAAGAGCCTGCGACGTCTGAACCGTTTGAAATGGAATGCCATTTTCCTCTTGAATCACACTCGTTAAAACAGGATATTGTTTCTGTACAAACAGAAGGGCTTGCTTGAACGTCTCGACATGTAATTTTTTGCTGACGCGAAAGCATAAAGGAATATTATATGCACCCATATCAGGAGACATTTTTTGAAGCATCCATAACCCTTTTTGACCTTCTGAAAGCGGGCTTTTCAACTGACGCTTCATGCTTTGAAGATGCTCTTCTACCTCAGTAATCGTTAATTCTCCTGATCTGTAGGCATCGAGAATTTCTTTATGGTTCATACGATTAACTCCCTTCTATGATGTTTTGCACACTCTTAAAATCCAATTTCCCTTGCGCCACCTCTTGCATCAAACCGATGATTTGCTCGTCAGTGTACAGGCTGTTGGTTTGATTTTGCGGCAGAGCCTCCGCGCTTCGGTTTTTTCCTTCAGCTTTTAAAGCCACATAAGCAGAAAGCGCTTGGATTGTCTGGAATTCAAGAAGCTCCCGGCCGGTCAGCTTGAGCTGAATGGTCTTTTCTAAATGACGCATCAGCTTTCGGCCAAGAATTGAATCCATCCCGTATTCTTGAACGTTTCTTTTGAAATTGATTTGATGCCGTGACAGGCTCAGCTCTCGTTCCAGAAATTGTACGATGATGTCTTGAATGTGTTTCTCTTCATTGGACTCGTCAGTCTCACTTTGGACGACTTGTGACGATGGCCTAATATTCTTATCTGATGAGATCCAATAGCGTTCCTTTGCAAATGGATAGCCAGGTAACGGAACGATACGGACATTATTGTCTTCATGGAGCAGTTCCCAAGAAATATGATTTCCTTTCGTCCACCAATCTGCTATCTTTTTAAAATCTTTTTCTATGACGACCGTTTTCAGAGATGTCTCATCTCGTTCTTCTGAAATGTCTTCCACATTCCCTGTATAAAAGGATGTAAATTGGCCGAATGATTCACCATTCTTCACCGCTTCTGCAAATTCCTTCAATTTTCGCACCAGTTGTTCCTGATTATTCACTACGATCGCCAGTCTTGCTTCCATTGCTTTTCTTCCAACCTGGAGTGTATACGCAACATCAGGTAATGAAAGGCTGTCATTATGCTCTGCATACTCAAGCATTTGCAGAACAGCATCGTGAAGCCGATCCTCATTTTGAGCAGAAAGCACGATAACTTGCGGACATTCGGTTGGCTCTTGATGCGCGGATGCCTGCTCATCCGGAATGTATTCTTCAATTACTGCATGCGCATTCGTACCGTTGATGCCCGTTGTGCTGATTGTCCCCATCCTCGGATTGTGATTTTTTCTGATCCATGGCTGGTTCTCTTTGTGAAGCTCAAAAGGGCTTTCTGCAAACTGAATATAGGGATTGCTCGATTGACATTCATGGGTAGCCGGAATGGTTTGATTTTTCATAGCCATCAGCATACTGATCAAAGCAACCACACCGGAAGCTGCAAATGTGTGTCCGATTAATGATTTAATCGAGCCGATGGTGCAGAATTGCTTCTGTTTCGTATATTTGCTGAACGCACCCGTCAATGCCTGTACTTCAAGCGGATCTCCCAGATTTGATCCAGTGCTGTGCGCCATCACATATTGAATATCCAGCGGATTGATCTGATATTTTTCATAAATGCTTTCTATTAATTCCGCCTGGCTAAAAGGATTGGGAGCTGTCATTCCATTGGTTTTGCCATCATAATTCACGCCGCTTGCTTTTATACATCCATAAATGTGATCTTGATCTTCAATTGCCTTTGATAATGGTTTCAGCAGAACAGCTGCTACCGCTTCACCAGGCACAAGCCCATTGGCATCCTGGTCAAACACTTTGCATTGTCCATCTGGAGAAAGCATTTCCGCCTTTGTCAGCGCCTCATAAGACATTTGAGAAATATTCAGACTGACGCCGCCGGCTAAAGCCATTTCACAGTCTCCCTGACGCAAGGCTGCGCATGCCTGATGAATGGCTACAAGTCCTGAGGAACATGCTGCCGTCAACGCCATATTAGGTCCTTTTAAATCTAATGCATATGCAATTCGCGCAGCCAATGTGGCGTTTTGAGTGCCGGTAATGTAATCCGTATCACCGGTTAAGTGGGCATATTCTCCTTCTTCCACACCCACATAAACGCCGCAGGACTTTCCTTTAATCCGGTTTCCCATATATCCTGCGTCCTCAAATGTATGCCATGCTTCTTCCAGAAACAATCGCTGGCGCGGGTCCATACTTTCGGCTTCTTTAGGCGATATGTGAAAAAACAGCGGATCAAATCGGTCTATGTCTTTCAAAAATGCGCCCCATCTCGGCACTTCTGCTTTCTCTGGATGTCCTTTGACTTCACGCCAGTCCCAGCGGTCTTTCGGAATTTCTGAAATGCATTTTTTTCCGTTTTTCAGATTGTCCCACAATTCATGAACCGAATCAGCTTGAGGAAACCTGCCGCTCATTCCGATAATGGCGATAGGCTCTGTGTAAAGCTGCCGGCCGCTTCTATGGCTGTTTTGTGTTTCGAGTGCTGCAGAAACCGGCACTTCAGCTCTTGCCTGATTCTGAGTATCAGATGCATCATCCCGGTAAAATTCTTCGATCAGGCCTTTATGATCCGTTAAAAAGAAGCGGATCAATTCTTTTAAAGTCGAATAGCCAAAAAATAATGCAGGCGTTATCTCGACTTTGTAATAGTCAGTTAACACGTTCGAGAATTTAGCCAAGTAGATGGAATCAAATCCAAAGTCGGCCCAGTTCTTATTCAAGTCTAGCTTGTCTTTTGAGATCTTAAGCAAGGTGTGAATATGCGTTTTCAAGTCCATTTCCAAACGTTTTTCAACGCTTAGGTTCTTCATCCCGCCCGATGTTTCTTGTGCAGGGGCTATCATGTCCGGTTCTGGAATGGCACGTTCAGTCATTCCTAAAAAGCGGCGGACCCGGCTTGGCTGACCGGCTATGATAAGATGCTGCGCATCCTGCTGAGACAAAATATGTTCAAACATACGTATGCCTTCTTCCGCTTCTAAGAAGCGCTGACCGCTTGACTTCAAGTACATCTCGGTAGTTTCGTCATTCCCGATTGACATCCCGCCGTCCTTCCAAACAGGCCAGTTGATAACAAATGTATTGCCGTGATGAAGCTTGTCTCTGTAATGTGCATAAGCCATTTGGAACCGATTCCCTACCGCATAATCACAAAAACCAAAGTCTCCTAAAATAGCAGAAGACGAAGAGAAGTAACAGATAAAATCCAGGGTTTCTTTTTTAAACCACTCGTCAAGCGCGATCGTTCCATTGATTTTCGGTTCAATAATGCGCTTGAAGCTATCCATCTCTTTTTCAAAAATAGAGGACCCGCTCTCGATACCGGCGGCATGAATGACACCATTGATGGTGCCGTACCGGTCTTTTCCGCGTTTCACGCAGTCTCCCATTGCGATCGGATCACACACATCCGCCTCTGCATACATGGCTTCGCCGCCTAAATCCTTCAATTCTTTTAGCTGCTTTTGTTTTTCTTTATTGATAGGCGTTCGTCCTGTCAGAATGATGTTCGCGGCATAGTTTTTAGCCAAATGCTTGGCGAATAAATAACCGAGCCCTCCTAACCCGCCTGTAATCAGGTAAGTTCCCCCGGACTTCAATTTGCTGTTGCCTGGCTGTAACGTTGTCTGTTCAATCTGACATACATAACGTTTCTCATTCTGATACAAGATGGTTTGTTCGGTTGAAGCCTGTAATTCCGTCCAGATCTTACTTGTCCAATCGTCCATTGATTCTTTTGGAATTTGATCAGCATCCTGAAAGATTCCTGTCACTTTCGTATTCGGAAGGACTAGCCCGAGTGAACGTTCAAATCCTATCCATGATTCCAGATAACTTCGGTCAAGACCATTTTCAAAACATCCAGCCAATAACACACGGGCAGGTTGAAGCTTCGCAGCCGCTATAGCTTGCAATAAATAGACTGCACAGGAATAATCCTGACTACAACTTGAATCCTCCGTCGCCCATAAATAGAGGATTGCATCCGGTTCTCCATGTTCTTCCTGAATCCTACGGAAGGCTTTCTCAAAAGTGCCGGGATCCTTCCGTACAATTTGATAAGAGTATGGAGACTGTTTGCCGTACGTTTCTCCTTGAGAAACAAATATGACCTTGGTCTCTGAATCAAAGCTTTTCACAGCCGAAGCGAATGCTTGTTGCTTGTCTCTGTCAGTCAGAAAACAGACGAGAGTTGTGAAGCTTTTCGATGTGAGAGACACCTGCTGTTCTTTCCATACTTCTTTAAAGGTCATCACCTCGAAGTCTTCTTGCTCTTGGTGTTCTATATTGTTTTCAAAGGACGTTGTTCTCTTTTCAACACCTGATGCCCAGTAATGTTCCTTCGCAAATGGATATGTCGGCAGGCTGATTCGGATCGGCTTATGAGCTCCGTACAGCTTTGTCCAGTCAAAAGACAAGCCCTTCACCCAAAGATCAAGTAATTTCGTAAATTTCCCTTTGCTCATCCAGGCGTCTATCATCTTCTCCGTATCTTCATCAGCTGATAAGAGCGCTAATGCTTGTTTATTACCGTCGATACGATCCAGATACAGATCCTCTGCTTTCATTTCTATAAAATCTTGCAGCTTGCTCTCTAGATCTTCTATTGATTCGGCAATAAAGCCAAGCCTTTCCTCCATTGCTTCACGGCCTGTTTGCAGCGTAAAGGCAATCCGGACCAGATCTGATTCACTGTACCTTTTTTCGCGAACGGCAGTGAGCAGCTGCTCCGCTCTTTCTTGAAGCCGTTCACTGTTTTTCGCTGACAACACGATCAGAGCAGGAGGATGAGCTTGGGGTGTTTGTGCCCCGGTTTTCGGAATGTATTCTTCTAAGATCAGATGGGCATTTGACCCTCCGGCGCCAAAACTGCTTAATCCGGCGCGTCTTGGCACTTCCCGACCATCAATGATCGGCCGCTTCCATTCACCAAGCTTTTGCTGAACGATAAACGGAGTTTGACTGAATTCAATATTTGGATTCAAACGCTCAGCATGCAATGATGGTGCGATTTGACCGTATCTAAACTGAAACAGTATTTTTGTCAAACCAGCGATGCCGGCTGCACTTTCACAATGACCAATATTGGATTTGCTGGAGCCGATCGCGCAGAACTGTCTTTCTTGTGTATCTTCCTCAAACGCTTTTGTTAATCCAGCAATCTCAATCGGATCTCCTAATGCAGTGCCTGTTCCGTGTGCCTCCAGATAACTGATCGTTCTGGCTGGGATATTGGCATGCTGAATGGCTTCTTTAATCAGCTTGGCTTGGGCATTCGGATTTGGAACCGTATATCCGTTGGTTTTGCCTCCGCTGTTAATGGAGCTGGCCTTTATCACCCCATATATATGGTCACCGTCTTCTATTGCTTTTTGCAAAGGCTTTAAAATGACGGCACCCACTCCTTCTCCGTCAACAAACCCATCTGCGTCATCACCGAATGATTTACATTTGTCAGTTTCAGAGAGCATGTTCATGACAGATAAGTTCTGATAGTGAACAGGGTCGACAACTAAATTGACGCCGCCGGCAATGGCGCACTCACTTGATCCGCTGTAAATGCTTTCTAACGCCAAATGGATCGCTGTCAGAGAAGACGAACATGCTGTGTCAACAGCAAGGCTCGGGCCTTGGAAATTCAGCATATAGGATACCCTGTTGGCAATGGACCAATAGCCGTAGCCAGTAGGATAATTTTTGTTCATTACTCCGGCAAAGACGCCGACTTTTCTGCTTGAGCAGAGCGAGTCTGGTGTGTATCCCGCATCTTCAATACTCGCATAGGCGGTTTGCAGGAATAATCGCTCCTGAGGATCCATTCTTTCTGCTTCTAGCGGAGAAATTTGAAAGAATAAAGGATCAAAAGTATCCATACCTTTGATAAATCCGCCCCATTTTGTATAAATTGAGCCTTCTTTTCCTTTTTCTTTATCGTAATATGCTTTCCAATCCCAGCGGCCTTCCGGGATTTCCTCTATACAATTTCTTCCTTCTTTTAGATTGTTCCAAAATTCTTCTGCTGTCTCCGCCTGAGGATAACGCCCGGATATGCCGATAATGGCAACATCACGGCTGACCGATGCTTGTGCCAGTGATGGTGCTTCTTTCTCGCGGCTGCGGCCAAGCTTACGATAGCGCCGGGTTGTGTCAGGCGCCTGCCCAGCCTCCTGTGAAGATTTGTTATTGATTGCTACCGGCTTGTCATTTTGCACTTGACGGTCAAGGCCTGTCAGTCTCAAAAGTGCTGCTTTTTTCGTTTTGATTAAGTGTTCCACTAACGCGTCTATTGTCTGATACTCAAAAAATAAAGTGCTGCTCACATGGTCTAGTTCCTTACGTAATGTATTCGTGAGCTGAACAACGACAATAGAATCGATGCCGTACTTTTCAAGCTGTTCAGATGAATCAATTTTACTTGCAGGGATTTTCAATGTTTGTCCGATTAGTTTTTTCATATACTCGGTGCTTTTTTCTATCAAGACGGCATCTTTTGATGGTCCGCCTATCTCTGAAGCTACGTTTTGGACAGATGCCGGCTCCTTCCTCGCTGAAGAAAAATCCTTTTCTGCAGGAGGCACCATTTCCATAGCCATACGGCGCACCACTCCGTTGCTTGAGGCTGCTATGATCTGGTGACTGAGGTCATGTGCTGCTTCTGCCGGGAAGAACACGGATTCAAAGCCTTCGCTTTCTAAGACCTCTTTCCATTTGTTTGGATATAGACCAGGACAGCCGGGAATTCGCAGCGCAGGATCTTCATACAGCCACCAGCCTTCCAACAGTCCGAAGGTGATGTGTGGAAACAAGCTGTTTCCCGCCATTTCATTTAGTAACAGCAGTCCGTTGTGCTTCATCACAGCTTTTGCATGCCGCAGCGTTTGGCGAATATTTTTTGTCGCGTGAAGGACATTAGCGGCAATTACAACGTCATAGCCGCCTGCCTCGATTTCCTGCTGATCGATCGGTTTTTCTACGTCAAATAGCTGATATGTCAGGTAAGGATTTTCCGCCCCATACTCTTTTTCTGCATGCAGCAAAAACGCCTTTGAAAGATCTGTATAACAATATTCTCCTATATGATTTTGATGGGTTTTCAGTTTTTGAAAGATTCCGGCACTCGTGCCGCCAGTACCTGCGCCTATCTCCATAATGCGAATGGAGGCTTTAGGGTCCTGTTTCAGCCGTTCATCTACGTAAGCTGTTAACGTATCAGCGAGCACTGTATTGAAGTAGTCTGCAACTTGGTTATGCTTATAAATACCTTCCACCAATTCCATTGACGAATGAGGGAACATGATATCCGTCGCAGGCACCTTCCCTGTCAGGATATCCGGTAATGCTTTCAGCATGGCCTCAGCTAATACAACCATCGCTTTTGTGTTACTGTCTTGGAGCCATTCTGATTTTTTTGCATCCCATTCATTCCAAAGCATGTCTATATCCTCTGCCTTGTCCTTCCTCACCAAAGAATCTCCATCTTTTTTAAGGTAGTCTTGCTGCAGAAGGAATTCGCTGCTTTGCCGGAGCCACTTTTCATAAAACTCACGAGTATTGTTGTTTCCTTGAAGACGTTCAACCGATAATGTATGACCATCAAACAGCCCGGCCGTCTGCAGCTGTGCTAACAGAAGTCTGTAAAGGAGAGCGTCCAGCTCCTCGTGTGTTACTCTTTCTATTTCTCGTGTTTCCGGCAGGCGTCTCTTCAGGCTTTCGGCGTCTATCGAAGGCTGCTGCGGATAAAGGGTGATGAATTCCTTCTGATTCACGCCTTCGACTGCAACAGGTTTAGTCGTATGAATGAAAGCCGTTTGGCTGACAGGCCCTGAAAGCAGGGCTTCTAACGCTTTCATCCCTTCCTCAGGTTCAATTAAGCCTAAGCCAATTTGATTCATGAGCTGCACATAATTTTCATCTTCGGCCGCTTCACTGTTCCCCCAATATCCCCAATTCATGACGTTAACGGGACAACTCCAGCTTTGGGACAGCCGGTAAGCAAATGCATCTGCGAATGCACAGCCAGAGGCATAATGGCTTTGTTTCACATTTTTGATATGGGACACAAGCGAAGAGAAAAATAGAGCAAAATCCAAATCCTCCTGCTGAAATACTTGGGCCATATGAACACTTACATCCACCTTTGCCGCCAATCCAGTTCTGAATTCTTCGAGCGTCATATTTTCCAGGCTTTGTTCAAATAAAACCATTGCAGAATGAACGATCCCATGAATATGAGGATGGCGTTTTTTCACTTGTTCATAAGCCTGCTGCAATGAATGCATATCCGCAGCATCGGCTGCAATATAGTAAGGCGCAGGTCCAAGTGCCGAGAGACGGTTTAATTTTGCTTGGATGGCATCATTGATTTGACTGCGTCCAATCCAAACGATCTGTGCCTGATAGCGGCGGATCATATACTCACTCCACGCCTCTCCGATGTACCCAGCTCCTCCAATAACCACATACACTCCGCCGGTTCGATATAACGTATCATTTGAAGGGGATTGCTGATAGGGAATCAATTGCTGCTGATGCCATTGGTGATTCCGATAGGCCCACGCGTGCCCAAGACGGTCTGCAGGGAGTGTAAACATCTGTTTGATCGGCCAAGTGCAGCCTTCTTCAAGGTCAATCAGCCGGATATTCCAATGCGGATATTCCTTAGCCATTGTGCCAAAGAGTCCATGAATGCTAGCATGAGCAGGATTGACAGCTTCATGCTGAGTAATCGGCTGCGCTTGGACGGTGATAATTGACCATTCCAGCTTTTCCCCGCCATAGCCTAATTGAAGAAGTGCTTTCACAAGCTTAAATACGTGAAGAACGTTTTCTTCCTGTTCTTCAATAAACATTTGCTCTGAGTGTAGCGGAGCAATCCACAGTACATGGTCAATGCTGCCGCACGCTTGCAGCTTGTTCGCTATCGTTTCCATGTGATCTGCCGGCTGGATATCCAAAACCACAGCCTGAGGATAGTATTGTTTCATTAACTTCTGTTCGTGCTCAGTACCCCCTAATAAAACGGCTTGTCCACCGGCAGCCGAGACACCGCTCTCCGCATGTGGGGACACTGGTTCCCAGACAGGAACCATCATCGTATGTCCTATCGATGATGAATCCGCTGCTATTGCTTCCGGAGATTGATGTTCTCCTTCCAGCGCTCTAATGGAAGCACCCTTCATTTGCACACAGACATTCCCGTCTTCATCGCATAGTTCAATATCATACTTTCTGATTTTGTCCTCTGCCTTACTGTCTGAACTGAATCTAATATAAGACCACATTTCAGAAGGGCAAGGGGCAAGAATGTTAAGTTCCTGCATTGCAAACGGCAGAGACAGCTTATGGACTTGAGCATCCGTATTGACTGAGCTAACGATAAAACCAATCGATGCATGGAAAGCGGCATCCATCAAACTCGGATGGAGCATGAATTGCTTCTTACCGTCTTCCAAAAAAGCGGGCAAGGAGATTTTTGCAAGCAATTGTTCGTGTCCGATAAGCACTTTTTTAATCCCTTGATAGCCCTCTCCATAGTCAAGCCCTATCTTCCGAAACGCCGCATAGCATTGCTCTGACGTCACTGTATCCAGACTGCATTCCGCCTGCAGCGCTTTAATATCTAAAACAGGAATGTCCGGTTCAGCCCCTAGGATTGCAGTCCCTTGGCTGTGTATCATCTGGTTTTCATCTTTGCTGTAAATCTCATAGCTGATCTCTCCGCTATCCTCAGGATAAAGGCCAATATGTATCTCTTTTGGTTCACTTTCAATCGCGATAGGACGAATCCAGACGATGTCTCTGAGCGACACAATTCTTTGTCCATCTTCCAGATCACCCGCTGCTTTTTCCGCTGCTTCCCTTGCCATTTCTAAATAGGCAACACCCGGCAGGATTTTCTGTCCCTGCACAACATGATCTGATAGAAAAAATTCCTTACCTGTGAAGCTAGAGCTAAAGCGCTGCTCAGAAAAGTCTGACGTATTCCTATGCAGCAGCGGATGTAATGCAGAATTCGTTGTTCTGCCGCTGATTTTCGTCTCAGGTGCCGGTATCCAGTAGCGTTCTTTTGCAAACGGGTAGGTTGGAACACTTATTTTAAGCGGCTTGCGAGCGCCGTAGAGTTCATCCCAGTTGACCTGTTTTCCTTGAACCCATGATTCCGCGATGTTCTTCAAATCTCCCGCTTTTGCCCCGGTAAACCCTTGGCCCTCTTTGGCCTGTCCGGTCCAGCAGCAATCGGCTTCTTCACCTTTTACAAATGCTTGAAGTTGATGAATTAGATCCTTTATGTCTTTTACGATGAAGGCTGCCCGCTCCTCCATTTCCACCCGTCCTGCCTGCAGTGTATAAGCAAGCTCAAAAAGATTAATGTCCTCGTGAAGAAACTCAATGAGTTTGCCGGCGTATGCTTGCAGCCTGTCTATATTTCTCGCCGACAAGGGGATAATTGCCTCTTCATATTTCACAGAAACAGAGGCTGAGTCGTTCTCTTTCGGGATGTATTCTTCCAAAATGATATGCGCATTGGACCCTGACGCTCCAAACGAACTTACACCGGCACGGCGGGGATACTTAATCTCCATTCCGTTTTCTGTCAATGCCGGCTGCTCCCATTTCTTTGCTTCGCGCTGAACAAAAAACGGTGATTGATCCAGCTCCAAATAAGGATTCAGCTCTTCTGAGTGTAGGGATGGGACCAGCGTTTTATAATACAGCTGCAGAACGGTCTTCGTTAACCCGCTGATGCCGGCTGCAGATTCAGCATGGCCAATATTTGATTTCACAGAACCGATCGAACAAAATTGCTGATCCTGCGTATTTCGGCTGAAAGCCTTCACCAATCCTTGAATTTCAATTGGGTCTCCTAATGAGGTGCCGGTGCCATGCGCTTCCACATAGCCGACCGTACGCGGATCGATTCCTGTTTTTTCTAAGCAGGTTTCTATAACATCGGCTTGCGCTATAGGGCTCGGAACCGTAATACCGCTGACTTTGCCTACATGATTAATGGCACTTCCTTTTATGACGGCATAGATCCGGTCACCATCCTGTTCAGCTTTTTGCAGAGGCTTTAATAATACCGTTCCAACCCCTTCTCCAGAAACGTATCCGTCACCGCCTTCGCCGAATGTATGACAATAGCCGTCGCTCGAGTGCATCCCCACACTGCCATAGCTGATATATTTAGCCGGATGCAGAGATAAGTTGACACCCCCTGCTATCGCAGCCTCACATTCCCCATTCCGGATGCTTTCTATCGCCAAGTGAATGGCAGTCAAAGAGGATGAGCAGACCGTGTCCACCGCCATGCTTGGCCCATGGAAATTACAGTAGTAAGACACTCTATTGGCGATTTGCGCATAGTTCAGGGACAAAGGAAAGGGATTTTGTTCGGATAAAGCTTCAGCACCTATAAGGGAATAGTCCTTATGCATGACACCGGCAAAGACGCCGACATGCCGTCTTTTATTAGCGCCTCGCAGTGCAGCAATTGTCTCAGGCGTATAACCTGCATCTTCAATGGCTTCCCAGCATGTCTCTAAAAATAAGCGTTCTTGAGGATCCATGGTTTCTGCTTCTCTGGGAGAAATTCTGAAGAATTGCGGATCAAAGCAATCGACATCCTCAATGAACCCGCCCCATTTTGAAAAAGGCTTTCCTGAAGGTGTTGTCAGTTCATCGAATTCCTCCTTCCATTCCCACCGTGATTTCGGAATTTCACTGATGCAGTCTGTTCCAGCCTTAAGATTTTCCCAAAATTCTTGTATGTTTTTCGCCTTAGGATAACGGCCTGCCATCCCAATGATCGCGATGTCCTCCGCTTTTTTTGCCGGGGAAGAAGGAGCATCTAAAGACTCCGGCAGTGATGCAGGAGACTGGCGGACAGCATCGTCCGCCTCTCCAAACAAATAGTTTTCAGCCAAATGCGCTGATAATTCTGCAATCGTTGTATATTCAAACAGCAAAGTGGGAGAGAGATCTTCTCCAACATGAGATCCTATCGCCTGAACAATTTCAAGCAAGGATGGCGAATCTAACCCAAGCTCATAGTACCCGGCGTGAATATTCATTTGTTCTGCCGGTTTTTCAAGCTGTTCAGCCAGCAACTGACGCAGTAACCTTTCAAACGCATTGTATTTCCGGCCAGCGTCATGAGAGACAGAAGTTTCTTTTACCACTCTCTCTTCCTGGAGCTGATCGATTTCTTTTTCAGGCTGAAAGGCCTTCGCATCCCGGACAGACTTGCTTGCGAAGTTTTTAAGTTCGGCTACTTTTTGTCCAGAAGAATTAAAATATTCAATGGTCATATAAGTAAGCTCGTTTTTCTGGCGCACGGAGGAAGCCTGAATGCGCGCCGCACATTCTTTTTGTAATGGCTCCGAAGCTGTAAAGGATTCGAAAAACAAAGGCAGATACACAGTCTGTTCGTTTTTATTTACACTTGAGAGCAAGCCGCTTGACCCTAAACCGCTGCCGTCGATGAGCGTCGGATGAAACATAAAAGCCTCAGAATGAAGTAATGCTTCTTGTCCGACAGATACATCAATCAAAACGGCCTCTTTTGTTTCATACACCTGTCCTTCTGCTTTCATCATGCCTGTATGCACTAATTCTTGACGGCGGCATTGATCATAGATGTCGTCCAAATTCAGAATTCGGCCGGCCGCTTTTTTCCATTGATGAAGGTCGATCTTTTCCGTGAAAGCAGCTGGTGCTTTATGATGCATCTCGGCCGAAGCATATCGTCTATGACCTGATAACGACTCTCCATGCTGTTTTTGCCCTTCAATTAAGATGGACCATGTCCCTTTTTTGCTTTCAGACACTTGGATTGTCAGGGCAATGTCATACGATGCTTCCGCGATCAAAGGATAAAAAATGGTCAGATTTTTCAGTTCTAGCTCTTGATAAGCGTAACCATGTTCTTGGAATACTTGATAAATCAGATCTATATAAGCAAGGCCGGGTAATAACGCTTGTCCATATACCTTGTGATTGCACATGATAGGATTATTCAATGAGATGCGCAGTTGTTCAGTTATCATGTTCCCACTCCTCTCTTATTTGAAAGTTTTCCAAAACATTTCTTTAGGAGCACCCTTGTCTGAAAACCCTTGACCCCGCTCAGTTTGAGCTGATAGGGCTCGATTCTCTGTTAAAACGGGCCGCCGATGCAGTGCCGGCAGCGGCAAAGGCTTTCTTCTGATCGGCCGATCAGCCGAGTCATCCCAAGCTTCTATAATCAAGTGGGCATTCGTTCCTCCATCAGCAAAACAATTGATTGCTGCAGCCGGCGTTTTCTCTTTCCACTCGGCTTGTGTTTTACAAAAATACAAATCCGTTTCCTCAATATTAAAATGCGTCATTTTCTCATCACCTGACAGGAACGGAACCAATTGTCTATGTTTCAGCATCAAAGCGACCTTAATCAGGCTTGCTATCCCTTCTGCGCATAAAGGGTGGCCGATGTTAGGTTTAACCGACCCCAGTCCTAATGGAGCATTGCAGCGGGAACGGTAAATCGCTTGAATCGCCTTAAGCTCAAGCAAGTCCGTCACAACTGAACCAGATCCATTTG
Organism: Bacillus sp. FSL K6-1003; assembly: GCF_037964945.1. Lineage (NCBI taxonomy): Bacteria > Bacillati > Bacillota > Bacilli > Caryophanales > Bacillaceae > Bacillus > Bacillus sp. FSL K6-1003. The sequence continues at coordinate 1,808,666 of NZ_CP150176.1, read as the reverse complement.
CTTCGAGATAACTGATTTCTTCAGGTTTTTTACCGCTTTTCTCAAGCGCCGACAGCATCACGTCCTTTTGCGCCTCAAGATTCGGTGCGGACGGACCTGCCGTTCTTCCGTCATTGTTTACAGCTGCGGCTTTAATGACAGCATAAATGGAATCTCCGTCTTCAAGTGCTTGGCTGACCGTTTTGACTAAAACCATTCCCACGCCTTCTCCTAAAACAACACCTTCTGCTCGATTGTCAAATACATGGAAATACGGCTTGTCACTTAAAAGTCCGCGCTCCTGAAACATTCGATGTGCATCTGTATCGAGCAAACTGACACCGCCGACAACCGCTGCCTCGATATCTCCGTTTCGTAAAGCCTGAATGGCCATATTCATGCCGACCAATGCAGAGGAACAAGCTGTATCCAGAACAATACTCGGTCCTCGCAAATCAAAAAATTGTGAAATATTAGCGGCTAAATAGTTTTGTCCTCCAGCCACAATCGGATTTCTCGCTTTTGAAAGACTGGATTGATTAGGCTTGTGCTGACTGCGACCTCCTATATAGACACCAGCCCGCATGCCTTTCATTTCCTTTTCGGTGTACCCGGCGTAATACATCAGCTTCAGACTTTCTTCCAATACTGCCAAAGCCTGCGGGTCCATTGCTCTGACATCATCATCGGACATCAGGAAGAAATCAGGATCAAATCGGTTCAGGTCCTCGATTACCCCGGCATAATACGAGCTTGAATTGCCAAAGCGTTCATGCGGCACAGGTTTGATCTCTGATCGACCGTCACGTATTAAATCCCAGTATGCCTCCAGCGTTTCCGCTCCGGGAAATCGGCATGTCAGGCCAACGATCGCGATGTCTTCTGCATGAACTGCCGGTTTTATATCGCTTGCCTTTTGCATTTGCTGTTTCACCGCGGAAGCCTGATCGGGCGGCAATGATGCCGCATCAGGCGCATGTTCTTTTGAGTCAGCTGAATGTACAGCATCTGATAAGGCAGATTTATATTCAGATATCAGCCACTTTGCAAAAGATTCTATTGTGGGGTATTCAAATAAAATAGATGGATCGATATCTCCTTTTAACTTTTGATTAATCTGCTGTAATAGCTGAGCCAAAATAATCGAATCTACTCCGTATTCTTGAAAAGGCTCATCAGTTTCAAGGTCTTCGGCGCCTATCTTCAGCTCGTCAGAAAAAATAGTCACAAGCCATTCTACTGTTCCATGGAACAAGCTTTGAGCGCTGTCTGAATTTCTTGTCTCAGCACGTTGGAAAGCCTTATCCGTCAGTGAGTGCTGCATGAGCTTACCCGGCTGCCATACATCTGTATGGTGAATCGCGGGCAGGACAACAGCTTGCTGTTTTTCAGAAAGAATCTGATCCAGAAGCTGCAATCCCTCCTCGTTATTCAAGCCTAACAGTCCGGTCTGTTCTAAAGCTTTGCTTCGAACCTCGCCTAAGCCGGTCTCCTTCCAATTTGGCCACTGAATGCTAACGATCGGATATTTATCTTTATGTGATTCTGCAAAATAATCCATAAATGCATTCGCCATTGCATAATCAGCTTGTCCGGCCGCAAGCACAGGGACGGTCGCTGATACAGATGAAAATAAAACAAAGAATTGCAGCGGCTCATCTTTGAGCAGGTCAAATAAGGTTTGAAGCCCTCCGACTTTCGGCTCCAGCACGGCTTGAATTTCTTCTGCTGATTTTCTTATAAATGCCGGATTATGTTTATTCACAGCCCCGGCACAATGAATCACTCCGCCAATCGCTCCCATCGTTTGCTGAATCGTCTCGATGCTTTGTTTGACAGCAAGCGGATCGGATAGCTGAAGAGACTGCACTTGTACTTGAGCACCCATTCCTTCCAACTCTTGGATGCATTTCAATTTCTGAGCAAGCGGCGTGTTTTTCGCTTTAAGAAACTCCCACTGTTCACGCGGGGGCATGACTTCACGGCCGGTGAGAACCAATCGTTTCACCCCGTATGTTTGCACAAAATGACGCGCGCACACCATTCCAAGCCCTCTTGTTCCCCCTGTAATCAACAGCACCTGATCTGACGGAAACGATAATTCTTTTTGATTAACAGCATCTGCTGTTCGCTCGTCCAAATATGCGCGATAACGTCGTCCGTCTCGATAACAGACTTCGGTGTCTGTACTGTCAGCATAAAATTCATCTGCAATCTGTCTGGCCAGCTCCTTTTCGGCTGTTACATGGTCTGTGTCCATATGTCTTGATGTAAGGTGACTGTATTCACTTTGGAGCATTCGGTATAGACCAGCCCGGGATGCACCGGACAGATTAACATCTTTATTTTCAAAAGACTCGAGCCCCTTCGTCACACACAAGACAGTCAATTCTTGCTTGTGTTTACGGCCAAGCTCAATCAGTTTTTGCAGCCAACTGATCCAGTTTATCGATTGCTCAAGGCTCATTCCGCATCCGATCAAATCCACTGCTCCGCCGACATTTTCCCAGTCGGCGTCTGACAGATGCTCAAGCTCTTGGCTGTCAATGATGCGATAGCTCGAGAAATACAGGGAAAGCTCTTCAGCCAATGACCTTGTTTCTGCGTTTGCCAATATGGCAACCGTTTGGCTCATACGTTCTGCTGATATAATCGGGCAATCCTGCCACTGTTTTTGTAACAAGCTCTGTTTCGTAGGCCGTACAGCAGATGGCAATGCCGAACGGCTGTCTTTTTCTGCAGCATCTTCAATTGGGAGCCAATAGTATTCTTCTGCAAACGGATAAGCAGGCAGACTGATTCGGCGAGGCATGTGTTCGCCATAAAGCTCGTTCCAGTTTATTCGCAATCCTTTTACCCATAATTCTGCTAGCTTCTCCAGCCTTTTTTTATCAATCCACGTTTCCAGCAGGATTTTGGCGTCATTATCTGTTACAAACACTTTCATTTCACTTTTCTTCGTTTTGACATGCGCGTCATAGATTTCCGTATTCGGAATATCTGCAATATAGTCTTCTAACGTTTTGATAAGCATTTCTCTCGAATCAGCCAAAAATGCCATTCGGTAGTCCATTGGTTCGCGGCCAATCTGAAGGGTATATGCCATATCATCCAGATTGATATCTTTATTAGAATCTGCGAAGTCTCTCATCGATTGGGCATAAGCCTTCAATTGCTGCCTCTTTTTCGCTGAGAGCACAAATAACTTTGAATGATGGCGATCTGGCAATGGATCATTGTTTCTATCAGACTGATATTCTTCAATCACGAGGTGGGCGTTCGTTCCGCTATATCCAAAAGAACTCACACAGGCCCGCCGCGGTTTTCTATCAGCCGTTTCCCAATGCTTAAGCTCAGTGTTTACATACAAAGGCGATTCTTCAAATTGAAAATGCTCATTAGGTTCAGAGAAGTTCAGTGTAGGCACCAGCGTTTTATGTTTCATGCACATCAGCACTTTTTGGACACCGGCAACACCCGCTGCCGCTGATGTATGGCCAATGTTGCTTTTCACTGAACCGATTGCACAAAATTGCTTTTTGTCTGTTTTCTCTTTAAATACGGTTGACAGCGCCTCTAATTCTATTGGATCTCCTTGTTTTGTTCCGGTGCCGTGCATTTCAACATAGCTAATGCTTTCAGGATGTATGCCATATGTCTCATATATATCCCGTTCCAGATCCATTTGGCTTTTCACGCTCGGTGCCGTAATTCCGTTTGTTTTCCCGTCCTGATTAATGCCCGAACCGATAATAACACCATAAATGTGATCACGGTCCGCTTCTGCATCTTTCAGCCGTTTCAAAACGAGCGCTCCTGCCCCTTCTCCGGGAACAAAACCATTTGCGCCATTATCAAATGCTTTGCATTGTCCATCAGGAGACAGCATGCCGGCTTCACACATACTGATGTAAGATTCCGGTGTCAGGTATAAGGTGACTCCTCCCACCAGCGCCATATCAATTTCTTTGTTTACTAATGCTTGACGCGCTAAATGTGTACCGACTAGTGAGGATGAGCATGCCGTATCGATCGGAATCGCCGGCCCTTTTAAATTGAGATAATACGGAATACGCGCTGCCGCTATCGCAAAGCTGTTTCCGGTGGCGCTTGCTCTTGCCTGATTCCGATTCAGCATCACTCCGTATTCATTGCTCATAATGCCAAGATAAACACCGCACTTTTTATTGCTTAACGTTTGCACATTATATCCGGCATCCTCGAATGCTTTATAGCCTTCCTGCAAAAAGATTCGATGCTGCGGATCTATCAGTTCAGCTTCTGACGGCGGAATATTAAAAAACAGCGGATCAAAATGTTCAATATCATCCAGCATCCCCAGTGATTTGCAGTAGACTTTCCCCTTTTGATTCAGTGCCGGGTCATAGTATTTGTCTACATCCCACCGTGATTTCGGAATGTCACGGATCGCATTTCTCGCATTGACCAGATGATCCCAATATTCTCTTACATCTTTGGCACCGGGGTATCTGCCTGCCATCCCGACTATGGCTATCGCATCATCGCGGTAACCTTGATGGGGACGGTCTGGTTTCTGTTCAGGCGCTTTCATCGCTGGCAGCCGAACGGGCTGAATCGAACGCTCCGCGGGTTTCGCTTTAGCTGGTGCTTCAGGCTGTTTATTCTCTTGGAAAAGCTCATCCGCTCTTTCTTTACTTCTATTACTATGATTGACAAGCTCGGCTTTTAACATATTTGCAAACTGACGAATTGTTGGATAATCATAAACTTTGGTAACTGAAAATGATGTGCCATATTGCTTATTGATTGCTTTTATCCATTCTAGTCCTGTAATGGAGTCCATTCCGATATCGATAAAGGTGTCATCAATATCGACCTCTTGGGAATCCATGCATAACACTTCAGCAATGCTTTCCTTTAATTCATCATTCAGTGTTTCAATTGTTCCAGCATATTGACTGGAAGCAGAAATTTCCGCAGCTGCATATTGAATGTCTTCAACTGGTTTCTGCTGCTCCGGCTCATGATGGCCTAAAGGCTGCAACGAAATATTATCCGGTTTAGATGAGATGGATTCCCGTTGTATCGGTGTATACGTCTCATCTGATTTTTGCGGATGGTTTTCTGCATTTTCTCCATCAGCTTGTGTGCTTAATTCATCTTTTAAGAAAGCGGCAAAATCACGGATTGTCGGATAATCATAAACCTTGGTTACAAGAAGCGATGTACCAAATTTCTTATTGATTGCTTTTATCCATTCAAGACCGGTAATGGAGTCCATGCCGATATCAATGAATGCCTCGTGCGGGTCGATTTCATTTTGATCCATATATAACACGTCTGCTAAGCTTGCTGTCAGTTCATCACATAAGACTTCAGCAGTTATGGTTTGCTGCTTTCTAACCGGCTGCAGCGGAACAGATGTACTTTGCGGTGTTTCCTGACTGCTTGCCATCAAAGGCTGCAACGAAATATTGGCAGGCTTACCGCTGACTTTTTCCGGAATAAATGGCTCTTGGATGACTGGCTGTGATGTAACAGCCGGCTTCACCGGTCTTTTTTCAACTGTCTTCACCACAGTTTCTTCTATCCAATAACGGTCTCTTGCAAAAGGATAGGCAGGCAAGCTGATACGGCGCGGCTTACCATTTTGATAAAGCATGTTCCAATCGATATTTAATCCTTTGACCCAGAGGTCTAAAAACTTTGCGAATTTTCCTTTGCGAACCCATGCTTCAATTGTCTTCGCCATATCTTCATCAGCCGCAAAAACTGCCATGGTTTCTTTATTTCGCTTCACTTGTCCCCGATATAAGTGATCAATGTGTTCTTTTCCAGAGATAAAATCATTCAGTTTTTCTTTAAGCTCCTGCATATTTTCAGCCACAAACGCCAAACGCTCATTCATTGCTTCCCGTCCAACCTGAAGCGTATATGCGATACGAGGCAGATCGGCTTCAGAATAACGCCCCTCACGGAGAGCATCCAGCAATCGTTCCGCCCGTTTTTGAAGTCTCTCTTCATTTTTTGCTGAGAGCACAATAACAGCCGCCTGTCCCGCTGAAGAATGCTCTGGCTCAGATTTCGAAGCATATTCTTCTATTAGAATATGGGCGTTGCCCCCTCCGGCGCCAAATGATGAGAGGCCTGCGATTCGCGGATATTCAATTTCTTTTCCATTTACTTCAATGATCGGCTTCTTCCATTCTTCAAGCTCTTGCTGGACTTTGAATGGAGAATTAAAGAAGTCAATATTCGGATTCAGCACTTTTGAATGAAGGGAAGGCGCCAGCTGTCTGTATTTCATTTGAAGCAATACCTTTGTTAACCCCGCAATGCCCGCTGCACTCTCACAGTGCCCGATATTTGATTTGGCTGAGCCTATGGCACAAAATTGTTTGTCTTTCGTATGTTCTGAGAACACTTTAGCCAGCCCTGTTATTTCAATAGGATCTCCGAGTGAAGTGCCTGTGCCATGCGCTTCGATATAACTGATAGCCCGCGGGTCAATTTTCGCCTCTGTAACCGCCTTTTTAATGACATCTGCCTGGGCATTCGGGTTAGGAACTGAGTATCCGTTTGTTTTTCCTCCGTGGTTAATGGCTGTGCCCTTAATGACTCCATAAATGTGATCGCCATCTTCAATCGCTTTGGACAATGGCTTAAGGAGTACAGCTCCAACGCCTTCTCCCGGCACATAGCCGCCTCCTCCCTGTCCAAAGCTTTCACACCTGCCTTTGCTTGACATAAATTTGTTCTGTCCAAGCATCAAATATTTATTGGGGTGGATTGAAACATTGACTCCCCCTGCAAAAGCTGCCTCACATTCACCGCGCTGCAAGCTTTGGCAAGCCAAATGTATAGCGGTCAATGAAGAAGAGCACATCGTATCCAGAGCCATACTCGGTCCATGGAAATCGAAATAATAGGATACCCGGTTTGCTACAGAGGATGGATTCCCCGGTAAAGCCAGAGACCGGCCCCGCGCTTGTTCTTGCGCTCCGTACAGCTGATATTCTTCGTACATGACACCGACGTAAACGCCTACGTTTCCGCCAAGTTCAGCATCCTGTTTACGGCCGAGGTGCTCTCTTGTATACCCGGCATCCTCCATCGTTTCGTAAACACATTGCAAAAATAAACGCTCCTGCGGCTCCATTAATTTCGCTTCACGAGGGGAGATATGGAAAAATTGCGGATCAAACTTATCTACATCCTTAATAAAGCCTCCCCACTTGCTGTACGTTTTTCCTGGTTTGTCCTTATCTTTATCGTAATAGAGACTGTGGTCCCAGCGGTCTTCTGGAATCTCGGTAATACAGTCGTGGCCGTCCCTCAAGTTTTTCCACAGTTCATGGATGTTGTCTGCTTGCGGATAGCGTCCGGAAATTCCGATAATCGCAATCTCTTCCGTTTCTTTTTCAGCAGACTGCTTTTGCCCATTTCTTTGCATGGGGACGAATCCGGACTTTCTGCGGCGAACCGGACTTTCTTTTTTCCCTTCGGTCTCAGAATCTGTCCTTCTATTTTCTTCTATTGAAGAAGATGTTTCTGATTCAATCCCCAAGATGTGTAACAGCTTTTCTCTATGTGATTCAGTAAAATACTGTGATAATGACCGAATATTGAGGTATTCAAAGAACAAGGTTTTAGACAATGAACCGAATACTTTTTCTAATTGTCCGGTAACATGCATGATCATAATTGAATCGATTCCGTAATCCTCCATTGGAGCTTCGGCGTCAATCTGGCTGACAGGCAGCTTTGTAACTGAGGAAAGCACACTCTTGAAATAATCCTCTGCTTTTTCTCTCAGCATCTCTTCATCGGCTCCCATCACGGAACTCGCATTTTCAGTATGCTGAATTTCACTTTTGTATTTTCCATTTGGAGATGGTCCATTTCCTGTTTGATCCAAAAATGAATGGATTTTGCTCACAACGCCTGCAGCCACCATCAGCTGCGATTTTCCTGAGGCCCATCCATGGTATAATGCCTGAATTCCGTCATCTGCTTCCATGGCGACCATACCTGTATCTCTCGTCAGCACCCTTTCGGTTTCAGCATCAACATGCATGCCTCCGTCTTTCCACAGCGGCCAGCTCATAGAAAGGGTTTTCCCGTAGCGCTTGTGCTGTGCTGCTTGGACATTCCGGTACTCGCTGAATGTATTCATAAAAGCATTTGCCATTGCGTAATCCGCCTGTCCTGCACTTCCCACTGTCCCGGCATTTGAAGAAAAAAGGATAAAAAAGTCGAGCGGGATATCTTTCGTTGCTTCGTCAAGATGAATCAGGCCGGTGACCTTTGGAGCGAGCACATCTTGAATCTCATCTTTCTTTTTTCTAATAATGAAATTATCTTTTATAATGCCAGCGCTATGAATGATGCCATTTAAGCCGCCATAGTCCTCTTGAATCTCTTTCGTTAAAGCCATAACAGCTTCTTTTTCAGTCATATCGGTTTGTCTATAAACAACACGCGCGCCCATTTTCTGTAACTTCTGAAGCTCTGACTGCTTTCTTTCATTGACAGGAGACCTGCCTGTGAGAATCATGACAGCCTCACGCGTTTTGTTTGCAATTTCATTTGCAAATAGGAAACCAAGCCCCCCTGCACCGCCTGTAATCAGATAAACCCCTTTATCCTTCCATGGCATGTCGGTGCCCGGTTGATCAGCTGCTGTCTCTTTCCATTTGCTTACATACCGTTTTCCTTGCCAATATCGGATATGGTTATCATGAGGATATTGCCTGCATTCTGCTAATTCTTCGGCCAGATCGCTTGCAGATATCCCTGAATCAAATTCAATCAGCTGGCCATTGAATGCTGGGTTTTCCAGCTGGGCCGTTTTGAGAAGTCCCGCTAAGCCGTTTAGCAGCTGCGGTTCGTCCAATGCAGGAACAGCGACTTGAACGAGCACATTCCCGCCAGGTTTTGAGTTTAGCAGCTGTTGAATGTCTTCGAATAACTGTAAAGCATAAGCTTTAAACCGTTCATGAACTGCCTGCCCGCTTATTTCTGATACCGTACAGTCAAACTTGTTCCGGATTCTTTCGATTTGCCTTTCTGCCATATCACAAACAATAACTTTATGCCTCTGATATTCCATTAACTCATTTTTCTCTGAAACAGTTGCTTCTTCCCATATATGCTCGAATAAAAGTGTGCCAGTTGCTAAATCTGTCTCGTTTTCTAGAGTTCTGGCAGAATAACCTTTCATTCGCACGCATACCTGGCCCGCTTCATTACACAAATCGATGTCAAGCTTCTGAATACGATCCGCAGCGGTACTGTCCTTGCTGTATTTCACGCGGGCCCACATCGAAGTCTCACAATCTTTGAAAATTTGGATATCCTGCAATGCGAAAGGCAGCATTGCTTGTCTTTCTGTCAAACTGGTATCCTCTGTTCCAAGCCTCAGACCGATAGAAGCTTGAAATGCCGCATCAATCATGCTCGGATGCAAAACATAATGATCTTGGGTATGTGAAACGACAGACGGCAACGTCAATTTAGCTAGAGCTTCGTTTGCCCCGACATATATAGTATCAATCGCTCTGTGGCCGTCACCGTACTCAATTCCCATTTCCGCATAAGCGTCATAGCATACACCAGGCGGCAGAATGCGTCTACTGCAGCTTGCTTTCACCTCTTCAATATTCAGTTTAGGAGCTTCTTCAGTCTGGCAAAGCACAACGCTTCCTTGGCCGTATATCACCGGTTCCTCCCCCGCGCTGTCACTCTCCCTGCAGATTTCGAACAAAATATCACCATTGTCTTCCGGATAAAGGTGAACGTATATGTCTGATTGCAGATCTGTGACAGCAACAGGGCGAATCCAAACGATATCCTGAAGACGAATATCTGCATGCATCTGGTTCGCAGCCGCCTTTTCTGCAGCTGCCCGAATCATTTCTAACAAGGCTGCACCGGGTAAAATGTGCTGACCTTTAATGACATGATCCTTTAAGAAAAATTCACGCCCTGTGAACTCTGAACGAAAACGCACGCCCGACATGTCAGACACATTTTCGTGCAGGAGAGGATGAATGGCATGGCCTAGGGTCAAATTCTGTTTTGGCAAGTCAATCTTTGTCTCTTTCTCCGGTACCCAATACCGCACTTTTGCGAAAGGGTATGTCGGCAAGCTGATCCGCTTAGGTTTGTTTCCCCCGTATAAGAGCTTCCAATCAACCGCAGATCCGCCGGCCCATTTTTCAGCGATCAGATTTAGATTTTCTTGTTCCAGCCATTTATGTACTGTTTCTCCGGAAAGTGATATATCACCGGTTTCTTTTGTCATTCGGCCCTTCCAGCAATGCTCAATGGTTTCCTGTCCTTTTAGATATGCTTCTAATTGACCTCTCAATTCTTGAATCCCGCCTGCTAAAAAAGCAACCCGCTCTTCCATCGGTTCACGGCCAATCTGCAATGTATAAGCTACATCTCTGATTTCAATACCCTCATGAAGAAAATCGAGAAGACGTTCCGCATACACATGAAGACGTTCTTGATTCCGGGCAGAAAGCGGAATAATCACCGGTGTGGTGTCAGGTACAGACACGGTCTGCTCCGTTGCTTCAGGAATGTATTCTTCTAAAATCATATGGGCATTAGACCCCGTTGCACCGAACGAACTGATGCTTGCCCGGCGCGGATAGATGATTCCCTCACCATTCTCATTGATAACAGGCTGCTTCCAAGTTTCGGTTTTATGCTGCACATAAAATGGCGACTTTTCAAAGTCTACGTACGGGTTCAGCTCTTCTGAATGCAAAGAAGGCACGAGGGTTTGATGGTGAAGCTGAAGGGCGACTTTGCTTAAACCGCTGATACCTGCGGCGGATTCCGCATGCCCGATATTTGACTTGACAGAACCGATTGAACAGAACTGACGATCCTCTGTATATTGGCGGAACGCTTTTACAAGACCCTGTAATTCGATCGGATCTCCTAAAGATGTACCCGTTCCGTGCGCTTCCACATAACTGACAGTCCGCGGGTCAATCCCTGTTTTCTCCAAGCATGTCTCAATCAGATCAGCTTGTGAAACAGGACTTGGCACAGAAATCCCGCTTACAGTTCCTACATGGTTGACTGCACTTCCTTTAATTACTGCATAAATACGATCTCCATCTTTCTCGGCCTGACGTAAAGGCTTTAATAAGACCGCACCAATTCCTTCTGCCGGCACATAGCCGTCCCCATCCTTGCCAAACGTGCGGCAGTGCCCGTCAGTGGAAAACATATCCCAAACACCGTACGTCATATACTTATTCGGGTGCAGAGAAAGGTTAACACCGCCGGCTAATGCGACCTCGCACTCTCCGTGACGAAGGCTTTCCAACGCCAGATGTACGGCAGTTAAAGATGAGGAACATACCGTATCAACCGCCATACTCGGACCATGGAAATTGCAAAAATAGGACACTCTGTTGGCAATTTGCGCATAGTTGAGAGAGAGAGGGAACACATTTTCCTTCGATGCTGCTTCAGCACCGACTAATGTATAATCCTTGTGCATGACGCCGGCAAAAACGCCTACATGCTGTCTTTTGTTTCGTCCTCTAGGTGTGGCCAACGTCTTCGGCGTGTAGCCAGCATCCTCAATCGTTTCCCAGCATGTTTCTAAAAACAGCCTCTCCTGAGGATCCATTGTCTCCGCTTCTCTAGGCGTGATTCTGAAAAATTGGGGATCAAAGCAATCAGGATCATCAATAAATCCGCCCCACTTAGAAATGCTTTTTCCTGAAGGGGAGGTGATTCCTTCAAAGCGCCTCCAATCCCAGCGCGACTCGGGAATCTCACTAATGCAATCCATTCCCTCTTTCAGATTGTTCCAAAAGTCATGAATATTGTTTGCCTTCGGGTACCGGCCCGCCATGCCGATAATCGCAATGTCTCCTTCTGCTGCCTTCAGAGGTGCAGTTCGAGCAGAATCCTCAGGTACACGTCTCTTCCGGCTTTCAGCAGTACCGCGATCAATTGCGCGAATAGCGGCACGCTTTCGTTCGTTTTGATCAATAGAATGAGAGGAGGTAAAATGCTCACCGTACTCCTGGGCAAGAAACGCTGACAGCTCCGCAATCGTGGTATGCTCAAACAGGAGAGTCGGTGAAAGGTTCTCACCAATTTTGTCACTGATGGTTTCTACCACTTCAAGCAAACCGGAAGAATTCAGGCCCATTTGATAATAGCCGACCTGCTTTTCAATCTGTTCGACCGGCTTATTGATTTTGTCTGCGATTAATTGGCTGACGAATTGTTCAGCAGCCTCGTATGTCCCCGTACTCTCGGCTGACGATGACACCTCTTTGATTCCTTCTGCAGCCTGTGAAAGTTCGGCTGTATCTTTACTCGCCTCCTGGCTTTGAGGCAAATCCTTGCGGCCTCCATGAATAAGCTCTGCTTCACGCACTAATTTACTTGTGAAGTTTTTCAGTTCAGCTACCTTTTCTCCCGAAGCATTAAAAAATTCAAGCGTTACATAAATGAGCTCTTTTTCCTGACGGACAGATGAACGCTTAATTCTTGTCATGCAATGCGTCTGCAAAAGGGCTGAAGCAGAAAAAGATTCATAGAACAGAGGCAAAAACAGCCTCTGTTCCCCTTTAAGCAAAGATGTAAGCAAATTGTTGGCTCCCACTCCGCTCCCATCGATGAGAGCCGGATGAAACATAAAGCCTTCTGCATGAAGCATAGCTTCGGAGCCAAGAGAAAGATCAAGGAGCACACCGTCTTCCTCTTCATAAATATGTCCATTCGCTTTCATATATCCGCTATGCACAAGTTCCTGGCGTCTGCACTGTTCATACACATCATCGAGCTGTACAATCGTGTCCTGAGTTGCTTTGAGGTGATTGACCTCCAGTGTTTCTTCAAACACTGCCGGCACGTCGGTGTGCATATCAGCCTTCATAAAGAGCTTTTCATCTGACGCTTCTTTATCACGGCGTTTTTCGAAGCCTTTAACTGATATTTGCCAATGCCCTTCATTTTTCTCCGTGCAATCGATATTGAGCATAATTACCGAATCCTGTCTAGCAGTCAACGGCTGGTAAATGGATAAGTTCCGCAGCTGAAGCTCTGAGAAGGAATAGCCGTGTTCTCTGAATATCTGGTAAATCATATCAATATAAGCCAAACCCGGAAGAACATGTTGTCCGTAAACCACATGGTGATAGATAAACGGATTTTTTAACGATAGAGTGAGTTGCTTCGTTATATTTTTCACGTTAGACCTCCACTTCATAAGAATCCCATATGTTTGCTGTGTCCATTTTCAAGGTCTCCTCTTCCGGCTTTGACGCGCCAGCCGAAAACACCCGTTTCTTTAATTCAGGAGGCGATATTGGACTACGCTTAATCACACGTTTTTTATCTTCATCCCACGCCTCTAAAATGACATGGGCGTTTGTCCCCCCATCGGCAAAGCAGTTAATGGCCGCAGCAGGCAGCGGTTCTGTCCATTTTTCCAGCGATCGGCTGAACGTGAGATTCGCTTTCTGCTTATCGAAATGTGACATCTCTTTATCACCTGATAAAAATGGAACAACACTGCGCTCTTTCATCATCAGAACAACCTTGATAAAACTTGCGATTCCTTCAGCACAAAGCGGATGTCCGATATTCGGCTTGATTGATCCGAGCGAAAGGGGATTTGCGTTCCCTGAACGGTACACGGATTGAATCGCTTTAAGCTCAAGCAGATCGGTTACCATTGAACCTGATCCGTTTGCTTCAAGATAGCTGATGTCCTCTGGCTGTTTTCCGCTTTTGGCAAGTGCAGCCTTCATGACTTCCTTTTGCGCTTCCAAATTAGGTGTTGCAGGCCCTGCGGTTCTTCCGTCATTATTGACCGAGGCCGCTTTGACCACAGCATAAATGGTATCTCCGTCTTGTATGGCCTGTTTTACCGTTTTTAACAGAACCATTCCGACACCCTCACCTAAAACAACGCCATCAGCACGCTCATCAAACACATGGAAGGATGAACGCTTACTTAAAATGCCGCGCTGCTCAAACAGCCGGTGAGAGGCGTCTGAACCAAGCAAGCTGACACCGCCCACTACAGCAGCTTTCATATCCCCGCTGTGTAAGGCCTGAATAGCCATGTTCATGCCGACTAAAGCTGATGAACATGCTGTATCTAACACAACACTCGGACCGCGGACATCAAAAAATTGTGAAATATTTGCCGCTACATAATTCTGGCCGACTGTCACGATAGGATTCTTCGCATGAAGAAGACTCTCTTCATCAGGCTTGTGCTGGCTTCTGCCTCCAAGATAGACACCGATAGATTCACCCTTTATTTCATCTGGTGTATATCCGGCGTGATACCAAAGTTTCAAACACTCTTCCAATACCAATAACGCTTGCGGGTCCATCGCCTTTACATCCTCTTCATGGAGCAGGAAGAAATCATGATCGAAATGGCTGATGTGATCAATGACTCCGGCATAATACGATGACTGATAACCCCAGCGCTCTGCCGGAACCGGTCCGATTGACGAGCGTCCCTCAGATAATAACGACCAATATGCTTCCAGTGTATCCGCCCCCGGAAAGCGGCAAGATAATCCGACAACGGCGATATCCTCTGGATGAGAACTCGGTGACGAGGACACCGGCACCTGTCTTCGGCTGACAGAAGCTGGATCCTCCGCAGGGTGAGGTGTGACTGTCTCAGTTCTATTTGCCGAAGATTCTTCCACATTTTCCCCTATCTTGTCTCCAAACAGAGCAGTCAAGGATTCGGCATAAGATCCTACAAGCCAATCAGCAAAGCGCTGAATTGTTGGATATTCATAAAGAATAGATGGATCGAGCGCTGCGTCTAACTTTCGATTAATACGCTGGAGCAGCTGTGCCAAGATAATAGAATCTACACCATAATCCTGAAATAAATCATCAATTTCCAGGTGTTCGCGTTCGATTCTCAGCTCTTCAGAAAACAAAGCAACAAGCCATGTCCGCGTTTCATCTAAAAGCAGCTCATGTTTAGCAGGCTCTGCGGTTTTCCCGATTTTTTCAGGTTGTGATATTAGCAAAGCTTCTTCTTTCAATCCAGATTCTTGCCGGATCCGCCGCTCCATCAGCCGGTCTGGCTTCCAATTTTCCTGATTCGTGATAGCAGGGAGGACAACCGGCTGCAAGGTCCCAGATAAGATTTGATCCAGAAAACGCAAGCCCTCTGAATTCGTAATGCTCAGCAAGCCGCTTTCTCGATATGCTTGATTTGTCACTTCCCCCATACCGGTTTCTTTCCAATTCGGCCACTGAATGCTGAAGATTGGCGCACTTTCCTTATGTGCTTCTGCAAAATAATCCATATAGCTGTTAGCCATGGCATAATCAGCTTGTCCAGCCGAAAGTACCGGAATAATAGCAGAAACAGAAGAAAATAATACAAAAAACTGTAGTGGCTCATGACTTACATAGCGATAAAGGGTTGTAAGCCCAGACACCTTCGGCTCCAGTACCTGCTGTATATTATCAGCTGTTTTACGGATAAACGCCAAGGTATCCATGTCCGTTATTCCTGCACAATGAATGACTCCGCCAATTGGTCCCATTGTTTGATTGATTTCATGTAAGGCTTGCTGTACTTGTGTCTCATCAGACAAAGAGAGTGACAGCATTTGAACTTGTATGCCTTGTGCCTCCAGCTCCCGCACCGCTTGAATTTTCTCCGCCGCAGAGGTATTTAATGTCTCAGCATGAGCCCAGTCCTCTCGCGGAGGAAGCTGCTCACGCCCTGTCAAAACCAGCTTTTTCACTCCATAGTGTTTCGCAAAATGCCGGGCGCTTAATAGTCCGATTCCTCTTGTCCCGCCTGTAATGAGAAGCACATGTTCTTCCGGGAATGTCTGTCGCTCTTCGATTCCTTTCCAGGTTACCGGATGCGCTTTTAAGTAAGCCTGGTACCGCAAGCCCTCTCTGTAGCAAACCTCCGTCTCCTCAGTATCGGAATAAAACTCCTCAGCGATCTGCTTCGCGAGAATATGAGGATGAACAGAGTCTTCCGCATCCATATGCCTTGATCTCAAATGGCTGTATTCGCTTTGAAGCATACGATACAAGCCAGCACGGGAGGCTCCTGTCATCTGTACGGAAGGGTTTTGGAATGATTCCAGCCCTTTCGTCACACAAAGCAGCATGATTCCCTCTTTATGCCCGTCTTCAACCAGCCTTTGAATCCAGCTAATCCAATGTAGCTGTTCTTCCTCGTGTCCGCCGCAACCGATTAAATCCACAAGGCCGTCAAACTGTTTCCAATCATTACTTAACTGTTCATTGTCAATCCGGCTCACATTTAATATAAGATGTTTCGGGAAATGCTTTGATACTTCAGCTGCCAAGTCAGCCGTCTCTTCATTGCTGAGAATCGCAACAGCCCTTGTCCCCGGCGTTTTTGTGGCAATCGGACTTACGCTCCATTGTTTTGTCAAAACACATGAGGTCCGCTTTTCACTATGATCAACGAACTCTATGTTGTCCGGTTCTGAAAGACGTTCCTCTGCCGGAAGCCAATAGTAATCGTTCGCAAACGGGTATGAAGGAAGGCTCATCAGACGCGGTTTGGCCGCCTCGTCATACAGTTTAGCCCAATTGACCGCGACACCTTTGACCCATAAATCCGCAAGCTTGGCGTATTTCCTTTTTCTGATCCAAGCCTCAATAGCCATTGCCAAGTCCTCATCAGCAGAAAAAATGGCCAACGCTTCTTTGTTTCGATTCGCCTGTCCGCGGAAGAGCCCTTCAGCCCCTTCCTTGCTGTCTACATACGCTTGCAGCTTTTCTTCAAGCTCCTGCATTGTGCCCGCAATACAAGCCATACGTTCATCCATTTCTTCCCGCCCGACTTGAAGCGTGTAGGCGATGCGGTGCAGATCTTGATCTGTATACTTTTTGTCACGAATGGCACCCAGCAATTGTGCAGCCCGATCCATTAGCCTTTGTTTATTTTTAGCCGACAGCACAATAATGTTCGGATGTTCAGTACGCGCATGTCGGGAACCTGCTTTTGGAATGTATTCTTCAATCACAATATGGGCGTTTACTCCGCCAATCCCAAAAGAACTTATTCCTGCCCGGCGCGGGATTTCGTTTCCGTTCCGGTCTTTGACAGCCTTCCATTCCTCTTTTTCTTGAACAATGTAAAATGGACTGTCAGTAAGCTGCAGGTAAGGATTGAGCGTATCGCAATGCAGGCTTTTGGCCAAGGTTTTATGCTTCATCTGCAGCAGTACCTTAATCAGGCCTGAAATACCCGCTGCCAGCTCCAAATGACCGATATTGCTTTTAACTGAGCCGATCCCGCATCGATGATCCGGAACTTCCGGCTGTGTGTGCTCATCCCTATTAGACAGTTCTTTAAACGCGGCTTTCAGCCCGTTTATTTCTATCGGATCTCCCAATTCAGTCCCCGTTCCGTGCGCTTCGATATATGTGACTGTACTCGGATCTATGCCCGCCCGGCGATATGCACGCACCAGCAAATCAGCTTGCGCTTTCGGATTAGGAGATGTCAGAGTATTGGCTCTTCCTCCGTGATTTTCTGCCGTACCCCGAATGACGCCGTAAATATGATTCCCATCGCGCTCAGCATCTGCCAGCTTTTTCAGCATGACCATTCCGACACCTTCTCCTCTGACATAACCATTCGCATCAGCAGAGAATGTTTTACATCTACCGTCTTTGCTCAGCATGCCAGCTTTGCTGTAGCTAATGTGCGCCTCCTCGGTTAATATCGTGTTCACGCCTCCTGCGATTGCCATCTCACAGTCGCCGCTTTGCATAGCAGTCACAGCACGGTGAATCGCAACAAGCGAGCTTGAACAAGCCGTTTCTACCGGTTCACTTGGACCATGGGTATTTAAGAAATAACTCATTCTATTCGGACCTACCGAAGGAATCATATGGCCTGTTGCGGCATGTCCTTCAATCGGGAGATTTTCTTTATTAAATAAATCTTTATATCCTGTATTTCCTGTGCCGATAAAGATGCCTGTCCCTGTACCTGAAAGGCTCTGTGGCGAGCATCCGGCATCTTCTATCACCTTCCATGCATATTCCATTAACAGCCTCTGTTGAGGATCTACATAATGGGCTTCACGGGGTGATATCCCAAAAAACAACGGATCAAATTCTGCTACACCCTCAATAAATCCGCCCCATTTGATGTCAGTCTTATTGGCTTCTGAGTCAGGATTTCCAAAATGCTCCCGCCAATCCCAACGGTCTTTCGGGACTTCCGTGATACTGTCTTTGCCTTCCTCAAGATTTCTCCAGAATTCATCTATGTCATTGGCTCCAGGGAATCGGCCGCTGATGCCGACAATGGCGATCGGCTCATAATCGGCAGTCTGATTTGTGTTTCTTTCCTCTTTTGGCATAACAGTCTGTTTAAAGCGCTGTTTTCTCCTCTTTGTCATGCTTGGAGCCGCAGGAGCTGTTTCTTCATCTTTTTCAGGAACCGATGATATTACGTTCTCCTCAGCAAAAGCCTCCTTGTATTCATCTATCAGATAGTCAGCCAAACTTTGAATCCTTCCATATTCAAAGAAAATGGTCGGCGTCAATTCCAATTGATATGCTTCGTTAATCTGATTCGTAAATACAGTGAATGAAACTGAATCAAAGCCATACTCACTCAGCTCTGTATTGATATCGATATCTTCAACGTTCACTTTTAAAATGACGCTGACCATGTGACTCAATGAAGCTTGCAGGCTGTCTGCAGCAGATAAAGAGTTGGATGGTTCATCAGTCCCGCTGACGGCTACATCTTGAGACAGCCATTCATCCTGATACTCAGACATTACATATTCAGCCAGGCTTCGTATACTTCCATATTCGAAGAAAATGGTCGGCGCTAACTCCAATTGGTACACTTCATTAATCCGGTTTGTAAATACAGTAAACGTAACCGAATCAAATCCGTACTCGCTGAGTTCTGTATTGATATCAATATCTTCAGTGTTTACTTTTAAAATCTCTCCGACCATCTGGATGAAAGACTGTTCCAATTTACGGGTTTGGCTGTTATGTTTATCTGCGCTTTTATGATCCGTCCGTTTGATTTTAGACCCGGAAGAGAGCAATTTTTGCTTCATTTTCGCAACCTGACCTTCCATCACGAATACTTGCGGCTTTTCTGAAGCGATTCCTTGATAAAGGGCTTTAATGCCGTGATCACTTTGCATCGGGACCATTCCTGCGTTTTTCAACATACTCTTTTCAATTTCAGCATCAACTTGCATACCGCCCTCTTTCCATAACGGCCAGTTGAAGGAAATGGTTGTGCCGTTCCGCTTCTTAGACACGGCAAGCGCGTTTCTGTACACGGCAAATGCATCCATAAATGTATTGGCTGCTGCATAGTCTGCTTGTCCAGTGTTTCCTAAACATCCGGACACAGAAGAAAACAAGATGAAAAAATCCAACTGCCAATCTTTGCTGCATTCATCTAGATAAAACAAACCGTTCACTTTTGGCTGTAACACTTCTTGAAACTCTTTAGTTTTTTTGTGCACAATGAAGTGATCTTTTATGATGCCTGCACCGTGAAGAATTCCATTGAGATGGCCGTACCTCTCTTTGATTTCATCCATGAGCCGTGAAACCGCCTTTTGATCTCCAACATCAGCCTGTTTATAGATAACCTCTGCACCCAACTTTCGGAGAGCCTCAAGCTCCTGCTCCTTATGCTCACTTAAGACTGAGCGTCCCGTAAGAATGATGGCCGGATGAACGGCTCGATTGGCAATTTCTTTTGCAAACAGAAGGCCTAAGCTCCCCGCTCCACCTGTGATAAGGTAAACACCATTATCCTTCCATGGCATATGAAGCTCAGCAGCTGCCGGACGCGCTATTTCACTCCAGCCTTTGACAAAGCGGTCACCAGCTTCATATTTGATCTGTTTGTCATCAGGCCTCTGACTGTCGTCTATCAGCTTTTGATGAAGGCCAATGATCTCTTCCGGATTCTCGACCTCAATGACCTGAGCTGTAAGTTTGCTGTATTCCAATTCTGCTGTTTTGAGTAATCCGGACATTCCCGCAAACAATTGCTTCTCGCCTTTCCCCGGCACAATCACTTGAATGATCAGATTAGCTTTAGAGCGAATCTTCTTTTGTATGAGTTCAAAAATCTGCTGTGTATAGCTTTGAAAACGTTCAACGATATTCCCCTCAGTTTCATTCAGAGTAATGACATGCACATTCTGCATGCGGGATGCAACGCCGTCGCTGACCTTTCGTTCGGTTTCACAGAAGACAACGAGATGCTCTCCGTAAGATGTCACCTCTTTAGCGATCACCTCATCCTGCTTATTCCAAATCGGCTCGAGCATTAACCGCTCATGTGTAACTGCAGGTTTTGGCGAATGAACTTCTCCTTCCAACACTCTTGTTGAAAATCCCTTCATCCTTACGCATACGTCCCCAGTCTCGTCAAACAAATCGATATCCGCTTTCTGCACCATATCCCCGCCGTGATCACCGTCACTTAACCGGGCATATGCCCACATCGCAGACGTACATCCTTTGATCACTTCAAGTTCTTCAAGCGCAAACGGCAAAATCAATTTTTGCTCAGTAAATTCCTGCATGATACAGATTGTGGCAGCCTGAATAGCGGAGTCCATCATACTTGGATGCAGCACAAAACGTTCCTGTGTGTCAGAAACAGATGCTGGCAGCTGCAATCGTGCCAAAACCTCTCTGTTTCCGATATTCACTTTCTGAATTCCTTGGAATGCCGGACCATGAAACATTCCTCTGCTTCTGCCTTCCTCGTAAAATTGGTGAGGCGAATGCTCCTTCCGGCTGCAGCGGCGCTGTAATTCACCAAGATCCCAAGCCGGCTTTTCTGCTGCAGTTATCAGTTCCGCACTGCCTTGACTGTGTATGGCTGAGTCTGACCCTTCTCCGGTACTGTAAATGTCATATGTGATTTTCCCATCCTCTTCTGGAAAGAGACTGATATGCACATGAACCGGCTGACTCTCGACCACTACAGGCTGAACCCAAACGGCGTGATTCAATTTGATTCTGACATCCTGTTCGTTCGTGCTGCCTGTCGCCTTGTTTACAGCCATTTGCGCCATTTCAAGGTAGGCAACCCCAGGGAGCACCGGCTTCCCTCTCACCACATGATCTGTCAGAAAGAATTCCTCACCTGTAAAAACTGAACTGAATCTCTGCTCAGAAAAGTCTGACGTATTTTGATGAAGCAGCGGATGCAATGCACTGACGCCTGTCTGTTTAGCGGACATTCTTCCCGAAAGCTTGTGATCATCCTGTGATGCCCAGTATCGTTCCTTTGCAAAAGGATATGTCGGCAAACTCATTCTGTTTGGACGCACATCTTTGTAAAGCTGTAGCCAATCAATATGCGCTCCTTTACTCCATATTTCCGCCAGCTTGTTCACTTTTCCTTTTGCGATCCACTTCCCAATCAGTTCCGCGCTGTCTTCATCCTCTGTCAGCCATGAAACATCCTTGGCTTGCTGCTTCTCTCCTTGATAACAGCCTCCTATTGGTGAATTTCCATTGATAAAATCAGCCAGCCTTTGTTTTAACTCATCCACATGATCAGCGATAAAGGCAACCCGATATTCCATTGCTTCTCGCCCGACCTGAAGGGTATAAGCAAAATCAGCCAGATGGCCGCTTTCAAGCCCTCTTCTTTCCAAATGAACCAAAATGCCATGTACATACTCATGCAGCCGCTCTTTATTTTTTGCCGATATCGGAATGATGCAGGTCCCTGTTTGTTTCTGATCAGCAGAAACTGTTTTGTATTGCTCGAAAATCGCATGAGTGTTTGTCCCGCCAAGCCCGAACGAACTAAGTGCAGCCCTGTGCGTTTTTATTTCATTACTCAATGCTTTCTTTTGATCGACGACGTAAAAAGGAGAATTAGCTAAGTCTGTATTTGGATTCGGATCCTTATAATTGATGCTAGGAGCAAGCTCATTATGGTAAAGGCTCATCACCACCTTAATGCAGCCTGCCAGCCCGGCGGCCGTATCAGCATGTCCGATATTGGATTTGACCGATCCGATTCCGCAAAATTGTTTTTTATTTGTATACTGCCTGTAAACTGCCGTCAACGCTGACAGCTCGATTGGATCTCCAAGCTTCGTACCTGTACCGTGCGCTTCTACATAGCTGATGGATTCAGGCTGAATATTCGTTTGATTCATGACCTTTTGAATCACGCCCGCCTGTCCTTTTACACTTGGAGCATAAAAACCGACTTTGTCAGCTCCATCGTTATTTACACCTATGCCTCTTAACAACGCATAGATGTGGTCGCCGTCTTTTACGGCATCCGCTGCTTTTTTGAGCAATACAACGGCAACGCCCTCACCGCCAATCATTCCGTCGGCAGAGGCATCAAATGCCTTAATATGCCCATCGCTTGAAAAATTCAAACCTGACTGATGCACGTATCCGATATTTGACTCAGTGTGCAATGTCGCTCCGCCGACCAAAGCATAATTAGATTCACCAGACATCAGGCTTTGATAGGCGGAATGCAATCCGATTAAAGAAGAGGAACAATTGGCATGAACGAAATAGCTAGGCCCTTTCAATCCGAGCTTATGAGAAATCATCGTCGGAATGGTTCCGCTCTGTGCAAGCACCCACGATACATAACCGTCCGGCGTTTCAAGGCTCTCCGTTGTTTCTTTTGGCAAGAGCGCGCGATATGAATTATTGCTTGCCGACATATAAACACTCGTTTCCGGAATCTGTTTGGACACGTAACCGGCATCTTCTATCGCTTTCCAGGAGTGAGTCATGAGCATCCGCAGCTGCGGATCCATAAATTCAGCATCTTTAGGTGATATTTGAAAGAAGCTTGGGTCAAACTCGTCCTTCCCTTCAATCGAGGATTTAGCCGGGACATACCGTGAGCTCTCAGTCAGTTCCTCTGAAACACCAAAACTCCGAAGCTCTTCTGTACTGAAAAATTTAATACTTTCCTTGCCGTCTCTAAGGTTCTCCCAAAACTCAGCATGGTTTTTCGCACCTGGAAATTCACACGATATCCCAATAATCGCTACACTGTCCTCATAATAATCCGGAAGATCACCAGTAACATTTTGCATGTGAATAGGCTTATCTGACTTTTCCGCTGATGCTAAAGTCAAAGAGAAACCAGTATCCGCCATTTGCTGTTCAGTGATATATTTACTGATGCCTTTGATCGTTGAGTATTCAAACAAGTCTGTGACAGTAAACTCACAGGATAGTTCATGCTTGATGCGTTCGGCAGCCGTAACAGCGAGAAGCGAATCGCCTCCCACATCGAAAAATCCGTCTTCCTGCTCAATGTCATAAACGTTCAGTACATCTTGCCAAATAGATAAAATAGTTTCCTGTATTTTCATAGAAGCAATATTCCCTTGCCTTGGCTGCTTCGCTGTCACTTTTTGTTTCTTCAGAGTATTTCTGTCTATCTTGCCGTTCGGTGTTAACGGCATATGGTCAAGCTGGGTAAAATAAGCAGGCACCATATAGGCTGGTAAACTGTTTTTTAAATAATTCCGCAGCTCCCTTGATGATAGAGATAAATTTGCATCTTTCCCTGTATAATAGGCAGCGAGCTTCTCGTCCCCATCCTGTTCAGCTGCCAGAATGACGCTTTCCTGAATAGCCGGATGTTCATTAAGCCGGCTTTCAATATCGCCAAGCTCAATGCGGAATCCGCGTATTTTCACCTGGTTGTCGATGCGGCCAATATATTCAATCCTGCCTCCCGGAAGCCAGCGTGCCTTGTCACCTGTTCTATAAAGCTTTGACCCAGGCTCAAAAGGGCTGTCTATAAATCTTTCATCCGTCAATTCACCCTGTTTGTAATAGCCCTTTGCCACTCCGTCTCCCGCAATGCAAAGCTCTCCCGGGACACCAGCCGGGACAGGCGTAAGCTGCGAATCGGTAATATAAATCCGGGTATTTGCGATAGGCCGGCCTATCGTGATGTGAGAGCTTTCTTCATTCACACGCTGGACCGCAGACCAGACTGTTGTTTCCGTAGGTCCGAACATATTCCAGGCTTCGCTGTCCGTATTGAGAAAATGCCGCTTTAGTTTTTCAGGTAAGGCTTCGCCTCCGCATAGAATCTTGACTCCCTCTTCATTTTTCCAGCCTGAATAAAAGAGCATTTTCCATGTCGCAGGAGTTGCTTGCATGATTGTCGGTCTCAAATCTTGTATGTCGCGCTTCAGTTTTTCAACGTCTTTTGTATGTTCAGTTTGGCAAATATGGCACTGCGCCCCCTTTATCAAAGGCAGATATAGCTCTAAAGCAGCTATATCAAAACAGTAGGTTGTCACAGCAAGCAGGCTATCCGCTGATGAAAGACCGGGCGTCTCACCCATGGAAACGAGAAAGTTTGTCAACGCTTTATGCGGAATCATGACACCTTTTGGCTTCCCTGTGCTGCCGGACGTATAAATGACATAAGCCAAGTTTTCCGGCTTGACGGTGCGCGAAAGAACACGTCGATCAAAAGCGGCTTGAGTGACATCATCCCAGTCCTGATCTAACAAAACTGTCTGAACCCCATTCCAGCTTAAAGTATTGGCCAATTCGGAAGTAGTCAGTGTAATGGAGACTTCACTGTCCTTCAGCATGTATTCCAATCGCTCAGCCGGATAAGACGGGTCTAACGGCACATATGCTCCTCCTGCCTTGAGAATCGCCAATAAACCCACAATCATTTCCAGCGATCGATCCACATAGATACCTGCCAAGCGACCCGGCCCCGCTCCATGCGCCTGCAAATATATGGCCAGCTGTGTGCTTTTTTCATCAAGCTCCCGATACGTCAATGTTTCACCTTTATAGCTGACAGCCGCCCGATTAGGCGTCTTTTTCGCCTGCTGCTCAAATAACTCATGAAAACACGCATGTGGATAATTCTTGTCAGTAGCGTTCCACGTTCTGAGAATCATTTGTTCCTCTTCGTCAGTTAATAAGGAATACTCTTTAAAAGACTGAGAAGGACTCCCAACAGCCTGTTCTGTTAAATAAACAAAATGATCGAACATAGCGGAAATAGCAGCGGTATCAAACAGCCCAGTATTGTATTTGATGTTTAGCTCCATTTTTTCTTCTTCTTCCCGTAGCTCAAACACCAATTCGTATTCACCCTCTTGATGAATACTCTCAACGAAATCAACAGAAAAGGAATCCTTATATTTACTCAACAGACTTTGATAACTTCCAGTTTGAAGAAAATTCTGATAGAAAAAAGCTGTCTGAAAAATAGGTGAACCTGCTTGCTGATGAGAAATATTCAAATCCCGCACCATTTTTGGAAAAGGATAAGCCGCATGATCCAGTCCGTCGAGGATTGTGAATTGCAACCTCGAAACAAACTCAGAAAAAGTTTCTGCCGCTTTCAGTTCACCCCGAATAGGCAGCATATTGAGAAAATGCCCAATAGAGGAATCAAATCGCTCTTCAGGTCTCACCATCGCAGGCATGCCGACAATCAGTTCTTTCTGATCGCAATAACGGCCTAACAGCATCATATAGCAGCTCAGCAATACCGTTGAAACATTTGTAGAATGCTCTTTGGCAAACGATCTGACACGTTTCATTAAACTGCTGGGCAGCCGTCGAGCGTATGTGTCTTCCTTAAACTCTGAAACGGACGTACTGGTGATTACAGCCGGCAGCTGAAGATTCGGCAATGTGCCCGATAGCTGTTTCCGCCAGTACGAACGATGTTTCTCGCTGTCTTCACCGGCAAGCATGTTCTGTTCCCAAGCGGCAAAATCATGATAAACGGCCGGTGAAACAGACTCTTTCGGCTCTTGTCCTTCTAATAGAAGCTTATAGCTGTCAAAAAGGCTGCGAATAAACGTCAGGGAAGAAATCCCGTCAAAAATAATATGGTGAATAACCACAAGCAAAAAGTGCTCTTCTTCTGATCTGGAAAAAACACGGACGCGCATTAACGGGCTGTTTTCCTTTACATACGGTTCTTTTACTTGTTTTCTAAGATAAGCAGTTGTGTCAGACTCTTTCATACCCGAAATGTCTTCTGTTTTGATATCAAGAGATAGCGCCGGCTCATTTTTGAGGCAAGGCACTCCGTCTTGTTCTTGAATCACATGCTTTAATATCGGATGCTGTTTCAGCACATAGTGAAAAGCTTGCTTTAAAGTTTCAAGGTGAATCGCTGACTTAAATCGAAAACAGAGAGGTACGTGATACGCGCTATTTTCAGGTGACATTTTTTGCAATGTCCACAAACCTTTTTGAACTTCAGAAAGAGGTTGAAAGGCTGCTTGCTTTTTTTCCACCTCTTCTGATAGGGGTGCGTCAATGCTGTCTTTGTCACCAGGCAGGCTGCGCCGCAAATCTTCTTTTTCAGACAGATAGTTTGCCAGTGATTCGATTGCAGGATACTTATATAACTCTCTGGCTGTGAGTCTGATGCGGTATTTTTTCTCGACCGCCCGAATAAGCTTCATCATCTTAATAGAGTCAATACCGAGGCTTTGGATATTGGTGTTGGGCTCAATCCAATTGCGGGAAACATGAAGCTCATCAGTAAAACAGCTGAGTAGATATTCCTGTATATCTTCTCTTATTCTTTTGGCATCATCTGCTTCTTGTGTCTCTCCCTCACCGTTTATACGGTTCGGTTTGTGAAGCAAGTGGTCAAACTCCCCATTTTCAAATGCCGTTTTCAGCTGTGTGCGCTGAATCTTTCCTATAGCTGTTTTCGGAATCTCTTCTTTATGCACCGGAAGCAAAAATTCGGGAGTCACACCGATTGTCTGCGTGACATGATACTGTATGTTTCTAAGAAGCTGAACGATTTCATCATCATTCATCTGGGCGGAAGTAACAAAGAAGATAGCCAACTGATCCGTTGTATTGTTATTCACACGGACAGCACAAGCGGCAGTATAAGAAGTTTCGATTTCCGCTAATTCTTCAACTGCGGATTCAATCGCATGGCTGTAGTAATTGACACCATTAATAATAATCGCATCTTTCGTACGGCCCGTAATGGTTAGACGCCCATTGCGCAAAAAACCGAGATCGCCAGTTTCAAACCAGCCATCCTCCGTAAACACACTCTCATTTAAATCCGGGCGCCGATAATATCCGCTGGTAACAGAGAGGCCAGAGACTTGAAAACGGCCGATCTCGCCTTCCTCAACCAATTCATTATGGTCATCCACAATCCTCATGGAGAATCCAGGAATCGGGGAGCCTATTTCCACAAAACCATCATCATCGCATGTTGAGGAACGGGTAAACTCACGAGAGAAAATCACGCCGGATGAAGTTTCAGACATGCCCCATGCAGGGCGAATTGCGTCAGCAGGCAATCCGTGAGGTTCTAAAAGCTCTAGCATTCTGCGCCCGACTTTAGCGACCATCGCCTCACCGCCATTGAGCATATAGCGCATGGATGACAGATCCCAGTTTCGATTTTTCATTTCATCAGAAAAATCAGTGACAAGTCCGAAAGCAAAATTCGGCGCCCACGTAACAGAAGCACGGTAATGATCAATCCAATCAAGCCATTTTAGAGGTTCCATCAAAATCGTTTCACTTGCGATGTTGATTTCTTGGCAGCCAAGATAAACATCCCGCAAATGAAGCATCCCGATGCCTCCGACATGATCAAACGGCATCCAGTTAAACGTGACATCCTCTCTTGTAAAACCTTGCATTTGAATAATGCCTTTCACCATGCTTAAAATATTTTTGTGATTGAGCATGACTGCTTTGGGAGTGCCCGTACTCCCTGAAGTCAGCAGCAGAAGCGCCAAATCTTCAGGATGAGCTTGATGCCAGTCGGTTTCCATCTCATCACGGTAAAGATCCTCGACAGCCAAGGCGCGAAAACCTTCAAGTTCTTGCTCTTTTGCCCAATCAATCATTTCCTGAAGCAATTCCCGACTCGTAATCACCGGCGGTCGGTCAAGAAGTGTCCATGCGTCTTTCAGCTTTTGAGTCCCGCTGTTCGACTCTGTGTACGTCGGGGCAACAGCTAAAGGCGCCGGAACAATTCCAGTTGAAACACAGCCCCAGAAAGCAGGGATAAATTGTGAATTGTCACCAAGCTGCAAGATCACATTGTCCTTTGCTCTCAGGCCAGATTGACGGAGCCCCTTCACAATACGCAGCGCATCCATCCATAAACGGCCGTAAGATTGATGAATCTCAGTTCCATCCGGCTGCAGATAAATGATCCCCTTTGTTTCTCCAAGCTCCGCTGCAGTTTTGTATAAAACCTCGGGTATTGTAGCCGGTTGATCTTCGGATATATGTAATGGCTCCCCATAACTGACAGAGGGATTAGATAATCCGCGGGTATTCACATCATTTCTCATAGAGCTGCCTCCATTTCACCTGCACATTTTTATGTATCACACGACGATCATTTTTATTTTCAATTAATTGCCATACAAACCTGTGATTCTCGTTTTGACTTCGTCTTGATGAAATGTTTTCTCATGCATAACGAGCTCCTGTTCTATCACGCTGGGAAGCTGCTCGCGAAGCGGCGAAACCAAGTGGTCTTTTAGTGTAATTAAGGAGTTTCTCGGTTTTTCCGCCAGCTCACGCGCCAGCTCCACAGAATACTCCAAAACTTCAGATCGAGGGAGGACTTTAAAGGGTATTCCTCTTTTTTCGAGATCGGCTCCCCTGTAATTGCCTGCATTCATTAATAACTCCTGCGCCAAGCTGAACCCGAGTTTTTGGGGAACGATAAAAGTAGCTCCCATACCCGGTGTAAACCCGTATTTCATAAAATTAGTGGTATACACGCTCTCCCTGCTCAGAATAACAAAATCAGCAAAGAGCCCCATGACAAAGCCGCCCCCAATTCCGTGACCCTGCATGGCAGCAATGACGGGAATTCTGCAATCAAGTGCCAGAGAATAGAGATTGTCATCAGTAAACTTGGTGATTCCTTTCTGGATTCTCAGCAAACCTTCTTGTGTTCCGCCTGAAGCAAAATAATTGTCGTATCCCGTTAAAATCACTGCTTTATAGCTTTGTTGATTGCGAATGAATTCGAACGCTTGAATTAATCCGTCTGTGAGTTCTTGCGAAAACGCGTTTTTATGAGCACGGTCATGCATCTTGACCTGAATAATAGCGGGCTCGATTTCAAAAAGCTCTACAACAGAATGCGTCATGATGTCCTCCTAACGGTTTCTGATTGTATGTATTTCACACAGTTTACGGGCTCTTCTCCCAAGGGAACTGCCCCGTTTCAACATACCTTATGATGCCCATTTGATTTTGAGGGTCGGAAAACATGTCTTGATTTTCAGTTAAAGCCATGGATTTCGTACGGCGCGGGCGGTCATCCAATGAATTGATAAACTGTTTATACCGCGCAATTGCCTTTTTATTTAACCGCCGTAAGCGCAATAAATGCTTTCTCAGCAGGGCCTCGCTTTGAGCGTCAGAGGCATCTACCAAGCCCCATTCCATGGCTTCCTGAACAAAAATCGGTTTTGTCATTAATGTCATATAATGCGCTTTTTGATAGCCGATCCTGCGAATCAGAAATGGCAGCACACAAGCTGGATAAAGACCAAATAACAACTCGGACAGACTGAATGATGCAGTTTGATCCGCTATGACAATATCACTGGCAGCCACAAATCCAAGACCTCCGGCATTTACTTTTCCCCGCACATGTGAAATGGTGACAAAAGGACCAGTCTGCAATTTCAGCCACAAATCATAGAGAGGTTCTTGAGAACTCGCTTGTTTTCTGCCGCTTTTCATCTCCTGATATATTTCTTGAAAATCCGCTCCGAAACAAAATACCTCCGGGAGCCCTTCTAAAACAATGACCGTAACGGAAGATGTCTCACATTGATTCATCACTTGTAAACATTCATCGATTAATTGGTCATTGATCGTATTATTAGCGTCAGGACGATGAAAGGTTAGATAGCAAATTGACTCTTGAAACCGGACCTTAATCGTTTGGTATGTCACGACATCCACCTGTACTTGCGATGAAACTCAGAAATTTCTTCTAAAAACAGCCTCGGCTTTTCTTGATGAAACTGCAATACCCCCGGAATCATCTCAAGATCCAGCTTGACATTACGAGTTCCGAACCGGACCATCCCGCTTCCCTTGAACAGCGTTTCATACTCATCCATTGAAAGATGATATCGATTGTCCAAGTGCTTCTCGATTTCAAATAAGCGCTGGCGTTTTTGGCCTTGAGGCGTTGCTATTCCGCTGTAAAATTCAGAACAGCAGCCTGAACCATAGGAGAAACAGCCGATTCGTTTAGGCGAGTCAAGCTGCGCTTTGTCAATAGTGCTAGCCAACGCCAGAAGCAATGCGGCTCCCATAATGTTTCCGACCCTTTGGCAGTAGAGCAATCCAGGCTGTACCCGTTTCAAAAAATCAGTTTCTATCTCGGCCGTTTTCGCCTTTGCCATCTTACGCATCATCGTCCGGTGCGCCCCTTTCACCATCCCGCCAAAAGGCGTATGGTAGGCTAGATATTGAAACGTATCTTGATAATGAGCCCCGGGTACACGTTTTTGATATTCCAAGAACGTTTGTTCACAGCAATCCAAATATGACATTAAAGACAGGTCAGCATCTCCCGCCTCACTGTCGGGAATGGGACGGCACGTATCCATCACTTCGTAGCCGTAATAGCCGTTTGCCCCGGGATCAACTTGAAACACCTCAGGATTTTCGCCTACCAAAACAGCCACTGCTCCCGCTCCGGCACTCGGTTCGGCATAGGACCAATCCTCACTTAAAGCGTCTCCGCCTTCAGCGATTAAAAAACGGGAAATATCACTGGCGATGACCAGTGCTTTGGCACCCGGAGACGTCTGGGATAATATAAAATTCACTGCCATTTGAAATCCGGCAGTTCCTGAATAACAGGCTTGTTTTATTTCAAACAAACGGCAGTTGCGATTAAGCCCTAAATATTCATGGATATAGGTGCTTAATGATTTTCCAAAATCGATCCCAGATTCGGAACAGGTGATCAGCAATTCAATCCTGTCCTTCTCTGCATCACTTAGTGAATCAATAATCGGTTTAGCCGCATTCACTCCAAAGGTCACAGGATCTTCGTAAGGCAGTGCTACCGCTTTTTCTTTCATTAATAAATTTTCAAATCTAGCTGTATCTAAATGTCTGTACTTGGC
This sequence comes from Bacillus sp. FSL K6-1003, assembly GCF_037964945.1. NCBI lineage: Bacteria > Bacillati > Bacillota > Bacilli > Caryophanales > Bacillaceae > Bacillus > Bacillus sp. FSL K6-1003. The sequence goes on along the minus strand of NZ_CP150176.1, from coordinate 1,777,494 downwards.
TAATTGCATGACATCAAGGTATGCCGTTCCGCCAAAGACATTCATCGCTTCTATTCCAGCAGAAACCATTTATGATTCGCCTCCGCATTTTTCAATGTTTTGTATACAAACAGCGGTATTCATTCCGCCAAAACCCATGCTTAAACTCAACGCGTTTTTTATGTCGTGTGAAATTGATTGATCCGTCACCCAATGCAAGGAAGGATCAATTGGATCATGTAAATTCCGGCTCGGATGCAGGCGTGATTCTTTCATTTGAAGCAGTACAGAAATAATCTCAACAATGCCTGCTGCACTGAGCCCATGCCCGGTTATTGATTTTGTTGCATTTATATAAGCATGAGAAAGACCGCAAGCATGCAGCGCCTTCAATTCAATTTCATCTCCAATGAAAGAACCCGTGCCATGAGGGTTTATGTAATCAATTTCTTCAGGTGTGAGACCGGCTCGCTCCAATGCCTTTTGTATGACATAGGTCTCCCCTTCTAAAGAAGGATCAGGATTGCGGTTCCCATCTACTTTGATTGACCATCCTGACAATGCAGCATAGGGTTTTACGCCCCGGCGGACAGCCGTATCTTTTCGTTCTATCACCAATGCGCCGCAGCATTCTCCATAAATAAATCCATCTCTGTTCTGGTCAAAGGGACGGCACGCGTTTTCCGGCTCATCAGCATATTTATCCGTTCCCATAGCGCCTAAAGCCCTGAGCGCCTCACATTCCATATAGGAAATATCCATTAACGCCCCCAGTGCGATGCAAATATCAACCTCTCCTGACAGGACTTGCTGAATTGCTTGAATCACCGCTAACTGGCCGCTTGCGGAAGCACCTCCCGCCGTATAAGCTAAACCGGTGATTCCAAACTGTTCTGTACAAAGACCGCAAAGATCGCTATCCATAAAAGACAGTGCATATGCTGGCGACATGAAACCAGAGCGGTTCCTATAATTCTCATAAAGCTGGAGGGCCTCTCTTTGCTGAAAGTTCGATCCTCCTGCTACCAGCCCGATACGTGCGGAACCAGCATCGTCTAACTTCGCCTCCTCCCAGGCTTCTGAGAGAGTAACCAAAGCAGCTCGGCTGGAAAATGACGCTTTTCTTAGCAGTTTCTTAGAAAGACGGTCCGGATAAGATAACGAAGGAATTTCAGCTCCAATAAACCGGCTGTCTTTTTGTCTGCCAGGGCGCTGCATCACTTCAAAGGCATGCCTCCCAGACAACAACGAAGAAACAAAAGCCTCTTTTCCTTGGCCGATCGCTGCCGTTACTCCGACACCGGTCACCAGAATCTCAGGCGGATTGTACTTTGTCATAAAGCACCTCAGCTAATTCGCCGATGTTGTTCACACCAGACAGCTCGACACGAGGGATTTTTAATGATAAATCCTCAAGCACCATGGTTATAATTTCAGCCCTGTCTACAGAATCAGCCCCTAAATCAGCTAATCGATCTTCAGGCTCAAAACGGTGTCCGTCCAATTCCGGAAGAACCTCACAAATATTAGTAATCAATACTTCGAAGACTTTCTGTTTATTCATAACGTTTGTCTCTCCTTTAAATGGAATGTTAAATATACAGGCTTCGCCCATTTTTTCACAATATTCAATCTTTTATTATTGCACAATAGACTTTAAAGCGCCTTTTGAGAAAATAATGCAATTCTGTCGTTAAGTAACTTTGCGGTTTCTGTCATTAATATTTTCCCGATGTCATCCACATGACGGTTCCGCCAGCTCTCTAATTCCGAGCCTTTGACCCATTGATTAAAAGCCCCTAACGCAGGGCCGCAGTGAACTTGATAATCGACTTTAGACTCTTCGCTTCCGCTGATCGCCAATTGCGAGCTGTACCTAAAGTACCATCTGAAAATCAATGCCATCTTATGTTTCGGATTCCGTTCAGCCTTCTCAATCTCTGCCGATGGATAGTGTAATTTAATATCTTCATATATTTTTTCGATACTGCGTTTAAAATATTTCTCCTCAAGCTGAGTTAAGGTCTTTTGATCGATCTCACTCAATGATCCAAATCGCTGGTAAAGTTCATGCAGCTTGCTGGCTCGCGCCGGAAAAAACACACCTTTTTTTAGCACTTGCACTTTGCTGCCCGATTCGAACATATCACCCGCTGGCGCATACGCCGTATCTTGAACATTCATTTGCTGCAATAAATCTTTCACTCTGTCACTTGTAGCCGCTTCAACCGTACACTGATTGATTGAGCCGGTTAAGATAAAATCAGCACCTAGCATAAAGGCAGCCATCGCCGCCTCAGGAGTCCCTATCCCGCCTGCCGCACCGACGCGTATTTTTTTGTTATATCGATACTTTTTCATCATTTCGTCTCTTAATAATGTCATCGCCGGCATCAAGCTGTATGCAACACCGCCGTCCGTATGACCGCCTGAGTCTGCTTCCACACAAATATCCTCTGCCACAGGGATCTCCCGCAATAACTCAGCTTCACTAGTTGTGATTTTGTTTTCTCTTAAAAGCTTTTCTACCATATTCTCCGGCGCAGGACTCATAAAAGATTCGGCAACCTCAGGCCTTGAGATTTTCGCTATCATTCGATTTAAACATATCACTTCACCGTTTGGACGCCGTTTCAATCCTTTGGCGCGATATCTAACTAAAGCAGGAGTGACACTTAGAAATGCGGAGGCTTCCAAATGTCTCACATTATGTTTCAATAAAAGATCAATCATTTTTTCTTCTGATTCAATATGCTTCATATTGTGCACAAGGTTAATGCCATAGGCTTGTCCCTGCCCCAATTCGCCTTGAATAGACAGAATCGCATCCTCAACGTCATTCAGATCCAAACCGCCCGTGCCAAAGAACCCCATCATCCCCGCTTTTGACATCTTTACAACCATTTCTTTCGAAGCAATTCCGCGGTACATTCCTCCTGCAAGATAAGCATATGTAAGTTGATAGTCTTTTTTAAACTCGGCACTTCCTAATGAATGAGCTGTAATCTCAGCAGAAATTCGAGCTGAATGGGCGTCAGTTTCTGCTTGTTCATTTTGCTGGCCGGGAAAGACATTTTTCTCTGTTGAATCAGCATGATGTGTTAACGGCTCCTCTTCATTTTTTATGCGGGTAATTAAGCCGGTTAACACCTTTCCAGGACCGACTTCTTCAAACTCCATTGCTCCTCTTCCCATAAGATAACGAATGCTGTCTGTCCATCTAACCGTGCTGTTCATTTGTTGAGACAGGGTCTCTTTCAGCCTTTCCTGTTGATAAGGCTCTCCATATACATTCGAGATAACCGGAAAAGACAAAGGCGCAAAATGGAATGTTTCTATAAATTGCTTAAATTCTTGTTTTGCTTCATCCATATACCTGGAATGAAAAGCTCCGCTTACGTTTAACGGGTGGAACAGCTTTACATCCTGGATGGTTTCAAAAACAGCTCCCGCTTTTTCAATATCTTTTTTTTGCCCAGAAATCACAATTTGCCGAGGTGTATTCTCATTTGCCACATCAATCGTATGTAAATGATGTTCTTCTAATACGGCTGTAACTTGTTCCTTATCTAAACCGATCACCGCAGCCATACCGCCTCCAGTAATCCGTCCCATCAGCTCGCCTCTTTTTTTCACCAGCTTTAAGCCTGTCCCAAAGTCAAATGCGCCTGCTGCAAACAGCGCGTTGTATTCTCCTAAGCTATGCCCCGCCGCAAAATCAGGTTTTTCTCCGGTCTCCTCCAGCTTTTTCAAATAACTGAGTGCATTGACCACGTATAAAGCCGGCTGAGTATATTGAGTATGATTGACATCGAAATAGCTTTTTTCAGTACAGAGTTTTTTGATTGAATATCCAAGTATTTGATCTGCTTGGTCGGTCAAATGCTGATATTGCTCAAAAAGTCCTTGTCCCATTCCTTTTTGCTGGGAGCCTTGTCCTGGAAAAACATATGTAATCATCTTGTTTACTTCCTTTCTAGTTTCTGTAAACGCTCAACCATCTCCAGATTTTTCAGCTCCTGATGAAATGGTGTGATGATTGAATGACAGCGATTCGCTGAATCTCCCGAGATTAATTGTTTAACAAACGCAGCTAAGGTTCCTGAAGGCCCCAAATCAATGAAATGGCACGTATGCTGACTTTCCAAAAATTGAATAGCTTCTCGAAATCTCATTGGTCTTCTTACAGTATCCCAGAAGAAATCGTTATGAATCTGGCGAATGCTACTTCCCGTTAAACAGGATACCAACGGGATTGAAGGATGTTTAAAAGATTTTGATCTTAAAAATTCTTTATATGCATTTTCTGCAGGATCAATAAGGGAAGAATGAAATCCGTAGGATACAGGCAGCGGCTGGCAGAGAATCACGTTCTCTCTCAGAACATCAGTGATCTGCTGTATGTTTTCACTTTCTCCCGAAATGACAAAGTGCGAATCATAATGAATGGAGGTTAATTCACTATTTTCAAATAGCTGCGGATGATCAAGTAATAGTTGCGGTTTGTCGAGTATAGCCAGCATTTTTCCTTTATCGCAGTATTTTTCGATGACGGTAGCCTGTTCAAGTATGCATTCCAGTATCTCTTTTGCGTCTAAAACACCGGAAGCAGCAGCTGACGCGAATTCTCCCAGACTTGTCCCCAGCACGTAATCAGGCTGGATTCCCTTTTCTGCGAAAACCCGATATAAAGAATACTCAACCATAAAGATAGCGGGGTGCGTATAAAGGACACGGTCAAACGGATCCGACACACGCTTAGCGGGATGGTACATTTCATTGACTATAGATATGCCGATTCGCCGAGAGACAACGGCATCCATTTCAAGCATACATTGACGAAAAACGGTGTTTCCGCTGAATAATTCTTTTCCCATATGATAGTACTGAGAGCCTTGTCCGGAAAACATAAAAACGAGTGGTTCATTCATTTGTATAACCTTCTTTTTTATGTATTTAAAGGTGAGTTACGGAAATATGATGATGCTGGCTGCCTGTGAGAAAAGCCTCGTTACATGGTTTATAACATGAATGGAAAAATGCTTTGGTTTTGTTGTTCTGGAAGTGGAAGCTCGTTAATGAAGTGATCTTGGAAGTATCTGAATTTGACGTGAATCATTTTGGCATCGCCAAAAACATCGACTCTATTATGACTTAGATGTTTTGAAATAAAGGGCGGTTCTCTTGAAAGGAGAGCGATGGTTTATCGTAATATAAAAACTGACTGCGGTAGTGCAAATGTCCGCTAGAGAGCGAACTTTTTTTATGAGCCTCTTTATGTAACAGTATATAAATTCTTTCAGTTTTAACAGTGTCTATCGAATCATGCATCACGTATACTTTTGACCCGAATTTGAGGCCTTTTGGTATAGAAATCGGTTTAGCGTGTCATAGGTTCCGCATCTGTTTCAATGCGGCGGATCAATCCTGTTAACACATTTCCCGGTCCTATTTCCTCAAACTCCATTTGACCTTTTTCCATTATAAAGCGTATACTTTCAGTCCATTTTACCGAATGGTTGATTTGATCCGCCAGTGTCGGCTTAATTACTTCAGAAGAGTACGGTGTGGCATATACATTAGAAATAACCGGAATAGATAAAGGAGCAAAATGAAAAGTGTCAAGAAATTGTTCAAACTCCTGCTTTGCATGATTCATGTATCTGGAATGAAACGCACCGCTGACGTTTAAGGGGAGAAACATCGTAACGTCTGTCTTGGCTTCAAAGATGGGTGCGGCTTTGTCAATATCTTCTTTTTGACCTGAAATCACAATTTGATAAGGAGCATTTACATTCGCAATGTCAATCGAATGTAAATGATGATCTATCAAAACCTCTGAAACCTGTTCTTCATTTAGTCCCATAACGGCCGCCATACCGCCGTTGCTTACCATGCTCATCAGCTCGCCTCTTTTTCTGACAAGCTTTAACCCCGTCTCAAAATCAAAGGCTTCACCCGCAAATAGCGCATTGTATTCTCCAAGGCTGTGCCCGGCAACAAAATCGGGTTTTATGTCTGTTTCCTGTATTTTTTTCAGGTAGCTTAATGCGTTCACTACATATAAGGCCGGCTGAGTAAATTGCGTTTTGTTTAAGTTTGAATAAGGATTTTCTATGCATAAGCGTTTGATAGAATACCCTAAGATCTCATCTGCTTGTGCCATCAGTTCTTTAAACTCATCAAATAACTCACTGCCCATTCCCTGTTTCTGTGAACCCTGTCCCGGAAAAACATATGTGATCATTCTATTAAAGCCACCCTTCCCCGCATATATAATTACCTGCTGACTTACGTTATAAAAAATATAAGTATTGCCCCGGATAAATAGTAGCATGTTCATGTTGATGGTAACCTCTGTAAATATTATCCGTCAAGTTAATTTTCCCTACACTTTCCATCGTTTTTTCTCTGCATTTTTCCATAAAGGTATAAAGAATCAGGACATGCTGTAAAACATAAGAAAATAGACCTGTATATCACTTGTGCCAAAAGATGATGATACATAAGCTTCATTTCATTACTTAATAAAATCAACCCGTGCTTTGTCATCATTTTTCAAAAGGCAAATCTTTCGGATGCAGAAAGAAAATAGTCTAATAGAATGATTTCGGGAAAAACTTATTTAAAATCAAAAATGCCTCTTTGGTTTTTTCTATTGCGGAATTTCACAAAATATTCTCTTTTGTCAATCTGAAAATAAATATTATGTTTTAAAAGCTCACCTATTGTTTGCCCTGGTGCTTGACCAAATGAATGCCCCGGATAAACCCGCACTTTTGGGGAAACGATGGATTTTATCCTCTGAACACTGTCGAACATATCATCTGCGGAACTGCCATGATCTTCACATATCCCGCATCCTTCCGTAAAAATCGTATCTCCTGTGAATATACTTTCTGAAAACAAATAACACATCCCGCCGGCTGTATGCCCAGGTGTAAGCAGACATTGCGCTTTCGTCATTCCTATGCTGATGGTTTCACGGTCTTGAAGAGCAATTAAGTTTTTGCATCTGAATTGATAAAAGTCGATTTCTGTTTTCGACATATACACTTGAGGACGAAATAATGCCAAGAGCGGCTCAACAAGATTTACATGATCATAATGAGAGTGCGTTAAAAGAATTGCTGATAAATCAACCTCCAGCTCAGAAAGTTTATTAGTTAGTTTACTCAATTCCCATGATGGATCAACAACTATCGCAGATCGGCTTACAATATCTTCAATGATGTAACAATAGTTAGTCCACCCTTGATGAAATGTTTTGATCGTATGTACCGCATAAGTAACCATTTTCACCATTCCTATCAATATGAAGTTCTTTCATTCTCTCTTCCATTCCCACTTTACCAAACGGTATGCGGCTTTTCCATTCTTCAATTCATTCTTGCAGTACGGGTTGATTCACATAAAAAAAGTTATTCTTTTTGGAGACTTGTCCATTAAGAATAACTTTTTGCAGTGACCTATTCACTCTTGGGCTGATTCATCAACGCATATAGATTGTAAATGCTGCATAATAACACGTTTGATCCGTTCTTTATTCACACGGCGAGGGTCAAACATCGCATGTAAAGCCAAGCCATCGATTAAAGCGTACAGCCTCTCTCCTTCTATTTCTTTATCAGCATGTCTTTGCAGTAAATGAATCTGGTCCAAGTAGTCAATCAGATTTCGAATTGCTTTGTAAATCTCGTCATGTCCCGCGTCAAACATATTATCTTTATGTCTCGCATAAACAGTAAAAGCAAACCATACCTCCATCTCTCTAATCGTTTCAGCATTTGTCGGGACAATTTCAAGCAGTATGTGTAACACTTTTTCTTTAGGCGGCAAATCATGGGCAGCAATTTCATTAATGCGAGCTGTCACCTTTTCTTTCACAAGTTTCATTGCAAAAACAAGCAATTCATCCTGAGTCGAAAAATAATGGCGAAGCGCACCTAACGACAGTCCTGCTTCCTTGGCAATGTTTCTGACTGAGGCCCCCTCCATCCCTCGTTCTAAAATCACCCGCCATGTCGCTTCTGCAATGTGTTTTCTTCTTTTTTCATGGTCAATTTGTTTTGGCATGTCTTTATTTTACCAAGAAAAAAATCGGAGAGCAATTTTTATAATACAGTTGTTTTATAAAAACGCAGATGGTAAAATCATATTAAATAATACAACTGTATTGGAAAGAGGGGAACAGATTGAACAGTGTCGCTTGGATGATTGTCTTCTGCGAAATAGCATTTTGGGTTGTAATCGTGTTAGGCCTTGTCGTACGTTATCTATTCAAACAAGATAAATTAGGGCTGCTTCTTCTTGCCTTAACCCCTGTCATTGACCTGATTTTGTTAATAATGACGTCCGCGGATTTATACCGCGGAGCCGTTGCGACTACTGCACACGCGATTGCGGCAGTGTACATTGGCGTATCGATCGCTTTCGGCAAGCAAATGATCCAATGGGCGGATGAAAAATTCCGTTATTATGTAACAAAGCAAGGCTCAAAACCGCTTGTGCGCTATGGAATGGATCATGCGAAACATTATGCGAAAAGCTTGATCAGACATGTGCTCGCTTATCTTATTGGTGCCGGGCTGCTCGCCGGAATGATTTATTTTATTGATGATGCTGCCCGAACCGAAGCGCTGAGCAGTATTTTAAAGGTATGGACAGTGATTCTCGGCATTGATTGCCTGATCACCGCCAGTTATTTTATCTGGCCGAAAAAAGCGAAAGCTTCGAAGAATCTCAAAAGTTAAAATTAGTCTCGCTAAATAATCCTTTTTCAATAGAAAAAGGATTATTTCACTTTTGTAAATATATGTTACACTTTATGCAAGTCATCTAGATAAGGAGCTTATAAAAACCTCCGCTTTCTCAGTATACCTGTCGGATTTTCGCTTTTTCATTAGGCACTTGCCTAGGAGTACATATTCTGTTTTTATTAATAATGGTATATTCGGATGAGTTCCGCTGTATTGTGAATCATTAACATATAAGGAGTGTAATACGTGAGCCAGAAAGAACACGACACGCCATTTAAAGACTTAAAACCAAGCTCAAAAATAACAGTGATTGTATCCATTGGACTCCTTATCACAATTGCAGCCGCTGTGATTTTCGGCGGTTATTTCTTCGGCATAAAAGGGCTATTTACCATCCTCGGCATCACATACGATTCCAATCAAACCCTATTGTTTTTTATATTGGGATGCTTTGCTGCCGGACTGGTCATAGATCCTCTAACAAAAGTCGTTTCTCTGATCATGATCCATTCGCTTTCTATGAGAAAAACAGCACTTTTCGCATTTGCCCTTTATTTCATCGCTAATTTTATAACGATTTGTTTAGTAGATTACTTTATGGATTCTATTTATATTCCGGACGCATTACTCTTTGTCATATCAGCATTTATAGCGTTAATTGAACTAGCATTTGATCATCAGCCTAAATCATAACCTGATAAAAAACCGCTTGTAATTGATTCAAGCGGTTTTATGCTTTAAAGACATTTTCATCACCTAACTTTCCTATATAGTCAACGAGAAAGTGTAAAACAATAAGAGGAATGATGGAACCTAGAATGATAGAAAGTGAGCAAAACAAAAACCCAAAACATGACGTCCTCACAACCCCTTGCCAAAACCCTTGATACGTGTGGGCTAATCCAAATATCAGAGAGGCAGCAAGGACCACAATCCAAATTGAAAGTGAAGGAAATAAGGCTGCCAGAGCAAACAGCAAAAATCCTCTGTAAATCAACTCCTCCGTTATCCCCGCAGTTAAAGAAACATAGTTCCATATTCTTTTTTCCTTCAAGGTTATCGGCAATATGTCACCAATATCAGATTTCTTCATTTCTTCAGCTTTTTTCTTGGACAAGTCATGTTTTACCTTTTGGCTGCACCAATAGCCGATCATACAATACAGAACAAGCCCAAAATAGAGAAAACCCAGCCCTAGAAAAATATAAGATGCAAATGAACCGAGCGTTCCGGTATGAATGGCCGGTATCGTTATCCCCATTTGTTTGAGAGACAAATCGGTGCATACAGCTAAAGTGAGTATAAACAAAGCTGGAACCCATAAGCCGACCATTACATCTTTGTAATATTTTATCTTTGCACTTTCGCTTCTTTTCATATTCTGTTTAAACTTCTGAAAATGATAAAACCCAAAAATCGGCTCATAGGTTAACAAAAACAGAATGACAATCCAAAAAACGATCTCCATGACATACCGCCTTCCTCTATAAGGGTAAAACGATCAGCATACCGAGAGCCGTTGAAATACCTTGCAGTATTACGACGACATCCTCATCTGCAGTAAATGTACTGAACAATGCACAGCCAAGATACACTAAAAAGGAGAATTGCTCTTTGTTTTGACCTGAAAATGATGATAAGTTTTTAAAAAAGCCCGCTTAAATCGCGGGCTTTTATCCTAACGTAAAGGCATTGAACATTTACTACATCACACGCTTAAACATCTTTTCCATCTCATACGTGGAATGATGAATCATAATCGGACGGCCGTGCGGGCATGTAAATGGGTCTGATGTGCTTCGGAGATCGTCCAGAAGCGCTTTGATCTCGTCGTTTCTGAGGTGGCGGTTTGCTTTGATGGAACCTTTACAGCTCATCATAATCGCCGCTTCTTCACGCAGCTTTTTAATATCAATGTTTTTCGAATCGAGCACCTGCTGAATGATTTCTTCTATCAGCTCGGCTTCTTCTCCTTTTGGAAACCAAGCCGGGTGGCAGCGGACGATGTAACTGTTCGAGCCGAAAGACTCTAAAAAGACACCTACGCTTTCGAGTTCTTGTTGATGCTGTTCGATAATGAGTGCCTCGTTCGTGGAATAATGGAACGTGAGCGGCACGATCATGTCCTGCACCTCAGGCTCAACCTCCCCGACCTTTTCACGAAAATATTCGTATTTAATACGCTCTTGGGCTGCATGCTGGTCGATAATATATAAGCCGTTTTCGTTTTGCGCCAATATATAGGTCCCATGCATCTGGCCGATCGGGTACATGATCGGAACACGTTCAGATGATGTCTGATGCTGTTCCTGAGCGGGCTCCTGTTCGAATCCTTCAGACCATTCTTCTGTAGCAGCATGCTCTTCCATCCTTTGTTTCGTTTCAGCCACAGAATGAGTTTCAAGCTGCTCTGAAGGCAATTCGTCTTCTATCTCAACTGGTTCTTTGACAACTGAGCTGAGTTTCATTGGTGAATACGAAGGCACAGGCGCTTTTTCCGGTATTTTTCTTTCAGCAGGCTTTTCATCAAAGGTTATGAACTGCTGTTCATTTTTGATGTCAGGTGCTGATTTTTTCGGGAGCTGAGCACTCGGTATCAGCTGCTGGTGTTTAAATACATCTTTTATGCCGTCACGAATTAAGTCGTGCAGCTCTGTTTCCTTGCTGAGACGCACCTCAAGCTTCGAAGGGTGCACGTTGACATCGACTAAAATCGGGTCCATGGTGATTTCTATAAAAGTGATCGGATGGCGCCCGATTGGCAGAAGTGTGTGATATCCTTCGTGCACAGCCTTGACAAGCGGGAAATTTTTAATATAACGGCCATTAATGACAGACGACATGTAATTTCTCGATGCCCGCGTAATCTCTGGCAGCGCGATATATCCCTTTACTTCAAAATCCAGTGAGCTGACATGAAGCGGCAGCATTTTTTTAGCGACAGCCGTACCGTAAATCGCGGCAAGGACATGGCGCACATCTCCATTTCCGTTCGTTTGGAGAAGGTTTTTTCCATGATGGCGAAGGCGGATCGATACCTCTGGATGTGCCAGCGCAATCCGATTGACCACATCCGTAATATTCCCAAGCTCTGTATGAACGGTTTTCATATATTTCAAGCGGGCTGGTGTATTAAAAAACAGATTGGACACGACAATTTCCGTTCCCTTCCTGCTTGAGGAACGCGATTCAGAAATGATGTTTCCGCCTTGAAGCATGAGCTTCGTCCCCGCTCCTTCTCCCGTGCTTGTCGTAATCTCAAGATGGGAGACTGACGCAATACTCGGCAGTGCCTCTCCCCTGAATCCAAGCGTTCTCACTCTGAATAAATCATTTTCATCTTTTATTTTACTTGTTGCGTGGCGGCGGAAGGCACGCTTGCAATCATCATTTTCCATTCCTTCTCCATTATCCAGAACACGAATGGATGCAAGACCGGCTTCCTCAATGTCGATTTCAATGACTGTGCTGTCAGCATCTATGGCATTTTCTACCAATTCTTTAACAACTGAGGCGGGCCGTTCCACAACCTCGCCCGCCGCAATTTTATTAGAAAGTTCATCTGACAGCTGGATGACTTTTGCCACATTCATCACCCCGTTTTAATGTAATTTCTTTTGCAGCTTGTACATTTCATTCATCGCTTCCAGCGGTGTCATATCAAGTATATTCAGAGATTTAAAGACATCAAGTACTTGCTTTTCTTTTTTAGAAAGCTTTGGTGATGCAGCCGGTTTATCCGATTCGCCAAAGAAGGACAGCTGTGCCGGCTCTTCTTTCACCTCATGTTTCTGCACTGGCACTTCTGGTTTGTTCCCTGAATGCTCAAGTTCTTTTAGAATGTCTTGAGCGCGTGAAATCAGATCTGCCGGCAGCTCAGCCAGCTGGGCGACATGGATACCGTAGCTTTTGTCAGCTGCCCCTTCTTTAATTTGATGAAGAAAGACAACCGTTCCATTATATTCCTCAGCACGAACATGGACGTTTTTCAGCTGCGGAAGCTTTTCTTCAAGAACCGTCAGCTCATGATAGTGCGTACTAAACAGCGTCTTGGCGCCGATATGGTCATGAACATATTCAATAATCGCTTGCGCAAGGGCCATGCCGTCATATGTGGACGTTCCCCGCCCGATTTCATCAAACAGAATGAGGCTGTTTTTTGTTGCATTTACAATCGCATTTTTGGCTTCAAGCATTTCCACCATAAATGTACTTTGTCCGGAAATCAAATCATCCGCCGCGCCGATTCGGGTGAAAATTTGATCAAAAATCGGAAGCATAGCTTTTTTCGCGGGCACAAAGCAGCCGATTTGCGCCATAATGGAGATGAGCGCGATTTGTCTCATGTATGTGCTTTTCCCCGACATGTTCGGACCGGTAATGAGCAGCATCTGTCTATTGTCGCCCATCACACAGTTGTTAGGCACGTATTCCTGGCTATCCATTACTTTTTCAACAACCGGGTGTCTGCCCTCTATGACCTCAACTTCATCTTTAGAAAACTCTGGTTTCGTGTAATGACGATTTTCACTGATTGTCGCAAAGCATTGCAGCGCATCAAGCTCACTCATCTGTTTGGCGAGCTGCTGCAAACGCGGAATATACAATTTCACTTTCTCACGCAGCTCAGTGAACAGCTCGTATTCCAGCTCGCAGATGTTATTTTCCGCTTCCAAAATGAGCGCTTCTTTTTCTTTTAATTCAGGTGTAATGTAGCGTTCTGCATTCGTTAGCGTCTGCTTCCGCTCATAACGCCCTTCTTCAAGAAGGTGCAGGTTCGCCTTTGTCACTTCAATATAATAACCAAATACTTTATTGAAGCCGACCTTTAATGACCGAATGCCTGTATATTCACGTTCCTGCTGTTCAAGGCGGGCGATCCAGTCTTTCCCGTTTCTGCTTGCATCGCGGTATTCATCGAGCTTTTGATTGTACCCGTCTTTGATCAGGTTTCCTTCTTTTACTGATAACGGAGGGTTTTCGTACAGGGCTTCTTCCAGTAATGCTAGAACATCACCGCACGGGTCAATCCGCTCCGCACGTTCCTTCGCTTTCTTATGAGCCAGTGAAGCAACAAGCTGTTTAATGCCGGGCACTTGCTTTAATGATTCCTTCAGCTGAATGAGATCCCGTGCATTGACATTTCCGAATGCCACACGGCCTGCGAGGCGTTCTAAATCATAGACTTCCTTTAAACGCTCACGCAGATCCTCCCGTTCAAAGAAATGAGACATCAATGTTTCTACCATTTCCTGGCGCTCTTCAATTTGATTCACTCTGATAAGCGGACGGTCAATCCACTGTTTCAGCAGCCGCCCCCCCATCGCTGTTTTTGTTTCATCAAGCAGCCATAGCAGGGAGCCTTTTTTATTTTTTGAACGGATCGTTTCGGTCAGCTCCAAATTTCGCTTGGAGTATAAGTCGATTTTCATGGCTTCTTCAAGCTCATACACTTGTACAGGCTGAAGGTGATCTAAGCTCCGTTTCTGAGTCCTTTTCAGATACGTATATAAACGGAGAAATGTTTTCGTTATGTCCTGGCTCTGTAAATGCTCAATAATCTGAACGTACTCATCTGTTTGCCCATCTTCAATTGAAATGGTAGCGCCGCACCGCTCCTTCAGCTGAGCAACCGTCTTTTCATCAAGGCTTCCCGATACGACAATTTCCCGAGCGCCAACTGAATAAATTTCTGATATAACGTCTTCCAGCCGTTCAATTAAAACAGCCAAATTTTCACCCGTTGTTAAATCGGACAATGCCAGCCCGTATCCGTTTGAGCAGGACGAAACTGATGCAATAAAGTTGTTTTCTGATTCATGGATGCCTTTTCCGTCCATTACAGTTCCGGGCGTAATCAGCTGAACGACTTCACGTTTGACGACGCCCTTTGCAGCCTTTGGATCTTCGGTCTGTTCGCATATGGCTACCTTGTATCCTTTTTTAATAAGCTGCTCAATGTATGCCGAAGCAGAATGATACGGCACACCGCACATCGGTATTTTTTCAGCGGCGCCTCCATCTCTGCTTGTTAACGTTATTTCCAGCTCTTGTGACGCTTTTTTAGCGTCCTCAAAAAACATTTCGTAAAAATCACCGAGACGAAAAAATAAAAAGGCATCCTGGTGCTCTGCCTTTATTTTTAAATATTGCTGTATCATAGGCGTATAAGTAGCCATTGTTTAATCCCTCACTATGTATCAACGTTTCTATTTGCCAGCCTTCATTATAACATAAACAGAAAGTGTTAAAAGAATGATATGTCTATATAAAAAAAGAGACTTGGGGTACCGACTCCCCTAGTCTCTTTTTTATTCTTCAGGATCTCCAACTAAAAATTCAGGATTGATGTCCTCCAGCTCTTCATCAAGTTCGTCTTCCCAATCCTCTTCGTCATCCTCTTCCCAATCAGGATTTACTTCTACAACAACCTTTGTTTCCCCTACCACTTCCGCCAAAAACTCTCTCTCCGCTTGCACAACAATTTTATTGCCATTCGGTGAAATGGTCACTTCAAGACAGTTTGGCTGCTGAAGCACTTTTGCAATCACTTCATGCTCATCATCTAAGTAATTGTTATCTCTGTATCTGAGTTTAATCACATCCACGTACTTCACTCGTTCTGTGACAACCTCTGTTTTTGTATTGTCCGCGTAAGAGTACCATACGTTTATATCATAATACCCTTCAATTTCTACGGTTTTTCCGATTTTTTCTGCGTCATATTTGTGATTGATAATCCAACCGCCCAAAATGCTGCTCGGTTTTTTCTCAGGGGAGATGGTATTGGTGCACTGTGTGAATTTTCTGCCTTTCGCTACTACCGCCTTCGTGATAATTTCCCTGTATTCAGACATTCCGGCATGCCTCCTTGTTCTTCTTCGTGTTATCTTATGCTGGGCATTCGTCTAGTGTGCATTTTTATAAATAAAATATAAAAATACAAAGTTTCTGTTCCATTGTATGCAGGGGTGCCTAGAAACTTTACTTATAAGTGCGATAAAGTTTATTTGGCTAAAGGCAGCAAAACATATTGAATATTTAGTACATAGTTTATTTAGTTCTTTTATAGTTCAACATAAAAAAACACGGGCCTGAAAAGGCACCGTGTTTTAAAGAGAACAGCTGTTATTTGAATGTTTCATCTTCGAACCGGTTTCTCCTTTTAGAAGATCGCCTCCGGTTGACGCAATAATTTCATTTGTGACCTGGTTGGAAATGGTGGTTGCCACGAGCTGAAGAAGGTCATTCACCTCAACCTGAGAGTCTCTGAATTCCTGGATGACAGGAATGTCTTCAAGCTCCTCTTGCAGCGCATCAATTTTCTCTTCTACTTGTTTGAGCGCTTCGAGTTTTTGGTAATGCTTCAGATTAACGGCTTGTTTTTGCAGGGCTTTAATCTGATTAATGATTACAGACACTTTTGCGTTCTCATTAATTTGCGCTTCAGCACGTTTGAAAAAATCAACCTCTTCCGTTTCAGAGATCATTTTTGCAAGGTTTCGTGCTTGCTGCACAATGTCTTTTTTAGAGTAGAGCGTCATCTTATTTCACCTCGATTGCTTCTCCTACCATCTCTCCGTCAAGCGACCACGTTTTCGCTTGCTGGATTTTCACGCGAACGATTTTGCCGATCGCTTCCTTTGGACCTTTGAAATTCACAAGCTTGCTTTTTTCAGTGTAGCCGGCAAGAACCTCAGGGTTGTTTTTGCTTTCGCCTTCAACTAATACTTCGACAACCTTGCCTTCATATTCCTTCATTTTTTTAGCGGAAATTTCATTAACCAATGCGTTCAGACGCTGCAGGCGTTCTTTTTTCACTCTCATCGGAACGTTATCTTTCATTTTTGCCGCAGGTGTGCCTTCACGCGGAGAGTAAATGAACGTATAGGCGCTGTCAAATTCCACTTCACGGTATAATGACAGCGTTTCTTCAAACTGTTCATCCGTTTCGTTAGGGAAGCCGACGATAATGTCAGTTGTTAAAGAAGCGTTTGGCATAGCCGCTTTGATTTTTTTGACGAGCTCCATGTAACGCTCTCTGTCATATTTGCGTGCCATCAGTTTCAAAACCTCTGAGCTTCCTGATTGGACCGGCAGATGAATGTGATCGAGCAGATTTCCGCCTTTTGCAAGCACTTCAATGAGATGATCGTCAAAGTCACGCGGATGACTCGTTGTGAAACGGATTCTCGGAATATCGATTTTGCGCAGCTCATCCATTAAATCACCAAGGCCGTAGTCCATATCTTCAAAGTCTTTTCCGTACGCGTTTACGTTTTGGCCTAAAAGTGTAATTTCCTTATAGCCTTCGCTTGCAAGTCTTCTTACTTCCTGAATGATCTCTTCCGGACGGCGGCTTCTTTCTTTTCCGCGTGTATACGGTACGATGCAATACGTACAGAACTTGTCACAGCCGTACATAATGTTGACCCAGCCCTTAATTTTTCCGTTGCGGACTTTCGGAAGGTTTTCTATGACGTCGCCTTCCTTGGACCAAACTTCTATGACCATTTCTTTTGAAAGGTATGCTTCAGACAAAAGCTCCGGCAGACGATGGATATTATGCGTCCCGAAAATCATATCGACAAACGGATGTTTTTTCAAAATCCTGTTAACGACTGATTCCTCTTGTGACATACAGCCGCAAACGCCTAAGATAAGATCCGGGTTATTTTTTTTGAGTGCTTTTAAGTGTCCAAGCTCACCGAACACCTTGTTTTCCGCATTCTCACGGATTGCACATGTATTTAACAGAATGACATTGGCATCGTCAACAGAGTTTGTCGCTTCATAGCCAAGAGCCATAAAGATCCCTGCCATTACTTCAGTATCATGTTCGTTCATTTGGCAGCCGTACGTCCGGATATAGAATTTTCTTCCTTCACCCATGCCTTTGAATTCTTCAGAAATTTTAAAGTCATTATGATAAGTAACGGCTTCTTTGCCGCGTTTTTTCGCATCTTTTAAAGAAGGCGGAATGTAGACAGCTTCAAAGTACTTGCTGTAATCCTTCTCGGATTTTTTGTCCGATGGATTAACTTGTCCGCTCTCTAATTTTTGCTTTTCATTCATATGATATTTCTCCTTTCAAACCAAACTTCCACCCTCCAGTATAAAGGTTATTGAAGCTCCGCACAACTGGCAACCTATCATTGTACACTCATTGAGAATAATAATCAATAAGGAATGAAAGGGAGAAGAGTGTTCCCTTCTCCCTACAATAGCTGAAGCTCCTTTGCTGTCTTTTCAATGGCATCAAGCGCCTGATCCAGTTCTTCTTTGGTGTGCTCGGCTGTCATAATCGTGCGTATTCTTGCTTTTCCTTTTGCAACAGTTGGGAAAACGATGCTTTGTGCAAAAACACCTTGAGACAGGAGCTGATCAGAAAATTGCTTTGCTGCCCCCTCATTACCTATTAAAATAGGCAAAATCGGCGTTTCGCTCTGCGTGAGAGTAAAGCCCATTTGGATAAGCCTTGATTTAAAATAATGAGTATTCTCCCACAGACGCTCCATATGCTCCGGCTCTTCCAGCAAGACATCAATTGCTTCCATACAAGCTGCAGTTACAGCCGGAGGATGCGACGTGCTAAATAAAAACGGACGCCCTTTATGACGCAAGTAGTCGATTAACACCTTTGAACCGGCAACGTATCCCCCTAAGACTCCGATTGCCTTGCTTAACGTTCCAACTTGAATATGAACACTTCCGTCAAGACCGAAATGATTTACCGTCCCTCTGCCGCTTTCGCCAAGCACTCCGGATGCGTGGGCGTCATCAACCATCACAAAAGCGTCATATTTCTCAGCGAGCTCCACAATGTCAGGCAGAGGAGCAATATTGCCATCCATTGAAAATACGCCGTCAGTGACAATCAAACGCATGCGGTAATTCATTGATTTTCTCAGCACCTTCTCTAAATCACTCATATCCACATGCTGATAAACCTTTTTATCCGCCTTTGTCAATCTGATTCCATCGATGATAGAGGCATGGTTTAATTCATCGGAAATGACAATATCGTCTTTTGAAAGAATGCTGGAAAGCACACCTTGGTTTGTTGTAAAGCCTGATTGAAAGACAAGTGCCGCCTCTGTTTTTTTAAAGGCTGCCAGCTTTTTCTCCAACTCTTGATGCATGGTAAACGTTCCGGCGATTGTTCGGACTGAACCGGTACCGGCACCAAATTGCTGAGCAGCCTCTTGTGCAGCTTTGATGAGTCTTGGGTGTGAAGTAAATCCGAGGTAATTATTAGAAGAAAGCTGAATGACTTTTTTATGATTCACTGTAACAGAAGGGCCCTGCATTGATTCAACCTGTTTAACGTCTTGCCATGTATGGTTTTCTTTCATTCTTTCAAGCTCTGCTTTTAGAAACTCAAATTCTTTTGTCATGTTGATCCCCCTCTTATGGAATTAAAATAACCTTCCCGCACTGTCCGCTTCTCATCAGTTCAAACCCTTTCTCAAATTCTTCCAATGGAAACTGATGAGTAATAATAGGCGATAGATCCAGTATGTTTGAACCAAGCAATTGTGAAACCTGCCGCCATGTTGTAAACATCTTTCTCCCTGTGATCCCTTGGATGGTAAGACCTTTAAACACGACTTTATTCGTCAAATCGATGGTAACGGGATGTTCCGGCAGACTGAGAATATGAAATCTCCCGCCATTTGCAGCCATTGCAAGGCCTTGTGCAATAGCTGAAGGGTGACCCGACATCTCACAAACGAGATCAGCGCCTTCCCCCTCTGTTAAAGCGCTTACAATTTTGAGCGGATCTTCTTTTTCGATGCAGACCGCCCTTGTAGCTCCCATTTGTTTGGCGAGAGCTAATCTGTACTCATTTTTGTCAATGGCGACCACCTGCGCTGCACCTGCTGCTTTTGCGACCGCTACCGCCATAAGTCCGATCGGCCCGCATCCGATAATGGCTGTCGTTCCTCCGGCGTTCTGACTCTCAAGAACTGTATGAACGGCATTTCCTAAAGGCTCTTGAATGGAAGCAATCGCCGGGTCCATATCTGCGGGGTTCTTCCAAACGTTTTCGGCCGGCACTTTGACATACTCCGCAAAACAGCCTGCCGTGTCCACTCCGATAATGGCCGTATTTTTACACACATGAGGCTTTCCTGTTAAACATGGGACGCATGTGCCACATACAATGTGCGTTTCCGCAGAAACATACTCCCCGATTTTTACACTGCTGACATTCTCGCCTACACCCTCGACAATCCCGCTGAACTCATGGCCGAAGACACAAGGAGTTTTTATTCTCTGCCGTGCCCATTGGTCCCAATTATAAATATGGACATCTGTGCCGCAAATGGAAGCTGCCTTAACTTTTATAAGAACTTCATGCTTATCAATTTCAGGAATGGGAACTTCAGCCAGCACAGCGCCGAAAGCACCGTGTTTTTTCATTACAGCTTTCATCTTTCCACTCTGCATGTACAATCCTCCTTTAAAAGTCTTGTTATAACAGGATTGTACCATGATCTGGAATCATCGTAAACAGCTGTGTCCTCTCAGGAAAGACAAAAGTATCCGTCTTGAAAAATGGGCTAAATTTATTTTCAAAAAAAACCGGAATGCTTTTTACACGTGACATATGGTTCATTTATATTATCAAAATACTATTGAGAGAAAATATCACAATAAACGAAAAACAACCTGCTTGCATGATGCAAACAGGTTGTGAATACTTTATTTTTCTTAGCGAGGCTCCACAATTAATTTAATCGCTGTTCTTTCTTCACCATCGATTTGAATATCAGTAAAAGCTGGAATACAAATCAAATCAACCCCGCTCGGCGCCACAAATCCTCTGGCAATTGCCACAGCTTTAACAGCTTGATTTAAAGCACCCGCTCCAATTGCTTGAATCTCGGCGGCCCCGCGCTCTCTTAACACACCTGCAAGCGCACCTGCCACTGAATTTGGACTCGATTTTGCTGAAACTTTTAAGATTTCCATTTCTGCTCCCCCTTAGTTTTACAATGGATAAGTGAGTGTTCATTAGAACAATCATTATTAGATGTTGCTATCCAAAAAGCCATCCCCACAATGCTTTTCAAAAATAGCGGGCTACCTTCCATTTTTACTATATTCACTAAGGAGTTGCTATATTCCTGCTTTTCTTTTTAATATTTTTATAAAATAACCATGTGATCAATTATTCAAAGAACATGTGATCATCATTGATTAAAATACGTTCGATTTTAACGGCCTTTTTCGTTTGATCATCTATATCGATGACGACTCCGCTTAGGGTTGTTTTTCCTTCAGCGACAGTAAAGCGCACAGGAAGGTTTGTTTTAAAACGCTTGATAATCGTTTCTCTGTCCATCCCCAGTATACCGTCATATGGACCGGTCATTCCTACATCCGTAATATATGCCGTGCCCTTCGGCAAAATGCGGTTGTCCGCTGTTTGCACATGAGTGTGAGTTCCTACTACAGCAGATGCCCGTCCATCCGTGTACCAGCCGAGTGCGAGCTTTTCACTTGTCGCTTCCGCATGGAAGTCGATAAAAATGTACGGTGTTCTTTTAGCAGCTTCGGCAATTAATTCATCCGCTTTTAAAAACGGATCATCGAGCGGCGGTAAAAATGTACGGCCTTGTAAGTTCATAACGGCAAGTTCTTTACCGTTTGCTTTCACATATGTGATCCCTTTCCCCGGTGTGCCCTCCGGAAAGTTTGCGGGACGGACTAAGTTCGGGACATCGTCGATAAAATCGAAAATTTCTTTTTTGTCCCAAGTATGGTTTCCCATCGTGATCGCATCTGCGCCAGACTGTATCAAACTGTGATAGATTTTTTCTGTTAAGCCTTTTCCATGTGCGGCATTTTCGCCATTTATAATGGTAAAATGCGGCTTGTATTTTGATTTCAGCTTGGGCACATACTCTTTTACCATGTCGCGGCCCGGTGACCCGACAACATCTCCGATAAATAAAATTCTCATTTTGTAAATCCTTTCTATTCCTCAGCCGTCAAAAAAATAAAGTGATGCTTAGCGCATCACTTTATTTTGCATACTCTACGGCTCGAGTTTCTCTAATGACTGTCACTTTAATATGACCTGGATAATCGAGCTCGTCCTCAATTCGTTTGCGGATATCTCGCGCCAGGCGATGGGCTTCAAGATCATTTATTGAATCCGGCTTCACCATAATACGCACTTCACGTCCAGCCTGAATCGCAAATGATTTTTCAACACCTTCGTAGGACTCAGAAATTTCTTCGAGCTTTTCAAGTCTTCGAATGTAGTTCTCGAGCGTCTCACTTCTCGCGCCAGGTCTTGCAGCGGAAAGCGCATCTGCTGCAGCTACCAGCACAGCGATAATGGAAGTCGGCTCCTCGTCCCCATGGTGTGATGCAATACTGTTAATTACGACTGGGTGCTCTTTATATTTAGTCGCAAGCTCGACTCCGATTTCAACGTGGCTTCCTTCTACTTCATGGTCAATTGCTTTTCCGATGTCATGAAGGAGTCCCGCCCGTTTCGCAAGCTTTGCATCTTCTCCAAGCTCCGATGCCATCAGCCCGGCCAAGAATGCGACTTCCATGGAATGCTTAAGCACATTTTGACCGTAGCTTGTACGGAACTTTAAGCGGCCGAGAATCTTGATTAGATCTGGGTGGAGGCCGTGAACGCCAACCTCAAATGTCGTTTGCTCACCCATCTCACGAATGTAGTCATCGACCTCGCGGCGAGATTTTTCAACCATTTCTTCAATCCGTGCCGGATGAATACGGCCATCCTGAACGAGTTTATCAAGAGCAATCCTTGCTGTTTCACGTCTGATCGGATCAAATCCGGACAGAATGACAGCTTCAGGGGTATCATCGATAATCAGGTCAATACCTGTCAGCGTTTCAAGCGTACGAATGTTACGCCCTTCCCGGCCGATGATACGTCCTTTCATCTCATCATTTGGAAGATTGACAACTGATACCGTTGTTTCGGCAACGTGGTCCGCTGCGCAGCGCTGTAAGGCAAGTGAAAGAATGTTTTTCGCTTTTTTATCAGCCTCTTCTTTCGCACGGTTCTCAGTTTCTTTTGTCATGATGGCGATGTCATGTGAAAGCTCGTTTTCAACCCGGTCAAGAATGATTTGTTTCGCTTCGTCACGAGTCAGACTCGAAATTCGTTCCAACTCTGACTGCTGCATACGAATCATCTCATCCACTTTGCTTTCCATCTCTTCAATATGTTGTTGTCGTTCATTCAGAGAATGATCTTTCTTCTCCAACATCGCTTCCCGTTTATCAATTCCCTCATGTTTGCGATCAAGGTTTTCCTCCTTTTGGAGTAAACGGTTTTCTTGTTTTTGAAGCTCATTTCGTCTTTCACGAACTTCTTGTTCAGCATCTATTCGAAGTTTGTGGATTTCATCCTTTGCTTCAAGCAGAGCTTCTTTTTTCAGTGCTTCAGCATCACGCTTTGCATCTTCAAGAATTTGCTCGGCTGCACCGCGTGCGCCTGCAATTTTCGCTTCGGCAATGGTTTTACGAACATAGTAGCCAACAACTAAACCGAGTAGAATCAGCAAAATGGAGATGAGAACCATCATAATTGGGGTCATACTTTCACCTCCTCTTGCTATGAACTTGGTTGTTGCTCAAAATAAGTGTCGGCATGTACATTGTCTAGTTTTCTCAACATACAGAACCTTCACAGGGAATGAAAGTTTCATCGCCCTTGTCAAGTTTAAATGGTTTAACAATCATGTTAAAAAAACAAATGTTACAACTTCATTGTAATTGTGTCGGAAATACTTGTCAAGCTTGCCAGCTTAACGTTTGCCGAGCCGCCCCCATTTACCGTGCCGAACATGAATCCGTCTATCTTTTGAAAAAACAGATCGTAAATTACTCCTGATTTAGAAGCTGGTATATTTTATTGTTCACTTGTCCAAGTTTAGCGTTATTTTGAATATTTGACAACAAAACAACAACGGTTTGTCCGGATTTGCTGAAGCTGTTCAATACGTTAAAGCCAGGCATGACTCCGTGGTTTGAATAGCTTCCGGGAGCAACATAAAATCCCATTCCGTATGTGGAACTGCTTCCTGGCGTAAACATTTTTTCATAGCTTTCTTGCGAATAAAGCTTGCCGTCTACCAGTGCTTTGTCAAATTTGTACATATCAGCAGCACTCATATATATATCGCCTGCTCCATAAAGCTGAGATAAATCGGGCATATACGGTGTAATAGTCCTGCTGCCTTTCAGCTTGTAGCCGACAGCTGGATAAGGCTGCTTATCGTATGACTTGTAAAAACCCGAATGTGTCATCCCCGCAGGCTTAAAAATATGATTGGTTATGTATTGTTCATAAGACTCGCCGCTCACTTCAGCAACAAGATAAGCGAGAACTGAATAATTAGAATCCTTATAATCCCACATTCCAGGCTGACGTTTGATTCCTTGCTGCTCTATGTTTTTTATTAAGTCATCAGGAGTGATCGCGCCATTCCCTTCAACATGTCCGTTTATTCCCGATGTATGAGTAAGCAGATTCTTTAATGTAATATTCTTTCCGTTGGGAAAATGGGGTAAATACGTGCTGACCGGATCACTTGTCTGGAGTTTTCCTTTTTCCTCAAGCTGCAGAATAGCGGTTGCTATTAGCGCTTTTTGTGATGATCCAATATAAAAAGTTGTCGCAGGATTATTTTTTATGTGATGCTTGCGGTCCGCATAGCCAAAACCTTTATTTAATTCGACTTCTCCGTTTCTGACGATCATGGCTGTCCCGCTGAAGCCAATCTCTTTTAAATAACTGCTGATTTTTGGATTGCGGTCCACTGTTTTGATTTGTTCCTCTGTTTTTTTGGCTTTGTTTTTCTTCTGATCAGCTTGCTTCTGACCGGTATCAGAAACCGCTGCAGCTTCTTGAGATGGTTCGGCTTCTTCATCCTCTCGATGAACGGCATTCCAAATCGTGAAACAAATGATTACGGCCAACATACCAAACAAAAATTTGCCTCTTTTATTTAGTTTTCTGCGTCTGCGCGTCGCAGTTCTTCTGCGAGTGGGGCTTGTCATCCATTTTATCCTCCCAATCTAATTTCAAATGCACACGTTTTGTTAGACGTATGAACTACTATAAAAGTTGTCAAATGAACCAATTTATTTATCATTATTTTGCAGAAAATACAAAAGAAAAAAAGGCAGAGTTTGCACTCTGCCTTTTTTATTATTTCAAATTCATTTTATTTTTATTCTTCAAATTCGAGTTCTTCCTGTGTCTCTTCCGCCTGCTGCTGTACTACTCCGTTATTATCTAAGCCGTAATGTTCACGAATTTGCTCCTGAATCATCAGCATGATATCTTTGTTTTCTTTTAAGAATTGTTTGGCATTTTCCCGGCCTTGGCCAAGACGCTCTTCTTCATAAGAGTACCATGAACCGCTTTTTTGCACGATATCAAGTTCAGTTCCGAGATCAATGATTTCGCCTTCTTTTGAGATACCTTCTCCATACATAATATCAACCTCAGCTGTACGGAACGGAGGAGCTACTTTGTTTTTCACGACTTTGATTCTCGTTTTATTCCCCATAACGTCGTTGCCTTGTTTCAGCTGTTCAGCACGGCGTACTTCAAGACGAACGGAAGAGTAGAATTTCAGCGCACGGCCGCCTGGAGTCGTTTCCGGGTTTCCGAACATAACGCCGACTTTTTCACGAATTTGGTTAATGAAAATCGCGATTGTCTTCGATTTGTTGATGGCCCCTGAAAGCTTACGGAGCGCTTGAGACATTAAACGCGCCTGCAAACCGACATGTGAATCTCCCATGTCGCCTTCAATTTCCGCTTTCGGAACGAGCGCCGCTACAGAGTCGACAACGACGATGTCAACTGCACCGCTTCGAACCAATGCTTCTGCAATTTCAAGCGCCTGCTCGCCTGTATCAGGCTGAGACAGTAAAAGCTCTTCGATATTGACACCGAGTTTTTGTGCGTATACCGGGTCTAGCGCATGCTCCGCATCGATAAACGCAGCTTGTCCTCCCTGCTGCTGAACCTCAGCAATGGCATGGAGCGCCACAGTTGTTTTACCTGAGCTTTCAGGACCGTATACTTCAATAATCCGTCCGCGGGGATACCCGCCTATTCCCAGTGCCGTATCAAGAGCGAGGGAGCCGCTTGGAACAGTAGAAATTCTTGTATCTGTCTTTTCTCCCAGTTTCATAATGGAACCTTTGCCGAACTGCTTTTCTATTTGTTTAAGAGCCATATCTAAGGCTGCCTGACGATCACTCATTCTATTTTTTCCTCCTTTATGTTACCACTACATATACTATACCCTGTTTGAAGGGATTTGCCAAGAAAAAAGCGAACGCATATTCGGATTTTTTCTTGGCCTGATTTCTACCAAAATATCATAATGAGCCGGAGAAATCATGTTTTTTGAGGAGGATAGTGTGCTGAAAACATTATTTTTGCTCTAACAGTTTTAAAATTAAATGGCAGCCATATTTAGCAGCACGTTTTCTAATTCCTGTTCTGGAGCCCGCAAAGTGAAACTCGTGAACCTCTTCTTTTCCATTTGCAGAAATACCGATAAACACATGTCCAGGTGCATGGCCTTCTTGAGTATCAGGGCCGGCAACACCGGTAAAGCTAATGCCAATATCGCTTCCAGTGAGCTGCTGAACACCCTTTGCGAGCTCAGATGCGCATTGCTCGCTGACTGCGCCGAAACGGTCCAATGTTTCCTTTTTGACGCCGAGTACATTTTGCTTCACTTCGTTTGAATAGCAAACGACGCCGCCGGAAAACAACGCTGAAGCGCCGCTAAGATCTGTCAGCCATTCAGAAAACAGCCCGCCGGTAAAGCTTTCTGCGGCAGAAAGCGTGATGCCTTTTTCCTTACATGCTTTAGATAGCTCTTTCACAAGCGATGTATCGTCATAGCCATAGAAAAATTCACCGACACGTTCTAAAATAACGGCTTCTGTTTCTTTTAACAAACGCTCTGTTTCTTTTTCATCAGCATGTTTCGCTGTCAGGCGCAGCGTCACCTCTCCATCCGCTGCCAATGGAGCAATCGTCGGGTTCGTCTGTGCATCAATGATATCTTCTAAATCAGCTTCTAGCTGAGATTCGCCGATACCGAAGAAGCGAAGAACCGTTGACACAATTTTTTCATTTGAGCCCATCTTTTTAAGAAGAAGCGGTTTAGCCTCATTTTCAAACATCGGACGCAATTCACTCGGCGGTCCGGGAAGAAGCATATAAAAGCGTGAATCATGCTCTGTAAGCATTCCCGGCGCCATTCCAAAGTGATTTGCCAGTACGTCAGATCCTTCGATGACAAGCGCTTGTTTTCGGTTATTAGGTGACATCGTGCGTTTTGTTCGTTTGAAATAATCCTCAATGGATTGAAACGCCTCATCATTTAAAACGAGCGGGCGTCCCAGCACATTAGCTATCGTTTCTTTTGTTAAATCATCTTTTGTCGGTCCGAGCCCTCCTGAAAAAATAATAAAATCAGAGCGCTCTTCAGCAATGCGGATGACCTGCTTCAGCCGCTCCGGATTATCACCGACTGCTGTATGGTAGAATACGTTCACTCCGATTTCTGCCAGCTGTTTGCTGATAAATTGAGCATTTGTATTGGCAATCTGACCAAGCAAGAGCTCTGAACCTACTGCAATAATTTCTGCTTTTTTTGTAAATTCCATCACGTATGTCCTTCTTTCTTAGTTAGATGTTTTTAGCGCTTCCCAGTTTTTAGCGAAATAGTCCCACCCAGATACAACGGTAAAGAATACGGCTACCCATAACGCCAGGTCAGCGAACGGAAATGACACAAGCTCAAACGGAAGATTGTGAAGAAGCAATGCAGATACTGCAATAATTTGAGCCCATGTTTTAATTTTACCAAGCATATTCGCAGCTACTACTTCTCCCGTTCCGGCTAATACAAGCCTTAAACCTGTTACGGCAAACTCCCGGCTGATAATCACAATGACCATCCAAGCGGGAGCAAGATCAAATTGCACAAGGATAATTAACGCTGCCGATACGAGAAGTTTGTCCGCAAGCGGATCGAGAAATTTCCCAAAGTTTGTAACAAGGTTCAGTTTGCGGGCATAATAACCATCTATCCAATCTGTCGTCGATGCAATAATAAACAAAATAGCGCCCGCTAAGTGTGTGACCGGAATGGATTCGTCTCCAAATTCGAGTCTGCCCCAGTCAAACGGCGCCAGCATGATAATCATGAAGATCGGGATTAATGCAATTCTTGCTAGTGTGATTTTATTCGGTAAGTTAAACATAAAGCCCCTCCAGTTTCATACTCGGACGTGAAGAAAAGTCATCTGGTGATTAAGATGACTTTTCTTCCTTTTTATTTACAATCTTTATTGTTTGTGCCATCACTTCTTTAGGATCAAGTTTATACGTCAGAACCTCACCGTTGACTTTTATTTTCAGGTTAGGTGCATATCCTGTGCGGATTTCAACTTGTTTCTGATCAGTTATGTCTTTTTTATACGTTTCGTCTTTTTTCAGTGTACCCTCTTTGAGAGAGCTGCTGTTTTCATCGCGCACTCGAATCCAAGAGCTGTCTGAAGCCTTCAGCTCTAGCTCGATTTTATCGGCGCCGGACACTTCATACGTTGTTACAGATCCTTCAGTGCCAGTTGCTTTCATCTCTAGTTTGTTACTGTCTTCTTTTTTATCTTCTTTGTCTTTCGTTTCTTTTTTTGTGTCTGTCTCTTTTGCAGAGCTATTGGTTTGATTCTCTTTCAGCGTCGAATCCTTAGGGATCTCATACTTGCTTTCACTTTTCGTGATTGATTTTTCTGATGCCGCGTTGCTATTATCATCGTTTTTATGATTCGCAAACTGAATTATAGCGTAAACAATGGCAATCACGACAATCACGCCGAGAATCACAAGTATTGTAGGCAGCAATTCCAGCGCCTTAGAAGCAGGCTTTGGCATTTCCTTCTGCATATTCATGCCGGAGATTTTTTCAGACACATCGTCATGATACGTATTCGGGATATCTTTTTTATACTCTTCAAACAATTGGTCAGCATCAAGCCCGACGGCTTCCGCATATTGTTTGATGAAAGCCCGGACATAAAACTTACCCGGAATAATGTCATAATTTCCTTCCTCCAAGGCGGTTAAATACCTTTTTTGAATCTTAGTTGCCGCTTGGAGATCATCCAATGACATTGCTTTTTCCTCTCTGGCTTCTTTCAGCCGGATTCCTAGTTCAGTCACAACAAACACCTTCCAATTTTAAAAATCAAAGCTTGAAAACCCGGATTGATCAAACATTTGGGGTTCTTCAGCATGTTCATATGTAATAACCTCATCAGGATCATTTCTCAGTTCAATAATATAATCAAAGTCATCTAGTGTATACTCTGTATTTTGAACGAATATGTCCGGATGCTCCACCACTTTTGTAGCAGGCAGCCTCATGATTTCCCTCACCAGCTGCAGATGGCGTTCAGACCCTCTTCTTGTCGACACAATCCCGTCAACGATAAAGACATTTTCAGTGCTGTATTCATCGGCAATCAGCTGGCTTCTGATTGTTTGTTTCAGCAAGGTAGATGACACAAACAGCCACCTTTTGCTGGCGCATACGCTGGAAGCTACAATTGACTCCGTTTTCCCGACGCGCGGCATTCCGCGGATTCCGATTAATTTATGGCCTTCTTTTTTGAACAGTTCGGCCATAAAATCGACTAATAGGCCCAGCTCGTCCCGTTCAAAGCGGAATGTTTTCTTATCATCGGCATCCCTCTGGATGTACCGCCCGTGTCGCACGGCGAGACGATCGCGAAGCCTTGGTTCCCTCAGCTTCGTTACTTTAATTGTTTCCATCGTTTTTAAGATTGATTCTAATCGTTTAATTTGATCTATATGGCGGCACCTGAGCAGCATTCCCCTTCTGGAAAGATCGACGCCGTTTATCGTTACGATGTTAATAGAAAGCATCCCGAGAAGAGATGAAATATCCCCGAGCAGTCCGGGGCGGTTCACTTGAATTTCATATTCAAAATACCATTCGAGCTTTGCCAAATGATATACCCCCTTCATTGTGGCAAATTTTTACCTTCCTTTATCATAAAGCATTTTTCTCTAATTAGAAAGAAGAATGTTGCTGTGATGAGGAAAACATAAAAAAGAGAGGAAGAATCTCCTCTCTTCTTAATGAGTGCTGTTATTTTCAACAAGCTTAACCATCATATTGGCAATGGCATGCTGTTCTTCTTTAGATGCTACGCTCCAAAGATCTGCCAGCACTTTTTCCTGCTCGTTCTTAGAATCCACTTCATTAGCCAGGTAACCGCCGATTTCTGTAGCAAGGTCAGTGATGGTGTCCTGACTCATGCCTTTATCTTGCGCATAGTTCAAACGATCACCAAGGAAATTCTTCCAACTATCCCAGTTTTCTAATACTGACATGTGAGTTTCCTCCATTTCATGTGAAGTTACAAAATTATTTTGTCCTTCTTAAAAGAAACTATACACATTTTATTTTGCATCAGCAGTGCCAGCCCCCGTTAACAGACAGAATCTGTCCAGTAATATAGGAAGCTTTTTCAGACAGGAGAAATGCTACCGCCTCGGCAATTTCTTTCGGCTGTGCAAGCCGGCCGATCGGGATCTCATCAGCGATCTCTTCCAATTCATCCGGACTGAATTGATTCATCATGTTGGTATCTACAGCACCAGGTGCTACTGCATTGACCCTGATACCGCTTGGAGCCAGCTCCTTAGCCAGTCCTTTTACAAACGAGTGCTGTGCTCCCTTTGCCATGCTGTACAGCACCTCACACGATGCGCCAGTCTCTCCCCAAATAGAGCTGACTGCCACAATCGCTCCCGTTTTGTTTCGGATCATGCTTGGAAGAAGGTTTCTCGTCAAAATGTAAGGACTTGCCACATGCAGCTGAACCATTTCCTGTACCGTAGCATTATCTACATCAGTAATCAGCCCGAAATGGCTTCTGCCGCTGTTTAAAACGATCGCATCAACCGGCTGAACAATTGATTTTGATAGTTCATCAGCGCCATTCGGAGTGGAGAGATCTCCTTGCAAAATATTAGCATCTATGCCAAACGCCCGTTTCAGTTTTTCAGCAAGCTCTGCTGCCGCGTCTTCATTCTGATTGTAGTGCAAAAGCAGATCATACCCCTCTGCTGCAAGCGATTCACTTATGCTTTTGCCAATACCGCCGCTTGCCCCGGTGACTAATGCTGTTTTTTTCATCCTCTTTCCTTCTTTCCGCAGAAAAACACCCCTCACATTGGAGGGATGCATGTTAAGATTTAGGAACCACTTTGCAGACAGTCAGTCTATCCTCAGCAATTTCCTCTTGTATGATTTGCTGCACATCCTCAAGGGTGATCTGCTCGAGAACAGTTACGATATCAAACAGGCTCATCTCCAAAAATGCATAGCGAGTGAATTGGTTAGCGATGTATTCAGGTGAGTTTAATGCCTTTAAAAATGACCCGATTTTTTTCTTTCTGGCAAGTTCAATCTTCTCAGCGGTGATGATTTCACCGGCACGAAGCAGATTGCTTGAAATGTCTTCAGCCAATTTATCCGGTTCAGGCGTGTCCCCACCGATGGCCGCAAAACCGAACCCATATTCAGCCGTAAAATCAAAGCTGAACGTTTCATCTATATACCCTTTTTCATAAAGGGATTCATATTGGGCAGAGCTTTTGCCGAACAAAGATTCCAGCAATAGGTTCATTGCAAGTTCATGCTTGAGCAGCTCTTTCCCTAATCTATACGGATGCTTTGATTTCAGTCCGACGAGACATTTCGGTCCCTGAACATTCATTTTAATTTCTTTTTCTTTCCGGAAAACAGCTTCTTGCTCTTTTACTTCTTCCCGTTTAATTTCCGGCTGATCTGTATACGGTTTTCTTCCCTGATTTTCTCTTACCTGAGAAATGATCGCTTCAGGATCAACAGGGCCGACTATAAAGAGGAGCATGTTGCTCGGATGGTAAAACGTCTCATAACATTCATAAAGAAGGTCCTTAGTGATATGGGATATACTTTCTACCGTTCCGGCTATATCAATTTTGACAGGATGATCTTTGTACATGTTTTCAATCACCCCGAAGTACAGCCTCCAGTCAGGATTATCATCATACATGTTAATTTCCTGGCCGATAATCCCTTTTTCCTTTTCTACTGTTTTTTCTGTAAAATAAGGGTCCTGCACAAAATCAATCAGTGTTTCCAAATTGCGTTCCACGTTTGACGTGCTCGAGAAAAGATAAGCCGTTCTTGTAAATGACGTAAACGCATTGGCAGAGGCGCCCTGTTTACTGAAATCTTGAAAAACATCTCCATCAGCTTTTTCAAACAGCTTATGTTCAAGAAAATGGGCAATCCCATCGGGGACATGAACCATCTCGTCTTTTCCAAGAGGGACAAACTGATTATCGATAGACCCGTACTTTGTTGTGAATACCGCATACGTCTTGTTGAAGCCTTTTTTCGGCAAAACGTATACGTCTAGGCCGTTTGACATTTTTTCATGATACAGCGTCTCCTGAAGCTGTTCAAATTCGATTGGTTTTATCAAGATGCACCCTCCGTCCCTTTTAAGAAGTAAGTCGTATCAAGCTGAATTTTTTCGCCGACTTTTATGATATCCTCTTTTGTCACCCGCTCAATATTGGCAAGGAAATCTTCGATCGGAATATCGACTTGGGCAGCGGCCTGCTGATATAAAAATTCAGATAAACCATACGCAGTATCAATGGTTTCCAGCACCTGATTCCGAATCATGGCTTTCGTCTGAGAGATGTCTTCCTCACTGAACTCCCCGTTTTTCATAGCCTGAAATTGCTCGGCAATAATAGAAACGGCTTGTTTGTAGTTTTTTACTTCTATTCCTGACATCACCATTAATAAGCCTTTAAAGCTATCGATACGGGAGGCTGCGTAATAAGCGAGACTGGCTTTTTCCCGAACATTAATGAAAAGCTTGGAATGAGAAAAGCCGCCGAACATTCCGTTAAAAACTTGTAAAGCTGAATAATCCTGATCCGTAAAAGTAATATTGGTCCGATAGCCAATATTCAGCTTGCCTTGTTTGACGTCTTCTTCATCAATGACTTCTTTAGGCTCAGGTTGTTCAGAATGGTTGTTCACAAATGTTTCCAGAGCGCGTTCCTCTGTGTGAAAATATTGATCAATAGCAGCTTGCACTTGTTTCCTGTCAACATCGCCGACGACATATAGATCAAGCTGGTCTTTTTGGATCGCGTTTCGGTATGTTTCATATAATTGATCGGCCGTAATGGCATCAACATCGTCGATCTCTCCATTAACGTGCAGCGAGTAAGGTTCATTTTTACACATTTCCTGTATAAGCCTTAGATTAGAGTAACGCATTTTATCATCATAAACCGCTTGAATTCTCTGCTTCAGCGTTCGTTTTTCTTGATCCACATATTGCGATTGAAAAACGCCTGCTTCTAAAGCAGGTGAAAAGACGATTTCTGCGAGAAGCTGGAGCCCTTTTTCAAGGAGAGGCGTCTGATCTTTTAAATATTTTTCATTCGGAATTTCAAGTCTGAATGTAATCACATGCTGTTCACCTTTTTTCGAGAGATCAGCCGAAACAGACGTGCCGTACAGTTCATCCAGATAAGAACGTAAATCTGCAGTTTTCGGACGGCTTTCTGTTCCGCGAAGCAGCACATGCGGGAACAGCGCTCTTTTCGTAACTTGCTCCTTTGTTAAGGGCGCCAGCATTTTAAAGATAAGCGAGACGGTTTTAAATTTTTCTGTTTCTACAATATGTGCGGTTAAACCGCCGTGCTTTGTTTTGACTTCATTGACATATGACATGTGAAACCTCCTTCGTTCATTTCTTATTAGTATGTATTATGACCAAATTTCAGCATTCGCAGAAACACTCTTTCATGTAATTATAGCAACTGTAGGATTTATAAGGAAACAATAACCTCTTGCGTATTAATTGTTCTTCCGCTGTTTATGCTGTCATGATCCTTGTTGCCTCTTCATGCTTTTACGAAATGCGAATCAATTACTTGTCTTACACAAGTTTTCTGCCGATTTTTCTCAGCAAAAAAAGACGGTTTGTCAAACCGTCCCTAAGTTTTTTTCTTCTTCACTTTTTTTAGCATCTACATTAAAGAGCACCAGAAATAAAGAAATAATCCCGCAAAACGCAGAGAGAATGAAGATAAGCCAGCTTGCATTAGACATCAATGCCGCAAACACAGGCGGCCCGAGAGCTACTCCAATAAAGCGCATACTATTGTAAAATGAAGAAATTGTTCCGCATTCCTCACTTTCAATCCCTTCCGTTATCAGCGCATCTAAAGCAGGAAGCGCCATTCCGATTCCAATTCCCCCAAAACTTAAAAAGATAAACAAAAAATAAAAACTGTGGTTCCACCACAAGCCGATAAAAGACAGGCTTAACATAATCATCCCTGTAACGACGCAAAATTTCATTCTTCCCTTATCTTTGCCGATCTTTTTACCCGCTATAAAAGAACTGCTGGACAGGAATAAAAGAGGTATCGCCAGCAGCCCGCCTTTGGCCACTCCGTCAATTGTATATTTATTCTCTAGCGTATCTGATAAGTAAAATAATACGCCAAATAATAAAAACATAATGACGCATCCAATAATAAAAACTGTGTAGAGCCAGCGTCCATCCTGTTTAAAGATTTTCCGCACATTCTTGAGGAACTCTGAAATTGTAGGTGCATCCTCATCTTCTTCAGGCTTCTCCACCAAAAACAATACAAGCAAAAAGCTGATCAAACAGAAAAACGGAATAAACCAAAACGGGACGAACCAGTACCAGGATGCAAGTAAAGCGCCCAGTATGGGACTCAGCACTTTCCCCGAGGTGTTAGCGGTTTCAATATCGCCAAGACCGGCACTGACCTTTTCATCATCTCCCTTAAACAGATCGCCGATAAACGGCATGACGATGGGTGCTGCCCCTGCTGATCCGATGCCTTGAAGAACCCGTCCAGCCAAGATCATAGCATAAGGATTGTCTATATATGTCGAAGCAAAAGCAGCCACAGCTCCCCCTATTCCCGCAATAAGAAGGCATGGGAGCAGCACTTTTTTTCTGCCAAATCTATCCGACAGGTACCCCGCGATCGGAATGCAAATGATCGCTACCACCGAATATACAGTGATAATTAATGATACTTGAAATGAATTGACCGACAGCTTTTTCTCCATCATCGGAAGCACGGGAATCAGCATGGAGTTCCCTAATGTCATAACAAGCGGTACGGAAGCCAGAGCAATAATATTTTTCATTCCTATTTTTTCTTTCAACATTTTCACCCATTCACTTTGTCATCCTTTATATCTTGCGTTAACCGCATTGAAAGTATGTACAAAGAAACATAAACCAGGCAATAAAAAAACAGACACATCACAGGCGTCTGTTTTAGAATCGTTTACGCAAAACATGGAATCTGAATTTGTCTGCTCTGAAATAATTTAATGAATAAAGCACCGGTTTATCATGCTGATCATAATGCGTTTGTTTTAACAGTAAAAGAGCTGTTTCCGGATCACATTCCAGCACTGGAGAAATCGTATCATGATAGCCGATCGGCTCAATATCGGTTACGGCATAGCTGATGACAGAGCCTGAATTTTTCTCAAGCAGGTCAAACATAGACTCTTGCTGGTGAGAAAAAGAATCCGGCAATATATCCATCGGAATTTTGTCAATACAATACACAATCGGCTGTCCGTTTGCCGTTCTGACACGTTCAAGATAAAAAACTTCCTGGCCTGATGTCAGATGAAATCTCTTGATATCATCATCAGTCGGCATAAGCACTTGAGATGAAAGAAAGATTGTTCCTGGGATCATATTAGCCTGTTCAATCATTTTGGTTACACTGTTCAGCTGTTCAATGCCCGAAAGAAATAACGGCTTAGAATGGACAAAAGTTCCTACACCATGCCTCCTGATAATCACATGCTCTTCTTCCAATATCCGTAGTGCTTCACGCAAAGTCGCCCGGCTGACGCCAAGCTTTTTGGAAAGCTCAAATTCAGAAGGGAGCTTTTCTTTCTCAGTGTAGATTCCATTTTTAATATCCTCTTTAATTCGTTCAATTACTTTTAAATACAAGTGCCGATTATCAGCTTTTGTAGACATGTTTCCCCTCCGTAAACCACCTTCGATAAAAATTATTGAACAATTGGGACAACTATATCATGTTTTGTCGAAAAAATAAACAGCAAGGTGTTCAGTTTACATAATGTTATTATTGTTGCCGAGCTCTCTTTCTTTAAGAAGAGAGCTCATCATGTTTTTCTTTTGATATTAAGACTTCCCTTGGTTTGCTGCCTTCATACGGGCCAACTACACCGCGTTCTTCCATTGCATCTATCAGACGTGCCGCTCTTGTATACCCGATTCTGAACCGTCTTTGCAGCATCGATACGGATGCAGTCTGCATGCCGACAATTAATTCGACGGCTTCATCATAAAGGTCATCGGTAACCTGAGTATGTGTTTCCGTTATTTCCTCAGGAATCATTTCTTCCTGATATTGAGCTTTTTGCTGCGTAATGACATGATCCACGACCTGCTCCACTTCTTCGTCTGACAAAAATGCTCCTTGTACGCGGACAGGTTTATTAGCCCCTACAGGTAAAAACAGCATATCTCCGCGTCCCAGAAGCTTCTCAGCGCCCCCCATATCCAGAATGGTCCTTGAATCCGTCTGTGAAGAGACACTGAATGCGATTCGTGACGGAATATTTGCCTTGATGACCCCTGTAATGACGTCAACTGACGGACGCTGTGTCGCAATAATTAGATGGATGCCGGCAGCCCGCGCCATTTGGGACAATCTCGTAATCGAGTCTTCTACATCAGATGAAGCTACCATCATAAGATCAGCTAGCTCGTCCACAATAACCACGATATACGGCAGCTCTGGCTGTTTTGCCTCTCCCTCATTATTGGAGCGTTTAATATAATCATTGTACCCTTCAATATTTCTAGTTCCTGTATGAGAAAACAGTTCGTACCGCCGTTCCATTTCATTGACAACCTTTTTCAAAGCTTGTGAAGCTTTTTTCGGATCAGTTACCACCGGAGCAAGCAAATGCGGAATTCCATTGTACACATTCAGCTCAACCATTTTTGGGTCAATCATCATCATTTTCACTTCATGCGGTTTAGCGCGCATCAAAATACTTGTGATAATGCCGTTGACACAGACACTTTTTCCGCTCCCGGTCGCGCCTGCAACAAGCAAATGAGGCATTTTGTTTAATTCAGCAAGCACGGCTTCGCCCGAAATATTACGGCCAAGTCCGATTAACAGTTTAGCATCAGGTCGGTCATTAAGTTTTGACTCAAGCACTTCCTTCAGCGATACCATAGCCACTTCCGCGTTTGGAACTTCTATCCCAATGGCAGATTTCCCTGGAATAGGCGCCTCAATCCTGATGTCTTTTGCAGCTAACGCAAGCGCTAAATCATCACTTAGGTTGACTATTTTACTGACCTTTACCCCAACATCCGGATACACTTCATATTTCGTGACAGCCGGCCCGAGATGAACCTGTGTCACTTTTGCCTTTACGCCGAAGCTTTGGAAGGTGCGTTCGAGCTTTCTCGCATTCTCATAAATATTTTTTTTATCAGCCTGCTGGCCGGTATGCATCGGATCGGCTAATAAATCTAATGACGGCATCTGATAATCTTTATTTTCAAGTTCTGTAAAGGTCATTGGCGGAGCAACTGCCGTTTCATTATGGTCAGCCTCGGACTGATTTTCCTGAAGCGGTTCTGTGACCGGTTCAATTTGTTTTTCTGCAGCTGCCGGGGGCTCTTCCGATTCATTCCGGTCTGAAAAGCTTGAGATAATCGGCTCTGAATGAATGAGAGGCGATACCATTTCCTGCTCCTCTTCTTCAGCAGCGGGCTCTGGCTCCATTTGCTGTTTTTTGCGAGCCGGCTTTTGTTTTTTGCTGGTATTGGCTTTCGCCTTTTTCGATGATTTCATATTTGTTTTGACTGATTTCATGTCATCAATAAAAGCAAACCATTGTTCTTTAATGAAACGGCCGATCGGGCTCATCCACTTTTTCAGCGTTTCTTGAAGAGAGCGCCCTGTGACCAGAATCAATCCGATCAAAATCATTACAATCGCCATAATTTGAGAACCAGTAGATGCAAACAAAAAGTGTGAAGCCGCAAACAGAAGCGCCCCGATCATCCCCCCGCCTAAATCAGGTGAAGCAGAGCTCCCATTCATGTCCATTAAAAATAATTCCCATGTATTGCGGATCACGCTGGCAGACTCAATAGACCCTCTGTTCGTCAAATTTTTAAACAGCTGCACATGAGAAAGCAGCAATATGCTTGCAATGATGCAGTACAGCCCCGCCTTTCGTCTCGTTAAAAGACTCGGCGTTTTTTTCTTCCAAAATAGTGAAACCCCTAAAACAAATAAGCCTAACAAGCATAAAATAAACCACTCACCAGCGAAAAAACGGAACAAGTAGATAAAGGTTTGTCCCACTACACCAAGCTGCAAAATGGCGATAATTGAGATAGCAATGCACAGCAATCCGTTTAATTCGTATTTTATGTTGAGCTGTTTTGCCTGTTTTTTTCTCGATTTTCTTTTTTTCTTTGCCACACTCATCACCTTACTGCGTTAAAAAATGTAAGTTCATACATAATGAAGAAAGCAGCCGTTAACTGGCTGCATTTTTTCTGTAGGATTCCCCTATTATAGCATATTTTGCCCTTAAAAAAGGGGAGGAATCTTATACGTTTAATTTTAGCTTTTGTCCCGGAGAAATATCCGGATGCAGAAAGTGCATGGGGTTTGTACTCATGACTTG
The DNA here is from genome assembly GCF_037964945.1 of Bacillus sp. FSL K6-1003. Taxonomy (NCBI): domain Bacteria; kingdom Bacillati; phylum Bacillota; class Bacilli; order Caryophanales; family Bacillaceae; genus Bacillus; species Bacillus sp. FSL K6-1003. Next base: position 1,738,841 of record NZ_CP150176.1, on the reverse strand, counting down.
TATAACCTCTGCTTCATTGCCTTTCATCTCGACAAGAAGCGGAACACCCCTATACTCGATTTGCTCGTGAGCACTTGGCTGTTGGTTCTGTTCCGCGAAAACAATTTCCTGCGGCATCATGGTATATAAAATCATTGAATCATCCGTCCTTCTTCTTTTCTAGCTTCCTCGATCAGCTCATTTAATTTATTGATCGCTTGGCCGACTCCGCCGACGTGATCAATCAGGCCATACTCGACGGCATCCTTGCCGACGACATTTGTTCCAATATCGCGTGTTAAGTTTCCTTTTGAAAACATTAGCTCTTTAAACTTATCTTCATTTACATTTGAATGGCTTGTTACAAATTTAACGACTCTTTCTTGCATCTTATCCAAGTACTCAAAGGTTTGAGGCACACCGATCACCAGTCCCGTCAGCCGAACGGGATGAATCGTCATGGTAGCTGTTTCAGCGATATAGCTATAATCACAAGATACCGCAATTGGCACACCGATGGAATGTCCTCCGCCAAGTACGATGGAGACGGTCGGTTTTGACAAGGATGCGAGCATTTCAGCAATCGCAAGACCTGCTTCCACATCTCCGCCGACTGTATTTAATATAATAAGCAAACCTTCAATTTTTGGATTCTGCTCAATGGCAACGATTTGCGGGATTACATGTTCATATTTTGTTGTTTTGTTTTGCGGAGGCAGCTGAACATGGCCTTCTATTTGTCCGATAATGGTCAGACAATGGATATTTGTATCTTGCGGGAGCTGCGGAAGTGTCGTTTCCCCTAGCTGCTGTATTTTATTCATAATGCTGTCTTTCGCATCATTTTTTTCAGGACGTTCTTCTTCTGTATTTTCCATACGATGATCCATTTCGCTTTCACCCTTTCCGAGTTTCTCTTTGTATTATGAACAAAGATCTTCGATTCAATCCCGGCATAACAGGCAAAAAAATAAAGACCGGAGCAGCTCCGGTCTTACGTTTCCATTAGACTTCCATAATAATTGGGATGATCATCGGTTTACGTTTTGTTTTTTCATATAGGAATTGGTTCAAAGCATCTCGCATTGCCTGCTTAAGCGTTGACCATTCAACATTTGATGTTTCTGTTGCTTCAGTCACGATTGAGCGTACAAGCTCAGTAGCCTGTACGATAAGGCCTTCAGACTCTCTTACATAAACAAAACCGCGTGTGATAATCTCAGGACCTGATACAAGATGTTTCTTTTGTTTATCAAGTGTAATGACAACAATCAGTATGCCGTCTTGTGAAAGTAAGCGGCGGTCTCTCAGCACAATATTTCCGATGTCGCCTACACCTAAACCATCGATTAAAATATTGCCGTATGGCACTTTATCACCGATCTTTACGTTTTGGCCGCGGAACTCGACAACGTCTCCTTTTTCAATTAAGAAGATATCACTGCGCTTCATGCCGATTTCTTCAGCGATTTTTGAATGAGCCTTTTGCATTCTGTATTCGCCGTTTACAGGAATTAAATATTTTGGTTTAAGCAGATTGATCATCAGCTTTAACTCTTCCTGTGAGCCGTGTCCAGATACATGCACACGCTTTTGGGCAAAAATGACTTGTGCGCCAGCTCTGGCAAGCAAATCTACTGTTTTAGAATAAATGAGTTCCTGTCCAGGGATCGGTGTTGATGCAATTACAACTGTATCCCCTTCTTCGATATTCAACTGCTTGTGGGCTTTGTTTCCCATTCTTGTCAGAGCTGCCAACGGTTCACCATGGCTGCCGGCAGTTACAATAGCTACTTCACGCTTCGGATATTTTTTGACGTCCTGAACCGAAATAAACAGTTCATCATCTGCTTCAATATATCCAAGCTTTCTTGCCAGCTGAAGGATCGATTGAAGGTTTTTTCCGGCAACTGCAATCTTTCTGCCATTTTGAGCCGCTGCATGAATGACTTGCTGAATCCGGTTAATATTGGATGCGAAAACAGCAATGATTACCCGGTTCTCTGAATTGTAAAGCGCGTCCGAAATCTCTCCGCTGACAGCAGCTTCCGAAGGGGTGTAACCCGGACGTTCTGCATTTGCACTGTCAGAAAGCAGAGCAAGTACGCCGCTGTTGCCGATTTTGGCAATCTCGCCAATGTCGCACGATTGATTAAGTGCAGGTGTTTGGTCAAATTTAAAGTCTCCCGTGCATACAATAGATCCAAGTGATGTTTTTAAACTAACGCCTACTGAATCAGGGATACTGTGGATCGTATTAAAGAACGATACCTTTGTTGATTCAAATGTAATGACAGATTTTGAGTGAATTTCTCTTAAATCAGCTTTTCGGTTATGTCCGTATTGCTTTAATTTTTCTCTTAACAGTGCAAGCGTCAGCTTTGTTCCGTATACAGGAACAGACAGCTTGTTTAACAAGTAAAAAACGCCGCCGATATTCTCATCATGCCCATGTGTTAAAAAGATAGCCTTGACGCGGTCAGATCGTTCAATCAAATATGATATGTCAGGAATCACCACATCAATACCAAGCATTTCATTTTCTGGATGCATAAGGCCGGCATCAACGACAAATATGTCTGAATCAATTTCGATGACATAAAGGTTCTTCCCAATTTCTCCGACACCGCCAAGGGCGATAATTCTAACGTTTTCTGTATTTTTCTTTTTCAAAATCTATATCCTCCTAGTCTCATACCCGTCCATCATCACTTGTTCCTATTATAACTGAAAGTAATTTTAGAAAACAAGATAAAGCAGAAGGTTTAGGGAAAACCAATATGTATAAGAAACGGTCAAACTCAGGTGTAATGAGAATGACCGCGTTTGTTTCACTGTATGAAATTTTTCTTACAGTTCGCTGATCGCGCTGCTTAAGCTCAGACGTTCATCTTCGTTTAACGGGATAAGAGGAAGACGCACTGAACCGACATCAAGGCCTTTCAGCTGAAGAGCTGTTTTCACAGGAGCCGGGTTAGGCGCTTTAAACAGTTCCTTCATAATCGGCAGGAGTTTCTGGTGAATCAGTGCCGCGTTAGCTGTTTGCCCATTTGTATAATTTTTGATCATTTGCTGCATATCAGAGCCTACGATATGGCTTGCGACTGAAACGACACCTCTTCCTCCTACTGACAGAACAGGAAGCGTCAAGGCGTCATCTCCAGAATAAACGGAGAAATCTTCAGGCGTTTCCGCAACAATTTTTGTAATCGCTTCGAGGTCTCCGCTCGCTTCTTTAATCGCAACAACATTCGGAACATCTGCCGCCAAACGGATAGTCGTCTCAGGAGCAAGAGAAGCAACGGTGCGGCCCGGCACATTGTACAGCATAACTGGCAGAGACGTTTCAGAAGCAACAGCTTTAAAATGCTGGTACATGCCTTCTTGTGAAGGTTTATTATAATACGGTGTAACGAGCATGACCGCGTCTACGCCCGCTTCCTCAGCTTTTTTTGTGAGCTTAATGGAATCTTTCGTGTTGTTGCTTCCAGTACCCGCAATAACGGGCACCCGGCCGTTCACTTCTTTGACCGTATATTCAAATAGCGCTATTTTTTCTTCTGTTGAAAGGGTTGGAGATTCTCCTGTCGTTCCCGCTACTACTAAAGAATCTGTTCCGTTTTTCAACAAGTAGTCAATCAGTGTAGACAATTTTTGAAAGTCTACATTCCCTTTATTGTCAAAAGGTGTAATCATAGCTGTAGACACATTTCCGAAATTCATTTTTTTCACCTCATCATGATTCAATCACATTTACTTAGAAAGTTCAAACACTTCATGCAAAGCGTTTACAGCAGGAACCATGTCCTTTTCATGGACAAGCACCCAGATGGTCGTGTGGCTGTCCGCCGACTGCAGAATAGGAATCTCTTTCTCTGATAGGGCTGTCACAATTTTAGACGTTACACCCGGGACGCCCATGATACCGGCACCGACTGCCGAAACTTTTGCGCAGTCTCTCGTCACCATCGGGTCATAGCCCATATCCATTAAAATACGCTGAGCTGTTTCCGTCTTGTTCCCAGCCACCGTATAAACAATTTCACTAGGTGTAATGTTAAAGAAATCAACGCTAATTCCTGCATTCGCCATCGCTTTAAAAACTTCAGTCTGAACGTTATACTGACCGAGTTTTGAAGGCACTTTGAACTGTGTGACATCTTTGACATGGGCAATTCCCGTAATCAGCCGTTCAAAAACATCACTGCCGACATTAGAAGAATGATGTGAAGTCACCAATGTGCCTTTATCTTTAGAATATGTTGAGCGGACGCGGATCGGAACCTTAGCCTGCATCGCAATTTCCACAGCTCGCGGATGAATCACTTTCGCTCCCTGGTACGCCAAATTGCAGATTTCCGTATATGTTACCACAGGAAGCGGTTTCGCGTTTTCCACTACTCTCGGATCTGCAGTCATCACACCTTCAACATCTGTGAAAATATCGATATATTCAGCGTCAATTGCCGCCCCAAGTGCGGCTGCAGACGTATCGCTGCCCCCTCTTCCGATCGTTGTTGTATCGCCCTTTTCAGTAGCGCCTTGGAATCCTGCGACGACTACCGCGTCATGATTCGCAAGCACACTGAATAAACGCTCAGGCTTCATTTCAAGGATTTTTGCATTTGTATGCTGGTCATTTGTTAAGAAGCCTGCCTGAGCCCCAGTCAGCGCAGATGCTTTTACACCGTTATCCAGCAGCATGCTCGTAAAGACGACAGAAGAAATCGTCTCTCCACATGATAAAAGCAAATCCTGCTCTCTTGGGGAAATCGCAGACTGATCGCCGTAAAGCAGTCCCAACAGAGAGTCTGTTGCGTACGGATCACCCTTCCTGCCCATCGCAGAAACGACAACGACAACCTTATATCCTTCACTGATTGCTTCTTTAATGTGCTCTAAAGCCAGTTTACGGCCTTTGTCATCCTTTACAGATGTCCCGCCAAACTTTTGAACAATTATCTTCACTGTTTTCACTCCAAATTATTCGGACGTAACAGAAGAGAGCAGGCGATTTGCGCCTTACTCTCTTCTATTCGCACTTAGGAAATTCTCTCTTTTATACGAGGTTTAGTTTTTTCAGGCTTTCTGCAATTTGAACAGAGTTCCATGCCGCGCCTTTTAATAGGTTATCAGAAACTACCCATAAATGAAAACCGTTTGCTCTGTCCAAGTCTTTGCGGATGCGGCCTACAAACACATCGTTTTTGCCGACTGCATCGGCAGGCATTGGATAAAGCTGCTGGCTCGGGTCGTCCTGAAGTGTAATGCCAGGAGCTTCTTTTAATAGATTTTTAATATCTTCCACAGTAGCGTCATCTCGGTCTACCTCGATGTAAACGGACTCTGAATGGCCGGTTTCAATCGGAAGTCTCACACATGTAGCCGCTACTTGAAGCTCAGGCATGTGCATGATTTTTTTCGTTTCATTTATCATTTTCATTTCCTCAAACGTATAGCCGTTATCTTGGAATTTATCAATTTGCGGAATCGCATTGAAAGCGATTTGATAGTGTTTTTCATCACCTTTTACAGGCATAATCTCTGGTTTGATTTCTTCGTTGTTTAAAATCGCCTCTGTTTGGCTGTGCAGCTCTTTTACAGCTTCATTTCCCGCTCCTGATACCGCTTGGTAAGTTGATACGATAACTTTGTTTAAGCCGTAAGCTTTGCGGATCGGTTCCAGCGCAGCCACCATTTGAATTGTAGAGCAGTTAGGATTGGCAATAATGCCGTTGTGTTCATGCAAGTCCGCCTCGTTAACTTCAGGCACAACAAGCGGCGTATTTTCGTCCATACGGAACGCACTTGTATTATCTATAACAATAGCTCCGCGTTTTACAGCTTCGGGTGCCAATGTCTGCGATACGCTTCCGCCGGCGCTGAACAAAGCAATATCTACTCCTTCAAAGCTCTCGGGAGAAGCTTCCTGTACAGTCAGCTCTTGGCCTTTAAATGTGACTTGGGTACCCGCAGAGCGTTTTGAAGATAGCAATGTAAGTGTATCCATTTCAAAATTTCTGTCTTCAAGTGTTTTAAGCATTTGTTGTCCTACAGCTCCTGTCGCTCCGACAACAGCTACGTGTAAACCTCTTCCCATCTGTAAAACTCCTTCCGCCAATCAGCTTCATTGAATTGATTTGACTATAATTTTACGTTTTATTTTACCATAGAATATGCGGGTGATGACCGAAATTTTTTGTTTAGGAAAGATTTTCTGTATATTTAGTCATTTCCCTGATAATTATCAACGAGAATCGGCTGAAGCTGCTGATGCATCAGGGCCTTTTCAACAGTTTGAGGAAGCAGATCCATTTTGGCAACCATTGAATTCGGTTTTTTGTATGGATCATCTTGCCCAAAAGGAATGAAGAAGATATTTTTGGTAGACATGAGCCTCATTAGGTTGGTGCCATTTAAACCGAGAGCGTCATTTGTTGAGATACCGAGAACGACCGGCCGATTGTTTCTGATTGTTGCTTTTGCAGCCATCAGTACTGGGCTGTCTGTCATGGCGTTGGCCAGCTTGCTCATCGAGTTTCCGGTTAAAGGAGCTATTACCATGCAGTCCAATGGCAGCTTTGGCCCGAGGGGTTCAGCCTTTACAATTGAATCAATCACCTCATATCCGGTAAGATCTTCAATTTTTTTAACCCATTCCGCTCCTTCTCCAAAGCGTGTATCTGTGGATTTTACGGTAAATGTGACAACCGGCCGGACTTCCGCTCCTTCATTGACTAGCGCCTCAATTTGCGGAAACACCGCTTCATATGTGCAATGCGAGCCGGTCAGTCCAAATCCAATTCTTTTCCCTTTTAGTGACGACATTCTTATTTCCCCTCCTCAGCATGTAATTCAGCCAAAAGCTTGCTCAAGACATTGGCGAGGATCTGCCCGGCTGTTTTAGGAGCGACAATCCCCGGCAAACCAGGGGCAAGGAGTGCCTTAATCCCTTGTTTTTCAGCATATTTAAAATCGGTTCCACCGGGCCGTGAAGCCAGATCCAATATTAAGGTTTTCGGTGTCATGCAAGAAAGCACAGTTTGATTCAAAATCATGCTCGGTATGGTATTAATACAAATATCTATATCTTTGACATGCTCTTTGAGTTCATCAGTGTGAAACGGGACGAGCCCCATTTCGGTGATGCGCGCCAGATGCGCTGAACTTCTTGCGCCTACCTTTACATTCGCCCCAAGCGCGGCAAATGTACGGGCGATTGTCATTCCGGTACGCCCTAGCCCGAGAACAGCCACCCGAGATCCGTGTATCGTATAATCTGTGTGCTGAATGGCCAGCATAATCGTTCCTTCTACTGTCGGAATAGAATTATATATCGCAATGTCATCCCGCTCAAACAGCTTAACAAGTTTTCTGTTTGCTTGAGCTGCAATGTTTTCTAAATAGGCGTTAGAAATCCCTGAGAAAATGACACAGTGTGCAGGCGTTTGGTCGAGGTGCTCCTGTTTTAAAACAACTTCTTCATTTGAAAATACGGTTGATACGACACCTTCTCCTGTTGTTGCAGACACAGGAAGAATGATACTGTCTATTTGCTGATAAGGAATTTCATCAATGTTGCATTTTACAGCTCCGGTAAAACCGTGATCCAATTGGTCAAAACCGACGAGATAGATGTCAGTCTGCTGTTCAGTGAGCTTTCTAATAATTTCGAGCTGCCTTGCGTCACCGCCGATAACTGCAATTTTCAATCCGGTTAACATGTTAAACGTTCACCTTCTTTGTATATACTGGATCCCTAGTTGTTAAGCTCCCCTTCATCTTATGATCAAAAGGAAATAGCGGTGAATTAAAACATACGCTTTTTTCACACAAAAAAACATCGGCTGAGTCAGCCGATGTTTGGATGTTTTCATGAGAGCCCATAACCTGCAGAGTTGGGCCTTTTCTATAGTTACTCTTGGTGAGGAGAAATCTCCTCAGGGACATCTAAAATGATCATATCTGATCCGATCTTTTGAATATGATTCCAGGGGACACGAATGTCTTGACCGTGTTTTCTCAAACCAAACCATTTGACCGTCGGAATGAGAAGCGCTGTGATCTGACCATCCTGTTCATTGATTTCTAAATCGGTCTGACCCAGTACTCCCAGCCGTTCAGCTCTTTTGATGTCGACAATTTCCTTCCCTGATAATTCACTGAGCCGCATCTCTGTCACCCCCTTGTACTATGTATGATCAAAAGGATAAAAAAATGCCTGCTCCGTTTTGGGGCAGGCATTTCGGTTTATGATGGCATATTGCCGGAAGGGCTGATAAGAGCCAGAGAATAGTCATTCGTAAACATTTGTCTGGCAAGACCGTTGACGCGTTCTAAGTTTACAGCGTTTAATTCATTAATAATTTCGTCTAATGTTTTGTGTTTTCCGAGCAGCAGTTCATTTTTACCGTTTCGGCTCATTTTGCTGTTCGTGCTTTCTAAGCTCAGCATCAAGCTTCCCTTCATTTGCTCCTTGCTGTTTTCCAGCTCTTTCACCGTTATGCCGTCGCGTTTTAATGTCGCAAGAGTTTCTTGAATGGTTTCTGACAGCTGCTGAAGCTGATTTGCACCTGTTCCGCCATAAATGGTGAGCATGCCGCTGTCCTCATATGAGCTGTGATAGCTGTAAACAGAATAAGCGAGCCCTTTATCTTCACGAACATCTTGGAACAGGCGGCTGCTCATACTGCCTCCGAGCACATTATTAAGGACGATCAAATCATAAATCTTTTCATGACCGACTTCCAGCCCTTTAAAGCCTAGACATAAATGGGCTTGTTCTGTTTCTTTTTTTCTTGTGAGTTTTTCTGTATGGAATCCAGGCTTCTGAAGACCTGTCGCTTTGCCTTTTGCCTCGTATGATCCGAACCATTTTTCTACATCTTTTATAAAGCTTTCTGAAATATTACCCGCTACAGAAATAACGACACGGTCCGGCGTATAATAATCATGCATGTATTGTCTGAGAGAGTCGCCGTTAAAGGAATCAAGCGTTTCTTCTGTGCCTAGAATCGGATAGCCTAAAGAATGATTCCCGTACGTGGCTTTGCTCAGTAAATCATGGACAATATCATCGGGCGCGTCTTCGTACATTTTTATTTCTTCGTAAACCACATTTTTTTCTTTTTTCAGCTCGTTTTCATCAAAAGTTGAATGAAAAAACATATCTGCTAATACGTCAAGTGCGTAATTCGCATGCTCATCAAGCACCTTTGCATAATAGCAGGTATATTCCTTTGAGGTAAACGCATTGACCTGACCGCCAATACGATCAAAAGATTCTGCTATCTCACGTGCAGATCTTGTGCTCGTCCCTTTGAAGAACATATGCTCCAAAAAGTGGGAAATCCCATTTATCTCCGGCGTTTCGTGCCGCGAGCCTGTACCAATCCAAACGCCAATCGCAACAGAACGGACTGTCGGGTTATTTTCAAGCACAACTCTTACACCATTTTGACATGTATATCGTTTAATCAAATTTGTTCCTCCTATTCAAAGACTAGCTGCCTGCCCTGTTACTTCAACAGTCTTGTTTCATCCATTAGTTCAGTGACTGTTCCAAGCGCATATCCTTTCTCTTTTATCTTTGTAATCAGCGCTTCAAGACTTTCCGCCGTGGGATCTGTCGGATGCATTAAAATCATGGCACCATTATGTATCTTGCTTAACACCCGTGTTTGAAGTGCAGACGGAGCCGGTTTTTTCCAGTCGATTGTATCAACTGTCCACATCACTGTTCCCATATGTTTGTCAGCTGCAATGTCAACAACCGCTTTTCTGAAACTCCCGCTTGGCGGAGCGAACCATTTCGGCTTGACACCGAGCGTTTTTTCTATCTGCTCATTCGTCTTGTCGAGCTGTTCGGAAATTCTTCCTGTTGTCAGTTTGCTCATATCCGGATGATTGTATGAATGATTTCCGATTTCATGTCCTTCTTCCGCAATCTTTTTAGCCAACTGTTCATTGTGTTTCACCCAATTGCCTTCCAAAAAAAACGTTGCCTTCACTTTATGCTTTTGAAGTACAGGGAGCATTCTTTCCAAATAGTCGTTTCCCCATGCCACATTAATTAAAAAAGCCACCATCGGTTTTTCAGGATTCCCTTTGTAAATAGGCTCTGGCTGAAGAGACTCAAGATGAACGCTTGGTTTTACTTGACTGTACACTAAATCGTTTTCCCGAAACTCACCGTGCTTTTTCATTTTTTTATAGGATTCTTCAATATTGACCTTTAAACCATTGTAACCGGGAATGCTTTTCCACACCTTATCTATTCTTGCATTCTGAGGCTTTACTTCATAATCTGGCGCCTTTTGAAGCAATTCTTCATATAACGGGTCTTTGGACGCCGAGACGGTCACCGTATCTTGTTTCATTGCCCCTATATAATCAAGTGTGTGCGGATTTTTCATCATCTCAAATGAAACAAAAAAAAGAAATAGAAAAACGGCAAACGGTACAAATTTTTTGTACATGTTTTGTCCCCCCTCACCTCACATTATGAAGGAGAAGGACAAGGTAGAACCCGCTTGCTTTTTAAAGCGTCAAAATAAAGAAGCCGGGGTCTCCCAGGCTCCTTTTATGTTTTCATTTAAGATTTTTGTTCTTCTTTTTCTTTCTCTTCACGGAGCACAGCTTTACGAGACAAGTTGACCCGTCCTTGCTTATCGATTTCAGTAACTTTCACAAGAATCTCATCTCCGATTTTGACAACATCTTCAACTTTTCCTACGCGGTCAAGCGCAAGCTCTGAAATGTGCACCAAACCGTCTTTTCCGCTGAAAATTTCAACGAATGCACCGAATTTTTCGATTCGTTTTACTTTACCTAAGTAAAGCTGACCGACTTCAACCTCTCTGACGAGGTCTTCGATGATTTTCTTCGCTTTTTGGTTGCTACTCTCAACTGTCGAAGAAATAAAGATTGTACCATCCTGCTCGATATCAATTTTAACACCGGTCTCTTCGATGATTTTATTGATTTGTTTTCCGCTAGGTCCGATGACATCGCGGATTTTATCAGGATTGATCGCCATTGTTAAAATCTTAGGCGCATATTGGGAAAGCTCTTTTCTTGATTCGCTTAATGTAGCAAGCATACTGTTGAGGATTTCCATTCTTCCTTTTTTCGCCTGCTGAAGCGCTTCTTCGAGAATCTCTCTGGAAAGGCCATCAATTTTAATGTCCATTTGTAGCGCCGTTACGCCCTTTGCAGTTCCGGCAACTTTAAAGTCCATGTCTCCAAGCGCATCTTCCATGCCTTGAATATCAGTTAAAACAGTATAGTGTTCGCCTGATTTGACAAGTCCCATTGCAATACCTGCGACTGGTGCTTTGATTGGTACACCGGCATCCATCATTGCAAGTGTGCTTGCGCAAATACTTGCTTGAGACGTAGAACCGTTTGATTCAAGCACTTCTGACACAAGACGGACAGTATAAGGGAAGTCTTTTTCAGACGGAATAACTGGCTCAAGCGCACGCTCACCCAGTGCTCCGTGTCCGATTTCACGGCGTCCCGGCCCACGCATTGGTCCTGTTTCCCCAACGCTGAATTGCGGGAAGTTGTAATGGTGCATAAACCGTTTCGATTCTTCGACACCTAAACCATCAAGGATCTGCACATCCCCGAGAGCACCTAACGTACAAACGCTGAGAGCCTGAGTCTGTCCTCTTGTGAACAATCCGGAACCGTGTGTTCTCGGCAAGAGGCCGACCTCAGAAGAAAGCGGGCGAATTTGATCGACTCCGCGGCCGTCAGGTCTTACCTTTTCTTCAGTAATCAGGCGGCGCACTTCATTTTTGACAAGCTTGGACAAAATTTGTTTGACTTGCTTGATTGTTTCTTCATCATGCTCATCTTCCTCGAATTTTGCTACCACTGTGTTTTTCATTTCAGTAATGGCATCTTCGCGCGCATGCTTTTCATGAACTTGGATTGCTTTCAGCAGATCTTCTTCTGCTAAAGCCTTTACCTTTTCATTCAGCTCTTCGTCAATTTCATAGAGCTTAATTTCTGACTTTTCTTTGCCGACAGCTGCAACAATTTCTTCTTGGAATGCAATCAGGCGTTTAATCTCATCATGGCCGAACATAATCGCTTCTAGCATCGTTTCCTCAGGAACTTCGTCTGCTCCCGCTTCCACCATGTTAATTGCATCTTTAGTTCCGGCAACGACAAGATTGATATCACTTTTCTCAAGCTGATCAACCGTCGGGTTAATAACAAATTGATTATCAATGCGTCCGACAGTTACCCCTGCAATCGGTCCTTCAAACGGGATGTCCGATACAGAAAGTGCAAGCGATGAACCGAACATAGCAGCCATTTCTGAAGAGCAGTCTTGGTCAACACTCATGACGATGCTGATGACTTGAACTTCATTACGGAATCCATCGGCGAACAAAGGGCGGATCGGACGGTCGATTAAACGGCTCGCCAATACTGCTTTTTCACTTGGACGTCCTTCTCTTTTAATAAACCCGCCAGGTATTTTACCTACCGCATATAATCTTTCCTCGTAGTTTACAGTAAGCGGGAAGAAATCAAGCGGTTTCGGTTCTTTTGAAGCGGTTGCTGTACTGAGTACTGCTGTGTCGCCGTAGCGGACCATAACAGCACCGTTTGCCTGTTTGGCAAGCTGGCCGGTTTCAACAGTAAGCGTTCTTCCGGCCCAATCTATGGTAAAGACATGTTTTTCTTGTCCCATACGATTACGAACTCCTCTCTTCGTTGTGTGAAATAATCAATTACTCCTATTATGAACGAAATGGATTGAACATATCAATGTCAAAGTAGTATGTAAAAGGATTTCAATGATTGTTATAAAAATTTTCGCTTTAATACGATAAAAAAGCGGGAATCCTCCCGCTTTTTACGATTATCGACGTAAGCCTAGTTTGTTAATTAACTCACGGTAACGAGTTACGTCTTTATTACGCAGATACGTAAGAAGATTACGACGCTTACCTACCATTTTAAGAAGACCGCGACGTGAATGGTGGTCTTTCTTGTGTGTACGTAAATGCTCGTTCAAGTTGTTAATTGAATCAGTTAGGATAGCGATCTGAACTTCTGGAGATCCAGTATCAGATTCGTGTGTTTTAAACTCACTGATGAGTTGGTTTTTACGCTCTTGAGTAATTGCCATCCTGTTTCACCTCCAAATCAAATTTAGCCCCAGTTACCTAGCAACCGTCGGTGACTTCGGATTGCCAAGCAAAGGTTTTAAGACTACGAAGACTATCATACTAAAAATCGGGCCTGTATGCAAATATTTTAGATTAAAATTTGTGTGCGCTGCATGTTATTTCCGCAAATTGCTGAAATAACGGATCGCTTCCTGCTTATCTTTCTCAATTTGCTCTGTTAATTCTTGAATGCCGTTGAACTTGCGCTCGCTCCGAATTCGTTTATACCATTCAATTTTTATAACGGCTCCGTATACATCTTGATCAAAATCAAATAAATTGACCTCAATCGAAGGCTGTTCCGGACGTTTTTCATAAAACGTCGGCTTATAGCCGATATTGCAAACGCCGTTGTAAAGCTCGCCGTTTATTTCCGCCTTGACGGCATATACACCGGTCGGCGGGACAATATAGCTGTTATTTAAGCCGACATTGGCAGTCGGAAACCCGATTGTCCGCCCTCTTTTATCTCCGTGAATGACAATTCCTTTAATAAAGTAGGGCTGTCCAAGCAAAACATTGGCCAGTTCAACGTCTCCGTTTTGAAGTGCATTCCGAATATAGCTGGAACTGATTTTTTTATCCTGCTCCGTCAATTTTTCTACCATCGTACAATCAGCTTTTCCATCTAAATCAAGCGGCATCGTTTCCATTGTTCCTTTGCCGTATTTGCCGTACGTAAAGTCAAAGCCTGCCACTGCATGCTGTACATTAAGGCCTAAAATGTACTGATCAACAAACTGCTTTGGAGTCAGAGAAGCAAATTCTTCATTAAATTTAACGACATACAGAATCTCCGTGCCTAATTGTTCAATTTGACTAATTTTATCTTCAAGAGGAGTAATCAGATCCTTTGGTTCCTGATCCCTGCCCAGCACATGAGAGGGATGGGGGTGAAAGGTCATCACGGCTAATGTCAGATTTCTTTCTTCAGCTATCTGTTTAGCTGTGCCGATTACCTTTTGATGCCCCAGATGAACGCCGTCAAAATAACCTAACGCCATCACAGATTCTGGCTGCTCCTCTTTTGTTAAATGATGCGGATGTGTAATATGTATCGTCTTCACAGAACGGTCACCTTTTTTCTATTGTTCGCTTTTTTGCATCAATACTTTTGCCGGCTTTAACAGCCCGTGTTTTGTAGGATGGGGGAAATAAATCGCCAGACAGCTTCCGGATTCCGTATAGACTGCGATACGGTCGTCGCTTGTCAGATCCGTGAATTGTTCAGGTGTTTCAAGCAAAGCCCCATTTTCTACTTTCTTAGCTAATGTATCACTTATGATCCATTTCGGCAAATGATTGAGCGCACGTTCAATAGAGACTGTATGCTCTGTTATAGTTCCGGATTCCGCTTGAGCTTCCAGCTCTTCGAACGTAAAGCATTCATCAAGGGAAAAGTCACCGGACGCCGTACGGATCAAATGAGACATATGAGCCGGATATCCGAGCTTTTCGCCAATCATAACCGCCAGTGTCCGCACATAGGTTCCTTTTGAACATGTTACCGTAAACCGGAAACTCGCTGTCTCTCCATTATGTTTAACCCCTGTAGTGAGCGCAATGTCTTCAATGGTAATAAGACGTTTTGGCCGTTCTACTTCAAGTCCTGCTCTTGCATACTCATATAATTTTTTGCCGTTTACCTTTACTGCTGAATACATCGGGGGAATTTGTTCTTGTTTTCCCTTTAAGCTGTTTAACACCTTTTCTACTTCTGCTTCATCAATAGTTTGAACTACTGGCTTTGTATCAACGGGTTCTCCGGTTTGATCCTCTGTCGTCGTTGAAATGCCAAGCGTAATTTCAGCATCATATGTTTTAGACTTCTCAGTTAAATATTCAACAATTTTTGTTGCCCGGCCTACACAAATCGGAAGCACACCTGATACCTCAGGATCAAGCGTTCCCGTGTGTCCGACTTTTTTTGTTTTAAGCAGCTTCCGGATCTTCATGACACAATCATGCGATGTCATGCCTACCGGTTTATGTAAAAGGAGAACTCCGTTAACCATATGCCTTTCACTCCTTCTGTTGTGTAAATTTTCTTTAAAACGCAGAAAAGAGGACAGACGACGAACGCCTATCCTCTTCATTTGTTATTCAGACGGGTTCTCTGAATTCAATTGGTGAATCAAAGTTTCGATTCGGTTTCCGTAATCAATTGATTCATCGAACTCAAATTCAATCTCAGGCGTTTTACGAAGTCTGATGCGACTGCCGATTTCAGAGCGTATAAACCCTTTCGCCTTAGCCAGTCCTTTCAGCGCTTCTTCCCGTTTTTTCTCGTCTCCGAGAACGGAAATATACACCTTTGCAATTTGCAAATCACCTGATACACGTACATCTGTTACTGTCAGAAAACCAATTCTCGGATCCTTCAGCTTTCGGCTGATAATATCACCGAGTTCTTTTTTCATTTGCTCGCCAACACGGTTTGCTCTCATACTCAATTCAATCACCTCTAAGTTAAAACCACTCTGTTCTAGTGATCGTCCGTTCAATTTCAGGAAAAGAATCGATAAACGCAAGAACACGCTGCAATTCTTTTTCTGTTTGAACGCGAGAGGAAGAAACAGCGGCGATTCCAAAGCTGGTTCTTTGCCATGTGTCCTGATAGCCAATCTCCGAAATCGAAACATTGAACTTATTTTGAACCCTGGTTAAGATCCGCTTTAGAACGGCACGCTTTTCTTTTAACGATCCTGCATCATAAATGATGCATTCACATTCCGCAAATCCGATCACGTTCTTTCAATTTCTTGCATGACAAACGCTTCAAGGATGTCACCTTCACGAATGTCATTGTATTTCTTAATCGTTATACCACATTCGTAGCCTTGTGAAACTTCTTTCACATCGTCTTTAAAGCGTTTCAGAACGTCCACTTCGCCTTCGAAGATTACGACGCCGTCACGAATTAAACGGAGACCGCTATTGCGCGTGATTGTTCCTTCAGTAACATATCCGCCGGCAATCGTACCGATTTTAGATACTTTGAATGTTTGGCGCACTTCTACTTGACCAATTACTTTTTCTTCATATTCAGGATCAAGCATACCTTTCATAGCTGCTTCAATCTCGTCAATTACTTTGTAAATAATACGGTGAAGACGAATATCTACGTTTTCAGCTTCAGCCGTACTCTTAGCATTACCGTCCGGTCTCACATTAAACCCGATAACAATTGCATTGGAAGCAGATGCTAAAATAATGTCAGATTCTGTAATTGCACCAACGCCTGTATGGATGATTTTCACTTTAACACCTTCAACTTCAATTTTTTGAAGTGCGGCTGTTAAAGCTTCGGCAGATCCTTGAACGTCAGCTTTTACGATAAGGTTGATGTCTTTTACATCACCTTGTTTAATTTGCTCGAATAAGTCGTCAAGACTCAGCTTTGCTTTATCGCTGCGCTGCTCTTCAAGCTGTTTGGAAGCACGGGCTTCTCCAACAGAACGAGCTGTTTTTTCGTCTTTAAAGACAAGGAATTGATCTCCTGCTTGAGGCACGTCATTTAGACCAGTAATTTCAACCGGTGTAGACGGGCCCGCTGTTTTTACACGGCGTCCGAGATCATTGACCATTGCACGGACACGGCCAAATGTATTGCCGACTACGATCGGATCACCGACATGCAGTGTTCCAGTCTGTACGAGCAATGTCGCAACTGACCCTCTGCCTTTATCCAGTTCTGCTTCAATAACAGTTCCTTTTGCCTGGCGGTTCGGGTTCGCTTTCAGTTCCTCTACCTCACTGACAAGCAAAATCATTTCAATAAGTTCATCAATGCCTTTTCCAGTTAAAGCGGAAAGCGGAACAAAAATCGTTTCTCCGCCCCAAGCTTCAGGCACTAGTCCGTATTCCGTCAGTTCTTGCATGACACGGTCAGGGTTCGCAGCTTCTTTATCAATTTTATTCACAGCAACGATGATCGGTACTTCAGCTGCTTTCGCGTGATTGATCGCCTCTACTGTTTGCGGCATTACACCGTCATCCGCAGCAACAACTAGGATCGTAATATCGGTTACTTCCGCACCGCGTGCGCGCATGGTTGTAAATGCGGCGTGACCCGGCGTATCCAAGAAAGTGATTTTCTTGCCGTTTTCTTCGATTTGGTAGGCTCCGATATGCTGAGTGATTCCGCCAGCTTCTCCTTCAACAACCTTTGTTTTACGGATGCTGTCAAGAAGCGTTGTTTTCCCATGGTCAACGTGACCCATGATTGTAACGACAGGAGGACGAATTTCAAGATCCTCTTCTTTATCAGGCTCTTCGTATTTCTCTAATTCAGTTTCTTCAAGGACAATAACTTCTTCAGTTTCAACACCGTATTCTGATGCAATCAGTTCGATTGTGTCTTTATCGAGCTCTTGGTTAATGGTCGCCATAACACCAAGAAGCATCAGTTTTTTGATGAGTTCAGAAGGCTCTTTGCCTAGCTCTTCTGCCAGTGCGCCAACTGTTAAAGTGCCTGAGAACGTAATTTTTTCAGGAAGCTCTTTTTTCGGCTTCACAGGCTTTTGCTGATGTTGGTTTCTGTTGTTGTTATTGTTGCGTTTATTTTTTTTGTTGTTGTTATTCTTCTTGTTTTTGTTAAATTGATTATTCTGCACGTCATTCTTCTTTCCGTCTCGAATTTTATTTGGTTGATTTCCAGCAGACTGCTGATTTACCCCTTGCGGCTGTTTGTTTTTGTTCGTTTCCGCAGGCTTTTGAGATTTAACGGCTGCGCCGCCTTTTTTAAATTTGGCATCAAGCTGTTTAATGGCCTTTTCTTCAAGCATGGCCATATGATTATTCACTTCTAAATCCATGTTCTTCAGTGCGGTCAAAATTTCCTTACTTGAAACATTTAACGCTTTTGCATATTCGTATACTCTCATTTTAGCCATTCGTTCACCCCCAAAAATATTAATCGAGCAAGCTAATTAGCTTATTCGCAAAACCTTGGTCAGTGACGGCGACAACGACACGGGATTCTTTACCGATAGAGCGGCCAAGAACCGCGCGATTCGCGACTTTTTTATAAGGAACTTTATAATAATTGCACTTGTCGGTTACTTTCTTTGCTGTGTTAGATGATGCATCCTCTGTAAGCAGGACAAGCTTCGCACGCGCATTCCTGACTTCTTTAATAACCAAGTCTTCGCCTGACACGACCTTACGAGCTCGATTGGCCAGACCCAGCAAGGGAAACCATTCCATTCCAGACATTTTATTTTTTCACCTTTTCCGCCAGTTCCAGCAATTCTTCGAAAATCTGGTCATCGATTTGTGATTGAAATTGATTTTGCAAAGTGTTTTTCTTTTTTGCTGCTAAGATGCACTCTTTATCCAGCGTTAAATAAGCACCCCGCCCGTTCTTTTTCCCGGTCGGATCTACTGAGATTTCGCCTTCTTTTGAACGAACAACTCGGATTAGTTCCTTTTTAGGCTTCATTTCACCAGTCACCACACACTTGCGTAACGGGATTTTTTTGTGTTTATTCACCTAAGGTCACCTCTTATTCATCCGATTCAGCAGTTTCAGGCTCCGTAAAGAGCGGCTCTTCGTCGTCTTCTTCAAGTTCTCTCGGATAGATTCCAAGCTCTCTTGCGTCTGTTTCGCTCTTAATATCAATCTTCCAGCCTGTCAATTTAGCAGCTAAGCGTGCGTTTTGTCCTCTTTTGCCAATCGCCAGAGACAGCTGGTAATCAGGAACAATAACAGTTGTCGCTTTTTCTTCTTCATTCACGATGACATCCAGCACTTTCGAAGGGCTGAGCGCATTCGCGACAAATTCTACAGGGTCATTCGACCAGTTGACAATGTCAATTTTTTCACCTTTTAATTCATTGACAATCGCCTGAACACGCTGGCCTTTAGGACCGACGCAAGAGCCTACCGGATCCACATCAGGATCATCTGTGCGGACAGAAATTTTCGAACGGTCGCCTGCTTCTCTGGCAACAGATTTCAGCTCCACAGTTCCATCATAAATTTCTGGCACTTCGATTTCAAATAAACGCTTTAAGAGGCCTGGGTGTGTTCTTGACACATAAATCTGCGGGCCTTTCGTCGTTTTTTCTACTTTTGTGATATACACCTTAATGCGGTCATGAGGCTTATAGCTTTCATTCGGCATTTGCTCATTAACCGGCAGCAAGGCTTCAATTTTTCCTAAAGACACATAGATAAACTTGTTGTCCAGGCGCTGGACGATACCTGTCATGATGTCTTCTTCACGGTCAATAAACTCAGAATAGATCACACCGCGTTCAGCTTCGCGCACACGCTGTGTCACGACCTGCTTCGCTGTTTGGGCTGCAATGCGTCCGAAATCCTTAGGCGTTACTTCAATCTCTACAACATCGCCCACCATATATTCCGGATGGATGCTTTGCGCCTCTTCGATTGAGATCTCCAGTCTTTGATCATATACCTCATCAACGACATCTTTTCTTGCGAATACACGGATTGAACCTGTTTC
Organism: Bacillus sp. FSL K6-1003; assembly: GCF_037964945.1. Taxonomy (NCBI): domain Bacteria; kingdom Bacillati; phylum Bacillota; class Bacilli; order Caryophanales; family Bacillaceae; genus Bacillus; species Bacillus sp. FSL K6-1003. The sequence goes on along the minus strand of NZ_CP150176.1, from coordinate 1,719,196 downwards.
ACGGTTCAAATCCACCCGTACATTTTGCGCCTGATTAAAATTGCGCTTATAAGCAGAAATTAAAGCAGCTTCGATTGCTTCAATGATAATTTCTTTGCTGATGCCTTTTTCTTTCTCAAGAATGGTGAGAGCATCTAATAATTCACTGCTCATGTTAACGGTCTCCCCCCTTAAAACTTATATTCATTAGAATGTTACAGCTAATCTTGCGTTAGCTATTTTTTCATACGGAATATCGATCCGTTTCTTTCTTGTTTTGATTGTCATCTCAACTGTCACTGTTTGTCCATCAAATTCAGCCAGCTCTCCTTCAAACACTTTTACACCGTCAATCGGCTCATAGGTCTTAATGTATACATTTTTCCCTAGTGATTTTTCAAAATCGGCTTTTTTCTTTAATGGACGCTCAGCTCCCGGGGATGAAACCTCAAGAAAGTAATTTTGGCTGATTGGGTCTGCCTCATCAAGCTTCTCGCTTAGAGCTTCGCTTACTTTGGCACATTCCTCAATATCCACACCGTCATCGGAATCAATAAACACGCGAAGGAACCAGCTTTGACCCTCTTTGACGAATTCAATGTCAACGAGTTCAAGCTGAAGGCTGTCTACGATTGGCTGAGCCATTTCTTGAACGGTGTCAGTCACTTTTTTGCTCATGTTCTTCCTCCTTGTGCTGTCGATATCATATTCGTCTCGTCACTCTGCATAAAAACCCTGCTTCAAAAGAGCAGGGGCTTTAAAGTAAACGATGAACATGTCGAGACAAAATTGTCTTGTTCAATACAAAAGAGCGGGTTTCCCCACTCTTTGCCTCGGTAATCGTTAGCATTTCCAATAAAACTATACCATAACCATATTTTTATTGCAAATGGATATACGTTTACCTTTACGCTGTTAAGCTGATCACAGGGGCTCTCATCATACGATTGCACTTTTGCCGCACATGTATGCATAAAAGCAGAATTTCTTAAGAAATTCTGCTTTTATATGCTAAAACAGCGATAATTGGTTTTGATCCGGCAATGACTCCAAACAGCCGTGACGATCTAAATACTCTAAAATCGTTTTTGATACTTTCCCTCTCTTTTGCAAATCTTCTTTTGAGAGAAATTCTCCTTCTTCACGGGCCTTTACAATATTTAGAGCGGCGTTCGTACCTAAACCAGGAATAGAATTAAACGGCGGGATCAGGCTGTTGCCGTCAATAATAAATTCCGTTGCACTGGAGCGATATAAATCGACTTTTTGGAACGAATAGCCTCTTTCACACATTTCCAGCGCTAACTCTAATACTGTGAGAAGGTTTTTTTCCTTCGGTGACGCATCAAGCCCTTTGGAGTTGATATCCTCCATTACAGCTTTGATTGCAGTGGAGCCTTTGATCATCGTATCGATATCAAAGTCGTCTGCACGAACGGTAAAATAAGCCGCATAATACAGTAGCGCGTGATGCACTTTAAAGTAAGCAATGCGGACTGCCATTAATACATAAGCCGCGGCATGGGCTTTCGGGAACATGTATTTAATCTTTTTGCAGGAATCGATATACCAGTCTGGGACATTGTTATTTTTCATTTCTTCTTCCCATTCAGGCGTTAAACCTTTTCCTTTACGCACAAATTCCATGATTTTAAACGCCAGTGACGGCTCGAGGCCTTGATAGATTAAATAAACCATAATGTCATCACGGCAGCCGATCACCTCACTCAGCTCACAAATATTATTGTGAATGAGTTCTTGCGCATTGCCGAGCCATACATCTGTACCGTGAGACAGCCCTGAAATCTGAACGAGCTCAGAAAAGGTTGTCGGCTTTGTGTCTTCAAGCATTTGCCGGACAAAGCGGGTTCCGAATTCAGGGATTCCCAGGGTGCCCGTTTTACATCCTATCTGTTCCTGAGTGACACCGAGTGATTCGGTTCCTTGGAAGATTTTCATTACTTCAGGGTCATCCGTCGGAATCGTTTTCGGATCAATGCCGCTTAAATCTTGGAGCATACGGATTACCGTCGGATCATCGTGCCCCAGAATATCAAGCTTCAGCAGGTTGTCATGAATGGAATGGAAGTCAAAATGCGTCGTTTTCCATTCAGAACCTGTCGCATCTGCCGGAAACTGAATCGGAGAGAAATCATAAATATCCATATAATCAGGAACTACGATAATACCGCCAGGGTGCTGTCCGGTCGTCCGTTTTACACCTGTACAGCCCTGCACAAGCCGGTCGATTTCGGCGCCGCGCATATGGAGATTATTGTCGCCGGCATAGCCTTTTACATAACCGTAGGCTGTTTTTTCTGCAACCGTACCGATCGTTCCCGCACGATATACGTTGTCTTCTCCGAACAATACTTTTGTATAATTGTGGGCCTGCGGCTGATATTCCCCAGAGAAGTTCAAATCGATATCAGGTACTTTATCTCCTTTAAATCCCAGGAACGTTTCAAACGGAATATCGTGCCCGTCTTTTTTCAAAGGCGTTTTGCAATGAGGACACATTTTGTCAGGCAGATCAAAACCTGAGCCGACAGATCCGTCATTAAAGAACTCAGAATGCTGGCATTCAGAACATATATAGTGCGGCGGCAGCGGGTTCACCTCTGTGATCTCAGTAAGTGTCGCAACTAAAGAAGAACCTACCGATCCCCGTGACCCTACCAGATACCCGTCATCTAGAGATCTCTTTACGAGTTTATGAGAGATCAAATAGATAACAGCAAAGCCGTGGCCGATGATACTTTTTAATTCTTTTTCAATACGCGCTTCAACAATTTCAGGGAGCTGCTCTCCGTAAATGCTTCGTGCACGCTGATAGCTCATTTCCCTGATCTCTTCATCAGCGCCTTCGATTTTCGGCGTATATAGATCATCTTTAATCGGTTTGATGTCTTCGATTAAAGATGCAACCTTTTGTGTGTTGGTTACAACGATTTCCTTCGCTTTTTCTTCCCCTAAGAAGGAAAAAGCTTCAAGCATTTCATCTGTCGTTCTGAAATGCACTTTCGGAAGTTCATGTCTGTTCAGCGGATTCGCGCCGCCCTGTGAGGATACTAAAATCTTTCTGTAAATTTTGTCCTCATCATTCAAATAATGAACATTTCCTGTTGCAACAACAGGTTTATTAAGCTTTTCACCGAGTTTGGTGATATTCGTTATGATTTCTTTCAGCGATTTTTCATCGCGAACCAGTTCTAGCTCAAGCAAGTGGCGGTATACCTCAGGCGGTTGAACCTCAAGATAATCGTAGAATGCTGCAACATCTTCCACCTCTTCCGGCGACTTTTGCATCATGCCTTCAAAAACCTCTCCTCTGTCGCAGGCGGAACCGATCAGAAGGCCTTCCCTGTATTTCTCAAGCTGAGATCTCGGAATACGCGGCACTCTGTAAAAATAATGAATATGAGAAAGTGAAACGAGCTTAAATAAGTTTTTCAAGCCTGTGCTGTTCACCGCCAGCACCGTTGCATGATAGGGTCTTGACCTTTGATAAGCGTTGGATTGACCCATATTTTCATTCAGCTGATCATGATACTGAATACCCTTTTCAGCAGCATCCTCCAGCATTTTCATAAGCAAATAAGCGGTCGCCTCGGTATCATAGATCGCACGGTGGTGCTGTGTAAGTTCAATGTTAAACTTTTTACATAGTGTGTTCAGACGGTGATTCTTAAATTCCGGATAAAGGAAACGGCCGAGCTCCAGCGTATCAATGACAGGGTTTTTTGCTTTCTCGACTTGGAGAAGCTTTTTGAAAGCAACGTTTAAAAATCCCATATCGAAGCTTGCATTATGGGCAACGAGAATGTCATCGCCAATCCATTCTCTGAAATCTCTTATCACGTCTATTACATCCGGCGCGTCGACCAGCATATCATCAGTGATGCCTGTCAGTTCAATGATAGTCGCTGAAAGCGGACGATGCGGGTTGGCAAATGACTCAAATTTATCAATGATCTCCCCGCCTTTCACTTTTACAGCCGCCAGTTCAATAATTGTATCGTACACAGCGGATAGTCCGGTTGTCTCGACGTCAAAAACAACATAGGTTTCTTCATCAAGCAAACGGTGTGCGGGATTATAGGCAATCGGCACCCCGTCATCCACGATATTTGCTTCCATTCCATAAATCATTTTAATTCCATGTTTTTGGGCAGCAGAATACGCATCTGGGAAGGATTGAACGACAGCATGGTCAGTCAAAGCGATCGCCTCATGCCCCCATTTTTTCGCCTGTTCGACAAGCTTTCCGATGCCTGTTACAGCATCCATTTGGCTCATTGGGGAATGCAGATGCAACTCTACCCTTTTTTCTCCTTCAGGCGCTGTATCCTCACGGGTTTTTGCTTTTATTTCATTTACATCGTTTGCAATCATGACCAAATCTCGGACAAATGTATCGTTTTGAATGCTTCCGCGCGCTTTTACCCACATACCTTTTTTCAGAGACTTCATGAGGGCCGCATCTTCTTTTTCTCTTGCAAACATTTTAATTAAGATACTATTTGTGTAGTCAGTAATTTTAAAGATGCACAGCGTGCGCCCGCTTTTCAGTTCTCTGGTTTCCACATCAAACACATAACCCTGAACCGTAATTCTCCGTTCCTCGTCCATTATGCTGTCAAGTGTTCTGATTTCCTCGTTATCTTTAATTTGATAGCCGATGACAAGGGGTCCTGAAGGAACTTGATCTTCATCACTTTCTTTATCTTTCTTTTCCATTTCAATTAACGCCTGCATCGCCCGCTCTTGGTCTTCAGCTAGCTTTTGCTCCCGAAACTTTTGTACTTCTTGATCAGATACAAATATTTCAGCATCAAGCTGAAAATCTGGAAACCCAAATTGACGGTATCCCGCTTGAATCATCGCACTGTATTTGTTCTTAAGAGCAGATGCTTCTGTATCCGTTTTTGTTTTGACAATCAGTTTGTTGCCCTTCAGCTTCGGTTTTTGCTGGCTTAAGAGACTGATAATCGGCGGTGAAATGCCTTGCAGCTCTTCAATGCAGCGTGTCCAATAATCCTGCACGAGACCTTCGTCAACCTCGGCATCATGCACTGCGATTGAGGACGTCACTTTTGCAATATGGGCAAACGATTGAGTCAGCCTCATGGTTAACATGTCATATATTTGATAAGGCAGCAAAGATTTAAATTTAAAATGAAAATGCCAAGACTTAGACGCTTTGTGTATCGTCAGCTTTTCAATCTCGCCATCTTCAAAGTATGTCATGAAGGTATCATCTGTCATATTAATCTGCTGCAGAAGAATTTGAAACTGCCTTCTGTTTACTGATAACTGTTCCATTAAGACAGTATTCCCCCCTTAAAAACATCATAAGTGAAGGTACCTCAGGCAATGAGGTACCTTCTATTATTTCTATTTTAACATGTTTTTTGATAAATCGTTATGGTGTTTACTGCTTGCTGATAAAAGCAGATAACTCATCAACAGAAACTTCTGTTGACTCACCCGTTTTGCGGATTTTAACCTCTACAATACCTTCATCAGCCCGTTTGCCGACAGTAATACGGATTGGAAGACCGATTAGATCCGAGTCAGCAAATTTTACGCCGGCGCGTTCCGCCCGATCGTCATACAGCACTTCATAGCCTTTCGCTTTTAAATCAGCGTACAGCTTTTCAGCCAATTCTCTTTGCGCATCGTTTTTGATATTCAGCGCAAGAATATGAAGATCATACGGCGCCACGCTTTTTGGCCATATTAAACCTTTTTCGTCGTGATGCTGTTCAGCAATGGCAGAAAGGGTTCTGGAAACACCGATTCCGTAACAGCCCATCAGCATTGGCTGCGCTCGTCCGTTTTCATCTAAATATGTTGCATTCATCGCTTCAGAATAACGAGTTCCAAGCTTAAAGACTTGTCCGACTTCGATTCCTTCTGCAAAACGGATCGTGCCTTTACCGTCTGGTGACGGATCGCCTTCCTTAATAAAACGAAGATCTGCAAATTCTTTAATTTGCGCATCCCGGTTTACGTTAACATTTTTATAATGATAATCTCCTTCATTCGCACCGGCAACAGCATTAACCATTGCTTTAACAGCGACATCTGCATAGACGTCAATCTCTTGATTCACACCGATAGGTCCGACAAAGCCAGGCTCTGTTCCAAGCTGCTGAACGACCTCTTCATGAGAAGCAAGTTCCATAACCTCTGCATGCAGGAGATTCTTCACTTTAATATCATTTACTTCGTGATCCCCTCTTACAAGCACCAGAACAAAACGGTCATCCGCTTTAAACAATACCGATTTAATGCAGGCTTCAGCCGAAACCTGTAAAAATGCAGTCAGCTCATCGATCGTTTTCACATTAGGAGTGTGCACTTTTTCTAAAGCGATAGGCTCTTCATTTGAAGGGACTTCCTGATAAAGAACTTCAGCCATTTCGATATTGGCCGCATATTGGGATTCATCAGAGTACGCAATGGTATCCTCTCCGATTTCAGAAAGCGCCATAAACTCATGTGTATCTTTTCCACCCATGGCGCCTGAGTCAGCGATAACAGGTCTTACATTAATGCCGCAGCGGGCGAAAACATTAGAATACGCGTTGTACATTTTTTGATATGTTTCATCCAAGCTCTCTTCGGAAGCATGGAAAGAATAAGCATCCTTCATAATGAATTCGCGGCCTCTTAATAAACCGAAGCGCGGGCGTTTTTCATCCCTGAACTTAGACTGGATTTGGTACAGAGTCAGAGGGAGACGCTTATAGGATTTAACCTCATCGCGAACGAGTGAAGTGATCACTTCTTCATGCGTTGCCCCTAAAGCAAATTCACGGCCGTGACGATCTTTAAGTCTCATCAGTTCAGGACCGTACGTATACCATCTGCCTGATTCCTGCCATGTCTCAGCCTGCTGCAGCGCGGGCATAAGCATTTCTACAGCGTCGATTTTTTCCATTTCCTCACGGACAATCTGCTGAATGTTTTGAATAACCTTATACGCAAGAGGCATATAGCTGTATACCCCGCTCGTATTCTGTCTGATAAATCCTGCTCTTAGAAGAAGCTGATGACTTTTCGCTTCGGCATCAGCTGGTACTTCACGGAGCGTAGGAATAAGCGTCAAGCTTTGTCTCATTTCTTCGCACCTCTGATTGATTTACTTTTCATTTACAAAAACAGCCGCTGGATATCGTTCCATGTAACGACCAGCATAAGAAGCATTAGGAAAGCGACTCCGATAAACACCACAAAGGCTTCTTTTTCTCTGTTGATCGGTTTGCCCCGAATCGCTTCTATAAATAGAAACAACAGTCTTCCGCCGTCAAGAGCCGGAATCGGAAGCAGGTTGACGATACCAAGGTTAATACTTAAAAACGCAGCAAACTGGAATAAATTAATGATTCCCGTCTTTGCCACTTGGTCTGTCATATCGTATATGCCGACAGGACCTGAGAGCATATCAATTTTAAATTGTCCTGTCACTAATTTACTGAGATTCGTTAATATCGCTTTTGTAACATCAACAGTTGATGTTGCACCGTAAGCAACGGCTGAGAGAACGCCTTTCTCAGTCGGCGCGTAAGAACCAAAGCGGCCGATTGTTTTTTTGTTCTCGTCTTTAACGGCTTCCGGAGTAACTGAAATGTGGAGCGTTTTGTTATCTCTTTTTACCTCAACGTCAATTTCTTTATCCGGGTTTTCTTTTACCGCAGAGACAATATCGGTCCAGGACCTCATCTTCTCTCCGTTAATGCTGTGAATGTAATCTCCTTCTTTTAGCCCTGCTTCGGCCGCCCGTCCGTTGTCTGTCAGCTGTCCAAGCATAGGCTCATTTGACGGAACACCCTGAATCAGCCCAAGCATCACTAAAATGACATAAGCCAAAATGAAATTCATAATCGGGCCTGCGGCAATCGCCTTAATTCGCTGCCACACAGGTTTGGAACCAAATTGGCGGTTATACGGCGCGATCTGCACTTCTTCTCCGTCCACAATGAAAAAGGAGGTTTCACTCACAGTAAAGCTGGAAAGCTCATCCTCTTTCCCCTGTTCATAGCCGGTGATCTTCATGTCATGCTCTAGGTCCGCCGTTTCCACCTCGATGATTAAAGCATCCGGGTATTTTTCCTTTTGATTGATGATGACTTTTTCAACCTGATCCTCTTTGTTAAAAAGTAGCCCGATCGTGTAGCCGGGTTTCACTTCAATCATTTCCGGATCCTCTCCGGCCATGCGGACAAATCCGCCGACCGGAAGAAGTCTGATCGTATACACCGTTTCATTTTTTTTGAACGAAAAGATTTTTGGACCAAAGCCGATCGCAAATTCACGGCACAGAATTCCCGCTCTTTGGGCTAACAGCAAATGGCCCAGTTCATGGAAGAAAACGAGCGTTCCGAAAATAATGATAAACGCTATAACTGTATTCACGAACATACCACCTTATGTGAGTATTGAATTGACGTATCCCCGGGTATCTTTGTCCACTTCCTGAATGTCTGCCAAGCTAGGCTTTTGAATAAGCTGATGGCGGTTTAATGCCTTTTCGATACAGTCTTCAATCGCCAAAAACGATATCTTGCCGGCTAAAAAGGCGGCGACAGCCACTTCATTTGCCGCGTTTAGCACAGTCGGCATTGTTCCTCCTATTTTACCTGATTCAAAGGCAAATTGTAAGCAGCGGAACCTGGCAAAGTCAGCTTTCTCAAAATGAAGACTGCCGATTTCCCACAGCTCGAGTCTTTTGGCGTCTGGCAATGGCAATCGGTCGGGATAGGTGAGCGCATATTGAATCGGAACCCTCATATCCGGAGTGCCAAGCTGTGCAATCACACTTTTGTCATGAAACTCTACCATGGAATGGATGATACTCTCCTTATGTAAGACCACATCGATTTGTTCATATGGAATATCGAAAAGCCAATGCGCCTCAATCACCTCTAATCCCTTATTCATCATTGTAGCCGAATCAATCGTGATTTTTGCACCCATTGACCAATTCGGGTGCTGTAATGCATCTTCAATTGTAACTGATTCGAGCTGCTCCCGCGTCTTGTCCCGAAAACTTCCGCCGGATGCCGTAATGATGAGGCGATCAATGTTTTTAGCCTGTTCGCCTTGTAGCGCTTGAAAAATGGCTGAATGCTCACTGTCAACGGGCAGCAGCGGAACATTGTATTTCTTAGCATGTTCTTTAACTATATGCCCGGCAGTGACAAGAGTTTCCTTATTTGCAAGCGCAATTGTTTTTTTCTGTTCGATCGCCTTTAATGTAGGGATGAGACCGACACTTCCAAGCAAGGCATTGACAACAATATCGACTTCCTCCATAACTGCCGCTTCAATCAGGCCTTCTTCTCCAAGCCCGATTTGGCAATCAAATGCAAAAGAAACTTGTTTTAATTTGTGATATGTATCCAGATCACCGACAGATACAAACTTCGGCTGAAAGGCCTCTATCATCGGCACGGCCTTATCAATATTTTTGCCGAACGACATAGATATCAGCTGAAATTGGTCTTGGTGCGTACGCAATACATCAAGAGTCTGTTCGCCGATTGATCCTGTTGCTCCTAAAAGACAAATATTTTTCAAAGTGCCACTACTCCTATTCTTTTTGCTGCATAATCAGTCTCATATTCATATTAGACTTTTTTATGAAAAAAGGGCAAGCAGAAAGTACAAGAAAGGCATGACAAACAAAAAACTGTCAAAACGGTCTAGCACCCCGCCATGCCCGGGAAGAATCTTCCCAGAATCCTTTACCTCGTAATGTCTTTTCAGAGCGGATTCTACTAAATCCCCAATCTGTCCGAAAACAGACAAAAACAGCGTGATCAAAAGCAGATAGAAATATGGGATCGGCAGGTTTGCGACAAGCTGAAAAATTGTCGAGAGTACAAGTGCAATGACAATTCCGCCTACAAATCCCTCAACTGTTTTATTAGGGCTGATTTCAGGCCACAGTTTTCGTTTACCAAGCGACTTCCCGACAAAATATGCACCGGAATCAGTCGACCAAATCACGACACAGGCATAAAAGATGTATGTCAGCCCGTGCTGATCAAGGTTTCTGATTTCAATAAAATAATGAAAACACATTCCGATGTAAATCGTTGCAAGGGTAATAAAGCCGACTTCATCAAAGGTAAAAGTGTTCTTCACCAATACTGTGTACGTCAATAAAATAAGTACTGCGAACAAAGCCGCTTCAATTTTCGAGATACCAATCGCTTCAAAAAAAGAATACTGGCTTGGCATTAAGAACATCCACAATAATAAAAGACTGATCAATCCCGGCAGTGAAACAAGCTTAAGTTTTTTCATCCGCAAAAGCTCAAAAAGCGCTACACTGCCCATTGCATAAACTAATATGGTGAACGGCAATTCCCCGACAATAACTAAAAATAAAAATACAATTGCTGCCAGAACACCTGTCAAAATTCTTTGTTTCATGTCCACCATCCTCTAAATTCCGCCAAACCTCCGGCCCCGTTGCTGATATTCTCCTAACGCCTGCAAGAAATGATTTTCTTTAAAGTCAGGCCATAGGACGTCAGTAAAGACAAATTCACTGTAGGCAACCTGCCAAAGCATAAAGTTGCTTAGTCTAATCTCGCCGCTCGTTCGGATTAAAAGTTCAGGATCCTGCAAAGATTCAGTCATTAAATGTTTAGAAAAAAGCGATTCATCAATGTCTTCTATATTCAAAGAACCCTCCTTGACTTTTTCCGCGAGTGTTTTTGCAGCAGTGACAATTTCAGTACGTCCCCCATAGTTGAGAGCAAAATTAAGAATCAACCCGTCATTTTGCGCCGTATCCTTTACAGCCTTTTCAATCGCACGCATTGTGTGCGGCGGCAAGGCTGATTCATCTCCTATAATCCGGACCTGCACATTCTCCTCAACAAGCTCCGGGAGATACGTATTTAAAAATTCTTCAGGAAGCTTCATCAAAAAATCAACTTCCATTTTCGGCCGCTTCCAGTTTTCTGTTGAAAATGCGTACAAAGTCAGTACTTTGACACCCAATTCGTTAGCAAGCTTTGTCGTCCTTTTAACCACCTTCATTCCTTCATGGTGGCCTGCAATTCGGGGAAGAGAGCGTTTTTTAGCCCAACGGCCATTTCCATCCATTATAATGGCGATGTGTTCGGGAATTTCTCCCTTAAGTATGTCTTCTTTTGTATAGCGTTCTAAGTTGGAAGCCGCAGTTTGCTGGTTCTTCCAATTTTTGAGTATGTTGAGCATGAGATTCCTCCGTCACCCAAAAAGGTTGCATTCCCTGCTGATAACGATGTAATCAACAGTATTAACAAAAAAACCCCCTGTAAACATGAGAGGGTCTTTTCACTATTATCTATTGTACATAGTTTTTCATTAAACTTCCATGATTTCTTTTTCTTTGTCTTTTGTGACACTGTCAATTTTTGACACATATTCATCTGTCAGTTTTTGAACATCTTCAGTGGAAGCACGCAGTTCGTCTTCAGTGATGTCTCCGCTTTTCTCAAGTTTTTTGAGATCATCGTTCGCATCACGGCGTACATTTCGCACAGCCACTTTCGCGTCTTCAGCATATTTTTTTACAACTTTGACTAATTCTTTACGTCTTTCTTCTGTTAACGCAGGAATCGCAATGCGAATCATATTGCCGTCACTCGTTGGCGTTAAGCCTAAATCCGCTTTTAAAATTGCTTTTTCGATATCTCCGATTGCTGACTTGTCGTATGGTGTTATAACCAGCATACGGGCTTCAGGCACGTTAATAGAAGACAGCTGATTTAAAGGTGTCTGTGCTCCGTAATATTCAACTGTTACTTTATCTAATAAAGATGGGTTCGCACGGCCTGCTCGTACAGTAGCCAGTTCACGCTGATAAGCAGCAATTGCTTTTTCCATTTTTTCTTTCGTTTGTGTTAATACTTCTTTTGACACGTTATTTCCCCCTCACGATCGTTCCGATTGATTCGCCTGTCACAGCGCGTTTAATATTTCCTTCTTCCATAATAGAAAAGACGATTAGCGGAATGTCATTATCCATGCATAAAGATGATGCTGTTGAATCCATAACTTCCAAACCGTCTTTTAAAACGTCAAGGTAAGAAAGCGATTCATATTTAACAGCTGATTCATCTTTTCTAGGGTCAGCATTATACACACCGTCAACATTGTTTTTAGCCATTAAAATAACGTCTGCTTCAATTTCAGCAGCCCGCAGTGCAGCTGTCGTATCAGTTGAGAAGTATGGGTTCCCTGTGCCCGCAGCAAAAATCACGACACGTTTTTTCTCTAAGTGGCGTATCGCTTTTCTTCTGATGTATGGTTCAGCAACTTGTCTCATTTCAATGGATGTTTGCACTCTGGACTGGATTCCGAGTGTTTCTAAGCTGTCTTGAAGAGCAAGCGAGTTCATCACTGTGGCCAGCATCCCCATATAGTCAGCAGTTGCACGGTCCATGCCCAGGTCACTTCCTGTTTTTCCGCGCCATAAGTTGCCGCCGCCTACTACAACAGCCACTTCGACTTCAAGCTCAGCGATTTCTTTCACTTGCTTTGCAATGGATTGAATGACAGTAGGGTTAATTCCGTTACCCTGTTCCCCTGCCAATGCTTCACCGCTAAGCTTTAATACGATACGTTTGTATTTTGGTTTTTCCATAATAACCTCCAAGTGTAAACATTGCCGTTTTCTATTATGCAAGAGAAAAAAAGGTTTGTAAATATAGTTTTAAAAATAGGGAACACAAAGTGTGTCCCCTATACTGCCTGAAAAGACGCGACTTGATCGCGAAATCTTTTCACCATTATTTTTTCACTTGGTTCATTACTTCTTCAGCAAAGTTTTCTTGACGTTTTTCGATACCTTCTCCAACTTCATAGCGAACGAAAGTTTCAACAGTTGCGTTTTTCGCTGCAACAACTTGTTTCACTTTTTCATCTGGGTTTTTAACGAATGCTTGGTCTAAAAGACAAATTTCTTCGAAGAATTTGTTCAGACGGCCTTCAACCATTTTCGCTACGATGTTTTCAGGTTTTCCTTCTTGAAGAGCTTGCTGAGTTAAGATTTGACGCTCATGGTCTGTTTCTTCTGCTGATACTTGGTCACGAGAAATGTAACGAGGGTTAACCGCAGCAACATGCATTGCGATATCTTTTGCAGTTTCTTCGTCAGTTGTACCGTTAAGAACAGTTAATACGCCGATGCGTCCGCCCATGTGAAGGTAAGCACCGAATGCAGAGCTGTCGTCTTTTGTAAGAACAGCAAAGCGGCGAAGAGTGATTTTCTCACCGATTTTAGCTACTGCACTTGTAATGTACTCTTCTACAGTAGATCCGTTGTCCATTTTTTGTCCCATTGCTTCTTCAACATCTGCAGGAGTGTTTGCAAGAAGGTGGTCAGCTAATGTGTTAAGAAGCTCTATGAAGCCTTCGTTTTTCGCAACGAAATCAGTTTCAGAGTTTACTTCTAAAATAACACCTTTGTTGCCGTCAGTTTTAATAAGAGTTGAACCTTCTGCTGCGATACGGTCAGCTTTCTTCGCTGCTTTTGCAATTCCTTTTTCTCTAAGAAGGTCAATTGCTTTGTCCATATCTCCATCAGTTTCAGTTAACGCTTTTTTACAATCCATCATACCCGCGCCAGTTTTTTGACGCAGTTCTTTTACTTGCTGTGCAGTAATAGCCATTTGTATTCCTCCTTATATGTTTAAACAAGATATGTATCATTACATTTTTCTTGAAAAAAGGTGATAAAAGGCAGTCCCTCTTATCACCTTTTGAATAGGTTACGCAGTTGTTGTTTCTGTTTCTGGTGCAGTATCTTCAGCAACTTCCGCTTCTTCTTCGCCTTGCTTCGCTTCTAAGATTGCATCTGCCATTTTAGAAGTTAGAAGTTTAACAGCGCGGATAGCGTCATCGTTCGCAGGAATTACAACATCGATTTCATCAGGATCACAGTTAGTATCTACAATTCCGATGATAGGGATGTTTAATTTGCGAGCTTCAGCAACAGCGATGCGCTCTTTACGAGGATCGATGATGAATAATGCATCAGGAAGATCCTTCATTTCTTTAATTCCGCCTAGGAATTTTTCAAGACGCTCTAATTCTTTTTTCAATTGAACGACTTCTTTTTTAGGAAGTACTTCAAACGTACCGTTTTCTTGCATTTTTTCAATGTCTTTAAGACGTTTAATACGTTTTTGGATTGTTTCAAAGTTTGTTAATGTACCGCCCAACCAGCGTTGGTTGACATAGTACATGCCAGAGCGTTGAGCTTCTTCTTTAACAGAATCTTGAGCTTGTTTTTTTGTTCCAACGAAAAGGATTCTTCCGCCTTCAGCAGCAAGATTTTTAGTGAAGTTGTAAGCTTCCTCTACTTTTTTGACTGTTTTTTGAAGGTCAATGATGTAGATTCCGTTACGCTCCGTGAAAATATAACGCTTCATTTTTGGGTTCCAACGGCGTGTTTGGTGACCGAAGTGAACACCAGCTTCAAGCAATTGCTTCATAGAAATGACTGACATGTTATTTCCTCCTAATATAATGGTTTTTTTCCTCCGCTTAGGTCATTTTTGTGCAGAACTGCCGCCTGCAGCACCCTCTGCATAAATCGTTAAGCGTGTGTATTTAACACCAAGACATAATATAACACAGCTTTATGCGACAATCAAGAATCCTTTACAGCTTTGGAGCGAAATTTTAAAAATAGCTCGATTTCTGTCTTTCCGCTCTTCAATTTCTGAGCAATTTCACCAGCTGAATATCCCTGCTCATGTAATGCCATAACTTGATCTTCAAATGATCGGGCATCGCTGTTTACGTTCTCTTCCGTCCTCTCAACCTCATTGATGAGACCTTCGATATGCTCGGGAAGAGTGTTATCTTCTTCCTGAACAGCATTCCGCTCTGAATGTTGTTCAGCGTGCAGATGCTCCGTCTTCTGTTTTTCTTCAGTTTGACTAGAAGCTGCATCCAAGTTGTCTATCAACTTCTCATTTTCTTCTTTTAATTCAAGAAGAAATGCCGCAAGTGTGTTCTCCGTCTCTTCCAGCATCTTCTTTTGCTGTTTTTCTGTTTCTTTCACAGCTGCGAGCCTCATATACAGGATGATGACAGCGTACAGAAGAACGCCGTGAAGCGTGAAGCTTAAAAGCCATAATAGTGTTGACATGTTTTTCACTCGCTAATCATGAGAATTCTTTATTGAATTACTTTTTCCAGCAGATTCTTTAATTTAAATAGTGCCTTTGAATGTATTTGTGATATACGGGACGTAGAAAGATTCAATACCTGTCCGATTTCTGTCAATGTCAATTCCTCTTTATAGAACAAACTGACCACAAGCTGTTCTTTCTCAGAGAGTTCGTGAATCTTGTCCGCAAGCTGCGCAATCAGTTCATCTTTCATGATCTTTTCTTCCGGCGGGACATTTTTGTCATCTCTGATCATGACCTGGATGTTTTCCCCGTCATCCTGATCATGAAGCTTTTCGTCAATTGACAGCAGGTTTGCAAAAAAACCTTCATTCATTGTTGACACTACATCCTGTTCCGTCATTCCGAGTTCCTCTGCAATTTCTGCGGGCGATACATTCCGAAGGTAGCGCTGTTCAAGCTTTTCAATCGCCGCTTCTACCTTCTTTGTTTTTTCACGCGAGGTTCTGGGCAGCCAATCCTCTTTACGAAGCCCGTCAATAATTGCACCGCGAATTCTAAACGAGGCGTAGGTATCAAATTTTAAGTCCCGGCTAGGGTCAAATTTTTCAAGGGCATCATATAAACCAAGCATACCAAGGCTCATAAGATCGTCTTTATGCACCGATTTTGGCAGTCCGACAGAAATTCTGCCTACATGATATGTGACAAGCGGCATATAACGGCGCATTAAATCATCACCGGCCTTAGGATCTTTCCACTCTTTCCAGCGCGACCAAAGCACCTGATCTTCATAATTCAAGGATTGCATTGTTATCCCCCTAATACCTTAATTAAATCGTTTTTTCACCTTGTTTAACAGTTCGAATATGCAGCATGCAGGACTTCGGTTCAAATTCTATCGTCCGGCCGCTTGAGCCGCCCGTATCTTCACTGATAATCGGAATATTATATAATGACAGCTGTTCCTTTATCGCTAAGACATTTCTCGGTCCGATCTTCATCAAATCATTCGTCATTTTAAATTTAAACATCTCTGATCCACCGGCAAGCTTTGCTTTTAACGCAAACTTTCGGCAGCCCGCTTCTACCAGCATATCAATCGTAGCTTTTACAGCGGTATCGGCATATTTTGCCCGATTGAGTTCAGCTGTTTTGGATAACGTCGAATCCGGCAACATGACATGAACAAGCCCCGCCGTTTGCTTTTCTTTATCGTAAAGCACCAGCCCCACACACGACCCTAAACCAGACGTCCGGATCGAATCCGGGAAGCGGGCAATCTTCACGTCCGCAATTCCAACCTTTACAACAGCAGCCTCAGTCGTACTCATAATGAAGCACCCAAGGCAACAAAGAGCTTTTCAAATGAATCATAGTCCGGCAGCATAAACATATGCGCTTTTAGCTCCTGCTGATGGCTTTGATCAAAAATTGACGTGTCAACAACAATTGCATGTTCCCCAACCTGACTGAGCTCCATCAGACCTTCACTGATGACAGCACCGAACATGTCCAGTGAAACTTCTGGAACACTCGGGTAAAGCTGGAGTTTCGTCAAATCAGCCAATGCCGTTAAATATGATCCTGCTAAAATATTGCCCAGTTCATGCAAAGCGGAAGAACTCATATGATCTTCACCCAAATTTTCAATATCAAAATCCGGGTTGCCTATCAGCTCTCTGATAAACTGTTCCGCCTGATAAAAAGGCATTATAAAGAACATCGAGCCCGTCAAATCGCCTTCCATTCTTAAAAAAATGCTGGCGACCGGCATTTCTGCTCCGCCGAAAAAGTCTACAAGTTCATCAAACGATAATAACTTTGCAAACGGGACTTCCATATCAATCTTTCTATTTAACAGCTGGGCCATTGCAGAAGCAGAGTGGCCGGCTCCGATATTGCCGACTTCCCGCAAAATGTCCATCTGCTCTTCTTTGATTCCATTAAAAATACTCATGTCATAACCCCTTTAAGATTAAGCTTGATCGGGCACAGCGGACTGAGATGATTCTTTATCCAAAACCGCATTTGCATCAATAATATTTAAGAGCCTGTTCTCTTGTTTTACAATCTGTTTGATCGACACATACGTGTCTTTTTGAACACTTTCTGGAGCGGACTCTATTTCACTTTCCTGTACTGTTATGACATCATTTGCTTCATCCACTATCCAGCCGACTTCAATATCACGATAAGCAATAATGATAATTCGTGTTTCATCGGTAATTTCATACTCAGGCAAGCTGAGACGCTTTCTTAAATCAATAACTGGAGTCACCACGCCGCGCAAATTGATCACTCCGCAAATATAAGGCTCAACCCCTGGCACTCTCGTCGGCTTTTGCCATTTCTCAATTGATTTCACCTGAGTGACAGAAATGGCATATTCTTTGCCGTTTACCATAAAGACAATCATTTTTTCGCCTGTTTTAATTTCTGCAGTCATGTGAGACACCTCCTCGTATGGTTAAATAATCAGTGCGTTACAATCGATAATGAGCGCTACTTCTCCGTCTCCTAAAATAGTAGCTCCGGAAATTGCAAAGACGTTTGTTAAATAATCTCCGAGTGATTTCAGCACAACTTCCTGCTGGCCAATAAAGGAGTCCACCACAAATGCAGTAGGTTTGTCGCCTTTTTTCACGACAATGATATGGAGCTGTTCCGCATCTTGTCTAGTATCTTCTATTTTAAACTCTTCTTTTAAATAAACGACAGGGACAATATGGCCTCTAAAATCGATGACTTCACGGTCATGCGTTTGCAGAATGTCTTTTCTATCGATAACGGCCGTTTCAATTATAGAAGAAATCGGAATCGCAAATGTCTCTTCTTCTAATTTGATCAGCAGAACTGAAATAATGGACAATGTAAGCGGAAGCTGGATGCTGAATAGTGATCCTTGTCCTTCTGCAGATTTCACACTGACTGAACCGCCGAGTGATTCGAGTTTGTTTTTTACAACATCAAGTCCGACGCCCCGTCCGGAAATATCCGAAATTTGATCAGCTGTAGAGAACCCCGGAGCAAATATCAATTCATAAATTTCATTGTCTTCTAATGTTTCAGCTTCTCTTTCTGTAATGACACCGCGCTCAAGCGCTTTTTCAAGGATTTTTTTTCGATTAAGGCCTGCTCCGTCATCCTCCACTTCAATAAAGACGTGATTTCCGCTGTGATAAGCTTTCAGCACAACTTTGCCAGACTCAGGTTTCCCTTTTTGCAAACGCGTTTCCGGAGACTCAATCCCATGGTCAATACTGTTTCTGATTAAGTGAACGAGCGGATCTCCAATTTCATCAATTACTGTTCGATCAAGTTCTGTTTCCGCGCCGATGATGGAGAGTTCGATTTTTTTATTCAGCTCTTTTTGAAGCTGGCGAATCATTCTCGGGAAACGGTTAAAAACGGTTTCAACCGGAACCATTCTCATGTTGAGTATAATAGACTGCAAATCGCCGGAAATTCTCGTCATTCGCTCTACTGTTTCAGTCAATTCATTGTGCTCAAGCTCTTTTGCAATCTGCTCAAGACGCCCGCGGTCAATGACAAGCTCTTCAAACAGGTTCATTAAAGAATCAAGTCTGTCAATATTGACACGAATTGTTTTAGATCCGCCGGCTGTATGCTTCGACTGTTCATCGTTTTTAGCAGGCTGCTTTTGTTTGTCCTGCTTAACAGGTGTCTGTGCAGCAGCTGGTATATCCGCCTGAGGCTCTTCCGGTTTTTCAGCTGGTTGTAAAGGCGAGCCCTGAATAATTTCAACATGCTCAACCTCTGAAACTCCGTTGATGATCTGTTCAACGTCTTCAGCCGTTTGATTCGTTAAGAAGCAAACCTGGAAGTCAGTGCCGAAATCTTCCGTCTCCAGCACTTCCGCACTCGGTATTGTTTTGGCTACCTCTCCGATTTCATTTAGCTTTTCAAAAACCATATATACACGGACTGCTTTTAACATACAGTCTTCTTTCAGAGAAATTGTAATTTCATACCGTTTGAAACCCTGCTCCTCTGCTTCTTCTATTACTGTTCGTTCAAACTCATCATATTCCCAGTCAGATGCTGAACCCTTCGCTTCAGCAGGTTCCGCTGAAGCAGCAGTCTCAGCATGCACACCGTTCACGTCAAGCTTTGCGCTCACTTCAGAGATGTCTCTTTTACCATCCCCGCCGTCAATAATAGACTGAACCATTGCTTCCAGATGATCCAGAGCTTCAAACAAGATATCCATCCAGTCTGATGTAACTGCCATATCTCCGTTTCGAAAAGCATCCAATACATTTTCAAGCAAATGGGTTAAATGGGCTAAATCCGTATAACCCATTGTTGCACTCATTCCTTTTAGTGTATGGGCAGCCCTGAATATATCGTGGATGAGCTGAAGATCTGTCGGGTCTTTCTCTAAAAGGAGCAGCTTTTCATTACATGTTTGTAAATGTTCTTTACTTTCATCAATAAAGACATCTAAATATTGATTCATATCCATTTGAATCACACCCTCTCTTTTTTCACACAGCTTGTGATGGATGCTGCGATATCTTCCACATGTTTAATTTCATGAACGAGGCCCGCCTTAACGGCTGCTTTCGGCATCCCAAATACAACACAAGATTCTTCAGACTCTGCAATGGTTTTCACATTGCCGGACGCAAGCATGTCCTTAAGACCGGCAGTACCGTCGCTGCCCATTCCAGTCATAATGACCGCTACTTTTTCATAGTCTGCAAGTTTGCCGACAGAACGGAACAAGTAGTCTGCTGATGGTTTGTGACGGCTTGGTGTATCGTGATTATCAAGCACGATTTTAAGGCTGCCGCTGTTTTTGATAACGGATATGTTTTTTCCCCCCGGAGCTATGTACACACAGCCGTTAATAGCTGCTTCTCCATCTTTTGCTTCCTTTACATGAATGTCAGACAGATGGTTCAGCCGATCAGCCAGAGAAGCAGTAAAACCTTCAGGCATGTGCTGTACAACGACTACAGGCGCGTTTAAATCTTTAGGAAGCTTTGGTATTACCTTTTGAAGCGCCCTTGGGCCGCCCGTTGACGTGCCGATACAAACAATATGTCTGTTTGGACCAGATTTTGGCTGACTCCATACTGGCTTAGCGATGGGTTTAGGTTTAGGCTCAGGCCGAATGACCGTCGGAGCCGCAGCTTTTTGGTGAGTAGAACGTCCAGCCGCGATGACCCGCTCAACTAATTGTTCTTTAATTTTGTATAAATCTAGAGATATAGAACCAGATGGCTTTGTAATAAAATCAAAGGCTCCTATCTCTAAACAGTTAATCGTGCACTCTTTTCCTTGCTGGGTCTGACTTGAAACCATAATAACCGGCAGCTGATAAATCTCAATAATTTTCCGTAGTGTGTCTGTTCCATTCATCACCGGCATTTCAATATCAAGTGTAATAACATCCGGTTTCAGCAACTCTATCTTTTTAAGTGCCTCTTCTCCGTTTCTCGCAGTTCCGATTACTTCTATCTGCTTTTCCTCGGTTAGAAAATCACTTATCATTTTTCTCATAAATGCCGAATCATCAACTACAAGCACACGAATCAAATTAAGCCCTCCTCATTAAAAAAGAAGATAATTTCTCAATAAATGTCTGTTTTTCTTCTTCGTGTCTAGTTTCTTCTCTTTCAAACAAGGCGTCCGCTAAGAGACGGACTGACCGGCTGGCTTTTGCCTGAGGACTTTTTAATAAAAAAGGAACCTGTTCGACAACTGCTTCGCTCACGATCCCGTCGTCGGGGACTGAACCGGCAAACTGAACTGCTTCGCCTAAAAACATCTGAATGGTCCGGGAAAGGCGGGTAAAAGCGTCAAGCCCTTCCTTTTGACCACGGCACCGATTGACTGCTACTTTCATTGAAAGCTGATTTCCTGTCAGAGCGAGATGTTTGACAGCGCTGTATGCATCCATAATGGCTGTAGGCTCCGGGGTTGTTATGATCAAAATGTCTTCTGCTGATAAAATAAAAGGCAGCTGGTCTTTTGATAAGCCCGCCCCCATGTCAAACAGTACATAATCGAACTGACTTAACGCATGAGAAAGCTCATTAGCAAAAAAGGTCCATTTTTTCTGGTCCAGCTGAAACATCACATCCAGCCCAGTTCCGCCAGATATATACCGTAGACCCTTTGGCCCTGTAGATATGGATTGCATAAAAGGCTTGCGCTCAGTTAGAACATCAATAATCGTGGCGGAGGATGAGTTTCCCATTAATATATCAATGTTCCCCATTCCGATATCAAGATCAATAAGCAGTACCTTCTTACCTTTATTCTGCAGCGCAAGAGCCATATTTAAAGTGATGTTGGATTTTCCGACACCGCCCTTGCCGCTGATGACTGCAAGTGTTTTAGCTTTCTGTTCAAAAACAATCGGCAGATCGCGCTGACGCTTCTTCATTTTCGCCCGTAAAGTTGCTGCTTGGTCAAATCTGTTCATCTGCACAGCATCCCTACAAACTCCCGCGGCGAGACTGTCTGTATATCCTCCGGCACATTCTGACCGTTTGTGATAAACCCGGCGCCTATCTTCGATTCTGCCAGTATACTGAATACAGAGCCTAATGAAGCAGTCTCATCTATTTTAGTAAAGATAAACTGATTGACAGGAACAGATGAAAAACGTCTGACAACTTGTTTCATATCTTCATACTTTGCAGTCGCTGACAAAACGAGAAATGACTGAATGCTGCTTTCAAAAGGAATCGTCTCTTTCAGTTCATCAATATATTGCTGTTCTCTGAAGTTTCTGCCTGCTGTATCGATAAATACATGATCATATTCAGCAAATAATTCTTTCGCCCGCTGAAATTCCTCTTTTGTATAACAAACTTCCAGAGGAGCCTGCAGCAGCTCGGCATATGTTTTCAACTGTTCAACAGCTGCAATCCGGTAAGTATCTGTTGTAATAAAAGCAATTTTTTTCTGTTTTTCAAGCAGAGAAGACGCTGCTAGTTTTGCAAGCGTTGTTGTTTTTCCCGCACCCGTCGAACCAAACAGCACGATATATTTCGAATGAATGGGCTCCTGCCACTTGTTTGCTGGAGGAAGTGCCTCGCACAGAATATCCTGAAGTTTACCGACCACGTTTTCTTCCGTCAGTCCGCCCGATTCAACAGAGAATTGCAGTATTTTTTTCATAGTACTGGTCTTAATTGATTCATTAACACCGGTTTCATCCAAAAGCAGTTCAGCTTTTCTGAGCGATTCAGGAAGTACGGATTGATAAGCTGAAAAATCGCCTGGCTCAGATTGAGCAGGCATTTGAGGGGTTATCCTCTCCTCTATTTTCGGACTGCTGACAGGTGATTTTGACGTTTGTTTCGGCTCTGCTGCCTTTTCAGCTGTCTTTTTCTCGAGAAAATCTTGATCCAATACGGCAATTACTTCAACAGCCGGTTTTTTTATAAGCCCGAACCATTTCCGCTTATTGATTTTTTTAGAATTTAGTATAACCGCTTCATTGCCTAGTTCTTTTCTGATAAGAAGTGCCGCTTCTTGCATTGAAGCAGCAGTAAATTTTTTGATTTTCATTAAATATCCACCACTCCAATGCTTTGAACTTCGACATTAGCCTCAAGCTCGTTATAAGAAAGAACAGGGAGATCTGGAAAATATCGTTCCAGAAGCTGTTTCACATACATCCTTACAGGCGGCGAGCAAAGAAGGATCGCAGTTTCTTGCCGTATTGAGAGCTGTTCGGCTTCTTTTGCAACAGAGCGCACAATACTTTCCGACACATCAGGTTCAAGCGACAAATAGTTCCCATGTTCTGTTTGCTGTACGCCGTCAGCAATTGCCTTTTCTACACGGCCCGAACAAGTGATAACTTTTAACACTTCATTTTCTTTGGCAAACTGGGCAGTAATTTGCTTAGCCAGCGCCTGCCTTGTGTACTCTGTCAAAAGATCAGAGTCTGTTGTCAGTTTTCCATAATCGGCAAGCGTTTCAAAAATGGTTACCAAATTGCGGATTGAAACTTTTTCTTTTAAAAGCTTAGCCAGCACTTTCTGAATATCTCCGACAGATAATGGATTTGGCGTAACCTCTTCCACTAGGACCGGATACGTTTCTTTCAAATGATCAATCAGCTGTTTCGTCTCCTGTCTGCCGATTAATTCATGAGCATGCTGCTTAATTTTCTCTGTAATATGTGTTGAAACAACTGAAGCCGGATCTACAACTGTATAGCCCAACATGTCAGCTTCATCCTTCACCGATTCACCAATCCATTTGGCTGGAAGTCCAAACGACGGTTCTACTGTCTCGATCCCTTCAATCAAGTCGTCTTCAGGCGTAGGCGACATTGCTAGATAATGATCTAGTAATAGCTCGCCTTTCGCTACTTCATTTCCTTTAATTTTCAATCGATATTCATTGGGCTGCAAAGCAATATTGTCTCTGATACGCACGACAGGAATGACAAGCCCAAGTTCCAGCGCAAGCTGACGGCGAATCATCACAATCCGGTCTAATAAATCCCCGCCCTGATTAGCATCCGCCAACGGAATCAGGCCATAGCCAAACTCGAATTCTATCGGATCTATATGCAGAAGCTGTACAACACTTTCAGGGCTTTTGAGCTCGTCAACTTCAGCCTCTTCCTCAAGAATCTCATCCACTTCTTCTTTTTCCTTGCCTGTTTTAGATAGCGTATAACCGCCAAAAGCAAGCAGACCTGCAAGCGGCCCTGTTAGGAAAATACCAATCGGAGTAAACAAGCCAAGAAGCAGAATGGTTGCTGCTGTAACATATAAGAGCTTTGGATAAGCGAACAGCTGGCCTGTGATGTCATGACCTAAGTTTCCTTCGGAGGCTGCTCTTGTCACGACAATACCTGTAGCTGTAGAAATTAAAAGTGCCGGAATTTGCGATACAATTCCATCCCCTACAGTCAGCATCGTAAAATGAGAGGCGGCCTCTTGTATCGCCATGCCTTGCTGCAGCATACCGATAATGATTCCGAAAATGCTATTGATCATGACAATAATAATTCCGGCAATTGCATCACCTTTCACAAATTTGCTGGCACCGTCCATCGCACCGTAAAAGTCTGCTTCCCGAGCTACTTTTTCACGGCGGTGTTTCGCTTCCTGTTCATTGATCATGCCTGCATTTAAATCTGCATCAATACTCATCTGTTTCCCCGGCATTGCATCAAGCGTAAATCTTGCCGCAACCTCGGAAACACGTTCCGCGCCCTTTGTGATGACGATAAACTGAATAATAATTAAGATAATAAATACAACAAGTCCGACTAAAACATTTCCGCCGACAACGAAGTTACCGAAGGTCTCAACAACCTTCCCTCCTTCACCGTGCGAAAGGATCGAACGCGTCGTGGACACATTCAAGCCCAGACGAAATAAGGTCAAAAGCAGCAGCAGAGACGGAAAAATCGAAAACTGCAGCGGTTCTTGCATATTCATTGTGGTGAGAAGCACGATCAACGCAAGAGAAATATTAATAATGATCAAAATACTTAACAGCCATGGAGGAAATGGTATCACCAGCATTGCCACAATGAGGACAACACTTATTAAAACGGATAAATCTCTTGTTGACATGCTGTTTTTTCTCTCCTTTTGAATCATAAAATTCAATTTACTTTTTGTTTCGTTTTAAATACGTAAGCCAGGATTTCTGCCAAGACTTTAAAAAACTCTTCCGGCACTGCCTGATCAATTTCAACCTGATCATATAACGCACGGGCAAGCGGCCTGTTTTCTACCATCATGACATCATGCTCTTTAGCAATCTTTCTTATTTTTAATGCAAGGTGGTCAACACCTTTTGCAACAATGTAAGGTGCGTCCATTTTTTCTTCGTCATATTTAAGTGCGATCGCATAGTGAGTCGGGTTTGTGATAATGACATCAGCTTTCGGCACTTCCTGCATCATCCGCCTCATTGCCATTTCCCGCTGTCTTTGCTTAATTTTAGACTTAATAATCGGGTCTCCCTCAGATTTTTTGTACTCATCTTTTATATCCTGCTTTGACATTTTGATATTTTTCTCATAGTCAAATCTCTGATATAAATAATCGAGTCCGGCAAGAATCAACAAAGCCCCTGCTCCGCTCAGCCCCATCCACAGGGTGAGTTTTGAAACAAAGGAAAGCGCTTCTTCAGGTGTCAAAAGCGGGAGACGGAGAATTTCTCCATAGTGCACCCAAAGCACAACAAACGCCGCAAACCCGACTACAGCAATTTTCAAAACCGATTTAAGCAGTTCTACAATCGCCCTCATGCTGTATATCCGTTTAAAGCCTTTTATCGGATCCAATTTTTCAAGCTTAGGCTGGATCACTTCCGTAGAAAATAAAAATCCAACCTGCATATAGTTGCTTACAACTCCTGCAACAAGAGCGACGAGCAGAATCGGAGCAAGTACGATGCCAGTATCCTTTAATAAGCTGATAAACAGGGTATGTACATTTGATTCTGAGAGCTTCATTGTGAGTGACTCCGTGTAAAATGTCTCTATAAATGACAGCAGCCTGTCTCTCATATACGGGCCGATCGCAATAAACGAAAGGAAGATCACTAATAATGAAACGGCGGTATTCACATCAGAGCTTTTTGCAACCTGCCCTTTTTTTCTAGTATCCTTCCGTTTTTTCGGAGTGGCTTTCTCGGTCTTCTCTCCCGCAAAAAATTGGAGGTCAATTCTTAGCTTCATTAAGAAACACCGACCAATGCTAAAAGATTCCGCATCGTTTCAATCGTTAAGCCGAAAACATTCCGAACAACGACGAAGATAACGGACATACACACGATGAGCATGATAAAACTGACAGCGATCTTTAAAGGCAGACCGACAACAAATACATTTAATTGCGGAACCGCCCGGGCTACGATGCCTAATGCAAGATCCACAAGAAACAAACTGGCCACAACCGGTGCCGACATTTGAAATGCGATAATAAACATTGCATTAAAGCTTTTGGCGATAAGATAAGCAAACTTTTCATCGCCAAAATTCGGAAATGCCTGATCAACTGAAATATACTGAAAGCTGTAGTAAATACCGTCCAGCAGCAAATGATGCGCATTGACACTCAGCATAAACAAAAGAGCCATCGTATAGATAAACTGGCCAATCAATGGACTCTGTGCGCCCGTTTGCGGATCGATAACGTTCGCAATTGAAAAACCCATCTGAAAATCAATAAACGAACCGGCTATCTGAACAGCAGCAATCATCATATAAGCAATCAAACCAAGACACAGCCCCACCAAAGCTTCTTTAAACGCCAGCAGCATATATTGCTCGTCAACCTCCATAGACGGGGGTTTATCAATCGTGCTGAAACATATGACTGCAAGAAAAAAAGCAAATCCGACACGATGTACAGCCGGTACGTTTCGGTGGCCGTATAACGGGACCGTTACAAAAAAAGCAGAGATTCTAATAAAAACCAATAAAAAAGCAGGAAATAAATCAATAATTGAATTCATCACTGTATTACCCTGCAAATCGATTTAAATTAGAAAACAGCTCTGTTGTGAACGAAAGGATCGTCGACAGCATCCATGGCCCGAAAAAAATCAGTGCCAACAGGACTGCCACGATTTTGGGAATAAACGCCAAAGTCTGTTCCTGGATTTGAGTTGTGGCCTGAAAGATACTGACGATTAATCCGACCAATAAAGCAATCGCAAGCAGAGGCGCGCTGATCATCAGCGTTACATATACAGCTTTTTCCGCCATAGAAATTACAAATTCTGAATTCACGTTTAGCACCTACCCTAAAAGCTCTGAAGCAAAGATTTCACAATTAAATACCAGCCGTCTACTAAAACAAAAAGTAAAATTTTAAAGGGCAGAGAAATCATAACTGGAGGGAGCATCATCATCCCCATTGACATCAGAACGCTCGCCACTACCATATCAATAATTAAAAAGGGGATAAAAATCATAAAGCCAATTTGAAACGCTGTTTTGAGCTCCGAAATGGCAAAAGCGGGAACCATCGTTGTAAGAGGAATATCTTTTAACGATTCGGGTTTATCCATTTTCGCGTAATTCATAAACAGTGCCAAATCCTTCTGCCTTGTATGCTTACTCATAAATTCTTTAATCGGTTCCTCAGCTTTTGTATACGCTTCTTCCAAACTGATTTTATTGTCCATCAATGGTGTCAGCGCTTCTTTATTAATCTCTGAAAAAGTGGGAGCCATAATAAAAAACGTTAAAAATAGCGCAAGGCCGATAAGGACCTGATTTGGCGGCATTGATTGCGTCGCCAGTGAAGTTCTGACAAAAGACAGAACGATGACGATGCGGGTAAAACAAGTCATAAGAATCAATATTCCAGGCGCCACTGAAAATACAGTTAACAATAATAGTAGTTTAACCGTTGAACTAACGTTATCCGGATCGCTTGAACTGAAAATATTTATAAACTCATTCATGATGACGTGGGCCTTTCTTTTTTCCTTCTGAACGGTTTTGTTTTAGCTCTTCAAGCTGCTCTTTTAATGCTTTTGAAAATGAAGTCAGCTTTTGCTGCGGCTGATTCTCAGAACCCTTTAGGGGTTTCGCAAGCTTTTGCCATTCTATTTTGCTTGACATCGCCTCTTCATGCTGACTGAGAATGTCTTCGATTTCCTTTTCATCCTCAATTTCTTTAAGAAGCTGGATTGTCTCTCCTACCCCAACGACGAGAACACTGTTGCCGACTTTAATCAATTGGATAGATCGGTTTTGGCCAACCGATGTTCCGCCGATATTTTCGACATATTGAAAAGGCTTTAGCAGCCGGTTTCTTTTGTTCATAAGCTTAACAAGCCCGTAAATCAGCGCGATGACAAACAATAAAGCGAAAATCATCTTCACAAAATCAAAGGCTGAAACAGAAGGAGCAGCAGCTCCCTCCGTCTCATCAGCAGTTTGTGTCGTTTTTTCTTTCTTTTGCTCTGACTTATCTGCGGTCTTTTCATCTTTCTTTTGAAACCATTCGTTTACAGTTGAATCTTCAGATGCCGCGGCATCAGCAGCAAGCGGATGTACACTGAATAAAATGAAAAAACATATAAAAGCAATGAAATATTGACTCTTTTTCAACAGTCGTACACCCTTTAGCTTAATGTTTTGTTGATTGCTTCAAGCACACGGTCTGCCTGGAAAGGTTTTACGATAAAATCCTTAGCGCCTGCTTGAATAGCATCGATAACCATTGATTGCTGTCCCATGGCAGAGCACATAATGATTTTAGCTTGTGCATCAATTTGTTTAATTTCTTTTAATGCAGTGATACCGTCCATTTCTGGCATTGTGATATCCATTGTAACTAAGTCAGGAGAATGCTCTTTAAATTTTTCTACAGCCTGAGCTCCATTTTCGGCTTCTGCAACTACGTCAAAACCGTTTTTCACCAAAATATCTTTAATCATCATTCTCATAAATGCTGCGTCATCTACAATTAAAATTCTATGTGCCATAATTTTTTCTCTCTCCTCGTGTTTCTTTATTTTAAATTATTAATGCGTTCTGCCTGGCTTAAAATGTCAGTGACCCTTACTCCGAAGTTTTCCTCAATGACCACGACTTCGCCTTTGGCAACGATACGCTGATTCACTAAAATATCTACCGGCTCACCGGCTAATTTATCAAGCTCAATAATACTTCCGGCTGAAAGCTCTAAAATTTCCTTTACGCTTCTTTTCGTTCTGCCGAGTTCAACAGTGATCGAAAGCGGGATATCCAAAAGCATATCCAGATTGTTGATAGGAGCTTGTGTGCTCTCACTCGGATCAAATGATGAAAATTCCACTGGTGAAACTTGAACAGGCGCTGCTTTTTTCGGTTTCCCCTGTCTTTTAGCCGGCGCATGCTGCTGTTCTATGTGCGGCTCAGGCGTTACAGGCTCTTGGGGCTGTTCATATGTAACGTCAGAATCCTGCGTTGTTTCTTCAGCTGGACTTTCCGTGGTCGTCATAAGACTCGAAATCAAATCTTTAGCAAATGTCAGCGGGTAAAGCTGCATGATGTTAGAGTCTATTAACTCGCCCACCTTCAAGCGGAAAGAAACTTTAACCAGCATTTCATCAGCAGGAATACGGTCTGTTCCTTTTTCTTCATTTACATCAAGCAGTTCTACACGCGGGGGTGAAATATCAATTTTTTTACTGAATACAGTAGACATTGACGTTGCTGCCGACCCCATCATTTGGTTCATCGCTTCTTGAACCGCGCTCAAATGAATCTCTCCAAGTGAAGGATCTGCCCCTTTCCCGTCTCCCCCGATCATTAGGTCCGCAATAATAGCCGCGTCACTTTGTTCGACGACTAGCAGGTTGCTGCCGCTAAAACCTTCCGTATAATTCACTTCAATTGCTACATACGGTTCAGGAAACGCATCACTGATTTTACTTCTTGGGATGACAGTTACGTTTGGAGTCGTAATATCAACTTTTTGATTCAAAAGCGTGGATAAAGCTGTCGCTGAACTGCCGAATGAAATATTTCCGATTTCACCGATCGCATCACGCTCCATGTCCGATAAGTCATGCACTTCCGGAGCCTCAGGCTCGTCCGGTGTGCTGCTCGTGCCATTAAGAAGCGCGTCAATCTCATCTTGAGATAATCTGTTATTCTCCATCTTGTTCACCTCTTATGTCGTGGTCTAAAATTTGCACTGCCTGTTTTCGATTCACCCGGCCGGCTTGTCCTAAAAATTTCGGCTTATCTCCGACCAATACAGTAAGAGGATCTGTTACTGATTTGTCCAAAGTTATGCAGTCTCCGACTTCTAAACTTAAAAACTCTTCTATTGTCAGTTCAGATGTGCCGAGTTCGGCCACGACAGGTATTTGTGCTGTCATGATACGTTTTTCAAGCGACTTTGTTTCCTCAGGTTTCGGTTCATTTCTTTCTGATTGCATCCAATAATGGACCGAAAGCTTTGGTATGAGCGGCTCGAGGACGATATGCGGGATACAAAGATTAATGACACCGCTGATTTCGCCGATTTGTGTGTTGAGTGAAATAACAACAACCGTTTCATTAGGAGATACCATCTGAACAAATTGCGGATTCACTTCAAACTCAGTCATTTCGGGTTCAATATCAGCTATGGACTGCCAAGCTTCTTTATAATTTCCCAGTGCATTTTCAAATAAATTAGAAATAATTTTCGTTTCAATTTCTGTTAAACTATCAACCTTATTATGACTGATCCCGATGCCGCCCATCACACGATCCATCATCGTATAGGCAATCGTCGGGTTGACCTCCATCATAATTCTGCCTTCCATCGGATGGACATCGAATAAATTCAGAATCGTCATATTCGGTATGGAACGGATAAATTCCTCGTATGGAACCTGATCAACAGAGCTGACCGATATATGGATATACGTTCTGAGCTGAGCAGAAAAGTGAGTTGTAAGAAGTCTTGCAAAATTGTCATGAATTCTTGTTAAACTGCGGATTTGGTCTTTAGAAAACCGCAGCGCGCGTTTGAAATCATAAACCTTTACTTTTTTCTCTTTTTCTTCTTTTTTCAGCTCTTCAGCATCCATTTCACCCGTTGATATTGCAGAAAGCAGTGCATCTATTTCATTTTGGGAGAGAACTTCTCCTGACATTTTCCTCACCTCCGTATTCTGTCAAATTATGCTTTATTGCAGATTAAAAGAGGTAATATACACTTTTTCTACTTTTCCTTCTTGGAGGTAGCTATTTACTTTATCTTTTAGTTCCTTCTTAAAGGTTTCTTTTCCCTTGTCTCCCTCAATCTCATCAGCATTCGTATCAGCCAGCAGTGATATAACAGCATCTTTCACTTGAAAATCACGTTTTTCAAGCTCTTCTTTTGATTTATCAGAGTCAGTTTCAAGTTTAATCGCTAAGCGAATAATGTTATCGGACTTTAAATTCGTTGTGATTTCTGCTACATCAACAGAAGATGCAACGATTTCATCAATACTTCGTTTTGCCTCACTTTTTTCGGACTTTCCGCCTAAAACAAAATAAGCCGCCGCCCCGAGAGCACCAATTACGATTAGAATAATGAGTAAAATGATCAATAATTTTTTCTTCATTCCGGTTCCTCTATTCCATGGTCCATTGAAAATATTTGTATTTTTTGATAGAAAGACACAATCTTCTCCAGAACAGCTTCTTCATCTTCTTTTACTACAAACTTCTTACCGTTCGACAGTGTGATTGTAGTATCCGGAAAGCATTCAATCTGTTCAATAAATAACGCATTCAGCGTAAAGGGCTGCCCATTTAAACGGGTTACTTTAATCATAAAACAGCGGAGAAGCGATTACTCGCCTCCCCTCCCTCCTTAACGTTTAAGGTTAACCAGCTCTTGAAGGATTTCATCCGATGTTGTAATAATCTTGGAGTTTGATTGGAACCCGCGCTGAGCAACAATCATTTCAGTAAACTCGTCAGTTAAATCAACGTTAGACATTTCTATAAATCCTGACTTCAAGGCACCTGTACCGCCATCACCAGGCTGATTAGCTGCACTAGCAGTTCCAGAGTTCAAAGATTCACGATATAAGTTGCTTCCGATTTTATCTAAACCGTCACTGTTTGCAAAAGTAACAACTCCAATCTGGCCGCCATCTTGCGGTTTACCGCCAGCATCAACAATTGATACTTTTCCATCAGATCCGATGCTAAAGCTTTGAGCATCAAGAGGAATTTTTATTGTTCCTCCGGTCATATTTAATACATGGTAGCCGTCACCAGTCACCAATGTTCCGGTATTATCTAAATAGAAGTTTCCGGCTCTTGTGTAAGCCGTTCCATCACCTGTATCAATTTGAAAATAACCGTCGCCGTCAATCGCTAAATCAAGCGTTCTTCCTGTGCTTTGTGTTGCGCTTGTTGAATGAATGGTATCAATTGTGCCAGATGATGAACCTAAACCGATCTGCTTAGAGTTAGTTCCGCCGATTGTTGCACCAGCAGCAGAACCGCCGGCAATCGTTTGACTCACCATATCTTTAAAGGTAACCCGACTCTTTTTGAATCCCACTGTATTTACGTTGGCAATATTGTTGCCGATAACATCAAGTTTAGTTTGAAAGTTTTTCATACCGCTGATTCCAGAATAAAGTGAACGTAACATAATATATTCCCCCAGATGTTTTTATTTAGAAGACTGTCCCACAGACATGACATTCGCCGGACTGATCTCGGTCCCATCATCAAGAACGAGATAATATTTTCCTTGAGAATGTTTAACAGAGCTTACTGTGCCTGTTTTATCTGTTGCACTTTTACCATCAGTCCAAGATACTTCTTTTCCCATCCAATCAACATACGTTGTAAACGGATCTTGGTTTTCAACGAATTTCGTCATCGTCGTATTCAGATTCATCATCTGTTCCAGACTTGAAAAAGTTGCCATCTGGCTGATAAATTCTTTGTCATCAACCGGATTAAGCGGATCTTGGTTTTGGACTTGAGTCATTAATATTTTTAAGAACTCGTCTTTTCCCAAGCTGCTGTTGCTTCCAGGCGCAGTGCTGCTTTTTTTTTCAGGCAATTTATATTCTGAGCTTATTGATGTCATTCTTCTTCCTCCAATTCAACCATTGACACTTCATCAAGCAAGTCTCCAAACTCGTTTGATTGCTTTTTCTGTCTTTGCTGCTTCTGACCCTCTTGCTGCTGTTTCTGTTCATCAGCAAGCTGGCCATATATCGGCTGGTCACCGCTTTGAATCGGCAAAGTAAAACGGTCAACTTGGACAGCCATATTGGGCAGTGATTGCTTCAGCTGAGGCAGATGTTGTTCGAGCAGCTCTTTTGCAGATTGGCTGGATGCAATGATTTTACTCTGGAACATTCCATTTTCATTTGTCAGCTTAATTGTGACAAATCCTAAATGTTCAGGGTTCAGCCGAATTGTAAAGCTGCCGGTTGATCTCCCAAAGGGTGTATATTTCATCTGCTTCCATGCACTGATCACTTGATCAGCAACCGTTTTTGTTTCTGCTGTATGTAAATCAGATGAGAGCTGCAAATCGAGTGTCTGAACTCCTCCGGTGCTCCGGTAGCCTGAAAACATCATTTGAATTCCTGACTTACTATCTATTGGCTGAATACTCACAGAGGAGTCTGTCGTACTTTTATTACCTGGCGTTGGAGCGTCCGGTGTAAGGGCACGTTTTGCGACATCTTGTGATGATTCGGATGATTTCGATAACAAGAAAGCTTTCAGCTGACTTTCAGTCATATTCCATTCCTTCGTCCCTTTTTGAGGAAGCAATGACATCTGTTCCATTAAGCTTTGAAAACTTTTCAGCTCTGACTTTGACATCGTATAAAGCTTTGAACTTGACTCATCTTTTGTAAATATCTGCTGTTTAAGATCCTGAATAAGCTGTTCAGATATGCCCTTTTTTTCTAATGCAGAAAGAAATTCATCTCCATTTTTGTAGACAGTATGAGCTTGATTATCACGGTCAGTCATTTTATTTCCTTCTAAAAGCTGACTGATAAGCATTTGGATATAGATAAGCGCTTTATCAACTTCTGCTGATGCCTCATTTTCCTGAACTCCTTGCTCTCTATCAGACTTGAGTTCATCAGTAGCGGCATCACCAGCTGAATTCTTTGCAGTCAAAGCCGTTTTATCTTCAGAAATAATTTTTTCTGCAAGTAGTTGTCCCATGTGCAGTTGATCAGTTTCGTCAGCCAATTTTAATTCAACTGTTTGCAGTAGGCTCTGTAATATTTGCTGAGCGGATTCATCCAGATGCTTTCCTGTTAGTTTACTTAACGTTTGCAGAAGATCGGCTTTTTGCTTGTCTTGATTTGCAGGAGTTGCTTTTAGCCACCCACTGATCTTTTTACATGCATCTTTCAAAAGCTGATCGTCAGTCAGAGTCCCTTTTCCTTGTGATGAAGGTTCTTTCGAGCCGGCTTCAGACATAAGCCAATTTTGAAAAACTCCCTGGCTATTTTTGATTGTTTTAGCAGCTGTCCCTGCTGTAGTTTGCAGCCGAGGTCCGGCTAATTCAAGCAGCTTCACCTTTATTCCCCCTATTCTTGGCTGGCAGCAATTTTTTCTGTATATGTTGCCGCTTGCTCAGGAGTCATTTTTGCCAAAATTTCAGCAAGCTGCTTTTTGCTCAGTCCATTCAATATTTTCAGCGCTTCTTTCTCCTTTAATTGGGCAATGATTTTAGCAGCCTTTCCGCTGTCCATGCTTTTATAAACACTGATGACTTTATCATTAGAAGCTGTATCAGAACTTGATGATTCTTCTGAGTTATCCTTCGATGTCTTTTTTTGGTCTTCCGCTGTTTTTTCAAGAGAGCGGATCTTTTGATTCAGCCTGTCAATTTCAGATTTGCTTGTTTCTAAATCTTTATTCAATATACTGATCTCACTTTTTTGATCCTTAATGGTTTTTTCCAGAGCCGCCGTATTACTGTTATTCTTAGCTGTTGATGATGTATCTTTTTTATCTTCGGTCTCAGGAACCAATTCTTTAAGCACTGGCGTTTTGGCTGCAGCTTCCTGTATCGGCTTTAAGACATTGACACCAGCCGCCCAAAGAACAATCCCCCCTGCTATAAGCAGAAAAATCAGCGGAAGGATAATGATCAGCAACACCGATCGGAATTTACCTGATTCTTTCTTTTTGCCGGACATTACATTCGCTCCTAATGGCCTTGAATCATAAACTGCTTGATCGAGATATCGTCCATTTCTTTCATCTCTGCAGCTTTGTCTTCAAGAGCAAACATTTTAAACTGTTTTTCACGCATCTTTTCAAACTTCTTCACTTCAATATTTTTTTCTGTTAACACTTCTTGCTTTTGATTCATTTGATTCCTTTTCATAATGACAAGCTTTTGGTAGTGATAAATTGTGTTTTCAAGATTTGAGACAAATTGCTGATAATGCCTCATCTCTTGAACGCTCATCCCGCTTTTCAGTTTGTTTTCTTTATTCTGTTCAAGCAATTCCTTTTTGCTCATGTTCTCATATAGTTTCTCCGCTACAGTTTCGAATTCAGAAACTGATTGCTTATACTCAGATAAAGACTGGTCTTTCTCGTTCTCTTTTAGTTCCAGCAGCTTTTGGAATCTAAATTGATAGGCCACGTTCTATTCCTCATTTCCTGTCAAACTAGTTAATGCTGCAATGCTTTCTTCCAATGATGCTGATTCTTCTGTTCCCTGCTTCAGAAATTGAATAAGCTGCGGATAAAATTGTATCGCCTCATCAATTTCTCTTGAGGACCCTCTTTTGTAAGCTCCAATATTAATCAGGTCTTCAGAATTTTGATACGTTGATAAAAGTTCACGGAATTTATTCGCTGCGTCTAAGTGCTGTTTTGTCGAGATGTTTGACATCACCCTGCTGATGCTTTTTAGCACATTGACGGCAGGAAACTGGCCTTTATTAGCAAGAGCCCTGTCTAACACAATGTGTCCGTCTAAAATTCCGCGTACCGTATCAGCAATAGGTTCATTCATGTCATCTCCGTCTACTAACACTGTATAAAACGCTGTGATTGTTCCGTGTTCATTTGCACCTGTTCTCTCTAACAACCGAGGTAAAATAGCGAACACAGAGGGTGTATATCCTTTTGTCGTCGGGGGCTCTCCAGCGGCAAGTCCGATCTCCCTCTGAGCCATCGCCACCCTTGTGACAGAATCCATCATAAACATGACATTTTGGCCTTTATCACGAAAGTACTCAGCAATGGCTGTCGCCGTATATGCGGCTTTCAACCTCATTAATGCAGGCTGATCTGAGGTAGCGACGACTACAATTGACCGCTTCAGTCCCTCTGCTCCCAGATCTTTTTCAATAAACTCCCGAACCTCTCGACCGCGTTCTCCGACAAGTGCAATTACGTTCAAGTCAGCTTCAGTCTGTTTAGCGATCATTCCCATTAATGTGCTTTTTCCGACGCCGCTTCCTGCGAAAATACCAATCCGCTGGCCTTTTCCGACAGTCAGCAGACTGTCAATAGACCTGACTCCAACACCCATCTTTTCACGGATAGGCGGACGTTTCATCGGGTTAGGCGGTGATTGCTCCGTTGATACAGGCGAAAGTCCTTTTGGCAAAATTTTTCCGTCGAGCGGTTCGCCAAACGCATCAATGACTTGTCCGATCAGACCGGCTCCTACCTTTATACGAAGAGATTCACCGGTGGCTTCAACAATGCTCCCGGGCGCAATGCTTGCGGCCTCTAAATAGGGCATTAACAGAATATTTTCTTCCTGAAAGCCAACAACTTCAGCTTTGATGACTTTACCTGATTGACCCTTTGCGTAAATCAGGCATAGATCGCCAATTGAGCTTGCCGGCCCCTTTGATTCAATCATCAGACCGATTACCCGTTTCACTTTTCCATAACGCTTATACGAGTCTGTCATTTCTATGCAATCTATCAGACTCTGTGTCTTCATAGATCCGCACCTGCTTCCAGTGCTGTAAGGAGCTTATGCTTCAGTTGCACCAGCTGGGTATCAATGCTTGCATCTACTCTGCCAAAGGGAGTTTCTATATAACATGATCCTTTTTCAGCTTTTTCATCGGCGTATAAACCAAGCCGGCATTCTTTGTATAGAAGCTGCTGAATTTCGTCTTTATGCTGAAAAACTGTTTCA
This sequence comes from Bacillus sp. FSL K6-1003, assembly GCF_037964945.1. NCBI lineage: Bacteria > Bacillati > Bacillota > Bacilli > Caryophanales > Bacillaceae > Bacillus > Bacillus sp. FSL K6-1003. The sequence goes on along the minus strand of NZ_CP150176.1, from coordinate 1,682,436 downwards.
TAGTAATAAGGATCTACATATATTGATATATCGTCATATTCCTTTACTTCGTTTACCACCTGTTTCACAAGCAGGATAAAGGCCTCTTTATCATCAGATTTTTGCTGCCATACTTTTCTAGCTAACGCAACGGCAAGCTCAACGATTTCTCCGGAGGCATCTTCAAGTTTATCCTCTACAGCTTTTCTGGACATTTCCATTATGCTGGTTGCTTGACTGATCAGCTCAGCATACTGTTGTAAGGCTTCAGTTTTCCCTAATGCCACACCTTGTTCGAATCCTTCTGCTTTCGCTTCTTCTATAAGACGCTGTTTTTCAGCCGCCCAATCATTTTTTTCCTGCTCAATTTGACGGCGGATATCTTCCATCTGGCTGTTCGCTTGCTCGGAAATTCGATTAGCTTCTTCTTTGACCCGGGCCATTAAAGCTTCCGGATTTTCTTCAGTCTGTAAAAGATGTGAATGATCGATCCGAACCTCTTGTAAAGAAAGCTTCCTTCTTTCCTGCTGTGGGGAAAAAGATGATTCTTGTTTAATGATATTAGACAATAATATCGTCTCCTCCGCCTCTTGCTATCACAATTTCACCGGCTTCTTCAAGCTTTCTGACGATGCTTACAATTCTTGATTGAGCCTCTTCTACATCCTTCAAACGTACAGGGCCCATAAATTCCATTTCTTCTTTGAATGTTTCAACCATACGCTGTGACATATTGTTGAATACAATTTCTTTGACTTCCTCGCTTGCCACCTTTAATGAAAGGAGCAGATCGTCGTTTTCAACATCGCGAATAACCCTCTGAATTGCGCGGTTATCAAGTGTAACAATGTCCTCAAAGACAAACATCCGCTTCTTGATCTCTTCAGCAAGATCAGGATCCTGAATTTCCAAGGAATCCAATATCGTCTTTTCTGTTCCTCTGTCTACACCGTTTAAGACTTCAACAACAGCTTCGATTCCGCCGGTTTGTGTATAGTCCTGAGTGAATGCGGAGGATAATTTCTGTTCCAGAATCCGTTCTACCTCATTAATAATTTCAGGTGACGTTCTGTCCATTACCGCAATCCTTCTTGCGACTTCTGCCTGAACCTCAGGATTCAGCTCGGATAAAATTTGTCCGGCCTGCACAGGGTCAAGGTAAGACAAGATTAAAGCCATCGTTTGCGGATGCTCTTGTTGAATGAAATTTAAAATTTGTTCAGGCTCTGCTTTTCTGGCAAAGTCAAATGGTTTAACTTGCAGAGAAGAAGTCAGCCTGTTTAGTATGTTTTCAGCCTTATCTTCTCCCAGCGCCTTCTCAAGAACTTGTCGGGCATAGCTTAAACCGCCCTGAGAAATATAATCTTGGGCAATCGCTATATTATGAAATTCCTCTATAATTTCATCCTTTTTTTGATGATCGACACTTCTAACTCCTGATATTTCAAGAGTAAGCCTTTCAATTTCTTCATCGGTTAAATGCTTATATACAGAAGCTGACACATCTAAACCTAAGGAAATCATGAGAATGGCTGCTTTTTGTTTTCCTGTAAGCTTATCTTGATCACGTCTCGCCATTTCTAATCCCTCCTAATCCTCGGCCAGCCAGCTTCTCAGCAGTTTTGCAAAGTCTTCAGGCTTATCTTTCGCCATCTTTTCAAGCTGTTTTCGTCTGACTGTTTCCTCTGTTTCATTTTCCTCTTCATTTATATCAGGCAAATTGATAGGCTCCTGAGGCACTTCGTACGTGTATTCCTCAAATTCATCCTCTTGAGCGCGTTTCTTTCTGATAAACATAATGATCAGAATGATGATGACTGCGATCAAAACGCCCCCAACGATATATACCCACATTGGGATACCGGAGGATTTTTCCGTATCAGTATCAAGACTTACTTTTCCATCAAAAGGCTGAACGGAGACAACAATTTTATTACTGATATCTTCATCAGAAAGGTTCTGGTTCTGTGTCTCATCCTTATTCAATGATGTTCTGACAACAGTTGAAAGAATTTTTTGTATATCATCCTGTCTTTCGGTTGATAGCGACGCCGTGTTTTTGGCATCAGGCGGCTCTACCATTACTTGAATCCCTAAATCCCTTACCTTATAAGGGCTTTCAGCTATTTCTTTATGGATTCGGTTAACCTCATAATTGATTTTATTACTGCTTTTTTCGTAGTTCCCACTTTCGGTATTTTCGCCGTCAGCTTGATAGTTTGTTACATCTTCATCCCCGGTTCCGGCAGTTCCGCCATTAGCTGCGCCGTCTCCCTGATATGTTTCCGATACTTTTTCAGCACTAACCGCAATGCCTTCCATGTTTTCTTTGTCAACAGGCTCGACGATGTCTTCTGTCCGTTTTTCTTTTGTAAAGTCAATATCGGCCGTGACAGAAACTACAACTTTGTCCTGCCCCATCATCGTTCCAAGCAATGACTGAACATGTTTTTGAATGTCTTTTTCAACTTGGGATTTAATTCCCTGCTGTGAAGAATAACTATCAGCGTAGGACCCTGCACCGCTGTCTGTTTTGTCGTAGTATGTAGAGTTCTGGTCCATGATGACGATATTATCTTCTTTTAAGTTCGGCACACTTTTTGATACCAGATGATACAATCCGTTGATCTGGCTTTGATCTAGTGTGTATCCAGGCTGAATTTGCAGAACGATTGAAGCAGATGCTGCTGATTGCTCTTCACCGACAAAGACAGCGTCTTTCGGAAGGTTAATCATTACTTTTGAATTTTTGATACCGTCCATTTCATTAATCAGATTGGACAGTTCCGTTTGTGTGGCTTTGACTTTCACCATATCAAATTCATTATCTGTTAAACCAAAGCCAGCGTTCTGTCCAAAAAATGAGTAATCAATTGATCCGGTTTTAGGAAGCCCTTCTGCAGCCAGCTGAACTTTCAGTGAATCAACCTGATCTTCCGGAACCTTAATAACCGTACCGCCATTTGAAAGTTCGCTAGGCACTTTTTTCGCATCCAGTTCTTCTTTGATCTGTCCGGCTTCTTCAGCTGACAAATCTTTGTACAGCGGCGCCATTTTCTGATTAGAAGAAAAAATACTGATAATAATGGCAAGAATGATAATTGCCGCTAAAGCACCAATCATTAAAATCTTTTGTAATTTAGATCTATTTTTCCAAAACTCACTCGTTTTGTTTTTCATTTGCATTAGAGTACGATTCATGTTAACCCCCGGTCATTCCACTCTTTCTCTTTCTCGTCAGACCCCCTACATTTGCATTCTCATAATCTCCTGGTATGCTTCCACAGCTTTGTTGCGGAACTCAGTTGCAGCAGTCAGAGAGATGCTTGCTTTTTGAGCGGCGATCATGACCTCATCAAGATTCACATCTTTCCCTGCAGCCAAGGCATTAGTCATATTGTCAGAAGCTACTTGGGACTCATTTAACGAACTTATAGAGTTTTTTAAAAGCTCCGAAAAGCTTGTTTGATTTGAAGAATCTGTTTTTTGGCTATTGTTTACTTGATTTGTTGCATTTTGAGTGTTTTGAGTATTTTGAACCTGAAAAGGAGAAATTTTATTGATCACATTCATCACCTTACTTTCCGATTTCTAGAGCCTTCATCAGCATTCCCTTTGAGGCATTCATCGCTGTGACATTGGCCTCGTATGATCTCGTACTGCTGACAAGGTCAACCATTTCTTTTAATGGATCAACATTTGGCTTTTGCACATATCCTTCAGCGTTTGCATCAGGATTGGTCGGATCATAGGCCAGATTAAAATCAGAGTTATCCTCAGTGATTTTTGTAACCTTTACCCCATTTCCGACATTGCCGCTGCCACTCATTTTAGAATTCAAAATTGATGAGAACGATTCACCTTTTGACTGAAGCGAAACCATTTTCCTTCTGTAAGGCAACCACTCACCGTTTACCTGCTTGGCTCTTGTCGTATCCATATTCGCCAAGTTAGACGATACAACATCCATTCTGAGGCGCTGAGCTGTTAAAGCTGATGCTGAAACATTTAAGCTTTGAAAAGCTGTCATTACTTTCCTCCTGTTAGTACGGTCTTCAGAGAATTGAATTTTCCGTTCATTCTTTCAACTAAAGCTTGATAGTTAATCTGATTTTCTGCTAGTTCCGTCATCTCTTTGTCAACGTCAACGTTATTTCCGTTTTGCTGATAAGATGTATCTCCGCTCGTTACAATTGAATAATTTGAATCAGCATCAGAAAAATCAACATGCCGATAGTCTGTTTTTATAGATTCGAGACGAGAGGATTCTTGATCTAATAAATTTTGGAAAGAGACTTTTTTCGCCTTATAGTTCGGTGTATCTATATTAGCGATATTATTGGTTATGACTTTTTGCTTAATATTCGCTCTGCCCAAGGCATTTTCAAGATTTTGTATCGTTCCAGAAAATAGGCTCAAATCCACTTACCTCCATTTCAGTTTTTTTCACCCTCAATATCCTTGTCGAGATTTGTAAAACCATATGCTTATTGTAAGAAATAACAGGCATAAAGTCTATGAAGTTCGTGTAAAAAAATGTCCTCATATATATCTATTTTACAAATAGGTACATAGTCCTAGATTATTTGAACTACGTTTTTTACATTAATATAAGGCTGAAAATAGCTTAATTTCTGTATTTCCCCATTCATTTATCGTCTTTTTTCTGTTTTTATGAAGAAAATCATCAATTTTATTAACATATTACAGAGAAAGACTTTTCGCCCAGGAAATAAAGCTTATTGATTTCCTTTATTTGAATGCAAAAAAGAACCCCTCTTTTAAGGGGTTCTTCTGTTCATTAATGCGATTTCAGATTTTCTAATTCAATCAGGAATTTGTTGTTCAGCACTTTGATATAAGTACCCTTCATGCCTAATGATCTTGACTCAATTACCCCAGCACTTTCAAGCTTTCTGAGTGCGTTAACAATAACTGAGCGAGTAATGCCGACACGGTCTGCAATCTTACTTGCAACAAGAAGGCCTTCGTTTCCGTCAAGCTCTTCAAAGATGTGTTCAATTGCTTCAAGCTCACTATAAGAAAGAGAGCTGATTGCCATTTGTACGACTGCTTTGCTTCTTGCTTCTTCTTCAATTTCTTCTGCTTTTTCTCTCAGAATTTCCATTCCGACAACTGTAGCGCCGTATTCAGCAAGAATTAAATCATCATCATTAAACTGATCCTGTAAACGTGAAAGAATGAGTGTACCTAATCTTTCTCCGCCTCCGATGATCGGCACAATTGTTGTTAAACCAGCTTGGAACAAGTCTCTGTTTTCAACAGGAAAAGCAGTATACTCACTATTGATATCCAGGTTAGAAGATGTTTCAGGGACGTTGAACAGATTCTTCGTATATTCCTCTGGGAATTGGCGATCCTCAAGCATTTTTTTCATACGGTCATTTTCAATTTGCTGGTTGATAGAGTACCCGAGAAGTTTTCCTCTGCGGCTCACAACGAAAATATTGGAATCAATTACATCCCGAAGCGTTTCCGCCATTTCTTTAAAGTTAACCGGTTTCCCTGCCGCAGCTTGCAGCATGGAGTTAATAATTCTTGTTTTTTGTAATAAAGCCATGATAAATGATCCTCCTAAACATTCCTCTTATTAAATTTTCACAATATAAATTGACTTAAATCTTTGTTTTTAGCTATCGTTCCGAGCTTTTCTTCCACATACTGCGGTGTAATCGTTATTTTCTCCATTGTTACATCCGGGGCTTCAAAAGAAAGATCTTCTAACAGACGTTCGAGTATTGTATGAAGGCGTCTCGCACCGATATTATCTGTTTCCTGATTCACATGATAGGCGACTTCAGCAATCTTATGAATAGCTTCGTCAGAAAATTCAAGAGATATACCTTCTGTCTGTAATAATGCCTGATATTGTTTTAAGAGCGCGTTATCGGGTTCAACTAAGATTCTCACGAAATCGTCAACCGTCAGTTTGCTCAGTTCTACACGAATTGGAAAACGCCCTTGCAGTTCAGGAATCAGATCAGACGGTTTGGCCATATGGAATGCTCCCGCTGCGATAAACAATACATGGTCTGTTTTAACTGAACCGTATTTAGTGACAACGGTAGAACCCTCAACGATTGGGAGAATATCCCGCTGAACACCTTCTCTTGATACATCAGCTGAAGATGACGCGCCACCGTTTTTTGCAATTTTATCAATCTCGTCGATAAAGATAATTCCGCTCTCTTCTGCCCTATGGACAGCTTCCTGGCTGACTTCATCCATATCAATGAGTTTGCTTGCTTCTTCATTCGTCAGGACTTTTCTGGCTTCTCTGACTGTCATTTTACGGCGTTTCTTTTTCTTTGGCATCAATCCGCTCAGTGCATCCTGCATATTCATGCCCATCTGCTCCATACCCGAGCCCTGCAGCATGTCAAACATAGAAGGCTGCTGCTCTTCAACTTCTACAGTAACATAGTGGTCCTCCAGCTCTCCTAATGCCAGCTGATGAGCCATGCGTTTTCTTTTTTCTTCAATGTTTGCTTCTTCCTGGCTTTCCGTTTCATCTTCGCCGTTTGGCTGGCTGCCGCCAAAAAACATTTCAAACGGGTTTTTAACGCCTGATTGTTTTTTCTTCCCTGGGACTAACAGGCGCACAATGCGTTTGTTTGCATTTTCTTCAGCCTGCTCCTTCACTTCGTTGATTTTTTCTTCTTTTATAAGACGTACAGAAGTTTCCACAAGGTCTCTGACCATTGATTCAACGTCTCTGCCTACATAGCCGACTTCTGTAAATTTTGTTGCTTCAATTTTGATAAATGGCGCACCTGAAAGCTTAGCGATTCGTCTGGCAATTTCAGTTTTCCCTACCCCGGTAGGCCCCATCATTAAAATGTTTTTCGGAACGACCTCGTCTTTCAGCTTTTCATCCAGAAGACTTCTTCTATAGCGGTTTCTTAATGCCACGGCGACAGCTTTTTTTGCGTCTTGCTGACCGACGATGTATTGGTCTAACCGATCTACAATCTGTCTTGGTGTTAACGGTGTTTTTTCCATGCGCCTCAAGTCCTTTCTATTCAAGCTCTTCCAGTATGATTTGATCGTTCGTGTATACACAAATTTCGCCCGCTGTTTCCAGCGCAGCTCTAGCAATCTCACTTGCAGTCATGCTGTCACCGGCATGCTTTTTCAGCGCTCTTCCGGCTGCCAAAGCGTAGTTGCCGCCTGATCCAATTGCCAGAATGCCGTCATCCGGTTCGATAACCTCACCAGTTCCCGATACGAGAAGCAAGGTATCTTGATTCATAACGATCAGCATGGCTTCAAGCTTTCTAAGCACTTTGTCGCTTCGCCATTCCTTTGCAAGCTCAACAGCAGCCCGTTTTAAGTTGCCGTTATATTCTTCAAGTTTCGCTTCGAACTTTTCGAATAGAGTGAAAGCGTCTGCAACAGATCCCGCAAATCCTGCGAGAACCTTGCCGTTAAACAGTTTTCTTACTTTTCTCGCAGTATGTTTCATTACAACAGCCTGACCAAATGTAACTTGACCGTCTCCGGACATTGCGCTTCGTCCCTGATGCTGCACTGCAAAGATTGTGGTCGCATGAAAAGATGACATAAAGGGCCTCCTTTAATTTTTCTTAAAAGCTCTTGGATGGTGAGACATATATGTGTTTCTCAGCATTTCCTTCGAAACGTGCGTGTATATCTGTGTCGAAGACAGATTAGAATGCCCGAGCAGTTCTTGAACGCTCCTCAAATCTGCTCCTTCGTTTAACAGATGAGTGGCGAACGTATGTCGAAGCATATGCGGATGGATATGTAAAGTGCCGGACGCTTTTTTGACAAGCCCGCTTAAAATGTGCCTAATGCCTCGGGCTGTAAGCGGTCCGCCTCTTTGATTCACGAATAATAGATCATGAGGTTCTTTTGCTTTTTTCAGCAAGCACTGTCTTCCGCTATTCATATATAACTTCAACGCTTCGCGGGCGTAAGACCCAAAAGGGATATAACGCTGCTTCTTGCCTTTCCCGTGAACAAGCACAGTGTCCATAAATAAATCAAGATCATGAATCGTTATGGAAGAGCATTCACTGACCCTCATTCCGGTGGCATAGAGAAGCTCTAATAGCGCTTGATCCCTCATGCCGGTTGGCTGGCTTATATCTGAAACTTCAAACAGTTCCTCAAGCTCTTTTTGATATAGAAACTTCGGTATCCGTTTCTCTTGTTTCGGCAGATGAACAAGCTGGAACGGATTATCATCAACAAGCTTTTCCCGCATCAGAAATTTGTAAAAACTTCTCAATGCAGAAATTTTTTTACTGATTGTTCTTCTTGATAAACCCTTTTCATAGGCTTCCGTCAAAAAAATTCTAGTATCTTGATATGCAGCTTCTTCAAATCCATTTATACCTTGAACACGCAGGAAAGTCTCGAATTCTTCAATTGAATCCACATAATTCACAATAGTATATTGTGAATAATTTTTTTCAATTTGTAAATATTCAACGAATAAGTTTACGAAATTCTTAACATTCTCCATGCCAAATACCTCCCCAGGAAGGGCTTTTAAATGGTATCACAAATCGTGTTCAAGTTGCAATCAATACCTAAATTGTTTTCGAAATTGTTTGAATTGTCTCGATCGCCCGATTTGCGTACTGTTCATTACGCTCTTTTTTATTTTTAATTTTAACAGGCAATTCTTTTAAAAGCCCAAAGTTTGCGTTCATCGGCTGGAAGTTCTTCTGGTTTGTTGTTGTAATATAGTGAGCCATACTGCCTATTGCTGTTTCCTGAGGAAAAGTGACAAGCTCTTCTCCTAAAACAAGTTTAGCCGCATTAATACCTGCTACAAGTCCAGAAGCAGCAGATTCCACATATCCTTCTACTCCCGTCATTTGTCCTGCGAAGAACAAATCGTTCCGTTTTTTAAATTGGTAAGTCGGCTTTAACAAGCTTGGAGAATTAATGAATGTATTTCTGTGCATAACGCCGTATCTGACGATTTCCACATTTTCAAGTCCGGGAATCAATTTGAGGACTTCCTTTTGGTCTCCCCATTTTAAATGAGTTTGGAATCCTACAATATTATAGAGAGTTCCCGCCGCATCATCCTGTCTAAGCTGAACGACTGCATATGGACGTTTTCCGGTAACAGGATGCTCTAATCCCACTGGCTTCATCGGTCCGAAAAGCATTGTTTTCTTTCCTCGTTTTGCCATTACTTCAATCGGCATGCAGCCTTCAAAGAAAATCTCTTTTTCAAATTCTTTTAACGGCACAGTTTCCGCCGAAGTCAAAGCTTCATGAAATCGGTCAAACTCTTCTTCTGTCATCGGGCAGTTTAGATAAGCCGCTTCTCCTTTGTCATAACGGGACTTCAAATATACTTTATCCATATCAAGGCTGTCTTTCTCTACGATAGGCGCCGCTGCATCATAGAAGTATAAATAGTCTTCTCCAGTAAGCTCTTTTAACTGTGCAGACAATGATTCTGAAGTTAACGGACCAGTTGCGATAATTGTTGGTCCTTCCGGTATTTCTGTTACTTCTTCATTAATAACAGTAACGTTGGGATGGTTTTTCACCCGGTTTGTCACACTTGCCGCAAATTCGTGCCGGTCTACCGCGAGTGCGCCGCCGGCAGGCACTGAGCATTCGTCAGCCGCAGCGATAATTGCTGAATCAAGCGCACGCATTTCTTCTTTTAATACACCTACAGCGTTGGCAAGTGTATTGGAGCGTAAAGAGTTGCTGCATACCAGTTCTGCAAATTTATCAGTATGATGGGCAGGCGTCTGTTTGACTGGGCGCATTTCATATAATTTGACTTGAATCCCCCGTTTGGCAAGCTGCCATGCCGCTTCACTGCCTGCAAGTCCGGCTCCGATTACATTCACTGTTTGTTGGTTCATCTTTCACATCTCCTAGTTTATTATTCATTGTCTTCTTTTAACACACAAAGAAGGTGAGCAAGACCCTGCTCACCGCTACTTCTGTGGTTCTTCCTTATAATCGCATTCCACGCATTGGACTTGTATGCCTTTTTTGAGTTTTTTCTCAACAAGCATTTTTCCGCATTTCGGACATTTTCGTTCAATTGGTTTGTCCCAGGAAACGAATTCACAGTCCGGATAACGGTCACAGCCGTAAAAAATCCGTTTCTTTTTCGATTTTCGCTCAACAATATTTCCTTCTCCGCAGCTCGGGCACTTCACACCAATTTGTTTGACAATCGGCTTTGTATTCCGGCAATCGGGGAAATTGGAGCAAGCTAGGAATTTACCGTATCGGCCCATTTTATACACCATAGGAGAACTGCACAATTCACAATCTTCTCCGGCATATTCAGGCTCAATTTCAACTTCCTTCATTTCTGATTCGGCTTTTTTCACGCGCTTTTCAAAATCGGTATAGAAGTTATCAATAATCTGTACCCATTCTATATTGCCTTCCTCAACATTATCAAGGTCTTTTTCCATTTTTGCCGTAAACTCAACGTTAATGATTTCAGGGAAAAATTCCATGATCAACTCAAGCACGATCTGCCCTAATTCTGTGGGAACAAACCGTTTATTATCCAGACCAACGTACCCGCGCCGCTGAATCGTATCAAGCGTCGGAGCATAAGTGGAAGGACGGCCGATACCTAGTTCTTCAAGCGTTTTAACCAATCGGGCCTCAGTATAGCGCGGAGGCGGCTGGGTAAAATGCTGTTCCGGTTCTATATCCTTAGATAAAACAGTGTCTCCCTCTTGCAGGTCAGGCAGCATCCGGTCTTTTTCTTCCAATTGATCGTCTTTGCCTTCAACATACACTTTCATAAACCCGGAAAACTTGACTTTACTTCCGTTTGCACGAAAAGTCAAACCGTTGTTTGTCAAATCAACACTCATTGTATCTAACACAGCAGATGCCATTTGGCTGGCAACAAAACGCTCCCAAATTAATTTATACAGTCTCAGCTGATCTCTGCCAAGGACTGCTTTTAATTCGCTTGGTTTTCTGAGAACCGACGTCGGGCGGATCGCTTCGTGGGCATCCTGAGCATTTTCATTCTTTTTAGCGGGCTTTCTTTTGCCGCCTAAGTACTCTTTTCCGTACGTTTGATCAATAAACGCTGCCGCTTCATCAACTGCTGTATTGGAAATACGGGTTGAATCCGTTCTCATATACGTGATCAGACCGACAGTTCCTTCTTTTCCTAGATCAATTCCTTCATATAATTGCTGCGCAATCATCATCGTTTTCTTCGCTCTGAAATTGAGCTTGCGCGCTGCTTCCTGCTGAAGGGTTGAAGTTGTAAAAGGCAAGGCCGGATTGCGTTTCCGTTCCTTTTTAGTTACTTTTTCAACTGTATACTTATTGCCTTTGAGCTGAGAAAGTATGTCTTTTACATCCGCTTCGCTCTTTAAAGGAAGTTTTTTTCCGTTTTTACCGAAAAAGCTCGCTTCAAACGTCTCCTGTCCTTTTAAGAACGTGCCGTCTATTGTCCAATATTCCTCTGGCTTAAAGTCGTTAATTTCCTTTTCACGATCAATAATTAAACGGAGGGCAACAGATTGAACACGGCCAGCGCTGAGCCCTTTTTTAACTTTTTTCCAAAGAATTGGGCTGATTTTATATCCGACGAGCCTGTCTAATATACGTCTCGCCTGCTGTGCATCCACCAAATCCATATTGATCATGCGTGGATGCTTAAATGATTCTTTAATTGCGTCTTTCGTAATTTCGTTAAACACAACACGGCAGTCTGAATTAAGATCCAGGTCAAGGCTGTGGGCCAAGTGCCATGCAATCGCTTCCCCTTCTCTGTCGGGGTCGGCTGCGAGATAAACTTTTTTCGCTTTTTTGGCAGCCGTTTTCAGCTCTTTTAATACCGGACCTTTACCTCGAATGGTTATATATTTCGGTTCGAAATTTTGTTCTATGTCAACTCCCATTTGACTTTTTGGAAGATCCCGGACATGTCCCATTGATGCTTTCACTTTATATTTTTTACCTAAGTAACGTTCAATCGTTTTCGCCTTAGCGGGCGATTCCACGATGACTAGATAATCAGACATTTTCATCCCCCTCAAGAGGTGTTCTCTCTCTTCAAGTATTTCAAATTTTATTTTATATTTGCAGCTGTCTTTATTTGGCTTTCAACATTTCATTCTTTATGATGAACGTCATTATTTAAATAGAAAACAATATGCAACTTTAAATCCTCACTATTATTAAATATTACAATGCTGTTTGTCAAACGATAATTCAAAAGGGTTCCGTATATTGAACGTTTCTCTCAGGAAGCTCTGCATAAATATCCTCTGCTGACCATATGGCTTTAGCCCCCTCTTGGATCAATTTTATAGGACCTCCGGCGTAAGGATCAAATACAGAACCAGGTACGGCAAATACTTCTCTCCCTTGTTCCAGCGCTTGATATGCGGTAATCAAAGAACCGCTTTTCTCTTTACCCTGCACAACAATAATGCCCTCACTTAACCCGCTGATAATACGGTTTCTCATAGGGAAATGCCATTTTTGGGGTTTGGTTTCAGGTGGATGCTCTGACAGAAGAAGATGGTGTTTAGCCATGTATTCTGCTAATTGAAGATTTTCTCGAGGATAAATGTTCTGAAATCCGCCTGCGATGACTCCGATTGTACGCCCCTTCGCCTTAATACTTGCCGCATGGGACAATCCGTCAATCCCAGACGCCAGCCCGCTGACAATCACCCACTTTTTATGGCAAAGCTCTATTGTAAGATGATTGACAACCTGGATTCCATAGGCTGTCGGATGCCGCGTACCTACAATTCCTATTTTACGCCCTTGAGAAAGAAGGGATATATCACCTTTTGCAAACAGCACAGGAGGCGGATCATAAATGGTTTTCAGCCAGAATGGATATTGATCTGAGGATATTGGGATGACTTCAATGCCTTGCTGATGGTATACAGAGAGTAAATGCTGAAGTTTGGGATATTGTTCTTCTATTTTATTTTTTAATGCCGCAGTCTTTACTTTGCCATGTGAAGCGGTTTCTAATGCGCATGAAGGATTTGACAGTGACATTGACGGATCAGCTTTCCACCATTTTAATAGAAGAGATGGGGATAATAATTGATTGATTCTGCAAGTGATTAAACAGGCAGCGGCCTGATCCAATATGAGGACCTCCTTTTGACAGCAAAAGCAGGAACAGCCAAGATGGCTGTCCCTTCTCTATTAATGTGTTTTGCACGTTTCAAATAAATTCTTCTCTTTCAACACTTTAATTAATGTTTCTCCCATGACAGAAGGTGTCTCTGCAACTTCGATTCCGCATTCGTTAAGTGTTTTGATTTTTTCATCAGCAGTGCCTTTTCCGCCGGAAATGATGGCGCCTGCATGTCCCATGCGCTTCCCTGGAGGTGCTGTTTTACCGCCAATGAATCCGACTACCGGTTTTGTCATGTTGGCTTTTACCCACTCAGCAGCTTCCTCTTCAGCTGTACCGCCGATTTCGCCGATCATGATGACAGCGTGTGTATCAGGATCTTCGTTAAACGCTTTTAAAACGTCAATGAAGTTGGTTCCATTTACAGGATCGCCGCCGATCCCAACGGCTGTAGACTGTCCTACACCCGCTTCTGACAGCTGATGCACTGCTTCGTATGTTAATGTTCCTGAACGCGATACAACGCCTACATGACCCTTTTTATGGATATATCCGGGCATAATGCCGATTTTACATTCTTCAGGCGTGATGACGCCAGGGCAGTTCGGTCCTATTAATCTCGTTTTCTTGCCTTCCATGAAACGTTTCACTTTTACCATGTCTAGAACCGGGATATGCTCTGTGATGCAAATGACCAGATCAAGCTCCGCATCTACCGCTTCCATAATAGCATCAGCCGCAAAAGGTGCCGGAACGTAGATAACAGACGCATTTGCGCCAGTCGTATGAACTGCATCAGCCACTGTATTAAATACAGGTACCCCTTCCACTTCTGTTCCACCTTTCCCAGGTGTCACACCGCCCACGATATTTGTGCCGTATTCAAGCATCTGCTTCGTATGGAATAAAGCGGTAGAACCTGTAATCCCTTGTACAATAACTCTTGTATCTTTATTGATAAAAACACTCATTATTTGGTCCCCTGCCTTTCATTCTTTCCTATACTAAAGATACGATTTTCTGCGCGCCGTCAGCCATGGATTCCGCAGATGTAATATTTAATCCTGATTCACTAAGGATTTTCTTCCCTAGATCCACGTTTGTTCCTTCAAGACGGACGACAAGCGGCAATGTTAAACCGACTTGTCTTGTCGCTTCAACAACCCCTTCTGCGATAACATCACATTTCATAATGCCGCCGAAAATGTTGACGAAAATCCCTTTAACATTTTGGTCAGAAAGAATGATTTTAAATGCTTCCGTGACTTTTTCTGCGGTTGCGCCGCCCCCCACATCAAGGAAGTTGGCCGGCTCTCCTCCATAATGTTTAATGATATCCATCGTGGACATCGCAAGCCCTGCGCCGTTTACCATGCATCCGATATTTCCATCAAGGGAAATGTAGCTCAGATCGTATTTAGACGCTTCAATTTCTTTTGGATCTTCTTCATCCAAATCTCTATATTCCATAATATCTTTTTGTCTGTATAATGCATTGCTGTCAAAATTTAATTTCGCATCAAGTGCCATCACATTCCCGTCTCCTGTTACAACGAGAGGGTTGATTTCGGCAATTGAGCAGTCTTTCTCCACAAACGCTTTGTATAGTCCAAGCATAAATTTAGCAGCTTTCCCAACAAGCTCTTTTGGAATATTAATAGCGAATGCAATTTCTCTGGCTTGATAGCCTTGGAGGCCAACAGCCGGATCAATGACAGCCTTTTTGATTTTTTCCGGTGTTTTCTCTGCTACTTCTTCAATTTCTGTTCCGCCTTCTTCAGAGGCCATCAGAACAATTCTTGAAGTGGCACGGTCAAGCACTAATCCCACATAGTATTCCTTTTTAATATCGCAGCCTTCTTCAATAAGTAAGCGTTTTATTACTTGTCCGTCCGGACCCGTCTGATGCGTAACAAGGGTCTTACCTAAAAGTTCTTCAGCATACGCTCTTACTTCTTCTAATGATTTTGCTATTTTTACCCCACCAGCTTTGCCTCGACCGCCAGCATGAATTTGAGCCTTTACGACATAAACCGAGCTGGATAAGCTCTTTGCTTTTTCAACTGCTTCTTCTGCTGTAAAAGCCACTTTACCTTCAGGAACAGATACCCCATATTTTCTGAGGACTTCTTTTCCCTGGTACTCATGGATATTCATTTCCCATCCTCCTAACTTATGTAACAAAACTAAAAATAGACTGCGCTTTCATTCTATATAATACTGGAAGAATTGTCTAGAGTTCGATGCAAAATCTTAAAATCCTTCTAAACATTCAAACTTTTATTTTATTAAAAACATAAATTTCAAGCGGAGAATGGGGAATATTTCGGCTATTTTTTATTTTTTACACTTTCGTCCAATCTGTAAATGAAAGAAAAAATCTCGGCTACCGTTTCATAAAGAGCTTCCGGGATCTGGTCATCCACAGTCAAATGGCGCATTAATTCGACAAGGGTCCGATCTTCTTGGATCGGGACCCCCGCCTTTTTAGCTTCTTTGATAATGTTGTCAGCAACATAGCCCTTTCCGGTTGCAATTACTCTTGGCGCCTTATCTTTTTTTTCATCATAATGGAGAGCTACGGCTTTCCTTAAAGGCGTTTGCTCGTTCATATTTTCACATCCACTTCCTGATCACTGATGCTTGTTATGTATTGATCAATTGTAGCCATTTCATCAGATCGAAGGCGCTTTTTAGCGTTAACTCCTGAAAGACTGTAGCCCATTTCTTTGAGCGATTGCTTGAGGGTGGGCACCATTGGATCGATGGCAGGCTGAAGCTCAAAATCCGTCTCAATTGTAATCGTCATGACTTGCTGCTGTATCAGGCAGTCAACAACCGTTTCTTTTAACGTATCCAATTGCAGTAAAAACAGGAGCCGGCAATGGGAAGGATCGAGCTTTCCATCCGCTTCTTTTTTTCCTTTAAAAAGAACAGTCATGTCCTGAACCCCCGATTTTGAAAACATCGGAAATGACATCACAATTTGGCTGTATGAAGGATGATCCTGCTGCATGAGAAGCTGACCGTTCAATTTATGAAAGAGCTGATCCGCTTCCTGTTTGACAGGTTCCGCTAACTCATGTGACGCTCTGGCGGCATGCAGAGCCATCTTGACTGATTGAATATCATCAGGCAGCACTGCGGTGCCTTGTTCAAACGCTTTAATAAATGCAAGCTCATCTCGCGCGCCTATTGCCATTTTTACTTTGGATAAAAAGGAAAGAACATCTACCTTATCCGTTAAATTAGGAGCTGTCTGCTGAACAGCCTTTAAAAATACATCGGCTTCTTGATCCGTGACTCGTGCGGCCTGCAAAACAGATGCTGCTGCCTCGGGCTTATTTTGATTAGAGGAAACAACAGCCTTTATCCAATTCGCTGCTTCTTTTACGATTGAATTGCCGTTTTTATCCGCAGCTTCCGTCAGTTTGGCCAGCAGCCTTCCTGCTTCTTTCATTGGAATGTCTGAGACAGTTTTAGCAGCACCGTCTCGTATGTTTCGCTGCTGCTCCTGCGGGTTTACAGGTGCCCGGTTTGCCTTTCCTGCGGAGCCGTCTGCTGCACTAAGCTCCCGGTTTCCGGCAGTACTGACTGAAGAGGCAGATCTGGTATTATCTGTTAACGAGAAAAGCTTCTCGATAAGACGTTCTGCATGGACATCTGTTTCGCTATTAAATAGTGCTGTAAGGGCTTCTCTTAGCTTTGTCAGCGCCTGGCTCGGCTGAGGATTTTCATGAATAGCCTGAATCAGCTGAGATAAGCGCTGATGGAGCGGTACAGGCGATTTGACAGCATGAACTCCGCTCAAAACATCGGGATGAACGGGGAGATCCCGCTTTAAGGCAAATAAAACTGTTTCAATGGCTTTTTTTGTGTCTGACTCAGGCAGCGTGTCCATCCAGCGGACAGCTGTCTTGATATCATTTTCTGTGATGGGTGTTTTGCTTTTCAGCATTGCGCCTGCCATCATAAGGGAGGCGTTTGACGGCTTCACTGAAATAGCGTTCAGAAGCTTGCCCGCTGCATCCTGAATTGTTTTGGGATTTTGGTCAAAGCTTTGAACGACCTGGAGACGGCCTGTCTGTTCCGCTGGTTTTTTTTCGTAGGAAAACCAGTAATACGCCTGAGGACGAAGCTGGGTTTCAAGTTTGCCTTGAATCGTTTGATTCCCTACTTGGATCAGTACATGCTGGTCCCCTAATAAACGAAGTACTTTTCCTAAAAGGAGACGCTTTACGGCATTTGATTCGTCGGTTGTATGTGATGTTTCCTGCGGAGCTGCAGTGTTACCAAAAAGGTTTTTGAGCGCCTGCTGTACATCATTTCGTATGTTCATTTCAAAAAGGTGCCTCCTTGTTCATTAGATTATCTGTAAGATTGAACAGGAGCGAAAGTTTTCCGGTGCAAATCGGTCGGTCCGTAGGCTGCGAGCGCTTCAAGATGCTCTTTTGTTCCATAGCCTTTATTTTTTTCAAAGCCGTACTGCGGATACTTTTCTGCATATGCGCTCATCATCCGGTCCCTCGTCACTTTCGCAATACACGCACCTGCAGCGATAGATACGCTTTTGGCATCGCCTTTTATAATTGAAGACTGAGACGTATCGAGCGGCAGTGTCATCGCGTCAACGAGCAAATAATCGGGTGTATCGGACAAATCGCGGATTGCTTCGACCATTGCCAATTTTGAGGCTTCATAAATATTGATCTCATCAATAACAGCTGCTTCTACAATTCCTATACCGACTGCCACAGCTTCTTTCATAATGAGATCGTAATATTCCTCACGCTTCTTTTCTGTAAGCTTTTTTGAGTCTGTGAGTCCAAGTATTTCGCATTCCTCAGGAAGGATGACTGCGCTGGCGACAACCGGTCCTGCCAATGGGCCCCGGCCTACTTCGTCTACTCCTGCAATAAAACGAAACCCCTTGTTTCTCGCAAGCCGTTCATAGGAGGTCATATTCATCCACTGTTCTTTTAGCGCTTTTTCCTTCGCATGCTTTTTCAGCCATTGCTCTACAAGCGCTTGTACGCTTTTTCTCGGATCATTTTCACACTGGACAAGAAATGGGTCCTGGTCATCTCTTACCCCTTGCAGACGGTCTCTAATGTCTTTTACGGTTAATGTATTCACTTTCTCTTCTCCCTTACTGTATGTATCGGTCGGGTCAGGAAAAAATAAAGACCCGCATTTCTGCGGGTCTTTACATCGTCGGCTGTTCGAATGACAGCCTCCCGAACTTTTCTGTGCGGATATCACGAATAATCACTTCAGTCGTTTTATCGTAGTTAATAAGCCCCCCGCTCATGAGGCAGCCGCGTTTTTCACCTATCGCATCAAACAGCTCCGCGATGTCTTCGGGTATCTCATCGAGCCCGTAGCGCTCTTTAAGCCGTTCAGGATAATGTTCTTCGAGAAAACGGAGGCCAAACACGGCTACATCCTGTAGATTGATAATCGAGTCTTTAATAGCCCCCGTGACTGCCAGCCTCAACCCGACAAGCTCGTCCTCAAATTTAGGCCATAGAATCCCCGGAGTGTCTAAAAGCTCTAATTCTTTTCCGACTTTGACCCATTGCTGAGATGTTGTGATACCCGGTCTGTCTCCGGTTTTCGCAATATTTTTCTTTGCCAGCCGGTTGATAAGCGTTGATTTTCCGACGTTCGGAATGCCGATGATCAGCGCCCGGATCGCCCTTGGCTTCACACCTTTTGCCCTCATCCGGTCAAATTTCTCCTGCAGGATATCTTTTGAAGCCGGAACGATTTGATTTAATCCTTGGCCGTTTACAGAATTAATGGACAGAGAGCGGATTCCTTGGTTCTCAAAGTGCTCTTTCCACTGCTGTGTAACTGCCGCATCTGCTTTGTCAGCTTTATTTAACAGCATAATCCTTGGCTTATTTTTTAAGATGTCTTCAATCATTGGGTTTCTTGAGGACATCGGAATTCTGGCATCTACCAATTCATATACGATATCGATTAATTTTAATTTTTCGGTTACTTCCCGTCTTGCCTTTGCCATATGGCCAGGGAACCACTGGATTGTCATGTGACACGAACACCGCCTTTATCTTCTGAGTGTGCAAGATTCTTAGTTGTTCTTTATGTATTTTACGATGCCTGACCGGCATTTTCAAATTCTATATAAAAAAAGAGCTTGTTACTGGTAACAAGCTCTTTTCGTTCGTTATCATTATCGTCTGATTTCTTTAATACGAGCCGCTTTTCCGCGAAGTTCACGTAGGTAGTAAAGCTTAGCACGGCGTACTTTACCGTAACGTACAACTTCGATTTTCGCGATTTTTGGTGTGTGTACAGGGAAAGTACGTTCAACGCCAACACCGTAAGAAATCTTACGAACTGTGAACGTTTCGCTGATTCCACCACCACGACGCTTAATCACAACACCTTCAAAAATCTGGATACGCTCACGGTTACCCTCAACAACTTTTACGTGTACACGTAAAGTGTCACCAGGACGGAACGTAGGAAGATCAGTACGAAGCTGTTCTTTTGTGATATCTTCAATTAGTTTTTGCATCGTTTTCAACTCCTTCCAACAGATGCTCTTGGCCACAAAACCCGGCACAGCGGAACATCGTTTTCAAGCTTTCAACGGATAAGCCCGCTCAAGCCACAAGTAGTATCTTATCACAATTTCATAGCCTATGCAATAAAATCTATTCTTTTTCCCATTCAGAAATCCATTTTCTTTCTTGCTCTGTAAGCGGATAGTCTTTCAGGAGATCCGGGCGTCTTAAATAGGTTCTTCTGATCGATTCTTTATTCCGCCATTCTTTGATTTTAGCATGGTTTCCTGATAGAAGTGTTTCAGGCACTTTTAAACCTTTATAATCTGCCGGTCTTGTATAATGCGGATGCTCCAAGAGCCCCGTACTAAACGAATCCTCTATGTGGGAAGCCTCTTTGCCAAGCACTCCCGGAAGCAGCCTGACAACACTGTCAGCAATCATCATCGCAGGCAGCTCACCGCCTGTCAGAACGAAGTCGCCAATTGATATTTCATCGGTCACCAAATGCTCACGGATTCGCTCATCATAGCCTTCATAATGGCCGCAGATAAACAGCAAATGCTCTTCCTTTGCCAATTCCTCGGCTTTTTTTTGAGTGAAACGCTCACCTTGCGGGCAGACGAGGATAACGCGCGGCGGACTGTCTGCTTTTGAGGTCAGGTCCTCAACCGCGTCAAAAACAGGCTGAGGCTTCAGCACCATACCTGCTCCGCCTCCGTAAGGATAATCATCCACTGTATTATGCTTGTTATCAGAATACTCCCGGAAATTGACGATCTGGAACTGCACTGCTTCTTTTTCTTGGGCTTTTTGAAGAATGGATGAACCGAGCACCCCTTCAAACATGTCAGGAAACAGCGTCAAAAAATCGATTTTCATTCGTCTATTAATCCTTCCATGAGTTGAATCTCAATTTTCTTTTCGCTGACATCAATCTGTTTGACGACTGATTCAATGTAAGGAATCAGCGCGTCTTTTTTTCCTTTACGCTCGATTACCCATACATCATTGGCTCCCGGTGTTAAAATTTCTTTCACCTTTCCGATCAGTTCGCCTTCTTCAGTAAAAACTTCACAGCCGATAATTTCGTGGAAATAAAATTCTCCCTCATTCAACTCACCCAAATCCTCTTCCGGAACTTTGATGATGGCGTTTTTCAGTTCCTCTACTTCATTCAGGCTTTGTCTTTCTTTAAACTGCAGCAGATGAAATTGCTTATGCAGCCTGTACGTGTTTACCGTTACCTCTATCGGTTCTTGGCGTCCGTCCATAAACAAATACAGCGTGTTGCCCGGCTTGTACCGTTCTTCGGCAAAATCCGTTTTTGAAATGACCCGCACCTCGCCTTTAATTCCGTGGGTATTTACAATTTTACCGACATTAAACCATCGCTTTGTCATATGATCACCTCTGGCGAATTTCAATTACTATTCCGTCTTTTATGACGATGGTGTTTGCTGCTGTTTTCTCATGCCAGTCATCCCCGACTTTAATGGTCAGCAGCGCATCGATTTCCTTTTCTTTCATTTCACTGCCAAGCGGTAATGTATGTACTTGGGTAATTTGAAAATCGATCATTTTCATATTATCTTTTCGTTTTTCTATTGCCTTTTTAAATTGCTCAATTACATCTGGGTTCTGCTGTTCTTTTTCATGTTTTCTAAGCTGAAAATAGAGCTGGCTGCATTCTCGTTCAAGCATTTGCTTCTTTTCTGTGAAAGTAGATAACAGCTTTTCTTTGCTGTGCTCGGTTAAGACTTGCATAACGGCTACACGGTGAATAATTTGCATCGCACCAAGCTCCCTGCTTTTAAAACTTTTTCAAGACCAGACGTTTCTATCTTGTCTTATCTTCTATCAGTTTACCCGTTTTTTGCGTGTAAAAAAAGGGGAGGTGCCGGCCCTCTCCCTTTTAGTCAAATATTTCAAATTGAACTTTCTTAGAAGACTGTGCGCCAGCTGCAAATACAGCTGTTCGAATCGCTTTTGCAGTCCGGCCTTGCTTCCCGATAACTTTACCGGTATCTGACTTGTGAACAGATAAGCGCAGCGCAATCTTTTGATCGGTTTCTTCTCTTATGACCCGAATGTCATCTGGATGATCAACAAGCGGTGTCACAATCGTGACAATCAAATCTTCCAAGTGTTGATCAGTCATTACTTGCCTTGTTTAGCGTTGTGGAATTTTTCCATGATTCCTTGGCTAGAGAACAAGTTGCGAACTGTATCAGATGGTTTCGCTCCAGTTTGAAGCCATTTAAGAGCAAGCTCTTCATCGATTTTTACTTCCGCTGGTTTTGCAACCGGGTTGTAAGTGCCGACTGTTTCGATGAAACGGCCGTCACGCGGTGAACGAGAATCTGCTACAACAATACGATAGAAAGGAGATTTTTTTGCTCCCATACGTTTTAAACGAATTTTTACTGCCATTTTACTAGCACCTCCGAAAATATTTCAACAAGATAGTATATTAACAATGATAAAAGTGTTTGTAAAGTGTTTTTTCTTAACAACGGTTTTATCATGTATAACCGATTACATAAAAGGTAACTTAAATCCTTTTTTCTTTCCTTTTGACATGTTTGTCATTTGCTTCATCATTTTTTTCATTTCGTCAAACTGCTTAAGCAGACGGTTGACTTCCTGTACGGACGTCCCGCTTCCTTTTGCAATCCGCTTGCGCCGGCTGGCATTAATGATATCCGGCTGTTCTTTTTCAAGAACAGTCATCGATTTAATGATCGCTTCCACATGATTCAGCTGCTTTTCATCAACTTGAATATTTTTCAAGCCTTTCATCTTACCTGCACCCGGCATCATTTGCAGAAGCTCATCCAGAGGCCCCATGTTTCTGACCTGCCCGAGCTGCTCGAGAAAATCGTCCAATGTGAAGCTCATTGTTCTCATTTTTTGTTCCAGCTCTTTGGCCTTGTCTTCATCGACGGTTGCCTGAGCTTTTTCAATCAATGTTAACACGTCACCCATGCCGAGAATCCTTGATGCCATGCGTTCAGGATGGAAAGCCTCTAATGCATCAAGCTTTTCGCCTAAACCGGCGAATTTAATCGGCGTGTTTGTCACCGCACGAATGGAAAGTGCAGCACCCCCGCGCGTGTCTCCATCAAGCTTTGTTAACACAACACCGGTTAAACCGAGCTGTTCGTTAAAGCTTTTGGCTACATTCACGGCATCCTGCCCGGTCATTGAATCGACAACCAGAAAGATTTCTTCCGGATTCGCGATTTCTTTCACTTGGGTCAGTTCATCCATAAGCTCATGGTCGATATGCAAACGGCCTGCTGTGTCCAAAATGACATAATCATAGTGTTCTTCCTTGGCTTTTTCAATAGCCTGCTTGGCTATTTCTACAGGGCTGACCTGATCACCAAGGGAAAAAACAGGCATGTCGAGCTGTTTGCCGAGCGTTTCCAGCTGCTTGATTGCAGCAGGACGGTAAATATCGGCAGCAACCAGCATCGGTTTGCGATTGTGCTTTTTGCGCAACAGATTTGCAAGTTTACCGCTCGTTGTCGTTTTACCGGCACCCTGGAGACCAACCATCATAATAACAGTTGGCGGCCGCTTCGCGACGGCAATTTTGCTTTCTTCGCCGCCCATCAGCTCTGTCAGTTCCTCTTTAACAACTTTAATGACCTGCTGGCCGGGCGTCAGGCTTTTCATGACGTCTTGGCCTACAGCCCGTTCACTTACTTTTTTCACAAAATCCTTTACTACTTTAAAGTTAACGTCAGCCTCAAGCAGCGCAAGACGAACCTCACGCATCATTTCTTTTACATCTTGTTCGCTGACTTTCCCTTTTCCGCGGATTTTAGAAATCGTCTGCTGCAGTCGGTCGGCTAATCCTTCAAATGCCATAGTTTGCCGCCTCCTAATCTAATTTCTCAAGCGCTTCAATCAGAGCTGTAATTTCTTCCTCTTCTTTAGAAGCGGAAGCAAGCTCCTTCAGCTTATTAAACATCTCTTTACGCTCCTGAAACTTTTTCAAAAGGAGCAGCTTTTCTTCATATTGTTCAAGCATCGCTTCTGTTCGTTTGATGTTATCATAAACAGCTTGTCTTGAAACCTCATATTCTTCGGCTATTTCGCCAAGGGAGAAATCGTCCAAATAATAAAGAGACATATAGCTCTTCTGTTTAGACGTCAACAACGACTGATAAAAATCAAACAGATAATTCATTCTCGTTGTCTTTTCGAGCGACATATGAGCTCTCCCCTTTGTTAAGTCAAATCCCTTTACGATAACTTAGTTTACATGGTTTTAATGTGAGTGTCAAGTTTTTATCTTGTCAAAGGAACGATAACTTTTTCCAATATTAACTAAACAACATCCAAATTATTCCGATATTTTATATGAACCATATTTAAAAGGAGGATTTCACATGAAAAAAATCGGTTTATTGTTTATGTTATGCTTGGCTGCCGTGTTACCATTTATTTTTCCCGTCCAGCAAGCAGCTGCGGCCGGAGTCCCTTATAAGGCCTCCATCTCAAATATTAGCACGGACGGAGGCGTGTACGGCAAAATCAATTACGGACAGGGCCAATTTTGGCGAGTTAAGTACAATATTACGATAAGCGGTACATTGCTCGACGAAAATGGAGTGCCAGTGCCAAACACACCAGTCAGCTTCGAAGCAGATACGAAAGTCGGGAATACAACAAAGACAGCTGCAGGAACAACCGATGAAAACGGAAAGTTTGACGTTCCAATGTATTTAGGACCTGCCGCTGGCTACTACACGTATTACACATCCGTTTCCGTTCATTACTACGACATCATCCCATTCAGGGTTTATTCCGGTGATGCGAGATTGCTATCCACTGATAACAGCCTTTATCATTTCGCCTATCAAGTGAGACGATAACAAAAACAGCCCCCTAGGGTTTTGGGGGCTGTCTGTCTATAATCGGTGAACCCAAAAATATTAATCCTCCGCTTTTTCCACTAAATCTGAAAAGAGGCCGTATACGTAAGATTCAGCGTCAAACTCCTGAAGATCATCAACTTTTTCTCCTAATCCGACTAATTTAACCGGGATATGAAGCTCGTTGCGAATCGCAAGGACAATACCGCCTTTTGCAGTGCCGTCAAGTTTTGTTAAAGCAATTCCTGTTACGTTTGTTGCTTTCGAGAACTCCTTCGCCTGCGCCATTGCGTTTTGGCCAGTCGTGGCATCAAGGGCGAGCAGCACCTCATGAGGCGCTTCCGGCACTTCTCTTTCGATAACACGCTTCACCTTTTCGAGCTCCTTCATCAGGTTTACCTTGTTTTGAAGACGCCCTGCCGTATCACAAATTAACACATCAGCTTCTCTCGCTTTGGCAGCGTGAACAGCATCATAGATGACAGCCGCAGGATCGCTGCCGGCCGCCTGTTTAATGACAGGCACACCAGTACGTTCTCCCCATACTTCAAGCTGTTCAATCGCTCCTGCTCTGAAAGTGTCTCCGGCAGCAAGTACAACAGACTTTCCTTCTTGCTTTAGTTTATGAGCAAGCTTTCCGATCGTTGTCGTTTTGCCGACTCCATTTACGCCGACTAGGAGAATGACATTTAAACGCCCTTCCTGAATGTTCAGCTCAGATATTTGTTCGTCTCCGCTGTTATAAATCTCCACCAGCTTTTCAGAAATAACAGACTGCACTTCCTGCGGATCTTGAATATTTCTGCGCTTCACTTCTTTTTTGAGCTCGTCTATCAGCTCCATAACCGTTGTAAAACCGACATCAGCACTGATCAGAACCTCTTCAAGCTCTTCGAAGAAGTCCTCATCAATTTTACGGTAACGGGACACGAGATCATTCACTTTATTTTGAAAGGAGTTTCTCGTTTTTTCAAGGCCGTCCTTAAATTTTTCAGATACGGAATCTGTCTGCTTTGTGATTTTCTCTTTTAATTTTTTAAAAAAACTCATCTTATAACCTCTTTCCTCGTTACTGAACGAATTCTTTTGTCTCTTCCAGCTTCACTGAGATGACCTTAGAAACACCTGACTCCGGCATTGTCACGCCGTAAAGCACATCGGCTTCCTCCATAGTGCCTTTTCTGTGGGTAATCACAATAAACTGGGTATCGGCGCTGTATTTTTTCAAATACTGCGCAAACCGGAACACATTTGCTTCGTCAAGTGCTGCTTCTACCTCGTCAAGAACACAAAAAGGCACAGGGCGCACCTTTAAAATTGAGAATAAGAGCGCAATAGCAGTAAGCGCACGCTCTCCGCCAGACAAAAGGTTTAAGTTTTGCAGTTTTTTTCCCGGCGGCTGCGCGATAATTTCTACTCCGGAATGCAGCAGATCATTCGGATCGGTAAGCCTTAATTCCGCTCGCCCTCCTCCGAATAAGGAGCGGAAGACTTGATCAAAGTGTGAGCGGATTTGGACGAATGTGTCGTTAAAGCGTTTCGTCATCTCTTCGTCCATTTCCTCAATCACTTGAAACAGGGTATTTTTTGCTTCTGTTAAATCTTCTTTTTGCTCTGACAAGAATTGATAGCGTTCGTTAACCCTCTCAAACTCATCTATGCTTCCGAGGTTTACCGTTCCAAGCTCTTCTATTGCGAGTTTAATCAGCTTCACGCGCTTTCGTGCTTCCTCAGGATCTGTTTCAAGCTGGTATTTCTCTTTGGCTCCCTCAAAGGACAAGCTGTATTCTTCCCGCAAGTATTGCAGCAAATTATCAAGCTCGACTTCCATTCGGCCTAGTTTTACTTCTTCGTCTTTTAAGAGCGTTGTTTTTTGTTTATACAGGCGCTTCATTTCTTTCAGCTCGCGCTCATACGTATCAAGCCCCTGCTGAAGTTTGATCCTCTGGTCGCGCCTTAACGCAATCAATTCAATTGTTTTTGTTTTGTCATTTAATTTATGTTTTGCGGACTCTTCCAGTTTTTCTTCGCCGCTTGTGCTTGATGACATTTCTGACGTTAAGAAGCTTAGGTCCTCTTTCGCCTCTTTTAAAGCAAGCCCTGTTTCTTGGAGCTCTTTCTTTAATCTAGCGAGGTTGTCCTCTTCGCTCTGACATGCTTGCTCTTTTTTCGCTGCTGCGATCTTCAGCTCAGTCAGCTCATTGGAGAGAGACTCTTTTGTAGAGGACTGTGTCTGTTTTTGTTTTGTCAGTCTTTCAATATCCTCTTCAAGCTGTTTCATTCTTTCAGATACGGAAGAAAGCTTTTCTTCCAGCTCGCGTTTGCGCGCTTTCTTCTCTCGATCGCTATCTGACAGAGCTGATTTTTCTTGATCATAGAGCTCTAAGTGAGTATTGATATTCTTCTCAGCAACTTGAAGCTCATACAGCTGGCCTTTCACATCCTGCTGCTTCACTCTTAAGCCTTCCCCAGCCTCTCTTAAATCAGCCAGTTTTTTCTCCATCTCCTGAATGGATTGCTTAAGGGTTTTGACCTCTTGTTCAAGCTGCGCTGTTTTTTCTTCCATCTCAGCCAGCCGCTGGGTGACATCCTCAAGTTCCCGGCTTCTTCCTAACAGGGAGTTGTTTTTCTTTTTAACGGCGCCCCCCGTCATTGAACCTCCAGGATTTACGACATCGCCCTCGAGAGTTACGATTCGGTACCGGTGCCCAAGCAGCTTCGCAAGCTCGTTTGCGCCTTTTAAATGCTCTGTAATCAAAACGGTGCCGAGCAGGTTTTGAATGATACGGCGATACGCGGGATCAAATGTGACAAGATCACTGGCAACCCCGAGAAATGACGGATGCTGCTTCGCAGTTGCCACGTCCCTGCTTTGAAGCTGACGGTCTTTGATGACAGAAAGCGGCAGAAATGTCGCCCGGCCGAACGAATTCTGTTTCAAATATTGAATTGCTTTACGGGCGGACTGTTCATCATCGGTCACAACATGCTGTGCTGAAGCTCCGAGTGCTATTTCAATAGCCGTTTCATACTTTTGTTCTGTTGACATCAGCTCAAGGACAGCCCCGCGAATTCCGCCAAGCCGCTCTTTCGCTTTCAGCACCTCTTTAACACCCTGATAAAAGCCGGAGAAATCTCCCTGCATTGTCTCAAGCATGTCTTTTTTCGACCTCGCCTGCTGGACGTATTGGTATGCTTGGTAAAGAGCAGATTCATTTTTCTCATACTGACGCTTTTTCTGTTCGTATTTAACCTGCATTTCTCGATACGCGCCGACTTGGCTGTGAATCTCCTGCTCTATGCGGGCAAACTCGGTTTCACATGCAGCTTTTTGGGCGGTAATATCGCGCCGTTCCTGCAGATGCTTTTCATTATTATCAGCCAGCCTCTGTTGGATAACTGCTGATTGGGACATCTGGTCATCGAGCAGCTGGAGCTCATTGCGAATCGATGCCTGGCTGTTTAACAGCTCAAAGTAATCGCTTTTCAGCTGCTCAATTTTCTCTTCGACATTTTCATTGTGAAGACTGAGAGCCTGCTGCTTTTCCTTCACCTGTGCTTTTAAATTTTTGACTTCTGTCTGAAGCGCTTCAAAGACAGCTTCCTGCTTCGCAAGATCTTCTTTCAGCACAGCTTCTTTTTGCTGAAACTGTACGATGGCTTCTTCAAGCTGTTCGCGGTTTTGCACAGCGTTTTTTTTGCGTTCTTTCAGTACTTCTTTGCGCCCCTCCAGCTTTTCAAGCTCCTCACTTGTCACAAGCAAGACTTGCTGGAGCTCGTTCACTGATTCATCGAGCGCTTGAATTTTGTCGCGCGCATCTTCGATTTTCGCTTCTTTTGCTGAAATAGCAGACGATTCAGCAAGCTCTTCTTCCTTTGCGGCTTGCACTTTCTCCTGAAGGCTTGACCATTTGGCGTGCAGTTCTTCAATATCATAAGCGGTCAGCGCAATTTCAACGTGCTCAAGCTCTTTCTTTTTCTCCAGGTAGTCTTTCGCGATTGAGGCCTGTATTTTAAGAGGTTCAACCTGACCTTCCAGCTCATGTAAAATATCTTCTACCCGATTTAAATTATCCTGGGTTTCAAACAGCTTGTTTTCTGCTTTTTTCTTTCTCGTTTTGTATTTGAGCACCCCGGCTGCTTCTTCAAAGATACTGCGGCGGTCCTCCGCTTTGCTGCTCAGGATTTCTTCCACTTTCCCTTGGCTGATAATCGAAAATGCTTCTTTTCCAAGTCCTGAGTCCATAAATAAATCAATAATATCTTTTAAGCGGCACGGCTGATTGTTAATTAAGAATTCACTCTCGCCAGATCTGTACACACGCCTTGTGACACTGACCTCGTGGAAGTCAATCGGCAAAAAATGATCGTCATTATCAAGCGTAAGCGTAACTTCGGCAAGATTTAACCGTTTTCTCGAATCACTGCCGGCAAAAATAATATCTTCCATTTTTCCGCCGCGAAGGGAACGAGCTGATTGTTCTCCAAGAACCCAGCGAATAGCGTCTGTGATATTGCTTTTTCCGCTTCCGTTCGGGCCGACAACCGCAGTGACGCCTTTTACAAAATCAACGGAAATCCGTTCTGCAAATGATTTAAATCCTATAACGTCTAAACGTTTGAGGAACATAGCGATCCTCCTTATGTAATAAGTATTTCAATTTTATCATAAACATGGATGAAATAAGACGGCAAACATACTGAAATCCCCCTTATAGCTTAGGGGGATTTTATTGTTTCGTATGGTGTTTTTGCAATTTAGCTAGAGCTTCCTGAGCAGCGTGCTGTTCGGCTTCTTTCTTTGAACGGCCGTTTCCGACTCCGAGTGGTTCACCTTTTAGAGATACGATGGCTTCGAATTCACGGTTATGGGCAGGTCCTTTTTCGTTGGATATTTTATACTCCAGCGAGCCTTTGCCGTCCCGCTGCACGTATTCTTGCAGCTGGCTTTTAAAATCCATCACATGAGAAAAAGCACCATCGTTTATTTTAGGGAACACATAGACTTTTAAGAAACTTTCGACCGGCTCTAATCCCTGGTCAAGATACAAGGCTCCGATAAATGCTTCGAAGACATCCGCCAAAAGCGCAGGACGTTTTCTGCCGCCTGTCATTTCCTCGCCTTTCCCCAATAGGACAAGATCGCCGAATGACAGTTCGTGAGCCAATGAAACGAGAGACGGTTCGCATACAATCGCGGCTCTCAATTTCGTCAAATCTCCTTCACTCATAGCCGGATACTTGGCAAATAAGAATCTGGAGATCGTCAGTTCCAAAACAGCGTCACCTAAAAATTCAAGCCTTTCATTATCTTCATACGGCTTTTTCCGATGCTCATTCACATAAGATGAATGTGTAAATGCTTGATACAAAAGCTTTTCATTTTGAAAGTGAACCGAGATCCGTTCTTGAAACTCTTTAAATTGTTCTATTTTTTTATAGAACTTTTTCTTATCTTTGTAATGTGAGTGTTTTGACATAGTAACCTCCATAGGCACATCAGGTTCACCGCGCTTCTCTGACTAAACCGGATACAGCGCGCGTAAAAGCGGCATGCTGTAATAACTGCACGAATAAAGGGCTAAAGCCCCGCGTTTCGGCGGGACTTTTAGCATCAGCTTATTGCTGGTTTTGTATGTAGTTCACAGCGTCGCCGACTGTTGCAATCTTTTCAGCATCTTCGTCAGAAATTTCCATATCAAACTCGTCTTCAAGTTCCATAACAAGCTCAACTACATCTAGGGAATCAGCACCTAAGTCTTCCTTGAAAGAAGCTTCAAGTTTGACGTCTGCTTCATCAACGCCAAGGCGATCTACGATGATTTTCGTTACACGCTCTAATGTATCTGCCATAGCAATTCACCTCCCCTCAAGTATTATAGTGGATTCGTTTTTAAAAAACTAGAGTAACTATGATGAAATTTTCAAGAAAAAAACTTACATGACCATTCCGCCGTCAATATGAAGGGTCTGGCCTGTCATATAACGCGCTCCCTCTGAAGCTAGAAACGTCACGACGCTGCTGACATCGCCGGGATCGCCAAAGCGAGCGAGCGGAATTTGTTTCAGCATTTCATCTTGAACATCTTTTGCAAGCTTATCTGTCATATCAGTTGAGATAAATCCAGGTGCAATCGCATTAACGGTGATATTTCGGCTTGCAAGCTCTTTAGCTGAAGATTTCGTTAAGCCGATCACACCTGCTTTTGCAGCCACGTAGTTGGCTTGTCCAGGATTTCCGCTGACGCCGACAATAGATGATACGTTAATAATTCGGCCTGAACGCTGCTTCATCATTTGTCTTGTGACAGCTTTCGTACAGTTGAAAACACCCTTCAGGTTAATGTTAATGACATCATCCCACTCATCTTCTTTCATTCTCATGATGAGATTGTCTTTTGTGATTCCGGCGTTGTTCACTAGAATGTCGACTGTAGAGAAAACAGAAATCGCTTCTTTTATCATGTTTTGTACATCTTCAGGATTTGATACATCGGCTTTGACAGCAATCGCTTTTCTGCCCATTGATTTGATTTCATCTACAACTTCATTTGCTTTCGCTTCGCTGCCTGAGTAGTTAACGACAACATTTGCACCGTTTTTGGCCAGGTCAAGGGCGATTGAACGGCCGATTCCGCGGGATGCGCCAGTGACAACAGCTGTTTTTTCATTAAGCATTCTCATTCTCCTCCTTAAGCGTTTGAATTGCCAGTTCAATCGTTTCCGGGTCTGATACGGCAATGGTTTTTAAGCGTCTGTTTACTTTTTTCACAAGGCCTGAAAGCACTTTGCCGGGACCGATTTCAATAAACGTCGTAACATCCTCTGCAATCAGCTTGTTAACAGTTTCCTCAAAACGAACCGGGGAGTACAGCTGCTCAATGAGTTTTTCTTTAATCTCTTCCTTATCTGTCATCACATCTGCAGAAACATTTGAGATCACCGGCACATCTGCGTTTTTCAGTTCACAGGAGTCCAAAACTTCTTTCAGCTTTTCAGCGGCAGGCTTCATCAGTTCAGAATGGAACGGACCGCTTACGTCAAGCGGAATCGCTCGTTTAGCGCCGTTCTCTTTAGCCTGTTCAGATGCAAGCTCTACTCCTTTTGCCGTTCCCGAAATAACAATCTGTCCGGGACAGTTGAGGTTGGCAAGCTGCACAAGGTGGCCGTCCTCAGTGACTTTATCGGTTACTTGTTTCAACGCGTCGGCATCCATGCCGAGAATAGCAGCCATCGCTCCTTCTCCGGCAGGCACCGCTTCGTTCATGAACTCACCGCGTTTTCTGACAGTATAAACAGCGTCTTTAAAGGTCATTGCGCCAGCCGCCACCAGTGCAGAATATTCTCCAAGGCTGTGTCCGGCTGTGAAATCAGGTGTAATGCCTGATTCCTTAAATTTCTCAAGCACAGCGATGCTAGTCGTCAGCAAAGCAGGCTGCGCATTGTATGTAAGCGTTAATTCTTTGGCATCACCTTCAAAAATCAATGAGCTGAGCTTTGTTTCCAATGTTTCGTCCGCTTCATCAAACAGACGTTTTGCAGCAGGAACCTGCTCATAAAGCTCTTTTCCCATGCCGATAAATTGTGATCCCTGTCCAGGGAATAAAAATGCAATCTTACTCATGATGTTAAAACCTCCAGACTATTCATCTGTTTTTTCTTCTTCTTTTACTTCTTCTTGGATGAGCGCAGCCACATTTTGGCTGACCATCTCTCTGGCTTGGCGGATCGCATGGTAAACCGCACGGGCATCAGACGAGCCGTGTGCCTTGATTACCGGCGCTTTCAAACCGAAAAGGCTTGCTCCACCGTATTCGGAATAATCCATTTTCATTTTCATTTCTTTCATCTTCGGCTTCAGCACAGCTGCCGCAAGCTTAGATGTAAAGTTTGACGTGAGCGCTTCTCTCATCATTTTAAAAATGGACATCGCAGAGCCTTCAAGCGTTTTGAGTGTAACATTCCCGGTAAATCCGTCCGTTACTACGACATCTGCTACATCGTCTAAAAGGTCACGCGCTTCCACGTTTCCGATAAAGTTGATGTTTGCCTTTTTTAATAATTGGAACGCCTGCTTCGTCAGTTCGTTTCCTTTTTTATCTTCTGTTCCGACATTCAAAAGCCCGACTCTCGGTGAAGTCACACCCCGGACTTGCTGGGAATAAACAGAACCCATAATGGCATATTGAACGAGATGCTCAGGTTTGGCATCTACATTGGCGCCGACATCAAGGAGCAGAAATCCGCCGCCTGAAACAGTCGGCAGTGTCGGTGCAAGCGCAGGGCGGTCAATTCCTTTAATTCTTCCCACAATAAACAGGCCGGCTGTCATTAGCGCGCCGGTATTTCCTGCTGAAATGCAGGCGTCAGCTCTGCCTTCCGCAACTTCCTGCGCCATCAGGACCATAGAAGAGTTCTTTTTTCTCCGCACGGCGCGGACCGGTTCGTCCGTAGGCTCAATCACTTCATCTGCGTGCAGCACCGTGATGCGATCAGATGATGTTGTTAAATATGATTCTATTGTAGTTTTGTCACCGACAAGTGTAATATGAAGATCATCAAATGACTCTATCCCCTTCATAACTCCGTCAATAACAGCTTTGGGAGCGTGGTCTCCTCCCATTGCATCTACAGCTATTCTCATGCATGCTCCACCTTTATAAATGTTTTGAACGGTACATGTCAAAATGTCCAGAAAAAACAATTTCCTCTGCAACATAGCTGTTCACTTCGACAACCGTTCTTCCTTTTTCTTTATCAACCGCCGTTACTTTCGCTTTCGCAACGACGCGTTCACCCTGCTTTACCTGCCTGGTAAAGCGGATGTCTGCACTTGCAGTAAGCGCCAATTCGTCATCTATAATGGCAACGGCCAAGGAATTCGCTTGAGCAAATAAATGGTGTCCTCTCGCTATTTGATTCCGGCTGAATACATGCTCCTGTTTTATCTCTAAAATAGAAATCGCCTGATCATCCAGCTCGAGGTCAATAATTTCTCCGATGACTTCGTCTAATGACAGGGACTTCACTTCATCTTCAAGCGTTTTCTCTGCCACGTTCTTAATTCTTTCTCTCAGCTCCGGTATGGAAAGCTCCAAGCGGTCCAAACGAATCGTCTGAATGCTTACTCCGAATTTACCCGCTAATTCTTCATCTGTAATAAATGGGGTTGCTTTGATCGTCTGCTGAAGTAATTCCTGGCGTTCTTTCTTATTTCTTCTCATATCTAAACACCGTCCGGACAATTAAGACTAGGTACTAATAGTAGTATATAATTTCATAGATTGGAATGCAATGATTGTTTCTGGCTGAACACCAAAAACTTCTTACCTCAGCTCAATTTTTCCCCATCCATGACTCCGCTTTTCAGCAAATGCTCTCTTAGCGCCCCATATTCAGGGTCCTTCCAGAACACTTCCGAAGCCACAAGATTTGCAGCGTCCTGCCTTGCCGTTTCAAGCGCTCTGTAATCATGAACCATGTCCGCCACCTTAAACTCAGGCATTCCGCTTTGTTTTTTTCCAAAGAAATCCCCTGGGCCTCTCAGTTCCAAATCCTTTTCAGACAGTTCAAAGCCGTCATTGGTTTCCGACATGATTCTCATACGTTCTTTTCCTGTTTCTGATTTCGGATCAGCCATAAGAATGCAGTAGGATTGATGCTCGCCGCGGCCGACACGGCCGCGCAGCTGGTGAAGCTGGGATAAGCCAAAGCGATCGGCGTCGTAAATGACCATAATCGTTGCATTCGGGACATTCACCCCGACTTCAACAACAGTGGTTGATACGAGAATTTGACACGTATTCGCGCTGAATTCCCTCATCACCTGATCTTTTTCATCGGGATGCAGTTTTCCGTGCATAAGGCCGACGTTCCATGTTCCTCGAAACACCTCAGAAAGCATATTGTATACGTCTATGGCGTTTTGCACATCAAGCTTGTCTGATTCTTCGATCAGCGGACAGATAATATACGCCTGTCTGCCCTGCTTTAATTCTTTTTCGACGAATGCCAGAATGCGGTCCAGCATGTCATGCTTCACCCAATAGGTTTCGATTTTTTTGCGCCCCGCCGGCATTTCATCAATGACGGAGACATCCATTTCACCAAAAACAGTGATTGCTAGGGTTCTCGGAATCGGAGTGGCTGTCATAAAGAGCACATCGGGATCCTGCCCTTTGTTCCGAAGCTTCTTCCGCTGTTCAACTCCAAATCGATGCTGCTCATCCGTGATGACAAGACTTAGCGCTTTAAACTCGACCTCATCCTGAATTAAAGCGTGGGTTCCTACAAGGATATCAATCTCTCCCGCAGCAAGCCGCTCAAGCAATTCTCTTCGGCGCTTTCCTTTTACAGAGCTTGTCAGAAGGGCGACATTGATATCCCACTTTTCAAACAGTGAAACAAGCGAATCAGCATGCTGTTCAGCCAGAATTTCTGTCGGAACCATAAGCGCTCCCTGATAGCCGGATAAGATTGCGGCATAAAGCGCGATGGCAGCGATTGCCGTTTTTCCTGATCCGACGTCCCCTTGAAGAAGGCGGTTCATTCTGTATGGAGAAGACATGTCTGCTGTTATTTCGCGAAGCACGCGGGACTGGGCGTTGGTGAGGGGAAACGGGAGGCTTTTGACAAATTTCATGAGTTCTTCGTTTGAAAAACGCTGCCGTATCCCTTGTGACTGCTCTCTTTCCGCCTTTCGGAACGCTTGCATTTTCAACTGAAATAATAAAAATTCTTCGTAAACGAACCGCCGTCTGGCCAGCTTTAATGCCTCTCTTGTTTCTGGCTGGTGCATCGCTTTTAACGCCTGATGATAGTCCGGTAGCTTATAGCGGATTTTAAGATTTTCTGGAAGAGGATCAGGTATTGAGTCCGCATATTGGGTCAGCCCGTGCTGAATAAAACGTCTCATCATTTTGACGGTGACATTTTCTTTCACGGAATAGACTGGTTCAATGCTCTTATCCTCTTGATGCGGCCCATTTTTCAATTCCTGAACAGAAATGGTCTGACGGTGCTTGTCCCATTTACCGGAAATCGTCACGACAGATCCCAGCGAAATCTTTTTCTTTAAATAAGGGCGATTAAAACAAACGGCGGTGATTAAATAATGGCCGACAAGAAGGCGAAATGTCAGCCTGTTTCGTTTTTTTCCGTAATAGGTAAGAGAAGGCTCTGAATGAACCTTCCCTTCAACTGTGACTCTTTCATCATGCTTTACTTCTTCTAAATCCCTCAGCTCGTAGTCATCATAGCGATAAGGGAAATAATTCAGAAGATCAGAAATGTCATAAATACCGAGTTCATTTAATGTTTTTTCTGTTTCCGGCCCAATGCCCTTAATGTTGGCTATACTAGTTTGCTGATGTTGTTTCACTTGAACCCAGCGCTCCTCCGAATATTTTTTTCTCTAATTCTCTTCCCGTCGGGGTTGCCGCTAAACCGCCCTGGCCTGTTTCTCTAAGTGCAGTGGGCATCGTTTGGCCGATTTTATACATTGCATCGATGACCTCATCACATGGAATCCGGCTTGTAATGCCTGCCAATGCCATATCAGCAGCAATCATCGCGTTGGAAGCGCCCATTGCATTCCGCTTCACACAAGGCACTTCAACAAGACCCGCAACAGGATCGCACACAAGGCCGAGCATATTTTTTAATGTAATAGCCATGGCCTCCGCACTTTGCTCAGGTGTTCCGCCTGCCATTTCAACAATTGCCGCAGCTGCCATGCCCGAGGCAGATCCTACCTCTGCCTGACACCCGCCGGCAGCACCGGAAATACTTGCATTATTTGCTACGACAAATCCGAAAGCTCCGGCCGTAAATAAAAAGCGGATCATTTGTTCTCTTGTCGGGTTCAGCTTCTCTTTCACGGCAAATAACGTACCCGGCACTACACCCGCAGATCCGGCAGTCGGTGTCGCACAGATTGTTCCCATGGCTGCATTTACTTCATTTGTTGCGACAGCTTTCGATACTGCATCTAAAATCAGCGGTCCCGATAAGCTTTTTCCAGATCGAATATAGGCTTGCATTTTAACTGCATCGCCGCCGGTCAGGCCTGTTTGACTCGTAACCCCTTCAAGCCCTTTTTGAACCGCCGCTTCCATAACAGTCAGATTGTGATCCATTTGCTGAAAAATCTCTTCTTTTGTTTTTTCTGTTACTTCCATCTCTTGAGCGATCATTACATCAGAGATCAATATCTGCTTTTCTTTGGTAATTTCAATTAATTCCTTTACATTACGAAACATAACTGGCTCCTCCTGACCCTTCGCTAGTCAGCAATCTTTGTCACTTGAATAATGTTCGGCAGCTTCGACAGCTCGTCGAGAACGTGGTCGTCAATATTCTGATCGACCTCTATTGTCATCAGCGCAAGCTGCCCAATATCCTTGCGGGCAACTTCCATATGGCCAACGTTGATTGAGAATTTCGCAAGGACATTGGCAACACCTGCAATGGTGCCAAACTTGTCATTATGAACAACTAGAATGGCAGGGTGGTTTCCAGACAGACGGAGCTCAAAGCCGTTTAATTCTGTGATTTCAATTTTTCCTCCGCCTATTGAAATTCCTGTCAGTTCAAGTTCTCCCTTACCATCAGAAATACTGATTCGAGCTGTGTTCGGATGAACCGGAACAGCGTCTTCGACTCGAAACTCTATATCAATTCCTTTATCTTCTGCAATTTGTATAGCGGTTTTAATCCGTTCGTCAAATGTATCAAAATCAAGCAGACCGCCGATGATCGCCACATCTGTGCCGTGACCCTTATATGTTTCAGCAAAAGAGCCGTAAAAGGACACAACGATGCGCTCAGGCTCTCTGCCAAATAAACTTCTGGCCACTCTCCCGATTCTCGCCGCTCCTGCTGTATGCGAACTGGACGGACCGATCATAACCGGGCCGATAATATCAAAAACGCTTCTGTATTTCATGCTACTCCTCCTTATGAAACAGAGCTTATAAGCGGCTTTGCTTCTAGACTAATTGATCGGATATAAAATGGCAAGCGGGCGCGTTACAGCGCTGCCGCACTTAAAAGCAGACATAAGAATAGAAGGGCAATTTGCCCTTCTATTCTGCAGAAACGATATACGAATACAGCGGCTGTTTTCCGTTGTGGATTTCAACCTCAATCTCCTCGTACTTTTCACTGAGATATGCTTCAAGCTCCTCAGCTTCTTCCTGGGATGCATCCTCACCATATAGGATAGTAACGATTTCGTCCTCTTCTCCGATCATTTCTGACAGCAGCATTTTCGCGGCTGACAGCTGATCTTCAGCAGTGCCGATAATTGTTCCATTCAGAATTCCCATAAAGTCGCCTTTTTTAATGTCTTTGCCGTCAATATGAGTATCTCTGACTGAGTATGTCACCTGTCCGCTTTTTACTTGCTGAATCGCACTTATCATATTGGCTTCATTTGCTTCAGGTTCTTGATCCGGATTAAATGCCAGCAGTGCTGACATCCCTTGCGGAACCGTTTTGGCAGGAATGACAAAAACCCTATCACCCATCACACTTGCAGCTTGATTGGCAGCCATGATAATGTTGGAGTTATTCGGTAAGATAAACACAGCTTCAGCATTTACAGACCTTACAGCTTCGACAATATCCTCAGTGCTCGGATTCATCGTCTGGCCGCCTTCAATCACTACGGAAGCGCCAATGCTTTTGAATAGATCAGAAATGCCTTCTCCCATTGCAACAGTCACAATGCCGTACGGCTGCTTTGCCGCTTTCTCACTGTGAGCAGGCTCGCTGTCCTGGCTGATGATGGAAGTGTGCTGCTCTCTCATGTTTTCAATTTTGATTTTAATTAATTCACCGTAGTTTTGGGCATAGTTTAACACGTTTCCCGGCTCTTCCGCATGAATATGAACCTTCGCCAGAGACTCGTCTGCAATAACCAAAAGAGAATCCCCAAATTGGCTGAGGTCATTTCTGAATGTGCCTTCATCAAATTCTCTTTTATTCTGATCGAGCCTTACCATCACTTCTGTACAGAAACCGAATTCAATATCTTCCGTATTCATCATACTCTGCGCGCTCTTATGATGCTCCGCGCTAACCATGTCATCAAGTGACGGGAGAACGGTTTTCTCAGAAACGGTCTCTCCTTTTAATGAAGCGAGGAAACCTTCATACACACAAAGCAGGCCTTTGCCCCCGCTGTCAACGACACCAACTTCCTTCAAGACAGGCAGCAATTCTGGTGTCCGGTTTAAGGATGCCTCGGCTTCCTTTGTCACAGAAGTCATCAGCGCAATGATATCGGTTTCTTTTTCCGCCAAGGCCACCGCTTGTTTCGCAGCATCTTTTGCAACAGTTAAAATGGTGCCCTCCACAGGTTTCATGACAGCTTTGTAAGCCATATCGACACCGGCTTGCAGCGCGGCGGCAAACTCTTTTGCATTAATTTCTTTTTTTGTTTCGATGCTTTTACTGAATCCTCGGAACAATTGGGACAGGATGACTCCTGAATTCCCTCTTGCCCCCATGAGCAATCCTTTAGATAACGCGGAGCCCACTTTACCGATATCTCTTGTCTCCAAATGCTCCACTTCTCTTGCCCCGGAAGTCATCGACAGGTTCATGTTTGTTCCCGTATCACCGTCCGGCACCGGAAACACGTTGAGCGCGTCAACCGCACTCGCGTTTTGAGACAGATTCTGTGCTCCTGCAAGAATCATCTCGGCAAAGGTTTTGCCGTCTAATGTTCTGATAGACAATCCTACTCCTCCTAACTACGGGTTCGTCACTCGTACCCCTTGGACATAAATATTGACAGAATCCACTGCAAGTCCGACTGTTTGATTTACTGTGTACTTTACTTTTGTTTGGACGTTATGTGCCACTTCAGAAATTTTTGTGCCGTAGCTGACAATGATATACATGTCAATATGTATCTGTTCTGCTTCTTGGCGAACTTGAACACCTCTGCTGAAATTCTCTTTCCGAAGGATTTCAGTCAGTCCGTCTTTAATTTGGTTTTTAGAGGCCATTCCAACAATGCCGTAACAGTCAATCGCAGCTCCTCCGGCAACCATTGCAATGACATCATTCGATATATCAATCTGCCCGTATTTCGTTCTTAATTCAATGGACACACTAGTTCCTCCTTCGAATGCATAGAGTTACAGCTATTCTACTATATGAACTCCATTATGAAAAGAAAAGACGCGGCAATCGCTGCACGTCTCTTTACATATACTATAGCGCCGCTGTTTGTGCAAGATGTCAAGTGAATTTTCTTGAAAGATGATGAAACAATAGTTGCAAACGTTTTTTAGCTGTGGTAAATTATTTAAAGTATCCATATCGAAAGCATCTAAGAACATATGAAAGTGAAAAAGTAGATGTTTTGTGCAAGTGAGGAGGGAAACAAATGGCACGTAAATGCGTTATCACAGGTAAAAAAACAACAGCTGGGAATAACCGTTCTCACGCAATGAACGCTTCTAAGCGCACTTGGGGCGCGAATCTTCAAAAGGTTCGTATCCTTGTGAACGGAAAACCTAAAAAAGTATATGTATCTGCTCGAGCTTTGAAATCCGGTAAAGTTGAGCGTGTATAACAAAATGAACGCCTGCCCTGATATGTGGCAGGCGTTTTTATGTGGTGAAAGAGGGCTGTGAACCCCTGGGCTTTAATCTTTTCTAAATGAGCCCAGCATCGCCCGGACAATTCCTCCTAAAAACTTCGGCAATTTAATGGTGTAAAATTTCATTTTTGTCCCCTCCTATAAGTCCCGTAACCGCCTGTTCATCACTTTAAGGTTCATTAATTTCAACAAATGAGTGAAAGCACAAGCTAATCCGTGCTTCTTACCATTATTAATATGCCTTTCGCAAACGAAAAAGTACCTCGTGAATGAATGAGTTCGTTACTAATACATAGTGTTGAACCAAGCGTAATATGACACTTATTTAGCGGATATTTAAAACCGATGAGAGTCAGCTCATCCACTTCTTCTGTAAATGGAATGAAGGAGATATATCGTTTGTTTTGATCGATAAGAAGAGAATATTCGCCTGGAGAGAACATCTGAATATCATTCTGTTTGTCTATAAGCTTCATTTTCGAAGTTGTTTTTACTCCTCTGTACAGCAGCTGAATATTTCCTAAAAAGTGATCTGCTCTGCCGCCTGTAATACCGAAGATCTGAATCATATCCGGCTGCTTGTCCAGGGCCCAATCAAGAGCAAGGTCTAAGTCAGTTTGATCTTTTTCTGCCTGATACACATGGAGAGCGGGCGCGGCTTTTTCGATTTGCCGGCGTTCATGCTCTGTAATGCTGTCAAAATCTCCGAAGGCTTCATCAGGAATGATACCGGCATTTAAAAGCGTGACCGTTCCTTTGTCAACCCCGACCCAGATCGTGTCATCAGCCATATAATCAGTCAGGTCAGGGATTAAATCTTTTGGGCCTCCTGCAACGATATTGATTTTTCTCATCTCTTTTTCCTTTCTGCTTCTGGATACAGGAAAAAGAGCTCAGGCTAGATGCGCCCGGCTCTTTTTCGTGCTGCTCATTTGCTTCCCCTTATCTCAGAAATAGCTTTTTCGCGGTCAGTTTGGCCATAAACAGCAGAACCGGCAACAAGTAAGTTTGCGCCCGCTTCGATGACTAGCGGGGCTGTTTCTTTGTTGACGCCGCCGTCCACTTCAATCAGCAGATCATGTTTCCCTTTTTCCTCTGCCATACGTTTCACTTCTTTTATTTTCGGAAGAACAGAATGTATAAATTTCTGTCCGCCGAAACCAGGGTTCACCGTCATTAAGAGAACAAGATCAAGTTCTTCAAAAATATGCTCAATTATCTGAACAGGTGTATGCGGATTCAGGACAACTCCGGCTTTTACACCCTGCTCTTTTATAAGCTGGATTGTCCCGTGAAGGTGCGGACAGGCTTCAGCATGTACAGACAGGATATCAGCACCAGCTTTTGCGAAAGCCGGGATATAACGATCCGGCTCTTCAATCATTAAATGTACATCCAGCGGCAGTTTCGTCACCGGACGAATGGCTTCTACAATCAGCGGTCCAATCGTGATATTCGGGACAAAATGGCCGTCCATGACATCAACATGAATGTAATCGGCTCCGCCTTTTTCTACATCTTGAATTTCTTTGCCTAAAGCGGCAAAATCAGCGGAAAGAATAGAAGGTGCAATCTTTACCATGATCTAATACCTCGGCTTTCTGTCTTTGATCTCTGTGATAAATTCAACATAATGGTCGTAGCGGTACTGCTTTAATTCCCCTTCTTCAACGGCTTGTTTGACTGCACATTTCGGCTCTTTCAAATGCAGACATCCTCTGAATTTGCATGATGCGCTTTTTTCTCTGATGTCAGGGAAAGTGAAGCCCAGCTCTCCTTCTTCAATGTCTGTAAACTCAAGAGAGCTGAAACCCGGCGTATCCGCAACCAGACCTCCGGACGTGTGTATAAGCTCCACGTGGCGGGTTGTGTGCTTCCCACGGCCTAAATGCTCGGAAATTTCGTTTGTTCTCAACCCCAGCTCCGGGCTGATCGCGTTGAGAAGCGAGGATTTCCCAACCCCCGACTGGCCGGCAAAGACTGTTGTTTTGTCGCGGAAATGCGGGATGATCTCCGTTAAGCTGCCTTGGTCCATAGAAGAGGTAAGATATACGTCATAGCCAATGTTCCGGTAGTCTTCAGCATACGCTTGAATGCGTTTTTGTGTATGTTGATCTTCAATTAAATCCATTTTTGTAATACAAATAATCGGCTGGATGTCATTCGCTTCTACGAGAACCAAGAAACGGTCGAGCAATGCTGTGCTGAAAGATGGCTGCACCGCCGAGAAAACAAGCACCGCTTGATCAACGTTGCAGATCGGCGGCCTGATAAGTTCATTGGTTCTTTCTTTAATCTCTAATAGATATCCTTCTTTATTATTTTCAGCTTGATAAACAACATAATCACCGACCAAAGGGGTGATTTTATTTTTTCTGAAAATACCTCTTCCTCTGCATTGTATAACTTTTTCATTATTTGAACCCTCTGATTCATCCAGTACGTAATAAAAGCCGCTTAGCGCTTTAATAATTTTGCCCTCAGGCATATTTTCCCTCCTTATTATTCATCTTTCGGATACTCAATTGTTTTGTAGCTGACGACTTTATTATTTACCATCACTTGATAGTACCCTTTTTGGCCAGGTTCAATCTTCAATTCGATCGTCCGTTCTACGGGCTCTTTGATCTTAAAATGTTCGTAAGTGTCAGAAATGCTGTGATCCGCGTCGTCAATCGCGATTTGCACCTCAAGCTCGTCCCCTTCGTTTTCCGGCTCATATGGAATCTTGACTTTTTCTTTCACTGTTTTCGCCGGTTTCTTCTCAGGTCCGAGAGAGAATGTCACTTCGACCTCATTTCCCGGCTTTAGCGCCGTTCCCGCTGCCGGTTTTTGTTTGACAACCTGTCCTTCCGGAACGTCATCTGAGTACGCTTCTTTTTCCACCAGTTTGAGCCCGTTATCTTCCAGATATCCTGAGGCCGCTTCTTTACTGTATGTTTTTAAGTCTCTGAGCGTAATATCTTCCGGCCCGATGCTGACTGTGAGCTTAATTTGATCTTCGTCCGGCACAAGCTCGGTCCCTGCTGATGGATTCTGATCTATGACAGTGCCGGCGTCTTTCTCATCATTTACTTCATCCACCGTTACATTTTTAAAGCCCTGTTCCTTTAACACTTTTTTTGCCTTGTCGACTGATTGGCCCGTCACATCACCGATCTGCTTTTTTGCTTTACCTGAGCTCTTATAAAGCGTAACCGTTGCTCCTTCTTTAACAGTAGACTCGGCTTTAGGATCGGTTTTGACCATCAGGCCTTCTTCGATCTTCTCATCTGAGATTTCCAATACGTCTGAATCTACCTGCAAACCTTCTTTTTCTAGAAGATCTGCCGCTTTTTCATATTCCATCCCTGCTACATCAGGTATTTTGACATCCTTAGGCATAAAAAGAGAAGGAAAAACAGTGACGGCTAGAACTCCTGCCGTGATAAAAACCAGGCATATGGTGAGCAGTATCCACGGCCATTTTTTTCTCTTTGCTTTTTTCTTTGTTTGGGTTTCTTGAGGAAATGTCATGTCAGCTTCTTTATCATGAGAAGCTTTTGCAAGCTCTTCATCCTTAATAATCGGAATCGCTTTCGTCATTTCTTCATCATCTTGAATCGTAAATTTCTTCTCGTTGAGCCTGTCAGCGTCAAAAGCTGTTCGAATATCTTCTTCCATATCTTCAGCAGTTTCATAGCGGTGAAAAGGATCTTTGGCGGTTGCCTTTAATATGATGTTTTCAACGCTTTGGGGTACTGAGGGATTCCACCTTTTCGCTGAAGGGGTTTCAGCCTGAAGATGCTTTAAGGCGATGCTGACAGCCGATTCTCCATCAAATGGGATTCGGCCGGTTAACAGCTCAAATAAGACAATTCCAAGCGCATAAATATCTGATTTTTTTGTGGCCAGGCCGCCCCGCGCCTGTTCGGGGGATAAATAATGGACTGAGCCCAGCACAGAATTGGTGTGGGTGATTGTTGTCGAAGTCAGTGCAGTCGCAATTCCAAAATCCGTTACTTTGATATTGCCCATATGGTCGATCAAAATGTTATGCGGTTTAATATCCCTGTGGACAATATGATTTTGGTGGGCATGGGCAATGGCTGAAACAATTTGCTCCATGATGCTGAGCGCTTCTTTGGGGTGAAGCGGCCCGTTTGCTGTTATGTATTCTTTTAGCGTCATGCCCTCTACGTATTCCATGACAATATAGTAAATATCATCTTCCTCGCCCAAATCATAAATGCTGACAATATTCGGGTGATCAAGGCTTGAGGCCGAATGGGCTTCTCTACGAAAACGCCTAATAAACTCATTGTCATTCACATAGTCAAACCGCAGGATTTTGATTGCGACTTCACGATCAAGAATAATGTCCTCAGCTAAATAAACGTTGGCCATTCCCCCGCCGCCTATGACACGGAGAATCTGGTAACGCCCGCTGATTCGCTTGCCGATTAGCACTGATCTTCACCCTCTTCAACATGTAAAGCAAGCTCAAGCAACACTGCTGTAATATTGTCTTCCCCGCCATTCTCATTGGCTTTGTCCACAAGCAGGTTTACTTTTTCCTGAGGAGCTGAATCGCTTTGCAGGATGTCTTTTAATTCAGTGACTTCCACTTTATTCGTCAGTCCATCAGAACATAAAAGGAGTTTGTCTCCGGGTTCAATTTCGAAAGAACGTGCGTCAATACTGACGGATTGATCTGTTCCGAGCGCCTTCGTCA
This sequence comes from Bacillus sp. FSL K6-1003, assembly GCF_037964945.1. Taxonomy (NCBI): domain Bacteria; kingdom Bacillati; phylum Bacillota; class Bacilli; order Caryophanales; family Bacillaceae; genus Bacillus; species Bacillus sp. FSL K6-1003. The sequence continues at coordinate 1,637,582 of NZ_CP150176.1, read as the reverse complement.
GCACATTTTTGCGCGGATGATGCTCAGCATCTTCTCTTGAGATTTCGCCGGTGCGAACCAGTTCATTCACCAGAGAATGATCCTCTGTCACCTGAACGAAGAGATCGTCCTGGAGCAAATAGCATCTGCTGTCGCCTATATGGGCAACGGAAACCGTTTTACCTGTAAAAAGAGCGCATACAATGGTTGTTCCCATGCCTTGGCATTCTTCGTGCGCTTGGGCATGATCGTAAATCTTGCTGTTTACCGCGAGAATCTGTTCAATGAGCCACTTTTCACATTCTGACGGCGCCGCAGGAATCGTATCTGACTCATTCCATTTCTCTCCCATGGCTTTCACAGCCATCTTGCTTGCAACATCTCCAGCAAGATGGCCGCCCATGCCATCAGCGACAACCGCTAATATAAAATCGTCTTTCCCCTTAAAAATACCCGCATCATCTTCATTATGCTGGCGGATTTTCCCTGTATCTGTTTTTAAGGCTGTTAACAACCCTCATCACCTCGTCTCGTCTTGACGCTCCTTCGCGCGAAGCTGACCGCAGGCTGCGTCAATGTCATGGCCTTGCTCTCTTCGAATCGTGACATTTACTCCGCGGGATTTCAGCGTTTTCTCAAAAGCAAAAATCTGCTCACGCGGTGTGCGGACATAATCCCGTTCAGGCACATAGTTTACCGGAATCAAGTTCACGTGGCATTTTACACCTTCCAGTAAGTCTGCAAGCTCTTCAGCGTGCTCAACCTGGTCATTTACGCCACCGAACAGACCGTATTCAAAGCTGATCCGGCGTCCCGTTTTATTAATGTAATATTTAACGGCTTCCATTAAATCAGGGAGCTTGTACGCTCTGTTAATCGGCATCAAACGGCTTCTGATTTCTGTATTTGGCGCGTGCAGAGAAATCGCAAAGTTAATCTGCATTTGCTGATCAGCGAATTCGTAAATTTTCGGGATGATTCCGCTGGTAGAAACAGTAATATGGCGAGCGCCAATATTCAGTCCCTTATCATGGTTAATGATTTTTAAAAAGGCAAGCATTTCGTTAAAGTTATCAAATGGTTCGCCGATTCCCATGATAACGACAGAGCTGACGCGTTCATCCGTTTCATCTAGCGCTTTTTGAACTTTCACCACTTGAGCGACAATTTCACCTGCTTCAAGATTTCGTTTTAAACCGCCGAGCGTTGACGCACAGAATGTGCATCCAATGCGGCAGCCGACTTGTGTCGTTACACATACAGAATTACCATACTCGTGTCTCATTAAAACAGTTTCGATTGTATAACCATCGTGAAGCTCGAATAAAAACTTCATCGTACCGTCTTGAGAAGTTTGTTTAACAGCCGTTTTCAGCGTCGTTAATACAAAATGAGTGTTTAATTTCTCACGCAGTTCCTTTGATAGGTTTGTCATTTCATCAAAAGAAGTTACTCGTTTTTCGTATAGCCATTCAAAAATCTGTGCCGCGCGGAACGGTTTCTCCCCGTTGTCTGTCAGCCATTGTTTGATTTCGTCTAATTCAAAAGAATAAATCGAAGGACGTTCTGTCCGCAATTCTTTTCTGATCTTTGTTTTTTTTAGTTCTGTCATTGCTTATCCCTTCTTTCTCATGCTGCAAATAAAGAAACCATCTGTTCCGAAATAATGCGGAAGGATTTGAAGCCTTCCATCCCGAACAAAGGGTCTCGCCTTTTCGGGCAGCCGCTTATCAAGAGACAAATCGGGTTCAAAATCAGGATGTTCTTGTATAAACGCATGGATAACTTCTTCATTTTCTGTCCGATCCATTGTACACGTACTGTAGACAAGAGTGCCACCTTTTTTTACTAATGGCGCAATTTCCCTTAAGATAGACAGCTGGATTTCAGCAAGCCGGGAGCTGTCATTCGGGGTTTTGGTGTATTTCATATCCGGCTTTCTTCTGATCACGCCAAAGCCTGAGCAAGGAGCGTCTACCAAAATACGGTCAAACTGTTCACTTTCAAATGTTTCTCCGGCTTTTCTCGCGTCCATTGTTTTCGCATCAATAATGGAAAGGCCAAGCCGTTCTGACGCTTCTTTGATCAGCTTCACCTTGTGTTTGTGAAGATCAAGCGATGTCACACTTCCCTTGTTCTCCATTAATTCAGCGATATGGGCTGACTTTCCGCCCGGCGCTGCGCACGCATCAAGCACCGTTTCACCTGGCTTAGGGTCAAGGGCCCGGGCAACCAGCATGGAGCTTTCATCCTGGATGGACACTTCGCCTGTCTGGAAGAAATGAGTTCCGGCAATAGTTCCCTTTACAAGCTTCACAGCGTCCTCGGCGAGATCACCTTTTTCCGCTTCGATTCCTTCAGCTGCCATTTGATCAAGTATCTCCGCGCTGTCCGTTTTCATTTGATTGACACGCAACGTTTGCTTAGGCGGAATGAGATGGATGCGGCAAATCTTTTCAGCCGCATCAAATCCGTATGCGGCTACCCACTCTTTCACGAGCCATTCGGGATGGCTTGTTTCTGTCGCAAGCCTGAGAACAGGATCTTCGATGGCGTCAAAGGAAGGGACTCCTTCGCGCTGAATAGAGCGAAGCACGCCGTTGACAAATGAGGCAATGCCTTTATGTCCGCGGTTTTTAGCAATCTCTACCGCTTCATGGATGACTGCCCGGTCGGGAATTTTCTCTAAATATTCCATTTGATATAAGGACAGGCGGAGAAGCTGGATAACCCACGGCTTCACCTTTTGCGGCTTGTTGATAAACGGCTTGAGCATATAATCCAGCGCGATTTTGTTTTGCAATGTACCGTACACCAGTTCAGTCAAAAGCCCGCGGTCTTGATCGCTCAGTTTATTAGATTTAATAACCGATTTCAGGAGCAGGTTACTGTATGACTGATTTTGTTCTAATTTGACCAGCGCCTCCAGCGCAATATCGCGAACGCTATTTGTTTTCATTGTGCACTCCTAACATATCACCTGTCTCAACATGAGCGCCACGGACAAAGTCTTCGCCTCGCATGCGTTTTTTGCCGGCAGGCTGCAGCTCCGTTAATAACAGTGCCGTATCGTTTCCTGTGGCGACGATGATTCCTTCTTTTTCAATAGCAATGACTGTGCCGGGTTCAGCTTTTGCCGGCGCAGCTGTTTTCTTCGCTGCCCACACTTTCAGATTTTGACCATTTAAAGTCGTATAGGCAACAGGCCATGGGTTTAAACCTCGAACTTGGTTATAGAGCTCTTCTCCCGCTCTGGACCAGTCAATCAGCTCTTGTTCTCTTTTAATGTTTGGCGCATACGTCGCTTTCTCGTCATCCTGCTTTTCAGGTGATATGTCGCCGGCTATGACTTGAGGAACTATTTCAGACAAAAGCTTCGCGCCAGCAACGCTTAATTTATCGTGCAGGGTTCCGACATTATCGGTTTCTTCAATGTCTACTTCCACTTTTGAAATCATATCGCCTGCATCTAATTTTTCCACCATGTACATAATGGTAACTCCGGTTTTTTTCTTACCTTGGAGAATGGAATAATGGATAGGGGCCCCGCCTCTCAGTTCAGGCAAAAGAGACGCATGAACATTAATGCATCCGTACTTAGGGCTGTCGAGTAGCTCTTTAGGCAGAATTTGCCCAAACGCTGCCGTCACAATAAGATCCGGCTGTAACGCCAGCACCTTTTCTATTTCTTCTGTCAGTCTGACTTTTTCAGGCTGAAGAACCGGGATGCCGTGACGTAAAGCTTCTTCCTTTACAGGCGGAGGCGTGAGCACTTTTTTTCTGCCCTTCGGACGGTCAGGCTGCGTGACGACCCCCACTACTTCATATCCGTCATCTATCAGGGTTCTTAAAACAGGAACTGAAAAATCGGGTGTTCCCATAAACACGATTCTCGTCATCAAATCATCCTTCCATATCCGCTAGTTCATCTTCTGTATAATATTTGCTTATTTTTGATGTGAACAGCACGCCGTCCAAGTGGTCCATTTCATGCTGCACGGCTCTCGCGAAAAAGCCTCTCGCTTCAAGAATGAACGGTTTTCCTTGACGGTTATACGCCCGCACTTTCACATAATCGGCACGCGTGACCTCTCCATAGACGCCGGGAAAACTCAAGCATCCTTCAACTCCGGTTTGCTCGCCGCTTTGTTCAAGGATTTCCGGATTCACAAGATCAATTCTGCCGCTTTCCTCTCCGATATCAACAACAGCCGCTCTTTTTAAAATACCGATCTGCGGCGCTGCCAGTCCGACTCCATCCATTTCAAGCATGGTATCGTACATATCATCAAGCAGTTTTTTTAGCTTTTTATCAAAAACAGTCACGGTTTCCGCAGGCGTTTCCAAAACCTCCGCGGGATGTGTGACGACCTTTTTCACTGCCAATTCATTACCCTCCAAGACGTGAGATCTTACATCATCATATAAGGATTCATATCAATTGATATCATTACATGCTTTTGTTCAATTTCGCGTTTATAATGTTCCAGTATCTTCTTCAATAAAGCTGATATCTGGGTTTCCTGTTTGTATTTTATCACGCATTGATAGCGATATCTATCTTTGATCCTGGCGATCGGCGATGCGCTTGGACCGAGTATTTTCGTATCTGCCCCGCAGTTTGCTTTCAGAAAGTGTGCGATTTTCTCAGCCGTTACAGCCGCTTTCGCCACTTCCTCGTGAGAAACCGTCACAAGAGCCAAATAGTAATACGGCGGGTAGGATTGCTCCCTCCTGTGTGCCATTTCTTGCTGATAAAACGTTTCATAATCATGCGTCTTCGTCAGCTGGATGCTGTAATGGGACGGCGTGTACGTTTGAATAATGACATTGCCGGGTTTTTCATGTCTTCCCGCGCGGCCGCTGACTTGCGTTAGCAGCTGAAACGTTTTTTCGGCAGATCTGAAATCAGGAATGTGCAGTGTTGTGTCAGCGCTTAAGACTCCGACAAGTGTCACATTCGGAAAATCAAGCCCTTTCGCAATCATTTGCGTTCCAAGAAGTATATCTGCTTTGCCTTCTCCGAAAGCAGACAATAATTTTTCATGGGCACCTTTCCGAGAGGTCGTATCAACATCCATCCGTATGACTCTTGCATGTGGCAGCACCTTTGTTAATTCTTCTTCCACTCTTTGTGTTCCCGTTCCAAAAAAACGGATATGCTCGCTTCCGCATTCGGGACAAGTATGCGGAACAAGTTCTTCATGTCCACAATAATGGCATTTCATCCTCTGGCCGGAACGGTGATACGTCATGGAAATGTCGCAGTGAGGGCATTGCGGAACATAACCGCAGTCCCTGCACATCACAAAGGAGGAATAGCCCCTTTTATTTAAAAACAGCACAGCCTGTTCACCCTTGGCAATCGTTTCTTCAAGCTTTTCCATCAATTCTATTGAAAACATAGAGCGATTGCCGTTTCTGAGCTCCTCTCTCATATCCACAAGCGAAACCTCAGGCATCACTTGGTGATTGACGCGGTGTTTCAGCGAAAGCAGCTCGTACACTCCTTTTTGCGCCCGTGCATATGACTCTAGCGTCGGTGTAGCACTACCTAACACAACCGGACAGCGGTGGTGCTCCGCCCGCTTGATCGCTACTTCTTTTGCATGGTATCGCGGCATTTCCTCTTGTTTATAGGACGATTCATGCTCCTCATCGATGATAATCATCCCGAGATTTTCAAACGGGGTAAAAATAGCGGACCTCGCGCCCACGACAAGCCGCACTTCCTTGCGGTGGATTTTGCGCCACTCGTCATACTTTTCACCAGTGGATAACCCGCTGTGCATCACGGCTACCTGAGAGCCAAAACGCCCTTTAAAGCGATGAACCATTTGCGGCGTTAACGATATTTCCGGTACAAGTACGATGGCTTCTTTTCCTTTCGCAAGCACTTTTTCAATCGATTGGAGATAAATTTCCGTTTTGCCGCTTCCCGTCACTCCGTGCAGGAGAAACACTTGATGTTCATTGTTGTCTAACGTCCGGCGTATCTGCTGAAAGGCCGCGCTCTGCTCGTCTGTCAGCGGCAGCGGTTCTGTTTTTTTGAACATTTTGTCCTGATAGGGGTCTCTGTAAACCTCTTCATAGGTTTCTTTCAGAAGCCCCTTTTGAATCAGGGTCTTGATGGTGGCCGAGCTTGCGTCTGTTTTTTTGCACAGGTCCGCAGCAGGTATTTTCGTGCCTTCCGGTTCCGTCATGAAAAAGTGCAGGATCGCCTGCTGTTTGGCCGCTTGTCGGGATAAACCCTCTGCCTGCTTGGAGAGCTCTTCTTTACCGGCATTGGCCTGAATATACCTAACCATTTTTTTGTTCGCTTTTTGCGCCACTTTATAAGTTACATCGATATGGCCTTTTTGAATCTGCTTCTGGATGATTTTCAGCGTATCGTGATCAGGTATATCGGAATACAGCAAGCTCTTTGTTTCAGAAAACAGCCGTTCTACCTGCGGCGGGATATCCGCACCCTCCGCAATTTTCAGCTCTTTTTCGTATTTCGCTTTAAGTGCGGCAGGCAGCATCGCTTGAAGCGCCGTTATTTTAAAAGACAGCGTTTTGTCTGACAGCCATGACGACAAATTCATCAGTTCTTCTGTCAAAACAGGCGTAAGATCTAATAAATCCTCCACTTCTTTGACAGATCTACCTGAAAGATCAGACGTTTCTTTGACAGCTGTCACAAACCCTTGAATTTTACGGGGGCCAAACGGAACAATGACCCTCATTCCCGTTTTGATCATACCTTTAAGATGGTCTGGGATTTTGTAATCAAACGGCCTGTCTATATTTTTGGTGCTGACATCTACGATGACTTCGGCAAAATTCATGAGGGCTCTCCGGTTTGTTTTAAGAGCGCTGCGATTTCTTCAAAAATGTCAAAAGAAACATCGAGCTTAGACATTTTCGGAAGCTCGCGTTTGCGCCCGTCTTTGAAAAAGAGCGTCACAATATTCGTATCAGCACCAAAACCGGCCCCTGCCGCTTTCACATCATTCGCCACAATCATGTCAAGATTTTTGGCAGAAAGCTTTTGGCGGGCGTAATGTTCCACATCTTGTGTCTCAGCAGCAAAACCGACTAACAGCTGATGCTGTTTTTTCTCGCCCAATTCTTTTAAGATATCGACTGTTCTTTTTAATTCAAGGGTCATTCCGCCGTCTTGCTTTTTCATTTTTTGGTCAAATACTGTTTTTGGCGTAAAATCGGCAACAGCAGCTGTTTTAATGACGACGTCGCTTCCTTCATACACAGAGAGCACTGCATCGCGCATGTCCGCAGCCGATTGGACCGGGATAAACTGTGAAAGCCCTTTAGGGACATCAAGCGAAACCGGCCCTGAGATCAAGGTCACGTTTGCACCGAGTCGCACCGCAGCCTCAGCTAATGCGTATCCCATTTTACCCGTCGATTTATTCGTGAAAAAACGTACAGGATCAACTGCCTCCCGTGTCGGGCCTGCTGTGATCACAACATGTTTCCCTTCTAAAGGCGCGTTTTTTTCCTCTGCAAAATGCTTTTCCGCAAGCTTCACGATGTTTTCGGGTTCTTCCAATCTTCCTTTTCCGACGTAACCGCATGCTAAATAGCCCTCGCTCGGCTCAATAAAACGAAAACCATCCTGATATAGGACAGAAATATTGCGTTTGACTGCCGGATGATCATACATATGCACATTCATGGCGGGCGCAATCCATACCGGAGCTGTTGCCGCTAACAAGGTTGTTGTCAGCATATCATCTGCAATGCCGTTGGCCAATTTACCAATCACATTGGCCGTAGCCGGCGCTACGATAATCAGGTCGGCCCAGTCAGCTGCGTCTATATGAGAGATGACGCTTGGATTTTGTTCTTTAAATGTATCTGTATATACCTCATGGCGGCTCAATGCCTGAAATGTCAGCGGTGATACGAACTGGCACGCAGATTCAGTCATAATGACTTTAACATTTGCCCCCGCCTGCACCAGTTTGCTTGTCAGCGCACAGGCTTTATAAACAGCGATGCCTCCGCTCACGCAAAGTAACACATTTCGATTGTTCAGCAATGACTTCTCCCCCTCTGCAATATAAAAACAGCACGGAAAAAAATAACAACCTACATGATATAGGTTGCTACTTGTGCTACTATTCGCGGTCTTCCTTTTCAAACGAAAGCAGGCCTGCATCAATTTCTTCTAAAGCTTTGCCTACATATTTGTGTGAAATCGTATGTTCAATCATCTGGTCTTTTTTGATTTGCATTTCACGCGCGCGTCTAGCAGAAACGGTTACGAGCGTGTATTTTGAATCCAATTTATTCATTAATGAGTCAATTGACGGATCTAACATCAGTTATTCAACCTCCAGCATTTTCTTATATCTTGGTGCAACGCGCTCACGCTTCAAATGTTCCGCGAGAACGATTGCTTTAATTTTGTCGCAAGCCGTTTCGATATTATCATTTTCCACAACGTAATCATATGCGTCCATCATTTCGATCTCAGCTTTTGCGGCTTTCATGCGATTTTCAATCAGAGCATCTGTTTCCGTTCCTCTTGTCACAATTCTGTTCTTCAGTTCAGAAAGACTTGGAGGCGCAAGGAAAATAAACAAGCCTTCCGGGAAAGCATTTCTCACTTGAAGAGCGCCTTGAACTTCGATTTCTAAAAAGACGTCTTTTCCTTCTTGGAGCGTCTGTTCAACATAATCGACCGGAGTGCCGTAATAATTGCCTACATATTCTGCCCATTCAAGCAGCTTATTGTCTGCAATCATTTGCTCGAATTCTTCTCTCGTTTTGAAAAAATAATCGACTCCGTTCACTTCGCCCTCTCGCGGGTTTCTCGTTGTTACTGAAATCGAATACTCGAATTTTGTGTCTTCCTGCGAAAAAATCGCTTGCCGAACCGTTCCTTTACCAACTCCTGAGGGACCTGAGAGAACGATTAATAACCCTCTTTCTTTCATGCGGCAATTACCCCTGCCCTTCATCCATAATTTCTTCTTTAACAGAAAGTCTGTGTGCAACTGTCTCAGGCTGGACGGCAGATAAGATAATGTGATCACTATCCATGACGACAACTGCACGGGTTCTTCGTCCGTATGTAGCGTCAATTAGCATTCCGCGGTCTCTTGCATCCTGGATCATCCGTTTGATTGGCGCAGACTCCGGGCTGACAATCGAAATCATCCGATTGGCGGAGATAATATTGCCAAATCCGATATTAATCAGTTTAATCGTCATCTTCTACGTTCCCCCTGTAAAATAGACGTCTCTAGTTTAGCCTAGCAAGTCCGTCTGTAAACAATACGCACAGTTACTATTCTATATTTTGCACTTGTTCTTTTATTTTTTCAATAGAACTTTTCATTTCGACGACAAGCTTTGTGATCTGGTGATCATTTGCTTTTGAGCCGATTGTATTTGCTTCCCGATTCAGCTCTTGGACAAGAAAGTCGAGTTTGCGCCCGACAGCTCCGCCTTCAGCTAATATATCACGAAACTGAGCGAAGTGGCTCTTCAGCCTTGTAATCTCTTCTGTAATATCAGAGCGATCTGCAAAAATAGCGCATTCTGTAACAAGCCGGCTCTCATCCAACACGTCTTCGGTCCATTCCTTTATTCTGGCGTAAAGCCGTTCCCTGTAACGAGATACCGCATCGGCTGCCAAAGATTCGGTCTTTTCGGCCAGCTCTTCAAGCTGGTCAATATGCATCAGACAGTCTTTGGCTAGAAGCAGCCCCTCTTTTTCGCGCATCTCACAGAGTCCTTTTACAGCTTCCTCTGCAGCAGCTGTTATTAACTCCTCAAGCTTTTCGCTTTGTGTCTGCTCCTCATGAATCTGGACGACATGTTCAAGCTTGAAGAAGTCCATGACATCAGGCTCTGCGGACAATTGATATCGCTTTTTCATATCCTCTGCAGCTGCGACAAACTCATCGAGCAGCGGCCAATCAATGTCAAGCCTTCTCTCTACGAGCATATCACTGTCAACGGAGACGAAAAGCTCAATTCTTCCGCGCTGTATGTACTGCAGAATCGTCTGTTTCAGCTTATCTTCTAAATATAGCAAAGGCCTTGGCAAACGAGCGTTCACTTCTTTAAACCTGTAATTCACAGATTTAAGTTCAACGCTTACAGAGAGATCATCTTGTGTTTTGCTTGCACTGCCGAAGCCTGTCATACTCCGTATCATAAATAAAACACCTAATTTCTTCCCTGTTCTCAAAATAAAAGGGCAATAGACATGCTATTACCCCTAAGATTATATCATATGAATTTATTTTTTTCTTGTCAAAAGTGACCCCGCCAGCAAAAAAGTAGGGATGGCCGACATGCCGATGACAAGCATCCAGTCTCCCGGCGTGATGGCAACCGTGTGGAAAATTGGCTGGAGCGGCGGATAGTAAATAACCACCAGCATCAGTAAAATTGATGACAATACAGCGCCGATCAGATACAAGTTTTCAAACGGATTTCTGGAAAAAACAGATGTTTCGCTCCGGCAGTCAAATACGTGAATAAGCTGAGCCAGCACCAACGTTGCAAACGCAATTGTCTGAGCATAAGACAAATTCTCAGGATTGCGGTGATACACGATGATAAAAGCCAAAATCGTGGCAGCACCAATTAAAAATCCTCTGGAGACCACCTTCCATCCAAGCTTGCGGGCAAACACCCCTTCTTTCGGGTGACGCGGCTTCCGCTTCATAACGTCACCTTCCGGCTGATCCATGCCGAGCGCCATCGCCGGCAATCCATCTGTCACCAAGTTGACCCACAAAATCTGAATCGGCACGAGCGGCAACGGAAGGGCAAGCAGCATGGCGAAAAGCATGACCAGAATTTCTCCTACGTTAGAAGCCAGCAGGTATCGGATAAATTTTCTAATATTTTCATAAATATTTCTGCCTTCTTTAATCGCCGATTTGATGGTTGCAAAATTATCATCTACGAGAATGAGGGATGATGCTTCCTTCGCCACATCCGTTCCTGTAATCCCCATGGCAACGCCAATGTCAGCCTGCTTGATAGCGGGAGCGTCATTGACGCCGTCTCCTGTCATCGCAACGATATGTCCGTTTTCCTGATACGCTTTAACAATTTTCAATTTATGCTCAGGAGAAACGCGGGCAAACACATACACATCCTCCACTACGTCAGAAAGCTCTTCTTGTGAAAGCTCATTCAGCATCTGGCCGTCCATGATTTTTCCGTTTTTCGGGAGGAGACGCAAATCTTTCGCTATAGCTTTTGCTGTCTCAACATGATCCCCTGTAATCATGACGGTCTTAATTCCCGCTTCACGGCATTCTTTAATCGCCTGTCTGACTTCAGGCCGCGGCGGATCAATGATGCCTGAAAGGCCAAGCATTGTCAGATCTTTTTCCGCCTGCTCCATTGACGGTGTTTCCCCCGCTTTTACCGGTCTATAGGCAACAGCAATCGTACGGAGCGCCTGGGAAGCCAGCTGCCGTAATACTGCCTCTGTTTCTGCTTTTCTCTCATTTGAGAAGGGGGCGGCAGAGCCGTCATAATAAATACGGTTGGACCGCTGCATCAGGACATCCGGCGCGCCTTTCGTAATGATATAGCGCTTTTTGTCCTGATCCTCTACAATGACGGTCATCATTTTTCGTGCTGAATCAAACGGAAACTCCTCAACCACCCGGTAATGAGATTCCACAAACTCCTTTGAAAAGCCGCCTTTTCTTGCCGCAGTGAGCAGCGCCCCCTCTGTCGGATCTCCGTCAAGCACATAGTCACCGTTTCTTTTCTCAATATTCGAGTTGTTACAAAGCGCGCCGAATAACAGCATTTGCTCAAGCGGCTTATGCTTATTCACACTGACCTCTTTATCGTTCAGTGTGAAGCCTCCTTTCGGATCGTAACCCGTGCCCGACACTCTCCATGTTTTTCCTCCGGACCATACATGTGTGACCGTCATTTTGTTTTGCGTCATCGTTCCTGTTTTATCTGAACAAATAATAGAGGCACACCCAAGCGTCTCAACCGCTGGAAGCTTTCTCACGATTGATTTTTGCTTGATCATACGCTGTACACCCAATGACAGCGCTACTGTCACAATGGCTGGAAGCCCTTCTGGAATGGCGGCTACCGCTAGTGAGACACCGGCTAAAAACATACTGTACAGATCGTGTCCCTGGATCACGCCGACAGCGACAACGAGTACGGTGAGCAGCAAAGCGACAACAATTAAAATTTTTCCGAGCTGCTCGAGCCTTCTTTGCAGCGGGGTCGACAGAGTTCCCGCCGATTCAAGCATGTCAGCGATTTTCCCCATAGCCGTGTTCATTCCTGTACCGACGACAACACCCACACCGCTGCCGCGGGTGACGATGGTTCCCATAAAGGCCATATTCGTAATATCCCCCAGCGACACATCGGGTTTTTTCAATTTATCCGCATGTTTCACAACCGGGATTGACTCTCCGGTTAACGCTGATTCTTCAATTTCCAGGCTTTTCGCTTCGACAATCCGGACATCTGCTCCAATCCGGTCGCCGCTTGTAAACTTCACAATGTCGCCCGGCACCAGTTCTTTAGAAGGAATCTTTGTCCAGCTTCCTTCCCTGAGCGCCATCACATGAGGAGTTGACAGCTCTTTTAATGCCTGAAGAGATTGCTCTGCACGCCGTTCTTGAAAAAACCCAAGTATGCCATTCACAAACACAATCGCAATAATCGCAACCGCATCCACATATTCACCAAGAAACCCTGAAATGAGTGTTGCCGCAAGCAGCACAAGCACCATAAAATCTTTAAACTGGGCTAAAAACAAAATAAGCGCTGATGTTTTTTTCCCTTCTTGAAGCTCGTTTGGCCCATGCTTGTCGAGGCGTTTTTTCACCTCTTTTTCAGTTAATCCTTGTTTCATGGACGTATTTGTTGCCTCTAATAAATCTGTTTGTCCCATTTCATGAAACTTCATTCCGCTCGTCCACTCCCCTGCTCTCTTATAGAGATATCACTCTATAAGCATGCTTATTCTGACTCGTCCCATTTCATGCTATAATTATCGAATGCAGGAAGAATGAGAGGGTGTATTATATATGTCGTTTGATGGCATGTTTACATACGGAATGACACACGAACTGAACGAGCGAATAACGGGCGGACGGATCACGAAAGTCCATCAGCCTTATAAGCACGATGTGATTTTTCACATCCGTGCCAATGGAAAGAACCAAAAACTTTTATTATCGGCACACCCAAGCTATTCACGGGTGCATATCACGGCCCAAACGTATGAAAACCCGAGTGAACCACCGATGTTTTGCATGCTGCTGAGAAAGCATATTGAAGGCGGATTTATTGAAAAAATTGAACAGGCGGGGCTTGACCGCATTATGATTTTTCATATTAAAAGCCGCAATGAAATCGGTGATGAAACGCATCGAAAGCTTTATGTCGAAATTATGGGCCGCCACAGCAATATCATTCTGACGGACGGAGAGGAAAATGCGATCATCGACGGGCTGAAACATTTATCTCCGTCAATGAACAGCTACCGTACCGTACTGCCGGGCTACGATTATAAGCTTCCGCCGGCCCAGGATAAGATCCCGCCGCTTGAAGCAACTGAAGACGACATTTTGCGTCATCTCAGTTTTCAAGAAGGGCGGCTAGATAAACAAATTGTTGACCATTTTTCCGGTGTTTCTCCGCTGTTCGCAAAAGAAGCTGTCCAAAGAGCGGGCCTTGCCAACAAAGTAACACTTCCAACAGCGCTGCTGGAGCTCTTTAGAGAGGTAAGGGAGCACCGCTTTACCCCTAACATTACGACTGTTAACGGGAAGGATTATTTTTATCTGCTGGAGCTGACTCACCTTAAAGGAGAAGCACGCCGCTTCGATTCATTAAGTGAGCTGCTGGACCGTTTTTATTTCGGAAAAGCTGAGCGGGACCGGGTTAAACAGCAGGCCCAGGATCTTGAGCGTTTTGTTGTGAATGAACGGAAAAAGAACGCTAACAAAATCAAAAAACTGGAAAAAACACTGGAGTATTCGGAAAACGCTAAGGAATTTCAGCTTTACGGGGAGCTGCTGACTGCAAATTTATATATGATGAAAAAAGGCGACAAACAGGCTGAAGTCATCAACTACTATGATGAGGAAAATCCGACAATTACCATCCCGCTGAATCCGAACAAAACGCCTTCAGAGAATGCGCAGGCCTATTTCACTAAGTATCAGAAGGCGAAAAACTCAGTTGCCGTTGTCGAAGAACAGATCAGGCTGGCACAGCAAGAAATTGAATACTTCGACCAGCTGATTCAGCAGCTGTCGTCCGCTTCTCCGCGTGATATCAGTGAAATCAGAGAAGAGCTTGTGGAGGGGAAATATTTACGACCTAAGCAGCAAAAAGGACAGAAAAAACAAAAACAGAACAACCCTGTTTTAGAAACATACGAATCTTCTTCCGGTATCACTATTTTAGTCGGCAAAAACAACCGCCAAAACGAGTATTTAACGACCAAAGCAGCAGCCAGAGACGACATATGGCTTCACACGAAGGATATTCCGGGCTCCCATGTCGTCATCAGAAGCAGCGAGCCTGATGAACAAACAATTATTGAAGCCGCCACAATCGCAGCTTATTTTTCAAAAGCAAAAGATTCAAGTTCTGTGCCTGTTGATTATACAAAAATCAGGCATGTCAAAAAGCCGAACGGCGCAAAGCCAGGCTTCGTGACTTATGACAGCCAGCATACCGTCTTTGTCACACCTGATGCGGATATTGTCATCAAGCTGAAAAAAAGCTGAGCAGCACAAAGAAAAGCCAGAGCATTGTATGCTCTGGCTTATTTCTTTCTTCTTACCTGATAAAGCCTGTCAACTTCAGCGACAAAATCGCCTTCAATCAGTTTATCCACTCTTTCAGCAAGCTCTTTTGTGTGCTTTGGACTGGCTCCGCTTGTAGAGACAGACACCGTTACATGCCCTCTTTTTACGATTTTCGGCATATACACATTACCCAGCTCAGCATTACTGGCACAGTTGACAAGCTGGGAAGACGATGCGCTTTGAGCAATCTCTTTATTCACAGCGGCATCATCCGTTGCGGCAATAATCAAAAAAGCATCGAGATAATCCTCTTTTTCAATCGTACGGCAGACCCATCTGATACGGCGATTTTCTGCCATCTGTTTGATTTCCGGTTCAACATCCGGACTGACAATCGTAATATCCGCTCCCTCTGATAGCACCGATTTCAGCCTTCTGAGCGCAATGTTGCCGCCCCCTGCAATCACAACCTTTTTCTTCTGCAAACTAATGTGAAGCGGGAGCATATAAACCTCCGTCAAAATCAAATTGCCCCTCATGGTTGTCGGCCGTTTCTTTCACACGATGTAAAAACGCCTTTTTCACATGCGGATGGAAACCGATATAGGAAGAGAGGTAGACATTTGGATTTTCTGCCTTCAATTTCTGGACCTCACGTTCAATCTCATTCATCAGCATCCCGGTAAACAGCAAATACGGAACAATAAAGGTCGTCACGCTGTCATCTTTTTTCAGTTCAGAAAAAATCTCTTTGTAATTGGGACCGCATGCTGTCATAAAACATGGAATCACTTCGCTGACGGGCATGATATTTTGAAGCAATCTGGCAATTCCGGTTACGTCTCTTTTTACATCTGGGTCTGAGCTTCCCCTGCCGATGAGCACAACCCTGGCGTTTTCGTACGGAACACCTATGTCTTTAACACGATGATAGACCGCTTTGACCACTTCTTCGTCAATCCCGATCGGACTGCCGTATGAAATACGGACTGAAGGATACCGGGACGCGGCACGCGCAATTTCTTCCGGAATATCATGTTTGGCATGCGCAGCCGTTAAAAGAAGCAGAGGCACCACTGCGACATGAGTGGCGCCTTGCTTCACACATGCTTCAAACCCTGTCTCAATTGCCGGCTCCTGCAGCTCCAAAAAACTGATTTCCTGAACAGGCGCAGAGATGTGCGCTTTGCATCCTTCCAAAAATGCAGCGGCCTCTTGCTGCGCCTTTTTTACCCGGCTGCCGTGGCCGACATATAAAATCGCTTGTTTCATTTACAACGCCTCGCTTAAATCTTGTTTTTTCAGCTCAGATTCAAACCATTCCAGCTTATAGTGATAATTTACAACATTTCCTACGACAATTAAACTAGGATTTTTAATGTCTTCTTTTTTCACCGTTTCTGAAAGGGTGTCAACTGTACAAAAAACAGATTTTTGCTTGTCCGTTGTTCCCCAATGAATAAACGCTGCCGGAGTAGCACCGTCCCGGCCGTTTTCCAGGAGTTTTTTTTCGATCTGCTGCACATTTTTAATGCCCATATAGATGACAAGTGTATCAATCCCTGTGGCCAGCGCTTTCCACTTTTCCTCAAAATCCTCTTCTTTTTTATAATGCCCCGTTACAAAAGCCACGTTAGAGCCCGCGTCCCGATGAGTGACAGGAATCCCGGCATAAGCAGCTGCCGCGATTCCCGATGTAATACCGGGGACAATTTCAAACGGAATGCCATTTTCAGAAAGGCATTCCGCTTCTTCTCCCCCTCTGCCGAACACAAATGGGTCTCCGCCTTTCAATCTGACAACGGTTTTCCCTTTTTGCGCATACTTCACAAGAAACCGATTGATGGTTTCCTGCTTCATTGTATGAAAATCTGGAAGCTTCCCGCAGTAGATCAGGTCCGCCTGCTCCTTGGCATATTGCAAAATCTCTTTATTTACTAATCTGTCATATAGGATTACGTCAGCTTTTTCAATGGCTTTCAGCGCTTTAATTGTCAGCAAATCAGGATCTCCGGGACCTGCTCCTACAATATATACTTTCCCCATCGTCTTTCCCCCGATCTATTCGAGTTCTTCCAGAACGTTCGCTGCGATGTTGTTCTAGTTTGCATTTTCGGCATCTGAGAAGAACACAGCTGAGCGGCGTTTAGCTCAATTGCTGCTTTACAAACTCGATCAGCTGATTTTTGCACTCTTCACGATTATATTGTCCTGAGTCAAGGACAAGCTCAGGAGCTTCCGGCTCTTCATAAGGAGAATCAATGCCTGTGAAGAACGGAATTTCCCCATTTCTTGCTTTTTTGTAGAGCCCTTTTGGATCTCTTTGTTCACAAATATCGAGGTCGCATTTAATGTAAACTTCGTTAAATTCGCCTGCTTGCACAAGCTGGCGAACCTGGTCTCTGTCCTCACGGAAAGGAGAGATAAAAGCGGTAATGACAATGGTGCCCTGCTGCACAAAAAGTTTTGCCACCTCTCCGATTCGGCGGATGTTTTCCTTTCGGTCTTCGTCAGAAAAACCGAGATCTTTATTTAAACCGTGGCGAATGTTGTCACCATCCAGCACAATGACTTGATAGCCTTGTTCAAAAAGTTCTCTCGCAGCAGCATTGGCAATGGTTGATTTGCCTGAACCGCTTAAACCCGTCAGCCAGAGAATGGAGCTTTTATGTTTGTTTTTTTGCTGATACTCTTCTTTTGTAATAGAGGCTTCATGCCATACAATATCGCGATTTGTCACTGCCAGTCCTCCTTAAGAAACGCCTGCTTCTTCTTTTTTCTTCATGCCTTTAATTAACACTTCAACAACTTCTGCGCGGCTGAATTCTGCAGGCGGCAGCACACCGTCTCTCAGCATCCCTCTCACCTTGGTGCCTGATAAAATCACGTGATGCTCTCTGCCATGCGGGCACGTTTTTGCCGTTCCCATATTTCCGCATTTTTCGCAGAAGAAGCTGTGCTCGAATTTCAGCGGTGTAATGCCGAGTTCTTCTGGTTTAAATGTGTCAAACAGCTCCTGGGCTTCGTACGTGCCGTAATAGTCACCGACACCGGCGTGATCGCGGCCGACAATGAAATGTGTGCAGCCGTAGTTTTTTCTGACAAGCGCATGGAAAATCGCTTCTCTCGGACCGGCATAACGCATTGCAGCCAAGAAAACACCAAGGAAGACACGGTCTTTCGGGTAATAGTTGTCAAGAAGCACTTGATAGCTTTCCATCCGGACATCAGCCGGTATGTCATCAGATTTTGTTTCGCCGACAAGCGGATTTAAAAACAAACCGTCCACTGTCTCAAGAGCTGTTTTTTGAATATATTCATGCGCTCTGTGAACAGGATTTCTTGTTTGGAAACCGACAATTGTTTCCCAGCCTTTTTCTGCAAACTGGCGTCTTGTTTCCGCCGGTTCAAATGTAAACTCAGGGAATTGTTTAGAAGCTTTTTTAATCAATGTGATTGGACCGCCGATATATGTATCGCCGCGGCTGAACAGTTTTTTCACACCCGGATGAGCCTGATCATCTGTTTTATACACGTTAACAGCTTCTTTTTGTTTGTCAGGCACGTATAAGTCTTCGATTTGGATAACGCCGTATGTTTCTCCGTCATACGTTAATTTTACTGTTTCCCCGACTGACAGTTCGGCTGCTTTTTGTGCATCTACCGGCAGCGTGATCGGAAGAGACCATACAACACCGGAAGCAAGACGCATGTTTTCAACAACAGATACGTAATCCTTCTCATTAAAGAAGCCTTCGATCGGGCTGTATCCGCCGATTCCGATCAATTCCAGGTCAGCAAAAGAAATCAAATCCAGTTCAATTTCTTTCTGAATGCCGCTTATATCATATGACTCATTTACTCGGTTTACCAGTTTTCCTCCATGTGGTGCTAAACTCATAATATTCATTTCCTCCTAGTTAACAGATAAAATAACTCAGATTAATAGTTAAATTCCCCCGCCTTGATCGTGGACAGAGCGTCTCTCTTTACGAATGGCTTTTGTCAGGCTGACGGCACCGCCTGCAGCTAAAAGCACACTTACCATGATAAAGATTGAATAATAATCCGCCTTTAAAAACATAGAGACAAGCAAATAAGAGATGGATAAAGATAAAAACGGCGACACGATCCATACTTTCAGCATCGTTTGAACGACCTGTTTATGAAATACGTTTGGGCCGTTTTTCGCCATGCCTATTCCGATAATAGACGATGACGTTACTTGCGCCAAGGGTACTGGCATTCCAAATATAGAGCTGATGATCACCAGTCCTGCTCCTGTTCCGGATAGGAGAATGCCTTCTCCTTTTGAAAACCTTGTAATTTTCTTCCCGTTTGTTTCTAATACCCTGCGGCCTAATATCAGTGCGCCCAGAGCTACAAAAGCTCCCCCATACAGGGTTCCTTTCTCTACATCCAGTACGCCGGCAGCCACTAACGGGCCAACGGCATTCGCCACATTATTCATGCCCGCAGAGAACGCTTCAAAAAAACCAGCGCATAGCAAAGTGATGCCAAGGACGTTTTGTTTTCGGGAAGACGTAATTTCAATCTTAAAATAACGAAACAGCTTTGCTACAAAAAATGTGAAACCGAAAGCGAACAGTGGAACGAAAATCCAAAATGAAACAATAATCAGAAGATTGTTTACAAACAACACTTTGTACGCCACGCCCACGCCGACAACTGCCCCGACCGTCACTTCACTTGTCGATAAAGGAATGCCGAGCAGATTAGCTGTAAATAGCGACAGCGCAGCAGCCCCGATAATGATGCAAACAATCGTCAGCGTGATCGTCTGTTCGGGGATAATACCAGAACTGATGGTTTTCACAACTTCGCCCCCGCCAATGACAGCCCCGGCCAGCACACCAACGGCGCATATGATCAAAGCGTAGGTTTTCTTTTTGATGGCCCCAGATCCGTAAGCAACTCCCATTGAAGCTGCAGCGCCGCTTGCGCCAATATTCACTGCAAAAAACAAGCTAAATAAAATAGCGGCTAATTCCATTTTGCAGCTCCTTATTCATGCAGTCCGCATTCTGTTTTCGCCATACCGTTCCATCTTCCTGAGCGCAAGTCCTCTGCAGTAAATGCAGGTGACGTACAAGGCGCGCAGCCAATACTTGGATACCCTTGGTCGTGGAGCGGATTGTAGTCCAGCTCATTTCGAGAAGTGTATCTCCAGATGTCTTTCCAAGTCCAATGGATAAGCGGGCAAACTTTTACTGATTTGAATTTCTCATCTTTGTTTAAGAAATTCGTATTGGCACGGCTTGGCCCTTGATCGCGGCGCAGGCCGGAGAGCCATGCCGGGTGGCCGGAAAGCGCCTCTCTTAAAGGAACGATCTTTCTGAGATAGCAGCATTGATTCGGCTCTCTTTCCCACAGTTTATCACCGTGTTCTTCCGCCTGTTCCTCAAGAGTAAGGTTCGGTTTCTTCAGGATGATATGAAGGCCGGGGTAGCGCTCCTTGACGCGTTCTATCGTTTCATAGGTTTCTTTAAAATGAAGCCCTGTATCGAGAAATACAATCTCTGCGTCTTTTTTCACTTTATAGATTAAGTCAATCAGAACGATTCCTTCAATTCCGAAACTGCAGGCATAAACAAGCTGATTGCCGTAATGGCCGTAAGCCCATTTTAAAACTGACAGCGCCCCTTTATAAGGATCGTCCTCTGGAAATGTAATCGTTGGTTCTTCCCAATTATCGTACGTTAACATTTCTTCTTTCCTCCTTTCGGAGACAAACAAACAGTAGCTTTCTGCCGGTTGTCTTTTCCCATTGTAATGTGATGCGGCTGCTGTTTTCTCCGTAAACAGCCCCTCTTAAAATAAAAAACTTTCAATCCGGCGGAAAGAAAGACAGGAACTGCATGTAGCCCTTATCTTTCAAAATGGAATACATTTTGCTGGAAGTAGCACCTTACACATTGTGCAGGTTGCCGGGCTTCATAGGACCAGTCCCTCAGCCGCTCTTGATAAGTTTTTCAGATTTGTAGTAAATTTTAGCACAATTCTAACATAAGTCAACCCGAGTTTTTTTATAGGATTAATAAAAAAACAGACCCAAAGGCCTGTTTTCAATCGTGGCAAGGCATTAAAGCTCTTCAATTTATTTTTTAATTTTTAAACCAATCTTTTGACTCGGGATTCATTTTCCATGTTTGCAGCTTCTTCAGGTCGTCTGTATGAATATTTCCATTTTCAAGTGCAACCTCTGTCAGTGTGTCATAATCAGTTAACGAGTAGTATGGAAGATCAGCCTCAGCAAACGCTTCCTGCGCTTTAGGAAGTCCGTACGTAAAGATTGATACTACACCAAGCACTTCACAGCCAGCGGCTTTTAGAGCTGCTGCAGCTTCGAGTACGCTGCCCCCTGTGGAAATTAAATCTTCAATGACAACTGTTTTTTGGCCTTTTTGAAAAGCACCCTCAATTTGATTGCCTTTTCCGTGTGCTTTTGGTTTGCTTCTCACATAACACATCGGCAGGTTCAAACGGTCAGCCGCCAATGCCGCATGAGGGATACCTGCTGTCGCTGTTCCTGCGATCATCTCAGCTTCCGGGAAATGCTCCTGGATAAGCTTGCTGATGCCTGCAGCAACATCATTTCTTACCTCTGGGAAAGAAAGGGTAAGGCGATTGTCACAGTAAATTGGTGATAAAATGCCGCTCGCATATGTAAACGGATCATTTGGGCGTAAAAATACAGCTTGAATGTCTAATAGATGTTTTGCGATGATTTGTTTCATTGTTTGACTCCCTCCCATTCGAGTTTGACAGCTTCATAGGCTTTCAGCGGATTTGCAGCTTTTGTAATAGAGCGTCCTACAACAATGGCTGATGACCCTTTTTCTCTTGCTATAGAAGGTGTTGCAACACGCACTTGATCATTCGCAGTGTCTGCTGACATACGGATACCCGGGGTCACCGTCAGAAACGACGGCGACACTGCTTCGTAAATGGCTTTTGCTTCATGGACGGAGCACACCACTCCATCAAGTCCGCTATTCTCCGCCAGTTTGCTGTAGTGCACTACCGTGTCAATGAGAGGCTTTCTGATGAGCAGCTCCTCCTTCACCATTTGTTCAGAAGTGCTTGTCAGCTGGGTTACTGCAATAAGTGACGGACGTTTTTTTCCTGCCGGCGTGCCTTCCTCTAAGCCTTCCAGGGCTGCTTCCATCATTTTTTTGCCTCCGGCTGCGTGAACATTGACAAGATCGACTCCGAGGCAGGCAAGACGCTTCATTGCTTTATTTACTGTGGTCGGGATGTCATGGAGCTTCAAATCTAAAAAGATCTCACAGTTTCTTTCTTTTAATTGTGCAATGATGGCCGGGCCTTCTTGATAAAAAAGCTCCATCCCGACCTTCACAAATAATGGTTCTTTGTGAAAAGGCGCTAAAAACGACAATGTTTCTTCAGCTGATGCAAAATCAAGCGCGATGATGGGCAGGTTGTTTTTCATGATTCCAGCTCCTTCCGATGCATTCTTCAACAGATTCATAGCCGTATTGGCGTAAAACAGCAGGGAGCTGTTCAATGATGTCAGGGCATGCGAAAGGATTCACGAAATTTGCTGTTCCGACAGCGACCGCACTTGCTCCAGCCAGAAGAAATTCCAGTGCGTCTTCGGCTGTCTGAACGCCTCCCATCCCAATAATCGGAATGCTGACAGCCTGGCTGACCTCATACACCATGCGGATGGCAACAGGCTTTACAGCAGGACCCGACAGCCCTCCTGTTTTATTGGCTAATATCGGCTTACCTGATTTTAAATCGAGCCTCATGCCGATTAATGTGTTGATCATCGTTAGACCATCCGCACCAGCCTCTTCGATCGCTACTGCAATTTCTGTGATGTTTGCCACATTCGGAGATAGCTTTACATATACAGGCACATCTGACACTTCTTTAACCGCTTTCGTTAAATCAGCAGCCATGGCAGGATTTGTGCCAAAAGCAATTCCGCCTGTTTTGACGTTCGGACAGGAAATATTCAGTTCAAGTGCGTGTACATTAGGCGCTTTACTGATATGCTCTGCCACTTCAACATAATCCTCGACCTGCGAGCCGGCGACGTTGGCAATAATAGGCGTATCAAATTGTTCAAGCCATGGCAGCTCATTTTCTAAGACGCTTTCCAGCCCTGGATTTTGCAAACCGATCGCATTGAGCATTCCAGCGCCAGTCTCAGCTACCCTAGGCGTCGGATTCCCGAAGCGGGGCTCCTTTGTCGTAGCTTTGATCATGATTGCTCCGAGACAAGACAAATCATAAAAACGCGCAAACTCTTTTCCAAAACCGAAGCAGCCTGATGCGGGAATGATCGGATTTTTTAAATTCAGCCCCGGCAATTTCACCTCTAACATTACAGCGCCACCTCCTGAACTTTAAATACAGGCCCGTCAAGACATACCTTTACGTAAGCTGTCTCACTTTCGTTTGTATGGCACACGCAAGCGAAGCATGCACCGATACCGCAGCCCATTCGTTCTTCCATGGAAATGTAAACCTCTTTGTGGGGGTATTCTTGTTTGAGCGCCTTTAGCATCGGTGTCGGCCCGCAGCTGAGGAGAATGTCAAATTCAAGACTTTTTTGTTTGATGACATCTGTGACAAACCCGGTTTCCCCGTAGCTTCCGTCAGCTGTTGCCACATACGTATCGCCATACTGTCGGCATTTTTTTTCGTAAAAAACATCCTTTGCCGATTGGAATCCTAAAACGTGTATGACCTTTACGCCTTTTTCCTTTAAACGTTTCGACAGTTCTTGGAGAGGCGGCACTCCTACACCGCCCCCTACCAGCAAAGCCGTCTTTCCGGGTTGGACTTCATCTACTGGAAAGCCATTGCCCAAAGGCCCGAGGACATCCACCAGATCTCCTTTTTGCTTCAGCGACAAGAGTCTTGTTCCTTCCCCATCTACTCGATAAATAATGGTGACTTCATTTTTTTCAAGGTTAACATCAGCAATGCTGATTGGTCTTCGCAAAAGAGGCGTAACCGCTTCGCTCACTTTCAGGTGAAGGAACTGTCCTGGGACAGTAAACCCTTGGACAAGCTCCCCTTTTAGGACCATTTGATACACCCGGTCTGCAATTTGCTGGTTAGCACACACCGTCAAATACGCTTTTTTCATATAGTGATTGCCGCCTCCTGATTTGAGTTGACTGCCGGCATTTGATCGGCACGGAACGTCATGCTTTCCAGCACCCGCAAAATCGCTTCTGCCGTATCTAAAGATGTTAAGCAGGCAACACCGTTTTCTACTGATTCACGTCTGATTCTAAATCCGTCTCTTGCCGGCTGCTTTCCTTTTGTCAGCGTATTGATGACAAACTGGGCTTCTCCGTTTCTGATCACATCAAGCAAGTTCGGGCCGTCCTGGCCGATTTTTCCGACGACCTTCGCTGGAATTGATGCTTCCTTGAGATACCCCGCCGTTCCTTCGGTCGCTAAAATGTTATACCCGATCGCATGGAATCGTTTAGCGATGGCAAGCCCTTCTTCTTTGTCCTTATCCGCCACTGTTAAAAGCACGGAACCGTAGTTAGGGATTTGAATGCCTGAAGCTATCAGGGCTTTATAGAGCGCCTTTTCAAGGGTGGAATCTTTGCCCATGACCTCACCTGTTGATTTCATTTCAGGCCCTAACGTAATGTCCACTCTTCTCAGCTTCGCGAAGGAGAAGACCGGTGCTTTTACAAATACACCCTGCTGTTCAGGCTGCAGGCCTTCATTGTAGCCAAACTCAGCCAGCTTTTGCCCGAGAATGACTTTTGTCGCGAGGTTCGCCATCGGTATACCCGTGATCTTGCTTAAGAACGGCACCGTTCTGCTTGATCTCGGATTGACTTCAAGCACGTATACTTCACCTTGTGACAGGACGAATTGGATGTTGAGCAAGCCGACAATATTCAGCCCTTTCGCAAGTGCGATCGTATATTGTTCAATTTTTTCTTTAATGTCCTCCGTCAGGGACTGCGGCGGATAGACCGCGATAGAGTCTCCAGAGTGCACGCCCGCACGCTCAATGTGCTCCATGATTCCCGGAATGACAACGGTTTGGCCGTCAGACACCGCATCCACTTCGATTTCTTTTCCAGTCAGATATCTGTCAATTAATACTGGATGCTGCGGATTGATTTTGACTGCGTTTTTCATGTAATGAAGCAGTTCTTCTTCATGATACACAATCTCCATCGCCCGGCCGCCAAGCACATATGAAGGGCGCACCAGTACCGGATAGCCGATGTTGCTCGCGATGTTTACAGCCTGATCAACTGATGTCGCAGTTTTGCCAAGCGGCTGCGGCACTTGAAGTTCTACCAGCGCCTGTTCAAACTTATCCCGGTCTTCCGCACGGTCTAAATCTTCTAATGACGTTCCAAGGATTTTGACTCCGCGTGCAGAAAGTTCGTCAGCAAGGTTGATTGCAGTTTGTCCGCCAAATTGCACGACAACGCCCATCGGCTGTTCGAGATCAATGATATGCATGACATCTTCGATCGTAAGCGGTTCAAAGTACAGCTTGTCTGAGATACTAAAATCAGTTGACACGGTTTCAGGGTTATTATTGACGATAATTGCCTCATAGCCTGCTTGTTTAATTGCCCACACGGAGTGAACTGTGGCGTAGTCAAATTCAACCCCCTGTCCGATTCGAATCGGGCCGGAGCCAAGTACGATCACGCTTTTCTTATCTGTAACAACAGATTCGTTTTCTTCTTCATATGTGCTGTAGAAGTATGGTGTTTCTGATTCGAATTCCGCCGCGCACGTATCTACCATTTTAAATACCGGTGCAATTCCCGCTTGTTTTCTCAAGCTGTAAAGCTCAGATTCTTTCATTTTCCACTCGCGGCTGATGTACTTATCAGAAAATCCGAGTTCTTTTGCCTGTCTCAGCACATCCGTATCGCCCGCATTTGCTTTCAGCTCTTTTTCAAACTGAACGATTCCGAACAGCTTATGCAGGAAAAAGAGGTCGATGGCAGAGAATTCATGAAGCTGCTCAACTGTGTAGCCCCTTCTGTACGCTTCAGCCAGGTAGAATAAACGCTCGTCTCCGGCTTTTTTAATCCGCTTCTCGAGAAGCTCATCGGGTATATCGGCGGCATCTTTTAATTCAAGATGATACACATCAGCTTCCAGTGAACGCACAGCTTTCAGCAGCGATTCTTCAAGCGTGCGGCCAATCGCCATCACCTCTCCCGTCGCTTTCATCTGGGTGCCGAGCCTTCTGTTTGCTGATTCAAACTTATCAAACGGCCAGCGAGGTATTTTAGATACAACATAGTCCAGCGCTGGTTCAAATGCAGCGTATGTCTTCCCTGTGACCGGATTCATCATTTCGTCTAGTGAAAGGCCGACGGCGATTTTAGCTGCGAGCTTTGCAATCGGATAGCCTGTCGCTTTTGATGCAAGGGCAGATGAACGGCTGACACGCGGGTTCACTTCAATGATGTAGTATTGGAAGCTGTCTGGATCTAAAGCGAGCTGTACGTTACATCCCCCTTCAATTCCAAGCGCACGGATCAGTTTTAAAGATACATTCCGGAGGAGCTGATATTCACGGTCGCTGAGCGTTTGGCTCGGTGCGACGACAATACTGTCTCCTGTATGGATTCCTACCGGATCAATGTTCTCCATGTTACAAACGACAATCGCATGATCTCGGCTGTCCCTCATAACTTCGTATTCGATTTCTTTATAGCCGGCAATGCTTTTTTCAAGCAAACATTGGTGCACCGGGCTTAATTTTAATCCGTTCTCAACAATTTCTTTCAGTTCGGTTTCATTCGAGCAGATGCCGCCGCCTGTTCCGCCTAATGTATATGCCGGGCGGACAATGACAGGGAATCCAATTTGGCTGACGAAGTTTTCTGCTTCTTCCAGGGAGTGGATGATCTCACTTTCAGGCACCGGTTCATTTAGTTCATTCATTAATGTTCTGAACAAGTCGCGGTCTTCAGCCTGCTGGATTGCAGACAGCTTTGTGCCGAGCACCTCAACGCCGCACTCCTCCAGCACACCTCGCTCAGAAAGCTCAACCGCAAGATTCAAGCCGGTTTGACCGCCGAGTGTAGGAAGAATGGCGTCAGGACGCTCTTTTCTGATAATCCGCGTCAGAAATTCAGGTGTCAGCGGTTCAATGTAAACCCGGTCAGCCATTTCTGTATCAGTCATGATCGTTGCAGGGTTTGAGTTGACAAGAATGACCTCATAGCCTTCTTCTTTTAATGCAAGGCAGGCTTGCGTTCCAGCATAATCAAATTCAGCTGCTTGGCCGATGATGATTGGTCCTGACCCGATTACTAAAATTTTGTTAATGTCTACGCGTTTTGGCATACCGCTTCCCCTTCTTTCTCCGTTGTTTCAATCATTTCGATAAATCTGTCAAACAGATGATTAGCGTCCTCAGGACCAGGTGATGCTTCTGGATGATATTGAACCGTAAATGCCGGCAGTGTTTTGTGTTGCAGCCCTTCAATCGTATCGTCGTTTATCGCGATGTGTGTGACTTCAAGCTCTGTTTCATTGATAGATGAAACTGTATAGCCATGGTTTTGTGATGTTAAGGCAACTTTTCCGGTTGCAAGCTCTTTTACCGGATGGTTGGAGCCCCTGTGACCGAATTTCATTTTCTCAGTATTGGCTCCGCACGCTAGCGCAAATAACTGGTGGCCGAGACAAATTCCGAATAATGGCACTTTTCCAAGAACACCTTTTATCATTTCAATTGCTTCAGGCACATCTTTCGGGTCTCCAGGTCCGTTAGAAAGCATGATGCCGTCTGGCTTCAGCTGAAGGACTTCTTCTGCTGTTACGTTGTAAGGCACAACGATGACATCGCATTTCCGTTTGTTCAGCTCTCTTAAAATGCCGTGCTTCATGCCAAAGTCCACCAGGACAATGCGTTTACCTCTTCCCGGACTAGGGTATGCTGTTTTAGCTGACACTTGGGATACTTGATTTCTCGGCAGTTCAGTTTCGTTCAGTCTTTTCAGTACCCATTTGATATCTTCATCAGGTGAGGCAAACGTTCCTTTTAGCGCGCCGGCCGTACGGATCATTCTCGTCAGCTTTCTTGTATCAATTCCTTGCAGTCCCGGAATGTTTTTCATTTTTAAATACTCATCCAATGTGTACGCTGAACGCCAGTTGGAAGGCAGTTCACATAATTCTTTTACAATCAATCCTTTAACAAAAGGCGTAATGGATTCAAAGTCATCACGGTTAATGCCGTAATTTCCGATAAGCGGATATGTTAACGTAACAATCTGCCCGCAATAAGAAGGGTCTGACAAAATTTCCTGATAACCAGTCATACCGGTATTGAAAACGACTTCCCCCATGCTGTGCTCCAAGCTCCCGAAGGCTTTGCCCTCAAATACCGCTCCGTTTTCCAGTACTAATCGTCTTTTCATTTCACAAGTCTCCCTTCTTCATAAGCAAGCGTTCCTGCTGCAATTGTAGCGACTGGCCAGCCGCTGCAGCTGAGGCCGTTAAATGGTGTGTTTTTACCTTTAGATAAGAATGTTTCTTTGTCTATCACTGCTTCTCTTTCCAAATCGATTAATGTGATGTCAGCTGCTTGTCCCGGTTTCAGTGTTCCATATGGGAGACCAAACGCTTGGCACGGCTTGATTGTCATATAATCAATCAGCTGTTTCAGCGTCCAGCTGCCGTTTTTGACAAAATGTGTGTAAAGAAGCGGGAACGCTGTTTCCAAACCGACAATACCGAACGGCGCCAGCTTCATTTCTGTGTTTTTCTCTTCTTCTGTATGCGGCGCATGGTCGGTTGCTATAAAATCGATCGTTCCGTCCAAAAGCCCTTCAATCAGTGCTTCTCTATCTTCCGCACCGCGCAGCGGCGGGTTCATTTTATAGTTTGTGTCCAGCCCCGGAATGTCCTCATCACAAAGCAGCAAATGATGCGGTGATACTTCTGCTGTCACTCTGATTCCCGCTTTTTTCGCATCGCGTACGACCCTGACAGACTCTTTCGTGCTGATATGGCATACATGATAATGGCAGTTTGCCGCCTCAGCCAGCAGCACGTCGCGTGCAATATGAACCGATTCACACACAGAAGGAATGCCGTTGAGCCCGTTTGCTTTGGAGAATGTCCCCTCATGTACGCTTCCTCCATAAATTAAGGAGTTGTCCTCGCAATGTGCAACAATCGCTTTGTCTATCGCGGCTGCGCGTTTCATTGCTTCATACATCATTCCTGCTGTCTGTATACCGACGCCGTCATCTGTAAATGCAAATGCCCCAGCTTCCTTTAATGCTTCAAAGTTTGTCATCTCATCACCAATTTGTCTGATCGTAATAGATGCATAAGGAAGGACTCTGACACATGATGTGTCTTTAATGCGCTTTTGCACCCATTCCATCTGCTCCTTCGTATCAGGAACCGGCCGTGTATTCGGCATGGCCGCTACGGTTGTATAACCGCCGCGCGCCGCTGCTTTTGCACCAGTTTCAATGGTTTCTTTCTTCTCTCCGCCAGGCTCTCTAAAGTGTACATGGAGGTCAACAAACCCCGGTGAAACGAGCAATCCTTTCGCGTCAATAACCGTTTCTCCATCTGCTGCATCAAGCTTGCCGATTTCGGAGATGACCTCTCCTGTCACTCGAATATCCTGTTCTGTTTTTTCACCATTTTCGTTAAGTATCCAGCCGTTTTTAATGAGATATGACATACGCTGCTTCTCCTCTTTTCGCATTGGTTTGTAAGGCTCGCTGTAACACTGCCATTCTGATAAATACGCCATTTTGCATTTGTTTGAAGATTCTTGATTTTTCACTTTCTACTAAGCTGTGATCAATCTCCACTCCTCTATTCACAGGCGCGGGGTGCATAATAATCGCATCCTGCTTCATACGTTCAGCCCGTTCTACAGTCAAGCCGAATTCGTTTAAATAGCCTTCCTGGCTGACAGCTGACTGATGTCTTTCATTTTGAATACGGAGCAGCATGACAACATCCGAAGTCTCTACTGCTTCTTCCATTGAGACATACGCGCCAAACGTATTTTCTTCATCCTGCCATTCCGGCGGACCGGAAAACAGAACGCGGGCACCGAGTCTTGTCAACACTTCAGCATTAGATCTTGCGACCCTGCTGTGCTTAATGTCGCCGTGAATGGAGACGGTAAGGCCTTTGAACGTGTTGAATTCTTCATTGATTGTCATTAAATCAAGCAATGATTGTGTCGGATGCTGGCCGCACCCGTCTCCTGCATTCAGAATCGGGATATTTACATGTCCGACAAGTTCTTTGTAGTACTCATCCTCACTGTGCCTGATAACACACGCGTCAACACCGATTGATTCGAGCGTTCGGATTGTGTCATATAAGGTCTCACCTTTTTGTACACTTGTGCTTGTTCCGTCGAGATTCAGGACATTCATGCCCAGTTTCTTTTCAGCTACCTCAAAGCTGAATCGTGTTCTGGTGCTTGGTTCAAAAAACAGATTCGCTGCAAATTTCCCTGTCAGCTGATGGTCTGTTTTTCCGTTTTTGAGGTCTTGCGCAGTTTGAAGCAAATCTTTGATTTCCCCAGTGCTGAGTTCACTCATCGTCGTTAAATGCTTCATTTTCTTTCCCCTCTCATTTCAACTTTTTAAGGCTGAAAAAAACCCCGGTCTTGGATAGACTCGGGGTACGGTTAAATAGAGGAGCAGCGTGAAGCTTTCTTCTCTTTATAACCCTTCCAAGCCTCTCTGGACTTTCATTAAAAGGTTTAGATATGATGTTGTTCGGATGTATCTGCCTGCTCTTCCTTCGCTTGCGGAAGAATCAGGTTTAAGATGACACCTACAATTGCCGCAAGCGCCATGCCAGACACTTGGAATCCTCCTTCAGACACCTGGATAAATGCGCCGCCTACGCCGATCACAAGGATGACTGATGTGATGATGAGGTTTCTGTTATTTTCATAATCAATTTTGTTGTCAATCAGCATTCTCAAACCGCTGGAAGCGATGATGCCGAACAGCAGGAAGGAAACGCCTCCCATAACCGCTGACGGGACTGAACTGATAAGCGCAGATATTTTGCCGATGAAGCCGAAACAAAGGGCAATCACTGCCGCGCCTCCGATAACAAAGACGCTGAACACTCTCGTAATGGCCAGTACGCCAATGTTTTCTCCATAAGTGGTTGTAGGCGGGCCGCCAATCAAGGAAGCAAGGATTGTGGCCGCGCTGTCGCCCATTATTGAGCGATGGAGACCCGGTTTTTTAATGAAGTCTTGTCCCACAACTTTGCTCAGCACCATCTGGTGGCCAATATGCTCTGACATGGTAACAAATGCGACAGGGACCATTGCTGCGGCAATGCCAAGTGTCACTGACGGCGTATAATCTTTGAACGGGATGATGAATTCAGGGATTGCAAACCATTTCGCGTCAAGCACCGGCTGGAAGTTGACAATTCCTTGAATCAGGGCAAACAAGTATCCGCCGATAATCCCGATCAAGACCGGGATTAAGCTTAAGAATCCTCGCAAGAAAATCGCGCAAATGATCGTGATCGCTAAAGTGACACCTGCAACACTGAAATGTTTTAAGCTGTAAACCAGCTCACTTGCATTCGGATCAGCATACATGGCCATATTTACCGCTGTACCGGCCAGACCCAGTCCAATGACGATAATAACCGGACCTACGACGACAGGCGGGAGAAGCTTCATCAGCCAGCCTGTTCCGAGCTGTCTGATCAGCAAGGCAATTAGCCCGTACACAAGCCCTGCCAGAAACGCACCAACCATTGCTGCTCCCGGTCCGCCGGTCGCTTTTACCAAGATGATCGGAGAAATAAAGGCAAAGGATGAACCGAGGTACGCTGGTATTTGTCCTTTCGTGATCAGAAGGTAAGCAAGTGTTCCGATACCGCTCGTCACCAATGCAACAGCAGGACTCATTCCGACCAGCTTCGGAACCAAAATCGTTGAGCCAAACATCGCGAATAAATGCTGCAGGCTGAACGAAACCCAAGAGAAAGGTTTCGGGATTTCCCTGACTCCTAAATTAACTTTTTTCTTACTCATGATGATTTTCCCCCTGATTGATGACTTTTCATATTAGGATGACTTCATAACTGTATAAAAAAACCTCTTTGCTATTTTTACGCAAAGAGGCATACAAAGACCGGCCGCATACTTTCGGGGCTTCGCTGTGCACCTCTTTGCAACCTCTCTGGATTGCGTTTAAAAAGGTGATACATTATTCATTTTCATAAATGGCGACGAGATCGTTTTTGTCAACCTCATCAAGCTGCACCATAACCTTTTCAGCTTTTGAAGTCGGAATGTTTTTCCCGATGTAATCTGCTCGGATCGGCAGTTCTCTGTGTCCTCTGTCAACAAGCACAGCCAGTTGAATTGAGGAAGGCCTGCCTACATCGACAAGGGCGTCCATAGCGGCTCTGACCGTTCTCCCTGTGTAAAGAACATCATCTACGACAATTACTTTTTGATCTGTGATGTCTACCGGTATATCTGCACCTTTCACAAGCGGTTCTTCATTGCTCGTTTTTTTGGATAGATCATCTCTGTAAAGGGTAATATCAATTTCTCCAACCGTTACAGGATTTCCTTCAATCTGTTCTATCCGTTCGGCGAGGCGTTTTGCTAAATAAATGCCTCTTGTCTTGATGCCGACAAGGATGCAGTTGTTCATCCCTTTATTGCGTTCTATCATTTCGTGAGCAATTCTGGTCAGCGCACGTCTGATTGCCTGTTCGTCGAGAATGACAGCTTTTTGATTCATTATGTGACACCTCACAGTTCATTTAGAAGAAAAAACCCCTCTTGCCATTGGCAGAGAGGGGTTTAGGACAAGGTGCGTGCATATACACGTATCCCGTCAATCCGTTATCCTTCTCAGCCTCTCTGGACTGTTTTAAAGAATCTATTCAGCTTCGTTTATTATTTCAGAAAAGAGACGTCCTGTCAACGGGTTTTTCTCAGATTTTCGATTAAAGCAGACATATCCTCAGGAAGCGGTGCCTCAAATTCGATATATTCGTCAGTGCGAGGATGCTGAAAACCTAAAATTCCGGCATGAAGCGCCTGTCCGTTAAAATCGATCGTTTTTCTCGGCCCGTATTTCGGATCTCCCGCTAACGGGAAGCCGATATACTTCATATGAACACGGATTTGATGCGTTCTTCCTGTTTCAAGCTGGCATTCTACAAGCGTAAACTCCTGGAAGCGGTCAAGAACATGAAAATGAGTGACGGCGTTTTTGCCATCACGTGTTACGGTCATGCTTTGCCGGTCTTTCTTATCCCGCCCGATCGGCGCATCAATTGTACCGTCATCATGAGAAATAATTCCGTGGACAACCGCCGTATATTTCCGCGTGACCGTTTTGTTGACCAATTGGTTCACGAGAGACTCATGTGCCATATCATTTTTCGCCACCATTAATAATCCGGACGTATCCTTATCGATCCTGTGAACGATCCCCGGACGCATCACGCCATTTATTCCGGAAAGATCCGTGCAATGAGCCATAAGGCCGTTTACAAGTGTGCCCGTAAGATGCCCGGGTGCTGGGTGCACAACCATTCCGCGAGGTTTATTGACAACCAGCACATCTTGATCTTCATAGTATATATCCAGATCCATCGGTTCTGCCAGCACGTCGAGTGCTTCCGGCTCAGGTACAGTGACGGTCACCTGATCACCCGGCTGAATTTTATAATTCGCTTTCACCGGGCTTCCGTTTACGACAACTTGTCCGTCCTTCACCCATTGCTGAACCTGGGTTCTCGACCAACCATTTTCAGTCGATGCCAGAAATTTATCAATCCGCTCACTTTTTTGTTCTTCTGAAGCGGTTATGTCAAATTGATTCATTCTATTGCTCCTTCTTCTTTTTCCCGCTGTCCAACAGCATTTGTATAAATAAAAGCATTACGCCGACACATAATGAAGAGTCCGCGATATTAAAGATCGGGTAATTGTAATTGACGATAATGACATGGATAAAATCCACCACTTCCTGTCTGACAGCCCGGTCGATAAAATTGCCGATGGCGCCGCCAAGCATGAGTCCAAGGGAAACACCAAGAAGCTTTTGCCCTTTCGTATATCGCTGTATGTAATAAACAATACCAATAATGACTGCAGTTGTGATGAGGTAAAAAAACCACATCTGACCGGCTAATATCCCCCACGCCGCACCCGTATTGCGATGGGAGGTGATATAGAATACCTGATCAATGATCGGTATGCTTTGTCCAAGTTCCATGTTCTTGACGACAAGCCATTTTGTCAGTTGATCAGCTGCGATAATAAGTAGTGCGATAACGTAATACAGCACAAACGTTCCTCCATTGTACGGTTACTTTAATCCATTATGCATTTTATCAATAAAAAGCACAGGAGTAAAGAAATATCAGCCTCTGTACAGACTTAATTGGGAAGGCGCTGTTATTCATACAGCGCCTGATCATACTCAATATCAGTTGATTTCCACAGAGGAAGCGTTTTTTTTTCAAATTGGACTGAATACAGAAAATCGTTTGCTGTTCGCGCTGTCGGCAGCACCGCCAGCTTTGAAAGAGGAATGGGAGACCCAGTTTCTTCACAGTATCCGAATGTGCCGTCCTCAATTTTTGACAATGCGAGAAGAACGTCCTGAAGCTCTTCTTTAATATGATAGATCAGAGTTGCTTTTTGTTTATGATTGATTGCTGCCTGCGGGCTTGTTGAAACCTGAAAGCAAGAATACTCAAATAATCTCGACTGTAATTCTTCTTTCATCAGAAGAAGTTCCGTATAAATTGCGGTCAGTTGATCATTCATTCATCACAACTCCTGCTCTTAACGTAATACCTATATTGTTACCTGTGAATGATGATCTAAAGCCCATAAGATTTTTCCTGCCATTCTAAACGATGTCACTCTTGGCACAAAAAAGCCCGGCTTGTGCGCCGGGCTCTTTCATTAATTCTGATAATACTTTTCAACAATTTCAGCGTTGCGCAGTGACAGTGTAGGATATTTCGGGTTTGCACCTACATCTTTAGAAATCACACGGGATCTCTCACACATTTCGCCTTCAGCTTTCTCGACAGTGATTTTCCCTGTCTCAAAGCTTTGCGCATCGTTTGGCGCTTCATTTTCTTCACTGATGGTTAATTCAGAAACAATAAACAGCTGAGAAAGATTTTCTTTAATAGAAGCTAATAGCTCTTTGTTCTCTTTATTCGGATACAACTTCAGGCTTGCTTCCAATGATTTACCGATGATTTTTTCATTTCGCGCTGTTTCTAACGCTTTTAGCACATCATCACGAAGAGACATAAAACGGTCAAACTTATCTTCTGTGGCTTCGCTGTTTGGAACCGCAATCGTTTCCGGCATATCTGTCAGCTGAACGCTTTGCTCGTCAACAAATGTTAAGTGAGACCACAATTCGTCAGCAGTATGAGGCAGAATCGGCGCTGTAAGCTTCACTAACGCAAGCAGCGTTTCATAGAATACAGTCTGCATGCTGCGTCTATCCGGATGATCCGCATGCTCAATGTATACAATATCCTTAGCGAAATCCAGATAGAATGAGCTTAATTCAATTGTACAGAAATTGTGGATGCTGTGATACACAACCGCAAATTCGTACTCGTCATACGCTTTTTTCACTTTATCAATCAGTTTGTTTAGCTTAATCAGCATGTACTGATCGACTTCACGAAGATCTTCCACAGCCACCGCATTTGTTTTTGGATCAAAATCGAATAGGTTGCCGTGAAGGAAACGGAACGTGTTGCGGATTTTACGGTATACTTCAGCAACCTGCTTCAGAATCGCATCAGACACGCGAACATCCGCCTGGTAGTCAACAGAAGACACCCATAATCTTAAAATGTCGGCGCCAAGCTGTTTCATAACTTTTGCTGGAACCACAACGTTACCGATGGATTTACTCATTTTGCGTCCTTCTCCATCCAGTGCAAATCCATGGCTGAGCACACCTTTATATGGCGCTTTTCCTGTTACGGCTACTGCTGTTGATAGAGATGAGTTAAACCAGCCCCGGTATTGGTCAGAGCCTTCAAGGTATAAATCAGCCGGCCGAACGAGATCCTCGCGCTCTTCAAGCACCGCTTGGTGGGAAGAACCAGAATCAAACCAAACATCCATGATGTCCTGTTCTTTTGTAAATGTGCCGTTCGGGCTACCAGGATGCGTAAAGCCTTCCGGAAGAAGATCCTTCGCTTCTTTTTCAAACCAAATGTTAGAGCCATGTTTTCTAAACAATTCTGAAACGTGCTCAATCGTTTCATCTGTGATGATTGGCTCACCGTTTTCAGCATAAAATACCGGAATCGGCACACCCCATGCACGCTGTCTGGAAATACACCAGTCGCCGCGGTCGCGCACCATATTGTGCAAGCGCTGCTCGCCCCATTCAGGAACCCATTTAGTTTCTTTAATGGCATCCAGCAGGTCTGATCTGAAATCTTTAATAGACGCAAACCATTGCGCAGTTGCTCTGAAAATGGTTGGTTTCTTTGTTCTCCAGTCGTGCGGATAGGAGTGTGTAATGAATTCAAGCTTTACGAGCGCGCCCTTTTCTTCGAGCTGCTGAGTGATCGCTTTGTTTGCATCATCATAGAACATACCTTCAAAGCCAGGAGCTTCGCTTGTCATCACACCTTTTTCATCAACCGGACAAAGTACGTCTAAGCCGTATTTTTGGCCGATGATAAAGTCATCTTCCCCATGTCCCGGTGCTGTATGAACACAGCCTGTTCCGGCGTCAGTTGTCACGTGATCGCCAAGCATAACGAGTGAATCTCTGCCGTATAGCGGATGTTCAGCGATAATATTTTCGAGATCTTTCCCTTTGATCGTTCTTGTCACTTCATACTGCTCAAAGCCGCATGCAGAAGCTACAGCTTCAACCAGTGCACTTGCTACAACAAAGCGATCATCACCGACTGCAATCACGCTGTACTCTAGATCAGGATGCACCGAAATGCCGAGGTTTGCAGGGATCGTCCAAGGCGTTGTTGTCCAAATGATGATGCGCTCACCGTTTTCAAGCACTCCTTTTCCGTCTTTCACGCCAAAAGCGACGTAAATAGATGCTGAGCGTTTGTCTTGATATTCGATTTCCGCTTCAGCTAAAGCAGACTCACTTGAAGGTGACCAGTTAACCGGTTTAAGGCCTTTATAAATGTAGCCTCGTTTTGCCATCTCACCGAAAACGCGGATTTGCTGTGCTTCATATTCCGGTTTCAGTGTCACATATGGATTTTCCCAGTCACCGCGGACTCCGAGACGCTTAAACTGCTCACGCTGACCCTCTATTTGCTTCCATGCATATTCTTCGCATAGCTTGCGGAATTCAGCTACTGACATTTCTTTGCGGTTCACTTTTTTGTTTTTTGTAAGAGCTGTTTCAATCGGCAATCCATGTGTATCCCAGCCCGGTACATATGGTGCGTTGTAACCGCTCATTGATTTGTAGCGGACGATGAAGTCCTTTAAAATTTTGTTAAGCGCGTGGCCCATGTGGATATCGCCGTTTGCGTACGGAGGTCCGTCATGTAAAACAAATTTCGGGCGGTCCTTCGTCCGTTCCTGTACTAGACTGTAGATATCCTGCTCCTCCCATTTCTTTTGCATGTCAGGCTCACGGTTTGGCAAATTGCCTCGCATCGGAAAATCTGTTTTCGGCATTAAGAGCGTGTCTTTGTAATCCATTTTCATTCCTCCACCAATTTTTTCAGAAAATAAAAAAAGCCCTCTCATCCCATAAGGGACGAGAAAGCTTATCTCGCGGTACCACCCTTTTAGAAAAAGCCAGGCTTACGCTTTTTCCTCTCGAGCATCGTAACGTGATGAACGTCCTAACCTACTGTGAGTTCAGAAAGGAAACTTAAGGGCTGATCTACATGATTCCGGCCATCCCGGACTTTCACCATCTCCGGGTCGCTATAAAGGCATGATGGAAACATGACTGTCCCTTTCAACCGTCTTTTCATCTGAAT
This sequence comes from Bacillus sp. FSL K6-1003, assembly GCF_037964945.1. Classification (NCBI taxonomy): domain Bacteria; kingdom Bacillati; phylum Bacillota; class Bacilli; order Caryophanales; family Bacillaceae; genus Bacillus; species Bacillus sp. FSL K6-1003. Next base: position 1,599,780 of record NZ_CP150176.1, on the reverse strand, counting down.
TTATGAACGTATTATATTCGACAAGCTAAGAAAATGTCAAGGTAATCAGAGAATTTATTCCTTTTCCTCAAACACAGCGTCGACTTCATATTCGAGCAGATGATCCCAATCATCATTTTTCAGAAGATCAAGCTGCGCTTCGATTAGCATTTGGAAACGTGTTCTGAACACTTTAGACTGTTTTTTCAGTTCTTCGATTTCCATTGCGATTTTTCTTGATTTCGATAAAGACTCATTGATGATGCGGTCAGCGTTTTTCTCCGCTTCCCGAACAATCAGCTTTGCTTCCTTTTGAGAATTGCGCTTTACGTCCTCAGCTGCTTCTTGGGCAACCAGAATCGATTTATTCAGCGTTTCTTCAATGTTGGCAAAGTGCCCGATTCTTTCATCTAGCTCATTCACTTTCGCTTCAAGCTCTGTTTTTTTACGGAGAACAATTTCGTAATCTTTTCTGACTTGGCTCAGAAATTCATTTACCTCGTCTTCATCATATCCGCGAAAACTTTTTGTAAACGTCTTATTGTGAATATCATTCGGCGTTAATGGCATGATGCCACCTCCATTTTTTACATTTCAGTACGGTTATCTAGTTCACATTATAAAGCAAATTCCACACAGATGGAGAAAAAAACTGAAAAACCGACTATTTTTGTCGTTCAAACGTGACTCTCCACTTGTCTTTTTTGGTTTTCCCTTCGATTTTTGTCAGACTGCAGCGGCCAAAGCCCCTGATAGAGAGCATGTCCCCTTCAGCAACCTGGTAAGAAGGATCTTCAACAACCTTCCAGTTCACTTTTACAAGACCGTTTTTCACGAGCGTTTGTGATTTCTGGCGTGATTGCCTGCTCATAGAGGCGCAGACTGCGTCAAGCCTTAAAGAAGAAACGGTATCATCTCTTATTTCGACATCTAATGCGGGAATTTTAAGGTCTGACAAGTCAATTTTCTCAAGCTTGACCGCGGCTTTTCCGGCTTGGGTAAGCTGAGCTGCAACAAAATCGGCTGTTTCAGCTGAGACAATGATTTGCACTGCCGTCTCTGAAAACACTAAATCTCCAAACTTTTGCCGCTTCAGGCCGATTCCCATTAATGAACCAAGAAGAGACCGGTGATCGACCGTCACAAATTTTTCAGCATAGCGGACGTCAAACGCCTGAAGCTCAAAATCCGATTCTTCCGGCGTGATATACTCAGGATATAAAATTGCCCGTTTTCGCTCCGCTCTGCCATAGCCGCCGCAAAAAGCCAGTCCTACATCTGCCTGTCCCGTGACAGCAGCGAGAATGACCTGTTCCCGGGGATCTAAAAAGTCGGTCAGCTTCATCCGGTACTGCTCCTGGACAATTCTTTTCCATTCGAGCGCCTGATCGATAAAGGCACGCTCGTCTTTTCTGAAGTGCTGATAAATATCGCTCATCGTCTTTCCCTTCTATGTAAAGAGGCTTGGCAGCAGCCAAGCCCCTATCAAACTGTCACCTTAAAAGGCAATCATGCGATAAAGCCCCCACAAGCCGGTTGTCGCAAACCGCAGCACGAGAATGGCTACGATTGGTGAAATATCCAGCATTGCAATTGGGGGGATAATTTTTCTGAATGGCTCGAGATATGGTTCACAGATCGAAGCTAAAAAACGTCCGACTCCTGTTTCCCTCGTACTCGGCACCCATGACATAAAAATATATATGATCAGGGCAAATGAGTATATTGTAATTAATAAGCTTAAAACCGAAAAAACTTGATAAAGGATCATCTCGCTTTACCACCTCTGATCGTCTTCAGATATGAGCTCAGAAATTGTGCCTGATACATCTACGTTATCAGGCGTGCATAGGAAAATATCTGAACCGATTCTTTGGATATCGCCGCCAATGGCGTAAACGGTTCCGCTTAAGAAGTCAACAATCCGTTTCGCCTGGTCATGCTGTATCCGCTGAAGATTGACGACAACTGCCCGCCTGTTCTTCAGATGATCGGCTATTTCCTGCGCCTCCGCATAAACGCGCGGCTCACTCAACACCACTTTAGAGGATTTCTGAACACTTTGCAAGCTTACCACGTTCTGTTTGGCTGCTGGTTTACCGGCATTATAAGCAGGTTTATCTTTTTGTTCCTGTTCCTCATGAGAATCCCGCTCAGTTTCAATATATTCGTATTCGTATTCTTCTTCATCCATCGAGAAAAAGTTTTTCAGTTTATTTTTCATACTCATTGCTGTACACCCCCTGTTTCATTTCCGACTAACGATGAGCCGATTCTAATATAAGTAGCCCCTTCTTCAATCGCGATTTCAAAATCATTTGACATGCCCATCGACAGTTCTGTACATGGAGCGTTCGGCTGTTTCAGCTCTTGAACCTGATCACGAAGTTCTCTCAGCGCTCGGAAACAGCTTCTGATCTGATCTTGGTCATCAGTCAGAGGAGCCATAGTCATCAGTCCGGCCACAACGATGTGTTCAAAGCCGGAAAGCTCCTGTATGAAGGGTATCACTTCTTCTTTTTTCATGCCGTGTTTAGAGGGCTCAAGCGAGGTATTGACCTGCACAAAGCATTGTACAGCACCTTCAGCCCGTTTTTCAATTTCTTTCGCTAATGAAAGCCGGTCCAGAGAGTGAATATAGGAAACAGAATTGACGACAGCTTTTACTTTTCTTGATTGAAGGCTGCCGATAAAATGCCATTCCACATTTCCTTTTATGATTTCCTGTTTGCGAAGCAGCTCGGCGTCCCGGTTCTCTCCGAGGCACGTGATGCCCGCATCGACCGCCTCCTGTGCTCTTTCTGGCGAGACATATTTTGTGACTGCAATAACCGTAACTTCATCGGAGCTGCGGCCCGATCTGTTACATGCTTCGTTTATTCGTTCGTTTATATGTCGTAAATGATCAACAACACGCAAGATCTTTTATGCCTCCTTCATTCCGATAAAGGACATCATCCGTCCTGTATTCCCCTGATCGCGCCGGTGGGAAAAGAAAAGTGACGGCTCACTTTCCGTACATAAACCGCTGACAGAAATCTGCTCATTTGCCAAACCGCTGTCGATCAGTATGAGTCGATTCAGCTCTTTCAGATCAAGCTGATACTGCCCCTGCCCCGTCTGATTTACGGCACGCTCTGCTGAAAACGGCAATGCGCGGACAGCATTCATCACACGATCATCCACGGTATAGCACGCACCGCAGATAGACGGTCCGACAACAGCGTATATATCAGAAAGCTTCGAGCCCTCCTGTTCGGTCCATTGTTTCACCATTTCTCTGCCAATCTGTTTGACCGTGCCTTTCCATCCGGCATGAGCGACCCCGACAAGCGATCTCACCGGATCGAAAAAGAAAAGAGGCACACAATCAGCAAAGCATAATGCCAGGAATACATTTTTATCATTTGTATAGAGCCCGTCTGTTGCTTTAAAAGCTGATTGATACTCACGGGCGCCTTTGCCCCTGTCCCTCTGCGTCACTTTTTGAACGCGATTGTCGTGTGTCTGGTCAGCAAATACCCAAGACTGCAAATCAATATTAAACATATCGGCTATATATTCACGATTTTTAACCACATCTGCATCTTTGTCATGAACGTGCAATCCTGTATTTAACGACTCAAAAGGTTTTTGACTGACACCGCCGTTTTTCGTAGTAAATCCGGCAATGATTTCTGCATGATTTTGATTCGTTTGTTTCCAGTCTTGTATCATGAGTGTCGAGGGGGTGGTGAGACTGAATGGGTGATATGTATTCATGATGATCCAACCTTTCGACAAACATTTATAAGGCGTAATTTCCCACTTATTTTACCACATCTTTCTGCATTCGTTTAGCGCCGATTTGCATATTTCATAAATGAAATGTGCCGGAAGAGTTCAGACTTCCGGCATTTGACAATCAGCGGCAAAAAAGCTAAGCATGGGATTCACTTAATCGGACTAAAATGACATCTTCACCGATTTTAACTATATTTCGCCAAGGAATGACCATTTCCTCTTCCTTTCCAAAAAAACCGAGAACTTTTCCATTTCCCCCTAGTATAATCGCCTGAATTTTTCCTGTAGTGACATTGATATCAATATCGCCGATGCTCCCCAATTTTTTTCCGTTAGAGACATTGACGACATCTTTCACCTGAAATTCTGAAATGCTGATCATTCCCATCACGTCCTTTTTCGGTCCTTTTTTCTAGTATATGAACGGGCGGGCTGAACCTTGTCAGCAAGGAGAAATTTTCATGATCATTGTTCTTTTTTACGGCTGCACCATCTAAGGATGAATGTGAGCATGATTTTCGTATAATCTACGAGCTGCTCAATCGATACCTCCTCATTAACGGAATGAGCATTATATAAATTGCCAGGTCCGTAGATCACGCTTGGGATACCGGCATTATAAAGCCATCCGCCATCGGTTACGGTCTGAGAGACGTCAACGACCGGGCGTTCCCGTTTGATTTCCTCGTGTGACGCTGTAAGGGCTAAAACGCCAGGATGAGCCGGATCAACTTCCAAGGCCGGAAAAATTTCTCCTCTATCCTCAATCATTGAAGAGCCTCCCCATTTAAAGACAGGACGGTTTTCCCTCAGCCAAATATCACTATCACTCAGCCGGTTGATGTAATCTTCTATTTCCGCTGCCACTTGTTCATGCGTTTCATTCGGGTAAAAATGGACTGTGATCCACAGCCGGCACTCATCCGCTATAAAGGCCGCATGTCTGCCTCCTTCTATAACAGCGGGATTAATTGTGTTTGTACCGGGTGCAAAGCCGGGATAACGTTTCATGATGGCCCAATGGCGCTCAAGCTCACCGAGTCCAGAAATGATTTTTGCCATTTTTTCGATCGCGCTCGCCCCGAATGTTCCTCCGCCAGCGTGGATCATATTGCGTCTTGTTCCATCGTGAAACGTTTGACTGCTTTTGATTTCGATCCAGCCTGTAATCACTCCGCCTTGACCTTGAATATGCATATCGCTCGTATCCGCCACAACTGCAAAGTCTGCGTGATAGCCCTTTTTGCAGCATTCAAGCGTGCCGGCCTCTCCGACCTCCTCCCCGATGACCGATTGCAGAATCAAATCGCCCGGGAGCTCAATGCCTGCTTCACGAATCAGCTTTACAGCAAACAGCACACAGGCCATTCCGCCTTTCATATCTGAGGCGCCCCGGCCGATTAAGAAACCGTTTTTCTCAATAGGACAAAACGGCTCATGCACCCATTCCTCGTCCTCTCTTACCTCTGCCACATCGACATGCCCATTGATGATTAAACTTTGATAGGCTGCTGAATTTGTTCCCTTTAAAACACCCACAACATTGGGATCTCCTGGATAAACGTCCCATTTGTCGATGAAAAATCCCTGTTCACGCAAAAACTGCGTAATCCATGTTTGGATGCTGTCTGTATTTCTCGCAGGCGGCGCCGGTGTTTTAAAAGAAATCAGCGTTTTCGCAAGCCCAATGAGCTCGTCCTTTTGTTCTTCCGCTTTTTTTAGTAAAGATTCTACTTGATCAATCATGTTATCCGCTCCTATTTTTAATAGAAAAAAGCCGTTTCATATTCATGAAACGGCTTAATAAAGAAAGCAGAGTGCAAGCTGCTGCATTCTCCGCTTTTTTCACCGCTTCCCTCCGCTGGTATGATCCAGATCAGGTCAATAAGGGTTGAGACAAGCGTCTCTCTCAGCTTCTAAAGCACCCCTAGGATGAATCGTATGTCGTTATGCATTTGTTACCGTCTCAGCTCTTGTTAAAAACGGACGATCCTGATTCCATAATACACGGATCGGCGTATCAAAAAAAGAAGAAAGTGATTCATCTGTCAGCATGTCTTTCATTTGTCCTGATCTAAAGACTTCTCCCTTTTTTAACAAGAGGGCTTTATCAAAAATCGGCAAAATTTCTTCCGCATGATGGGTAACATAAAGAATAGACGGCGCATTTTCCCTGCTTGCAATATGTGTAATCGTATCTAACAGTTTTTCCCGGGCAATAAAATCAAGTCCTGTAACTGGTTCGTCCAGTATAAGCAGCTCCGGATCAGCCATTAGCGCTCTTGCGATTAAAGCTCTTTGTTTCTCTCCTTGAGAAAGAGTTTCATAGCGGCGGTCAGCATAATCGATGGCTCCTAAGTCCTCGAGCAGGGCAATCGCTTTTTCTCTGATATCCGCACTTGGAGTTTCATACAAGCCAATCGAAGCATATGCCCCGCTCAGAGCAATTTCAAAAGCTGAATCTGCCGGATACAATTTTTGCTGAAGACCCGCTGAGACAAGGCCGATTTTTCGTCTGAGTTTATCTCCCAGTTCCGTTTTTCCGAATACATGACCAAGCACCTGCATCTCGCCTGTTGTCGGAAAATAGTAAGAGCATAGCATATTTAACAGCGCAGTCTTCCCTGCTCCATTTAATCCGTAAAGCACCCAGTTCTCCTTTTCTTCTACTTTCCAATGAATATCCTTTAGTATCCATTTTCCATTCCGTTTTAGTGAGACATTGTCAAGCTGCAAAATCATTGTGGTCCTCCTCTTTCCAAAGCAAAGAATTGTTTTAATTTTCACAAAACTGTGTACGGACTAGGATACCTTACTTTTTCGAAAACGTAAACCGCTCGTTCTAAATAGAAAAGCCTTTAAAACAATTTCTGTTTTAAAGGCTTTCCGCGTCCATGCTATTGATGAATATTCTTATTCATTTGTTTGATTGCTGCCTTTTCCAGTCTGGACACCTGTGCTTGAGAAATCCCGATTTCTTCGGCTACTTCCATTTGCGTTTTTCCTTGGAAGAACCGTTTTCTTAAAATCATTTTTTCCCTCTCGTTCAGCCTTCTCATGCCCTCTTTCAAAGCCAGCTCTTCAATCCATTGTGTATCTTTGTTGCGTTCATCACTGATTTGATCCATGACATAAATCGGATCTCCGCCGTCATTGTAGATCGGTTCAAAAAGAGATACCGGATCTTGAATGGCGTCGAGTGCAAACACGATTTCTTCGTGCGGTACTTCAAGAACTTTGGCGATATCCTCTGCCGTCGGCTCCTTGCTTGTCTCACTGATTAACCGTTCTCTTACCTGGAGTGCCTTATATGCGATATCCCTGAGTGATCTCGAGACTCGTATCGGGTTATTATCGCGCAAATACCTGCGGATCTCTCCGATAATCATAGGTACAGCGTATGTTGAAAACTTAACATTGTGGCTTAGATCAAAATTATCAATGGATTTCATTAGTCCGATGCAGCCGACTTGAAATAAGTCATCAACATACTCCCCTCTGTTATTAAATCTTTGAATGACACTTAAGACAAGACGCAAGTTCCCGTTTACAAGCTTTTCTCTGGCTGAATCATCACCTTCGTCCTGCAATTGCCTAAACAGCTTTCTCATCTCTTCATTCTTGAGTACGGGTAATTTGGACGTATCCACCCCGCAGATTTCGACTTTATTTCTCGACACTTTTTTCCCTCCCTACAGGAGCTGCTGTACAACGTTAAGTATCTCCTCGGGTGGGAAAAATATGCACTGTACTCAGACCGAAAAATAGTCATAATTGGGAAATCCTTGTAGAATCAAGGGATTAACCCGCAAAAATTTTTTACACCATTTTGTTGAATTCTTTTCGCAATCTTTTAATGATTCGTTTTTCCAGACGGGAAATATAGGATTGAGAAATCCCCATCATATCCGCAACATCCTTTTGGGTTTTTTCCTCTTCGCCGACAAGCCCGAAACGAAGTTCCATGATTTGTTTCTCCCTCTCATTTAACTGTTCGAGCGCTTTTTTTAGAAGCTTTTTATCCACGTTTGCTTCAATGTCCTTTGTGATGATATCATCATCCGTGCCCAGCACATCAGAAAGCAGAAGCTCATTGCCGTCCCAATCAATATTAAGCGGTTCATCGAAAGATACTTCTGAACGGATTTTGTTGTTTCTCCTTAAATACATCAGGATTTCATTCTCGATACAGCGAGAGGCATATGTAGCCAGCTTGATTTTCTTTTCCGGATTGAAGGTATTCACAGCCTTGATTAATCCAATGGTGCCGATGCTGATTAAATCTTCAATATTAATTCCCGTGTTTTCAAATTTCCGGGCGATATAGACGACCAGCCGCAGGTTGCGTTCGATCAAAATAGCGCGGGCCGCTTGGTCACCGCTTGGGAGCTTCATTAATAGAACCTGCTCCTCGTCTTTTGATAATGGCGGCGGCAAAGCTTCACTTCCGCCTATGTAATACACTTCATCGCTTTTCAAGCCCAGTTTCATCAGCAGCTTATACCAGAGGTGCGTCAACCGCAATTTAAGTTTTTTCATCTTCCTCTCCCTTCTAAATGTCACGTCTTATGAGTATGATAAATAACGGACATTTGCGAACATTAGGACACGTGTTTAATGGCTTTTCCTGACAGCATTTTCGGATGAATAATCGCGTCAAAATCTCCATCTGCCGACAGCTTTGACGTACTGATGCCAATTAAGCATTTATCCGCGGAAATCATTTCATCTTTTGTCATAATCGTTACATGATCCGGTTTGATACATAATAAGAATTGATGCTGCTGGCCTACTCCCCGGTATGGGATCAGCCTCATTTTATCTAAAAAACGAAACGAATCATCAAGCTGTTCAATCGCTTCCATCGGGTCTGCATTTCGAATAATCATCGTATCAGCCTCTCCGAAAATCGGTTCAAGCTTATCAATGTGAATAATCATGACCGGCGTTTTTGTGAGCGGGTCGTACAGCTGGTTGCCTGAATCCACCAGGCCTCTTGCGTGCAGTGTTTGGCCGCCCAGGTCCGCCTGTACCCTGACTCGTTCCTCATATTGAATGTTTTTTGTTTCAATATCTTCGATTCTTCTCTTGGAAAAAAACCATAATGCGGGAAAGCCAGCCACGATAAACATCCAGCTGATCGGGTCCCCAAATCCGGTTTGATTGGTAATCATGACACCGTTTCTGACAATAGAGTTTGACTGCAGCAATGAGTGTGCTCCGATTATTCCTCCTCCCATTAGAAAAGTAGCAAAATAAAAGGAAAACAAATTTTGAAAGAAATAACGAAACCTCTTAAAACCGAATGTTACGAGTACAATGACAACCGAAAAAGCGAGCTTTCCGGCCGGGTTCTCAACGATCGGTGAGAAAGGAGTAAACATCAAAAGGACAATACTTGAACCGATAAACGCGCCGCCTATCAATCTTCTTTTTTTCACATGGCGTTTTAAAATAAATGCCGTCAGTAAAAGCAACAGTGCGTCAAAACAAAAGTTTAACAGCCAAATGACATCTAAATAGATTTTCACACCTGACCCCTTTCTTTCTTGCATCACGCTGTTCCCCTTCTTGTTTCATAAGTATAAAGCAAGCTCTGTGGGAAAGTCTGTCAATTAATGTTGAGAGGCCCATACAATTTTTCAGGGATAACTGCTTAATTTGTCGAGGGAATGAATGCGAGTATATAGAAAAAAAGCTGCCAAGGGCGGCAGCTTTTTTACACTTACTTTTCAGTATTGATATATAGTTTTCCATTCGCTGTTTTTCTAGTTTCATTGCCGTAATTGTCTCGAACGATAACCTCTACTTTCGCTCCATTTGCTTTAATAGAAGATGTTGCTGTCCAATAGCCTTCATATCGTCCCGGAGATATTTCCCTTAACGGCAGCTCGGTAGCGTTTTGTACATTCGCTCTTGCATTTGTGAGCGGAAGACGAATGACAAACGTTGCATCTGCCCCTTTCGTGCTTGAAAAAGCGATTTTGACCGATTCACCAGCTTTTAAGATTTTGTCCTCACCAGGAATTAGTCCGTTAATAACTGGCTTGTCAAAATTCACATCGACGACAGCTTTTTTCGTCGTCTTGTTGCCTGCTAAGTCAGAGGCTGTCACCTTTACTTCGTTGCTTCCGTTTTCCAATAGGATACGGGCGGAGTAGGAACCGTCTGTGACTGTTGCTTTTTTGCCATTAACCTTTACTTCTTTCAAGTTGTCATCTGAAACAGTGCCTTTAACAGTCAGCGCTTCTTTATTGATTTTCTCGCCATCCTTTGGATTGTCGAGCGTCAGTTCAGGCTTGTCTTGATCAAGTGTGACCGTAACAGGACTTGAAGCATCTGTCGTTCCGGAGTCTGTTGATGCAGCCGCTGTCAGCTTGTTTTCCCCTTTGCTGAGTGAAACCCCTGCTTCGAACGTGCCATCTGCGGCAGTTTTCGTTTCTCCTGCTTCTTTATCACCATTATAAAGGGTTATAGTCGTCCCGGGAGATGCCTTTCCTTTTACAGTGACGCTCTCCTTATTGGTGTATGATTGGTCTGCAGGAGAAGTAATGTCAGGTACGGCAGCTTCATAATCGACTAATGCACGAATCATATAGTTGCCGTCTTCTTTATCCCCTTTTTGCCATGTTCCGTCAACATACTGCCAGTTGCGATCTGAGTACTGCCCGGTTTCATCCATTGCCAAGCCTGGTGAATATGGATCAGGTTTTGACTGGATATAGACAAGATAAAAGTCTTTATCGACCATAATCCCCTTCGAGCTGAGATCTACTTTCGTCCATTCGCCATTACGAAGAGCTTCAGCTTGATATGGTCCCGCAATTTTTTTGCCGGGTGCTCCATCTTTCCCTGTCGCATCGTAAACCTCGACCTTAAACTCTGTGCCGCCAGGATCAGGGAACTCCGTATCCCAGAATCTGAATAGCCCTCCTGTCAGCATGCCTTTTTCCTTGCCGTCAGCCAGTGACATTTTCACCGCCCATCCGTTTCCGGCCGCAAAATAGGAATTTGCATTCTCCGCTGTTCCGTCATCGTATCCGATCTCGCCTGGATAACCGACGAAAGGCTTTAGCACAGTTTCTTTTGTGATATCACCTTTTAACTCAACGGAAAATTCATCGCTGTAATAGCCCGGCGCAGCTACTTTAATGGAGTAAGAGCCCTCATAGGCCTCAAGTGTATATTCTCCTTTGTCGTTTGTAGTTGCCGGTTCAACCGCGGCATCCTCGATAACATAGACGGAAGCCCCTTTTACAGGCTTTCCTGTTGTTTTATTGATGACAGTGCCTTTTAATGTGCCTTTCTTTAGTTCTTCTAACGTAAAATTAGCTCGGGTTGTCTGATCTGTCTGCAAAGACACTTTTTGCGTTTTCGATTGATAGCCGTAAGCTTCTGCCATAAGCGTATAGTCTCCTGCTTTATGCGTCAGCTTGTACTGTCCGGTTGATTGATCTGAATAGGTTGATTTTCCTGTTTCAACCACACTGACCTGTGCTCTTAGCGGCAATGCTTGCGGCTGCATATCAGCGCTATGTTCTGTTTTGACAGCTGTATGTGTTGAAGGCTTAGCCTTTTTTGGATTAACCGCTTTTTTCTTTTGCTTTTCTGCCGTTTTTTGTACGCCCAGCTTATTCTTTTTAGCTGTTTTTCCGGCAGATTTGTCTGAAAGCTGAACATCATCAATGTACCAGCCCTCTTTCGCAATGCTTTCATCAGACTGAAGGTTGAACATCACTCGAATGTTTTGGCCTTTATATGCGGATAAATTAATTTCTTCGTTGATCCAGTTTGAAGTCTTTCCATTATAGACCCCAGCCTGCTCCCAATTCGTTTCGCCTTCCGGTAAAACAAAAACGTAGCCGTAATCAAAATCACTTTCCAGGTTGTGCCAGCTCTTGAATTGAAGAAACAGGTTCCCTGAATCCGGCACATCAATTGGAGGCATAGTGAGATTCATATTCGCTCCATTGGCATAATTTCCAGTCAGGTTTGTCCCAAATACTTTTTCTCCTGATGCAGCTGCATGAGGGCCTGATTCCGGAACTCCCCATTCCCAGTTATTGTTTGTTCCGCTCATAAGCCAGCCGCCTGGTTCTGTTTCAAAATCCTGCTTGTATCCAGTAGTGATGCTAGGTTTTACGGATACATCATATATGTCAGACTCAGCAACATGGCCGCCAAAATCCTGAATGATCCACTTATAGCTTAATGCGGTCCCCTTTATACTTGGGATTTCCGCCTGGTACGTCCCCTTCAAATGATCTCCGCTGATTCGTTTCGCATTGACCTCGTTCCATTCGCCTTGATCCAGCTTATAGGCCAATTTAACGGCAGTCACACTCACATTGTCTTCAGCTGTCAAGGTAAGCGGAAGGCTGGCACCTTCATAAGCTTCATTTACTTTCTCATGTTGATAGACAGGCATCTCTTCATCTTCCCCATCGACAGAAACTTGCCCTTCTGCTTTTCCCAAACCGTCTGTAACGGCTGATACAGCGTCTAAAGCATTAACCAAACCATGACCGTATCCGTTATTCGGAGAGTCAGGGAATGTAGAGTCTGTTAATGGCTCAGCCGTGCTTGTCAATATATCCTCCATCTCATCGACAGAAAGTGAGGCGTCTGCCTGCTTCAACAACGCGGCAACAGCAGAAACATGCGGTCCTGCCATCGAAGTGCCATCCCATCCGTCTTCATATGTCTGGCCAGGAACTGAAGACCGGATGTTTACGCCTGGAGCAGAAATTTCCGGCTTTGTTTCATCGTATGGCGACGGTCCCTGGAGTGAAAAATCGCCAAGCTTTTTGTTAATATCAGTCGCTCCGGTCGCAAATGCTTCCGGATAATTGGCAGGATTAGCGATAGAACCAGGTCCTCCCGGGTTAAAGAGATCAGCATTTCCCGCAGAGAATTCCGGGAAAATGTCGGCCGCCCGCCAGGCATTGACCATATCCCTGTACCATTCATCAAGGCCGGAGCCCCCGCCCCAAGAATTATTGACGACATCCGGAGCCATTTCCGGGTGAGGATTGCCCTCTGCGTCCTTTGGAGCTAAAATCCATTCACCGGCCTCCAAAATGTCAGCATCTGTCCCGCCATCTTCTGAAAACGCCTTAACGGCAATCCATTTTGCGCCAGGTGCGACACCAATTTGATTCGTGCCATCAGGCTCAGAACCAACCATTGTACCTGTTACGTGAGTGCCATGGGCAAGATCATCATAAGGACTTGACTCGCCCGCTACAGCATCAAACCAGTTCATGTTATTATCAGGCTCATTCGGGCTTTCCGGATTAAACCCGCGATATTTTTCTTTTAATGCAGGGTGTTCCCATTCAACCCCTGTATCAATGGAGGCGACAACCGTACCCGTTCCGTCATATCCAAGCTCCCAAGCCTTCGGTGCATCTATTTGGTTTATATTCCATTCTACGCCGTCAGTCGCTTTTATCGCTTTTTGCGCTTTTTTCATATTGAATGGGGAGGCGGATGACTTAAAAAGCTGCCGTTTTTCATTTGGAAGCACCTTTTCTACTTCAGGAAACTGGGCCACTTTCTCCATGACCTCTTTTGAAGCATGTACTGCAATTCCATTTACCACATAATAGGAATGAATATCATCGGCATTCCCTTTATTTTTCTGGCTGTTTAAATATTTCAAGACGTCCTTCTGAGCTTCATCAGCTGTCACTTTTAACGAAGACACAACGGCGGAACGCTTTTGATATTCCGTTTTAGCAGCGGTCATCTTTTTAGATTTCGCTCTTTTGACAGCTGATTTTGCCGCTTTTTGAGTGTCAGCTTGATCTTTAAATTTGATCAGAAAGGTAGTTTTTCCTTCTTTTTTAAAGCTTTTCTTTAATGAGCTGGATATCTTATTTTGAATCGTCTCTGAAGATTGAAGCTCCTGTTTTACAGAAGAAGCGGCTCCTTTGCTGCTTGCCACGGCTGCACCCGGAAACAGCAGTGAACTGACGACAACTGTACTCAAAACAGAACTGATCAGTCTGTTTTTCGTCTTTTTCCTCATTTTTTATCCCCCTTTTTTAAACCACTTTGTAAAAAAATGTCGTCCCTCCTTTAAAGTTCAATTTGTTTGTCAAAACTTCGCTGTATGTTAACTGTAGACAATCTCAATTACAGATATTGTCGTTTCCTGTCATTTCTTTTCCATATAAATGAAAATGATTAGATGGTCATGAAATATCGGTAGGTATAATAGGTTGATTTGTTGATCTGTGTAGGAAGACATAGTTCAAAAGACATGATAGATGGATGGAAATGATTGAGGAAAAAATAAAAAAAGGACAAAATCGAAAACGATTTTGTCCTTTCAATTAGCCGCGTTTATTGCGATTTCTTAAAAATGTCGGGATATCAAGCGTATCGTCAGCCGGCTGTGAGGTTTGGCGGCTGACTGTGTTTTGATGCTGCGGTTCCTCTCGTTTCGGCTCACGTTTTGGAACACTCTGATTATGTGATTTGATATTCTGGTTTAATGATGGACGCTGGGGTTTCGTAACATCTTTCTCCTGTTCGATAAAACCAGTGGCAATCACAGTAACCACAATCTCGTCTTTAAGATTTTCGTTAATAACAGAACCGAAAATCATGTTTACATCCTGATCAGATGCAGAAGCGACAATATCTGCTGCTTCCTGAACTTCATATAGGCTCAGATTTGTTCCGCCAGTAATGTTCATTAAGACGCCTTGCGCGCCGTCAATTGCTGCTTCAAGAAGCGGACTGGAAATGGCTTTTTTCGCAGCTTCTGCAGCACGGTTTTCTCCAGTCGCAATACCAATACCCATCAAAGCAGATCCTTTGTTTGACATGATCGTTTTCACATCAGCAAAGTCTAAGTTAATGAGACCAGGAGTAGCGATCAGGTCAGAAATACCTTGAACCCCTTGACGGAGTACGTTATCAGCTTCACGGAATGCTTCAAGCATCGGCGTGTTTTTATCAACAATTTCCAAAATACGGTCGTTCGGAATCACAATCAGTGTGTCCACCGCTTCTTTCATTGCAGAAATTCCGCCCGCCGCCTGCAGCTGTCTCTTACGGCCTTCGAACGTAAACGGTCTTGTAACGACTCCGACTGTTAATGCTCCTAAATCTTTTGCGATTTGCGCAATAACCGGTGCGGCACCTGTTCCTGTTCCGCCTCCCATACCAGCTGTTACGAATACCATGTCAGCGCCTTTTAGCGCTTCTTCAATCTGCTCCTTGCTTTCCTCTGCGGCTTTTTTTCCGACTTCCGGATTCGCACCTGCTCCCAATCCTCTAGTCAGCTTTGCGCCGATTTGCATTTTCACTTCCGCTTTTGACAGGTTAAGAGCTTGAGCGTCCGTATTTACCGCGATGTACTCTACTCCTTGCACTTCATTCTCAATCATTCGGTTGACCGCGTTGTTACCGCCGCCTCCTACTCCGATTACTTTAATTGATGCTAAGCCGTCTATGTTTGTTTCGAACTCCAACATGCTAAATCCTCCTAATCTGCCGAATGACTATCTATCTATTCCCAAAACATGCTTAATAGTTTTTTCATTTTGCTCTGTTTGTTATGTTCGGCTTGTGTTTTTTGTTTTCCTTTTGGCCGTTGCTGCATCTCATTTTGGTGATGATGCTCTTCTTCCTCTGCTGATGAGACTGCGATTTCCTGTATCGCTTCTTCAGGCATCTTGAAGCCAATTTTTCTGCCTTGAATTCTAGCATTCCGGCAGGCGAATTGAATCATGCCAACTCCCGTCATATACTGAGGATCTCTTACACCGATATAATTCGGGCTCGCCACTCTGACATTGTTTTGCAGCACATCCTGCGCCAGTGACATGACACCAGGCATCGCTGCTTGTCCCCCTGTCAGCACGAAGCCTCCCGGCAGATCGCTAATTCCCATATTGCGAAGTTCTTCTGAAGCAATCTCAAGGATTTCTTCGACTCTTGCTTCAATGATATTCGCTGCTTCCTGCTGTGTAAATGTTTGTTTTTGATTGGTGCCTATAACGGTTACCTCAAATACTTCATCTTCTGAAGCCTCGTTATAGTAGGCATGTCCAAATTGTTTTTTCACACGTTCCGCTTCTTCTGTGGACGTTCTCAATCCGATGGAGATATCTTTGGTGATATTTTCGCCTCCGAGAGGAATGACACGGGTAGAAGTCAGGTGTCCGTTCTGGAATACGGCAATGGTGGTTGACCCTCCGCCTATATCAATGAGAGCCACACCGAGATTTTTCTCATCCTTTGACAAAGCAGCAGAACCGGCTGCCAGCGGCTGTAGACAAATATCAGTTATTTCAACACCGGCTCTTTCAACGCAGCGAAGCAAGTTATGTAATATTGTTTTTGAACCGGTGATCAGTGTGCCCTCTACTTCTAAACGCACACCAAGCATTTTTTTCGGGTCGGTAATTTCATCTCTTCCATCAACGATAAATTGTTTAGGAATGACGTCAACTATCAGCTGTTCATGCGGTATTGAAACAACTTGGGCCGCTTCCATGACGCGGCGGACATCTTCTACTTGAATTTCTTTATTTTCACTAGAAACTGCTACAACACCGTTTGTATCTTGAATATTGATATAATTTCCATTAACGCCGACAATAGCTTTTCTAAGCGGAAAACCTACCATTCTTTCAGCTTGGTCAAACGCTTTTCTTATAGAATGAACGGTCTCATCTATGTCAACGATTGAGCCTTTTTTCAACCCTTCAGACGGTACATTTCCCACACCGATAATATTAAGGGAATCATCTGTCATTTCTCCGACGATCACTTTTGTATTGGACGTACCGATGTCAAGACTGACGTAAAGTTCATTGTTGTTCATTCTATGGCACCTCCTCACATTTCGATCATTTCTATTCTATTATTTGCGGAACAACAATACAATGAATGTGGCTTTACAAGTGTGTAACAAAAAATAACAACGGAATATTCTTATGTGCTTTTCACATTTTATGTTTATTGAAAATATTCGTTATATCCTATGTATATCCTCTTTTATATCACATTTTTTTTATTTTTTTTAGAAAGAGTCCACTTTGTTAGTAGATTTCTTCTTATAACGGCTATATTCTGAAATAATCTGACTCCAAATGCGAATATACCTGCTAAATACAAGTCTACACCAAGATGAACTCCCAGAAAAGCTAAACTTATTGCCAATATAATATTAAAAAAGAAACCGGAAACAAATACCATTTCATCATATGTACCTTGTAAATGCGCCCTGATTCCGCCGATTAGAGTATCAAGTGCAGCAAGCACAGCAAGTGATAAATAATTTGAGTATTCACTCGGTATTGTTAAGTTTGTCATCAGTCCGATCGTTATTCCGAGCACGAGTCCAAGCACGGGCAGCCACATGACAATTCTCCTCCCTTTTAGTCTTTAAGCGGTTTTAGCTGTTGTACGTCCACTGCTCTGTCATAAGCTTTTAATGTGAGGCTGCTGTCAGATTTACCTGCTTTTAACGCTACATTTTCAGAAGCAAAGATATCCTCTAGATCGGACCCCTTTACCCTGCTGTACAGCTTGTCCGGATCTTCAGCAAGCACTTTTACTGTTAAAGGATAATCATCTAGGCTGTATCCGTCTATTTTTGTTGTGCCGTTTAAGTCCCGTATCACTGAAGAATTCACAACTCTTCGCTCATTTATTGAGATATGCTCAGCACCATAAGAGTTGAGTTCATTAATCAGCTTCTTTAGTAAATCCGGCGGTGGATTTTTGATCGCCTCTCCAGTTACGCTTTCAGAAAAAAGCGGAGAAAGGGTGATGACAATTCCGCTACCTGTAATATCGGTCATGCCGGCTGTTTTTTTTAAGGTTTGTAATGTATTATTGAGTGCTGTTTCTTTTGTCAATTCTTTGTTTTGCTTATAGGTATTCAGCAATTTATCATACTTATTAATTTCAGCCAGCAGCTCTTCCTGCTTCTTCTGCTCTGATGTAAGCTCTTCTCTAATATCCCACATATCTCTTGTATCTCGGACTTGAGGATGCTTTAAAGAATTAAATTGAACAGATATCATAAGGCCGAATATGACCATAAGCACGCTGATGCTAATGAAGGAACGCTTTATTTTCAATCACTTCACCCGCTTTTCCAGTCATTCCTTCGTTTTCAGAATGGGCTCCATTTGTACATTTTTCTTTTTTTCTGCGGTAACAGAAATATGATCCATAGAAAGCTGATCGATCAGGCCTCCTGCTATATTTAACGAAGGAAGCAGAACATCGGGATCTCCAATGGCAGAAACGACAAATGGGGCGGGGTGCTGCACCCCGTCAACCGTTACGACCGGCCCGTTGCACTTGATGTAGGAATTATGGGTCAGCCGCTGGCCGTTGATGGAGACGGCTGCCGCACCAGATATATACAGTTCATTTATGACTTGAAAGAGATGGCTTTCGTGAACGATGTAGCTGTTCACGTTCTCTCCTTCCGGTATGTAAGAAGCATCTTCCAAAGTCACTTGAACGCCCTCTCCTTGTACACCGACTTCCCCAATATACATTCTGTACTTTTCTACATCTTCCAGAACGTTATAGTATTCTGTTTTTTCGTTTTTCAGCTTATTTTCAGTCTGACGGACTTTGTTCTGCTTTTGATACAGTTCTTTTTCAAGGTCCTTGTTTTCTTTCTCTTGCTTCAGCAGTTCATCCCGCAGGGCATATTCTTTTTTCCAATCTTCCGTCTCTGTCATGCTTTTGTGGTTTTCTCTTGTCGTCTGAAAGGAAAAAGAAATTAAAAAACCTGCGATTAGCATAATCAAAGAAAGAAGGACGGCTGATTTGCCCCTCAATTTTCATCTTCCTTTTTGGCAGACGAATCGCTTTTTCCAAACTCTTCAAAATAGGTAGCAACTTCTAAATGAATAATCCCTTTTTTACTGCCGTTGAGCTGTGAGATAATAGAAGGATACGTTTTCATTCGGTCTGCAAAGGTTTTGATGGAAGCAGTAACGACATACCCGTCGTTCATATATAATTTAATACGGTTTTGATCCATTTTGACAGGAGTATAATACACTTCTGAAATCGACTGTTTTAAAGAATTTGACAAAGCATCGAGCTGCTTGGCCATTTGAACACGTTTTTTAGCGTCTGTCCAATTCACCAAAATGGGTCCCGCATCATCCGGCGTTACTTCGTTTGGCAAAACTGAACCGTTTTCAAGGATTTCGTAATACACACTGTCTTTTTCTAAATAGGCAATCGCTTTATATTCTTCGATCGCAATGTTGATTTTATTAGGAAGGGATTTTCTGATTTCTGCTTTTTTCACTAATTTATTTTCCTGAATCTTTTTTGCTGTTTTTTTCTTATCCAGACTCCAAAATTCAGTATCTCCGCTTTTGATATCGGAAAGATCAATAATCTCCTTTTTCGAAACATTCTCATTACCGGTAACAGAGATTGATGAAATTTTACTAATCGGTGTCTGCAGATACACGATGATCAGCACCATCATAAAAAAGAGCATAATAAATGAAATAAGCCTGCGGTTTGCCTTCTGTTTTCTCTGCTCTTTAATTTTAGGGATCCGCTCTTCAATATTTACGATTTTTTCTCGGTCATGACCCGGATTCATTGCCTGTTCACCTCATTCAACTGAAACAGCCTTAAAAGTCTGCCTATTCCAAAACAAACGGCATACTATGATGCCGTTTGTCGTTTGCTTACAGTATATCATATGAACAGCTTCAGTTCAGAACTTGAATCAGCGATTTTCACCGATGATTTCAACCTCTGTGTGCATATCAATCTCGTATTTTTCACGGATTGTCTTTTTCACATGATCAATGAGATCAAGCACATCTTTTGCGGATGCTCCGCCCGCATTGACGATGAAGTTTCCGTGCATCTCCGATATCTTTGCACCGCCGATTTGATATCCTTTTAAGCCCGCTTTTTCCACTAGATTGCCGGCATGGTTCGGAAGCGGGTTTCTGAATATACTTCCTGCACAAGGGCTTGAATACGGCTGAGTATTCTTTCTGTAGTCTTTATTGCTTTGCATTTGCTGAACGATTGATTCTTTATCCTTCTGTTCAAGCTGGAGAACGGCTTCAAGACAAACACCAGGGCGTTTCTTTTGCAATACGGACGTTCTGTAGGTGAATTCCATCTCCTCATTTGTCAGCCACTCGATTGTGCCGTCTTCAAATAAAATATGCGCTTTGACAAGGATCTTACTCATATCAGACCCGTGAGCGCCTGCATTCATATAGACAGCCCCTCCGACGGATCCCGGAATTCCGGCAGCGAATTCTAATCCCGACAAGCCTTTTTTGCTCATCGATGTAGCAAGACGCACAACTGAATAACCGCCACCGACAGTGACTTGTTCCCCGTCAAGCTCCAGGTGGTCAAGACCCGCGCCCAGCTTGATCACCACACCTCTGATCCCTTCATCTAATACAAGAAGGTTTGATCCGCGGCCGATGACTGTCCACTTTACTTCATATTTTTTCACAACATCCATGATGTCCTTGACAGCATCTACACTGCTTGGAATGACCAATACATCCGCAGGACCGCCGATTTTCATTGTTGTATGATTTGCGAGCGGTTCATTTGCAAGCACCTTGCCGACTTCGCGTTCTTTTAATTCTTGTATCACTTTCTCCATCGTAAACCTCCGCATTCCATTTGCTTTTCTATTATTTTTTCAAATCTTCGAGTACGCTGTATAAACGGGCAGCCGCATCAGGAACACCTAGTGACTTTGTCCGTACGCTCATATCCTTTAATGTTTGTTCATCGAGCACAATCCGGTCAAGCGCTTCAATCAGCTTTTCCCCGCTGAGTTCTGTTTCTTTCAAAACAATCGCCGCATCATGCTGACCGAGAGATCTCGCATTGACCTCCTGGTGATTCGCCGTTACGTAAGGACTTGGAATCAGCACACTTGGGATTCCGAGTGCCGTAATTTCCGCAATGGTCGTCGCACCCGCTCTTGCTACAATCACATCAATCGCCTTTAAATACTCTGGCATCTGATGAAGAAACGGTTTTGTGACCATATTGTCAGCTGCACCCTTGTTTTTCAGCTCAGTCATTACTTTCTCATAGTGAACCTCGCCCGTAATATACAGTACTTGATACGCTCTTGATTTCAGCGCATCCTGCATATCAATGACCGCACGGTTAATTGGAGCGGCGCCTCTGCTTCCGCCGAAGATTAATACGGTTTTTTTCTCTTCAGAGAGCCTGAATTCTGCCATCGAGCGGCCCGTCTTTATTGAGACGACCTCAGAGGCTCTCGGGTTTCCCGTAAATACAACTTTCTCACTTGGAAAATGTGATTTTGCTTCCTCAAAACATATTGCTACTTTATCAACATATTTTGAAAGAAACTTATTGGTGATGCCCGGCAGGCTGTTTTGTTCATGAACGATAGTCGGAATCCCCATTTTTGCAGCCGCGTATACAACCGGCCCGCACACATAACCGCCCGTTCCAATCACGGCATCCGGCTTAAATTCCGCTAAATACGATTTGCTTTTTTTAACGCCTTTTAGGAAACGCATGACCGTTTTTACGTTTTCAAATGAAAGCTTTCTTTTAAAACCTGTAATTTCAATGGAACGAAACGGTATATTTTCCCGTTCTACAATTTTTTTCTCTAATCCGTTTTCTGTTCCGATATATAAAAATTCTACATCAGGATGGCGGCGCTGCACCTCTTTGATAAAGGCAAGTGCTGGATAGATGTGTCCCCCTGTGCCGCCTCCGCTTATTGCAATTCGCATATCTCTTCCCCCAGTCTCAGTCTCTATAACATAACGATAACCCTGTTTTTATGGACAGGGTTATCGCATCAATTGTTTCCCAGCTTCCTGTTTCATAGGATCGCTTCACAAATAAAATTCATTAATACCTCGAGTACCGGCTCACGTTCAGCAGCACACCGACAGCCATCAGCATCAGAGTCAATGATGAACCTCCGTAGCTTAAAAACGGCAGCGTGATGCCAGTTACCGGAATAAGGCCCGTCACAACACCGATATTGATCATGACTTGGATCGCGATCATTGAAATAATCCCTACAGCGACAAAACTGCCATATAGATCTGGTGCACCGAGCGCGATCCTGATTCCTCTCCACAGCAGAACGCTGAACAGAAGCAAAATAAGAGACCCGCCGATAAACCCAAGCTCCTCTGACAAGATGGCGAAAATAAAGTCCGTTTGCGGCTCAGGCAGATAGAAGAATTTCTGTCTGCTTTGGCCGAGCCCCATTCCGAACAATCCGCCAGGCCCTACCGCATAAAGCGATTGAATAATTTGAAAGCCGCTGCCGAGCGGATCTTCCCACGGATTCAAGTAAGAGGTAATCCGTTTAATCCGATATGGAGCCGACAGTACGAGCCCAACAAATCCGCTCAGGCCGATCAGCCCGAGAAAGACGAAATGGGCAATTCGCGCACCGGCTACAAAAATCATGACAATACAAGTACCGACCATTACAGTTCCCGTACCGAGGTCAGGCTGGCACATAATAATCAAAAATGCGGAAAACACGATGCCGAGCGCCGGGACAAATCCACGTCTGAACGATGTAATGTTTTTTTGCTTTTCAGAGAGAAATTTAGCAAGGAATGCTATCATCGCAAGCTTCATAAACTCTGAAGGCTGTATGCTGAATGCGCCGACACCGATCCAGCTTCTAGAGCCGTTCCGCACCATGCCTACGCCTGGTATTAAAACAAGCACCAGCAAGAAAAAACAGATAACCATCAGCAACTTGGACCATGTCCGCCATGTCCAATAATCAACATTCATAATAAAGAACATGGCAATAACGCCGATGCCCGCAAACAGTAGCTGCCGTTTCGCGAAAAAGAATGAGTCGTCAAATTTATAATCCGCCCATACCGCACTCGCACTGTACACCATAATTAATCCAATTGTTAATAATAATAACGTAATGATGACCAATAACAAATCAGGCGATGTTTTTTTAGTAGTCAAAGCAATCGACACCCCAAGCTTAAAGTCATTAGGGCTGCCGATTTCAAGACAAGCCCTTACTTAAGCATATGCACGGCGTCTATAAACATGTCACCGCGTTCTTCAAATGTTTTGAATTGATCCCAGCTCGCACACGCAGGTGAAAGCAGAATGACATCTCCTTCATTTGAGAGCGCAAACGCCGCAGATACTGCTTGTTCAACATTATCGACACGTTTGACATGTTGTATTCCCAGATCATTTCCGAGCTTTTCGAGTTTCGGCGCTGTCTGTCCGAATGTAAGCACCGCTTTGACATGCTTCATGTAAGGTTTTAAGTCGTCAAAGCCATTTCCGCGATCCAGTCCGCCTGCAAGCAGGATGACAGGTTTTTCAAAAGCCGAAAGCGCTTTGCTTGTCGCCAAAACGTTTGTTGCTTTGCTGTCATTATAAAACTTACGGTTCTTCACTGTTGTGACATACTGGAGACGGTGCTTTACGCCGGTAAAGCTTGTCAGCACTGTTTTGATGGCCTCGTTGGACGCTCCAGCCGTTTTCACTGCCGCAATCGCGGCTAAAATGTTCTCCAGATTATGCGCACCTGGCAGCACAACCTCTTCCAGAGGAAGAATAGCTTCGCCGTTGTACATAATCATGCCCTCTTTTACATAAGCGCCGTGTTCAAGCTGTTTGCTTACTGAAAAAGGAACAATTCCGGCTTCTCCGGCCTCAGCCAGGCGCACGACTGTTTCATCATCCTGGTTGACAATTGCTTTATCTGAAGCTTTCTGATGCAGATACACTTTTTGTTTCGCTTTTTCATAGTTTTCTCTCGTATGATGATAATCCAGATGGGCATCAAACACGTTTAAAATCAGGCTGATTTCAGGCCTGAAGTCGTGCGTTCCCATCAGCTGAAATGACGAAAGTTCCGTTACGATCCATTCATCTCCATCAGCGTGATAGGCAACCTCACTTGCGACTGTACCGATGTTTCCGGCGATCAGCGCCTTTTGAGAGTCTGCCTTCAGCATTTCATAAATCAGCGTTGTTGTTGTCGTTTTTCCATTCGAACCAGTGATCCCAATAAATTTGGCATTCGTCAGATGGTAGGCAAGCTCAATTTCCGTCCATATCGGGATGCCTCTTTTTTCTGCTTCCTGAACCATAATATTTTCATATGGAATACCCGGGTTTTTGATCAGTACAGTAATCTGGTGCTGATCGAACAGAGAAACAGGGTGCTCTCCGCAGACAACTTCGACCCCTTTTTCAGAAAGTTTCTGGGCTGGTTCGTTCTCATCAAAAGGCTTTTGGTCGTTGACTGTAACATAGACACCTTTTTCATGAAGAATAGAAGCCGCCGCAAACCCGCTTTTGGCGAGTCCAAGGACTAAAAAATGCTGATTTTGCAAAAATAGATCGTTTTCCACTTATAACCACACCTCGATGTAAATTCCTAATACGGCAAGCAAAAGTCCCGCAGCCCAAAATGTTACAACAACTCTCCATTCAGACCACCCGACAAGCTCATAATGGTGGTGAAGCGGACTCATTTTAAAGATTCGTTTACCTGTCGTTTTAAAGCTGATGACCTGCAGAATAACGGATAATGTCTCAATGACGAATACACCGCCGATAATAACCAGCAGGATTTCTAATTTCGTTAAAATGGCAATGGTGACGATTGCTCCTCCCAATGCAAGTGATCCTGTATCTCCCATAAACACTTTGGCTGGATGCGCATTGAAGACTAGGAAGCCCAGTACCGCTCCGACAACCGCAACTGAGAAAATAGCAACATCATATTGGGATTGATTCCATGCCAGAATGGCAAAGGCGCCAAAAGCAATGGCTGCCGTACCTGATAATAGACCGTCAAGACCATCAGTCAGGTTGACGGCGTTTGATCCGCCGACAAGCATAAATAGCACAAGGATAAAGTAAGCCCAGCCAAGATCAAATGACAGATCAGTCCCAGGAATGCGGATATCCGTCGCAAAATTGTAGTAATGATACACCGCATAAAACACAATTGCAATGATAATTTGTCCGATCAGTTTTTGCTTTGACGTCAGACCGAGATTTCGTTTCATTACGACTTTGATGTAATCATCCAAAAAGCCGAGTAAACCGTAACCGATCGTGACAAACAGCAGCAGGAACATTTCCGGACTTATTTCTGAAAACTTCTGCGTCATCACTATTGTTGTCACAATGATAGACAGTATGATCATGACCCCGCCCATTGTCGGTGTCCCTGATTTTTTCTGGTGTGATTTCGGTCCTTCTTCTCTAATACTCTGG
The DNA here is from genome assembly GCF_037964945.1 of Bacillus sp. FSL K6-1003. Lineage (NCBI taxonomy): Bacteria > Bacillati > Bacillota > Bacilli > Caryophanales > Bacillaceae > Bacillus > Bacillus sp. FSL K6-1003. The sequence continues at coordinate 1,574,733 of NZ_CP150176.1, read as the reverse complement.
CCGAATTTTAATCTTCTTAAAAACGGAATAAGAATCGGAGAGAGCAGAACACTGATTAAAAAACCCATTAAAATTGTAAACAGAATGACTTGCTCAAGCATTGTCCTTTTCTCCTCCTGTTTCTTTCAAACGACATACGTAGTTATCATATTCATGTTTTTTTTCCATATGAAAAATCTTTTCAAGCTCCATCATGCAATAACATCTCTTTCCTATGAATTCGTCTTATTTTTATTCAGTTCGACAATGGCTCTTGCCGCCACTTCGGCATCGTCAAAGTCAAAGGTTTCGTTTCCAATCTGCTGATAGGTTTCATGTCCTTTCCCAGCAATGAGGACAACATCGCCTTTTTTGGCGTTGGCAATGGCAAAGAAGATCGCCTGCTCGCGGTTGGCAATGCTGTGGTAGTATTCGTTCTCTACCCCTGCTTCCATATCTCTTAAAATGGCACGCGGATCTTCGCTTCTCGGATTATCTGAAGTGAAAATTGGTTCGTCAGCCAGCTCAACAGCGATTTTCGCCATTTTCGGGCGCTTTGTCTTATCTCTGTCTCCGCCGCAGCCGACAACAACAAAAAGCTTTCCTTCCGCCATGTCTCTGCATGTCTTCAGTACGTTTTCAAGGCTGTCCGGCGTATGCGCGTAATCAACAATAACCGGAAACTCCTGCTGCTGATTAACCAGTTCAAAACGGCCTCTTACGCCATGCAATTCTTCCACGGCTTCTGTAATGGTTTCAAACGGAATGCCTGCCGCAATACAAGTCGCAACAGCAGCGAGCACGTTATACACGTTAAACTGTCCGACGAGCGACATCGTGATGTGCTTCGTGCCTTTGTTCGTCACCAGTTCAAAACTTGTGCCCTGTGCAGTAGTTTTGATATCTTTCGCCATTACATCAGCATTGTTTTTAATTCCATATGTAGAAATATGTGCCGCAGTGACCTTTTCAAAATAAGCGCTTGCCTCATCATCCGCGTTTAAAACAGCCCGTTTTGGATTTTCATGGTTGAATGCCCCGCCAAGCTGAGAAAACAGCAGGCTTTTTGCCTGTCGGTATTCATCCATCGTTTTGTGATAGTCAAGATGATCCTGTGTTAAGTTCGTAAACACGGCGATGTCATAATCACAGCCGTGAACCCGTCCCAGTGATAAAGCGTGAGAAGAAACCTCCATGATGGCCGTGTCGACATGCTTGTCATTCATTTTTTTAAATGTTTGCTGTAACGTGACGCTTTCCGGTGTCGTGTTTTTAACGGGAAGTGTTTCGTCATCGATTTTAATGTACATCGTGCCGATTAAGCCTGTTCGCTTCCCCGCTTTTTTGAGAATCTCATCAACCATATGGGTCGTTGATGTTTTTCCGTTTGTGCCCGTTATTCCGATCAGCTGCAGTTTCTTTGTCGGCTGTCCGTAAAACGCATCAGACAAAACGCTGAGCGCCCGCAGTGATTGCCGGACAATGATGACAGGCACATCCACATCGAGCTCCTTTTCAGCCACAATAGCCGCTGCGCCGTTTTCAACTGCTTTTTGCGCAAAATCATGGCCATCTACCGTATACCCTTTTACACATACAAAAAGACTCCCTTTCTTTACTTCCCTGGAGTCCATCTCAATTGAAGTTATTTCAGGGTCTTGTGAATCATTTACAGAAGGTTCGGTTGTTAAGTATGTAAGCAGCTTTGTAAGTTTCATCGTATCAAACCTCTCAACATTCTATTCGTTCTTTTTATCATTGAAGTCACATCAAATGATGTGATAATGACTTTTAAGCATACAGTTCATATTTTAGCGTAAAAAAAAGGATACATCCAGCTAATCTTGAAAGATATCAGCATTTTTCTGCAATAAAATAATAGGCAGCCCGAATTAATCGGCTGCCTCCTTTTTTTCATCTTCTTCAGTCAAATAAACACGTATCTTAGAGCCCTCTTTTACTTTTGTTCCTGCAGCTGGTGATTGTTTGACGATTTTGCTTCCTTTTCCGGAAGCATCTATATTCAGATTCACCAAAAGTGACTCAAGATCTGAGACAGACATCCCTACAACATTCGGAACTTCTATTGTTTTTGTGTCGTTCCATTGATATTTTTTTTCGATTTGATTTTTCCTAGGCTTCACACCAAGCTCCGGCAGGCTGTCTCTCATAATACTTCCCACAATAGGCGCTGCAACGGTTCCGCCAAACTGAATCGTGCCTTTCGGGTTATCGACCGCGACATAGACGACAAGACTCGGGTCGTCAGCCGGCGCGAAACCGATAAATGATACAATATGGTTGTTTTCGAGGTATTTTCCATCTTTCACCTTTTGCGCTGTACCTGTTTTGCCGCCGACACGATAGCCTTCGACAAACGCATTGCGTCCGGTGCCTTCTGCAACGACGCTTTCTAAAGCATAGCGGATTTGTTTTGATGTTCCCTTAGAAATGACTTGTTTCTTGGCGATTGGCGATTGTTTTTTGACTGTTTTTTTGGTTACCGGATCAATCCACTCTTTTGCTATATAAGGTGTGTAGAGCGTGCCGCCGTTAACAGCGGCAGAAACGGCTGCAACCTGCTGAATCGGCGTGACGGATACCCCCTGTCCAAAGGCGGTTGTCGCTTGCTCAACCGGGCCTACTCTGTCAAGCGGAAATAAAATCCCTGTTCCTTCACCTTGCAAGTCAATCCCGGTTTTTTGGCCAAATCCAAAGCCTTTTATATATTTGAATAGCTTTTCTTTGCCCAATCTCTCTCCCAATTCAACAAAGCCGGGGTTACAGGAGTTTTGTACAACTTCAAGATACGTTTGCAGTCCGTGGCCGCCCCTTTTCCAGCAGCGCAGTCTTGCTCCGTCTACTTCTGCATGTCCTTTATCATAAAATTGGTCGCGTTTTAAGTTGACTTTTTGCTCCTCCAGAGCCGCCGCAAGTGTAATAATCTTAAAGGTCGAACCCGGCTCGTACGTGCTCCACACAGGGAGATTCCGATTGTAAACGGACGGGTCAACAGATTGATAATCAGCCGGATCAAAGTCAGGTCTGCTTGCCATCCCAAGTATTTCTCCGTTTTTCGGGTTCATTGCAACTGCAATCATACCGTCTGGATGATATTTAGCTTCAGCGTTATCAAGCTCTCGTTCCATTATGGTTTGCACCTTCGAATCTACAGTTAGCTTCATATCGAGTCCATCCTTAGGAGGCGTGTAGTCATCGGCTTCATCGGGCATTTTCTTCCCTTTGGCATCTGTATAAAACTTAACAGAGCCTTTTTCTCCTTTTAAATCATCATCATAATAGGCTTCAAGCCCGAGGAGTCCTTGGTTATCAATCCCGGCAAACCCAAGAACATGAGATAAAAAGCTGCCGAACGGATAATGGCGGATACTATCCTCCGCTACATACACCCCTTTTAAATCGAGCGCTTTGATTTCTTTTGCCTTCTCATTTGAAATTTTTCTCCCTTCCGGCGTAATCTTTTCTATCGACGCTTTTTTTGTGACGTGCTTATATACTTTTTCTTCAGACATATTTAACACCGCAGCCAGCTGTTTGCTCGTTTTCAGTGGATCCTGGACTTGGCGCGGCACGACAAATACGGTCGGAGCACTCTTATTTGTAGCAAGCTTAACGCCGTTCCGATCAAGGATCTCTCCCCGTTCCGGCTCAAACGGCAGGTTCCGGCTCCAGGAATCCTTCGCCAGAGAAGTCAGTTTCTCCCCCATGACAAACTGAACATACCCCAGCCTTGTATCAATGATCAGAAATACGATCACTCCAAAAAGCAAAACAAATAATAAACGTTTTCTAACCGTTACATTCGAGACGCGCAAGGCACCGTTCACTCCTTATTTAGGCTTGTTTCATTTTATGCCTGCGTGTGGACAGGTAGAACGGCGCTCCTCTTTGGAGATAGAAAAAAAGAAAGCTCACCCAACAGGGTAAGCTTTCTTTCTATTTAATCAGGATTCTTAAACTTCACCTTGATCACGGTTCCGTCTTTTATTTCTTTGTCCTTCTTAACGCTTTGGCTCACAGCGTAACCTTGTCCGCTCACTTCTATATGAATTCCTGCCAAATCGCCGTATTGAAGAACCTCTCTTCTCGACCAGCCTGTCATATCAGGCATCTTGATTTTGCCCCCCGTTTTCAGGAAGACCTTCTGATTGGTCAAAACCTCCTCACCCGCTTTTGGATATTGATGTTTTACTGCAATATCACTGCCGATCACAATCGGTGTGAGGTTTTCGTCTTTCGCTTTCTTTTGAGCACCTGTTACAGTTTGATCTGTTAAATCAGGCATCGCCTGCGCTTTCGTTTCTTCCTCATCTGAATCTGACGTTTCAGTCGGTTCAATGTTCAGATAATGCAAACTGTTTTTCATTGTCGGATTGAAAATTTCAGATACTGGATTAGAGCCTGTTTCATCATTTTCTAATTGCGGCTGCTGCACTGCAACATAGATCAGCAGCTCAGGATCATCTTTAGGCGCCATTCCCATTACGGAAAATACGTAATTATCGCGTCCAGATAGATAACCGTTTTGTCCGGCAATTTGCGCTGTTCCGGTTTTAACAGCCACATCAAAACCTTCAATTTTATATGGCTGTCCAGTACCGATATCAGATGTAACGACATCACCTAAAATATTACGAACCTTTTTAGCGGTATCCGCAGAAATTGGGGTACCGGCGGACTGAGGTTTATTTTGATAAATGGTTTTTTTCTTGTCAGGATCAACAATATGGTCTATGACATAGGGTTTCATCATTTTACCGTCATTTGCTATTGCAGTTGCAGCCTGCAGCTGTTGAATTGGTGTTACGGCAGAGGCTTGGCCATATGCAGTTGATGCTTTGTCAAATTCATATTTAAAGTTCATCTTACTTGATACTTCACCCGGCAAGTCAATACCTGTTTTTTGATAGAAATTGAACTTATGAAGATACTCATTAAACCGGGAATAGCCTAATTTTTCATTAGCCAGTTTGGCAAAAGCCACATTAGAAGATCTCACTACACCGTCATGGTATGTTGTTGGCCCCCAGCCTACACCATCATTATGGTCCTTTACAGGTTCTCCGCCTACTTTATATGTTCCGGACTTGTACTTTTCATTGCCGTTATACACATTCTCCTGTATGGCAGCAGCAAGTGTAAAAATTTTCATCGTTGATCCAGGCTCATACGCATATGAAATTAAATCATTATAGTAGTTCGTCACATCGCGCATATTCGGGTCAAAGCTTGGACGCTGACCCATTGCTAGCACTTTGCCTGTTTTCGGATCGACGACTGCTGCCATGATTTTTTTCGGATTATACTTTTTCGCCACTTTTGTCATGCTGTCTTCCAAAAAGGTTTGAATTTTCTGATCAATGGTTAAATATACATTGTCACCATTTTTTGGAGCTGTAATTTTATTTTTGCTGTTCGGGAGTTCCCAGCCGGATTTGTCACTTTCATATGTTACGTATCCGTCGCGCTCCCTCAAATACTTATCCAGCACTTTTTCTAATCCCATCGCGCCGGTGATTTCATTTGTTTTTTGGTCAACCTCGGCATAGCCAATCAAGTTGGACGCAAATATGCCGTTCGGGTAGTAGCGTTTTGTATCACGCAAAAATGAAATTCCCGGGAGATTCAGCTTTTCGATTTTTTGCTTTTGTGAATAAGTAATATCCCGTCCCGCTGAACCGAACTCGACTTGTTTTGCCTTCTTCTTATTTAAGATATCAAGGATATCAGCCTTGTCCATGTTTATCATTTTAGACAATTCTTCAGCTGTTTTTTCCTTGTTCTGGACATGCTGCGGATGCTTTTTGTCAGTAGTCATTTTTTCATCGAGAACAGCGATCAGCTTATACGTAGCTGTATCCTCAGCAATTACTTTTCCATTTCGGTCTAAGATGGAGCCCCTGCTCGCTTCGATTGACCGTTTCTTTTCATGCTGCTCTGTCGCTTTTGTCGCAAGAACTTCACCGTTGGCTTTTCCGGTTATTTGAATATATGCCATTCTCCCGAGGATGACAAAGAAAAAGAGAGCGAAACAAATACTTAGAATCGCTGCTCCTCTGTTCATAAATTTATTCTTTTTTGGCATTTGAATCATTCCTGTATGTTTTTCACTTTTTTATCTTTTAAATTCAAGCCGTTCTTTTTCGCAATATCCATAATGCGCTGCGGCTTGCTTAAATCAGCAACGCTTTTTTCGAGGTCACCAATCTGCTTGTTTTCGGAAGAAATTTGCTCCTCAAGCTTTTGCACCTCTATATTTGTTTGGTAAGCCGCATAAGCCTTCGACACGATCAAAAGCGATACGCTCAGCACTGCAGCGGCGAAGAGGACGAGAAGCACCTTTTCTCCGAGAGTAATGGAAGCCCTTTTCTTGACAATCACTTTTTTCTCAGGACTGATCGCATGCCGTTGCTGTTTCTCTGGTTGATAAGCTAAATTGTTCATAGGCTGATGACCTCCTTTTTAGGTTTGCGTTCGCGTTTGTTATTTTCTTTTTTCAGCAATTCGAAGCTTCGCAGAACGGGCACGATTGTTTTCTGCCAATTCTTCTTCAGATGCCGTGATCGGTTTTCTTGTGATAAGCTTGAGCTCTGGTTCAAACTCTTCCGGTATAACAGGAAGACCCGGAGGAAGATCCGGAAGTGACGACTTCTCTTTAAACGTTGATTTGCAAATTCTGTCCTCAAGTGAGTGGAAGGTAATCACTGATACCCTGCCCCCCGGCTTTAACACATCAATTGCTTGCTCCAAAGCCTCTTCAAAAACCTTCAGTTCATCGTTCACAGCAATTCTGATTGCCTGAAACACGCGTTTTGCGGGATGTCCTCCGCTCCTTCTGGCCGGAGCGGGAATCGCGTCTTTTATTAGATCGACCAGTTGGCCCGTAGTTTGAATAGGAGATTTGCTTCTGGCCTCCTCAATTTTTCTGGCGATCTGTTTGCTGAACTTCTCTTCACCGTATTTAAAGAAAATACGGACAAGATCCTCATAGCGCCACTCATTTACGACCTCTTTCGCCGTAAGCGTGGCCGACTGGTCCATCCTCATGTCCAAAGGTGCGTCATGATGGTAACTGAATCCTCTTTCCGGTGTATCCAGCTGCGGGGAAGACACCCCTAGATCAAATAAAATACCGTCTACTTCAGTAATGCCGTGTTCTTGTAAACATTCTTTTAAGTACCTAAAGTTGCTTTTAATCAGAATAAGCTGTCCTTGATAATCGGACAACGCTTCTTCTGCATGCTGTAATGCCGTGTCATCTTGGTCAAAAGCGATTAAACGCCCTTTCTCGGATAACTGCTGTAATAAATATGTACTGTGCCCAGCTCCACCGAGTGTGCAGTCTACATATGTACCGTCCGGTTTAATATTTAGGCCGTCAACGGTTTCACGAAGAAGTACTGTCTTGTGTTGAAACATTTTGTGTTGGTCCCACCTTTTATCAGGATGAATTGAAATTGTTTTTAGAGTGTTATACACGAAGATTCATTATATATCAAATCCAATCATGTTTTCAGCAATTTCAGCGAATGAATCTTCTTGCTCTTCTGTGTATTGTTCCCAAATTACCTTACTCCACAATTCAATTCGATTCGAAACCCCGATAACAACACATTCTTTTTCCAGTTTAGCGTAATTCAATAGAGATGATGCGATATTTACCCTGCCCTGCTTGTCCAGTTCGCACTCTGTCGCACCCGAAAAGAAGAAACGTGTAAATGCGCGGGCATCTTTTTTTGTGAGAGGAAGAGCTTTTAGTTTTTCTTCAATCTGTTTCCACTCGTGCATAGGGTAGCCGAAGAGACACTGATCAAGTCCTCTTGTCAGCACAAACTGCTCACCGAGGCCTTCTCTGAATTTAGCGGGTACGATCATGCGGCCTTTCGCATCAATTGTATGCTGGTATTCACCCATAAACATGATCTTTTGCCCCACTTTCTCTCCTTAACTCACCACTATCCACCACTTCTCTCCACAACTTCATTTTACACTGTTTACACATAAAAAAAAACCCTGAACTATTCAGGGTTCTTTAAAACTTTATTTCAAAGTTTGACAACTTGATGTTGATTTTGAAAAGAAAATGGCAGATTCTTGAATGATATGAAGAATTTTGGGCCGTACCTGTTTAGATAATACATGATATTCCAAATTCGCTCTTGCGGTGCGAGCAGCGGCTTAATGCTATTTTGAATTCTCTCATAATCCCTTAAGACATAGCCTTCTTTTTCCTCAATTCGTTTTGTCACTGTACGCTCTAAAAACTGAAGCTGATCCTGAATAAACGCCGCGTTCTTCAGGAGCAAAGGCTCCATGCTCTGATCAACCTTAAGCGCCTCCTGCCGGACGGTTTTATGAATGGCATCAATCTGGTTTTTCGCTTGCTCAATTACCGCGGTAAACTCTTCCGGAATCTGGTGTTCAAAGTATTTCTCTTTTTGGTTTTCCGTTCCGCCTTCTATTGCCTCTTGTAATGATATCTTTCGTTCAATCAGTTTTTTCTCAATATGGCGTTCAACTATCGTGATGTTCAGCCTCGGCATAACAGGAGGCATTTTAAAGCCCATCACTGCAAAAGCCTGTTTGAGCTCACCCCAATAATTGATTTCACCAGGTCCCGCGATAAATGCCAAGGTAGGAATCAAAAATTCCTGCATTAACGGTCTCGTTACGACATTATTGCTGAAGCGCTCAGGATGTTCTTCCATATGTGTATAAAGTTCATCCATCGACCATGCCAGATCAAGTTCCTTAATCACAAAACGGCCGTTGTCTTTCTCAATTAAAAAGCGTTCCTCTTCATATTCATAAAACAGATTTGCCTGCTCTTTTCCAGACTCGATAATCGGCTTGTAACCCGCTTCACGCATGAAGTCCTGCTGTTTAGAAACAGCTTGTGCAAGATCATCATTGTCATGGAGGATCTTTTGGAACATGGCGGTTTCCAGCTTTTTAATTCCCGGGTCTCCGGAATTCAACAATACTAAGCCCTCCTCTTGAAACAGATCCGCAATCAGCTGTTCAAAGAAATCGGTAAACGTAACAGATTCTCTTAAACATCGTTTTACATGTTCCAGAAGTGTGTTCGTATGGTCTGTTTCTTCAAAAGCCGCAAACACATCGTCTATCCATGCGGCGCATTTTTCTTGGTCAAGCGGTGTATTGGCGGCAGATGACTTTTTCCAGTAAGACTGTGGAAGCTTTTTTTTCACCGGACCGCTTTCTTCTGACGTATGGACAAAATTAATTTCATCCAAATCATGGTCTTCTCCGGCAACCCAAAAAATCGGTACAACAGGCACCTTTAGCTGTTCTTCCTTTTCCTTTGCTAAAACAATAATTGAGATGATTTTATGTATGGTGTAGAGCGGTCCTGTTAAAAGCCCTGCCTGCTGTCCGCCGACAACAGCAACACTCGAAGGATCCTTCAGCTTCTCAATAGAATGCTGCATAGCGCTTGAGCCGAACTTGTTGTGATAAGAGGATAAATAGGCTGTCAATTCCTCTCTTGCGAAAACCCGCGAGGATAAATCTTTCAGTCTTTCTTGCCACATATCCTTATGATGAATGCTGTAATCAAAAAAAGAAGACATTTCTTCTTTACCATCTATATAGTGCTGTACAAACACATTCTGATTTTTGATGGAAAGTTCAGTTAGCTGCATCTTCTAGAACTTCCTTTCTCCAATAAATAGTTAGTTATCCGAAATGAGTATAGCATGTTACCAGAAAAGCTCAAAAGACTTTGTTTCGGTTTCGCTCCAAAGCTTTGATGCTGCCATGTAAAAACGCAAGGTGAACAGCGTCACGACCTTGAAGCTGTGCTTCTTTCAGCAAATATCCGAGGATGGCGTCAGCCTCCGTCTGCCGTCCGGCGGTCACATCGACCAGCATGGAAGAGCGATTGTCTTTCGTTTGCTCACAAACTGCACGTACACGCTCCCAGGCTGCCTCTTCATCTTCCAGCCGCAAAATGCTGCATGCCTCTTGAAAAACGAGCTTCATATAAGAAAAATAAGCAGGCACTGTCAACAGCTCTCCATTTTTCACACGCAGCATCGCGGTTAAAGGATTGATACAGGCGTTTACGATCAGCTTGCCCGTCAGCAGGCGATACCAATCCATCTCATAGCGAATTGGAAATTCGGAATGGTTATGCTGGAACATCACGTTCAGCCGATCTGCTTCAGCATGCTTGAATGTGCTCCATTTTATCGCACCAATGCCTGTATGTTCAACGGCTGTATCCGATTTCCTTACAGCTCCGTGCTCAACAACCCCAACATAAACGGAATGGTCAGCCCCCCAGTCTTTAAGGTCGTGTATATGACCCATACCGTTTTGCAAGAATAAAATATTTGTTTTTTTGATTCGTTCAAGCATTGAAAAAACAGTTCGAAGCTGATGCTGTTTCACTGTCACGACAAGAAGGTCAAAACCTGAATCAATAGCTGTACCCGCACTGCAATGAGCATTGAACGCTTTCCCGGCTTTATAAAGCCGAACACCTTCAGATTGAATCGCTGCGGCCTGTTCATCCCGCCTCGTCAAAACAGTCACCTCATGATCCAAAGATAAATAATAGGCACATAAAAGACCGACGGAGCCCCCGCCGATAATTCCAATTTTCATGATGTCACACCCAATTTAACATTTACGTATTATCATAGCAGAAGTATGAAAAAAATACTTCGCAGAGATTTCAAAACACTTAAATTAAAGTTTAAATATTTGGATTTTTTAAATAAAGCGATTACAATATATGTAGAGAACAACAAAGGGGGAGATTGGTTTGATTAAGGTAGAACGTCTGCTTGTCAACTATAAAACGCTTGAAGAATTCAAGAAATTCAAAGAATATGGTATACAAGAGCTCTCGATGCTTGAAGATCTTCAAGCTAATATCATTGAAAATGACAGCACTTCGCCTTTTTATGGGATTTATTTTGGGGATAAACTGGTAGCGCGTATGAGTCTGTATCAAGTCAATGGCAAATCAAATCCTTACTTCGACCAACACCAGGATTACTTAGAGCTTTGGAAGCTTGAAGTCCTTCCAGGTTATCAAAACAGAGGCTACGGTACAGCCTTAGTTGAATTCGCCAAATCATTCAGAATGCCGATCCGAACAAACCCTCGGATCAAATCAGCAGAGTTTTTTAGTAAAATGAACTTTGAACCAGTCAAATATGACATGGCGCGGGACAAAGGGGAAAACCCGCTCATCTGGCATCCGGATATAGCTGGCGAAATGACACCGGGTGAATCAGCATAAAAATGAAACAACCGGCCTTTGATGACTCTAGGGCCGGTTCATTTTGAGGGTTCGTTACGTTTCTTGAGCTGTTTTTTTCAGTCTCCCGTCTTCCTTTGAAACAACCATTTTTCTGGCTCGGTCCATAATATCGATAAGTGCCTTGTAGTCCTCTTCTGTCATCTCCAGCTGGTTTCTCAATGTTTGGTTTTCACTCCGCAAATCCTCGAGTTCTTTTTGCAGCGACTGAATTTGCTCCTTCATTTTTTCCTTTTCAACGTGGAATTCTTGCGCGGACGGTGCCTCTTTAAACTGTTCGAGAAACTCAATCACATCCTGAATGGACAAATCTCTTTTTCCCTCTGAAGCTGCCGGGGCAGTCTGCCTGACGGAATTCGGCATATTGACGGAATGAACCCCAATTTGTTTTCTTAGTTCTTTCCGCTGTTTTTTTGCCAGTTCTATGCCTGATTGGTATTGCTTTCTCACATAAGAGTTCCACCTGAATCCGCAGGCAGCGGCTGTTCTGGTCAGCGCCCTTCCGACCTCCTCAAAGGCAGAAAGCTGTGTTCCGCCCTCGCGAATATGACGAAGCACTACTTCTGCCAGCAGCAAATCCTCATCCTGTGTCCAAGCATCTTGTCTTGTAATGGTCAAATCAATCTCCCTCCATGTCAGCTTATTTATCTCATACATATGCCGGTAATAGATTAGATAGACTATTTGCACTCACAAATTTTCTACAAGCTGACAGGAAGAAAAAAAGAAAAAGCGCAGGGTTTTCACCCTGCGCTTTTCTAATTAGTTACTTTTTACATTTATGTCTTTGCCGTTGTATGATCCGCATGCTTTGCATACACGGTGAGACAATTTCATCTCTCCGCATGACGGACATTCTGTCATACCAGGTACATTAAGTTTGAAATGTGTACGGCGCAATCTTTTTTTCATTTTAGAAGTTCTTCTAAAAGGTACAGCCATTATTCCCACCTCCTTAAAGAGTTAAGATTCATCATCTTGTTTTAAGAGCTTTTCAAGGGCAGCAAGTCTCGGATCGACTTGATTCTTCTTGTCTTCCTCTGAAATGACTTGCCAGTCCTTTCCTTCTTGAGGAGCAGCTCCTTTTTCTTGTTCAGATTCACAAAAGATTTGCATAGGGATTTCTAAAAGAATTTCTTCTTTCACGATCGGAGTTAAGTCGATAGTATCGTCCTCAACAATGTGAACGTCATCATCTTCTATATCATCCGTCTGATGAAATATAAACAGTTCTTTTGTTGAAATTGTAAATGGATACGGAACATCAACGAGTGTTCTTGAGCATGGCAAAATCATTTCGCCTGAGATCGTAAAATCAAACGAAACCTGCTTAGATTTGATATCCGCTCTGCCTTTCACCCTTACAGGAGAAATGCGGCGAATGTCAGAATTCAGCTTTGTCAGCTCATGTAACTCAACTGTCTCATCAAACTCAAAACTCGGGTTTTTCATTTGATGCAACTGATAAATCGTCCATTTCATTTGTATCACCTCAGGAAAGCAACAAACATGATTATAGCTTTTAAGAATGTTTTTGTCAATATTTTTTCTTTACAGCATAATGCTGCCAGCCAAGCATCGTTGACAGCTGAATATCCTATGCATACACTTAAATCAAAAAAGACGTAAGAGTTTTCAATTGCAAATGTACCATACGTTTTTAAACATAGCAAGAAAGGCGGAAAAAATATGAAAGCTGTCGGATTGGTGGTTGAGTATAATCCCTTTCATAACGGACATCTTTATCATGCCCAAACAGCCAAACGGCAAACCGGATGCGACACGGCTGTTGCGGTGATGAGCGGACATTTTCTGCAGCGCGGGGAGCCTGCTGTTGTATCCAAATGGGCCCGCACAAAAATGGCGCTTCAGAGCGGAGTCGACCTCGTAGTCGAACTGCCTTATCTTTACGCGGTGCAAAAAGCGGAGATTTTCGCACGCGGCAGCGTCTCCACTTTGAATAAACTGGGATGCGAGGCACTGTTTTTCGGAAGTGAGAACGGACAGATTGAGCCGTTTTTAGAATCCGCAAAGGTAATGGATGAGCATAAAGATTCGTTTGACCAATGTATAAAAGAAGAGCTTAAAAAGGGTGCCAGTTATCCATCAGCAGCTGCTATCGCCTTCAAATCCATTTTACATACAGAAAACGGACTTGATATGTCGAAGCCGAACAACATTCTGGGGTACCATTATGTAAAATCGATTCTTTCCGGCGGATATGAAATGAAGCCCTATACGACAGCGAGAATCTCCTCGGATTATCATGATGCTGACCTTCCTGATGAAGATAGTCATATTGCCAGCGCGACCAGCATCAGAAAAGCCCTGATTGAAAAGCCTTTTGATGACTGCGTTCCGTTTCTTCCCAAAGCAGCTGCACGAGAATTAGCTGATTACCGCAAGACTTTCGGACTCTGGCATACACCAGAAAACTATTTTTCTTATTTGAAATACAGTCTTTCGACTCTTACAGCCTTAGAATTACAGCAAATATACGAAGTTGAGGAAGGACTGGAGAACAGAATCCTCCGTTCGATCAGAAAAGCCAGCTCCTATCAAGAATTTATGGAGTTTCTCAAAACAAAGCGATATACGTGGACGAGGCTTCAGCGGATGAACACACACATTTTAACGAGAACGAAAAAACAGGAGATTCACCGGCTGATCAATGACGAGGAGGTTCCTTATATCAGACTTCTCGGGATGACGAAAAAAGGACAGGCCTTTTTATCAGAAAAGAAAAAGACGCTGTCCGTTCCGCTTGTCAGTAAGCTGTCTTCCTTTTCCCACCCTGCTCTCGATCTGGACATTAAAGCAAGCAGAATCTACAGCCTTGCGATAGAAGAGCCCCTTAGAACCGAATTTGATATACAAGAATACGGACATGCCCCGATACGATATGACGAGGATGAACACCGTTTTTTGAGCATATAAAAAGAGCACCTGGATTTCAGGTGCTCTTCGCTTTCAGCTTATTCAAATAATCAATCGCATCCTGCATCGTATCAACAGGCACAATCTTCATGTCTGAATCAATGTCTTTCGCTGTTTTTACTGCGTTTTGATAATCAGAATTGCTGGCGCCGTTTTGATTCGGAGCGAAGAAGATGTCTTTACCGGCTTTGTCTGCGGCGACGACTTTTTGATCAATGCCGCCGATCGGTCCTACTTTTCCGTCGACATCAATCGTACCGGTGCCTGCAATGTCATAGCCTTTGGTTTCATCTGTTTTTGTCAGCTGATTATAAATTTCAAGCGACATCATTAATCCCGCTGATGGGCCGCCGATATTTTCGATTTCGAAATCAATATCAGGCTTCACCTTGACGTTTCTGTCCGTATACAGCGAAACTCCTATTCCAGCACGGCCAGGGTCATCAGGAAATTGTTTTAAAGTAAGGGTGGCGGTCTTTTCTTTTCCTTCTCTTTCAATTTTTAACGTTACTTTATCCCCGGCTGTTTTGCTGCTGATATAGTCGATCAGCTTTTCAGCAGACTGATAGGTTTTTCCGTCTGCACTGATGATTTTATCGCCGACTTCTATTTTGCCTTTCGCCGGCATGTTTTCTACCACTGAGCTTGCGTAGATGCCGTTAAAGGAAGAGCTTACTTTTTTTCCTGCCTTTTGATATGCGGCGATGACGGCATTTTCCTGTGAGCTTTTCATCATTTGAAGCTGCCGTTTCATATATTCCTTATCTGATTCGCCTTCTTCCTTGATGCTTTCATCAGGAACGATTTCATAATAGGGATGCATCTTAGCCCATGCATATGTAAATGGATTAGCCGGTCCCACTTTGACAGTCATTAAGGAGAGACTCCCTGTTTCCGAGTAGCCTCCCTCCACTTTTATTAGTGAACCAAGCTCTGTCGCTTCTCCCGGTTTTGTAATATAGTATGGCAGTTTTATAAATGATAAAACGGCAATCAGAATGAGGATGACAAGCATCCAGCTAAAATGTTTTTTGCGTAGCAAGTTATTAGCCCTCCCAATTCTCTATTTCTTTTTTTATCTGGCTGATCATTCGGTTTGTTGCCTGCTCGCCTGCTGTTATCATCTCTTCTATATTGGCAAACGAGCTGGAGCTGTATGTTTCAAGAGAAGGGCGAATCATGATATCAGCGGCGATCGTCTGATGTCGCACCAATTCATTTTGGAGTATATCCATACTTTGCATGATTACATCAAAAATATGCGCCGCCTTTTCGGTTTTTCGAACCCTGGAGACATCTGAGGCGATGATAATGTCAGCCCCCATGTCTTTTAGAACAGACACTGGGATACGGTCGACGACCGCGCCGTCTACAAGAAGCCGTCCGTCCAGCTTCTGCGGAATAAAAATGCCTGGTATGCTGATGCTTGCCCGAACCGCATCTGACACTGACCCTTTGCGGAAAACAATCTTTTCTCCTGTCTGCAGATCACACGCGACAATTCCAAGAGGGATTTTGAGTTCCTCAATCGGTTTGCCGAATGTATAAGCATGCACGAGCTGCCTGACACGGTCACCTCTCAAAAAACCGAGTTTCGGTACCGTATAATCAGCATAGAGCCGCCGTTTGAAAGCCTTGGCGACTTTTTTCATCGTTTCCACGTCATGCCCCGCGGCGTAGAAACTGCCGACCAAAGCGCCCATACTGCTCCCCGCAATCATATCCACTTCAATTTGGTGCTTATGTAAACTGGAAAGCACGCCAAGATGAGCAAGTCCTCTGGCGCCTCCCGATCCTAACGCTAACCCGATTTTAGGTTTGGCCAACGTGTTAACCTCCTGCCTGAATTCCCTGTATACCGAATTCTATGGTCTAAACTGAACCCCTATGCTCGTATATTAGTACAAAGGGTCAAGAGGACAGGTACTGCTTGGCCGTTTCGAGTCATACCATATTTTATCATGATATACATGTCATTGTGCATTTTTAGCGTCGGGGAGGTAAGAATGAACTTGTCGAAGATTCATACACTTTTGATTGCTGCGTTTTTTATTTTTTTAACAGCGACTGTCATCTCACATCCGCAGGCCTCATTCGAAGCCTCTAAAACCGGGCTGTCCATGTGGTGGGAGGTCGTATTTCCGTCTTTGCTGCCGTTTTTCATACTGTCTGAGCTATTAATTGGCTTTGGTATTGTAAGGTTTGTCGGTGTTCTGCTCGAGCCTTTTATGCGCCCTATTTTCCGCGTGCCGGGTGTCGGCGGCTTCGTTCTGGCCATGGGTATGGCATCAGGGAACCCCGCCGGCGCAAAACTGACGGCAAGGCTGCGGCAGGAAAAACAGATTTCAAGAGTAGAAGCAGAACGGCTTGCTTCCTTCACCAATTCATCCAACCCGCTCTTTATTTTTGGAGCTGTCGCCGTCGGCTTTTTTCAGAATGCGTCATTAGGTATTTTATTAGCATCTGCACACTATTTAGGAAATTTGGCTGTCGGTTTAACGATGCGCTCCTACGGGCGTAAAGAAGAGCGGCAGCTCATGAGAAACAAAACCATCTCTTTGCCTTCAATCAAAGATGCTTTACATGCTCTTCACACTGCAAGACTTGCGGAAAAAAGACCTTTGGGAAAAATTTTAGGCGACGCTGTAACGTCATCTGTGCAAACCCTTCTAATGGTGGGCGGCTTTATTATTTTGTTTTCTGTCTTTAATCGTTTGTTATCTGTCGTACAGCTGACCGATATTCTCTCTATTGTTACAAAAGGCGCACTGACCTTGTTTCAGCTTCCCGCTCAATTGGACATTCCTCTATTATCAGGAATGTTTGAAATCACATTAGGAAGCAAGCTTGTCAGCGAGACAGATGTCTCCCTTTTGCAAAAAGCTGTTGTTGTCAGCTTTATCCTCGGATTCAGCGGCTTTTCCGTTCAGGCTCAGGTGGCAGGCATTTTATCAGAGACGGACATCAGATTTAAACCATTCTTTATCGCGCGTGTGCTGCAAGGCATTTATGCCGCCGTTTTTGTCATTCTGTTATGGAAACCTCTTTACACCGCGTGGAATGACCATGATCAGTACGTTTTTAAATCTCTTGATACAGGTGAGCTGCCGACAGCTCTTATCAGCGGATGGAATCTGCTTGTGGAGATTGGCCCTGCTGTCACGTTATGTGCACTGTTTACGTACATTTTCATTTTTTCATACAGACTGACAAACGGTACAAAAAAAGGATGAGCTCAAAACACTCATCCTTGTCTGAATTTTTCCTGAAGCGCCTTCTCGACTTCAGGCGGTACAAATTCTGATACCGCGCCTTTATACTTAGCCACTTCTTTTACTATGCTTGAACTTAAGAAAGAATATTGGTTATTTGTCATCATAAAAAAGGTTTCAATTGATTCATCAAGCACACGGTTTACGGATGTTCCCTGCATCTCGTACTCAAAATCAGACACCGCTCTCAAGCCTCTTAAAATGGCTTTTGCATTTTTTCTTTTGGCATAATCAATTAACAGCCCTTGTGACGTCTCAACTGTTATGTTCGGAATGTCTTTTGTCACTTCTCTCAAAAGCTCACAGCGTTCTTCTACACTGAATAACGGCTTTTTTGAAGAATTGTTCAGCACACACACATACACTTGATCAAATATATTAGCCCCCCGTTTAATGATATCCAGATGCCCGTAGGTCACCGGATCAAAACTGCCGGGACAGACAGCTATACTCGTCACATCACAACCCCCTCTTTTTATAGATCGCCACCCCTGTCAATCCGTAGGTTTCTTTTCTTGTTATCACTAAATCACCTACTGCTTCGGGAAGCTCGACGTCTTTGTCATGCTCTGCGACGATAAAACCGTCATCTTCCAGCATTTGTTGTTCGTCTATCACACTTAAGAGCGCTTTTAGTTTTTGTTCCTTATACGGAGGATCAAGAAAAATCCCGTGAAAACCCGTTTCTCTTTTCGCAGCTGCATGCAAAGCACGTTCCGCATCATTTCGGTACACATCTGCATACGCTGTAAGCTCTAATGTTTTTAAGTTCGATTTTACCGTTTGAATCGCTTTATAATCACGGTCAACGAATATACAATGGTCAAACCCTCGCGAAAGCGCTTCAATACCAAGACCTCCGCTTCCAGCGAATAAATCAAGTCCCCTGCCCCCGTCAAAATAAGGGCCAATCATATTGAAAATAGATTCCTTCACTTTATCGGTTGTCGGTCTCGTTGATGTTCCCGGCACTGCCTTTAGTGAACGGCCTTTTTTTGATCCAGAAATTACTCTCATGTTCCACACCACTTTTTCTAAAAGCTATTTTGTTACCTTGTTCGGCCGGACGCCGTTATGTATAAGAAAAAAACCAATCCTATCTTATCATAAAGCATTCTTTCAAACAATGAGCGCTAAACTTCATTTACAAGTGTATAAGCGGAAGGATCATTGTCCATACTATAAGCAACAGCATCCAGAGGATGTTGTTGCCAACCGCGGAGAAGACTTACGTTTCCCCATAAGTTCTTCCTCCGGTTTCTCCTCTCCCTTTGCCTTCTCCTTAACAAGTTAAGGAATAGAAGGACCCCGCAGAAACCTGCGGGGATTTTTTTTATACAGCTATATTCCGATTTTATAATCATATTCTTTCGCTTTATCGAGCTTTGACTCAAATTCCAATTTTAAAAACGGTTTATAAGAAGGCACAACTTTCTTAACAAAAGAATATGACGAGATCTTGTCCATTGTTTTTTCAATTTGATCCATATCACAATACAGCACGACATATTTTAAGCGTTTTGACACATAATGCACATTTCCAAACTTTCTCAGCATTTTGCTTTGCTTTAAAGAATGAAGATACACAATCATGCCCTGGCGTCTATTCTCCAATACGTTCACCTGCCTGATTTCTCTTATATGTAAAAGACGAGACGGCCAGTCTCGTCATGACACTTTGCATCCGCAGCCGCCGCCTGATCCGCAGCCGCCTCCGCATGAAGACAAACCGTCAAAATAAGGATTCCCAGTCGGAACTTTTATATGCTCTGATACAGCTGTCCCAATTTCAACGCTGATTTCATCAAGAATAGACTGCAGTTCGGTCTCTGCTTTTTTGAAGTCGGCCACCTTATCGTTCAGGTCGAGCTCCCGCTTGATCTCCCTCATTTTCCGGGATATTTCTCTATAGTCAGGATGATATTTGCCAAAACGCTGCACATCCTCATATTGCTCTTTTATTTTGATAAAAGAACGAATAATCCGCCCTGCCTCTTCATCTTCCTGGAGACGCTTGTAACAATTGCGGTAGTTCTCAGCCGTCTCCGACTGCAGAATCATCTCGGCAAGCTGCTGAGCTTCACTTTGAAGCCGCACGGATTCCATCGTCGCATACATAGCACGCACCTCCAGTTGTTAGTTTACCATGAAACCTGCCAATTGGAAAATGCTTAACCGCCCTTAAAAATGGAGTTGTAAAAGCCCACACTGGTTTACACAATGAAAAAGACCCATTTTCGGGTCTTTTAATCTTTTGTCCGCATCGCTTGGAACATTTGCATCATCATTTGTGCCATTTGAATCCCGTTCGTAAACTGATTCACCCGATGCGGAATGGTTTTTTCATAAAAATTCATCATCTCAAGCTGAAATGAAGCCAGGTCATCCGGCTTTCTCGCCAGCCTCCGGTACCAAATCGGCTGTTCTCTTAAGAATCGTTTTCGTTCTTCATCTGCTAAAATAAATTCCTGAACGTCTTTGCGCATATAAGCTCTCCTTTATTAATCCTTCCGAAAAGAAAAAGGATGCTGTCCGGGTCCTGGCTGAGATTGCTTATGTCCGCTTCCGGAAAATGTGTTGAGAAGGCTTTGCAACGATGAGATCGACTGGCTCATTTTATTGATCTGTTCATTCATTTGATTGACATCCATCTTTTTCACAGCTGTCACCATTTTAGAAACAAAATCATTTCTTTCTGATGTGTCGGTTACCGCTTCTGCGGCTGCCCCCGGTTCTCTGTACGGATCCCAAATCGGGTCTTTTTCTCCGAAGAGAACCCAATTTTCGTATACGTCCTGCCAGCTTCTTTGTTCATTGCGCACTTCTTTGATTAGCTTGGGATGTTTTTTAACGAATTGTTTAAAGTCATTAATTGAATGATTGGCATGTTGATTCGCCACAATCCTCACCCCCTCCGAAAAATGTACCTACTACAATGTATCGGTTTATGAGCCATAGTGTTCGCCTAATATTTACAGAAAAATTTTTTAAGCATTTCCCCTTAAAACAAGAAGCGCAGAACAGACTCTGCGTAATTTCTCAATGCGCTTTCAGGTCGAACAACAGAAGCTTTATCCCTAGCCGAGACCTTAATCGTTTCTGAAACCAAGATTCCAGCCTTGTGTAAATGTTTGGATGCGGCATGTTCCGAAACCCTTCAGAACAAGATCCCTAATTGGCTCCGGCCGTCTGTCAGTCTCCTCATCAAAAAAGAGCTGGACAGCAACTCGTTGCAGCTCTTTTTTGGTCCCGACGTCACTCACAGTATCCATCGAGAAAGGTTCATCTGAGTCTTTGCAGAAACAATAAACAGCCGCGGTACCTGTGGCCCGCGGCTGATCTATCAGCGTTTAATAAAGTTTTGAGTGTAATACTTCCGGTCTACACCGACGCCAAGATGCGTGTAATCTGAATTTAGAAGCGCTTTTCGATGGCCTTCACTATTCAGCCAGCCTTCTACAGCAGCCGGACCGTCCACATAATTGTACGCGATATTTTCTCCCGCTTGCTCAAAATCGACATCCCCTTTTTCCAAGCGGTCCTTCAGCGTGCCGTATTTCTTCGATACATGGGAGAAATAGTTGTTTTCTTTCATATCCTCACTGTGGCCAAAAGCCACTTCGGCCGTTGGCTGATCCCACTCAAGCTTAGCTAACCCATGTTTGACACGAATGACATTGGTCAAATCGAGTATTTGCTTTTCACTCGTTGATTGGATCTCATTCCACTTATCTTCCGTAACGGTTTTCGGTTCTACTAACTCACCGCGGTACACTACCTCATAAGGTCTTTGCTTAACAAAGGTTTGCGCATCAAACGCCCTAATGCTGGATAGCTTCCCTTCAAATTTGTCCATATACAGCTGGACGTACATCTTCCCTACTTTTACAGTCGGTCTGGTGTTAATGTCCTCTTCAGAAAACTCAAACCGATAGGAATTTCCTTTATATTCTACATTTACAAACGGAGCCACCTGGGTTGTCTTAAATACTTCTCCCGTTGACTCACCGATTTTGAAGGGCTTTGCGTTAATATCATTTCCCGCCGCAAATAATGTGACCACTTTATTGTTCAGCATCCCGATTTGCACATATTGGTCTTTTCCCTGATTGTAAACCCACCATTCGTAATCATAAGCCGAGGGGTCAATACGTTCCGGTTCCCCAAGTTTTTTCTTTACATCGTCGTCGGATTTGCCCATAAAGGACAATAATCCTGAAGTCGGCATATGTATTCGTTTGCCGCTTGCCGCTTCCTCGTTAGAGACTTGAGGCTCGCTGTCATTTGATTTTTTTTCAGGAACAGCCCCATATTGAATAAACAGAACATAAGTTCCGCAAATGATCAAGAGGATAACCATGGCTCTTAATATATTTTTCAATCTATCACCCCCGTGATGTGAATTGCATGTCTTGCCTTATTTCTCATTACAATACAGCCTATTTAACATGTCAAAGATTTATGTGTTAATGCAAAAAGCCTTGCTCTCTGTTTTCGTCCTCTGAAATATCTGATAAAGCACTGCCGGCACGTTCATTAGTTTGTTCAGATAAGGAAAGATCGCCAAGCGTGACCATACCAGTCAGCTTGTTGTTTTTGGTTACAGGTATCCGTCTGAGCTGATGGGATGCCATTAAATGAAGTACCTCATCAACTGGCGCGTCCTCTTCGACACTGACAGGTTTTTCGGTCATAGCGTCAGTGATTTTTTGGGAGTTGGGCCTTTTTGAGGCGATGCCTCTTAACACTAGATCACGATCAGTTACGATGCCGACCAGTGTTTCTCCATCCTCATCAACTACCGGAATGGCACCTACATCCGCGTCTTTCATCTTTACCGCAGCTTCATATACATTATCTAATACCGTGCAATATTGCAAGTCAGCTGTCATCAGATCTTTTATTTTTGTCATCCGTAAAACCTCCTTTTATCTAGTGATATTTTCGTCAAATTTTCATTTTTGCATACTTTCAAAAGAAGAAGATTCATTGAAAGTTTAACGCTTTCATACTATGATTGTCAGGAAAGGTAATTTTTATAAGGAGGGGTCAGTGTTGAAGTTTACTGATAGCGGACTTGAAGGGGTAAAGGCTGAGCTCAGCCTCTTGGACGATTTGATGGAAAGCAAGGGACTCATCAGAGCCGGTCAATGGGATTATGAAAGAGTGACCTATGACAGAAAGTTTTCGACGATTGAGGGAACGTTTTACCTGCGGATTCAAGGCAATGCAACAGAGGGCGATGTCGGAAGCGGCCGCGCCGTTATTCAATTAATGCCCCCTCTATTAGGAAAACACTATTACCCGCACGGAGTGGAATACGGAGAAACAGAAGAGTTTCCAGTGCAGGTTGTGACCAAAAGCAAGGCACTCATCCAGGACATCTCCGACATGCTGAAAACCGTTCAGATGTAATAAAAAAGGTACAGCCAATTGCCGCTGTACCTTTTATGATATCGTCTGCTGAATATAAGGCGTCTCCTCCTGTCCATCCTTTTCCCTTTCCTTCTTCACCCATTGAAAAAAGACAATCGCCAAAAAAGCGCCGTATACAATTTCCTGAATGATTTTCATCATAACTGCCCCGAGCTGCTGATCCTCTAACAAAGGAAGTGTATTAAACATTTCCGGTCCTGTTAACGGAACCTGTCCCAGCATATCCGCAGGAACACAAAGCTTCATGGCTTCCGCCCAGGCAGACGGATCTGTATAGGTGGCATATAACGGCGTTCCGCTAAACATGATCAGGGCGCAAGCAGGCGTCAGCAGTATACCGTCCGCCATAATATAGCCCAGCTTCATCAAGCCGCTGAGCTGCGGAAGCCGAGCCACCTTATGGACGAGCGGCCACCACATAAAAAATGCTAACACGAAAATGAGCCAAGTCATTACCGTATGGTAAAGCGTATCCGTTTTGACAGTATCAAATATTAGCGGCACATGATAAAGAGAAAAAATGCCGTTAAATAAAAGCAATGCAATTAAGGGTGTTGAGAAAAAAGTAAAAAACGGCTTAATAGCAGGCCGAAAAATCATTTTTTCCCAGGCCCATGCAGGAATTCCTGCGATTAATAAAGGCGGAACCACTAAATACAAAACAGCCATCTGCACCATATGGGCGCTGAACATAATATGTCCGAGCAGATCAATCGGGCTTCCTTCGGCTGCATATAAAAACAGCATTGCCGACAGAAAACAGGTCATTTCTTTACCCGTAAGACGGTCAGGCTTTGAAGACATCCGTCTGTAAAAAAAGATGTAAAGCACCGTGATGCCTAAAAGGATACAAAAAAGATAAGGGCTCCACATAGCGCGAAACCCAAACACGTCTAACTGATTCATGTCTTCACCTCCGGCGGCTGCTCAAATTACCACCATATAATTGTAACAAACGCAAGCACCGTAATGAACGCGACAAACATACCTGAATACAGAAACAATGCCGGCGCTTCATGCCCTTTCTGATTCATATGCATGAAGTAATACAGCTGAAATATCACTTGAATAGCCGCAAGCAGTATTATGAAAGGAATCGTAAACCAGCTGCCGATGCCGTCTGTTGCCACAGTCAGAAACGCAACGAGCGTAAGGCCAATCATCAGGCCAAAAGACATGACTTGATATTTCATCTCCTGAGCATGCTTCTTTTTCTTATATTCAAGGTCGCCGCTGATATGTCCTCTGCTTTTTTTATCGACCATGTTTATCCCACCATCCCCATTAAATATACAACGGTAAAGATAAAGACCCACACGACATCAATAAAATGCCAGTAAAGACTGGCCACGTAAAACTTAGGCGCTGTATATAAGCTCAAGCCCCTCTTTGCATTGCGAATCATCAGCGCGCTGATCCACAAGAGGCCAAACGCCACGTGCGCACCATGTGTGCCGACAAGCGTATAAAACGATGAGCCAAGCGCCGAGCTTGTGATGGTAAAGCCAAACTCATGTGTGTAATGCTTAAATTCATAAATTTCCAAGCCTAAAAATCCCGCACCCAATAACAAGGTAATCCCCAGCCAGAGCTGCATTTTCCCAAATGAAAAGTTTTTCATATGATACATCGCGTATACACTCGTTAAACTGCTCGTTAATAAGAGCATTGTGGCGATAAAAACGAGTGTGACATCAAACATTTCTGTCGTAGGCGGGTCACCGGCATTTGAATTCCGGAGTGCAAGAAAAGTGGCGAAGAGAGACGCGAACAAAACAGTCTCTCCCCCAAGAAAAAGCCAAAAACCTAAAAATTTATTTTTCCCTTCCAGTGTTGCTTTTTCGGGAGAAGCTGGAAAGGTCTCTGCGGTGAATTTTTCTTCAATTTGCATTACGCCTTCACCCCTTTATCATCGTTCGGCAGTTCCTCTTTGTGAATATGATAACCGTGATCATCAATCAATGAACGGAGCAGCATTGTAAAAAATGTGATGCCAAGTCCGATAAAGATCACCGGCAGACCCCAAGCGTGCTCGGTTCTATACAAGAGACCAAAGGCAGCGACAAAGAGGCCAAAGGAAATGATCAGCGGCAGAATTGAACCGTTTGGCATATGGATATCTTCAACCGGTTCAGCCGGTGTCATTGATTTGTGTCCCGCCTGCTTCTCGATCCACAGCGGGTCAAGCCCTCTGACAAATGGAAGCTGTTTAAAATTATATTCTGGCGGCGGTGACGAAACAGCCCATTCAAGCGTACGCCCGTCGTGCCATGGATCATCTCCGACATATTCGCCCTTCACCGAGGTCCAGATGACATTGACAAGCAGGAGGATAACGGCTGCTGCCATAAAAAACGCCCCGATTGTACTGATCAAGTTGCCGGTTTCAAGCCCCTGGCCTGGCAAGAAGGTATACACTCGGCGCGGCATGCCCATTAAACCGACAAAGTGCTGGATGAAAAAAGTAAGATGGAAGCCGATAAAAAACAAGACAAATGATATTTTCCCCATTGTTTCATGCAGAATTTTACCGAACATTTTCGGCCACCAGAAATGAACACCGGCTAATAGCCCGAATACCACTCCGCCTATAATGACATAGTGAAAGTGCGCCACAACAAAATACGTATCATGGAACTGGTAATCAGCAGCTGCTGCCGCCAGCATGACACCTGTCACACCGCCAAGCACAAAGGACGGGATAAATGAGACGGCATACAGCATGGCTGTGGTATATTTCACATTTCCTCCCCAAATCGTCAGCAGCCAGTTGAAAATTTTAATCCCGGTCGGAATAGCGATCGCCATTGTAGCAACTGCAAAGATTGCGTTCGCAATCGGTCCGAGGCCTGTCGTAAACATGTGGTGCACCCAAACCATAAAGCCAAGAAAACCGATAAGCACGATCGCAAAAACCATTGAAGAATATCCAAACAAACGCTTTCTGGAAAACACCGGGATGACCTCTGAGAAAATTCCGAAAGCAGGCAAAATCAGAATATAAACCTCCGGATGTCCGAATATCCAAAATAAATGTTCCCAAATAATCGTGTTACCGCCAAGCTCAGGATTAAAGAAATTTGTGCCGAACAGCCGATCCAGCATCATAAGAGCCAAGCCAACCGTAAGCGGCGGAAACGCAAACAAAATCAATGCCGACGCCACAAACGTTGTCCATGTAAACAAAGGCAGCCTCATGTACGTCATGCCGGGAGCCCTCATGTTAATAATCGTGGCCAAAAAGTTAATCCCAGCTATCAGCGTCCCCAGTCCGGATATTTGCAGCCCAAGGACGAAAAAGTCTATGCCGTGCCCTTTGGAATGAAGCGAAAGCGAGGCATATGACGTCCAGCCCGCATCTGGCGCTCCTCCCAAAAACCAGCTTAAGTTTAAGAAAATGCCCCCGAAGAAGAAGAGCCAAAAACCAAGCGAGTTTAAAAATGGAAACGAAACATCCCGCGCTCCGATCTGCAATGGAACAACCGCATTCATCAAAGCAAATAAAAGCGGCATCGCAGCCAAAAAGATCATTGTCGTCCCGTGCATCGTCATCACTTCATTGTACGCTTGAGCACTGAGAAAAGCATTTTCCGGCTTTGCAAGCTGGATTCTGATAAACATCGCTTCAATTCCCCCGACAAGAAAGAAGAATCCTCCTGCGATTAAATAAAGTATTGCAATTTTTTTGTGGTCCACCGTCGTCAAATAATCCCAAAGCATAGATCCGCGCGTCCGCTTTTCTGTAAGCGCATTCAACATATGTGACCTCCCCCAATATCTCCCTTTCTTCCCTACTTGCTTTCTGCTTTCAAGCCTTTTAAGTATTCATAAAGCGCGTCCATTTCACTGTCTGAAAGCTTCGGATATGTTCCTGTCATTTTGTTCCCCGGCTTTATGCTCTCAGGGTCTTTCAGCCAGGCTTTCACATTTTCTTCATTGGCATCCTTTACCCCTGCCACTTTTGTCCTTTCACCGAAAGTCGCCAGATTTGGTGCCGTTCTTGCTGCCTCCGCACGCTTATCATTCGGCTCCACTGCATGGCAGCTCAGGCAGTTTTTCTCTTTGAACAGCTCTTCCCCCTGCTTAGCCAAATCATTTTCTGCTGTCGTCTTATAGTTTTTCATATCTTTTGTCCATGCCTGAAACTCTTTCGCAGAAAGGGCCTTTACTTTAAAATCCATGAGTGCGTGTGAAGGCCCGCAAAGCTCAGCACACTTTCCAAAGAACGTATCTCCCGCCTCTTTGCTGCGTTTTGAATCGAACGTTAAGAAGAACGTATTTTCGTTATCAGTATTGGTATCAATTTTTCCTCCAGCTGAAGGAATCCAGAAAGAATGTTTTACATCAGAAGCTTTTAAACTGAAATAAACCCGCTGGTCTGTCGGTACGATCAGCTCCTGGCTTGTGATAATGCCGTAATCAGGATATTCAAACTCCCACCAATATAAATTCGCTCTGACATTGACAACGAGAGCATCCTCGGCTTTGCGGTTTTTCTTATCCATAGGTGATGTATCTGCGAGTTCAAGCGTATATAATACGACAGGGATAACAAGAATGATGAGCAGCAAAATAGGGATTACTGTCCATGTGATTTCTAAAAATTTATTCCCTTCCACTTGTTTTGGTATCGTGTTTTCCCCAACCCGTGACCTTCTGAATCTTACAATCACGTAAAAGAAGATAACAGATACGACTGCTACGACAACAACCATAATCAATGTACTGAGCACTGTCAGGTCATACTGTTTATCAGCCACCTCGCCAGCAGGCTTGAGCGTGGATAAAAAAGGTTTTCCACATCCGCTTAACAGAAGCGGCACCAAGGCTAATAATAAGATAAGACGCCAATGCTTTACCATTTCACCCAACCCCTTTTCTGGTCAATACAGCGGCGGAAAATAGATTGATTCCATCGCAATCCGGCCGCCTCCCAATAAAGCACTTACATTTCCTCTTCTCTTAAATTATGAGTTTTTTTACTCAAAATGCCATCTATGTATAAAAGTAAAGCCGCCTGATTAAACAAAAGGTCAAGGCGGCATTCACTAGTTGTCATCGGTTATTTTGAAGCGATAAAACAAGCAATGTATCTATTTTTTAGAAAAGCGTAAAGACAACCATTGCAACGAAATAGATTGTCATGTAATTCAGTGAGTAAACGAACATCATAGTCGCCCACTTCATGATATTTTTTGAACGGAAACCCATCAACCCAAGAATCAGCCAGCCGATATTTAACAGCAATCCGAGAATCACAATCGGTAGACCTAGGCTTCCTAAAAAGAATGGAAGCGGCATCAGGCACGCAACCCATACAATAATTTGTCTTTTCGTCACTTCAAATCCATATACGACTGGAAGCATTGGAATATTCGCGGCTCTGTAGTCCTCAGTTTTCTTAATGGCAAGCGATAAGAAGTGAGGAATCTGCCAAATGAATAAAATCATAAATAATACCCATGCCACGACGCCGATATTTCCTTCTACTGCCGTCCATCCAATCAGAGGCGGCACTGCTCCGGAAACACTCCCTACTACTGTGTTAATCGTATAGCGGCGTTTCGTCCACATTGTGTACAGGACAACATAAGTAAATACTCCGATAAAACCAATAACAGCAGCCATCACAGTGGTCATCAGCAGCATGATCAATCCTAAAGCAACAAGCAAAATTCCAGACCATAAAGCCTGATTCGGCTGAATTTTACCCGTAACCGTCGGTCTTACTTTTGTACGCTCCATGATATGATCAATGTCCCGGTCATACCAGTTATTGATCGCACAGGAGCCCGCAATAATCAATGATGATCCAAATAAAGTAAGAAGAACGGTGTTTATATTGCCTAAAAAGCTTAAACCGGAAATATGAAAAGCAAGCCACATTCCAGTAAAAGTTGTGATGAGATTAGAATTTACGATCCCTATTTTAATGAGGGACAGAAAATCTTTCCATGCCGTTGTTTCTTCAATTTGTCCGTCTATAGCTGTATCATTTAAGATTCTGGAGTTAGCCATAACGTAAACCTCCCTTACAAACCTAACGCAGGTTCATAATAACCTGCAACTCTATCATACAAGATAACAACTTGTAAAAAAACATCCTATTAAATATTAAACGAGAAACAGGAATTTATTTGTGAACTTTTTATGAATTTTACCAGAGAAAAAGGCAATCGCCAATTCGCCAATGCGTTTACCTTATTTCTATCAGACCCGGCATGAATAATCAAGTATACATTTCCAGAAGTCGTAATTCTATTATATTTTTGTGAACAAAGGGCTCTAAGAATTGCCACAAAACACATATTCGCTTACACTTGGTACGTATAAAAAATTGCAGCAGTTTGTTAAGAAGGTGGATATTGTATGAATAAAGCATTAAAAGCTCTCGGTGTTTTGACTACATTTGTGATGCTTATTGTTTTAATCGGGGGAGCCCTCGTTACAAAAACAGGTTCCGGCCAAGGATGCGGCAGACAGTGGCCGCTGTGCCACGGGCGCTTCTTCCCTGAACTGAATCCCGCTTCTATTATTGAATGGAGCCACAGATTCGCAAGCGGCATCTCAATTATTCTTGTATTAAGCCTTGCCTTTTGGTCATGGAGAAAAATCACACCTGTTTTCCGTGAGACAACGTTTCTTGCCATCATGTCCATTATCTTTTTGTTTCTCCAGGCACTGCTTGGCGCGTTAGCTGTTGTATTCGGTTCAAACGCGCTTATTATGGCGCTTCATTTTGGGATTTCACTGATTTCCTTTGCGTCTGTTCTAATATTAACATTGCTGATATTTGAAGCTGATAAATCAGCCAGAAAACTTGTCAAACCGCTTCAAATCGGCAAGAAAATGCAATTTCACATGATAGGTATTTTGATATATTCCTATATCGTTGTGTATACTGGCGCATACGTAAGACATACAGAATCCAGTCTGGCGTGTCCTGATGTGCCGCTGTGCAGCCGGCTGAACAATGGACTTCCGACCCAATTCCACGAATGGGTGCAAATGGGGCACAGAGCTGCAGCCTTGCTCCTGTTTGTATGGATCATCGTTGCCGCTGTTCATGCGATTACTTCCTATAAAGGACAAAAGCAAATCTTTTGGGGCTGGATTTCGTGTCTTATTTTTATCACGTTACAGGCACTGTCCGGCATTATGATCGTATATTCTGAACTGGCGCTGGGCTTTGCGCTTGCGCACTCATTTTTTATTGCATGCCTGTTTGGGGTTTTATGCTACTTCTTATTATTGATTGCACGCTTTCGTTACGAATCAAAACGGGCATAAGACACAGGACCAAAGCTCTTATACGCTTTGGTCTTTTTTATCCTTCCAACTTGATGATTAATATAAGGTTTGGAACATCTCGACCGATGATGAATGCTAAACGCGCTGTTCAGTCGATGTACAGGATCTTAATTAAAATAACTTTTCACCAAACATTCTTACCAGAAAAGAAGCCATCATCATACGAATCTTATTAAGCATCCCTCCTTGTTCAGCTTGTCTCATTCCTGCACCTGTGAGCAGACAACCAATGCGTCCTTTACACACGTTTGAATCAGCCCCCGATTTGCTGCACTTTCCTGTCTTCATATCTCGTTCTTCACTAAAAAAGAGTGTATATCAGCTGATATACACTCTTTTTGATTATGCTTTTTCAATTTCGAGAAGCAGATCTCCCGTTTGAATCGGCTCTCCATTTTTCACATGAATCTGTTTGATTGTTCCGGAGAATGGCGCCTGAACCGTTGTTTCCATTTTCATGGCTTCGTTGATCATCAAATGATCACCTTTATTGACTTTGGCACCCGCTTCTGTCAGTACCTTGATGACAGTTCCAGGCATAGAAGCCGCAATATGATTTGGATTTGAACGGTCTGCTTTTAATCTTTCCTGAACGGAAGACTTAATGCTTTCGTCCTTTATGACCACTTCGCGCGGCTGGCCGTTCAGTTCGAAATAGATCACGCGAGTTGCATCCGGCCGAGGTTCACCGATTGAAATCAGTTTGACGATCAGCGTTTTCCCGCGTTCAATTTCCACTTCTATTTCTTCTCCTAATGTCATGCCATAGAAGAAGGTCGGAGTATCTAATACTGAAATATTGCCATAGCTTTCAGCAGTTTTCACATAATCAGAGAAGACTTTAGGATAAAGGGCGTACGCCACAGCATCCTGGTCTGAAATCTCTAGGTTATACTGCTCTTTAAACTCCTGTTTGATCGCTTCAAAGGATACCGGCTCAAGCAGTTCTCCCGGTCTGACTGTGATCGGCTCCTGCCCTTTTAAAATGAGCTTTTGAAGCTCTTCCGGGAATCCGCCATGAGGCTGTCCAATATTTCCTTTGAAAAGCTCAATAACAGAATCAGGGAAATCTAATGATTCGCCTTTTTCGTAAATGTCCTTTTCAGTCAGGTTATTTTGCACCATGTACAGCGCCATATCCCCGACTACTTTAGAGGAAGGCGTAACCTTCACAATATCACCAAACATATCATTTACGCGTCTGTACATCTCTTTGACTTCGTTCCAGCGATCGCCCAGGCCTACGCCTTTCGCCTGCTGCTGCAGGTTGCTGTATTGGCCACCAGGCATTTCATGCTCATAAATTTCAGTATGCGGAGACTTCATCCCGCTTTCAAATTCACTATAATATTTACGAACTGATTCCCAATACTGGGATAGTAATTCCACGCCTTGCACGTTCATTTCCGGACGGCGGGAGTTTCCCTCCATCGCATGGTAAAATCCGCTCGCACTAGGCTGTGATGTTAAGCCAGCCATTGAGCTGACCGCCACGTCTACTATATCAACGCCTGCTTCTACTGCTTTTGCATACATATAAATTCCGTTACCGCTCGTATCATGCGTATGTAAGTGAACCGGAATATTGATCGTTTCTTTCAACGCAGACACCAGCTCATATGCGGCTTGCGGTTTTAACAGACCTGCCATATCTTTAATACCGAGAATATGGGCCCCTGCAGCCTCAAGCTCCTTCGCCATAGATGTATAATAAGCAAGATCATATTTTGTACGGGTTTTATCGAGAATATCACCTGTGTAACAAATTGCCGCTTCAGCCACTTTACCTGAATCCCGAACGGCATCAATTGCTAACGTCATCCCTTTTACCCAGTTTAAGCTGTCGAAAATACGGAAAACATCAATGCCGGATTGAGCGGATTGCTTTACAAATTCTTTAATTACATTATCTGGATAATTCGTATAGCCGACAGCGTTTGAGGAACGAAGCAGCATCTGGAACAGCGTGTTCGGCACTTCCTTGCGGAGGTCCTCCAAACGCTTCCATGGATCTTCCTTCAGGAAGCGGTAGGCTACATCGAAGGTCGCGCCTCCCCACATTTCCATACTGAACAGCTCCGGCCATAACGCAGCCGTCGGATTAGCGATTTTTTTCAAATCATGCGATCTGAATCTAGTCGCCAGTAAAGACTGATGGGCATCTCTGAATGTTGTATCAGTTAATAGAACAGATTTCTGTTCCTTAACCCAATTTACAAGCCCTTCAGCGCCTTTTTCATCTAGAATCTGTTTTGTTCCTCTAGCAGGCTGCTGGTCGACGTCTACTTTGATAGCTAACGGTTTGTCAAACGCCGGTTTCTCTTTTTTGCCGATTCCAGGGAAACCATTCACTGTTACATTTCCAATGTAAGTAAGCATTTTTGTTCCGCGGTCTTTCTGTTTAGGGAAATTGAACAACTCAGGCGTTGTATCAATGAAAGACGTATCATATCGCCCTGTCAGAAACTTTTCATGCTTTGCGACATTTTCAAGGAACGGAATGTTTGTTTTAATTCCTCTGATTCTAAACTCCTGAAGGTTTCGAACCATTTTGGCCGCCGCCTGTTCAAACGTTAAAGCCCAAGTTGATAGCTTAACGAGCAGTGAATCGTAATATGGCGTAATAACGGCGCCTTGGAAGCTGTTTCCTGTATCAAGACGAACACCAAAGCCTCCACCCGAGCGGTAAGCCATGATTTTCCCTGTGTCAGGCATAAAATCATTTTGCGGATCCTCAGTCGTTACCCGTGACTGAATCGCATAGCCGATTGTAAAAATGTCCTTCTGCTCCGGAATGTTGACTTTTTTGCTGTGAAGGCTGTGGCCTTGGGCAACAAGGATCTGTGTCTGCACAATATCAACACCGGTAATCATTTCCGTAATTGTATGCTCAACTTGAACACGCGGATTTACTTCTATAAAATAAAACTCGTTGTTCGCGACAAGGAATTCAACCGTACCAGCATTTATATAGTTCACGTTTTTAGCAAGCGCAACCGCCGCTTCACAAATTTGATCTCTCAATTCAGTTGACAGCGAAACGCTCGGCGCTACTTCAATCACCTTTTGGTGGCGTCTTTGAACAGAACAGTCCCGTTCAAAAAGATGAATCACGTTGCCCTGATTGTCTCCAATCACCTGAACCTCAATATGCTTAGGGTTTTCAATCAGTTTCTCTACATATACTTCATCATTGCCAAAGGCTGCTTTTGCCTCTGATTTCGCACGTTCATATGCTTCTTTGACTTCACTTTCACTTCTGACAATTCTCATGCCGCGTCCGCCGCCGCCAAGCGAAGCTTTAATAATAATCGGATAACCGTGAATTTGTCCGAATTGTTCGACTGCTTCAAGCGTTTCTGCAGGGCCATCGCTTCCTGGAATAACAGGAATTCCGGCTTTTTCCGCCTGCTCACGCGCTTTTACCTTATCACCAAACATATCTAAATGTTCAGAAGTCGGACCGATGAACACGATGCCTTCTTCTTCACAGCGCCTTGCAAAATGTATATTTTCAGATAAGAAACCATATCCCGGATGGATCGCATCCACCTTGTTTCTTTTCGCAATATCAATAATACCTTCAATATCCAGGTAGGCATCAATTGGTTTTTTCCCTTCGCCCACCAGGTACGCTTCATCTGCTTTGTAACGATGATAGGAACCGGAATCTTCTTTTGAATAAACCGCAACTGTACGAATATTCAATTCTGTACAAGCACGGAATATACGGATTGCAATTTCTCCCCTGTTTGCTACTAACACTTTTTGTATCGATTGCTGTGACAAACTTTTTTCCCCCTTACCCGAATGGAATATAATCTATCATATCGGAATACCCTTTACGTGTACACACTTGTTTTTTACAGATAAACAGTTTTTTCAAGCTGTTTCTTTTTCATTCCCTTTGGCGCCAAGGACTCTCTCTTCTTCTTATTCTCTGAATATTTCACAAACATGCTGATATTGATTAATATCCCCATACTTCCCAATAAAAGCAGTAAAGAAGAGCCTCCGTAGCTGATGAATGGCAGCGTAACACCCGTAATCGGGATGAGCCCGCTGACACCGCCAAGGTTAATAAACGATTGTACGGCAATCATGCTTGAAATGCCGATTGCCAGAAGACTTCCAAACGGGTCATCGCATTTTCTCGCAATATAGAAACCTTTTAATACGATAAAGCCCAACAGGAAAACAACAAACAATACCCCAAAAATGCCGAGTTCTTCAGCAATCACGGCCATGATAAAGTCAGTATGTGACTCAGGAAGATACCCGTATTTCTGGATACTTTCTCCGAGCCCAAGACCGAAAATACCTCCCGACCCAATCGCATAATAAGAATTGATCACTTGCAAACCTGATGTATTCGCATATTTAAACGGATCTTCCAGACTCTCAAAACGAGCTAAACGCTTTTCTGTTAAAATGTTATCCATATTAAAATAAATAATTGGACTGACCAGAATTAAGACAATTCCACCCAGCAAAACAAGCCTTACCAGCGTCTTCCCGCTGAAACCCGAGCACAAGATCATACACGTAGCGATGATGGCGATAATCATCGCTGTACCAAAGTCAGGCTGCATGGCAATTAAACCGCAGATAATAACCGTCATCACCACAGGAGGCGCAACTCCTGTTAACAGGTGATCAATATAGCTTTGTTTTTTTGCATAGACAGCTGCTAGATATAAAATCACTACCAGCTTGACAAATTCACCCGGCTGAATACTCATTCCGCCGATTTTAAACCAGCTTTGCGCATTTCCGGCAACATGCCCGAATACAAACAGTGAGATAAGCGCAAACACTGAAACAAGCAGCATCACCTTTTGAAATTTTTGATGAGCCAGTGCTTTGTAAGGAAACACGGCCATAACAATAAAAAGGATGCCTCCTGCGATTAAAGCAAACAGCTGACGCATGAAGAAATAATTACTGCTTACCCCATACCGAGAAACAGCCGTAATCATACTTGAGCTGTATACCATCACTAAACCGAATCCGCATAGTAAAACAATTGCGAATATCAGTGAGTAGTCATAAGATTTTAGCATTTTTTTTAACATAACATCCTCTTCCCTGCTTCCAACTTCCATTACCTATGGTTTTTATGTATTTATATTTTTTATTTTACTACAATTTATCAAATGACACGAAGATTCTCTATACGATTCGGATGAAATGCACAAAAAGAGACCGTCATTATACGGTGAAAAAGCAAGCGGTTATAAAAAAACCCAAACTGTTAATTAGTTTGAGTTTTATCATTTATTTACCTGTAAACGCGTCGTGCAAAGCAGACAATTCGCGTTCTAATGTGTATAAAAGGTCTTTTCCATCTTTTTCGTCAACCAATCCCAGGCGGACAGCAAAATCGATTTCCCTCGAAAGTCCGAACATTTGAGTATCTAATACCTCTTCATATAGAGGACATTGAGGCATCGTTAAGTTATCCATTTGTACTCGGATCAGCTTCAAAATCTTCTCAGCGTCAACTTTCAGTAGCTCAAAAGCTTTTTGCCGATGGTCAACTATCATCTCTGAAGCCAAAAGTATCCCTCCGTTCCCCAGGCGAGTACCTAATTCTTCTATTTATCATAAAGGGTATCAGCAGAAAATGCAAGAGGATTTAAACAGATGACATAAATTAAAAAATACTCAGCCTATACGTTTCAGACATTATTTTCAAAAGCTTTACACCTGCAATGCTGTTCCCTTTTTCATCCAAAGCCGGGCCGAAAATGCCGATCCCAAAATCATAGGGTGAAATGCCCATAATCCCTCCTGATACGCCGCTTTTCGCAGGAATTCCGACCTTAATCGCGAATTCTCCGCTTGCATTATACATTCCGCAGGTGACCATAAACGTCTTGCAAATTCTTGCGACATCTTTTGAAATGACTTGTTCTCCTGTTTCTGGATGCCTGCCGTTAAGCGCAAACACTGCCCCAATTTTCGCTAAATCAAGACTGTTCATCTCAATCGCACATTGCTTCGTATATAAATCCATTACTGCTTCAACATCATCCTCAAAAATCCCATACTGCTTCATATAATAACACATTGCCCGATTAATCATTGATGTGCTGTATTCAGACTCAGCTACGTCCTGGCAGTAGGTGATGTCTTGGTTGTTTGTCAGTTTCCTGATAAAAGAAAGCAGATAATCGAGTCTCTCTTTAGACGTTTGTCCTTTAATCAAGCTGGTTACAACCAGTGCTCCGGCATTTATCATAGGATTTAGCGGCTTGCTCGGATTCATGGTTTCAAGCTTAATAATTGAATTAAACGGATCACCGGTCGGCTCCTGGCCGACATAACTGAAGACTCTGTCCTTGCCGTATTCCATTAACACAAGGGCAAGTGAGAGCACTTTCGATATACTTTGAAGGGTAAATGTTTTCTCTACGTCACCCGCTGACAGACAAGTATTATTGGAATAATAAATCGCTACTGAGAGATCGTGCTGATCAGCTTTTGCTAAAGCGGGAATGTAGCTGGCCACCTCTCCCTTGTCTGTCACCTTTTTTGCTTCTTTCACTAACGCTTCCAGTTCGTCATTATGCCGGCATACCATGCGACCACCCTCGCTCCCTGAGCATCTCAATACACATAATTTGTTACACAAAGTGACAATTCATGCGAAAACTTTTATAATTTTGAGAGAAGGGGGTTATACCATGAGCGTTATACAAGTAAAAGGCAATGTTACATATCCAATTACGATTGATCCGAGCGTATGGATTTTTGATGATCGTAAATTTTCATTTGACCGTAAAGGGGGCGGCCAAGAAATCAATTTACATTCGGCTGGGAATGAATCTGGTCTGGATACTGAACGTGTTATTAGAGAAGGACAGATTGCGCCGCCTACATTAAAGACGGAAAAACAATTTGAGAAACAGAAATTGATGAACGGCAGCTTCGCAATGAAATTGGGAAGTGTGCTGAAAAATGCTGAGCCGCTCAGCTCTGCATCACAATGCGTATTTATTACAAGTTCCGGTAAAGCCGCCGTTCCTCTTGATACCGCGCTGAACAGTATTGTCCATTTCAGCCAGGCAGGCAAGCCGATTCAGGAAGGCGGCCCGGTTCATATTTATTTTGAAGATCCAGTTGATCACGTCCAGCCAATCACCAATATAAAAGAGATTGAAATCATTTAAATCATCACAGCAAGTCAGCGGCAAGCTGGGCAAGCCCGGATCTCTCACCTTTTAAAAGCTTCACACTGCCTGAGATGGGTTGTCCTTTAAATCGCTCAACGACATATGCCAGACCATTATTCAGACTGTCTAAATATGGGTGATCAATTTGTTCAGGATCGCCCATTAAGACAATTTTACTGCCTTCGCCCACTCTTGTAAGAAGTGTTTTCACTTCATGCCTGGTCAAATTTTGCGCCTCATCAATAATAATAAATTGATCGGGAATGCTTCTCCCTCTGATATAAGTCAGCGCCTCTACTTGGATTGAACCGATCCCTGCCAAAATCGCCTCGAGCTCTCCCGGTTTCTTGGCATTAAACAGAAACTCCAAGTTATCAAAAATCGGCTGCATCCAAGGCTTTAGCTTCTCCTCTTTTTCACCCGGCAAGTATCCGATATCCTTGCCCACAGGTACAATCGGCCTTGCCACGACCAGCTTTTTATATATCCCTAAATCTTCTGTCTGTAATAGCCCCGCTGCCAAAGCAAGCAATGTTTTCCCGGTTCCGGCTTTTCCGATCAGCGTCACCAGCGGAATATCTTCTCGCAGCAAAAGCTCTAACGCCATGGTCTGCTGAACATTCCTCGGTC
The DNA here is from genome assembly GCF_037964945.1 of Bacillus sp. FSL K6-1003. Taxonomy (NCBI): domain Bacteria; kingdom Bacillati; phylum Bacillota; class Bacilli; order Caryophanales; family Bacillaceae; genus Bacillus; species Bacillus sp. FSL K6-1003. The sequence goes on along the minus strand of NZ_CP150176.1, from coordinate 1,536,676 downwards.
TGATTCCCCAAACGTGTTCATCATCAAACACAAGCCTTTTTAAGACCTTACCCGTTTTATCCGCAATACCGACAGCTGAGGAGGATCCTCCTAATTCATCCTTCATTAACGCGAACTGGTTTGGGTAAAAAGCATGCTGCTTTATATCCTGAACTGAAATTTGATTTTTTCCGTAAAAAGAGCTAAATAACTGCTGGTTAATATATAAATCCTTATAACCGCTGTACATCTCATCATTGTCCACAACACGGTCATTTAAGAAATCTTCAGCAAGAAGGCCGATGGCATCCGCTTTGACTCTGACTAATACATCCTTGCTAACAAGGATCACAGGCCTGCCGTTTTCCTTCGTCTCTTCTTCGAGGCTTAAGTTTTTAGCAACGGCTAATATACGATTATCATTCGTTTTTTCGATAAAAATTTCTTGAAGCTGGTGAAAGGAACGGTGGTTTAATTCAATTCTGAGCGTTCCTCCCGTATCAAGCGGAACCTTCTCATGCAGTCTCCCCTTCAGTCTTAGCGCGTCTATCAGCTTAGATACGTGCCTCGCATTCCTCCCAACTTCGTCCATATATCGTTTCTTTGAATCAACCTCTTCTAAAACGACAGCAGGGATGACAACTTCATTTTCTTCAAAAGAAAAAATAGCGTTAGGATCCTGTAATAACACATTCGTATCTAACACATAAATTTTACTCAAGTCTCAGCCTCCTGATATAAGGGTCAAAGTTCTTCCTGCTTCTTTTACGATGAAAAAGGTGAACGCCTGCTAAAATATATGTTTTTGTGAATAAAGATAGAAGGTTAATTCAACAATAAAATTAATGAATGCATTTCAAGGAGGGAAACCGCAAGTGCGAATTCTTTTCATTATCATACAGCTCACACTCATTTTGTCCGCCTGCGCTGTTCAACAGGGAAGACAGGAGCAAAATATTGAAAAAGAATCAACAAGACAGCAGGAAACAAAACCGATTCACGTAAAGGACACATCTCAGGAAACAAAAGACAATGGAACTAGAACCGATATTGCCAAGCATCTTGTCGGCGTTGCTGAAAAAGTGCCAGATGTCAAGGATGCAACAGCTATTGTGCTCGGGGGATATGCTGTAGTAGGAATTGACGTTGACGATAATCTGGATAGAAGTAAAGTCGAAACCATTAAATACTCTGTGGCACAGGCTTTAAAAAATGATCGGCACGGAGCCAATGCAGTCGTGGTTGCTGATCCTGATACCGTCAGCCGCCTCAATGAAATGGGAAGAGAGATCAGTGAAGGCCGCCCTGTTACGGGGATTTTAGATGAACTGGCCGCAATTGTCGGACGGGTGCTTCCGGAAGTGCCTAACGATGTGATTGACGATGAAGATGAACCGCAAACCAAGCAGCAAAACGATCAATTAAACGAAAAGCAAGAGAAGGAAATGGAAACGGAACAAAACGATCAATCTGATCATCATATGAAAAAGAACAATAATGATTAAGCTATAGCCCTTGGGCTTTAGCTTTTTCTTATTTTGGACAGCATCTGATCCATGATATAATACATAGTAGAGTGAAAGAGGTGATATGATGAGGGTCCAATGTTCTATTTGTGATAAAATTGAAACAATTGATGATGAAACCCTGATCGCGAAACGGCTGAGAAACCGTCCGATCCATACATATATGTGCCAGGAATGCCATGACCGAATTGCCCAAAAAACAGAAGAACGGCTGAAAACCGGAAAGTTCACGTTTCACCCGGGACAGCAGAAGAAAGAAAAAGTTAAAAAATAAAGCGGCAGCTATTCATACAGAATAAAAAAAGACTCAGCGAGATGCTGAGTCTTTTTTCATGATTTTGCCGACTGTTCCTTTTTCGACTGATACAGCCGAATTTTGTAAATGATTAAAATCAATGCAGCGATGACCAATCCCTCTGCCACAGGCAAAAATACACCGAGAAAAGTCAAAACAGTGCAGCCTAAAGCCAGAAATAAGTATACCACTGCTGATTTTAATACCGGAAGCCGTTTTGCAAATCCAAGTTTAAACACAATAACAGCTAAAACAAAAATGGTGCCGTATAGCAGCCACATGCCCGCTGCGGGCTGCCGATCCACTTGGTATAGAGCGGCGAAGAACGACAGGCGTTCGCTTACGTCATTCAAAAAGATTCCCTCCCCTATAGCGTACGGGTTCTATCTTTTCAAATTCTGCAAAGGATTAAGACAATCCTGCTGTTTTTTTCTTTTTAGCCGCTTTTTCACGTTCGTTTTTGTTGAGGATTTTCTTTCTTAAACGGATGGATTCAGGCGTTACTTCGCAGTATTCATCTTCGTTTAAGTACTCTAAAGATTCTTCAAGAGACATGATGCGCGCTTTTTTAATTGTTGTTGTTTGATCTTTTGTTGCAGAGCGGACGTTTGTCTGCTGTTTCATTTTGCTGACATTGACAACAAGGTCGTTGTCACGGTTATGCTCTCCAACAATCATTCCTTCATAAACTTCAGTACCAGGCTCAACAAAAATCACACCGCGGTCTTCAATCCCTTGAATTCCGTAAGATGTCGCTTTTCCGTTTTCCATTGACACGAGCACACCTTGACGGCGTCCGCCGACTTGGCCCGCCTGCATCGGCTGGTAGCTGTCAAACGTATGGTTCAGGATACCGAAACCGCGTGTTAATGACAGGAACTCTGTTGAGTAACCGATCAATCCGCGGGAAGGCACTGTAAAGATTAAACGGACTTGGCCGTTACCGTTGTTAATCATATCGATCATTTCACCTTTGCGCGCTCCCATTGATTCCATTACAGAGCCTGTATGCTCTTCCGGAACATCAATTTGCACGCGCTCTACAGGCTCACAGCGTACACCGTCAATTTCTTTTATGATAACTTCAGGTTTTGATACTTGAAGCTCATAGCCTTCACGGCGCATGTTTTCAATTAGAATAGACAGGTGAAGCTCACCGCGGCCAGAAACCACCCAAGCATCCGGAGAAGCTGTAGGCTCGACACGCAAGCTGACATCAGTCTGCAGCTGTGACTGAAGGCGTTCTTCAATTTTGCGGGCAGTCACATATTTTCCTTCACGGCCGGCAAACGGGCTGTTATTTACGACAAATGTCATTTGAAGTGTCGGTTCATCAATGCGAAGCACCGGAAGCGGTTCTTGATGCTCTACAGGACAGACTGTTTCACCAACGTTGATATCTTCCATACCGGAAACCGCAACGAGGTCTCCCGCTTTTGCTTCTTCAATTTCCACCCGTTTTAAGCCTTGGAAACCAAAGATTTTTGTCACACGGAATGATTTAGCTGTACCGTCAAGCTTCATAAGAGAAACCTGCTGACCGACTTTCATCGTACCGCGGAAAACGCGTCCGATTCCGATACGGCCTACATAGTCGTTATAATCAAGAAGTGCAACTTGGAATTGAAGCGGCTCATCTGCATTCTCAACAGGCGCCGGAACATGCTTAATAATCGTTTCATATAAAGCTTCCATGTTTTCATCTTGCTGCTTCGGATCAAGGCTCGCTGTTCCATTAATCGCGGAAGCATATACCACCGGGAATTCGAGCTGTTCTTCATTTGCATCAAGCTCGATGAACAGGTCAAGAACCTCATCGATCACTTCTTCAGGACGTGCGAAATCACGGTCGATTTTGTTCACAACAACAACCGGGTTCAAGTTTTGCTCAAGAGCTTTCTTCAGAACGAAACGAGTTTGAGGCATACAGCCTTCATATGCGTCAACGACAAGCAGTACACCGTCAACCATTTTCATAATCCGTTCTACCTCTCCCCCAAAGTCTGCGTGTCCAGGGGTATCCAAAATATTGATACGTGTATCTTTATAGTTAATCGCAGTATTTTTCGCCAAAATTGTAATGCCGCGTTCGCGTTCAAGATCGTTTGAGTCCATTGCGCGTTCAGCAACTTGTTCGTTGGCACGGAATGTACCAGCCTGGTGTAAAAGCTGATCGACTAGAGTCGTTTTCCCATGGTCAACGTGGGCAATAATCGCGATGTTGCGAAGATCATTTCGAAGTTTCACTTTTTCATCTCCTAAAAAAATTAGATAACTTTCATATTATACCACACATCCTCTTTAAAAGCGTCACGTTTTTCTGTAAACTTATCATAAGACGTAAAAGGGGATGGAAATATGAAAAAAATGAATTGGCTTTTATTATTATTTGCATTTGCAGCGGTTTTCAGCATAATGCTGATCGGCGTCTTTATCGCCGAAAAAAGCGCGTGGGGCATTATCGCCAGCATTGTGCTCGTTTGCGCCGTGATGGGAAGCGGATTTACGTTAAAAAAGAAAATGCGTGAGCAAGGATTGCTCGATTAAAAGCTTATCCTCGCTAAAGACATTATAATCAAAAACACCGCAAATGAATGCGGTGTTTTTTGGTGGCGTAAGGCTTATCTCCCCTGTTTCCTAGGCGGGAAGAAGCAAAACGATATCCATTCATGGACATTCGTTCTAAATATGACATCTTTAACCAAACAAAAGTGGTTCGACATTGATATACATAAACTACCATAAAGCCTATTTTCCTGACACCAGCCTCTCCCTATAATGGGAATTGCACCACAATTCACAAAAGGGAGAGACGAAACATGAAAAAAACATTTGTAAAAAAAGCCATACTTACAACCGCCGCACTGACCTCAGCCACCCTGCTAACTTTCGGACCTGATGCCGCAAGCGCAAAAACAGTTAGTCACAGCACACCTGCTTTGCAGGAGACAATCACACATAAAGACCTGAATGCATTTTTAGATTTATTAAATCAATGTATATATGAAGAAGACGGGGTTTATTATTTTGACAGTGAAAAAGCTGTCGAGTTAGGAATGACACAAGAAGAGGCTCAAATCATTGCGAAATTGTGGGAATCGACCTCTGAATTTTTTGATGTTGTTTCACAATGTGTGTATGTTGAAGACGGCAGCTACAAATTTGATACAGAAAAAGCTGTTGAGCTCGGCTTCACAGAAAAAGAAGCACTCGCACTTGACCAATTTTTCGCCGCTGTTTCCCTTAAGATTCATATTCTGCAGGCATCCATTGTTTCAGAAGATGGAGCGTACAGCTTTGATAAAAATGCAGCTTTAGAAGCTGGTGCGACAACGGAGCAGGCAATTTTTTATGAAAAGCTCTTTGGCGCTCTGTCTCAAGAACAGCTTGCAGCCATCTACCAAATGCTTCATCCGCAGGCTTAATGTAATAAAAGCGCTTGTCCGTCAATCCGGCAAGCGCTTTTCCTTTAGATCAGCAGTTTGATGATTAGCATCACAGCAAACACTGCTCCAAACCAGAAGGCTGCTTTAATAATCAGCATACCATAGTACCTTTGTTTAAAACGGATTTCTTCTTCAGGCAGAAAAGCATCTTGAGGTGCTTGTTCATCTTTAAACTCAAAAGGCTCAGACATCTGTTTATACATGTCTCTGCAGCTGCCGCAGGTTTTCATATGCTCTTCAATGAAGTTTTCCGTTTCTTTTTTGCAATCACCTTCAATATACAGAGGGAGAAGGTCTCTTACTAGAAAGCAGGTCATATCCGCTCCTCCTCTCTTCTATTCGTCATGTTTTTCTTGAGCTCCAATCTTGCCCGGTGAAGTGTGGTTTTCACTTTTGAAAGGCTCCAGCCTAAGATTTCGGAAATTTCTTCATAAGAAAGCTCTTGACATTCTCTTAAAATCAAAACGGATTGGTGCTGACCCTTTAGCTGCAGCAGCTCTTGCAGTGTATCTGTTCAAAATGCAATACATAATGACTGAATAATTCCAACACGTACAACAATCCTTTACTTCTTATTAAGGCCTCATCCGGTTAGACAAGCCACTTGTTAAAAAGTTTCAATAAAAACCAAAAATTTCTCATCCCCCCTTTGATGAAAAGACGGCATAACTCTTGCAATCATCCAGCACATGACACTTGACTCATCTTGATATTATTCAACAAAAATAAACACAGGACAATTCTATCAATTTTGTCTAGTTATGTTAGTTTTTGTTGAGAATGCTAGATTGCTCGTTTAATATAACGATATAAAGATTTTTCAGTATTTTCAAAAAGGGGGATTTATTGTGGGTTTAGGTAAAAAATTGTCCGTTGTTGTCGCTGCTTCGTTTATGAGTTTATCGATCGGCCTTCCGGGTGTTCAGGCTGCTGAGAATTACCAGCTTAAGGAGAATCAAACAAACTTTCTTCCCAAAAGCGCCATTGCACAAACAGAGCTCTCTGCTCCAAATGACAAAGCTGTCAAACAGTTTTTGAAAAAGAACAGCAAAGTGTTTAAAGGCGATCCCGCCAAAAGACTGAAACTTGTGGAAAGCACAACTGACGCTCTTGGGTACAAGCACTTTCGATACGTGCCTGTCATTAACGGAGTGCCTATTAAAGATTCCCAAGTGATCGTTCACGTCGATAAATCTGACAAAGTCTATGCGATCAATGGAGAATTGCACAATCAGTCTGCTTCAAATACAAAAAACAGCAAAAAGGTATCCTCTGACAAAGCATTGACACTCGCTTTTAAAGCCATTGGCAAATCACCTGACGCCGTTTCTAACGGAAGCGCAAAAAACAGCGATAAAGCGGAGTTAAAAGCGGTAGAAACAGAGGACGGCAGCTATCGTCTGGCTTACGATGTCACGATTCGCTATATTGAACCTGAACCTGCGAACTGGGAAGTCTTAGTGGATGCCGAAACAGGCAGCATTTTAAAACAGCAAAATAAAGTAGAACATGCAGCCGCAACAGGATCAGGGACCACACTAAAAGGTGCAACAGTTCCTCTGAATATTTCTTATGAGAGCGGCAAATATGTTTTAAGAGATCTGTCAAAACCAACCGGCACTCAGATTATCACGTATGATTTACAAAACAGACAAAGCCGCCTTCCGGGAACGCTAGTCTCAAGCACAACAAATAAATTCACAACTTCATCACAGCGCGCAGCTGTAGACGCCCACTATAACCTGGGTAAAGTGTACGATTATTTTTACTCGACGTTTAAACGGAACAGCTATGACAACAAAGGCAGTAAAATCGTTTCTTCTGTTCACTACGGCAGCCAGTATAATAACGCCGCTTGGACAGGGGATCAAATGATTTACGGTGACGGAGACGGCTCCTTCTTCTCCCCGCTTTCCGGCTCCTTGGATGTGACAGCGCATGAAATGACACACGGTGTCACTCAAGAAACAGCCAACCTTGTCTATGAAAATCAGCCTGGGGCATTAAACGAGTCGTTCTCTGATGTGTTCGGTTACTTTACTGATACAGAAGACTGGGATATCGGTGAAGACATTACGGTCAGCCAGCCGGCTCTCCGCAGCTTGTCCAATCCGACAAAATATGACCAGCCTGACAATTACGCCAACTATCAAAACCTTCCGAATACAGATGAAGGCGATTACGGCGGTGTACACATAAACAGCGGAATTCCAAACAAAGCCGCTTACAATACTATTACAAAACTAGGCATTTCTAAATCACAGCAGATTTATTACCGTGCGTTAACAACGTATCTTACGCCTTATTCCACTTTCAAAGATGCGAAGGCCGCCCTCATTCAGTCTGCCCGTGACCTTTATGGCTCAACTGACGCCGCAAAAGTTGAAGCAGCCTGGAATGCCGTCGGTTTGTAATTTCTAAATGAAAAGCCTGAGATATCTCAGGCTTTTTCTTGATTTTCAAGTTTTTTTGAAAATCAGCAGCTGTTTCACGACAGCCGGACATATGTTAATGTTCAAATGTGCGGACTGCCTACCTTACCTCTGAATAAATCGCAGACTGCGCACATACAAACCCGGTCATTATCCGCCAAATCAGCCGATTGTTTTAAAAAACGGGTTTAATGATGTCAAAAGAGGTGCCGGCGGGGCTTACCATTAAAAGATGCAGAAGTCATTTCTACGACATTTATAAGGCGATTGGGTAGAAGGCGACCTTTTCCACACCATGAAAATCCTAATCCCGACTGCTGCGTCAGAGCAAATTTACATGAGATTTTAAAGCTAGGCTCAAGCCGCTTAAGTTCCATCGCGAGGAGCCACCGATGCTCATGATGCACGGCGATCATGATGACGTTGTTCCGTATGAGCAAAGCGGATTAATATAAGACTCTCACAAAAGCAGGTCATGTTGCAGTTATGTATTACAAGTAATAGCTAACAAATAAAAGAGAAAAATCTTACTCTTCCAACCCAAATATATTGACGAAATTTTTTATTTATGCTATAATTTACTATTAATATTTTTGTGTGTATAATAAGATTCTCCTGGCCGGGGGAATCTTATTTTTGTTTATCAGGAGGACATGATATGAAGGAAAATGAGTCCAGTTTAACAGCTTTACTATCTGCTTTTAGCCGAGCCTATCACAGTCAATATGACACACCTAAAATTTTTGACGATTATATTGCAAAAGACCTTATTTCTGAAAAAGAGTTTTCCGACATTAGTCAAAATATGATACAAGGCATACAGTTTTTCAATAAGGATATTGCCTTGAAGTTTCAAGATGACCCAGAGGAAATGCTGAAGTGGATTACACAAGTCCAGCTTTCCCCTACGCCCTTAGCTCGAGCAGCATATTGTGAGAAAGTATTGCGCAACGAAGTGGTGCTGGGGGCAAAACAGTATGTCATTCTTGGCGCCGGGTTAGATACTTTCTGCTTTCGGCATCCAGAGCTGGAAAACAGCTTAGATATATTTGAAATTGATTACCTCGCTACACAGCAATTGAAAAAGAAAAGATTGGATCATGCACAGCTGACTATCCCAACGAATCTTCATTTGGTTCCTATGGACTTTACCAAAACGTTTTCATATCAGCCTCTCTTAGATGAAGGCTTTGATAACAAAAAAACGTTCTTCAGCCTTTTAGGAGTTTCTTATTACTTGACGAAAGCAGAAAATAAGAACCTGCTTAACCATTTATTTGCCCATGTTCCCTCGGGAAGCTCTATCGTTTTTGATTATGCAGACGAAACGCTCTTTGAAACAAAAGGAATGTCTAATAGAGTTGAACATATGGTGAAGTTGGCTTCAGCAGCCGGTGAACCGATGAAATCGTGTTTTACTTATCATGAAATCGAAAAAGCATTAGATTCAGCTGGTTTACTCATCTATGAACATGTCACACCAGCTGAAATCAATGACCTTTTCTTCAAGAAACGAACGGATTATTTGTCAGCGTTTGAAACCATTCATTATATACACGCCGTAAAAAAATAAACCCCTTGGTTCATCACCAAGCTCGCCTCTCAATCGATGGTTAAAGATTGGGAGGTTTTTTGTGCATGAAAATAAGCTGCCGTCATGTATACGGCAGCTTAAACTAAAGGCTTTACCATGATCATGTATGACTTGTCTGCCTCATCTTTCTCCGTCTTGAGCTGTTCAAAGCCGCACTGGCTCAAAAACCGGATCCATTCATTCCGGTCAATCGGAACCGCTGTAAATAGCGCTCTGTGTTTTTCCTTCAGCGATTGGCCGATCTGTTCAATGGTCTCTCTGGCATGCCCTTTTCTTTCTTCAGCAGGATCAACCAGCACTGTTCCCAGCCATGGCTTTCCGTTGGAAGGAGCCCATTCGAGATGATAGCTGACGGCAACAGGCAGGCCGTCTTTTTCCCATACAAGCCATGATCCGTTATACATCGAGTAGGAGATCATATAACTTTCTGCATCTTTTTCCCCAAACTCTTCCTTTTTCCAAACAGGATGAGCCTCCGCAATTTCCTCAAACCAACTGAGGTCATCCTGTTCAAATGGTCTATTTATCAGCATGAAGATACTCTTCCAATATTGTTTTATGTATAGATGGGTTTCCGGCCAGCACACAGTGATTTTCTAAAAAGGTGAACGGTTCACCTTCAGTCGTTGTATAGATGCCCCCTACTTCGTTTAACAGCACACACCCGGCTGCGTAATCCCAAGGAGCAAGCCGCATCGTAATGTAAGCGTCAATTCTTCCCGCAGCGACGTTTGCCAGTTCTAAAGCGGCAGAGCCATAGGAGCGTGTTCCTCTCACCCTTTTCACAAGCGGCGCCAGCACACCCGGGTCAATTCTTCTGTTTTCCGTCACCCATGTTGCATTAATGGCAAGAATCGCTTCTTCAATAATGGTTTCCTTTAAAGGAGACAGCTCCGTTTCATTCATATAAGCACCTTTACCACTAAACGCGTGATACAGTTCATCATGCACCACATCGTAAATTAAACCGATTTTGCCTTTTCCATTTTCAAAAATACCAATTGAGATTGCAAAATTTCTTTGCTGGTGCACAAAATTCATCGTGCCGTCAATCGGATCGATAATCCAGACGACACCCTCCAATGAGTGGATTTTATCTCCTTGTCCTTCTTCTCCAAGTATGCGATGCCCCGGAAAGGTTTCTTGAATGCGGTCAATAAAAAACTTTTCCGTTTCCTTGTCAATATTGGTGACTAAATCATTCGGATTTGATTTTGTTTCAATTGTCAGGCTTTCGTGCATCGACTGTTTAATTCTTGCGCCTGCTTCTTTTATCCATTTCTTTGCAGTCTCATCAATTTCCGTCCAATTTGTCATTCATGCGTACCTCTTTTCTATGTAGACCTTTATTTTATAGAATACTGATAACGGCAGTGAAAAAGCAAGGAAAATGAAAAATATGCCTTCTCACGTAAAAACGAACCATTCACGCGGTTCGTTTTCACTATAGCTTTTTACCCGTTGAGGCGAATCCATTCTTTTCTGAGACGTTCAAGTTTGTTTTTGCTTAGTTCAATCTGCTCGTCATTTTCTTTCTGCATTGCCTCATAAAGGGTTGCCAATTCATAATCAACCTCTAGTCTCCAGACAGCTACACGGTTGTTTTTCTCTTCCCTAAATCCCTCTTTCACAACTTGCCTCATTGTCTTTCGCCCCTTCCAGAGATCATTTGTTTTAAAAAAGCATCCCATTTTGCCATTCAACAATGATACTTCTTATATCCTATGATTCTTCTATTTACCTGTAACATGATTCTGAAAATTGTGTGTTTACCTATTCGTTTATTACCACATTCCCCCTCTCTTCAAACGCGTGCTCATCTTTTTGCTGCGCGTTCTAACTGTGATAAAATATGTATACTTAGCATGAAGGAGGAAAATCATGACACAAATGCGTTTTACTGAAGAAGACTTTCACACATTTACAATAGACGGCTTAGACGCGCGCATGGAGGTGTTAAAAGAGCGGGTTCGTCCGAAGCTGACTGCTCTAGGCGAGCACTTTACCCCGACATTATCTGCTTTAACCGGAGATGAAATGTTCCCCCATGTGGCCAAGCACGCAAGAAGATCAGTCAACCCTCCCGCAGACAGCTGGGTGGCTTTTGCCAATAGCAAAAGAGGCTATAAAAAACTGCCGCATTTTCAAATCGGCTTGTGGGAGAGCCATGTTTTTGTATGGTTCGCGATCATTTATGAGTCCCCTATAAAAGAAGAATACGGCAAATTGCTTGAAGCGAATCAAGACAGCGTTACAAATCACATTCCAGACAGCTTCGTTTGGTCTGCGGATCACACAAAGCCAGGGGTCCATAAGCAGTCAGAAATGGACAAGGAACAACTCAAGACTTTGTTTGAACGTTTGCAGACCATAAAGAAAGCCGAACTGTTATGCGGTATACAGCTTTCAAAAGATGAGGTGCTGAGTATGAATAACGATGAATTTCTGCAGCGAATCGACGATGCCTTCCAGCAGCTTGCATTTCTGTATCGCTTAACCCAAAAAGTATCACAAGCATAAAAAAGAGCCGGGATCTTTCATCCGGCTCTTTTCCTTTTACATCTTAATCTTTGCCTGGTCAGATTCCTTCGCCTGCTTGACCGTACGATAAGGAGAGTATGTACTTTGTTCCTCAAACTCGCCGCATAGCTTTTTTTCTTCAGCTTTTCCCGGCACAATTTCTTTGAAACGCCGGTACGCCTTAAGCAGTTCTTCACGATCGGCTCCCTTTTCATAAGCCTGTTCAACCTGCTGGAAAAATGCAATCACATCCACTGCTTCTTCGGTTGTCCAATCTTCATTCATGGGATATTGGTATTCCATTTTCTTCACTCCTTATAAATTCGCTTTCCTTTTACAAAAAGCATCTTCATTTGATCATAAATTGTTCTTTACATTCTTTCAAGTTCATAATATAATTCATTTGTTTTACGTCTAAAAAACGGTTGAGAAACTGATTTTAATACACACTAATATGCATAGGTATTACTACAAAGGTGGGAAAACAATTGTCGCAACATGAAACACCCTTATACACAGGCCTGAAAAAGCACGCAAGCAGACAGCCTGTTCAATTCCACATTCCCGGCCATAAAAAAGGGGCAGGAATGGATCCAGAGTTTAGACAATTTATCGGTGAAAACGCGTTAAGTATAGATTTGATTAATATTGAACCATTAGATGACCTGCATGCGCCTAAAGGCATTATTAAAGAAGCGCAGGATTTGGCGGCCGAAGCCTTCGGCGCGGACCACACCTTTTTTTCTGTTCAGGGCACAAGCGGCGCAATCATGACAATGGTGATGGCTGTCTGCGGACCTGGAGATAAAATCATCATTCCAAGAAATGTGCACAAATCCATTATGTCAGCTATTGTATTTTCCGGAGCTGTCCCAATCTTTATTCATCCTGAAATTGACAATGAACTGGGCATCTCTCACGGCATTACACTTGAATCCGCTAAACGGGCGCTGAGTGAACATCCTGATGCCAAGGGGCTTCTAGTGATCAACCCGACATATTTCGGAGTAGCTGCTGATTTAAAAAGCATCGTAGAATTAGCCCATTCCTTTAATGTGCCGGTTCTGGTCGATGAAGCACACGGCGTTCATATTCATTTTCATGACCAATTTCCGCTTTCAGCGATGCAGGCAGGTGCAGACATGGCCGCGACAAGTGTGCATAAGCTAGGCGGATCACTGACACAAAGCTCTATTCTAAACATGAAAGAAGGCCTTGTATCTAAAGACAGAGTGCAATCGATACTCAGCATGCTGACAACCACGTCTACTTCTTATTTGCTTCTAGCCTCTTTGGACGTCGCCAGAAAACGCCTTGCGACAGAGGGCTACCAGCTTGCTGAAGAAACGTTGAAGCTTGCCAACCAGACGAGAGAACGTCTGAACCAAATTGAGGGCATTTACTGTGTCGGTTCAGAAATTCTTGGTTCTAAAGCAGCTTACAATTATGACCCGACAAAATTAATTATTTCAGTTAAAAATCTTGGGCTCACAGGACATGATGTCGAGAAGTGGCTGCGGGAATCCTTTAATATTGAAGTAGAGCTTTCAGATCTTTATAACATCTTGTGTATCTTCACGCCTGGTGACAGCCAAAACGATGCGGATCGCCTTGTTGAAGCTTTAAAAGAGATTGCGCGTCAAATGTCAGCAAATGATGTTACCCATCAACAGACAAAGGTACTGCTTCCAGAAATCCCGTTACTGGCGATGACGCCGCGTGACGCTTTCTATGCGAATACAGAAGTTGTTCCATTAAAAGAAGCAGCAGGACGGATTATCGCTGAATTTGTAATGGTGTATCCGCCTGGAATTCCTATCTTTATCCCCGGAGAGATTATTACAGAAGAAAACATCAGCTACATCTTCAAAAACATTGATGCCGGACTTCCAGTTCAAGGACCGGAGGACTCTACTCTAAGCATGATTCGAGTTATAAAAGAGCAAAAAGCTATTCAATAAATACAAAAAGCATGCGGCTAAGCCGCATGCTTTTTCTTACTCTTCATCAAGAGGACACTGACATTGTCCGCAGCATGTTCCGTATAACGTTGTAACCTTCTCATCCTCGAAGTAATGAATGGCTTCGTTACAATCTTGGCAAACAATCGTACCCATCTCTCATTCCCCATTTCTTTTAATTTTGAAAACGCTTAATTTCTTTTATTGGTATTATATTAATATGTCACATTTAAAATGTCAACAACAAACTGTATAACACATTTATTTGGAAAAACTTTTAATGTAACATGTTTTTTCTTTTCGGTTATATGAATCATCATCTTCATAACAAACGCTTTCATTCGATACTTATGCTGAAAAGACATGGTGATTTCATGTTTTCTTGAACTTTTTTTGAATCGTGTAACGAAATTTCAAATGATTCGCGATGAATAAAATGTGCGTTCAGAGTATTGGGTTTAAAGGAATGTTATCTCTCTTTAAAAACGGTTTCAATTATATAACAATTAGGTAACAAGAAGCAGATGACGCGGTTACTCGTGATAAACTAAAACTAGTTTACTATGGTTTATACAGAGGAGAAGATAGATGCGATATCGCGCGGTATTTCCCATACTGATGATAATATTTGCTTTATCGGGCTGCACCCTTTCCACAATCAATCCAATACAAAAAAGCCGAATTGACAGCATTCATCATACTCAAATCCTATTTTTTTCTGATGAAAATCAAATTGATCAAGAGGCGTCATATTATGATGCTCTGCTTGATTTAGAAAAGGATTATCCTGATCAAATAGATAAAATGAAGGTATACGATAATAGGAAAGGCTGGGAAGATGAAATCGAAACCGTCCCTACTCTCATGGTAGTTGATCAGCGGCATGTCGTTGTGAAAATAGAGGGATGTGTGAAAAAGAAAGAAGACATTATTAAGCCATTACAGCATGTACTGTCTAAATAAAGGAAAACAGCCCTCGCTTAAAGCAGGGCTGTTTTTTATGTTATCTCTATTATTTTACGATGTGAATCGGGCTTCCGATTGCCACTTCAGCAGCTTCCATTGTGATTTCACCCAATGTTGGATGCGCATGAATTGTCATAGCGATATCTTCAGCAGTCATGCCGCCTTCGATAGCTAAGCTTAATTCAGAAATCATGTCAGAAGCGCTTGCGCCGGCGATTTGCGCACCGATCACAAGGCCGTCCTCTTTACGAGTGATCAGCTTCATGAAGCCGTCTGTTTCGTTAAGAGAAAGCGCACGGCCGTTTGCTGCAAATGGGAATTTAGCAGCAACAATGTCAAGGCCTTCTTCTTTCGCCTGTGCTTCAGTGTAACCGACTGATGCAAGCTCAGGCTCAGAGAAGACAACCGCAGGAATACCAAGGTAATCGATTTCTGCAGGCTCTCCAGCGATCGCTTCTGCAGCAATCTTACCTTCGTAAGATGCTTTGTGAGCAAGCGGCGGTCCTTCAATGATATCACCGATTGCATAGATGTTAGGGACGTTTGTACGGCACTGTTTGTCAGTTTTGATAATACCGCGGTCAGTCATCTCAATACCGACTTGATCAAGACCAAGTTCATCAGTATTTGGACGGCGTCCGACAGTGATCAATACGTAATCAGCATCAACGGTTTTTTCTTCACCTTTTACTTCGAAAGTGACTGTTACGCCGTCAGCCTTTTCTTCAACGCCTTTAGCCATCGCGTTTGTATGGATTTCAACATTGCCTTTTTTCTTCAGTCTGCGAGTAACAAGGGAACTCATTTGTTTTTCGAAGCCTGGGAGAATTTCATCTCCGCCTTCAAGAATGACAAGCTCAGTTCCGAAGTTTGCATACGCAGTTCCAAGCTCAGTTCCGATGTATCCGCCGCCAATGACAACGAGTTTTTTAGGAATTTCTTTAAGAGCCAAAGCGCCTGTTGAATTTAAAACACGCTCAGTATATTTGAAGTTTGGCAATTCGATAGGACGAGAACCAGTCGCAATGATTGCGTTTTTGAACGTGTATGTTTGAGCAGAATTCTCATCCATTACACGAACTGAATTGCTGTCTACGAAGTAAGCTTCGCCTTTTACTACATCTACTTTGTTGCCTTTAAGAAGACCTGCTACACCGCCAGTAAGCTTGTTAACAACAGAAGTTTTCCACTCTTGAACTTTTGTGAAATCAACTGTTACGTTCTCAGCAGTGATTCCCATGTCATCAGAATGCTTAGCATTCTCATAACGGTGGCCAGCATTGATCAGCGCTTTTGAAGGGATACATCCAACGTTCAGACAAACGCCTCCAAGAGTTCCTTTTTCAACGACTGTTACTTTTTGTCCAAGCTGTGCAGCGCGGATGGCAGCTACATAGCCGCCAGGTCCCGCACCAATTACAAGAGTATCTGTTTCAATAGGGAAATCTCCTACTACCATAACATTACGCCTCCATTAAAATTAATTGTGGATCGTTCAGTAAACGCTTGATGTGATTGAGTGCATTTTGCGCAGTCGCTCCGTCGATCATACGGTGGTCGAAGCTGAGAGAAAGAGCTAAGACTGGAGCTGCTACGATTTCGCCATCACGAACAATCGCTTTTTCTGCAATGCGTCCGATACCAAGAATTGCAACTTCTGGATGGTTGATAACCGGAGTGAACCATTGTCCGCCGGCAGAACCGATGTTTGTAATTGTGCAAGATGCGCCTTTCATTTCAGCTGGAGCAAGCTTGCCTTCACGAGCTTTTGTTGCAAGGCTGTTGATCTCATCAGAAATTTCAAAGATCGCTTTACGATCTGCATTTTTTACAACCGGCACAAGCAAGCCTTTTTCAGTATCAGCAGCGATACCGATGTTGAAATAATGTTTTTGGATTACTTCATCTGTTTTATCGTCAATTGACGTGTTTAAAACAGGGAATTTTTTCAGTGCAGATGTAAGAGCTTTTACAACGTAAGGCAAGTATGTCAGCTTGATGCCTTGATCAGCAGCAACCTGTTTGAACTGTTTACGATGTGCAACAAGGTTTGTTACGTCCACTTCGTCCATTAGTGTTACGTGAGGAGCAGTGTGTTTAGAGTTAACCATCGCTTTTGCAATTGCTTTACGGATACCGCTCATTTTTTCGCGAGTTTCTGGGAATTCGCCTTCTGGAGCTGGTGCAGCAGCCGGTTTAGCAGCTGTTTCTTGAGGTGCAGCCGTTTCTTGCGGCGCAGCTTCTTGTGCTCCTCCGTTTACAAAGCTGTCGATATCTTCTTTCACAACACGTCCGTTGTTGCCTGAACCAGTTACTTTGCGAATATCTACGCCTTTTTCACGAGCGTATTTACGTACAGAAGGCATAGCGATCACGCGTTTGTTCGGGTCAACTTCAGCTTGATCCTGCTGTCCTGCGCCAGTTTCTTTAGCAGGCTCTTCAGCACGCTCTTCTTTCGCAACATCTTGTCCAGCTTCACCAGTAGACTGAACTTGCGCTTCAGTTTTTGCGTCGCCAGACTCATCGCTGCCTTTAAATTGAAGGTCTTCGTAACCAGGTGCATCAAACGTAATGATCGTTTGTCCAACAGTTGCAACTGTTCCCTCTTCAACTTTTAATTCTAATACTTTTCCTTTAACAGGTGAAGGAATTTCTACTACTGCTTTATCATTTTGGACTTCCGCCAGTACATCATCTTCGTCTACCTCATCGTTAGGCTTGACAAACCATTTTACGATTTCGCCTTCGTGGATACCTTCCCCGATATCTGGAAGTTTAAATTCAAATGCCACAGTTCTCGACCTCCTAGTTTGATTAAGCAATTTTAAAGTTTACATCGTAAGCATTGAAAACACATATATAATGGAGGGAAAGCGTTTCAGCTCCCTCCCGATTATGCAATTTGATTAAAATTCAAGTACTTTTCTAGCTGTTTCAAGAACGTCTTTATGGTTTGGAAGCCATACGCTCTCCGCTTGAGAGAAAGGAAATACTGTATCAGGCGCAGCAACGCGAAGTACAGGCGCTTCCAAGCTCAAAATCGCACGGTCATTGATTTCAGCTACTACGTTCGCAGCAACGCCGGCTTGTTTTTGAGCCTCTTGAACAACAATCGCGCGGCCTGTTTTTTCCACAGATGCAATGATTGTGTCGATATCAAGCGGGCTGACTGTGCGAAGGTCAACAACTTCAGCAGAAATGCCGTCTTTTTCAAGCTCTTCAGCTGCTTTTAATGATTCATGAACCATTGCGCCGTAAGTGATGATTGAAAGGTCAGTACCTTCACGTTTTACGTCAGCTTTGCCAAGCTCAATTGTGTATTCTTCTTCAGGAACTTCCTGACGGAAAGAACGGTAAAGCTTCATGTGCTCTAAGAAAACAACAGGATCGTTGTCTCTGATCGCAGAAATCAAAAGTCCTTTGGCATCGTAAGGAGTTGATGGAATAACAACTTTGATACCAGGCTGTTGTGCAACAAGACCTTCTAAGCTGTCAGCGTGAAGCTCAGGAGTATGAACACCGCCGCCGAACGGAGAACGAATGGTTACAGGTGAAGTCCAGCGTCCGCCAGAACGGTAACGCATACGAGCCATTTGGCCAGAAACTGAATCCATTACTTCGTAAACAAATCCAAAGAATTGGATTTCCATTACCGGACGGAAGCCGTTTAAGCCTAAACCAAGGGCAAGACCGCCGATACCAGATTCAGCAAGAGGCGTGTCAAACACACGGTCTTCACCGAATTCTTTTTGCAATCCTTCTGTCGCACGGAATACGCCGCCGTTAACACCAACGTCTTCTCCGAAAACTAAGACATTTTCGTCATTTTTCAGTTCTGTGCGTAACGCATCCGTGATTGCTTGAATCATTGTCATTTGCGCCATGGCTTACTTCGACTCCTTCTGTGTATAAATTTCAAATTGCTCCTCAAGGTTATGAGGCATTTTTTCGAACATGATTTTCATTAAATCAGTTACTTTTTGCTTAGGCTCAGCATCCGCTTTTTTGATCGCCTGCTTAATTTCTTCTTTTGCATCCTCGATTACTTTTGCTTCTTCTTCTTCAGACCATAGGCCTTTGTTTTCAAGGAACGCACGGAAGCGTACAAGCGGATCTTTTTGCTCCCACTCGTTTTCGATTTCTTTTGTGCGATATTTAGTCGGATCGTCACCAGCCATTGTGTGCGGGCCATAACGGAATGTCAGTGTTTCAATCAGTGTCGGGCCTTCGCCGTTAATCGCGCGCTCGCGTGCTTCAGCAGTTGCAGCGTATACAGCAAGCGGATCCATTCCGTCTACTTGTACACCCACAATACCGGCAGCTACTGCTTTTTGTGCAATTGTGCCTGCTGCAGATTGTTTTTCAACTGGAGTTGAAATCGCGTAACGGTTGTTTTGTACCACGAAGATCGCAGGTGCTTTATAAGCGCCGGCAAAGTTAATTCCTTCGTAGAAGTCCCCTTGTGAAGCTCCGCCGTCACCAGTGTAAGTGATTGCGACAGCTTTCTTACCGCGTTTTTTAAGACCTAGCGCAACACCGGCCGTTTGAATGTATTGAGCACCGATAATGATTTGTGGAGAAAGGGCATTCACATCATCAGGCATTTGGTTACCCCGGAAATGTCCGCGAGAGAACAGGAACGCTTGATATAATGGAAGGCCGTGCCAGATTAACTGAGGCACATCACGGTATCCCGGAAGAACGAAGTCTTCTTTTTCAAGCGCGAAATGCGTAGCAATCTGAGAAGCTTCTTGGCCCGCAGTAGGAGCGTAGAATCCGAGACGTCCTTGACGGTTTAATGAGATAGAGCGCTGATCAAGCACACGCGTAAATACCATACGGCGCATTAGCTCTTTCAATTGATCATCAGTTAAATCAGGCATCGCCGCTTCATTCACGACTTCTCCCTTTTCATTTAAAATTTGGAACGTTTCGAACTGCTTTTTAATGGCATCAAATTGCTTCTTACTATCAACGATTACTTTTTTCGTTTTTGCAGCCATACTAAGTCACCTCTTCCTTTCTTTTAAACAGTCATTAGACGTGCATTCCTTTTATACATACAAACTTAGGGTACCCTAAAGTATCAGCAGTAAGTCGTATATATTTTAGCCGATCCCCAGTTTGCCGAAACCATTTATGTAGGATAGTTACACTCTGCTTTGAACTGTATTATTTCGAAGTTGTAAAAAACTAATACAACACCGCTTAACATGGATTAGTTTACACCATATAAAGAAGAACCGTCAATCGTTTTCATCGCTGATTTTCAATAAATGTATTCGCTTTACATTTTCTATAAAAAAACAGATGCAACCTGCACCTCAAACTGTACTAGTATAACCTATCACACTGTACTACAATAGAAATTTAAATTTTGAATAGAATTTAAAAAAAGAGCTGATCATAGTCAGCTCTTTTTTATGTGATAGCCTGCGGCGTCATATAAATCTTCACGGGCTTTATTATATTTCTGCGTTTGCACATCAAATTCTCCGCTTTGTTTAAGGACTTTTTTATAAGAAGCATTTGCTTTTTCGATCTGCTGTTCAAGCTTATCCAGCGTCAAGTCTTTGTCTTTCAGAAGCTTATACAGTTTTTTATCAAGTTTAATGGCTTTTTCATATTCTTCAGACATAGAGCTGTATGCTGCATATCTTTTTTCCATATGATCTGCCGCAGTCTCAGCCTTTTTCTTTATGTGTCTATCCTTAATAGTTTTAGCGGATTTTTTTGCTTCCTCAAATTCTGATTCGGATTTCTCGATGCTCTCATTTTCAAGCTTCAGATGTTCTTCACGTTTATTTACATTCTCTAGCGCTTCATTTGATAAAGAAACGATTTTTTTATAATCATCCATATTAAGCTTGATGACATCATTGTAGAGAGCATGTTCTTTTTTCTCTAATTCCTCGAGCGTTTTCTGTTCTTCTTGAAACGGCTTTTCTAGATCAGCGACTTTTTCTAATGAGTCATGAAGTGAGTCCAGCGGATCCTGTCCCACACACCCGGTTAAAAGTAAACTCAAAGCGCAAAAGGCTCCGATTTTCACACCGTGTCGCCGTTTTATTCTGTCTTTCACGTTAAATCCCCCAATCTTGACATTTTCTACTATAGAATCCATAAAGATATTTGACAATAGCCAGATGGTTATCTCATGGTTTGCTGAACAAAAAATCAAATCTAAATCGTGAAAAATCAGGACAGATGACCATACAACTTTTTTGTTTTTACATAGGTTATTGTAGACGCTATGCCTACTACAAGGCTCTGGCGTAATTAAAAGAGGAGGTTATGTTCATGTACGGTTATGGATATGGTTACGGCGGAGGCTGCTGCAGTTATGGTTACGGATATGGCGGAGCAGGATATGGCCGCACATTTGCGTTGATTGTTGTTTTATTCATTCTGTTAATCATTGTCGGAGCTGCTTATTTAGGCGGAGGCTGTTAATCATTACACAGTAAAACACTGACCAGCCATTTACGGCTGGTCATTTGTTTCGTTGCACCTTTACGAAGAAATCCGATATAATTTACATATTAAGCTTTAGGAGTGAAGTTTCTTGATTACTATGGAAAACATCGTGCGCGACGGCCATCCTGCCCTAAGAGTGACAGCAGAGCCTGTCGGGCTGCCTGCCACAGAAGAAGAAAAACAGCAGCTGGCAGATATGATTGAATTCGTAAAAAACAGCCAAAATCCGGAATTAGCCGAAAAATATAAGCTGCGTCCCGGCGTGGGACTCGCGGCTCCTCAAATTAATATTAATAAACGGATGATCGCAGTCCATGCAGAAGATGCTTCCGGGAAGTTATACAGCTATGCATTGTTTAATCCAAAGATCGTCAGCCATTCCGTTGAAAGAAGCTACTTAACTAGCGGTGAAGGCTGCCTGTCAGTTGATGAGGCAATTCCCGGCTTTGTTCCGCGCTATGCTCGTATCAGAGTGAAAGGAACAACACTGGAGGGTGAACAAATTGATATTCGTTTAAAAGGATTTCCGGCGATTGTATTTCAGCATGAAATCGACCATTTAAATGGCGTTATGTTTTATGATCATATCGATAAAGAAAATCCTTTTAAAGAACCTGAAAATGCGATTGCGATAGACCGCTAAAAGAAAATATGCGGCTGACACTCTAAGTGTCAGCCGCTTTTTTATTTTAGCAGGCCTAATTCTTTGACAGCATGAGCAATTCCATCCTCGTCTACAGGCTTTGTTACAAAATCCGCAACTTCTTTTAATTCAGGAACGGCATTCCCCATGGCAACGCCTGTTCCGACAAACTGAATCATTTGCAGATCATTTAATCCGTCGCCGAAGGCATATGTATCGCTGATATCAAACGGAAGACGCTCGATTACTTTTTTAATCCCCTCCGCCTTTGATCCGCCGCGCGGCAGAACATCAGTCGAAAGCTCATGCCAGCGCACAAGATCGAATTCAGGAAAAGCCGCATAAACTTTTTCTTCTTCATCCTGGCAAAACAACAGAAGCTGAAAAATGTCTTTTCCTTCATAGAAGAGGTCATCGGTTTCAGGATAGTCGGTCTTCAGGCTGCCGATTCCCTCCAAGACATGAGGATGGTCTGCAACAGTTGCTTTCATTGTATCTTCAGCCATAAACACAACCGGGTGGCTTCCTTCTCCCGCCTGCTTTAACAATCTTCTGATAGCCTCTTCAGGCAGCGGATTCTTATAAATCACTTCTTTTTCAAAGACGACATACTGACCATTGTAGGAGATAAATGAGTGAATGCCTAACTCCTCTAAAATCGGTTTCACCAGAAACGGGGACCGCCCGCTGGCGATAAACACATGGTGTCCCTGCCGCTGAAGCTCTGCTACCGCTTTTCTTGTACTTTCCGGTATTTTTTTGTCATGATCATATATCGTGCCGTCAATATCGAAAAAGATTAATTTTGAGTCCATCGTTATTCCCCTTTATGTCTTAATCTGCAATTCCCACACTCATCATACAAAAAGATTCCGGTTCAGCAAACCATTTCCCTCAAAAACTAAATAAAATTCCATTAATATCCACGAAAAGTCCGTGCTAAACTCCGTATACTATTTGTATACAACAACCTTGGACAAGTAACAATTGAAGGAGGGACCTGCGTTATGCTTAGGAAATTAAAAAAGAAGCTCAGAAGACAATGGAACGGAATGCTCCGCAGGAAAGTCATTGCCTGATAAGGGATCTGTCACTTTTTCAAAGGTCCTTATTTTGCTCAAGACTTTCCTTATATTCCGTTTTCGAATATAATAGAGTAAGGCGAGTCTAACATACGGCATTTAAGGAGAGATTTGGATGATTTATAAGGTATTTTATCAAAAAAAAGCTGAGGAAGTACCTGTTCGGGAAAAAACAGATTCACTTTATATTGAAGGCGTATCAGAGCGTGACGTCAGAACAAAACTGAAAGACAAGAAATTTAATATTGAATTTATCACACCTGTTGACGGTGCTTTTTTAGAATATGAACAACAGAGTGAAAATTTTAAAGTATTGGAGTTATGAGCGGTATGAAATTTGTAAAAAATGATCAGACTGCTGTTTTCGCCCTCGGAGGACTGGGCGAAATCGGTAAAAATACGTATGCGGTGCAGTTTCAGGATGAAATTGTGCTGATTGATGCGGGGATTAAGTTTCCCGAGGACGAACTGCTCGGTATTGATTACGTCATTCCCGATTACACGTATTTAGTCAAAAACGAAGATAAAATTAAAGGGCTTTTTATTACGCACGGGCACGAAGACCACATCGGCGGCATCCCGTACTTGCTTAGACAAGTCAATATTCCCGTTTACGGCGGTAAACTCGCGATCGGCTTACTTCGGAATAAACTTGAAGAGCATGGATTATTAAGACAGACCAAGCTTAACATCATCGGTGAGGATGATATCGTAAAATTTCGCAAAACGGCTGTGTCATTCTTTAGAACAACACACAGTATTCCGGATTCCTACGGTATTGTTGTAAAAACGCCGCCCGGAAACATCGTACATACTGGAGATTTCAAATTCGACTTTACTCCAGTCGGCGAGCCGGCAAACTTAACGAAAATGGCCGAAATCGGCAAAGAAGGCGTTCTGTGTCTCCTTTCAGACAGCACAAACAGTGAAAACCCAGAGTTCACTATGTCTGAACGCCGTGTCGGAGAAAGCATTCATGACATTTTCCGCAAGGTGGACGGCCGAGTTATCTTCGCTACATTTGCGTCGAATATTCACCGCTTGCAGCAGGTAATTGAGGCTGCTGTATTAAATGGAAGAAAAGTTGCCGTATTTGGACGCAGTATGGAATCGGCTATCGAAATCGGACAAACTCTCGGCTATATTAACTGTCCTAAAAATACGTTTATTGAACATAACGAAATCAATCGCATCCCTGCCAATAAAGTAACGATCCTGTGTACAGGAAGCCAAGGGGAACCGATGGCGGCTTTATCCAGAATTGCAAACGGCACACACCGGCAGATTTCTATCAATCCTGGGGATACAGTCGTATTTTCTTCATCCCCTATCCCAGGCAACACTATCAGCGTGAGCCGTACAATTAACCAGCTGTATCGTGCGGGGGCTGAGGTTATTCACGGACCTCTTAATGATATCCATACATCAGGCCACGGCGGACAGGAAGAACAAAAGCTGATGCTGCGTTTAATCAAGCCTAAATTCTTCATGCCGATTCACGGTGAGTACAGAATGCAAAAGATGCATGTCAAGCTTGCAACAGATTGCGGCATCCCTGAAGAAAACTGCTTTATCATGGATAATGGTGAAGTATTGGCGCTTAAAGGCGATGAAGCTTCAGTTGCCGGTAAAATTCCATCCGGTTCAGTATACATCGACGGCAGCGGTATCGGTGATATTGGAAATATCGTGCTTCGCGACCGCAGAATTCTTTCTGAAGAAGGTCTTGTGATCGTCGTTGTCAGCATAGATATGGATGACTTTAAGATTTCAGCGGGCCCTGACTTGATTTCCAGAGGATTTGTTTACATGAGAGAATCGGGCGATTTGATCAATGACGCCCAAGAGCTCATTTCAAACCACTTACAAAAAGTCATGGAACGAAAAACCACTCAATGGTCAGAAATCAAAAATGAGATTACGGATACGCTTGCTCCGTTCTTATATGAAAAAACGAAACGCCGCCCAATGATCCTTCCGATCATTATGGAGGTTTAAAAAAAGATGCACTCACTTAGGAGTGCATCTTTTTTATTGCAGTGCTATATGCTGAAATGACTTTACATCAAACAACCCTGTTGTCGTCATTTTGATGTCAGGAATGACAGGCAAAGCCAAAAATGAAAGCGTCAAAAATGGGTTAAAGCGGTCTTTGAAACCAATAAATGAGAGCTTTTCATGAAGCGTCATTAAACTTTGATTCACCAATTCTGCCGATTGGTCGGATAATAATCCCGCAATCGGCAGAGGAACAGAGTGAAGTTCTTCCCCATCTTTTATAACTGTTAATCCGCCGCCTATTTCCTGCAGCTTATTAACTGCGGCTGCGATATCGGCGTCATTTGTCCCGACAGCAATGATATTGTGCGAATCGTGTGAAATGGTTGTTGCAATCGCTCCGCTTTTCAAACCAAATCCTTTCACAATACCAAGTCCCGTTTCTTTTAATCCCTTATGCCGTTCAACGACTGCAATCTTTAACAAGTCAAGTTTAATGTCAGGCTGAAAAATGTGTGCTTCTGGAGCCGGAACACTCACAAGACGTGTTTCAAGCTGATTTGGTATGATTTGAATGACATTCATCTGCTGCTGGGGATTAATTGGCATATGAAAATCCTGTTCGGAAAGAGGAGCAGCAAGGTTAACGGAATCAAGCAGAGCCGGGTCTGGTGTTAGCGTATGAACTTGTGCCTGACCGACTGCTTTATTATCTTCAGCAACAGTTTGTCCTTTTACCATCGTCTTTGTGACAGTGACATTTTCCACATCTGAAATAAAGAGCAGGTCGGCGTCAAATCCCGGAGCAATTGCTCCCTTTGTATCTAGTCCGTAACATTCCGCTGCATTCAGGCTTCCCAATTGGTATGCCAAAAACGGGTCGAGGCCTGCTTGAATGGCCATTTTCACCTGATGATTCACACTTCCCTCTGACAATAAATCATCTACATGTTTATCATCAGTACAGAAGAAGAAACGGCGCGCATTCTTTTCATTAACAGCCGGCAGCACTTTCAATGTGTTTTTTGCCACTGACCCTTCTCGCATCATGACATACATCCCTCTTCTGATACGATCAAGCGCTTCTTCCTTCGTTGTTACCTCATGATCGGTCAAGACAAGAGCGGTCCTGTATATATTGATGAGATCAGTTGACAAGCCTGCTAAATGCCCATCAATCCGTTTCCCGGCACTCCGGGCATCTAACAGCTTATTAACCATGTCTGCTTCACCCTGCTCAACCGATACATAATCCATCACTTCAGCCAGACCCAATACCTCTTTTTCTTCGTAAAATGGCTTCAAATCGGCCGCCCGGAGTACTGCACCGGATCGCTCAAAGCTGGCGGCAGGCACACTGGAGGGAAGCATAAAATGGATATTCAGCGGTGTTTGGCGGGCCTGTTCAATCATAAATTTGATTCCTTCTTGACCGGACACATTCGCTATTTCATGCGGATCGGTAATAATGGTCGTCACGCCATTCGGCAATACGGCTTTGGCAAACTCGATCGGTGTCACCATTGATGACTCAATATGTACATGACCATCAATAAATCCCGGCACAATGATTTGCCCCTCTGCATCAATGGTTTCTTCACCTTCATACTGGCCGAGGCCTACAATGACTCCGTCTGTTATCGCAATATCTTCATAGATCCACTCATGATTATATACGTCCATGATTTTCCCGTTCTTAATGACGATGTCAGCTTTTTGTCTGCGGGCTGAAGCATTCAGCCTTTTGACCAGCGCTTCTTTATTCAAATGGCCCCCTCCTCTTTTTTATTTATATGGTACAATATGCTATCGGAACGCTTATCCGTAGTCAATAAAATTTTAATAAATTGGCACTCAGTTCATTAAAGTTGTTATATTCTGATAATATGAAAAAACCGCCCCTAAGGACGGCTTATATTCCTTCTATTTCGTATGAAGAACTCTTTTCTCAAAACGTGAAATATCCGTAACCGATCCAATAACGATGAGAATATCTTCTTGGTGTATCACTTCAGTTGCTAGCGGCGACACGATGACTTCCTTGCCCCTTTTAATCGCTACAATATTAATACCGTATTTCGCCCGTATATCTAAATCGAGAAGAGTGTTTCCGGCAAGACGGCTGTTGGCTACGATCTCGACAAGACTATGCTCTTCTGACAGCTCCAAATAATCAAGTACATTGTTGGAAACGATATTATGTGCAATTCTTTTCGCCATATCTCGTTCCGGGTGGACAATGTGATCCGCGCCGATTTTGGACAGCACTTTTTCATGATAATCGTTCTGAGCCTTAACTGTAATCGTATTGACACCCAGTTCTTTGAGGATCAGAGTTGTTAATATACTCGCCTGAATATTTTCACCGATCGCAACAATGACGTGGTCAAAATTCCTCAAACCTAAATTTTTCAGAACAGATTCGTCGGTCGAATCTCCGATGACGGCATGTGATGCAATTTTGGCATACTCGTTGACTTTATCTTCATCAATATCCATCGCCATGACCTCGACGCCCTCTTCGCTCAATGCTTTGCAAATACTTCCACCAAAACGGCCGAGTCCAATTACCGCAAATTCTTTTTTCATAGTGGTGCTCCTTTACCTAACATCATATTGATCAAATTTTATCATATTCTTTTGAAGCAGTGTTAATTTCATCAACCCTTTGGCAGCGAATTCATATGCTGCTTAAGCCGTTCAGTAAAGCCCGGGGTCAAATAAAGCTCGGCTCCCCGTTCAATCTCGGTTTGATAATGCTGAGGAGGTGCTGTTTCTGCTTCTTTTCGGAGGACGAGAAAGGTTAAACAATCGGTATAGAGCTTTCCCCCTGCTTCAACGTCTACAAATGCCGGCCGATAGGTAAGAGATTCAACCCCTTCTCTTTTATACAAATAGGCGACAGCTGAAAAAG
Source organism: Bacillus sp. FSL K6-1003 (assembly GCF_037964945.1). Taxonomy (NCBI): domain Bacteria; kingdom Bacillati; phylum Bacillota; class Bacilli; order Caryophanales; family Bacillaceae; genus Bacillus; species Bacillus sp. FSL K6-1003. The sequence continues at coordinate 1,508,843 of NZ_CP150176.1, read as the reverse complement.
GAAGACGATACAATACCCCTTCTGTCGTGCCTCCGTCTTCAGTGATATCCGCTCTTGAGCCGTCTTGTCTTTTTAACGTAAAGCGGGTTGTATACCCTTTTAAAACAGCTCCTCCTACTGGATCTTGAAAATAATGATCAACCCCTGCTTTTTGAAAACGGGCATTGTCCATACAAGATCCGTAGGCAAAATAGTACACGGGTCCTTTAGATTTGCTGATCATCTGATGTTCTTTCCAGTCACCGCTGCCTATTTTCACAAAGTCAGCACAATCATCTTTTTTCATATCATACACAAGTGCTTTCTTAATTCCAGCATCAGTTTCTACATGTACAGATTTCTTGTAATAGCCTTGATAAAAAAGATCCAGCTTATGTATACATGATTCATCTGCTTCATAAATCTCACCGCAAATATAGCCATCAGCCTCTAAGACGGCCGCAGGTTCCTCGGCTGCCGTATCAAAAAGACATCCCTTTGTCCGTGCCTGCTCACTGATACAAGCCGACTGTGATAACAGATGATGATTTTTTTCATGCTTCCTTAAGGTCCCATATACAAACAGAAGCGAGTTCATCTTGTTTTTCCCCTCTCAGCTGTCAGATTTTAAAGGCAGAACAACTTGAAAGATGCTGCCTTTTCCAGCTTCACTTTCAATCTTCAATTCCCCGTTATGCTCCTTTAATATTCTCAAACAAATCGCGAGCCCCAATCCTGTGCCTTTCTCCTTTGTTGAATAAAAAGGTTTTCCGATTTGCTCAAGTTTTTCCTGTGACATGCCGTTCCCTTCGTCTTTTACGCTTATTACCACATGTGAAGCTGTTTTAGCAGTGGAAATCGTAACGACACCGCCTTTTGGCATTGCTTCAATTCCATTTTTGATTATATTGATAAAAACCTGCTTCAGCTGGTTTTCGTCCCCTTTAATCATACAGGTTTCCGTCTCATCAAAATTCTTTTCTATAGCAATATTGGACAATATGGCATTTGTATCAAGCAATGTTGTGACTTGTTTCAAAATTTCATTAATTGGGTGCGTTTTAAATGTAATTTCCTGCGGCTTCGCCAGCAGCAAAAGCTCGCCGAGCACCAGATCAATTCTTTTAATCTCTGAAAAGATGATATCAAAATAATCTTTTCTATCCGGATATGATGTTTTCATAATTTGAAGGAATCCGCTGACGGACGTTAAGGGATTTCTGACCTCATGGGCAATGCCGGCAGCCAGTTCACTCGTGATCGACAGTTTCTGCGACTCCCTCGCAAGTCGTTCATTAATCTCTAGAAGCTCATCTTCAGCCTCTTTTCGCTCAGTGATGTCTGACATTGTACCTAAGCTTCCGGTAAATTGCTCATCTCGGTCATAGTAAAGTTTATAGTGGACCTCACCCCAAAAGATCGTCCCGGTCTTTGTCACATATTTTGCCGTAAACATTCCCGAGGACGCTTTGTTTTTGATTTGAGTATTAATGTGATCAGCTACATGCTTTTCTTTTATGAAGTAATCATTATACATTGTTCCCATACATTCACTGATCGAAAAACCTGTGATCGCTGCCCACGCTTGATTTAAGTATGTAATTTCGCCTTTTGCATTTGTTTGGAAAACGATCTCCTGTAAATTATCCATGATGCGGTTCTTCTCATCAGAAAGCTGTTTATACTTCCATTCATTATCTTTCATTTTCTTGACCAGCTGTTTCTTCTCATCGACATAATACGCCAGCATCCAGACACTGAAAATCGTGACTGCTGTATACACAATGTCAACAGGCCAATTAATCGGGTTTTTGCCTATAAAATAAAATAAATAATCCCAAAACATAATAAAAATCATTGCCAAAATAATGGAAATGATACGTGCTTGATATTTTCTCATATGACCACCTGCCGCTTGTGTTTCTCTGTTTATTGTACCATTCTTCGACAAATAATTGAGTAAAATATGTAAAGTATCCCAAATCATTCATTACCTTTTGTTCATGATGTCATATCTTAGGCGGCGGTAATCAGGAATCGGCACGCAAAAAAAGGCGGAGATTACACATTCCGCCTTTTAACATATATTATTCTTTTAAAGCGGCTTGGATTTCTTCGAGAAGCAGCTGTGCACCTTCAGGGCTTAACGTAATTTTACCGTTGCCGTATTCTTTATTTTCTGAAGTGATTTCCCCAGTCATTAAACAAACGCCATGAGGTTTGTACTTTTTCAAAATAATTTTATCACCGTCGACAAAAAACTCAATGCTGTCTTTAATAGCAATGTCCAGTGCCCGTCTTAACTCGATCGGCATAACAATACGGCCTAATTCATCTACTTTTCTTACAACACCTATTGATTTCATAAAAACCCTTCTTCCTTAAACGTTTCTTTTTTCATGTAATATTAAAGGTTGTCCCTCAATATATCGTAGACGTACGAAACTTAGAAAAAGTTTCCCGCTTTCTTGAAGAATTGCTCGAAATTTTTCCCATAAAACCGATAAATGTATTACTTCTGTTACACCCTTCCGCATTTTTTTACAAAAACATTTCTTTCCCGACGCACACCCCCACAAATCACTTCTTTTCTTAGAAACTTTAAATGTAGAATCATATTAAATCAGGATAAAGATTGGGTGAAAACATGTTTCAATCAACTGAAATTGGAATTGACTTAGGAACAGCTAATATACTTGTTTACAGCAAAAATAAAGGAATCATCTTAAATGAACCTTCTGTTGTCGCAGTAGATACAACGACGAAAGCAGTGCTTGCGATCGGGACTGACGCGAAAAATATGATCGGTAAAACACCAGGAAAAATTGTCGCTGTCAGACCGATGAAAGACGGCGTTATCGCTGACTACGACATGACAACTGATTTGTTAAAGCACATCATGAAAAAAGCCGGAAAGAGCATCGGCATGTCGTTTAGAAAGCCGAGTGTCGTTGTGTGCACACCATCAGGCTCAACTGCAGTGGAACGCCGCGCCATCAGTGACGCGGTGAAAAATTGCGGAGCGAAAAACGTCCATTTAATCGAAGAACCGGTGGCAGCTGCGATTGGAGCGGATTTGCCGGTTGACGAGCCGGTTGCTAACGTGGTGGTAGATATCGGCGGCGGCACGACGGAAGTCGCGATTATTTCCTTTGGAGGCATTGTCTCCTGCCATTCAATCAGAATCGGCGGAGACCAGCTTGATGAGGATATCGTTGCTTTTGTGCGGAAAAAGTACAATTTGCTGATCGGTGAACGCACAGCTGAGCAGGTTAAAATGGAAATTGGCCATGCATTGATTGAGCATGTGCCGGATGCAATGGAAATTCGCGGACGTGACCTTGTAACAGGGCTACCAAAAACCATTCTGCTTCAATCAAATGAAATTCAAAATGCGATGCGTGAATCTCTCCTTCATATTCTTGAAGCGATTAGAGCCACACTTGAGGACTGTCCTCCTGAATTAAGCGGAGACATTGTCGATCGCGGTGTCATTTTAACAGGCGGCGGGGCGCTTCTTAAAGGAATAAAAGAATGGCTGTCAGAAGAAATCGTTGTACCCGTACACGTTGCGCAAAACCCGCTTGAATCCGTGGCAATCGGCACCGGACGTTCCTTAGAGGTGATTGATAAGCTCCAAAAAGCGGTTAAATAATCCTTTTCTCGCAAAATCTCAGAAAGTAATTGAAATTCCTGCTTCTTTTTTCCTCTCTCTCTTCATATTGTGGGAAATGGAGAAACGATAAGGAGGAAACAGATGCTTAGAGATTTAGGAAGACGGGTAGCGATTGCAGCCATTTTGAGCGGAATCATTCTTGGAGGCATGAGCATTTCACTGGCAAACATGCCTCATGCGCCTGAAGGCCCTGTAAAAATGAATCATCCATAAGTATTGAAAAACCCAAGACAATTTTGTGTTGGGTTTTTCTTTGCACTCCTTTCTTTTCTTTATTGGAGATTATTTGATATGATGAGAAAAAAGCACGAGGAGGAAAGATTGATGGATACATTTTCAGAGAAATTAAATACATATGCCCAGCTGGCGGTTGAGGTCGGCGTTAATGTCCAAAAAGGCCAGTATGTGGTTGTAAATGCTTCGACGGAGGTACGTGATTTCGTCCGTCTGATTGTGAAACATGCATATGAAAAAGGCGCAAAAAATGTAACAGTGAATTGGCAGGATGATGAAGTAGCCAGATTAAAATATGAACTGGCGCCATTTGAAGCCTTTGAAGAGTATCCTGAATGGGAAGCAAAAGGCAGAGAAGAGCTCGCCAAAAAAGGAGCTGCTTTTATTTCAGTCGTATCCTCAAACCCAGACTTACTGCAAGGTGTAGATTCCAAACGGATTGCCGCCTTCCAAAAAGCAGCAGGAAAAGCGTTACATACATACAGACAATACATTCAATCAGATAAAGTGAGCTGGACTGTCGTCGGTGCTGCATCAGCAGGTTGGGCTCAGAAAGTGTTCCCTGACAAATCAGAAGAGGAAGCGACACAGCTTCTGTGGGAAGAAATTTTTAAAGCAACACGCGTAAACGAAGAAAATCCGGTCCAAGCGTGGATCAATCATGATCAAAACCTTCATGAAAAAGTTGATCATTTGAACCAAAAACATTACGCCGCTTTACATTATCAAGCAGAAGGAACTGATTTAACAATCAAGCTTCCGAAAAAACACGTTTGGGCAGGAGCCGGAAGCGTAAATGAAAGCGGACATGAATTTATGGCTAATATGCCGACAGAAGAAGTATTCACGCTGCCGCAAAAAGACGGGGTTGACGGGTTTGTATCGAGCACAAAACCGCTCAGCTACGGCGGGAATATTATCGAAAACTTCACGCTCACATTCAAAAACGGCCGTATTGTTGATATCAAAGCTGAAAAAGGAGAAGACATATTAAAAGAATTGGTCGAAACAGATGAAGGCTCTCACTATCTTGGTGAGGTAGCTCTTGTCCCTTACGATTCAGCTATCTCACAATCAAATATTCTTTTTTATAACACTTTATTTGATGAAAATGCATCAAATCACCTGGCAATCGGCAGTGCCTATGCTTTTAACATTGAGGGCGGAAAACAGATGTCTCGTGAAGAGCTTGTCAAAGAAGGCTTAAACGAAAGCATTACCCACGTAGATTTTATGGTTGGTTCTAAGGATATGAACATTGATGGAATTACTGAAGACGGAAAAAGAGAACCGATCTTTAGAAATGGAAATTGGGCTTTTTAAAATAAGAAGGAGGCTTTCGCCTCCTTCTTATTTTTCTGCTTCATACATTTGCAGATTGGCATAAACCGTTTCTAATACTGGTGTTGAAAGAGATAAACGCTTTGCTTTATCAAGCAAAAAGCCATGCAGATGATCACCTTCAGTCGTTTGACCATTTTCCATATCACGGAGCATGGAGGATTTCATATGATAAGACATTTTTGTCATCGTGCGGAAGCTATCTTCTTCAAGCTCTGGATCAGCGGGCACCCCCTCCTTGCGCAAGATCATGCCGATTTCCCCAATGAGTGTTTGCGCAGTGTGCCGTCCGCTTTCTGTTTCAAGAATTGGTCCAAGCGGTCTTTGAAATAAGGTTGTCATTCCTGCTTGCGCTGCAATAAACAGATATTTTTTCCAGATGTCTTTCTCGATATGCTCGCTAATGATGACCTCCGCCTTCACTCCTGTGATTGCTTTCTCAAGCTCTTTTATCCGTTTCGTACGCTCACCGTTCCATTCACCAAACACAAAACGATGCGACGCACTTGTATGGTTGATTTCTCCCTGCTTGTTTAAAGCACTTTCTATGAAACACAGCCCGCCCAGCACCTGATCTTTCGAAAATGCCGTAAACAGCTGCTCATAGTGGCGATAACCGTTCAAGAAAGGAATAAAGACTGATGCGCTGTGGACAAAAGGTTTGACATCGTCAATCACCTGACCGAGTGAATATGCTTTAGAAGCGATGATGATCACATCAAACTGTCCTCTTTCTCCTGCAGTGATTACTGCTGGGTCCAAGGACACGTCACCCTTTTCACTATGAATAACGAGTCCCGTTTGTTTTAGCTGTTCAGCTCTTTTTTGGCGGACAAGAAACGTCACCGCATTCCCTTTCTCTGCAAGCCGTCCGCCAATATAACCGCCTACTCCACCTGCTCCGACAATTAAAAATTTCAAGTGAATGTCCCCTTTCTTTTCTATGTACAAAAAAAAGCAGAGAATTCTCTGCTTTTTTTATTACGCGTATAGTTCAGCCAGTTTTTTCTGCACATCAGCATTTTCAAGGAACTCGTCATAGCTCATTTGCTTGTCAACGATGCCATTAGGCGTAATTTCTATGATTCTGTTGGCAATCGTCTGTACAAACTGGTGGTCATGTGATGTAAACAACATAGCGCCTTTAAAGCTGATTAAGCCGTTATTGAGCGCTGTAATGGATTCTAGGTCTAAATGGTTGGTCGGTTCATCCAAAATTAAAATATTGGCGCCAGAAAGCATTGCTTTCGAAAGCATGCAGCGAACCTTTTCTCCCCCAGATAATACATTTGCTTTTTTGTGTACTTCTTCACCGGAAAACAGCATGCGACCTAAGAAGCCACGTAAAAAGCTTTCACTTTGATCATGAGGAGAATATTGGCGAAGCCAGTCTACAAGATTTAAATCACTGCCTTCAAAATATTCACTGTTGTCTTTAGGGAAGTACGCTTGAGATGTCGTCACGCCCCATTTAAACGTTCCGCTGTCAGCTTCCATTTCCCCGGAAATGATTTTGAACAAAGTAGTAACAGCCAATTCGTTACGTCCTGTAAAAGCAATTTTATCTTCTCTATTCATAATAAAGCTGACATTGTCGAGAATTTTTACACCATCAATTGTTTTCGTTAATCCTTCTACCCGGAGAACGTCATTACCAATTTCTCGTTCCGGTGTGAAGTTGACGTAAGGATAACGGCGTGAAGACGGTTTAATGTCATCAAGAGAAATTTTATCAAGAAGTTTCTTTCTTGAAGTCGCCTGTTTTGATTTAGACGCATTCGCGCTGAATCTAGCCACAAACTCTTGCAGCTGTTTAATTTGCTCTTCTTTTTTCTTGTTCGCATCTTGTGAAAGCTTCAAAGCAAGCTGGCTTGATTCATACCAGAAATCATAGTTTCCAACGTAGATTTGGATTTTGTTAAAATCAAGGTCAGCAATATGTGTGCACACTTTGTTTAAAAAGTGACGGTCATGGGATACAACAATCACAGTATTGTCAAAGTTAATCAGAAACTCTTCCAGCCACTGAATTGCCTGAAGGTCCAAGTGGTTCGTCGGCTCATCAAGAAGCAGGACATCGGGCTTGCCGAATAATGCCTGGGCCAGGAGAACCTTTACTTTTTCGGAACCTCCAATATCTTCCATCTTTTTCGTGTGAAGATCTTCTGAGATGCCGAGACCTTTTAAGAGGATCGCAGCTTCACTTTCTGCTTCCCATCCGTTCAGCTCTGCAAATTCACCTTCGAGCTCTGCCGCACGAATTCCGTCTTCATCCGAGAAATCAGGCTTCATGTAAATTGCGTCTTTCTCCTGCATGACCTCGTATAAACGCTTATGTCCCATAATCACAACTTTTAGCACTTCATACTCTTCGTACTCAAAGTGGTTCTGTTTCAGAATGGCAAGACGCTCGCCAGGACTCATATGAACATCGCCTGTCTGAGGCTCAATTTCTCCTGATAACACTTTCAGAAACGTTGATTTACCAGCACCATTGGCACCAATTAACCCGTAACAGTTGCCTGGGGTAAATTTAATATTTACATCTTCAAATAACTTGCGATCCGCAAACCGCAAGCTCACATTATTTACAGCAATCATTTAATATCCTCCATCATGTCTATCATCATTAAAAGTATACCATGAATGGAAGACAAGAGAAATGCTTCCCTGATAAAAGCAGGCAGAAACACTTCTACACTAAAGGGGAGAAGCTGTGGTACAATTGAAGGCAAAGAGGATGCATCCAGATGGAAAATCATACATTCTTACTCGGAGGAACACATTGAGGCTTTTAACACTGACTGAATATTGCTTATTGATCTTTTTTACAGGCTTTTATCTTGCCGTAACTGGCTTTACCGCCAAAGATATCGGCTTATATATCGGGATCGCCCTGATTTATATCTTCTCACATATCTTCTCTAAACGGTTATTAGAAAAACGCGGCAAAGAGAACAAACAAGTGCACCTTTTCTTCAGTGTGCTGGCCATTATCGGTTCAGTATTTGTCACTGTATTATGCATTGCATTGGTCGCTTCTTTTTCCAATTAAAAAACGCCTGCTGTCCAAAGGCCAGCAAGGCGTTTTTATTTGGTTTGGCGCATTTCATTAAACGGGAAAAATACAAACTTCGACGTACCCACAATCCGATCTTCCGCAATCAGTCCGAGGCCATTTCTGCTGTCCATGGAGTTTAGCCGGTTATCCCCCATGACGAAATATTTGCCTTTCGGTACTTTCACCGGGCCAAAGTCGCCTGTAAGACTGACACCAAGCTTTTCTGCCTCTTTTTTGTTTTTAGACAAATAAGGCTCGGCAACTTTTTTTCCGTTTATATAAAGCGTGTCATCCTTCATTTCCACGGTTTCTCCAGGCTTACCGATCAATCGTTTGACGTAATGGATTTTTGAAGTCTCACCATTGATAATGACGATATCTCCCCGCTTCAGCTCACCGATATAGTGTACCGTTTTATTGACAAACAGCCTTTCGCCGTCATGTAAAGTGGGATACATAGATGAACCTTCGACTAAATACGGTTCAAATAGGAAGTGGCGGATAATGAGTGCCAGCAGGACAGCAATGACAATCGCTTTTCCCCATTCCCAATACGTATTGGTTTTTTTCTTCCCCGCTTTTTCAGTTTTTATTTGATTTTCTTCGGTCAAAGTGTTTCCTCCTAGACGATTGCTATATCAGTTGTTTCCCTTCTTTTACTTTATCATAATTTATTATAAAATACATAACTTAACCGCGCTGCTGCAAGAAGATAGAGAAAAAGCGTCCTTTAGTAACAGGACGCTTTTTTCCTTATTTATCAGTTACAGGTTTTTTCACGATACCTAGGATAATCGCCATAACCACAGCACCAATTACAATACTTAATAAGTAAAGGAGCGGATGGTTTGTAATAAAGGCTACGAATATGCCTCCGTGAGGTGCAGGAAGGGTTACACGGAAGAATTCAGTTAATCCGCCGGCAACCGCTGCACCGACCACAGCAGCTGGAATGACGCGAAGCGGATCAGCCGCAGCAAACGGGATTGCGCCTTCTGTTACGAAAGCCGCACCCATGAAGTAGCACGTAATACCTGCTTCACGGTCACGCTGAGAGAACTTGTTTCTGAAAATTGTTGTTGCAAGTGCGATACCTAATGGAGGAACCATACCGCCGGCCATGATCGCTGCATGAGGCGCATAGTTGCCTGCATCAATCATCGCGATACCGAACGTGAAGGCTGCTTTATTAAGCGGACCGCCCATGTCGATCGCCATCATACCGCCTAAAATAATACCCATTAACACCAGGTTTCCTGTACCAAGGCTTTGAAGCCAGTCTGTTAAGAAATTCATAAATGCTGCCACAGGTGTATTGATTACAAATTGCATTAATACGCCAGTGATAAAAATACCAAACAGCGGATAAATCAATACAGGCTTCAATCCATCAAGTGACTGAGGGATAAACACAAATACTTTTTTCAATAAAATTACGACATAACCAGCAAGGAATCCGGCAATCAGGCCGCCTAAGAATCCCGCATTCGCTTGAGTGGCCATAAACCCGCCGACCATACCAGGAGCAAATCCCGGACGATCTGCAATACTCATCGCAATAAAACCGGCCAGAACTGCAACAATCAGTTTTAATGCGTTGTCGCCGCCGATAAAGTTCAATGCTGCAGCAAACGTATTGTAGCTAGGATCATTTGGATCTGAAGAATGGATCCCCCAGAAGAATGAAATTGCAACGAGTATACCGCCGCCCACTACGAATGGAAGCATGTTGCTGACACCGCTCATAAGGTGCTTATAAAACGCGTTTCCAATACCGCCGGAGCTGCCTTTTGCTTCATTTTCATCACTCTGAGCAGAAGAACCGCCGCCGCTGCCTTGATAAATCGGTGCGTCTTGGTTCACCGCTTTTTCGATAAGCTCTTGCGGGCGTCTGATACCTGCCGTTACCGGAACTTGAAGCACCCGTTTGCCTTTGAAGCGCTCCATTTCAACCTGCTTGTCCGCTGCGACAATGATTGCAGGTGCATCTTCAATTTCTTGGGCAGTTAGCTTGTGCTTAATACCGCTTGAACCATTTGTTTCAACCTTAATCTCAACACCAAGCTCTTTTGCTTTTTCTTTAAGGGCATCCGCTGCCATGAAAGTATGGGCGATACCTGTCGGACAAGCTGTGACCGCTAGGATTTTTCCTTTTCCGGCTGGTGCTGGTGCCGTTTCTTCTTCTTCTTCTTCCTCTTCATCATCATCTTTATCATGCTGATTGATAATGTCAATAATTGCGTCTTCTGATTCAGCTTCAAGCAGCTGTTTGCGAATTTCTTCACGCATTAACAGAGTAGACAGTCTTGACAGCGCTTCAAGGTGGGTGTTGTTTGCGCCTTCAGTCGCTGCAATCATGAAGACCAAGTGAGCCGGCTGGCCGTCTAGTGATTCATAATCGACACCGTCTTTTGAACGCCCAAAGGCAATCGCCGGGTTGATAACGCTTGCCGTTTTCGCATGCGGAATAGCGATTCCTTCACCGATACCCGTTGAACTTTGGCTTTCACGATTTAAAATGGCTTCTTTGTAGGCTTGTCTGTCATTTAATTTACCAGCCTTATCAAGAACTGTGACCATCTCGTCAATAACGTTTTCTTTTTCTTTGCTTTCAATATTAAGCTTTATCGTATGCTTCGTTAAAAGCTCAGTTATTTTCACTTTTGTTTCCTCCTCTATAGACGTGTGACCTTAACTTCAGGAAGAAGCTGCTGGACAAATTCTTCTGTACCAAGTTCCTCAGAAAACGCGGTAGCGCTGCCTGATGTAACTCCTAAGCGGAATGCCTCTTCAAGCGGCAGCTGCTTGGAAACACCGGCAAGAAAACCTGCAACAACAGAATCTCCTGCTCCGACAGAGTTTACCAATTTCCCCTTTGGTACGTTTGCAAAGTAGACGGCATCCTTTGTAAACAGAAGCGCTCCGTCACCGGCCATGGATACGATTACATGCTCAGCGCCTTGTTCTACAAGCTTTTTCCCATAAGGAACAGCTTCTTCAACAGATGAAATTGTCGTTCCGAACATTTCACCAAGCTCGTGATGGTTCGGCTTCATCAAAAATGGTTTCATTTCTGTTGCTTTCATAAGCGCTTCGCCAGAGATATCTAACACAACACGCGCGTTCTGCCGTTTGCAAGCCTCTGCGATTTTTTCATAGGTATCTTGAGGCAGTGAAGAAGGAATGCTGCCAGCAAGAACGACAATATCCCCCTCTTGCAAAGATGTAAACTGTTCTAAAAAGGCATTGAAATCTTCGTCTGAAATCGTTGGTCCCTGACCGTTAATTTCCGTTTCATCACCAGTTTTCAGTTTTACATTGATGCGGGTATCTTCTTTTACTTCAGAAAAAGCTGTTTCCAGATTTTCCTCCCGCAAAAATGTTTTGATATATTCTCCTGTAAATCCGCCGACAAATCCGAGCGCTTTTGACTGAACATGATGTCTTTTCAGCAGTCTCGATACGTTGATGCCTTTTCCCCCTGGATACTTTGTATCATATGCGGAACGGTTCAGGCCTCCTACAGTAAAATCTTCAACGTGAACAATATAATCGACAGATGGATTAAGTGTTACAGTATAAATCATGGTTTCACTACCTTTACGACAGTTTTTTCTTGGTAATTATCGAATGTAAGCTCTTCAGCGTCAGTCGTAATGATTGTTGCGTCGCCTATGCCGGCAAAAGCCGAAAATGAAATTTCTCCAAATTTCGAAGGGTCCGCTAAGACGTAAGCGTGTTTTGCCTGTTTGACAGCCTTCGTTTTCAAAAGGGCTTCATCAGGGTCAGGCGTTGTGAAGCCAGCCTCTGTATGCACACCGTTTGCCCCCAGAAAACTCTTATCGAATCTGTACTGATCCATGGCAATCAGTGAAGTGCCCCCGATAACCGCGCCTGTTCTGTGCTTTACATATCCTCCAAGCAGATAAAAAGATATTTCTTTCCTTATCAATGCGTCGATGTGCATAACCCCATTCGTGACCACAACGATATCTTTGCTTTTATCCATAAAATCAATCATGTGCAAAGTCGTCGTGCCCGCATCGAGATAAATGCAATCCCCATCCTCCAAAAGTGAAGCGGCTTTTTCAGCAATCTTCAACTTATCGTGAAGGTTTTTGGATGATTTTTCAAGCATATCGGGTTCAAGTCTGATATCGGAAAGCTTGGCAGCTCCCCCGTGAACACGCTTTAAAAAACCGCGTTCTTCAAGCGTCGATAAATCTCTTCTGATTGTTGATTCAGAAGCATTTGTTAGATTTATGAGCTCTTGAATCTTTACCACATCATGCTTTTCTATTTGATCAATAATCAATTGATATCTTTCAGGAGTTAGCATGCTTCACCTCCTAATGAAAACGTATTCATTTTGAATACAATTTCATTGTAAACGCTTTTTTTACAATAGGCAACTGAAATCATTCAAATTCATTCAATAACTATCAAAATCTTTCACGTTTCTCCATATTAACGTATGTATATAGGGTTTGTAAACTGTAAATTCGACAAAAACAAGGACAATTGTATGACTTTTTCTCCTTATCTTAATGTAAAAAGTCTTTTATATTCATAGTAAAAAACACCAAGCATTAAAAAACCTCATGCATATGCATGAGGTTACTCGTAACGCAGCGCTTCAATCGGATCGAGCTTAGCAGCTTTATTTGCAGGAAGCATTCCAAACACTACGCCAATAAGCATACTGAACAGCACGCCTACGCATACGACCTGCCAGGATACTAATGACGGCCAGCCGGCGATGGCAGAAACCAGCGCGGCCCCTCCATATCCGATCCCGATCCCAATTAGTCCGCCGATGAGCGTTAATACCACAGATTCAATTAAAAACTGGGTCAAAATTTGTCCTCTAGTCGCTCCGAGAGACTTCCGAATTCCGATTTCCCGCGTTCGTTCTGTCACTGACACAAGCATAATATTCATGACTCCGATTCCGCCGACTACAAGCGATATGCCTGCAATTGAGCCGATAATTGTGGTCATGATTGTTGTGATCTTTCCAATTCCTGCTGCAATCTCTTCCATGTTCATTACTTGATATGAATCCTCAGTGCCGTGATTGTCATTCATCAGCTGTGCCGCTTCTTTTCCGATAGATTTTATGTCATCAGCCGATTCGACCTGCAATGACACATTACTGAAGTCACTTGTACCAAAAGACGATTTCATCATATTAAACGGCACATACATTTCACTGAGTCCGAAAGACAGCAAACCTGTTTCCTTCTTCAGTACACCAATAATTTCAACAGGCTGTCCGTTTACCCAGACAACTTCACCGAGAGGAGAGGATTTATCAAACAGCTCTTCGGCCATTTTTTGTGATATAATGCCCGCCCTTTTTCCTGCAAGAAAGTCATTATCAGTAAAGGTTCTCCCGCTTTCTATTTCTAAGGAATTCACATTCATATATCCGTCGTTGATTCCGTTAATGGTTACATCGGTTTCTTCCTCATGATAACGCGCCTTCATGCTTTCAGAAGTGGATGCAACTACTTGTCTTATCCCATCTATCTCTTTTAATCCGCTAATATCGTTTTCTGTGAAAGTTGACTCCGTTACGGCGTTCGGATTGCTTGCAAGCTCTTCGTCACTCGGCATGTAGTATAGTTCAACCGTATTCCCCGGACCGCTGATGGACTGCTTAAGCATCTGCTCGCCGCCCTGCCCTACAGCAACGACAACAATAACAGAGCCAACACCAATGATGATTCCGAGCATCGTTAAAATGGAACGCATTTTATGTGCAAGAACAGAGCTCAAAGCCATTCTGATGTTTTCTAACAGACTCATTCTCCCACGCTCCTTTGTCCGGAGCCCGGAGGAACAATTTCTCCATCTCGCACCATGATGACCCGGTTCGTGCAATCTGCAACTTCAGGCTCGTGGGTAACAAGTACAATTGTTGTTCCCTCTTCGTTTAACGCTGTAAATTGGTCCATAATCGCTGCACTTGTTTTTGTATCCAACGCGCCCGTCGGTTCATCCGCCAAAATTAATTTTGGTTCATTGACAATTGCCCTTGCAATGGCCACACGCTGCTTCTGGCCACCGGATAACTCATTCGGCATATGAAGCATTCGATCGGCTAATCCGACCTTTTCTAAGGCTCTTTCAGCTCTCTCTTGGCGTTCTTTTTTTCCAATGCCGGAATAAATCATTGGCAGCTCGACATTTTTTTTAGCGTTTAGCCGCGGGAGAAGCTGGAATTGCTGAAAGACAAAACCGATGGATTTGTTGCGGACCGCGGCCAGTTCTTTGTCTTTATAAGAAGAGATGTCTTCGCCGTCCAGCTTATATATACCGGAAGTCGGACGATCCAGACAGCCGATAATATTCATAATCGTTGATTTTCCCGATCCTGACGGCCCCATGATCGAAACGTATTCCCCTTGATTGATGTTCAAATCAATCGAATGAAGAACATCAAACGTTTCTCTGCCGATCTGGTAGCTTTTTCGCACTTTAGAAAGCTGAATCATTTATGCTTTCACATCCGTTCCGTCAGCCAAATCATCAGCAGGATTTAAAATGACTTGGTCATCCTTAGAAATTCCTTCTTTGATTTCCGTTACGTCGTCTGTTACTTCACCGATTTTGACATCGACTCGCTTGGCTTTCCCATCCTTTACTGTATACACGTAATATTGATCATCTTCTTTTTTAACTGCCTTAGAAGGAAGCGTATTGGTTTTCCGCTTATCCGTCTCAATGTTCATAATGAATTTAAAACCCGGCTTTCCTTCTGGAAGATCGCCTTTTATTTTAACTTGAAGCGGGTATTGAACCGCCTGATCTGTGCCAGCTGCTGCCGCGGCGTTTTCCTGCTGATCCGGCACCAGCCCGACAGCGGAAACTGTCCCTCTCCATGTTTTATCCTGAATGACATCTGAAGTGAGTGTGACCTTTTGGCCTTTTTTGACTTTAAGTGTATCGTATTCAGACAATTTCCCTGAAACAACAAGGTTTTTAGGATTACCAATATGTATGACAGGTTCTTGAATATCTGATTTTTTTGATGCCGCTTCTTTGTTGACTGAAATTACAGTGCCATCGATCTCGCTTTTCACTTGAAGATCTGACATTTTATTAGCAAGCGACTGCCGCTGAAGCTCAGTTTGCTTTAATTCAATTTGAGCCGTTTTTTCCTGCATTTCAAGCTCTGTGCGCTCAGATTCAATTTGTTTTTCTGCTTCTTTCTTTCCGAGCTGTTTTGTCAGTTTTTTTTCTTTATTGTCCAACGCTTGTAACTTTTCTAGAATCTGATCGATTTGCAGCCGGTTCGATTCAGTGGTTAATTCATTTTGTTCTTTTTCCAGACTGAGCTGCTCATTCGAATAAGTGACTAACGGCGTACCCTTTTTGACTTTGTCGCCTTCCTTCACTTTAATGTCGTGCAGAGTTCCTTTATCCGCTTCATAAAACACATATTGTTCATCTGAAAATTTAAGTGTGCCTGGAACCATAACCGTTGACGATATCTTTTTTTCTTCGAGGCTTCCCGTCTCCACCTTCTGGCCGGCGCTGCCGCTTGCAGGAGCGGCAGACCGGTAAATATTAATTCCAATAAAAAGAGCGACTAATGCTGCAATCCCAATTCCGATCCAGACTTTTTTCATCTAATTATGCACCTGCCACAGAGCTTATTGATCCTGAAATAAACGAAAATGCGACCAAAAGGACGAAAAGAATAATAACGGATATCCACCCTGCTTTTTTTGAGATGCCTCCCGTTTTGTGAAGACCGATCGCTAATAATACATAGCTCCAAATGCTGAAGATTTCAAATGTATTTAATACGTTTGCTAAAGGCATGTCTGAATGAATAATTCCAGCAAGTGACGTCATGCTGTAAAGTGAACTTGCATCAGTTGTAAAAGCTACAATGCCATTAACCAATAATCCTAAGCTGCTGATTAAGGAGACAAACAGACCGAGAGAAAGCATTTTCTTATACGTCGTTACGCCTCCTGATATTTTCACGCAGAGCCAATAAATGAGAGGCGCAATAAATAAAGCTGCAATTCCGCCAAGAATCGAACCTGCCATTGCTCCAAATTTGGTAATGGTTGCGACAGTTGAAATTTGCTCAGGCGATAAACCTTCAGTATCGGTCGCTTTAAGAAGCTCGCTATAATCCGTTCCGAGCCCCTGCAATACAGCACCAACTATGATGATTGCCGCAACAATCAAGAGGGGGCCCCATACAACTGGCCTTTCTCTTATTCTCTCAAATTGAATTCCAGGACTTGTGATCACGCCAAAAAGGGATGGCTTTTCAGTTGTTACTCCACCGTTTTTTTCTACATTTGCTTCCATATATAAATCCTCCTTTAACATATCTAGCTGATAATACGTAAGGACCTAAAAAAAGTTTCATATTTTTTAAAAAATATCCAAATCATACAAAAGACCTTCCTGATGTTAAAACTGAAGGCTTTTATTCTGCAGCGATGCTGTACTGCGATTTCACCAGTCCTGCGTAAATACCTCCTTTCCCAAGCAGCTGTTCGTGATTCCCCTCTTCTATTTTCCTGCCGTGATCTAGAACGATGATATGGTCGGCGTCGCGGATCGTGGACAGTCTATGGGCAATCATGACGGCTGTACGATCTTTCAGCAATGTTTTTAAAGCCTGCTGGATTTTGACCTCTGTCTCTGTATCAATGCTTGCCGTGGCTTCGTCAAGAATGATAATAGCAGGATCTGCGAGCAGCGCTCTTGCGAAGGAAATGAGCTGGCGCTGACCGGCGGATAATACGCTTCCCCTTTCTTCCACCTCTGTTTCGTATCCTTCTGCTAAACCAAAAATAAACTCATCCGCTCCGACTGCTTGAGCAGCTTTTATTACTTCTTCGTCTGAGGCATCCGGCCTTCCGAAGCGAATATTTTCCACAATCGTTCCGGAGA
The DNA here is from genome assembly GCF_037964945.1 of Bacillus sp. FSL K6-1003. Classification (NCBI taxonomy): domain Bacteria; kingdom Bacillati; phylum Bacillota; class Bacilli; order Caryophanales; family Bacillaceae; genus Bacillus; species Bacillus sp. FSL K6-1003. The sequence goes on along the minus strand of NZ_CP150176.1, from coordinate 1,491,624 downwards.
AAATAAACGTGTCTTGAAGCACAATGCTGATTTGAGAGCGCAAACTGGCAAGGGATAGGTCTGTTATCGGAATGCCGTCTATTTTAATGGTTCCTCCTGTTGCATCATAAAAACGGCTGATTAAATTGGCAATCGTTGTTTTCCCGCTCCCTGTGTGTCCGACAAGTGCAAGTGTGGAGCCTGCAGGAATGGAAAAGGAGACAGAATGAAGAGCCTTTCGTTTTTCATCATAAGAAAATTCAACCTCTTCAAAGCTGATATGGCCTTTTATATTTTTCTTATGAATGGCTTCAGGTTTTTCCTTGACGTTCGGCTGTTCATCTAAAAATTCAAAAATCCGCTCTGACGAGGCCATCCCCATTAACAATTGGTTATAAACCTGGCCTAATCTTGAAATCGGCTCCCAAAACATGCCTAAATAGAAGGCAAAAGATACGAAGACACCTATCGTAATGGTTTCGTTCATGATGAGTGTGGCGCCATACCATATTAATACGGCTGTTCCTATCGCATTTGTCATTTCTACCAGCGGACGGAACACAGCATTTTTTCTTGTTGCTTCCCGCCATGATTGGTAGTTTTCTTGATTGACTCCGTCAAAATACGTCATGTTTTCTTGTTCCTGCGTGAAAGCCTGCGTTACGCGGATACCTTGGATGCTTTCGTTTAAATGGGAGTTCAGCTTTGATTGCTTCAGGCGCACCGTTTGCCATGAACGGCGGATTTTTTTTCTGAGACTTGTTGAAATAAAAAACATAATCGGCAGAGTCACCATGATGGCTATGGTCAGTTCAGGACTTAGCGTGAATAAAATGATGACGACTCCCGCCAAAAGCAATAAATCTGTTAATAAGTTAATTACGCCGCTTGTGAAAAGCTCCTGAAGGGAGTTAATGTCATTCATAATTCTGACGAGAATAGACCCTGCCGATCTCTGATCGAAAAATCGATGGGACAAGCGCTGCACATGGGTAAATAAATGCTGGCGCAAATCGTAAATGACATGCTGGCCAAGCTGGTTCATCCATCTGATCCTTAGCATATTGGCTGCATAATTAACTGCGTATAAAACACTGATCAAAATCATCAGCTGCATCAGCAATTCCGAATTTTTTGCTGTAATGGCTTGATCGAGAACATAAACACCGATCAAAATGGGAATGACAAGCTTCACAGCAGTCCCAATCAAAACGGTGAGAAAAGAAAGCGGCAGAATTGTTTTTCGATACGGTTTGACATAGCTTAACAGCCGCCACATTTGAGCCCAGTTAAACGGTTTTTCAATGATTTCATCTGAAGAATAATAGAAACGTTCCAAAATCCCCTGTTTTTTTGCTTGTTTCATATGTTCCTCCCTATCCGACCTGATGCGGCTCATTTATCATATTGGCATCCCGGTATTGCAAATCGTATATCTTTTTGTAATAGCCGTTTTTGGCAAGAAGCTCGTGATGAGTGCCTCTTTCACGAATGCTGCCTTTATCGAAGACGAGAATTTCATCTGCGTGTTTCAGTGATGAAATTCGGTGAGCGATGATAAACGTTGTGCGGTTTTTCATGACATCTTTTAACGCAAGCTGTATGCTGTGCTCCGTTTGCATATCTACTGCACTTGTAGCGTCATCTAATATTAAAATGCTTGGGTTTAAACAGATGGCTCTGGCAATAGCAATGCGCTGCTTCTGGCCGCCTGAAAGCCCCATCCCCCTTTCTCCAAGCATGGTGTCATATCCGTCAGGCAGTTCCATAATAAACTCGTGAGCCTGAGCCCTTTTTGCCGCAGCTATAACGTCCTCCATCGAAGCATCCGGCTTCCCGTATAAAATATTTGATCGAATAGTAGATGAAAATAGGAATGATTCTTGAGGTACGACTCCAATATTTGAGCGAAGGGTTTTTAATGAATAATCTGTGATAGGTTTATGATCAATCGTGATGATTCCGCCTGCCGGACTGTAAAATCTAGTGAGGAGCTGTGTGACTGAGCTTTTTCCAGATCCCGTAGGGCCCAAAAGTCCGATCATCTTTCCGCTGTTGGCTTCAAAGCTTACATTGGAAAGCGCGTTCGTTTGCTCATTTTTGTATGCGAGAGTCACATCTTTGAATGAGACATCTCCGGTTAACTTTGGCTGGTGTAAAGCATGAGCATGGTCTTTAATGTCTTCCTCTTCATCAAGAATGTCTAACAGACGCTCTCCTGAGGCTTTTGCCTGAGAAAACATATTAATCACAAAACCTAAGTTCATGATCGGCCACATCATATAACTGACAAGACTGAAGAAAGCGACAAGCTCACCCGGATTCAGCTGATTTTGCATGACCAAATAGCCGCCGTATGAAAGAAGAGCCACAATACAAATATTGCCGATAAATTCCATCAGCGGAAAATACGCAGACCAGATGAATGACGTTTGTAAATATGTTGTTCTGTAGGCCGCATTTGCCTTATTAAAGGCGCTAATTTGAAAATCTTCTCTTGATAGTGACTTAACTGTGTTGATGCCGCTGATATTTTCCTGCACCTTTGTATTGAGCTTCGCAAACGATTTTCTGATACCTCGGAAGGCAGGGTGTACTCTTTTGTCAAATTGATATACTGCGATCGCCAGAAAAGGCAAAGCAGCGATTGTGACCAACGTCAGAGGAACCGAATAGTAAAACATGACTGATAAGCTGATCGCAACCAGCAAGCCGAATCGAATAAACTCAGCAAGCCCATAGGATAAAAAAAACCTAAGCCCCTCAACATCGGCTGTCAGCCTGGACATCAAATCACCTGTTTTGGCATTGTCATAGTAAGAAAAAGAAAGCCTCTGCAGTTTTCCATACAGGCCATTTCTCAGCCGATAAACAGATTTGATTCCAAACATATCACCTAAATACTGATGAAAAAAAGTGGCGGTTCCTTTTACAGCCATTACCGCAATAAATCCCAGACTGACCCATACTGCAAGCTGATACTGTCTCCCCAGTACGATCTCATCAATCGTAATTTGAAGAATGATCGGATAAACGACCGTTATCGCTGTCATCATAAACATCGCCAGAAGCGACCACATAAACACCTTTCTGTACGGCCAATAAAATGATTTTAATCTTTTAAATGTCTCCATATCCAGCACCCTTCCAGTTTTTTCACCCTTACTATATCGATTCCCGAAATAAATTTCTATTATTTTTCCAAAATTCAATCTAATGATGGAGATGGTCTCTTACTTTATATGGTGGGACTATGTAAAATAAATGCTTACAGAAAATCATTGTATGCAGGATGAGGAGCAGGATATGCAAAAAACGAGAGATATGGCTTCTAACGCAAAAACCGGACGGCTTTATCGCCGTCCGGTTTTCATCCCCCGCTGACAGGAGGAATAACAGCCACCGTGTCACCGGAAGATACAGAAGTATTTTCTTTGACGTAGCTTTCATTTACGGCAATCATAGCCGTATCAATTGATTCAAGTCCGTATTGTTCCTTTAATACTGCTTTTACATCATCGGTTGTTGCTTGTTCCATATCAATTTCAAGCGTTGACGTGCCGGCCTTTTCAGCAAGTCCCGCAAACAAAAGAATTTTAATCATGCTGCTCTCCCTCACTTAGATCTGGTTTTCCATTCGGATAAGCTGTTGTCTCAAGCTGGTCACCAATCCATTGCTCTCCGTCTTCCCAAATTTCTTTTTTCCAAATAGGCACTATTTGTTTAATGCGTTCGATTGCATACTCATTGGCTTCATAAGCAGCTTTTCGATGGGGGGAAGACACAGCGATGACAACTGCCGCTTCGCCGATATCCAGTACACCGATCCGGTGTGTGATAGCAGCTGAGGCACCTTTCCATTTCTCTTCTATTTCAGCCCCGATTTGGGCCAGCATCTGCACAGCCATCGGTTCATAAGCCTCATATTCCAGCCTGATTGTTTTTTTTCCGTTTGTCCACTCCCGAACCGTCCCGATAAACGTGGTAATAGCTCCAGCTTCCCGTTTCTCTACCTTTTTTATGATATCTTCAGTAACGATGGGTGTTTTCGTGATCTCAAATCGACCCATTACACAGATTCCCCCTTCAGCTGTGAAAGCACATAATCAACTCCTGCTGGATCATCCGCGTGAAAAACGGGTAATCCTTGGTGCGAAGCAATTTGTTCTTTTTCTCTGTACATGATTGCGATTATATTTACTGCCTGCAGTTTGGCCAGATCATCCTTATCTCGTACTATAACGACTTTAGGATAAGGAGCTTTTTTAAAGCCTTCTATGAGCAGGCAATCCATATCGAGAAAGCGATATAACTCGATCAGCTGCGGGAGATCCCATTTACGGCGGGCCGTAAGCTGTAAAACACCTGCTCCTTCTACTGCTGTTATATCAGCTCCTGCGGCTTGGTAACGGTCAGTGTCTTTTCCTTCAGTGAATGCTTCCGGTTCGCCGCCATGACCGTGATGCTTCAAGCAGCCTGCATGCAGCCCCTGTTGTGCGGCTTTTTTAAGTATACGCTCTATCAACGTTGTTTTTCCGCTGTTTTGGAACCCTACAATTTGGATGATTGGGAAAGGACGGACCAAGGCCACTCACTTCCATTCTCTTCTCTGATCAGCAGCACGTGAACCGCTCTGCCCGATTCGTAACCTCTCGTACCGCCCGGCAGGATGATAAACGCATTCGCCTCTGCCAGTGAAGTGACAGAGCTTGACTTATCCAATCCAACGGGAGCCGCTAACAGCTTTCCTTCCTGATGGTGTACATAAGCACGTACAAATCGGGTAAAAGGATTTGGCTTAGGAAAGTCCTTAGTCAAAACAGCTTCTGCGCAAATGGGATGCGGTTTATCATGAAGCAGCCATGTCCGGATCATCGGTTTTACAAACAGTTCAAAACCGACATAGCATGCCGATGGATTACCTGACAGCCCAAACAGCAGCATATCATTTGCATGAGCCACAGTCGTTACACTTCCTGGACGCATAGCAACTTTATTAAAGAGCACTTCCGCCCCGAGTCTTTCATAGATTGCAGGCAAAAAGTCAAAGTCACCAACTGACACGCCGCCTGTTGTGATTAGAAAATCAACCTTTTCCATTGCTTCTTTGACCGCAGCAAAGCTTTGATCAAGATCATCGGAAATTTTCCCTAAGTAAAGAGGTGAAGCGCCCGCTTCAATGACTTGTGCATATACCATACTTGCGTTGCTGTTACGGATTTTCCCCGGCTCCAGCGGGTCACTGACATTCAGCAATTCTGTGCCGGTTGCGATGATCCCAACAACAGGCTTTCTCACGACAGGCACAGAAGCGTATCCAAAGGTTGCCAGAAGAGCTGTTACTCCCGGGGTAATTCGAGTGCCCTTTCTGACTAAAACGCTCCCTTTTCTAGCATCTTCACCTGTTTTTGAAATATTGTCCCCTGGGTGGAAGCGGCGTTTTAAGGACATAAACGGCTGACCATTCTCTTCAAAGGTTTGAGTCAGCTCAATCATGACCACGGCATCCGCGCCTTTTGGAATTTGCGCACCTGTCATGATTCGCACTGCCTGAAACGCAGCAAGTTCTTTCTCAGATACAGCCCCTGCTCCGATATGGTCAATGACCTCAAAGCGGACAGGGTGTTCGCGTGAAGCTTCAGCCGTATCGCATGCTCTGACAGCAAAACCGTCATATGGCGAACGGTCAAATGCAGGCACATGGTGATCTGCCGTTACATCTTCAGCTAAAAATCGGTGAAGGCTGTTTTCAAGCGCCACCCATTCTGTTTCCCCTCGTTTTTGAAATCGGCCAACACGCCGAACAGCTTCATCTACCGGTATCGGTGTTCTTTTCTCCAGCATTCTGAACCCTCCTGTTGTTACAATCCGATTACTCTTGCCAACACAGAATTGGCTTCTTTCACATCACTTGTTCCGTGAATCAGAGCCCGTCCGTCATTAAAAATGACGATTCTAAAATGTTCATAATAGATATGAAGCAAAAATGCATTGGCCTCTACCTTGCCGATTGTTTTCAGCCGACTGACGAGCTCCTGCTTCGGTATTCTTTTTAATGACTCTGATCTGACTTGAACCGTATCACGGCCGCACAGTACAGCGGCTTTTGGCGTGTTCCAGTCTTGAAGATAAGGATAAACTGCGTGTGCGCCACATGACGGACAATCTTCGACTCGTACATCGCTAACGTTTATTTTCATATGTGAATTGTTCCAGACATCAAACGTGACAAAGCCGCGCTGTATCGCTTCTATGTTTCCCGTTAACAGTTTCAGTGCTTCTGCCTGCTGATAGGCTGAAACCATATGGACCGCAGGGGGAATAATCCCCGCTGTATCGCACGTCGCTCCGCCGACAGGAATTTGTTCAAACAAACAAGACAAACAAGGTGTCTCCCCCGGTATGATCGTCATGAACATCCCTTGACTGCTTACACATGCGCCATAAATCCACGGTGTCTTTGTTTTCTGAGCTAGATCGTTGATAAGCATACGTGTTTCAAAATTATCTGTCGCATCGATAACAATATCCGCTTTTTCAATCAGCGGTTCAAGTGTTTCAGCCGTCCCCTCTGTAACATATGCCTCAATATGTATGCCGCTGTTTATAGCGGATAAATGTTCTTTGGCAGCCATAGCTTTCGGCATGCGGAGTTCTGCATCGCTTTCTGTATAGAGCTGCTGCCTTTGCAGATTGCTCCATTCTACATAATCACGGTCAATGATGGTGACGGTTCCCACTCCCGCTCTCGAAAGCCCTTCTGCTCCGGCTGTTCCGAGCGCTCCTGCTCCTACGATCAGCACGCGGCTGTCTGCCAGTCTTTGCTGGCCCTCTTCTCCAATTTGCTTAAATCTGATTTGCCGTGAATAACGCTCCTCCATCAAACCTGATCTCCTTATCTTTTATGTCAATCATACCATGTTTTTCTCCCGTCAGTCCCAGCAGGAGAATGTTTTGAATTCTTCCAAACGCCTATAGTCATCGCGTGTATTAATATTCATAAACTCTTCCGGCACTGCCGCGATTTCCTCTGCCTGTACGTAACGAACTGAAATACGGTCTAACAAATCTGATATTCTTAATTTTTTCTCGGATAGCTGTTCATATAGAATAGGCATGATCCTTTTATGATACAGTGCTATCAATGGCTGCTCTCGTCCGCCTGATATCGGGATGACTGCGTCCGTATCGGCAGTCACCATGCGCCTGAGTTCCGCCATCGTCCTTCTACGTATTAACGGTGTGTCACAGGATAGAATCGTATAAAGGTCACCGTCTGTCTTTTCAAAAGCAGTATAGATACCAGCCAATGGGCCCATTCCCTGGAACGGCTCCGCGTCTTGATATACTTCGGTTTCGCCATTTTCTTGAAATCTATCGATAAACTCGGGACGGCTGATGATGACCGCTTGCTCACCAAGCGCCTTTTTAGCCCACTCGTAAAACATGTGGCCTTTCCATTTTACAAAAGCCTTTGGCTCCCCAAATCGGCGTGAGGCTCCTCCTGCTAAAAGTACATTTATATGTTTCATGCTCTCACCTCTAGTTATCAAAAGCATAGCAAAAGCAAGGCTCCAACGCCAATGCTTGTCTGTTTATTAAAGAGGAATAGCTGTTCAGTATTTGCATATTGTAATGTTAACATCATGAGGGAGATGGTTCGCTTGAAAAGATCAGGTCCTTTTTTCCATGACGTGTCACAGGAGAACCTTTATTTAAAATCAGAGCTGTCAAGGTGCCATAAACTTATTTCCGAGCTTGAGGCAAGCTACTTCCATCAGAAAAATAACAAACTGCTCAAAGAAAATACCAATATGAAAGAAAAACTTCAGCAGCTGTCTGCTGAGTTAAAGCAAATGTCAATGAAAGAAAAACACGCCTCCCATACGAGCCATACACTGCATCAAATGAGAGCCGAACTGCTCGATAAAATCGTCACCTTGCAGGAGCTTCTTTCCGCGGAAACCTACAAACGCAAAACTGAAATTGAAGAAAAACATAAGCTTCATATCGAAAAAATCAAAATTGAGGAAGAAAATAAAAATTTGCATAAACAAATCATTCATCTTAATACCTCTATCCAGCGAGAACAGCACGAATTGTTTCAAGCAAAGCAGCAAGCCGAAACGATAAAAGCCGAAAACGGACGCTTAAAAGAGCAAATGATAGAAAAAGAATATCAGCTAAAACATATCAAAATAGAAATAGATCATATGAAAGATCGAATCATAGAAACGAAAGAAAGGCTGCTTGAAATAGAAAAAACGAAAGAAAAACTATTTCAAGAAACTATTATTTCGTACAAACGGCAGCTTGATGAAAGTGATGCCTGGATTGCTTCTCATTTTGCCGATATTGATGGCGGCGCGAAACAGAAAGAAAAAACGGCAGAAGAAGCTCAAACCGTTTACGCACTGTCAAGTCATGTAGAGACCATCCTTGAAGATGTCACAAAACAAGTAAATGAGCTTCAAAAACAGCTGACCAGAGCCCAATCATCTGACCAGCTTATCAATCATAAAATTGAAGAGCTGAAGAGCCGCGCCGCCGAAGAAAAACCTTATCAAAAATGGGTGTATAAGCTTAATCTTGAAAAAGAAAACAAACCTTCCTCGAAAAAAACCCAATAATAAAAAAACTGCTTGAGCTCTTCAAGCAGTTTTTCTGTGTGCTTATTCTGTTGCTGATTCAGTTGATTCAACGGATTCGATTTCGCCCTCTAAAATGTACTGGCCGCGATACGGTTTTTTCACTTCAGGATACATTTTAATTAAGCTTTGCATAAACGTTGTCATATTAGGAATTTCCAGACCGCTTTCCTTTTCAATCTCTTTTTGAAGTTCGGAACTTTTAATTGCCGCGTTGTGGCGTTTTAATGTTTTAATAGCCGCTTCACGCAGTTTAGCTGCTTTTGACCCCGGTCTTGCCGTTCCTCTTCTTCTTCTTGTCGCTCCATCTGGTATACCGGCAGGAAGAGAGGAAATAGTTTGAAGCTGAGGCTGGGCGGACTGCTGCTGTGATGGCGGCTGATAGCTTCTGATTTCCTGAGCTGCAAGCTCGGCGAGAACTGGCAGAGAGTCAGTTTTTCTTTCAGAACGGAACTCCTTTTTCGTTTCGGAAGGGCTTCCATTTCTGTCCAGCTCTCTTAATTTTGCGTATATTTTATCGCGTTCAATTTGATATTCACGAATGACTTTCACTTCAGCTTCATTTAATTGTTCTAATCGTAAGCGCAAAGCTTCTCTTTCATTAAACATTCCTCAATGTACCCCCTATCAGAATTAACATCTTTAATTAAGATATTAGATTACAAAAGTAATTTTATCAACTATTATTTTAGCATTTTACTATTATATTTACTCTATGAAAAATTCCTTATTTTCTGAAAACGTTTTATTTTTCAACAGACCTCTTTATCCACAAGGGTTCAAAGCTTATGTCAATCATTTGGAATAATGTTGAAAATCTATCTTTTAATTACTTCTTTAATGAAATTTAGTGTAATATCTACAATTTTCGCGTTCTGAGATATGAAAAATATCTAAATTTGCAGAAAAACATAAGAAATTAGGTCTCTTTTTTAGAAGATAAGTCATTAAAAAAGGTTTTTCTTATACCCAAATATGGAAAAATAAGCTTCTTACTCTTTTCCTTTTTTGCGCAAATAAAAAAACCTGAGGTTATCAGGTTTTTTTATTTGCGTAACATTATTCAGCAGCTTGTTCTATTTCAGCCAGAACGCGGTTCACACGTTTTTCAAGCATTTTCATGCCGCTGCCGCCCGCTTGAAAATGACGAAGCTGGCCGGTTTTATCAAACACATAGTACGCAGGCACATACTCGTTTTCAAATGCGTCGGTTAAAGCGTGGTCGCTATCAACGAAAATAGGCTGAGTCATGTCATGTTCAGCAGCTACTTCCTTGATTTTGTCGAGATCCAGGTCGTCTTCGGAACGAGGCATATGAACAGCTACAACGTTCAGCTTGTCTTGATATTTGTCACGGAATTCATTCACCTGCGGCATTGCTTCTTTGCACAGGTGACAGCTGATAGACCAGAAATGAATCAGTGTCGGTTTTTCTCCAATCAGTTGTTCTTTTGTTACTTCACCGTTGAACCAAGCTTTTTCTCCTGTCAATTCAGGCATTGGCTGACGTAATTTCATCGCTTTTTCCTCCTAGTGAGCAGTAAGAGTCAAAAAGGCCTAACGAATTGTTAGACCTTTTTCTTTCGTTCTCAAAAAGAATTAAAGTGTTTTTTGACCTGGTTTCCAGTTAGCCGGGCATAGTCCGCCTGTTTGAAGTGCTTGCAGCACTCGAAGCGTTTCATCAACGTCACGGCCGATATTGTTATGGAAAACCGTTTGATATTGTAGCTCGCCTTCAGGATTGATAATAAACAATCCGCGAAGTGCAACGCCTTCTTCTTCAATTAAAATGCCATATTCTCGGGATACTTCATGGTTAGTATCAGCAGCAAGCGGATATTTCAGCTGACCTAGACCATTTTCTTTGCGGTCTGTGTTGATCCACGCCAAGTGGGTATGGATTGTATCAGTTGAAACGCCGATTACTTCAGCATCAAGATCTTCGAATTCGTCATAACGGTCAGACATCGCTGTAATTTCTGTCGGACAGACAAAAGTAAAGTCCATTGGATAGAAGAAAAGAACCGTCCATTTGTCGTTTTTCATGTTTTCTTCAAGACTAACTTTGCCAAATTCCTTATTTGCAAGGACTGCTTCCATTTCAAAACGAGGAGCTTGTTTACCTACCATACGTTCTGCCATATGTATCCCTCCAATTGATAGTTTGGCTTTAAAAGCCAGACGGATAAGAAAATAAAGGAAAATATCCCTTATTTCGTTAATAACATCACAATGACCATTATATCGAAGCGCATTTTCACAGTCAATTTTTAACAAAGAATACATGTCTTTGCCTTCGACATTTTACGATAAAAAGTTTAACATGTTCATGAACAGGGAAACAACTTTTAACATGCTGCAACACATTCAGAAAGGAAGCTCCAACATGGATTTTATTACACACTATGATTGGGCAGGTCTTGTCACCAATGCGGGTGTTTTACTCATTAAGCTCGTCATTATGATTTGCCTCTATTTTATCGTTCGATCTGTAGGCATGAGAATTATTAAACATCTATTTGCAAAATTTGAAGCGCAAAACAACCTGACTATTGGACGGGCTCACACGCTCCGAAGCCTGACACTTAATGTATTTGCTTACATATTGATTTTTATTTTTTTCGTTATGGTTCTGGATTTGTTTCATTACGATCCGAGCGCTCTTTTAGCAGGTGCGGGAATTGTAGGTCTGGCGGTCGGTTTTGGCGCCCAAGGCCTTGTCAGCGACATCGTGACAGGTTTTTTTATTCTGCTTGAAAAACAATTGGATGTCGGAGATTATATAACCGTTGCAACCTTTAATGGAATTGTGGAGCAGGTCGGTTTAAGAACGACCCAAATCCGCAGCTTTGACGGCACACTGCATTATATCCCGAATCGGAACATCACAAATGTAAGCAACCATTCCCGCGGAACGATGCAGGCGCTGGTTGATATTAAAGTCCCTGCTGAAAGAAACCTTGATGAAACCATTCACATCTTACAACATGTATGTGACGAAACGGCAGCTGCTCTTCCGCAAATTAAAGAGGGCCCTAATGTTATCGGCATCCAAGAGCTGGGAACCTCTGAAATTGTGATCAGAGTCATTGCCAAAACAGAAAATATGGAACAGTGGCGGGTCGAACGCGTGCTGAGAAAAGAAATAAAAACCGCACTCGACCGCGCTTTTCCTAAAGAAACAGAATAACAAAAGAACCGAAGCTTTTGCTTCGGTTTTTACTTTACTGAATTCTGCTTTCAACTTCGCTGCAAATTTCTTCAGCAGTCATCCCGGAAGCTGTAATGACGGGTGCTTGTGTTACTGTATCGGCAATACCTTGCACATTGTTGTCTAGCCCTGTTACGACACAGCAGTCACAGCCTTTTGCATCTGCAGGACTTTTCATCATGACAACGTCATATCCTTTTTCTCTTAATGCAGCTTCTACATCTGATAACGACTGTTCAATTCCAATTTTTTTTGTCATAAAGAACACCTCCGTTAAATAGGGTGCTCATCATATGGCATTTTATTCTTTCCATTGTACTTAATTGGCATAAACAGAAAAATAACCTGTCATCACGTTAACCGCTGTTTCGATCGCATTTTCATCAGGATTCAGCTTCGCGTGATGGAGTCCGTGCGATGAATCAGCGCCGAGCCAGAACATGAAACCCGGATATTTTTTTAGCATGTAGCCAAAATCCTCTCCGGTCATCGCTTCTTTTGCTTCAATTACTTGTGCCAATTTGTGCTCAGCAACAAAAGACATAAATTCCTCTGTGAGCCCGCTTGTATTGTAAACTTGGTGATACACAGACGGATACGTCACTTTTCCTTTACAGCGAAAGCCGATTTCGATTCCTTTCACTAAATCTTCGATCCGTTCCTTTACCTGCTTCATGGATTCTTCAGAAAGCGTGCGGATTGTGCCTTCCAGGTGAGCTGTTTGCGCAATGATATTTTGCGCGGAGCCGCCCGTAATCGTACCGATAGTAATCACAGCGCTGTCCAGCGGGTCCGTATTTCTGGAGATGATTGTTTGCAGTTGAGTAACGAGTGTGCTTGCCGCTACAACCATATCCTCAGCTAAGTGCGGATAAGCTGCATGCCCCCCTTTGCCTTCCAGGTCAATGACAAGCTCTGATGTATTCGCAAAAAGCAAACCGCTTTTTGTCGCGATGGTTCCGACCGGCAGCTCTGGAGCAATATGAAGCGCAGTGATGAGATCAGGCTGCCACTTTTTCAAAACGTCGCTCTCTAGCATCGGTTCCGCTCCGCCTGGACCTTCCTCTGCCGGCTGGAATAAAAAGAGCAGATCCTGCTTAACAGGTTGATGAACAAAGTGGTCGATGATGCCCAGCGCAATCGTCATATGCAAATCGTGTCCGCAGGCGTGCATTTTGCCGTGATGCTCTGATGCGAATGGCAGCCCTGTCTGCTCTTCGATTGATAGCGCATCAATGTCCGCTCGGTATCCGAGCATTTTTTCCGGCGCTGTTCCGTTCACTTTCACAAAAAGCCCTGTTCTCCATTTCTCAATTTCAATTCTGTCTTTCGGATATTGCTCCAAGACGTTTAATAAATATTGCTGTGTTTTGAATTCCTGAAATCCAAGCTCGGGAATACGGTGCAGATCTCTGCGGATTGCAATGAGCTCCTCTTTCTTCATTTTCATGTCCTCCTGCCTATACGAATAAGGCGTGGATATATCATCCACGCCTTTTTGATCAAATCATTCCTTACAGCTGGCGTAATTCCTGCTTGATTTCAGTTTTGCCTTTTGTTTTCTCATCGATATCTTTAATTTTCTTAGCAGGTGTTCCTGCAACAACTGTGTATGGCTCAACATCGTTCACTACGATCGCACCCGCAGCAACAACAGCTCCTTTACCAACTGTTACACCTTCGAGCACGACAGCATTTGCGCCGATCACAACGTCGTCTTCAATGACAACCGGTTTAGCGGATGGCGGCTCAATAACGCCCGCAAGCACAGAACCTGCACCGATGTGACAGTTTTTACCGACAGTAGCTCGTCCGCCAAGGACAACGTTCATATCGATCATTGTACCTTCTCCGATAACTGATCCGATATTGATAGAAGCCCCCATCATGATGACTGCGTTATCGCCGATTTCAACTTGGTCGCGGATGATCGCACCCGGCTCGATGCGCGCTTTTACATCTTTAAGATCAAGCATAGGAATCGCAGAGTTGCGGCGGTCATTTTCAACCACGTAATCTTCGATTTTGTTTTTGTTTTCTTCAATTGCTGTTTTGATTTCGTTCCATTCACCGAAAACAACACCAGTGTTTCCGTTTAGAAAAGCTTTCGCAGATTCACCGAAATTGATTCCTTCCAGCTCACCTTTTACATAAACCTTTACAGGTGTAGATTTTGTACTATTTTGAATAAATGAAATAATTTCATTTGCGTCCATCATTTTCATATGTATAGTCCTCCTCCTGATTTTCTACCTCATTACTGTATCAAAGGAAAGATACAAAGACAAGAAAAAAAGGAAACAGGCGCTCGGCATTTCTCTTTGCATCTATCAGACAGCACAGCCGCTTTTTCTAGCAAATTGTCTGCCGAATTCCTTTAATGCTTCCTCTTCTTCCCCTTCAGGATTCATTTCAACTTTTACGGAAGGAAGCACAATTTCGCCGCCTCGATCTTTTATTTTCTCTTCAAGTGTATCTACAGCACCGCAGAAAAATTCATATGCTGTATCACCGGAACCGAAAACGGCGCAGGTTTTACCGGTAAAGTCAAGTGCATCCATTTCTTCGGCAAGGTCGAGAAATTCATCAGGCAAATCTCCGTCTCCCCATGTATAGGTTCCTAAGATGATATGTTCATAATCATTAAACAGCTCGGCATCATCAATGTCCATCGCTTCAAAACGGTCTACTTCCGCTTCCGCCTCCTGAAGTCCCTTTTCAATCAAATCAGCCATGGCTTCTGTGTTGCCTGACATCGTTGCGTAAACCAGCAAAATCTTCCCCAATTCCGTATTCCTCCTCTAATGAATCATTGCTGAAACTTCGTACGGCTGGACAAATTTACATTCATACAAACCTGCACAAAAGAAATTTTCTCTTTGATTGGCCACTCTCCAGCCATGACCTTTAATGGTATCAAACCATCTTAGCTCTCGGGCCTCAAGATCAGCCTGATAAATCCTCGAATAGCCATTTTCATCTTGAGCCGTTGTGACATAAATAATGCCATCATCCTCTGAAATATCAAGAAACGATTCTTCCTTTTTCATCATGCTGGAATGTATCGTGACTTCTTCAGCCGTTAAAATATGCTGTGCAATGACGGCTCCGCGCTTCCCTTTTACAGAGCCCATTGCAGCAACCAGCCATTTTTCATTGAACACAAGCATGGATGCCGTCATACGGTTGTCTTCTTTTTTTACCATTCGGACAGCGTCTTGTGTGAAATCGTAAGCCCAAATCCCTCCGAAGCATTCGTGTATTTGTGTACCAATATACAGATTACCGCCGTGCAGACACAGTGAACGGATAACAGGCGGATGTTCAAATTCCGCAAAGGGTTTGGCAACCCGCCACGAAATACCGAAGTCTTCTGATACATAAACGCAATGCTTGCCATGGGCGCAAACAAAACCATCATTCCTGCCGGTAATCGCCCACACTGTCGCATTTGTCGGGAAGCTCGATATCGACCATGTTTTCCCCTCGTCAGATGAACGAATGATCGTTCCCTTTTCACCGACACCGAATAAATAGGGACCGATGTAACTGATGCAGTGTATTTTCGCTTTTAAACGAAAAAGCTTCTTCCAGCCTTGTTCCAAAGAATAATGAAAAATGCCCTCTCTTTTTACTGCCACAAAATAGCCAGAAAACGCCGATGCCGCAACAGCTGTCGCACCTTTATGAAACATGGCTTTTTCCCTTGTTCACAAAGTCTGCCCATGCAAGAAAACCTCTTGCAAATTCTCTGCAGCTTTCCACGTCATCATCCGTTTCAGGGGCAAGCTCAATTTTAAGTGTTTCTTGATAGACAGCAGCTCCCGCCTCTTGCAGCATGTCACTGAACAGATTGACAGCTTCGCAAAATTTTGGATAAGAATAATCACCCGAGCCAAAGCAAGCTGTTTTCAAGCCGTTCAGCTCGAGCTGCTGAACCTCTTCGAAAAAGTCCTCTGCTTCGTAAGGCAAATCGCCATCCCCCCATGTATAGGTGCCAATGAGCACATAATCATAAGAAGTCAGAGCCGATGCTTCTGCGTCATCTATATCGATGCAATCAATGTCTAAACCATATTCCTGCAGCGTATCTTTTATAATTCCTGCAATGTCTTCGGTATTTCCTGACATGCTGGCATATGTAATCAAGGCTTTTGCCATGTTATCACCTCATAATTGATAATGATTTTCAATATCATATGTACCACTTTAAATGATAATGATTTTCATTGTCAATATGTAAATAAAAAAAGACAGCCTTGTGCTGTCTTTTCTCTTAAAATGGGTGTTCTTGATCAAGCATCTCCTTTACAACTGAAACAAAAGCTTGAACTTGCTTCAGTTCAAAAGCAGGTTCATAGCCTAATAACCACGTATCCCGCCCGATAGGGTTTCCTTTACCGTCTAACAGAGGCATTTTATTGACTTTGTCTTCGTTCTGAAGGGTAACAGACGGCAAAATCGCATATCCGATCCCGTGCAGCGCCATCTGTTTGCACGTTTCAATCTGATCAACCAATATAGTTTGTTTTGGCGACGTTTTAAATTTTTGATGCCACCAATGCTGAATCTCCTGAAAATAAGTGCTGTCGCTTTTAAATTGGATAAACGGCCGTTCTGTATGAGCAATATCTTCTATACAGGATATTTCAGTATCGACTAAATACAGATGGTCTGTCATTAAATAGTCTTTGCGGCCTTTCCACTCGGGGTTTCCTCTAATAATGCCAATATGAACCTGATCCTCATAAAGGCTTTTCAGCATTTCGCTGCTCCATCCGGTAATAAGCGAAACCTTTGCATTCGGATACTTTTCCACATACGTTTTCAGAACTTTAGGAAGCCAATGCTGGCCGATGATAGAGGCGACAGCGAGCTTCAGTGTGCCGTGAATTTCTCCTTCGAGCTCATCGATATTTTCTCTAATTCTGTCCTGCTCTGACGTAACGTCATTCGCAAACTGAATGATTTTCTCTCCGGCCGGCGTTACCGTCAATCCTTTTTGAGATCTTAAAAATATCTTTGTCCCCCACGCCTTTTCAATGGTTTGTAAACGCTGAGATAAAGCCGGCTGGGATACAAAAAGCTGTTCAGCCGCCTTTCTCATATTTAACTCCTCAGCTAAAACTACGAGCATATGAAGCTCTTGAAGCTGCATGTCATCCTCCTTTTTATTATCAATAAGTTTTTCTTATCTCCCATTCTAATAAAAACTTAGTTTATGATTCAAGTCCTTTTCACCCCAATTTATGTATGCGCTTTCTTTATTGCTCTGCAAATATAATAAAAAATAGGCCGAGCAGCCTACTTGTTCAACGAGCGAATATGCTTATTCAATTCCTTCAAAACCACTCTTCTCGTGAAGATCCCCTCAAAGACCTGATCATCATTTTCAACGCAAACAAACCCGTTATCAATGACCATGCTGAATCCTTTGATAATCGGATCATTTATATGAAGACGCGGAATATCACTCAGCATGACTTCCTCTACGGTAATCTGGTCAAGCTTTTCGAATTCAATTCTTTCAAGACCAAAAATGCTGTTCATGATCATATTTGTCCCGATTAAGCCGTGTAAACGATAAGACGCATCCAGCACCGGGATGGCCGTGTATCCTGTTTTTGTCAGCACTAATAAAGCGTGCTCCAGGTTGTTCCCAACTTGAACGTGCGCTACTTTGTCCGCCTCAATCATAAATTGTCCGACTGTTGCCTCAAGAAGCTGATCTGATTGCAAGCTTATCATGTTTTCGACCCCTTTTCATTTTCATCAACACATACATTCCCTATACTACAATAATATAAACTTTATCAGTATTTGTCGAAAAGTTTCCTCAATAAAAAAGATACTCTTTGGAGGAGTATCAATTATAAATTGTTCCATTAATTTTCAAATCGAAATCGGTCGTATAGCGTTACAAGTTTTTTGTAGGTGGTTCCGTCAACGTTTTTGGTTCCTGTCTCTATATCGTTGATCTCACTGCTTAAAAGCTCGATAGCATACTCATGATTGATCAGGATATTCAGCAGAAGTTTTTGTTCTTCTTCTGTAAATCGTTCACCGATAAGACTCATTCGTAATCAGGCCCCCTGTTTTATACTGAATACCTCTGAAAGCAAGAAAACTTACTTTCAGCTCTACCGCTAGAATAAGTAATCAGAAAACAATCGTCAACCGCATAATTCGACATTTCCCTCGGCTTGCGAGCCGGAATTATTTTGTGAAACGATTTGCATAGCTGAAGGCTGTGTATGAATCCGGTTTGATTTTAGCCTCAATCCCCATTGAAGTAATACGCCCTGTCATTTCTTGAATCAGTTCTTTTGTAAGCCCTTTTTTCCCAATATCCAAGTGAACCTCAAATGTAAGATCCGCCCCTTCACCTGTAAAAGGCAGGAGCAGATCGGTAATATCCATCAAGTGTCCATCCAGAATATAGGCGGCTGTTTCTTGACTGTACGCCGTTTCTAACGAAATCTTTTCACGAAGGCTATGTATGGGTCTGTCGACTGCGTGGTTTTTCAAGCAGCCCCAAGCTCCCTTGCCTGTACGATGCAAATGTAATGCAGTAATAAACTTTGTGTAATCACGATAAACCTGAGAATCGGTTCCGATCGATAACACATATGAAGAACGGGGGTCCTTTCGGATAAAGGCTTTAAGCCGCTCCATCACATCTTGAAAGGTCATCTGTGCTTCTGAAAGATTATAAAACAGAAAAGAATCGGCCATGACGACACTCCTTTTCAAGGATTTACAACCATGAAACAAGTATGCTCCTTACCGTTTATTTCGATTACATGCTGCAAAGCGAAAGCTTGTTTCCCCTATATCAAGAGTCTTACTGCAGAAGTTCAAAGATTTCGATTGAAACCATGTCGATATTATCAAACGGATATGTGTTCGGCTTTTCACCTTTTTGGAAAACCGTCAGTTCGAACGTTTGATTTTTTTCGAAATATTTAACACTGCATATTTTTTCACCATTTACTTCGAAGTAGCGCTGCATTGGCTCGCTAGCCGCTTCCGCCGTTTCTTGCAGACTTTGCAGCCGTGTGATGATACCCATTAATTGTGACATTCTAAAAAAAGACTCCTTTCAAAAAACAACTTCAAATCAACAAGTATTTATTATAATACAAGTTCTATTGAGCATCATACCATAAAGTCGGACAGGATGGCATTTTCCCTGCTGAATTTAAGAAAAGAAAAAAAGTGAAAAAACTATTTTTACGTAGTTTGAGGCTTTTTTTGGAATGTCATACACACAATTATAGTTTTTTTGATATTCCGGCAGAATCCAACAGCCTTTTTGCAATTTTGTCAAAATCTTCTTTTGAATAACGGGATTCGGGATTGGATGCATTTTGCCGATACTTCCGCCAGTCGCAACCTCAAGCGCTTGATGTGAACGCCGCCGCACATGAGCAAATTCAGCACCAGGTTTCCGCTGTTAAACCCATTTTCACCAGTCCAGACTTCCCCATCGATCAAACGGATACGTTTGAGCCGTTTCAATAAGATACTGGAAATTGCGTTTATTTTTTGCATCTCTCATCGGTGTAAAACATCGGGATCACCTTTAAATGCCGAACCTGTCAGCATTAAAGACATAATCCTTCAGCCGTAATGCTTGATACGAGATCGTCGTAAAACGGTTTTAATTTTTTCTTGCAGCGAAAGTTACAGGATTGGAACATGTAATGATTGTGAGTGGACAACCAAATTTGCCGCCTAACAGCTCTTGAACCGCGTCTAGAGCATTTGGGTCAGGATGTTCTGGGGTTGAAAGGTCAATGCGCAGTCTGTTGCTCCTTTTGAACAAGTTTTATCCTCCTAGAGGCGTTGTTTACCACTAATAAGGTTTATTGTTTTATGGTTTGTCTTATTCGTTGACAAATAAAAAACTTGGCGGGGGTAGCGCCAAGCTTTTCGGATCTTGATCTGATAGAGGGGTTGGGGAACAGAGAGTAGCTTCTCTCTATAATTAAATGATAATGATTCTCAGTATCAATGTCAATCGTTTTTTTGATTTTTTTTCAATTCCTAAAAAAAAACGGCTCTTCAGCCGTTTAAATCAAACCATCCTGCTCATATAAATAAGAATACGGCAGGTCTATAAATAAATACATATGATCATCCATCGGATACGAAAACGTTCTAATCATTTCACCTGTTTCCAAATCGCTGTACAAATCAC
This sequence comes from Bacillus sp. FSL K6-1003, assembly GCF_037964945.1. NCBI lineage: Bacteria > Bacillati > Bacillota > Bacilli > Caryophanales > Bacillaceae > Bacillus > Bacillus sp. FSL K6-1003. Next base: position 1,471,583 of record NZ_CP150176.1, on the reverse strand, counting down.
TGAAAAATCCTTTTCTGAGGTTTCTCATTCTCATAATATTCTCTAAAAAATAAGGACGCCAGCTCCAGTTCTTCTCCGTATACTCCGGCTGGTAAATCCATTCTCCGTCTTGTTTAAAAACATTTCCAGTCAGCTGATCGCCTTCTTCATCACAAATATAAATTCTAAAACTGCAATCCGTCAGCTCTTCCGCCAGCTTTTTAATAAAGTCGTCATCATCCGGAGACTGGTTATATTTTCGCAATGATGTAACAGCCTGATGCACCCGTTTGTAAAACTGTTCAGAGTGCTCATAGACGGTTTCTAGTTTCTTTTTCTCATGTGTGATAAATTGGTGAAATTCAGTCTTAAGTCTTCGCTTCAATACATCTCTCTCTAAAAACGATTCTGACGGGGACACCAAATAAAAGCCCTGAAAATAGCGGCCTCCGTTTCTCCATGCATATTGAAGCTGAAAATTCGCCTCAATATCTTCGTAAAGCAGCGCCGCACCGATTTTTCTTGCTAATAATGAAATGCTGTACAGCACATGCTCATAAGACGGAGATGGCTGCGATATTTTCAGCGCCTGTAGATCAATTTTTAACAAATCTGGTGAAAGCAGCGCAATTCGGTCCAGATTGCTGCTTTCTTTTCCGATATTATCAACTGCAATTTTAATTCCGTATGTACGATAGTAGGCAAGCATATGGTAAAGCTGCTCAATATCCCCTTCAAAATTGTGCTCCGTAATTTCAAGCACGAAACGATGAAGTTCGATCCCTCTCGCTTCATACTCTTTCAGAAGCTCAAGAAAGCTTTCGCCGTGATCAAGCATTAAAAGATTGGCATCCTGATTCATAAAAATCAGCAGATCAGAATCCGCTTCTAAAAAGCGGTCAAGAGCCTGGCGGATAATTCTGTTATCAACCTCTAATTTATATTCTTCGGGTATCCCCGCATCTAAAAAAAAGGGTCCGAGACTTTGAATTTCTGAATCTGCCAATATACGTCCCAGCACCTCATACCCGACGATTTTCTGCTCCTCGGCACTGAAAATCGCCTGGTAATATGGGTGGACATCATCAATGTTCGTTAAAATATCAAGTGGATCCAACATGTTATCACCTGCTTCTCTATCTTTGTCTAATTATACCACATTGAATCCAAAGATTAATATGCTTTAAAACGGATAGGGATTCAGCCATTGCCCCCCATCCAGAGTGACACATTCTCCATTCATATAGGAAGCTTCATCAGAAAGCATAAACGCTGCCAAAGCGGCAATTTCCTCGGGTGTGCCAAGCCGGCCGAGCGGCACACTGTTTATCGTTCGGGACATCGCTTTTTCTGATTCAAAAAGCTTCTCTGCACCGCCTGTTCGTTCAATTGGACCGGGTGCAATCGCATTGGAACGGATTCCGTATTGACTGCCCCACTCTACGGCAAGAGTTCTAGTGAGCGATAATACGCCAGCTTTTGCCGCAGCGGAATGAGCAACCCCCGCACCCGCTCCCCACGCATAAGTGGCGGCCATATTTAAAATAACACCCTTCTGCTGATGCTCAATCCAGTGCCTGGCTGCGGCCTGACTGCAAAAAAATGTACCATTTAATACAATTTCAATTACCGCTTTCCATCCATTGGGCGTGAGCTTTTCCGCCGGACAAATAAAATTGCCGGCCGCATTATTAATAAGTGCATCAAGACGCCCAAACCCATTTAGCGCTTCCGCAACCATTTGTGCTGCAGAAGAATCAGAACGGACATCCATTTGAAAGCAGACAACTTGGCCCTCAAAGGTTTCAATTTCTTTTTTTGTTTCTTCAAGCGCTTCCTGGTTCCGCCCTGTTATCATGACGTTCCAGCCCAATTCGGCCTGTCTCTTTGCCATTGCTTTTCCCATGCCGCTTGACCCGCCGGTAATAATAACAACCTTTTTTTCCATTGTATGATCCCTCCTATTATGAATGATCATTCATTCAATATTATTCTATCATCATACACCATCTTCTGTCAGCACATGCTGAGATGAGATTTTTTAAAGGTACAGGTGATATAATAGAAAAACTCTATTAAAGGTTGGTTTGAAATGAAAAAGATGTCCAGAAGACAATTTTTAAAAGGAACGTTCGGCGTTTTTGCGGCCGGGGTTTTAACGGCTGGCGGCGGATATGGCTATGCCCGCTATCTGGAACCGCATATGATTGAGACTACTAAACACACGATTAAAAACTCTCTCATTCCCCATGGATTTGACGGTTTTAAAATTGTGCAGTTCAGTGATACACATTTAAGCGATTATTTTACGCTGGATGACTTCAAAACTGTCATTCTGACAATCAATGAATCTAAGCCTGATTTAATTGTTTTTACCGGTGATATTATCGATAACCCTGATACGTATCACAATTATCAGGCAGTGATTCCTTTCTTGAGAAAGCTGCAGGCACCCTTTGGCAAGTTTTGTGTTTACGGCAATCATGATCACGGCGGCTATGGAACCGATGCTTATAAAAGCCTGATGACTTCAGGAGGTTTTACGGTGTTCCGCAACGCCTATCAAAAATTGACGCTCACAGACGGCAGCGAAATTGAGATTGCTGCGCTCGATGATTTAATGCTCGGGAAACCCGATTATGAAGGCACCCTATCAAAACTAAGCGAGAAGCTTTTTTCCATCCTGCTCGTCCATGAGCCTGATGCCGCCTTGAATACAAAAACATATCCTGTCAATCTGCAGCTATCCGGACACACACACGGCGGGCAGATTCAGCTGCCCTTCTACGGACCGCTTATTACGCCTCCGTACGGAAAAGTCTATACCGAAGGAATGTATCAAACAGATGACACTCATATTTATGTGAACCGGGGCCTTGGGATGACGAGACTGCCTTTGCGATTTCTGGCTAAACCTGAGATCACAGTCTTTACATTAAAAAGCACAAATTAATGTAGCAGAATGGGTTTCTCATCAATACTTATAAATAAAAAAGGGAGGATGAGGAAACTGCTCACGTACCAGATTAAACAAGGCGATACACTCACCAGCATCGCGGCCGATTTCAGAATCAGCACCGCTGCTTTAACTCAGGCCAACCCTTCGCTGCAATCAGGAGTTATCGCCGGACAGCGCATTGTCATCCCCGGTCTCCCGGACCCGAATACGATCCCCTATCATATTGCAGTCTCAATTGGGGCTAAAACCCTTACTTTGTACCAAAATAACCGGGTAATAAAAACATATCCGATCGCCGTCGGTAAAATACTGACACAAACACCGACTGGCGAGTTCTATATTATTAACCGCCAACGCAATCCCGGCGGCCCATTTGGCGCTTATTGGCTGAGCCTTTCAAGGCAGCACTATGGAATACACGGCACGAATAATCCCGCTTCGATTGGCAAGGCTGTGTCTAAAGGCTGTATCCGCCTGCATAACAAAGATGTTCTAGAACTCGCTTCCATTGTGCCAAACGGAACAAGAGTCATGATTAACCGGTAATGTTTTCTTATTTGTTTCAAAAACAGGCGGTTTATAATATGATAAAGTGGGACCTTTAGGGTAAGGAGCGTTTTTATGGATATATTTAAAAATCGTAATTTTGTTCGTCTATTTTTCGCAGCACTCGCTTCTCAAATGGGCACGACAGTAGGCAACATGGCATTTGCTTTTTTCTTGCTGGACCGTTTCAGCAGCCAGCCTTCGTACACAACCTTGGCTGAACTGATGTATTCCCTTCCTACAGTATTTGTGTTTTTACTTGTGGGAGTTGTGGCGGACCGGTTTGACAGAAAAAAAGTCGCGGAAAACTGTGATTGGATCAGAGCCGCCCTGACTGTCGTTCTTTTTTTCACTTTATTTACCGGCAATATTCCTCTTGTTTTCTGTATTTTGTTTATCAGAAGCGCTGTAACCAAGTTTTTCTTTCCTGCAGAAAACAGTTTAGTACAAGCCATCCTGCCGAAGGAGCATTATGCGAAAGCGGCCGGGCTTAATCAGATGCTTTTTAGTATCTTTATGGTATTTGGGGTTGGAATCGGTGCTTTTATGTATAACACAATCGGAATTCATGGAGCGATTATTCTTGATTTTATCAGCTTTATTATTTCCGGCCTGCTGATCCGTACCTGCCGGATTCCGAAAGAAGCCAGACAGCCGAACGGTACATTTAACTGGAGACAAGCTTCCTTAAAGGATTCGATAAACGATTTTAAGGAAGGCATTGTCTACATTTTAAAAAACAAGCTGCTGGCCTCTCTGATTTTCGGTTTCTTTGTTTTTGGTTTTGTGAACGGAGGATTTGCTGTATTGCCGATGTTTACAATGAAGTATGGACTGGCCCCCGACCGTTATGAGTGGCATACATCCGTATTTACGATCGCGATCGGGTTTGGGCTTTTGGCAGGAAGTGTGATTGGCACGTTAATCTCTAGAAAAGTGAAGCCTCACTTTTTAATGTCGGTGCCGATTTTAATTGCAGGCTTGCTGATTTTTGTCCTTGGCTACACCAAAGTTTTATGGGTGTACTACGCGACTACTTTTGTACTGGGGATGTGCATCGGTCCGGTAAACATCGCCATCGGAGGATGGATGCCTAAGATTGTCCATCCGAAGCTGATGGGACGTGTAAGCGGCTGGCAAGATCCTTTTATGATGTTTGCGCAGTCTTTGACACTTGGCTTAGTGGCGCTGTTATTCCCTAAGTTCGTATCAAACATTGATTATCTGTATTACGGCATGGGCGTTTTCATCCTGGCTGTTTTCATTTTCTATTTTGTGGCACTGCCAAAATACAGTGCGCAGGCTGTGGAAGTGAATGTACAGGAAACATTTCAGGCTCAGCCGAAAAAGAAAGCAAAATCTGTATAATATAAGTTAAAAATGCGCTTTTTTCCTCAGAAAAAGCGCATTTTTGCATTCAATATTTGCATTTCAACCTTAAAAAAGTATAATCTAATCATAAAGAATTTGATTAGAGCAAAGGAGAGAAATAATGGACGACCATGCATACTCGAAAGATCTGCAGCCAACCGTAGATAATCTTTCAAAAGCAGTTTACACTGTGAACCGCCATGCAAAAACCGCCCCCAACCCTAAATACCTATATCTGCTGAAAAAACGGGCTTTGCAAAAGCTTGTCAAAGAAGGTAAAGGAAAGAAAATAGGGCTTCATTTTTCAAAAAATCCAAGGTTCAGCCAGCAGCAATCGGACGTGCTTATCTCAATCGGAGACTACTATTTTCACATGCCTCCAACTAAAGAAGACTTCGAACATCTTCCGCATTTAGGTACACTTAATCAGTCGTACCGAAATCCTAAAGCTCAAATGTCTTTAACAAAAGCAAAACACCTATTGCAACAATACGTCGGCATGAAAGAAAAACCGCTTGTGGCGAATCGCCAGCAGCCTGCATATCATAAGCCTGTCTTTAAGAAACTCGGCGAGAGTTATTTTTAATAAAAAAAGCCGCTGCCACTGGGGGACTGACCCCCGTTTTTGAGACAGGGATCAAAACACCTTTTATCCAGCCAATTGCCGATAGCTTATCGGTGATTGGCTGTTTAGTTTCGTTTGAATACGGCTTGTTCCCATACAAAAAACACCTCCAGTCTTATTTCGGACAACAACAATCCGTTTTCAAACTTGAAGGTGTTTTTTATTTGTCTCATCTTATGGGGTCAGTACCCACTTATGGCATCCGTCTTTTTATTAATCGATCACATACGTATCTACTTTTTTAATCAGATCGCCGATTTCCGGCTTGCTGATTTGCTCATCGGCACCGACCACTTCTCCCCGGTGACGCAAATCATCTGTAATTAATGATGAGAAAATCATAATCGGCACATCAGAACTCTTCGGATTGTCTTTAAGCAGCTTTGTCAGCCTGTGCCCGTCCATTTTCGGCATTTCAATGTCACTGATGATCATATCGATCTGTTCTGTTAAATCATTGCCGCTTTCAGCAAGGTTCATGATATAGTCATATGCGTCTTTTCCATTCTCAAACGCTGTAATATTGTTGTATCCGGCTTCTGTTAATTCATCCTTTAAGAGGCGCATCAGAAGCGGTGAATCCTCCACAATGATAAGTTTTTTATCAGCTCTTCTTTCATCGAAGCCCTCGGTATGCATATTATACGTATCAACACCTGAGTCTGATTCGATATCATAGATGATTTTTTCATAATCAGGCAAAAAGATCATCATGTCTTCCAGTTTGATAATCCCTGTGAGGTGTCGCTCCATTCCTTGATTTAAGGAAGTCGGCTTTTCAATCGCTTCCCAGGAAACCCTGTGAATTTGAGAAACAGATCCGACATGGAAAACAATTTTTCGCTGGTTAAATTCAGTTACGATATACTTCTCGTCTTTTGATCCCTCAGGCTCAACCCCAAAAAAGGAAAACAAGCTGATGACTGGGAGAATTTCTCCTCTTAGTTTAATCATTCCTTCTACATGCTGGTGGGAGTGAGGCACTGATGTGACCTCGACAGGCTGAATAATCTCTCTCACTTTCATGACGTTAATGCCGAAAGCATTGCCACCAACGCCAAACTTCACAATTTCTAATTCATTTGTACCAGAATCCAATAAAATTTCGTATTGTTGTAACGACAATTCAATCCCTCGCTATTCGCATTCAGTATTGTACTGTATATATCGGCGCAAATTATAAAAAATGAATGGTGAGGCTCTTCAAAATCCTATTCTGGCCATAGTTATGCTGACAATCTCAAAAAAAGAAACTTTTTTCCTAATGTCCATTGACATTCCGACTGACAGTGATAAAATAGTCAAGGATTTTTCCAAAGAAGGGTGTAAATAATGGGTACTTTAGTAATATTTAAAGAAGATGAAATGACTGTTTTAGAGGATATCAGTGAAGAGACTTATCTTCATATGAAGAAAGAATCTACTGATCTTCAACAAGAGCATCCCCCGTACATGATTTGGCACGAAGACCTTCATTTTGACTATGGTTATTGATGAAATTGGCACATATAAACAATAATAGAACATGATACAATAAAGACAATCAAATCGCTGGTTGTCTTCTTTTTTTCTGAGAAGGAAGGTATGTTTAGAAAATAGGCGCATACAATCGAAATGTATCGGTTAAAAAGGTGACAAATGGCCAGCTAGTGGTAAAATAGGATAAACTCATTATATATATTAAGGTGATGAATTATGGAACATTTGCTGAATCCGAAAGCCAGAGAGATTGAAATTTCAGGAATACGCAAATTCGCAAATCTTGTATCTCAACACGAAAATGTCATTTCACTTACGATCGGCCAGCCTGATTTTTTCACGCCGCATCACGTAAAAGCTGCCGCAAAAAAAGCCATTGATGACAACGTTACATCATACACTCCAAATGCCGGTTACCTGGAATTGAGACAAGCTGTTCAGCTTTATATGAAGAAAAAAGCGGATTTCAACTATGAAGCTGAAAGTGAAATAATGATCACAACAGGAGCAAGCCAAGCCATTGATGCAGCATTCCGCACCATTTTGTCTCCCGGCGATGAAGTCATTATGCCCGGTCCGATATACCCGGGTTATGAACCTATTATCAATTTGTGCGGTGCTAAACCTGTCATTGTTGACACGACGTCCCACGGTTTTAAGCTCACAGCCCGGCTGATTGAAGAAGCTCTGACTCCGAATACCAAGTGTGTCGTGCTTCCTTATCCGTCAAACCCTACCGGTGTCACGTTATCTGAAGAAGAGCTGAAAAGCATTGCGGCTCTATTAAAAGGCAGAAATGTCTTCGTATTGTCAGACGAAATATACAGCGAATTAACATATGACAGACCGCACCATTCGATCGCAACACATTTGCGGGATCAAACGATTGTTATTAACGGCTTGTCAAAATCCCACAGCATGACGGGATGGAGAATCGGATTTTTATTCGCTCCTAAAGAAATTGCAAAACACATTTTAAAGGTTCATCAATACAATGTGTCATGTGCGTCCTCTATTTCTCAAAAGGCAGCGCTTGAAGCTGTGACTAACGGATTTGACGACGCCCTGATCATGAGAGAGCAGTACAAAAAACGGCTCGATTATGTGTATGACCGCCTCGTGTCTATGGGGCTTGATGTCGTAAAACCGTCTGGCGCATTTTATATTTTTCCTTCTATTAAATCCTTTGGAATGTCTTCGTTTGACTTTAGTATGGCTCTTTTGGAGGATGCTGGTGTGGCGCTTGTGCCCGGCAGCTCGTTCTCAGCGTTTGGTGAAGGATATGTAAGGCTGTCTTTTGCATACTCGCTGGACACATTAAGAGAAGGATTAGATCGTTTAGAATTATTTGTACTAAAGAAAAGGGAATCGATGCAGACGATATAAACAACGGCGTTTAAGCCGTTGTTTTATTTTTTTGGAAATGAGATCTTAAACGCTGTGCCTTTATCCGGCTGACTGTCTACATGGATAACGCCTTGATGATTCTCAATGATATTGAATGTTACCATCAGCCCAAGTCCAGTTCCCTTTTCTTTTGTCGTTAAAAATGGTTCTCCAATACGGTTGAGCACCTTTTCAGGTATACCCTCCCCTTCGTCCTTGACGGTAACATGAACAGAATGCTCATCCTCTGTTACGATAATGTCTACAGTGCCTCCGTCAGGCATGGATTCTACGGCATTTTTTATTAAATTAATGAATACCTGCTTTAGCTGATTTTGGTCCCCATTTATATAAATGCTGTCTTTCTCATAACGAGTTCTGATGAAAATCCCGTTCAAATTCGCCTGAGTTTCCAGCAGCGCCGAGACTTCACCAATTAGTTTTTTCAAGTTCAAATGCTTTTTAACCGCATTCTGCTGGGGTTTCGCCAGCATCAGCAGTTCACTGAGTATTAATTCAATTCGGCTGAGCTCAGAGAATACAATGTCAAAATAATGTTCATTTCCTTCCATCGTCGGTTTCATCAGCTGTAAAAATCCTTTGATCGCTGTCAGCGGATTGCGGATCTCATGCGCGATACCCGCTGCGAGCTGTCCTGCGATAGATAACTTTTCTGATTTAAGCATAAGTTCCTCTGTTTGTTTTCTCTCAGAAATATCACGCAGAATGACTTGGACAGCTGCTTCACCGAAAAAGGTCGTCGGAATGCAGACCATCTCCGTGTAGATGACCCTGTTCTGAAAGGTAAACCATGATTGCTTAACGATTTCCGATTCTGTTTTTTGCTCGGCAATGTTTTGGATTCTCTCTTTCACATCCTCATGATCGCAAGGGTGAAGCTGATCGTATATATTTTTGCCGATTAAATCCTCATAGGTAGCCGCTTCAAACAGCGAAATTCCCGACTCATTCATAAACACCCATTTCCCATTATGAATCACAGCAATAGTATCGATTGAATTTTGAATCAGCAGCTGATATCGTTCACGGCTTTTTTGCAGGATGGTTTGGAATTTTTTCCTTGAAGAGATATCGATTAGCAGAAGCAGTTCAGCCTGCTGGTTTTTGTAGACGGTCGGGGACGCTTTCACTTCTAAATGAACAGGTGTGCCATCAAGCCTTTTCCACGTCTGTTCAATCATTCCGACTTCCATTCCTTTTTGCATTCGTATAATTCTGTTTTTCACGATATCATGATACTCTTCCTCAATAAATTCATAGGACCATTTGCCAATAACAGCATCCTTGCTTTTTGCTCCCAGCATGGAAAGCATTGCGCTGTTCACATAGACGATTTTGCCGCTGACACTGATGCATAGCGGGCTTGGAAGATTTTCAACTAGCCGCTCATAATCATCCGTTATATATGTAGTTGATTCCGGGTTCGCAGGCTCAATTTCATGTTTTTCGCAGGTAAGAGGCTGATGCCCGGACTCTTCTTCGAGAATCTTCATTTTCAAAATGATTTCCCGTTCCGTCCGCTCAGCTCTCGTCGTCACAATTTCTACTGCAGCCTCCACCCATACAATCGTATGATCTTTTTTAATGAAACGAAAGGTACACGGCATCAGATGATGTTCATTATAAAAATAGCTTTCAACTAAAAATTGGTCTTCCTCATGCAGAAATGTCTTGAGGAATGATCCGATCATTTCTCCCTGGAGATAACCCAGATACAGTTTGGAGTTGGCTGATATATAAATGATGCGTCCATTAGAAGCCAAGACTGCATGAATATCGGTTTTCGTTTGAAATGGCTTAACATACTGCGTATCCTGTTCCACAGAATCCCTCCTTTGCATGATCATCATGTTCGACATTTACAGATTGACTTTTACCTAGTATGATTCGCTAGAAAATGAGTATTCTCCTTCTATTCTTATAGTGATCTCTAATTTTTGAGGAAAAGAAAGGGCACACAATCTGTCAGATGTGCACCCTGTTTTTTATTTTTCGCTATTTTTCTTTTCGAGCTCTGCGTAAGCGTGTATGGCTCTTTTGGCGATTAACTTATTGATCGGATCGTGATCGTTTGCTACTGAAGGTACAACCACACTAAATGCAACTTTTGGATTTTTCGATGGGTAATAGCCGACAAATGTTAGATTGTATGTCCTTTTTCCCCACCAATTTTGATTTGTGCCATAGTAAAATGTTTCAGCTGTTCCCGTTTTTCCAGACACGTCTTCTGTAAAAGTATTTTTAGCGGTCCCCGAAGTTGTAACTAATTTCATTCCAGTTTTTACTTGCTGAATATCACTTTCCGTATTATTGATTTTATTCAGGATGTTAGGCTTTCTTTGCTCAATTGTTTTTCCAAGCTCCTCTTTACTGCTGGGTTTATGGATACTTGTGACGATTCTAGGCTGTATGCGGTATCCGCCATTTGCGATTGCCGAAATGTACTGTGCCATCTGAAGCGGTGTATATGTATCATATTGACCGATGGCCAAGTCTAAAATTAGTCCCCCTACGGCATCAGGTGTCGTTTGCATTCCTGCAGATTCCTGCGGCAGGTCAACACCAGTCTTGACTCCAAGGCCAAACTGGCTGTAGTAATTTCTCATTTTGAGCAGATCCTTCTGATCAGCAGGAAGCGGTCCATGCGGCTTATACGTTACCCCAGCTATATGCATAGCAACATTAAACATATATACGTTTGAACTTTTTTGCAAAGCCGTTAATTCATTGATGGTTCCCATGTTCATATAGGATTTCTTAGGCCTATTATTTCCTGCAAAATACAGAGGTGTATCAACGAAATATTTATAATGCGGGATACCATCTTGATAGCCGGCGAGAACGGTTGCACCCTTTACTGCTGATCCCATTTCATATTGGGTTGTAAAAGCACCGATCGCATAATCTTGAATCTTATTTGTTTCTAAATCTATCTTTTTTCCTGCCATCGACAAAATATCGCCGTTATTCGGATCCATCATCACAACAAAGGCCCGGTCAAGCATATAGTTTCCGCGCGCGCGGCTATTTCTCACTTCTTCTTCAACAATCTTTTCTACCTTTGCCTGAAGCTCCATGTCAAAAGAAAGCCGAAGATCATAGCCCCTGCTGCCTTTGTCGATTGTTTTCTGGCTGACGACATTTCCTTTATTGTCTTCCACGTATTCCACTTTTTCTTTATGAGAATTTAAATAGTCCTCATATTGATACTCCAAATAACTTTTGCCGACTCTGTCATTGCTCGCATAACCTCTCGTAACATAAAAGTCTTTCCGGTCGCTGAGCAGCCCTTGATCAGGTGTTGTGACACCTCCAAAAACGGAATAAAGTGTTTTGTCATAAGGGTATTTTCGTGTCCAATCGTTTACGACATCTATCCCCGGCAGCTCTTCTAAATGCTCAGACACAATAGAAATTTCATCATATGTTAAATCATTTTTCGGTCTTTGCGAGGAGTTTTTCTTTTCATCAAGCAATGATCCATTCTTGCCGTTGCCATTGCTGTTATTTGGGTCCATCGCTTTTACAATCTGAGGTTCATACGCATTCCCGCTTGAAAATCTTGTGTATATGGCCGCGGTTTGCATAGCTTCGTCATCCCGCTGAATGGCCTTCAATTCTTTAGCCGGGACGCGTTCCACTTGAAGCTTGTAAGCCTGTGTCCCCTTCAGATTGCTTTCAGATTCCTTTAACAGGCGGGCGGCTTTTTTCGGATGAGAAGCGAGCCAGTAATCACGTAAATCTCTATCCTTTAAAAATTCGGTATCAATATCGATCAAAGCGGCAAGCCGTTTAGCTGTTTTGATTTTGTCCTCTGTTTTTGTGCTTGATGTTGAGACATACACAATTTCCGGCACGCTCTGGTTATCAACAGCCACTTTCTCGTTTCTGTCATACATCTTCCCCCGAGGCGCTGGATAATACGCTGTTTTCGCATTAGCTTTCTCAGCGTTTTCTTCATGCTGTTCGCCTTCGACAATTTGAACAACGCCAAGCTTAAAGATTAATGCAGTAAATAGAACAAAGACCGCTAGGAAATACAGATTCATTCTGATTGCTCTGCTTCCTTTTCGCTTTTTCTTTGGTTCACGTCCTATTTCAGTCACTTCTGGTTACCCCTCTCAAATCATTCAATATATTTACATATACTGTTTTTAATTGTAACACCTTTGTAATAGTTGTTACAGCGAAAAGGGATAAAAAAAGTTGTCAATAATGAAATACATTAAAATATAACTAACGATTCAAAAAATAGGAAGCTATGTAACTGTGAGATAAAGTCACTACATACGCATGACTCGCTTGTCATCAGCGGTTCAGCGCGTTTTGATTACAAAAATGACAATCATCATTTGTCAAAGGAAAGTGATGGATTCTTTATGACAAAAAAGCTATGTTATGATTTTTTTGTAGAAAACAAACAACTCTAGGAGGTTACGAACTAATGAAAAAAGCATTTATTTTATCTGCTGCCGCTGCGGTTGGATTATTCACATTCGGAGGCGTACAGCAAGCATCAGCGAAAGAACTCTCCTGCCAGCCTGTGGTAACGGTCAAAACGGGGAACACAGTGCAAAACCTTACACTTAAGGATGTAGTGAAAAAGCTACATATTAAAACAAATATAAAAACACTAAACGCGGCGAATGAAAAAGAGCTTGAGCAGCTTCTTCAAAAGCATGCGAAACAATCCAACATGAAGATTCAGGATGTTCAAAAACCGGAAGCTGTAAAGCCAGCTCAAAAGGCTCCTGAAAAAGCCGCTGATCAAAGCACTGCTGCTAAAGCACCGGCTACTGCTGAAAAAACCAGCAATAATACAACAACAGCTGCACCTTCATCTGTAAGTGCATATGAGAAAAAAGTTGTTGAGCTGACAAATGCAGAAAGACAAAAACAAGGTTTAAAACCGCTCCAAATTGATGAAACATTAAGCAAATCTGCACGTGCAAAATCACAGGATATGAAAGACAAAAACTATTTTGATCACCAAAGCCCAACTTACGGCTCACCGTTTGATATGATGAAATCTTTCGGAATCAGCTACAAAACAGCTGGTGAAAACATTGCTAAAGGACAAAAAACACCTGAAGAAGTAGTAAAAGCTTGGATGAACAGTGAGGGCCACAGAAAAAACATTCTTAACCCTAACTTTACACACATCGGTGTGGGTTATGTTGAATCAGGCAGCTACTGGACACAGCAATTCATCGGAAAATAATAAAAAGAGATTGCCTGTTTTGACAGGCAATCTCTTTTTATTTCACCCAAAGCTTATATATACTTTGAGTTCCGCTGTTTTCTTCTCCTTGTGCGGCAAGTTGGTCATATAATGATTTCGCTAGCGACAAGCCTGGCATTTCTTCCCCCATTAATTCCGCTTCCTCTAAAGCAATTCCCATATCTTTAATAAAATGCTTTACGTAAAAACCTGGTTCGAAATCACCTTTCAGCATACGCGGGGCGAGGTTTGACAATGACCAGCTTCCTGCCGCTCCAGTTGTAATGCTCTTCAGGACGTTTTCCGGCTGAAGACCTGATTTTTGGGCATAAGCCATCGCTTCGGCTACACCGATCATACCTGCTGCAATCGCGATTTGATTACACATTTTTGTGTGCTGCCCGCTTCCTGCCGGCCCTTGATATTGAATATTCTCTCCCATTAAAGAGAAGATGGGCAGGCAAGCTTCAAACGCTTCTTTTTCTCCTCCGACCATAATCGCCAGTGTTCCGTTTTGCGCGCCGATGTCACCTCCTGAAACAGGTGCGTCTAAGGCACATAATGATTTTTCTTTGGCTGCCTCCGCAATTTTTTTGGCTAACGACGGTTTAGAAGTCGTCATATCAATGAGATACGCGCCTTTTTTAGCATTTTCAATAATTCCGCTGCTGCCGAAATACACTTCTTCTACATCACTGGGATAGCCTACCATTGTAATAATGACATCAGCTTCTTTTGAAAGATCTTTTACGGTGCCTTTCCATACCGCACCTTTTTCCAGTATGCTGTCCGCTTTTTCTTTTGTGCGGGTGTACACCAATACAGGATGTCCATCATTAAGGATATGTGAAGCCATACTGTTTCCCATTACTCCAAGACCGATAAAACCGACTGTTTTTTTCAAGGCGATTCCTCCCAGACGTATTGTTTTCATTTAGTTAAAATTTATCATTTTCTAGACTACCATATCTAGTAATCATATAGTAGAGTCTAGAAAATGAAAAAACCCAAAACTTGAAAAAGTTCTGGGTATCCAATATTTATAATGTGAATTTCTCAATAGCGTTCATAAGCTCTTGGCTAGCATGTTTTAATGTATCAGTTGAGTGTTTGACTTTCTCAAGCGTGATCAGCTGTTCATCGGTTGAGGCGTTGACTTCCTCCGCTGCAGCAGCCGATTCCTGTGATATAGCTGAGATGCTTTGAATCGCTTCAGAAATGGCAAGCTGTTCTTCACTCATTCTTTGTATGTCTTCGTAAATTTGATCAATCCCTTGTACAAGTGACTGCATTTCCGACGTGATTGTGTTTAATACTTCGCCAGTCTCATGGATTGCGCTGTTTTGTTCATCATTCATTTTACTTGCTTCAACCATTGCATGGGAAGCCTCTTTTGTTTCAAGCTGGATCAACTTCACTGTCTCACTGATATGCTTGGTGGAAAGCGCTGATTGCTCGGCAAGCTTCCGCACCTCTTCAGCCACGACTGCAAATCCGCGTCCGCTTTCACCGGCTCTGGCTGCCTCAATACTGGCGTTTAAGGCAAGTAAATTGGTTTGATCTGAGATATTTGAAATCGCAGTAACCACTTCTTCAATATTCTTGGTTTGATTTTCTAAATCCAGCAGCATCGTTTCGACTTTCTTTGTTTCCGTATTGGCTTCGTTTGATTTCATCAGCAGCTGGCCGAGAGCGTCAAGCCCTTTATAGCTTGCATCCTCTGAGGATTTTGAACGTGCTTTCATGCCGCCTGCCTGATCCGCAATTCGTCTGATTTTAGCAGATAGGTTTTCCGATTTTTCGTTAATGGTTTCAACCTCTGAAGCCTGTTCTGTTGCCCCTGCTGCCACTTCTTCGATCGCTTTCGCAATTTGTCCGCTCGTTTCATTGGTTTCAGCGGAGACAGCTGTTAGGTGTTCAGAGGTGTCAGACACTTTTCCTGAGGAATATCTGACTTGTTCCACCATTTCCTTCATGTTTTCAACCATCTGATTAAAGTCTCTTGTTAACATGCCGACTTCATCCTTAGTCTTTGACTCTGCGTGGACTGTCAAATCGCCTGCAGAGACAGCCTTTGTTTTCGCAATCAGCTGCTGGATCGGCCCGGTTATTGTTTTGGCGAGGAAGTAGCTGAGAATAATCGTCACCGCCAGCGCGATGAGTGAGATGAAAAGGTTCGCCCGATTCATTTTATCTGAAATCCACATTAATTGATTTGTGTCAAATTGTGTTCCGACTTTCCATCCCGTTTCTCCAACCGTTTGATACACAATCATTTTTCCCTTTGCATCTTGTATCCCGTTTTTGTCAGATGCAATGGTTTTTAATGTTTGGTCCTTGGAGATATTTTTTCCTTGGTTTGACGGATGTGCTAAAAGATTGCCGCTTGCATCAGCTAAAAAAGCAAAGCCATTGTATGGCACCTTTTGCTTATTTACCATAGCTTGAATGGAAGAAAGTTTCAGATCATAACTGGCAACCCCTATCACCTTCTGCCCGTCAAGAATTGCTTTTGAGGCTGTGACGACCATTTCTCCCGTCACGACATCTTTATAGGGTTCAGTCCAGACGACTTTATCCGGTGTTTCAGCCGCGCGCTTATACCATGTTCTAGAAGCCGGGTCATAATCTTCTGCGAATTCGGCTTTCGGATATGTAAACATTTCTTTTTTTGCGGTGCCAATATAGGCCATCGCTACATAATCATCGTTTTCTTTAATTTGTTTGATGTCATCATTAAACAGCCTGGCAGCATCTTTACTTGAGTTTGTCACAAACGCACGGGTTAACTCTCCATTTGCCAATCTTAACAGCGAAATGTCATAACTCTTTAATTGCAGTTCAATATTTTGTTCAAGCGAGTTTGTTACGTTTTGTGTCGTGTTTTTCCCATCCTCTGTAATCATCGGTTTTAACGTCAGGTAAGAAGAAAGCATTAAAAGAACAACTGTAACGATTAACATGATAGAAACAAAAACAGCAATTTTCATGTGAAGTTTTTTAAACAAACCAATCCCCTCCTAATTTCTATATCGGTCTTTTCACCCCAAAAATGAATAATCATAAAATAAATGATATTGAAAACACAGAATATTCATTGAAAATTGTGTTTCAGCAGTTTGATTACGATATAATAAACAGCATGAGGGGAGTGATTGTCATTTTTAAACAGATGTATGTCCATAATGGCTTTAAATTTGAACGGCTGACGATCAGAAATTATTCAAGAACAGACATTGAGGGATTGCTTTCTCTTCAGAAAGAGTGTTTTCCCCCTCCATTTCCGCAGGAATTGCTGTGGTCAGAAGAACAGCTTGACAGCCATATCAACACCTTTCCGGAAGGGGCTTTATGCGCGCTGGTTAATGGTGAAATCGTCGGTTCGATGACTGCCCTTATCGTGCATTTTGATCCCGATGCTCCCGAGCATACATGGGCGAAGACAACAGATAACGGCTATATTACATGTCATGATCCGCAGGCAAATACATTATATGTAGTTGATATTTCGGTTTCACCGCATTACCGGAAGCTTGGAATAGGAAAATGGCTGATGAATACGATGTATGAATTAGCCGTTGAAAAGCGAATGGAACGGTTACTCGGCGGCGGACGTATTCCTTTTTATCATAAGTACGCCCACGAGATCAGCGCTTCACAATATGTAGAGGATGTAATTGAAGGAAAAAAGAAAGATCCTGTACTGTCATTTCTCCTGCATTGCGGCCGTTCACCGCTCTGTATCGTCAGCAATTATTTAGACGATGAAGAATCGCTGAATTATGGGGTTTTGATGGAGTGGAAAAATCCCTTTTATGAAAAAACGAGCTGTAAAACTGACAGCCCGTTTACGTGAAATATTCAATTTTCGCATTAGGAAAATACGTATCGATATAAGATTCGAGTGTTTCTCGAAGCACATGTTCTTCATCTTTCTGATAAATATATTTTCCGATTCCGTAACGTCCCCATTTATAGCGACGTTTTTCTTCATCTAATTCTAGCTTCGTCTTCGGATAATTCTTCTCTATCACTCGTTTGGCCGGTTTTGTAAAACGATGCTGAATTAATTCAAAGGTAACATCATGCCTGACGTCCTGCGGCAAAGCAGCATCCAACTTTTCAAACAGATGTCTGTATCCTTCCTCCCAGCCTTCGTGAATGTATATCGGCGCAACAATAAAGCCTAGCGGGTAGCCTGCTTTCGCTACTTTTACAGCCGCTTCAATCCGTTTATCGAGAGGAGAGGTTCCCGGCTCAAAATTCTTAATCACATAGTCAGCATTTATGCTGAATCTGAATCTTGTTTTTCCGTTATGTTTAGCATCCAAAAGGTGGTCAACATGGTGAAACTTTGTGACAAACCTGAGCTTGCCAAGCTCACTCTGTCCGAAATGTTCAATGGCGTGCTTGAGCGTGTGTGTCAAATGGTCGATGCCCACAATATCAGAGGTACATGAAGCCTCAAACCTTGTAAACTCCGGTGCACGTTCTTTCATATACTGATCCGCCTGATCCAATATTTCTTCGACGTTTACATAGGTTCTGATATAGGGTTTTGTTCCCATTGTGGTTTGTAAATAGCAGTAATGGCAATGCCCCATACAGCCTGTCGCAAACGGAATCGCATATTCAGCTGACGGTTTTGAAGAATCAAACTTCAATGTTTTTCGGACACCAACTACTAACGTTGATTTTGCATTACGGTATTGCTGAAGATGGTTTTTACCAGGAATATTGCGCACTTGGTTATGGGACGTCGTTTCTCTGATTTCGATGCCCATTTTTTCAAATTTATCATGTAATTCCTGTGCCAATGGATATTCCATTGCTCTCGGTTCAATATAAACGAGCTGCGGAACAAATGGGTTCTGCATGGTGCCACATCCTTTTCCTTTTCCTTTTCTACCGTTACTTTTCTCATAAAACGGAAAGGATATGAGTTGTAATGTTTTCCTTGTTACTCGTACGGATCGATATCAAACAATTCTTTGTAAAGTGTTTTTGCTTCTTCATAGCTTGCAAAAACAGCATCATCCTCGGCAAACGGATGGTAGGTTTCAAATATAAACAGGGAAAGCTCACCCTCATGGTATGGATGATGCACAATTTCAGCTTCCTTTATATGAGCAACATTGGCGGCGTGCGGATTTCTGTAGATCACGTAGACTGTATCTCCTGCGTTAAATTCGTTTGACATTCTATCCCTCCTAGCCATGTTATTGTGCCCCGCTGCAACCCTGATTATGAAAAAAAACCAGACAGGCCGGAGGCCGTCTGGTTTTTGCGCATTACTTGAATGTTTCTTTTACGAACGCGACAACTTCTTCTGTCGTGCTCATAGATAAGATTTTCTCTTTGAATGACTCAGCTTCTTGTTTAGACAATTTGCTGATTTGAGTTCTTGCCGGAAGAATAGAAGTTGCGCTCATTGAGAACTCATCTAAGCCTAAGCCAAGAAGAATCGGAATCGCAATTTCGTCTCCTGCCATTTCTCCGCACATGCCGACCCATTTTCCTTCTTTATGTGCCGCTTCAATTACGAGTGTAATTAAGCGAAGGATTGCAGGGTTGTATGGCTGATACAGGTAAGCTACACGTTCATTCATACGGTCAGCTGCCATTGTGTATTGGATCAAATCATTTGTTCCGATACTGAAGAAGTCAACTTCTTTAGCAAACTGATCAGCGATGACTGCAGTCGACGGAATCTCAACCATCATACCGACTTCAATATCGTCAGATACAGGTTGTCCCGCTTTGACAAGCTTTTCTTTCTCTTCAAGAAGGATCGCTTTCGCTTCTTTGAATTCGTTAACTGTCGCAATCATAGGGAACATGATTTTCAAGTTTCCGTATGTACTTGCACGAAGCAGCGCGCGAAGCTGTGTTCTGAAGATTTCTTGCTCTTCAAGGCAAAGACGAATTGCTCTGTATCCCAAGAACGGGTTCATTTCTTTAGGAAGCTGCAGGTAAGGAAGCTCTTTGTCTCCGCCGATATCAAGTGTCCGCACGACAACTGATTTTCCTTCCATACGCTCAAGAACCGTTTTATAAGCATCAAACTGTTCATCTTCTGTAGGCAGCTGATCTCTTCCCATGTAAAGGAATTCTGTACGGTAAAGACCAACTGCTTCTCCGCCGTTTTCAAGAACACCCTTTACATCATCTGGAGTACCGATATTCGCTGCAAGCTCTACATGATGACCGTCTTTTGATACAGTCGGTTCATTGACAAGCTTCGCCCACTCTGCTTTTTGAGCTAAATAAGCGTTATGTTTTTCTTCATACTCTTTTACAGTTTCCGCAGAAGGATCGATAATGACATCGCCATTAATACCGTCAACGATAACAGTCACGCCGTTTTGGATCGTGCCTGTAGCCGCTTTCGTTCCAACAACTGCTGGAATCTCAAGAGAACGCGCCATGATGGCAGAGTGAGATGTGCGTCCGCCGATATCAGTTGTGAATCCTTTAACGAACTCACGGTTTAATTGAGCTGTGTCAGACGGTGTTAAGTCTTCAGCTACAATAATAACCTCTTCTGAAATCATGCTTGGGTTTGGAATTTCAACGCCAAGCAGGTGGCCGGTTACGCGTTTTGTTACGTCGCGGATATCTGCCGCACGCTCTTTCATATATTCGTTGTCCATTGATTCAAACATGGTAACGAACATAGAAGACGTTTCTTTTAAAGCGAATTCAGCGTTCACAGAATCAGAGCTGATTTTTTCTTTCACAGGATTCAGAAGCTCAGGGTCACTGAGGACTAAAAGGTGAGCAGAAAAAATATCAGCTTTATCCTGACCCAGTTCTTTCAAAGCATGCTCTTTGATTTTTTCGAGCTCTTCTTTAGAACGTGCAATCGCTTCTTCAAAACGGCTTACTTCCGCTTCAGAATCAGAGATGTTTTTCTTTTCAACCGTTAAATCTGGCTCTTCAAGCCGGTACGCTTTTGCAATCGCGATGCCGGCTGAAGCACCAATCCCTTTTAATTCTTGCATTACTCGCCGAGTCCTTCGCTTTTCATTGTTTCTTCTAAAGCGTTAAGAGCATCGTTTTCGTCAGCGCCAGCTGCAGAAATTGTGATTTCAGCGCCTTTAGCGATTCCAAGAGACATAACACCCATGATTGATTTAAGGTTTACAGTTTTGCCGTTATATTCCAAATTAACGTCAGCGTCGTATTTGCTTGCAGTTTGTACAAGAACTGTCGCAGGACGAGCGTGAATTCCAGAATCTGCAGTTACTTTGAATGTTTTTTGTGCCATTTTTATCATTCTCCTTTTAACTTAAAGCTTTATTACTTCACAATATTATATCATACAGCCGTACTTGTCATCTGACAAGCACAGCGTACTATATACCCTTATTTTTCAATCTTCACAATGTCTTCTTGCTCTCTGTTAACTGATCCGCTTGCCTTAATGCTGACTGTTTCTCCTTCAGCAAGGTTCGTAAATACGATCGGTGTCATCAGAGACGGTACATTCGGTTTTACTGCGTCCAAATCAACTTCAAGAAGCTTTTGTCCAGGCTCAACGCGGTCCCCTTCTGATACGAAAGACGTAAACCCTTCGCCCTTGAGGCTGACCGTATCAATGCCGAAGTGGATCAAAATTTCTTTTCCTCCGTCGGATTGCAGGCCGATTGCATGTTTTGTCGGGAAAACATTTAGTATTTTTCCTCGTACCGGAGAAACGACGATGCCTTCAGAAGGAAGGATCGCAAAGCCGTCACCCATCATTTTTCCTGAGAAGACTTGGTCAGGAACATCAGTAATCGGGTGAATTTCTCCAGCAATCGGAGAAACAAAGACTTCCTCGCCAATTTCATTTTGCAGCGGTTCTGCAATGACTTCCTCAACCTGCTGCCCTACTTCTTCCTCAGCGGATGTTTTCGGTTCAGGTCTTGGTTTGCGTCCCGCGATGATGTCCTGCATTTGTGTTTTTAAACCGTCAGAACGCGGTCCGAAAATCGCCTGAATGTTGTTGCCCACTTCCAGAACCCCGGAGGCGCCAAGCTGTTTCAGACGGTCTTTATCAACCTTTTTCTGATCGTTTACAGTTACGCGCAGACGAGTGATACAAGCATCAAGATGTTTGATGTTTTCTTGGTCACCCATTGCCTGCAGAATCTCGTAAGGAAGGTCGCCTGCTTCTCCTGTTTTCCCAGATGTTGCTGTTTCAGCTGAAGCATCCTCACGGCCTGGTGTTTTCAGATTAAATTTGCGGATCGCAAATCGGAATCCGAAGTAGTAAATAACGGCAATCCCTAAACCAACAGGGATGACAAGCCACCATGCCGTCCGGTTCGGTAAAATACCGAAAAGGAAGTAGTCAATTAAACCGCCGGAGAATGTCATACCAATCTTCACATTCAACAGCTGCATGACCATGAATGAGAGCCCTGCAAACACACAGTGGATTGCAAACAGGACAGGGGCAACGAATAGGAATGAGAATTCCAGTGGCTCTGTGATCCCTGTCAGGAAGGATGTCAGTGCTGCTGAACCCATAATACCTGCAACAAGTTTTTTGTTTTGCGGTTTTGCTTCATGATAAATCGCAAGTGCCGCAGCAGGAAGACCAAACATCATAAATGGATATTTACCTGTCATGAACGTACCTGCTGTTAACTGTACGCCGTCTTTAATCTGCGCCATAAAGATGCGCTGATCCCCGCGGATGATCTCTCCGGCTGCACTTTTGTAGCTGAAGAATTCATACCAGAACGGCGAGTAGAAAATGTGATGCAGACCAAATGGAATAAGTGAACGTTCAATGACCCCGAAAATAAATGCAGCAAGGGTTGGATTCGCTTCCACTAATCCAGTTGAAAAGGCATTCAATCCATGCTGGATCGGAGGCCAGATCACTAACATAATAAGACCCAGAATCAGTGCGGAAATTGACGTAATAATCGGTACGAAACGTTTACCCGCAAAGAAACCAAGATATTGCGGCAATTCAATTGTATAAAATTTGTTAAACAGCAATGCCGCCAGCACACCGACGATAATACCGCCGAATACCCCTGTCGCCAAGGTAGGTATGCCGAGCATGTTTACATATGCCGGGTGGTTTTCCGTGAAGAACTTGGCTCTTTCGATTGAATCGGAAGGAATGGTTCCGTTTGCAAGAAGAACCGCACTCATGGATACGTTCATCACCAGATAACCGATAATTGCTGCTATCCCGGCAACTCCATCTCCGTTGGCAAGCCCGATGGCTACACCTACTGCGAAAAGAAGCGGAAGGTTATCGAAAACAATCTGTCCAGCGCTTTCCATCACACCCGCTACGAGCTGAACATTGTCATTGCTCAGGAAATGCAGGACTTGGATCATGTCCTTGTTTTGCATTGCATTCCCGATCGCAAGCAAAATACCCGCAGCCGGAAGGATCGCAACTGGAAGCATAAGCGCACGCCCAATTTTTTGAAGAACGCCGAATAATGCTTTAAACATAAGAATTGACCTCCTCTTTTTACTAGTCTGACCTTACAGCTAAAAATCATGACAACGAATTCACAGGCGTAAGTCTTCCAGTTTAACCGTTTACATTTGCCCTTTTACACAACAAAAAAGGCATGAGCAAAATAGGGTGCGCAAAAGAACGAGAATGGACTTCCCGTTTTTTCCCCTCAATCACTCATGCCTGATCGGATCAGTAACACGTTTTTAAAGGATAAACTGAATTTATGAAATTTTATTGGTTAATCGGTACAGATGAAGCGTGAGATAAACCGCTTCCGCCTCATGAACTGGTTTCTTCAATGTTTGCTGCAAGATTTTAATCAATTTCCAAGCTGTATTGTAGCATAGCGGATATTCATTTTTCAATAACAACATTAATTTTTCTGGTTCTTTAGTCGGTTCCTCTTTTTTAATTCTTTCTATCGTAAATCTGATGTGCCGGATAAGCCGTAAATAGTTGACGCTTTCTTTATTTACTTTCATTTGAAACGAGTCTTCAATCACCTCTACAAGCTGCGCCATCAGCTGTGAGTGCTTGTTGACTTCTGACAGCGGGCGATTCGTCAGAGCTGAATGAATGTGCAGGGCGATAAAACCGATCTCCCCTTCCGGAAGGCAGATTCCCGCTTTTTCATTGATAATGTCAATGACTTCTTGGGCTATCTGATATTCATCCGGATAAAGTGACTGCGTCTCCATTAAGAAAGGATTTTTCATGTCAAAGCCCTGCTGCTGCCTCTTGATTGCAAATGCAATATGGTCAGTCAGTGCAATATGAATATGTTCATTTAGTGAGCGGTTTGTCCGATTGCTGATGTGATATATGACGTCGTTTGAAATATCAACGAGCTTTTCATCAACATAGTCGAGGAGCTTTTTAAACTGCTTCTGTTCCTTTTCATCCTTTAAAATGAACATTTTATCGTACCCTTTATCTTCAATCACATCATCTTGTTTTTTTCCGAAACCAATTCCTTTTCCGATCAAAACTACTTCACTGTATTTATGATGAGAAGCAATTAATACGTTATTATTCAGTACCTTTTTCACTGTAAAGGACCCATTCACGATCCTCAGCTCCTTTGTCATTCAATACCTCATATCGTACATAACGAACGGAATGCGCGTCAAACCTTTTTTCATGCTTTCACTAAACAGTTAATCTTTCAATGAGACGGTAATCAAGAACCCTGCTTTCAATCGGCTGGCCCTGAATCCTTTTTTCCAGCATGGCAAACGCCTGCTTGCCCATTTCCTTCGCTTGAATATCAATGGTCGATATCCCAAGCAATTGGCTGATTTCATGGTTATCAAAGCTTAAGATCGCAAGTTCATCCGGAACAGACACTTGCTGAGCTCTCGCTTCCAATATAAGCCCTGCCGATACCTGGTCATTGGCGACAAAAATAGCCGTCGGCCTTTCCCTCCAGCTGTTCCATTTATGAAAAAGCGCTTTTCCGTCGTTCATTGTAATCGCTTTCTCAATCACCCATTCTTCCTTGAATGTTTCTCCGATCTCTTCCAATGCATCTTTATATGCTTTGATGCGAATATGACTGTTCATGCCTTTTTTTCTCGCTAAGCAAATCGCTATTTTTTTATGCCCTTTGGCGATTAAGTAGTTGAGGCCGTCCCGGAATGCGGCTTGATGGGGAATGCTGATTGTGGAAAATCCCTCCTTGTTTGAATTCTGACAAAGCAATATCGGGCCTTCCCACTCCTTAAGCTTGTCATCAGACAGTGCCTTCGAACAGAAAATCAAACCGTCAACCTGGCGCTGTTTTAATTGGGACAGTGCAAAGATTTCTTTCTTCACGTCATAATTTGTCTGGAACAAAGAGAGGTGAATGCCCGACTCTGCGGCAGCGTCTGCGATTCCCGCCATCATCTCCGCAAAATAAGGAAGGCTGATCGTCGGCATCACGACACCGATCATGTTTGAAAACCCCTTCGACAGATGCACAGCGTGGACATTTCTTGTGTACTCCAAAACTTCCATTGCTTCAAGAACTCTTTTTCTTTTCTCTTCACTGACATAAGGATGATTGTTTATGACTCTGGAAACCGTCGTAACGGAGACACCGGCTTTTTCTGCAATGTCTTTAATATTAGCCATAAATTCCCTTCTTTCTGATTTCCCTTGATCTGGAATGCGTTTCATACAATACGATAAGAACGTACCGACAGATTAGATGGTTTTTGCTGAAAGGAGAAGATTTACATGGGTTTCTTCATTTTAATTGGATTATGTCTGGCCGTTCTGGGCGGAAGCTGCCTGGCTGTAAGACCGCTCAATCAAAAACATGAAGTGAAACCATTTCGGACGTTTGATGATTTTTTTATTTAAAGCAGATAAAAAAGGACGATGTCGAGAACAAAGTCCTTTTTTATCTCTGCCTTGTTACGGCAATATCGTTAATTCCTTCGGATATTGAGTCAGCGTAACTGCCCCCTCTTTTGTTACGTGAACGTCATCTTCAATACGTACGCCGCCGACATCCGGCACATAAATGCCCGGTTCGATTGTGTAAACCATTCCTTCTTGCAGCAGCGTGTCATTGGCTTTGCTCATCGACGGGTACTCATGCACTGAAATGCCGAGACCATGGCCCAGCCGGTGAGGGAAATATTCTCCATATCCGGCTTTTTCAATGATTCCGCGGGCAGTTAAATCGAGATCTCCGATTCTCACGCCTGGGTTGCTAGCTTCTATCGCGGCTTTTTCCGCTTGAAGCACCGTCTCATAAATTTCTTCCTGCTTCGGATTGATTGTTTTGTAGGCAAAGGTTCGCGTGATATCAGAGCAGTAGCCATCCATAATAACACCCAGGTCAAACAAGACAAAATCGCCTTTCTTTAATGTGGCTGTACCCGGATTTCCGTGAGGCTGACCTGATTTTTTGCCGAATAGCACCATTGTCGAGAAAGACATGCCCTGAATTCCTTTTTTCTTCAACTCATACTCAATCTGAGCGAGAACTTCCACCTCACTAATGCCTTCACGCAAAGCAGCTGTCCCGACTTCAACACCAAAATCGGCAAGCTTTGCCGCCTCTTTCAGCAATTTAATTTCATGCTCGTCTTTAATCAGACGAAACTGGTTAAGGGTTTCTTCTGCTGATACAAATTGTGCCCCTCCAGCTGAATGCTTCAGTTGTTCGGCACGCGAAAGAGAGATTGAATCCTTTTCCACGGCAAGCGTATGTATGCTGACATTTCGTTTTTTGAGAGCTTTTTCAATGAGCTCCCATGGATTTTCGTGATCGGCATAGCCAATAATTTCGTGATTCCATCCGGCATTTCGGGCCTGATCTGCCTCCATTCCCGGACAAACGAAAAATGGCTCCTCCTCTTGAAAGATAAACAAACCCATTACACGTTCATGCGGCTCTGTATAAAAACCGGTTAAGTAAAATACATTTTCTTTCGTATGAATAAATGCGGCAGTATGCCCCGCTTCCTTCAGCCATGAAGATATGCGTTGTATTCTGTTCATTTCTTGTTCCTCCCTGCCTTTTGCCATGCGTTGTTCTTTATATATTGTAACAGGTTTTACGGGTGTTTGCCTTTCACGGCGACTTTCCTTTATCCATCATTTTATTTCCTGCCGGTCATCTTGTATACTGAGAGGAGAGTGAAACGCAGGGAGTTGTTCCGTTTGCTGATGAAATTTTTCAGACGTAAGGCAGTTGTGCTGTTAACAGTTGTGGGAATTTCCGCTCCTTTTATCGGTATGAAGCTGGTGGATTTTTATTATTACAGCTCTATCATAGGCTGTGCAGCCGGCTTCCTTTGCTGCATCCTTGCTCTCATCATCGTGATGAAAAGGCCAGATCAAGAAAAAAAGCAAAGGAAAGTAAAACTTGATCCATAAAAAAACAGCTGTCCATTTGGACCGCTGTTTTTTATTTTAAAAGCCTTAAGCCGTTTAAAATCACCAAGATTGTACTTCCTTCGTGGCCGATAACGCCAAACGGCAATTCCATCAACTGTAAAAAGTTTGCACAAATAAGGAGGCAAATGACTGCGAGAGAAAATACGATATTCTGCTTTACAATCCTATTCATTTTCCGTGATAAACGGCACATTTTTACGAGTTTTTTCAAATCGTTTTGCATGAGCACCATATCAGCAGTTTCAAGCGCCACATCTGTTCCGCCGCCCATTGCAATACCGACATCCGCCGCTTTTAGTGCCGGCGCGTCGTTGATTCCGTCTCCGACCATTGCAATCGTCCCGAACTCTTCTTTTAATCGTTTCACTTCATTTACTTTTTGGTCAGGCAGACATTCTGCTGCAACAGTTGTCATTCCCGCTTCCTTCGCTATCGCTTGAGCCGTGTCTTCGTGATCTCCCGTCAGCATGGCCGTTTTAATCCCCAGACGGCTTAGTTCATCCATGACTTCTTTTGCTTCAGGTCTGATTTGGTCTTTCAGAGCGATACAGCCGGCAATGTGGTCGTCCTTTTTCACAAACACAATGGTGTGTTGGCCATTTTGAATGATATCTGATGCAGATTGGTTCAAAAATTGAGCTGCCAATTCTTCCCCAATAAAGCCTGCTTTTCCGACTTTCCATTTGGCACCCGCCACTACAGCCATTACACCAAAGCCTGATGTTTCTTCAATTGATATGTAGCCGGACTTGTTGATGCCGCGGCTTTCAGCGTAGCCGGCAATGGCTTGCGCGAGCGGGTGGCTGGACTGCTTCTCAATCGCATAGACAGCTTCAAGCACTTCCGTTTCTTCGTATCCTTCCGCAATTTTGACCGTCTCAACCGCAGGCTGGCCTTTTGTTACAGTCCCGGTCTTGTCAAAAGCGATCATTTGCACAGATCCCAGCTGTTCAAGAAATACACTTCCTTTCACCAGCATGCCGTTGCGGGCGCCATTTGATATTAAGGACAGCGCTGCCGGCATGATGGACGCAACAAGTGCGCAAGGTGACGCAACCACCATAAATACCATCGCGCGATAAAAGGTTTCACTCCAGCTCCAGCCAAGTGCAAAATGTGGGACAAATAACAGCAGTCCCACCACGATCAGAACGCCTTTTACATATGCATTTTCAAACCGTTCGATAAAGGCTTGCGCAGGTGATACACTGTTTTGCGCAGATTCCACCAATTTGATAATCTTTCGGAATAAAGAATCTTCGTTTGCTTTTGTAACACGGACGGTCAGGGAGCCGTTGCGGTTAACAGTTCCCGTATATACAGCATCGCCGGCGTTTTTTTCTACAGGCATCGATTCGCCCGTTAACGCTGATTCGTCAAGGCTTGTAGAACCAGATTCAATAACCCCGTCAGCTGCCACACGTTCCCCAGGTTTGATAACAATCTTATCACCGGCCTTTAAATCTGCAACCGGTACCCTTTTGGTTTCGCCGTTTACAATCAGCGTTGCTTCTTCAGGTTCAAGCTTCATTAAAGAGGTTAAATCCCTGCTGCTTTTATTCATCGTGTATGTTTCTAAAGCTCCACTTAAGGAAAAAATAAAGATTAAAACGGCACCCTCTGCCCAGTACCCAATCAATGCGGAACCCACGGCTGCAAAAATCATTAAAAGCTCGACATTCAGCGTTTTGGATTCAAGCGTTTCTTCGATTCCTTCTTTCGCTTTAGCAAATCCGCCGATGACAAAGGCCAGCAAATATAGCGTTACCGATAACAACTGATGTGCGGAAAGGAGCCAGCCTGCTAAAATAAGAGCACCTGACACCAGGGCTGCGATAAGTTCCGCATGCTGAGTCCAGCTTTTTTCTGGCTGTTCTTTCTTTAAAGGCTGATGCTGATCATGTTGGAGCATCACTTGTTCATCCATATCGAATTCTCCTCCCTAATTGAGAACGTAAATCATCTTCATTTCTCTTATAAAAACAAAAATCGCCGCCCAAAAGGCAGCTTCATCGTTTGGTCATTTCATGATGTCTTTCTTAATTATAGCATGCAGAAAGAGAATTTCAATTATAATTATTTTAATTTCTTTTTGATAATAATTATCATTAACAACGGTTCACCTTTCATTATATGACAAAAAAGCTGAAAGGCTACGCTCTCAGCTTATTCTTTCGTCCATTCTTTCAATTGTTCTGCCGTCATCGGCCCCACTTTTGTTTCCTCAATTTCACCCTTTTCATTCAGCAAAAACGAGGTAGGAATCGTTATAATATGATATTCCTTCATCAAATCCCCTTTTGTGTCGAGAACAATCGGAAAGGTCAGGTGGTTTGCTTTGATAAAGTCTTCAACGACTTGCTGATTTTGTTCTGAATTCACTAAATTGACCGTTACCAGCTTCACACTGTCAGATCGATGAGCCTCATAAAATGATTGGAACTGAGGAAGTTCCTTTTTGCAGGGCGGACACCATGAAGTCCAAAAATGAAGGATCGTTTTCTGCCCTTTATTGGGGATGGAGATATCCTCCCCTTCTATCGTTTTCATGAGAAAAACCGCAGGAACAGCAGGCTGTTTATTGGCAGCCTGTGCCGAAAGAGGCAGCCATGAAATCATAGCAAATAAGATTAGGCAAGTAGTGAGGGTCAAGCGTTTCGCCAACATGGAATCTTCCTTTCATGCTTTTCAAATAGCTTGCCCCGCTAGAGATTTATCATCCTTCAATCCGCGGCGTTCGGTTTCCTCCCGTCAGAAAAACAGATACACGCAGCGCTTTGCAGATCGTTGTATAATGTAGGCTCGTCAGCAAAATCATACCTGTATTCATCCCAAGGATAATACCGAGCATTTGAAGGTTTTCCATTGAACCCAGCACATACATCATACTCAACGCAACGAGATGGCTCCACACGTTATGATAAAAAGCTTCTTTGACAAAGCCCATCCCGATTAAACATGCCTGAAGGGGCATCACAAATAAATGAAAGAGAAAGTACGGCCACAAAAGCTGCAAATAATATTGTGCTTCTGGAGAGTGAAAAAACAGATGGGTCAAGGGCTCCGCAAACTGGAACATGATCCAGACAGCTGGTATACCGTATCCAAACGTGATAAAGATCGACTGCTTCAGCCTTTTTAATACGATGTCATATTGAGAGAGAGAATAAGCTTCAGAAATACTCGGAATCATGACGACCATTAACGAGTGGGCGATAAAAGCAGGAAACGCCCCTATCGTCACAGCCACTCCGGCAAGCATGCCGTATTGATCGATTGCAGTTGTCCCGGCAACGCCCGCGGCCAAAAGCGCTCCTTTTACTAAAAAGGGCTCAATGGCATTGACCACAGCGTGAAAAATGCGCAGCCCGGTTGTCGGAATCGATACGGCCAGCAGTCTTTTTCTAACATCTTTCCCGCGTAAATGGATATGCTGCTGGCCCGATACCGCACGTCTCGCCAGAATAAACTGCGAATACAAGTACACAAGCACGATCACATCGCTCACGACAAGGACAAACAGCGAAATCAGCACAGCCATGTCCAGCTCAAACGAGTACCATTGAAAAAAGATGAACAAGCACAACAGCTGAATGATTTTTTTGAGTACATTAGCGATTGCGATCTTCCCCATTTTTTGCACACCCATGAAGTAGCCTCTGGCAATTGACGTAAAGGCGACAATAGGAATCAAGCCGATGACGATTCCTTTGATAAACGGGTGATATGTATCAAACACCGGAATAAAAGGAAGCGCAATACTGGCGGCGGCAGTGGAAAAGGCTGTGAAAACGGCTGTCATTCGAAAGGCGTGCCTCAGCATGCTTTCATGGAGCTTTGGATTTGATTCAGCAATAAATTTAGAAATTGATATAGGCAGCTCCAGGCTTGCGATGACAATAATTAAAAAGATGGTAGGCAAAATACTCATGTAAAGCCCCATCCCGTGCTCGCCAAGCTCGCGCGCCAAAATCATATTCACGACAAATTCAAGGCATTCGGCGAAAAAGGCGGCAATGGATAAAAGAATAATCCCTTTTACAAATCGATTCATGATGTCTCTCCTTGTCTCTTGTACTATCAACATCATATGAGACAAGTTCAAAAATTATTTTATTTTTATCTTTCTATAAAAAAAGCACAGCTGAGACGAATGTCTCTTCTATGCTTATATGGCAAAGACATGCCTGCCGATTTTTTCAATGATTTTCCTTGAGCGAATCCAGTCATCTGACGCCGTTTTCGGGTTATAAAAGAAAAGGGCTTCTGTTTCTCTGTCCTTAGATGACATCGCTTCTTCAACAGCCTCAATTGATTCTTTGTCAGGCTCTTGATTAATGCTTCCGTTTGCGACAGGCTCAAAGGCATTTTTCTGATAAATAACCCCTCTGATTGTATCGGGAAAGCCCTTCTTATCCGTCCTATTCAGCACGACGCTTGCAACAGCGACCTTGCCTTCATAGGATTCGCCCTTCGCTTCTGCGTGAACGAGTCGGGAAAGCAATTCTTTTTCAGACTGAGAATAAGTTTCTTTCTTCTCATTCGTTTTCTCTGATTGTTCTTCTTTCTTTTCAGTGTTCGCTGAAAGCTTGATCGGCTTTATTTTTTTCTTGTCCTCATCAGCAGACAGTGAAGAGAAAGATATGTCTGTGTCATGATTTATATGGGTAAGCAGCTTAGCTTCTTCATGGTTTGTCTTCTTTGTGTTCAGTAGTGAAGCTTGTGTATGTTCAATTTTCGAAGCAGGCATGAAACAAAGAAGAAAAACAGCTAGAGCAGTAAATTTTGTCGTCATACAGTTTCCTCCTTAAAGTGCTCAAAAAACACTTCATAACCTTAACAAGAGATCAAATCAATTTCACGGAAAAAGATTTTCCAACTCTCCCAAACAGGTATCAGGATGGAATATACCGGGTGACGCACTGATTAATGGCAAAAAAACAGCCTCATTTTCTATAAATATTGTAAATTCAAAGAATTTTTTTCCACTTTTTCCGTTTTACATTTAATTTACGTATGTTACAACGTTTGTAATAAATAACTACTGTTCTGTCATATATGATAAAAAGGCTTCTCACTAATGAGAAACCTTTTAGCTTCTTGGCTGTTCTAAATATTGAAACACCACATCTCCGCCTTGCTGGGCAATGCCTCGGAAATGCTTAAAATCGTCCTGTTTCGATAAAACGGCTCTAAAATCAAGAAAGTGTTCTTTTTGGACTCTCAGTTCTTTAATTTCACCGGTACGCAGCTGCTCAATCTGTTCTGTTATATCTTCGGGACGCAATCAAAACTCCCCCTTTTCAATCTTTGAACGAAAATCAATATATCATTTTTCCTGCGCCAGGACAATTCCTTAGGACGATAAAACTCCTTATCGCTTTACTTCTCAATGAAAATACTGTTTAATACTTTCAAAAGGAATTATTATGTTTAAAGGAGAGGAAGCTTGTGAAAATCGCTAAGGTCGGAAACGTCATTGAATTTAAAAACGGGTTAACCGGTGTTGTTGAAAAAGTTAATGAGAATTCTGTAATCGTAGATGTTACCATTATGGATAACTATCGGGATCTTGAGCTAGATTCACTGACCGTTGTAAATCATAAAAATTACAAGATCATCAGAGACTCCTATTAAATCCTCCTTCATCCACACGCATTTGCAAAAACTGCTAGACAAACAATTAAACACCTTACATATCAAATTAGCTTTCTCAAAAGCTGCCGGCCGGCAGCTTTTTTCATCAAAAAAACACCAATTATAAATCGGCGTTCGCGTCTGTTTCCGTTATTTCAATATAAAATTCACTCACGGCTCCCGCTTCGTACAGGTTGGTCAATGACGTTGAATAATTTGTGATTTCACCGCGGAAGGCAAGATCTCTTTCCGGAACTTCGACGTTAAATGTCTTTTCATATAACAGCACAGCGATATCATGATAAGCCTCACTGGTAACGTGTAAGGTAAAGGCAATTTTCCGCTTGGGCTCGCTCTCTTCTTGAAATGCAGACATTTCTAACGTGACATCGTTTAAACGCAATGTTTTCACTTTGTATCACTCCTTATCAGTTCATGCATCTTAACATAACGCAGCTAACGTTTACAATGAATCTGTTCTGATTAACCATTTCTTTAAAAAAGACGCCTTTACAAACATACGTTCGATATTTTATAATAAAACAGACGAGCTGCCATCCAGCATCCCGTCTTTCATTAGAAGGTGACGAGTGGCATTCCCCCCGGATTCACTCGTCTTTTTTTGTATTAATAAATTCTAGAACACGGAGGATTAAGAAGTTTATTGAAGATATAATACAAAAATAAAGACGTCAGCGTGGCGTCTTATTAATAATCGCAGTCTTTATCTCTACATTCTTTCTCACAGCATCTATAGTGTGCCCGATAATCTTGTCCTTTGCCTTATCATAAATACCGTCAAATTTATTCGCTGTATCATCGTTGTAACAGCCAAATACCTCTATTCCACCCATTGGATCTATTTCGCTTTGATATCCATGCGTTCTTGAGCAATCTTTACCTCTTCTGCCTGTTCATTTTTATCATTAATATTCTTCATTATAACCTCCAACTGCTATAATAATTATTATTATGAGGATAAAAATGTATTTTTTTATAGAATCACCCTTTCGATAATTCATTTTACATTACACGTGAGAGTAAGACTATCCGAAGCATCCGGCGTAACACAAGATTCAATATCGTGATTCAATAAGAACAGTCGCCACGAAAACTGGTACGTATACTCGATTGCGAAGGCGCTGGAAGTAGAAATCGAGGAGCTATTCGAAATAGATGAAGCAGAAGAAGAGGACGCTGAATAAATCGGCGTCTTTTTTACGAAAATTTCATTGATATAACTAAATAAAAATTTCTTTTTATATCTAAAAAACGAACATAAAACAGTGAACGAAATTATTCACTAACAACACGACGAACTAACGCACGAAGACGCTACCGAGGCGCTATCGAATCAAATTGTTCGGTAAATATCGATTCTGACCTACACAATAATTAAAAATCACCTCATATAATTATGTTGAAAACTAAATCGAATCAAATAAAAAATCCCCGCCAAAAAGCGAGGATCGTGGTCACACATTTATATATTTTCGGTCACGGTATGGTCACAAGAGGGCCGCCAAATTGTGACTTGGTCACATTTCCGCCTAAAACTGACGCTAAATGTTCGTATTTTACTGTGACCTCACTTCGTTGAACACTGCGCATCACACAACGGAAAAATTAACGATTATCAATCGTCTCCGGATACAAGTCATGATTCATCATGCGGTACTCGGCCATTTTTTCATACTTTGTGCCAGGTTTTCCGTAGTTTGTGTACGGATCAATGGAAATTCCGCCTCTTGGCGTGAATTTGCCCCATACTTCAATGTAGCGCGGGTCCATTAATTCGATCAAGTCGTTCATGATGATGTTCATGCAATCTTCGTGGAAGTCTCCATGGTTTCTGAAGCTGAACAAGTACAGTTTTAGAGATTTACTCTCCACCATTTTTTCATCAGGAATATAGCTGATGTAAATTGTTGCAAAGTCAGGCTGTCCTGTTTTCGGGCATAAAGATGTGAATTCAGGGCAGTTGAATTTTACAAAATAATCACGGTTTACATGTTTATTTGGAAAGGATTCCAGCACGTCCGGCGCATATTCAAACAAATAATTTGTTCCTTGGTTGCCAAGCAGTGTTACACCTTCTAATTCGGATTCTTTTCTTGTCGTCATATTTATCTTCCTTCCTATTAAACTCCTCTTTTGTTGCCCCATAACAGGGTATGCAGCTGCGGAAGTACTCTGACGAGATTCAGCTCCGCATCGGCAGCGACCTGATCAACAAGCGCTTCATATTTTCCAAGTAAATGTGCAATGAGTGATTTGTCATCTGCCGTATGCACATCATCGTTCCCGACTTGCAGATAAAACGGTATTCCCGGGTAGCGTTTGTGTACAGTTTTGGCAAACTCGAGATCTTCATCATTAAAAATGACAACCTTCAAGCTGACAGCATGCTGTCTGTTATTCTCTTTCAGTGATGTCAAAATGTGATCCAGCTTATTAAAGTTCGTCACCATTTTCGAACTTGGCGGTTTAGGTGAAATCGTCAGATCATCGATCAGTGTAAACCAATCCTGATAGACTGTCCCCTGTGTTTCGAGAGCTGCACGGATATTGTTTTCCTTCAGCAGCTCTATCAAAGCATCCAGCTGTTTTAACAGCGCCGGGTTTCCGCCGGAGATGGTTACGTGAGAAAACGCGTCTCCCCCAATCTCCTTAAGCTCTGAAAAAATCTCCTCGGCTGTCATCCAGCGAATATCTTTTTTAGCAGACCCGTCCCAAGTGAAGGCGGAGTCACACCAGCTGCAGGAATAATCACAGCCAGCTGTACGGACAAACATTGTCTTCTGTCCGATCACCATACCCTCCCCTTGAATCGTCGGGCCGAAAATTTCTAATACAGGAATTCCTTTAGCCATTCAAACCACCCTTTTTCGGACGGTAAACACAATAACTGGTCGGTGTTTCACGGACAAACACCTGCACACAGCTTGGTTTATTCTCCAGTGTGTTTAAATAAGCCTGCACTTTGTCATAAATCGTTTTTGCCACGACTTCAGTTGTCGGCAGCGAATACCGGTCGTCCTTAGAAAATTCTTCATGATCATTTAAAAGCGTATGATCATAGGAGCCGTGAACCAGCTTTTTGAGCACACTGAAATTCACGAGAAAGCCGGAATCGTCAAGCTCATCACCGGCAACAGTAATATTTACGGTATACGTATGCCCGTGCACCCTGCTGCACGCTCCCGCACTTTCACGCGGAATAAAATGAGCGGCAGAAATTTGCATGTCCTTATTCAATTCAAATGAATATGGATGCTGGACCTGTGGATAGATTTGAGATAACAATTTATGCCCTCTCTCCTTTCATCGCCATATATTCATCATAGCCTCTGGAGCGAAGGTGACATGCCGGACATTCGCCGCATCCGTCTGCGATCACGCCGTTATAGCATGTGAGCGTGTTGTTCTTCACAAAATCAAGCGCGCCCAGTTCGTCAGCAAGTTTCCACGTTTCCGCCTTATTCAGCCACATGAGCGGTGTATGAATCACAAATGGCTTCTCCATGGCCAGGTTCACCGTCACATTGCAAGATTTAACGAATTCATCACGGCAGTCTGGATAGCCGCTGAAGTCCGTTTCACAAACGCCTGTGATAATATGACGGGCGCCAATTTGATACGCCAGGATAGACGCAAAAGATAAGAATACTAAGTTACGGCCTGGAACAAATGTTGATGGCAGCTCGCCGTCTTTTGCTTCAATTTCTATATCATTTCTCGTCAGGGCATTAGGCGCAAGCTGGTTCAAAAGTGACATATCAAGCAAATGATTTTTCACGCCAAGCTTATCCGCAATCCCCTTCGCCACTTCAACTTCCTGCGAATGACGCTGATTATAATGAAAAGTTACAGTTTCAACTTCTTCAAATTCCTTTAACGCCCACAGTAAACATGTAGTACTGTCTTGGCCGCCGCTAAATACGACAATTGCTTTTTCCTTTTTCATGATTCCTCTCCTTCTCCGCTATAAAAAACCTCGGCGAGAGACATCGCTACAACTGTTAAAATATAAAAAAAACACCTTTCCGGAAAGGTGCTCTAGAAAAACATAAAAAAGGCCGTATCCAAGGATACAGCACGTCCTTAGTTTTTTATAGAGGGTGTAGCTAGAACCTCTCCCGCATATCCACGGATTTTCTTCAATTTTTTCACTTCTGCTATCTTACCATAATGTTGTTTTTCTTGACAATAAAAAGATAGCCAAAAGCATGTCTCATTTCTTTTGCTTGATTCTTCTACACAGCAAAAACACATCAATTCCTGGCTAGCGCAGAGTTCAGCATAAACGTTTGCTTCATTATTATATACGTATAAACATTTTGACTACAAACTGTGCCGGGGAACCTTTTTACAGACCAAAGCGCCTATAAAGGCCAAGCTCACATAGCCAAACAATGGATAAATGGTTGAAATGAGCTTGCCGTAACCAATTTGACTCGTGATATAAGCCGTAATCATAATTGCTGCAAAAATATACTTACTTTTTATAGGAAGAAAACTCTTCACTTGTTTTTCCAGTCCATAAAGATTTCCGATCACCGACGTGAACACTTCGCCGAATATAATCAACAAGTAAATCAAATGTACAGATCGCGCAAAGAGGTAAACCACTTGAGCCATAGGAATATCATACAAAAATACATCCGGCAGCATCGACAAAGACAAAAAACTAGCAGAAAGCACAATTGTCAGCATTGTCCCTCCGATGAAAGCGCCTTTTCTTATCACTTGTTCTGAAGACATTTCATTCGCCAGCGGCACCAAAACAGCCTGGGCAAGCGATAAATTCAAAGCGCCGTACGAGACCGCTGATAATAGCCAGTCCCATCGATGCGGCCACACCCACTGAGTTGTATTCCGCGTCTCACTGAAAATAAAAGAATCGGCCACCACAACCATAGAAAAGATAATCAAAAGCGGTACAACAAACACATTTACACCGAAAATGCCTTTTACTCCTCTAGTCATCACAATCAAACTTAATCCAATTGTGATCAGCATTCCAACTTGAGCTGACATGCCAAGCTGTTCCTCAAAAAGCGCCCCTGCGCCAGACAGCATGACAGATGTGACACCGAGGAGAACAAACAGCATAAAGACATTGATAATCCTTCCGGCAGCCTCCCCGAACAAGTATATATTCATTTCCTGATATGACTTGGCATTGATTCGCTTTGAAATGATCATCAGCTTTGCGCCTAAAAACGTGAACATTCCTCCGCTTATAATAATACCAAGCAATCCGAACCAACCGAACTTCAGAAAAAACTCAACAATTTCCCTGCCAGTTGCAAATCCCGCTCCGACGACTGTGCCTACATACACAAAAGCGAGCTGATGTGCAGACCCTTTTGATTGTTCCATTTCTCCCCTCCGAACCAACAGCAGTATTGTCCTTTTAGCCTTTTTATAGCCTATGAGACAAGTTCCTTGAAAAGACGAACAAAACAAGTTTTACTGTGGAAACAACTCAAAAATATTTTTGAGCAAAAGGCTTGAAAGTCAAAAAAGGTCAGAGTATACTATTAATCAAAGAAGGTCAAACCAGCCGTCTTTTTTATTATTCTATTGGTCAAAGTTGGTCAAGAAAGGCTGCTTTGAGCAAATGGTTTTGAAAGCCAGTGAATCTGGCGTATACTATTAGTCAAAGAAGGTCAATTAAATCGACCTTTTTTTCCAAGTCAATTGGTCAAAGATGATCAAATTTTATAAGGAGGTTTTGGCAAATGCGTTGTCAACACTGTCATCAAAACGAGGCGACGATTCGCCTTAACATGCAAATAAATTCCGTTCATAAACAAATGGTTTTATGTGAAACTTGCTATCACGAACTGACTCGTAAACCTTCAATGAGCATGGGTCCTCAATCTTTCGGTTTTCCCTTTGAACAAGCATTCCAGCCGAAAGAACAAAGCGCAGCTAAAGCAAGCGAGAAAAAAGGTTTGCTTGATGAGCTGGCGCAAAATATTACAAACGGCGCTAAAGCCGGTCTGATTGACCCTGTCATCGGCCGTGATGAAGAAGTTGCGCGTGTGATCGAGATTCTAAACCGCCGCAACAAAAACAATCCGGTGCTGATTGGAGAGCCAGGTGTAGGGAAAACAGCTATTGCAGAAGGGCTCGCTTTAAAAATCGCTGAAGGCGATGTTCCACATAAATTAAAAAACAAAGAGCTTTACTTGCTTGATGTCGCATCCCTTGTTGCAAACACTGGCATCAGAGGCCAATTTGAAGAAAGAATGAAACAGCTGATCACTGAGCTGAAAGAGCGCAAAAATGTCATTCTTTTCATTGATGAAATTCACCTTCTCGTTGGCGCAGGCTCTGCAGAAGGCTCAATGGATGCAGGAAACATTCTCAAACCCGCTCTTGCCAGAGGTGAGCTCCAAGTCATCGGAGCGACAACACTGAAAGAATACCGTCAAATTGAAAAAGATGCGGCGCTGGAAAGACGTTTTCAGCCTGTCATGGTACAGGAGCCTACAATTGAACAAGCGATCAGCATTCTGCAAGGAATTAAAGACAAATACGAAGCATATCATGGCGTGACATTCAGCGATGAAGCATTGAAAGCATGTGTCACTTTATCAGCACGCTACATTCAGGACAGACATCTGCCGGACAAAGCGATTGATTTATTAGACGAAGCTGGATCTAAAGCCAATCTGTTAATTGATGATTTAAATGATGAAGATGCAGCTGAACGGCTGACTGCAATTGAAGCAGAAAAAACAAAAGCGCTGGAAGAAGAGAATTACGAATTGGCAGCAAAACTCCGTGATGAAGAAATCGCACTGGAGAAAAAACTGAACAGCTCTTCCGCACATTCCGCCGTCACAGTGGAAGCTGAGCACATTCAGGATATCGTCGAACAAAAAACCGGCATTCCTGTGGGAAAACTGCAGGCAGACGAGCAAACAAAAATGAAAGAGCTTGAAGCAAAGCTACATGAACGCGTCATTGGACAAGAAGCGGCTGTTCAAAAAGTGGCAAAAGCGGTCAGACGCAGCCGCGCCGGCTTAAAATCAAAAAACAGACCAGTCGGCTCCTTCCTCTTTGTCGGACCAACCGGCGTAGGGAAAACAGAGCTTTCTAAAACACTGGCGGATGAATTATTCGGCACGAAAGATGCCATTATCCGTCTCGATATGAGTGAATACATGGAGAAACACGCCGTGTCTAAAATCATTGGTTCACCGCCTGGATACGTCGGCCATGAGGAAGCTGGACAATTAACGGAAAAAGTGCGCCGCAATCCATACAGCATCGTGCTGCTTGACGAGATTGAAAAAGCGCACCCAGATGTTCAGCATATGTTCCTGCAAATTATGGAAGACGGCCGCTTAACGGACAGCCAAGGCAGAACCGTAAGCTTTAAAGACACCGTCATCATTATGACAAGCAATGCAGGTACCGGTGAAAAACAAACGAAAGTCGGTTTCCAATCAGAAGACAGCGTGATTGAAGAACAAACATTAATTGATTCGCTCAGCATGTTCTTTAAACCTGAGTTTCTCAACCGCTTTGACAGCATCATCGAATTCCGTTCCCTTGAAAAAGAGCATCTGGTCAAAATCGTCAGCCTTCTTCTTGGAGAATTGGAAGAAACCTTGGCAGAACGCGGCATCAGCTTGAGTGTTTCAGATGAAGCAAAAGAAAAAATAGCTGAACTGGGTTACCATCCTTCATTCGGTGCGCGCCCGCTCAGAAGAACGATCCAGGAATGGATTGAGGATGAAATGACTGATCTGCTGCTTGACAATAACGAGATTGCAAGTTTTCACGTCACAGTAGAAGATGATAACATCAAAGTTCATGCAAAATAAAAATCAGCGGCTTCCTTTTCAGGAAGCCGCTATTTATGTAAAATCCTTCTCTTGTCCGAGAACTGTCATTCCTTCCCTTTCTTAAGGAGGGATGGAACATGTTTATCTATTACGAATATCTATTTCTATTGACAAAAGCCGTTTAGAGAATCAGATACCCACCAATCTATCGCGGTACCGTTAAAACCCGCGGGCTTTTCCATGCTGAAAAGCCCGCGTTTGTTTATTTCTCCCTTCTATGTATCTTCCTTGAATATTTCATGAACAATTTCACAATGTCCCTAAAGTTCCAGACACTGATACCGATATTAACCATAGACAAGCTAGTAAAAAAGGATTTGGTGAAAATTATGGATAAAACTTCGATTATCGGTATTATTCTTGCTTTTGTTGCATTGAGTGTGGGAATGGTTCTTAAGGGCGTCAGTTTCGCTGCTCTTGCAAATCCCGCTGCCATTTTAATTATCATCGCCGGAACGATATCAGCGGTAGTCATTGCGTTCCCAACGAAAGAAATTAAAAAAGTGCCTGTGCTGTTCCGTGTGCTATTTAAAGAAAACAAACAGCTGACAATAGAAGAACTCATTCCTATGTTCTCTGAATGGGCTCAGCTTGCACGCCGTGAAGGTCTGCTGGCTTTGGAAGCAAGTATTGAAAATGTAGATGACGCGTTTCTGAAAAACGGCCTCAGCATGGCTGTTGACGGG
The DNA here is from genome assembly GCF_037964945.1 of Bacillus sp. FSL K6-1003. Taxonomy (NCBI): domain Bacteria; kingdom Bacillati; phylum Bacillota; class Bacilli; order Caryophanales; family Bacillaceae; genus Bacillus; species Bacillus sp. FSL K6-1003. The sequence goes on along the minus strand of NZ_CP150176.1, from coordinate 1,430,433 downwards.
CAAAGCGCAGAATTTATCAGAGATATCATGACTGAAGAAGTTGAAGCGATGGAGGACAGACACCAGGCCGGAGCCGCCATTTTTACACAGGCGGGAACTTACGCGCCGACACTTGGGGTGCTCGGTGCTGTTATCGGACTGATTGCCGCGCTTTCTCATATGGACAATACAGATGAACTTGGTCACGCCATCAGTGCAGCCTTTGTAGCCACCCTTCTCGGTATCTTTACGGGATATGTATTATGGCATCCTTTTGCAAACAAATTAAAACGCAAGTCAAAACAGGAAGTCAAGCTCCGTGAAATTATGATTGAAGGCGTCCTGTCCGTTTTAGAAGGACAGGCACCGAAAGTGATCGAGCAAAAACTTTTAATGTACCTTCCTGCGAAGGACCGTTTGAAATTTGCAGAACGAGAAGGAGAGGCGCAAAATGGCGAGAAAAAAGAAGAAGAAGCATGAGGACGAGCATGTTGATGAATCATGGCTGGTTCCTTACGCCGATATCCTTACCCTTCTCCTAGCACTGTTTATTGTGCTGTACGCGAGCAGCTCGATTGACGCAGCTAAGTTTCAAATGCTTTCTAAATCATTTAATGAAGTCTTTACAGGCGGAACCGGCGTATTGGATTATTCCAGCGTCACCCCTCCTAAAAATGAGTCAGACGGAATCGATGAAGTAGAAAAGGAAAAAGAAGAGAAAAAGGAAAACAAGAAACTAAAGGAAAAAGCAGCTGATCAAGAAGAACTTAAAAATGTGCAGAGCCAGGTGGAAAAGTTCATTAAAGATAAAAAGATGGAGCATCAACTGGAAACAAAGATGACTAAGGAAGGTCTTCTGATCACGATTAAAGACAGTATCTTCTTTGATTCAGGAAAAGCGACCATCCGCAAGGAAGACATTCCGCTTGCAAAAGAGATTTCAAACCTTCTCGTGATTAATCCGCCGAGAAACATTATTATCAGCGGACATACAGACAATATGCCGATTAGAAATTCAGAATTTCAGTCGAACTGGCATTTAAGTGTAATGAGAGCCGTAAACTTCATGGGGCTTCTGATTGAGAACCCTAAGCTTGATGCCAAAGTTTTCAGTGCCAAAGGCTATGGGGAGTATAAACCAGTGGCCTCCAACAAAACTGCGGAAGGCCGAAGCAAAAACAGACGGGTTGAAGTTCTCATCTTGCCAAGAGGCGCAGCGGAAACAAATGAAAAATAGTAAAAAAGGAAGCCTTATCTATCACAAGGCTTCCTTTTTTTACTTATTATGAAACTGTTTTGCGTTTAATCCTACCCTTTTTAACATTTCAGTGCACAGTTCAACTTCTTCTTCGCTTAATACACTGATCATTTCATCAATCTCAGCTGCATGATCAGGGAAAATATCATCCAAAAGACTGATGCCTTTTTCGGTAATTTGTGCAAATGTTACTCGTCTGTCTGTAGGTGATGCTTTCCGAATAAGGAGCTCTTTTTGCTCAAGCTTATCTACGACGTAGGTGATGCTCCCGCTGGCCAAGAGAATTTTATCCCCTATCTGCTGCAGCGGCTGATCACCTTTATGATATAACAGCTCCAGCACAGCAAATTCAGTAGGATTCAGTCCATGCTTATGAATATGCTTATTCATATGATCATTAATAGACCGATACGCGCGCGACAGCACGATAAATAACTTCAGTGATTTTTCTGTCATGTCTCAATCATCCTTTTAGAAACCGTTACAGAGAAACATTAATAAACAAATACCGAAATGTCAATAAAAATCTTTCCAATATTTCTCTTCTTTTTTATTATTCATGTGAACAACTTGTTTTTCTTAATTATTTTGGTTATTTTTTCTTATTAAACAAGAAGAAACAATGATATAATACCTCTAATCAGGTGTATGTTGGAGCGATGCAAATTGAAAATACTAAAAGGCGCCTGCGGGAGAATTAAGCTTTATATTGCACTAGTAGTGATTCCGGCACTCGTCATAAGCTTTTTCGTCTATGAAAAGGAAAAAGAAACAATAGCTGCCGAACATAAGCAAGAAGCCAGTGTTATGCTGAATCTTCACCGCAACAAAATAAATTATTTAATCGGCGAAACAAAAGCGAGAATGACTTCCTTGTCTATTGCTATCGACAGACCGATAGATATTAAAAAAATGAAAACTGTTTTAGAAAAAACGTTTGATTCCGAACCAAGGTTTTCCGGTCTTTATTTGCTCAATGCCAAAGGAGATGTCACTGCCAGCGCAACAGAATTAAAAACTAAAGTCAATCTGGCCGACAGATCGTTTTTTACAAAAGCAAAACAAACAAAAAAGACTATCATTACAGACAGCTATTCAAGCAGAATTACAGGCCAGCCGATTTTTACAATTTGTGTTCCCGCGCTGGACGAAAAGAAAAATGTCACAGATTACCTTGTGGCAGCTATACAAATTGACTATCTGCAAAACCTGATTAACTTGCTGAGCCCTGATGTCTATATTGAAGTTGTGAACGAAAATGACAAAATGATTTTCTCAAGCGGACATGCTTCTCACGCAAAGGATCAAAAACCTGTCAGCGGTTATCTCGATGATATCAGCTGGAATATGAAAGTATACCCGAATCCTGTCTCAATAGAGGAGCTGAGTAAAAGCCTTGTGCTTCCTCTTTCCTGTATTATCGTTTTGCTGAATATTCTTTTTATTCTTGTGCTTTATTATTTGCTGAAGCGGCGGACCCAACTGGAGCGCTCGGAAAATGAGCAGCAAAAATTAGAGCTGATCGGAACGCTTGCTGCCAGCACGGCTCACGAAATCCGCAATCCGCTCACCGGCATAAGCGGTTTTATTCAGCTGCTGCAAAAGAAATATAAAGGTGAAGAGGATCAGCTTTACTTTTCAATTATCGACCAAGAGATTAAACGTATCAACCAAATTGTGAGTGAGTTTTTAGTTCTCGGAAAACCGACAGCTGAGAAATGGGAGCTTAACTCGCTTCAGGATATTATCGAAGAAATTATGCCGATCATTTATTCTGAAGGAAATTTATATAATGTGGAGGTAGAGTTAACATTTTTAACTGATAAACCTCTAAAAGTAAAATGTACAAAAGACCATATTAAACAAGTCATTTTGAATGTTGCGAAAAATGGCCTTGAATCTATGCCGGAAGGCGGCAAACTCACAATTTCCTTAGGAGCAATTGATAAAAAGGCCATTATAAAAGTGATGGATAACGGCGAAGGGATATCACAGGAAATGCTGGAACATATCTTTCTTCCATTTGTCACTTCTAAAGAAAAAGGAACCGGCCTCGGGCTTGTCGTATGTAAACGGATCGTTCTGATGTACGGAGGTTCCATTCATATAGAAAGTGAAGTACGAAGAGGAACCGAGGTTACCATTACCCTCCCCGTCTCCTCTTCCTAGCCCCCTGACAGTCTCAGGAGGGCTTATTTTATTTTCGGGAACGGGTATTTCCATTCCCCTTGCTTACAGCTCCTCCTGAAAAGAAGTATCGGATCAAACGCAGAAGCATTTTTAAAAGCAAAAAGATGACAAAGAACACCAAAAAGCCTTTTAACCCTTCTGTTGCATCTAAAAACTCCATATTTCCCCGTCCAGTCACTTTTTGCTGAATCTCAATTGCAAATACGATCACAATGATGATCGTTACGGTATAGATAAAGGACAAAGCCGTCAAGCTCCATTTAGAAAGCCATGTAAATACAGCGTGAGTGACAGCGAAAAAGAAGATGCCAAATATCCCAATTACCCAAAAATGCATTTCTTTGTCGGTTAATTGAATGCCAAGCACCCCGCATATCGAAATAAAAGCATCATGAAATTGGTTTATCATTTCAGTAATGACTACCGCCAGTTCTTTCATCAGTTCCCTCTTTCGTATGAAATTTCCCCAGAAAAAAAGAGCGCTTCTGAAAAGCTCTCTCTTTATATATGCATCAGATAGCGCCGCTATTTATGTGCATCATATGCAGGCATGACGTCTCTTCGGGGCCACAAGCCTAATTTCTTCACAAGGCCTTGAATTCCTTGGGAATGTTCGCTTTCTTGCATGAGCTGGTGGTATTCGTTCATTAAAGAATCCAGCTCCTGACTGTGTCTGATTGTGTCATGCCCTGTAAATCCCTGCTTACTAGCGGCGTCTATCATTAACTTTCTTTTTTCATCAATAGACACCAGCAATCTTTCTTGTTCAGAAGAACAGCCCATTCAATTCACCCCTCGCCGCTAAGAAATAGGAAACAAGTTTGATTGGGTTATTGTGCATTATTACAGATTATACTTTATTTGTAAACATATTTTTATTAAATAACTTAATTTTTCATTTATAATAGATATATTGATAGGATTAGAAGAACAATACCCAGACGAAGACCATCTTAAACACACCGGCAGGCAGGAGGTATGCTAAATGAAGAAAAAAAAAGCGATAATGCTCGGTGCAGCAGGCGGAAAAGCTATTCTGAAAAGAAAAACCCGCAAAAAATTAATCAATCATATTACAATCTTTTGCCAAATGCTCCGTGATTGGCGAAACGGTGACTATCCCCGTTCACAGATGAAAACACTTTTGCTTCTGACAGGTGCTGTCTTTTACATCATCATGCCAATTGATATGATTCCGGACTTCGTGCTCGGTTTAGGAATTCTTGACGATGCTGCCATTCTCGGTTTGATCTGGACGCTGATCAAAAAAGAAATGTCCCAATACGAGGAATGGCGTTTACGATAAATCAAAAAGCCCCGCTTTTATAAACGGGGCTTTTTGTTCTTATTGGTTTACGCTGTCTTTTTCATAAATCGGAACCCAGCCTTCAGATGTAACAAAAATCCGCACCGCCACAACTTTGCGATCTTCTTGAAGCGTGAAGTAATGGCGGATATTTTCAGGTACTGAGATTAAATCTCCAGGGTTTAAACGGACATCAAAAAATGTGCCGTCCTTGCCTTGAATGACGAAAATTCCGTGGCCGCTTACGATAAAACGGACTTCATCGTCTGTATGGTGATGTTCTCTTTTAAAGTTTTCAAGCAGTTCATCCAGTTTCGGATTAGCGTCAGACAAAGAGATGACATCTTGGGCTTTGTAGCCGCGGCGGGCTGAAATATCTTTAATTTCGGCGTCGAAGGTGTCAAGAATTTGTTGTTTTTCTTTTTCAGACAGGTCATATTTTTCTGAAAGCTGTTCAGGGAGCTTAGCGATATTCCATTGCTCATAGATTACCTCTTGACTGTCCAGAAAGCTTGCCACTTCTTCTTGATTTTCAATTGTTGTATTCGCCTCATCATGAATTCGAATTGTTGCCATTTGCGGTTCCCCCTTTTATTTAACCAGCTGATGCTGGAGTGTTTTCAGTTTCAAATGATAGCTGAATAAAAATTCATATGCTTCAAGCACTCTTTTCGCTTCAAATGCTGTTCTTCCCCAAGCCGTAATGCCATGGTTCCGGATCAGGACAGCTCCTGAATCTCCAGTAACCTGATCCGCGAAAAGCGTTGCGAGAGTCGGAATATGAGCCGGATTTTCTATAATTGGAATGGACACTTCTGCATTCTCTTCCCACAGGCCAAGCGCTTTTATAATTTCTTGTCCTTTAAAAGTGATTTGTTTTTGATCTCCATACAGCTCTGAGATGACATTATTGTTTACCGTATGAATATGAAGACAGCATCCGGCATTTGTTTTATTGTACAGATGCGTATGCAAAAGCGTTTCCGCTGACGGTTTTAGATGATGTCCGCTTTCGGCAGGCTCTCCGTTCTGATCCACCAACAGGAAGTCTTCATCCGTTTCTTTTCGTTTATCTTTTCCGCTCGCCGTTACGAGAAATTGCAATGGCTCATCGGAAACCTTGATGGACAGGTTGCCGCTGGTCGCCGGAAACCAATCTCTTTCTGCCAATTCCCGTTTTACTTCGGCAAGCTCTCCCCAGCGCTCTTGTTTTGCAGCCATTTCTTTACCTCCGTTACGTCTTCAATTGCTTTCTTTATTTCATGAAAATCATGGTATGGCATATGATTCAGATGATGCTCCTTGCATTCATTTAATAAATAATCCCTTGCAAAGCAAAGATCAGACAGCTTTGCCGCCTCCACGTCGGTAACGGAGTCACCGATCATGATGATGTATTGATCCGGCTCACAAAGCTCGTTAATAACAGTTGGCTTGCAGCACCCGCATTGATTTGTGCATGTGCCTTTGCAAGAATGAGGCCAATCAATATGAATGAATTCGTTCTCAAATGACGCACGGTTGCAATAAATATGATCTTTCTCAACAATTCCTTCAAGCAGCGGATAAACAAAAAAGTCCATCCCCCCGCTTACAACATAAAACGGGAGTTCATGCTCATTAACAAATGCGACAAATTCCTGAAAGCCGTCCCGGATTTTTGCGTCTTCTATTACAAATCTCGTAATCTCCTCTTTTAAGCTGCTCGGCAGAAGGCCGAACATCCGCCCGACGCCTTCTTGGATTGACATTGTTTTGGAGAGCACGCCGTCTTTTAACGCAGTCCACTCCGGCGGAGCGAATGTTTTCATAATGTTTATAATGTTGTCGTTCATCGTGATGGTTCCATCAAAATCACATATAATCAACGGTTTTTGAGACGTCATACGGCTTCAGCCTTTCCCCATTTATCAAGCGCAAGCTTCAAATCTTCGCATTGACCGGCTTTTTCTTCAATCGGCTGCGCCTCCAAAACCGCATCAATCATAGCTCTGAACGCTTTGCCCCCGCCTTGGGCGCCGTTTGGATGTCCGTGTATGCCTCCTCCGGCGTTAATAATATGATCAATGCCGAAATCACGCATTAAAAGCGGAACCATACCAGGGTGAATGCCAGCAGACGGAACGGCAAATGTCTGATTAAAGGCATCTTCTCTTACGCATTCTTCATGAATTGCCAGCGCGTCTTCTCTCGGAAGCGCAACTGAACCGTATGGAGAAGGGAACAGACTGAAGTCAGCGCCGCAATATCGGTTTAATTTTCCGAGCAAAAGGGCATGGGAAAACCCATAAAACGGTGAGGACGTAAATGCCCCGCTGACTGCAGGGTGCGCCATAATGGGGATTGATATGTCCGGATCTTCCGCAAGGCTTTGCATGACGTCCAAACCGTAAGCGAAGACATTAAATAAAAGCGTATCCGCTCCCAATTCAGCGGCGCGTCTTGCTTTATCTTTAAGCTCAGCCGTTCTTCCAGTCAAATTCACTGCATACAGCGTTTTATGGCCGGTCTGCTCGTATGTTTCTTTCAAAATTTGTTTTCCCTCTGTAATTCTTGTTTCAAAAGGTGCTAAACCCGTCTCAAAGAAAATTTCATCATCTTTGATTAAGTCAACCCCGCCGAGCGCCTGCTGCCTGAGCTGTTCTTTAATATCACTCAGGTCCCTTCCGATGACCCCTTTAAAAATGCTCATTAACAGCGGTCTTTCAAACTCTCCAAGCATCTTCCGGATGCCGTATACGCCAAACTTCGGTCCTGGAAGTGTACGCTTAAACGCTTCTGAAAATTCGAGATCTATTAATTTGATTTTTCCGTCCAGCGACAGCTTGCCAAACACAGTTGTCAGCAATGCCGGAATATCCTGTGAAAAATTCACCTCGGGATAAGCAATTGTGATGACCGCTTGTTTTCCTGATGCAAGATGTCCCTCTCTCTCCTCGACCTTCACAACCCGTCCCTTATGCTTTTGCATCTGCTCCTGCTTCACCAGAGGCAGATCAGTCCAAGAGCCCACCGTCAACCCTGTTGCGATTTGTTCTGCTTTTTTCACCGTGTCGGCTCCCGGATCGGTCAGGAGATATGTTGCTAATAATTCACTCATGCCAGAGCTCCTTTCATTTTTTCACCCATATAAAAAACCTCTTCAAACAACAATGCGTCTAAAGAGGTTTCGTTTCTCGTCCGAATCTTATCTCTCAGCCGCCAGCTGCAAGAATTAGCACCGTGCTTTACAAGTCGGTTGCCGGGCTTCATCGGGCTCGTCCCTCTGCCTGCTCTTGATAAGAAAATATAGATTTTATAAATTATTTTGAATTATCCCACCGTTAAAGAATCTTGTCAATGCTTTTTTGGGTAAACAGGTTCAGTTTGCCAATTCGGTAAGCTGCTTCTTTGAGCCTAGCTTCACTCGTTAAGAGCCCCACTCTGACATACCCTTCTCCATATTCACCAAAACCGTTTCCAGCTGCCACCGCCACATTCGCTTTTTCAAGCAAGAGATCTGAGAATTGCTCAGAGCTATAGCCTTCAGGCACCGGCAGCCACGCAAAAAATGAACCCGACGGTGCTGTTACATCCCAGCCGATTTCCCGGCATGCTGCTATCCAAGTGTTGCGCCTGCTTTCATATCGGGCATTTTGCTCCGCTACGCAAGTCTGCTCAGATAAAAGTGCCGTCTCAGCAGCCTGCTGGGTTGCTCTGAAAAGACTGACAAACATATGGTCTTGATAAAGATTGATCGCTTCTATGACCGAGGCGTTTCCAACTGCAAAACCGACCCGCCAGCCCGCCATATTATATGTTTTGGACAGTGTGTAAATTTCAATTCCGATATCCTTAGCGCCTTCAGTCTGCAAAAAACTTAAAGGCTTGTGTCCGTCAAAGCCCACTGCCCCGTAAGCAAAATCATGGATCACACAGATTTCGTTTTCTTTCGCAAAACTCACCGTTTCTTCAAAAAAATCGGCGGTAGCGACAGCTCCAGTCGGATTATTCGGATAATTCAAGTACATCAATTTCGCTTGTTCTCTTATGTCAGCGGGAATGCTTGCGTATTCAGGAAGAAACGCTTTCTCCTTAGTGAGCGGCATCATTTCCATTTTCGCTTTCGCAAGCGTGACACCGGACCAATAATCCGGATAACCGGGATCAGGAACCAAAATCGTATCCCCAGGATTTAGCAGGCATTGCGGCAGCTCGACAAGACCGGCTTTCCCGCCGAATAATACGGCTACTTCAGTTTCCGGATCAAGCTGAACGCCGTATTCTCTGTTATAAAATGCCGCCGCTGCTGATTTTAGACTGTGCGAACCTCGGAATGACGAGTATTTATGATTTTCGGGCTGAGCAACGGCTCGCTTCATTTCCTCCACGATATGCTCGGGCGTCGGCTGATCGGGATTCCCCTGCCCCAAATTAATGACATCATGTCCTTCTTTCAGCTTTCGATTCACTTTCTGCACTAGAGAAGCAAAGAATTGTTTAGGCAGTTCCTGCAGCACTTGAGAATGTTCAAATTTCATCTGTTTTCACCTTCTAAAAAAATCTTGAAATGATAGTCCAGTATCATATATGGTTAAATGAAAAAAGTAAAGAAAAATATGGGGTGTTAAAAAATGAAATGGACCATATCTTGTCTTCAATTTGATATTTCATACGGAAAACCTTCTGAAAATATAAAAAAGGCTGAATATTTAATCGAAAAAGAGAGTAAACATGCTGATGTTCTTGTTCTCCCTGAATTATGGACGACCGGTTACGACCTTGCCAATCTTGATCAGCTTGCTGATGAAGACGGGCACACTGCTCAAAGCTGGCTGCAAAGAACCGCAAAAAAACACGGGGTTCATATTATCGCAGGATCTGTTGCTGTCAGAAAGGGTTCTGATGTTTATAATACAATGTTCATCGCAGATAAGGAAGGACGAATCATTAAAGAGTACAGCAAAGCCCATCTTTTTCAGCTGATGGATGAGCATGTATATTTATCAGCCGGTTCCGAGGACGGATACTTCGAGCTTGATGGCGTCAAAAGTTCAGGGTTGATCTGTTATGATATCCGTTTTCCGGAATGGATCAGAAAACATACGACAAAAGGCGCTAACGTGCTGTTCATTTCTGCGGAATGGCCTCTGCCCCGCCTTGATCATTGGAAAAGCCTGCTTATTGCGCGGGCCATTGAAAATCAATGCTTTGTCGCTGCCTGCAATTGCACAGGAGCTAATCCCGATAATGAATTCGCCGGGCACAGCCTGATTATTGACCCTTGGGGACGTATATTGGCAGAGGGCGGCCGAGAAGAAGGCATTGTCAGAGCGGAAATTGACCTCCAAGAAAGCGTTGAGGTACGGGGGAAAATCCCTGTTTTCGATGATATCAGAAAAGATTTATATTAAAAAATATATTGACAATTAAAACACTCACCTGTTACTATGTTCATCAACTGATAAATTAGAATTGTTTAACAAGTGAATATATTCTCTTATCGAGAGTTGGGCGAGGGATTGGCCTTTTGACCCCAACAGCAACCGACCGTAATTCCATTGTGAAATGGGGCGCATCTTCATGGCGCCAGAGACTGTGGTCTCGTAAGGCACGGTGCTAATTCCATCAGATCTGATCTGAGAGATAAGAGAGGCGGGACATAATTGTTAAGCCTCCTTCTCTCTGAGAAGGAGGCTTTTTTACGGCCATTCTGCGGCACACATATCAAGATGTTACATAATTGGAGGGAATGACGATGGCAGTCACAAAAACACCTTTATACGAAACGTTAAATGAAAGCTCAGCTGTCGCCCTGGCGGTAAAACTCGGCTTGTTTCAAAGCAAAAGCACGCTGACATGCCAGGAAATCGGCGATGGAAATTTAAACTACGTCTTTCATATTTATGACCAAGAAAATGACAGGGCTTTGATCATTAAACAGGCGGTTCCTTATGCAAAAGTTGTCGGGGAAAGCTGGCCTCTGACAATCGATCGGGCAAGAATTGAAAGCAGCGCACTGATTCGTCAGGGTGAGCACGTCCCTCACCTCGTACCGAGAGTTTACTATTCAGATACTGAATTGGCGGTCACGGTCATGGAGGATCTTTCACATCTGAAGATCGCTAGAAAAGGACTTCTTGAAGGTGAAAATTATCCAAACCTGTCACGAGACATTGGAGAATTTTTAGGAAAAACGCTTTTTTACTCCTCTGATTACGCACTTGAGCCTAAGGTGAAAAAACAGCTTGTTAAACAGTTTACAAATCCTGAGCTCTGCGATATTACCGAAAGACTTGTATTTACAGATCCTTTCTTTGATCATGATACAAATGAATTTGAGGAAGAGCTTCGTCCATATGTTGAAAAGCTTTGGAAAAATGACAATATCAAAGTTGAAGCCGCTAAGCTGAAAAAGTCATTTTTAACATCTGCCGAAACCCTGATTCATGGCGATCTGCATACAGGAAGCATTTTTGCCAGCGAGCTTGAGACAAAGGTGATTGATCCTGAATTCGCTTTTTACGGACCAATCGGTTTTGATGTAGGCCAATTTATCGCCAACTTATTGTTAAATGCACTCAGCCGTGACGGTGCTGATCGAGATCCGTTATATGAACATGTAAAACAAGTTTGGAACACGTTTCAAACAACGTTCAGTGAAGCCTGGGAGAAACACAGCCTCGATGTGTATGCCAAAATCGAAGGTTATCTCGCTGATACACTCAGCCATATTTTTGAAGAGACAATTGGGTTTGCCGGCTGCGAACTGATACGCCGCACCATCGGCCTTGCCCATGTTGCAGATCTGGATACGATTGTACCGTTTGATAAACGAATCGAAAGAAAACGGCTGGCGTTGGAAACCGGTGCTGCCTTTATTGAAAAACGTTCACAATTAAAAACCATTACAGATGTTATTGAATTATTTAAGTTACTTGTAAAGGAATGATTCAACCATGACCAATTCATTTGCTGTTCCGCGTTCTGTTGAATGGAAAGAAACAGCCATTAAGATTTTAAATCAGCAAAAGCTTCCTGATGTCACGGAATATTTGGAGCTGACAACGAAAGAAGAAGTATTTGACGCGATTGTCTCACTAAAAGTGAGAGGAGCCCCGGCAATCGGCATTACGGCAGCATTTGGGCTCGCGCTGGCGGCAAAAGACATTGAAACTGATAATGTAGCGGATTTCCGCCGCGAATTGGATAATATCAAAAATGATTTGAACAGTTCAAGGCCGACCGCGATCAATTTATCATGGGCGCTCGAAAGACTGAGCCAATCAATTCAAAACGCCATTTCTGTAAATGAAGCAAAAACCAACCTTGTCCATGAAGCGATTCAGATTCAAGTCGAGGATGAAGAAACGTGCCGGATGATCGGCCAAAACGCGCTTCAGCTTTTCAAAAAAGGCGACCGGATTATGACAATCTGCAATGCCGGTTCTATCGCGACAAGCCGCTATGGAACCGCACTTGCCCCGTTTTATTTGGCCAAACAAAAGGATTTGGGGCTTCATATTTATGCTTGTGAAACCAGACCGGTTCTTCAAGGTTCACGGCTTACTGCTTGGGAGCTGATGCAGGGCGGTATTGACGTCACTCTGATTACGGACAGTATGGCAGCCCATACGATGAAAGAAAAACAAATTTCTGCTGTCATTGTCGGCGCCGACCGAATTGCAAGGAACGGAGATACTGCGAATAAAATTGGCACTTACGGGCTTGCTATTTTAGCAAACGCCTTCGATATTCCGTTTTTTGTAGCAGCACCTTTATCTACTTTTGACACAAAAGTAAAAAGCGGGGCTGATATCCCGATAGAGGAACGGGATCCTGATGAAGTCAGGAACATTTCCGGCGTCCGGACCGCTCCGGCTGAAGTGCCTGTCTTTAATCCCGCTTTTGATATTACACCTCACCATCTTATTTCTGGGATCATTACTGAAAAAGGGATTATGACTGGTTCCTATGAAGAAGAAATTGAAAAGCTGTTCACAGGCGAAAAGGTTCATTAAAAAACCGCTGAAGACTTTGCTCATAAAGGGCCGAGTCAGCGGTTTTTTTGTTTACTCATATTCATATTGATCATTTCATCTTTTTGAGCGCTGGATAAGATATGCAGTTTCACAAGCAGTTCGGCAAAAACGGCAATTTTCTCAGAGCGGCTCGGCTTCAATTGCTTTGTCCTCCTCTTTCATCAGACCAACTTTTTTAACTTAGTAAAATCATATGTCGGCAGCAAAAAAAGGGAACGTGCCATATGTTTTATTTTTCTTTGTAGGAGATTTGCTCGATGCTAAGCAAATAAGATTTGATGTCAGTTTTGCTTCCGGCATACCCTGTTAACGTGCTGTTTTTGCCAATCACTCTGTGGCATGGGACAAATATCGGCAGGTCATTTCGTTTATTTGCCTGTCCGACAGCACGTACCGCTTTCGGACTGCCTACCGCAACGGCGATATCAGCATAGCTTCGTGATTCTCCATATGGAATCATGGCAAGCGCCTCCCATACTTTTTGCTGAAAAGGCGTGCCCTTTTGGCTCAATGGCAGTGAGAATGTCCTTCTTTCCCCTGCAAAATATTCGTGAAGCTGCTTTTTCGCTTCTGCCAGAAAAGCAGTCTCTAACTGCTCCGCACCCTCAACAGATTCTTTCCACTCGATCAAATCTTCCTTACTGAGAAAGAGACGGGTGATGCGGCCTTCTTCCTCGACAATCGCGAGGTTCCCGAGCGGCGTTTCCGCTGTCGTATAGTAATTCATTCGTCTAGCCTTCTTTCTTCAAAATTCTGCCGGACGGGCAGTGTAAGATGGAAAACAGTTCCCTTTCCTTCTTCACTTTCCACCATTATTTTGCCTTGATGTTCTTCAATAATTTTATAGCTTACCATGAGCCCGAGTCCAGTTCCCCGTTCCTTTGTTGTATAAAACGGTTCTCCGAGACGCTTTAATTTATCCTCTGTGATTCCGACTCCTTCGTCTTTTAAAGATATTAAAATATGATGTTGATCAGCTTTTTTGATTGTCACATAAATATTGCCGCCGTCAGGCATGACTTCGATGGCATTCTTTAATATATTGATAAAAACCTGTTTCAGCTGATTCGGTTCACAGTATATCGGCGGAATGTCGCCGACTAAATCCAGATGCATTTGTACGTTGCTGAGATTGGCTTGCGCGTTAAGAAGGTCTAATGTGTCTTTCATAATTTGTGTCACATGTTTCTCCTCATACATGATAGCCTGGGGCTTGGCTAAAATTAAAAACTCTGTGATGATGGATTCGATGCGCTTTAATTCTGAGGTGATGACGTTGAAGTAAAGAGAATAGTCTCCCTCCACACTTCCTTTCAGGAGCTGAATGAAGCCTTTAAGGGCTGTCATTGGATTTCTGATTTCGTGAGCGATGCCGGCAGCGAGTTCTCCAACCACATGGAGGGTATCAGATTTGCGAAGGCGCTCTTCCAGTTCTTTTCGCTCTGTGACATCTTTAAAGATAGCCAGGTTCATATTTTGAATAATATTTCGTTTAAATGAAAATTCTAGTTTTCTATTATCATTGCTGCTAAGCAAGAATGGAATTTCATTATCCATTTCATCGAAATTAATCTGCCTTGCCGGTGATGCCAGATTTTCTATTTCATAGGAAGATATAATATCAAGCAGGCTGTGTCTTTTTAGCTCTTCATGCGGCAGGCCCAAAATATCGCTCGCTAACGGGTTGGCGTCGATGATTCGGTACTGATTGTCGAATAATACGTTGCCGTCCATTGAACCGTTGAACACTTTTCTGAATTTGAGCTCGCTTTCCCGAAGCTCCTTTTCCATCCGCTTTCGGTCACTGACATTTCTTAGAATTGTTAAGTGCTGGTTTTCAAGGATTGTCCGCTTTGAAGTAAATTCAAGCTCTTTGAACTGCCCGTTTCCCATTTGAAACAGCATCTCTTCTCTGATCTCACCGTATTTTGCATATTTTCTCTTCGTCATGCTGTATTTCTTCGAGTCCACGAGAAAATCACACAGCTTTCTTTTTAACAGCAAATTCATCGGCAGCTCAAAAATTTTACAGGCTGACTGATTGGCCTTAACGATTCTTCCGTCATTCGACCAGATGATAATGGCATCCATGGCGTTTTCAAAAATTTCTCTGAAGCGCTCCTCACTTTTAAATAGCTGGAGCTCCATGGATCTCTTCTCAGTGATATCCCGCATAATCGACATATAAAAACCGCTGATGATGTTAGACGTAATCGTAAATTCAAACAGCTTCTGATCTCCTGAACGAAGCCTGACAGGCAGCTCGCCCTTTGCTTTTCCCTTTCGATAGAGCGTGTGCCAAATGTTATCGAAATCTTTTCGTGAGCCGCTGTCTATAAATTGATACAGCGACAAATGTGACAGCTCATTCTGATCGATTTCAAAGCTTTTGCAAAAGGACAGATTGGCATCAATAAAGCCGCCGTCTTTATCAAATAGAACGATTCCGTCGACAGCTCTGTCAAACAAGTCCTTAAAAAGCTGTTCATTCATGGAAAATTCCCGCTCCAGAATTTTCTTTGAAGAAATATCTCTCATAACGACAAAAAAGAAATCTTCACCAATCCCTCTTTTGGCAAGAAACTCAATATATTTTGTCGCTCCGCTGTCCAGCCGGATTGGAACCTCCTTCCACAGAAAACCTTTCTTAAAAAACTTCTTTACGGAAAGGTCCAGCTCATCCTTTGGAATAGAAAACAAAAAATCAATAACGGAACGCTCTTTCAAACCTTCCGCATCCACTTGAAGCATCCTCGCTGTTGCTTCATTTGCCTGCACGATTTTCATTTCATTATCACATATAAAAATAGCATCGAGCGTATTGTTCACAATCACTTGATGCTGATGCAATTCCTTTTTCAGCCGATCATTTTCTTGTTTGAGGCGCTTCAGTTCCTCTTTCAGACCTGAATTTGTCTCAACATCGAGAGTTTCCATGCGTAAACACTCCTTCTTCAAAACCTATCCCTCAATATTTCTACAAATTGCATGAACTTCCTTCATTCGCCCTATACATTTCAGAAAATTTCAGCGTCATTACATAAAGAAGACATTTTCAACGATCCTTACCGTCACTTTACATCGTCCTAACAATCAGCCATTTTTTCAAATCCTTTTTGATCTTTTATTTTAAAATAAATACCAACAGGGAATAATCTTTTAGTGACTGATTTAAAGAGAAGGTGATGCTATGAATAAATCGCGAGACAGTTATTTTGACAATGCAAAATTTTTATTGATATTCCTTGTTGTATTCGGTCATATTCTTCGATCTTTTATTCATGATAACAATTTTATGCTCTACCTCTACAAGTTCATTTACACGTTCCACATGCCTGCCTTTATTCTTGTATCTGGTTATTTCGCCAAAGGTTTTAAACGTGCCGGATATGTGAAAAAGCTGGCGGTTAAGCTGATTATTCCATATTTGATTTTCCAAAGCATCTATTCCGTCTTTTATTACATTATTCAAGACGAAAGCATGACAAATATGAATCCGATTGATCCGCAATGGTCATTATGGTTTCTGGTAAGCTTATTTTTCTGGAATATCCTGCTCTATCCTTTTTCAAAGCTTTCTAAGCAGTGGGCGCTGTTTGTCAGCTGCGGAATCGCGGTGCTGATCGGCTATCTCGACTTTGTCAGCAGCACACTGAGCCTCTCCCGGACATTTGTATTCTTGCCGATGTTCCTTGTAGGGTTTTATTTGAATAAACATCACTTTGATTTACTGAGATCAAAACGAGGCAAACAGATTGCGCTCGGTGTGCTCGCTGCTGTATTTGTCATCTGTTGGGGGGTCGACTTTGACTATTCATGGCTGTTCGGCTCTAAGCCGTACTCATCATTTGGCGATGTCACCTTGGCAAGCGGTCTTTCCCGGATCAGCTGGTATGTACTTGCCTTTGCGGCAACCTTCAGCTTTTTAGCGCTTGTTCCGCAAAAACGCTATTTCTTTACAAAGTGGGGAACAAGGACATTTTACGTATACCTGCTCCACGGGTTTATCATTAAAACACTCCGGCAGGTCGGGCTTGAGGATGGACTCACCGACTATCAAAACTTAGTCATCCTGCTGCTCTTAACTGCTGCCCTTACCTCCATTCTCTCAAGCAATTTCGTCAAAACGGTTGCTCAGCCGTTCATTGAACTGAGAATGACAGGCTTGCTGCAGCTAGTCAGAGGAAACAGCAAAAATGCCTATTTAAAATAGACAAACACCTCTTAAGCGGCATTCCGCTTAAGAGGTGTTTTTTATTTTTGTTTTTTCTCTTTTTTCTTTTTCGGCTTTGTTATTTCAAGAGTTTCAATTATTTTCCCGGCGTTGTAATCTCCGAGCTCACTTGAGAATTCTTCCTCAAGCACCTTCTTATTCATCGGCTTTTTATGATTTTGCATATCTTTGCTATGCTGGTTCTTTTTCATGATCACGCGCCTCCTTGCTGACCTTGTTTGGAATTGCGATTGGCCCCACGGAAATTCGGGTCGTCGTGATATTGAGTCTTATATGCATTTCTGTCCATACTCTCAGTCGGTGTATTGTTGTTTTTTATGGCTTCATTGACCTCAGCTTTACGTTTCACAGAAATCCTCCTCGCCAGTTTTTCAAATTTTTATTTCTACTTGAAAATGCAAGACCAGCTAATCAACTGCAGCTGTTTATGTTAGGATCTCCAACTGGTGCCGGGTCACACATCTTTTTTTTGGCAATAAAAAACACCGCCAGATGCGGTGTTTATTTATCCAATAATGACTCTTTCCTTCGGATAATGATAATTTGCTTCAATTTCTTTTCTTCCGATCAGATAAAGGAAGGTCAATATTCCGATTCGTCCGATAAACATGACGATCATAATGACACATTTTCCTACATTGCTCAAATCAGCTGTAATGCCGAGGGACAGACCGGTCGTTCCAAAGGCCGAACATACCTCAAACAAGAGCTCCAGCAGAGAATGCTTTTCTGTTATCGTAAGGATCAGTGTCGCTCCAAAAACGAGCAAAATCGCCATCATTGTGACAACAAGAGACTTCATCAGATCTGCTGGGTGCAGCTCCCGTTTGAATACTTTTACCGCTTTATTGCCGCGCGCAAAATGAAACAGCGCAAGCAGGTTCAAAGCAAACGTTGTTGTCCTTATGCCTCCTCCGACTGAGCTTGGTGAGGCACCAATAAACATCAGCGCACACATAAAAAACAGCGTGGGATCCGACAGCTGGCTGATATCAATTGTTGCAAGCCCTCCGCTTCGGGTAGCTGTTGATTGAAACAAGGAGAGAAACAAAATATCGTGCCATGCCTTTCCCGCAAACGAGTGGCTTGCTTCCAGCGCATAGATGCCAATGGCGCCAAACACTACGAGTGAGCCAAACATAATCGTCGTGATTTTTGTAAAAAGCGTAAACGGATACCTCCGATGCTTTGAAAACAAGAAGTCCTTTACTTCGACAAGCACCGGAAAGCCAATCGCTCCGAATATGATCAAAAGCATCGTAATAAACTGCACAAAATAATCATGGCGGAACGGAACCATAGAATTTCCTGTTATATCAAACCCGCCATTTGTGGTTGCACTGACACTTGCAAAAAACCCGTGTAAATAAGCTTCTTGAAAGGAATCATAGTAGGTTAGAAAATAAGTGCCAAGTATGATTCCTCCAAAAAATTCAATCCACAATATAAGGAAAAGAACCTGTTTCATTAAATTGACAATTCCTGAAAACTGGGATTGATTTTGGTCTACCATAATCAATTTCCGTTCTTTAAGGCCTATTCTTTTTCCCATGATCAGCCAAATAAATGTGCCGAGCGTCATAATACCGATTCCGCCAAATTGCAGAACAAATGCCAAAATAAAAATGCCTGTAGTGCTGAATGTATCAGCTGTATCAACAACCGTCAGCCCCGTGACGCTGACTGAACTGACAGCCGTAAAAAGTGCGTCAATAAAAGTCCAATCCGCTCCCTGCTTATGGGCAGCAGGCAGACTCAGCAATATCAGGGCCACAGTTACTGCGAGAAAATAATATAATGCAATCAGCTGGGCCGGAGATAATGCCTGTATCAATTTTCCAAGCTTTAATCTCATGTGAAATCCTTCTGCCTCTCCATTTAAAGTACGGTAATTATTCTAAAGATATTAGTTCCATTTTTAAAGGCTTTTGCGAAACATTTTCTTAACTTGCATATTTTTTTATTATTTTAGTCAAAGTGAAACAGAAAAAACCTCTGAGGGTTCTCAGAGGAAGGATGTTTTGGTTTTATTTAGCTTCTAACCGTCTGATTCTTTCATCTAAATCAGGGTGAGTAGAGAAAAGCGATGAACGTTTCTTGCCATTAATCTTTAGCGTTTGGACAGCTGTCTGATCTTCTTCCATGATGCGGGAAGAATAGCTCTTAAGCGTTCGAAGAGCATGAATCATCTTATCCTTGCCGGCAAGATCAGCTCCTCCCCGGTCAGCATGGAATTCACGATGGCGTGAATACGCAAAAACAACGAGGCTTCCGAGAATGGAAAAGACAATCTGAAACACAATCATTGCGATAAAATGAACAATCGGCGCAAGATCTTCCTTAACAAAGCGGCTTGCGATCCATGCAGCGATACGTGATAAAAAGACGACAAAGGTATTCACAATTCCTTGTAAAAGTGTCATTGTCACCATATCACCATTTGCAATATGAGCGACCTCATGGGCAAGCACGCCTTCAACCGCAGCGTCATCCATTTGGTCAAGCAGACCTGACGACACAGCGACAAGAGAGCGGCGTTTTGAAGGACCAGTCGCAAACGCATTCACTTCGGATGAGCGGTAAATTCCGACCTCCGGCATCTTCGTTAAGCCGGCAGAGCGGCTTAATTTATAAACACGGTCAACCAATTGCTGCTCTTCATAGCTAAGTGTATGTTTTTCCGGATTCAGCACTCTGACACCCATCATTGTTTTTGCCATCCATCTAGACATCGCAAGAGATGTAAAGGAACCGACAAAACCAACGACTAAACTGAATACAAGAAGCGCAATAGGATCTATACCGCCATCAGCTGTAAAGTACGTCCCAACTCCAGTGACAGAGCTTATGACAGATAAAACAATTCCGATTGTTGTAAGCACCAAAATATTCGTTAAAATAAACAGAAAAATTCTTTTCGCCATAATAACCTCCGTTATTTTTAAGATCAAATGAACTTGTATATTTAAATTATAAAACATCTGTTTGAAAATGCAAGGATTTAGACGTATGATGTTAATGTATTGCTGACGCTTTAATAGTGCATTTATACATAAAGATTATATCCGCGTCAAATCGTCTTGAAGAGGTGAACAATGAATATTTTTAAACTCACTCGAATTGAGATGGTACGGCTGCTCTATTCCCTTAAAGGCCTGGGAGACATTAGCCCGCTCGACATCCTCGTCAAATCAGCGAATATGCCAGCGGAAGAAGCTGCAAGCC
The DNA here is from genome assembly GCF_037964945.1 of Bacillus sp. FSL K6-1003. Taxonomy (NCBI): domain Bacteria; kingdom Bacillati; phylum Bacillota; class Bacilli; order Caryophanales; family Bacillaceae; genus Bacillus; species Bacillus sp. FSL K6-1003. The sequence goes on along the minus strand of NZ_CP150176.1, from coordinate 1,410,220 downwards.
ATCTTCAGATTCCGGAATTTCTTACAAGATATGAACGAAAAAAACAGAAAAAAGAATACGGTCTGTCTACCAACGAAATCGTTGAGCTTGGCAATTTATGCGAGCTAACGTCGTTAAAGTCAACCGCGATTCAAAATTGGGTGAAACGCGATATCAAAGATCTCATTGGCCATCCTGAGCTGGGTAAAAAGTATTCAGTTGAACAGGCAGTGATTCTTTTAATTGTACGTGACCTAAAATCCATTTATGACTTTGAACACATACGAGCTATCTTAAAAGTTGCTTTTAACACCATCTCAGACAGATCTGATGATGTCATCAGCCCGTTAGCATACTACGAAAGCTGCGCGCATGTGCTGCATGCCATTCATCACCAAGACACTCCTTCCATGAAGGATTCAAATCTCCAGCAGATCGTCGAACAGGAAACGGACCTTATCCGTCACCATTTTGAAGAGCTGAGTGACGCTCAATGGGTCAAAATCAGGCAGATTATTGCCATTACAGTTCTCTCCATTTTGACGTTCCATATTCAGGCGACCGCGAACAAAATGACCGCAGACATCCTATAATCATGATGTACCCCCGGCAGGTTGTCGGGGGGTTTTTTATTCCCCCACAACAATTGCCAGCATAAATAAACCCCGTACATTTCAAACTAAATACGCGTTAAGAATTTCTTACGAGAAAAAGGAGATGAAAAAAGATGGCGAGCAGAAATAAACTCGTTGTTCCAGGGGTGGAGCAGGCACTAGACCAATTTAAACTTGAAGTGGCTCAAGAATTCGGTGTGAACCTTGGTTCTGATACAGTTTCACGTGCAAACGGCTCTGTAGGCGGGGAAATGACAAAGCGTCTGGTTCAGCAAGCACAATCACAGCTAAATGGCACAAATAAATAAACTCAGGACTCTATTCGCCGGGGGCACTCGGCGAATCTTCAGTTTGAGCTGATTTATTATTGCTGCTGTAGCTATTTGGGTTACGGTGGTAAGAAGCATTATCCCGATTAGATGAGGAATGACCCTTTCCTTTTTCACCGTTATTCCAATTTTTTTGATTCTTGCTATTCTGTTCACCATTGTCTTCTTCTTCATTTCCGTTATCTTGAGGATCTTGTGTAGGGGTTTGCTCAGTATCCCCATCTTTTTCAGTTTTCGTGTTTTCATCTGATTCCTTTACGTCTTTATTCAGTTCACTATCGTCATTCTGCGTGTCTGTTGTATCTTCTTTCTCTGAGTCCGTATCATCCAGCTGTTCATTTTCTCCTTGTTTGCTGTCTTGATCATCTGTTAGATCCGTGTTTTCTTCCTCGCTGCCGGTATTTTTTTGATCCTCTTCCCCGGATTTTTGAGAATCTTCGTTTGGATCTTTCACATTATTCTTTTCATTTGATTTTATGTAGCTTCCTGTTGATACGCCTTCCTTTTTTGCTTTTTCTCTCGTTTTCATATCGGTTTCGAGAGATTCCATGCGGTATGTCGTTTTATATTTTTCCGTTACATCATTCAGCTGTTTTTTTACTCCTGATTTATATGTATTGTCATCCGTATTTTCATAAACAGTGGAAATCAATATTTCTTTCGATTCCTTTACATATCCATGCTCGCTGCAATCCGTAATAATATCGTCTATCACCTTTTTAAAATCAGTCTCCTCCCAATCATCAATGTCACTGATAATCTTCTTGCCGTCATCATTGAGGGGCGTCAGTTCAATCACTTCGTAATCGCTGTTTAACGCCATTTCGAAGCTTGGATTGATATCAATTGTCATATACGCATAGGCCTTGTCATTAGAGAAAACGGGGAGAATAATAAAAATAAAAAGCATAATAGCAGTCATCGTAAAAATCCCCATTTTGAAAGGGCGCAGTCTTAAAAAATCAAAAAAGCTGGCCCTTCTGCCCATGCGTGTCTCACTCGGAAGCATGATTTCTTCTCCGATTTCATATGTTTGGCGATCATTTTTGGCTTTTAAAAATTGTCCGTCAGGGGTCAGCAACGTGACGAATTTTTTATTTTTCTCGACTATGATCCCTCTTCTCATGAGTGCAGCACCCCTTTAAGATAATCTTTTAAATAAATATAATCACCGGTAATGATAATGCACATGGCAATGATATATTTTCTGTTTCGCTCAATCGTTTTTCTGCTTACTGAAACGAGCTGTTCGAGCTGTTTAACAGGAAGCTGTTTCTTCGTATAAAGAATCGCAGCTAATTCTTCATGCTCTACAAGGGTGAGCGCCACCTTTATAGCGTTTTGCCTTGCGTCTGCATGCTTTGGAGAATGTTCAAGCAGCTCTTGAAATGAAAGACCGTAGTCTTTGAGCTGCTTTTGAAAATACAGGATTTCCTCACGCCTCTGTTCCTGTTCTATTTGGCGGCGGTATTCATCAATAGAAAGCTCGGCTTCAATCAAGCTTTGTGAGGATTCCTGATCGTCACCCTCCTGTAAATCCATATTAATATTTTGAGCGGTTCTTGCTTCTTTTCTAATGTAATCAATAACTTTTCTTTTTATAATAAGCTCTGCGAATGCGAGCAGCGAATTTCCTTTTTCAGGTGAGTATTTTTCAATAGCTTCGTTAAATGCAATCAGTCCGATGCTAAACTCATCGTCTTTTTCATCTATATATCGTTTACAAACGGATGAAACCGTCTTTGCGATAAATGGCTTATACTGCTGTATCAACTCGTTTTGCAGATCTTTATTGCCTTTTTGTATACTTTCAACAGCTTTTTCAAGCGTTTGCTTCTTTTTTCCCAATTTAAACAAAAGGCTAAGCACTGGTTTCACCTCAGTTCCTCCCTATAACTACTCATTAATGATAGCTAATTTGATAGGGAATCGCAAAGGAGAAAAAGAAATATTGATTTCCAATGTCTCAATTGTGACAATACATTCTCACGTACTATACAGGTTTTCGTGCCCTTAAAGAGAATTTTGGGGGTTTTATAAGAGGTTTTTGTAACAAAGCTGTTATAAAAATGTTATTTTATTTCGTCAGTGAAAACGCTTCAAACATGAAAAGACTCTGCTTTTCAGCAGAGTCTTTATGATTAAGCCCTTTCTTGGCTTCTGTTATTTTGTTCGTTTTGTGCGTCTTCCGTCTGTTTTTTTGAGCCTGACATAAACCAGCCGCTAACTGCGATCGCCGCTAAGACAACCCAGAAAATCAGCTTCCATGTCCCTGAATGAATAAAGTGCGAGGAAACAATGGCTATGTCATCATGTGCGAGTGTATATAAAGCAAGCTTTACCCCGACCCATCCGACAATTACAAAAGCTGCTGTTTCTAGGCTTGGACGTTCCTTTAAAAGCTTAACAAACATCGAAGCCGCAAAACGCATAATCACCAGCCCGATAATGCCTCCGGCCAAAATAACGAGGAATTGTCCTCCATCAAGTCCGCCGATCTTCGGAAGTGAAGTTCCAGGCAGCGTAACCGCCAGAGCGACTGCTGCTAAGATGGAGTCTACAGCAAAAGCAATATCTGCCAGCTCAACCTTTAATACAGTCGGCCAAAATCCGCTTTGCTTCGTCACCTTATGATTGTCTTCTTTCTTAAATACATATCTTTTGAGCAAGTGGCTTGCTGCAATATACAGCAAGTAGAGCGCGCCAATGGCTTGAACCTGCCATACATTGACCAAAAAAGAAATAGCGAATAAAGAACCAAATCTCAGAACAAAGGCGCCTGCCAGCCCGTAAAACAATGCCTTCTTTCTTTGCTCCTCCGGCAGATGTTTTACCATAACCGCCATCACTAAAGCGTTATCGGCGGCTAAAATACCTTCCAGCCCGATCAAGACGAGAAGAACCCAACCATACTCCAATAATAATGCTGCATCCATAAATGATACCCTCCCAAAAAAGTTGTTTTCTTTCTCTTCATCCGATCTTATGCCGGCCGGACATGCAAAAAAGACCTTTGCCGACATAAGGCAAAGGTCTTGCTAGACATGAATTCAGGCATGCCAACAAAGCCGATGGATATCACTATCCATGAAATGACGACTTTGTTTCCGGAAACATTCCGGACGCTACTCCCCTTTGGGATTTCAAGAAATATCATATTATAAGTCAATGATATGCGGAGCGAGCTTATTTGTCAACGCTTATTTTTTAAAAAAACTGAAAAATGTTCAGACTGCATTCGTTTTTTCCTCTTCTTTATCACTAAATAGAGAACAAACAAAATTAAAATGGCGATTCCGATCGGAAGCATATATTGGTCTAGAATAGAGCCAACGTCTTTCCAATTTTCTCCGAGCTTCACGCCGAGATACACGTAAACAAATGTAATCGGCAGCATTGCGATAAATGTATAAAGAGAAAACACCCAGACATTCATTTTTGCGATGCCGCACGGTATGGAAATCAGGGTGCGGACCCCCGGCAGGAAGCGGCCGCTGAAAGCGACAAAACCGCCATGTTTTTTAAAAAATTCATCCGATTTGTCAAGAGCCTCAGGCTTTATAAAGAGATACTTTCCGAAACGTTCAAGAAACGGCCTGCCTCCATAACGCCCGATCCAATACAGGGTGAGAGGACCGGCGACTCCTCCTAATGATCCTGCCAGAACAGCGCCGGCAAGCGTCATGTCACCTTTCGATACCCAATAACCCGCAAGCGGAAGGACAATTTCAGCCGGTATAAATTCAATACAGAGCGCCAGAAAAATTCCGAAATAAGATAAGCTTTTAAATGCTTCTATCCAGGACATAACCAATTCTTCGATCATCTTCACTTCCCTTTTCCCTGATCTATGTATACACATTTTTGTTTTTAACTCAAAACATCAAAATGATTTTAACATATTTTTGACGGTCAGCAGAACTAAAAACAGAGAATCTTCATTCCAAACGTTTTTCTGACAATTTCTCTAGGCATATAGACTGAAATTCTTTAGCTGGCAGCCGATATTAAGGAGAGTCAACCAGACTGGAACACACGGGGGAATCTCCATATGGAATTACACGTAACATATAATACAGCACTCATATGTTTATCTATTCTTATTGCTTGTGCAGCATCTTTCACCTCCCTTGAACTATCAAGAAAAGTCACCATTCATACAGGATTAAAAAGCAAGGTGTGGCTGATTGCAGGCTCTTTCATCATGGGCTTTGGGATTTGGTCTATGCATTTTATCGGAATGATGGCTGTTCATACGGAGGTACCGATGCATTATGAACTGGTGCCTTTAGTTGCCTCGATTGCAGCTGCTGTTTCTGGATCATTTGTTTCTTTATATATTGTCAGCCGGTATATGCTTACCTTTTACAGGCTGCTTACAGGATCGGTGGTGCTGGGTGCATCGATTTCATCTATGCATTATATCGGAATGTCTTCCATTTCCCGGGTAATGATGATATATGAACCGCTGCTGTTTACATTATCCATTGTCATTGCCATTGCAGCATCATTCATCTCACTAAAGATTTTTTTTGACTTGTCCATGAAAAAACCTGCAGACCATTTGCTGATTTATAAAATAATCAGTGCCTTAATAATGGGAATTGGCATTTCGGGAATGCATTATACAGGAATGATGGCCGCTACATTTTATAAAGATAGTGCACCTCCCGACCATCATATGGAAGTCCATACATTCGATTGGTCTATTCTGATTGCCTTAATCATCTTCTGTATTCAAACGTTATTATTATTCAGTTCCCATGCCGATCGAAAATTCATGAAACAAAATGAACGCATGAAGGATAACGAACAGCGGTTTCAATCTTTAATTATTCACAATATTGATGCGATCTTTATCCTGTCATTAAAAGGAGATATTATTTCTTCTAATCATGCTGGTGAGGATATGATGAATAACTTCGGCTTAAACCATCAAAATTGGAATCACTATATGCCGACAAAAATCAATGCGCTTTTTAAGCAGGTCAAAAGCGAAAAACAAGCCATTAACAGCGATGCCACTCTTATGACGGACAAAGGCCAGTTTCATTTGAATATTACGTTTATACCTGTTGAGGTTAATCAAGAACTGGACAGCATATATGTCATCTGTAAAGATGTGACAAAACAGTACAGAGCCGAAAAAAAAATCCATAGAATGGCTCATCATGACTCACTTACAGATTTACCCAATAGAAGACATGCGATCTCCCACCTAACAAAGGTCTTGAACCGCGAGCATGCCCTGGATTATAACACCGTGGTATTTTTCTTAGATTTGAATCGATTTAAAGTGATAAATGATGCATTAGGCCACAATGTCGGCGATCAGCTGCTCCAGCTCGCGGCTAAACGGCTTTCATCTGTTATCCCAGATAATGGGTTTATCGCGCGGCTTGGGGGTGATGAATTCATTATTATTTTGACTGACGCCAATACCGGAACGGGTGAAGCAGACATTTTGGCTAAAAAAATCATTCAGCAATTCAAAAAGCCATTTAAAATTCAGGACCACACACTGATTACATCCGTCAGCATCGGTATTGCGATTTCTCCTAAAGACGGAACAGACGGCCCTGAATTGATGAAAAAGGCAGATATGGCAATGTATGCGGCCAAAGAGCGAAACAAAAGCAAATACAGATACTACTCTTTCTCAATCGGCAATAAAGAAACCGTCAAGCTCAATCAAGAAATGGAGCTGAGGGAAGCGATTGATAACAAAAGATTTGTCTTGCATTATCAGCCGCAATTCAGTTCAAAAGATCAGAAAATGACAGGCGCTGAAGCGCTCATACGCCTTGTCACTCCAGACGGCAATCTGCGTCCGCCTGGAGAATTCATCGGTGTTGCCGAAGAAACCGGCCTTATTATTGATATCGGAAAGTGGATTATTGATGAGGCGTGCCGGCAGGCAAAAGTGTGGCACGACAAAGGATTTAATCTTTCTGTCGCCATTAATATTTCCGCCAGACAGTTTCAATCAGAGGAACTGATTCCGCTCATCAAGAATACCCTTTTTAAATACAGGCTTCCCCCTCGCCTTCTTGAAGTTGAAGTAACAGAAAGCATGACCATGGATAATCTAGACCACTCCAAAAAGGTTCTATCTTCTTTAACCAAATTAGGCATCAGGATCAGCATTGACGATTTTGGCACGGGGCATAGTTCTCTAAGCTATTTAAAGGATTTTCCGATTCACAGACTGAAAATCGATAAATCATTCATCGATGATATTCAGACTCATCCGAAATCAGAACAAATTACCGGCGCCATTATTGCCATGGGCCATCAGCTGTCTTTACAAGTCATTGCCGAAGGCGTAGAAAACTCCGGCCAAAAACAGCTGCTTGACGAAAAAGGCTGTGACCATTTACAGGGCTTCTTTTTCAGCAGACCGATACCGCCGGAACAGCTTGAACACTTGATATTAAACCAGCCGCCGCGTTAACAGCGCCGGCTGTTTTTTATACCCATAAGTTACTACACATGAATTCCCCCTCATATCTCCACAATAATGAAAAAAAGGTGGTTCATCGATATGCACACAATGTGGAAGGGATCCATCAGCTTCGGTTTGGTGAATATCCCCATCAAGCTTTATGCCGCCACAGAAGATAAAGACATTAAGCTGCGAAGTCTTCATAAAGAAGATCATGCGCCAATTAAATATGAAAAAATATGCACGAACTGTGAAAAAACGCTCAGCCCTGATGAAATTGTGAAGGGATATGAATACGTAAAAGGAAAATATGTCGTGCTGACTGATGAAGATTTAAAAAGCTTAAAGCAGGAGCATGAAGAGAAAGCGGTTGAAATTGTCGATTTTGTTCAACTGCAGGAAATAGACCCGATATATTTTAACCGTTCCTACTATGTCGGGCCCGGTGATAACGGCACGAAAGCCTATACTCTTCTTCGCGAGGCGCTTCGATCCACCGGAAAGATCGGGATCGCCAATATGACGATTAGGTCGAAACAGCAGCTTGCCATTCTCCGCGTATATGAAAATTGCATCGTAATGGAATCCATTCATTATCCCGATGAGGTAAGAAGCGCTGCCCACGTACCCGGAGTGCCTGATCAATCAAATGTAAATGATAAAGAACTGCAGACCGCCATTACGTTGATAGATGAGCTGACAACTGATTTTCAGCCAGAACAATATGAGGACACGTATCGAAAAGCCTTGCTGCAAAGAGTCAATGATAAGCTGGAGAATAAAGAAACAGCCGTTACTCCTGACAAAGCGCCTCCTCGTGAGGATGTGATCGACCTGGTCAGCGCACTTCAAGCCAGCATCGATCGAACCAAAAGGCCGAATCGGGAAAAACCAGCGGCAGCACCAGCCGAAGGCGGAGAACCGAAAGGAGCCGGAGAAAAAAAGCAGAAAACCACTAGAAAAAAAGTCTCCGGCACATCATAGCCAATGGCGTTTACCATGCAGCCCGTCCTTACTTCTTCACCTCCAAAAGGAGCGGAATGGCGTTACGAAGTAAAATATGACGGGTTTCGCTGTATTCTCCGCATTAATCCGTCAGGTGTGACATTAACGAGCAGAAATGGTATAGAGCTTAACAGTACCTTTCCTGAAATTACTACATTCGCCGAAACTGCTTTTCAGCATATAAAAAAGGAACTTCCGTTAACACTTGATGGAGAAATCGTTTTTTTGGCGAATCCATTCCGTTCAGATTTTGAACATATTCAAGTGCGGGGACGCTTGAAAAGGCCGGATAAGATACAGGAATCCGCAAGCTCTCGGCCTTGCTGCTTTCTCGCATTTGACCTTTTGGAACGAAGCGGACAAGATGTATCCACTCATTCCTATATTGACCGAAAAACATCGCTGCATGAGCTGATGTCTGCTGCAAAGCTCCCGGCTGAGCCAAATCCTTACGCAAAGGAAACCATTCAGTATATCCCCTCCCACCAGCACTTCGATCCAATTTGGGAGAAGGTAATAAAGTATGACGGAGAGGGAATTGTAGCGAAAAAAATCAACAGCAAATGGATCGAAAAAAAACGGTCATTTGATTGGCTGAAATACAAAAACTTTAAACATGCCGATGTTTGTATCACAGGATTTAATCCTCACAATGGATTTCTGACGGTTTCTGTGTTAAAAAACGGTGTAATGACGCCTGTCGCCTCTGTATCACACGGAATGAGCGAGGAAGAAAAAAATGCCATACGCGCAATTATGGAAGAGCACGGACAAAAAACATCGTCAGGTGAATACACACTCGAACCATCGATCTGCGCTACTGTTCAGTATTTAACGATTTTACAAGGCACGCTAAGAGAGGTTTCGTTTGTCAAATTTCAATTTCATATGGACTGGACCGACTGCACCTTTGCACAGCTCGTGCGCCGCTCAAAGCCGGTTCATCCAAAACTGCAGTTTACAAGCCTAGATAAAATCATATTTGAAAAGCATAAAAAAACAAAAGAAGATTTCATCCAGTATATGATTGAAATCAGCGACTATCTGTTCCCGTTTCTCAAAGATCGTGCTGTCACGGTTATTCGCTATCCGCACGGATCAAGGGGTGAATCCTTTTTCCAAAAAAATAAGCCTGATTATACGCCGGACTTTGTCCAATCGTTTTTTGACGGGAGCCATGAACATGTGGTCTGTAAGGACCTGTCTACCTTATTGTGGCTTGCCAATCAGCTCGCTTTGGAGTTACATGTTCCTTTTCAAACGATTGCAAGCAGGAGGCCGGCAGAGATTGTCATTGATTTAGATCCCCCGTCCCGGGATGACTTTCTAATGGCTGTTCAGGCAGCAAATGAACTTAAACAGCTCTTCGAATCCTTCGGCATCACATCGTATCCTAAGCTTTCCGGCAACAAGGGGATTCAGCTTTACATTCCCTTGTCACCAGAAGCATTTACGTACGAGGACACACGCCAATTTACACAGCTGATTGCCGAATATTGTACCAATGCATTTCCGGAGCTATTTACAACAGAACGCTTGATCAAAAACAGGCATGGAAAATTGTATCTCGATTATTTGCAGCATGCTGAAGGAAAAACGATTATCTGTCCCTATTCCACCAGGGGAAACGAGCTTGGCACCGTAGCGGCACCGCTCTATTGGCACGAGGTGCAGCCATCTTTGACACCGGCGATGTATACAATCGATACCGTCGTTGACCGGGTCAAGAAACACGGATGCCCATTTTATGAATTTTACCGCAATCCGCAGGATGAACCTCTTGCCGCTATTTTGAATCAGCTGAAGAAAAAGAGCTGACTTATTCGGTCAGCTCTTTGTGTAATTTCAACTGTATTTTTTCTCCAAATGCTCACTTTCCTGCCGCTGCAGCGGGCTCAAGGGCTCATTATACAAATCGATATCAACCGCATATTTCGGCCGTCTTTTCACCTCAGAAAAAATCGTTCCGATATATTCGCCGATAATCCCGATTCCCATGAGCTGCAACCCGCCCAGAAACCAAATGGAGATGATGAGAGACGCCCAGCCTGCATTTGTGTGTCCGAGCATTTTTTGAATGACTGCGCCAATCCCCGCCATGGCGCTTACCAAAAATAATAGAAAACCCAAAAGCGTAAAAAAGCGAATCGGGGCCACGCTGAAGGATGTGATTCCGTTAAAAGCGAATGAAAGCATCTTTTTCAGCGGATATTTCGTTTTACCGGCAAAACGTTCTTTGCGGTCATACAAGACTTCGGCTGATCTGAAGCCGATCATAGGAACGATGCCCCTTAAAAACAAATTGGCTTCCGGATAGCGCGCAAGTTCTTCAAGCGCCCTTTTATTCATTAAACGAAAATCGGCATGATTGTAAATTAACTTAATCCCAAGCTTATTCATGAGCCGGTAAAACCCTGTAGCCGTCGTGCGCTTGAAAAAGGTATCGGTTTTCCGGCATCGGCGCACGCCGTACACGATTTCAAAACCATCGTGATATTTCAGCATAAATTCCCTGATAACAGAGATATCATCCTGCAGATCGGCATCAATCGAAATCACGCAGTCTGATTTTTGCTTGGCTTTATGCAAACCTGCTAAAAGCGCTTTTTGATGTCCGACATTGCAGGCTAATTTTAATCCGGTTACCTTCTTGTTTTTCACGCTTTCCATGGCAATCAAAGACCAGGTGCGGTCTTTGCTGCCGTCATCAACAAATAAAATTTTACTGTCTTCTGATATCATTTTTTCTTCCATTAAGCTGTTTACAACCTCCGTCAGCTGACGGCTTGTCTCTTTAAATACTTCCTCTTCATTGAAACACGGAACGACGATGGTTAACACTGGCTGTGGCTGTTTCAATCGATATCCTCCTTATTTTGTTTCGTATAAATAAATGCGCCAGGCGGAGTCTTTATGGTCAAAAGTTTTCACGAGCGCCAGGTGGTTTTGATCAGCGTTCATGATGGGAACCGAAGAAAAAATATATCGTCCGCCCATTTGTTTAAACACATCTGTATTTAATTCAAGATGATTGATTGTTTTCTTTGAATTCTTTTTAAAGTCATATCGTTTGCCAAGCTCATCGACGAACAGATAGCAGCGGCTCCCCCATTCATCAAAGTATCGTTTCAATTGGGCGTTTTTTTCTAGCTCTTTTTCAATGATTTTTCTAAATTCATATTTATATGAGAGCGGGTACAGGTTGTTATATGTATCTAAGGTGTAAAAGCCGTTGTATTGAGCAATAGACGGATGCAGACCGATACTCGCCACCCTGTACGAATCTTGCGGGCGCCCGATATACTCCTTAATTTCTTTGAATTGGTCAGACGCGTAAAATTCGCGAAATGTCGGCGCGTTGTAGTGAACGCCATACGTATACTCCTCATTAAAAGGCGCCAGCACCATCAGCTGCGCAGTAACTGCCGCATATACGAGCCATTGCCACTTCTTCCCCATTCGCCAAATGAGGTACAAAGCGAGCGCAAAACTCATGTAGATTACCAGCGGTCGCAAAAAATGAAAACGGGCAAAATTGAATTCGGCTAAAAATGCAAATTTCTGCTTTGGAACAGCCCATATTTTGTTGAACCAAAACGCATACCATAGTGAAAGCGCATAATTCAGCACGCAGAGAAAAAGATAAACGTTTTCTTCCCTTGTCCGATTTCGTTTGAACAGCACAGCAAAAAATACGAGTAATAAGATTGGAAGAATCACAACGGTATGAACTGTCATGACATGGTTATGGCCGTAGACAAAGTTTTTGACGGATAAACGCAGAGAGTGCCATACATCATGCCTTGATGAAATAAATTCAATCCGGTGCATCGGCGCGTGTGAGATCACCATTGAATAGACAAGCCGGTACTCGACAAAAAGATAAATACTTGTCATAAAAGCGATGCTGCCTAAAAAAATGAAATTCCATTTTCTTTTTGTGATGACATCATACAGCCAGAAGCATGCCATCCCAGCCAAGAAAAAGAAGAAGCCTAATACAAAGCTTGAATACAGCGGCAGCAAACCGAGCGTCAGCCATTCTCTCCATGAGATATCCCCTTTTCGGATATTCAAAAAAGCCCACAGCGCCAAAGGGTATCCAAGCGTGCTCAGCATTCCAGAAGGCCAAAAAGGCGTTAAAGCAAATGCGAGCGATACGCCAATTCGGATCAATGCCGCTTTCTGCTCCGGAATCACATGTTTCTTCAGCAGCACATACATTCCGAAAAAAGCGACAACTCTCGTAATGGTCTGGCTTACCGCATAGGCGGTCATAGAAGAAAACAACGCGTGCAGCCAAACAATGCCGCTCCACTCGGTGCCGAACGCATCCCGGGGCAGCCCGTTAATGATCTGCGGAATGGCCGCATCCACTTTGCCGATGATTTCTCCGCTGTCGGCCAGCACCTTATACCACGCGATATTAGAATCCAAATTATCGTGTACGCGAATATGGGCGTCTTCCTTCAAAATAAAAAGCGGGGACACATACAGCAAAAGGAGAAATAAAGCCATCAAAAGATAATAGGTTTCTTTTTTGTGTCGTCTTAATCGTAACATCCCTAACACATCCATCTGTTATTCTGACTTCTATCGGGCATGATCTGCCTCACGTGTCAAAATTTATTATCCCTTTTCCCTTCTAAAACATTCATCAAATGTCAATCCTTTCTGTATTTTTCAAACTGGTCTTCAACCCATTAATTCCCGCTATCCATAGGGCTGGACCACTTACTATACTGGTAGAAGGGAGGGGATACATGTGTCCATCTTACTTTCATTGGTCATACTGGCTGTTATGCCATTTATATATAAAGCAAACCGCAACACAAAAGATGTGAAGGTCAACACGATTTCAATTGATCAGCAAGACGGCCTTCCAGCAAGAAAAAAACTGAATATCCTTCATTTATCGGATCTTCATTTAGAAAATATTTCTGTATCGCCTGATGAGCTGTATCGTTTAACAAATAATCAACCTGTAGACATCATTGCTCTTACCGGAGATTTTCTGGACCGGAAACGAAATATTCCAAAGCTGGCCGGCTACTTGCAGGCATTGCAAAAACTGAAGCCTGCCTATGGCATGTACGCGGTGTTTGGCAACCATGATTATGTATTAAAAGAAAAGGACTTTCTAAGATTAAAGCGAGTGCTCGAGGAAAATGGATGCATGACGCTTCAAAATGAACATGTTCACATCAATACTGATGCAGGACCTGTTAATATTATCGGAATTGACGATTACAGTACGAATCGCAGTAAAATCACAAACTCTTATAAAGGTCTGGAGAATGGCTATCACCTTGTACTGACACATGATCCGAACATTATATTAGAGATGGAAGATATTCATTTTGACTACCTGTTATCAGGCCATTTTCATGGAGGGCAAATCCACTGGCCAAAGCCGTATCATTTGGTGAAAATGGGCAAGCTTGTACGCATGAATATGATTAAAGGCCTTCATTATCACCACGATAAACCGTTTTATATCAGTGAAGGTTTAGGACAAACTGGCGTTAATATCCGTGTAGGAAGCCGCCCGGAAGTGACTTTCCATCAAATTTAAAAAGACTGTGCTGACCATGGCATCAGTCTTTTGTTTGATAGGTGTGCTGAAGCTTTTCTTTCGAGATAAACAAATAGGATGAATTCGGTAAATTCCGCAAGCTCACTGGCTTTGCCGTTAAATATAAGATTGGCATATGGGTAATTTTTTTAAAAGATCTGTAAAAAGGATTGACCGGGGTAACCACGTCAAAGCCGAGTCTTTCTACGCCTTTATCAAGCATTGTAATGCCAATGATTCCTTTGATTTTTTCGCTTTTTTTATGATTGTTGATATACTCCAGCAGCATCGGCATTGATTGATATACTTTTTGATAAATGATGATTCCTTTTCTGACCGCGCTTTCAATGCTTTGCAGCTCTCTGACCAGCTTGATGTTGTGCAGATGGATTTTAACGAGCACATCGTTTTTTCTTATATGGGTTCCGTCACTCAGCACGACATGATGCCCTTTGTATTTTGTCAGTCTGACTCGAAAGACACATTTTTGCTCATCATCAATCAAGGTCAGCCTCGAAAAAAAGAAATAAATTGGGTCAATCACTCTCCAAATGGAAAGGAAACAGGTTTTCATCTCTTCACCTTCCTTATCAGCAAAAAAACACCCTTATATTTTGTGATGATTCTCCCCAAAATATAGTTGGCATATTTTTAAGGGGGACAGACATGACAAACATTCTCATTTTTCCTTTTTTAAGTATTTCCACCGGGCATCATCATGTCGCTGATACCTTGAAGACTGATCTGGAATCTAAAGGGCTGCATTCAGAAAAAATCGATATCTTCTCTCATACGTATAAACGCTTAGAAAAACTGTCCTCCTCAGCTTATTTAAAATGGATTCAATATGTTCCGAAAACGTACAGCGGAATATACAAGCTTCTCGCTTGCGGAGATTGTAAGAAGGTCAGACGCTACGCCATGTATGAATGGCTGTTTATGCAAAGCATGAGACAGATTCTCAAAGAAAAACAGCCTGATATCGCCTTCTGCACGCATGCCCTGCCTTCTTACCTGCTGAACCGGCTAAAACCGGAATATCCAAACATGGCCATCGTAAATGTATACACGGATTTTTTTGTGAATCAAGTATGGGGGCGGGAGAACATTGACTACCACTTTGTCCCGATAATGGATATTAAGAAGCAGCTCATGTCCGAAGGAATCAACCAGGAAAAAATATTTATGACCGGCATTCCCGTTCACCGGGCTTTTGAAACAGGAACCGCAGACACCTGTCAGCATCGTCCGCCTTATACTGTCATGATCACAGGCGGCAGTATGGGAGTCGGAGGTATTTTTAAGCTGGTGCAGGAGTTGTCGCCAGGCGGAAATATCTTATACAAAATATTATGCGGCAGAAACGAAAAGCTCTACCGCTATGTTAAAAGTTTACAGCATCCTTTTATTGAGGCGATCCCTTACCTTCACAGCAAAGCAGAAATGAACCGGCTGTACGCAGAGGCCTCAGGCGTCATGACAAAGCCAGGAGGCGTAACCATCAGTGAATGCTTAAAGAAAAGGCTTCCGGTATTTATCTATCATGCGCTGCCGGGTCAGGAGGAAATGAATGTGAACCTGTTAAAAGAACGGCAGCTTGTTACAGATATAAGAAACTGGGATATGAAGCGGGCAGAAGAGCGCATTTCCGCATTTTTTCAATCGAATGAACGGGCAGCAGCAGAAAAGCGTATCAGCAGGTATCATGGCCAAATGTGCGACCTGAAGATTGAGGAGGTTTTAAACAGGATATTAGATGAATGTAAATATAAAAAAACACTCTCCTGAAAGAGAGTGCGGAATGGCTAACGGAACAGTAAATGCTGGCTGTGGATGCCAGCTTTCTTCAGCAGGAGGATCAGCTGGTCCTGCTCATCAGACGAAAGGCCTGAAAACGCTCTCGCTATACGGAGCGCATGAATTGGATAGATCTTATCCAAATACTCATTCCCTTTATCGGTGAGATGCGCGTAAACAGAGCGTTTATCTTTCGGGTCCTGCTCCCTGACTAAAAACCCGTTTCTTTCTAGCTTGTCAATGACATATGTGACGTTTCCGCTTACAAGCAGAAGTCTCGACCCAATTTGCTGTAATTTTTGCGGGCCTCTCGTATACAAAAGTTCCAGTACGGCAAATTCTGTGGGATTGAAGCCGTGCTCTTTGCTGTCACGGATGCTGTGTTCAGACACACTTTTGAAAGCCCTTGCAAAAACCCTGTACAAATTCATCGCACGCTCAACTTCTTCTTCGTTAAACGATAATCTCATCATATCTACCCCGTATATAGAATTTTTATAAAAAAATAATGAAAACCCTTACATATAATAAGAGTTTAATGCCCTTATTATTTTTATTCGCTATAATTCGAGAAATTCCTTTTCAGGAAACAAAAAAATCCTTATACGTTATTTTGTATAAGGATTTTTTTGGTGATATGGAATACTGCGAAAGAAATATGCGTATTCCTTTCGCAATTCAGAAAGTGTCATTTTGTTCATTACTTCTTTATTATAAACTCCGATTTGAAAGAGTTTTTCTGAATAATGGCTTCGTTCTTTTTCTAATGCTGATTTCAATAAATTACTCATAGCGTCCTCCTTCATTTTGAGGTATCCTTTTCATAAGATACTCTTTTTAAATGAACGTGGTATGAATCCAGTGTAAAGAATTTATGTTTACGAAGATTTTCGGTAAAGTCCGTTTTGAACTGATCTTAAAAGCTGAAAAGCATGTTCTCCGGCAAGCTGCATAAACGTTTCAAGCATTTCATCCCGTTTCATATCCAACTCGATTATTTCCTTTGCCAATGAGACCGCTTTTTCTTCCTCCATGCTTATCCTTCCTCCTCATTAATCTTTACATATAGGATAAAGCGCGCTTATCGGTTACGCATCATTCTTGTTAATTTTTCTGCCGTATTTTTTCAAAAATCTGTTATTTCATGTTAGAAAATATAACAAGCGTCAGGTTTTTTCTCTATGTTTTTTATATACTATTATCAAAAGACATCCAGGGGTGGAAAAATGACCACAGAAGATCATTCTTATAAAGACAAAAAAGTGATTTCAATTGGGATTGTCAGTGAATTGACAGGATTGTCCGTAAGACAGATCAGGTATTATGAGGAGCGGAAGCTGATTTATCCCCAGCGTTCTTCAAGGGGCACGAGAAAATATTCCTTTGCAGATGTCGAGCGGCTGATGGATATCGCCAACAAACGCGAAGACGGCGTGCAGACGGCTGAAATTTTAAAAGATATGCGCAAAAAAGAACAAATGGTAAAAAACGATCCACAAGTGCGGAAAAAAATGCTGGAGGGGCAGCTTAATGCTCACTTTAGGTACAAAAACCGATAAACGATAAAAGTCCGCCTCGCAATCTGAGACGGACTTTTATCGTTTATAATGAGTGAATGAATGCAGTTGCAATACCAAAATAAATTAATAAAGACAAGATATCATTTAGCGTCGTAATGAGCGGGCCTGACGCAATGGCCGGGTCTACATTCAGTCTGTGCAGAATAATAGGGATGATTGTTCCGGACATCGTGCCGATAATCAAGGTCAGCAGCAGTGAAGAGCCGACAACAAATCCTAAAAGTACATTCCCCTGCCATATGATGGCGATCACCGTAATTAAGACAGAGCAGACCGCACCGATATAAATACTCGTTCTGAGTTCCCGAAAAATCAGTTTCATAATCGTTTTTTTATTCATTTCTTCTTTAGATAAACCTCTGATGACAACCGCGAGAGACTGTGTTCCTGTATTCCCTGTCATCCCTGACACCATCGGCATAAAGAATGCCAGCGCCACGACCTGCTTCAGCGTATCTTCAAAATAGCTCATGATGCTGCCTGAAATCAGCCCAATGAACAAGAGCAGGATCAGCCATGGAAGGCGGCGGTATGCTGCAACATATGCTTTTGTATCGAAGGTAATGGCTTTACCTGAAGCGGCGAATTTTTCGTAATCCTCATCGGCTTCCCGAATAACGACATCGATGATATCATCGACCGTCACGATCCCGACAAGCACATTGTTTTCTTCCACGATCGGAATCGCTAAGAAATCGTAACGTTCAATCAGCCGCGCCACTTCTTCCTGATCTTGAAGCGCGTCTGCTGCGATGACACGGGTAAACATCAAGTCTTGCACCTTTTCTTCCGGTTCCCCGAGAATCAAATCGCGATATGACAGAACGCCGACAAGCTGCTTACTGTCATTTATGACATATAAGTAGTTGATAGACTCTGCGATTTCCGCGAAACTTTTTAGTTTGACGACCGCGTCTTTTACCGTGTAATGCTGAGGAATCCACACATAACGGTTGGTCATCATGCGCCCCGCTGAATCAGCCGGGTAATTCATAAGGAGCTGAACGGCTTTTGACTCTGAGGCCTCCATGCTGGATAAAAGCTGATCCTTCAGTTCTTCATCCATTTCTTCAAGCAATTGAGCGAGGTCATCGTTGTCCATTTTGTTCATCGCGAGTGTTGCTTTTGTTTTTCCGACTTTATTTAAGACGGCTAGCTGAAATTCCCGTTCCAGTTCGCCGATCATATCAGTAATATCATCAACAGTTAAATAAGATAAATAGCGGGCACGGTGTTTTTCCGGCATTTCTTTAAAAATAAACGCCATATCATAGGGCTGAAGCTCATCAATAACACTTCTGAAATCCCTGATTTTTCCGTCTCGCAATAATATAATGATGCGTAAAATGAGTTCGTCATAGGTCATGTTTTGAACCATTGGGACTCGTACCTCCTCTACGGAGACGTGCCGGCCTCGCCAGAAGGTGCGGCAGATCGTCTCCTCATCGTGTGATCAATTGTCTCGCTGTCATAGTATATGGGTACTTCTTCAGATTGACTCGAATGGGGAGAATCCATACTCCGCACCTCCTTTTTGTTCAGCATTTCGTTTTCAAGGCATAAAAAAAGCCTTCTGGATTGAAGGGGAAAGAAGCACGGCAAAAAAAGCGTGCGGGCGCCTTCAATCGTAGAGCTTTAGCACTGTATGGCATAGGAGCAATATCCAGCTGCATTAAAAATCACCTTATGTCGATGATTTCTGTTGACCCATTGGCGTCTTTGGACATTTTTGGGCAGCAGCGTATCTCCATACAGGAGCCTCACCTAACGAAGTTCGTAATTGAATTGACACACTGAGATTACAGAAAAAAACAAGCTATGTCAACTTAAAAAAGTTATTAATGCGTTTACACCTCATCAGATGAAATAAAATAAGGGCCTTAAGCCCTTATTCTGTTGTTTGCGTTTCATCATCTTCAGAAAGCAAATGATAGGTTTCATGAAGAAATAAGGCGTACTCCCCTTCCTTCGTCGGATGTGGAACATACTCAGCCTGATTGATGTATTGTTCTTCTTTCTTTTCCATGCGCTTCGCCTCCTTTACTCATTAGATTCTCCAAAAAACCGTTCGTTATCATGAAAAAAACCCCGCGTGTGCGGGGTTAGTCGTCTAATTCCTGTTTAATGATACGTCCGTCCTTTGCAGAGATGTCAAATTCTGCTTCAGTCCCTTGTTTCGTTTGAACCTCAATTTCGTAGATGTACGCACCATCGTCTTCATCCAGCTTGCTTTCTGTGACGGTTCCAGCTGTTTGCTTTAGAGCAATCTGCTCTGCTTCTTCTTTTGTCAAAACAACTTGCTCTTTTTTCTCTTTTAACGGGTCATTGAGAGCTTGTTTGGTCTTAATATCCACATAAACATCATAATCTTCGCCGTCTTTTTCAATTTCAACTTCATAGGCTTCTTTGCCGTTATAGATGTCTCTGTCGATGTCATCCACTGTTCCGTCAACAACTGTTTTGGCAATGGACTCCGCTTCTTGTTCAGTAAGTCCGACAGTTCCAGAAACAGACTGTGTATGTTCATTATTTTCTTTCGCAAGCGCGTTGTAGCTGAATCCTCCGGCCGCTAAACAACCTGCTAATATGCCTATCATCCATCTTTTCTTCAGCATATGTGATTCCTCCCTTGTTTTGTTATGAGTTCAGTTTACACACTCAACATGAAAGGAAAACGAGAGAAAGATGAGAATTTGATGAGAAAACCATTAGTCTTCATAGATAATATTAGAAACTTTGCCGGTATAGGCGTTTATTTTCACTGTAGCTTCCTTGTCATTTGGGAGATCAACATCTACTTCAAACAAGAGAGTGCCTTCGCTTTCTTCCAAATCGGCGTCATCTGCTTTTCCTCCAGCTTCACGCTCTGCAATGGCTTTTGCCTCTTTTTCCGAAATTGTTGTCTTTTGTTTGTCTTTGCTGCTGATTTTATCAGCGGACACCACCGCTTTTGTCTTCATATCTACCTTCACTTCGTATGTTTCCCCATTATTTTTTTGAATGGTATACGACGCAACTCCATGTTTTCGCGTGTGTTTTTTGACGGTGCCCGGCACCCGCACCAGAGCAAGCTGCTCAGCTTCTTTTTCTGTCATGTCAGATGTGTTCGTCTCTTTCACTCTGTTCATTGACAATATGTCACCCGATTTAGCATCAGCTTTCAGAAAATAAATTCCTTTTGGATTTTCCAGAGTCATATCATACGTTTTTTTATCATTGGATCGCGTCACTTTTGTGATGTCGCCTTCATAGGAGGCTTCTACTTTTTTTATGACTGCCTCCTTTGACAGCGCGTCCTCATGAGTCTGCTGAATGATAAGAACCGCGCAGATGACAATGGCTAAAACGGCTGCCGCCGCAGCTCCTGTTTTCATACGTTT
This sequence comes from Bacillus sp. FSL K6-1003, assembly GCF_037964945.1. Lineage (NCBI taxonomy): Bacteria > Bacillati > Bacillota > Bacilli > Caryophanales > Bacillaceae > Bacillus > Bacillus sp. FSL K6-1003. The sequence continues at coordinate 1,389,516 of NZ_CP150176.1, read as the reverse complement.
TGTCATAGCGCTCCCCCATTCTGTTCTCTAAATTGCATTGTGACATTTGTTCCCTGACCTGGTTTGCTTTTTACAGACAGGTCAATGCCATGCTCATCAGCAATATGTTTGGCAATGGATAGACCTAAACCCGTTCCGCCTGTTTTGCGGTTACGCGCCTCATCCGCCCGGTAAAAACGTTCAAACAGGTGCGGGAGATGCTCCTCAGGTATGCCGATCCCTTCATCCCTTACAGACAAAAACGGCCGGCTGTTTTTGGTTCCTGCGGCAATCACAATGCCCTTGTCACTATACTTTATGGCATTATCAAGCAAAATCGTCAGCAGCTGCTTTATGCGTTCTTCATCTGCCGTTACGAGCAAATGCTCTTTGCCCGCCTCGAGAAAAATGTCACGTTTATAAACCGGCTGGAGTGTTTGTATGACGGCGCGCGACATTTCGACCAGGTCAACCGTTTTCAGATCAAGCTCCAGTTCTTTATGGCTCTTGGCCAGCGTAAGCAGCTGATTGGTCAGTTTTTTCATATGGATCGCTTCCGAATGAATGGCTTCAATGGATTCCTCAAGCACTTCAGGCCTTTTTGCCCCCCAGCGTTTCATTAGATTGCTGTAGCTTTCAATAATGGTGAGCGGGGTTTTCAGCTCGTGTGAAGCGTCTTGGACGAATTGCTGCTGTTTGTCGTAGTGCTCTTTCAGCATGCTCGCCATCTCATTAAAAGTCAGCCCCATTTGATATAATTCGTCGTGCGACTGTCCTTCCAGAGAAATTGTTTTGAATGCTTTTTCTCTCTGGATGTCTTTCATCGTTGTCACCAATTGTCTGATTGGATTGATGATGTGGCGGGCGAGTAAGCTGCCGGCAAAGAAGGAAGCGATACAGACCGCTGCGCTGGCCGCAATTAAAATAAATTTTAGCAGAAAAAGACTTTCTTCTGTATGCTCCAGCCTTTCCACGAGCTGAAGAGATACGACTTGTCCATCTGTCCAGATAACAGGGACAGCTGCTGCTGCAAACAGTTTGCCTTTATGCTTTGTCACGTCTGTCGTTTCTCCGCTGTGAAAAGTAAGAGGGAAGTCTTTATATGCTTTTTCCTTGGTGATGGTCATAACGGCTTTCTGATCCGCATTCACTATCCGTACCATTCCGTTTGCCGGAAGATACGCCTGCAGCATATCCTGCAAAGCCACTCCTTGTGTTTCGGCGGTATGAAGAGCTTCGGCGATATTGTCCGTTTCATCAGCAAGACGGGCTGCATCCTTTGAGGTGAGTGCCGATGAAAAAATGAGATAGACCGCAGTATGGACCAACATTAATAAAATCAACAGCCAAATAGATGTATAAAGATGAATCTTAGTCTTCAGCTTCATCATTTACCCCTTAATGGTATAGCCGACTCCGCGCACGGTATGAATCAGCTGTTTTTCGTAAGGATAGTCCAATTTTTTTCTGATATACCTTATGTACACGTCGACGACATTTGTATCACCGATGTAATCAAACCCCCATACAGAGCTGAGAATTTGCTCCCTCGTCAGCACTTGTTGCGGATGCTTCAGCATATAGACAAGCAAATCAAATTCCCGGGGCGTTAATTCAACTTCTTTGTCTCCCCGTCTGACTTCACGTGTTTTCTCGTTTACTTGCAAATCGTCATATGTCAAAAATGTGCCGATATCCTCTGTTTTGCTTCCGGTTTGGCGAAGTGCCGCTCTGATTCTGGCAAGCAATTCTTCAATTTCAAACGGCTTGGTGACATAGTCATTCGCACCGATGTCCAGCCCTGTTACCTTATCTGGAATGCTGTCGCGGGCGGTTAATAAAATAACCGGTGTTCCTTGATCTGTTTTCCTCAGCCGGCGCAGCACTTCAAGCCCGCTCATCCCAGGCAGCATGACATCAAGCAGCAGCAGGGAATACGAACCTTCGGCGGCCGCGTCAAGCCCTTCAGTGCCATTATGTTTGATGGTCACGCTGTATCCTTCATATTCCAATTCAAGCTGAAGGACCCTGGCGATTTTTTCTTCATCTTCCACAATTAATATGTGCCCTTTTTCCAAATCCGCTCATCCTCTCATGTTCCTATATGAAAAAAATGATTTCATTGTTTACAAAATGATTCTTATCATCTATTATGATGTCAAAATAAAAAATTGTATACGGAAAGCACTAGGGGTGCTGTTATGGCTGAGATAAAGCGCGAACAAACGCGCTTTGATCCCTTATGACCCGATCTGGATAATACCAGCGTGGGGAAGTGCAGGTTGACCGAAAGGTGTATTTTTTCGTGCGCTTACTCGATCTATGACTGCATATTCCCTAAGGATATGCAGTTTTTTATTTTACCAAAAAAACAGGAGGTCAGTGAAATGGACAACTTATGCGGTACAAGCAGAATCGCCGGTTTTCGGTTCTCTTTATACCCAATGACGGATGATTTTATCAGTGTGATCAAGTCTGCGCTGAAAAAAACCGATACGTCAAAGGTTTGGACAAAAACCGATCATATCAGCACAGTTTTGCGCGGATCGATCGAGCATGTATTCGACGCCGCCAAAGCCATCTACCTTTATGCAGCAAATAGCGAAAAACACATCGTTATGAACGGGACGTTTTCCATCGGCTGCCCCGGCGATACACAAGGAGATACATTTCTGACAGCAGATGAAAAGCGTGTCAACGAAGAATTTGTCCATACCCTGAAAGCAGAGGCTCCATGCCAATTTGCACTTTATCCGATGAATGAGCCGGATTATATGGACATCATCATGAAAGCTGTTGAAATCGCTAAGGCTGACGGCACCTTTGTACAGGGTGTTCATTACGCAAGTGAGCTAGACGGAGATGCACACGACGTGTTCCGAACGCTGGAAGCCGCTTTCCGCATGGCAAATCAGCAAACAACACACGTCACAATGACCGTGAACTTCTCGGCAAACAGTCCATCAAGAAAACAGAAAGCAGGGATAAAATGAAAAGCTGGAAAGTAAAAGAAATTGTCATCATGTCTGTAATCAGTATTGTTTTTGCCATTGTTTATTTAGTATTCACTCATTTTGGAAACGTACTTGCAGGGATGTTCGGGCCCATCGCTTATGAACCGATATACGGCATTTGGTTTATCGTGTCGGTGATTGCCGCGTACATCATTCGCAAACCGGGGGCTGCCCTTGTATCTGAAGTCATCGCAGCTCTCGTTGAATGTTTGCTGGGAAATCCTTCAGGCCCGATGGTTATCGTGATCGGCGTTGTTCAAGGTCTCGGAGCGGAAGCAGTATTTCTTGCGACACGCTGGAAAGCATATTCCCTTCCTGTGCTGCTTCTGGCGGGTATGGGGTCTTCGGTGGCCAGCTTTATTTATGATCTCTTTGTTTCCGGTTATGCGGCGTATTCACCAGGCTACCTGCTCATTATGCTTGTGATCCGTCTCGTTTCAGGTGCGGTTCTAGCCGGACTTCTTGGAAAAGCTATCAGCGATTCTCTCGCATATACGGGCGTCTTAAACGGAATGGCGCTGGGAAAGGAACTGAAAAAGAAACGGAAACGGGTATCTAATCATGCAAGCCTATAATACGTTACTTTCGGTTGACCGGCTTCGTTTTTCATATGAAGAAAACGAGAAACCGATTTTTCAAGAGATAACGTTTGAGCTCCTAAAAGGAGAATGCGCTTTATTGTTAGGACCGAGCGGGTGCGGAAAAAGCTCGCTTGCCCTCTGTTTAAACGGACTTTACCCCGAAGCTTGTGACGGGGTGCTGTCCGGGCATGTATTCTTATTTCAAAAACCGATCACTGATGATCAAACCTCTGAAACGATCGCTCAGCATGTCGGAGTCGTCTTTCAGGACCCTGATCAGCAGTTTTGTATGCTGACAGTGGAGGACGAAATCGCCTTCGGATTGGAAAATTTGCAAATTCCTCAAGAAGAAATGGCAAAGAAAATTGATGCGGTTCTGGATAAATTACACATCTCTCATTTAAAGAAAAGCACAATTTCTACTCTGTCAGGGGGACTGAAGCAAAAAGTCGCGCTCGCCTGTATTTTGGCGATGGAGCCTGAGCTCATTATTCTGGATGAACCGACTTCCCTTTTAGATCCTTATTCAGCGCGGGAATTCGTTCAAATGATCAAAGAGCTTCAGCAGGAAAAAAGCTTCGGCCTTCTCGTCATCGAACATCAGCTTGATGAGTGGGCGCCTTGGGTTGAAAGAACAATCGTACTGAATGGAGCAGGCAAGAAAGCCTTAGACGGGCCGACTACGGATATGTTTCAGCATCATTCAAACATGTTAAGAACAATGGGAATCGCTGTGCCAAAAATTTGTGACTTACAAGAAAATGTGATTATCCCGTTTACATTGTCAAAGGAAACGCTGTTCAAGGAACCCTTCCCTGCTGGGCATACTGAAGAAGCTGTGGTTCTTTCTGCTGAACATGCAGTGCAGGTCAAGAACTTATCGTTTTCAAGAGGACAGCAGACCATTTTCAAAGACATCAGTTTTTCATTGCGTGCAGGCTCTTTGACGGCACTTGTCGGGCCAAACGGCACAGGAAAATCTACGCTGCTATCTGTTCTCGCACGTTTGCTCAAAGCGAATAGCGGCAAGATTCTTCTGCATGATAAGCCGCTGGAGTCTTACAAAGAAAAAGAGCTTCGTAAACAATTGGGGTTTGTTTTCCAAAATCCAGAGCACCAGTTTGTGACTGATACAGTATATGATGAGCTGCTGTTCGGCCATAAGGCAAATGCCGAAACCGAGAAAAGAGCGCAGAATCTGCTGCAACGCTTCGGTCTTGCACATTTGGCGGACCACCATCCGTTTGCGATCAGCCAAGGGCAAAAACGGCGGCTGAGTGTCGCTACCATGCTGATGCATGATGTAAAGGTCTTGCTTTTAGACGAACCGACCTTTGGCCAAGACGCCAAAACAGCGGCTGAATGTATGGAGATGATTCAGCATATCCAGGCAGAAGGCACCGCTGTTCTTATGATCACACACGATATGGAGCTTGTATCTTCATATGCTGACAGCGTGCTTGTGCTTCACAACACACATTTGGCCTTTGACGGAACACCGGAACAATTATTTTCTAAGGAAGCGGGGCTCGTCCAAAAAGCAAAGCTCACCCTCCCCCTTCGATATGAATGGATGACATACCAGCAGGAGGTGCGTGGTGAAGCAGCCGTTACATCTCATTAACCCGGCAGTAAAAGCAGCGGCGGTTTTTTGCTGTGTCGTCATGCTGTCGTTTATTTACAATCCTTACACACCGGCATGCTTTTATATCATAATTGTTGCGGGTGTCCTGTTTGCGGCCAGAATACCGCTGAAAAAATGGCTTTTGTTCACGATTCCGTTTTTGATTTTAGCATTCGGCTGCGTATGGACAGCCGCTGTTTTCGGCAAAATTCCGACGACTGCAGATAATATTCTGTTCCAAGCCGGCCCTTTTTCGATCAACAGTGAAAATGTGGCTGTCGGCATCTCACTCGGGTTTCGGATTTTGTGCTTTTCTGCCTTATCGATGATGTTTGTTTTTACAACCGATCCGATTCTATTTATGCTGAGTCTTGTGCAACAGTGTAAGCTGTCCCCGAAGCTCGCATATGGCGTCATTGCCGGATTTCGTTTTCTCCCTCTGTTAAAAGAGGAGGTCCAGCTGATCCAGCAGGCACATAAAATCCGAGGCGGGGCGGCGGAAAATGGCTTAAAAGAAAAAATAAGCGCGTTAAAGCGCTATACAATCCCGCTATTAGCAAGTGCGATCAGAAAAGCGGAACGAACAGCTCTTGCGATGGAATCAAAAGGATTTACAGGCAGCCGAAACCGGACGTATTACCGGTCGCTTACCGTCAGCCTGCGCGACTGGCTGTTCTTTTTCATCGTTCTCTTGTTATTCGCAGGATCTTTTCTTGTGTCTTTATGTTTTACCTCATAAAAAAGCCGCTATGTTGAATAGCGGCTTTCTCATTATTGATGATAGTTCAATGCTTGGGCAAGATTGGTTTTAATATTAATGTTCGTAAAATCAATACCAAGCTGTACAGCGGTTTGCGCGATTTCTGGCCTGATTCCAGACAATGTGGATCTGACACCGATTAAAGTAAGCGCCTCAATCAATTTAAAGATTTGATGCGCCACCATTGTATCAACAACCACGACACCTGAAAGATCGATTAACAGATGCTCAATGCGTCTTTTCGCACATGCACTAAGCGTGTTCTCGAGAATAAACTTTGCCCGTTCAGTATCAATATCACCGACAAGCGGCAGCAGAGCTGTCGTTTTGCTCAGAGTAATGACAGGCGAACTTAATTCCAGTATCATTTCTCTCTGGGCATTTAATTGCTGTTTTGCATTCGATTCAGCGTGATCGACGAATGTATAAATGGTAAAATCAAAAACTTTCACAATCAAATTAGCCCATTTTTGTTTTTCTCCCGGTCCAAATGCCGCCTCGTTTTCTTTTGCGAATTTCTCAAAATACTTCGTATATAATCTTCGGTTTCTCATAAACTCACGGATGACGTATTGCACCGGGGTATCGAGATGTTTTTGATCATTCGTCAGCTCAATAACCCATTGTTGAAATTCATCGAGAAATTGTTTTTCCGGCAAAACATACATGTAATTCAGATGCCGGTAGAACTCTCTGTCCTGCTCTTTCAGCTCCTCGGTTACAGTTGCATTATGTAAGGCATAAATTGAATTCGGATCGCTTTCCTCCATTGTGTCAATCCATTCCTCAGCCATTTGTTCTACATGCTCAGAAAAAAACGCAAATATTTTTTCATTCAGTTTCATCACACTGCTCCTTTCCCAGCTTCTATTATAACTTGACTGACAGCTGAATCCCAGTCATACACGCTAAACCCACCCATTATTTTGAAAATGACTAATCCATTGGATTGTATCCTATTTTTTCAAAATGCTTCAAACGACTCTGTCCGAGCGGCTGTTTTTTTCATATAATGTGAGATAACACCCTTGTATCCACTTGCAGGCATAAAAAAGGAGGGCTTTTTTATGAATGGTGAAATCCGCTTGATCCCGTATGTGACGAATGAGCAGATCATGGATGTGAACGAGCTTCCTGAGGGCATTAAAGTGATTAAGGCGCCAGAAGTGTGGGCAAAAGGGGTTAAAGGCAAAGATGTAAAAATTGCTGTATTGGACACCGGCTGCGATACAAGCCATCCCGATCTGAAAAACCAAATCATCGGCGGCAAGAATTTCACAGATGATGACGGCGGCAAGGAAGATGCCATTTCCGACTACAACGGACACGGCACTCACGTTGCCGGAACGATTGCTGCTAACGATTCGAACGGCGGCATCGCCGGAGTCGCGCCTGAGGCAAGCCTTTTAATTGTAAAGGTGCTTGGCGGTGAAAACGGCAGCGGAAAGTACGAATGGATTATTAACGGAATTAACTATGCTGTTGAGCAAAAGGCTGATATCATCTCAATGTCCCTTGGCGGACCGAGCGATGTGCCTGAACTGCAGGAAGCGGTCAAAAACGCCGTCAAAAACGGAGTGCTTGTCGTTTGCGCAGCGGGAAATGAAGGTGACGGCGATGAACGCACAGAGGAGCTTTCCTATCCTGCTGCGTATAATGATGTGATTGCGGTTGGATCGGTTTCAGTAGCGCGAGAATCGTCAGAATTTTCAAACGCAAACAAAGAAATTGATCTTGTTGCACCTGGTGAAAACATTTTATCCACTCTTCCCAACAAGAAATACGGGAAGCTGACGGGCACTTCAATGGCTGCCCCTCATGTCAGCGGAGCGCTTGCTTTAATTAAAAGCTTTGAAGAAGAATCTTTTCAAAGAGAGCTTTCTGAATCTGAGCTTTATGCGCAGCTGATCCGCAGGACACTTCCGCTCGATATCGCAAAAACATTGGCGGGGAATGGATTCCTGTATTTAACTGCTCCTGATGAGCTGTCGGAGAAAGCAGAGCAGTCACATTTACTGACCCTATAATATTATTTTTCTCATATAATATATCCCGTAATTTGTAAAATAAAATTTAAAATCTCTGTTGACAATGAATTTGACTTGCTGTTAAGATTACCAACAAATGATTCAACTTTTCAAAAAATTAATAACATTTTCTCTTATCGAGAGTTGGGCGAGGGATTGGCCTTTTGACCCCAACAGCAACCGACCGTAATTCCATTGTGAAATGGGGCGCACTGATTTTCGCGCCGAGATTTATATCTCTTAAGGCACGGTGCTAATTCCATCAGATTGTTTCTGAGAGATGAGAGAGGCTATATGTTTTGTAAAAAAGCCTCTTTCTCTCATGGGAAAGAGGCTTTTTAGTTGTGAGAAAACCTCTTAATAGCCTGTATCCGCGGGTCAACAAGAGTGTTTTACATATAAAGGAGGAGAAACAATGACAACAATCAAAACATCGAATTTAGGATTCCCAAGAATCGGACTGAACAGAGAATGGAAAAAATCGCTTGAAGCGTATTGGAAAGGAAACAGCGATAAAGATACGTTTTTGAAGCAAATCGATGAATTATTCTTATCCGCAGTGAAAACGCAAATTGACCAGCAGATTGATGTTGTGCCTGTTTCTGATTTCACACAGTATGATCACGTTCTTGACACGGCGGTCAGCTTCAACTGGATCCCGCAACGCTTCAGACACCTGACTGACCGTACAGATACATACTTCGCCATCGCCCGCGGAATAAAAGACGCCGTATCAAGTGAAATGACAAAATGGTTTAATACAAATTACCATTACATCGTGCCTGAATATGACGAGAGCCTAGAGTTCCGCCTGACAAGAAACAAACAGCTGGAAGATTACCGCCGAATCAAACAGGAGTACGGCGTTGAAACAAAACCTGTTATCGTCGGCCCTTATACGTTCGTCACGCTTGCAAAAGGCTACGAGCCATCTGAAGCTAAAGCAATTCAAAAGCGCCTCGTTCCTTTATATGTTCAGCTTTTAAAAGAGCTTGAAGAAGAAGGCGTAAAATGGGTGCAAATTGATGAACCTGCGCTTGTCACCGCTTCAGCAGAGGATGTACGCGGCGTAAAAGAGTTATTCGAGAGCATCACAAATGAGCTTTCTTCCTTGAATGTGCTCTTGCAAACGTATTTCGATTCTGTTGATGCTTATGAAGAGCTCGTTTCTTATCCTGTACAGGGCATCGGGCTTGATTTCGTTCATGATAAAGGCAGAAACCTGGAACAGCTTAAGGCACACGGCTTTCCGAAAGATAAAGTGCTGGCAGCCGGCGTTATAGACGGCCGCAACATTTGGAAAGCGGATCTTGAAGAACGCCTCGATGCCGTGCTTCATATCCTCAGCCTCGCACAGGTTGATGAACTATGGATTCAGCCTTCCAGCAGCCTGCTTCATGTTCCGGTAGCGAAACACCCACATGAGCATTTGGAAAAGGATCTGCTGAACGGATTGTCCTACGCAAAAGAAAAGCTGGCAGAGCTGACAGCTTTAAAAGAAGGCTTAGTATCAGGCAAAGCCGCCATCAGTGAGCAAATTCAGCAGGCGAAAGCCGACATCAAAGCGCTTAAACAGTTTGCAACAGGCGCCAATTCTGAACAAAAGAAAGAGCTGGAGCAGTTAAGCGATAAAGACTTCAAGCGCCCGATTCCGTTTGAAGAACGTTTATCCCTGCAAAGTGAATCTCTCGGCCTCCCGCTTTTGCCGACGACTACGATCGGAAGTTTCCCGCAGTCTGCTGAAGTGCGGAGCGCACGCCAAAAATGGCGGAAAAACGAGTGGTCTGATGAACAATACCAAAACTTTATCAATGCGGAGACGAAAAGATGGATTGATATTCAGGAAGAATTGGATCTTGACGTTCTTGTTCACGGTGAATTCGAACGGACAGACATGGTCGAATACTTCGGTGAAAAGCTGGCCGGCTTTGCCTTCACAAAATACGCTTGGGTTCAATCATACGGCTCACGCTGTGTCCGCCCGCCAGTGATTTATGGAGATGTAGAGTTTATTGAACCGATGACAGTAAAAGATACTGTATACGCTCAATCGTTAACATCCAAGCATGTAAAAGGAATGCTGACAGGGCCTGTTACGATTTTAAATTGGTCTTTCCCTCGGAACGATATCTCGAGAAAAGAAATCGCGTTCCAAATCGGACTCGCCCTTCGCAAAGAAGTAAAAGCGCTTGAAGACGCAGGCATTCAAATCATTCAAGTCGATGAGCCAGCCCTGCGCGAAGGCCTTCCGTTAAAAACCCACGATTGGGATGAATATTTGACTTGGGCGGCAGAAGCCTTCAGATTAACCACTTCTTCCGTGAAAAACGAGACGCAAATTCATACGCATATGTGCTACAGCAACTTTGAAGACATCGTCGATACGATTAATGATCTTGACGCGGATGTTATTACGATCGAGCACAGCAGAAGCCACGGAGGATTTTTGGATTACTTAAAAGAGCATCCGTATTTGAAAGGACTCGGTCTTGGTGTTTATGACATTCACAGTCCCCGTGTCCCGTCAACTGAAGAAATGTACAACATTATCGTTGATGCGCTTGCCGTATGTCCGACTGACCGTTTTTGGGTAAATCCTGACTGCGGTTTAAAAACAAGACAGCAGGAAGAAACAGTCGCAGCCTTAAAAAATATGGTTGAAGCGGCAAAACAGGCAAGAGCCAAGCAGACACAGCTTGTTTAATATGAAAACCATCTGCAGATGCAGATGGTTTTTCTTTTAGAAAACGGAAATCGGTTTTCGATGCTCTCCATCCCCTTCTTTTAAAATGTCGGCTGTTCCGTTTTTATCAAATGCCACAAGGCTCAAAGACGTATCATGTATGTAAGAGGAGTTCCATATGTCATGAATGCCTCTTCCCTTTATGATATTTAACAGCATCAATATAAAGACAGAATGGGTAACCAGAAGAACATTCCCGGAAGAATGGCTGTTTAAAATCGATTGGAGAGCCAGTCTTACCCGGCTTTCAAGGTCAAAAAAACTTTCACATCCCGGCTGGTGATATGCTTCAGGATGATGAAAATAAGCATGAAAAAGATCAGGTTCGTCTCTTTCAATATCCTCTTGTTTTTTCCCTTCCCAAGGCCCCAGTGACATCTCTCTGAATATACGATCTTTCAACAGCGGCAGGCGGCGCGATCCCAATATAGCTTTTGCCGTCTCTTCTGTCCGCTTGCTCGGGCTGATGTAAACCTGATTGAATTCAATATCCTTCAGCCGTTTTCCAAGAGCACGGGCGTTGTACAGTCCAAGTTCTGTTAGACTAGAATACAGCCAGCCCTGCATCCTTTTGTCTACGTTCCAATGCGTCTGTCCATGCCTGGCAATATACAAATGCAGCATATGCTCCCCTCCCTTTTTTCATCTTAGCAAATCCCCCAAATATTTTGTTTATTTTTCATTTTTTTGAGAATGTTTTTTGCACTTCTTTTCGGCTATACTTATATCATTCGATCGACTGGGAGGGTTTGGGATGAATCATGAAGCGTTTTTAAAGCGGGCTGTCGAGCTTGCACGTGAAGGAGTGAAAGCTGGAATCGGCGGGCCTTTCGGAGCCGTTATCGTGAAGGATGGAATTATTATAGCCGAGGGACAGAACAACGTCACTACAAGCAATGATCCGACTGCCCACGCGGAAGTGACTGCTATTCGAAACGCCTGTAAAGCACTTGGGACATACCAGCTGGATGACTGCATGTTGTATACGAGCTGCGAGCCATGCCCCATGTGCTTAGGCGCCATCTACTGGGCCCGGCCGAAAGCCGTTTACTTTGCTGCTGAGCATACAGATGCTGCTGAAGCAGGATTTGATGATTCATTTATTTATGAAGAAATTGATAAACCTGCTGAAGAGAGAACGATCCCCTTTTATCACGTGACTCTTGCGGAGCATTTGTCTCCGTTCCAAGCATGGCAGGATGTTGACCATAAAAAAGAATATTAAAGGATCAGGCATGTACGGCCTGATCCTTTGTTAATTCGCTGAGCAGTTGCTGTGCCTGAGTACACCTCGGGTTTGCTTTCAGCGCTTTTTGCAAATATAAAACTGCTGTCATATGTTGATTCAATTCAGCGTGACAGACGCCCAGCCAGCAAAGGGATCGAAAATCAGCGGCTCCTTTCACCTGTACGTACTGATGGTTTTCACCTTGCGTTTGCAGACAGGATTCAAATGCTGTAATGGCTTCTCTGACTTTTTTAAGCTGATACATCATTATCCCTTTGTAGTAGTAAAGGGTGCTGTAATCCGGATAATGCCGCAGCGCTTCATCAATATCCCGTTCAGCTTCTTCATACCGTTCAGTATCAATGAGGAGTTTAAACTTGATATAATATATAATAGCTGGAGGAATTTGCTTTTTGCTGTTACATTCATTTATGAAATTCATTGCCAGACGGATGGCTTTGCTCGGTTCGCCGCCTCTGTCGTACTCAGCTGCTTTTTGATAAATGAGAAGCGGGTCGGCATATGACGACGATAATTCTGTATTCAATATGCTTACATTGTGTTTATGCTTACACTTTGCCTCCTGCTCCAGATAGCCGTAATGGTGAATAACACAAGGGAGAGAGAAAGCGCCGCTTGCCTCCTCACCCACGGGCTTTTCGCAAATTCTTCCCTTAAAAGTTATCTTCCGCTGATTCCGTATCAGCCTGATCTGCATTTGTTCAAATGCTTCGTTTTCACCCCATTGCTTTCCCGTATAGTTTATAACCTTTACGTAACCAAGGGACTGCCTGCAGTCATTCAGCATTGAACGCAACAAGCTTCCCGTATCCAAGTCTAACTCTTCATCTGCATCCAAAATCAAAATCCACTCACCCTTGGCATGCTGTAAACTGATGTTTCTTGCCTGCGAATAATCCTGTGTCCATTGATGATGATAGACTTGAGCATGAAAACTTCTGCAAATTTCTTCTGTTTGGTCGTTTGATCCGGTATCAACGACAATGATTTCATCAGCAATATGCTCCACGCTTTCTAAACAGCGGACAATATGACGTTCTTCATTTTTAACAATCATACAAACTGACAGCTTCGGTCTTTTCATTTGCTCACCTTTTCTCTAGTCTGAATCCACCTATACTACATGTATTCACACTTCGAAAAGATCATAACCAATCCGTTATTATCCGCAAAAAAACATCCTGAGAACTCTCAGGATGCCGCAAATTATTTTAATTCCAATTTCACATCAACATTTCCTCTTGTTGCTTTAGAATAAGGGCAGAATTCATGAGCAGCCTTGACAAGCTTTTGGGCCTGATCCCGATCCAATCCCTTTGTATTGACGACTAGTGTGACTCCGATTTTAAAGCCGCCGTCTTTCTCATCCTTCATGAGACTGACCTGGCCTTCTATTTCTGAATCAATGTCAATATTTTGTTCTTTGGCCACGTGTTCAAGCGCGCCGCCAAAGCATGCTGCATAGCCTGCGGCAAAGAGCTGTTCCGGGTTTGTTCCGGTTTGTCCTTCTTTTTTTGCATTGGGCATGACAATGTCAAAATCGAGAACCCCGTCATCTGATTGAATATGTCCTGAACGTCCACCGCGAGCAGTGGCTTTTGCTGTAAATAATGCCATTTTTTCAGCCTCCTTATTTGTCTTTAGTTGTTATATTTCCCATACACATCTTTTTAAACATGTTTTGTTTGCCGAGAATAGGAAAAGTGGTGTTTTTCAGCTACAATAGTATGTAATGTCAGAAAGAGTTGGTGAACACAGATGGAAAATGGATTTGATCATATGAAATTAGAGAATCAGCTTTGTTTTTTGCTTTATGCGAGTTCGCGGGAAATGACAAAGCAGTACAAGCCGCTGCTTGAAAAGCTGAATGTGACATACCCTCAATATTTGGCTTTGCTTTTATTGTGGGAACACGAAACACTTTCCGTCAAAAAAATGGGCGAGCTTCTGTATTTGGATTCCGGAACGCTGACACCGATGCTGAAACGGATGGAGCAGCAGGACTTGATTACAAGAAAAAGAGCTGAAGAGGATGAGCGGTTGGTGATGATCAGCCTGACAGAGAACGGAACGTTATTAAAAGAAAAAGCGGCTGATATTCCGGGAACGATTCTGGCACTCTCAGGCCAGTCCGGCGAGGAATTAAAACACTTAAAATCGGCTCTATATACATTGCTTGAAACCCTGCACCAAAAAAAATGAGGATGCCCTATGTGAGGCATCCTCATTTTTTATTCAGCGACTTCCAATGTGACATCGATATTGCCGGAGGTTGCTTTTGAATAAGGGCAGACACCGTGCGCTTTTTGGACAAGTGCCTGTAATTCTGATGCGCTGACACCTTTTCCTTTCACCTGCAGCGTCACACCCAGTTTGTAGCCTTGATCTGCTTCATCCTTTAGCAGGCTGACATGCGCTGTAACCTCTGTCTCCACTTTTACTCGTTCTGTTCTTGCTACAAGCTGAAGTGCACTGTCAAAGCAAGCTGCGTAACCTGCCGCAAACAGCTGCTCCGGATTTGTCGCTTTTTCTAATTTCTTTGCTCTCGGTGTTCCCGGCATTGCGACATCGAGCTCGAGAACGCGGTCTGATGAAATCACCTTTCCTTCTCTTCCTCCTACCGCTGAAACAGACGCTGTAAATAATGGCTGACTCATTTTTGTATCCCCCTAAATATATTTTGTACAATTTAATTGTACAAAATCTAATTTATTGTGTCAATTTTTTAGCGAACAAAAAAAGCTTATCCCGTTACGAGATAAGCTTTTTCATCGAACATTGCCCCGCTATTCGCGAATTTGTCCTGTTCCTTTAATGATATATTTTGTAGAAGTTAATGCAGGAAGACCCATCGGTCCTCTTGCATGAAGCTTTTGTGTACTGATGCCGATTTCTGCTCCGTAGCCAAATTCAAAGCCATCGGTAAAACGGGTCGACGCGTTATGATAAACCGCGGCGGCATCGACAGCCGTTTGAAAGTAAGCTGCATGCTTATCGTTTTCAGTTAAAATGGCTTCAGAATGATTAGTGCCGTATTTCTGGATATGCTGTACAGCTTCCTGTACACTTTCAACCGTCTTTACACTGATGACAGGCCCTAAGTATTCCGTTCCCCAATCTTCTTCTGACGCCTGTTTGCTTGAAGAATGAAGTCCACATACGAATTCATCACCGCGGATTTCGACTCCCGCTTTTTCCAGCTGCGTCAGCAATTCTTTTCCGTGCTGCTCTGCCCATGCTTTGTGGATCAGCAGTGATTCAATCGCGTTGCAAACGGAAGGGCGCTGCGTTTTGGCGTTTACAACGATCCTTTCTGCCATTTCCGGATTTGCCGTTTCATCTATGAAAATATGACAGTTGCCGGCTCCGGTTTCTAATACTGGGACTGTTGATTCTCTAACAACGAGATCGATCAGTTTTTTGCCACCGCGCGGAATCAATACATCCAAGCCGTCATTTAACGTAAAGAGTTCTTTTGCTGTCTCTCTGCTCGTATCCTCAATCAGCTGCACAGCGTTGATGGGAAGCACTGACTTCTCAAGCGCTCTGTGAATAACACCGACGAGTGCTTTGTTGCTGTGAATGGCTGAGGAGCTCCCCCGCAGGACGACCGCATTCCCTGTTTTCAGGCAAAGGGTAGCTGCATCAACTGTGACGTTTGGCCTCGCCTCATAAATCATTCCGGCAACTCCGAGCGGCACACGGATTTTTTCAATAAATAGGCCGTTCTCTTTTTCAATTGTTTCAAGAGATTCGCCGACTGGGTCAGCCAGATCAATCAATAGCTCTACCGCGTCCGCGATGTCGCGTATGCGTTTCTCATCCAGCGTGAGACGGTCAATGACATCGGGTGTTAACCCATTTGCTTTTCCGTTCTTTATGTCTTTTGCATTTTCCGATAAGAGAAAATCCAATTCTTTCCGGAGTCCGTTTGCAATGAGACTGAGCGCCTCATTCTTTTCAGCCGTTGTTTTCATCATCATTTCAGCTGCTGCTTCTTTTGCCAGCTTCGCTTTTACAGAAACTTCACTCATTTTTCCGCCCCCTAGTCTTTTAAGTTGACCCAGTCATTCCTGTGAATGACCTCAAACGTTTTGTCAAAATCAAGCTCATTGCTTCGTTTGCCTTTTGCCTCCATAATTTCCTCAGATGAATAATGGGTCTGGCCTTTGCCGATCACACCGCCCGGTCCCCGGACTTCCACGACAGCCCCTTTTGGAAAGCTTCCGTTCACACCCACTACGCCAGCTGGTAAAAGACTGCTTCCGTTATAAACCATCGCCTCTTGGGCACCCGCGTCAATGACAATTTCTCCTGATATCGGCGAGTGGAATTGAATCCATTGTCTCGTATTGTTGACTGAGGATAGCTCCTTGTCGCCGATATAAGTCCCATCTCCCCTGCCGTCTAGAATATCCGCCAGCTTTTGTTCACCGCTGCCTGTTCCGATGAATACTTTGACCCCAAGAGACAGTGCTGTTTGTGCGGCCAGCAGCTTTGATTTCATACCGCCAGTGCCGACCTTTGATCCAGCTGAACCCGCGTATCCCAGCAATTCAGGGGTGATCTCCGGCAGGTAATCAAATCGCTTCGCATCAGGATTTTCATTCGGATTGGCATCATACAGCCCGTTAATGTCAGTGAGAATCATGAGCTGGTCCGCATGAATCAAACCGCTGACCAACGCAGAAAGCATGTCATTATCCCCGAATGTCAATTCTTCAACAGATGTAGAGTCATTTTCATTGATAATCGGAATGACGCCGCGCTCCAGTAATTCCATTATCGTTGCATACGCGTTTCGATACCGCTCTCTTTTCGAAAAATCATTTCTCGTCAAAAGGATTTGTCCCGGGGTAAGTGAGTATTGTTTAAATTGATTCATGTATTGCTGCATTAACAGTGTTTGTCCGACCGCGGCTGCCGCCTGTTTTCCCTTGATGGTGACGGGACGGGACGGATAACCGAGACTGGAGAACCCCGCCGCTACTGCTCCCGAGGTAATCAAAATCAGTTCATGCCCCGCTTTTTTCAAAAGAGAAATTGCCTGAACGTGGTCTCTGATTTTTACCTCATCAATGCTTCCGTTGCTATTTGTAAGCGAACTGCTTCCTATCTTCACTACTATTCTTTGTTTTTTCATTTATTCTCCTCCGCGGCTTTTCGCCAGCCAACTTACAATAAAAAAACCCATTTCATCCTTATTGATAAGGACGAAATGGGTTTCCGTGGTACCACCTTGTTTGAACGCACTTCAGCACGTTCCGCTTCCCTGTAACGCCAGGTTATGCGCCTAGGTTTTCCCCCTAAGACTCCAAGGCAGGTTCGGCAGGTTTCATGCGGCAAAATGTTTCAGCCACTCATTTTGCTCTCTGTCACAGAAAGATCTGCTTACTAATCCTCTTCAACGCTCAATGATTTTTTTATATTATGCAAAGAAAAAAGCTTCTTGTCAAGGTTTTTTACACATCAAAAAAACCCGCATTACGCGGGCGTCTGGCAGTCTAGTTAAAGACAATTGTTTTATTTTCGTGAACGATGACACGGTCTTCTAAGTGCCATTTCACAGCGCGGGCAAGAACGCTGCGTTCGATCGTTCTGCCAATATTTTTCAGCGCGTCGGCATTGTCGCGGTGGTCAACACGCTCAATGTCCTGTTCAATGATCGGCCCTTCATCAAGGTCATTTGTGACATAGTGAGAAGTTGCGCCAATCAATTTGACCCCCCGCTCATAAGCCCGTTTATACGGATTGGCACCGATAAAAGCAGGCAGGAAGGAATGGTGGATATTAATGATTCGATTCGGGTGAGCTGACACAAAATCAGGCGTTAAGATCTGCATGTAGCGAGCAAGAACGATCACATCAATATCATATTGCTCCAGCAGTTCAAGCTGCTGTTTCTCAACTTCCGCTCTGATATCTTTGTTCGCTTTTAAATAGTGGAATGGAATATTCAGCGGTTCAACAAGGTCTCTCGCATCTTCATGGTTGCTGATGACAACCGCGATTTCCGCCATGAGATTGCCTGTTTGCCATTCCCAAATGAGCTCATGCAGACAGTGAAGCTCCTTTGATACAAAAATAGCGACACGCTTCAGCTCGCTGGCCATCGTTAAGCTCCACGTCATGTCGAATGTATCCGCAATAGACGAAAACGCGTCCTGGAGTTTTTCTTTTTTCTCCTGAATGCCCTTGCAATCGAAGTCAATTCTCAGGAAAAAACGCCCGCCTTCAGGATCTGTCGTGTATTGATTGGATTCAATAATATTGGCGCCATGTTCCAATAAAAACGCAGAAACCGCAGCAACAATTCCCGGCTGGTCGGGACAGCTGACCAAGAGGCGCCCTTTATCTTCATTTCCGTCACGGTATTCATTTAACCGCTGGGTCATATATGATTTCATGAATAATCCCTCTTATCTTTGTAAGTCTAGACTAATTATCCATTATACTGAAGATTTGATAAAAATCAATTTATGACAGAATTTTTAAACCGACGGCCGAGCACAAGATTAAAGCGATAAAGAAGATCCGTTTGGCGTCTTTCTGCTCATTGTAAAAGAGAATGCCGATAAGCGCCCCGCCCGCGGTGCCGATGCCTGTCCAAACGGCGTAAGCGGTGCCCATCGGAATGGTTTCCATAGCAAACGATAATAAGGAAAATGAGGCGGCAAAACCGATAATGATCAGCACCACCCATTTCGCGCTTTTTTCTTTCGCAAATTGATTCATAAGTGCGACGCCTGCCATTTCCAAAAAGCCCGCGCCTAATAAACTGATCCAATGAAGCATTATGCCTCGCCTCCTTTTTCATCAGCCTCATCCTGTGTCACAAGCTTCAATCCGATCACACCGATTAAGAGCACACCGATTAACACAAGCTTCGGCCATCCGACCGGTTCGTGAAACAGAAACATTTCACTCATCACCGTTCCTGCTGTGCCAAGACCTGTAAAGACGGCGTATACAGTACCGACCGGCAGGCTGCTTGTCGCCTTCATTAATAAATAAAAGCTAAATATGATACCGACGGCAGTGCCGCTCCATGTTAAGAGTGAGTCAGCATGCTTTAAGCCCACAACCCAAACAACCTCAAACACGGCGGCCATCACAACCAATCCCCATTTCATATCACATCATTCCTTTCCTCCTATTATTGTCCGAAAACAAAAAAACCCCGGACAGTCGACTCTAATGAGCTTGACTCTCCCGGGCTTTTTTCCCTCCGTGTGCATATGCGCTGTTATGATGCGCATATGTGTTTTCTCTCGGACCAGTCCATGTCAATTAACATGCGGAACCCTAGAAAACTTTATCTGGTCTTATGATACTACACCTCAATGCTGTCTTCAATTGTAAGATTTTCTTTCATACACAGCGATCGGTTTATTCCATTTTCTGATCGTCCGGCTGTAAAGCATGCCGATTTTCTCCGCCACCCGTATAGACGCTTTGTTATCCGGGTCAATCAAAGCCGCAATTTTGCCGTACTGCCGGTGATTGAAGCCATAGTCCAGGCAGGCTTTGGCCGCTTCTTGCGCATAGCCGTTTCCCCAGTGCCGGCGTGCAAACATATAGCCGATTTCCATCGCCGTTTCATTTTCAGTTTGCTGAGGTACGATTCCGCATTGGCCTAAAAAATCCCCCGACTGTTTGTCCTCGGCGATCCAGAGACTGACCCGGTACCCTTTTTCATTTCTTTTGTTCCAAGCGATCCACTCGCGGGTTTCCTGTTTATCTTTTAAACCGGAATAATACTTCATCACTTCAGGGTCGCTGAAAAGCTCAAGTAAAGCTTCTTGATCCCTGTCCTCCATACAGCGTAAACGAATCCGTTCGGTCTCAAGCTTCGTTTCAGCGCGCATTTTTGATTATATCCTGCTTCCATTCTTTTTTTAGGGCTTCAATATGGGCTTGATGATAGCGATTATGATCCGCCATATGCCAGATGCCCCATCTTACTGTTGCCTTGTCACCCTTGTAAGAAAGCGTTTGATGCAAATCGTTCTCGGTCAAGGTCTTACATACCGATTTCAGCTCGTTTACGACATGTTGGTGCCTTGTCAAAAGCTCTTCTAATCCCGGCTGATTCTTTGGTTCAGGCAATCGTCCGCTTTCATCTGTCATTGGGCCGTAAATGTCATCAATATGGTCAGGGACCCGATTCTCCTTTATGCGCCACACCCATCTGATATCAACATTTGCGATATGCTGCAGCAGCTGGGCCGTGCTGTTTTTCGTTTGAGACCCCTTATCATATAGCTCTCTGTGAGTCATGTGGCTAACAATAGATGCCAAACGGAGTCTGTTTTCTTCCACTGCGGAATACAGCAGACTGACTGTCGGCGCCATGTCTTTTCTAATGAATAAGTCCCTCATGTTCCATTCCCTCCTTACCTAAGTGTACATTTGACGTAAGGGGGAACATTTCCTTTGCAGAAGGCACAATCTAATCTATCAAAAAAGCGCCAAAGAATGTCGGCAGCACATTTAATTGTTATTTCCAGGCTTGTACAAATACGGATCATGGTGCGAATCGTTGGCTGTATTCAAATCGAGTGAGATGTCACCGCGGTCATTTAACGTGCCGAGCGTGATCAAAGACAGCTGTTTTGGGCTGTGGCCTTTTTCCTCAAGCTTTTCATACAGCCAGCTTCGGTTTTTTTGAAGGTACTTCAAATTGTGATCAAGGATCTCACCGTCCAATATGAGGGGAATTGGGATAAAGTTCCGCTCAGCCTCCATATCCAAATCCCGCATCTGCACTGCTCTCGCTTCTTCTGTCGGGATTACGCTTACTTCTCCCGTTTCTTCAATGATGGCAAGATCAATATCAGCCGGATCAGCATAGCCCTTTTCTCTCAGTTTTCCGAGCAGCTCATTGACGGTCAGCCTCTCTTTTTTGAGTCCGCGCTCATCGATATCCCCGTTTCGGATTAACACTGTCGGACTGACCACCAGCAGCCACCTCCACTTATTAGAAAGAGCAAGCTTGCTCATCAGAAGATAAAGCAATAAAAAGGAGCACGCGTAATAAATAGACATCGGCAGTTTGGATGTGAGAATCGGCTCACTGATAATGGTTCCGATTGCGAAGGTCAAAAGCAAATCAAAATTGTTCATTTGTGACACGGCTTTTTTACCGGCAAGCCGAAACAAAATATAAGCAATCGAAAACACGATAACAGGCTTGAGTAAAAATGCCCATACCATCCATAACACTGATCATTGCCCTCCATCCGCTAGCCATAATGAAGATATTGTTCCCTGGGACCGTAACGCTATGCATATCTTTACCTCTTCATCCAGCATCTAAATAGGCGAACGTGCAGAATGCAGGCACATAACATAGTAGAAAGCCATGTTGATTGGAGGGACAGCATGAAACATCAGCATAAGAGTGCCGATTGGCACTATGAAAGCATACAGCAAAAATCCGCAGCCTATCAGCCATACCATACAGCTGACAGGCTGGCCGGTTTAGAGCTTAAAATGGAACAATTGATCAGAGCCATCGAGGTGAACAATGAATTGCTGAGAACGATTCAAGAGCAGCAAAATCGCGTATGCACCAGCGGAGGCGGATCAGTCATTGTTCGGATGTAGAAGAAGGCGCTCGTCCGCCTTCTTCTATTATCCTAAAAAGGGCTCTTCCCAATATTTGAGAAGAGCCGCGTATATGTTAAGAAATAGACTTCGCCATACTTAATTGAGGACCGAACAGTTCGTAATGGATAGACTCTGGCGCTGATCCGAGTTCCGATACAAGCTTATGCATGTGAGTGATAAATGACGGTGAACCGCAAATGTAATAATCCGCATCTGTATTGGCAATCAGAGCTTTGAGGTACTGCTGATCTATCTGCCCTTCATGAAATTGAATGTTACCTGCTCGGTCTTTTTCTGTTGGCTCGCGATACACAAATGCCGTTTTAACAGAAGAATGTTCTGCTGCCTCTTCTGCTTCATCGCGTAGCGCGTGGTATTCACTATTTTTCGCGGCATGGATAAACACAATCTGCCGCTCAGGCTGTTTGGAAACAGACGTTTTCAGCATGCTGATCATCGGCGTAATGCCAACTCCGGCACTAAGCAGAACGAGATCTTTACGGGATGAGAAATCTAAAACAAAATCCCCTGCCGGTGCGCTGATTTCTAATGAATCCCCTTCATGCAGCTTATTGTGTAAATAAGAAGACACCACACCGTCTTTCTTAACTGAAATTCGATAATAGTCTTTTCCCGGCATATCGGACAGGCTGTATTGACGGATATGCGTATATTCAGAATCAGGAATCCGGACTTTGATGCTGATATACTGCCCTGCTTGAAATTCACATAACGGCTTGCCGTCTTCCGGTTTCAAATAGAAGGATGTAATTTCTTTGCTTTCACGCACTTTTTTCGCTATGACGAAAGGCTTATACTCCTTCCATCCGCCGGTTTGATGTTCTGCCTGCTCATACATTTCTTTTTCAATTCTGATAAATGCGTCAGCTATTACCCCATACGCTTTCTCCCACGCCTGCATTATGTCAGGAACCGCTGCATCTCCCAAAACATCTTTAATGGCAATCAGCAAATATTTGCCGACAATCGGATAATGTTCAGGCTTAATGCCGATACTGCGGTGTTTATGGCCGATTTGTTTGGTGACCGGAATGATATGGCCAAGCCGGTCAATATTGGCGGCAGCTGCAATAACAGCATTCGCCAGGGCAGTACGCTGTGTTTTTTTCTTTTGGTTTGTTTGATTAAAAATGTTTAAAAGCTCAGGATGATTTTGGAACATGAGGTCGTAAAAACGTCCTGTAATGGATTCACCGTGCTGCTGTAATACTGGCACAGTACTTTTTATGATTTCGATTGTTTTATTATCTAACATCGTTTAACAACCCTTCCAAAAAGATGTATTTTAAATATACCTTTAAAATACATGATCTCGCCTTTAAAAGATATATTTTAAATGAATCTTTAAAAAAGTTGCCACAAAATTATCAATTTAACGTGACAATTGTTGCTTTTGTATAGAATTCCCTAGCAAAAACGGACTAATTTTTGTGATTTATCAGCATCAGCAGCGAAATAATCCGAAGGCACAAAAAAACCCAAAACAAATTTGTTTTGGGTTTCATGTTTACCAAGGCTTGTCTGTTCCAAGCGCATTTGCCAGCGCTTGACTGTGTTTTTTTCGGTTTTTCCGTTCACTTGCACGCTGAACCGCTGTGTTATGCAGCATGATTTCCTCTTCTGTCTCCGGTACAACTCTCGGCACAGGCACCGGCTTGCCGTTGGAGTCTAATGCGACAAAGGTCAAAAAGGATGTCGCGGCGAGTTCCCTTTCACCAGTCATCAGATGCTCTTTGATGACTTTCACAAACACCTCCATGGAAGATGTGCCCACCCACGTCACATAAGATTCCAAGCAGACAGACTCCCTTTGCCCGATCGGTTTCAGAAAATCGACAGAGTCCATCGAAGCCGTTACCGTATCACGTCTGCAATGGCGCGCTGCGGAAATAGACGCAATATCATCGATATAACTCATCAGTTTTCCGCCAAACAGCGTATTATGATTGTTTGTATCAAGAGGGAATACCCTGCTGGTTTTTACAACCTTTGACTCTTTACAAAATTTTGTTTCCTGTGCTTCCATACCTTTCTCCCCTTTGATGTCTGATCGATTAGTAAATGCACTCATATTCTCCTATTAAACAATATTCTCATCCATTTGTCTAAAATTTAAAATGGTTTGTCTGTGAGGTTTTCTTTCTGGAATGTTTAATGATCAGGATGATGAGGGAATAATATACGTATTTCACACGGTCAGGAGGAGAAACAAATGGATGTATCCGTACCAAAACATCAGCACAAAACCGTATGCCAAACAGAATATGGCACCTTGAAGAAAGTTATTTTATGCAAACCCGAGCATATGACAATTAAGGACGTAATTAATGAAACCCAAAAACAGTTTGAAGATGACAATATTCAGGTCAAAACCGCCAAAGAGCAGCACAGCCGCTTAGTAGAAGAGCTCAGGTCACACAGTATTGAGGTCATCCTTTTGCCTGTTCAACACGGACTGCCTGAGCAGGTATTTACACGGGATATCGGTTTTGTCATCGGGGAAAAAGCCTTTCTTTCCAGCATGACTGAGCCCATTCGCCAAGGGGAAGAAGCTGTGATAAAAGAATTTTTCCACAATCAAGGGATTCCTTATACCCGGATGCTCGATACTAGCATTGAAGGCGGTGACGTCGTCATAGATGGTGATACCGTTTATGTCGGAATCAGCCAGCGGACGGACATCTCAGCGGTCGGCCAGCTGCAAGAAGAGCTTCCTGAATACACCATTATCCCAGTTCCGCTCCATGAAAAATTTCTTCATTTGGACTGCGTATTTAATATTATTTCTGAAAGCGAAGCGTTAATCTACCCTAAAGCCCTTCCGCAGCAGGAAGTCGATATGCTGGCAGACCGTTACAATCTCATTGAGGTATCGGAAAACGAACAATTTACACTTGGCACCAATGTCCTGTCTATCGGCGGAAAGACCATCATCAGCCTTCCGGGCAATCGTCATGTCAATCGTGAATTATCCAAAAGAGGCTATCACATCATCGAAATTGACTTGTCAGAAATTATCAAATCAGGCGGTGCCTTCAGATGCTGTACGATGCCGCTCATTCGAGGCGAATGAAGAATATTCCCCTTTTTCATGTTTTAAACAGCGTATTTCACTAAGATACGTTAATATAGAGATGACATCATTTTTAAGGGGGAAATCGCATGACAAAGTACATAGGATATGTCGGAACATATACAAAAGGCGGAAGTGAAGGCATTTATTCATTTGAGTTGGATACTGACACAAAAACACTCAGCGAGCCAAAGCTTGCTGCAAAGCTGGGAAACCCCACATATGTGACGCCGAATAAAGACAACACGATTCTTTATTCAATTGAAAAAGCAGACGGAATAGGCGGTGTTGCTGCCTATCAAATCGATAAAAACAGCGGCGAATTAACATTTCTGAATCATCAGTTAATCGATGGCCCATCGCCATGTCATGTAAGCGTCGATGATCATCAGCAATACGTATTGACAGCCAACTATCACAGCGGGAAGGTGCACGCTTTTCCGGTTCAAAAAGACGGAGGTTTGCAGTCCCCCGCTTCAGAAGCCGCCCATACAGGAAAGGGTCCGCATGAAAGACAGGAAAAGCCGCATACACACTATGCGGGCTTTACACCTGAACATAATTATGTTGTAGCGGTTGACTTAGGGACAGATAAGCTGTACACCTATCAACTAAAAGACGGTGAATTGAAGGAATCTGGTAGTCATTCCTTCGCTCCAGGTGCAGGCCCTCGTCATATCGCTTTTCACCCAAAAGAAAAGTACGCTTATGTCATGACAGAATTAAGCAATGAAGTAATTGCTCTTGAATACAATCCGACAGCCGGCGAATTCAGAGAACTTCAAGTCGTCTCTGCCATTCCTGATGATTTCACTGATAACAGCCAGGGAAGCGCCATTCATGTCACTCAGGACGGCCGTTTTGTTTACGTAGCAAACCGCGGCCATGACAGTATCGCTGTGTTTGAAGTGAATCAATATTCAGGCGAGCTGGCATTTGTGGAAAGAGTGTCGACTGAAGGAAACTGGCCTCGTGACTTTGTGCTGGATCCAACGGAGTCCTTCCTTGTCGTTTCAAACGAAGAAACAGGCAATCTCGTATTGTTTGAAAGAGACACAGAGACAGGCCGGCTGACACTGCTTCCTTCAACCGTTTCTGTCCCTTATCCGGTGTGCGTGAAATTTTTACAGCAATCATAAAAGAAAGCTGGCTCCTAACAACGGAGCCAGCTTTTTATTTATCTCACCTTTTCTTTCGTTTCAGCATTTCGATATAAATGGCAGGCAACGAAACGGCCGGCTTCGATTTCTTGAAGCAAAGGGCGTGATTCCCCGCATTCAGGCATCGCCTCCGGGCAGCGCGTCCGAAACACACAGCCACTCGGCGGATAAACCGGACTCGGCAGCTCCCCTTTTAAAATAATGCGCTCACGCTTGTCCTCTAACTCAGGGTCCGGAATCGGAATCGAAGACAGCAGCGCCTTCGTATACGGGTGCAGCGGTTCACGATACAATGTGCCGCTATCTGTAATTTCCATCATGTGGCCTAAGTACATAACGCCGATCCTGTCGCTGATATGCTTTACCATTGATAAATCATGGGCAATAAACAGAAACGTGAGCCCTTTTTCTTTTTGAAGCCGCTTCAGCAGGTTGACCACTTGCGCCTGAACCGACACATCAAGCGCAGAAATCGGTTCGTCCGCTACGATGAACTCCGGATTCAATGACAGCGCTCTGGCAATCCCGATCCTCTGCCTTTGGCCTCCGCTGAATTCATGCGGGTAACGGCTGCCGAAATCCGGGTGAAGCCCTACTGCCTCAAGCAGCTCGTCCACAACGAGGAGCCGCGCTTTATGGGTATTGTAAAGATTGTGAATTTCCATCGGCTCTAGAATGATTTCTCGAACTGTCATCCTCGGATTGAGTGATGCATAAGGGTCCTGAAAAATCATCTGCAGTTTGCGGTTATAGGCAAACTGCTCTTTCTCACTGAGGGCGTGAAGATTGGTTCCGCGGTATTTGACGCTTCCTTCTGTGGGATGGTATAGACGCATCAGCACTCTTCCCAAGGTTGATTTCCCACAGCCGGATTCCCCGACAAGCCCGAACGTCTCCCCCTCATGAACCTGGAAGGTTACCCCGTCGACCGCTTTGACTGTTCGCTTTTTCCCTGCGTCAAAATGCATTTTCAGCTGACTGACCTCTAGCAGTGGTGTCATGTGTCTCCCTCCTCATTCTGAAAAACAGCGGCGTGCCGCACAAAGCTCTTTTTCATATTCTGTATTTTTCAGCGTGATGATTTCGATCGATTTCCCTGTCTTAGGAGAATGAAGCATTTTTCCGTCTCCTATGGACAGACCCACGTGATGAATTGCTCCTTTTCCTTCTTCATATGCAAAAAATAGCAGATCACCGGCACCGATGTCGTGAAGCGGCACTTTCTTCCCTGTTTTCGCCTGGTCTCCCGCATCACGGGGAATACTGTACCCATTGGCTTTAAATAAGCTGTACATAAAACCAGAGCAGTCAAATCCAAATCCGCTTATACCTCCCCATAAATAAGGAAGTTCGAGAAAACATGCCCCTGTCTGAATGATGTCTTCGGCCGTTCCTTTCTTATGCTGAACAAGCTCCGCATCAGTTTGTCTCAGAAGCCTATCTCCAATAGGAGTCGCTACTTTGAAAAAGCCGTCCTCTTCACCAATCAGAGGCAGAGCAGTTAAGAAGCTCAGTTCAATTTCCTTTTCTCGGGTATCCCCATACAAAAAAGCTGTTGGTTTGCTGATCGACACGGTGTGATTCGATTGTGTGAGATTTGTGTTTATCAGCTGGTTCTTTTTCATCCAGCCCGGATATCCGCGTTTATCCTTGCGGGATGACTGGCCGGGCACAATGACAGACACCCATTCATCCTGTTCCGCCGTGACCAGCACCTCCTCGCCAAAGAGAACCTGCGTTTGGATCACATTATCTTTACATAACCCAAGCCGCTGATCATAGGTCATGCTCTTGAGCCATTCTCTGATCGACACGGTTGGATCGAGCATTGTGTGATCAAATGGACGAGGTGAATCAGGCGCCGTCCATATGTTGGCAACTGCTGATATAACAGTATGGTTCATGTCTCCGTTTCTCCTTTCTGAAGCACAACTCCTGTAATGCCAAGACCCGGTTTGTCTGGCAACGTAATCGTGCTGCCGCTGTATACAATTCCGCCCTTGATCAAATCCGTTTTCAGCATGAGCGGGGCATCGAAGTCAAAGCGCGTAACGTTTTTTTTGCTTGCCGCGAAATGCGCCGCAGCTGTAATGCCGAGCTTTGTTTCGATCATGCTGCCGACCATGCACTCCACCCCGCAAATCTCTGCCATGGCATTGATTTTCTCTGCTCCGCTGATTCCTCCTGCCTTCATCAATTTAATATTGATCAGGTCGGCGCTGCGGGTTTGAAGGATTTCGAATGCCTGTCGCGGAGTAAATACACTTTCATCAGCCATGATTGGCGTGTCCGTTGCATCCGTCACTTTCTTGAGCCCGGCAAGATCATCCTTATGGACAGGCTGTTCGACAAGCTCAATGTCCAGGCCGGCATCCTCTATTTTCCGAATAGCGGTTACCGCTTCTTTCGGCGCCCATCCCTGATTGGCATCCAAACGAAGCTTCGCCCCAGGCCCGACCCGTTTTCTGACTTCTTGAATACGGGCGATATCTGTCTCAATGTCATCTCTGCCAACCTTTATTTTTAGCGTTTGAAAGCCTTGTTTAAGAAAACGCTCAGCATCCGCCGCCATCTCTTCAGGCGGGTTCACACTGACGGTGTAGTCCGTTTCAAGCGTGCTTCGATATCCGCCGAGCATTTGGTAAAGCGGCTGCCCGCCCATCTGCGCCCAGCCGTCGTATACAGCCATTTCCACAGCTGCTTTTGCGCTTTGATTTCCTGCCAGAAGATGCTGGATGTCATGCAGAATGGCCTCGCACCCGGACAGGCTTCTTCCAAGCAGTGCCGGCTTTAAGACGTTGTGTATCGCACTTTCGATACTGTCCATGCTGTCTCCGGTAATCACAATCGTCGGAGGCGCTTCTCCCCATCCGATTGCGCCATTGTCATAAGTGATCGTTACGATCACAGATTCAGCTGTATACACTGTGCGAAGCGCCGTTTTAAACGGCTTTGTCAGCGGCACAGCGACCCGTTTTGTGTCTATTTTTATTATTTTCATACTCAATGCGCCCCTCCAGAAACGCCCGCCTCAATGACGACCGTTTTTTTAGCTGTATCCATGGCCGCGTGCGCACCGATCGGAACGGCAATACTCGGCGAACAGTGGCCAATCTTAAACCCTCTAAGAGCAGGCCTTCCGGAGGACACAATATAGTCTTCGAGCACCTGCTCAAGTGTCAAAGATTTCTCCCGTTTCACCGGGATGCAGTTATGAAAATCACAAACAAGAATGCCGGCTGCGTCCGACAGCTTCCCTGCCATTTTCAGCTGATTCAGCATCCGGTCAATTTGATAAGGCTCCTCGTCAATATCTTCAATAAACAAGAGCTTTCCCCTCGTATCAATCTCAAACGGCGTGCCGAGTGTAGATGACAGCAAGGATAGATTGCCGCCGACAAGCTCCCCTTCCGCTTTTCCCGGGACAAGCACCGTCAGCGGTGAAAGTTTTTCTGTATAGGTGAATGCCGTCTCTTGAAACAGCTGCTGATACGACGCTTTTGTCAGGGGATGAACGTCTTCCAGGCCTATATCTGAGCTGAGCATCGGCCCGTGAAAAGTGACGAGGCCCGTGTTTTGATGGATGGCGGTATGTAAAAACGTAATATCACTGTATCCCCAAAAGATTTTAGGGTGTTTGCGGAGCAAGCTGTAATCAATGCTTGAGGCGATCCGTCCCGTGCCAAAGCCTCCGCATGCGCACAGCACCGCTTTCACCTCCTGGTCTTTGAACATCTCGTGCAGATCAGCCAGCCGCTCATCATCCTGTCCCGCTAAATAGCCGTGCTGGTTTTTCAGCGCCTTGCCCAGCTTTACCTGA
Source organism: Bacillus sp. FSL K6-1003 (assembly GCF_037964945.1). NCBI lineage: Bacteria > Bacillati > Bacillota > Bacilli > Caryophanales > Bacillaceae > Bacillus > Bacillus sp. FSL K6-1003. The sequence continues at coordinate 1,359,853 of NZ_CP150176.1, read as the reverse complement.
AGGCCGAGCTCCTCTAAAAACAAAAGCGCCGTTTCAAGCTTTTTCGGATCAGGCGGGCTTGCTGGTGCGATGACACCGACTGTATCGCCTTTTTTCAGTGTGTTCGGCTTGTGGTTCAACTCCGATCAGCTCCCTTCATTTGCTCTGCACCCTACGTATACGTACAAATAAGAGAAAAAATACCGCTCCTTCACATAAAGAGAGCAGTATTTTCTCAATCGCAGTGTTAGTTTTTATCGGCCCATTTTAAATCGATATAGCCGACAGGGTGCCGGACGATGTCCTTTACATGTTCGTTTTGCAGATTGACCTGATTATAGAAATAAACCGGAATAATAGGTGCTTCATTGATGAGAAGCTTTTCCGCCTTATGCATGAGTGAAAAACGCGTTTTTTCATCCGCTTCATTTTTCGCCTGCTTCATCAGCTGATCATATTCTTTGTTGGTCCAGCCTGTGCGGTTCATCGAATTTCCTGTTTGGAAGGCTTCCAGGAAACTGATAGGGTCCGCATAGTCAGGCAGAAATGAGCTTTGTGAGAATTGGAACTTAAGCGCTTTTTGCTCCTCTAAAAACACGTTCCACTCCATATTGGCCAGCTTCACATCGACGCCAAGAGTATTTTTCAATTTTTGCTGGATGGCTTCAGCAATCTTTTTATGCTCCGGTTTCGTACTGTAAGTAAGCGTGACCGCAGGCAGCTTGTCATACTTCTCTTCCTTCATTCCTTTTTCTAACAGCTGCTTCGCTTTGTTTTCATTTGGTTTGATCAGGTCTCCGCCCGCTTCCCGAAAGTCCTTGCCGTCAGGCTGTGTAAACCCGGGCGAAACAAAAGCGTGTGCCGGTTTTTCATTGTTTTTCGTGACGTATTTTACGATTTCCTTCTGATCAACAGCCATTGCGAAGGCTTTTCTGATGTTTTCATTTTGAAACGGCTCCATATTGACATTAAAGCGGTAAAAGTATAAACCCGCCTGATCAACGATGTGCACGTTGTCTTGATCCAGCAGCTGGTCACTTAGCTCAGCCGGTACGTATGCGGTGTCCAATTCTCCAGACTGAAACATTTGGTAATCTGTATTTCTGTCACTCACCATTGCCCATTTCACTTTGTCAAGCTTAACGGTTTCTTTATCCCAGTACGTATCGCTTTTTTCCATTGTGATGCTGTCATCATGCTTCCATTCCGCCAGTTTAAACGGGCCGTTGCCGACAAATGTATCAGCTTCAGCAAACCACTTTGGATTTTCTTTATCGACTTTTTCGTTAACCGGAAAATACGCCGGGTTTGACACCACGCTCAGGAAATATTTTTGCGGCGCGGCAAGTGTCACTTCAAGGGTATGATCATCCTTTGCCGTCACCTTCACATCGTCTCTTTTCCCTTTTCCGCTGTTATAGGCTTCGCCGCCTTCAATAAAGTAGCCGAGAAACGCGGAAGATGCTCCTGTTTTCGGATCAAGCATCCGTTTCCAAGCGTATTCAAAATCTCCGGCTGTCACAGGGTCTCCGTTCGTCCATTTCGCATTTTCCCGAATCGTAAATGTGTACGTTTTTTTATCCTTCGACACAGACCACTTCTCTGCCATCGCCGGCTCCGGTTCATTGTCTTTACCGAGGCGCGTTAACCCTTCCATGATGTTATTTAACGGCTGCCAAGACACATTATTAAAACCGATCGGCGGGTCAAACGAAGTCGGTTCATTTTCATTATTTAAGTACAGTACCTTTTCTCCGCTTGTCTTTGCCTTATCTTCTCCGCTTTCTTTTCCAGCCTGCTCATTTGCCGTGCATCCCATCAGCGCAAATGAAAGTCCCAGTGCAAGACCCATTCCCCATAGCTTCTTCACTCTCTTCATCCTCTTCCCCCTTTTTCGTTATTCATCCTTCGCTCCCGGCAGCACCGCGTGCTCAGCCCGTTTATCCTGAAGCCAGCAGTGAACAGCGTGCGTGCCGGATCGAACGGTTTGATCAGGGTATACCCTGTCGCACACGATCATTCTGCTCGGACAGCGGGCTGCAAATGGGCAGCCCGGCGGCGGTGAAAATAAATCCGGCGGCGTGCCGTCAATCGGAATCAGCTCCGCGTCTTCAAGATCCAGCCGCGGGACGGAATTTAGCAGCCCTTTTGTATAAGGGTGCTGCGGCTTGTAAAATATATCTTTTCTCGTGCCAATTTCAGCTATTTTTCCGGCATACATCACTGCCACCCTGTCAGCAACCTGGGCAACCACCCCTAAATCGTGTGTGATCAAAATGACAGAAACCTTTGTTTTTCTCTGAATCTCTTTAAACAGTTCCAGAATTTGCGCCTGTATGGTGACGTCAAGGGCAGTTGTCGGTTCATCCGCTATTAAAATATCAGGCTCGCAGATCAGCGCCATCGCAATGACAATCCGCTGTCTCATGCCGCCGCTGAATTGATGGGGATACTGCTTCAGGCGTGCTTCAGGATCTGGAATGCCGACCAATGCCAGCATAGAAAGAACCTCTTTCTCAGCAGCCTTTTTCTTCATCCTCTTGTGACGAAGAAGCGCTTCTGCCAGCTGGTCTCCGACAGTCAGCGTCGGGTTTAACGCCGTCATCGGATCTTGAAAAATCATTGAAATGTCCGCTCCCCTTATGCTCCTCATTTCTCTGTCAGAGAGACGGCAAAGGTCTTTGTTTTTAAATAAAATGCTGCCGTCTGTCACCTTCGCTGAATAGGGCGGGAGCAGTCCCATAATGCTCTGAGAGGTGACGCTCTTGCCGCAGCCCGATTCACCGACAATGGCAAAGGTTTCGCCTTTGTACAAATCGAAGCTCACGCCTCTGACCGCCTGAATCGTCCCGCCGTAAGTCGTAAAAGAAACGTGCAGATCATTGACTGACAGAACTTTCTCCATACAGCTACCTCCTTAGCTTAGGGTCCAGTGCATCCTGCAATCCGTCCCCCAGCACATTAAACGCGTACATCGTTAATGAGATGAAAAAGGCAGGAAAGAACAGGCGCCACCAATGCCCAGACAAAATGGTCGGCAGGCCGTCATTCGCCATCACACCCCAGCTGGCAAACGGCGCTTGAATGCCGAGACCGAGAAAGCTCAAAAATGATTCTGCGAATATGGCGGTAGGTACAGTTAAAGTCATTTGTACGATGATCGCGCCCATTGTATTCGGCAGCAAATTTTTGCGAATGATGCGAAAGGTTTTCGCACCAAAGGTTTTCGAGGCGAGCACATACTCGTAATTTTTTATTTGCAGCACCTGGCCTCTTACAATTCTCGCCATGCCGACCCATCCCGTCACAGTCAGCGCTACGATAATGGTGCCAAGCCCCGGACCCATCAAGACCATCAGCAAAATGACAACAAGAAGATACGGCAGCCCGTACAGCACTTCAATAATCCGCATCATAACACTGTCTGTTCTGCCGCCTTTATAGCCGGCAATGCCTCCGTAAATGACACCGATCAAAAAATCAATCAGTGCAGCCATCACTCCGACAAATAATGAAATCCTCGCTCCGTACCATGTTCGTGTAAACACATCCCGGCCAAGCTCATCTGTACCGAACCAATGATCTGCAGAAGGGGGAAGGTTTTGTTCTGTCAGCGATTGGCGCGCGACACTATGAGGGGATAAAAAAGGACCGACTGCTGCCATCACAAATAGAAATAAAAGAATAAAAAGCCCGGCCATCGCTAGTTTATTTTTCTTCAGCCTCCTCCAGGCATCCTGCACGTAGGACAAACTCGGCCGTTTGACTGAATCGGTCTCTTGGGTCTTTTCCTGATTCGTAACAAACCATTCGTCCGGCACCTGAACGTGCTGCTGCGGCTGGCGTTCATCTGTTTGTACAGGGAGATTCATACGCTTCACCCTTTCTTATGCAGTTTAATGCGCGGGTCCAGCAGACCGTAGGCCAAGTCGACCAAAAACAGCATCACGATCAAAATGACGCTGTAAAAAACGGTCGTTCCCATAATCACGGGATAGTCCCGCTGATTAATGCTTTCGACAAAATATTTTCCCATTCCGGGAATGGCGAAGATTTTTTCAATAACAAAGCTTCCTGTTAAAATGCTGGCAACGAGTGTTCCCAGTACGGTAATGACGGGCATGAGCGCGTTTCTGAGTGCGTGTTTTACGATAATTTTGAGCGGAGACAGCCCTTTCGCTTTCGCTGTGCGGATATAATCCTGTGTCAGGACTTCGACCATGCTTGATCTTGTCAGCCTGGCGATAATCGCCATCGGTCCAACTGCAAGCGCTGCGGTCGGAAGCACCATATGGATCGGGCTCGTCCACGTAGCGGCGGGAAATAGTTTAAAATTGACGGCAAACTGCTGAATAAGCAACGTCGCCATAATAAAATTCGGGATGGAAATGCCGAGTACCGCGAGGCTCATCGCGGCGTAGTCCAAAAAGCCGTTGCGGCGCAGCGCGGCGGTTACGCCAAGTATCAGCCCTGAGATCACAGCAATGATAATCGCTGCCATCCCTAGTTCGAAGGAAACGGGAAATCCGCGCTCCAGCATATCATTTACACTGTCTGACGGTTTTTTAATAGAAGGGCCAAAATCGAATGTAATGATGGATTTTAGATAGATGATGTATTGGATAATGAGAGGATCGTCTAAGTGATAGTAGGCTTCGAGATTTCTTTGAACCGCTTCATTTGTACCCCTCTCCTCATTAAAAGGAGACCCGGGAATGACCTTCATCAGAACAAAAGTCAGGGTGGTAATGACCAAAATCGTAGCTGCCATTGCCAAAAAACGCTTCATTATATATCTTGCCAAAGCCTTTACACCCCTTTAGGAGAATGATGTTCGCATCGCCAGTTCAGTCATGACAAGCATAGCCTGGTAGGCTTCAAGCATATCCTTCGCCTGAAATTGAACGGTTGTGGTTCCCGGTTTGATTTCTGTACCCGGCATTAGATGAGCCCACTCAGCTTGGCCGTAATTGGCAAATTCAATGCTCAATACAGGCCTGTCAGGCGGTGTAAGCGGTTTAACTTTATCCTTGTTCTGCAGGGCATATGCGGTTTTTTCTGTCAGCAGCCGGCCGGCTTTCGCAGGCGACAGACATTTAACTGCAGATCTTGAAATCGTTTGTTTAACAGCAGCTGTCGTGACATTCGGGATGAGCTCTTCAGCTTCTTTGGCCGCCCGGTTATCACCGGCTACCATTAATACCGGGACATCGTAATAACCGGCAACGTAAGCATTTAATCCAAGCTCACCAACAGGCTGATCATTTATGTAAAAATGACGAACACCGAAAATCATGCTATGGGACATGACACCGGGAGTTGAAGCTCTTGCGTGATAACCGAGAAACAACGCGCCCGTGAAAGTATCATCCAGCCCCTGTACCATCGAAAATGGTTTAACATCGCCGGAAATCAAATCTGCCTCCGGATGAAGCTTTTCAACCATCAGATTATTCATTTTCGAATGGCTGTCATTCACCAGCACCTCCGTACACCCGCTGTTAAACGCTTCGGTAATACAGTAGTTTGCTTCCTCGGTCATGAGCAGCCGTCCGCGTTCATAATTACGCTTGCCGGAATCAACAAAGGTATCATCCGGAAGACCTGAAATACCCTCCATATCTACTGACATGTACAGTTTCATAGCGCTCCTCCTTTTTTACTAAATTATGAATATTCTAACAGATTATATTAAAAAAAGAGGAAAAATGCAATATAGCTGGGAAAAATCACTAACGGTCAGAGATAAAAAAGAATCCTCTTTCAAGGATTCATGTTTCTTTTGCTGCCTGTTCTGTCAGCTGCTCGTATTTTTCGAGTGTTTTTTCAAATACTTGATCAAATACATGCGGCACGGAGGCACGTATCACCGCCGCTCCCTCTCCTGTAATTCCGCCTTTCGTTGCAACACGGTTCAGCGTCTCCTCAAAGGACATCTTCTTTTCAATCAGCAGCTTGCCTGTCCCATACAGTGAGTGTATCAGGAAATCAAAGGCTTCTTCTTTTGTCAGGCTGCTGTTTCTCACAGCTGCCAGCGCTAATTCTTCAAACACTGCGGCAATGAAGCCCGGAGCAGAGCTCGTCAGATTACTGGCGGCATCCAAATTGGATTCTTTTATTTCTCGCACACTGCTGAAAGCCGATAACAGTTCATCCAAACGTTCTTTCTTCTGTGCCGCCAGAGCTTCACTGTGAACAACCAGTGAGATGCCGGCTTCTGCTTCAGATGTAATGGCCGGGATCACCCGTGATATTCCAGCTGCCGTTTCAGCCTCTAAAAGCCGCAGAGGCACACCAGCCGCAACGGATACAATATGAGTATTCCGGTTCACATACGGATGCAGCCGGCGCACTGTTTCAATGACATGGAGCGGCGGGACACATATAAAGATCAACGCGCACTTTTCCGCCCATACCTCAAGCGGTTTTGCCGAAACGTCTGGATAGTCAGCGAGCAATGCCTGAAGCCGATCGCCCTTAGTTCTTGTCTCAACAAACAGCTCATTTTCCTCTATTTGTTTATGCTTCAGCAGCTGTCTGGCGATCATATCCGCCATGCTGCCATATCCGATCAATCCGATTGGTTCCATCGTTTCAGCCCTTTCATGTACAATATTCCTTATAAAGTGTACCGGTTTTCGTACTTTTTCACAATTTCCCATAAAGTTTTCATTTTTATCCCACAGTTTTTGTTTATGATAAAATCAAGTCATAAAACTGCCATAATCAAGATGTAATGAGTTGAAAATAGAGAGAAACGGAGTGAACATGATGGATAACTATCGTGACGAAAATAGAACAGAAGGACAAGAGAATGAGGTTTTTTTAACGAAAGAGAATGATCAAAACCCTTCTTACTCAGCCCGCAATGTGATTCATGATCAAGAGAAGAAAAAACGCGGATTCGGATGGTTCAGGCCGCTGCTTGGCGGAGTCATCGGCGGAAGTCTCGCCCTTGGCATTTATACGTTCACACCGCTTGGCGACCACGATTCTCAGGACGCAGCGAAACAGACGTCCAGCCAGCAGCAAACTCAATCTGTTACAGCTAAAAGCACCTCCTCTGAATCAAACAAAAGCTCGACGGGCTCAAGCAGCTCATCTGCATTTAAGAGCGAGGATTCTTCTAAAATCTCAAATATGGTGGAAGATCTATCACCGGCGATTGTGGGTATCACAAACCTTCAGGCTCAGTCAAATAGCTCTTTGTTTGGTTCCGGCTCTGATTCTAGCGAAGATACAGAAAGCGGCTCAGGATCAGGTGTCATTTTCAAAAAAGAGAACGGCAAGGCTTATATCATTACGAATAACCACGTTGTAGAAGGCGCAACTTCACTTAAAGTGTCTTTATACGACGGCACTGATGTGACAGCAAAGCTTGTAGGCAGTGACTCTTTAACAGATTTAGCGGTTCTTCAAATCAGTGATGACCACGTAACAAAGGTAGCAAACTTCGGTGATTCATCAGATCTCAGAACAGGCGAAACCGTCATTGCAATTGGAGATCCGCTCGGTAAAGACCTGTCTCGCACAGTAACACAAGGAATTGTAAGCGGCGTGGATAGAACAGTTTCAATGTCAACATCAGCCGGTCAAACAAGCATTAACGTGATTCAAACTGATGCCGCAATTAACCCGGGTAACAGCGGCGGTCCGTTGTTAAATACAGACGGCAAAATTGTCGGCATTAACAGCATGAAAATCAGTGAAGATGATGTTGAGGGCATCGGATTTGCCATTCCAAGCAACGACGTCAAACCGATAGCTGAAGAATTGCTGTCTAAAGGGCAAATTGAACGTCCATATATCGGTGTCAGCATGCTCGATTTGGAACAGGTGCCGCAAAACTATCAAGAAGGCACACTTGGCTTATTCGGCAGCCAGCTGAATAAAGGCGTATACATCCGTGAAGTCGCTTCAGGCTCCCCTGCTGCAAAGGCCGGGCTGAAAGCCGAAGATATTATCATCAGCTTAAAAGGCAAAAAAATCAACACAGGCAGCGAATTGCGCAATATCCTATACAAAGACGCAAATATCGGCGACACCGTCGAAGTGAAAATTCTCAGAAACGGCAAAGAAATGACGAAAAAAATCAAACTCGATCAAAAAGAAGAAACACCTTCTTAAGAAAAGCGCCTCAGGCCGCAAAAGCGGTCTGAGGCTTTTTGTTAGACAAAAGAACGATCTACTCTATGAAACTTTCTACCGATACACCCGTATATGATACAGGCTGATTTGATTCTAATCAGATGCTTGAAGCATTGTTTAAAAGGAGGTATGACATGAAAACCATGGGATTGAGCATGATTTGCGCAGGATTGGCTTTTCTGATGCTGAGCTATCTCCTTCCTGCATCAACATTGGCATGGGGAGTTACACTGGGGGCCAGTATTCTATTAAACATTACAGGTACGGCTGTGCTCATGCGTTTCTTAAAAACTTCTCAATCTAACAGCTATTTTCAGCTTGCCTGAACGGGCAGTGCAAGCTCACAATCCCTTCTTCTCTCCTTCTCCCTTCCATATCAGCACTTTGATACATAAAAACCCCTGTCCGTAAAGGACAGGGGCTTCTGGTCAGGACATATGCTGGTCCCTATAGAGTCTTTTATTTTCAATCCCGTACGATTTCTGTACGATGTAAAGCGGCCGGTCTTTGGCTTCATCATAGATTCTGCCGATATATTCACCAATCATCCCCAGTATCAAAAGCACGATGCCGCTGAACAGGAGCTGGATGACAATAAGCGATGACCAGCCGGTAATGGTGCTGTCAGTGAACAGCTTCAAATACAGCACGATAAACATATACAGAAAACCTGCGCCTGACATTAAGACCCCGGCATAGCTTGCCAGCTTCAGCGGTTTATGTGAAAATGTCGTAATGCCATCCATTGAAAGCTTCAGCATTTTCTTAAGCGGGTATTTCGTTTCTCCGGCAAGCCTTTCATCACGTACATACTCAACTGCCGTTTGTTTGAAGCCTACCCAGCTGACGAGGCCTCGGACAAAAGGATTTTTTTCCTTTAATTTTTTCATTTCATCACAGACTTTTCTGTCCATGAGACGGAAATCCCCGGTATCTATCGGGATATCAATATCTGTCATGCTGCTGAGAAGCCGGTAAAACATGGCCGCTGTCTGTTTTTTGAAAAAGGTTTCCCCTTTTCGTTTTGTCCGCACGGCGTATATGACCTCATAGCCTTCCTTCCACTTTTCAATCATGTCTAAAATTAACTCAGGAGGGTCCTGCAAATCGGCGTCAATAACGACGATTGCATTCCCCTGTGCATAATCCATTCCCGCTGTAATCGCGATCTGGTGCCCAAAATTCCTGGAAAAATCAATGATTTTCACTCTCGAATCAATCAGACTGTGTTCCCTTAAAATCTCAATACTGCGATCTTTGCTGCCGTCATTGACAAAAAGCAGCTCATAGTTTTCCTTCGTTTGATCCATGACCTCTTTTAAGCGCTGATAGGTTTCATGAATGACAAGCTCTTCATTATACACAGGTATCACAATTGAATATTGAATATGTCTGCTCATGTTTTTTCCTCCTATTCATCAGCATTTAGTTCGTATAATGTAGCTGACTGGTTCATTCCGCCAGGCCCGCCGCTCATTTTGCCGGTTTGGCCTGAAGCGTTGCTCTTGCTTGCCGTACCTGATGAATCAGTCTGATCAGAGCTTGACTGCCATTTATCAGAAGAAACTTTCTTGCCGTTTTCTTGAACCCATTCGACAATTTCATTGTTTCCGCCTTTCCCCATTCCTGAAGCCAAGAAGTATTTCACTTTTCCTTCTTTTACGAGCTTTTTAAATTGAGTCAGCGTGATGGCCGGGTCAGAACCGCTGAATCCGCCGATCGTCATGACGGCCTTTTTCGTTTTGATAATATACGGAGCCGCTGTGTTTGAATCAGTGGTGGCGAATAAATATTCCGCTCCGGAGTTGTTTTCTTCTAAATACTCAATCAATTTTTCATTTACACTCGACTCGTTCATTCCCATGCCTTTTCCACTGCTTGAAGCGAGCTGCGGCCCTGTTTCAGGAAGAGAGCTGTTCCCTCCGTACAGGAGAGGTGTGTTTGCCCAATAAATCGGCATCACAAGCAATACAAGAAGCCCTGCAAGTGATATATAATATGTGAGCGATTTTTGGCGCTGTTTTAAAATCAGAAGAGCAATGGCAGATAACGCACCGATAACTCCAACGCCGATACTCCATCCAACACTGATTTGATCGTTGTAGTTTCTCAGAATAAACAATTCAAATCCCGTTGTGGCAGCCATCGCTGCCGGCAAAAGCCAAGACTTCCAGCCTGTATGGCTTCGGTATAACTGAACGAGCGCAACCCATCCAGCTCCGACAAGTGCTGCAATCGGCGGCGCCAGCATAATGAGATAATAATGATGGAAAAATTCTGCTACACTAAAGAATCCGGCAATCGGCGCAAGCCATGCAACCCAGAACACCGTCTCCTTCTGCTCAACAGATAATCTTCTTCTTTCTCTCGCGCCTGCAATCAGCAAGCCTGCCATTCCAAAAATCGCAAATGGCAGCAGCCAGCTGATTTGATCAGATAGTTCTTGTTGGAAGAGCCGAAGCGGGCCAGGTGTTCCCGTTCCGAACATTCCTGTACCTGATTGCATTTCCGATCCGCCTGAATCGCCCTTACCTCCGTCGCCGCCAGGTCCGCCTTGTCCGTCATCTCCTCCGCCGTTTGGAGGGCCTCCTTGACCGCCGCTTGGCATTTCCCCATTGGATGGCGGTGCCGTCATATTGCCATTTGCAGATTTGTCATCGTTTGATGAGCTGCTGCTTGTTGACTGATTAGGCGGTGCCTGAGCGTCAGATGAACTGTTTTCCGAAGAAGGCATTTCTTTTGCTGCGTCTTTGCTTGACCCGTCCTGACCGCCGCCGGAATTTTGTCCTGTCAGCCGCTGAATTCCGTTGTATCCGAAAGCCAATTCCAAAACAGAGTTGGTCTGGCTGCTTCCGACATAAGGACGTTTGCTGGCAGGGATATTGTCAACGATGAGCGGCCATGATAACGAAACTGCCGCTAATACGACTAATGCGCTTCCTAGTGAAATGATTTTTTTCTTGATTGTGGCATTTGCCGCAATCAGGTAGAACAATAAGAAAGCCGGTAAAATCATATAAGCTTGAAGCATTTTTGTGTTGAAACCTGCACCAACTACGAAAAATGCTGCTAACAGCCAGATCAGCTTTCCTTTTCTGATGGCTTTAAAGAGAAGCCATGTAGCCAGCAATAAGAAAAATACCAGTAACGCATCAACATTATTTGTCCGGGCGACAGCCACCGCAATCGGTGTGCATGCCATGGTGAAAGAGGCGATCCTTGCTGCCGTCTTACCGAATGTCGGTTTTATTAACAGATACATTAAAAGGACAGAACCTACTCCAGCAAGTGCCTGAGGCAGGATGACGCTCCAGCCGTGCATACCGAATATAAGGGCGCTGATGGTTTGTATCTGGAACGTAATAGGCGGTTTATCAACCGTTATAAACCCCGCCGCGTCGAATGAGGCATAGAAAAAATTATGAAAGCTTTGCATCATACTTGTGACGGCAGCGGTGTAATAAGGATTCACCGTATCGTCATTCCAGATGTTATAGATATTTAAGAATGCAGATGCGAGCAAAATGAGAATCAGGAAGATGTCCAGCTCGCGCTTTTTCGTTTCCACGTGTGTCTTCACTCCTTTTCGTCTACCTTTGAAATAGTGTAACAAGCAAATGTGAAAAAACTATTAATAAACAATGGCAATAGTTTTGCCGAAACCAATTCATACGATCTGTCCATAAAAACAAAGGTTTTTGAGTCTTTATCCTGATTCAAATCTGATATTTTCTACCTAATCAGCATGCGGTATATGTCAAAATTTAAAATATTAATAAAAACACACCCGTTTTTGAACAAAAAAAGCCTTCCGGTGACGCCGGAAGGCAAAGAATCACAATATATCGTTATTGAATCGGCTTCAGTCTTGCTTCGATTTCCTCTCTTCTATGCTCAAGATAAGGCGGAAGAGCGATGGTTTGGCCAAGCTCATCAATTTCTTCATCAACCATAAAGCCCGGACCGTCTGTAGATAACTCAAACAGAATGCCGTTCGGTTCTCTGAAATACAGCGCCTTGAAATAGTAGCGCTCAACGATGCCTGAGTTGCTAAAGCCTTCCTGGCTGATGATGCGGTGCCATCCGGCAAGCTCTTCTTCGTCTCTCACGCGAAATGCGACATGATGGACACTTCCTTTTCCTTGACGTTCGCGCGGAAGATCATTTCTTTCAATTAAATGGATCTCTGTGGCCGCACCGCCTTCTCCAGATTCTAAAATGACCGCTGTTCCCTGTCCTTCTACCGGCTCTCGGCTGATCTCTGTAAATCCAAGAATATTGGTTAATACGTGTAAGGTTGGTTCAGCGTATGGCACTGTCAGTTCAACAGGCCCTAACCCGCGAAATGAAAATTCTTCCGGAATGCCGCTTTGTTTAACAGGCAGACCATAACCTTTGCCTTTCTCATCAGCAGTCAGCACAAGGCGCTGTCCTTCATGATCTTCGAACGCCAATATGTCACGTCCGGCTCTTTGGGCGATGCCACTATGCGCCACCTGATGCTCTTCAAAACGTTCTTTCCAGTAATGCAGCGCGTCTGTGCTTGGAACACGTAATCCAATCGAAGAAATACTGTTTGTTCCCACATGAAACGGCGCAATGCGGGGAATCTCAAAAAACGTCAGTTCCGTTCCCGGATTTGCCACTTCATCTCCGTAGAATAGATGGTACATCGTCGGTTCATCTTGGTTTACGGATTTTTTGACAAGTTTTAATCCTAATACTTTACTATAGAAATCCAAGTTTTTTTGCGCGTCAGCTGTTAATGCGGACACGTGGTGAATGCCGTTGACTTTCATATGCTGTCCCTCCAGGTCAATTTATCTCGATTTCGAGATATTATATCAAAGCTGTCTATTTATTTTCCTAATTACAAGATATTTTATTCACATACGAAAGTCAACATATCAGCTTCATCTGGGTCCGGCATCCTGCTAAGTCCCGCCGCCAGCCATTTATTGTGTTCATTCTCCACTTGAACACCCTTCATAAAACACGAACAATATAAAAGATTATACTCATATTTATTCGTTTAAAGAGATAAAAAATAGACGTTTTCACAGATTTAACGAATGAAAATATAGCAATTATCGAAAATCAGAAAATTTATTTTATTTCAGTTTTCTAAAATAGGGTTTACAATATGAAAAATAGATTCTTCATCACGAAGCTTCATCATAGGAGGTTAAGGACATGCATAATGAAGAAAACGGTTTGAAAAAAGAGATAGGCCTCTTGTTTGCCCTTACTCTTGTTATTGGAACCATTATCGGTTCCGGCGTTTTTATGAAGCCCGGCGCTGTGCTCGCTTATTCAGGAGACTCAAAGACTGCGCTATTTGCGTGGCTGTTAGGCGGTATATTAACGTTGGCAGGCGGACTGACGATTGCAGAAATCGGTACGCAGATTCCGAAAACAGGCGGACTTTACACGTACCTTGAAGAAGTTTACGGCGAGTTTTGGGGATTTTTATGCGGCTGGGTGCAGATTATTATTTACGGCCCGGCGATTATCGGTGCACTCGGTTTATATTTTGGATCTTTAATGGCAAATCTTTTTGGCTGGGGTTCAGGACTATCAAAGGTAATCGGTATTATAGCAGTTATTTTTTTATGTGTGATTAACATTATTGGTACAAAATACGGCGGTTTTGTTCAAACACTGACTACGGTCGGAAAGCTGATTCCGATTGCCTGTATCATTATTTTCGGTCTTTGGAAAGGCGATCAGCATATCTTTACGGCAGTAAACGAAAGCATTTCTGATATGAATTTCGGGGCAGCCATTTTGGCTACATTGTTTGCTTATGACGGATGGATCCTGCTCGCGGCTCTCGGCGGAGAAATGAAAAATCCCGAAAAGCTGCTGCCACGCGCAATGACGGGCGGATTATTAATTGTAACAGCAATTTATATTTTCATTAACTTTGCATTGCTTCACATCCTGTCTGCGAACGAGATTGTGACACTTGGAGAAAATGCAACAAGCACTGCTGCCAGTATGCTGTTCGGTTCAATCGGCGGAAAGCTGATCAGTATCGGAATTATTGTCAGCATCTTCGGCTGTTTAAACGGAAAGATTCTTTCTTTCCCGCGTGTGACCTTTGCAATGGCTGAACGAAAACAGCTGCCTTTTGCTGAGAGATTGTCCCGCGTGCACCCGACATTCCGCACACCATGGATTGCAATTTCTTTCCAAATTGCTGTAGCGATTATCCTGATGCTCATCAGCAACCCTGATAAGCTTTCTGAAATCTCTATTTTTATGATCTATATCTTTTACGTAATGGCCTTTTTTGCAGTATTTATTCTTCGGAAACAAACAAAGGGAAAAACGCGTGCTTACAGTGTCCCGCTTTACCCGTTCATGCCGATATTGGCGATCGCAGGTTCATTCTTTGTATTGGGAAGCACACTCATTACAGACACATTAAGCTGCGGATTATCAATTCTCATCGGCCTGGCCGGACTCCCTTTGTATTATTGGATGCAAAAACGAAAAGCCAGCTAAAAAAAACGGTTCCCTTGTTTAGGGAATCGTTTTTTGGTGAATCAGAAGATAAATGTTGACAAAAAAAACACAACTTTTGATATACTTTTTACGTTAACCAGAAAGATTTTGCAAACTTGGTTCGTTTTTTTGAGATGAAGTAGGCCAAAATAAGGAGACACGTTTTACTGAAAAAGTCAAGCCGCGTTTTTTTCGACTTTTCCTGTTTTTTTTCGACAAAAGGCTATATAATAATTTGATGTGTGCATTGTTCATTCAAACTATGGAGGGTTTTTAATGATAAGAAGAAAAAAAGATAAGTTCTCACTCCTTTTAACAGAAATTGCAAAGAACATAGACGAAACTGCAGAATATTTTTTGAATTTTAAGGTCACTAACCAAACGACGCTTAAAGAGTTTGCAGATACGTTAAAGGAATATGAAACAAAAGGTGACAATCATGTTCATGTCATGATCAAAGAGCTTAACAAAGCATTCATCACTCCTATTGAGCGCGAGGATATCCTTCAGCTGACAAACAGCCTTGATGATGTGCTTGACGGAATCGAACATTTCTCTGCCATGATGGAGATTTTCTCAATTACTTCATCAGACGAGCATATCGATAAATTCAGCGGCTACATCAGAGAATGCGCGAAAGAAATTTTGATAACCATTGAGCTTCTGGCAGAAAACCGCTTAAAGGATATTCAGCCTCACGCGATCAAAATTAAAGAGTATGAGCACAGCTGTGACAACCTGCACAGAAAATCATTAAAGAATCTTTTCGGAAATGAAACAGATCCAATTAAAGTCATTCAATATCGTGAAATTTACGAAACGCTTGAGGAAATTGCCGATTCTTGCCAAAGTGTTGCCAATAATCTTGAAACCATTATTATGAAAAACGCGTAACGAGGGATAAAAATGGATATTCTATTTATATTAACGATACTAATTGTCATTTTTGCTCTGGCGTTTGATTTCATCAACGGGTTTCATGATACGGCGAACGCAATTGCGACTTCAGTATCAACAAAAGCGTTAAAACCGCGCCATGCCATTATAATGGCGGCAGTGATGAACTTTGTCGGAGCAATGACGTTTACAGGTGTTGCCAAAACCATAACGAAAGATATTGTAGACCCTTATACTTTGGAAAATGGCTCTGTTGTTATTTTGGCTGCTTTAATCGCAGCAATAGCGTGGAACCTGCTCACTTGGTATTACGGCATCCCAAGCAGCTCATCCCATGCCATCATCGGGGCGATTGCCGGTGCAGCCGTTGCGGCAGCCGGATTTACTGCGTTGAATTATAAGGGCTTCATTAAAATCATTGAGGCACTCATTTTATCACCAATTATTGCCTTTGTCCTTGGTTATATTCTTTACACCATCGTCAAGCTGATCTTCAAGGACAGCAATTTGGCGAAAACGAACAAGCAATTCCGCAGAGTGCAGATTATAACTGCTGCCCTGCAATCGTATACACACGGAACAAACGATGCGCAAAAAGCAATGGGAATTATCACAATGGCTCTCATCACAGCAAATTTACATACTTCTGCTAATGATATTCCAACCTGGGTGCAATTCGCCTGCGCGACAGCCATGGGTCTCGGAACTTCAATCGGAGGATGGAAAATCATTAAAACCGTTGGCGGAAAAATCATGAAGATTCGTCCGGTAAACGGTGTATCCGCTGACTTAACCGGGGCAGCCATTATTTTCGGCGCCACATTTATTCATTTGCCGGTCAGTACAACCCACGTCATTTCTTCATCAATCCTTGGCGTCGGTGCATCACACCGGGTAAAAGGCGTAAACTGGGGCACAGCTAAGCGGATGCTCATTACATGGGTCATCACGCTTCCAATTTCAGCGACACTTGGTGCCATCGCCTACTTTATCTTAAATATGATTTTTTAATGTCTCACCGCTTCTGTCTAAGGAGCGGTTTTTTTGATGAAACAGGAAAACCAGCCGCATTTCTAGAATACAATAATCAGAACCTATTTCAGATGCGAGGGATTGATGTATGCTTTTATTCTTTCAAATCATGGTCTGGTGCACTATGGCCGCTTTAGGCTTTTACGTATACGCCACGTGGCGGTTCGAAGCGAAGGTCAAAGAAAAAATGTCCGCCATCCGAAAAACATGGTATTTGCTGTTTGTTTTTGGTGCCATGATATACTGGACATATGATCCCTCTTCCCTGTTCACAAACTGGGAGCGGTATGTGATTGTCGCTGTCAGCTTTGCTTTAATTGACGCGTTTATCTTTTTGAGTGCTTATGTTAAAAAGCTGGCCGGCAGTGAATTGGAAACAGACACAAGAGAAATTCTCGAAGAAAACAACGAAATGCTCCACATGTATCTTGATCGGCTGAAAACATACCAATATCTATTGAAAAACGAACCGATTCATGTTTATTATGGAAGTATAGAAGCATATGCTCAAGGAATTGATAAACTGCTGAAAACCTATGCTGATAAAATGAATCTGACAGCCAGTCTTTGTCACTATTCGACACAGTCTGATAAAGACCGGTTAACAGAGCATATGGAGGATCCCGCTGACGTACAAACGAGGCTGGATCGAAAGGATGTCTATTACGACCAGTATGGGAAAGTAGTGCTCATTCCCTTTACAATCGAGACACAGAGCTATGTCATCAAACTGACGTCTGACAGCATTGTAACAGAATTTGATTATTTGCTTTTCACATCATTAACGAGCATATATGATTTGGTGCTGCCAATTGAGGAGGAAGGTGAAGGATAATGGAAAACGCGTTTCAAAACGGATGCCATCCACGGGCAAAGAAACCGTTCAAAATCCTGAAAAAACGTTCAACCACCAGTGTCGCAAGCTATCAAGTCAGTCCGCACACAGCAAGAATCTTCAAAGAAAACGAACGGCTGATTGATGAGTATAAACGAAAAAAAGCATGATCACACTAAAAGGACAAGGGAAAACAGCTCTTGTCCTTATTCCTTTTCTTAAGGGGCTACATATAATAAAACAAACAGAGGATAATGTCAGGTGATACAGTGAAAAAATTGGTGCGGCGTGTGAAGTTTGTTGATTACGGAAGATTTGGTCTTTCCGGGTATTCGCTTCGGGTGAGAGAGCGGAGTGCCACAATATTGAAACATTTAAAAAAACGGACAAAAAAAAGCGACACTTAAACAATATGTCGCTTTTTATATTCATTATTTTTATCTGTTTGATTAAAGAGCCGTGCATAAATGATTTCTAAATATTTCATTGGATAGATTAGATATTTCACGATCCGGTTAAAAACACGCGATCCAAATAGATACGTTATTCCTAATGCCATCGTAAAACATAATATCAATCGGGTGTCAGGGCTTTGCTCATTTAGCCAGCTATTATGAGTAAATAGCGGGAAGACAAAGATCATATGAAATAAATAGATCGCAAGAGAGTTTTCTCCCCATTGGGTCAACTTATTTTTGCCGGCCCCAACTATATTCAATAACAAGAAAATGCCTAATACAGCTAAGGAATAATGAAAAAATACAATACCAGTATAGCTGTGATTCTCTATATGGAACTTTTGATAGCCAAGAAAACCAAAAAACAGCTGATTAAATTTATCATGATGAAAATCTAATATAATGAATACCAATACAGAGATAGCTAAAGTTGAAAACAATTTAAACTTAAATTTTTCTAAAGAACTGTATATTTTCCCCATCAGATCTCTTGAACAATAAAAACCAGCCAGGAAAAATGGAAGGAAAACAAAAGTCCTTAATATAGAGAGCGTTTGCGTATGCATATTGCTATAATATATTTTGATCAATTCTATAAACTGATCTGCATAAAATCTGGAATAAAAACTTAACCCCAACAACAAGATCAGTAAAGCCAGCTTTAAGATTTTTCTCCTGTTTATTTTCTTTAAAATAATAGCCAACGTATACCAGCTACCCAGACTGACAATATACCATAAATGAGTATGCGGGCTGCCGTAAGTAAATTGAATGACAGAAAAATTACCTGCGTAGTAACGGTACACACAGTAAAAGGTTTGAAAAATAACATATAACAGAATGAGATTGATCACTTTTTTGATTGATGGCCTTTTGGAAAAATAACCATTTAAAAAAATAAAAGCAGGCATATGGAATGAATAAATGAATTCAATCATATTTTCCAACCCGCTTTTACTAACACCCAGCAGATGGGCAAATACAACCAAAAATATCAATACGCCTTTGACATTATTTAGTTTCATATCTTTTTGCATAGTATAACCACCCAAAATACAAATTCATCATATTCAGTATGGTTTTACTAACATGCATTGTCAATGTTTCTTTTTCTACAAAACTAATAAAGCACTGATCTTTTCTTTCGTCGCAGGTCCGTAGATACCATCGGCGGTTAGAGCGTTAACAGACTGAAAACGCGCAACCGCGTCAGCAGTTTTCGGCCCGTAAACGCCGTCAATCCCGTTGTTCACAGCTCCTTTATCAGGATAAAAGTAGAGAGCCGCCAGCGCTCGTTGCACCTGAAAGACGTGTTCGCCTGAGGTATATGGTGTTGTCAGTTGAATGATGCCGTCAGGGAGCGGATAGAGTTCTGGCTCTTCAGCGGACGAGGGGGCACTTACAATTAACACTTGACCTACTTGAATGAAATTTGGATCTTCGATATTGTTCCACTCTTGCAGCTGAGCTACAGTGACACCGAACGCTCTCGCTATGGATGTAAGTGTGTCACCTTGTTTCACGATATAAGTTTGGCTGCCGCCACCGCCAATCCCAGCTTTAAACGAGTCCCACGTATCCAACAGTTTGCGAGGGCATTCCTTCCCTGACCAATATTTGTGAGGCACCACGTTAGCGAGGCTGATAGCGTATTCAACCATCAATGTTTTAATGAGCCACTGAGCATTAGCAGTTGCTTTTGCAAAGTCGCCATCCGCATTTTCACAAATTTCAATCCCGATAGAAGCCCGGTTGCCGCTTCCGTTCCCGTCTCCTGCATGCCAGCCGTTTTCATTTAACGGCAGATGCTGATAAATCTCTGTATCATCAACTGTAAAATGCCAGCTTGTTGCCGTATCAGGGTTTTTCAAATAGCGAGCATGCGCTTGGGCGTCGGCGCCTGCTGCCGTGTTCGCTGTATTGTGTACGGTAATATAAAGAGGTGTCATCGCGTAGCCTGGGCGGTTATTGGCACCGACCGGAATAAAGTCTTGAATAATGTTAACCATTTTCATCTCTCCTTATTTCGTCAGATTATTTTCCTTTAGCAAATCGCGTTGCTTTTTCCCTTTTTCTGTTACATAGTTGTTTTTAAACCAAGCTGCTAGTGTTGTCCCAATTGTGAAGATCACTGATCCTGCTGAATACAGAGCATCTGCAAGCTGATTCACCTGCTCTTCCTGTATATCCAATGGTGATTTGCCAAGCATCAGCATGCTCTGGTTGATGAGCGCAAGCAAAAGAAGCACCGTCCTAGTGACCGTGCCTTTATCATACGTTTTCATGATAATCCCCCTTAATGCTGCAGCAGGTTGTACATAATGGCGATGGCTCCGCCGATGATCCCTGTGCACACTGCTGTGATGATGGCACCTGTGATGGTGCGTTTAATCCATGTTGTGTTCTCTTCAATTTTGTTCAATTTTTCGTTCAGCGTCATGATTTGCTGGTCTTGCCGGTCAGACACTCGTTCTAATGCGGAGACCCTCTGCTCCAGCGCTTTTTGTCCACCTTTTATGTCTGCTAAATCCTGCTGAAAGACATTAACATCTATGTCTTGCTGCATCATTCACTCCTCCTTTACATACGAATCACCTCCTTCCCGAGGCCAATTGCAATGGTTAAGAGACCGCGGTTCCTTTAATTGATAGGCTCCCGCCGGTCATGCTGGCAATCTCCATCACGATCTCCTTAAAGCCTTTAATATCAAAGGACCAAGCCTCATCCTTGCCTAAGGTGCTGCAAGCGGCAGAAGCATCATCCGATTTCACACCTTTAATTGGAAGTTTCTGTCCTGACAAAGATTTTCCCCAAAATTTCACCTCACTCGTTTCCGCTGTGCCGAATACTTCAACCAGTAAATGCGAGGCGCCTTCTACGGGTAAGGCAGCACCTTCGCCAGCCGACTCGGCATTCTCATGAAAAACAAAATCAATTGTTTTGCCGGCCTCCACTTTCAGCCGTCCGTCATCTGTCTGATTTTCCTTGAAATCAATTTGCAAAGGAAGATTTTCATTTAAGCGTACGTCCAATTCACCTGCGCCGACTGATTGATATAACACAAACTCCGATTGCTGGAGATTTCCGTTCACATATCGGAAGCGGTAATAGCGTTTAGAAAGGTACACCCAGTCTGTCGCTGTCAGAACACCCGCAGCTACATAGACAGCTGCCGTCGTTGTCCAAACATTGTTATTGTCGCTTTCTTCTATAAAGAGCGTACCTTCACGATCTGTATACGCACAGCCCTTTACTTTCGAAATCAGAACTGCGCCAAGCCGGTCTTGTCCGAGCTGACTGTATGCCTCAGTAGCCTTTAGCGCGGCATTTGTTAAAATCTCCGCTACACCTGACAGATTCGAAACAGGTGTGACAAAATCGGTTTTCTCTCCTCTATACGGCTTCACAGCTCCAGCTTTTCCAGTCTTATCGAGAGGAAACTCATATTGATACTTGACCATTTTTATCCTCCTTTTCATGTAAAAACGAGCAAAATAAAAAAGCCTATATGGCTTTACCGGTTATTTCTTCATATTGGTCAACAGTGATCAGTTTTTTGTTCACGCCTTCTGCCAGATCCTCATTAGAACAATCTTTGAATTGTATGGCCTGCTTCACCATATCTGTCGTCGCCCAATCATAATGTAAGGCAAGCACCCAATAATTCATTCAGCACTCTCTCCTTTCAAAGATAATAAAGAAAGCTTTATATCTGACAGCTCGCTCCCCAACGTTTTGTTTAGCTCTTCAAGCTGCTTGCGTGCCAGCTTTTCCTGCGACAATTCCTGAGCAAGTACCTCCACCTGATCAGGCGGCTCGTACGGCGGGTTTTCTTGCGATTCCTCCCACCAGGCTTCCAGCTCTTTTTGCGTCGGGATCGGGGCACGCAGGTTCCATTTTTCAATATAGGAACCATTTCCGTCATTCCGCAGCTCGAAATCCTTTCTTGGCACAGCGTCAGGGTATTTGTACATGATTGCGTCGTATAATATCATTTTTGTACCTCCTATCGTACAGGGTAATTTTGGCCACCTATTTCTGTTATATCAAAGTAGTTGTACCAACCTAAACTATCTGTGATATAGCGTTGTGTCTGCCCGTTATATCCGACATACAAATAAATCTCAATATAGTCTCCCTTGTTGACAGATACTGTAGCTGCACCATATAAACCTATATTAATGTTCGTATTATCTTCGGGACTCGAAGGGCTTATTCTATAATGCGCGATGTTTTTATATCTACTCCCATTTATATATATAGATGTTTCATAGTTTGCATATTCTAAATAATTTTCTATATATATACCAGCATTGACTAAATACATTCCGTCATTCGGTACAACAAAACGGTTGTTTGTAGTATCAAAGCAGTTATGGCTGTCTTTTATTTTCCTATTGAAATTAACTTTTTGAGACACGCCTTTTGTTAATAACTGTTTTCCAGTAGTACCAATATTTGCGTGAGCAAATCCTGAAATTTTCTGCCAAGCCGTCCAGCCTGTATTGGCCCACCAATGGCGGATCCAAGAACCGACATGATCATAACTTCCATTAGTTGTGTCTGCATTTCCATAGAAATACTGAGTAAAGCGATTATTACTATGCTTTTCATTTTTTAAAAATCCATAAGTGAGCGGGTATCCTGTAGTGTTATTAGCTCCTATATCCATAAAAGTGATTCCGGATGGGTAATCAGTTCCGCTTGTTCTCGCATCTTGGATTGCATTTGTTCCTGTTAAAACAGTTAATTTTTGATTTGTATAATTTGTGTCAACATAGTTTTTTGCATCAGCTAGTGCTTTATCCGCTTTGATTTGTGACTTGCTATCCGTCTCAATCTTGTTCCACCCTTGCCAACCAAGATTAAAGTCCAAGTAATTTGAATACATGTTATTTTTATAATCAACAGCTATAACATAACCAAATGTACCTAATCCCTTATCGTCAAGTGATGTAAAATGAAAGAAACCCCGGGTAGAATATGCAGATGGAGCATTGGATGCTTTACCAGTGGAATAGAATGTTCCGAACGTCTTTCCGGCTTGCACAATTTTATTGAGGAAATCATCGGTGTCTTCAATAAAAACTAGCACTCCGCCTACGTCATTGGTTATTTTTAATAATTGGGCGTTACTCCATTTAGTCCGCTCTTCAGCAGTTATATGTGCAACTGAATCCTTAGCATGGTTAGATACCTTTGCCTCTGCCCCAGCTGTTGTCTCTAATTCAATCCACTCGGACCAGTTTCCTCCTGATATCGTTTTCCGATACGTTTTATTAGCGTTATCAAAAGCGATAATCTGACCGTAATTCCCGGCAGCATTGATTGTCCATATGCCCCTGACCGAAGCACCTGGACCATTTAACGTTTTTGACATCGAGGTGAAATGAACCATTCCAGTGTTCTTCGGAACAATTTCATGGAAATCATCTGTTTCGCTTAAGTTTATCTTTGCTTGACCATTGTCTGCTGTTACTTTAAAAAGCTGGCTATTATTCCAATTATCTTTTTCTGCTTGTGTAACGTGTATGTCCGACTTCCCCGCATGAACATTAACTTTCTCTTGTGCTCCTTCTGTATTCTCCAATTCAACCCAATCTGACCACTTATTATTAGCCAGCGATTTACGAAACGTTTTATTATCATTAGTCATTACTATTACGTGCCCATATGTTTTGCCCACACTACACGTCCAGAATCCTCGTCCTCCACTCGGGGGAGCATTAGCTGCTGATTTATCATATGAGAAATACGTCAATGTCGGGTAATTTTGAAGCTCAGTGTGAAAATCAGTCGTTAAGTTAAACATCGGCTGACCATTGTCATCAGATATTTTTGACAACTGCGCACCATTCCATTTCATTCGCTCATCTTCTGTAATATGCCGCACCTGATTTTGCTCATGTTCATCAAAATCCGTCTTGGACGCCTGCTGCACATTATCCACATTCCCCAGCCCGACTTGCGCCTTTGTTGTGTTGTGGGGGTTGTTCATGTCGTTTTTGTGGGCGGCCAGGTCTGTGTGGGCGTCTTTTATGCCTTTTTCCCAGCGGTTGACGTCATCTTCGTTAATGGGATCGTCCGGAAGCCAGTCTGTTTTTTCTTCGTATGCCATGTTTACACCACCTCAAAGGTAAATCTGAAATCAAGTGTTCTGTTTTCGCTGACGTCCAGGTCTGTTTTTCTTTCTGTAATGACATTGCCCAGTTCGTCAACAATTTGTACCGTTTCGATATGTTTAATATCTTCCTCACGTTTTGTCAGAACAGTCACTTTTGCACCGTCAATGGTGAGCTCCACTATTTCTGTTTCGTGGCCGTTAAGCAGCACGTGATGAATCCTGCTTTTCAGATCGGCAGCTGTGCGTTCTCTGTATATGGTTGAAATCAAGTTAAGACCACCTCATTATTGTTAAGGGTGACAGAATAACCGACCTTCAGCTCACTGGCTGTTCGGTATCTTCGATGATTCAGGATGACTGTGTCCTTTATTTGGAGCGTCTCATTTAATCCGCCTCTGAGCGTATACGCCAGATGTGCCGGCTTCATATTTTCCAATGCTTCGATCAGCTCATTCATGTGCTGGAGATCATCAATATTGATGTCTACATTAAAGCGGTATTCACCGGGCAGCAGGCGGACTTGTGCCGACGAGTTTTTTAAGAAACGATTCACCGCTTGCTCAATGGCCCGGTATGTGATTGGCGGAATGTTCGACATTTTTGAAATGAGCCTCAATCGCCTGATTTCATCGGTGTCTCCCGATTCCCGCGGCACGTTTAAAATCTTTTCCCAGCGGCTGAGCCCCCATGTTGCTGTTGGCACGAATAACTGGTCTGTCAGATCAAATATGCTGTTATTTTGTTGTTCAAACTCAGGCGCTTCCGCTTTCAGGAGCTCCGACATTTCTTTAAGGCTGGTGAGAAACGGAGGCAGATAGGCTGTCATGTCATCTTGTTTGCTCAATGATCTTCACCTGCCCAAGCTTAGGGATTTCTACGTCGCTCAGCACTAAATTTTCGGAAGTGCCGTTGATTTTAATATTGGAATAATCACTGACAGACGGCGAATTATAGACGATATTATTAATTTGAGAAAGGCGGATGACATTGTCTTCAAACGCCATTTTCTTAAAGAGATTTAAAACGCCCTTCTCAATTTCTGACTTCACTTCATCAATTGAGTGATTGATCTCTGGCAGCACCTCGGCAGAAATCTCAACTTCCTTCCAGACCGCGCTTTCCACTGTGACAACGGCTCCGATTGGCGCCTGCCCCTCGCCCTGACCGGGCTCAGGGTCAATGTAGTCTTTCACTTTTTGAATTAAGATTTCAGAAGCCGGCTCAAGGTTGGCATTCGTGACGACAATTTTAACCGTCCCGTCTCCGTTCCAAAGCGGAAAGATCTTCGCCTTCCCTACTCCGTCCACTTCTTCAGCCCATTCTTTGTAATGCATTTTGTTAGCGCTGACAGCCTCGCGACGAACCCTCGTAAAATACCGTTCTCTTAAACTATCGTCTCCTTCTTCTTCACGCCCGGGAATTAGAATTTCTTTGACAATCGCTTTTTCCAATCCCGGGATAGTATCCAGTGACAACAGATTGCGTCCGGTCAGATTGGCGTTTCCTGCTTCTCCCGGCGTTTCACAGACTAGCGTCCCGTCTCCTGTATATTGAAAATAAAGATTATCCACGTAGAAGCGGGAGCCTTCAGGAATTCTGACGCCAGCTGTGAACTCTCCTGCTCTCACTGCCTTTGTTGCAGCTGTCCGTTCAATCCCCGCTTCCGCAGCGCGCCGGTCCAAAAACTCTCCTTGCGCGGTATCAGAAAACACAAGCTCGAGCACGGTGTCCAGCCATATATACGACTTCGCAAGCTCGGCTGCCGCTGGGGCTAATGCGTTATAAATAACGCTGCCTTCTCTCGTGTCAATATCTGCGGAGATGCTGTTCAGCATACGCTCCATTATCTCTTCAAAGGTCTGATTTTCAAACATCTGCGCCAATCACCTCCTCAATCTCAAGCGATCCTTCATCTGTCTCGACTACAAAGGAAACATGAAACGCATCGCCTTGTTTTTCTATCTCAAAATCTGTTACAGCGGAAATCCGGTCATCATAAACAAGTGCCTCTTCTATGAGCCTTGGAATCTCCATTTTTTTGTATGCTTCAGTCGTCTCATGATCTGTAAGCACGTCCTGCAGCTCATTTCCGACATTATGGCTGTATACGGAGTACGCATATCGTTCTGTTTGTAAGGCGATATACACAAACTGTCTGATCGCTTCAAGCCCGGTAATCAGCTCATTTGTAATTCTTCTGTTTTCAAAATCTATTTTGTATGTTTTAGAGGTTTCAATGACTTCGCTGTCATCTTCGATATCCTCAAACTCCACTTCTGGTGTCAGGGCCATGATGCCCACTCCTTTTTACAAGCTAAATAAAAACCCCTTCATGCCGAAGCGGTTTGTCTATACTTTATCTAAAATAAAAAACGATTGCCCGCCAGTCAGAGCCGCGGCCATGACGCGATCCCCCGGCTCGAGTGCATCGTCTCCTCCGGACTGCATCCGTTTTGGGATGATGAGGGCGTCAGCCGGTATGATCAGTTTGCTGTTTTCTTTTAATTTGATTTCAACAGGAGAAACCGAAACCACCTCAGCGGGGAGCAGCTCCACCGGAGATTCAGCATCAACCGCACCGACGGCCAAATGTTTAATGGCTTCACTCAATCTCATCAGGAAACCCCTTCCGGCATCGTATTCTTTTCGACTACATCAATGGTCATCGTATGTTTCGTTCCTTTAAACTCGTGCCGGTCCGTATCTACCCAATAGGTTTTCTTGATTCCGGCCTCCGGAATGGAAATATAGACAGGCAAGCCGCTCCGCACTTCCGGAATGCCGACTGCCTGAATATTTTTCAGTTCTTTTTTCACGCCCTTTTTTTCGGCAAGGCGTACGTCAGCTCTCTGCTGAAGCTGCGCCTGGTTAATTTCGTCTGTTACAGTCTCCGTATATTGAAGCACGCCGTATTTGTTTAAGCCTGAACTGTCCTTCGCAGACGCTTTATACGTCTTATTATCCTTCTGGCGGCGCAGTACGACTCGTGTAGCGGTATCATTTATAGACGTGCTGTATTGGTAGCCCGTAATATTGACTCCGGTTTCCAGCACCCATACCTCTGCCGGATCTGGCCAAGCGCGCAGGCCGAGCTTTCCTTTTTCCGAATACAGCTGATAATTCCGTCCTGTCTGGCTTTTCGTCTGTTTCAACGCTTTTAAGATGATGTCATACAGGGTCGTATCATTTTTAATGACAAGGCTTTTGATCGTATGGCCTGTGTTCGCAATCGAGGCTGTCGGTATCTGAAAATCATTGGCAATCCTCCTGATCATCTGGTCAGCACGCTGGTTGGAAAACACGTACACATCCTGATTTTTGACCAGATATTGCAGCATATCGTAAGCACTGAAGGCAAGCGTATGTTCATCAGGCGTTCGGGCGAAGACGGTCCCGCGGAAAAGCTCTTTTCCCTTCCATTTAAACAAGACGGTATCTCCTTCTGTGACGCTGTAATACGTCTGGTCGCCCTGTTTGATGACGATGGTCGCTTCTATGGAGCGCGGCGCCTGAAAGCGGTGCCCCTCCAGCGACACGCTTTCCGCTACCAGCTCAAGCCATTCTGTATCCTTAATGACAAACAATTCTATCATCATACATCACCTGTCTCATTGCGGTATCTTTAATTTTTGGCCGGGAAAAATCCAGTGGCCCGGCTGCCTGATATTTCGTTTGCTTCGTTTAATCATGGCTGTTTTATTGGCATTCCAAATTTTGCGCCATTGCGTGCTGTTCCCGTAAAATCTGCCGGCAATGTCCCAAAGCGTGTCTCCCTTTTTCACTGTATAGGTTTTCGGAGACGCCTTCGACGGGCGTTTTGCCTTTGTTTTTTTCTTCTGCTTGATTTTTCGGGGGGAAGCGGTTTTGTATTCTTTCAGTACAATATCAAAATCCCTATCTCCTATCTCTTTGTCTCCTTCACTGTATTTAAGACTTTCAATGCTGCATGTCATATTGATTTTTGTTCCCGTAATTAAAAATTGGACAGGCTTTTTCGCCTTCATCCATTTTTCAATTTTAACAATGGCGTTCTCTGGAGAAGGGATATTCTGATATTCAGCTATCGGGCTATACCTTTTTGGAAAAAAAGAAGAAAAAGAGATTTCTTTAGCTCCGGGCTCTTCAATAAATGTGATTTCACCCAGCCCTGTTATTTTTACTGAGTCATTTTGTAAGCTATTAGATACGTCAATTGTCTCGGGAAGAACGGGAAATCGCAGCTTTTCCTTCCCCTGTGATATCCAAAATTCATAGACAGACTTAGTCAAAAGCCACGACCCCCTTTGTTCCGGTGTTAATGTCTTTTTGTAATTCATCAAGTAATGCTTGCCTGATTTTAGCTACTAGACTGTCAGCATCCTGTCCGTTATGAAAATGCTGGTCGCCATTGAATTCAATCTTTATTTCTTTCGTTCCGGCTGTTTGTACCGTTTGCCGGGATCCGGAAGTAACGGCTGCTGAAACTTGTCCTGATGAAAGCTCAGACTGCTGAGTTTGTGATGGATCTGTTACTTCCATTCCTAAAGCTTGGGCTGCTCTCTGAAGGAGGTAGCGGCCGCGAATGCCCCGCTCCTCCGGAATGATCCATTCCCGCTTGTTTCCTTCACCGACACGGGCGATTTGTTCTTTTGTGATCAGTCCGCCGTTGGCATATCCAACATACGGTCCGCCACGTCTCAAGCTTTTAATACCAGGCACATTGTCAATTGAGCCGTATCTGCTTTTAATGTAGCCGATCGCTGCAGCAGCGTTGTGAATCGGGTTTCTAATGTTACCCATGCCTGGCGCTTTATGTGCATTAAAAGTGGTCGGGACTGTCTGCATGAGCCCTTGGGATGGATTTCCCGCCTTCGCATTGCTATCCCACAGGTTAATAGAGTTCGGGTTGCCCCCTGATTCATACTGTGCAATCGTCATTAATCCCGAGAGCCAGCTCAATGGTGTTTTTGTGGCCATCATTGCAGCCATAAGCCACTGTTTCACATTTCCTCCCACTGCTCCCATTCCGGAATAAGCAGCAGCCAGTGAACCAGCTTGCTTTTCAGCGTATTTTTTCACATCGACAGAATCCAGGCCTTTTACAACACCGACTGAGGCAAAGCGGCCAAGACTCATCATAACTCGAGAAGGCGAATGGATATCTAATTCTTCACGGAAAGCCTTCTCAACTTTTTTCGCGAGTTCCTTGGCGGCTTCATGGACTTCACTTGCTTTTGAAGTCATACCTGATACAAAATTCCCGATCATACCGGTTCCCCAGCCATTTGATGATTCTTTAGATCGCAAAAACGGCTTATTCACATGTGTATTTACATATTGATCAGTACCGGTTTGGGAACTATTCTGTCCTGAAGCAAACCCTTTGATTGTACCGCTTCCCCATGATGAAGATTTATTTACAGTAGCTTGGAACGGTGTTTTGACTTTTGATTGTAAAAAGCCGTCTGTTCCGGTTGCTGTGCCGTTTTGCCCCTTAGCATAGCCGCTTACCATCTGTTTTCCGTAATTTGGTGAAGAAGAAATCATTTGTGTAAATGGCGTATTGATGTTTTTCTTTTTCCAATCTTCCATTTTGACCGGCTGATTGCTGATGCCTTTACCAAAGCCTTCTGAAAATTGCTGTCCGAGTGTGGACGCTTGCCCTGTCAGATTTGCAGTGTCCATTGATGGAGAGGCTGATCCTGATAACGGACTGGCAGCAGCTCCTCTTGATACAGATACCGGGCTTCCAGCAGAAGACGAAGCGGTTCCCATATTGTCTACGACTTGCATACCAAGTTTAGACGCCGCTTGTGAGAGAAGCATTTTACCTCTGCCTCGGTTATTATCAACTGGGATAACGAATTCCTTGCCGGCTTCACCGATCCATGAAATGGTTGGTTTGGTGATGTAGCCGCCTGTGGCATGTTTCTGTGTCTTTTTCTCATCAGTCCCAAATAAATAATTTGCTCCGCTTTTTACAAAGTTCCATGTTTTATTGGCAGCTTGTTTCGCACCTGACGCTACTTTACCACCAACTTCTTTTACTCCACCTAAAATGTTGGATCCTAATTCTTTAACGCTGGACCACTTATTACTCCACCATTTTTTGTTAAAAAGAGTATCAGAAATAGAACTTTTAAAATTGGTCCATATTGACTTTGCTTTATCCCATTTATCTTTTGCCCAGCCTTTTACACTTTCCCACTTTCCAGACCACCATTTTTCACTAAATAAGGTGGATTTCATTTTCCCTTTTACTGATTCCCAAACTGTTGATGCACTATCCCATTTATCCTTCGCCCAGCCTTTTACACCTTCCCATTTCCCAGACCACCATTTCTCATCAAACAAGGTAGATTTCATCTTTCCTTTTACTGATTCCCAAACTGTTGATGCACTGTCCCATTTGTCTTTCGCCCAGCTTTTTGTACCTTCCCATTTTTCAGACCACCACTCATTATTGAACAAAGTGGATTTGACTGAGTCTTTTACATTAGACCACGTATCCCCCATTCCACTAACAGTATCCTTAGCATTTGTCTTAATACCTGACCATTTTTCGGACCACCATTTTTCATCAAATAACGTATCATTTAGTTTTTCTTTCGCTTCTGAACCATCAAATGCCTTCCCTAAACTTTCACCACCGAAAGTGCCGGCAATTCCTCCTACAACACCGCCAATAGCGGTTCCGACTCCAGGCACAACGCTTCCAATAGCCGCTCCGGCAGCTGCTCCGGCTAAACCTCCGCCGGCTGAACCTACTTTTTCACCGGCATTATCCTTATTGATTCCAGCTAAGTCAGTTAGAGACAATATTTCGCCTAATCCCGGTATTCCTTTTGCGGCTCCTTTTAAACCCTTCAGTCCGCCCTTCAAACCTTTTGATTCTCCCAATGTTTTCAGAAGGCCTGAAAAACCTTTGCCTGATCCGCCTTTAGCTGCTTTTGCCGATTTAGGCGTATTCACAGGATTTGATTGATTGCCTTTTTTTGATGAACCGTTTCTATTTTTGACTTTTTTGCTTTTGCCTGTACTGATACCGGCACAACAGCATCCGCAAGTTCCGCCCCATTTGCCGCCTGATTTCTTCGATTTAGAACCTGACGCTTTTTGGTTCATCGAAGGTTTTTTAGTGCGGTTTGAGTTGTTTGAAGTTGAATGATTTGTATTGGCTTTTGAGGCTTTTTGTTTGCCTTTGCTTCCGCTGGATTTGCCGCCAAACAGTCCTCCAAAATCCAGATTCCCCAGTTTTTCAGCAATGCCTTTTATCATTTTTTCAAAAAATTCCGCCGCTTTTTCAATAATTTTATCAGGGCTGAATTTCTCAAATTTTTTCGCGATTTTTGAGACAATATTATCAAAAAACTTTTCTGCTTTATTCGCGATTTTATCTGGGTTGAGGAAATCGAATTTTTCAGAGATTTTGTCAACAATATTTGTTACAAAGTCTTCCGCTTTAGTGAAAATTGCGTCCGGACTGAATTTACTTACGATATCATCCACTTTTTTCATAAAGGAGTCTGTAAAATTGTCCAGTTCGTTAAAAATGGTTTCTGGACTGAATTTACTTACGATATCGTCCACTTTATTCATAAAGGAATCCGCAAACTTATCTAGTTCGTTAAAAATGGTTTCTGGGCTGAATTTACCTACGACATCGTCCACTTTTTTCATAAAGGAATCTGCAAACTTATCCAGTTCGTTAAAAATGGTTTCTGGGCTGAATTTACTTACGACATCGTCCACTTTTTTCATAAAGGAATCTGTAAATTTATCAAGCTGCTTAAAAATGGCTTCAGGGCTGAACTTACTTGCGATTTCGTCTACTTTTTTCATAAAGGAGCCTGTAAACTTGTCAAGCTGCTTAAAAATGGCTTCAGGACTAAATTTACTTGCGATTTTGTCCACTTTACCCATGAATGATGTTGTGAACTTATCCAGCTGTGCCAGAATTGTTTCTGGACTGAACTTTGTCGCAATTGCATCCACCTTACTCATAAACGATGTTGTGAACTTATCCAGCTGTGCCAGAATCGTTTCTGGACTGAACTTTGTCGCAATTGCATCTACCTTACTCATAAACGATGTTGTGAACTTATCCAGCTCTGTCAAAATTGTCTCTGGACTGAACTTTGTCGCAATCGCATCCACCTTACTCATAAACGATGTTGTAAACTTATCCAGCTCTGTCAAAATCGTCTCTGGACTGAACTTCGTCGCGATTTCGTCCACTTTTCCCATGAACGATGTTGTAAACTTATCCAGCTCTGTCAAAATCGTCTCTGGACTGAACTTCGTCGCGATCTCATCCACTTTTCCCATGAACGATGTTGTAAACTTATCCAGCTCTGCTAAAATCGTATCCGGACTGAACTTCTCAGCTAGTGCAGTCATTTTAGATGTAATGGATTCTGTGTATGATTCTAATTTTGAGGTGATCGATTCGGGTGTAAAGTGTTCAAATTCCTTCAAAAAGGTATTTTTTAATTCCTCAATCGCGTTGCTGATACCGACTGTACCTTCACTAATAAATGAATCTAAAAGGCCTCCGCCTCCTGATTCTGCGGCTCCTCCAGCTCCTGGGTTCAATCCGTTGCAGCAGCACGCATTTTCTGTCGGAGTTTTTTCTTCGGGACCGAACACTTTATCTAATAATGCATAAAACTTATCATCCAGTATTTTTTCTGGATTAAATTTTTCAAACTTTTGGGTAACACGATCAATAACGGCTTCTTTATATTCAGTTACTTTTTCATCTAGCTTTTCTTTGATCTTCTTTTTGCCTTCTTCAACGAGGTTTCCCCAGAAGGAACCGCCTTCTTTTTCCTCTCCCTTTTTGCTCTCTGCTTTCTTAGCTGATGGGGAAGCTGTTTTCTCAACTGTCTTTAGTTTTCCAAAGCTATCAATTTTCTTCTGAAGTTCATCCAGCTTTTTTGATACCTGATCATTCAAAGTAAGCTGAATTAGATTATCTTTTTGTGTAAGTGCATCAATGCCTGCTGAAATGCGGCCGACTGTTTTCATGACGTGATCAATCACGCGTATCGTAACAGAGTAACCATTTTTAAGTGCGGTTTCCATATAACGCTGTATTTTTTGCACAGCTGGCGAAACTTGATCTTCCGCACTCAGCATAATCGTAAAGCCTTTGAAACCCGCAACGAACTCTCTTAATCGCTCAAACTTTTCTGTTGCTTGATCATTAGCGCCAATTTTAATAGATACCGATGCCGGCAATCCCTGCAATTGAGTTTGAACCTTCTGAATGACAGTGCTGGCGTTATCCTCAGCTGAAATGGATATCATTTGGGCCCCAAGCTTTTTCTTTATTGATTTTTGTATCCGATCAATTGTACTTAACACAGTTTTGCTTTCTTTTCGTATATCAATAGCGCTATTTCGCTGTGCCATTTTTCTATACTTTTCAAGTGCTCTGAACCCATTTTGTATCTTTCTTAACTTTTTGCTTACACGGTCTTCCATTTCAAATCTTGCTGTCAGCTTTGCCAATTACGATGCCCCTCCTTTCTTAGCTTGTTTTTCAAGGAGATCCAGCTTATATCCAATCAGTCCATACAAAAACGCCTTAAAGTTTCTGGGCGCTTCATACAGTTCTAATAAATCCGATGGAGAATAATGAAGCTCGTGCATCGCATAGTAGAGATACACGGCTTCTTTATGCCCATCCTTGATTAGTTTTTTACTTCTTCTTCCAGATCCTCTAATTCATCTTCGAAACCATTAATCTCAATCGCTTTGTTGAGCCAGTTTGCGTATTCGCCTCCAACTGAGAGGACGCGTTTCGCAACTTCTACCGGGTCGGCCGTTTTGTAAGCTTCTCGAAGCTCTTTTGAACGGAAGTCCGGATAAACGGTTGATTCAACTGCGATTCGGGCATAAAAGCGCTGGCTGTCTAAATCTTTTACACGGCCTCTGCCTTTGACATTTTTATAAGTTGTTGTTTCTTTCTCTAATTCATCAATGCGCTCCGTCGTGATCGCTTTAAATATAAATGGTACGATGTCCCCTTTTTTATCAACAAAACGCTTAGAGATCGGCACTTTGATTTCTTCGGCTTCGATTGTTTTTCCCGGCATAAAAAAGGAAAGATCATATACGTTTTCGTTCTTCTCGCTCATGTAAAAAACTCCCTTATCTTTAAATTAATTTCATCATTAAAAAACAGACCTTTCTGAGAAAGGTCTGCGTATGGCTTGTTCAGTTTTGATTAAAACGTGTCAGAAAGCTTTTCAGGCACGTCGAAGTCTTCAAATGTAAACGGAACTTCTTCCTCTAATGCTTCTGAATCAACATCGAGGCTGGCGATTTTGGCGGAGTCGAAGTTTACATCGTAAAGTGTGACTCGTTCTGTGCCTCTTCCGGAGGACTTATCATCCAGCACAGCTTGCAGCGTAAAGTAAGGATCACTGCCTTTTTTGACGTAGTCCATCATCAGAATGACAAATTTTGATGTGACTTTGTAGAATGTCGCTGTGCCTGTTCCGTTTGCGCCTGTTGTTTTATGGCCTGTCATGCGGCGGCCCATAATGTTTACTTCAGACTTGTTTTTCTCCACATTTGCTTCAAATGTTTTGATATGCGCCATTTCTTCGCCATCGAGAAATAAGCGTCCTTCTTTACCTGAAATCGTGTTTTGTGCTTTTAATGCCATATTAGTTTACCTCCACATTAAAGTAGAATTTTTCTGCTGCGTCGACAGGCTGTACAGCCAGGTCAATCAAGAAGCCGTCTCGGTCTTCATTCATTGAAATTGTGATATCTTCATCAGAATCAAAACCGGTAATGCCGCCCGCATCCTGAAGCGTTGTCATGTATTGCGTAATCATCGTTTTCACATACTGAAGTCCGTCTTCTGACGCCGGAATATCGCTTCCGCTGCCTTTTCTTGATTTAATTAAGGCTTTCAGCTCGCGTGTTAAATCGTTATTGACGGCGTCTAAGACACGGACGATTTTGTTTTTCGCAAACTTCTTGTTTTTCTCAGCCGTAAACGTGACAAGTGAGTTAATGTCTTTTTCTACGCTTACCGATTTATCACGGGCGTCAAATGTGAATAAAAATTCGCCTTTGCCTAAGCGTTCCACAATCGTGTCGTGGTCAAGGCGGTTTAAGACATCAACGGCTCCTTCATACTCCACAAATGTAAGTGATTGGTTAAAGGTTGCTCCCGCACTTGCGCCTGCTACCCAAGCTGTTGCTTTGTCCGGTGTCACTTCTGTTCCGTCTTCCAACAGCACGCCTTCTGTCACGTTGATGATGCCTTCATAGTCACCGCTGTAGTTAGCTGTAACCCCTTGGACTTTTTGCCCTTGGCCGTCACGCAGACGCTTAATGAATGCGGCAAAGGTCGCCTTCAGCTGATCTCCTTCGGCAACCGGCAAAGCGATGACATCAAAGCTCTCCGTTTCAGCCGCAGCCAAGAAATCGGTATAGTCTGAGTTGACCGGGGCTTTATCTGTACCGCCGGATAAACGGATTCCCGCAGATGCGTTCAGCGTCTCGGCAGCCGTGTCTCCCTCTGATCCAGTCAGCGGAATTGAAGAGGAAAGATCTCCTGTTCCGGTAAATGTCACATAGCCGTTCGCTGTTAACTCTTCAGCTTTTTTGACAGTCTGTTTATCCACTTCTGATTCATCCATATACGTTGTAACATCAAATGCCGCTGCATCCAGTACATTTTCATTGATGCGGATGATGATGTCATTCCCTTTTGATCCGCCGTATAAAGCAGTTGCTTTAACGCCTTCGGCAATATCGGCAGATGCTCTGACGCCTTCAGTGAGGCGGTACATCAATACCGTTTTCGCGTTTTTCTTCGCTTCACGCAACAGCAATAAAGATGGGTCGTCGATGCTAAGACCCACTTTTTTGTTTAAATCCTCCACGCTTGAAATGGAGACGAATGTTTTCGCTTCGCCCCAGCTTGATGCAACCGGAAGTGCGACCGTCCCCCGTTCACCAAGTGACACCCGTTCCTGTGCCGTCGTTTTAAAATTGAAATAAATGCCTGCACGTTCCTTTTCTGTTCCTGCTGTAAATGTTC
This sequence comes from Bacillus sp. FSL K6-1003, assembly GCF_037964945.1. Lineage (NCBI taxonomy): Bacteria > Bacillati > Bacillota > Bacilli > Caryophanales > Bacillaceae > Bacillus > Bacillus sp. FSL K6-1003. The sequence continues at coordinate 1,323,821 of NZ_CP150176.1, read as the reverse complement.
CGCCATTCATTATTGCATGACCTCCTTAGTTAAAAATGTTTGTATCAATTGACTGGCCTCTGATTTCGCCAGACGTGTTTTGTCCACGCCAAATAAAGCCCCCTGAAGGATCTCCGGCTTAACGCCGAACAACTCCTTTGCGTGCTTGATCAAATCCGCTGTATCAAAAAGAGCTTCCCGGCTCTCTGTATGTACAGCCTTCACTTGTTTCTGCTTTGCCACCGCTACTTCACCCCGCTGTTCATGTCGATATCCTGTAAGACAGGCTGTTCTGTTTTGTGATAATAATATCGGCTGCTCCACCTGATCACCATGACCGCCTCGCCCCTGTCTCCTACCCTCGTCTCGATACGGGTGATGCGAACCATATCCCCCGTCTTCTCACCGGATTCACTGAGCAGCGGAACCATATTTCTCGCTTCTCTGATGGCATCCGCGAGCCTGTCCGCTTCATCCAGCGCCTGCACGGAGTCAAGATGAAACAGCTTCACATTGAGACTGTAGGTTTTTTTAAATGTGGAGACCGTATCTGTTTCTTCAAAAACAGATGGCGCAGGGACATATAAAGACGGCACTTGAAACTGATCAGGCAGCTGGCTTTCATAAATGGGAACAGACCACTGGCTGTACAAAAAAGCCATGATCGATCCTGTTTCGCTGTTCATCCCGCTCCTCCTTTACATCTTTTTCAGCCACTGGCGCAATTTATGTTCCATTGATGTTGCAAACAGCTTTTCATATAGAAGCAGTGCATGCTCCCAATAGCCCGTACCGGGTATCCATTTTTTCTTAAGTGCCATGCCTGTGGAAGAAGCCGGATCATAGATAAACCGCGAGCCTTGAAAATGCCCCGGCACCCATCTCACATCGTCTCCTTTTGACGTCCAGTGGCCGTCATTGAGAAAAGAGGCATATTCAAGCTGGGTCCCGACCTCAAGTGAGAGTCCGCCGCTTTGTACCATCCAGAGGTTGTCCTCTGAGCCTTTCTGAAAGGAGCTGAGCAGTTTTTCTGTATCTATCGTTTGCGTGCTGATGAGTTCAGATTGTACGATCTCCAGAAAATCTTGCCCGCACTCTTCAAGCCACCGGGACGCCTCGCGGGAAAAACCGCCGGATGCCGCTTCTTTTAACGATGCGTTCAGCTGTTTAAGTCCCGCTATCTTCATAGACTTTCATCCCTGACAGCGATGACTTCCCAATGATGGTGTCTGATCTTTTTTGGCAGCTTCAGAATATAGCTGTTGTGTTGCCAAATGATTTTGTCGTTCATACGGATATCCGAAGACCCTGGAAAATGGACAAGAAAGCTGTGGTACACGGTTTGATCAGGCTCTTCCTGAATCAGCTGCTGCGTTTTTTCTGTAAAGTAGCAGGGGACATTTTCTTCATCGGGTGTATCCGGATATGAAAATACGGGCTGAAGCTTGTCCGCCGGAATCCCGAATCGTCCCGCCAGCGGCGACTGCGCTGTTTCATGATAAATATCACAGCGATGGATCAGCATCTGCTGATAGCTCATAACGACCGCACCTTCAATCTGGCGGACTCCGGAACATAATCCGGTTGGATAAACTCTTCCAGCAAATGATACACATCGGGCTTTTGAATACCGGCTTCACCGGAAACCGTGTAGGAGTAATCCCCCATTTTCTCAGACTGATAGCTTGATGCCGCTGATTCGTCGCAGTTTACTAGCGCAAAGTATTGGGCGAGCTTCAGCAAAGCTAATTTTGCCTTTTCAGGAAGCGGATCGTAGACGCTGTCTGTAAAGCTGTGCCCTGTAATGAGGGCAGCTTCCGATTCCGCCTCGATGATATCCTGCGCCAGCAGTTCTTCCGGCCTGTTTTTCACCTGGTCATAGACCGAATAAGAAACGATGTCAGTCGGTTCGATGAGCATATAAGCTGGCCACCCCATTTCTATTATTCTTTTACGTTAATTAATTTAGCGCAGGCATCCTCTTCCTCGAATTTGCTGTCGAGCTTGGCTGTTAAGACAATGATGAACTTACGGGAGCGGATATCCTTGTCGACTTCGATTCGAATATTGCGCGAGAAGCCGAGAATGATATTTTTCGGATGTGTCAGAATGATATCAGACGCATCATATTGCGCGTCTCCCTCTCCGACTGCGTACGGCTGGATATTGGATACCCCTTTTACCGGTACGCCGAATGCTGTGGACAAGCCGCCTTGAACAGCCTGGTCCCCAAGATTTGTCTGACGGTCCGCCACGCGGTCCTTCCATTCAATTTCTAAGCCGTGAGAGGTATAGAATCTGAATTCCTGAGGGATGCGCAAATATTTTGGCGGAACAGCCTTTAAGCCTTTTTTAAATGTCGCTCTGGACAGTTCTTCACCGTTCATATCGACGATGTGGGACACTGCTTGTTTACGGATCCCGTCAAGCTGCGCCAGGTATGGATCTTTTGATGCGGTATCTCCGTTTACGATCAGCTCTTCAATATCAACTGCCGCCCGCTCTGCTAAAATTTGCATGATCGTTTGCTGCAGTCCGCCTTTTTCGATATTGTTTTCGAGCGTGTCGTACGTAATGTTAATTTCCGCAATGACTTCCTTTGTGTTCAGCTGGACAGTGCTGGTCGTCGGAACCGTCAGCTCGTCTGTTGTCAGCGCCTTTCCTTCTTGAGCTGCACGTAAGATACGCTGGCCGAAGCCGATTTTCTCAAATTTTTGTGAATCGTTTTCCATTTGAATCACGCGGGATTCACTGAAAATGGTCGGCGTGTTTTGCACCATGCGGATAAAAGCTGATGCTTGTGCAGGGTTCATGAGCCCGCCGCTTTTTAAAGCAGAAAGCGACATTTCCGCTTTCCGAATGATCTCTTGATTTCTCAATTGATTTCCTCCTCTTTGACTGGTTTACAGCAGTCCGCTCCAGATTGTTTTTTTGACTTGCTCTGTATTGCCGGCCGCATCGTCCGCCGTCTGTTTAGAGGCTCCCCGAGCTTTTTCCAGGGCTTCAATGCGTTCGATCAGCGGGGCAATCATGTCCTCAACGAGCTTCTTCAGGCGCTCGTCATCTCCCGTCTGCTCCGGTTTTTCCTCTGTTTCTGTGTTTTTTTCAATGGTCTCCAGCCGTTTGAGCAACGGATACAGCGCATGCTCGATTGATTCCCTCATGTCTTCTTTCCTCATGTCTTCAGTCTCCTTTCCTGTTTTGTCGGCCAGCAGCTGCTTGAACACGCTTAAGAATCCGGCTTTTTCAACCGGTTCTTCTTCATGTACATCCGCAGTGCCCGCCATGCTGTAGCCGGTGATGATGCCGGCTTTGATCTGTTCCCACACCTCATCTGACGCTCTTGTCACAAGCACCCACGAGCCCTTTGTAATCCGTTTTGTTCCGATGATAAAATCATCGGGCGCCACATAGGATTCAACGACCACGCCTGTGCCGCCTTCAAAGCTGTGATTGATATCAATCTCCCGCGCGTCTGCAAGAAAGCCATGCGCCGCTTTTTCAATTTCTTCTGCGGTCATATAGTCGCCGTGGGCATCTGGAACATCAGGCTCATACACAATTCCGTATACAAGCTTTTGTTCATCCTGCTCGCTTTTCGTAAACAGCCGAACCTTTTTTTCAAATGACGGAGGTTCGGCTGACTTCGTAAAGAAAAATTCTGTCTGGTTTGCCGCCTTGTCCACATAGCTGACAAAGCTGATTTTGGCATTTTTCAATTCCCGCGCCACCTGCTTGATTCACCTCCCTTCAGGACGTTTTGATATCTTCGATGCTGTCCTTCAGCTCCTGCATAAGTGCTGTCAGATTCGTCTTTTCAGCATCTTGTCCGGCAGGGCGTTTGTAAACGTCCTCCGGCCACTCCTCAAGCGTTTTGCCGAGCACCCGTCCGGCAAGGTCACGTAAATCATTTGGCGAAACGGCTCCAGCCGTAATAAAAGGACCGAGCACTTTCGCAATCTCAAGCGGATCACGAAAGTCCGGTCCTTTTAACGTCAGCCTCACATCATGAAGATTCAGCTCCGGCAAAAGCAGTGTGTTCAATTTGTTAACAAGCGTTTTCCGCTCTGGCTGAAACACCTGCTCCTCCGTAATTTTTCTCGCTGTATCAGCCGTAGCCCGGTTGTATTCCTGAGCTTCTCCCGTATAAAGCGGGGGCAGACGGAAAGCAGAGCGCAGCTTATTTCTGCTTTTTTCATCATATTCAAGAAACAAGGCGTCGTTTTGCAGGATTTCCGCAAGAGATTTGATCTCCACAGAAACAGGCGTGATATCTTCACCGCCGTGTAGATCCTTCTCCTTCGCGATGCCTTCCGCCTCAATCAGAAGAAATTTATGGGCGTTTTCCACACCTTCAAGGTCATTCATGTACGCCTGCAGCTCCCGGTAAGACGCTTCAGACAGCATCCCGTTTTCCACTGTAATCGCAGCGGGTACGTGACGCCCCTGCTTAAAGTACATAAAATTGAGCTCTTCCGCTTTCCGGGCGCCGTATAAATTGACGATATTGCCTACCCAGCGGGGCACGCCGTATACGCCGCTTCCGATTTTAAGATGGATCACTTCATTTGCTTGGTGCTTTTCAGCCAGTGTGCTGACATATTCGCCCGTGCGCATGTCCATCTTTCGAGGATCGCCGTATTCTTTGAAAAATACTTTCTTTCCATTGATCATCTGGACAAATTTCCGAAACCGTTTTTGCCTTTTGATTCTCTTCACTTTTCCGTTTTCTTCATACATAAAAGATACTTCGACAGGCTCGCCGGCTCCGCATACGCGCATATATTTCACATCCAAATATTCAATGCCGGCCGGCTTTCCCATTCCGTCGCGAAGCACTTCCATAAAGCCGTTTCCGGTTTTTTCCCTGTCTTCAATGGCATAGCCTAAAATCATTTCAGCAGATTCATCAAAGTGAAGGCATTTGTAAAAGGCTTCAAGTCTGGCCCAGTCTTTTTCCGCTTTCTTCTTTTTCTCCTGGTCGACATCCGTGGCATTGACATCAAACGTGTACTCCACATCAAAACCAAAACCAGTAATATTCACTCTGTACGCATCAATGCATTGCTGAAGAATGGTTGAGTATTCAGCAATTGTTTTGAGCTCGGTGATATTGTAGGGCGGAGCGATGATATCCTCTCCGTACAAATCAGAAAAGTCGTCTTCATAAATTTGCTTTGTCTGAGGAGCAGATGCATTGGCTTTTAAAACGGTTGCTCTGACTGTTTGATTGTGCGGCATTTATGACCTTCTCCTTTCTCGGTTCGGACGGATTCGTTTTTGCGCTGTCTCCTTCACATCTGCGACCTCATAATCATCAAGCGCATACCAAATGGCAGAAAGCGTATGCGAATCGATCGTGAATTCATCCTCAATCAGCGCACCGTTTTTATCTTTGGCATACGTCAGTGTCTTGAGCTCATAGATGACATTTTCACAGCGGTCCGAACAGAAAATTTTTTTGAAGCGTTTGACCTTTTTGGTATATTGAAGCCTGGAGCCGGGAAACTTTCTGGCTCCGACCATCCGAAACCCCTGCTGGCGGAAATATTGAATGCTTTTCGGCTCAGCGGAGTCGGCTTTGATCATTTCCTGTGTTTCAAGCAATTCCCGCAGCTCCTCAGCCGTCCTGTCATCTGTCATTTTGTTTTTATAATACTCCCAATAAATGTAGAGATATTTCTTATCGGGATCGACGGCGAGACGGACAACAGCATTGTATGATTCTTCAAAACCAAAATCCATGCCCGTGCGAAGGATCGGCTGGCTGATGGCCGCAATATGCTTTTCGATAAGGTCGTGCGGGAGCACCTCAAACTGCGGCAGCACCCTGATTCCATTAACGCCGAACCTGCCTTTTCGGGCAATTCGGTAAAGGTCAGGATCATACTCCCTCAGTCCGTCAAGCTGCCTGATATAGCTTTCCGGAAGAAAGAGGTTGTCGTTTGCCGTGGAATGATGATAATACGTATCTCCCCTGACAAGTGTCCGCTTTTCGTAAAGCTCGCTGTCATCCAGCACAAACCGCTGATTGCGTTCATCCCGAAAAAAATGCCGGTATGTCCAATTGGAGGTGCCGACGGGATTGGTGGTGCAAATCATGTGCAGCTTCAGCTCAGGGTGGCGCAGACGGCCGATTAATTCCTTGTAGCCTTCATACTTCACCTCAGAACACTCTTCAATCCATATTAATGAAATGTTGTGAACAGATTTCAGCTTCGCCGGGTTGTCCATTCCTTTGAACATGATCCGGCTGCCGTTTTGAAACCGCAGCTGAAGCGGGGAAGAAAGTGCTGCGGCTGCCTTCGTGAGACCAAGCTCTTCAATCACCTCTTCAAATAAAGCGAAGGTCGAATCCCGGTGGGTATCGAACACCTCGCGGACGACGAGCGCCGTCCGCTTTTCCTTCAGCAGCTTTAATACGATTTTCAATGCGGTATGATAGCTTTTAGATGAGCCGTAGCCGCCGACGAGAAACTGGTACGTCTGCTCCCAATTGAACACGTAATCTTCAAAATGAGGATTGATTTCTTTTACAATCATGCCTTGTCCTCTTTTCGTTTGATCATGATTTCAATTGGCTCGCGGCCGTCATCAGTTTTATCCGCTTTTTGTTTCGCGAGCTTTAACTTCTCATTTTCTATTTTTTGCTTAAATTGATCCGGAAACAAATCAAAGTATAATGACAGCTTTTCAAGTGCTTTCATTTTATCGGCAAGCTTAATGGCGATGCCTTCCTTGCCGAGCTTTGCCTCCGTGACAATGGTGCCGTCAACAAGACCGGAGTCTTTGACATCGACAAAGCTGACTTCCTTCATGATCGGGTTATCATCTTCATCAAACAGCGGTCCTGCCTTCCCGACGGCCTGCACCTCTTTTTTGCCAAAGGTCACATAATCCGTGATATCGGCGAACGCGATTTTGACATATACCTGCAAAACGTCCATCGCTTCAATAAACACTTCATTCACCATTTCTTTTTTTATCCGCCTGATTTCAGCGGCAACCTTTTCATTCTTTAACAGTCGGCAGCCCGTCACATGGGCGCTGTCCGGAGAATAGCCCGCCTTGATCGCTGATTGTGTCGCATTGAAGCTTTTTACGTAGTACAGGCAGAACAGCCGCTGCCGTTCATTTAATTCATCGTTTTCTATGCGGCGCTGCTTATGTCCGTTTTCAGAAAACAAGGCTTCTTTCCACCTGTCCTGTTTTTTCCAAATGCTGATTGTTTTCGCCGAAACGCCGATTGTGTCTGCAATGGCCCGGTTTGTGATATTTCCCTGATGGTGCTGATAGATTGCTAATGCTTTTGCTCTCTGTTGTGTTTTCATGCTACGGCATCACCGCCACCTCCAGCATAGATTTCTATTCATAAAAGCGGCCGGTAATGCCGGCCGCTTATGTGTCATGCTCTTTTCACTTATAGGTGGCAAACGTATGACAAGCTTCAGGCAAGTGATCGGTTCATTTCCTCCTGCTGTCTCTGCATCTTTAATAGAGCCCGTTTGATTGTCGTCTGCACAGTTGATTTTTTGACGCCAAGAAGATCAGCAATGCGTTCATAAGAAAAGCATTCTACCTTATGCAGCAAAAACATTTCTTTCTCCCTGTCCGTTAAAAGGGATAAAGCTTCTCGGATTCTGTCCTTGTCTTCCTCAGATACCTGTCCGTCCGGCTCAAACATCATATTGCCAGAAAATGATTCTATGATTCTTGGATCTTTGATCATCAGCCGCTGATACGCATCACGCCGGTCAATCGCCCGTCTGATGCCGGGCTGTCTTCCTTTTTCAAGCCATTCTGTTACATATTCGAGGTCTGTGATGATGTTTCTGATAATCTTTTTATCCTTCATGTCTTCAGCTGAGAGCACTGATTCATCTGCTTCAGCGAGCGGTTTATAAAGTGTTCTTGTTTGTTTTAATGTGCGTTTATATTCAAATAATAAGTCTTGCATTCTATGATTCCTCCTCATTTGTGCAATAAAAAAAGCGGACACCAATCAACGCACAAATGCTGTGCATGTTGATCAGTGTCCGCAGGCTTTCCGTCTTGGACGTATTCTTTTTTCGCTTTAGTTTAATTTGTAGCCGATTTCAAATTCTACTCGGGCAAGGTCTCCCTTTCTCGTTTCAACAAGCGTTTTCCCGTGCTCTGGAGCTTCTGTGATCCAGGCTTCATTCTTTATGCCGTCGACTATAATAACGCGGATTTTTCCATCCTCAAGCTGGCTGTCGAGCGTGATGGAATCAATATTTACGAGTTTTTTAGGGTTGATCATATGTCTTTTCCTTCCTTTCGGGTTCAACGCTTTTGTTAGCTTTTTCTAATACCTTTATGATGTGCTCCTTGGAATGGGCGGAGTTCCCGTTCAGAAAATCCAGCGCCGCTTTAGCCGCTTCCTTCAGCTCAGGTGCGGCTGCCATCAAGTTGGCATTGCTTATTTGCGAAAAAGAGCTGAGGTCAAATACAGCGGCGATCAGCCGGCCATTTGAATAAGGGAATCTCTCTTTTTCTTCTTCACTGTAAGCAGAATAGATATAAATAGGCTTCGTATCTCCGCATGCGACAGCACGCCACGGCGCAGGACTCATTTCAAATTGTTTTGTTTCTTGCATCTGCTTCACTTCCCGTCATCCTTGTACCATTGTTCGATGTTTTTTTCTGTTCGCTTCGCCCGAAACAGCAAAGCGAAAAGAGCAGCCAGCTGTTTAATCACGGGCATTCAGCCCCGCTTTTCCGGCTGTCAGCATTTGTTCCAGCCTTTGAATAACCGGCGTTAAATCATTGCCGGACCGGCAGTTCGGACATGGATGAAAAACCGCTCCGATCCCGGTATGTTCAACAATTACTTTCTTTGCATGACAGAGCTTGCACATTATCTGATGCCCTCCAATCTATGATTCAGGTCATACGCTGTTCCTTTAATAATCACTAAATAATCACTGCACATTTCATAGATTCTCGTGCCGATCGCTTCATCAACCCGGACAAGCGTTTCAATCGTAAGCTCGCTTGAAAGCAGAATCGGTTTATGATTTAAGTAGCGGTAGTTCAAAACGGAATACATTTGTTCCAGCTGCCAATCAGTGGCGCGCGGTTTGCCGTTTACCGGTTTAAAGAGATCATCAATGAACAGCACGTCTGCCTGCTTTATTCGGTTCAGCTTAGCTTCTAAAAGGTCAAAATCATTTTTTAAATCAGTAAAGCCTTCGACGAATGGAAAATAAATGACCGGCACATGGCGCTTTCTCATCAAGTCATTAGCCGCAGCAGTAAGAAGGTGTGTTTTCCCGGAACCGGGCTGACCCAAAAGGGCGATGCTGTTTTTCCGGCTGTCCTTGATGTGTTCATAATCCGCCACAAACTCTTTGGCGCATTCAAACGCGTCCTTGACGGCCTGTGGCTTCCCTTGGGTGCGGAATTCATGAAAGCCAAGCTGTCTGAAGGCAGGGGTAATTTCACTGGCGCCCAGCAACCGTTTCACTTTTCGTTCTGCCATACAGCTGCACATTGTCCATACTTCCAGACCGTCTTGCCGGCTGAGATATCCCCCCTGATCCTTGCATCTCTGGCAATCATACCGGCTTGCGTCTGATTCGGCCGGTTTGTCCGCCAGTAATGGACGTCTCCCTTTTCTCAGCTCGTCTAAAATCTGCTCGATTGTATGTTTTGTCATTACTTTCATTCCTCTCATGTTGTTTTGCGGCGGTCTTTTTGGCTTGCTGCGCGAAAAATCGGTCTTCGATGAATTTCGAACAGTAGCGAAAGGCCTTTATCGTTTCAGAAGCAGCGGTTCGCCGGTTTTCAAAAGCTTGAAAACATTCCTCAAGCCATTTGATTGTTTGCGTTACAGGAACGCCGATGGCGACAATACGAGCGATGGCTTGATAATCTCTGGAGGAAGGATACACGGTGCGTCCTTCTTGAGCCGACCGTAATTGTGTAAACCGCTTCGCAATGTGATCCACTGCATCATCAGCAGCAGTATATGTTTTTGTTTTATCTATATTAGAGCGGTCTTCTTTGTCCAGTGCCAGCGGCGAAAATGACCGCTCTTTATCGCTGCGTTGCTCCGTTTTGTCCGATCTGAAGCTGAATTTTTTGGAATGCTTCACAGAAATCATGAGTCCGTATGGCGCGCGGGCAGCCTTTATGTATCCATGGCTTTCAAGAAGCTCCAGCCATCTTCTGACTGTTTTTTCACTAACACCGAATACGGCTGCCATCTCTCTTGCTTTTAATGGCTTATGGCCGAGCACAATTCCCCAGTTCACGCCGTCCATTTCAATTTCTTTTGTCGTTGAGCTGATAAACCAGAGAAACAGCCACAGAGCCGACCCTATTTTGTCATAATGTTCTGAATTCAACAGTCCTGAATACATCGGAAAAGGATAGCTTTTATCCCCTTTCATTGCGTTTCACCTCTTCTTTTAACAGCAAGTACGCTTGAAATTGTTCTCGATTTTCAAAATGGAATACCGGAAGGCCGCATGCCGTAAAAGAAATGGAGCCGCCGGATTGTCCGAGATGGCGCTGATCTATCGGATTTTCACTAAAAACGATTTGAATCGGATGCATGTGATCACTCTCCCGATTTGTTTTTGATACAATTCGTATCAACTGTTACCAAGTATAAACGATACATTCTGTATCATCAAGTTATTTTTGATACTTTTTTTATCATAACTTTATTTTGATACAGATTGTATCTATAATCGTAAGTAACTTAGGGAGTTAAAAAAAGAGAGGTCATAGTATGATAGGCAGCAGATTGAAGAGTCTCAGAGGGAAAAGGACACAGGAAGAAATCGCATCTCACATCGGTGTATCGCGCGCACGCTATTCTCATTATGAAAATGGGCGAAGCGAACCTGATTACGACACACTGCAAAAGCTGGCTGATTACTTCCAAGTGACAACGGATTACTTATTAACAGGAAAAGAAAAAAAATCTGATGATGATATGTTTTCTGATCCGGACTTGCAGCTCGCATACCGGGATATGCAGGATTTTTCCCCGGAAAGCAAGCAGCAGGCCATTGAATTTATCAACTATTTAAAAGAAAAAGAAAAGAACCGGAAACCGAAAAACAAATAAATATTTTTTCTGTTCTCTAAAACATATAAAAAATAGACCGATATAAAGAAAAAGTGTTTATTTTTTAAAGAAAAGGGAAAGATTTCAACACACTTTTTTAGTCCTAAACGGGCTTTTCTTTCTCGCTACAAACAGAACATACGTTCGAAAGGGAGTATTCAATTGGGCGATTACTTATCACATCTGGAGGAATACGTAAAAAATTTATACAGTCGGCTGGGCATCACCTCTCCCCATCACATTGACATGCTGAAAATCGCAAACGACCTTGATATATGGGTTCATTTCGAGGAGATGGGAAGCATGATGGTAAAATACGACGGCATGTACAGTATCATATTGAACCAAAAAAAGTCCCAGGAAGAGCAATGGGAGGATTTTGGCCATGAACTGTGCCACGTATTAAAGCATGCAGGCAATCATTTTCAGATGAACAAGCTCTTCAGGGAGCTGCAGGAATTCCAGGCGAACCAATTTATGTACCACTTCTGTGTGCCAACCTTTATGCTGTTGCAGATGGAACTGCCGCAATGGAGAAGTCAGGCTCTTGCAACCATTGCGACGGTATTCCGGGTGACAAAGGACTTTGCTGAGAAAAGACTTGAAATGTTTGAACGGCGTAAAGCAGGTATTCAATTTCAGAAGAGGCTTGCTTATTTATTATCACATAAGCGGCCAAATGCGTACGAGGAAGGCGATCAGCAGCACTTGCAGGTCGCTGAAGAAAAAGCGTTGTATCAAATCGGCAAATACAGCTAATCAAAAACGGGCTGGGGACATTTGCCCTCAGCCCGGCATAGATATTAATATTTCGACATCGGAGGCATGGTATTCTGCAGCCACATTGGCGCCGGTTTAAGATGAGGCGCAGATGCGAACGCAATCGGAGCCGGGATATACCTGAATTCGCCCCGGCCATCAAAGGCTTCGCCATGAGCCCACCTTCCCTGTGAGCTTTCATCCCCTCTGGAAAAGTTAAACAGATCATAGGATACTTCCTGCTTTTCTAGCTCACGCGGAAATGTCGTGGGAACGACAATATCCCGTTCTCTTTCTTCCAGCTCTTTAATCGCTGCATACCACATATTTTGATGATAAGTATCCCTTGCAATCAAAAATGACAGCATATCTCTTACCCCGGGATCATCAGTCATGGCATAGAGTCGCGTCACCTGAAGGCGCCCCTGGGCTTCCGCATTTAAGTTTGCGCGGAAATCCGCCAGCAGATTTCCGCTTGAGATAATGTATTTTGCATTCCACGGATAACCCTCACTATCTGATGCCATCGCACCTAAGCCGGACACAATAGCATGCTGAGGGTTCATCCCTGACATCACTGCTGCAATAGCGGGGTTGCTTTTATAAGCATTTTCCTGTACATCAGCGGGAGCACCATCCAGAAGCCTGGAAATCATTGTAGCCAACATTTCCACATGTCCGATCTCTTCCGTCCCCACATCACATAGCAAATCTTTATACTTGGCATCTGCCCTGCAGTTAAAACCCTGAAACAAATATTGCATCATCACGCTAATTTCACCAAATTGGCCGCCCAGCACCTCTTGCAGCTTTTTCGCATAAACAGGATCCGGACGGGAAGGCTTTGCCTGATATTGAAGCTCTTTAATATGATAAAACATGAGTTCATTCCTCCCTACGCATTCACACATTCACAGCGTATGAAGAAATAGGCAGTTATTGCAGGTCCTACTTGATTTTTCCATAAAAACCAAGCTTAACAGCATTCACATATTGAGAAAAAAGCTTGTTTTCTATGTACCGTCCCTTACGGCAGCCAAAATTGTGAAACAGCGCGCTTCGCTGCGCCGTACTTAGTTCCAGCTGCAGCCCCATCTCCCTTTTTGTCCGATTGACGATATTTTGCGGATGGACACCTGCCAGCCGGCCTTTTTCATTGACCAGTTCCGCACTGAACCCCGCCTCATTCAGCAACTCACAAATGGCTGCTGCTTTTCTCCGATCCGCGCCTCCGACCAATGTATGCGGCTTTTTCAGATCACGGTAGCCGTGAAAGGCCAGTGCGAATCGGTGGGCGTTTACTTTTTCTAAAGCAAGCGGTTCATCAAAACGAGTGCTTGTCAGGTGAAGCGAACGGTTATTGCGCTGCTTCAATCCTTCAAAAATATAAATGGAACATTGATCAGCAAATGCCCGCACCAGTTCGCTGACGCCCGGCTCAATTCTTCCGCCGTGAGGACCAAGAACAATATGCTCGCTCCCGCTGTTCTCTTCATAAATAATCCGGTACTCCGATTCAGACGCAGAAAGGGATAAAAAACTGTCATACATATCTTTCATGCTAAGCGCTCTCCTTTATCAGTCAGCACCAGTTTACGCTACTCATCTATGAATGAAAACCTTTTTATCGTATTTACATTTCAGGAGATAGATGAAGGGATTTATTGGCAGATTGACTCTACAGCTGAGGCGAAAGAAAAGTTAGCTCTTCTTTTACTAGAGAAGAAAAAATGCGGCGTTTACATTGGAGTGTGATTCTGACACACGTCTTATACGGTCGATCAACAGGTGGATTACTCGGCAAAAAACAATCGTACACAAGCATATCAAGTTACAAGGCGGAAAACATGTTTACTCAAACGAGGCTAAACTATTATTACGTTTATTCAGCAGACTTTCTATTTTATGTCTTCATGCTTGCCAAACCTTTTAACAAACTGATGTAAGCTGGCACGCTATCTATTTAAAACAGCCTTTTTTTAATGACGAATACATATGACCATACCATCTCTTTTTGAATTCATATAATAAAACTGATCAAACATTAAAGGAGGAGTAAGCATGGGTTATTATAAAAAATATAAAGAAGAGTATTACACTTACAAAAAGAAATATTATAAGAAGTATTATGACCATGATAAAAAGTATTATGATGATCATGAGAAAGATTACGATTGCGACAAAAAGTGCTATGACCATGATAAAAAATATTATGACCATGGCAAAAAGTGTTATGATCATGACAAGCATGACTATGATTACAAAGTAGAATATAAAAAATATCACTAAACCTTTAACTTTCTATTTATTTTCCCCGGTAATTACCGGGTCTTTTTTTTTCTGTGTTAATGCTCAAAGATTGTTGCTTCTCTAGATTTCCTTGGCAGCTTTAAGCCTAGGAAATTGTCAATAACACTTAAATCCTTTTGTGGCGCGGCACTCCCCTGCTGTGCCAAATCAGTCTAAAAGTATATCTGATATTCAAGAGGTTCTCACTGCGTTTATGTAAGATGAAAAAGGAAGCTCCATTCAGGTGAAGCTTCCTTTTTTCATTATAGTTTTTGTTCCATTTTGGCTTTCGTTTTCGGCCCGTAAATGCCGTCTGCCGTTAAACCGCTGACAGATTGAAAGCGTTTCACAGCATTTGCTGTTTTTGGCCCATATACACCGTCCACCCCATGATTCTTCGCCCCTTTATCAGGATAAAAATATAGAGCTGCCAGTGCAGTTTGCACCTGCTTTACTTTTGTGCCTTTTGTCAGCGGGCTCGTTACTTTGATAACCCCGGATGGCAGCGGGTATGAGGATGGGGCATGGCTTTTAGAAGAAGCGGTCCCGGAAAGCTTGATCTCTTGTCCGACTTTAATGAGATTTGGATCAGTAATGTGATTGAAGCTTTGCAGTGTTTTCACACTCACACCATGTGATGCTGCAATGCCGGACAGCGTATCTCCTTTTTTCACATAATACACTTGCGCAGAAGATGAAGCTTTTTTCGCTGATACGCCACCGTTTAATTCCTTTTCAATTGCCGCCTTGACTTGCTCCCAGCGCCCCTCTGATAAAATGCGGTGCGGACAGTATTTACGGTTCCAGTCTTGGTGCTTTCTGACACGGTCAATTCCCCAGCCCCGCTCCTTCAAAAGCTGTGCCACAAAAGAGATCGCCAATGCCTCGGCTGCCTCGTACTTTGGGCCTCCCGATTTGCTGTAGCAAATTTCAACGCCGATCGACTTGCGGTTGCCTGTACCGTTTGTCCCGTCACCAGTATGCCAAGCGTTACGGTTAAGCGGCAGTCCTTGAATCACCTCTTTATCGTCAACCGCGAAATGAAAGCTTGTCGAGCTGGTGTTGCCGATCATGTAGCTGATTTCATTGGCAGCGGACGCGTCGTTGGCCGTGTTGTGAATGGTAATATATTCAGCGGACATCGCATTCGGGCATTTCAGCGCGTACTTCGCCTCAGAAACCAAATTTTTCTTCACTTGAATGCTCACTATCATCTCTCCTTTTTCTTTTTTCATTAATAGGTGGCATTCGTAGGACGAAAATATTGTGTCTTCCGTCACCTTCGCAGCCGGACACTACGAGTTTTTAAACCGCTTACAAGCTCAAAAACGCTTAATAATGTTCGGGCCATTCAGCGACGCCTTGCAGAGCCTACGTCATCAAAGCGGGCTGAGGCGCGCGAAATCGGACAAGCTAATCCATTGGTGTCCAGCGGGTCCTCTAAAGCTGGCCATTAAGGAATGGAAGCTAAAATAAAAAAGACCCTTCCGCAACCGGAGGGGTTTTTTTCGTTATCATCATGTTTGATTACGTGCCGCAATATGAAATGTTTTTCCCTCTGTATCCGCTGTTTCTCCTGCATGGACCATCTCCTGAGTAAAGCTGAACACGACCGCAACGATTAACAAACCTGACATCCATTTAGATTTCATATAAACAATCTCCTCTCTGGATTTGTTTTTGTGCGTGCACCATTTTCTCATAAAAGGAAAGTGCTTTTTCAGGCTGTCCGTTTTCTATATAGAATTGGGCAGCATCATGCGCCAGCTCTTCAATATAAGGATACAGCATATGTTCTTCGAGAAATTGAAAGGTGTGTGAGACTGATTCTGTGTCAATGTTTTTTCCGTATAACGCATGTAAAAATTGAAAAAGCTCCACGAATAATTCATCACTATACTGACGGGCGATTTCCAATCCTTCACGATATTGCTTTTGCGCCTCGGCATCATTTTTTTGTTTATACAGAACTTGTGTTAATGAGTAGATAGAATGCGGAAGATTATCGAACTTTTCCGACTTGCAAATAGAAACAGATTTCTCAAAGTATACGGCTGCCTTTTGCAGTTCACCCATTTTCTCGTAACAGTTTCCGAGATTGTAAAGGGCCGAACTGATCAGGCGGGGATTGCCTTCTTTCTTTGCAAGATCTAAAGCCAGTTCTAAATGGGGCAATGCTCTTTCTGGATACTGCATATCATCATAATTACCTGCAATAACGAATTCACATTGGATTCTGCGGACAGTGTACGTTTCATACATCTGATACGTTTCTAACGCCTGAACGGCATAGCTCATAGAGACATACGTCTGCTTTAAATTGTAAAAGATCTCAGCCATTTTAAAAGCAAATTCAGCTTTTTCAATGTCGTCTGACACAAGGGCAAGGTTCTTTTCTGCCCTCTTATAGTACATCATGGCACTGACAAACATTTTCTGCTTAAATTCATACATCCCGCGAAAAAAGTTAAAGTAGTACTCGAGCAGTCCTGTCAGCTTGTACTGATTCCCTTCGATGTCTTCTAATAATTCTGAAAACTCTAGCTGTGAGGTGTCCTCTCCAAAAGGCTTAATGTAATCCAGCATAACACGGTGCCTAAATTCCATTAGAGAATAATACAGCAGTAAATCTTGATCTTCTTCCATATCCTCGATTTCTCTTTCTACTTCGAGCTTGACCCGTTCTGCTTCAGCTACGTGAAACTGCCGGATATGGGTATACCATTCATTAATTTTAAGCCCGACATAAGAGGACGGAATAGTCTGCTTCATCCTCAATTAATCCCCCCTTTTATATACCCGAGATATGTCATATTTTATCATATTTACAAGAAAAAGAAGAACGCAAAAAGACCGCAATTGTCGAATTTCGGCTAACCGCAAGAATAACAATCAATTCTTAGCATATTGCTTGTTAATTTATGCCCATTGATATAGGATTTCATTGCAACATTTATTTTGAATATGGAGGAGATTCTATTGACCCAATCCACTCAAATTGTGAGTCACTTTTTGTCACATCGCAATGTGACGATTGAGCTGACAGAAAAAATCAGCAAAGACCATTACAGCTACAAACCGACGGAAACATCAATGTCAGCAGAAGAGCTTGTCAAGCACATCCTGACGTCTTTCTATCTGTTCGCAAATGTCATTAAAGAAGGCAATGCCTCACCTTTTCAAAACCAGCAGGAAGAAACGGAAACGGATCTCAATGTTTTGGCTAAAACGTATACAGAAAAAACGGCTGCCATCCTTGAACAGCTGACTGAGGAACACCTTAACAGAGAAATTGATTTGACAGCTGCTTTCGGAAGAAAATTCACTGGCAGCGCATTGCTTCAGCTTGCGCTAGAGCATGAAATTCACCATAAAGGCAACCTGTTTGTTTATGTAAGAGAAATGGGCCATACGGAGCTGCCGTTTTATCAGCAGCGTATGTAACCTAAAAAAAGATACCTGACCTAAAGGTATCTTTTTTATTGCCTTCGTTTCCTACCGCATCCAATTCACACCTCGATTCCCAGTGACAGCAGGTATTGGCACAAAGATGGCTGAATGGTTGACCTAATTCAACCAAATACCGACCCGAATGACCTGTTTTAACCGGTCAAACTTACTCCCATCTCGTCCTGACACTCATTATGGGGCAAATGAATAAAGATATTGAGCATACAAAAATCATAGAAGCATCCGTACAAATATTCAAAAAATTTAATTGATTAAAGCGACCTAATCATATATAATCTGATAAAAATAGTCGGGTTTTCAGGAGGCCTTTATCATGAGTGTTAGCATCATTTTGATGGGTTTGTTAGTCGGTGTCTTAGTCGGATTGACAGGTGTAGGCGGAGCTGCGCTTTTAACTCCTCTTTTAATAGTGCTTGGAATCAATCCTTCCATAGCGGTCGGCACGGACCTTGTCTATAACTCAATCACCAAGCTGTTTGGCGTTGCGTCCCATTGGCGGCAGAAAACAATCAATTTTAAATTGGTAAAATACTTAGCCATCGGCAGTATTCCGAGTGCTTCTATAGCCATTGGCATACTTCATTTGTTTCCCGCCTTCCACCAGCATCAGGAAGAGATTATTAAACACGCTCTTGGTTATGTTCTGACCCTAGTTGCCATTTCGATCATCGTCCGCCTGTTTCTGGACAAAAAACTTCGCCCGAACCGCTGGCAGCTGATGCCGCTAGAAGATAAGCGAATGCTTACGATTCTAATCGGTGTCGTGTTTGGATTTATCGTCGGCTTAACATCGATCGGTTCCGGCTCGTTGTTTGCGATTGCTATGCTGTACTTATTTAAAATGAAAACATCCGACATTGTCGGAACCGATATTGCGCATGCTTTTCTGCTCGTTACTGCGGCAGGTATTTTAAACGCAAGCTTCGGGAGCGTTGATTATTTGTTAGCGGCCAATTTGCTTATCGGTTCCATTCCGGGGGTGCTGGTTGGCAGTCATCTCTCACCTAGATTTTCACCCCGTCCGCTGCAATTTATTATGGCATCCATTATCTTAATCAGCGGATTAAAGCTGATTTAATCAAGAAAGGCTATCCTTTACAGGATAGCCTTTCTTGTTATAGCGTCACACCCGATTTAAAAATAGCAAGCTCTCTGAAGTCATTTTTTTCGTGATTCACAAGCTCTCCGCTTGCAACCTTCGTGATGTAATCGATAAACTCTCGAAGCACAAATTCTTCATGAACATCATCCTCTGCTAAGAGACCTGCGTTAAAATCAATCCAGTGCGGCTTCGTCTCGTACAGCTGTGTATTCGTCGCCACCTTTACCGTTGGAACAAAAGTGCCGAACGGCGTACCTCGCCCAGTTGTAAACAGGACAATGTGGCAGCCCGCCGCAGCCAATGCGGAGGAAGCGATTAAATCATTGCCAGGCGCGCTCAAAAGCGTCAGTCCGTTTGTCTTAAGCACTTCTCCGTATTTTAATACATCTGAGACAGGAGAAATCCCCGCTTTTTGCGTGCAGCCCAGCGATTTATCCTCAAGGGTGGAAATGCCGCCTGCTTTGTTGCCTGGCGAAGGGTTTTCGTACACCGGCTGATCATGCTGAATAAAATATTGTTTAAAATCATTGATTAAATCGACAATCTTATGGAATACCTCTTCATTGGCAGCCCGCTGCATCAGCAGCGTTTCCGCACCGAACATCTCCGGTACCTCCGTCAGAACCGTGCTGCCCCCTTGCGCGATGATATAATCAGAAAACCGTCCGAGCAATGGGTTCGCTGTGATGCCGGAAAAACCGTCAGATCCCCCGCATTTCAACCCTATTTTCAGTTCAGAAAGCGGGATGTCTTCCCGTTTATCCCCTTTGGCGGCTTCATGAATGTCCTTCAGCAATGCGACACCTGCCTCCATTTCGTCTGTCACCGACTGGGATTCGAGAAACTTCACCCGATCCTTGTTGACATCCTGAAGCGCTTTTTTCATTGATGCCAGCTCGTTATTTTCACAGCCGAGCCCCAGCACCAAGACACCGCCGGCATTTGGATGGCGAATGGCGTTCAGCAGGATTTGCCTAGTATTTTCATGATCATCGCCAAGCTGTGAGCATCCGTATTGATGTTTTAACACTAACACATTGTCAAACGGGGCAATATCTCCCGTTTCTCTGACAAACCGCTGAAGCATTTTTTCGGCAATTCCATTGACACAGCCGACGGTTGGCACGATCCACAATTCATTGCGGACACCGGCATTTCCGTTTTCTCTTCTATATCCTTTAAATGTCCGGTTCTCATGCGTGTATGGATTTTTTTCAAATCTCGGTGTATAACTGTACGTTTGAATATCAGATAAATTTGTTTTTGTATTATGAACATGAATATGCTCTCCAATAAAAATATCTTTTAACGCATGCCCGATCGGAAACCCGTATTTGATGATGCTGTCATTTTCCTTTATATGCTGCAATGCAATCTTATGGCCTCTTTTAATATCATCTTTTACTTCAATCATCACGCCGCCCGCATTCAGCCGCTCTCCCTTCTGAATATCACGCAGAGCAAGCAAAACATTATCCTGTCTATGAATCTTTATAAATGATTTCACAGCACTTTCCCCCTTTGCAGACAGCATTGTTCAAGAGCCCGCTCCATTCCCAGTTCATGAATATGATTCAAGTACTCAGCGACTCTCTCAGTCAGCTTCGGAATCTCATTCAGATTTGCTCCCCACAGCCATTGTTCTCCTAATAAGGCTGAAGCGATACGGAGCATATCTCCGGTCTCCTGATTCCAAACCTCTTGGAAAAATCGAAGAACAGCCGGGTCATCCTGCATTTCCCTATTTCGATAACTATACAGAAGCGCGCTGAATGAAAACACTAAACGTGCAGGAAGCTGTCCCTTCTGTTCAACATATTCCTGAAGGGTCGGCAGGTTTCTCGTTTTGAATTTCGACACTGAATTCAGTGCGATGCTTTCTACATAATGTTTGATGTACGGGTTTTTAAAGCGATTCAGCACATCCTCCGCATATTGAGTAAGCCCTTCCATTTTCAAAACAGGAAGTATTTCATCATGAATCAGTTCCTCAACAAAGCGCCCCACTGCCGGATGTTCAACTGAATCACGCACCGTTTTCAAACCGTATAAAGAAGCCACTGGCGTCATTGCCGTATGCGCGCCATTTAAAATTCTCACTTTTTTCGTCCGATATGGGGTCAGATCACTGACAATCTTTGTATGGAGACCGGCTGCCGCAAAGGGCAATTCTTCTTCAATCCAATTCGGCCCTTCAATCACCCATAAATAATACTGTTCTCCCACAACAACCAATTCATCTTGATAGCCTAATTCCCCAGTGATCTCATCAATGCTGTCTACAGGATAACCGGGAACAATGCGGTCTACTAAACTATGACAAAACGTGTTGGCGTTCTGAATCCATTGCGTAAACCCCTCTTCCAGCTCCCATAGATCAGCATAATGCAGAACCGCTTCCTTTAGCTTTTGTCCGTTATTTTCAATCAGCTCACATGGAATCAAGACACACCCTTTTGTCTCGTCTCCGGCAAAAGCCTGGTAGCGAAAGTACAGAAAAGCTGTTAATTTCCCTGGAAATGTTTTTTGCGGCCTATCCTCTAAGCGGTCTTCTTTCTCACAAACAATACCAGCTTCGGTCGTATTAGAAATGATAAAACGCAGCTCTTCGCTTGAAGCCAGCTTTTTGAACTCGTCATAGTCGGAAAACAGATCAATCCCGCGGCTGATTGAATTGATAATCGTCTTTTCGTTTACCGCTTCCCCATCCTTCATTCCCTGTAAAAAAAGAGTATATAAGCCATCCTGGTCATTTAATCTATTGATTTTCTCTGAGCCTCTCGGCTGTACAACTGCGACACTTCCATTGAAATCAGTATGCCGATTCAATTGTTCAATTTGCCAATCGACAAACGCCCGCAGAAAATTCCCTTCCCCAAATTGGAGAATTCTTTCTGGATACTGTGTATAGCCTTCGTACAATTTTTTATTCAGCTTTTGCACCGTCATTGCCTCCCTTTCAGATTTATGCACACGTTAACATTTTTCTGTATAAAGAATGCCCGCTGGAAAAACGGGGCATCATGTCGTGACATTTTTTACAGAGTCACGCACCATAAACTCTGTGTTTTCAAAGATTTTTTCTGCTTTTGTATCAGGTGTGCTGATCAGCGCCAATAATTTTTTTGCACCGAGCACGCTGATTTTCTCGACAGGACGTTTCACTGTAGAAAGCCTTGGCGTAATATATTGCGAAAAACCAATATCATCAAATCCGATGACAGATATATCATCAGGCACGCGCATCCCCTTGGCAA
This sequence comes from Bacillus sp. FSL K6-1003, assembly GCF_037964945.1. Taxonomy (NCBI): domain Bacteria; kingdom Bacillati; phylum Bacillota; class Bacilli; order Caryophanales; family Bacillaceae; genus Bacillus; species Bacillus sp. FSL K6-1003. The sequence continues at coordinate 1,301,863 of NZ_CP150176.1, read as the reverse complement.
ATATGGCATTCATTGCTCCGATCGCCATGTCATCATTCGAACAAAAGACAGCGGTTGGCGTGTTCGGAAGCGCCAGCAAACGTTCCATCGCCTGAAAGCCGCTCTCCATATCGTATTGCCCTTTTACACTGTATTCATGTTTAATTGGGATATGATGGCGAATCAGCGCCGCTAAGTAGCCTTCCTTTCGTTGCTGAGAGGATTTAAATCCTTCGATTCCCTCAATGATTGCGATGTCCTGATGTCCGTTTTTAATCAAGTATTCTACAGCTTCCTGAGAACCTTCCTTGTCATTGGACAATATGTTGGTAATGCTCCTGTCATCGATATCCCGGTTCAGCACGACGAGCGGGATCTTTTTTTCCTGAATATGATAAATAAAAGAATTATCAATATCACTTTGACTCATTAAAATAATGCCGTCATATCTCATTGGTGTTACAGAATCATAGCTTTTTAGATCATCAATGCCGCGCACATACAGGTTGTACTCCTCGCTGATCGCCTGGTTTACGCCTTTTATGGTATCAGCGAAAAAACTGTGTGAGGTTCCGTTTGTGATGCTTGTAAAGAAAAGCCCGATCGTATGGGATTTTTGCATTGCAAGGCTTTTCGCATTCACATTCGGTGTATAGTTGAGCTGGGATGCAAGCTCCAATATTTTTTTCTTCGTGTGTTCTTTAATATAAGGGCTGTTATTGAGTGCTCTGGAAACGGTTGTATGGGATACGTTTGCAAGTTTTGCGATATCTTTAATGGTTACCATCTATTTCCCTTCCTTATCATACCGGCTGCGATTAGTTATTACATATTGTATCATCAAACACACCGCCTCTCCCACCATATTTCCAGATTAATAAGAAACCGTATCATCAGCATGCGTTCCGGCAGTGCTGCTGATGATCGGCCGCACAAAACGGATGACAGCCAGCGAAGCGAATACGGCCAGCCCTCCGGCAAGTAAAAATGCGCCAGAAAAAGTCCCTGTCCGGTCAACAATAAAGCCAGTCAAAGCGGGACCGATGATGCCTGCGGTGTTGGCGAGAAAATGCATGAATCCGCCAACAGAACCGACATTCTTTTGATCGACTACATCCTGAATAACAGCCCAGTAGATCGCACCCGTCAAATATAAAAAGAAGACGGACAGAGCCACGAGCGTAACAGCGCTTACAGTTGTGGTGACAAGCCCAGCCAAACCAATCAATACCGCGGAAGAAAACAAACACGTGACAAGCACGACTTTACGCGAAAACAGCACGCCTTTCCGGACTGTTTTTTTGTATACATAATCAGAAACAAATCCCCCGGCTGCCAGGCCGATAAATCCTAAAATCCACGGAATGACTGTAATGACACTCATTGACCCAACACTTAATCCCCGCTCCTCGACAAGATAGCTCGGAAACCACGTCAAAAAGAAGAAAAGGATGTAGTTGTAAGCGAAAAAAGCAAACGCCGTGAACAGAACTGTTTTTTGTTTCAGATAAAAGGTCAGCGGAATTTTTTCCTCGGAAGCGGCTTCTACTTTCATCGCAGGTGCATTGCCCATTGGCTCAGCCGGCTTTTCTTTTACGAATTTTAACCAGAGCAATGCCCAAATCAATCCGATGATCATGATCAGGACGAAGGAAACCTTCCAGCTGAATGCAACGGCGATCATGCCGACAATTGGGCCGGAAATGGCACCGCCAAGGGGCGTTCCGCTATTTGTGACTCCGACAACAGACGCCCGCTGAGTCGGCGGGAACCAGTTATTGACCATTTTATTGATGGTCGCCGAAAGCGGCCCTTCCCCCATTCCAAACAAAATTCGTATGATCAGCAGGCTGACAAAGCCAAAAGCCAAAGCAACTGCTCCGCTGAACAGCGACCAAACGACCATGGCCACAAATAAGGTCAGTTTTGCTCCATAGCGGTCAGATGCCACACCGCCAAGAAAATTGAAAACGGCATATCCAATCGAAAAACTGCTGAAAATCAAGCCCATTTGTGTAGCGGACAGTGTGAGATCATCCTGGATGAATGGAGCTGCAATGGATAATGCCGAACGGTCCAGATAGTTAATTACACCAGCCAGGAACAAAAAAAGGATGACTGGAAGCTTATCTTTTGAAAACATCTCAACCTCACCCCTATGTTGGTTCAGTATCTGTAGCTGCTTTCGTCACACTCCTGAATAAGCCATAAATCCTCCATCGACAGGAACGGTGATGCCGGTGACAAAGCCTGAATAGGAATCATCCGCCAGCCAAAGAAGCGTGCCGAGCAGGTCCTCTGGTTTTCCAAAGCGCTTCATCGGTGTTCCCGCAATAATCTTTTTAGAGCGGTCTGTAAAGCTTCCATCCTTATTGATCAGCAGATCGTGATTTTGTTTTGTCAGAAAAAAGCCTGGTGCGATTGCGTTAACCCGCAGTCCGGTTTCCGCAAAATGAACAGCCAGCCACATTGTAAAGTTATTGATTGATGCCTTGGCCGCACTATACGCCGGGACCTTCGTCATAGGTGAATAAGCGCTCATTGATGAGATATTTACAATGGCCGGTGAGTCTGCCTTCAGCAGTTCCTTTCCAAACACTTGGGTAGCCAGAAATGCCCCAGTGAAGTTGGTTGAGAAAACAGTTGAAAAACCATTTTCATCCATGTCAAAGAATGATTGCCCTTCTCCCTCGTCATCATATGTCTCCACATCAGTAATCGCAGCGGGATGATTTCCTCCTGCTCCGTTAATTAACAAATTGACAGCGCCAAATCGGCCAAGAATTTCAGTCTTCGCCTTCTCAAGCGACGTCCTGTCCAGCACATCAGCAGAAACGGAATATGCCGTACCGCCAGCTTCTGTAATGTCCTGCACAACCTCTTGGCCTGTTTCAGCTGACCGGTTCAGTATCGCCACCTTCATACCATGGCGGGCAAGCTCCCGTGCCATTGCCGAGCAGAGCACACCGCTACCGCCTGTGATAACAGCAACTTTACCTGCCAGCCGATGATGAAGAGGAATCATAATTCCACCTCTTTTTTCGCCATTGATTCGTACGCGTCCCACAGTCCGTTCAAATACATGATGCCTAAAGCGCGATCATATAAACCGTAGCCTGGACGGCATTGCTCTCCCCAAATATGGCGACCGTGATCCGGCCTGACATATCCGTTGTAACCCTGCTTGTGCAGTTCTGCCATAACACTTTGAATATTAATCGAACCGTCCTTTGTCAGATGAGATGTTTCAATAAAATCGCCATTTTCAAAGATCTTCACATTGCGGATGTGTGAAAATGGAGCGAGTCCGGCATATGTTTTAGCAATTTCCACCATATCATTGGCGGGATTGGCTCCCATTGAACCGGTACATAAGGTGATGCAGTTAGAAGGTGAATCTGATATGGCCCGCAGCTTCTCATAGCTTGCCTCTCCTGTGATAATACGCGGCAATCCAAAAATCGGCCAAGGCGGGTCATCCGGATGAATGGCCATTTGAATGCCGTGCGCTTCAGCAACCGGCAGAATTTCCTTCAAAAAGAACGATAAATTGTTCCAGAGCTGTTCTTCATCGACCGCCCTGTAGGCCTCAAACAGTTCTTTGATCTGAGCCATTTTTTCAGGCTCCCACCCCGGGAGTGTCAGGTCAGACGCTTCTTCCACCGTCCGGATCAGCTCTTCAGGCTCCAAGCTCTCCACTTTGGCTTTCTCAAAAAACAGAGCGGTTGAGCCGTCCTCCAGCGGACGGAACATGTCGGTGCGCGTCCAGTCGAAAATCGGCATAAAATTGTAGCAAATCACTTTCACGCCAAAAGCAGACAGATTGCGGATGGTCTGCTTATAATGTTCAATGTACCGACCGCGTTCTTCGCTGCCCAGTTTAATCGCTTCATGAACGTTTACGCTTTCGACAACCTCCGCATGAAAACCATGGGATTGTATATATTCCGTCTCGGCTTTAATTTCTTCTATTTCCCACACTTCCCCAACAGGTTTGTGATGGAGGGCCCAGACGATGCCTTTCACCCCGGGAATTTGTTTCACATGTTCAAGTGTGACTATATCATTGCCTCGTCCATACCATCGAAATGTAAAATTCATCCTGCACCTCCGAATTGAGCCTTTTAATCAAATGTGATCACTGCCTTCCGCACCTGGTCGGGATGCTCCTTGATAAATTGAAACGCGTGATGGACATCATCAACTGAAAATGTATGGGTGACGAGCCCGTTATGCGCTAACCGGCCTTCATTCAGCAGCTTTACAACCTTCGGAAACTGATTTGTCTGGAGTCTTGAGCCGGTAATCGTGACTTCTTTTTTTGTAATGGGGAGCTGAGGAATATGTGACACTCTCTCATCAAATCCAAGCACCACCACACGCCCTGCCGGAGAAACGACATCAACAGAAAGCTCAAAAGTCGCAGGGAGACAGACTGCATCAATGACTACATTGGCTCCTTCACCTCCCGTCCATTCCCGAACCCGCTCAGCCGCATGTTCTGTTTGAACATTCACAACAGCGTCCGCACCGTTCTCAGTGGCAAATGCCAGCCGCTCATTATTTAAGTCGGTTATCATGACGGAAGCACCCGCAAGCTTTGCCATTTTTAACACACAAATGCCGATAGGCCCCGCTCCCTGAATCAGAACGCGATCGCCCTTTTCTACCTGTCCACGCCAAACGGCTTGGGCACCTATCGAATAAGGCTCGGCCATCACTGCCTCCTCCCAGGGCAGCTCTTTTGAAACGACGTGAAGCTGCTTTTCAGGAAGCACAACATATTCCCGCATCCCGCCATCTTCATGAACGCCAAACACAGAAAGCTTCGCGCAAACATTCGGCCGGCCTTTACGGCAGGCATAACAGTTTCCGCAATAAGAAATCGGTTCAATTACAACATGGTCGCCGGCTTTCAGGCCTTTAACATTCGCACCAACCTCCTCCACCTCTCCCGTTACCTCGTGTCCGATTACTCTCGGAAGGGTCGCAAGCGGATTCGTGCCATGATAAATATGCATGTCAGAACCGCAAATTCCGACTCGTTTTACTTTGACGAGCACCTCATCAGCCATTGAAAGAACAGGCTTTTTCATGTCTGCTGTCACCAAATCATACGCTTTTCGCACTTGAACCGCTTTCATTTTCTCACCTGCTTTTTAAAAATTCATACACGCTCCGAGCAATTGAAATCCCGTGCTTCCTGTTTCTTTCCTCATGCAGCTGCTCCAATTCGCCAGGCACATAGACGCGCTCGACTCCTCTAGCCGGAGGTGATTGCTGCAGTTCATCAAGCATGGCGTCCATCTGCTCTAAAAACATATCTTGTCCGGTAAAATAGGACGGATGGATCGCGCAAACATAATGTCCAAGCTTCCTATTTTGATCAAGATCGCCATACATTTTAGCGATATGCGGCCCAAAAGCCGCCCCAGCCAGCAAGCCTGAAAACACATCCACCACAACAGATAGCCCGTAGCCTTTAGGACCCCCGAAGGTTGAAAGTGAGACGACCTTGTGAGGGTCTGTTACCGTCTCTCCGCTTTCATCGACTCCCCACCCTTCTGGTATTTCTGTGCCCTCTTCACGCGCCTGCAGAATCTTTCCAAATGCCACTTTTGACGTCGCCATATCTAGGATAAACGGTTTTTTATGCTTTGCCGGCACCCCATAAGCAATTGGATTCGTGCCTAAAAAAGGAGACCTCCCGCCAAACGGAACTACAATACTGTCAGTATGAGACATAGCGATACCGATCAGTTTTTTCTCAGCCGCTTTTTGCACAAAATAACTTAACGCTCCGCAATGGCTGCTGTTTGTCGCAGTGACCATGCCAACACCATTTTCCATTGCCATTTTAATGGCATGAGCCATCGCCTTATCGGCAATCACATGGCCGAACCCGTCATCACCGTCCAGCACTCCTGTCACCGGACCCGTTTCTTTAAAAATGGGACGCGCTTTTGGATTGATGCCTCCAGCCCTGAGCCTGTTCACATAATGTTCTGTTCGCAAAACACCATGAGAATTTACATTGCGTAAATCAGCGTGTACGAGCACGTCTGCTACTTTTTCGGCATCTCGTTCATTCAAATTGGCGCCGATCAGCTTTTGCTGAACCAGTTCCTTCGCTTCTTCAGCGGAAATCGTTACCGTATTCAATAAAGAGCCTCCTTTCTTTCAGTTTCATCACTTAGCGAAAACCCTTACAAATTATTTTACTTGCAAACTATTCAAAATATTCTATATAGGATTGTTTGATCAGTTTCTATGCTGAAGCTCCTCGACAATCTGGGCATGCTGCTGATCTGTTAGTTTATAAAGAAAACCGATAATAATCATAGCTAATGCCAAAGCAATGGCGGGATACAGAAGAAGAAGCGCTTTAATGCCGATCAGCGCCTGTGCCGTCTGGGCTACGTTCGGCATATACCCGACAAGTCCCAATCCGATCCCGGAGAGAAATCCAGACAATGACTGGGCAAGCTTCCGGGAGAAGTTAAAGAGGGAATACGTTGTTGCTTCTTTCCGCTCACCGGATTTCCACTCGCCATAGTCAATGATATCTGAGACAAGCGCCCACGTAATGCCATTGGGAATACTGATTCCGATAAACGCGATGCTTGCAAGGATGGTAAACACATATACATTTGAAGGAAGCATAAAGTTGATCAGGTCAGCGGCAACACTGATGCCGAAACCAATCATTGCGGTTTGTTTCTTTCCAAACATCTTGACGAGCTTTGGCAGAAACACAACGCCCAAAAAGGAAGAACCAATAATGATAAAGTTCATATAAGCCATCAGTTCGACATTGCCTAGGTTATATTGTGCGAAGTATACGAGCATTGCGGATTTAATGTTGTATGCGGAAATCGAAAAAATGGTCATCAGGACAAGGGTTAACAGCGGTTTGTTCGTTATAAACGTTTTGACGACAGATGAAAATGTTAATTTCTCTTTTGGCGCTTCCGCAATAACAATACGTTCCTTGCAGTTGCGATAGCAAATATAAAACCAAAGCACACCGAGAACAGCAAACAATCCCATGACCACCGGGTAGCCTACCTTCGGGTTATCAAACTTGACGAGCAGCGGCATGACGGCCACGCTTGTGATAAACAAAGCCCCGAGTGAGCCGATTTGGCGAAAAGTAGAGATAGATGTCCGATCTTCCGTATTTTGAGTCATCGCTGCTCCTAATGAGCCGTAGGGAATGTTTACAAATGAATAGCCCACGCCCCACAGCATATAGGATGCATACGCATAAATCAGCTTGCCTGTCGTTGATACATTCGGGGACAGAAAAATAAGAACAGTAAGCACAGCAAGAACAATACTGCCGATTAATAAATAAGGCCTGAATTTCCCCCGCCTGCCGATATTTTTGCGATAATCAATTGATGAGCCGACAATCGGATCTGTAATCGCCGCAAACAGCTTGCTGACTAAAAAAATGCCCCCAGCCATTGCAGCCGGAATTCCCGCTACATCAGTGAAATACTTCAATAAATAAATCTGACCGAGATCAAACATAAAACCGTTGCCAAAATCACCAAAACCATAGGAAATTTTCTCCTTCAGCGGTAGCCTCTTCTCCGTTTCAATCGACACAACCTTATTTTCCAGTTCTGCTCGCATCTTCCACCTCTGTGTCTTAAGAATTTTCGGTGAGATATCCGCTCAGTATGACCCAGACTATTCTGAGCGGAACCTCTTTTATACGTTTGCCTTTTCTTCTTGAAATTGAAAATATTGTTTCGCATTGTGATAGCAAATGCCTTGAACGATACCGCCAAGAAGCTCCATATCTTTCGGCACTTCACCGTTTTCAGCCCATTCGCTGATCAGATTGCAGACAATCCGTCTGAAGTACTCATGGCGTGTATACGACAAAAAGCTTCTGGAATCAGTCAGCATGCCGATAAAACGGCTGAAAAGCCCGACGTTTGATAACGCTTTCATTTGGTCGAGCATCCCATCCTTGGAATCGTTAAACCACCATGCTGTGCCGAATTGTATTTTCCCAGGCGTGATGCCGTCTTGAAAGCTATTGATCATGCTGGCAATGACATAGTTATCATTTGGATTGAGCGAATATAAAATCGTTTTCGGCAGCTGGTTTTTCATTTCGACGGAGTTCAGCAGCCTGTACAAAGGCTTCGCAATTTCTTCGTCATTCATAGAATCATAGCCTGTATCCGGTCCCAATTTCTTCATCATTTTCGTATTCGTATTTCTGAGTGCATTGATATGAAACTGCATCGCCCAGTCAAGCTCAGCATACAATCCGCAAAGAAATTGAAGCGTATATGTCTTGAATTTCTTCTCATCTTCGCAAGAAACCTGTTCCCCGTCTAATCTTGCGGTAAAAATGAGGCCCGCTTCCTCTTTGTCTGTTTCGGCATACACCATTGAATCAATCGCATGATCAGATACTCTGCCGCCGACTGAATGGAAGAAACGCACTCGTTCTTCAAGAGCCTTCAAAAACTCATCATAGGTTGTAATCGACAGTGACGCAGCCCTTTCAAGCGCCTGCACCCAATCCGGGAAGCCTTCGCGATTGATTTCCAGCCCTTTATCCGGCCGAAATCCCGGCAGCACACTGACAGGAAAATCTTTTTCCTCTTTTAATAAGAGGTGGTATTTGAGAGAATCGACAGGGTCATCGGTTGTGCATACTACTTTCACATTGGATTTCACAATAAAATCCCTTGCCCCGAAGCCTTCTCCTTGGAGCAGTTCATTCGTCCGTTTCCATATAGCCGGCGCGGATTTCTCATTTAAAATCTCATAAATTCCAAAAAAACGCTGCAGCTCTAAATGAGTCCAATTGTAGAGCGGATTGCCGATCGCCATCGGCACGGTTTTCGCCCAAGCCATAAATTTCTCCTCATCAGTCGCATCGCCTGTAATGTATGTCTCATCAATCCCATTGGCTCTCATGATGCGCCATTTGTAATGGTCTCCATACAGCCAGGCTTCTGCGATGTTTTGAAATCTCTTATTTTCATAGATTTCATTCGGGCTTAAGTGGCAGTGGTAATCAATAATCGGCATGTCTTTCGCATAATGATGATAAAGTTTGACAGCGGTTTCATTTTTCAGCAAAAAATTTTCGCCCATAAAGGGTTCCATGTCCTCACCGTCTTTCATTCTATTTCAAAATGTTAACGTTAACATTTTGATATGGTTTTATTTTACCTTTATATTCCTCTGGGATCAATCTCTTTTTTGAAAATGAAATGTTAACGTTAGCAAACTAAATAAAAAAGACATTGCCGGAAAGCATCCCGAACGGAACGCTTTGGCAATGTCTGAACCACAACAAAGGATTAGTAAGCCAGGCTGAATAGTCCTTTAATGTGTGTTAAGTAGCGAACGTTACTTGCTTCTTTCATCAAGGAAGCAGGAAGACCTTTAAGCGGTGTAGAATTAGCACCAATGATGGCAACCGCATCTTTGCGTCCAAGACTTGCAAGTGTACCAGAGTTTACTGGCTGGAATGTTTCAAGTGTTTTTCCTTCTAAGTAAGCGAATAGGTTGTAACCGATCAGCTCACCCATTTGCCATGCGATTTGTGCAGTTGGCGGATATGGACGGCCGTCTGGACCAAAGTAAACTGCGCTGTCTCCAGCAACGAATACATCCTCATGTGATGTAGATTGCAGGAAGTCATTTACTGTCGCACGTCCGCGGTTCACTTCAAGGCCTGATTCACCTACTAATGGGTTACCTTGTACGCCGCCAGTCCAAACAAATGTGTTGGCAACCACTTTTGATCCGTCTTTCAGATCAATTACGTTTCCTTCTACATTTGTAACAGGAAGGCCTGTTAAGAACTCAACGCCGCGTTTTTCAAGACTTGCAGTAGCACGTTCGATAAGATCATCCGGAAGAACAGGAAGGATTTTCGGACCTGCTTCAACCAGTTTCAATTTGATTTCTTTATGATCTACGCCGTATTTTTTCGCAAGGTTCGGCATGATGTCAGCAAGCTCACCGACAAGCTCAACGCCTGTTAAGCCGCCTCCGCCGATAAGGATTGTTGCATCTGCTTCGTTTTTCGTTTTAGAGTACTCACGCACACGGTCTTCAACATGTTTGAAGACTTTGTTCGCATCAGCAGCAGATTTAAGAACCATGCTGTTTTCTTCAAGTCCTGGGATGCCGAAGTAAGCAGTGACAGAACCAAGGCCTACTACTAGCGCATCGTAAGTTAATGTAGAACCGTCAGCAAGCGCAACCTCTTTTTTATCAACAGAGAAAGAGCTGACTTCGGCGATTTTAAGATCAATGTCTTTGCCTTTGAAAAGTTTTTCTAACGGCATTGCAACCGCTTTTTCAGACACGTTGCCTGCTGCAAGACGGTGTAATTCCGTAATGATTTGGTGAGTTGGGTATTTGTTTACCACTGTCACGCGTGCTTGTTCTTTTGTGTAGTGTTTGCGAACTGTTAAAGCAGAAAGAACACCGCCATAACCAGCGCCTAAAATGACAATATGTTTTGACATCGTATATCCTCCGTCCTTTATATCAATTTGAATCTGAGATTATTTTTGTTTTTCGTTCATGATTTCAAGGTAGCTGTTAGCAAAACGGAACAGCTTTTGAGCTTGAGGATCTTTCAGCATGCGCAACAGGCCGAAAAGTCCAATCGTTTCGTTGCTAGCATCCGCGCGGTCTTTCGCTTCGATTGCAGTCGCAGCCACTTCTTTTGCTGTTTCTTTTACAGGCTCAAGAATTTCAGTGATCGCACCGACTGTATCGCTTTTCAATACTTCGTCAGTCGCAACAGACTGAGCGAAATCATAAGACTTCGTTAAAATATTCACTAACTCAGTCAGCTTTGGAAGCTGGTCAACTAAAACAGTCAGTGATTCTTGAACTTCTGGCTTTAACAGCTGATCAATAAGATCTTGCTGGCTTTGGCTGACAGACGCATTTGTTTGATCGATTGTTTCTGGCATATCCAATTCTCCTTTACTATAAGCAGTATGCTGATTTTTTGGAAAGGGTAGTGCCTCTCCCTGATCTCATGTTTGAAAGCATGAGAAGAAGGATTGTGAATTCGTGCACAATCATTCGCAAAAATAAATGTTTACTACCCAGTTTTTCATCTTGCCATATTCAGTATTATTTTTATCTCAAAAATAAACCATTGAATAAGTCAAAATCCTTTACTCTCTCTGAAAATAGCAAACATAAAAAACTCCAATTTGATTACCTTCTATATGATAACACTTTTTGAACAAAATTTGAACGTGAATTGCTTCGATTATGAAATTAATTTATATGGTGCCCGTGTCATAACATTTCTTCAGCACTAGTTATTGACAATCCAACAATTTTCTCCCCTGCGACTTACCCATATGTCCAATAGAGGTTCTCTTTTTCCTGTAACTGGATCCAATGCCGGAAGTACTGCTTGCTCTATATTCTCTATTGCAGCCGCTCTTTCATCCGGCTTTCCCGTCTTTATATCATACCGAGAACCTTCTGGATAAGCGCCGATCACGGTAAAATCCGGGCTCGCGCTTAGCTTTTTATGCCCGACGCCGGCTGGAATGACCGCTGCGTCGCCCGTTTTGATAGGAATAGCAGCTCCTTTTTCTCCCCCAAATTGAATAACAGCCTCCCCTCGGACTGCGATTAGGACTTCATGCGTGTTGCTATGATAATGATGGTATGGAAAAACACTGCCCGACCAGCTGTTTAGCCAGCCATGCCGGTTGACGATCCGCTCTGCCAGTTCAGCACGTCCCATAAAAACATTTTTATAGATAACGAGCGGAAAATCAGGGTGATTTGGAATCCTTCCGTCATCCTGAAAAAAGTACGTTTCTGTTTCCATCATCTCGCCTCCCTATTTCTGTCTTCCACATCTATTGATCTGTAAAACATCATTATTTTCTCACAATTCCGTTGATCTGTATCATCCCGGGTAGTATAGTATAAAAAAATAATGCCAGAATGAGGGATTTGATGAAAGCAATTGTAATCGGAATATTGGCTTCTCTCTTTTTCGCCGTTACCTTTATTTTAAACAGGGCGATGGAATTATCCGGAGGCAGCTGGCTTTGGAGCGCCTCGTTACGCTTTATATTTATGGTTCCGTTTTTATGTCTGATTGTCATAATGAAAGGGAAGTTCGTTCCTCTTTTACAAGAAATGCGGAAAAAGCCGTTATTTTGGATAAAGTGGAGCTTTGTCGGCTTTGTGCTTTTTTATGCGCCAATCACGTTTGCCGCCGCATTCGGACCGGGCTGGCTCGTAGCCGGAACATGGCAAATTACCATTGTAGCCGGTGTGCTGCTGTCTCCATTTTTCTATGAGAAAAAAGACACGCCTGGAGGCACTTTGCTCGTTCGGCAAAAGATTCCCCTTGTTTCACTGGGCACTTCCGTCGTCATTCTGATCGGAGCGGCACTGATACAGCTCCAGCATGCAGAATCGCTTTCCGGAAAAATGCTGCTCTTCAGCGTGCTGCCGGTTGTCATCGCGGCTTTCGCCTACCCGCTGGGAAACCGGAGAATGCTTGAGCAATACGGAGGCAGGCTTGATACATTTCAGCGCGTGCTGGGAATGACCCTTGCAAGCCTTCCATTCTGGCTTGTATTGGCAGCTTACGGCTGGTGGTCAGATGGCCTTCCGACAGCGGGGCAAACCGTTCAATCCTTTATCGTTGCCGTCAGCTCAGGCATCATTGCGACCGTTTTATTTTTCTGGGCAACGGATATGGTAAGGGATAACCCGCAAAAGCTCGCTGCTGTTGAAGCAACACAATCCGGGGAAGTGATATTCGCTTTGCTTGGTGAAATAATCCTGCTGTCAGGAGTTTTCCCTTCCATTTTATCGTTTACCGGCTTAATGATCATTATTGCCGGAATGGTGCTACATACCTTCGCTTCCCAACAAAAACCCAAAAAGAAAACGCAGTCAAATCTGACTGTATAGCAGCGGCTGGAGAATGGGCGAAAACCCGTTCTCCTTTCTTTTTTAACTCCTTCCAAAAGAGACCTGTTTCACGTTATATTTATGTAGAGTCTAAGCCCACTTAACTGAAAGGTGATATTTTAATGGAAGCAAACAATCAAAAAGACGATATACCAGCGATCTCATTCACATCTGTGCGAAAAAGCTATGAACAAGAGGGACAAACCTATGACGTATTGAAGGCTGTCACCGGAGACATTCAACAGGGAGCAATCGTGACCGTTTTGGGCCCTTCCGGTTCAGGTAAAAGCACACTGCTGTCCATGTGTAATTTGATGAAAACACCGGATCACGGTGAAGTGAAGATTTACGGAAAGGAAGTCAGAGACTGGAATGTGAATAAACTAAGGCGGACGGCCGCACTCGCCTTTCAATCCGCTCCCGTCCTTGACGGAACGGTGCGTGACAATTTGAGTCTGGTACAGAAGCTGCATCAAACCCAGCTTTACTCTCCTGAAGAGCTCGCTTCATTGACAGGCCTGTCTCCAGAGCTGTTAGACAGGAGCGCCAAGGATTTATCCGGCGGACAGCGGCAAAGGCTCTCACTTGCCAGAACACTCGCAAACCCTTCCTCCATCCTATTATTGGACGAAATTACATCTGCCCTGGACCCTGTTTCTGCTCTGGAGATTGAAGAGCTAATCAAAAAGCAGCATCAAGAGAAAAAACTGACGGTGATGTGGGTGACCCATAACATGGAACAGGCGAAACGAGTAGCCGATACCATTTGGTTTATGGCTGATGGCCGGCTGTTGGAAATCGCGGAGACAGACACATTTTTCTCGCGTCCTCAGCATGAAGCAGCCCGTGAATTTTTGAAGGGAGGCACACGGTAATGGATTACCTTTCTCTCTCATTAACCATGATCTTTGTGCTGATTGCCTTGTTTTTATCAAAATCCTTTAAAGCCGACGTTGAAAAAGATATGATAATCGCAACGATCCGGGCGGCGGTACAGCTGCTTGTGATCGGTTATGTGCTATCGCTGATATTTCATGGAGACCACCCTGTGTTTATCCTGCTGATGGTGCTGTTAATGCTGGGGGTGGCAGCCCAAAACGTCGTCAAAAGAAAGAAAATGAAAATCGGTTCTTTTTGGAGGGTGTTTCTGGCCTTAGCGATTGTAGAAATCGTCACCCAAGGTATTCTTCTGGCGCTTCACATCATCCCGCTTACCGCACGGTATGTCATCCCGATCAGCGGAATGGTCATTGGAAATTCAATGGTGCTCGCGAGCCTTTTTTTAAACCGGCTCAGCTCCGAGGTCGGGGTGCGCAAAGAAGAAATTCAATTGATTTTGTCGCTTGGCGGCACACCAAAACAATCCATACAGCATATCCTGACTTCCGCTATGAAAATGAGTATGATCCCAACGCTGGAAAGCCAGAAAACACTTGGGCTTGTCCAGCTTCCCGGCATGATGACCGGCCAAATCTTAGCGGGCGCCGATCCGATTCAGGCGGTTCGCTTTCAGCTTTTGATTGTTTTTACAACGATGGCGTCCGCTGCGCTGACATGTGTCATACTCAGCGTACTGACATACCCGTCATTATTCACCGCGCATCAGCAATTAAAGGAAAATGGATAACGACAAAGCCGCTTCCCATTTGGAAAGCGGCTTTTGTACTGGTTATTCCTTTTCTTCATAATACTTGGACAGCTCAATAATCATCGCGCCCATCCGCTCAATCTCCGGTGCAAGCAGCCTTGTAATACCTTCTTCCCGCAGCGCTTCAGCAGTCACTTTTCCGACAGCCGCTGCGATGACACGCTCTTCGAATACAGCCTTCACTTCATTGATAAAGCCGCGCTCCTTGGCAAAATCAAACAGAGAACGAACCTGAATCGCCGTGGTAAAACAAACAGCATCCAATTCACCATTCAGCAGTTCTCGGCATAACTGTTCCACCGTTTCCTTCTCTGGCGGGATATGCTGATATGGAAGGATCGGCAAAACTGAAGCTCCTTTTTCTTTCAAAAATGCTATAAGGGCGGGTGCATTTTCTCCGTGGAGCTGCACCATTACTTTTTTTCCTGAAAAATCGTAAGGCTCCAAGGACCGGATCAATCCGCTGGTTGTCCCATCTTCATCAGAAGCCTCTGCTGTGATTCCGAGCTTTTTTAACGCAGACAATGTTTTGTACCCTCGGCATGCCGCTTTAGCCTGGCGAATCGCCAGCAGGAACTCGTCCTTTACGCCGATTTTCTCTGCCATCTTCACAAGCGTCTCCGTACCGATGCCTGTCGTAAAGATCACCCAATCGGCTTTTTCTTCCGCAAATTTGCGCAGCTCCGGCTCCACCTGTTCCTCTGCCAAATATACCGTTCCTTGGAGAGAACGGACGACAGGAATTCCACCCTGTTTTTCAATGATTGTGCTGATTTCTTCGGTTTTCCGAGAACCGCCGATCGCAACGCGTTTTCCATGTAAACCTTTCCCCATATCCGTTCCTCTCCTCTTTGCCAGCTTAGGCTTTATATGTATATAACCTTTAATAAAGCTATTGTGTCGCAAATCAAAGGAGAAATCAAGATGAACCAAATGCCTCTCATTACCCGTTGAATACACCGGGTGCATGCTATAATATAAACAATAGACACGTTTTTTTAACGGAGGATCGATCATGGAAATAAAAGAAGAATACGAAACAAAAGGCTACGACACATCGGTAATTTACGAATTCAACGAATATCCGGACGTCCACAGCGGGCGCTGCGACAATTGTGACTACACACTGTTCAAAAGCTCCGTAAAAGGCGGAAAGTTTTTGAGAGAATGCCGTAGATGCGGGATGAAAAAAAACATTTAAACAGAAAACCGAAATCAAATTGATTTCGGTTTTTATGTTACTGCGGTACAGCGGATTTTTTTATAAACGCTTCAATCTCAGCTGCCGCACGCTCCGCTCCGCCTGCTTCTTTTACATCCTTTTGCATATTCTTGACGCGGCTGAGCACCTCTTGATCACCGGATACCGCCTGAACCGCTTCCTGAAGCCTGGAAACAGTCACTTCTTCTTTCTGCAAATAAACGCCAAGGCCTAATTCATCGACACGCTTTGCAGTGAGCTCCTGCTCATACATTTGCGGAATGACGACGAGCGGCACACCGGCATTCATCGCCTCCATCGTACTGTTCATCCCGCCATGAGAAATAAACAAATCGGCTTTCGCCAATACCTCAAGCTGCGGCACGCTTTGGCGAATGGTAAAGTTAGCAGGGATCTCATCCAGGCTTTCAGGATCAATCGTTTTCCCGACAGACATAATCACTTGCCATGAAGAATTCCGAAATGCCTCGATGCACATCTTGTAAAATTCCGGCCATGCGTTAAACGCCGTTCCCAATGAAATCAGCATAAGCGGGCCATCACCCTTTTCAATTTCTAAACTTTCTTGTTCCGTCCGTTTCCCAAGAGATGGGCCGACAAAACAGAAACGGTCATCGAACGTCTCATGCTGAATCTGAAAAGACTTCGGCATAAAGACAATATTTAATGCTTCCGGCACAGCTAACTGTTCAAATGAAACAGCCGGCAATTGCTCTTGCTCCAAATAGGCTTTAAATTCAGCCTCTGCTTCTTTCATTTTTAACAGCATGTCTTCACTTCCGAGCTGAAAGGATTCATTTTGGGCATATGAGGAACAAAGCTTGATGACCGGTATATGAAGCTTGTCAGCAAACAATTTTCCCGCTAGCGCAATAAAATCATAGATAATCAGATCAGGATGATCATTCTGATATAAATCCTCAAGCTGCGGAAGAATGCTAAGTGATTCTTTTAAGATACTGATCGGCGTCTCATTTTTTTCTATCATCTCCCTGATTTGCTTAGGATCAATATTCAAGGATGTATGATAGATCAATGCTTCTGCACCGGCTTGCTGAACACTGGCGGCGAACTCCTCAGTCGTCGCATATGTGACACGATGCCCTTTCTCACAAAGCTTCTCCACTAATGCAAGCGTAGGATTGACATGCCCGTACGCCGGGATGTTGATAATCGAAATATGGTGCTTTTTCATGAATCTCCAGTCTCCTTATCTATTAAATTTTCACACGGAAGCTTTTTAATCCGTATATCACACTGTTTTTAATCGGAGTGATACTGACGCATTCCATATGAGGAAAAGCAGAAATCAAGGATGTTAACGCGATCTTTGCTTCAAGCCGTGCAAGCGGAGCCCCGAGACAAAAATGAATGCCGTGGCCAAACGCAATATGCGGATTGGGATGGCGGTGAATATCAAACATGTGCGCCCTGTCAAACTTCGCTTCATCACGATTTGCTGATGCCACAAAAGCCAGAACCATATCACCTTTTTTCATCTGATGCCCTCCGATCTCCGTATCCCGCTTGGCAATGCGCCTCAAAAGAGGTGCGGGCGCTCTGAAACGCAGAGCTTCCTCCACCGCCTGAGGCACCAGCTCTGGATGCCGCCGCAATTCGTCATAGGCACCCGGCGTGTCTAAAATGCTGTACATCGCGTTTGAAATCAAGTTCGTTGTCGTTTCGTTTCCCGCCACCAGCAGCAATGTACAAAACGGAATCAGATCTTCTCCAGAAAGCTTTTCGCCGGTTTCTTCCGCTTTAATTAAAATGGAGATGATGTCTTGTTCCGGTTTCTTCCGTTTTTCTTCTATGATGCCGGCAAAAAACGCGGCCAGTTCTTCCTCGCACTTGTTTCGCTCTTCCAGAAAGACTTTCTCCGCCTCCTCACTTCCATCCCTTGGTGTGCTCACCAATATATCAGACCATGTCTTAAACGCATCCATATGCTCTGAAGGCACGCCTAAAAGCTCGGATATCACAATGACAGGAAGCGGATATGAGAAATCTTGAACCAAATCAAACTCGCTTCGTCCCTGAAATTTTTGGATCAGTTCATCTGTGATTTCCTGAATTCTCGGTTCCCATTGCTTCATCACGCGCGGTGTGAACGCTTTATTCACAACAGAACGGATTTGCGTATGCCTTGGCGGGTCCATATTAATGATCGAATTTCCGATAGAACTTGTCTGCTCCGGCATATAACTGGAGAAAAGCTCTTTATCCCCAATGACTTTTTTGACATCATCATAAAGAAAAACGCTCCACACTTCATTTTCTTCATCAAAGGAAACAGGCGCTTCCTTTCTCATCGATTCGTACCACGGAAACGGATGATAAGCATCCTGGTTATTTTTTCCGTTCATCAATGCACGCTGCAAAGCTTGTCGCCGATTTACCACATTCATGCGTTTCCCCTCCCCATGAAAGAAAAGATTCAGCAATTGACGAACTTCACCACCTCCTGCTATCGAAAAAAAGAGGGATATCCATTTTGTCGTCTGAAACAGCAGGCAGGTTTTCAAGATGCCGGTGCAGGCATCATATAATCCCCCTCGAATGTTGTTCATCTTACCATAATCTTTCAATTTTTTTCTATTACGCACACCCGATTTGATTCACAATGTGACCTTAGGCATGCCCATCCATATAAGAACCGCAATCAATAGCTTATGAAAATCTCACATGCCATCCTCATTCGCAACATAAGCACTACTTTAAAAGATGACTTTTCCATTATGTAATCCAAGCGAAAGATATGATTAAATAGAAAGTAAAATGGTGAAGGAGAGAACAAATGACAGCACAGATCAACCGCAAGAAACTCGTTGTCGGCATCGTACTTTCACTTGCATTTGTATTGTTTGTGTTCTCTTTTTCTGAGAGACATTCAAAGCCGCTCGTTGAGGGATCAAAACAGGAAAACTGGCATACTGTCGTTGACAAAGCCTCTGTCGACATATATGGAAGCCGTTTAGTTGAAGAAAGCAAACTAAAACAAAGGCTCGGCCATAAACAAGCTGATTCGGTACTAACCCTTCTGAAGCTTGCCAGCCAAAAACATATTGTCTTGTAAAACAAAAAAGAGCCTCCGGCTCTTTTTTGTTTAATCAAATACGGTTTTCTTATCCGGATGACGCTGAAAGTCAAAAAGCATGCTGAGCTGTGACTGAGTGTTTCGTTTCGGAGAAAGCGGCGGGAGCCTGTCTTCCGGAAAAAAAGCGGCATGGTTCGTCTCGATCCCGGTTTTCTGCTGCCCGCCCGTTATGCTGCATTCAATGAAGATCTTATAGTAATGATAAGGCTGAGGGGGGTGAGGATGCTTATGACTGTCCAGCACGGCCAGTAATTGAGAAGGCACTGTATCGTACCCCGACTCTTCTTTGATTTCCTTGATCACATTTTCAGCGGGCGATAAACCAATTTCGCAAAACCCGCCCGGAAGTGACCACAGCTCGTCATGCTTCTCCCGGACAAGCAATATGCAATTCTCTCGAAATACCGCGCCGCGAACATCCGCCTTCGGTGTCGGGTAGCCTTTCTCGCCTTTCCATAAATCAGTGATGACTTCAATGTCCTTCTTCGAGTAATCCGCCATCATCTCTGAGCTGAGCTTCATCAGCTCTTCGTACCTTTCCCTGTCATACACATCCTTGGAAAAAGCAAGCCCCGACTGTGCGATCGCCTGAATCCGCTGGGCCCGTTCAAGCCACTTGGTTTGCACGTTTATCACTCGTCCTTTCAAGTTATTTTTCTCTATAAAAAATGCACGTTTCACTAATGAAAAACGTGCAACTTTAAATCAAGTTCTAATCTAATTTCACCAAATAATCAATATCGTCCTTTACTCTCTCTTCAGTATTACTGCTATTTGTATCAGCTAAAAACGGATTATATACCAGTGTGTAATGTTTCTGTTCTCCTTTAGGGATGACATAACTGAGTACACCTGTAACCTTTTTCCCTGGTGTCAGTGTTCCTGTCATCAGGATCCTGCCCTTCTCTTCTATTGAAAAAACCGGCTGGACTGATTGATTTTTCTTGTCTTTTAAGTCTAACCCGAGAAAATTGTATTGCACTGAATCTTTCCCTATGTTTTCTATCGTAACTTCTATAATGAGCCGTTCCTCATCATCTTTTATTGTTTTTGGCTTCGAGCCTACAGCTCCTCCAAATTTCGAATATTCACCTTTTTGCACTCTATCAACTTTATTCACTGTAAAATTCGTATGTCCCGCTTTAAACGTTTCTCCTATTTTATGTATTTGATCATCTTTTTTAATCTTCGGCTCACCGCCTTTTTTCAGTTCCTTATCAAGTTCCTTTTCAAGCTCTTCTTGCGATTTTTTTTCTTTCGGCTTTTCCTTTTCAGACGCATCGCTTGATTGGCTGCACGCTGAAAGCGCAAACCCGATCGTCAGTACAAATAATAGTAATAAGACTTTTCTCATGACTGTTCCCCCATCTAAAGTAATCGTTTTCTATTATAATCATATTTTTCCTTTTCTTAACAGGTAAGAAAGTAGCAAATTTATCTACATCATTCATTACAAAGTCACTTCTTTCTAGTATTTGAACATTTTTCACTAGTCCATTAGACCTTTTCATCAAAAAACCCGAGCTGGCAGCAGCCGGCTCGGGTGGGTGGTCAATCTCGCTTATCCATTCCCCTTTTCTCTCGGGGTTCCTGATGATGTTTTTGATGCTCCGGAGGCTGAGTTGTGCGTTCCAGCTCCTTTGTATCTTGTCCCATTCCTTTTAAAAAGGAGAACAGCAGCGTAACCGCTTTGTTGATTTCCGGGTCTTTAAGCGACCGGATGATATCAAAATAACCTGTTTTCTCTTCACTGTTCTTCTGTTCTACCGCGTTCGCCACACCGGCATTCACTTTCAAAATGAGCGGCTCCAGCTGTTTGACATCCAGCATGCCAAGCGTTCCAAACAGGAGAAGCAGGTTTTTAAGCATATTGGCCGTTTCCTCTGTATCTGCCTTTTTCACTAGGATGTCAAGGACTTTATCACCTTGGCCAAAAAGACCGCGGAGCAAGGGCAGTACGCCCCGATCGTTCATGTGCCCAAGCATTTGCAGCGTCTCCAGAATGGCTTCTTTGTTGTCGACTAAGGCATCTTCGATTTCTTCTAAATCACGTTTGCGCTGATCTTCTTCGGTCACCTGTACTTTCTGAATGCGTTTAATCGCTTTAGCCATTGTGCCCAAGCCCCCTTTTCACTGCGTCGCCAGGGAAAATGTAATCCTTCCGCGCCCATTTCTTATGAACCTGCACACCAATTTGCGGCTGCGGGTTTCCGTTGCGGTGATTGATTTTAGGCAGCGGATTGATTCCATCCTGCTTCAAGATTTCCATCTTCGCTGATGTTTCTTTGTAAGCAGGCGTGTCGGTATCCTTGTCCGCGTGGCTGCCTGTTAACAGGTTAATCGCCGCTTCCCCAGAATCGTTCATTGGCAGATACACTTCCTTCCCTTTGACACGATCGGTGATCAGGCATTTCACCTTCACATTTCCAAAAGGCGATGTGAGTCTGACAAGGGTCCCGTCCTGAATCCCCCGTTCTGCCGCAAGCTCTGGAGAAATTTCTAAGAATACATGCGGCGTTTTTTCAGAAATGCCTTTTGATTTATACGTCAGGTTTCCTTCGTGGAAATGCTCCAAGAGCCTGCCGTTATTTACATGGATATCATATTCTTCACCGAACTCCTCGGGCTCAGTCCATTGAACCGGATAAAGAATCGCTTTGCCGTCCGGGAAAGGAAAACGCTCTGTAAAGAGTAAAGGCGAATCCTTCCCATCAGCACGAACAGGCCATTGCAGGGAATTGTAGCCCTCAAGACGTTCATAGGTTACTCCTGCATAAATTGGTGACAGCATTGCAGCTTCTTCCATTATGTCGGAAGGATGCTCATAATTCCAATTGGCCCCAAGCTTATTCGCTATCTCCATAATAATCTGCCAGTCCGGCTTTGATTCACCCAGAGGTTCAAATACCTGGTATAAACGCTGAATACGGCGTTCAGTATTTGTAAAGGTTCCTTCTTTTTCAAGGCTCGGGCTCGCAGGAAGAACAACATCTGCAAATTCTGCCGTCCGAGATAGGAAAATGTCCTGCACAACAAAGAAATCAAGCTTTTCATATGCGGCGTGCACATGATTGATATTTGAGTCGACAAGACCCATTTCCTCCCCTTTTACATACATCGCTTTCAGCTGTCCGGAATGGATTTTTTCAATCATTTCATGGTTGGTCATGCCCGGCTCCTTCGGCAGCTGCACACCCCAGGCTTGTTCGTATTTCTTGCGGACTTGTTCATCCTTCACTTTTTCATAGCCCGGCAGGCTGTCAGGCATGCTTCCGAAGTCACTTGCCCCCTGGACGTTGTTATGGCCGCGTAATGGATAAGAACCCGCACCCGGTTTTCCGTAGTTACCTGTGACAAGCAGCAAATTTGAAATCGCAGTGCTTGTATCGCTGCCTCCAATGTGCTGGGTCACACCCATGGCCCACAACGCGCACACACTGTCAGCCTCATGAATCATTTCAGCCATTTGGATCAGGGTTTGTCTATCAATTCCGGTTTTCTCCTCTGCATATTCAAGTGTGTACGGCGCAAGGCTTTTCACGTATTCATCCCGACCGTTGACCCTTTCCTGCAAAAAGCGTTCATCGGCCTTGCCGCTTTCAATCAGATATTTGGCGATGGCATTCAGCCAGACGATATCTGATCCGGCACGCGGCTGGACAAATAGATCAGAACGCTCAGCCATTTCGTGTTTTCTGATATCGGCCACGATGACCTTCTGCCCTCTCAGCTTGTGAGCCCGTTTAATGCGGGTAGACAATACCGGGTGCGACTCTGACGTGTTCGAACCGATAATCAAAACTAGATCTGCCTGGGCGATATCTGTAATCGATCCTGAGTCACCGCCATATCCAACTGTCCGGAACAGTCCGGCAGTAGCCGGAGACTGGCAATAGCGCGAGCAGTTATCCACATTATTTGTGCCGATAACCCCTCTGGCCAGCTTTTGCATCAGGTAGGATTCCTCATTCGTACATTTAGACGACGTGATAAAAGCAAGTGAGTCAGGGCCATATTCTTCTTTCAATTCAGTGAACTTGCCGGCGATCAGTGTTAAAGCTTCTTCCCACTCTGCTTCCCGGAAATGGTCGCCTTCGCGGATGAGCGGTTTTGTCAGACGCTCCTCGCTGTTTACAAAATCCCAGCCGAACTTGCCTTTTACACAAGTGGAAATGCCATTGGCGGGCGCCTCCTCCTGCGGCTCCACTTTCAGAATATCTCTGCCCTTTGTCCAAACATCAAAACTGCAGCCGACACCGCAATAGGTGCAGACGGTTTTGGTTTTTTTGATTCGTTCATCACGCATGGCAGATTCCATGTCAGAAATGGCGAGAATCGAGCCGTAACCTGTCTCTACGCCTTTCGTGATCTCAATCATCGGGCGCAGTGACTTGTTATTGATGCCTGTTAAATATCCTGCTTCCCCTTCCATTCCTTTTTCCATCATCGCGTTGCACGGACATACGGTTGAGCAATGGCCGCACGACACACATGACGACTCGTTAATCGGCACGTCATGATCCCAAATGACGCGCGGGCGTTCCCGCTCCCAGTCAATCGTCAGTGTTTCTGTCACCTGTACATCTTGGCATGCTTCGACACAGCGGCCGCACAAAATACATTGATCAGGATCATACCGGTAAAACGGATGGGACTCATCCTTATGATAAGGCTTATGATCAAACGGGATGCTTTGGTGATTGATTTTCATTTCCTTCACCGTATTATGTATTTCGCATCCTCCATTGTTGTAATCGCAAACTGTACAGTAAAGCTCATGATTATATAAGATTTTATCCATCCCGATGACCTGTGCTTTTTTCACATTAGACGAAACCGTATCAATGACATCGCCATCCTTTATTTCAGCAGAGCACGATCTCTTCAGCTCACCATTGATGCTGACGATACACGTATCACATGTTTCAATCGGCCCAAGGCTCGGATGATAGCATACTTGCGGCACTTCGATTGAACTGTTATTCAAAAGCTGCAGCACCGTCTGGTCTCCGGCTGTCTCTAACTCAACGCCGTTAATTGTTACTTTTTTTGTGTCCGCCATCTCCATTCCCCTTTCTTGCGTTTATATACCGAATTACCCATTTCAGTTCCCTTACATGTACTGATTAAAACATACAGAGCGCATAGGAATGTTTTAATGCACGAACACCGGGAAACGACATGATAGACAAAAAGGGAGGGAGAACCATGAAGAAAACCATTTCCGCATTAACAGCGGCGGCAGCACTGTCATGTACTGTTTTTGGCTTTGGGACGGCACTGCCGTCGAAAGCTGCCGCTCAGACAAATCCGCCTGCTGAAGAAACAACCTCATCATCCGCTGAGCTTGTAAAAAGTCTTTATAACACCGCTTTTACAGGTGAAATGCCGCAGCAGGTACAAGGCCTTACGATGAACAAAAGCACAAAAGGGGATGTCCATGCCAAGATGGGAGAACCGGAAAGACCGGCTGGAGGAAACAATATGTTTGATTTATACAGCTGGAATATGGGAAATCCCGGCTACGGCTTTTCCTATAACAAAGACATGACCATTTCAGAAATCCGTTACTTTGGAACCGGAGTAGAACGCCGGCTGAATCTTGGAGGGGTTACACCGGATGTACTGAGCGATCAAATTGGCCCCGCCGATCGAATTTTAACTGTCCCATTCACGGATGAAATCGACTATATCTATGATACAGGCCGCTATGAACTTCATTTCGTCATTGGAGAAGACCAGACAGCCAACTATGTCAATCTAAGAGCAAGATAAAGTACCTGCGGCTGTTCAGCCGCTTTTTTTATGGACAAAGTGAAGATGGATTCCTTACAATACATGGGAGGATAAATACGAGAAGAGGTATCAATCATTAATGAGAAGGAACCGGTTCATATATGTGGCCTTTACAATCCTCATCATTGGGTTGGGACTGGGGTCAAGAGCGTTCTCCAGTTTTCTTCCGGCTAGCGTCAATGCCTATCTCGGAGATGCGCTGTGGGCCGCAATGATTTTTACGGGCTGCGGCTTTCTGTTTCAGACGACGAAAACCATCACGACAGGCATTATCAGCCTTTCATTTTGCGTTATTATCGAATGCAGCCAGCTGTACCATGCTGAGTGGATCGACCGGATCAGGGACACTTCGCTCGGCGGCCTCGTGCTGGGGTACGGATTTTTATGGAGCGATATCATAGCTTATACGATGGGAATTGTCACCTGCACACTCATAGAGCTGCTCCATCAAAATATCAAAAAGCGCCGCTGACGTGACGCTTTTTCTTATGTCGCGAACAGTCCGCACTGAGACAGAATCGTTTCTGTATCCAAGAGCGTGGCCTCCTTTATATCGACCCGGTGTTTATGCATAAAAGACTGAACAGCGTGATATCCAACCGCATATCCGGCAAAAGCAGATAATCCCGCCGGCTCGAAGCCTTGCGCTTTCGCTATTTGATCTCCAAACATGTAACGGCTCACCTCTGAAAAGCCTTTTACATCAAGCACCTCTTTTATAACTTCAATGGAATATTGCAAATCGTCCCGATCAAAGCGAGTAACCCAAGGGCCTAATTGTTCTTCGCCAAAGAGCTCCCGCGCAAATGACTCAGCCAGCCCTTCAATGACAAGATAATCCCCGACTGACACAGAACCTCGATGAAAATCAAAATACGAAAACCGCAGATTATGATGAAATTCATGGGCAATAATCGATGAAATCCTCAGGAGGTTATAGCTGTTCGGATACATCCAAACGTGAATAAAGCCTGGAATTCCCCCAAACCCGCAATACCCTTTTTGCAGCTTCAGCTTGTTTGGATCAGCAATGTAAAGCCCGAACCTCATTTCTTCCGCATTTACGCGCAGCTTTTCACGCTCGGCAAAATGTATACACTGCTGCAGCGCAGATGCAGCAGTCTCGGCAATATGCAATTGCTGCAGTTTTCTCAATGCTTTCTGTCCGGTTTCAGCATCACACACATCCAAATAACCTAGCATCTTTACCGCCATCATCACATCATATCCATTCGGTGTCTTCGCTTTTAGCGGAACCTGTATGGCGCGCCACATTTTTTCAAACGGTCCCATCATCGTATACCGAAACTCGTCCTCTCTTTCGTGTTCTTCCATGGAAAACAGCTTTTCATATTGCTGAAAGGTCTGTTCTATTACGATATTCATCCTAATCCCTCCTTACGAAAAATATACGGTATGCCGCAGCGTAAGGGTCAACAGAAAAAATTAAGCCTTTCTGCCCTATAAAATCAAAGCGGGCCGCCGATAGGAAAGGCATAGGAGGTGTAGCAATGGATATTCCTGCATTATCAGTTGCCATGCATCAAGCAAATCTGGCCCAAAATGTTGATATCGCTTTAACGAAAAAGATGCTGGACACTGCCCAGCAAAATGCGGATCAAACCCTTAAGCTGATTCAGCATCCGACGCTTGGACAAAAAATTGACCTAAAAGCTTAGCTTCACGCTAAAGGCGGCAAAGAAACACCATCTCCCGGCCGCCTTTATTTTTCACAAAAAAGCATGCATGTTTTGCTCTTTCCTCCGTATGATTAATTGTTTGTCATTTTAAGGAGGTTAGGAAAAAATGAAAAGAATGGTTAAAAAGGTGTCTTTGGCGTTGTTCGCATTCGTATTTATTTTTGCCGTCAAGGGAGCACCCGCTCATGCGGAAACGCATGCCTACGATGGAAAAAGCCCTTATTACAATGATTGTGCGTCCAGTGCCACCACAAAAAAATCTTCTAACCTAGTGAACGCAAACAATCAAGTCATCGGAGTCGTCGAGCTCAAGTTCAGCAGTACGTGCAAAACGGCATGGGCAAAAATCACGATGAACAACACCTTGACAACAGGCTATGAAGCAAATGCGGAAATTACCCGGAACACAGATAAAAAGAGATATAACTGTGACTCTGCAGGCGGCAATGGCAAAGCAGTGGCAGGCCAAAAATCTTGTTATACGCCTATGGTTTATGACTTAGACCCGAGAACCTCCTACGCTTTCGGTAAATATTCAGGCCCCAACCTGAATGTATGGGCAACCACAGGCTCTTATTAAAAAGAAAAAAGGCTGTCCAACGGGCATTTCCCGCGACAGCCTTTCCACATTTATTTCGCTTCCCTTTGTTTTTTTACCTCTTCAAGCTGAGTGACCGTCACCAATTGGTAGCCTTGATCGGTCAGTCTTTTAATAATCTCATCGGCCGCATCAGCAGAGGTGCCGTAAATATCGTGTACTAAAATCGTCTTACCGTCAGCCGCGTGGCTCATGACTCGGTTGACAATTGTGTTTTTATTTCGGTCTTTCCAATCTTCCGGATCAATGTCCCATAACGCGACATCCATTTTCAGCTTGCTTCGCAGTTCATCATTAATGCCCCCATATGGAGGCCGCACAAGCGCCGGACGATACCCGCTTATTTTTTCAATTATGTCCTGCGTGTCATTGATCTGCTTTAATGCCTCTTTCACTGAAAGCCTTGTGAGAAGCGGATGGCTCCATGAGTGGTTCCCCACTTCATTCCCTTCTTTCAGCATTCTTTTTAACGTTTCCGGATAATATTGAACCCTGCTGCCCAGCACAAAAAACGTTGCATGTCCCTCATATTTCTTCAAGGAGTCCAAAATCTGATTTGTTGTCGCAGGATTCGGGCCGTCGTCGAAAGTAAGCGCAATGACTTTTTTATTCGGATCAATTGTTTCTTCTTTGGGTAATGAAATGACTTCGTGCTTCGGTTTTTGTTCTTTGATTTTATTTTTGTTTTTCGCTTTATCAATATATTGTTCTTTCAATATATCTTTTAAAAGATGTTTCTTAATCGCAATCGACTGCTCTCCCAGATAGCCCGCAGCGACTTGATATGTATCAAAATAAAACTCGATATAATCTTCCTTGACGGCAAAACGGCTGAAATTGTCTTTTGCCGGTGCAGTTCCCTCTTTTAACAGTTCGTCGTCCGCTGCAATGTCCTTATTCTTTTTAAGCTCATGATAAGCGATCAGAGAAAGCTTTTGTAAATAATCCGATTCCTTTTTAAAAATATCATCAATAGAAAGAAAGGCTTCCTTACTAAAATCAAAGTTAAACGTTCTTTTCACGGTTTGTCCATGAGCGCCGCCTATGTATTTATATTCAGTAAAGACCACTGCCGCTGTCTGCTTGGCGTAATGAACGATTTCGTAATCGATGTTGAGTTCATTGCGCTTTTTTGTATGCTCCTGGTCAGCATCTTTCGTTTCCTTTTGAAATTGCCGAACCTCTTTCTCTGCGAAACGCTTTAATGCCGCATCCATTTTTTTATTTTTAAAAACAGGATAGTTGACCGCGTAATTAAATGTTTTCCCGTCATTCACAAGCGTTGCGATCTCTACATCTCCATACTGAGAATCGGTTTTCACTTGATTCATGACCGTTTCTTTTTTTGATGTATTATGGCAAAAGCCTATGACCCCTGCCACACAAACTACTGCTAGCAATAATTGAAACCATTTGATTCTTTTCCCCAACAAAACAAATTCCTTCTTTCGTAATCACTTCGATTTATATTCCATCAATAGATTCAGATAATGTTCTTTATGCTTTTTCTTCCCAATGAGAAATGTTTTTGTAACATTAAAGTAACATTTATTTCACATTTGTAATATTAGGAGATTTAGAAGTTCTTGTCAATCCCTTTCTAAGGATTTACTCATTAAAAAAACAATCTGGTCAATGGACATACACCTATTTCTCATATCAGGAATAAGGTAAACAGAATAAAAAATGCTAGGGAGGTAACCCTCTTGGAATTTCCTGTGAATTACGACCAGTATGAGCAAGTTTCCCCTTTTGATGAAAGACAGCCATATTACTACCCGCGTCCGCGCCCTAGACCGCCCTTTTATCCGCCTTATTATTACCCAAGACCGTTTTATCCGTTTTATCCACGTCCGCCTTACTACTACCCGCGCCCTCCTTACTACCCTTGGTACGGATACGGCGGCGGATATGGAGGATACAACAGATAGCAGGTTTATGTACCGAAAATGGGGGCAGTCCAGCTCCCCTTTTTTTGTATAAATATTGACAATATCATGACAAATACAGGAAATAATTGTGATCTGGCTGGCCTCTTGGTACGATAACAAAAGCATGCAGTTTTGGGGGAGGCGTCTATTTTTGGAGAATTCAAGAGTTTCTGCTCCGATTTCTGAAACAAAATACATAAAAGCCTCGAACCGGGTATCCGTTTACGATTTTATAAAGCTTGCAAAACCCGGCATTATCATATCAAACTCAATAGCAGCCTTCGGCGGATTTTGGATCGCATTTGTGAGCTCAGAAAAACCATTAACGGGACTCGCTTTTTTCATGACAATGGTGACGGCAATGCTTGGGACCGCGTTTGTCATGGCTTCCGGCACTGTCTACAACAACTATTTTGATCGGCATATGGACGCAAAAATGGAGCGCACCCGCAGCAGGGCCTCAGTCACAGGAAAAATGCCGCCGGCTTTAATCTTAACGTATGGCTCTGTTTTAGGAATAGCAGGTCTTGCCATGCTGTATTCCCTCAATCCTTTACCTGCAATTCTCGGACTGGCCGCCTTTATTTTTTATGCCATCATCTATACAGTATGGGTGAAACGGGCCTCGGTATGGAGCACATTTGTCGGAAGCTTTCCGGGAGCTGCTCCGCCGCTAATCGGTTATTGTGCCATCACAGGAGAAATCAGTGTAACCGCCGTTATGTTATATGCCATTATGTTTCTGTGGCAGCCCCCGCATTTTTGGGCCATTGGGATAAGACGCAAAGAGGAATATCGAGCGGCTGGTGTCCCGCTCTTGCCTGTTGTAAAAGGAAATCATGTAACGAAAGTAAAAATGATTCAATATATTGCAGTCCTGGTGCCAGTTACGCTATTATTTCCTTTTTCTCTCGGCACCGGCCATATCAGCCCATTTTATTTTTTAACTGCCTTGGTTCTCGGAGGTATATGGATCAAAAAAAGCATGCAAGGATTCAAAACAGACGATGACGTAAAGTGGGCAAAGGATATGTTTGTCTACTCGCTCATTTATTTTTGCTTGCTGTTTTTTGTCATGATGATCGATTCCTTAGTAATGTTTTTAATCAGATGATGTTGCAAAAAGAGCCACACATTAATGTGACTCTTTTTTGTTTGGAAAAATAGTCTCTAATAGAAATGTCATGATAAAAAACACAGCCGTGCAAATCAAAAATCGTATGGTTTCCGTCAAAATCCAGCTATGGGCAATACTCATGTCATCGGTTTCCTGAAGAGCTGCACATATTGAAAAAATAATAAGTATGTATTTTAGAGATTCTTTTTTCATGGACACCATCACTTTCTGGATATGATCACCAATATCCAAAATAACACATAGCTGAGAGCGACAAAAGACGAAAGAGTAAAAAAGCACCCGCCCAGGCAGAACTAAAATCCCAATAAAATACATAATATCTATCCATTTTAAAATATGAAACTAAACCAGACTAAGATCTTTTCCATTAATAGTCCCAATCCGGAAATAAAGAAAAAATTGTCGAACTGCCTACATTATGGTAATATATGATTTGCTTTTCTCATGTTCATTGATTTGGAGGCATACGATGAAAGGGATTGTTTTAGTTGTTCAGCTTGGATTTTCATTTATGGCTTTTCTGTTTTTAGCCGCTGTCAATTGGTATCAAGGAAGCGAGCTTGTTTCAGATCAATTCGATTGGAATTACACAGCCAAATTTACAAAGCTCCTTAACGGCATTGACACCATCACCAGCCCCAAACAAATTTCACAGCTGGACTTTTTCATATACTCTGCGAAACACTATCCACTCATGAGTATACTGATGATCTGTTCGTTTTTATATGTGTTATTATCACTTGTTTTGCTGATCCGCGATTGCCACACGGCTCGGTAAAGAATATGTCATTTCCACATGCCCCATTGAAATATCATAAAAGGAGCACCGTTATGATCCTCTCCCCCTTTTTTCTAAATCGCCGGTTCATCTAGATGATAGGACAAGGCGTACCTCGCTCTGCGTTCTTGCTTCCGACCATTGGCTTTTTTTGAAAATCAGCAACTCACGATTAGGTACTGGTCAATCAGAACTGTGTGAATATGATCAGAACTCGAATGTTCTTGAACCGTTAGTTATTTTCGGTATGTTCATCTTTTGTTTTCCCATCTTTCGGAAACTTTTCTCTCGCTCTTTCGTATAACCTTAGAGGAGGTATCACATGATGAAAGAGTATGAATTCGTTAGAGTCGAACTTAGTACCATGAGAAGAAGGCCCAAAGAAGACTACAAACAAATTATTCGTGACTATGCTCAAAGAGGATGGAAGTTTATTCAGATTTTCGCCCCTAGTATAGACGGGTATGGAGCAGCTGCTTATTTTGAAATGATATTTGAAAGAGATGTCGAGGATGCTTAGTCTTTATGGCTAAGTATACTTACATACATTTATAAAGACACATTCAAAAAAGCTTACAATTAGTAAGCTTTTTACATTTTACAGGTCCTACGCTACCTTACATTTCAAACTTTTTGAAGAAAGTAAACAAGAGGATTCCCCATCATTACCAAGGAATACTCTTGTTTATTTCAATCGTGCTTCAAACTTCGCAATCGTTTTCGCCTGATAACGTCCATGCATCAGTTGCACGCTTAATCATTTACTTTCCCCGTATATACATAGATCACCTGTCTTAGAAATTCAGCTAATCCCTCACCATGTTGATCGTAATATCGTTTAAAGCGCTCATCTGATACATACATCTCCCCTAGACCTGCATGTGCTTCTTTGCTGTAGTCGCTCCAATGATAAAGAAGCCATTTTTTGTGCAATTCCGCCGCTTTCAATGCATCTTCACTTTTTGGATCTCCTTCTTCAAATGCTTTTTTAAGTTTTTCGAACATTTCTTTCTCTGTAGCGGTCAGCTCTTCATATTGCTCCTTTGTCATATTCAACACTTTTTGGTTAGCTTCTTCTACCACTTCTTTGCCGTACTTTTGGCGTATTTCCGCTCCGTATTTCCTCTCGTTTTCTTCCACAAGCTCTTTTTTAAATCCGGTAAATTTCTCTTCATCTCTCATTTTTTCATTTCTCTCCTCTGCATGAATTGTTTTCTCTACATTTTGGATAAGGCTATCAATCCGGGCTCTTTCTTCTAAAAGCTCTGCATGATGATCCTTTAATGCTTTCTGACGATCAAAAGATGGGGAAAAGATTAATTTTTTTATCTCCTCTAATTGGAAGCCTAACTCTCGATAAAATAAAATGTGCTGTAATTGGTTGACTTCTTTTTCCCCATAAATTCTGTATCCAGATGAATTAATACGTGCTGGCTGTAAAAGGTTAATTTCATCATAATACCTAAGCGTTCTTGTGCTGACTCCCGCTAATTTGGCTAACTTCTGAACGGTATATTCCATTTCTTCTCCCTCCTTATACAGTAACCGTACACTTTAACGTAACGTGAATGTCAAAGCTTTTTTTTAAAAAAGATCTCCTTGAATGTTTCAAGGAGATGATGTATCTACAACTCGTCATATACCGGATTATTTGGTGTCTTTATTAAGAAGTTCTTTTAAAAGTTGATTGAACTCCTCCTGTTGTTTTATATTTTTGCGGCCATTTCGATTAATTGCTGCTAGTTCGCAGACAATTCCAGCCGAAATAAAAAACAATAAACCTTCAAACATATAGCATCCTCCAACGTTTAAGAAATAGTCAACTGTGTTTGTTTATTTTCTAAAGATTGCTTATCATTTTTATCTTCCCTACGCTGAAAAATGTTATTTAGAATAAGTGCTGTCATGACAAGCATTGTTCCTGCTATATCAAAAATGGTGATTTTAAATCCTTGTATCATCATGATCAACAATGTAGTAATGGGAACAAAGTTAATAAATAAAATCCCGTTAATGGGTGATAAAATTTTAACACCATAGTTCCAGCTAAGGAGAGCTACGATACCTGGTAAAGTAATCATAAATAATAAGTCATACTTAATTTCAGCAATCACATTTATACTAGGTATGGACACGTATCCTTGAGCGGTGAGCGCAGCTGTTAGAATACCCGTTATAGCTGTACCAAATAAACATGTCAATGTTGAATAGCGCAGTGTAGACCATTCTTGAAACATCTGTCCTCCCATTGTATAAATGACCCATCCCACAACACCCATTAAAATAAAGGTTAGCGAAAACAGATTATCTCTCAATGTATAAAAGAAACTCATATCACCTTTGGTAATAACAAATGCGGCTCCAAAAAAAGCAATCATAATAGATAGAATCTTATATTTTTTCGGCTTCACATGTTTATACCCCCAAAGGATAAAAATAGAAATGATTGGCATCAGTGCCTCTGCAATAGACGCAGTCATGATTCCAGACTTCCCCATCAATCTTTGGCCCCAAAAAATAAAAACATTGTATACAGTAAACGCCATCACACCAAAAAAAATGAGCAATTTTGCTTTACCCTCTAAACGAAATGATTTCTTCCCCTCCCTCACCAATAATAAAATCACTAAGATAACTGCTGCCACACCGTATCGAATAGATGAAAAATAAAATGGATCAACAAATGCTAATGCATGATCCGCAACTGGAAACATTGCGCCCCACGACATACTTGCTATTAAACATGTGAGGACACCAATGAATAATTGGCCGTTTTTCATTGTCATTTCCTCCTTTTCTTGTATTGACAATGAGAATTATAAAAAGAGGAATGACATCATGTAAAATGAATAAAAATGATGAAAAACATCATTTATAATGATATTTTAAATGAAGGAGGGATACCAAATGGAGTTGCGAGACTTACAAATTTTCCAAAGCGTTGCCCATCACAAAAGTATTACCAGCGCTGCAAAGGAATTAAGCTATGTACAATCCAATGTAACAGCACGTATTAAGCAATTAGAAAACGAACTCAAAACACCTCTTTTCAATCGGCATAAAAAAGGGGTCACATTAAATCCCGAGGGCCGAAAAATGCTTGAATACGTAAACAAAATCTTGATAGATGTTGAAGAGCTAAAACAAGTCTTTCTTGATAGTGATATACCGTCGGGAATATTAAAAATCGGGACAGTGGAAACAGTGAGGATACTGCCGACCATCTTAGCCTCCTATTATAAAAAGTATCCTAACGTTGATTTATCATTGCAGGCTGGCTTAACAGAGGAACTGATTGAGAAGGTAACTAACCACGAATTAGACGGGGCTTTTATATCAGGGCCAATTAAGCACTCCATACTCGAACAATATGATGTCAATACTGAAAAACTTACTCTAGTAACAGCAAATAAAACGTTTCAAATAGAGGATTTTATGACGACGCCGATCCTTGTGTCTAATCAAGGATGCGGATATCGTTCTAGGCTAGAACATTGGCTCAAAGATGAAGGTTTGCTTCCAAAAAGAATTTTGGAATTTAACATTCTAGAGACCATTTTAAACAGTGTTGCACTTGGTCTTGGAATCACAGTCGTACCCGAATCTGCCATTACACATCTTTCAGCCGCAGGTAAGGTTTATTGTCACCCGCTGCCTGAGAAATATAGCATGATCTCAACCATCTTTATTCGTCACAAAGACGCTTACATGACAAATTCGATGCGCAGCCTGCTGAAGACGATTGGTGAGCATCAAAGTATGTGTATGTCTTAGGAAAGTCTGCGACTGCTTTGTTCTCACCGCCAAACTTATGCATATTCCTGTGAATGATAAATAATAAAGAGCAAGCACCAACTCTGCTCCCCCTTTACTCCGTGTCATCCATTTTTTCTATTTAGTATTTAGATGCAGACGGTTTTTCTTACCATTTTGAAGGCATACTGATTTCTTAATCGTTTTCCTGTACCTAGTTAATGAATTTTTCTGGTGTGGCACATATGACGGATACGTTAAAGAGAGAAAAAATTATGTTATGAAGTACCAATTCATTCTCGGGATAAATTAACGTAAAAAAGGATTCACAAGTATGGATATCAAGCAGAAGAGAGGCTAAAGAGATGGTTCTTCTTGAAACGGATCGGTTACTATTAAAAACGATTGATGTTAACCTTCTAGACGCTGCATCTAAACGGGATCATCAGGCTATTATAGACCTGGGTTATAAAACAAATGGGGAATGGCCAAACTCCGATTTTTTTGAAGCAATTCCTTATTTCCGCGAGATTTTAATGAAAAACAAAGGAACAAAAGGATTCGATTCATGGATCATTTTAAAGAAGGATAATTTTGAAATTGTTGGAGGAATTGGATTTTTAGGTGACCCTGATACGGATGGCATGGTTGAAATCGGTTTTGCAACAAATAAAAGTCACCGCCGTAAAGGTTATTGTTTTGAGGCTGCTCAAAAGTTAATAAACTGGGCATTAAGCCAAGAGAATGTTAGCTGTATTACGGCTAGATGTGAACATGGCAATATTGGTTCACAACATATTTTGGAGAAGTTAGGGTTTAAACTGGACGCTAAAGAAAAAGACTTTATCCATTGGAGATACGCTAAAGTGTAAAAACATATAAGAAAGCAGGCTCTATGCCTGCTTTCTTAAGCTATTTTCCTCTATGCTTTTTTTTAGCTTTTTGCTTTCTGAGGAGATACTTTTGTTCTTTTATTTTCTCTCTTTGTTCTTTGGTTATTTGTTTTTTCTTTTGCTTGTTCGCTTCAAACTCTTGTTTCATGGCTTCCTGTGCCTTTAAGGATGCTCCGGCACGTTTTAATTCCTTCGAAACCTGACGTTGCAATCTTTTCGGATTTATCTTTTTCTGATCTTGGGCTTTTACACGAACTCCTTCCTGCTCAGACTGAGACAGAGTCTTTAAGAGCTGCCTATTAACAAAATCGAATACTTCAGAATCCTTCGGCTCATTGCCAAACAAATGCCGAGAGGCCTTTAGTTTTCCGTTTTTCACAACCTCGATAACGCCTACCCAAAACTGACCATCGTAGTAAATCGTTAATTTCATAACGATTCCCCCCTCTTTTAAATGATGAAAGAATGACGGACATCCCGAGGAGGGGAAGGTTACTGACATGTAAAATGCATCCGGACTACCAACCGAATCGTGTTTTTTCATTCTTCTGCATAAATTTTATCAATTTTTCCAACTAGAGAAAAGAGATTGAGAGCATCTTTACGTTTTGTTTCATGCATCAGCATGAACCTTTTTCTCTATTCAAGCCTGAAAAAGATTAAATATAATTGCTTGTTATAGACACTCTTGTAATGAGAAGGGTTCTCTTCTTTTAAAAGATTATCAGGCTTCGGTTTCCTTTTCGTTTCGCAAATGCCCGCAGCTGTCAGGCCCGTTCACATAAACCGTGAATGCATTATTTCCACACCTCTTTTGAAAAAGGCCTCAGAAGTAGCCGTCGATCAGATGAAAAATAAAAACGGAACTAACTCAAATTCATTCGAGTCAGCTCCGCTTGATGATTAGTCCAAGTTTTGGTCGATGGTTCCCTCAAAATAGTCATCACTGACTTGTTCATGCGTTTCTGCCAAACCCTGTTCCAATTGCGTGCTTCCTTTGTAATCTGACGGTTCAAAATATCTTCCTGCCACATTCATATTTTCGTTTACATCTTCTTTGTTATTTGTTTGTTCGTTCTTGTCTAATGTCTCCGACTTAGGATTGCCATGTAGGGTTTGATTAAAATCAAAATCCTTGTCGATTTCAGAAAATCTTTTATAATCATCAGGTCTGTCTGCTCCATTTTTTTGAGTCACATCATCCACTCCCATTCCTTATCAATCAATACGACAGGCCAAAAACAATTGGCCTAAATCTTGTGAAACAAAACTTATTTTGTCCTCTTTGAATCTGTACCATGTTTTTTAGGATCATCTGCTTTGAATGCTGTTTCAGTCTCATGATCATTTCTCATTTGTTCAATACTTGAATTTTGAATCCCTTTTTTTGTCATGCTTTCACCTCTTTTCTGAAAACATTGGAATATCAGCTTCACCCTTATTCTGTCTTTTGAGCAGGCATTCATTCACCCCTTTTGACCAATAACAAAAAAACTCTTAAGAGTGACCATTCGTCATTAGTACTAGTTCTGTATCTGCCAAAGCATAATTTATCTTTCAGTCAACACAATAAGTTTAAAGAATGTAATATGACAGAAACTGTTCCGTTTACTGTAAGAAAAACACTCTTTATTTAGAGGATCAGCCAGCATGAAAACAAGTCTAGAATTATGTATTAAGACTAATTGCTGATGTGACTGCCGTTGGATCAGATACATTCATGCCTAGTGAATCTGGTTTTTTTCATTGAATCGGAAAAGCAGATTATTGAAAAAAGCCCTTCTCTGAGAAGGGCTAAGTAATGGTAATGACATTTACACAATCGGTTCCACACGTTAACCCCCGCCATATTAATGAGGGCGGCGGGTGTATACGCAAAGGGTGCAGCCGGTTTCTATACACTCGCTGCTTATTTGATTACGAAATCACCGTATTCTGTTGAATGGATATTGATCGGTCCGTTCAGATTGTAGTTGTTCGACTTGGCAATAGAGCGAAGCACATCCACACGGGCAACCGATTCTCTCCACTCATCACGGGTGTCCGGATCTGCTGGATTCATCAGGTCGTCATAGCGCACGTCCAGAAATTTATTTAACCATTTCTTCTCTTCTATTCCGTCTTTAGGTGAGCCGCCCGCCTTTTTATTCGTGCGTTTGATCAAGGCATAAAAAGAGTCAGGGTCATCACCATCGCCATGCTGAATAACTGTATCGTACATCACAGCTTTTGCCAGTGCTGTTTTCAATCCGGCATTCTCTGATCGTTTCATGGCAGGCTGATAATACAAGCGGTCATTTACCTTGTCTTGGGCAGCACGGAAATCTTTATCATTTCCAAGCGAGCGCCAGGCAGAAGCAAATCCCTTGAGGTTGCTTATGTCATCGCTTTCTTCTTCGGCCAGACGGCGCAATTCAGGCAGGTACTTTTTCAGTTTGTTATTCGGTACTGCCTTTGTGTATACTTCAACTACTTCCAATGCATCCCCGGTAGCCGTTGTAAAGCCTGCCCGGCCGCATGTATAGCCTCTTCCATCCCCCAAGGGTTCCACATATCCGTATTGGATTTCCGTCGTGCCGTTTTCAAAGATACTGGTCAGCTGTTCCGCCCGGCGCTTTTGATCCTTGTTCAGTCCGGCCGCAAAAACCGTATCACTCAGCATCAGGGTAAAAAACATGGTGAAAATAAGTGATGAAATCGCTGCCTTCTTCCAGAAACCTGCTTTTTTCTCCAAACTGATTTTCATTTTATTATCCCTTTCTTCATTGTAATTACGGACTCAGTATACAGGAAGGGGCTGCCCTTTTGTTGAAAACACATCGATTTGTCAATATTTTGAACCTTAATTACTACTCTTAATGGTAAATAGATTGCGGCTTGAATCTTATCCTCTCTTTTAAAAGACAGACATCATTTACACCACAGAGAGATTCTTGAGAGACAAGGCTTTCCGACAAGGACTTCTCTTATTATCATTCGTTCCATTTTTTAAAGTAATCATTCCCAATCAGCTATTGTTTAGAAACTGCAACTAATAGAAATTCGTGTAAGTCAAAAAAAAGAATCCTTCTTTGTAAGGACTCTTCTCAACACCAAGATGTTTTTATTTAAACCATGCTTTCTTTAAATTGATGGTAAAGTTATTATCATTAAAAGGAACATTTGCTTTACCGAAATCAGTTGTATTTAATGCATTCCTTGCGGCAGGAGTTAAATCATCCCATCCGATTAACGGTTGAGTTCCGCCAACTACATCATCGCTCATACGTAATTCATGGTTCAGCGGCCAAGTGCTGTCATATGCAATCAAAGGATGATGATCTCTCATGTTGCTTCCACTCGGTGCTGCATTTGTGAATTTTCCGTGTCCGGAATATGCAATGGATAAAACTTTTGGATTTTGATTTGCTGGATTATCAATCCATACAACGATTCCTTCCCAGTCATGTCTGTGACCTAATTTTGGCGAGGCTTCATCTTTTGGAAAATACCAGGAATACATAATTGCCCAAACCCCATTGTACCATGCAGAACGCGAATATACTTGTCCAGTATTTTTGCTGCAATGTCCTTCAGGCGCTCCAGTAGGCTCTAAACCTCCACTTGTATTGCCTTGTGCATCGACTGCAGGAAAAGGAACGCAGCCGCTATAAACCTTCAAATATGGCTGAAAACGTTTCGCCGCTTTTTGAGTAACAGTGGCAGGCGCTGCCTCTTTAAAGCCGACAACCTTGTCATGATCGATTACTGCTGCATTTGCTGTTGAAACAATGCTGACAGAAGTGAAAACGGATAAAAAGAGAGCCAAGAAAAACTTGTTCATGATTCCAACTCCTTTTGACAATGTAGACAATTATTAGTTATCAAAAATTCGAGTTGAAATCAATGATTCTAAAGTATTATTTGAATTTTTCTTATGTTTTAAATTCGGTAAATAATATTCATTTCAAAAACGTGTCACAAACACACAATAAGCCCCATCCACTAAGGACAGAGCTTTTTGTCATTTTAGAGCCTTTCACAAAGCATGGAAAAGAGTTATAAAACTTCTCTGCACGAAGAGTCGGTTCTTCTGCAAACAATGATGATGTGCTGTTTTCTTACTCATCTTTTTTATCTTTATCGGCATCTTCATTATCCTCAACCGGATCTTCGGGATCGGTCTCATTATCTTTTTCATCATCTTTATTGATCGTATCGTCCTCATCAACACCCGGCGCATTGTTACCGTTATTATCCTGATCGTTCTCCTCAACATCTGGAGTATTGTTATCTTGATCATTATTATTTTGATCGTTATTACAGCCCATTAATATAAAAGTGGATAGAAATAACGCAGTTATTATTTGCAACCATTTTTTACTCATTTCCACCCTCCTCTCTTCTTTTTAATCCATATAAGTTTGTCCATTAAGTTCACTTTGATTCGTTCCATTCTTACATGTCTTCTTGATCAGCATATTAATTCAATCCTTTGCGAAAATTATAACAAAGGTGCTTAGGAAGTGGTTCTAAGTTAGTGGATAACAACTCTTTTTAATTGGTTTAAGAAGAAAAAATAACAACAACTATTCAAAATGCAGTTAACCTTTTTAAACAACATAATGTAAAATCATACATGCCGATATCTTACAGCACAACATTCTCTAAGGTTGATTTATTCCTCCCTCTTTGGTGAAGTTGTTCTCTATCTTGAATATTTAGTTTCCTTATGAGTTCTTCAGGCTATAAAAAACACCCCAATCGCTAAACTCGTTGTCTAACAATTGGGGCGGAATTTACGATTCATTTATAGCATCCTTAGGATTTTCTCCATATTGATTAACTTTTGTTTCACTATCTTGGCAGTTAAAGACAAGCATGATAATAGGACCGACTACCGGAATAAAGCCTATACATATCCACCAGCCACTTTTGCCGATATCATGCAATCTGCGGATACTGAGAGCAAGCGACGGAAGAAAAACAGCTAACTGATAAAGAAAGATCAGAATATATGCCAGTAATCCCCCGCCATATCCAATTACGTATCCTACTTGAGAACTGGCATATCCTTCTGCAGCCAATGGGCCTGATGTAAATAATCCAACTAGTATTAATGATAATAGTAATAAAATAACACAAATGATGCCATTAAAAAGATGAAACATCCAGTATTCCTTTCGCCGAGCTCTGCCTTCAAAATTGACATAGTTCTTTAAGCCATCCCAATACCACTTCATATCATTTCCTCCGTTACCAATAATATAGTTTACTGCAAAACATATCCATTATATCATAAAAACAAAGAAAAATAGGAGGTCTATAAAACTAGTCAATTGCAAAAAGATCTCATTATCAAATAACTTGCTATACAAAAAATGAAGGCAGGCGTAAAACAAAAATAGACAAGTTCATGATCCTCACTCCTTTAGTTCCATTCTTAGTCAACGTGAAACAAAACAGGAATTAACGAAATATGCCAACATACACTTTGTATGAATGTAAACGAAGGAGTGGTTACGTTGTATCATTACTATTATGTTCCTGCGTTAATTCCTCACTCACCACCTGCTCATCACATGCAAAGAAATCAAGACTTTTCAGAAAGACAGCGAAGAAGAGAAATCACATTGAATGTAGATGGCTTTATACCGCCATCTTCCACCGAGGATCTTGGTGACGGCTTTTATTCTTACGCATGGACTAACCAACAGGTCATAGATCCTGGTGAATACCTTGTTTGTTATCTTGAAGGAAGAGAGATAAAGGTCATTAATGGCGGGTTTACTCCACGTGATTATGCTCCATTGTATGCAATAGGCAGCTATCCAAGGAGAAGAAACCAGTGGGTGATTACGATTCATAATCCTCTTCAAACCCAAAGAGCCATATCACTTTATCTCATTGCGAAAAGATAAAACAAAACATTGCACACATTAAGCATCCAGATGATATTGAAATCGGGATGCTCATTTTTTTTCTGTTTTTACATGTACCAATACGTTGATGTTTGATTTTGTAAAGTTGGATCATTCTTGAGCTGTTTGCCTATCCTTATTTTTTTCTTGAATTGTACGTTTCAGTGCTCAATGTATGTTGAGTACTAGCATAATCAGAGCAGGAGCAATGTTTTTTGCCCTTCTATTCCTCCCAGTATTGAACGTATATCTTACTTTTTGATTTCATTTCCCTCCCATCCTCTGCACATGTCGCTATATAAGCAGACAAAACAAAAATCGGCGGGAACGCATTTTAATAGAGGATGAGGATGATATATTAGCGGCAGAAAAGGAGTTTAGGCATAAAACGCTAATTTTTATCAGAGGAACAAATATTATATTTGGAGTGTTTACAATGATTAAATTTTTTGAGTATAACTGGCAGGTAAGAGATGAATGGTTTGAATGGTGCAATCACTTAACTACTGAGGAATTATTAAAAAACCGCATTGGAGGAGTTGAAAGTATTTTATATACCCTCTTTCATATCATTGACGTGGAATATAGTTGGATTCGTGCCATTCAAGGCAAGAAAGACATTGCAGTGAATTTTAGTGACTACAATACCATTCAAAAACTTAAATCCCTTTCAGTTACTCTGCGTACTGAAATTAAGGAGTTTGTTGACACAGACTTAGACAATTTAGAAGATGAACTTGTTTCAATTCCATGGATGAAAGAAATGTTCAAAAGGAGTGAGATATTACATCATATAGTTGCTCACGAAATTCATCACATTGGACAACTATCTGTTTGGGCAAGAGAATTAAACTTAAAGCCAGTATCTGCTAACTTTATTGGGAGAGGGATATAATTTAAAGATATGTGTAGGAACTGAGATTTAAATGGTGGAAATAATAAGATGCCTTTAAACAATTGAAACACTTCATCATTATCAAATGAACTTTTTCGTGCCACAGGACTCAAAAAGGTAAGGATATGATCATGAAAATCTTTGAAGCTAAAACATTGCTATCTGAAGCTGAGAGCTGATCAAGAGAATTCAAGAGAAGAAGAAGCCAGATGGTCAATCTCAAGAAGCCTTCAATGCCGGAGCAGATTTAAATGACAGTGAGTTTTCCGGCAAAGGTGCCAATAACATCAACCCATTTTATAAAGATTATGCGAGTGTTGCTGACAATTCGATTGATTTAATTGCTATAAAAATTGCTTTTTTAATAAACATTTCATGTTCTTTAGAGGACGCCAGCTTATCTGTGCATACATCGAATAATCCTCTTTAGAACACAATCTGATAACGCTTACACAAAATCAAAATCCATTATGTCTGAACAGAAGAAAGCCATACATAAAAGATATCTTAATTGCTATAAACGATATCCTTCCGCTTGACCTATTAAGCAGCTGGAAAAACAACCCCCCTGACTACTCTCTCTGGATTAGGAGCTTTTTGTGA
Source organism: Bacillus sp. FSL K6-1003 (assembly GCF_037964945.1). Classification (NCBI taxonomy): domain Bacteria; kingdom Bacillati; phylum Bacillota; class Bacilli; order Caryophanales; family Bacillaceae; genus Bacillus; species Bacillus sp. FSL K6-1003. The sequence continues at coordinate 1,258,972 of NZ_CP150176.1, read as the reverse complement.
ATTGAAACAGATCTGGTTCAATCTAAAGCAGGTTCTGATTTCTAAAAATTCGTTCATTTGTCCTCCCTCTTCTCTATATAATTTCAATATCTCTTAAGTAAGCCGCAGCGTGAATGAAATGATTCCCCCGATCAAAGTAGGGTTCGCTCTCATGCCCGGCCTGTAATCGTGTTGGACATATATCCTAAAGCCGCATCCTATTAGTTGAAACAGTAGTATCCTGAGAATAAAAATCAACAGTGGTTAAGGAAAGCCTTACTACTATACAAGCCCTACCGTAAAGTGAGCTAACATTAAAAAGAAGTACGGTCTAAAAGATGTTCGTCTTCATAACTTTCGGCATACAATAGTTCGTCTAATCACTGTGATCGAATTTTTTCACCTAACTTATTTTAAACAGCCCTATTAATAAAATATCAGTGAATTTGACCATACCATATAATATAAACTTCATATATTAATTTTGATCAAAACAATAGGAGGGTTTACATTGGGTTATTATAAAAAATATAAAGAAGAGTATTACACTTGGAAAAAAACTTATTACAAGAAGTATTACGACCACGATAAAAAGCATTATGATTGCGACAAGAAGTATTATGACTGCGATAAGAAGCATTATGATTGCGACAAAAAGTATTATGATTTTGATCATGACAAGAAGTATTATGATGATGATCACGATTATCATTACGATAAAAAGTATTACGATGACGATGATCATTATTATGATTATGTCAAATCGTATAAAAAACATCACTAAATCTCTTATCACCTATAAAAGTTTTATATAATTAATACGCTTTATGGCAAGTGATGTGAAAATAGAAAAGCTCCCTATTCTGTGGGAGCTTTTCTTAGAAAATTGATAAGCTATGATTCCGACTGGGCTCGAACCAGCGACCTCTACCCTGTCAAGGTAGTAATTACCTTCTGATACGAACAGATGTTTTATATTTTAACCCTATTCTATAGGGTTTTCTTACATAAGTTTCTGATTAAAAAAATAAAATTGGTGACGCAGGAATAATCCGCCGCGCCGATCCCGCCTCCCATTTTACACTGCCGATTTTATCTGTTTCAACAATTGCAAAAGCTTACATGTTTGGCACACTTCGCACAAATGGCACACAATCTTTTCTTTGATCCTCCTAATCGTTTCACGAGAGACGCCAAGATGTAGAGCTATTTCACGATATTTCATGCCGTCCAGCATACAATCCAAAACAATACGGTGCTTTTCATCAGTCAATTCCTCAATTGCTCTATCCAGGAAATCAACGATTGCTTCGAACTTATACAGTCGTTTTTCTCTTCTGTCTAACTGTCTTAATTCAGCCTGACTGATGCCCTTACTTCCTTTGGGCAGTGTCGCCTCAATCCCATATTGGGACACTCCATTTGTTCCCGTAACACTTGATACTACTGATGTATCAAGAATGCGTGTTAGTCGTGAAATCTCCCGCAGCATGAATTTATAATCACGAATCCATCCCTCAATCTCCCATGCAATCATTTGATCTGTCATAGTGCTTTCCCTCCTGATAGTTAAATAGAGTAAGTGTCATTCCAGTTGTTTGCTTTTTGCTCTGCGATATATTGAGGCCTCGATACCTCTTTCACACTGATACTGAAGGTTTTGACCAAGAAGGCTTTCAACTCGTTATAGAGCTCTTCTTTGCCGCAAAAGATATTTACAAGCTTTCCGTTTTTATAAGCGAATCCGTATTTCATCCTGAAACTCCCCTTTTACTTTCTGCATTTATAAGCGCCGCCTTTGCCGCGTCTGAGTGTTTGCATGTTAGTGTTCATCATTGATTGCCAGAAACGATCTGAGCGCTCCTGTTGCTTTTGTGATGGTTTCTTTTGTGATTGTTTCATGTCCAATCACTCCTTTCATCCTAGTGATCGTGATAGACATCTTGATTGTTGCGGAATAAAAAAAACGGACACCGAACGAACAGCGCTAATGCTGTAAGTTCAGTGTCCGCAGGCTTTCCGTCTAGGACATGTATTTTATTTTTATCTGTTTGAGAGTCTGTTTTTAATGTGTAATAGATTTTCCCATAGAACTTTACGTAGTTTATCTAATATTGCATAAACAAAATAGAAAAGAGCAAAATTGAACAACAAATTAAAGACTTGAAAACTAAAAAGAAAATCTCCAGAATAACCAAACCATTTAGCTGGATATCCAAATAAATAATGAGGCTTAGAAAATTCATTATCGGCAAATAGACCTAATCCAGGGATAAGAGACAAGATTACAACTGTGATAATACTTAAAAGAGAATATACTTTCCTTCTTGATAACTTCATAATTTCTCCTTTTTTTCAAAAATATATAGACTACCATAGTTTTACATGTTATTATAACATACGTTACATTATTAAACAAAGGAGTCTTCAACATGAAAAAAGTCGCAGTTTTAGTCGCACTCTGTACAGCTTTAATATTTACTCCATTCAATACTAAAGCTACAACAGCAGTCCAAAAAGACCAAAAAACTATCAAACAAGAACTTCAAAAGTTTGATAAGCAAACAGATAGCGTGGAGCTAGTTTATAACTTACCAAAAGGTACACCTACAATCAAATTTGATAATGTAGAAGAATTTAAGAAAGCTGTTGCTGATTATGAAAAAGCTTCGAAAAATAAGAAGCAGAACGTTCAGGAGTATAATGATAACACAACTCCAACTAGCTATACATTCTTAGCTGCATCTTCTACAAAGACAGCAACAAAAAGAATACGTTGGAGTAATGCAGAAAGTTTAAGATGGGCATATTCTTTTTGGTTACCACATGATATGTGGATTGACTTCAAATATACATACACAGGATCAGGAAAATCTAAAAAGTTCAAAAAGATAACATCCATTAAATCTGATTCTTCAAGCTTCCCATCTTCTTGGCATCAATCTATGTCAAACTCCACTTTTTATGATAAAAACAGAGGAGTTAAGATTCACATAAAAGGATCATTTTTATTAGGCGTAAACATTGGTGGACAATCAGTAGGAGCTAAATTCCCTGATTCATACACAAAAAAATATCACTTTTAATTAGCAGGCCATCAGGCCTGCTTTTTTCTTTGATCGACTGGTTTACAATGCATTATTCAACGCTTTTTCTCTGTATACTTATCAATATCTTTAAAATAAGCCGCAGCCGTGAATGAAATGATCGCCCCGATCAAAGCAAGGTTCGCTTTCATGTCCGGCCTGTAATCGTGTTGGAAATAAATCCAGAATCCGCATCCCATCAGTAGAAACAGTATCCTTAGTGCCATCAAATCCCCCTAACTAAATTCACGTTCACAAAACATTAACAATAATTACCTTGGATATTTTTGTATAATGTGTAATAATACAATTGTATTAAAAACAAAGGGAGTGTTTAAAATGAAATTGAAAAAAGTTTTAACTGGTTCTGCATTGTCCCTTGCTTTACTTATTTCTGCTGCTCCTGCCTTTGCTACAAGCCCTACAAACCATAGTACAAATCACGAATCAATATCACCCCAAGCAGTTTTACAAGATTATTATCTGGGGGCTAATTCTAGAGCAGAATTGAAAAATGTAATTGAAGTTTTCGGTACAAAATTTTATTTAAAAGATGCATGGCAGAATAGTGACGGATCTTGGACTGGCTTTTATCAAGGTTGGGTTTAATCTTTTCAGGAGATAGGGACTTTCATCCCTATCTTTTTTAATTCCGTTGAATTCAGCGTAATCACATTCAGGGCAGCTGTATTCGATCATGATGCCGCCTCCTGATCCATAATCGCTTTGAATATGGGGTAAATCTGCTGAGGCACAACCGCGTTGCCTAATCCTTTAATTCTGTCCACCCGGTTGGGAACCCCATGAGCCACTCGACCCACGTCGGGTTCAGTTGCCCACCGACTCTCTCCCCCTCTAGGCTTGAGACTGTATTTCCCAACCTGACATATTGCTTTTTCGCTCGTCTTTCTTCCTCCGTCATGTTGTTCCATTTGGTTGCATCGCTCGCTAACGGAGTGGGATATAATTTGATTGCAGTTATAAGATTTATCTGATGTTTGCCTGATTCTGCTTTCTTTTTCGATAAAGGACCTCTTTTCCCGTCCCATGCATTGGGAGTGGGCCACAACAAAGACTCGGTCTCTTTGATGTTGGGCGCCGACGGCAACAGCCGGTATAATAAACGATTGCCCTTTGTAACCCGCACTTTCCAAGTCAAATAGCGTGCGGTCGAGCTCCATGTTTGCGAAGTTAGCAACGTTTTCACCAACAACCCAAGTGGGTCTAAGTTCTTTGATGATCCTAAACATTTCCGGCCAGAGGTCGCGGTCATCTTCCGTGCCTCTTCGCTTCCCGGCAATACTGTAAGGCTGGCAAGGGAATCCTCCTGAAATAATGTCAATTGTTCCACCTGGCTCAATCACTCCTTTTTCCTCTAAAAGCTGTCTATTCAAGGTGCGTACATCGTCGAATAACTGTTGACACTTCCTCAAAATAAAGGAAAACTGATTACAATTGTAAATTATTTAGACTACCATAAGGTCGGCTGGGAACTACTTAATTTAGCTAATACAGAAAGTTAATTCATTAAAAAGGGGAAATTACAGTTGGCATTTTCATTTAAAAATGAAGAAGTTTATAACAGTATATCTGGTAAGAAAAGAAAAGCATCTGGAGCATTTAGAAAAACATATTATGCTGCACAACCGTTGTTAGGCAAAAAAAATGAAGTTATGATGGAAGTTATTTTCGGAATTTTAGCCGATACAAAAGTTCGAATTCAAGGACTATTTATTGCAACCAAAGAAAATTTACACCTTGTTACTGATAAGGCTGATGGTCACAGATTAATCACTTGGAAATATGATGAAATCAATAGTATTGCAGTTATTAAACAATCATTTACTGGATTTCAATTAGACTTTAAAACGGTTCATGGTGATTACCTAATTAAAAGTATCTGTGAAGGTGATCACGATAAATTCATTAATTATGTTAGAAAGTCTATTGACACGGCAAATAAGAAATCAACAAAGACACCTCCTCAAAAGCCAAAAATCGATGAAAAGCCAATTAGTTCTGATTTTGACTATGTCGCTTCTGAAATTAGAAAATATGCTTCTCTGAAAGACGAAGGGCTTATAACGGAGGAAGAATTCACAGCGAAAAAGAAAAAGCTCTTAAACATATAAGGCCCGATTTGTTGGGCTTTTCTTTCATACTAAAAACAGAACATACATTCCCATATAGCGGTGTTTATTATGGCAATCCAGTTATCACATCTAGAAGAAGAAGTGAAAAAGATTTATACAAAATTAAATATGCTTACTCCTGAGGACATAGATATGGAGCGCATTGCAGCTGCTTTTAAGATATGGATACACTACGAAAAAACCAATAGTAGCATGTTTTGTATAAATGGGCTCTACAGCATGGTTATAGATATTCGAGCTTCACCACAAGAGCAATGGCAAGACTTCGTTCATGAACTCGCCCATGTGCTGAAGCATGCCGGAAACCAATTTAATATGAATAGAATGTTTAGAGAGCTTCAAGAATATCAGGCCAATAGTTTCATGTATCACTTTTGTGTACCGACATTCATGCTCGAAAAGATTTCGTTGCCGCGCATGCAATCGGAGGCTGTAAAGTTAATTGGGGATACCTTTAACGTCACATACCCTTTCGCAGCTAAACGGCTTGAGATGTACAAAAGAAAACAGTTTTCTATTCACTGGCATCAAAAGCTCTATCAAATGAATTAATAGAACAAGGAGGTTGCCACATGGCTAGTATTGAAAGACGCAGTGAAAAATCTTTTAGGTTAATAGTCGAAAATGGTTATGACGCAAACGGTAAAAGAGATAGAAAAAAGAAATCCATTCGTATCGAAGATCCAAAAATATTAAAGTCTAAACGGAAATTACAGGAGTACCTTGAAGATCAGCTGCACCGTTTCAGAATTGAAGTAGAGGCCGGCGAGTATATTGCTCCTGAAAAAGCTACTTTCGAATCATTTGCGGAGAAATGGGTTGAAAAGAAACTCTTTAATAAAAATGGGAAACCTTACTCTTATACAACATCTGTTAAGTATTCAAATCACTTAAACAATCACATCCTCCCAGCATTAGGTCATAAAAAAATAGACAAAATAAAAAGTCTTCACATTGTTGATTTTATTGATGATTTATCTAAAGATGGAGCTAGAAAAGATGGAAAGCCTGGCGGATTAGGAGATCAAACAATCAAAGATATATTTAAAATTCTGCAAGCATTGTTTAAAACCGCAACAGAGGAATGGAAATTGGTAAAAGATGATCCAATGGAAGGATTGAGTTCACCTGAAGCTGAGAATAAGGAAATGAACTTTCTTGAATCAGAGGAAGCAGCAGATTGTATTAAAGTGCTGTATGAAATAGATATTAAATGGCGCTTATATTATCTTGCAGCTCTTATCGGGGGCCTTCGTAGAGGAGAAGCTCTTGCTTGCGAATGGCACTTGGATGTAGATTGGGACAAAGGAGGAATATACGTAAATAGATCAATTTCTAAAACAATTAACGGAGAGCCTCACGTCAAAAGTCCGAAGTCAAAAAGTTCTCAACGATTCGTTAAAATGCCTGATTTTTATATGGATGAGTTGGCTAAATATTATCGCATATGGAAAAAAGAAAAATTGTTGCTTGGCGATGCCTGGGAAGGTGGAGAACATCAATATGTATTTCACAGTGGTAAAGGAAAACCTTACTACTATACAACCCCTACTGCAAAATGGACTAAAATAAAAAAGAAGTACGGCCTAAAAGATGTTCGTCTTCATGACTTGCGGCATACGATGGTGGCTCTCCTTATGGAAGCTGGCGAAAGTCTCAGTGCTATTCAAAGAAGAGCTGGACATGCCAGTGCTCGAACAACTAGTGATATTTATGGTCATGTTACCGAGAAATTCGAAAATAGCACAGTAAAACACTTTAACCAGTTCGATCCTAGAAACCTAGCACAAAAACAGAGTTGATTTTGAATTCCCCTTCAATATCAGCTCAAAAAAATAAATTCGTCCCCAATTCGTCCCCAACTCGATGAATGATGACAAAATCAATAAATAAGCAAAATAAAAAACCCTTGCTACGCAAGGGTTTAAACTATGATTCCGACTGGGCTCGAACCAGCGACCTCTACCCTGTCAAGGTAGCGCTCTCCCAGCTGAGCTACGGAATCATGATATGTATGTGTTGCTGGGTATGTTGTTGTCTTTCTGACAAGTTCTATTATATTACCTTCCCTTCTATTCGTCAACTGCTTTTCCAGAAAAACTTTTTTTGCCCGGACTTGCTGTTCTTTCCTCAGGCCTTTATAATATGTCTTAATTTTCTAATAATTGAGGTGAAGAGTTTTGCATTCTTTGATTTCTTCTGATGATGTTTGGGTGCTGTGGGGGTTTATTGCGGTATGGGCAGCGGTGAGCATCGGGTTGGAGCAGCGCTTTAAGTGGGCGTCCGCTGTGTCTGGCGCTATCATCGCGCTTTTAGGTGCTATGGTGTTTACAAATATCGGAGTGCTTCCTGTTGAATCGCCTGTATATGATACTGTGTGGTCATATGTGGTGCCGCTTGCGATTCCTCTGTTGCTGTTTCAGATCAATGTGCAGCAGATATTTAAGGAAAGCAGGCGTTTGCTGTTTATTTTTCTTATAAGTTCCTTAGGGACAGTGTTTGGCAGCATCGCCGCTTTTTTTCTATTAAAACAGCATATTCCCTATCTAGACAAGATTGGCGGAATGATCAGTGCCTCTTATATCGGCGGCGGGATTAATTTTGCGGCGATGGCTGCAAAATTTGAGACACCGGGCGAATATGTGTCGGCAACGGTTGTGGCAGATAACTTTATGATGGCGCTGTTGTTTTTTATTTTAATCAGCATTCCCGCACTCAAATGGTTTCGCCGGCATTATGCGATGCCGTTTGAAGATAAGGCAAAAGCAGAAGGAAACAGTGATAACAGCGCGGAAAGCTATTGGAAGCGGAGGGACATTTCATTAAAGGATATTGCCTTTAATACCGGAGCTGCTTTTGCCCTTGTTGCGGTAAGTGTTAAGATTTCCGGCTATTTCAAAATTACGTTTTCCCATCCTCTTTTGACCGGGACGCTTGGCGATCAGTACCTTGTGTTGACGTCTCTATCTGTCCTCATCATCTTTCTGTTCCCTCGTTTTTTTGAAGGGCTCAATGGATCTCAGGAGCTTGGCACCTACTTGATTTATTTGTTTTTTGTGGTAATTGGTATTCCTGCAGATCTCCGATTAATCATTACAAATGCGCCTCTTATTCTCTTATTTGTCTTTATCATTGCCATCAGCAATTTAGCGGTTTCCTTAGCTGTCGGTAAATTGTTCCGCGTGCGCCTTGAGGAAATTCTGCTTGCCGTAAACGCCACAGTCGGCGGGCCTACGACAGCTGCTGCGATGGCGATTGCCAAAGGGTGGCGGGAGCTTGTTGCGCCAATTATGCTGGTCGGCACACTCGGCTACTTGATCGGCAATTATGTTGGCACCTTTATGGGAAATTGGTTTTCTTCCTTTTTGTAAATAATTCCCACACTCTTCTTAGAATACTATGTAAAAGAAATTGCTGACGAGAGAACGGAGAGATTGCTGTATGTTAAAAGGACATACTATTTATATAAGACCTTTAGAAACAGAAGATGCTGAAGAGAATCTTCGGCTGCAAAGCGAAAACCGGGAATTTTTTGAACAGTTCTCCATGATTCGCGCAGACGATTACTATACGATTGAAGGACAGAGAAAAAGGATCGAACAATATCAGCAAAGGTTGGAGAATGACCAAGAGTATCACTTCGGCATCTTCACAAACACAGACCATACATTAATCGGGACGGTTTCCCTTTTTCAAATGATCCGCGGAGCGCTGCAATGCGCGTTTATTGGATACTTTTTAGACAAAGCTCATAACGGAAAGGGCCTGATGACTGAGGCCGTCAGATTGGTTGTTGATTATGCGTTCCACGAGTTAAAACTTCATCGCATTGAAGCCGGTGTCATGCCTCGCAATCTGGGGTCCATGCGCGTATTAGAAAAAGCGGGATTTCATAAAGAGGGCATTGCCCGAAAAAACGTGAGAATCAACGGAAAATGGGAGGATCATCAAGTACTGGCGATTCTCAATCCTGATGATGAAAAATAAAAAGAAGCCGGGCTATCGCCGGCTTCTTTTTTTAACGGACCGCCACTGGCGCGATTTCTTTCAGCGCTTCTTCAAAATCGCGCTCTAAATCATCTGCATGTTCAACTCCCACACTGAGACGGAGCAAGCCGTCAGTAATGCCTCGTTTTTCGCGTTCTTCCTTAGGCATTGCCGCATGAGACATCGTTGCCGGATAGGACAAAATCGATTCCACGGCGCCAAGGCTCACAGCAAAGACCGGCAGCGACACGTTCTCTACTAATTTCTGAACAGCTTCCTTGCTTTCTAGCTCAAAGGAAAGCACAGCACCCGCTCCCGACGACTGCCCTTTATGAGTTTCAGCGCCCGGATGATCAGACAGCCCCGGGTAATACACGCGTTTCACCGCCGGATGCTTCTGGAAAAATTCCGCAAGCCGCTGCGCTGTTTGGCTCGCTTTTTCTAACCGGACCTGTAATGTTTTTAAGCCGCGCAGCACGAGCCAGCAATCTTGCACACCAAGGACGGCGCCGAACGAGTTTTGCAGCTTATACAGTTGCTTCCCAAGCTCTTCATCTTTGACAGCAGCGAGGCCTGACAGCACATCGCTGTGTCCGCTCAGGAATTTTGTTGCACTGTGAAGCACAATATCCACGCCGAGATCAAGCGGACGCTGCAGTGCCGGTGTCATGAATGTATTATCCAGAAAGGTCAGACAGCCGTTTTCTTTTGCAAGCTGGACAACCGCTTTAATATCAGTAATCCCAAGTGTCGGATTTGACGGTGTCTCCATGTAAATGACCTTTGTGTTTGGCTGGATACTCCGCGCCACTTCGTTGATATCTGTCATATCAACAAACGTGTGCTCAATGCCAAAACGGGTCAAAACCTCTGTCACCATGCGGAAGGTTCCGCCGTATACATCTTCTGTCACAAGAACGTGATCGCCCTGTGAGAGAAGTAAAAATGCTGTTGAGATCGCAGCCATGCCTGAACTGAAAGCAAATCCTCTCGTTCCGCCTTCCAGTGCGGCAATTGTTTCTTCGAGTGCTGTTCTTGTCGGCGTGCCTGAGCGGCTGTAATCATATGCGCCAAACGCTTCAAATGAAGATTGGTGGAAGGTCGAGGCGTGCTGGATCGGTACACTGACCGCCCCGGTTGCGCCGTCTGTTTTAAATGGATTGTGCACGAGCTGGGTCTCCAGCGTCCAATTATGATTACTCATATGAAACAGCTCCCTCTTTGACCTGACATAACGCCTGTTTTAGGTCCTCTTTTAAATCTTCGGCATGCTCAATTCCGACCGAGAAGCGCAGCAAACGGTTGCAGACGCCGTTTGCGATGCGGATCTCTTCAGGAATGTCCATGTGTGTCTGTGTGGCAGGATATGTAATAAAGCTCTCCACCCCGCCGAGGCTTTCCGCAAAGCAAATCGTTTTCAGTGCTTTTAAAAATGGATTCACCCATTCTTCTTTTTGCAGACGGAAGGACAGCATGCCTCCTTTTCCCGGGTAAAGCACATCCTTGATTTCTTCTTGCTTCTCTAAAAAGGCCGCTAACTCCTGAGCGTTCGCCTGATGCTGGCGCATTCTGAGACTGAGCGTCTTCATTCCTCTCATCAAAAGCCATGAGTCAAACGGAGGCAGGACGGCGCCGATGGCGTTTTGATGCTGAAACATTTCTTCTCCAAGCTGTTCATCCTTGACAACGACAAGCCCTGCAAGCAGATCGTTATGCCCGCCTAAATATTTGGTTGCGCTGTGAATGACAATGTCAGCTCCAAGCTCAAGCGGACGCTGCAAAACCGGTGTATAAAATGTGTTGTCAACAATCACCAGAAGATCGTGCTCTTTTGAAATCCGAGCGATTTTTTCAATGTCCGCCTCCTGCATCAGCGGATTTGTCGGTGTTTCCACAAACACTGCTTTTGTATTTGGTGTAATTTTGGAGCGTAAACAGTCCTCATCATTGAAATCATCATAATAAAAGGTCAAGCCGTATTTTTTCCATTCATTTTCAAACAGACGGTACGTGCCGCCATACAAGTCCGATGAAACGATCAGTTCATCCCCGCTTTTAAACAGCGCCATAATCGTTTGAATTGCTGCCATTCCCGAACTGAAAGCAAGCCCTCTCGCTCCATTTTCTAAACTGGCAATCGCGTCCTCAACAAGCTGGCGTGTCGGGTTTTTTGTCCGAACATAATCAAATCCGGTTGATTCACCGATCCCTCTGTGGCGGTATGCTGTTGATAAATAAATAGGGGGACTCACTGTTCCTGTTACTTCATCGCTTCGGTTTCCGATTTGGGCTAATTTCGTTTCAACGTGCTGTGACATATAGCTGACACCTTCCCTTTTCATAATAAAAACCCCTTCTTCATAAGAAGAAGGGGTTTAACGCTTCTTCTTATCTTCCAAGCATAAAAAACGCTTGCTGGATTTAGCACCTTGGCGCTTTGCATATGCAAAGCAAGCCGGTTGCTGAGGTTTCTAAGGGCCAGTCCCTCCACCTCTCACGATAAGAAATATCGGTTTCAATTTTCTGATTGTTTTATATTAGCGCAATTTGCAGTTTATTTCAATACTTTTTTCTTCGAGTTCCGAACGGTTTAAAGAGAGAAATTTCTAATAATTCATGGTACAATAATTTCAAATGCAAGAAAGTCTAGTGATGTCCTGGAGGAATGTATTATGGCACCGAAAAACGGCACAGTTCAAGAAAAGAAGCTCTTTTCAAAAGAGCTTAACGAGGAAATGACAGTACTCGTTTATCTGCCGTCAAACTACTCCCCTCTTTATAAATATCATATTATTATCGCGCAGGACGGCCACGATTATTTCAGGCTGGGGAGAATCGGCAGACAAGTGGAGGAATTGCTGTCTAAAAGAGAAATAGACCGAAGCATTATTATCGGTGTTCCTTACAAGGATGTAAAAGAACGCAGAAAAACCTATCATCCGGAAGGTTCTAAGTTTTCGGCATATAAACGATTTATTGCCCACGAGCTAGTTCCTTTTGCGGATCATGAATTTCCGACGTACCAAGTCGGCTACGGGCGGACACTGATCGGTGATTCTCTCGGAGCGACCGTTTCTCTTATGACAGCGCTTGATTATCCAAATATGTTTGGGAACATCATCATGCAGTCTCCCTATGTTGATCAACATGTATTAGATGCCGTGAGACAGTCAGACGACATCAAACACCTCTCTCTTTACCACCAAATCGGAACAAAAGAAACAGATGTCCATACGACAGACGGCAATATTTTGGACTTCACAGAACCGAATCAGGAGCTGAAAATGCTCTTGGAGGAGAAGCTTTCCGATTATTATTTTGAGCCATTTGATGGAGACCACAAGTGGACATACTGGCAGCCGCTCATTACGCCGGCGCTGAAAAAAATGCTCTAACATACTTTATTTTCAGGAGGGACATACTATGAAATACGGAATCGTTTTATTTCCATCAAAAAAACTGCAAGATCTCGCGAACTCTTACAGAAAGCGCTATGATCCGAGCTATTCCCTGATCCCGCCTCATTTGACGCTGAGATCTTCCTTTGAATTTACAGAAGAGGAAGCCGGTGAATTGGTATCACAATTGAGAGAAATCGCTAAAGAATCTCATCCGATTGTTCTCAAAATGACCAAATACAGTTCTTTTGCGCCTGTCAATAATGTCATTTACATTAAAGCAGAGCCGACGGAAGAATTAAAAACACTGAATGAAAAACTTTACACCGGTGTATTAGCCGGTAATCAGGAATACAATTTTGTTCCGCATGTGACGGTCGGCCAAAACCTTTCCGACGATGAGCATTCTGATGTATTAGGGCAGTTAAAAATGCAGGAAGTATCTCATGAAGAAATCGTTGACCGTTTTCATCTCTTGTATCAATTGGAAAACGGTTCATGGACGGTATATGAAACGTTCCTGTTAGGCGGAGGAGAATAAACGATTTGGAAGCTGTTATCGCAAAAAATGAAGAACAAATGAAAGATGCATTTTATGTAAGAAAAGAAGTCTTTGTCAAAGAACAAAACGTACCAGCTGAAGAAGAAATTGATGAGCTTGAAAACGAATCAGAACATATTGTGGTGTATGACGGAGATCAGCCGGTCGGCGCCGGAAGATGGCGGCTAAAGAACGGATACGGCAAATTAGAGCGAATTTGTGTCTTGAAAAGCCACCGCTCAGCCGGTGTCGGCGGCATCATTATGAAAGCGCTGGAAAAAGCGGCAGCAGACGGCGGTGCTTCAGGTTTTATGTTAAATGCGCAAACACAAGCAGTGCCATTTTACATAAAACATGGCTATCGGGTGCTGTCTGAAGAGGAATTTCTCGATGCCGGCATTCCCCATTTGCAAATGATTAAGGATTAAACACCATCCGGGTCTTCTGAGATCCGGATTTTTTCGCATATAAAAAAACCGCTCTCTCATGTGAACGGTTTTTTATACGTATCGATTAATAGATGTACCTATCCCTTTTTCTCGCAATCTTTTATAAAGAGAGCGCTTACGTTTCGCCTCGTTTACTTTTCTTTCAGCGGCTGTCTGAATCTCCTGCTGTTTTTCAAGTTCCTTGTACATCCGCTGAAACGGGACGTATCTGACCTTCTCTGTTCCGGCATAATCCTGTTTATGGCCTATTGTGCGATTGGCATATTGAGCGTATTGCTGGTTCTGAATCTGACCTGCATATATCATTCGGTACCCACCCTTCTGCTGTCTCTTTTCCCTTAAACTTACTTTTTGAAACACGTTTCTTTTGATATGATAGTCTTTGTCTGTAATGAACACCTTTTTTTGATTGGGAGGACCCCTTTTTGAAATGCGCCCGACTGAATGATCGAACCATACATTTACATACATATTCGAGAGAACATTATCAATTCCTTTTTGAAGAAGGAATAAAAGGCCATTTATTTTGTTCTCATTGCGGAAAACCCGTTTTGTTAAGGCTTAATATCACCGATCCGCCGGAGTTTATCCACCGCCAGCCAGGCCATTTTCCGGCATGTGAGGAGGCCTGCGAAACGAAACCCGCTAAAGAAGAAAAGAAGGAAAACTATCAGGAATCCGGTGTTTTTCGATTACCCAAGGGGAAAGCGATTGCTGCTGACTCGTCTCCGGCTGTCACGGAATGGCAGCGGCCGAGAAGCATTAAACCCGGAACACCATTTGTTCAAAAAACAATAGAACCTGATACGAGCCTTTTTCCGACTGTCGGCTTAAACACAGATCAGCTGAAAGCTGTCACGGAAACGGAAGGTCCATTATTGGTGCTTGCCGGTGCAGGAAGCGGAAAAACACGTGTGCTGACCGCACGCGCTGCCCACATGATCGAACACCTAGACATACCGCCGGAACATATGCTGCTTGTCACCTTTACAACAAAGGCCGTCGCGGAAATGAAAGATCGCATGGCGAAGCAGTACGGATTACAGCCATCAAAAGTCAGAAGACTTGTCACCGGAACCTTCCACAGCTTGTTTTATAAAATCCTGTATCACTATGATTCTGCCAAGTGGAATGGCGAGCACCTGTTGAAAATGGAATGGCAAAAGGAACAATATATGAAAAAAGCACTCTATGAAGAAGGCGTAGATGAGAAAGAGTTCCCCGTCGATCAGGCCTTGCAGCAAATCGGTTTTTGGAAAAACTCTTATTTGCCGAATGAACGTATTCCTTTAAAGGATGACTGGGAAAAACAAGTCTACCGCCTGTACGAATATTATGAGCGCCAGAAAAAAGAACACCGCCAATTTGATTTTGATGATATGGCGTCTGCCTGCTATGAACTGTTCATAGAGCGGCCTGATCTTCTGGAGCAATATCAATCTAGGTTTACGTATATTTTAATTGATGAATTTCAGGACATTAATCCGGTCCAATATAAAATCATGCAAATGCTGGCGAGTCCGGAACAAAACCTGTGCTGTGTTGGGGACGACGATCAGTCGATCTATGCGTTCCGCGGCAGCAGCCCTTCTTTTATTCTGGAGTTTCAAAAGGATTATCCTGGTGCCAAAACAATCTACTTAACAGCGAACTACCGTTCAACACATCCGATCGTTTCCAGTGCTGATATTGTCGTGAAAAAGAACAAAAACAGGTATGCCAAGATGCTGGAAGCCGCTCGTGACGACGCGCAGGTCCCTGTGCTGTTTTATCCTTATGACGAAGAAGAAGAAGCGACAATGGTGGTTTCCGATATGAAAGAAAAAATTCAAAACGGCGCAAAACCTGAAGACTTTGCGGTTCTCTACCGGACAAACAGCGCCGGCCGCGCCATTTATGAAAGGCTTCATCAATCATCAATTCCGTATACCGCTGATCGCGGCGTCCAGTCCTTTTACAGCAGAAGAATCGTCCGCCAGATACTCGCATACTTGTACGCGAGTCAAAACGAGGATGATACTGAAGCGATTAAACACTTGCTGCCTGCCTTATTTCTAAAGCAGTCTGCTTTAAACACGCTGAAGGCGCTCTCGATTACCGAGGACTGCTCCATGATTAAGGCGCTGGCCAAACTGCCGGATCTGAAGCCGTTCCAGCTGGATAAAATCAAAAAAATCGTACCCTTTTTCGCAAGCATCCGCACCATGAAGCCGGTGGAAGCCATTACTTTTGCTGAAGGAAAAATGGGCTTCTCCGAATACTTAAAAAAACGGGGCAACGAAGGAAACAAGCTGGAAAAAGGCTCTGATGACTTGCGTGACGTCAAGGTTGTCGCAAAAAAATTCAAAACCATCCCTGACTTTCTCGCCCATGTGGATCACATGCGGGCTGCTGAGAAAAACAAAACGGATGAAAACGGTGTACAGCTGATGACCATTCACCGATCAAAGGGCCTTGAATTCAAAACCGTCTATGTATTAGGCACGGTAGACGGCTCCATCCCGCATGATTTCTCATTAGAAACAGCGAGAAAGGGTGACGAAGCTCCGCTTGAGGAAGAAAGACGTCTTCTGTATGTTGCAATGACACGGGCCAAACAGCATTTATATTTGTCTTGTCCCACAAACAGGCGCGGCAAAACAGCCCACCGTTCAAGGTTTTTGTATCCTCTTCTGCAGCAAACGAGACAGCTCTTGCCCAAATAAACAGCCCGGCAGCGATACTGCCGGGTTTTTCACTGTAAAAAAGGCCCGTTGCCCAGGCCATCCGCTTATTTATTATCCAACATTTTAGAAATCGTTCCAAAATCAAGCTTTTCTTTTCCGCTTGTAATGGACTGGACAATCTTATCTTCCATTTCTTTCGGCACGCGTCTGTTTGCCAGCTGCGCCACGCGCTTAATGACGCTGCGGACTGTGTTTTCATCTTTAAAATTGGCGTTTTGAAGTGAGCCTGCAAGATTCATGACATCCTGCATGTTCACGCCTGTTTTCTTTTCAATGTTCTTAAAAAATTGATTATCCATAATACGCCTCCTTTTGGCGGAGTAATACAGTATTGTATGAACGCTTTACGCATAATGTGATGATCCGCAAGCAGAAATAAGTTACTGATTTAAAAAGCAGCAAAGGATACATAAAGTAGGAAGAAGCACGGAAATCATCCGTACTTCCTCCTTCATTCATTTCTTAGTAGTTAAAAAAAGATGCACCTACGATGATGAGAAGAATGAACAGTACGACCACAAGAACGAATGTTGAACCGTAACCGCCTGAATATCCTCCAGCATAACCGCCGCCGTAGCAGCCGCCTCCGTAACCAAATCCCATAACTAAGCACCTCCTTTACTCTATACACTATGCGAGTCATCATGATTGGCTTGGATATCCGCATAGGGCGCTTGCGGATTTATAATAGATCATGCTGAGCCTGCCGTTTTTTCAGTAAGGCTTCCGTCTTTTCAGCCAATTCTTCAATTTCTTGTTCAAACGACAAGCCGGCTTCCTCAAATAAAGCCAACTCCTTTTCAATCTGTTTGATCATCTTGTCATGCTTGTTTTGCTTTTGATCGTGCGGTTCATACCTGCCCTCTATGAATTTTTCAAACTCATTCATGAGATCCCCCCTCTCATGACATATGCTGAGCGAACCAGCATTGTTAAAAAAAACAAAAAACCGGACATCTCCGGTCTCTTGTCAGGGTCAGGCTATTGAGGTTTTTTCTTTTTACTGCCGCACCCGCAGCCTTTCTTTTTGATCTTTTTTGTTTGATACGATGAATCTGTATATGGAGTTTTTTGGGAAGGTTTGTTAATTTGATTCACTTTGATCCCTTCCTTTCCTTATGTCATATATGCTACTTTATGCGGATACTGACGGAAAGTTGCTGGTGGGAATGCCTCATTCCTGCAGCCATTTTGATACAAGGGTTTCAATTATACCGGCCAGCCCGGCGATCGCCAGCAGCAAAACCAGCCACTGGGCCGCCTCTGGAATAAAGGCCTGGCACAAAATCAAAAAGCCGGCGCACCACACGCCTGTGCACCAATAGCAGCTCAGCAATTCACCGATAAACGCCCTCACACCTGTTCCCTTTATGACAATATACGTTTCAATGTTCCCGTCCGCATCCTTTTCCTCCTTCTCTTCATGAAAAAGGCTGCGAAGCGGCGCCATAATCGTATCAAACACGAAAAGACGCGCGAGCCGGAAGACCGCAAGCGAAAGAAGGAAAAGAGACAGCCAATTGATAACCACTTGTTCACTCCTTTCATCATCCCCTTCACATATATGCAGAAACCCTAGCTTTCATGATTTTGTATCTTGTCCTGTTGAAAATTGGTTGTTTTTCTTATTCCGCTCTGCATCTCTTCTGCATTATATACAGTATGGATAAGAAAGGAGTGAAGGTTATGTCATTTGAAGAAAAAGTTGAATCCCTGCATCCTGAAATATTTGAGCAATTATCAAGCGAATTCGAACAGCAGATCGAAGTCATTGATTGCGAAAATATCACAATAGATACGTCACATATAACATCTGCCCTTTCTATACAAGCCTTGGTTACAACAATGATTATCCTGGCAACACAGCTCGTCATCGCCGACGAGGACTTAGCTGACGCAGTAGCAAGCGAAATTCTTATTCTTGACAGCTCCCAAATCAAAAAAAGAACCATCATTAAAATTATCAACAGCCGAAATATCAAAATCACTTTATCTGCCGACGAAATAATAACCTTTGTACAAATTTTGCTTCAGGTGCTTAACAGCATTCTCAATGAACTTGACGTCCTTTAACCCTTTCTTTTCACAAACTCAAAAGTCGAGGTGAAATCAAATGTCAGATAACGACAAAATTAAAGAAGAGCTTGCAAAGCTTCCAGAAGTTGATCCGATGACGAAAATGCTGGTCCACAATATCTTTCTGAAACACGGCGTGACCAAAGACAAAATGAAAAAAGTATCAGATGAAGAAAAAGAAATGCTCTTGAATCTGGTAAAAGACTTGCAGGCTAAATCAGAAGCGTTAATTGAAAACCAAAAGAAGAAAAAAGAAGAAGGAACGGCGCAAGAGCAAAAGAACGAAAAGCCGTTAAGCCGCAGAGAACAATTAATTGAGCAGCTCAGACAAAGACGGAAAAACAATAACAATTCAAACCAATCATAAAAAATAGGGTTCTTCATCAGGATATATGCCTCAGTCAAAGTAAGAGGCTCGCTCATTTAATAACAGTAAAAGAAAAGGAGGAATAGATATGGAAAGCAGACCATATTCTTGGGTTGCACTTGATCCTGACTGTGACCATCCGTTAGACGAAAAAGATAAAAAAGAAGAAAGAAAATGTAATTGCGATATTTGCTGTAATGGCAATGGGGTTTTTGGCAACGACAATGCCTTCATCGACCAAGATCTAGCTCAGGCAAATCTCAACAAACAAGTCTCCGATGAGACGATTATTATTAGAGATTCTTGTGACATTAACGTTACATCTACAGACGTTCAAGCCGTAACATCAGTTGTAACAGCGCTTAATGCCGCTGTAGTTACAGCTACACTCACATCCATTGCAGACGGAGTCATCGCCGAATTAGTCGCACAAGATTTATTGCAGCTGACAGCTAACAAGCAAGTTAACCGCCAAAAACTTCTCATCGAATGCTCCCGCGGCGTAAACGTCTCAACAGTAGATGCCGATATCGCAACACTTATCTCTACAGCAACAAACACTCTCGTAGCCATCCTAGTTATCACTCTCGTCCTCTAGGACCTAAAAGCAGAGCTAAAAACGCTCTGCTTTTTCTTATTTTCCCGCATATGATGAATATATAGACGTTCACCCACACCAAGTGAGGCACGAGTACATATGTTGTTAAGGACTAAAGTCAAATACCCTATAAAGAAGGAGCTGAAATCAATGAGCTGCGGAAAAACCCATGGCCGACATGAGAACTGTGTATGCGATGCAGTGGAAAAGATTTTAGCAGAGCAGGAGGCAGTTGAAGAACAGTGTCCGACTGGCTGCTATACCAACCTTTTAAACCCTACGATTGCTGGAAAAGACACAATTCCGTTTCTCGTTTTTGATAAAAAAGGCGGGTTGTTCTCCACATTCGGAAACGTGGGGGGATTTGTGGATGATATGCAATGCTTTGAATCCATTTTCTTCCGCGTCGAGAAATTATGCGATTGCTGCGCTACACTGTCTATTTTACGCCCGGTCGATGTTAAAGGCGAAACATTAAGTGTTTGCCATCCTTGCGACCCGGATTTCTTCGGGCTTGAAAAAACAGATTTCTGCATAGAAGTGGATCTCGGATGCTTCTGTGCGATTCAATGCCTGTCACCAGAGTTAGTTGACAGAACATCCCCTAACAGAGATAAAAAGCATCATCACAATGGATAAACACTTGTAAAGAGGAATCCCCTTCCAAACTCTATTACAGGTGCAAATCATTCAGCTGCTTCGAAAGTGAGGCAGCTGACTCTCCATCATTTCGCCAGTCTCAAAATTACAAGGCAGGAGGGATAATATGAGCCAGAAAACATCAAGCTGCGTGCGTGAAGCGGTAGAACAAATTGAAGATTTGCAAAACGCGGTTGAAGAGGATTGCCCGACCGGCTGCCATTCCAAGCTTTTGTCAGTAAACCATTCATTAGGCGATACAGTGCCTTTTGCAATATTTACATCAAAATCAAAGCCTTTAGTCGCCTTCGGTAATGTCGGCGAGCTGGATAACGGACCTTGCTTTAATACAGTATTTTTTAGAGTGGAAAAAGTTCATGGCAGCTGCGCAACGCTATCCTTATTAATCGCTTTTGACGAACACAAACACATTTTGGACTTCACCGATAAAGACACGATTTGTGAAGTGTTCCGACTTGAAAAAACGAACTACTGTATTGAAGTGGATTTAGACTGCTTCTGCGCGATCAATTGCTTAAATCCTCGTTTAATCAATCGCACACATCATCATTCATGATAAGACGGAAAAGCTTGCAAGATTTGCAGGCTTTTCTCTATGTAAAAAAGCTGCCGGAACGATCTGCCGGGCAGCTTTTTGCTTTCATTAAAAACCTAACGGGTGCAGAGATGTTATCTCATCGATCGCCAGCTCAGTCGGAGCACCATTTCCGGTCGTCCGAAGCAGGACGGAATCATTTCTTCTTCCGACAATCACGCCTCTGTACGTTTTTCCATTGGCTTCAATCAGACAAAGCGCTCTCGGCATGTTATGCGGCAGTTTTGTTAAAAAATCGATTTTTTCATGGATGGACATCTTGCTCATCGGTTTTTTCACTTTTCTGGCCGGCGGTGCCTTTTCTTCAGCTTTAGCTGCATTATGCACGGCCTCCGGTTCCTTTTCAGGCTTACGGGCTTCAGGTGCAGGCTCTTCCTTTTTTTCCGCTTCCCGAGACTGCTGTTTGGGGATTTCTTCAATTGCCTGCGGCTCTTCTAACGGTACCTGCTGCTTTTTCTGGTTCTCCGGCTCTCTTACCTCTTGTTTTTGCTGACGCACTGGTTCCTCTGCCTGTTTTTTCTCTGTTTGCTGAGCATCTTTTGCCTGAATGTCTTCCCGCTTTTTTTCCTCTGTTTCCACAGCATCTTTTACCTGAATCTCTTCCCGCTCTTTTTCATGGTAAACCGGCTGTTCCTCTGCTTTTGGCGGAGCCGGTTTAGCCTTTCTTTTAATGACGATCTCCTGCATGGACGAGCGTGTTTCCACATAGTCCGGCTGAACAATATACATGAGCGGTTTTTTATCCGCGTTTCTTTTCTTATTAGACATCTTCATCCCTCCGATTCTGTCATATTCTATCTATATGACAGAATGCTGAAAATCAGAAGAAATAAAAAAGCAATCCCTGTTTGGGACTGCTTGAAGGTGAAACTGCTTAGCGGGCAGTGATATGGAAACCTGAATCAACATGAAGATTTTCACCTGTAATGCCTCGGGACATATCGCTAAATAAAAATGCAGCTGTATCTCCCACCTCTTCAGGTGTGGTCGTGCGGCGAAGCGGTGCACGCTCTTCGATGTCTTTTAAGATTGAGTTGAAGTCACTGATGCCTTTAGCAGATAATGTTCTGATCGGACCAGCAGAAATGCTGTTAACGCGGATATTTTCTTTTCCTAAGTCAGCAGCTAAGTACTTCACACTTGCGTCAAGAGAAGCTTTCGCTACACCCATCACATTGTAGTTCGGCATAACGAGCTCTCCGCCAAGGTAAGTCAGCGTTACGATGCTTCCGCCTTCAGTCATCATCGGACGCGCCGCTTTTGTGACAGCGGTCAGTGAGTATGAGCTGATGTTGTGAGCTAGAAGGAAGCCCTCACGATTTGTGTTTAAATATTCGCCGACAAGCTCTTCTTTGTTGGCAAACGCGATACAATGCGCGATACCGTGGATCACACCGACCTGCTCCTTAATGCTTGCGAAACAAGTTTCGATTTCCGTGTCGTTTGTTACGTCGCAAGGAAGGATAATGGAATCGTTTCGCTCCAAAGTTCCAGCGAGTTCATGAACAGATTTCTCCAGGCGTTCACCTGCATATGTGAAAATCAATCGTGCGCCCGCTTCATGTAAAGAGCGCGCTATTCCCCAAGCGATACTGCGTTTGTTGGCTACTCCCATAACAACAATGTTGCGGCCTTTAAGTGAAAAATTCATATGTATAAAGCCTCCTATATTTGTTAAAGACATAGTATTAGTACCTGATCTTAATACCTATCATATCATAACCTTGTCCAGATGAAAAGCGCATACCAAAGTCAAACATGAAAGAGACCACCATAAGCAGGTGGTCTCATCAGTTTATTTTTATGCTGTTTCGTTTAAAAGCGAAATGATTTGTCGGCCCGTGGCCCGATCCGATGCCGAGCGTATTTTCTACGGCTTCGCGGACAAAGTTGGCAGCAACCTCGAATGCCTGATGGATGCTGTCTCCTTTAGCGGTTTGGGCTGTTAAAGCCGCAGCAAAGGTGCAGCCAGTGCCATGCGTATGCTTCGTATCGATATAAGGATGGCTGATTTGCATAAACATGTTTCCATCAAAAAGAAGGTCAGTAATGTGATTGTCCTCAGGCTGGTGCCCGCCTTTGATAATCACATGCTGCGCACCCATCTTCACTAGCTGTTCCGCAGCTTTCTTCCGGTCATCAAGCGAACGGATCACCATACCCGTCAGCGCTTCTGCTTCCGGCACATTCGGCGTGATCGCATAGCTTCGTGGGATCAGCAGCTCCTTCAGCGTAGCGATTGATTCATCGCGCAGCAAGGACGCCCCGCCCTTCGCGATCATAACCGGATCAACGATCACCCGGGTTAATTCGTATTGATCAATTTTCCTTGCCACTTCTTCAATCATTTCTGCATTCCAAAGCATTCCTGTTTTTATGGCGTCCGGTCTCAAATCCTCCGCCACAGCATCAATTTGCTCTCTCAGTGCCTCTGCAGTCAGCGGATACACGCCGTGAACGCCAAGTGTATTCTGTGCAGTTACCGCCGTGATGGCAGACATTCCGAATACACCAAGCTCCTGAAAGGTTTTAATATCTGCTTGTATCCCCGCGCCGCCGCCTGAGTCAGAGCCGGCGATCGTCAAGGCTTTATATATACTCATCAAACTACACTCCTTTTATTACCCGATCCATTTATGATAGATGGATTTTGCCCTGGCAATATCATTTGTTCCATGGATCAATGCTCTGCCATCCCGAAACAGCACCATTTTCATGTCATCAGAGCGGCAGGAAATTAAATACGGATTCGCTGCTACTTCCAGCCCCGCCTGCCTCAGCTGCCCCGCCATCACGTCAAGATCTGCTTCTTTTGTGAAAGAGGATCTGATTTGCACCGTGTTTCTGCCGCACAATACTGCTGCTTTCGTTTGGTTTTCGTATGATAAAAACGGAAAATCCTTTGTGCCGCAGCTTGGACACGAGTCATCTTTAAGTCCCGCTGCTCTTACTTCTGACCGCTCATTTTTCCATAGGTCAAAGGAGCGCAGCACGGGCTCGCATTCCTCTCCCGTCAGCAGTTTCAGAGCGTCTGTCACCTGAAGGACAGCAACCTGCAGAACAGCCGGGCTGATAATGCCGGCTGTGTCGCATGTCGCACCGCCAATCGGAAGGGTATCGAGTAAACAATGAAGGCAGGGGGTTACCCCCGGCAATACAGTAAACGTAAGGCCGTAGCTACCCACACAAGCGCCGTAAAGAAACGGAATGCCTTCTTTCACTGCAGCATCGTTAACAATAAGCCGGGTTTCAAAATTATCGGCGGCATCTACAATGATTGATGCGCCACGAATCAGTTCGGATACGTTTTCTGCTGTGACATCCATGACAAGTCCGGTCACATCCACATCACTGTTAATGGAACGAAGGCGCTGCTCAGCAGCCGCTGCTTTCGGCATTTCCTTTCTGACATCATTTTCTGTGTAAAGCTGCTGGCGCTGCAGATTGCTCCATTCGACGTAATCTCTATCGGCGATTTTCACCGATCCGACTCCCGCTCTCACCAGCATCTCTGCGCTGGCCGTTCCCAGTGCGCCGGCGCCGATGATCACAACGCGCGCCTCTCTCAGTTTCTTCTGGCCTTCGGAGCCGATTGGAGCAAACAGCTCCTGTCTGGAGTACCTGCCCGTCATACAGGAAGACCTTCTCCCGGACTGCTTGCCGTTCCATATGACTTGACTGGAATGCGGCCTGCTTCATAAGATAGACGCCCTGCTTCTACTGCGAGCTTCATGGCGCGCGCCATTTTCACCGGATCGTTCGCACCTGATACGGCCGTATTCAGCAGTACGCCGTCCGCTCCAAGCTCCATTGCATATGCCGCATCTTTTGGCGATCCGATTCCGGCATCCACGATGACCGGCACTTTGGCCTGTTCAATGATAAATGACAGATTCAGAGGATTTAAAATCCCCTGTCCCGATCCAATCGGAGAAGCCCCCGGCATAATAGCATGAACACCAAGCTCTTCAAGCTTTCTCGCCAGCACCACATCATCCGAGGTGTACGGCAGCACAATAAATCCCTCTTCAAGAAGCTGTTCAGATGCTTTTAACGTTTCCACAGGATCGGGCAGCAAGGAACGGCTGCACCCGATGACTTCGACTTTAATCATGTCACAAAGCCCGGATGCTTTCGCGAGCCGTGCAATTCGAACTGCTTCTTCCGCCGTACTGGCGCCAGCTGTATTTGGCAGAAGCGTATATTTGGATAAATCAAGCTGTTCCAGAAAATTAGGCTGAGACGCTTCAAAGATATTCATTCTCCGTACAGCAAATGTTAAAATATCAGACTCTGAAACAGCCACCGCTTCCTTTTGAATATCAAACGATGGATATTTTCCCGTGCCCAACAGCAGCCTTGATTGAAATTGTTTCCCGCCAATTGTTAACATTCTCATCCGCCTCCTACAAAATGGACAATTTCGATGACATCACGATCACACAGCTCTACCTCGTGATATTGTTCTTTGCCGATAATTTCTTTATTTCTTTCAACGACAACGATTTTATGTTCAAGCTGATAAGACGCAAGCAGATCCTGAATCGTACCTGAGTCTCTATCCCATTCAACTTGTTTACCGTTCAGCTGAAGCATCATATCTGAACCGCCTCCTTGCGATCAATTCGAAAGGCGTGCAGCCAGTCTGCCTTGACCTCTTTATTCATAATGAGATCACCAATTAAAGCACCCGTTGCAGGAGCAAGCAGAATCCCGTTTCTGAAATGGCCCGCCGCAAATAAAATCCGGCTGTCCTGAGGGTGCTTGCCAATGTATGGCTTTCCGTCCTTTGTCCCCGGACGCAGTCCCGCCCAAAAACGATCAACCTTCATATTCTGAATCGCCGGCAGCATCGTTTTCGCTTTTTCCATAACCGACTGAAGTCCGCCAAGATCCGGCTTCTCGCTCCAGTCACCAGGCTTCATCGTCGCGCCGACAACCAGTCTGCCGCTTTTTCTCGGTACGATATAGCAATGATCATGATAAAGTGTTTTTGTCAGCGGAATGTCATCATTCCAAACAGACAGGCACTCTCCTTTTACAGGAAAAAATGACTGATTCAGCCCGAGCTGCTTAAAAAACATCCCGCTCCAGACCCCGCTGGCAACCACGACATAATCCGCATGCATGTCACCGGACGCTGTTTTGACCAAAATGGATTCACCGCCACGTGTCACATCGAGAACAGGAGTATGCTCAAAAATATCCGCACCAAGCGCTTTAGCCGATTTAGCGTATGCCTTGCATACAAAATAAGGCTCAACATGAACATCATCCTGAATAAAGCTCGCCCCGTAAATCTCACTGGCCGTATACGGCTCTTTTTCCAGCACTTCTTCTTTTGTATGCCAGCTGACAGAATCCAAATCGTCCATCCGTCTGAGGCGTGACACGTCTTCTTCGGAGAATGCAAGCTTAAACATACCGCCTTCATGCCTTCTGATATCGATACCGGATAATGCAAATAGCTCCTCTCCAAGACCTCGGTACATACGCTGACTGTGCATGGCGAAATCAAAAAACGCATCCCGTTCCTCGCACTCGGCATGGGCGCCAAGCATCCCTGCCGCGGCGCTTGTTGTTCTGCTGCCTATTGTTCCGCTTTCAAGCAATGCGGTGTTTTTCTTTTCTTTTGCCAACTGATAAGCGATCGCGGAACCAATAATTCCGCCTCCAATGACAACTGCATCATAATGCCTTTTCATACTGAATCTCCTTTAGCTTGCGGGAATATCGTCTGGCAGCTTCCAAAGGATCATCGGAAGAAAAAATTCCCGACATGACAGCAATACCGTCTGAACCTGCTTGCTTCATTTCTCTTAATCTGGCAGGTGTCATCCCTCCAATTGAAATAACCGGAATCGAGATCCTCTGTTTGATTTCTGAAAGCAAAGACACGCCTCTGCCCTCAAGGCCTTGTTTGCAATCCGTTTCAAACACATGTCCGAACAAAACATAATCAGCATCATCCTTTTCTGCCTGAAGCGCTTCCTCCAGTGAATGCACTGATCGCCCAATGTGCAGGTGAGGAAATCTGGCTCTTACTTGTTTCGGTGAAAAGCTGCAGCTCGGCAGCTGAACACGATGAATATTTGAAAAAAGTGCAATATCAACCCGGCCATTCATCACCAGCTTTTGCTTATCAACACCGCCTTCAGAAATAAGCTCCAGCAGTTTCAAAATGTCAGCCGCCGATTTAGACCGTTCTCGAATATGGATGAAATCAACCTCATCCTGAATGGCTATAATGGATCTCACTAGATCTTCAACCGGCTTGCGGTCATCAGTTATGGCGTGCAGCTCCAAGTCCTTCCACCTCTTTTACGCCGCTGTCTGACCAGCCTTCTTTTCGATAAGCCATTCCCCAGAACTGATATTCATAATAGCTGGAAATAACAAAATTCTCTTTCATCTTGGCACGCACTTCCTCGGTGCTGTTTTCCGCCAGCTCATCCAAACGGTTAATTTGTTCTTCCACCTGCTGTCTGAACCAGTCACCGCCGTAGGTACCAATCCACTTCTGATAGATCGGATGCCCCGGATCACATGTCAGCAATTTCTCACCAACCTCATAATAAAGCCAATAGCACGGGAGAAGAGCTGCCAAGATTTCTGCAAAATTCCCGCTCAAGACCGAACGGTACATATGAGATGTATAAGAGTATGCGGTAGGAGATGGCTTAAATGCATTCTGTTCTTCCTCACTAATTTCCAAAAGCTCTGTAAACTCGCGATGAAGCGCCATTTCTGCTTCATATGTACCTTGAGCATGGCTGGCCATGCGTCCCGTTGTATAAAGGTCCTTCGCATAAGCGGCGCCGAACGATTGCACCTTCGCAAAATGCGTTAAATAATAAGAATCCTGAAGCACGTAGTATTTAAAACGGTCAATCGGAAGAGTTCCGTCACCTATTCCCGTAACGAACGGATGGACAAAACTCCCCTCCCACCATTCTGCGGCTGCACTGCGGCATTCTTCTGAAAACTTCACACGTCATTCCCCCTGTCTGATAATAAAAAAACCACTTTCCCGCAAGGAAAAGTGGTTTGGAATTGGCATAGTTATATAACACAAATACCGCTCCACTTCCCTACGCAGGTCTGAACCTGTTCAAGTTATGAGGGTCTAAAAGTCACACTTTTATCTCAGCCCTTATAAAGGACACCCCTAGTGGTTTTACGAATACATATTGAATTGTTCTGCACCTCTATATTAACACGAATCCTTATTTGGTCAAGATTTTATCCTTCCAATGTTTTCTTAAGATCCGTTACATACCCGCGTGATCCGGTGACAATTAAACGGTCTCCGATTTTCAGCCTTGTATCGCCGTGAGGAACAATGCTGTCCACACCTCTGAAAATCCTGACAAAAATCACATCGCCTGTTAAAGGGAATTCACGGAGAATCACGCCGTCGTATTTGCTGTTTTCCATATTAATTTGATACAGCGAGGACTCTTGGTTCGTGAGCAGTTTCATGACGCCAGGTGCTTCTATCAGCGCGCGAAGCAGTGTTTTGGTCGACAGCAAGATGGAAAAGATGCCGATGCCCTGCTCCTTCAATTTCGCTTCGTTCTTCGGTGATCCGGTGCTGGCGATGACTCTTTCTGTCCCCTTTTCTTTGGCGTATAATGCGATGTCCGTATTCATGTCTTCATCCCCTGTCGCCACTACAAGGATATCTGTATCAAATATACCGAGTGATTCAAGGGTTTGATGCTCATAATCAGGAAGCGTTTCGACGGAAAATACTGAGTCTGACAGCTTTTCCTCAGCGTTTTCTTGATAAACGTGCACGACACGCACTTCATACTCACTCTCAGGCAATTCAAGTGTAACAGGCAGTGTCATTTGATTAGCGCCGATAAATGTGATCTTCTTTTTCTCCTCCGGCTGCTCCTGTTTTTTGTACAGCTTTTTAAATCCGACCGGCGTAAAAATGCTTGCAATAACCGCCACCAGCGTAAGCGCTCCTGACATATTCGCACTGATGACATGAAGCTGCTGGCCGATTGTCGCAGCGGCAATCACAAGAGAAAGCGTTGATGTCAGCAGGAAACCAGACGCCAATATTGTGCGGTTATCATACCATTTCTTCAAGTACAGGATAGGAAGAATCTTGCTTACTAACAGTGCCATAAGCAGCAGCGGAATCATCACTAAAATTTTCGGGTCCTGAAAAAGTGTCCAAATATCCAATTTTACGCCGACCATCACAAAGAAAATCGGTATTAAGAACCCATAGCCGAAGGAATCGAGCTGCTGAACCAATTCCTTGTTCGGCGAGAGCAGGGAAACAAGCACGCCCGCTAAGAAAGCGCCGAGTATATTTTCTGCCCCCAGTGATTCAGACAGAGCCACCAGTACGATAATTAAAGTGAAAATAGCACGGGTGCCAATCTGGATCGTCCCTTTAGACATGGACTGAACAAAAGAACGGTGTTTAAAGATCCGGCCGAAGAAGTAGAGCACTACTCCCGCTGCAAACAAGATCATTAAGAGCCACATGTTTCCGCTGTCCTCTCCATACAAAGAAGAAAATACAGCAAGAAGAATCATAGTGACCAAGTCAGCAATCACGGCAACAAGCAGGATGATCTGACCGATGTTTGAATTCATGAGCCGTTCTTCCTTTAAGGTTGGAACGACAACACCTAACGAAATCGTAGAAATAATAAGCGTCATTAAGAATGCATTTTGGATAAATCCGGCCACGACGAACCCATAAGACAGCAGCAATGATAAAATAAAAATACCGATAAAAATAATGGATGCTGTGGCAAATGTATTGGGTGCTTCCTTGCCGTTTTGCAGAAACTGCTTTTTCTTTCCCTTCTCAAAGGATGAAAAATCAATTTCAAGACCGCTTAAAAACATTAAAAAGATAAATCCGAGCATAGAGAGCGTCTGAAGCCAAGTATCACCCTCCACAACTAAATTAAGACCGCTTTTTCCTATAATCAATCCCATAATAATTTCAGCAACAACAACAGGGATGCTGAGTTTAAACCGATGCAAAAGGATGGGAGTCAAAAATGCAACGATAAGTACGACAACTAATGATGCGACAGATGTATGCGCCATAATCTGAACCTCCTTTTAAAAAAACATAACGCGATTTTAACAAGGGTGATGATGAAAAATAAAGTAATAAGGTCTCATTTTTTTTTTAGAAAATGATTCTTCTATAATTTGCACATAAAAGCCGGTGATGACTCACAGCAATTTGCTTCATAATAAATAAAATCATGAGTAAGGAGGATGCTGCATGGCCTACTACGATATCATCAGCGATATTCATGGCTGCTACGATGAAATGACAGCCCTAATAGAAAAACTTGGATACACAATAAAAAATGGATTGCCTGTACATGATGCAGGCAGGGTGCTTGTTTTTGCCGGGGATTTGACAGACCGTGGCCCTAAATCAATTGAAGTCATCCGCTTTGTAGCCGGAGCTTATGAACAAGGAGCCGTGCGCTATGTCCCGGGAAATCATTGCAACAAGCTGTACCGCTACTTAAAAGGAAATCCAGTTAAAGTGATGCACGGTCTTGAAACAACCGCGGCAGAGCTTAAAGCACTTTCTGAAGAAGAAAGAAGAAAAGTCAGCGAACAATTTATGAGGCTTTATGAAACTGCGCCGCTTTACGACATCTTACATAATGGAGAATTGGTTGTCGCCCATGCTGGCATAAAGGCTGACGATATCGGCAAAAACACGAGGAGAGTAAAGGACTTTGTGCTTTACGGCGATGTGACGGGTGAAACGTATCCGGACGGCAGACCCGTCAGGCGGGATTGGGCCGCTGCTTATAACGGGACAGCCTGGGTTGTATACGGACACACACCTGTTAAAGAGCCCCGCATAAAAAATCGCACCATTAACATTGATACAGGCTGTGTGTTTGGAAATGAACTGACGGCCTTCCGTTTTCCCGAACTGGAGACCGTCTCCGTTCCAAGCTCTATGCCTTATGACGAGACTAGATTTCGCCCCATATAAAAAGGAGAGAATCGTTTTAATGATTCTCTCCTTTACATAATTCCTAACATATCGTGCGGCAGAGCCGCATGAAACGTCATTTTTTCCTGCGTCAGCGGGTGGATAAACGACAGCTGCTCACTGTGCAGCGCCTGCCTGTCAATCTTCTGTCTCGTTCCGCCGTACAACGTATCGCCGCACAGCGGGTGGCCGAGATAGCTCATATGAACGCGAATTTGATGGGTCCGCCCTGTCTCAAGCTGCAATGCCACCGTGGTTAAGTCATCCGTAAGACGTGTGACACGAAAGTGAGTAATAGCCTTCTGACCGCCAGGTGTCACTATCCGTTCAATGATACTGTCAGGATGTCTGCCAATCGGGGCGTCTACCTTTCCCTCTGTCTCTGCCATACGTCCATGCACAATCGCAACATATCTGCGTTTCACAAGGCCGTTTTTTTGCGCCGACGATAAAATGGAGTGGGCAAAGCGGTGCTTGGCAACAAGCATGACACCTGACGTATCCCGGTCTAGCCGGGTGACAAGATGAACCGTGGCCCGTACTCCGTTTTTTTGGTAGTGATGGATGATGCCATTCGCGATGCTTCCCGCCGGGTGCTCTCGCGACGGAATAGATGACACATACGGCTGTTTGTTTATCACAAGCACGTGTTCATCCTCATACATAATATCGAGCGGAACAGGCTCGGCCAAAAGCGTCTCGCTCACCTGTTCCTCAGGAAACTTTACAACAAGAAAGTCTCCTTCTTTCAATACGTATTTAACAGTCACATGTTCACCGTTAATGAGAAGATCTCCTCCGCCAAATTTGATGTCGGTCAGCAGACGCTTCGAAATTCCCAGATCGACCGTATATTCCTTTAAGGTCATTCCGTCTTCAGCGGTAGTGATCTTCTTTTCAATAATAAATTGCTTCACGATACGTCCTCTTTCTACTCACCTTTTCCGATAAATGAATCCTGGACTCTTTTCCAAAACGGAAACGGACGGAATCTTGCAAATCTTACATTTTCGGATGCCACCTGACAGCGGATGGACTTTACATCCTTATGAAGCAGGGTTAAATGGTCAATTGTCACTTGAAAGTCAACTTCGTTTCTCGGTTTAATCATGCAATCATGATGGGAAGGGAGAAGGAGCGGTGATCCGACCGTCCGGAATACGCGGTTATTGATAGATGCCATTTCCGCCAGCTGAATCGCTCTGATGGATGGGTGGATAATTGCTCCGCCCAGCGCTTTATTGTAGGCTGTGCTCCCAGAAGGCGTGGACAGGCAAAGGCCGTCGCCACGGAACGTTTCAAAAAGCTGCCCTTTGATTTCCACATCCGCCACAAGGCTTCCTTCTATACTTTTAATCGTACATTCATTTAACGCCAAATATCTTTCTTCCCGCTCATTTTCATGATAGGTTACTATTACTTCAAGGAGCGGATATTCCACAGTGTGATACGGTGTTTTCGCAATTGCGAGCACGAGTTTTTCAATTTCATGAGGAACCCAGTCCGCATAAAACCCCAGATGACCCGTGTGAACGCCGACAAAAGCTGTTTTATCTAATCTGTCGCTGTATCTGTGAAAAGCGTATAAAAGCGTCCCATCGCCCCCGACTGAAATGACAATTTCCGGTTCATTTTCATCCAGTTCCATGTCAAAATCTAATAAATACGCCTGTATTTTGCTTTTCAGCGTATCAGAAACATTGTCTCCTTTTGACGATACGGCAAATTTCATGCTTTTTCTTCCCCTTTACCTATTGATGCTCGCTTCCTTTTTTCTTTCTAGAAAAGGCAGCTTGAGCTTCCTGTATTTCACCCTTGATCTCCGACATCTCTTCATCAAGCCGTGAAGCTGCTTCAGAAGCGCGCTGAAGCCTCAGTTTTACTTTTTCAGGAATGTTTCCGCTGTATTTATAATTTAATGAATGCTCAATGGTCGCCCAAAAATTCATCGCCAGCGTACGGATCTGTATTTCAACAAGAACATGTTTCTCTCCAGATATCGTCTGCAAAGGATACATCACGACAAGATGATATGACCGATACCCGCTCTCTTTATGTTCTGCAATATAATCTCTCTGATCCACAACGGTGAAATCTTTTCGGGCAAACAGCATTTCCTTTACAAATTGGATGTCATCGACAAATTGGCACATGATCCTAAGGCCTGCGATATCCTGCATGGTTTCAATTTCATGTAATGGTATGCTTTTCCGTCTGGCTTTTTCGAGTATACTCGCCACAGGCTTGACGCGTCCTGTCACAAACTCAATCGGTGAATGGTCATCCTCATATTCATAAAGCGTGCGGATCCCCTTGAGCTTCACTTTTAATTCTTCAACAGCCTGGCGGTACGGCACTAAAAAACGCTCCCATTGCTTGTCATCCATCATACATCCCCCAATTCAGCACCAGTTTCTATAGAAAAACGCGTTTCACTGTTTCTTCCATTTCTTCTCCGTAGTTCGCATTATCTTTAATATTTTCTAAAAGATACTCCAGCTCATCATGCAGCCCTGACAGCTCAATGCTTTCATTCCCTGCCTCTAAAACGATCGGTTTTCTTTGATCATGAGCCTGCTTTAGTTCAGGCCATATATGTTCCTTTATCATGACATATTCAAAAGAATCAGCTAATTCAAGTATGTATACAAAAGCAATGTTGTCAGAATCAACTAGCATTTGACCTGACGGCTTGCGTTCTGCTTCTTTTCCTTCTGTCTCACAGGTAAGGCGAAGCTCATCATCCGATAGTGTTGCATTTAAAATTTCGATTCTGTTTTGCATAATGCTCTCCTTTATAAACAAAGTACAGATTCATTTTATCATATCAAGCTTGATATTGATAAACCTAACATCTAAAGAGATAATAGTAAAAATGAGATTTACAGAGCTGAAAGGAAGACCATTATGAGCCAAGAAATTGAAATTGAATTTAAAAATCTGCTTACAAAACATGAATTTGAAAACATAGCTGCGGCACTGGATTTGGCAGAAAAAGAATTTACAAATCAAGAGAATCACTATTTTGATACAAACTGCTTCGCACTGAAACAGAAACAGGCGGCGCTTCGAATCCGCAAGAAAAATGACGAATATGTGCTGACATTAAAAGAACCGGCTGAAGTTGGACTTCTGGAAACCCACCAGAAGCTTTCCGGCGTATCCGACTTTACACGTTTCACGATTCCGAAAGGCCCTGTCAAGGACCAGCTGAAGAAGCTTCACATCGATACAGACGCCATTCATTATTTTGGATCTTTAGCAACAAATCGCGCAGAAAAAGAAACAGAAAAAGGTTTAATAGTTTTAGATCACAGCCGATATTTAAATAAAGAGGATTATGAAATCGAATTTGAGGCGGCTGACTGGAATGAAGGCAAGTTGGCCTTTGAAAAGCTGCTTCAGCAATTCAGTATTCCTCTGCGAGAAACCAAAAATAAAATTCAGCGTTTTTATGAAGAAAAACGAAAGTCTATATAAGGTGGAATGACATAGTGAACGTAACGAATTGGGCGGCTCTCCTTCAGCTTCAGGCATTACAGTCTATATCAAATGCAAGCAGCACGGGCAGTCAGAGCGCTGAGAGCCCGCTGTCAAACTTCAGCTCCTTGCTCAGCCAATATACAAATGGACTGTCTCAGCAAACACCTGTGTCAACAGCATCTTCAAGCCCGCTCAGCCAGCTGAACAGCGCTTACGGGACATCGCCGTCACTGCTTTCAGCTTACGGGCTTAACTCCTATTCAAACGACAATGTCGGCCAATTTACAAAAGCGAGTGAAAGCACTGAAACAGCTGCTGTTGATGCCTCCTCAAACAAACAAGAGGATAAAAACATCAGCTCGGGTGACTTCTCAATCGACAGCGCTATAAAAAAAGCCTCTGACAAATACGGAGTCGATGAAAAACTAATCCGCGCTGTCATCAAACAGGAATCCGGCTTTAATGCAAAAGCCGTCAGCGGTGCAGGCGCAATGGGTTTAATGCAGCTGATGCCGTCAACAGCAACCTCCCTTGGCGTTTCCAATCCGCTTAATCCGCAGCAAAACGTTGAGGGCGGAACGAAATATTTAAAACAAATGCTGGATAAATACGATGGCAATGTATCCATGGCGTTAGCAGCTTATAACGCCGGCCCGGGAAACGTTGATCGATACGGAGGCATTCCGCCTTTCAGAGAAACTCAAAACTATGTAAAAAAAATAACAGCAACCTATTACGCGTAACCGGAGCGGCACTTGCCCTCCGGTTTTTTTGCGGAGTGAAATCTTACACATTCATGATTTGTATGTGATATGATATGAAATACAAACCTGGCGCTCAGCCGAACCCTGTCTTCAAGCGCATAAAAAGCGCTTAAAAGGCAGTTTGTTTGTAGAAATGATGCCTTGTTGCTAAAATAATTCATAGATGAATTGAAATAAATACAGAAAATAACTTTTTGCAATAGGAATTATGATTCCTATTAGCCATATTTAAAGGAGTAGTCAACATGGGACAATCGTTTAACGCACCTTATGAAGCGATTGGAGAAGAACTTCTATCGCAACTTGTTGATACTTTTTATGAGCGTGTCGCGTCTCATCCTTTGCTTAAGCCCATATTTCCGAGCGATTTAACAGAAACGGCCAGAAAACAGAAGCAATTTTTGACACAGTATTTAGGCGGGCCTCCCCTTTATACCGAGGAACACGGCCATCCCATGCTCAGGGCAAGGCATTTCCCCTTTCCGATTACAAACGAGAGGGCCGATGCGTGGCTCAGCTGTATGAAAGACGCAATGGACCATGTAGGACTTGAGGGCGACATTCGTGAGTTTTTGTTTGGCCGGCTGGAGTTGACAGCAAGGCATATGGTGAATCAAACAGAAGCGGAGGATCGATCATATTGACAAATTATCAGCATGAGCAATACTTCGCCCATTGCCACGGCCATCCAAAAAAACCGCTGGAAATCTACATGTTTGTTGACCCTTTATGTCCCGAATGCTGGTCCTTAGAGCCTGTCATAAAAAAAATGAAAATCAGATACGGACGTTTTTTTACCTTACGCATCATAGCTTCCGCAAGCCTTACAGCGTTAAATAAGAAACGTAAAAAGCACCTTCTGGCAGAAGCCTGGGAAAAGATCGCAAGCCGCTCCGGTATGCCGTGTGACGGCAGTGTATGGTTTGAGCAAGATCAGCCGCTCTCTTCTCCATATATGGCTGCTCTCGCATTTAAGGCAGCAGAACTTCAAGGAAGAAGAGCCGGTATGCAATTTCTTCGGAATATGCAGGAGAGTCTGTTCGTTTCGAAGAAGAACATTACGGATGAAAACGTGCTTTTGGAAATAGCGTCAAAAACAAGCCTGGATCTAGAGGAATTTCAAAAAGACCTCCATTCCCAAAGCGCGGTCAAGGCGCTTCAATGCGACATGAAAATCGCGGCTGAGATGGATGTTACAGCCACTCCGACGCTGACGTTCTTTAATACGCAGCATGACGACGAAGGACTTAAAGTCCCCGGCAGCTATTCATACCATGTGTATGAAGAAATCTTATTTGAGATGCTTGGCGACGAGCCTAAGCCCTCGGAAACACCGCCTCTGGAATGTTTTATTGAATATTTCCGTTTCGTTGCCTCTAAGGAAATCGCTCTTGTATATGATTTGAGTCTTGAAGAGGTAGAAAAGGAAATGAAAAAATTGGCGTTTGCTAAAAAAGTTGCCAAAGTAGAGGCCAAGCACGGAATGTTTTGGCAGTCCCTCACCAGCAGTTCTGATGAATACCAATCATGTGAAAAATAGCCGCAGGCATGTATATGCTTGAGGCTATTTTTTTGCACAAAAATCAAACATATGTTCTGTACAAAGCACTAAAGAAACCGCGCCGGGATAAGCGCGGTTTCATATGTCTTAACGACAACAAAGGGGATGGGAGAAATTTTTCACGGTCAAACAAAGGGGTAATGTTTGTTTGTGATCAATTTCACATCCTTATCATATCAAAAGTTGTCGACTGTTGACAACCATTAAGTTTAATGTTCATATTTTTGTCACAAAACATAACTGACAGGTTTCATTCATATGCTTGTAAGGAACAAGGACGAGGAGGATCGCCATGCTGTTTAATGTGATCTCAATTGTATGCATTGTTGTTTTTTTCTGTTTAAATTTATTAGCTATGATGCATATGCTGCCTCTTTACATTACGTCCCCTCTGCTGTTTCTGTCTATTCTGTTTACCTTGTACCGTCTGAATCATCGGAAAACCTTTAAAGGATTTTAAAAAGCCTGTGCATCATTTATGCACAGGCCATTTTTTATTAAGACTGCTTTACTTTCAGCAGCAGTTCTTCCATTTCATCAAGCTTTTCCTCAAACATTTTGCACGCAGCTTCAATCGGTTCTGGCGACGTCATATCAACGCCGGCTTTTTTCAGGATGTCGATCGGATATTGTGAGCTGCCCGCTTTCAGGAAGTCAATATAACGGTCAACCGCAGGCTTGCCTTCCTTCAAAATTTGGCTGCTTAACGCCTGTGCAGCACTGTACCCTGTCGCATACTGATACACATAGTAGTTGTAATAGAAATGCGGAATCCGTGACCATTCGAGTCCGATTTCTTTATCAATCACCATGTCGTTTCCGAAATACTTTTTATTCAGATCATAATATACATTGGTCAGAAGCTCAGGTGTCAGCGGCTCCCCTTCTTGCGCTTTTATATGGATAAGATGTTCAAATTCTGCAAACATCGTTTGTCTGAAGACGGTTCCTCTAAAGCCCTCAAGCATGTGGTTGAGAATATATAAACGCTGTTTTTCATCCTCTAAATTGCTCAGCAAATATTCACCAAGCAGTGCTTCGTTTGTCGTAGAAGCAACTTCCGCGACAAAGATGCTGTAATTGCCGTAAGGATATGGCTGGTGTTTTCTCGTATAGTAGCTGTGAACAGAGTGGCCGAACTCATGCACTAGCGTAAAGAGATTATTGACGTTATCATGCCAGTTCATTAAAATATACGGATTTGTGCCGTATGTTCCTGAAGAATAAGCGCCGTTGCGTTTCCCTTTATTCTCATAAACATCA
This sequence comes from Bacillus sp. FSL K6-1003, assembly GCF_037964945.1. Lineage (NCBI taxonomy): Bacteria > Bacillati > Bacillota > Bacilli > Caryophanales > Bacillaceae > Bacillus > Bacillus sp. FSL K6-1003. The sequence goes on along the minus strand of NZ_CP150176.1, from coordinate 1,221,277 downwards.
ACCCAGCGGTTTTCAAGCCCCTCTTTTAAGATAGAGCGATATTCCTCTCCTAAAGGTGCAAGCCCCTTCAGCATATAATCCTTAGCTTGCTCGTACGTAACCTTCATTCCCGCATCCTTCACAAGCGGTGTATACAGATCATAGATATGCACTTCATCCAGCTCAAGCACTTTCTTTCTCAGTGCAATATAACGATGCAGCAGCGGAAGATGCTTGTTAATCGTTTTGATGAGATTGTCGTATACCTCTTCAGGAATACTGTTGTTAGAAAGCGCAGCTTCACGTGCTGACTTGTATTTTTTCATTCTTGCGTAGAAGTTATCTTTTTTCACAGTCCCGCTCAAGGTAGTCGCCATTGTATTTTTATATTGGCCGTATGTTTTATATACAGCGTCAAACGCATTTTTGCGGACTTCACGGTTTTCACTTTCTAAGAAATTAATAAAATTGCCGTGAGTGATCTGTTTTTCATTTCCCTCTTCATCTTTAATAGATGGGAATGTAATATCGGCATTATTTAACACGCTGAACGTATTTGACGACGATGACAGCACCTCAGAAGCTTCAGCCAGCAGCGCTTCTTCCTTCTCGCTCAGCACGTGCGGGCGTTCCTTTGTGATTTCTTCAATGGCATGTGAGTAAAGCTTCAGCTCTTCTTTTTCAAGAATAAACTGCTGCAGTTTGTCTTCCTCTATGGATAAAATTTCCGGAACAAGATAAGCTGTTGCGCTTGCGGCCTGTGTATACAGATTTCCAGCCTTATCATTAAGTCCCTGATAAAAGGAGTTCCCTGTATCTTGGTCTGAGCGCATATGCGCGTATGTGTAAAGTTTGCCCAAACGCTCCATCACCTTATCCTGGTAAGTAAGGGCTTCGTATAAATGATCGGCTGAATCAGCCAGCTTGCCTTTATACTTAGATAAATCCGGTATTAATTCTTTAACAGCTTGAAATTCTTTATTCCAGGCCTCATCACTAGGAAAAATATCCTCAAGTCTCCATGTGTCCTCTACCTTTACCTCACTTCGGTCAGGCAGTTGATTTGCTTTTTTTTCCTCAGCCATGGTGATCCCCCTCGTTTTCTTTAATTCAAGCCAATTGAAAAAACGGTTGTTTCTCAATAAACTTGTGTTGTGAATATCTTCCGGTTTTTCACTGCCATTTGTCAAATCATATGCAGTTATGAAGAGAACGAATGCCAAAAAAGCAGTAAAAACACGAAAAACCTTTCCTTTTGTGCTTTTCACAACCAGCCCACCACCTTTGTCTTAGGGTGAGCCAAATCAGGAAAACTCATTCGATAAAACAGCTTCTGTCTTTTTCAATGAGATCCTGTAATGATTGGCTGCGCTTTGCGGGCTGATTCAGCACATATACTTCTTTCTGAGTCTCTCTTAAAAATCCCTTCTTGCACAAAAATTCAATGTACTGTTTAACAGCCTCACTGAGACCCTGATCGCTGTATTCTCCTCTGAGCAGAATGTTCTTTTTATGAATGTGTAGTTTGCAGTGCTGCAAAATGGCTGAAAAGCGAATGGGCGCATGTTTATACCCAAGATCCGTAATAAACAGATAAAGATAACCCTGCCATACAAAAACGGGACTCTTGAAAACGGCTCCTTTCTGTACAGGAACAAACACCTCTGTCGGAAGAAAAGAGAGAGGCGTTTGCCGTTTTTCATAAAACAAAAGCCTAAGCCGATTTATATCTTTAGAGAGAAACCGATGAGTTTTGCGGCGAAAACGGAGAATGGCTCCTGTCCAATCTGTATGCTTAAACGATGAATCCGATTCAGTGAAAAAGAGATTTTCTGCCGCTGCCTGACGGACAGGAATCGTTTGGACGGAGCAGTAAAAATGGGTTGTGTAAAACGGGATCATGTGGCTGAGCCTCAGGAAAGAATGTGTTTTGGGGCAGTAACATAACAGATTGCTGTTCTGACTGGTATTGATAAACTGCCAATGGAAAGCGGACAGCTGGTAAAAGGATGAAGATGTCCGTTTTAAGCGGCTGCCCCCAAGAATCCACCGCGGTATCATTCCTGCTTGTTTGAAACCGGCTGTTCTTTTTTGAAAGACATCAGGAGGGAGAGTCGCGCATTGGTATTCAACAGCAAGCGTATTTCCCTTAACTTTCGCCAAGATGTCGGGCCTTTGTTTAATCTCTTTCACATACGGCTCTAAGAGCGGTGAAGCCTTTTGCGTTTTCAGCCATACATATAGCTGCCGTTTTCCTTCTAAGTGATAGGCGCTCTCAGGTTCTATGTCTATCGTGCAGGACTTGTTCTGTTTATGGGCAAAATGCGGCGCTTTCTGAGACCCTAGCTTCACATCGAGCTCCTCTGCACACACCGGGCAAAAAAACCTGGTCTGCTTTAATTTTTCTCTGCTCTGCCTGCCTATGAGGTGGAAAACTTGACCGTCTTCTGTCACAGCACTAAACAATTGTCATCTCTCCTTTCCAGATTCATCACTCTTTCTGGAAATGACCGATGAACTCCTGTTTGCTGATGTTTTGCCTATATGTATGTTTTTGATTTTCCAGCTTCAATATGTTGTTTTGAAATAGAAAAAAACCGATTTCCGGCAAGAAATCGGTCTGCTATGATGCAAAGTGTTTTTTTATCGTTTCAAGAGCGTGCTCTGACACAACCAGCTTGCCGTATTCTTCAAGTCGGTGTATGCTGATTGAGGATTCAGACGCATACTCCAACAGGATGCTTAGCTGATTTTCAACCTCTTCATCAGTCAAATTGTAAAAATCCACATATAAATAATATCGGTTCTCAAACGAATATAAAGTCGTTTTACTTCCGTTAACGTTTAATTTAGATAGAGAAATTACATCTTCGAAGTCATCAAACCGCAAGACAAATTGTAGCTTTTGTTCCTTCTCTTCCTGATTGACTTCTTGCTCTTCTTTTTGGAAATCATCCAGCAAGGCGTCAAGATCCTCAGATGCTGGTTCTTGCTTTTTATCCTCAGGAATCGGCAGTTCGAGCTTTTGTCCGTCTTTGGAAAGCTGGGCTTTGGTGACGATAATTTCTAATCCTTTGTCCATTGCCTGAACTTGAATCCAAAGAGGGCCTTCAACAGCGAATTCCTCTTCCTCATGAACTTCATCCATAACTTCCCAGAACAGTTCTTCACTGCGCTCACGGTTATACCAAATTTCTTCTCTGTCAAAACCGCGATCTTCAATATCTCCATAAGACATATAAAATTTTACTGTATGCTCGTTTATTCTTTCAATTTCCATTTGCCAACCTTCCCTTCTATATAAGATGTTGAAGGGACATCTAAGCTCCCGATTAATAGTACTTTACTACACTTTACCCATTCCGTCCACATCTTAACCTTGAACCAAGGAAGTGTGAATTCCTTTGTATTTCTATTTTATGATAAATCAGTCACAAAAGAAATAAAAATGCATCTTCGCCCAAAAAATGGCTTGTCTTCCGGCACCGCTATCATAAATTGCGTCCCGCTTCATATATTAGTGGTACAAGCGATGGAACGAAAGCGAGGTGCCGATGCATGGAGCATGACTATCTGATTTCACTGCTGCTTATCGTCGGAATTGATCTGATTCTCGGCGGCGATAATGCAGTCGTGATCGCCATGGCCAGCCGAAATTTGCCGGACAAGCAAAGACAGCAAGCCATTATTCTCGGAACATTTATCGCCGTTGCGATGAGAATCGGATTAACAAGTGCAGCGGTTTATCTTTTGAATATTCCTTTCCTGCAATGTACCGGGGGAATATTCCTTCTATATTTGGGATACCAGCTATTAATTGAAAAAAAAGACGCCCAGCACGTCAAAAGCAGCACCTCTCTATGGAAAGCCATACGAACGATTGTACTCGCAGACCTGTTTATGTCATTGGACAATGTTATTGCTGTCGCAGGAGCGTCGCACGGTGAGCTTTCTCTCGTAATGATAGGTCTGTGTGTATCGGTGCCGGTTATAATTTGGGGCAGCAAACTCATCCACATCGCGCTTGAGAAAATACCGTTATTGATTTATGCGGGAAGCGGATTATTGGCTTATACAGGCGGAGAAATGATTGTCCGGGATCAAAAGCTGTCTTTTTTTATGGCTCAGCACGGCACCGTTGAAGCGCTTCTCCCCATTTTAACTGTCGTCTTTGTGATCCTTGCCAGCATTTTTTATCAGCAGGTTGAAAAATAAAAGAAGGCTGATGTCTCAGCCTTCTTTTTAACGTGCGATCTATTAGTTTGCCAAACGCTGTGCTTCTCTTAATTGGAAAGAGCGGACTTTTCTTGGCAAGAAACGTCTGATTTCGTCTTCGTTGTATCCGACCTGCAAACGTTTTTCATCGATGATGATCGGACGGCGAAGCAAACCTGGGTGCTCGTTGATCAAGAGGTACAAATCTTGCAGCGGCATTGATTCAACGTTCACATTCAATTTTTGGAATACTTTTGAACGGGTTGAGATAATCTCATCTGTTCCGTCCTCAGTCATTCTTAAGATTTGTTTTATTTCATCAATTGATAAAGGTTCAGAGAAAATGTTTCTTTCTACGTACGGAATCTCATGCTCCTCGAGCCACGCTCTCGCCTTTCTGCATGAAGTACAGCTTGGTGATGTGTATAATGTAACCATTCATCTTCACTCCTCTAATTAGTAGGATGAACATCTATTTTATTCTTAAATTGAAATTACTCTAAAAAAGGAATCTTTATAGGTATTATACTATAAAAAAGTAAGTGTGAACAGTGTCCTAAGAAAAAAATGTGTCAATCCAGCAAATTTTATTTTATTCATGTGTTTGCATTCTCAATTAGCTTAACTCATCGAAAATATTTTTTTGCTTTTCTTCATCAATTAGTGTCAGGACTTCATCCGTTTTTTCGTATGATTCCCCGTACCATTTCTCATCTTTATAAGTATGAATGTTTTCATATGTCTGTTTCATGGCTTCAAGAATCTCTTCTTCTGATTCTGTTTTCGGTGACCAGTACAGAATCTCCATCTTATTGACTTCATTCGTAGCCAATGACCGGCGCCGGTACCCAATTGACTGAGCATGCTTAAAATGCTCTCTTTGATAGAATCTCAGGCGTTTTTCTGTATCAGCATCATCTTCATCCACAGGCTCCACCTCAAGCAATATCGGCTTATTTTTCTTTTTCAGCTTGGCAATCAGTTTGCCGCCAAGCCCTTGCCCTCTTGCATCTTTTGACACATACAGATAATCAACGAAGATAAAAGATTCAAATTCCGCAAACATTAAAATATGATGCTTGCCTTCATCTTTATGATAAATATCGCTTCGCTCTTTCAAAAGAGCTTCCATATGCGCTTTTGATTTCAATTCTTCAATTGGAAAGTACTCGCTAAGCTTTTCGTACCAGTTCATTGATTTGCTCCTTATGAGTTCGTTGTCTTCATACTTTTAGATATACCCCATTTCTTCTTGTTTAAACAGCCTTACATCTATAAAGACGTACGAACTTTCCGCATGGTTTCATTTTTTTCAGCAAGTAAGGCAATTCGTCGTTCCAACGGAGATGTTTGATCATGCTCAATTCGCATGTCTCTCCCGTTTGTAATGACTCAGGCCGGGCTGCGCCAACGCAATCAAAAAAGTCATGCCATATAATACAGCCGCCGAAATAAAAGCTGTTTTTGCACCGGCAGCATCAGTCAGCAGCCCCATGATGGAATAGGTAACACCAGACCAAGGAGTCAACAGCGCGTTTTTGGCAGCCATTATCCCGATGCGCTTATGTGCCGGAATGACCTCCTGCAATACGGTTTCCTGACATATATCTCTGACTTGATAAAAAGGTCCCATCGCCGCGCAAGCCAGGGCGCATAAAAACGGCAAGGGAGAAACCGCAAAGAGGAATGTCAGCACTGCCATCACAAGTGAGCTGAATATAATCGCGCACCCCATATTTTGCTCAAAAAATGCAGAAAAATGGATGGCGATGACACTGCCGATCATAGCACCAATAAAATAAGAAGCGTTAAAGATTCCCCACCATACTTCTGTTTCATGCAGAACCGCCACTGTAAAAGCCAATAGAATAGCGGATGACCAAACTGAGCCGGCAAGAGCTTCTATCATGTCCATTGCAGTGATGTCTCTTACAATCGGGGTTGTCATCAAATCCTTCCATACACTTCTTGCAGATGCTGTTTCAGCTGTTCTTTTCGTTCTTGCATCGTTCACATGAAGCAGGCTGATGACAGCTCCGGAAAAGACAAACAGGCAAATGGCACTGCCGACAACAAACTCAAAAGGTGCAGCAAATGTCAGAAGACCTCCAAGTCCCCAGCCAGCTGTTAAAAACAATTGATTAGCGAGTGAAATCACACCGTTTGCTTTCACGTAATGCTCTTTTGAAACAATAACAGGCAGCAGCGCGAACCTTGCCGGCTGAAAAAAGGCGCCAGAAAATGAAAAACAAAAAACAAACAGCAGCGTCATGATATAGAAGGCAATTCCATCTTGGCTGACACTGTATGCGATTAGCAATGCAAAGACCGCTCTCAGCAGACTTGCACCGGCAAGCACCTTTTTAAAACCAAGCTTATGGAGTACACCCGAAATGCAAAAGCTTGCCGCAACACTTGCAAACGACATGAAGGATAAAATAAGACCCGAAAAAAAGACAGAGTCGGTCATTTGATAGACCCTTACCATTAAAACGATTGTCACCAGGACTCCAGCTAAAGATTGCAGAGATTGCGACAGAAGCAGTGCAAAGACATTTTTCTGACGAAGAATTTGAATAGTGTCCGCCTCCGTTTTTCCTCTAATTGTAAAAGATGCGACTCTTACTTTCTATCATCCTATAAAAAAATCCTTCAAAACATTTGTTTTGAAGGATTTTCAACTTATGAATAGGCTTTAAATTCCTCTTCCGTGCACATAACAAAATGACCTGGTTTTACTTCACGGAATTCCATCTTTTCTCCATCCTTTAACCGATGCACGGATACATCGTATTTTTGGCGGACACGATTTCTCTCATAATCCGGATCAGGAAGCGGAATGGCAGAAAGCAATGATTTTGTATACGGGTGTAGCGGGTTTTCGTAAAGTTCATCTGCCGGCGCAAGCTCAACCAGCTTACCGAAATACATGACTCCGATACGGTCGCTGATATATTTGACCATCGATAAATCGTGGGCAATAAACAGGTATGTGAGCCCTTTTTCTTTTTGCAGTTCTTTCATTAAATTCACAACCTGCGCTTGAATGGATACATCCAAAGCGGAAATTGGCTCATCTGCAATAATGAATTCCGGATCTACAGCAAGAGCTCTCGCAATCCCGATTCTTTGCCGCTGACCGCCGGAAAATTCATGCGGATAACGGTTGGCATGCTCCTTGTTTAAACCGACTGTTTGCAGGAGCTCATGAACCCGCTGCATACGCTCTTTCTTCGTTTTCGTCAGCTTATGAATATCAAGGCCTTCTGCAATAATGTCTGCGACTGTCATTCTCGGATTCAGCGATGCATATGGGTCCTGGAAAATCATTTGCATTTTGCGGTTGAATTCGAGCAGCTTTTTACGGGATTTTTTACCGTGAACATTTTCACCGTTAAACAGCACCTCGCCATCGGTTGCTTCGTATAGCCGAATGATACTTCGGCCTGTTGTCGATTTACCGCAGCCGGATTCACCAACCAGACCTAATGTTTCGCCCCTATAGATATCAAACGACAGGTCATCTACGGCTTTAACCGTTCCTCTCGGCGTAACAAAGTGCTGTTTTAAATGTTTGATTTCTAATAGTTTCTCAGTCAATTTATTCACCTTCTCTCACTAAGACAGGTTTTTGATACGTATTCGCCAGCGTCCGCATTTTCGCTTTAACCGCTTCAGGCGGCTCTACCTTTGGCGCATCAGGATGAAGCAGCCACGATTTCACATAATGAGTATCGGAAACCTTAAACATTGGCGGCTCCTGTTCAAAATCAATTTTCATCGCATATGGACTCCGGAGCGCAAAGGCATCTCCTTTTGGAGGATTTGTCAAATCAGGCGGTGTGCCAGGGATTGCTGTCAGCTGTTCGTCTCCTGAGCTTTCAAGTGTCGGCATGGACGCCAGCAGCCCCCAAGTATACGGATGTCTCGGATCGTAGAAAATTTCGTCTACCGTTCCGGTTTCTACAATCTGTCCCGCATACATCACGGCAACTCTGTCGGCTACGTTAGCAACAACACCGAGATCGTGAGTGATAAAGATGATGGACGTATCAATTTTCTTTTGCAATTCTTTCATCAATTCAAGAATCTGCGCTTGGATGGTCACGTCAAGAGCAGTTGTCGGCTCATCGGCAATTAACAGCTTCGGATTCGCCGCAAGTGCCATCGCAATGACGACACGCTGTCTCATCCCGCCTGAAAACTCGTGCGGAAATTGGTTGACCCGTTTTTCCGGCATTGGGATACCTACTAAATCCAGCAGCTCAACAGCACGCTTTTTCGCAGCTTCCTTTGAAATGTTTTCGTGTTTAAAAAGCACTTCCGTAATTTGCTTGCCGACTTTCATTGTCGGATTTAAAGAGGTCATCGGATCTTGGAATATCATTCCGATCTCTTTCCCCCGTACATTTTGCATCTCTTTTTCGGAAAGCGGCACTAAATCCTTGCCGTCAAATAGAATCTCACCGCGTTTAAAATAACCCGGGGGCATTGGAATCAGCTTCATGATTGCTTGAGATGTCACACTTTTTCCAGAGCCTGACTCCCCGACGATTGCCAATGTTTCGCCTTTATCCAGATGGAAATTCACTCCGCGGATCGCCTGGACCTCTCCGCCGTATGTTTTAAATGAAATCGCTAAATCTTTTACTTCTAATAGGCGTGTCACCCGTATCACTCCCTTATTTACGTAACTTAGGATCCAATGCGTCTCTTAATCCGTCGCCGACAACGTTAAAACCAAACATGGTAATGCAGATAAAACCGGCAGGGAAAAACAAACGCCACGGATAATAGGTCAATGCAGGCAATCCGTCAGAAGCCATCGTTCCCCAGCTTGCAAGAGGAGCCGGAACACCAAGTCCTAAATAGCTTAAAAAGGCTTCTGTAAAAATCGCGGTTGGAACAGTTAGTGTCATCGTGACTAAAATAGAGCCCATTGCGTTCGGCACGATATGTTTAAACAGCAGACGGGATGTTTTTGCCCCGAGTGTCTGCGACGCAAGCACGTATTCCTGATTCTTCAGCTGCAGCACTTGGCCGCGGACGATTCTGGCCATGTTAATCCAGCCCGTAATCGTCATAGCAATAATAATCGTTAACAGCCCTTTCGGAAGAACGACCATCAGCAGGATAACCATTAATAATGAAGGAACAGCCCAAAGGATATCTGCGATACGCATCATAATCTCATCTGTTCTGCCTCCGCGGAACCCTGAAATACTGCCCCAAATCACGCCAATCAGCAAGTCAAGAACAGCGGCTGCGACACCGATAAAGATTGAAATTCGGGCACCTACCCATGTACGGACGAAAATGTCCCTTCCAAGATCATCAGTCCCGAACCAGTGATCTTTTGAAGGCGGCTTATCCGCATTTAAGAGATTGGTAGTCGAATAATCATATTTTGAGAAAATAGGCGCAAAAATCGCCATTAGAATAATGAGAATAATAATAACAAGCCCGACCATCGCAAGCTTATTGCTGCGGAAACGTAGCATCGCATCTTTCCAGAGGGAAAGGCTCTTTTTACTTATTTTCTCAGCATCGCCGGCATTCGCTGCGGCTGGTTCAAACATGTTTTTTGGAATGTTCTGCATGGCCTAGGCTCCTTTCTTTGCTTTGGAAAGCTTGATTCTTGGATCAATAATGCCGTATAACACGTCTACGATTAATACACATAATAGCAGGATGACACTGAAGAACACCGTTACACCCATAATGACTGTATAATCACGGTTTGTAATACTGTTAACAAAGTGTGCACCAAGCCCCGGTATACCAAAAATGGTTTCAATGATAAAGCTTCCGGTTAAAACTTGAGCGGCCATAGGGCCCATATATGTAACGACAGGCAACAGCGCGTTTCGGATGGCATGTCGCACTGTAACTGCAGGACGCGACAGCCCTTTCGCTTTCGCTGTGCGAATATAATCACTGTTTAACACTTCGATCATGCTTGAACGGGAAAGTCTGGCAATAAACGCCATCGGCATGGAAGCAAGAGCGATGGAAGGCAGAAAGGTGTATGCCCAGGACTCCCACCCCGCGACCGGAAACAGCCCAAGCTTCATGGAGAACACATATTGCAGCACAGCCGCCATGATAAAGCTCGGAACTGAAATACCAAAGATCGTTAAAATCGCGACGGTATAATCCTGCCACTTATTATGGTAAAGGGCTGCAATGACCCCAAACAATACACCTAATGCTAAAGCGAGGAGAATAGCTTCTGCTCCAAGAGTGAATGAAACGGGGAAACCTGAACTGATCAGGTCATTGACACTCTGACCTTTATATTTAAATGACGGTCCGAAATCCCACATTGCAACTGATTTCAAATAACTTACATATTGTACAAACAGCGGCTTGTCCAAGCCATAATGCGCATTTAAGTTTGCTTCAATTTCAGGCGGAAGCTTTTTCTCACCTGAAAATGGCCCGCCCGGTGCTGCTTGCATTAAGAAGAATGTCACGGTTACAATCACAAATAATGTGATGATCATATAGACTAAACGTCTTCCGATATATTTTAGCAAGGGGGAACACCTCCATGGTTTTTACTTTTTTTATACTCCATCAGTAAGAAAGAAAGGTATATGGGGCTTTTTTCCCCATATACCTTGAGGTCTTTTATTTTCAGATAAAGCCTTATTTAAAATATGCGTTTCTGAAATAAACCTCACCAGTACCTGGCATGATAACACCTTTTAGGTTTTCATCCTGTACCCATGTATCAGTGTAGAAATAGATTGGGGCAACCGGCATTTCATCAATGAAAATATTCTCTGCTTTTTTCAGCAGCTCTGCACGTTTTGTTTTATCTGTTTCAGTTTGTGACTGGTTCAGAAGCTTTTTGAATTCTGGATTTTCCCAGCCGGTATCGTTATTTCCTCCGTCTTTGTCACGGAACAGCTCAAGGAAGTTAATCGGATCGTTGAAGTCGCCAAGCCAGCCCATACGGCCGACTTGATAATCTTGGCTGTGAAGCTTATCAATATATACATTCCATTCTGAGTTATCAAGCTCAATATTAACGCCTAAATTTTTCTTCCACATTTCTTGCACTGCTTGAGCGATTTTTGCATGTGCATCATCAGTGTTATAAGATAATTTGATTTTCGGCAGGTCAGATGCCTTGCTTAAGCCCATTTCTTTCAGGCCTTTTTCAAGGTATTCTTTTGCCGTTTTGACATCGTTGTCTTTGAAGTAGCCTTCTTTGTTATCTTCAAATCCTTTCATTGTCGGCGGAACTGCGGCCATAGCCGGGATTTGCTCACCTTGTGTAACGTTTTTAACAATCGATTGGCGGTCAATTGCATATGTTAAAGCTTTACGGATATTTATGTTGTCTAACGGCTTCGCTTCAGTGTTAAATTTGTACCAATACACACCTGCAATCGGCTCAACATGTAAAGAACCGTCTTTTTTCAAGCTAGGCAGAGATTCAGTCGGAAGCTGTCCGAGCGGCATACCGGCCCAATCAAGTTCACCAGCTTGGAATTTTTTCAGTTCAGTATTGTTGTTGTTGATCATAACCATATTGATTTTCTTCAGTTTGACTTTGTCTTTATCCCAGTATTGATCATTCTTTTCAAGATCGATAGATCCGCTGTGTTTCCATGCCGTCATCTTAAATGGTCCGTTTGACACGTAATCATCTCCGGCATCTGTGTTCCACTTTTTGTTTTTCTCTGCAATCTTTTTGTTAATCGGCATATAAGTATAAAATGCTGTTAATTCAGTGAAGTATGGAGTCGGGTTGTTTAGTTCAACCTTTAATGTTTTATCGTTTTCAGCTTTCACTGCCACATCATCAAGGCTGCCTTTACCGGTATTTGCCGCCTCAGCACCTTTTATGTAGTAGAGCTGGTAAGCGTATTGTGATTCGTTATTAGGATCAAGCGCCCATTTCCATGCATATTCAAAATCTTGCGCTGTGACAGGGTCGCCATTTGACCACTTTGCACCATCACGAATCGTAAACGTATAGGTTTTTCCATCTTTGCTTGTTTCAATTTTAGAGGCTGCGCCTTCTTCAGGCTCACCATCTGCATTAATACGTGTCAATCCTTCAAAAGTCTGACGGATAACACCGCCTGATACCGAGTCATTTGCCAATCCCGGATGTAAGGAGAACGGCTCAGTTTTAATATTAATGTTAAGAGTTGTCTTCCCTTTGCTGTCTTTTTTCCCATCACCGTTTGAACCGCTGCCGCCAAAGCCGCATGCGCTCATTACGAGAGTGAAAATGAGCATTAACGTGACAATCGACCAACGTTTTTTCATATCCACAAACCCCCTAATAATCATTTTTCAGCTCCTTACGGCTAAATCCTCAGAAATATCAGACAAATGAACCTGAATTTGCATAACTTTTATTCTGTTCCGTCTTTTCTGATTATTTTTGTAAAAAAGCTGTAACAATAGAGTGAACAAGTTCATTATAATGAAACAAATTCTTTATTGCAATATTATTTTATCAATTTAAAATTTTTAAACTTCGTTAGTTTTTCTGCCAATAACGCGATATCCTTCTACCGTTTAAAGCATAAATTGATTAAAAACTATTGTAGGAGTTTCCAATCCATATTGCTTTATACATATAATATCTAGCTGTTTAACCGCTGAGAGCAGTTATCATTTGGGCGATTTACGGCTGTTCTATTATTTATATCATTACAATTTTCATGCAAAAAGAATGTTTTTTCAGGATGACAATTGGTTATAATTGATTTATAATGAAGCAATCAAAAGAAAAGCTTGCTATGAAAAAGAGTAGTACACATTTCACCCGTTTGAAGAGAGTCTGCGGTGCTGGGAGCAGATAACGGGCAATGTGGAATGGACTTTGGAGCAGCTGACCGAACCAAAAAGTAGGCTCAGCCGGAGCAGTCTCCGTTACAAACGCCAGAGTGATTCCATTTTAATGGAATAATCAGGGTGGTACCACGGTTCATTCGTCCCTTTTTTACAGGGGAAGAATGAGCCTTTTTTATTATGTTTTAAGAAATGAGGTTGATTTTCCAATGAAACAGACGATTTTTTCAGGCATCCAGCCGAGCGGTTCCGTTACACTCGGCAACTACATCGGTGCAATGAAGCAGTTTGTCGAACTGCAGCATGATTATAACAGCTATTTTTGCATCGTAGACCAGCATGCAATCACAGTTCCTCAGGATCGGCTTCAGCTGAGAAAAAATATCCGCAGTTTGGCGGCGCTTTATCTAGCTGTCGGTCTCGACCCTGAAAAGGCAACGCTGTTTATTCAATCAGAGGTTCCCGCACATGCACAGGCCGGTTGGATGATGCAGTGCGTCGCTTATATCGGCGAGCTTGAGCGAATGACTCAATTTAAGGACAAGTCAAATGGAAAAGAAGCAGTTGTCTCGGGCCTGTTAACATACCCGCCGCTGATGGCTGCAGATATTCTGCTGTACGGAACAGATCTTGTGCCTGTCGGCGAGGATCAAAAGCAGCATCTTGAGCTGACACGAAACCTTGCAGAGCGATTTAACAAAAAATATAACGACATCTTTACAATTCCGGAAGTCAAGATTCCAAAAGTAGGCGCTCGGATCATGTCTCTGACTGACCCGCTGAAGAAAATGAGTAAATCTGATCCGAACCAGAAATCTTTTATAACATTGCTGGATGAACCAAAGCAGCTTGAAAAGAAAATCAAAAGCGCTGTGACAGATTCTGAAGGTATTGTAAAATTTGACAAAGAAAACAAACCTGGCGTTTCCAATCTACTTACGATTTATTCAATTCTCGGCAATACGACGATTGAAGAGCTTGAAGCGAAATACGAAGGAAAAGGCTATGGCGAGTTCAAAGGTGATTTGGCAGAAGTGGTAGTCGGTGCATTGAAGCCAATTCAAGACCGTTATCATGAACTGATTGAATCCGAAGAATTAGACCGGATTCTTGATGAAGGCGCTGAGCGGGCGAACCGGACAGCGAACAAAATGCTCAAAAAAATGGAAAACGCCATGGGTCTTGGCCGAAAAAGACGCTAATCAAAAAACCGCTCTTGCGATTTGCAAAGAGCGGCTTTTTTTAGTTTACCTTTGATTCATTTTCCATTTCCCAAAGCTTCTCGAAAAAAGGCTGTCCTTTGATCAGGTTTTCGCAAAAAGCCAAATGCTTATCCGACCAGCCTTCAATCGTTTCGTTATACAGCATGTCCCAAATCTCTTCAAAGCTCATCCGTTTGATTTGTTCATACATATGCGGGTTCCACTCTGTGTACCAGTAGCCGATCTCCGCACGGTTTTTCAGCCCTTTTAATTGATCCAGCGCCATAAACATAAGCTGCTTAATTTGCCGCTCTTTTCTCGTTAATCCTCTGACGTGCTCTGGTGCCAATGATAAGATATGATATTCTTTTGAGGACTCCAGCTTCTTCGGCTCAAATTCATACGTTTCCGGCTCTACATCTTTCACCATTTCATACACGAGCTGCTCCTGCCGCGGGATAAGGCGGCTTTTTCTGACAGGGATCGTGTAGCCGATTGTATCAACAGCCAAAATGCCGATTCCGTCTGTCACAACAAAACAATACTCCAGCTTTGTACGTTCATGATTTTTGCGAATGTACGATTTTTGATGAACCTCTTCAAGCAAATCTTTCGGAAGCTCTGACAAATCATTTTCTATGTAATGAAACAGTACTGACGGCACCCTTAAGAGAGGCACCTGGTCCAAAAGCTCAACCGTATCTTCCTTGCGCCATTCATGAAAGTGGCATACATTGTAGCCATTTTCTTCCCCTTCAAACCAATTGACCCACACATCATGAAGAAATAACATCTCTAACCCCTCACTTTATAAAAACTGTTGTCCACAGTATAGGCAAGGTGCAGAGAAATTATTCCATAGAGATTGAGGAAATCTGGAATAACTGGGTTTCTTTTATGAACACAAGAAGCAGACTTCCTCGTATATTTTCTGACAAAGGAAATCTGCTTACTTCAGGAATTTGTTACATTTTCTAACGAACAAGATTTTCATTTTATTTAATATTTTTAGGATCAAGAGCATCCCGCAAACCGTCTCCGACAAAGTTGAAGCACAGCACAGTAATTAAAATAAATAGCCCGGGAAATAATGGGTACCACCATGCTTGAATCATCACCGTGAAATTTTGTGCGTCTTGAAGCATATTTCCCCAGCTTGCGATTGGCGGCTGAATCCCGAAGCCTAAGTAGCTCAGCGCGGACTCAGCGAGAATGACTGAGCCTACCTTTAATGTTGCTGACACAATAATCGGTCCTAACGCATTGGGGAGAATATGTGAAAAGATAATTTTGTGCGTCTTCGTTCCGATTGTTTTAGCAGCCAGAACGTATTCCCTTGAACGAAGCGATAGAAACTCTCCTCTTACCAATCGTGCCGTTGTTGTCCAGCCGGTGAGACAGAAAATTAAAATTAGTTTGTCCACGCCAGGCTTGAAAATGGTAACCAGCGTGATCAGCAAGAAAATATCCGGAATGGATAATACAATGTCGACTAAACGCATAATGACAGCGTCGACTAATCCTCTGAAATAACCTGCTAACGCCCCTAATACAGTTCCAATTAAAATAGAACCGACTACAGAAGCAAAACCGACCAATAAAGAGACGCGCGCTCCATACAAAATCCGGCTGAAAATATCGCGGCCGAATTTATCCGTTCCCATTAAATGTTCAAGGCCCGGCGCTTTATACTTGTCAAGCAGGCTTTGCTGCTCTTGGGGGTAAGGTGCAATCAAAGGAGCGAAAACAGCCGACATAACAATGATAAATAGAATGACGGCACCTAGAATGGCCAGCTTGTTTTTCGAGAATTTCTCCCAGAAGATCTTGGTCATCGTCTCTGGTTTTTTCGAAATGTTTTCTTTTAGTCTGATCTCCGGCGAGGGAGTTGTTTGCAGCTCTGACATCTCTGTTTCCCTCCTCTTAATATTCGATCCGCGGATCAACAATCGCGTAAAGGATGTCTGCAATGAGGTTTCCGATCACGACAAGCACTGCCGAAATTACGGTCATTGCCATAATAACCGGATAATCACGCTGGAATGCTGAATCGACAAACAGTTTTCCCAGCCCCGGCCAAGTGAAAATCTGCTCTACAACAACCGCTCCGCCGATAAATGAGGGAATCATTAAACCGAAGATCGTAATAACAGGCAATAGCGCATTCCGCAAGCCATGCTTAAATAGCACGCGATTTTCTTTAAAGCCTTTTGATCTGGCTGTTCGGATATAGTCTTGATTTAACACATCAAGCATGTTTGACCTTGTATATCTCGTTAAGCCAGCCATATCTGCCGTAGCTAACACAAATGCGGGTAATAACAAATGATGAATCCGGTCTAATAAGCTAAAATCTGTGTTAAGAGTAGCGACTCCCCCAGTTGGGAACCAGCCGAGGTTCACAGCAAACACCATAATTAAAATCAGACCGAACCAAAAGTTCGGAATGGCTAAACCGATAAATGAAGTAAATGTAATGCCATAATCCAGTTTTGAATAAGGTTTTTTTGCAGAAATCACACCAAATGGGATTGAAATGATCAGCGCCAAAATCGTCGACACCAGCATAAGGAGGAGTGTGTTAGGCAGCCTTGCTATAATCAGCTCTGAAACAGGCGTTCCTTTTCTGATAATGGACGTCCCGAAATCCCCTTGAACCATATTGCCGAGCCATTTTAAATATTGAACGTATTCCGGGTCATTCAGGCCATATTTTTCAATAAACTGCGCTCTGTCTGCCTGGCTGATGGTAGGGTCCATCATAAGCGTCATCGGATCTCCGGGAGCCGCTTTCATAATGACAAAAGACAAAATTGTAATTCCTAATAAGATAGGAATTGAAGCTAATGTTCTTCGAATGATATATGTAACCATATTCTTGTCCCCTTTGTGGTTCTTTTTCAATATAGAAGGGGAAGGAAATTCGCTCCCTCCCCTTCAAGGGAAAATTATTGGGCAAGCCACCATTTTTCAATCTGATATAGTTCACGTTTCGGATGATACACATAACCCTCTAAGTTAGCTGGCATCGCCATATGGTTGTTCGGATAATAAAGGAAGGTGTACGGCTGATCTTCAGCAAGCTTTTGGTAAATCTTCTCATAGGCTTTAGAGTATTCCTCACGGTCACTGATCGATTTTGCAGCTTTCAGAAGTTTATCGACCTCTGGATTTTTATACCACATGTTATTTAAGCCTTTTTCAGACTGGCTTGAATGGAAAATATCGTAATGATCCGGGAATGTGGACAGGCTCCAGCCTAATACCATTGCGTCATAGTCCCAATTAGGGGCGCTGGTTTGCTCAACAAGCGCACTCCATTCCACGATTTGCGGCGTTACTTTAATACCGACTTTCTTCAGCTGCTCTTGAACAACAACTGCAATATCTTCACGCACCTTATTTCCTTGGTTCGTTTTCAGGGTAAACTCGAATTTTTTGCCGTCTTTATCTAAGATGCCGTCACCGTCAGTATCTTCCCAGCCGGCTTCTTTCAGCATCTTCTTCGCTTTTTTCACATTGTATTTAAATTTAGGCACTTCTACGCCTTTCGGATAGTTCCAGGAAGCCGGACTTTCCG
Organism: Bacillus sp. FSL K6-1003; assembly: GCF_037964945.1. Classification (NCBI taxonomy): domain Bacteria; kingdom Bacillati; phylum Bacillota; class Bacilli; order Caryophanales; family Bacillaceae; genus Bacillus; species Bacillus sp. FSL K6-1003. The sequence continues at coordinate 1,203,481 of NZ_CP150176.1, read as the reverse complement.
GGATATAAGCGACCTCTCCGTCGCCATCCAATACAGTTTCAACCATCGTTTCACGGTCTAACGCAGTGGTAAGCGCCTGGCGCACTTTTTTGTCTTTAAAGAGCTCGTTTTTCTCATTCCAGCCGATATATGAATAGCTCAGCGCCAAGTCTGTTACAACCTTGACATTATTAAACGATTCAGCTGTCTTATAATCAGTTGACGGAACGTTAAAGAAATCAATATCCCCCGCTTGAAGCTGGGCAACCGCAGCATTGGCATCAGGAATGATTTTATACGTGACACTGTCTAAATACGGACGCCCGTCATAGTAATCATCATTGGCAACGAGCTTCACGTATTGTCCATCTTTCCATTCTTTAAATTTGAAAGGCCCTGAGCCGATCGGATTTTTTCTGTTAAATTCATTATCTTCAAGCTGCGCAACAGGTACGTCTTTTAAAATATGCTCAGGAAGAATGCCGTAGCTGTCCAACGTATTGTTATAGAAGTTAGGGTCTTTGTATTTCAGGGTAAATAAAACCTCGTAATCTCCCTTTTTCTCTACTGACTTCAGCATCTCAAAGTTAGAGCCGCGCTCACCTTTGTAATCCTTGTTCAGCGGGATGTTAAACGTAAATACTACATCGTCGGCAGTAAGTTCTTCTCCGTCATGGAACTTCACGCCTTTTTTGATTTTTACATCATATTTCAGTCCGCCATCCAGCTCTTTGACACTTTCAGCCAATGACATTTTGACATTTAATTTTTCATCTGTTTTTGTTAAAAAGCTATAAATCATTTGTTCAATATCCGTACTCGATTCATCAGTTGAATATAATGAGTTGAAAAGTGTCGGAGCACCGATTGAACCCACAACCAAATCCCCGCCTTGCTGCGGTTTTCCGTTTGATTTTTTCTCACTGCTGCTGCTCGATTTTGATCCCGAGCAGGCCGATAAAAAGATGGCCATCACCATCAATACACTTAGCATCATCAGTGCGGTTTTACGTCTTTTCATTCCATATTCCCCCTCTTGAAATGGTCGTTCTTCTTAGCTGCTGTTTATGTAGTATGCATACCCCCTCTCAAAGCTGTGCGGGCGACAAGTTAGCTATAAAGGTGACAAGCCACAAAATGGCTGGGAGCAGCTTCTTTGAATTCTGGTATTTGTTCCTTGCATATTGGTTTTGCAACGGGACATCTCGTATGGAAAACACAGCCTTTTGGCGGATTGGCCGGGCTGGGCAGTTCTCCTTTCAGGACGATGCGTTCGCGTTTGACAGATCCTTTTTTTCTTGTAACCGGGACAGATGATAAAAGCGCTTGGGTGTATGGGTGGAGCGGATTGTCATATAACTCGTGCTTGTCGGTCAGTTCCATCATTTTGCCAAGGTACATTACCCCGACTCTGTCGCTGATATGGCGGACGACACTTAAATCGTGAGAGATAAATAGATACGTCAGATTAAATTCTTCCTGCAATTCTTCCATTAAGTTGATGACCTGGGCCTGAATCGATACATCAAGTGCAGAAACCGGTTCGTCTGCAATGATAAGCTCCGGATTCAGCGTGAGGGCTCTCGCAATGCCGATCCGCTGACGCTGTCCGCCGGAAAATTCATGAGGATAGCGGGAGGCAAACGACGGATGAAGACCTACTCTCGCAAGCAGCTCTTCGACTTTCTCATTTCGTTCTCGCATCGTGTACATATGGTGCGTGTTAAAAGGCTCCTTAATAATAGAACGCAGCGTTTTTCTTGGATTCAGCGAAGCGAATGGATCTTGAAAGACCATCTGGATATTTTTGCGGACGTTTTTTCGTAAATTCTCCTCTGACAGATTGGAAATATCCTGCCCCTTAAAGAAAATTTGGCCTTCAGTCGGTTTGTACAGCCTGATCATCGTCCGGCCGGCAGTCGATTTTCCGCAGCCCGATTCTCCAACGATTCCAAGTGTTTCTCCTTTTTTTAAGGAAAACGAAACACCGTCCACCGCTTTTACATCACCAACTTTTCTTTGAAAAAAGCCTGAGCGGATCGGGAAATATTTTTTCACGTCCCGAAGTTCTAAAATTGTTTCCTGATTAGCTGCTGTCATGATTGTTCGGCACCTTCTTCCTCATATAAAAAGCATCTCACTGACCTTCCGCTTTTGTGTGTCAAAAGCGAAGGCTGATGGGTCCAGCATTTATCCATGGCTTTTGGGCACCTTGGAGCAAAACGGCACCCCGGCGGCAAATTATCTGGAGTCGGCACGCTGCCTTTAATCGCATTTAATTTATCAATCTCTCCATCTATGACGGGAATCGACATAAGCAGTCCTTCTGTATAAGGATGAAGGGGCTCTAAAAATAACTCATCGACTGAAGCATTTTCTACGACTTGTCCGCAGTACATGACAATCACTCTGTCGGCTGCTTCCGATACGACACCTAAGTCATGTGTAATCAGCAAAATTGACGTATCAAACTTCTGGCAGAGATCCTTCATTAGCTCCAGCACTTGGGCTTGTATCGTCACGTCTAACGCCGTTGTCGGTTCATCGGCAATCAGCAGTTTTGGATTACAGCTGAGCGCGATGGCGATCATTACCCTCTGTCTCATTCCGCCAGATAGACGGTGCGGATATTCCATCATAATTTGCTCCGCTCTTGAGAACCCAACCATCTTCAAGAGTTCGACGGCTCTTTGATACGCTTCTTTTTTCTTCATGTTTTTATGGTAAATCAGCACTTCGGTAATTTGTTCTCCGATCGTTAATACCGGATTAAGGGAGGTCATTGGTTCTTGAAAGATCATGGATACTTCGTTTCCGCGGATTTTGCAATAGTCATTTTCAGTGAATGAGGTGAGGTCCTTGTCTTCGAGTTTAATCGTACCGTCCATGATTTTTCCGCCTGAGCTCTGGACAAGACCCATAATAGACAATGAAGTAATACTTTTGCCGGAGCCGGATTCGCCTACAAGCGCGACGGTTTCGCCTTTTTTGATGTAGAAATCGACTCCGTCCACCGCAGGGATCGGCTCCTTTTTTCTAAAAAAATAAGTCTTTAAATTATTCACTTCTAAAAGTGTGCTCATGCTAGCTCCCCTTTCCCCTCTTGTCGTCAAACGTTTTCAAGAGAAAGTAATCCCTTTATTCAGAAATAATAAATAATATTGAATTATCGAAAAATTTTATAGTTGTATATTATTACAATCATTTTGCAAAATCAAGAATTTTTTAGGATAAATGTAATATTATTAACGAAATTCCATTATTTTATTCTATTAAAGCGTTGCTTTCAAAAAGGTTTCAGGAGAGATGGACAGCCCGTCTGCTGTATTGGCTTTGTTCTCTGTTAAATATTTTTTTACAATATTGAATCCGACTGCATATCCAAGCATTTTCGGATGGTATCCTTTGCCGTATAAAAGCTGATCGAACAATCGATGTTCCCGTTTGATGTTCAAATAGGGCGCAATCTTTTTTTCGTAAAAAACTTCAAGCTGCAGAGGGGTATACCAGTTGGTCCAGTCAGCCGTTTGGCTCTGGCCTAACCTCTCATAAACAGCATATTCTGCCAACCCCTCCATGATGATTGTATCAAGTAATGTGACGTCTTTTTCCTCTTTAGTCATATGATCTAACCGGCAAACATGATGATATTCATGTGTCATAAGGGCTGACACCGAGGATAATTCGATATCTGACGAGAAAAAGAGAAACATTTTATCAGGAAAGGCGAGCCCTGATTTTGATCCGAATTCTAAACGGATTCTTCTGTTTCGTTCATCAACCGGAAGTGCTACGATTGGCACGTCAGGTCCTTGCCACTTCTTTTTGAGATACTGCTCCTCTTTTTGTATATGCTGGAAAAGTCCTTTTTCTTTCAGAATGGAAGACGTGCTTATTCCCTCTTCTATGTTTTTAAACATTCCGTGATGCTGCAAATGTCTCAAGATGCGTTTCCAGTCTTCTTTCTCCGATCCTGAAAAGTGCGGGACAATGTAATGCGCCAGATCATCTATTGAAGCGGCTTTTTCAAACCATTTGTATGTTTGTTCCACGCTCATGCTATCGCCTCCTCTTTTTTATCCTATGCGCACGAAAAAAACCGGCTACCCTTTTAGGGCAGCCGGTTTGGCGTCATGATTACTGATATTTTTTGAAGATGAGCGTTGCATTATGTCCGCCGAATCCCAGTGAGTTGCTGAGAACATAGCTGAGATCCTGTCTGCGTGCTTCACCAGGCACATAATCTAAATCGCATTCTTCGTCAGGCGTTTCAATATTGATTGTTGGCGGGATCATGCCTTCTTTAATGGCAAGGATAGAGAAAATGGCTTCAATACCGCCCGCCGCGCCTAGAAGGTGGCCCGTCATAGATTTTGTAGAGCTTACCGCAAGTTTGTAGGCATGCTCGCCAAAAACAGTCTTAATCGCCATTGTTTCGTATTTGTCATTGTAATATGTGCTTGTGCCGTGAGCATTGATATAGTCAATCTCTTCAGGCGCAATGCCCGCATCTTTAATGGCTTCTTGCATCGCTCTCGCTCCGCCTTCGCCGTCTTGGGCAGGCGCTGTGATATGATAAGCGTCTCCCGTCGAGCCGTAACCGACGATTTCTCCGTAAATTTTAGCGCCGCGTGCAAGTGCGTGCTCAAGTTCCTCAAGAACGATAATTCCCGCACCTTCACCCATGACGAATCCATCACGGTTTTTATCAAACGGACGGCTTGCTGTTTTCGGATCCGGATTTGTAGAAAGCGCTTTGTTGGCACTGAAGCCAGCGAATGACATTCTAGTCAGCGGCGCTTCTGTTCCGCCTGTGATCATAGCGTCTGCATCGCCGCGCTGAATGACTTTAAACGCGTCACCGATAGAGTTTGTTCCTGTTGCACATGCAGTTACCGTACAAGAGTTAACTCCCTTTGCTCCTAAAGCAATAGAAATTTGGCCTGTCGCCATATCAGGAATCATCATCGGCACAAAAAACGGGCTTACCCGTCTTGGGCCTTTTGTTAAGAAGATTTCAAATTGAGACTCAAGCGTTTCAAGTCCTCCGATTCCGGAACCAACCCAAACACCGACTCTCGGCGCGATTTCATCAGTAATTTTAAGACCTGCGTCTTCAACTGCCATTTTCGCAGCGACAACCGCATATTGAGTGAAACGGTCCATTTTTCTTGCTTCTTTTTTGTCCATGTAATCTTCAACATTAAAGTCTTTTAATTCAGCGGCTACTTTAGCCGGATATTCTTCAGCATCAACACGAGTGATCGGACCAATTCCGGACACACCGTTGATTGCGTTATTCCAACTTGTATCAACGTCGTTGCCAAGCGGAGACAATGCTCCGAGTCCTGTAACAACTACTCTTTTTTTACTCATCTTGTGTGCACCTCACCTTTTTTTATCGGCCCCAGCGGATTGCAATGGCGCCCCAAGTTAATCCTCCGCCGAATCCTACCATGACGATCACATCGCCATCTTTGATTTTACCGGCTTCCAATTCTTCTACGAGAGAAATAGGAATGGATGCGGCAGAAGTGTTTCCATATTTATGAACAGTTTTAGACATCTTTTCGACAGGAAGCTCTAAACGCTCACGTGCAGCTTCCATGATGCGGATGTTCGCCTGATGCGGAATCAAAAAGTCGACGTCCTCTTTTGAGAGCCCTGCTTTTTCAATGACATTTACGCATGATTCACCCATTTGGCGGACCGCAAATTTGAAAACTTCACGTCCATTCATGATTGTATGTCCTTTTTCATTCAGATACAAGTGCTGACCGCCTGTGCCGTCTGCTCCTAGTTCAAATGAAAGAATTCCTCTGTCATCACTGACTGGCCCGACTACCGCAGCGCCCGCTCCGTCACCAAACAGAACGGCTGTGTTGCGGTCTTCCCAGTCTGTAATGCTTGAGAGCTTTTCTACACCGACAACAAGGACATGCTTATAGGTTCCGGATTCAATAAATTGTTTACCTGTTACAACCCCGTACATAAAGCCTGCACAAGCCGCGCTGATATCCATGGCACATGCTTTCTTTGCGCCGAGCTGCTCTTGAATCATACAAGAAACTGTAGGAAATGACTGATCTGGTGTGACAGTCGCAACGAGAATCATATCGAGATCCTCAGCGGACACTTCAGCTTGTTCCAGCGCTTTTTTCGCTGCTGCAACAGCCATATGTGATGAATATACGTCATCTGCGGCAATTCTTCTTTCTTCTATTCCTGTTCTTGTACGAATCCACTCGTCAGAAGTTTCAACCATTTTTTCTAAATCATGATTTGTTAAAACCTTCTCAGGGATATAACGTCCAACTCCAAGTATTCCAGCTTTCATAAGGGAAGACTCCTTTATATAGTTAATTTAGAAGATCAATCAGGTTATGATCAATTATTAGTATCAGGTACTAATTCTATCCTATTTTTTTTCACATGGCAATATATTCGTCTAAACTATCAGTTCAACTTACTCATAGAGTATGGTATATGGAAAAGGAGGCGTATGCAGGTGGATGTGTTTTCAAAAATGATGTTCGGCGATAACGCCAAACAAAAAACAGAAAAAGAAGAAGTGCAGGAGGAGGAGGTTTCCCCGACCAACGAAGAAGAGACGATTGATTACATGTATATCATGAACCAAATCGGTTCGATTATGAACTCTCTCGATCAAATCAAACCCGCTCTGAAGGAGCTCGCACCTATGGTATCCGCTATTAAAAAGAAAATCATGTGAAAAGCCACTTTCGAGAAAGTGGCTTCTTCTTATTCGGTTTCAGATTTCGCGTCGGATTTACCTAGCTCGTAGGCTTCCGCCATTACCGTTGTAAATAAATTCATAAACGGCTGAATGGCCTCCATCGACAGTTCTATTCCCGATTTTTCCAGCTGCTCTTTCGCTTCAGGCAGATATTTCATTGCAATTTGCAAAAACTCAAGTGATTTTTCGTGCTGCATGTGACGTCACCCCGTTACTCGTTTTTTGGCAGTTCACCTGTTTTGTTATACATTTTGACCAGTTTGGCGATTTTTTTCTGAAAGTCTTTGTCCACAAGCGGACTGAAGGTTCCCATTTCGACAACTCGGCTTTTCAGATCGTAATAGTGATCGCCGCCTTTTAAAGTGCCTTTGTCGAATTGCTCAGCTATGATTTCATAGGCCTTGTCCACATTTTGCACCGTGCTGGTTAACACGGTGTTCTCGCCAAGATCGGATTGATCTGTGACATAGCCGATCGCATATAGGCCGTCTTTTTTGATTTGCTGAATGACAGGAACATTATACCCATCTCCGGCAGGATACACAACATCTGCGCCTTCGTTCTTCATTTTTTGATAAAGGTTAACCGCAGTCGAATCATCATCCCAGTGATCCGTATATTTTGTATTCACTTCTATATTAGGATCTTCATACTTAGCCCCTTTTATAAAGCCGTCAACTTCTGGCTGCCATGTAAAAGAAGCGATAACACCGACCTGATTGGTTTTTGACATATGGGCAGCGGTCATTCCGCCGAAGAAGCCGATTGCTTCCCCGCTGAGATGGACGCTTGTGACATTATCCGCTTTTGCTTTTGCATTTGAAATCACAAACTGCATATCCGGATAGTCTTCACTGACCAAGTTAAATACTTCTTCAAACTCACTTCCATGGCCAAAGAGGAGATTGACGCCGCGCTTATGAAAATCTTCAATCGCATTTATAATATCTTCATCTGTTTTTACGCCTTCTTTATAGTAGACGTCCACATTGTATTTAGACTGTATATTCAATAATCCTTTATACCCTTTTGTGCCCCATACGAGGTCATTAATCGTATCAGGAAAGAGCATGCCGACCTTCTCAATTTTTCCTTTAAACGGAGTTTGTCCACATCCGCTTAATAAAAGGAGGACAGAAAAGATCATGACAAGCCTTGTGATCAAGTCATGTTCAACTCCTTTTTGACAAGCTATAACATGTATTAAAATGATATGTTTATTGTATCTAGAAAACTCGAAACATGGAAGGTTTTTCTTAATATTTGTCGAAAATTGATGGAAATTGTCTTTTCCACTCGAGAATTTTTGTTTTCGCTTCATCTTTGGAGGTTTTTTTAGTGATTTGCAAATCAAAAATGGAACTTTCGCCAGGATCACGGCCGGGATCTAGCAGGAATCTCAACAGCTCGTCAGCTACATCTTCTGTATAAAAGCCCTCTTCCTCCTGTTCTTCTTTCCACGGCCCATACATTTTCGGAAGAATCACCGCTTTTTCTGAACCTGTCTTTTCACGTTTCTCCCACTCTTTTCGGTCTTGTTCATATACCAAAACATAAGCTGATTTATATTGATCCAAAGGCAAAAAGCCGCCGCCATATTGGATACAAATTGTATCATATAATTGATCCTCAATGTGCTCAAGCTTCCGAAAGTGCTCATTTCTCCCAAGCCACATGAGTCTTTCCTCTAAGTACATTTGTCTGCTTTCATCATCTGTTTCAGCCAAAACGACATCGACGTATATGCCTTCATCCATCATTCGTTCGCATAAAGAAAGGCCGAAAAATTCATCCGCCCCTACAATCAGCGTTGATTTCATTTCATCTGCCGCCCTTCCGGTTTTTCATTTTATCCAAAGCAAAACAGCCTCCGCAAAAGAGAAGGCTATTGTTATTGTATTCTTTATAGCTCTTTTTCATGACTGTGAAAGAATTTGCAGATTGATGCATAAATCCTGCTTGGGTGCTCAAATAAATGAAACGTTATGTCAACCGGACAGCCTTGTTTTCGCTGCTGTTTTTCCTTAAATACCTCCGCATGCAGGCTGTACGGATACGGAGATCCGGTCATCCTCTGCCATATATGAACCGGTACGCTGCTCGGATAGGTTTCGATTGTTTTATAACGAAGTGAAGCCGCTTCTTTTTCGGGGATTTCGTAGCTTTCCGATACTTCCTTCAAAAATTGCTTATAGAAAAATTTATTTTCTTTTTCTGATTCATAATGTGCCTGAAGATCGAGACAAGGATTCAACATCGCGGCTGATCGGATATGATCCGGGGAAAAACGAAGCAGTTCATCGGCCACGAGAGCGCCCATTCCTTCTGCTAATATATGAATCTTCGGATTGAGTATTTCCTGCTTCAACACGAAATGTATCAGCTGCTTGGCATAGGTGACCGCTTTTTCCGCGCCCCAGTGCCTTCCGAACAGATTGCTGTTAAAAATGGTATAGCCTTCGTCCCTCAGCATATTTAAAAGCTGATTTCTGCCGTAATGCTGAAGCCAAAAGCTCGAATCATTACCGACAAAGTGGGTTCTGTCTCCGAGGACAAAGATACCAAAGCCGTTCGGACGATAGGGCAGATGAATCACGTTATGCTCCGTTCCCAATTGAAAATACCTTTCCGTTATTCCCATCGCTTGCCCGCCTCCTTTCACACTTCATCTCACGCTATCTTATGTAAAAAGAAAAGAAACGAATAAGGTAAAGTCCTAGCCTTTCTATGTTTTGGCTATTATACCAATTGACGATATTTATTTTTTATATTTTACCATTAAAAATGTGACGAATCAGACTCTTTTGTCACCTCACTTTCTTCTAAAATTAGATTCCCCCTTGGCTTTATGTATGGTATGATAACTTCTAGAATAGAATGAGAAGGACGAGGTGGAAACGTGCGATTTATTATTGCTTTTATTTGGACGTTCCTTTTATCGCATATGGCATGCTATTTGATTGCCAGCATGAACAGTGTAGCGTATAACTTCACAACATCATCCGTAATTGCTGTCGTTTTATATGTGCTGATCATGGCGCTAGCAGCAATCATGCCTATGAACAACAATGCCAGCCAGCATTAATAAGCCAAAAACCCAAAACATATATTGTTTTGGGTTTTTTCGTGATCACGGTTTTCTTTTATACGTCCACAGGCGGTTGTGATTAGATGTTTCAGGAAACATATCTCCTGCAGACAGATGGACCTTTTGCGGATTTTTGACCATACTCCCCGTCTCGCCGATTTCTACATAGACGCCGTTGTTGGGCGCTTTTTGCCCGGGCCGGAATTGATGCTGCTGTCCCACTATTTTTCCTCCTTTTCCTTTTTCGTGTAGTATGCGCCTAAGCGGGTGTGAATATGTTTCCATAAAAAAACTGCTGAGAGCCGGCTCAGCAGTTTTTTCGGTTATTCTCCGTTGTATAGGATCGCCTTTAACAGCGCTTTTTGCACATGGAGGCGGTTTTCGGCCTGCTGGAATACAGCGGAATTCGGACCGTCAATAATCTCCGCCGTCACTTCTTCTTCACGATGTGCAGGAAGACAGTGCAAAAATGTATAGTCAGGTTTAGCATGGCTGACAAGCGATGCATTCACCTGGTAAGGCGAAAAGACTGATAGACGCTCTTGCTCTTCCGCTTCCTGTCCCATGCTAGTGAATACATCTGAATAAATGACGTCCGCATTTTTTACGGCTTCAATCGAATCAGCTGTAAGTGTAATGGAAGCACCTGATTGAAGGGCCGCTGCCTTGGCTGCTTCCACCGCTTCGTCTAACACTTCGTATCCCTCAGGTGAAGCAATCGAAATATCACAGCCCATTTTTGCGCAGCCGATCATCAGGGAGTGCGCCACATTATTTCCGTCACCGATATATGCGACTTTCACACCTTTGAGATCGCCTTTGATTTCCTTGATCGTCAATAGGTCCGCAAGCGCCTGACATGGATGATATTTATCGGTAAGTCCGTTGATAACTGGAATATCAGCGTGTTCAGCAAGCTCCTCCACCGTTTCATGCTCGAAGGTACGGATCATGATTGCATCTACATAGCCTGAGAGCACTTTTGCCGTATCAGCCACCGTTTCACCGCGGCCCAGCTGCAGATCTTTCTGGCTTAAAAAGAGGGCATTTCCGCCAAGCTGCGCCATTCCGGCTTCAAATGAAACACGAGTCCGCGTGGATGATTTTTCAAAAATCATCGCAAGGGTTTTGCCTTGAAAAATAAGCTGAATTTTGTTTTGTTTCAGTTCACTGGCTTCAGCAAGCAACGCGCTGATATCCTGTTCACTGAGATCTTTTAGCGTTAATAGGTCTTTTCCGAATAGACTGGTTTGCGTTTCTCCCATATTCACTGTGTGCATGATGCCACTTCCTTTTTATAAAGATCTCTGAGGGAAACAGGGTGCGGACTGCCTGATCCGCTTTGCAAAAACGCCCGTACGGTTTCCTCTTCAGTAAAGACGGTAATGCCGTGTGTCATGGCTTCCAGACGCTCTTTCCGTGCTTCTTCAGAGCCGTTTAAATTGATATGAAGAGCTTTTTCATCCTGTTCCATCCATGAGGCGAATGTACCTTCATGAACTGTAAAACCGGCGTTTTCCGCTAATGTCTTCAAATCTTCCGGTCCGTTTTGCAAATAAATGCTTCCTTTTTGATTCCAAACACGCGTGTAGATTTTCTTCAAGGCGCTGTCGGCGTCGTATGCAACACACATGCCTTCTCCCGTCGATTTCATTTCCGGTCCAAGCTTCACATCTACATCTTGAATGGCATGTGTTGAAAAGACCGGGAACTTTACAGCAACGCCGTGGTGATTTTGAACTGCCGGGTTTACATCTTTTAGAGATGCCCCCGCCAGAAGCCTTGTGGCGAGCGGAATCATCGGAACGCCCATGACTTTGCTGACAACCGGAACTGTACGGCTCGCTCTCGGATTCACTTCAAGGACGAGAATGTTTTCGTTATCGATCACAAATTGGATGTTCATAATGCCTTTAAACGAAAGCTTTCGGGCAATTTTTTGTGCAGCATCTTTCATTCCTTGCTGCAATTTGTTTGTGACGGAAGGCCCCGGGAGAACGGCAAAGCTGTCCCCTGAGTGGACGCCCGCCCGCTCAATATGTTCGGTATATGTCGGGATAAAGACTTCTTCACCGTCGGAAATCAAATCAATTTCGACTTCTTTTCCTGACACGTACTGATCAATTAAAATGGGGTACGGCATGCTGTCTTCTCCGTCCAGCAGCTGAGAAAGCGCAGCTTCCGAGTCAACGATAATCATACCCATCCCGCCAATGACATAAGAAGGACGGATTAATACCGGATAGCCGATGCCGTTAGCTTTCTCTGCAGCCTCTTCTTTTGTATAGGCAATTTCTCCTTTAGCATGCTGCAATCCGAGTTCATCAAGAAGCTGATAAAATTGATCGCGATCCTCTAACACGTCAAGCGTTTCAAACGATGTGCCGAGAAGCGTGATTCCGGCTTTTTCGAGCGCTTCAGCAGCATTGATCGCGGTTTGGCCGCCGAACTGCACGATCGCAAAGTCAATGGTTTCCTGCTCCGCCACGTTTAATATGTGCTCCGTTGTCAGCGGTTCAAAATACAGTCGATCCGCAATTTCATAATCTGTGCTCACGGTTTCCGGGTTGTTGTTAATCATAATCGTTTCGAACCCAAGCTTTTGCAGCGTTAACACCCCATGAACAGCACTATAATCAAATTCAACGCCCTGGCCGATGCGGATCGGTCCTGATCCGATAATCAGCGCGCGCTTTTTCTCTTTGCGGCTGATGTCTCCATCGGTTTCTCCGAAATACGTGGAGTAAAAATAGTTGGTTTTCGCATCAAACTCAGCTGCGCAAGTATCAACAATTTTGAAGGAAGGCGTAATCCCCTTCTCCTTGCGAAGAGCGCGCACCTCTTCCTCTGTCTTGCCGATAAGCGAGGCTATCGTTGCATCTGAAAACCCTTTTTCCTTTGCCTTTTTTAATAAATCAAAAGAGAGGTCGCTCCCCGCTTCCATGATCTGATTTTCCAGCTTGATGATATTGTTAAAGGTATGAAGGAAAAACGGGTCGATTTTTGTTTTTGCATGGATTTCTTCTATCGATATCCTTCGGCTTAACAGCTCCATCACAACGAAAAATCTTCGATCGTCAGGTGTGATTGCCAGTTCCCAGAGCGCTTCAATTGATAAGCCGCCGAGCTCGGGCAGATGCGTGCCGACGTTTTTCAGCTCAAGGGAGGCTGCCGCCTTTTGGATTGCCGCTTCTATATTACGTTCAATCGCCATCACTTCTCCGGTGGCTTTCATTTTCGTGCCGAGCTTGCGGTCCGCGTTTTTGAATTTATCAAACGGCCAGCGCGGAAACTTGACGATGACATAGTCCAATGCCGGTTCAAAGCTCGCATAAGTGGAGCCTGTAAGCGGGTTTTTTAATTCGTCAAGCGTGTATCCGACCGCCAATTTCGCAGCCATTTTCGCAATGGGATAACCTGTTGCTTTTGACGCGAGAGCAGATGAACGGCTCACACGCGGATTCACTTCTATAACGTAGTATTGCTTGCTGAACGGATCAAGCGCAAACTGAATGTTGCAGCCGCCTACGACATCAAGTGCCGAAATGATCGTCAGACTTGCCGTCCGGAGCATTTGATAGTCTTCATCAGTTAATGTTTGTGAAGGCGCCACTACGATTGAATCGCCTGTATGCACACCGACAGGATCGATGTTTTCCATATTACAGACGGTAATGCATGTGTTGTTGCTGTCACGCATCACTTCATATTCAATTTCTTTAAAGCCGGCAATGCTCTTTTCTACCAGGCATTGATTGATCGGGCTAGCCAAAAGGGCTTGCTTGATCATGGCGGTAAATGCTTCTTTCGTAGGCGCGATGCCCCCGCCTTTTCCGCCTAACGTGTAAGCAGGCCGGATAATGACCGGAAAGCCGATCGATTCCGCAAAGCGAATGGCGTCGGTTTCGTTATCGACAATTTCGCTCTCTGGAACTGGCTGATTCAGCTCGTTCATTAAAGAACGAAATTTCTCCCGGTCCTCTCCTTTTTGGATTGTATCCACGGATGTACCTAGAAGTTTGACGCCGTGCGCCTTTAGGATACCCGCCTCTTCAAGTTCAACCGCTAGATTCAGTGCAGTCTGCCCGCCTAAATTGGCCAAAAGTCCGTCGGGCTTTTCTTTCTTAATAATGTCTGTTAAGCTTTCCGCCGTGAGCGGTTCAAAATAAATGTCATCCGCGAAAGCTTCATCGGTCATAATTGTGGCCGGGTTGTTGTTGACGAGAATAACCCGATAGCCTTCTTCCTTGAGCGCGATGCACCCTTGAGTGCCTGAATAATCAAATTCCGCCGCCTGGCCGATGATAATCGGGCCTGAGCCGATTACTAATATGCTTGAAATACTGGTGTCTTTAGGCATGGGCGATTTCTCTCCTTGCTGGTATCACATTCTTTAAATAATCATCAAAAATCCATTCGCTTTCCGCCGGCCCGGGATGGGCTTCCGGGTGGAATTGCACACTCATGACTGGCAGCTTTTTATGGGAAAGCCCTTCAACTGACGTGTCATTGACATGGTGGAATCTGATCGTCAGCTCTTCTTGGTTGATGGATTTTTCATCAACCACATAGCTGTGATTTTGGCTGGTCATGAAAACCCGCTTCGTTTCACGGTCGATGACCGGATGGTTTGCGCCTCTGTGTCCAAACGGCAGCTTAAACGTATTTCCGCCAAAAGCGAGCGCAATCAGCTGATGGCCGAGACATATGCCGAGCGTCGGAAAACGGCTGACGATGTTTTTGATTTGTACCATATACGGTGTAATGGCTTTCGGATCTCCGGGTCCGTTGGATAACACGACACCGTCCGGCTTTATGCCGTAAACAGTTTCCATTTGCTGATACGGTATAACGGTGACCTTGCAGCCTCGTTTCACGAGTGATGATGCAATTGATTTTTTATAGCCAAAGTCAATGAGAGCGATATGTTTATTTCCTTCGCCGATTGTGCTGATGTCCTGTGCTGCTGCCTGTTCTGCGACGTTCTCAGGCTGCAGAGCAATCTCAGCCGCTTCTTTAGAGGCAGTGACAGACGCCCCCATCGTACCGTTCGCACGGATTTTCTTGACGACAGCCCTCGTATCGACATGGGATAAAAGCGGGATGTTCCATTTTTTCAGATATTCCTTAAGGCTGTATACCGCTTCATGATGAGAAAAATGATCGCATGCCTCGTAAACAACAGCTGCTTTCACTTGCGGTTTTTTGCTTTCAAAGTCGTTTTCATTAATGCCGTAGTTGCCGATCAGCGGATACGTAAATACGATAATCTGTCCTTTGTATGACGGGTCTGTCAGCACTTCCTGATAGCCCGTCATTCCTGTGAAAAACACAGCTTCGCCCGTGCAGTTTTCATGTCCGTCCAGTTCGCCGCTGAACACTGTTCCATCTTCTAATACTAAATAACCTTCCATCTAAAAGCCCACCTCTTGATGAATAATTAATTATAAAAATGAATTTTTATGCTTTTATATCGAAAAAAATTTACAAATTGACAGCGGAATGCTGTGCAATCGCTTGTTTCAGCTTGCTGATGGCTTCTGTTATTTCATCCTTTGTCACGGTGAGCGGCGGCAGCAGACGAATCACGTTCGGTCCGGCCGGCAGTACGAGCAAGCCTAATGTCTGCAATTCAGTAATGATGTCTGCAACCGGCCCATCACACTCAATTCCAAGCATTAATCCTTTGCCGCGGATTTGCCTCACAAAAGGACTCTTCAGTTCAGCCTCCAGCTGATCTTTCAAAAACGCACCCTTATCAGCAGCCTCTTGCAGAAATTCAGGCTGGAATACAACCTGCAATGTTGCATTGACGGCGGCCATCGCCAGCATATTCCCTCCGAAAGTCGTTCCGTGAGACCCAGGAGTAAACGCTGCTCCCAGCTCTTTCTTTCCGATTACCGCACCGACTGGAAAGCCGTTCCCCAATCCTTTTGCAGCTGTGATGATATCAGGTGAGAGGCCGAAGTGTTCGTATGCGAAGCCTTTTCCTGTCCGTCCAATACCCGTCTGAATTTCATCTACGATCAGAAGCGCCTGCTTTTCCTTGCAAAACGACTGTACGGCTGTTAAAAATTCTGCACTGGCCGGATTGACTCCGCCTTCTCCCTGTACGGTCTCAAGCATGACCGCGGCTATGTCGTCTTCCCCCCCAAGAGCGTCAAAAGCGGCAGGATCATTGTACGGGAGGTAGTGAAAGCCTTCCAGCATCGGGCCGAAGCCTGTTTTGATTTTATCCTGTCCGGTAGCCGCCATCCCTGCATAGGTGCGGCCGTGGAATGATTGGAGAAACGTGATGATTTTCGTTTTTCCAGTTGCCTTTCGTGCCAGCTTAATCGCGCCTTCATTCGCTTCCGCTCCGCTGTTGCAGAAAAAAACGAGATCTCCGGCACTGTTTGCCGCTAACTGCTGTGCCGCTTGCTCCTGAAGACTGTTTTCAAACAGATTGGATACGTGCCATACGCTGTCGAGCTGTTTTTTAACCGCTTCTGTGACCGCTTCATGGCAGTGGCCTAGGTTGGAAACCGCAATCCCTTGAATGAAATCGAGGTATGTTTTGCCGTTTTGATCCTCAACGCAAGTTCCCTTCGCTTTCTTTATCTCGATGTTCCACCGACCGTAGGTTTGAAACAAGCTGCTCATGAAACAGCCTCCTTTGCTTTGACGATTTTTGTTCCTTCAAATGTTTGATTTGAGAAAAACGACCCTTTTCCGTTTACGATCATCACTTCTGAAACCTGATCCGATAAAGCTGACAAGGCTGAATTGACCTTCGGTATCATCCCGCCTGTGATCACTTCCTGTTTGATGAGAGTCTGAATTTCCTCAGGGGTCAGGATGTCGAGACGCTGTTTTTCCTTCATGATTCCCTCTACGTCTGTGACGAACATCAGCTTATCGGCTTTCAGCGCCCCGGCGACCGCCGAAGCCGCAAGATCAGCATTGACATTCAGTGTTTTGTAGTCGCTCGTCAAGGACAGGGGCGCGATAACCGGAATGATGCCTTCATCCATCAGCGCATTTACCATAGAGGCATTAACCTTTTTAATTTCTCCGACTTCGCCGTATGTGTCCCGATCGAGATAGTCTGCTTCGAGAAGGCCTCCATCCTTGCCGGACACTCCCGCAGCCCGCAACCCGTGTTTGGCAAGCTCGGCAACGAAAAATTTATTGACTGAGCCGGACAGGACCATTTCAGCCACTTCCAATACCGGTTTGGTTGTTTTCCGCTGTCCGCCTGAGAACTCTGTTTTGATGTTTAACCGTTTCAGCATATGTGTAATTTCCGGTCCGCCGCCGTGCACGATTGCCAATTTCCATCCTGATTCCATCAATTCTTTCAGGTTTTGAAAAAATTCTTCCGACAGCTCACGGATGACACTTCCCCCGCATTTAAAAACGATTGTTTTCTTCATTGTGCTCCCCTTTATTACGTGCGATAGCTCGCATTAATTTTGATATAATCATAGGTCAGGTCACAGCCCCATGCTCTTCCGTTCCCGTCCCCTTCATGCATCTTGATGACAATGGCAATCTCGTCTCCTTCGAGGTATTCTTTCGCGAGAGATTCAGAGAATGGCTGAGGTTCGTTGTTTTTAAACAGGCATTGGCCCCCGAGATAAACCTCTACTTCTTCAGCCTTCACCTGGGCCGCGCTGTGCCCGATAGCCCCGATGATGCGCCCCCAGTTTGCGTCTGTTCCGTACACAGCTGTTTTTACGAGGTTCGAACCGACAATTTTCTTGGCAATTACGTTTGCATCAAGATTGTTTTTTGCCCCTTTTACTTGGGCTTCGATTAGTTTTGTCGCGCCTTCTCCGTCTCTGGCAATCTCCTTAGCCAAATCTTCGCAAGTCATAAGAAGCGCTTTTTTAAAGAGCGGCCAGTCCTTATGATCTTCCGTAAGGCACTCATTTTCCGCGCAGCCATTTGCCATGACCAATACCATGTCATTGGTGGAGGTTTCTCCGTCAACTGTAATTTGATTAAAAGAGACGTCAGTGATGTCGCGAAGCACTTTTTGCAGCGCTTTTTCTTCGATTGCCGCGTCTGTTGTCACAAACCCCAGCATGGTGGCCATGTTTGGGTGAATCATTCCGGAGCCTTTAGCCGCTCCGCCGATGGTGACTTTTTGACCGCCCATTGTCAGTTCATAGCACGTTTGCTTGATGACGGTATCTGTCGTTAAAATCGCTTCCTCGAAATCTCCCGATCCCGCAGGTGTTTGTTTCAGGAGCTCGATGCCTGCCAGAATTTTTTCCATGTCTAAATATTCGCCGATGACGCCCGTTGATGAAACAGCGACAAACTCCGGCTCAATACCCAACTGTAAAGCGAGGCTCTCCCGCATTTTGTATGCGTCCTCTAAGCCTTGTTCCCCTGTACAAGCATTGGCAATAGCGCTGTTGACAATGACTGCTTTCAGAGCTGATCCATGCTTTAAGCTGTCCTGTGTGACTTTAATCGGAGCCGCCTGAAAGTGGCTTTGCGTATAAACTGCTGCGCTCACTGCCGGTGTCTCGCTGATGATGACACCAAGGTCTTTTTTCGAGTAGCGCAGTCCGCAATGCACACCCTTTGCCTGAAATCCTTTCGGCGAGGATATATCACCTTTTACTTTCACTATTTGATCTTCACTCAACTGAATCATGGTTCGATTCTCTCCTGTTCTATGGATAAATTGGTGTCATGGTCAGACCTGTCTCTTCGTTCCAGCCATTCATGATATTGAAATTTTGTACTGCCTGCCCGGCGGCACCCTTCATCAGATTATCAATTACAGATACGATCGTTACCCTGTTTGTTCTTTCGTCGAGGGTAACGGATACATCGCAGAAATTGCTGCCGAACACTTCCTTCGTTTGCGGATAATGCCCCATAGGCCTCACTCTCACAAAATATGAATCTTGGTAAAATTCCGAATATAAATCGTGCAGATCTTCTGCAGATAGATCAGATGTTAATTGCGTATACATCGTCGCCATGATTCCCCTTGTCATTGGAACCAAGTGAGCAGAGAATGTAATAGCCTTCAACTCTGGCTGCCATTCTTTTAACGTCTGTTCAATCTCGGGGGTGTGCTGATGTTCATTTACTTTATAAATTTTAAAATTGTCGTTAAGCTCAGAAAAATGAGTCCCCATGGACGCTTTCCTTCCCGCGCCGGAAACGCCTGTTTTCGCATCAACGATAACGAACGATTCATCAAGCAGCTTTTTTTGTGCCAAAGGCGCGAGGCCTAGCAGTACAGCCGTCGGAAAGCAACCTGGATTGGCGATGAGCTTCGCCTGCTGAATGTTTTTTTGATTCAGCTCTGAAAGGCCGTAAACCGCCTCTTGAATTGTTTCTTTTGGTGCCGCTGTCCGTTTATACCACTTTTCATATACAGCAGGCTCTTGTATCCTCAGATCACCTGACAGGTCAATAACCGGAATTCCCGCCTCTGCAAGCTGCGGAGTCAGTTCACTTGATACTCCCGGGGGCGCAGCAAGAAACATGACATCGATTTCCTGTTTGATTGTATTCATATTAATGGGCTTCAGCTTCTGCTCAGCCAAGCCGGTTAGATGAGGGTAAACATTACTATAGACCTTTCCTTCTCCGCTGGATGAATAAAGTATACATTCTTCTGCATGAGGATGATGTGTAAGAATCCTGACAAGTTCGGCGCCCCCATAACCCGTAGCACCTACAATTCCTATTTTCAAAACGAATTCACCTTCTTGGTCTTTGTGAAATTATTTAACATTATAACATGAATAAAAATTAATTCAATCGTATATTTAATATTTTTATTCATTTATAAATTTTCTGTTCAACAAAAAAATCCACTCTTAAAAAGCAAACAGAAATCGCTTCAAATTGTTGTTCCAGCGCCTTTTGCAGCTGCATAAAAAAACAGGCTGACCGTGTCAGCCTGTTTTCATCATCATCAATCCGCTTAGAAAATATAGAATAGAGCTTGTATAAAAAATCATTTGCACCGTGAAAAAGTCGGCGAGAAAACCGCCGAGCATAATAGCAGCCGCTGAAAAAACAGCGGTCCAAAAATGGTAATTCCCAATCTTTTTTCCGCGTTCCCCAGTGTCTGTAAAGTCGGCGATTAATACTTTTTCTCCGTGCTTTTGCATCGCCCCAAAGAGACCTAACAGCACTTGCACGATGTACACTTGAAGAACGCTGTTAACATGCGGGACATACAAAAGCAGAACCGCCATGCCCCATGAGTTCGCAAGCAGATAATAGCGGCTGTCGATCCTTTCAGACAGCCGCCCGAGGAGCGGGTAAATGAGCGCCCCGCTCAGTCCGAATAATCCATAGGAAAACCCGAACTGCGTATAGCTTGAGCCGATATTTTTCACAAACAGAATATAAAACGGAAAAATTAAACTGCTTGCGAAAAACACGCTGCTTTGTGAAAGTGTCAGCCATTTTAATTTGTTTTTCCCCATTATTTATACCTCTGATAAAAGTAATTCATAAACCGCTCATCCGGATCGTACGTGCGTTTTTTCTGAAAAAACGCTTCGGTTTTCGGGTACGCCTGTCTCATTTGCGCTTTTGTCTGATATGTCATATACGGCAGATAATAGCTTCCTCCGTGTTTGAGCGCAACGTCTGTCATGCGCCTGATGATCCGAGCAGTGTCAGCCTGGTCTTCTTTTAAGAAGCCCTCGTTGATTAAGAGCACGAGCGAAAACATATCTTCCTTCGCATAAGACAGGTCGGCCTTTTCGTTTTTTTGCACATATCGGATCGTGATATTAAGCAGATTCAGGTCTTCATGTGACAGCGTTTGTCTCAGGTCATCAATATAGGAAGCGTACTCCTTCACCGGCACAAAGTATTCCTGCAGCACGTCTGTATTTTCATTGTTTTCGTATTCGAGAAATTTTGATTCTGACCGCATGACGTTATTGCGTGAGATCTTTGTTCCATTTTGGCTTAGAAAATAGGATTGCTGGGTGTTCCAGAGCCAGTTTCTGCCCCACTCGTACCGTCTTGACAGGCCGAGCGCGAATTTCGTCACTTGTGTATGCTCGTCTTCTTTGAGATCGCTGTAAGATGTCAGCTGATTCTGCTCCTCTGCTAATGTGTAATTTGTGACATACATGTCTTTCAGAAATCCTTTTTCTGCTGTTGAGATGCGCGCCAGATGCATGCGGACACCGGGATTGCCTTTGACATGCTTTGCAAAATAGTCGGCGTATGTACTGTAGTTCATTTTTTCTGTTTGCATGACGTACAGCTCGTCATCCGTTAATTCAAGCTCAACATCGAGAATCACGCCAAAAAGACCGTACCCGCCGATGACTGCTGAAAACAAGTCATCTTTTGGAGTGACGGTGACAATTGAGCCGTCGGCTTTTAATAGGCGGAATGATTTGACTGTATCAATCAGCGATCCGTAGCGAATATCACGCCCGTGGGCATTGGCGCTGAGAGATCCTCCGATTGTAAAAATATTTTGTGATTGCATAACTTTTACCGCAAGCCCGTATGGATTCACGTATTTCTGTATGTCATTCCACGTCGCCCCGCTTTGGATCCTGATAGTTTTTTTCTTTTTATCGAAAGCGAGGATTTTGTTGTAGCCTGTCATGTCGAGAACGATGCCGTCCTCGTAATATGTATGGCCGCCCATCGAATGCTGGGTTCCGGCTATTGAGATTTTTATGTTTTTTCGATTGGCCTCTTTGACTGTGTCAATGAGGTTATTTTCTTCCTGCCCTTTCACTGTCTGCTTAATTTTCACCGGCATCAAACGGCTGACATCCGTCATCTCGCTGGAGTCGTTTTTTTGCTCCGAGTGAACAGAGTACGCAAACAGGGCAGCATACGCACCAGTGCACAGCGCGAATGCAAGCAATTTCTTTTTCATGGCGCTCTCCCTGTTTTTTATGGCCATTATACCATGTTTGCGTCCTCTTTTTTCCAGATTAACGTCTTGCCCGTTTTTCAGCGCGGCGGTCAGCCACGATAAAACAAGCGTGAATGGCGCCCGGCAGCCAAAAGATACATGTCAAAATGAGATTGAGCAGTGCCTGAAACGGCTTCCCCGTAAACAAAACAGCAAGCGGCGGGCATAGAACGGCAAGCAGGTACATCATTTCGCTTCACTCCTTTCAGTTTTAAAAAGGACAGCCTCACAGTAAGGCTGTCCTCTTTTGTTTTATTGTATGCCAAGCGCAATTTTTGCATATCTTGACATTTTGTCACGAGTCCAAGGCGGGTTCCACACAATGTGAACTTCCGTCTCTTTCACTTCTGGAAGGTCCGCTAACGCTTTTTTCACTTCATCCACGATAATTGGCGCTAAAGGGCAGCCCATTGATGTCAGTGTCATCGTAACGTGCGTTAAGCCGTCTTCATCCATATCAACATCGTATACTAACCCGAGGTTCACGATATCAACGCCAAGCTCAGGATCGACAACCTGTTCCAAGGCGCCCATAATGTTTTCTTTTAATGCTTCTTCCACGTTCCCTCACTCCTTTTTTTATACAGTATAACGTAAATCCGGACAGTGTTAATACCTTTGTGCTTTATAAATGCGTTTCAAACCATTCAACGGTTTTTAACACAGCTGTCCGCGGCACTTTATGATCCGCTCGTTCATCCGCAATAAACTGGAGACATTCCGGCTGCTCGCGATAATGAGATTTAATCGTGTCATAAAATTTCCGGGTCGGCGCGTAAGGCACGACTTGATCTTTAACACCATGCCAAAATAAAAGCGGACGCTGCTGCAGTTTCTCTGGCTGGCGGCTGAGATCCCGCATTTTAAGGCGCTCCATGAGTTCCTGCACCCTTTCCTCCGGCACATCGATATCAATGCCCTGAGATTTGATGTGGTCGATCTGCTGCTGGAACAGTTCAACATAATTCGGGCTTCCCATCAGACTGACGCCGGCTTTTACCCAATCATAAACCGTTAAGGCGCCAAGCGTTGTAATGCCGCCCATAGATGTACCCGCAAGCCCAATACGGCCGCCGTCTATCAGGCCTTCTTTCTCAAAATGATTCTTAAGTACATCAAGCTCTTCAATCTCGTTTAGCACGATGTCCCAAAAATAGCCGGCCAGCTTCTCAACAGCTATATGCTCTCCGCGTTCGCCATGGTGCAGCGCCTCCGGTAAAACAGCTCTGAAACCTTTTTCTGCAAGAAGATAAGCAAAATGAAGGTTGTGTTCCTTGGCGCTTGCAAAGCCATGTATAAAGAAAACAAGAGGAACGGCACGGTGCCTGTTCTCTTCTTTTACAATATGTAAAAACGGGATGCCGGAAACGGTTTGATTTTCAATTTGAATCACAATGTCCCCTCCTTAGGATAACCATAATCATAAGTGTAACATGTAGACAATAAAGATGGTAAAAAGCTACACTGTCATTAAGGCAGCTTACGCAAAATCTAAGGTTAAAGGAGCTTTTCATGGAGACAAAACCCTATGTAATCGCATTAGATTTAGATGGAACATTATTAAAGGACGATAAAACAATATCAGAAAACACCCTTCAAACGATACAGCGCCTAAAAAATGACGGACATTACGTCTGCATCTCCACCGGCCGGCCGTACCGTTCAAGTTCCATGTACTATGAGCAGATGAAGCTGACAACGCCAATTGTCAATTTTAACGGAGCGTTTGTCCATCATCCGCAGGACGACAGCTGGGGACGATATCATACCTCGCTGCCGCTTGAAGTTGTCAAACAATTAGTGGATATCAGCGAAAGCTATAACGTACATAATGTGCTTGCCGAAGTCATTGATGACGTGTACTTTCATTACCATGACGAGCACTTGATTGATGCCTTTAACATGAATACAACAAATGTGACGGTCGGAGACTTGCGGGAAAATCTCGGTGAAGATGTTACATCCGTACTCATTCACGCAAAAGAAGAAGATGTACCGGCCATACGCTCCTATTTATCGGATGTGCACGCCGAGGTGATCGATCATAGAAGATGGGCCGCGCCGTGGCATGTTATAGAAATTATTAAAAGCGGCATGAATAAAGCGGTCGGCCTGCAGAAAATCAGTGATTATTACGGTGTGCCGAGGGAACGGATCATCGCTTTCGGAGATGAGGATAACGATTTGGAGATGCTTGAATTCGCAGGCTGCGGCGTTGCGATGGGAAATGGAATTGATGAGGTCAAGCAGATTGCCAACCGGACAACGGCTACAAATGAAGAGGACGGCGTGGCAAGATTTTTACAAGAATATTTCTCACTTTAAAGACCGCCCATTTTAATTTTTCCCACTCATAAACGTTACTTCGCCCCACCATACTATTGAAGACGACTCATCTCGTCAAAGTATGGAAGGGGGCAGTCTCACAATGGGTAAACGAAGCAAATCTAGAAGGTTTATTCACCAGGGTAAAGACTCCATCGGGCAACACGCCGCAAGATTTCCATATCGGTCTACTTTAGAAGAAGCTCACCAGCATGCCGCGGCACGAGACTCGGCTGAAAGGCAGTATGAATATTAATGAGAAACGAACTGTTTCAGCAGGCGAAATCATTTGTTCAACAGGCTGTCATGGTGACAAACGGCTTTGAGGAAGGCGATCAGGAGCAAGCGATTCTGAGGGCCAAAAATGCTGTGTCTTCTGCGTATGCCAATTCGACAGATGCGGAACGTCAACAGCTTCATCAATTTCAAGATCAACTGGATAAATTGCAATAAAAAAAGGCTATGGCGAATCGCCATAGCCTCTTATTTGACTTCAAATTGCTGAACAGCCTGAACCTGCTTGAGATTTTCCGCTCTGCCCTTAAATGTTACCTTCACCTCGTAAGTTCCCGGCTCAGGGACTTCCTTCCACTCATCAGTGAAATCATAGGTTTCTCCCGGTTCAAGCGTCAGGTTTTGAAAAGCCTGTGTAAACATTTTGTCTTTTGAATAACGGTATCTTTCTTTGTGATCTGAATCGTACACGACAAGTTCAAATTTTTGTCCCGTGCTGAATTGAAACTCCACACTGCGTTCGCCTTGGTTCTTCAGTGACATGTTAAACTTGATTTGTTCAGGCTCCTGAATTGCGTCAACAGATAAAACAACCTCTTGATTCTCCATTCCGCCTGATACCTCCTTATCGGGTTCTGTCCGCTCATGTTTCCCGCAGCCCATTAAAAGCACCACAGGCAAGAGCATCACAAGCAGCCGTTTCACGACTTCCACCTGCTTTCGTCAGTCTTTTCTAAAGAAACCAAAAATCCCGGTCGTTTGGACAATGTTTGTAAATGCTTTCGGGTCCACTTCTTTTACGATTTTTTCTAAATCGTACAATTCATACCTCGTGATGACGATAATCATCATTTCTTTCGGTTCGTTTGTAAAAGCGCCTTTGGCTGGGACAGTCGTTATACCCCGCACCATTTTTCCATAAATGGCTTCTTTAATTTCGTCCGCTTTTTTCGTCACAATCATCGCTGTCAGTTTCATATGCCGGGTATGAATCGCGTCGATCACCCTCGTTGTCACATACAAAGTAACAAGGGTATATAAAGCTTTCTCCCAACCTTGCAATAATCCTGCCGTCAGAATGATAATCCCGTTCAGAATAAAGAAATACGTGCCGACGGGTTTATCCTTCCACTTGGCCAGTACCATAGCGACGATATCAAGACCGCCTGTCGAAGCGCCGTACTTTAATGTTAAACCGATGCCGACCGCGGAAATGACGCCGCCGAATACCGCGTTTAGCAGGATGTCATGAGACAGTCTCATTTCCGGCAGGATTCCCATAAACAACGTGGTCAGTGCGACACTCAAAATGCTGTACACCGTAAACGATCTTCCGACCTTCAGCCACCCTAAAATACCGACCGGAATATTTAAGAGGAACAAGAGCGTTCCCGTCGATATGTAGAAGGGGGCATATTGGTCAACGACGCTTGATAAAAGCTGGGCGACACCTGTAAATCCGCTGGCATATACATCTGCTGGAATCAGAAATAAGTTCAGCCCGGCCGCATTGAGTAAAGCCCCGATGATGACGATGAGTAATTTTTTTGTTTGATCTAGTACCATGGCATGTTCCTCCGCTCATTCTTCTTTATTATGTTTTCCCTTAAAACAAATATTTGAACACGATTTTGAGTAATTAATATGATATAGTTGGCTTAAATCACATGATAACGAGCGATAAATGGAAAGAAGGGAAGCAAAATGACAGTTCACCTCATTGCTGACAGCGCGGCTGATCTGCCTCGTTCTTATTTTGAGGAAAACGGCCTTGGCTTTATTCCGCTTAGAGTTTCTCTCGGCGACAAAGAATATGAAGATGCAGTCACGATCCATGCGGAACAAATATTTGAAGCGATGCAAAATGGGGAAGCGCCCAAGACGTCCCAAGCCTCACCGCAAACCATTAAAAATGTATTTTTGCAATATGCCGAAACAGGAGAGCCCGCTCTTTACATTGCTTTTTCCTCAGGGCTCTCCGGCACCTATCAGACAGCCGTCATGATCGCCAATGAAGTGAAGGAAGAATTCCCCGATTTTGATTTGCGGGTGATTGATTCCAAATGCGCTTCATTAGGCTACGGTCTGGCCGTCCGGCATGCACGCGAACTCTGTATCAACGGAAATACAATACAAGAAATCGAAACGTCTGTAAAGAACTTTTGCGCACAGCTTGAGCACATTTTTACAGTCGATGATTTAACGTACCTCGCCCGGGGCGGCCGAATTTCAAAAACGTCCGCTTTTGTCGGCGGTCTGCTCAATATTAAACCACTGCTTCATATGGAGGACGGCAAGCTTGTGCCGCTTGAAAAAATCCGCGGACAGAAAAAGCTGCTCAAACGGATTATCGAATTAATGAAAGATCGAGGAGACAATTGGAGCGATCAAACCGTCGGAATCAGCTATGCCGCTAACGAAGGAACAGCCAATGAAATGAAACAATTGATCGAAGACGCCTTCAAGCCGAAAGACATCATCATGCACTCCATCGGCTCTGCTGTCGGATCCCATTCCGGACCCGGCACACTGGCGATATTTTTTCTGGGAAGGTCATAAAAAAACAGCCAGGCTGAAAAGCCCTGGCTGTTTTTTCATTTTTATTGGATTCCGACTGCGTCATATGCCTTTTCGACAGAAGCTGATTGCTTCGAGCCTTCACCGTATAAATCTTTGGCAGCTTCGATTGCCGCTTGCCTCATCATGCTGAAGTCTGAAGAAGGCGTGACGTAATATGTCAAAGCCCGATAATAAATTTGCTCACAAGCTTCACGCCCGATCCCCTCTACCCGCACATCATGGTGCACGCCGCCTTCCGCGAGAAGATATGCCGCTTTATTGTGGATCGACGAATTGATATGCACCCCGCCGTAATCCTCTGTGCCCGTATAACGGTTTGAATAATGATCCGGATTCCCCTGCTTGGAAGGGTCCTCTAACGAACGTAAAGCATCCCCGCGTACATCCGGCGTATATACATCCTCGCCGATTTCCCAGTCATCCCGGTCTGTCATCGCCGCCATAATATCAGAAATGGATTCGTTTAATGCGCCGGGTTCTCCCTGATATAAAAGACCGGCGGAATACTGGGTGACCGCGTGTGTCATTTCATGCGCCACAATGTCGAGCGATCCGGAAAGCGGCTTAAACTTTGCGCCGTCACCATCCCCGTACACCATCTGCACACCGTTCCACGCCGCATTGTTCCACTGTTTTCCCACATGTACGGTAGACGTAATTCTTGCTCCGTTTTGATCGAAGGAATGGCGGCCAAACGTGCGGCTGTAATAGTCGTAAACCGTTTGCGCGTTTGCATGGGCATCTACAGCCGCCGGGTCTTTAAATACGGACGTGCCACTGACCACTTCTTTGCCTGTATACCCGATCAATTGAGACAAAAGGGTAAATAAGGTTTCGTTCAGGTTCTTTGCGTCAAAAGTATTTATCCCTTTTCCCCTTGTTTCATCAGCCAAATAATAACGCCCATTCTGTTCAGTTACTTCAAAGCTTTTTTCTTCTCCTGATACGCCAATTCCCGTACCTGCTGCTTCATGAATGGCATTGAAAGAATCAATGACCTTTCCGCTTTTGGCATGAATGAAATAATGCCAATATCCAGGTTCAGGTTCAGACGTCGAAAGTCTCACAAGGTAGGCAAGATCATATGCGCCTTCGTGCGGATAAATATATAATTCGGCTTTCGGTTCCCCGTCAACATACTCGATTTTTCCAATAGATGCCTCAATCGCACGGCGCGCTGTATGTATGGCTTTTTTCTTGGATACAGACGGTGTGACAGATATGTCATTTAGTTGCGGGTGCACCTTCCCGAAGAAACTTTTCACTTGTTTGTTTTCCTTCATCGCGACCGCCTGTCCAAAGCCGTAAACAGGAATTCCTTTATACACTTCCTCTAATTTAAAAAACGTTTGTTCTGTCTTTGGATCCTTTATGGTTTTCGAAATGCGAAAATGGCTGTTCGCATTTCCTTTGAGCTTAAAATGCGTTTGGTGCTTGTCCAGATATGAAAATAGCGCTTCTTTCTGCGTTAGGTTTTGAGCTGGCTGCCATGATGGCTGTGATTTTTCGATGATGTATGAAGGGGTTTGATACGTATGGTCGTATTTGATGCTTTGATCTGCTGAGGCATTTGATGCAAAAACACATTGAGCCGCCGTGCATAAGCCGGCCATGAACAGAGATGTTTTGAACAGTGTACGCAAAACACCACATCCTTCCTGTTTTGGAACCTATTTTTTCGTTCATCCTAACAAAAAAACCGAAACTTGTATGTGGTGCTTCGTTCCTATTTTCAGGAAAAAGAAAGAAGGACAGAGATTCGCTCCGTCCTTCAGCTCCTATTCTACCAGTTTTTTATTCACATAAATAATAACCCCTGCACCATATGCCAAAATAAGCGGCGGAATCAGCTGCTCCTGGCCTTGAAATGAGATAAAGCTGTTCAGCAGAATGAACAAACCGGAATTCAAGAAAAAATAGCCTGCTATTCTGGCCAGCCGATCCTTATCCCGGATACGTGCCTCATTAAACCCCGCCAGCATCCACGTCTGTTTTTTGATCCCGACCAGATAAGCTACCACAAAGAATAAAAGCGAAATGACAATTAATAGATAATTGATGCTGATTTCCATATTACAGCCTCCTACAACATTACTTGACGTTTAAAAACAGAAAAAAAGCGGCACAGCTAACCACAATCAGCAGAAGGACGACGAATGCATTGATGAGCGGCTGCATAAGAAGCAGAACAGCCAAAAACAGCAGATACGCCGCACCGATCCTGGAAATCGTGACAATCTCATGTTGAGAGCGCATTTTGTTTTTTCTTACACCCGCAAACATCATTACCTTCTTCCGTTTCCATACATAGCCTGCGAGCACCGCCAAATAAAGAGCCAATGGCACATATCTGTATGAGGGCGGCAGCAACGGCAGGAGTATGATTACAGCAATAAGAAAGACCGTAAGTCCGCTTTTTCCTAACACAGAACCCCTCCGTTTCTGTTCCTCCCCTTCACCCATCATCGCTTCGGCAAGCTCTTTCGGATGAGAAAACTCAGTTTCGACAGCTTCCCGCAGATCCTCCACACTATGGCCCGCATTCATTCTGTCTTGTACAAAAGCGGTTAAATGGCCCTTCAATTCGGCTATCGTGTTTTCTCTCTCTACTTCAGGCATATTCGTCAGCTCAGCGTTTAGTTCCTCCGTATAGCGGTCAATGATGTGCTGTGCATTCATAGCAAATCCCCCGATAAGGACAATAAAGCTTGATGGGTTTCCAGGTATTTCTCCAGCCGTTCTTTTAACATCTCTTCTCCTTTTTGCGTCATTTTGTAGTACTTCCTTTTCGGGCCGTCCAAAGAATCTTGCCAAAAAAATTCGACCCAGTCCTTCTCCGTCATCCGTTTTAAAATCGGATATATCGCACCCTCCGAAATAGCCAGTGCCGGAGTTGTTTTTAAGGACGATGTCAATTCATAACCATACATCGGCTTTGAGCGCAGCAGGGATAAAATGGCCAGCTCGAAAATTCCTTTGCGAAATTGAACAATCCAGCGGTCGTTAATTTGATTCGTTTTCATGGTTTAAATATATCGAAAAAACCACTATATATCAATGACATATAGCAGTGAAAAATGTCCTGTTTTTTCATTTAACAAAAATGGAATTTCTCCTACTTTCTAACCTTTTTATTACAAAAATGTTTTTATATGATGAAAAGTAAGAAAAGTGAATTTCGTCAGTTTAAAAAGGAGCAGTCGAATGCAGAAATCGATATCATTTTTTATCATTTTTTCGGTCCTCTGGGGGTCTTTATTTCTGTTTTCAATCATTGGCAGCTTAGGGACAACCCCGATTCCGCTGACAAAGGACTCCAAATTTCTCATGTCCAGCGTCATTCCTCAGGGCTGGGGCTTTTTCAGCAAAAACCCCCGTGATACCGCCATCGGCTTATATGAGGATGGAAATGCCACCGCCAAGGTCAGATGGCCCAATATGAGGGCTGATAACCTATTCGGCCTGTATCGTTATGGGCGATCGCAGGGTGTAGAAATGGGTGTTATCTACAGCCAAGTCGGCAAGGAACAGTGGACAGAATGTAAAGAAACGGACCTGAGTGCCTGCAAAAGCAAAGCCAAAACCGTTCAGCTGCAAACACCGGCACCCCGCCCGTTGCTTTGCGGCAGCTATTATTTAACGAAAGAGGATATCGTTCCGTGGAGTTATTCTAAATACACCGCTTCGTCTTATCAGATAAAAAGCATAGTCAAGGTTGTGATCTCATGCTCGAAAACATAAAACAGACCATCACCGGATGGGACGAGAGAAACCCGTGGACAAATGTATACGGACTCGCGCGAAGCATCATTGCTTTATCCAGCCTGCTGACGCTGCTCGTCAATCATCCGAGCCTCATTATGAAGCCCGCCAGCGGAATTAGCAGTTATCCTGCTTGTAAAATGAATCTCAGTCTCTTTTGCCTCGGCGAAAATAACTATATGATGTTAAATCTGGTCAGATGGATCTGCATTGCCATTCTGGTGCTTGTTGTGATCGGGTGGCGCCCTAGAATCACCGGGATTCTTCATTGGTATGTTAGTTACAGCCTCCAGTCGTCGTTAATTGTCATCGATGGAGGCGAGCAGGCGGCCGCAGTTATGACATTTTTGCTCATTCCTATCACGCTGACCGATCCGAGAAAATGGCATTGGAGCGGAAGGCCTGATGATGCAGAGGGCCAAAGAACAATTGGAAAAATCACAGCATTTATTTCTTATTTTGTCATCAGGCTCCAAGTGGCAGTGCTTTATTTTCACTCTACTGTTGCTAAGCTGTCTCAGCAGGAATGGGTGGACGGTACAGCCGTCTATTATTTCGCCCAGGAAAAAACCATCGGCTTCAACGGCTTTTTTCAGGCATTAACGAAGCCGTTTGTGACTAGTCCGTTTGTGGTGATTCCGACATGGGGGACGCTTCTCGTCCAGATTGTCATCTTTGCGGCACTGTTCGCGCCGAAGAAGCATTGGAGATTGATTTTAATCATCGCTGTTTTTATGCATGAGATATTCGCGGTTATGCTGGGTTTAATCAGCTTTTCAATCATCATGGCCGGCATTTTGATATTGTATCTCACTCCAATTGATTCCACGTTTCAATTTACATATATTCGCAGACTGAAGTGGAATAAAAAAGAAAAGAAGGGAGAGGTTTCAGTTTGAAGAAGGCGTTTCTCGTATTTTTGTCGGTTGTATTGGTGACGACAGTGTTTATGGTGAAGCAGCAGGAAAGTGTAGCACAGGCAAAGCAGCTTCAGTATTCGGGTGAAGAGATTTTTAAAGGGTTTGTGTTCGCTCAGGGTGAAGTGGGCAAACAGCTTCCAGAGGTATTTAATAAAGCCATGACTGACAAACTCAACACAAAACAGGCAAAGGCTTTTGCCAATCAGGTTGTTGCTGATATTAAAAAAGAGGATGCTGACTTTTTTGACAATCTGAAGAAAGCTGTTTACAGCAAAGATGCAATGAAGGTGGATGAACTGCTGAAAAAAGCGGGTCAAATCGTTGAAGAAAAAGTAGAAGCTGCAAAAGAAATTGCCGCTTCCAAGGATGATACGTCCAGAGTTCAAGCTGAACTCGTCAACACGGTCGAAACCGCTAACTATTTCTATTATGTTTCTTATGTTGCCGCAGCTGGTGCGCTGATTCTTGTCATTCTTGCCATTGATATTACTCCGATCGCAATTTCAGACAATGTGGATCGCGAAATGGCAATCAGAACGCTGGTTGATGAATTAAATTAGAAATAAAAAACGGCTCGCTCCGCAGTTCTGCTGCAGGCGAGCCATTTTCATGCGCTATTTTTTCTCGTATGTCCAGCCGTCTTCCTGATACACTTTTCCGTTTTTCATTAAGTGGCCGAGCGCCCGTTTAAAGGCGGCCTTGCTCATGTTAAAACGTTCTTTGATATCATCAGGCTGGCTTTTGTCGCTGTACGGCATGGCGCCATTTCTTGTTCTTATATACGTAAGAATATACTCGGCATCAACAGACAGCGCATCCTGCTTTCTCGGAAGTAGCGACATATTCACTGAGCCGTCTTCCTTCACTTGAATCACTCGTCCTGTCACTCTTGAGCCGAGTCTTGGCTCTTCTTTTCTTTCTGATGAATGAATAAAACCGCGGATTCCGTCATCCGTAATGATGAACGATCCTGAAGCGATCAGCCTGTACACCGTTCCGGTCAGCTCTTTATTCATCAGGTCGTCTGAAGCGTCCGTAAACAGCTCGCTGATGATATCCTCCGGTGCGGGTTTGGCAAACATGCGCCCCCGATTCGTCACCTTCAGCATACAGTAGAGCTTATCCCCTTTTTGCGGCCAAACATCTTCATACGGCGGCAGATGCTCTGTTGCGACAAGCGCGTCTTTCGAGAGGCCGACATCGACGAATACGCCCATATCCTCTACCGTGTCCACTACCTCTACCCAACCGTATTCATCCGCGCTGATGACCGGAATTTTCATCGTTGCTGCAAGCCGTTCCTGCTGGTCAACGTATATAAAGACCTCTACCTCATCTCTGTCTTCTATATCCTCTGTCACTTCACTGTTATGTAAGAGAATCGTATCTTCTCCATCGGTTAAAAAGTAACCGAAGTCAGTTTCGTGATCTATACTCAAGGTTAACTGCTGCCCTGGTCTCATGCTATCGTCCTTCCTCTTCCCGCTGATTTCACTGCGGATCTTGTTAACATTTTTTCCAATCATCACAAATTGATTCTTTGTTCTGTTGGAAGTTTCTCTTTATTCTACTATAATCAACACATAAGTTAAATGTTATGGAGGTTTTCATATGGCAAAAGAAAGTTCTTTTGATATTGTATCCAAGGTGGAGCTCCCTGAGGTGCAAAACGCGATTCAAATCGCACTGAAGGAAATCAGCACACGCTATGACTTCAAAGGGAGCAAAAGCGACATTTCATTAGATAAAGAAGAGCTTGTTCTTGTTTCCGATGATGAATTTAAATTAAGCCAGCTCAAGGATGTGCTTGTCAGCAAATTGATTAAGCGCAACGTGCCGACAAAAAATATTGATTACGCCAAAATTGAGAATGCGTCCGGCGGCACCGTGCGCCAGCGTGCAAAGCTCGTTCAAGGGATTGACAAAGACAACGCAAAAAAAATCAATACGATCATCAAAAACTCCGGACTGAAAGTGAAATCTCAGGTACAGGATGATCAAGTGCGTGTCACTGGGAAAAACAAGGATGATCTTCAGCAGGTTATCGCAGCAGTTCGAGGTGCCGATCTGCCAATTGACGTTCAATTTATAAATTTCAGATAAATTTTTCTGATTCCTATTGATTATTGTCTTTATTTTCGGTAAATTTGGAGAAAGGGAAAATGCCAGGCATCTTTTGGCAGCTCCTGAACATTAAAATTTCATATCCGTTCTTATCAAGAGAAGCAGAGGGACTGGCCCGACGAAGCTTCAGCAACCGGTGTAATGGCGCATTTGCCATGACCAAGGTGCTAAATCCAGCAAGCTCGAACAGCTTGGAAGATAAGAAGAGACAATATCACTGACAAAGTCTTCTTCTTAAGAGGACTTTTTTTATTTCTCTTTTTTCCTTGCTGAATGTGAATAAAGGAGGCAGACAATGGGACTTTTAGAAGATTTGAAGAAACAGGTGTTAATCGGTGACGGCGCAATGGGCACGCTGCTTTACTCCTACGGAATAGATAGATGCTTTGAGGAACTTAATATTTCTAAACCCGAGGAAATTCAGCGTATACATAAAGCTTATGTCGAGGCGGGAGCAAACATCATTCAAACCAACACGTACGGAGCGAATTATATTAAATTATCGAGGCACGGCCTTGAAGATGACATCAAAAAAATGAATCAGGAAGCAGTAAAAATTGCGCGGGCTTCCGCAGACGATGCGTATGTGCTCGGGACAATGGGAGGCATCCGCACGTTTAACAAAAACGCATACAGCCTTGACGAAATCAAACGAAGCTTTCGCGAACAGCTGTATTTACTGCTGCATGAAGAACCGGACGGGTTGTTGTTAGAAACGTATTATGATTTGGAAGAAGCCCGTGAAGTGCTGAAAATCGCCCGGAAAGAAACCGACCTTCCGATTATGCTGAATGTATCCATGCATGAGCAGGGTGTGCTTCAGGACGGAACGCCGCTTTCTGATGCGCTGCGCTCGATTGCGGATCTCGGTGCCGATATCGTCGGCATGAACTGCCGGCTCGGCCCTTACCACATGATTGAAGCGCTCAGTGAAGTGCCGATTTTTGATGACGTGTTTTTATCTGTCTACCCGAACAGCAGCCTCCCCTCTCTCGAAGAAGGGCGGCTCGTATATGAAACTGACGATACGTATTTTCAAGACAGCGCAGGTGAGTTCCGCAAGCAAGGCGCGCGGATTATCGGCGGCTGCTGCGGCACAACGCCAAACCACATACGAGCCATGGCAGAGGCTGTGGGCGGGCTCGCTCCCATTACGGAAAAGCATGTAAAGGTTCGGGCAAAGGAATTGGTGACTGTCCAGCACGAACGGACAGAGCCGGGGTTGGATGAAATCGCTGCGAAAAAGCGCTCCATTATTGTTGAGCTGGACCCGCCGAAGAAATTGAGCTTTGATAAGTTTCTGTCCGCCGCTGCTGAATTAAAAGAAGCGGGAATCGACGCCCTGACGCTCGCCGATAACTCACTGGCAACCCCGCGGATCAGCAATGTTGCCTGCGGCGCCCTTGTTAAGCAGCAGCTCGATATGCGGTCTCTTGTCCATCTTACATGCCGGGACCGAAACATTATCGGCCTCCAGTCACATCTAATGGGACTCGACACATTAGGGCTGCATGATGTGCTGGCGATTACCGGCGATCCTTCTAAAATCGGTGATTTCCCGGGTGCAACGTCTGTCTATGACTTAACGTCCTTTGATTTAATCAGGCTGATTAAACAGTTCAATGAAGGGCTGTCTCTGTCCGGAAAACCGCTCGGAAAGAAAACCAATTTCTCAGTGGCAGCTGCTTTTAACCCAAACGTCCGCCATCTCGATAAAGCTGTGAAACGGCTGGAGAAAAAAATTGACTGCGGTGCTGATTATTTTATCTCACAGCCCGTCTATTCGGAGCAGCAGCTTGTCGATATTCATAATGAAACCAAGCATTTGAAGACTCCGATTTATATCGGCGTTATGCCGCTGACAAGCAGCCGGAACGCTGAGTTTATCCATAATGAAATTCCCGGCATCAAACTGTCCGATTCCATTCGCGAAAAAATGGCGCGTGCCGGCGAAGATAAAGAGAAACAAAAGGCGGAAGGCCTTGCGATTGCACGCTCCCTGCTGGATACTGCCTGCGAGCTGTTTAACGGCATCTATTTAATAACGCCTTTTCTCAGATCCGACTTAACCTCGGAACTTACTTCTTACATTAAGCAAAAAGATGAACAGCGTCAGAATATTTATTTGCATTAACATCCCTTTCTAAGACTGTCCGAACCAATTGGGCAGTCTTTTTCAAACCCGATTCGTGTTACGATATAGAAAATAAATTACATTAGAGGAGGAACATCATGCTTGAAGTGAAAACCATTCCCGCAGAGGATACTTATGAAATTCGGAACCGCATTTTGCGTCCCCATCAATCAATTGAACAATGCAAATATGATCAGGATCATGCAGAAGGCTCCTTCCATCTCGGCGCTTTTTTTGAAGAAACACTGATCAGCATCGCTTCCTTTTCTCCCGAGAATCAGCCGCTATTGACCGATTCACCCGCATATCGGCTTAGAGGCATGGCAACGCTCGAAGAATACCGTGATCAAAAAGCCGGAAGCACACTGATCAAATACGCGGAGCAGAAGCTGGCCGATATGGGCGTGCAGGCGGTCTGGTGCAACGCAAGATACCATGTGAAAGGCTATTACGAAAAGCTTGGCTGGAAAGAACTTGGCGAGCCGTTTGAGATTTCCGGCATTGGCACCCATATTGTGATGTACAAAAAACCAGAAACAAGCAGGTGATGACATGCATTCAGCGTTTGAGCTGATTCAGCTTACAGAAAAACATGTACCCGGTCTATTGCGTCT
Organism: Bacillus sp. FSL K6-1003; assembly: GCF_037964945.1. Taxonomy (NCBI): domain Bacteria; kingdom Bacillati; phylum Bacillota; class Bacilli; order Caryophanales; family Bacillaceae; genus Bacillus; species Bacillus sp. FSL K6-1003. Next base: position 1,167,044 of record NZ_CP150176.1, on the reverse strand, counting down.
CTCCCGGCAAGCCGGGTGGCCGGATTACGGCGAGCGAGAGCTGCTGCTGCTCGTAAAACACGGACGATTATTCGGGTATCAAAACAGCCAAGGAGACATCATCTCCTGCATCGGTTTGTTTTCGTATGGCCGACTTGCTTCTATTGGACTTGTTATCGTCGACAGCGAGTACAAACGGCGGGGCCTGGGGCGGCGGATGGTGAACGCGTGTATCAGTCAAGTCGATGAAAACACCGCCATCATGCTTTGCGCCACGAAGGAGGGTTTGCCGCTTTATGAAAAATCCGGTTTTCAAACAGCGGGTTCAATCCGCAAATACAGCTGTCAAAGCTTCAATCCGATTACAAAGCAGCACGACATTGAACTGACATCTTTTACAGAAAAGGATTTACCGGAATTAACAGCGGCTGATCAAGCAGCCTTTGGCGGAGACAGAGCAGCACTCCTGCATCAATTGATCTCTCAATCAGGGGAATGTATAATTGCGAGAAATATGGAAGGCGAATTCATTGGCTATGGCTTATCTGTACAAACACCGGCCAATCTGAAATTAGGCCCGATTATCGCTCCGTCACCGGGTCTCGCTGCCGGATTGATCAACAGGCTGGCCGCAGGAAAACAAGGACCGATGCGAATCGACGTGCCTGGTGACGCCGCATCGTTGCATGACAGCCTAGAAGCAATGGGATTTCATTTAGACGATGAGCCTCCGCTTATGATGTACCAAAAAAAGACGCTGCCTGTACGAAACGGACAATTATTCGCTGTCATCTCACAAGCGCTCGGTTAACCCTTTTTTACCCGGACAGGAAGATTCTGTTCGGTTTTTTTCATGCCTTCAGGGACACTCTAAGCAGAAGAAAAGGAGTGTGCTTTGAGATGGAAACATCAAAACAAAATAACGGAATGACGATTGTAGCTATCGGTTCAATTCCTTTAATATTAACCCTTGGAAACTCTATGCTTATTCCTATATTGCCAAAAATGAAATCTGAACTTCATTTATCTCAATTTCAAGTCAGTCTCGTGATCACGGTGTTTTCCCTGATTGCGGCGTTTGCGATTCCGATTGTCGGCTATCTCGCAGACCGGTTTTCACGAAAAATCATCATTATTCCCTGCTTATTTTTGTATGGAGCAGGCGGATTGCTGGCCGGGTTTGCGGCAGGTTTTTTTGACAATGCTTATCCGTGGGTCATGGCTGGCCGGGCTCTTCAGGGTATCGGAGCAGCCGGAACGGGACCGATTGCGATGGCGCTGTCAGCGGACCTATTTAAAGGCGCGCAGGAAAGCAAAGTGCTCGGCCTTGTTGAAGCGTCAAACGGGATGGGGAAAGTTCTATCGCCGATTATTGGCTCACTTATCGCCCTGATCGTTTGGTATGGCGCATTTTTTGCCTTTCCTGTGTTTTGTATCATTTCAATCGTGCTGACTTGGATTTTTATTAAAGAAAAGAAAAAAGAAGAAGAGCCGCCTCCTATCGGAAAATATGCAAAAGGGCTGTTAAGTGTATTTAAGCATGAAGGCAGATGGCTGTTTACCGCTTATTTAGCCGGGGCTACCTGTTTGTTTACCTTATTCGGCATTTTGTTTTACCTATCAGACGTACTGGAAAAAACATACGATACAGACGGCGTCAAAAAAGGACTGATTTTGGCGATTCCGCTTTTGGTTATGTGTGTGACATCTTATACGACGGGCAGCAAAATCGGACAAAAGCAATCGTTAATGAAAAAGCTGATCGTCATCGGTTTAGCGTTTATGACTGTGTCTTACGCGGCACTGTCATTCATTGAAAATCTCGTCCTGTTTATCAGCGTTCTCGTGCTGAGCAGTATCGGTTCGGGCCTTGTCCTTCCTTGTATTAACAGTTTTATCACAGGCGCTGTCGGCAAAGAAAGACGGGGTTTTGTGACATCGCTGTACGGATCAGTGCGTTTTCTCGGGGTGGCGATCGGACCTCCTATTTTCGGGCGCTTGATGCAGTGGTCAAGACCTGGCATGTTTTTAAGCATTGCGGGCCTAACGCTGGTTGTCGGCATTCTTGTGCTGACGCTGATTCATGTCAAACAAAATAAAGAAGATACGAATGAAAAAGAAGAGCCTAAAATGAATGGCAATCGGCTGCAGCCGGCTGAGGAAAGGTAGCATCCGGTTTGAAAATCGAACGAATTGAGACCTTCCCGCTCTTTCACCGATTAGAGAAGCCTTACGGAGATGCAAACGGATTTAAACAATATCGGACATGCTATCTGATCAGAATTATCACAGAAAGCGGCATTGACGGCTGGGGAGAGTGCGTGGATTGGCTCCCGGCCCTGCATGTCGGTTTTACAAAACGAATTATTCCCTATCTCGTGGGTAAACAGGCAGGCAGCCGCCTGCCTTTAGTGCGCACAATCAAAAAATGGCATCAGCGGGCGGCATCGGCTGTGAGTATGGCACTGACGGAGATTGCTGCGAAAGCGGCAGGTTGTTCCGTATGCGACATGTGGGGCGGACGGTACAGAGAAGAACTCCCAGTATATGCCTCTTTCCAATCATATTCAGACCATCCTCAGTGGATCAGCAGCTCGCTTACGAATGTTGAAGCGCAATTGAAAAAGGGCTTCAATCAAATCAAAATCAAAATTGGCGGGACAACCTTTGAGGAAGATGTGCGGCATATCACTGCCCTGCAAAACACGGCCGGCAGTTCAGTTTCCATTATTTTGGACGCAAACCAAAGCTACGATACAGCCGCAGCTTTCAAATGGGAGCGCCATTTTTCGAAATGGGACAATATCAGCTGGCTGGAAGAGCCTCTGCCTTTTGACCAGCCGCAGGATTACACTTTGCTGCGGAGCCGTTTATCCGTCCCTGTCGCCGGCGGAGAAAATATGAAAGGCGCGGCGCAATTTGCGCCTCTCCTCTCACAGGGCTGCTTGGATATTATTCAGCCTGACGTCATGCATGTCAATGGAATCGATGAGTTTCGCGACTGTCTCCAGCTCGCGCGTTATTTCGGTGTGAGAGCGTCTGCTCATGCCTATGACGGCGCTCTTTCCCGGCTTTATGCTTTATTTGCTCAGGCATGCCTGCCTCCGTGGTCAAAAATGGAAAACGACCAAATTGAACCGATTGAGTGGGATGTAATGGAGAATCCGTTTACAGAACTGATCAGCCTTCAGCCTTCAAAAGGAATCGTGCACATCCCGAAAGGAACAGGGATCGGCAGAGAAATCAATATGGAGATCATCAATCGGTATATGTGGGATGGTTCAGCGTTTTAAGCTGTCCCATCCCTTTATTTATAGACATAAATCATGGACAGCCTCATAAAATGGTAACAGCGGACAAGTCTTTTCATAAAGGAGCAAATGACTTAATGGCTGAACTGCTGATGAAAGCAAAACTCACGTTTATGATTGTCACAGGCGGTGTATTACAGGGACTCGGCATGTCCTTATTTTTATTTCCGCATGATATTCCGACAGGCGGGGCGGCAGGTATTGCAGTCTTATTGCACCATTTGTTTCACATTCCCCACGGCTTCTCGGTATGGGCTGTGAATGTGTCGATGCTTTTTACTGCTTTAAAATGGCTGGAGATGAGAACATTTACCGGCACTCTCGCCTCGATTACCGTCACCTCTGTTTCGGTATTGATTTTTGATGTCATTTTTCCGGACATTACATCAAACCTGTGGCTTGATTTGGCAAGCGGCGCCGTTTTATTAGGACTCGGCATCGGACTTTTATACAAATATAAGATTTCTAACGGAGGATTTGGAGCTCTTGCTCTCATGATCTCAATTTACCGGGGCGGAAACCCGGGAACCATCTTGCTCATTATGAATTGCATCATTTTTATGATTACCGCATCAATTATTGCCTGGGGCATTGTGATTCAAGCTCTGATTTGCCAAGTGATCTCAACAAGAGTCATCGACTTCATCTATAACATCCGCCTGACCTCTCTTCCCATACTTACGCCTATGTACCGTCATAAAAAGTAATAGGCAAGAGGCTCTCCCGATACCGAGAGCCCCGCAGCCGCTGTTTTACAAATAAAAAGTATCGGATCTTAACCCCAAGCGCAAAGTCTCCAGAGCAATCGCATCGTGAAATGAGATATTCGCCAGATTGACATTCGGCCCGATCCTTTGAATGAACCCTTGCTGGAGCGTTTTGTTCGGTGCTTCAAATATCATTCGGCTGATATCAATATCTGACGAAATGATATCATCAACGATTTGAAACCGGACATCTCCGCTGCTGGAACAGATACCTCCTGTTCCGCTTTCCCTTGCTTCCGTAATCACCTTCTCTGCGCCTGCCTCCATATCTTCGAGAATATACTCAAGCCATTCCTCAGAGCACTGGCAGCTTGACACTTCTTCATCCTTGCTGCCCACCTCGCTGAGCACAAGAAATTCATCAGAAAAATCAGCAATGTAAGCCGCTTTTTCTTTATTCGTCATTGGGAGAGTGCCGTTTGAGATCTCAATATATTCGCACCCGAAATAGGTGCAGTACCGATGAAATTCATTGACTTTATTCTGGCTTACATATTTCTCAAACAGTGTGCCGCCGAAGAAAAACTTCACGTCATGCTCTTTCAGGGAGCTGATTTTTTCTTCAAGGTCTTTTGTAAGTAATGAAGTGCCCCAGCCGAATTTCACAAAATCAATATAGTCGGATGCCGCGCCTATTACATCTTTGAAAAACAGCAAGGGGTAGCCGTTGTCGATTAAAATGGTCTGTCCGTTTTCTCTCGGTTTACTTGTTCTCACTGGCAATTCTAGTGAAAAATCATTCATATCAGGACCCTCTCTATCGTTGGAACTTCTCTTTCTTGTTTTACTTTCATCACGAAATCGCCCGTTATTTCTTTTGTACAGTACGCAATGTCTTCCGGATCAAATAACGGCTGGCTGCTGTCAAAAAACTTCTCCGCAACGGATGAGGTTTTGATTCTTTCAATCACTTCGGCCGCCGCACCATTCGTCCCTTCTATGATGCTTTTGATATATTCCGCACACGCCATATCATCATCACCTGACGGATGGGAAGCCACAATGTTCAGCACACAATCTTTTGCAGTGAGCTTTTTCACATATTCCGCTGTTGTTCTGGCATTAGAAAATCCGGTCACAAAAAGATGCTTGGCCTTCAGCGCTCCTAACGCTGCTGTGACGCCGTTTGTCGTTTTCTGAATCAGCCGCTTATCCACCATATCCTGCTCAGCCATACGCTTTGGGGAATTATCCAAATCAAACCCCTTGATTCCGACCCCCTTTTCCTCTCCTGTTAATACATAATCCGGATAGGTTTCTTTCAGCTTGAAGGCTTCCTCAGTTGTCCGGACCAAGAGAATTTCTTTCGCCCCGCCGATAAAAGCAAAATGGGCTACGGTAAAGGCTCGAATGACGTCAATAACGATATTGATATCTGCCGGGGCAAGTGAATGATGATGCCCCTGATAAATGGTAATCGGCATAATACCTCTCCTTGGGCATAAAACCATTTTGCTAAAAAGCATATTCAGCTGGTCTCTTATTGGTTCCGCCGCGCCTCCGTCTCCTCATTTTAGGCGGCTACCGCACGAACCTTTATCTCAAAAGTGAATAGTCTGCCTATAACTCGATCAATAGATAAAAAACAGACAGATGCAAAACGGGGGGAAAATATTGAACGAACACATCACGTTTGACACATGGAACGAAACGCTGTCAAAAGAGATAACGGACCAATTGTTGATCGATGAGCTCGATGTATTGAAATGGGCTTACAGGACATACGGGGATAAGATCGTGTATGCATGCAGCTTTGGCGCTGAAGGGATGGTGCTTCTCGACTTAATTTCAAAGATCAACAAACATGCGCACATCATCTTTTTAGATACAGGGCTCCATTTTCAGAAAACATATGAGCTGATCGAAGCCGTCAAACAAAGATACCCGGCATTTACGATCCAGCTGCTTGAACCCGAACTGAACTTAAAGGAACAAGCGGAGCAGTACGGCGATGAATTATGGAAACACAACCCAAATCTTTGCTGCCAATTACGGAAAATCGCACCTCTACAAAAACATTTATCGGGCATGACAGCTTGGATTTCAGGTCTGCGCCGGGAGCAGTCGCCGACGAGAAAGCATATTCAATTCATCAATCAGGATCAGAAATTTAAGCTTATTAAAATCTGTCCGCTCATTTACTGGACATGGGATGATGTTTGGACGTACATCCGGCTCCACAATTTGCCTTACAACAAACTGCACGATCAAAATTATCCGAGCATAGGCTGTGAAATGTGCACATTGCCTTCTTCAAACCCAAATGATGAGAGAGCGGGAAGATGGGCCGGACGCGAGAAAACTGAATGCGGTCTGCACCAGGATTGAAAGAACGCTTGTCCTGAGAATGGAAGCGCCAGCAGATTTTATTCTTTTTCTTGAATGAAGTCTGTATGTGTTACGGTTTCACATTTTCAATTGAAGAAGAAGCCCGTCCAGACTGTTAAAAACAACGTAAATCGCAAAGATGGAGGTTAAGCACGTGAATGCAATCGAGCCCCATGGAGGGGTGTTAATCAACCGCTTCGATCCCGCATGCACTTTTGATGGCTGCACTTGCGAAGCTGAGCTTGATCAGCTGGCACTGAGCGACCTCGAGCTTATCGGGATCGGCGGCTACAGCCCGTTAACAGGTTTTTTGGGAGAAAAAGATTATCATTCCGTTGTGAAAGAGATGAGGCTGGCGAACGGTTTGCCGTGGAGCCTGCCTATTACGCTGCCTGTCAGTGAAGAAACAGCAAAACAGCTGTCTGTCGGAAATCACGTGAAGCTTGTGAAACACGGCGTGACGTACGGCATGATGACAGTGACCGATATCTATCAGCCAGATAAAACACAGGAGGCGCTGTCTGTTTATAAAACAAACGACCCCGCCCACCCCGGAGTGAAAAAGTTGCTGGAGCGGCCGGACTTTTATATTGGAGGGACTATCCTTGTCAGCCGCTTTCCCGACAAGTCCTTCGAACAGTTTTATGCAGCGCCGGCAGAAACGAGAACGGCCTTTGAAAAGCTCGGCTGGAAAACGATTGTCGGCTTTCAGACCCGAAATCCCGTTCACAGAGCCCATGAATATATTCAAAAAACAGCGTTAGAAACCGTCGACGGTCTGCTGCTTCATCCGCTAGTAGGAGAAACGAAATCAGATGATATTCCGAGTGATATCAGAATGGAAAGCTATCAAGTTTTGCTTGACCAGTATTATCCAAAGGACCGGGTGATGTTATCGGTGTTCCCTGCCGCCATGCGGTATGCCGGACCGCGTGAAGCGATTTTCCATGCGCTCGTCCGCAAAAATTACGGCTGCACCCATTTTATCGTCGGCCGCGATCATGCAGGCGTCGGCAGCTATTACGGAACGTACGACGCACAGACCATTTTCGGATCGTTCACCGAGGAAGAGCTGGGTATCAAGCCGTTGTTTTTTGAACATAGCTTTTACTGCCGGAAATGCGGAAATATGGGCACCTCCAAAACGTGCCCGCACAGCGCAAGAGATCACATCCATTTATCAGGCACCAAAGTGAGGGAGCTTCTCCGCCAAGGCAAAAAACCGCCGAAAGAATTCAGCCGGCCCGAGGTCGCAAACGTACTGATAAAAGGGCTCCATCAGCAGCCTGTTGCCATTCAGAGAAACAGCGAGGGATCAGAATGACACATAATCCAAATATCGTTTGGCATCCCGCGGCGATCAAAAAATCTGACAGACAAAGTTTAAACGGACATAAAAGCTGCGCCCTTTGGTTTACCGGTCTGTCCGGCTCAGGAAAATCAGTCCTCGCCAATGCAGTAGATGAAAAGCTCTATCGCATGGGAATTCGGAGTTATGTGCTGGACGGCGATAATATCCGCCACGGATTGAATCAAGATCTCGGCTTTCGGACTGAGGACAGAATTGAAAACATCCGCCGGATTGGGGAAGTCGCGAAGCTGTTTGTCGATAGCGGCCAAATGATCTTAACAGCTTTTATTTCTCCGTTCAGAGAGGATCGGGATATGGTCAGAGCGCTGTTTCCCGACGGAGAATTTCTAGAAATTTATGTGAAATGCCCGCTCCAGATTTGTGAACAGCGGGATCCGAAAGGCCTTTATAAAAAAGCGCGCAACGGAGACATTAAACATTTCACGGGGATTGATTCTCCATATGAAGCACCTCTCTCTCCCGATTTAATCATTGAATCTGACCAAACGTCCATTACGGACGGAGCTGATTTGATCATTAAAGAATTGCAGCGCAAAGGCATTATTTAAAAAACCCGACATTGATCGGGTTTTTTTATTTAGCAAACTGCGCAATCAGGCTGTTGATTTTTTCTTTTTCCTCATAAAAGAGCCCGTGTCCATTGTTTTCAAATGGAACCAATTCCGACTGCTTTATGCCGCGTTTTAATTCTCTAGCAAAATCAAACGGAGCGATTTTGTCCTTTCTGCCGTGCAGGATGAGTGTCGGCACCTTGATGTCCGCCAGATCCTTTCTGAGATCCTCGTCTCTTAACGCAATGCCTGAGTGAATCGTTCCGTAAGAGGAAGCGTCCAGCAAAAGATTCTGGAACCATTGCTGGAACTCCGGAGAAACTTGTTTCTCGAAAAACTGCTTTCCCAGGTCAGCAAGCGTCTTCGGCCGATCGCTTTTGAATTGTTCAATCATGTCATCAATGTCCTGTTTCCTCATGCCGTACGGATAGCCCGGGCGCTTTGTAAATGCAGGCGCGGCCGCTGACAATAAAACCAGCTTATCGATATCGGCGCTCTCATGCCTTGCCATGTAGCGGATCGCAATTGCGCCGCCCATCGAAAAACCGGCAAGAACCGCGTTCTCAAGCTGCAGCGTATAAATGACTGCCTTCACGTCATCTGCCATCGTGTCATAATCGTAGCCTTCCCACGGACGGTCGGAATCCCCGTAGCCCCGAAAATCGATACCAATAAAACGGAAACCTCTTTTCGGCAGCTCATTCATTTGATATTCAAACATCTTATGATTCAGCGGCCAGCCATGCAAAAAAATAATCGGCCTTCCCTGCCCGATATCCTCCACAAACAGTGTCACATGCTCCTCGGTTTTTACGTAATGCCCCACTCCACATTCCTCCTGTTCCCTTTTCTTTCCGGTCTTGTAAACGCCTTGACGTGCTGGAAGCTTTGCATTTATGCTTACAAAACAAGCGGGCTTGCAGCACCCAGAAAAGGCCCTTCACGTTTTACTATATGTATCAATTCGCGTAAACGATCTATGAAATTGATCCTGATGGCTTTAGGTCATTCAGGAATGTAAAGGATGTCAGATGATGAATAAAACAGCGATTCAAAAACCGTACGTACCAGAAAACCTGCAAGTTGCCGATTTTCATGAAACGGCTGCAACAGATGATGTAATCAGCATGCATTTATTTGAAGATTGTTCAATTTCCGGTGAAGACATAGACAGGCTTTGTATTGAAAAAACCGTATTTCGGAATGTCATGTTTATCGATGTTTCCTTTCGTTTTATTGAGCTGACAGATGTGATTTTCGAAAAATGTGATGTATCGAACGCTGATTTCAGCGGGGCTGTTCTTCACAGAACTTTATTTAAGCAATCGAAGATGGTCGGGATGAACCTGGCGGACTCAACGCTGCGGAATGTGTCGTTCGAGGAATGTCATGGACAATTCAGTTCATTTTATTATTCGAACATGAAACACGTTCTGTTTCATCATTGTGTCCTACTGCAAAGTGAATGCAGCAGCATGGCGCTCCAGCAGACACACTTTGATGCATGCGAACTGGAGGGCGCCAACTTTACCGGTACGTCACTTCAAAACGTGGACATCAGCTCCTGCAGGTTTGAACAGATCCATGTTTCACTAGACAAATTAAAAGGCTGCAAAATTGCTCCGGAGCACGCAATGGCCTTTGCGAGAGCGCTGGGGGCTGTCATCGTCTAGCTTAAGCCTGTGTCATCAGGCGGCGGGCTGTCTCTGCAGCCGCCTTAATGCCGGTTTTCAGTTCCTGAAGAGACGCATAGGAATACGACAGCCGGATGCTGCGCCGGTCTTCGCCGTCATAAACGGAACCGGGGTTCACCAGCACATGCTGTTTCAATAATTCAAGAAACAGCTGCCTAACAGGCAGTTGTTTGTGGAATGTGACCCATATATAAAAGCCGCCGGCTGGAATGCGCCACTCGGCTATATCCCCTGCATACTGCTGAAGAAACTGAAGTGCCGCGTCTCTCCTTTTCTTCAGTTCCACTCTTACCCAAGCGAGGTGTTCATCATAATAACCTTGTGACAGCCATTGCGCCGCTGCCCATTGAGAGAGGCCGCTTGATCCGTAATCCGTCTGCATTTTAATGTCAGCCAGCCTTTCAATAACTGGTTCCGGGCCGACCAGCCAGCCGATTCGAAGACCGGGGCTTACTGTTTTCGAAAACGTGCCGAGATACAGGACATTGCCTTCCTGATCCATCGACTTTAACGGCAGCGGCGGCTGTTCTTCCAACCACAAATCACCGTACGCATTATCCTCAATGACCGGCAGCTGCTCTTTTTTTGACAAATTGACAACCTCTTCCCTTCTCCTCTCTGACATGACGATGCCAGTCGGATTATGAAACGACGGGATCGTGTAAAGCAGCTGGCCCCCGTATTGCTTCCGGTAAGCTGAAATCAGTCCCGGCTGCATTCCTTCTTCATCCATAGGCACGCCGCGAAGCCGCATCCCTGCGGATTGAAACACATGTAAAGAGTGAAGATAGGATGGTTTTTCTGTTAAAATGACTGAATCCCGCTTTAAAAGCCCAATCGAAATGAGCTGGAGCGCCTGCAGTGCGCCGGATACAATTAAAATGGCGGAAGGTGACACATTGATATGCTTTGTTTTTAAATGCTCAGCCACCGCCTCCCGCAGGTTTATATTTCCTTTCGGCTGTTCGTATCCTAAAGACAGGGCAGGCGGATTGATTTGCTGAAACATCCTGCTCATCGTTTCAGCCGGCAGCAGCTCTGGTGAAAGCTCTCCCGTTCCCAGCCGAATGATATCCGCTCGCACCTCGTTTTTATTAATATACTGAATGATAGAAGAATTGGGATGATGAATCCCTGAGCGGACATAGGTGCTCCAATCAAGCGGCGGAGCTGACGCAAGCACGCTCCATGTTCTGTTTACTACCTTCGTGCCGCCGCCTCTTCTCCCCTCTAACAGACCTTGAGACGCGAGTTCATCAATCGCCGCTGTCACTGTGCTCCGGTTAACCTGAAACATATCCGCCAGCGTTCTTTGCGACGGAATTTTCGTCCCTACAGCCCACTCGCCATGGAGAATTTTTTCTTTTATATATTGCTCGATTTGCCGATGAAGCGGAATGTCCGATTCACGGCTCGGCTGCCAATGTGACAACGTTACGCCCCCTTTTTTTCATCATTATACATTTGGATGGTTTCAAAACCAACCAAATGGCCGGAGACATGTAAAATCTTCTCTATTATCATGAGAAAAACAGATGTGAAGGGAGTTTTTCCAGCATGAATGCAATGATTCACGGAATCGTGCTGGCCTTCGGCTTAATTTTGCCGCTGGGGGCGCAGAATGTGTTTATTTTTCAGCAGGGAGCGTGGCAAAGGCATATTTGGCGGGCACTCCCCGCCATCATTAGCGCTTCTGTCTGCGATACTCTGTTAATTGTTTTAGCTGTCGCAGGCGTATCTGTCATCGTGCAACAGCTGCCTATGTTTGAAACCGTCATCATGACCGGCGGATTTTTGTTTCTTCTCTATATGGGCTGGGTGACTTGGAACAGCCGTCCGAAAGCAAACCAAAATGAGAAACATACGTTCACAGCTAAAAAACAAGCTGCGTTTGCGGCCGCCGTTTCTCTTTTAAACCCACACGCTATTCTGGACACGATCGGCATCATCGGCACGAGCTCGCTCCAATATTCAGGGCTTGAGAAATGGCTCTTTATGACCGCCTGCATCGCTGTGTCTTGGATTTGGTTTATCAGTCTTGCGCTAGCGGGCCGGCTGTTTCAGACGATGGATACAAGCGGCAGGCTTATGCTAATCGTAAACAAATGTTCTGCGGTGGTAATGTGGGCTGCCGCCGTCTATTTCTTGTTCTCGATCTTTCGTTAACTAAAGGAAAACACAGCCTAAACATCGAATTCTATTTAGAAAAGGGGGCGATGTTTGTGACTGATGCAAGACAGTTTTATGACTACCATTGCTGGGCGAACAAGCGAGTATTGAACCATATCGAAAACCTGCCGGAGGAAACGGCTTATCAAGAAGTAAAGAGCGTATTCCCTTCTGTCAGCGACGTGCTGCTTCATATGTGCAGGGCTGACTACATATGGCTGAAAACTCTTTCAGGAGCAACCTACAAAGAGGTGATAGACAGTGTCGGCAAATTCGAGGCTGCACATCGTAATATGGCAGCGATTAAAGAGCATGTAGCTGAACTGGAGGCACAGTATCATGATTTCTTCAGCCGCCAGACGGACTTTGAACAGCAAGTCTCATTTCAGCATCCGACACATGGAACACTAGAGACAACTTATGCAGACGTCATCCTGCATGTCGTCAACCATGGCACGTATCACAGAGGGAACGTGACCGCAATGCTAAGGCAGCTTGGCCATACAGGTGTACCAACCGATTATGTCTATTATCTATATGAAAAGACAGAAAGCAAGGGCTAAATTGTCCTTGCTTTTTTGATATGAATTTGCAGGAATACGGAAGCTATAGGTATCATGATAAGGTTGACAAACTAGTGTAAGCACTCTTCTCATCCAACTGTACAGGCCTGCCGCTTCGATACGAATGGGTTGCGGCGATGCCGACTTCTAAATTGATCGTCGCATCGATATCTGTCACAATCGGCGCTTTACCACTCCGGACACACTCGGCAAAATGCTGAAGCTCCAAGCAGTAGGCTTCATGAAAACGAGTTTGAAAGTCTGGGATAATCTCATAGCTGCTCCCTTTAGCGGTCAAGATGGTCACATGTTGATTTCTCAATGTCCCTATGAAAATACTGCCTTCTGTCCCGATAATTTCTGCACGGATGTCATGTCCGTATGGAGAAGTTCTGCTTGCCTCAACGTCCCCAGCTGCGCCGGAATCAAATTCTAAATACGTCAGCGCCTGATCAACATCGCCGTATTGTTCCATAAATGGGTTGTTTAAGATCCGGCCGTGTCCGGAAACAGAAGTAATCTCCGCTCCGAGCAAATAACGGGCAATATCGTAGTCATGGATGGAACAGTCGATAAAGATCCCTCCGCTATGTTTGATAAACTCAGCGGGAGGCGCTCCCTGGTCGCGTGTAAAGCCTTTATAATAAATGGGTTTGCCGATCTCACCCGCATCTATCCGCCGTTTCGCATCCGCATATGCAGGATCAAAACGCCTCATAAAACCGACTTGGCAGATGACACCTGTTTCTTTTATTTTTTCAGAAACCGCCTTTGATTCCTCAAGGCTTAATGTCAGCGGTTTTTCAACGAAAATCTGCTTGCCGTTTTCCGCCGCTTTGATGATCATTTCCCCATGTGTGCTTGTCGGCGTTACGATGACCACTGCATCAATCTCGGGATCTGCTAAAATCTCATGCGGATCCTCCGACCATTTTTCAAGCCCGAATTCTTTAGCGACCTGCTCGGCTTTCCCTTTCATCGGATCACCGACACTGACAAGCTCAGCTCCCGGAACACTGGTCATAAGGTTTCTTGCATGATAGTGTCCCAGTCTCCCTAACCCTAATACCGCGCATCTTACTCGATTCCCCATGTCCTCATCTCCTCATACTCCTTTTTTACCGCCTAATGAAAGCGCTTCACCAAAATGCTTTAAAAAAATAGCGGTTTACCCACTATTTGGCTGATATTTATTGCGCAAGCGCTTTCTCAAAAGGTGATTTCATTTTACAATGTCCTTTGTTCCCATGCAATATCTTTTTCGTCTTCTCTGTCAAAAAGAAAAGAACCCGCTGTATTATCGGATTCTTTTCTTGAACGGTGATGTAGAATGTCTGATCACTAGCTCAGGTGATAACACTATTTTTTGTTTTGTCTTTCGTTTTCCTTCGATTTCTTCCGCCAGCAGTTCAATGACGCGCTGCCCCATTTCTTTAATCGGCTGGGCTATTGTAGTCAGGGGCGGATCGACCATTTCAGCGAGTATGGTGTTATCAAAACCAATGATGGACAGGTCATCCGGGACTTTCATGCCTCTTATTCTCGCCGCCTGAATGGCGGCACAGGCCAATACATCGTTAAAAGCGAAAATAGCCGTAGGCTTATCCCTGTCCAGCAATCTTCCAGCCTGTTCTTTTCCGCTTTCCAAAGAGAAGCGTGTCGGAATGATCAGCGACTCATCGACCGGCACATTCGCTTCCTCCATCGCCTGCCGAAATCCTTTGATTCTGTCTTTTTCACCTGTCGTTGACCCATCACCCACAATGCAGGCGATCTTTGTGTGGCCCAGTGATAGAAGATGCTTGGCAGCCTCATACCCGCCGAGCACATCATCCATCACGACAATATCCATCGGAAGAAGAGGCTTATCCTGAGAAATCATGGCGAGCGGGATATGTTCGTTAATGATTTCCTCTAAAGCGGCCATGCTGTCATGATTCTCAATTCCTGTCGCAAAAATGATGCCGTCTACGTTTTTTTGCTTTAAGACAGAAAAATATTTCGTTTCTTTTTTCGGATCGTAATCGGTACTGCAAATGATTATCTGAAAACCAAGCTCATCCGCTCTTTCCTCTATGCTTTTCGCGAGCTCGCCGTAAAACGGATTTGAAATATCAGGCGTCACAAGGCCGATAATATTGGTTCGCTTTCCCGTTAAAGCAGCGGCGTGGACATTGGGCGTGTACTCCATTTCCTTCATTACATTCATGACCCTTTGCCTTGTTTTGTCGCTGATACGGCCCGTATGGTTAATGACGCGCGAAACGGTCGTGATCGAGACACCCGCCTTTCTCGCCACATCGTAAATTGTCGTTTTCATCTTCATCCCTCGTCTGCTTATTGAACTTTCCGGCTGACAATTTTCCGGTATTCAATTGGTGAAATGCCTTCGATTTGCTTAAAGAGCTTTGAAAAGTATGTCGGGTCCTCCATTCCAATCGTTTCAGCGATGATGCCCATTTTATCATTTGTCGAGGATAAAAGGCGCTTGGCCTCGGTCATTCTCACCCGATTTGTGTATTGGCCCGGCGTAACACCAAGCACTTGCTGCATGCAGCGGGTCACATAATCCTGATTATAGTGCAGGGCGAGTGACAGATCCTTGATTGTCGTTTTCTCCTTATAATGCTCCTGTAAGTATCGGGCCGCCTCCCATGCCACCCGCTCTTTTGCAGATGGAATTTGGAACGCCTCTTTTTGCAGGTGCAGCATCAGCTCCTCAAACAAAATTTGTTTTCTGAGCGGCAAATCGGAGTTTTCTGCAGAATAATCAATAAGTCTTTCAAATTGCTGCGCCATAAATTGCGGGCGCTGCACCTTGCCTTTTCTCGGCAATGCAAGTCCGTAGCGGGCCGGTTCCTCGAAGCTCCCCTTTTCCTGCTGAAGCTCTGCCCAATTGCTGCCCCCTTTTGCGGTAAATTCGTATCTATGTTCATCAAAGTGAAGCCAATAATAGGAGGTCGCTTCATCACTGCCCTTTGTCCCATAGTGTTCAAGACCGGGAGAAAGCAAGATATATTCGCCCCCTTCAACGGAGAACGATTTTTCATTTTCAGTGATATATAACGTCCCCTGCTTGACGTATATCAGATCAAATACAGAGAAAACACGTTTGACATGGGTTTCTCCTTTTTTAAAAACACCTTCTCCGGCTGCAATAAACACCGGAAAAGGCGGGACTGTAAACAGGATGCGAGGCAATTTGATCATCCTCCTTTTTAAGTCGGATTTTTGCAAGAAGTATCGTTTCTCTCCCTTTTTATTATAAGGAAATGGAGGTACACTTTAAAACGTTGATTTTATTTACGAAAGGGGTTAGACACTATGAAACAAGCTGTCTTCAAATCAACTGCTTTGAAAAAACCCGCTGACAAATCGTTCTCATTATTTTCGCTTACTTGGCCGATCTTTATTGAGGTCTCATTATATATGTTTATGGGTAATGCTGATACACTGATGCTCAGCCAATACTCAGATAACAGTGTGGCGGCAGTCGGCGTCAGCAACCAGATTTTGAATTTAATTATCGTGATGTTCAGCTTTATCGCAACAGGTACAACTGTTGTCATCTCGCAATTTTTAGGATCCCGGCAAAAGAAAGAAGCTATGGAAGTCGCTTATGTGTCAATCGCAGCCAACTTCTTCATCAGCCTTGCCATCAGCGCTCTCATCTTTTTTGCGGCAGTTCCTCTGCTTCAAATGATGGGATTATCAAATGAGCTGATGCCTGACGCTAAAGTCTTTTTACAAGTTGTCGGAGGTCTGTCCTTTATTCAGGCTTTAATCATGACATTCAGCGCGATCTTAAAAAGCTACGGCCACACAAAGGATACAATGTTTGTCACAATCGGCATGAACATTTTAAACATTGCCGGAAACTTTGTTGTCATTTTCGGTCTGTTCGGCTTTCCTGTTCTCGGCGTTGCCGGTGTTGCCATGTCCACATCTATCGCACGTGTCATCGGATTAATCGCGATGATTGTCATTGTAAACAAACGCATTCAGCTGAAGATGTCGTTGAAAAAAGTATTTCATATGCATAAAGACCATTTGCGCAAGCTGCTGAAAATCGGCATTCCTTCAGCAGGCGAACAGCTTTCTTATAACCTTTCGCAAATGATTGTCACTTATTTTATTGCCATCATGGGTGCGCAGGCTTTAACAACCAAAGTGTATACGCAAAATATTACGATGTTTATTCTGCTCTTCGGGACTGCGATCAGCCAAGGCACACAAATTTTAATCGGCCGCTATATCGGCGGCAAACAGTTTGACGCCGCATATGAGCGCTGCATGAAAAGCTTGTATTGGGCGCTTGGAATCGCTGCGGCCACATCTGTTTTGATGACCATCTTTTCAAAAGACCTTATCGGCATCTTTACACAAAGCCCTGATATTATTGCCACTGCAAGCCTTTTGATTGCGATGACCATCATCCTTGAACCGGGCCGCTCGTTTAATGTGATTATCATTAACTCCCTGCGCGCCGCGGGGGATGCGAAATTCCCAGTCTACATGGCCATGATTTCCATGTGGGGCATCGGCCTTCCGCTTGCTTATCTATTGGGCATTCATCTCGGCTTCGGGCTTGCCGGCGTATGGATTTCTTTTATCGCTGATGAATGGGTCCGGGGAATCCTCATGTACAGAAGATGGCGCTCACGGATCTGGATTCAAAAAGGTATGGCGTAACACCCGGGCAGAACAAGCCGGGTGTTTTTTTACAGTTTGGACAGAATCAGTTTTACTTCGCTGTCTGTTAAGGCGTGCTTTTGTTCAAAAACGTTGTACTGCTCCGCTCGGACTTTTTCCAGAATGGCTCGGTACAGCTGGGCTGCAGCTTTTACCGCTTTTTGAGAATACTGAGGGAAAAGCGGCAGGGCATCCAGGCACTCTTCAAGGTAAGCCTCCGCTTCAAAAGCGATGTACTCCCACGTCATCGTGAACGCTTTATTGACGGTGCCTTTTTGAAGATCGGCCTCTGTATAGCCGAATTGCTGCATCACCTGGCGGGGAATGCAGTTTTTTTGGTGCTGATCCGTGCCAAGATTGTTTAAAATTTGAATCAGCTGTATGGCCAAGCCGAGAGAGACGGCTGCTTGTTTGAGCTGATCTTGATTTCGGCGCGTCAGCATCGGCAGCAGCATTAACCCCGCGTTTCCGCCCGTCTGATATGCGCCCATGAGCAGTTCATCAAGGGTTTCATGCGTCTTCGGTTCTTCTTTCTTTGCGGCAAGGAATTCCCGAAAAGGCTCGCTGTCTAATCTAAATGTCTGATACGCATGATCAAACGCCTTCCACAAATCGTGTTTCCCGTTACTTGTTCTTTGAAAAACATGTTCAACCTCAGCTTCGAATACAGGTAACGCCTCCTCGTCCGCACTGGCTGTCGTATGACAAAATGCCAACACTGCCCAAACAGCTTGTCTTTGCTTCAGCGGGAGAAAAGAGAATGCCTTAAAACAGGCTGGCGCGTATTCGCTGACAATCTGTCCGCATTGCTGATAAGCTTCTTTTATTTCTTTCATTCCTATTCACTCCTATGTATTCACTTCTTCAAGTCTATTATGTTTTTTCGCAAATGTATATGAAGAAAGGCCGATTCCTTTTTGCAGAATCGGCCTCTCTTTTATGCTTCTTCAATATCAATTCGATACGCCTCAAACCATGTATGAATTTGGGCAAGATGGGCGATCAGCTGCGGTCCTTTCATCAGCTGTCCGTACCATGGGACCTGAAAGGAGGAGCCTTCCGTCTCTAAAAGCTGATCCAATTGTTTTCTGTCCAGCAGGGTATGGAGCACGGAGTCCTTTTGGCTCCTGATCGCTTTCAGCCACTCGCTGACTCCTTTTGTATATTCGGGATGGTGGGTTTTCGGATACGGGCTTTTTTTACGATATAAGATGTCATCAGGCAAAATGCCTTCAAGTGCTTTTCGCAAAATGCCTTTTTCCCGGTTGTCATGCATTTTCATTTCCCATGGGATATTCCAGACGTATTCAACGAGCCGATGATCAGCAAACGGCACCCGCACCTCAAGGCTCGCCCCCATGCTCATGCGATCCTTACGATCCAAAAGATTGGTCATAAACCATAGCATATTCAAATAGAACAGCTGCCTTCTCGCTTTATCCTCACCTGTTTCACCGTCTAATAACGGCGTTTCGACCAAGGTTTCTTCGTATTTTGCATATACGTATTCTTTCAAATTCAATTTTTTCTGCCACGAATCGGAGAGCAGCTTCATCCGCTCTTCTGTCGATCTCATCCACGGAAAACCGGACTCAACGTCTGCTGTATGGAACCAGGGATAACCGCCGAAAATCTCATCCGCGCATTCTCCTGACAGGCTGACGACAAAGTCCTTTTTGATTTCACGGCAAAACCACAATAGAGACGAGTCGACATCAGCCATTCCCGGTAGGTCTTTGACCAGAACGGCTTCCTCCAAATGATCGACGAGATCTTTTTGGCTGATGACACATTTATGGTGCGTCGTGCCGAAGGCCTCTGTCATTTTTTCAATCCACGGCCCGTCGTCATTCGGCTGAAAGGCGCTCGCCTGAAAAAATTTATCGTTTTCTTCGTAATCAATCGAATAAGTATGAAGAGGGGCTTTTCCTTCCTTTTCAAAATGACCTGCGGCAATGGCGGTAATGGCACTCGAATCAAGTCCTCCGGATAAGAACGTACAAACCGGAACATCCGACACAAGCTGCCGCGTCACCGCATCCTGAAACAATGATCTCACATTGGCCACACTGTCTTCAAAGCTGTCCGTATGTTTCTCGCTTTTGACATTCCAATAACGCCATATGTTCAGACCGTCTTTAGAAAACGTCAGCGCGTGGGCCGGCCGGACTTCTTTTATGCCTTTAAACACACCTGTACCCGGAGTTCTGGACGGTCCAAGCCCGAAAATTTCCGAGAGACCCGTTCTGTCCACCCGCGCTTTCACCTCGGGGTGTGCGAGGATGGCTTTGAGTTCCGATCCGAAGAGAAAAGAAGAGCCTTGCTCCGTATAAAAAAACGGCTTCACGCCAAGACGGTCCCTCGCCGCAAACAGCAAATCACGCTTTTCATCCCACACGGCGAAGGCGAAAATGCCGTTCAAGCGATCTACACAATCCTCCTGCCATTCAATGTAGCTGTGCAGTAATACCTCGGTATCAGACGTCCGCTCGAACTGATGACCCCGCGCCCGCAGCTCTTTGCGCAGATCTTCCGTGTTATACAGCTCACCATTGTAAATAATTGTGTACGTATCCCCTTTATAGGTGCATGCCATCGGCTGGCGTCCGCCTTCAATATCGACAACCGCAAGCCTTTTATGTCCGAATAAAACATGGTGCTCTCCCCAAACGTTAGAATCATCAGGCCCCCGTTTGGAAAGAGTGTCTGTCATTCTGTTCATCGTTTGTTTTTCTTGGACGAGCTGCTTTTTAAAGTCGACCCAACCCGTAATTCCACACATGTGATATCAGCTCCAATCCCGTTTCTATCGGTATCAAATTCGTTTCTTTCAGCACCTTAGTAAGTTTATGCATCTATAGACAGATAGTTGATTTGTCCACAAAAGAGTTGTATGGGACAGGCTTGTATTGGAAAGAAAAGAGAGGAACGAAGAAAAAAGGAGAGCACTTCATTTATGAAACGAAAACAATTTCTATATAAAGATGAACAGAAATGGGAATACGGCACCATACTGATCGAAGACGACATATGTTTAATTGAAAACGAGGAAGGTGATGTGCTGCTGGCGGAAAGTCTTCAAAACAGACCGATCTGGATTCAGCGTGAAGGGAAGTGGGCGCAGGCCGGCTTCCAGAACAAATTGGTTCTGACATGCTGCGGAGAGGACATCTCCCTTTCCGGCGGAGAATGCATACGCTATGAAAAATCGGTAAAACGTCCGCTCATGGCGCTTCTGGATTCGCTGGATGATGAAACCTTTCTCGCTTTTTTGCAGCATTTGCACAGCTTTGGTTTATCGGTATTCGATTGCGTGTTTTCTTATAATAAAGAGGTCTTTTCAGATATCTTAGAGGAGCAGGGTGTTTCCTTTTATCACTTCTCAAACGACACGGCCCAATGCGCGCTGCAGCACCATTACAGCAAAGGAGCGGCTGGCGACCGGTTCGAATGGACAGCTTCCGATGGAAAGCGCTCCATTATGTATTCAGCGGTCCAGCGGGGACGCAAATAAAAAAGCGGTGCTTTGGCACCGCTTTTTCTTTATTTTTCTACAACAACCTTTACAGCCTTGCTTTCTTTTTTATCCGTATCAGCTGCCGTGACGTACAGCACCGTCCCGGCTTTTTGTTTTTTGATTTTTACCGTAAAGGCCCCTTTGGCGTCAGCTTTACCAGAAGCGATCACTTTTTTCGATTTGTCTTTCACTTTGATCACCGCTTTGCTGTTCGCCGTGCCTTTTACTGCTGTGTCTTTCGTTTTGACAGCCTTTACTTTTGGTGTGCCGGATGGTTTTCCTTTCACGACAACCACTTGTAAGGATGTTTTTGCATCGCCTTTAGAGGCTTTCACATGCAGGACTTTATCTTGTTTCTGAGTCGGGATGCTGACTTTGAATGCACCGTCTTTTCCCGCTTTGGCACTCCCGAGTTTTTTCTTGCCGCTCATCACCTCGATCAGCGTGCCTTCCTTCGCTTTTCCTCTGACGGCTGTTTGCGTGCTTTCCAGCTTATTGACCTTTACTTGTAAATCAACAGCACTGACAGCCTGCATCACATTCAGCCGGCCGTATCCGGAATGCCAGTCAACTCCTGGGATGCGGGGAATTTCAATTGGATCGCCATTATCGTCATACATTTCCTCTTCTCCGCCGTCGGCGCTTTCAAAGGAAATATCATCCGCTGTCTTTTTCAGAATATCCTCCACTTCTGTTCTTTTAAGCTTCGGATTTTGTGCAAACAGCAGTCCTGCCGCAGCCGCCGCATAAGGTGTCGCCATGGACGTTCCGCTCATGTACGTCACATTTCCGTTCGGCACCAAGCTCGGGATATCAGAACCCGGCGCACTGATGTCGAGACCTTTCCCGTAGTTAGAGAAGTCTGCTGTCATATCCATACGGTTCGTCGCTCCGACTGACATGGCATATTTAGAGGAAGCTGGGTAAGATAAGGAATTGGCTCCATCGTTTCCGCTGGCTGCCGCAACCAGGACGTTTTTGTCAGCCGCGTATTTCAAAGCAAATTCAAGCACGCGGCTGTAGCCTCCGCCTAAGCTTAAGTTAATGACCTTTGCTCCTTTGTCAACTGCGTATTTGATGCCGAGGGCAATTTGTTCAGTATCTCCGGAGCCTGTTGAATCAAGCACCTTAACCGGTATAATTTTCGCTTTGGCGTTCAGGCCAGTCATGGAATAGCCGTTATCGCTTTGGGCGGCAATAATGCCGGCGACATGTGTCCCATGCCCCTGATCATCCATTGCATTGTTATTCCGTCCGACAAAATTATGCCCGAGATCGGTTCTTACTTTTCCTTTTAAATCAGCAAGCGTACTGTCTACACCTGTGTCCACAACCGCAATCAATGTATCGTTCAGCTTGCGCTTGGACAACAATGTGCTGGCAGGCTCGTATTTGACATCTGCATTTTTGATGCCGCCGTTTTCACCACTGTTTCTAAGCGGCCACTGGTAAGAGTACTGAACGTCGTTAGACAGGCTTTTGTATTCCTGAACCGGTTCCGCAAACTCTACGTTAGACATCTTGGATAATGTCGCAGCAGCGCTTTTCACGCGTTTTGCGCTTGCCGTATATGTCCCGCTTTGCTTTTGATCCTTCGGCAGTTCAAAAGAGTACAGGTTGTCAAACAGTTTCTTTGCCTTTTTCACATTAGAAATGTCTTTTTTCGATTGCGCGCTGGCAGTAAAGCCCTTCATTTCGTTATGTACGGATGAGAGGCTTTTATTGTTCTTCACCTTGAAAATGACCTTTGTTGTCTGAACTTCGCTTTTTGCCGCAATCTTGTTTTCTGTTAAAATTGCTCCTGCTGTTTTGCCTTGCAGCTGCTTGATATTTAATCGTTCCGCCTGTTTCTTTATCTCCTCTTTAAGGAAAGACGGGACTGATTGTAAAGCTGTATCGTAAAGCCGATTAATCGCTTTTTGATCCTTTTCAGTCATCTTATATGAAGAAGAAGCTCCGTTTTCTGACACATCCTCAAACAGCGGCTTTAATGTCACAAGGTCCTGATAGATTTCATTTCTCGCTGTTTTATTGAGTGCTAGCTTTGCCACGATAAACGGCGCCGCTTTGTAGTAAAGGCTTGTCAGTTCTTTGCCTTCTGCTGTTTGGCTCAGCTGCTCATCACGAATCGCTCTCAGCTTGTCCAGGATGCTTTTTCCCGATTTTTTCTGATCGACACTCATTTCCACCGGACAAGCTTCTTCCTGCTCTAAATCTGACGGCTGTTTTTTGGTGCCTGTATATCCAATCGTATATTTGGCTTCCTCAGCTGCTTCGGCCGTTCCGCCGTCCTCTGGTTCTTCTTCTCCGAGGTATTCAACTTTCACATAGTAAGGACCGCTCCACGCGTATGGAAAAACAATTTCACTTTTACCATCCTCAGCTGTGTAGGAACGGTACATGTCAAACGTCTCATCCTTAAGCGCTTTTTCCTTGCTTGGGTAGACAGATACATTCAGAACAGCATCACTCTTAACAGTCAATGCCATATGAGAGTCTTTCTGAATATCTGCCTTTCCCGGATTCACTTGATACCATTTCGCCTGTTCCGGCTCCTTCATGGTTCCTGTTTGTTCCTTGCCTTTTTCCAGCACACCGGCTACATCAATGGTTCCGGCAGCTGCTGCTTTGGTGCCTGGAGAAAAAAGGCTGAAGATCAGTGCGAAAATTAGCACTGTCGCCAAAAAAGAGTTGAATTTTCTTCGTTTCATGTTATCCCTCCTGTAAAATAATGAATCTTTTTGAAATGTATCATAATTTCATAGGCCGAGATACCGCTTACAGGGAATTTTAAGGTTATTTTAAATGATTTGGAATATCAGGGGGAACCATACAAAAAAAACCCGACTC
The DNA here is from genome assembly GCF_037964945.1 of Bacillus sp. FSL K6-1003. Classification (NCBI taxonomy): domain Bacteria; kingdom Bacillati; phylum Bacillota; class Bacilli; order Caryophanales; family Bacillaceae; genus Bacillus; species Bacillus sp. FSL K6-1003. The sequence continues at coordinate 1,143,251 of NZ_CP150176.1, read as the reverse complement.
TCTTAGAACCGGGTTCAAGCTTTTTCTATTAAAATAATCGGAATCCAATCGGCAGATGAAGACCGAGCAGCACTGTCAGCACAAGGACAATGATAAAGCCGATCCATAGGCCGCCAGTTGATTTTTCTTTTTTCTTGCGGATGAGGAGCATTTCCATCAGGCCGATGGTGATAATGCCAAGAATCATTTTCCCGGCGTATTCTCCGTTCCAGTTGGCGAAACGGACAAACAGCTCAGCTCCTGTCAAAATAATTAGGATATAGAATAGCCGCAGAATCATATGAGTGATTTTTGCGCCCTTCGCACTTCCTGACGAATAGAGCGAGTAGCTGACGAAAAGCAGTATCAGCGCCACCACCCATGTCGTAATATGTAGATGTGTCATACAGGTTCCCCCTATCAGATAAATTACCCCACTTATAGTACCATGAACTTGTCCCTTGCCACAAAGATGATCCACAGAAAAAGCGGGCGGTTCCTGTGCCGCCCTCCTTATAATTAGCCGATTTGATTTGACAGCGTTCCGATGGGTTCAATCGTGATGTCGATTTGATCGCCTCGCCGCAGAAATTTCGGCGGTGTAAAGCCTTTTCCTACACCAGACGGCGTGCCGGTCGCAATGATGTCTCCCGCTTCAAGCGTCATCCCCATTGAAAGGGTTTCAATTAATTCCGCGACAGAGAAAATCATATCGCTTGCCGAGCCGGATTGGCGCAGCTCGCCGTTGACCCTCGTTTCAACCTTAAGGCGTTCCGGATCGGGAATTAACGATTTATGTACAAGCACAGGTCCCATCGGACATGTCGTATCCAAACTTTTTCCGATAAAAAACTGCTTATGCCTTTTTTGCAGATCCCGCGCCGTGATGTCATTCACAATCGTATATCCGAAAATATGGTCATATGCGTCTGCTTTTGATATGCGGGTGCCGCTTTTTCCGATGACGACAGCAAGCTCTCCTTCATAATCAAGCTGAGATGTGATTTCTTCATGGCTGTTCACCGTATCACCATGGCCTGTGATTGTTACAGGCGATTTGGTAAATACCATTGGATGCTCCGGAATGTCAGCCTCACTGCCCATTTCAATTGCGTGATCCCTATAGTTTTTGCCGATGCACATGATATTTTTTGACGGCTTAGGAATAGGTGCATGGAGCTTCACGTCAGATAATGAGTAAATAAATGATCCAAGCTCATCATTCGGTTTCTTCGCCCACTCTGCCAGCTGCCTTGCATGCGCAACAAATTTATCCCCTTCTGCGATACATTCAATCAGCGATCCCGGAATTGTCTCAAGTTCAAACAGTTTTTTTTCAGCCCTTTGCAAATCCATAATTTTATCATCTTCAATGATCAGGCCGACAAACATTCGGTTGTAAAGTTCCCCTGTCGCAAATTTCATGTTATTCCTCCATCATCTTTTAAATCAGAGTTCTACTTCAGTTATTCTCTGTCGAATGCTGAAATTCCTTTTTATCAAATGCGTGTTTTCATTCCCGTTTCGGGACTGGCTCGCTGTACATATCATACAAATGGCGTCTGAAGAGGAGGAAAGAATATGGAAAACATACATTTATTTTTTCGTCGGCAGCAGCTTAACAGAACGGGGACTGCCAAGGGACTGATGTTGACAGACAGAACCGTTTCTCCCATTCTTCTCACACAGCGTGATACCCTGCAAAAGGCGTCCTATGAAATAAACTGTGAACAGTCGCCGCTCAGCGAAAAAAAGTTTTATCTGAATGCAGAACAAGATGATCCTTCACTGATGCGGCGCAGGCTTGCTTATTGTTTTTTTCATCAACTTGGCGTCGCTTCCCAGGATGCTTCCTACATCTTCTTGATCATCAATGGTCAAAGAGAAGGCATTTATTTAAAAATTGATGCGCTCGATATGAATCGCCGGCTTCCTAAAGGAGCCATATATGAAGTGAAGGATACCGATCCGAGGGTTCCGCTGTCTGTTTTCAAACACGAAGCTTCCATTGAAAACAGACAACGGACCTCATACTTACATGAATTTCTCACGCTGATCTGCACAGCGGAGGATGAAGAATTCGCCGAACGAATTAAAATGTATCTTGATGTAAAGCTGTTCTTTCTGTGGCTGATCGGCAGCGTCTGCACCCGCCAAGCCTTTTATTACGGCTTTTGTTTGAACGAGTCCGGCCGCTTTCACATCACTCCCATGGAAACAAAAGCGCTTGCCGCTTACAGATTTACTGAAGAGGACCCTCTATTGACAAACGGCCGTACACTTGCGTCAAGACTTCTCTCCATTCCAGCTTTCCGAGCACAATATCACACACTCATGAAAAATGTGCTGAGCCGGGAATTTACGATCGACCGTCTGTCTCCGTTTATCAGAGACTGGCATTTTGACATTTGTCAAAGAGCAGGCGATGATCCTCACATAAAAAAAAGCCCCTTACAGTTAGAAAAGGAACAAGCAAATATCCTGCGCGAAATCGAAGAGCGGCAGGACTTTTTACAAGTACATCTGGCAAGACTATAGTCCTTTCTCAACCAAAGCAAGTCAAAAAGACCGCAGCAAAAATTGTCGCTTTTTTAGTCAAATTGACGAAAGGCAACCTTTTCAGCCAAAATAGGTTATACTATCTATATCCTGTATGCACCACAATAAAAATCTAGAATTGGAGATTGTTTCATGAACAGAAAAATTGAAGAACTGAGAGTTATGCTAATTAAAACAGCACAAAAATACGGTATGAATTCAAAAGAAACAATTCAATGCAGCCAAGAGCTCGACAACCTGCTCAATATTCGAATTAAAGAAGAAATCACCTCTTGGGGGCAAAACGCCCGTGTGTGATCATATGATATGTATTCAAAGGCTTCCTGCATCACCCGCCGCATATTGCTGAGCAACATCCTGAGACATGCCTCTGGGCGAGAATTTGCCGCCTGAAAACAGATTTTGAACAATTCAGCAGATCCTTTCTGGATCAGCATGAAACATCACGGCAGATAACACTCCAGCAACACGAATTACTCCGAAAGACATTTCCTGTACCTCTATTGCCCATACACCATCGCAAAACAATATACAATCACGCAGGCGGACAGCGGCACCATCGCCGCATTTCCGCTTGGCCCTATACAATAACCAGCTTCTGAATTGTTTAAGCCTTCACCTGAAAAAAATAAACAGATTTTTTTATCAATCTCTCCGACATGTCCCCATTTAATTTTCTCTCACACAAATGTGCGTTTGTCATAAGCTATCGTGAATAGCCCAGCAGAAACAAATCTTGTCCTTATTTCACCTGCCTTTTTTCAATTTAACAACAAAGGATGTGCTCGTATGCCGGCAATTGTCGGAGCGTTTAAAATTAATGCGGTCGGTACGAGCGGAGTCGTTCACATCGGAGACTGCATTACCATTTCTCCTCAAGCTGAGGTCAGAACGTTTGCCGGGGCAGGCAGCTTTAATACCGGTGACAGCCTTAAGGTGATGAATTATAAAAACGCAACGAATGTGTACGACAATGATGTGGTTGATCAGCCGATCGCAGGCAATGCGTAAAGGAGTGATGCTTCATGAATTTTTATATCAATCAAACCATTCAAATTAACTATCTCCGGCTGGAATCCATCAGCAACTCCTCCATTCTGCAAATCGGAAGCGCCGGGTCTATTAAATCGCTTTCTAACCTGTACAATACAGGCAGCTATGTAGAAGCGGCTCCCGAGGTTTCCGCTCAGGGGCAGCCAGTCGAATTACAGGAGCCCGATACAGGTTCATTGGTTCCGCTCCAGCCTCCTGGCCGTTAATCATATGAAAGAGGTGAAAGACATGTATGATCAATCTGTTTCCTCTTACTTGCAAAACTTGAATTCCTTCGTTCAGCAGCAGGCGCTGCATATTCAGCAGCTCGAACGGCAGCTGAAAGAGATGCAAACTGAAATGAATACCATGAAACAGCGGCCGGCCACAACTATTGAGCGTGTGGAATATAAATTTGATCAGCTAAAAATCGAACGGCTCGACGGCACGCTGAATATCGGTTTAAATCCGACAGACCCAAACAGCGTTCAAAACTTTGAAGTGAGCCAGACTACACCGGAAATCGGAATGATGCAGCAGGAAGAGAGCGCCCAGCTCATGCAGCAAATCCGGCAGAACGTCGACATGTACTTAACCGAGGAAATCCCGGCTGTTTTGGAGCAGCTAGAAAACCAATATGACAGCAGGCTTGACGATACAAATCGGCATCATGTCATTGAGGACATCAGAAAACAAATAGACAGCCGGATTCACTATTATATGTCCCATATTAAAAAAGAAGAAAACACGCCGCCCAAACAATATGCGGAGCATATCGCTGAGCATGTGAAGCGTGATGTGATCCGTGCTGTGGAACATTTTCTCGAACATATCCCCTCCGAGATGAAAGGAGATGAGCAAGCATGATCTTTACCGTCGTCAACCGCAGCCTTGAAGTCGGAGATATCCGAATGAATGGTGTATCCAGTTCCTCTGTTTTCCACATTGGAGACGCAGAATCCATCTATTTATCTTCCATTTTCGATACGCCGCCTGAATCTCTTATTATCGGTCCGTTTGCTCCGCTGCCGTCGAATCATGCTTAAGCGTCTATCCCACATCAGACAGATTAAATTTAACTCTCTCGGTATAGCAAGCGTATTTCAAGCAGGCGACACAAACGAAATCGATATGAAAATAAAAGTGCTCGCTGTTCAGCGCTCTCTCTCAACGTTTTATGAAAATGAAGGCTCATTTAATAGAAAGGATTATCCTATTTTTGAGCAGCACGCTGTGAAGCTTCTTCCGGAAACGGGCGTGCAAACCGCTTTTTGCCATGAGGTGCCTGTCATTCATGTCCGCAACATCAAAATTCAAGGGGTCTCATCCTCTTCCGTTTTTCATGCAGGCTCAGCTTCGGTCGTACGCGGCGACGCGCGGATTAAACATATCCGCCAGATTATTCCTCCAAACTCACAATCGTCCGGCACGGGCATATAATAAACAGAGACTTCTATAAAGGGTGTCGTCTATGCCAGCAATTGTCGGGCCTATAGCTATCAATTCCATATCGGGCGGAGTCGTGAACTTTGGTGATTCTTTTTACCTTTCTCCGAAAAGCTCTTCAAAATCTGCGCTCGGTTCGGGAGCAGGAAACACGGGAGATTTCCTTCTTTTAAACAACGCAGTCAACGCGACAAATTATATAGACCCCGATGTCAGCGATCAGGATATGGTTGGAAACGGATAAAAAGCAGCCGCTCTGCAAGGAGAGGGCTGCTTTTTATTTTTTCTTTTTCCGTTCATTGGACTTCTTTGTTTTAATCAGCTTTTCAGGCGGCTGTTTTCTGATCCATTTGACAAACCGGGCAAGCTTTGGATCGCTTCTGAGCTCTTCTATACCGGACAGTCGAACTGCCAGTTCCTGATTTGTATACAAGGCATGGATCTGTTTATGGCAAGGGATGCAAAGCATCGCAGTCGGCAGGAACGTACCGCCTTCTTCCTTCGGTGTGAGATGGTGCTCTGTCAGCTGGACATCGCTCCGGCCGCATAGCTCACATATCCCGACAGTCTGTTTTGCCACATCCGCGTCCCCCTTACATCATCTCGAGTGTTACCCTTGTGCCGCGTCCGCTAGGTTCAGCCGGATGTACGATCAGCTTTTTCGGAAGCCGTGCCCGCAGTTCCTGCACATGGCTGATCACGCCGACAGACAGATTGTCTGACTGCAGTTTTTCCAAGGCAGTGACAACCGTATCTAGCAGATCTTGGTCAAGCGTTCCAAACCCTTCATCCAAGAAAAAGAACTGCAGCGGATATTCACCGCGGAGCTGGATCTGCGCAGAAAGTGCGAGAGCAAGAGCAAGCGAGGTAAGGAAGGTCTCCCCTCCCGACAAGCTTGATACCGGGCGCTTGACGCCTCCATTGGCATCATCCCGCATCACAAATCCGCCTTCTGAATCCACTTCAATGGCATAACGCTGTCTTGTCAGCACGCCGAGCCGTGTTGACGCATCCCTTGCAACACTTTCAAGCTGTTCCTCAGCTAAAAATTCGACGAACGTGTTGCCTTTAAACACTGCTTGAAGCTTGTCCAGCCTGTCGATATGGGTCTGCCATTTCTTCAGCTCAGCCTCAATTTCATTGAAACGTTTGTGTTGGTCGCGGATCACAGCCAGTGCTTTAGCCGCTGCCCCTTTTTCTTCCAGTGCAGTCCCAAATGCCTCCTCGGCTTCTTTTAATGACGTGACGGTTTCGTTCCATTCACTCTCGGATAAGGATCTGCCGGCGAGCTTATCAGATACACGTTTTAAGTTTGCGGCATTTTGCTTACATTTATCCAAAAACTGGTCAATACTGTCTTTGATCTTTTCAAGCTCATCGGCTGGGATGAGGCTGTATTCTACCTCGTCAGCCCGGACAAAGCGGCTGCTTTTCGCATGTTCAAGCCAATCCGCTTCCGCTTTTTTCAACCTTTCTTCCGCTTCCTTAAGCGTATGCTCACTTGCTGAAGCGCGGCTTTTTGCCTGATTGAGCATCATTTGGGCGCTTTGCAGCTCTTCATATAGAGATTGCTCTTTTTCTTTTAAACACTTCAGGTCCTGCTGAACTGAGCGGAGCTTCGTTTGGATGGAATCCTCTTTTATATAGTCCCCGAGCTCCTTCTTATAATCTGCTATGGCGCTCTTCGCCCGTTCTGCGGCATAGTGAAGCTCCAATTTTTCCCTTTCAAGCTGATGGCTCGATTCCCGCAGCTTTTCCTTCTGTGACTCATGCTCAGAAAGAAAAGCGATGCTTCGTTCAATTCGTTTCTCGCATTCTTCCGCAGCCCGGTCCTTTTCTTCAATGTCTTGCTGCCATTTTTCCGCTTCATCCAGAGATTGGCCTTCAAATGATTCATGAAGCATCTTCTGCTGGCTGTCCATCGAGGACTGAAGCTCTGCTATTATGCTGCCAATACGGTCAGCCTCTCTTTTTTCATAACTCATTCTTTCGTTTAGCTGCTCGGCTTTTTTTAATGATTCCTGATATGTGCCGATCATTTGGGTCATTCTTGTTTTGACTGACAGGATGTCCTGTTTGATTTGCTTCCATTCTATTTTTGCGGCATGAAATGCTTCCTGCACCGGCTGATTCTCGTAGGAAGCAGCTGCCTCAAGGGTCGGCGCTTGAATCGATTTCAAAAACGGACACTGCTCGAGAAAGCGGGCGGACTGCTCTTCAAGTGTGATTTTGGCAGAAAGAATCTCCTGACTGAGCGCCGCCGCTGCTGACAGCAAATCTTCTGTCTGTTTGATTTCTGCTTCAACATTGTGATCCGGCTCATATGTCCCATGTGCTGAGGCTGACGGATCATGTTCAGTTGAACCGCAGACTGGGCAAGGTTTTCCGGCCATCAGTTTTTCCGATAACTCCTTGGTAAGTGCCGCCATTCTTGCTTTCTCACGCTGAGTGTGAAGTGTGTGTTGTCTCTGTTTTGCCTGATCAGCAGTTCGCGTGAGTGATCGTTCCGTCTCACAGACCATATGATACACGGCTTGAACAGCCTCATATGCCTGTATGATTTTATTTTCTTCCGCTTCAGCCTTTTGTACGAGTGTATTCTTTTCCTCGTTCATCTTCTGTAATACAAGGTTCAATGCATCCATGCGTTTTTTCTCTTTTGCCAGCTGCTCCTCAGTCTGTCTGATCCGCAAAGCCATTTCAGCGGCCTGCTGGCATCTTTTCCGCTCATCAGTGGTTACCTGCAAGGTTTTGAGCTGCTGCTTTAATTCCGTCTGTCTGTTTTGTCCCCTTGTAAGACGGTCAGTTACAGTTTCTAATTCCTTCATGACAGATTGAAGATTTTCGGCCTTCTGCTGAAGTTCAGCCTGTTTGCGCTCTGCCTCCTGCTGGGCCTCTCTCCATTTAATTTCGATCTCCTGCAAGCGGAAGAGCTGTTCCTGCTCAGCTAAACGCTCTGGCTCTTTCTCGCTTTTATGCCGGCGCCACGCTTCATATTCTTCATTCTTTTGCTGAAAGAAAGCGGTGCGCTCTGTTAAATCCTTTTGGGCAAGCACTTCTTCCCTCGCAGCCTTCTCCTCATGCTGTACCGCTTCCAAGTACCGGTCCGCATACGGCTTTAGAGCGGCTGCTGTTTCCGCTTCCGCCAAGCGTTTTTGCATGCTGTCGACATGCGGCTTTTCCTCTTCAAGCCGCTTTTTCTCTGCTTCATAAACGTTTTTTTCCTTTTGGTCATTCCAAATCTCTTGATGCTCAGCAAACCGGTCTTTTACTAGATCACGATTCTTCCGCACTGATTCCAGTTTGGCTTCCGCTTGTTCAAGCGCTTGTTCAGCTTGTTCAACCGCTTCTGAACTCGCCTCGCCGAGACCCGATTGCTCTGCAAGCATTTCGTTCTTTCTCGCATTGGCTTCCTGCGCCTGCCGTCTCAGCTTTTTCACAAGGCGGTCTCCATACTGCTCCAAATTGAATAAACGCTGAAGCATATGCCTGCGTTCCGCCCCTTTTAAAGACAGAAATTCAGCAAACTTCCCTTGCGGCAGCACAACCGCTCTTGTAAAGTCATCGATGGTCAGCCCCAAGAGCTCCTCGACTCTTTTGTTCACTTCATTGGCCTTATCAGCAAGCACGGTTTGTTCATCCTTGATCTCGATAAAACGGCAAAGCGCTGTTTTCACCTTCATTTCATCCGTTCTCTTAAACACACGCTCGACTTTGTAAGAGGTTTGATGATTCGTCTGAAGCGCAAAGGTAAAGGAAACAGTCAGCGCATCTTCCGCATGGTTTAAGATCCCGTGCGTATTGTTCGCCGCCCGCTCTACCTTTCCGTATAAAGCAAGGGTCATCGCGTCAAGGATCGAGGATTTACCGCTTCCTGTCGGCCCGAAAATGCCGAAGACACCTGCACCGGAAAGGCTGTCAAAATCTATCGTCTGCTCCTCCCTAAAGCTGTGGAGCCCTTTTATCGTTAAGGCGATCGGCTTCATCTTGCTTCCTCCTCATCTTCTGCGCCTGATGCAAGCTCTAAAAACAGCTTTACCATTTCAGCATCCGGCACTGCGCCGCCTGTCTGTTTTTCATAAAATTTCTTAAAACGGTCTTCGATGGACACATGCTTAACCTCGATCCGTTCGCGCTCAATGTTTTGTTCTTCAAAGACCGGCCTGATATGGACAAAACCCGGATGTGCTTTTCTGAGCCTGTGAATGTCTTCAAGTGACAGCTGGTCCGTTACACTGATTTCAAGATCAATCCAGGCATTCTGATCCCTGCCTTCATCGAGCCAGCTGTATACCTCGCTTAAACCATTTTCCGCTTTCCATTTTACAAGAGACTTGCCGCTTGATAATAAAACCTCATGCCAAGAGGCTTCTTCGCCCGGCTTTGCGTCTACAATGGTCACCGATTTGGCGTAGCCTGCCTCAGAGAAGCTATAGGCCAGCGGAGATCCAGAATACCGCGCGAGCGTCCTCGCCCGTTTGATTGTTTGCGGGCGATGCAAATGGCCGAGCGCCACGTAAGCGGCCTCCGCCGGTAGGCTTTCAGCGGCCACCGTATAAGCGCCGCCGACTTCAATTGGCCGCTCCGAGTCCGTTTGGTTGCCGCCCGCAACATAAATATGGCTGGCGGCAATCTTTATGGCGTCTTTTCGGAAGCGGCTTGTGATCTGCTCAAATGCCTGCCTTATTTTCACATCATAGTGATCACGGAGAAGTTTCTCCTCAAATGTATCGGAAAGAACTTCATTTAACCTTGCCTCAGACGGGTATGCCAGCGCTCCGACAGCCAAAAGCTCCCCTGCTGAGGGCACTTCTATATGAAGCGGTTCAGTTGTCGGATAGCCGATTAAATAAATGCCGTTCTCATGTGTCAGTGGTGAAGCAGCGGACAACCTGTCAGGATTATCATGGTTTCCGGCAATGACAACGATCGGGCGCTTTCCTCTGTCACTGAGAGCGGACAGGCTTTCATAGAATAACTGCTCGGCTAAAGCCGGCGGGTTCACGGTATCAAACGCGTCACCCGCCATCACAATGGCGTCAATCTGCTCTTCCTTTACGATTGTATTCAGTTCATCCAATACATCCGCCTGTTCACTCAGCCTGCTTCTTCCTTCAAGGGTTTTTCCAAGATGCCAGTCAGCCGTATGTAAAATCCGCAAATGTGTTCACCTCTCTTTTGTATAGAAAACGAGATCCGCTCCGCCTGAATCCCCGGAGCCTATGGATCTCGTTATAAAGTCAGAATATGCCCTCCGTCAAAGAAATAAAGCGCACACCCTTTTACCTTCGTTTGAGCAATTTGTTCAACGGCCCTTGTGTACAGCTGAATTTGCGTTTCATATCTCTTTTTCAGGATCGGGGCTGCTCCTTCAAAGCCGTGCTGGAATTTCCCCTCAATCCGGTCTGTTTTATAGTCCAGCAAATATAAGCCGTCCTCTGTTTCGTAGAGACAATCGATAATCCCCTGCACCAATAGCGGCTCATCCGCCTCTTTCGCATCAGGATAAATCTCTTTTGCCGGAAGCGCCAAACTGAATGGAACTTCACGGTCCTTCCATTTAGCGCAGATCAGTTTTCCGCCAATTTCCGTATGGAAAAATTGAACGATTTCCTCAATATCGATAGCGGATTGCTGTTCTTCGGTGAGCAGCTCTTTTTCATAAAGATGCTGCACTGTCCGCTCTGCTTCTTCTGTCGTCGGCACATGTGTCAGCGGAATATGCTGCATGACCGTATGCATAGCTGTTCCTTTCTCTGCTGCTGTCAGGCCTTTTTTCATCATGAAAGCCGGGCGTCTGTACAGAATGCTTCCATCAGCCGGTGTAACGGGGGCCCGTCCGCTGTATTCGTCCTCGTACTCTCTTCTTCTCTTAATCTCAGACACAGACTGCTTCGTGCGAATTTGTGTCACCTCGTGATGCGAATACTTCCAGGCCAGCCGCTCGCGAGCTTTTTCCTCATATGCAAACGGGCCGGGAACCGGTTCACCACGGCGGATCGCTTCAAGACGCTCGCTTTTTTCTTCCAGTCTCTCTTCCAGCTCATCATCAAGCAGATCATATGAATGGATCATTTGAATAGCAAAGCGGGCCGGATGGCCTGATATATCAGAAGCCGCTGCCGCACCGCCCTCAGCCAAAGACTCCAAGTCTCTGTGTCTGACAAGAGCAGGTCCAATGAAATCCAAATACGTTTTCGCCTGATAGCGATCAAATTCCGGCAGGAGCCAGTCAGCTTGGGATGCCGATGCCTGCCATTTTGCCAGCTGTTTCTGGTGATCCTTGCATGAGCCGACAAGAAACAGCTTCTCCTTTGCCCGCGTTAAAGCAACATAGAGCACACGCAATTCCTCAGACAGCAGCTCCCTGCGCATTTTTTTCTTCATCGCGATGAGCGGAAGCGTCGGATAGCTGATGCGCCATTCAGGATGGATAAATTTCGTGCCAAACCCAAGCTCCTTGTCCAGCAGATAGGATTTGTTGAGATCCATCATGTTGAAATTCCGGCCAAGTCCCACTGTGAAGACGACTGGAAATTCGAGCCCTTTGCTGCTGTGAATGGTCATTAAGCGGACAACATCTTCCTGTTCGCTTAACGCTCTCGCCGTTCCCAGGTCATCGCCGCGTTCCTGCATGCGTTCGATAAACCTCAAGAAACGAAACAGGCCGCGAAATGCCGTCGATTCATATTGGCGTGCCCGGTCATAGAGGACGCGCAAGTTAGCCTGCCGCTGTTTGCCGCCCGGCATTCCGCCAACATAATCCATATACTTTGTGTCGCGGTACACTTCCCAGATCAGCTCGGACACCGAATGGTTTTTCGAAAATGCGCGCCATTTTTGCAAATGTCCGTAAAACGTTTGCAGCTTTTGATAAAGCTCATCGTTTCGGTCGCTGGCTGCCAGATAGTCTTTCATTGCTTCATAGTACGGAGCCTTTTTGTTTTCAAGCCGGATCAAAGACAGTTCGTTCTCGTCAGCACCGACAATCGGTGAACGCAGAACGGAAGCAAGCGGAATATCCTGATACGGGTTATCAATCACCTTCAGGACAGAAAGCACCACAGACACTTCCACCGCATCAAAGTAGCCTGATGTTAAATTGGCGTAAACCGGTATGCCCTGAGCTCTCAGCTCTTCCATGATTTGCGGCGCCCACGGCATGGATCGCAGCAAAATCACAATATCGCGGTATTGAATATTGCGGTGTGTCTTCGTTTTCCCGTCATATACCTTAAATGGCGATGAGATCAGCTTACGTATTTCCTTGGCGATCGCTTTTGCCTCGAACTGTACCGTTTCCAGCTCTTCCGCTTCCTCTCCTGCGTCCGTCTCCTCGGACTTGTCAATCAGCAGCAGTTCGGTTTCCGTTTCATTGTTTTCCGGATACGCCGCGCCGAGTTTCAGTTCAGCCTGTTCATCATAATCGACCTCGCCGATTTTGCCGCCCATCAGCTGTTTGAACAAAAAGTTTGTGCTGTCTAAAATATCAGCCCTGCTTCGAAAGTTTTTGTTCAAGTCGATTTTCCGGCCCGTACCTTCTCCGCTCTCTGTAAACCGTTTGTACTTGGACAGAAAAAGGAGCGGCTCCGCAAGCCTGAATCGATAAATCGACTGCTTGACATCTCCTACCATAAACAGGTTTCCTGTCTCTTCCGGCCCGCTTGTGACGAGCTGAAGAATGGATTCCTGCACCAGGTTGGTATCCTGATATTCATCGACGAGCACCTCATGAAACTGCTCCTGATAAAATCTTGCCGCCTCACTTGGTTCACGTTCACCTTTTTCGTTCACAGCGGTCAAGATGGACAGGCAATAATGCTCCAAATCAGAAAAATCAATGAGCGATTTCTCCTGCTTTGCGGCTTCAAACCGTTTCCCGTAGCTGATGACAAGCTGTACGAGTGTTTCAATGACAGGCTTCATGTCAGCCAAACTTTTCAAATGCTGCTCCGGGCTTCTGGTGAAGTAATCGGTTTTGAGTTTTTCAAGGAGTTTTTTGGCGCCATTTCTCAAGTCTGTCGCTTCATCAAGCAAGACGGGGTCAAACTCATCCCCTTTCACCGCTTTTGCACGCTTAAAGGAGACAGCGGGCACGCGCTTATAAAGTTCATTGAAGTCATCCTGATGCTGAATCAGGTCATCAATCTGCGCGAGATCATCGAGAAAATTTTCAGCGCGTGGCGCAGGTCCGCCCGGCGCTTTTGTCAGCTCAAAAGCACGCTGAAGCTTTTCCTTTGCTCCGTCCAGCACCATCGCAATATCTTCTTTGACATATGGATAAAACGGCAGTTCCTCGATCGCGCTCTTTTCTGTTACATCATACAAATGAACAAAGCTTTTCAGCCATGTTTCCGGATCTGGGTGGGAACGGGAATACTCATACACCTGTTTCACGAGATATTGCAGATCTAAGTCATGCCGGTCAGTTGTGTATCGGTCGACAAGCTCAAAAAACGCCTTATCGCCCTTTGCATATTCATCCTCAAACAGCTCATCAAGCACCTCGTCCCCGAGAAGTTCGCCTTCTGTCTGATCAGCAATCCGAAAGCCCGGATCAAGATCAATCAGGTAGTAATATTTTTTCAGCACCTGCAGGCAAAACGAATGAAGCGTTGAAATGCTGGCCCGGTTTAATAGAGACAGCTGGCGTCGGATATGCAGCGAACCTGGGCGTTTTACCAGCTCTTTTTCCAGTGCATCCGCAATCCGGTGTTTCATCTCTGCAGCTGAGGCGTTTGTAAAGGTGACAACAAGAAGCCGGTCTACATCAATCGGATGTTCTTCCGCCGTGATTTTTCGGATCATTCTTTCCACAAGAACAGCCGTTTTACCAGATCCTGCCGCCGCTGCCACAAGGATATCCTGGCCGGTTGAGACGATGGCATTCCACTGGTCATCTGTCCATGTGCTGTCTGCCGGTTTAGGAATGTTCATTGCCATCAGCCTCCTTCTTTATCCAATCAAGTACCGTCTTGTCCTTTTCGGCCTTTAACTGACGATACTCGTTTTCTTCTAATGATTCATCAAATTGGCATACTGATTTAAACGCACAGTATGTGCAAGGTGTCTTGTTCTTCATTTTATACGGCTCAATGGATACGCGCCCGTCAGTGATTTGCTCGCCTGCTTCTTGGAAGGTGCGGCGCACATGCTTCGTCAACAGCTCAAATTCTTTTTCACCGACTGCTGCTGAATCCGATCTGAGAGAGCCGTCTTTCTTCAAGCCCGCATTGATGATATTTGATCTTCCTTCTTGAAGGGTTGTATCCATGAGGCGAATTGCCTCCTGATCACCGAGGAGGAGGCCCTTCATCTTAAATTTCTTAAAAATTTCCTGTTCAATCTCATCAAGTCCAAGCGGAAGATTCGATTGTATCATCGGGTCATGAATATGGAAGTACAGAACCCCGGCCGGCGTGGCTTTCATTCCTAGCCAGTCTAACGAATGTGTAATCGATAAATCCAGATACGTCAGCATTTGCAGCGCAAGTCCGTAATACACTTCCGCCAAGTCAAGGCCTTTATCACTGGATTTATAATCGAGAATCCGGAGGAGCAGGCCTTTAGAGCTTTCCGCTTTATCCACGCGGTCAATCCGCCCGACGAGCTCCATCGTACAGCCGTTTTTCAGCTTAAAGGTAAGCGGCGGGAGCGGGCCCTTTCCGCCAAAGCCCAATTCAAGGCCGATCGGCACGAATCCGCTCGCTTTCGCATGCTCGCTTAAAATGCCGGACACGCGTGTCACAATTTTCTGCAGTTTTTCCTTCACGTAATAATGCCGGTTTGAACTGAGCAGAATTTCTTTTTGCAGCTTCGGCGCCAGCCGCTCGACCGCGTCATAAGAAAACAGCTCGCACTGCTCCTTCGTTAGGTCGCGCCAATCTAATTTTTGCTCGCGCAGCCGGTCTGAGATCAGTTTTAAACTGGAATGAAAGAGCTGCCCGATATCCGGTGCTTCAAGCTTGAAAAATTGACGTTCCTTCAGATGCAGCCCGTGAGACGCAAAATGGGAGAACGGACAAGCGTTAAAGGTTTCCATCCTCGACACGCTCCCTTGAATACGTTCACCATAGAGCTGTCTCGATACAGAACGTTCAAGCTGCTTGACTTCATTGCGGAAAAACAGGCTTGAGAAAAGCTTTTTCGACTCCAGCCTGTCAGGTTCATTCATCAGCGCATTGTACGCGCTCCACCAGACGTCGCTGATCTCATATTCCCTCGTCCATAATCTGAGCTGGCTAGCGGTGTATGATTGCGCCACGCTTTTATTGACAAGATACATAAGCTGTTCCTCATCGCTGACCTGCTCCGGTTCATTTGTCAATAGACGCTCGCGATGCTGCGGAAACAGTTCTTCCAGCCGCTTGATGACAATCGACGGCAAAAGCGTTTTTCCTTCCGCATCAGCAATCGGATACGTCACATAAAGGCGGTCAGATGGGCTAGAAAGCGCCATATAGATCAGGAAATGCTCATCAAGCAGACGCTCCCGCCCGCCGGAGGAAAGCTCAATACCTATCGTCTTCAGCCACTCACGATCATCATCCGACAGCACGCCATTTTCATCAGGGCGAGCCGGCAGGACGCCGTCGTTTGCCCCAACCACAAAAGTACATGAGGTACCGTATATTCTGGACAAATCCATATTGCCGACAAACACCTGATCAAGCGCCGGAGGAATGAGAGAGAATGTCAGCGACTCTGCACCGGTTTCCATCATCTGCTGAAACAAATCAAGAGAAATTTCATCTTCGCCCATCATTTCCACAAACTCCTCAAGCAGCTGAATGACAGCGTCCCATGCCTGCTGATGCTGCTGTGCTTCAATGATTCTGCCGTCTTCCTCAGCCCGCTGTCTTTCCTGATCCAGCTTCAGCGGCACATCCGTCTCTTCTAAATAACGGTAAAGCGCCTCCGCCTTCTCTTGAACCGTTTTTGCTTTTTTCATTCGTTTCTGCAGCTGGAACAGCGGCGGAACAATCCAATCGCGCGTGTCATTCAGCATGTTTTCCATTTCAATTTCTTGATCGGTCTGCGCAAATTCATCATCTAGCGACACAAAACGTCTGTAGTGGAAACGGTCGCCCTTTGTCCAGCGATCGCCTTTGATGCCGTAAGCGATACAGTAATTCTCCAGCTGATCAACCTGCTCTCTTACCTTGGCCTTCGGCTCGTTAAGCGGGAATAACAGTTCGGTTTTCACGCAGCGGAACACTGCTTCATAACGCCAATTCCCCTTTAATACGTCAAGGCTTGACCGGATAAACTCCACTAACGGGTGGTTCAGCATAGACGTTTTCCCGTCAATAAAATAAGGAATCTCGTAATCTGCAAATACTTCCTTGACCATATCCTTGTAGTCTTCCGGCTGACGCGCTAAAATCGCCACATCCTTGTAACGGTAGCCCTTCTCTCTGACAAGACTATGGATTTCCCGGGCAATACCTTCCAGCTCTGCCCGTCTGTTTGCGGCCTGCATCACGGTAAAAGCCTCTTGTTTCTCAGCAAACGGAATAACCGGACGCGCTTCATACTGTGCTTCCAAATGGGCTAATTCCGGTACGCGCTTGTGCCGCTTTAATTCATCAAGCTCTTTATAGGTGATGTCCAGATTCAGTTCCTTTGCCGTCTGGTGCAGGCGATAATACGTTTTTCCCGTCATTCTGAACAAATCAAGTTCCTGCGGCTCCCCCTCATGTGACGGCTTGTCCGCTGTGAGTGAAAACGTGATATGCTCTGCCTGAAGCATAAGCTGCTCTAACACCCTGAATTCCTGCGGTGTAAACTGATAAAAGCCGTCTACATAGACATGTGCCCCTTTCAAATCTTCCGCCTGCGGGATATGCTCTGCCAATAGTGTCAAATAATCCTCAGAATGAAGATACTGACCTTCAAGGCTTTTTTCCATCTGCTGGTATAGGATCGATAAATCATGAAGCTTTTCAGATAAAACACGTTCCCCTCGATACTCGGAAGCTGTTCCGCTATCCGCCATCCGGCGAATATCTTCCGGTTCCAGACAGTATCTCTTAAACTCAGTCAGCATCCGTTCCACCTGTGCGGTAAAACCGCTTTTGTCACTTGCTTTTTGATAGACTCTAAACTCCTGTTTATGCTCTTCAATGAGCTTCCGCAGGAGCATCTGTACGCCCGTGCTCGTAAGAAACGGCCTGCTCATTCCTCCCGTATGCTGGAGGACGCGCCAGGCCAGTCGTGAAAAGCTGAAGACTTGAGCACGAATCATGCCGCCCGTATCAGGCGTTTTAGCAAGCTCGTATTCCATTAAAAACGTCATTTGATCCGGGACTAGAAAAATGATCGGTTTCCCGAATGGAGCCCGGCGCAGTTCATCTTGAATGCTGTCGATGATCAGCTTCGTTTTTCCACTCCCGGACCTGCCTACTAAAAACTCTGCTCCCAAATTAGAAGACCCCTCTCTTTTTATCTGTTTATATTTTATCGAACATTGACGAAAATGACCAATCTGATCTATTGGTAAAAACGGCCTTTTCACTTATAAGAAGCTGATTTTCTCCGCCCATGTGTCCTGGCCTCACATATACTTTTACAGAAGCCCAATATCTTAAGAATGAAGTTGAACCCTCTTGTATTACAGCTATTTTCCTTATCCAGCGCAATCTCGGGAAGACCCTGTTTTCATTTAAAATCTCAGAAGGCCATCAACGGAGAATTCAGCGCGGTTCATTGCTACCTCAGGCTTGCTGAACTGGCCCACCCTGCTTAGGACAGAAAACAAATTGAAGAAATCAGGCGCGTTGAGATCCGACATCTACGTAATATACGGAGCCATTACGCAAACATATCATGCCGAAACAAACAGAGGAATGCGTGGACACTTTTACAAGAGGACTTGATGCCGCTTTTAAAGATGATCAGGAAACCATTGACTTTTCCTTACACGCAGCTGAGGAACCTCAAATATAAAGGCAAAGGGTATCTTTACGCGCGCCGCACGGGATGAACAAAATCACGATGTTTGGTTTCTATACTATCTGATGAACGTTAGATTTACCCAATCAGGGTACATATACATACCCCTTCCCCGAAAACACACTCCACTGTTTTTCTTACCATCAGCCGGGAAACATAAAATCATACACGAACATATGAGGAGGAATCAAGCATGCAGCAAACCATTGAAGCTTGTATCACATGTATGGAAGCTTGCAACCATTGTTTCACAAAATGTTTGGCAGAAAGTGCACACCACGATCTGAGCGGCTGCATCCGGCTTGACAGGGAATGTGCGGATATTTGCGCGCTGGCAGTGAAAGCCATGCAAACGGACAGCCCCTTTATGAAAGAAATTTGCGCACTTTGCGCCGATATTTGTGAAGCCTGCGGCACTGAATGCGAAAAGCATGATCATGATCATTGCCAAGCGTGTGCGAAGTCTTGCTTTGCCTGCGCTGAGCTCTGCCGCAGCATGGCTGCGTAACAGAAGCATGAGAGGGGTCAAATGAGAGCCCTCTTCACTCCTTTGACAGCCATACAGAGTAAAAATCAATCCACCCCTCTTCATCCAGCATGAGATCCTCAACAGTCTCACTCGATGCTACCTCAAGCACATTTTGATACAGCGGTATCGCGCTGAAGCTCCCTATAAGCTGACGGTCAATTTGTTTTACTATATTCATTCTGGAAGACCGGTCGGGTAATGAGAAAAACCGTTCTATCATTTCTGAAAATGTCTGTTTCTGGTCACCTGAAAGATGCTGATGCAAAAAGCTGTTCTCCGAAAGCAGCAAATGTAAAAAACCAAACTCACCTTCTTCATAAAACGTTGCGCTGTCATGAATGATATCAGCCATTTGTACGATTTCCGGTCGGCGCAAATCGGCAGCAGTACAAAATTCCAGATTAAGCCTAATGCCGCTCCGTTCACAAATCTCTTGAATCCATGCTGCGTCCTCGCGATGATCCGTTTCAGAAAAAGTGAATAGTGACAACGTCTCTCCCGCATATCCGCTTTTTTTCATTAATTCCGCAGGTGAAGCATCTCCCCAATCAAAAGGCGCCCGGTGGAAAAAAGATGATACAGGAATGCTTCTGTGTCCTCCCGCCTCACGAACGAGCTGTTCAGATGAAATCAGCAGCCGAAGGGCTTTTCTCAAGCTTGGATGCTGAAGCGGCCCTTTCTTTCTGAGGTTTAGTGACAAGTATTGAACATGCCGTTCTTCAAAAACAGTTTGCCGCTCAGGAGGTTTCTGTTTTTCTCGAAGGGTAAAACCGTACATATCATCTGCTTGCTCAGAAAACACAAACTCAATACGATCTAAGAATGCCCGGCCCTTAAAGTAACGCTCGTTGGCTTGAAGAATGAGCATGTGTTCGTCATGCTGAACAAGGCAAAAAGGTCCTGTTCCATTCACCTCGCCGTTCATTTCTGCCGGCAGGATAGACAGCCGTTCATCACAAAGAATATATGGCAAAAGCTCATTTGGCTGATCGAGCTCAATGTCCACACAAAAAGGCCCTTTCTCTGAAATCCGTTCAACACCTTTCAGCAGCCATTTATATGGATTTTCATCATGATCCATAAAACGCTGAAACGTAAATACAACATCCCTTGACGTCAATGGCTTTCCATTATGAAAAGAAACGCCTTTCCGAAGAAAAAATCTCCACCGTTTTTTCCCCGCCTTATTCCATCCGTGGATTAAATGCGGCTGCGGCTCTCTCTTTTCCCGATCAAATCGGACCAGTGTATCATAAATCTGCTTGACAAAATGGCCCTCTGACCGCAGAAAAATCCTGCACGGATCAAAACTGCTTACCGCTGCTGGGGCTATAAACAAGCGCAGCACATCCTGTTCACCATCCTGTCCGGTTTCTGTTACAAAACCGAACACCTCAGAAAACCACATGTCATACACATTTTGAATCCCAGGAAACACCGGCTGATAATATTCAAGCAGTTCTTTTGCTTTTTTAAGCTTTCCGGCTGTTGTATATTCCTTGGCAGTTTGAAGCAGCAAATCTTCCGGCTGACGGAGAAAAGCGATTTTTGATTTATGGCCGCGCCCCGATCCGCTCTCGCGAATGATCCATTTTTTGCTCTCCATCTTATGTAAAATCAGCTTCACATTTCTCTCTGTACAATATAAACAAGCCGCAATCTCACTGAGCGGCATTTCCTTCATCTGTCCCGGTTCGCCGCTCTCAGCTTTTGCGAGCGCCACATAATGGTCAATCAGCTTCAATCCCTGCACCTCCTGACAACAAAGGGGAATTTTTTTCACTAATTTTCTTCTCTTTTTGGCCCGCCGCCCCTTTTATACACTACTACTATATCAAACATCGAAAGGCGGAAATCACATGTTTCTCCTCTTCCAATCAATGAAATCCCGCTACACAGCACCCGTTTGGCTCCGGTTTTTCGGCGAAATGCTGACAAGCCTGACAGGTGCCATGATGGGGCCGTTTATGGTGCTGTATCTGCATGAGCAATTAAACGGAAGCGTGATGCTTCCCATGCTTATCATCAGTCTTCAGCCCTTCGCTGATATTTGCCTGACACTCATAGCGGGACGTGTGACAGATCAGCTCGGACGGCGAACAGCGATCCTTACTGCCCTGCTTCTGCAAACAGCTGCAATGGCGGGTTTTGTTTTTGCTCATGATGCATATTTTTTCGCATTCCTTTATATCCTCAACGGCATCGGCAGATCCCTGTACATTCCTGCATCACGCGCACAGATCGCCGAAAGCACGCCGGAAAGCAGACGTTCGGAAGTTTTTGCCGTCATCAATGCCATCTACTCAGCAGGATTGACGGCAGGTCCGCTGCTTGGGCTGCTGCTGTACGCTCAAGATCCCGTTTGGATATTTGCATTAGATGCCGCGGCCCTGTTCGTTTATTTTCTTATCGCCGCCTTTAAATTACCAGAAACAAAGCCGCTAAAAGCCGATCATCCCGCAGCATTATCCGAGCGTTTCACAAGATATCGGCCTGTTTTGATCCTTTTGCTGCTTTCTCTCCCAATCAGCATGTTATACGCGCAAACAGAAACGACATACAGGCTGTTCAGCAAAAGTGTGTTTCCTGATTACCTGTCCATGCTGGCAATCTATTCAGCGGCAAAAGCGTTATTAAGCTTTGTTCTTCAAGTTCCTCTAGTAAAATGGACAGAAAAGTTTTCGATGAAAGCGATTCTTCTCATCACCTATATCAGCTACTCACTTGCGGCCGCCGGCTTTGCATTCTCAACATCATTGACGCTGCTTATGCTGACTGCTGCCGTGATGACGATTGGAGAAAGCATCGGACTCACTCATATTCAAACCTTTATTTCCCGGCTGGCGCCGCCGCATATGCTCGGCCGTTTCTATGCGATATACGGCTTGCATTGGGATATTTCACGGTCAATCGGACCGCTGGCCGGCGGACTGATCCTGACTTCGTTTGGCGGAGAAATCATGTTCTACAGTCTTTCCGCTTGTCTTCTCGCCGCCGGTTTCTTGCAGTCTCATATCATGGAGAGGAGTGAATATAAGGTCATAAGAAAAGTGAATGGCTGACAGAAAAAAATTCATAATTTCATTATCAACAAAAATATACTATAGTAATGATACATTCACTACATGAACAATTGGAGCTGTAAGTTAATAGGAAGAAGGGTTTTATATTGAAGAAAGACAAAAATCTCCTCACAGATGTATGGTTTATCGCAATCAGTGCAGCCGGGGGGTTTATTCTTTCGTTAACCGGAATATCGATCGGATGGATGATCGGAACGCTGATTGTCGCCTGCTGTCTCGCTATGCTACGGCCGGCTTGGCTGATGATGGCGCCAGATCAAAAAGGAATTAACCGCCGGTGGCTCGCTCTCGGGCAGATGATCCTCGGCATTGAATTGGGCCAAAAGCTGAACCTATCCGTTCTGTCTGTCCTCAAAGATCATTGGTTTTCGGTCGGCATCATGCTGATTTTATCGATACTCCTTGCCATGCTGTCAGGCTATGTGCTTTGGCGTTTCAGCAAAACAGATATGATGACCAGCTTTGTCGGCACGGCTCCCGGCGGACTGTCCGCCATGCCGAGTATTGCCCAGGAGGTCGGTGCCAATACCGCTATTGTCAGTCTCGTTCAAATGATGAGGGTGCTGCTCGTGGTCCTGTCTATTCCGTTTTTGGTTATCCTGATTTACGCTAAACAAGATGGTCCCGCAAATGCCACAACCCAAACGGTATCCGCTGCCACGACAGAAATCGGGCTCGCTCCCGTACTGTGGACCGGCGTTCTCATTTTCGTTGCCTGGGGAGCTTGCAAAGCGGCAAAATATTTAAAATTTCCCGCTCCGTGGCTGCTCGGCAGTATGCTCGGTGTAGCGGCCGTGCACATAGGCGGCGCTTCAATAACAGGCCATGACATGCTTGCATGGTGGCCGTCACAGGCAAACCATCTTTCGCAGATATTTCTAGGGGCTACAATCGGTTCTAAGATGTACAAAAGCATGTTTGCCGGCGTTACACGTATCATGATCGTCGGTTTCATTTCATCAGTCGGCTTAATTGCCGCTATGCTTTTAAGCGCGGTGATTGTTTCCAAACTGACAGGAATTTCGCTGATCACCTCTGTTTTGGCATTTGCCCCCGGCGGCATCGCGGAAATGGCAACGACGTCTGTTACATTGCATGCCGATTCCACCTTTGTCGTTGCGGTTCAGGTCATACGCGTCATCCTTGTCATTGCCCTCTTGCCGCCGTTTTATCGTCTGCTTCACCATCTTCATGGTGAAAAAAAAGGCAAAGAGAGTTCGATAAGCGGCAGCAATGCCTAGTTGAAAAAAAGAAAGACTTAGGCATAAAAGGGGGGAGTCACTCTATTCTGCAGAGTATGGAGACTTCAAAATGGGGCAGGAAAGTGAAATTTCCTGATTGAAAAAGAGGTTATTATATGAATAACCTCTTTTTTCTATACACAGTTATAAAATGATAAGGAAGTGAAAATCTATAGTTAAGTTGATTCTCTTATAATAAGTTTTGTTGGCAGTTTAATAATTCTTCTGTTTAAAGAAGTGTTACCCGAAATATACTCGATCATTTTCAACACAGCCTGTTGCCCTAATTCTATTATGGGAATATCAATTGTTGTGATGGTCGGAGTCACTACTTGGCAAATCGATTGGTTGTCAAAACCAATTACAGCTAAGTCTTCTGGAACGTCAAAGCCATTTTTTATCGCCTGTTTAATAATCCCTGCGGCGACTTGATCATTTCCTGTAAATATTGCTGAGGGTCTGTCCTTTAGATCCTTTATCTTATGAAAAACACGAAAGCCATCCTCGATATTAAACAATTCACCAAATATCCATTCGTTTCTATGATGTAAATTGTAATCTCGTAAAGCTTTCAAGTAACCCTCTTTCCTCTGACATTGAGCTTCGCTGTATGGAGTATCAAAACAAAATCCAATTTTTTCATGTCCTCTTTCAATTAAATGTACTACCCCCATGTATGTCGCTTCAAATTCATCATACCCAATGATCGTGATGTCCGCTGAGTGATGATATTCATTACATAATAAGATAGGACCATACTTTAAGAAAGGAGATATCTTATCCCATTCATTTTCTAGAGTTCCAAGAATAATACCATCCACTTCTTTGTGTTTCAATAACTCTAATAGCTCCAGCTCTGTCTGTTTGTCATAAAAGGTTTGAAATACAATGACCTTGTAATTCTTAAACAGTGCTTCATGAGAAACCCCTTTTATTAATCGAGCGAAAAATGGATGGTCGATACTCGGAACCGATAAAGCTATCGTTTGTGTCTTATTTCTCCTAAAATTACGAGCCAAATAATTGGGAGTGTAGTCAAGTTCGTTAATAGCCTTTAAGATCGTATCTCTTTTTTCTTTCGACACATAAGGGTGATTATTCAACACTCTTGAGACTGTGGTTTTAGACACATTGCATAATCTTGCTATTTCATCAATTGTAGGCATATTTTCCCTTCCTCAAAAAAGTTATTGACATGTTATCGGTTTCAGAAATTAGGATAAATTTGTATCAAATTTTCCAGATTATAAATCATTGGAGGTACTGTTCATGCAAAAACAGGTTAGAGTTTCAGGTAAAAGTAAAGAAAACATGTTACTGCTAAAACACTTAAAAGGTGACGTACAAGGAAAAGAACTTGTTATTGAAGACAGTATTGTAAACGAGCGATTGAGACAAGTATTAAAAGAAAATACAGATATTGAAAATGACCTTTTCAACTACCAAAAAAATCGCGAAATCAATAAAGTCCCTTTTATGCCTGTAGACAGATTAATAACCAATGATGAAGTGGATGATATCTTAAATACATTATCTAAAGTTTTGCCAACTGGAAAATTTACGAGTGGTTCCTATTTAGAGCAATTCGAGAAAGTTTTATCTACATATTTACATAAAAGGTACGTAATTGCAACTAGCAGTGGAACGGATGCTATTATGATAGGATTATTGGCTTTAGGGTTAAACCGAGGGGACGAAGTGATCATGCCAGCTAATAGCTTTTCAGCTACTGAAAATGCTGTGTTAGCCTTGGGAGGCGTTCCTATCTATGTAGATAGTAACCCACAAACATTCTGCATCGATCCTAACAAAATTGAGGAAGCAATAACTCCTTCTACAAAGTTTATTCTACCTGTGCATTTGTACGGAAAACATTCAGAAATGAAGCATATCCGTCAAATAGCAAATCGTTATCAATTGAAAGTAATTGAAGATGCTTGCCAAGGAATTGGACTGACAGACTTAGGAAAGGATGCAGACATCACTACATTAAGTTTTAATCCATATAAGAATTTTGGTGTATGCGGTAAGGCTGGGGCAATAGCAACTGATAATGAAGAACTCGCTAAAACATGCATTCAATTTAGTTATCATGGTTTTGAAGTAAATGTAAAAAATAAGAAAGTCATCAATTTTGGATTAAATTCAAAAATGGACAATTTACAGGCAGCAATTGGTTTAGAGAGAATGAAGTATCTTTCATTAAACAATTTCAAAAGACTGTTTTTGGCGGATAGATACATTACTCAATTAGCAGAATTACAGAATAAAGGCCTTATTGAATTACCAGAATTAAGCGAAGATCATGTGTGGCATCTGTTTCCTATTAAGGTAAGAACAGAAGATAGGACAGATATCATGACTAAATTAAATGAAGAGTTTGGTGTTCAAACAGATGTATATTATCCAATACTGTCTCATATGCAAAAAACTCCATTAGTACAGGACAAGTATACAAAACTCCAATTGGTTCATACGGAAAAGGCTCATAGTCAGGTACTGCATTTGCCATTATATCCGTCATTTACTTTAGAAGAACAAGACAGAGTAATGGAGGGACTGTTTCATGTTATTAAGCAAGAAGCCAGAGTATAAAACGTTATCCAAGGTTGAACATCCTAAGTATATTGTTTTTTGTGATTTTGATGAAACGTATTTTCCGCATACAATCGATGAACAAAAACAACAAGACATATATGAACTCGAAGACTATCTAGAACAAAAAAGTAAAGCTGGGGAACTACTAATCGGATGGGTTACTGGGAGTAGTATAGAATCTATTCTCGATAAAATGGGAAGAGGAAAATTTAGATATTTCCCGCATTTTATAGCTAGTGATCTTGGAACTGAAATTACGTACTTTTCAGAGCATAACTTCGGACAGCAAGATAATGAGTGGAACAGTCGTATAAATGAAGAGTTTAGTAAAGAAAAGATTGAGATACTTGTAAAACAGTTACATGAAAATCATAACATTCTTTTGAATCCTCAAACTCAATTAGGAACGTCACGGTATAAGCATAATTTCTATTATCAGGAACAAGATGAAATAAACGACAAGAAAAACCTATTAGCAATTGAAAAAATCTGCAAGGAATACGGAGTTTCAGTAAATATAAATCGGTGTAATCCCTTAGCGGGTGATCCAGAAGACAGCTATGATGTCGATTTTATACCCATGGGAACAGGAAAGAATGAAATTGTAAAGTTTATGTTAGAGAAATACAACCTAAATACTGAAAAAGCTATCGCATTTGGAGATAGTGGAAATGATGTTCGGATGTTACAGGCAGTAGGAAATGGATATCTACTAAAAAATGCAACACAAGAAGCAAAAAACCTGCACCAATTGATAACTGATAGTGAGTACTCAAAAGGAATTACTCATACCTTAAAAAAATTAATTGGATAATGAGGAGGAAATAGATATGAAGAAGATTGGTATCATAGGTGCAGGCGGTATTGCAAAAGCGCACGCAACTGCTTTATCTACAATAAAAAATGCAGAGTTAGTAGGAGTGTATGACATAAATCAACAAAATGCGGAAAGCTTTGTGAAAACTTTCGGTGGGAAGACATATGAAAATGTAGATGAACTTATAGATGTCTCTGAAGGTTTAATTGTAGCATCACCTAACTTTTGCCATAAAGAACATGCTTTGCAAGCATTAGAAAAACATAAGCATGTATTGTGCGAAAAGCCTATGGCTATTTCTCTTGAGGAAGCAAGCATAATGAAAGATACTGCTCAAAGGTTAGGCGTAAGAGCTAGTATGGGATTTAATTATAGATATTTGTCTTACGTAAACATCTTAAAAAGCTTAATTATCAATAATGAACTAGGTAACATACTGTCCATAAAAGTACATTTCAAGAAAAATAGTGCCCTTAGACGTAAGAAATTCACTTGGAGAGATGACGCTAATAGTAAGAAGACTAGTGGATCATTGGGGGATCTGGGTATTCACCTTATCGACATGGTATGGTATTTGTTTGAGAGTGATTTCATCACAGAATCAGTAATGGCAAAGATGAACACAAATGTAAAAACAAAAGAGGATAAACAGGTACTTGTAGATGACTATGCAGAAATTTATGGACAACTGAAGAACAAGGTATTTGTAAATATTATCACATCAAAATGTTCTGTACCTGAAGACTGCGGTTTTAGCATTGAGGTAGTTGGACACAAAAAAGAGTTTAAATACCACACAGGCAATCCTCACGTTTACAAGCTCATAGATGGCTTGAACGTGGTAGACTGCCCAGTGCCGCAAAGTCTCTTAAACGATCCGCCAAACGAATTTTATGGTTGGGCTGATTCTTTTAGAAGCGAGTTAATCAATTGGATTGCTTCAACTCAGAAAGATTGGGTTGAGATCCCTTCTTTTAACGATGGTTTTAGATCACAGGAAGTATTAGAAATGTTCTTTGAGAAAGATAGCAACTCTCAAAAAATGTCTGTTTTAGCAGTCAACTAGTATTTCGAAGAGATAAGTTACTGAAAAAGCAGGAATGTATGTTCCTGCTTTTTCATATAGGGGTGTAATGAATGGTAAGAGGGACATATTTATTTGGATATGCTTTCTTTTTCACAGTAGGTATTATCCATATATCAACAGGGAGTTTGACGCCATTTCTACTAGAGTCTTTTAACAAGACAACAGATGATATTTCGGTCATCATTTTCTTTCAGTTTAGCGGATTCCTAAGCGGAGTATTAATCGCACCGTTAATGATTAAGAAATACAGTCACTTTAGAACACTTACTTTAGCTTTGACAATAATGCTTGTAGCGTTAAGTATCTTTTTTCTCACTAAGGATTGGTATTATATTGTTGTAATGGCTTTTCTCTTAGGATATGGAGCAGGTACATTAGAAACGACAGTTGGTTCCTTTGTTATTGCTAATTTCGAAAGTAATGCAGAAAAAATGAGTAAGCTGGAAGTCCTCTTTGGATTAGGCGCTTTATCTTTTCCATTATTCATTAATTCCTTCATCGATATCAATAACTGGTATTTACCGTATTACTGCATATTGACCTTTTTGTTCGTCCTATTAGCAGGGTGGCTCATTTTCTTATCCAAGAACCGAAAGGACGCCAAGAATGCTAACCAAGTGGCCTTGCCAGATGTAGGAGCGTTTCAATACTTTATAGGAGATAGAAAGAAATCAAAGCAATTAGGCTTTTTTGTATTTTTTGCTTTCCTATATGCCGGGATTGAAACAAATTTCGCCAACTTTTTACCTTCCATCATGATAAACCAAGGCAATGAACAAATTAGTCTTATCAGTGTCTCCTTTTTCTGGGTAGGAATCATCATAGGAAGAATACTGATTGGTTTAGTAAGCAGAAGGCTTGATTTTTCTAAGTACCTCCTATTCAGTTGTAGTTGTTTAATTGTTTTGTTGATTGCCTTCCCTTATATAAGTCACCCCATACTTCAATTGGGTGGTACATTTTTGATTGGTTTAAGTATAGCGGGCATATTTCCCATTGCTTTAACACTAGCATCCATCATTATTCAGAAGTACGTGGACGAAGTTACAAGTTTATTTATTGCTTCGGCCAGTTTCGGAGGAGCAATCATCTCTTTCTTAATTGGATGGAGTTTAAATCAGGATACAATCTTATTAACCATGGGAATATTTACAACCATGGCGGTCATTCTAGTAGGTATCTCTGTAAAGATTAGGCGAACTAAAACAGATAACCCTATTTCACTTGAAAGCAAAGCTTCAAAGACACAGTGAAAAACGTGTAAATTAAATCATATCGTAAGGAAGAAGAGGACTTAATGTCCTCTTTTTTATCAGGAGAAAACAGTGTTTTAGCAAGGGAGATAGAAGTGATGATGATTCTGTACCTGTCAGAGATACGTTCAGGTCACGCAGCAAAGGTATTTACAGAATTGTTTTATGATCCGAAGCAACAAAAGAAATTTTGAGATGAACCGAAGATGCATGTAAACTAAAGGAGAAATCATAAAATTAATAGGGGCGTTATGATGAAAAAGATTTTTAAAGGGAGTTTGCTGCGCGACAACCCCGAAAAAGCAATGCACTTATATTATGGAATATGTTTAGGAATCTGGCTGATTTATAATTTGGTGACATCCAGCTCCCCTGGACTGCCGCTTATCATTTTAGCCGGAGGAAATCTGATTTACCTTACAATCTTGAAAAAGAAAGAAGAAACGTGAAAAACACGCACCTCAGTGCGTGTCTTTTATTTAAAAACGTTGTGAAGCCCCTCTTCCATTTCTTCTGAGGATGGATACCATTTTGTCACCAAATCTCGCAACAGCCTTTCCGCAAACAGAATCTCTTCCTCTGTATAACGGTCAAAAAAGGAAAGAAAACGCTGCTCGACCTTTTGATGATAGTATTGATGCAAGCTGTGCAGCTTCTTCCCTGCCGGCGTCAAACGGAAGTAGACCTCCTTCTTATTATCGCTGAGCTGTGTTCTGTGGAGGAAGCCGGCGCCAAGCAATTTTGTGCTGATGCGTGACACCGTCGCTTTCGTCGTATTCATTTTGGCGGCAATCGAAGTGACATTGATCGGCTCACCCTCCCCCACACAGGAAAGAACATGAATTTCTGTCATCGTCAATTGAGATTTTTGTCCGTGCTCCTGATCCAGCTTCTTCATTTCATCAGCCAAAAAGGCTTTTATGAGCCCCTCCCATTTCTCCTGCTGATGAATGAGTTCCGTATATAATTCAAAAAGTGATCGCTTAGTATGTTCTGTATCCATACGGCTCTTCCATCCTTTATTAATCAATTGTTTCTTATATCATAACGTTTTGTTACAGATGAAACAATCGATTTGTGTTACACACGGCTGGCAATCGGGAGCCAGCGTCTGATACCCGATTGAATCACTTCTGCCGCATCTGGCCCGGCGGCATCGACTGCCCAGGCGGCATGACCATCAGGCCGAACCAATACAGTATGCACGTCTCTCCACTCTTCACGCGGCTCTGCAAGAGAAGCACACACTGTGTGTAATCCATTAAATGGGATATGGTCATTATCAGCTCCTTGTTTCAGTGACAGCAAAACGTATGCCCCGTTATGCAGGCAGTTATAGAGGCGTTCCATACTGCCATCAGGAAGCCGCAGTTCCACATCCGGAAGTCTTTTGCCGTTCAACCGATGCGGCGGCATGTTTTGGTCAGCTTCATACCCGACATCGATTGCAGAAATTTGGCCCGCTACAAAGCGATTTACATCGGGAAAAGCAAGCATATCGGACACCATGCTTCGCAAATGGAGACCGGCCTTCGTGAAATCCATCAGCCGCGTCTGCGCCTCTGTGTTCCGAAGAAGATCTTCCGCCACCGGATGCCGCTCAGCGTGATAGCTGTCCAAAAGCCATGAAGGTGCAGAGCCGCCGACAGCCGCCGCAAGCTTCCATCCAAGGTTCACGGCATCCTGAAGACCGACATTCAGCCCTTGGCCGCCAGCAGGAAAATGAATATGTGCTGCATCGCCCGCAAGAAAGAGTCTGCCGCTCCGATACTGCTTCGCTTGACGGGAGGCATTCCCGAATCGGGACATCCACGTAGGCTCGTTTAAGCCAAAATCAGTTCCGCACATCCGGATGAGATCTGTTTTCAGCTCCTCTTCTGTGACAGGTGCATCTTTCGGCGTCTGCGTGCGGTAAGGGCTGATCAACACAACGCGGTATCGGTCAGGAGAAAGCGGAACAATCATGACTCCCCCCTCTTTCGTACAAAGCGACAAGACTCCTGATGGCGGCGGAGAAAGCAGCTTCACATCACCAAGAGCTGCGGTGACGGTGCTGTCTGTTCCAGGAAACGCAATTCCCGCCTGTTTTCGAACAACGCTCCCTGCTCCGTCAGCGCCAACGGCAAACAGGCTGCTCAACGTCCGCACACTGCCTTCCCGATCCTTGAAAATGGTTTGCACCCCCTCTTCGTTTTGCGTTACCGTTAGCGCCTCTGCCCCTCGCAACACCTCTGCCCCCAGGCTTCGCGCACGTTCCTCAAGCAGCTGTTCAGTCTCGGTCTGAGGAAGCAATAGCGTATAAGGACAACTCGTATCTAGGCTGGAAAAATCAAGACGGGTATCGAGCATTGAAAAATGTCCAGAAGATGTCTTTTTCCCACGAGACGCAAAACGCTCAAGCACCCCTCTCATTTCAAAAAGCTCAAGCGTGCGGGGATGCAGCGTCAACGCCTTCGAATACGGCATTGGCTGTTCAAGCCGCTCAAGCACGCATGTTTTTACCCCTGCCAATGCCAGCTCAGAAGCCAGCATCAATCCAACCGGTCCGCCTCCGATAATGACTGTTTCGTAATCCATCATGAACTCCACTCCTTTTGTTTCACTTGCAACTTAATAAAAACCCCGTTAAACATTGACACGAAAGAACATATTTTTTATTTTCGTTACACACGTAACAAAAATGATTATATCGGCTGACAAATGATCTTGCAACACATTTTTCCAATCAGCACAAAAAAGACGCCTTTCAAATGGCGCCTTTTTCTCAGTGTACAGCTTCCTAATCCGAAATGACTCCGACAATGTCTTTTTCCCTGATCGGACCGAAATGCCGGCTGTCAAAGCTATATATACGGTTATCTCCGATTACAAAATATTGCCTCTTCGATAACGTCTTTTTCCCTGTCGTCTCTTTCAGAGAAAAATCTCCCGTTACATGGCTTCCGGCAGATACAGATTTCAATGGTTTCAAAAATGGTTCAGCCACCTGTTTTCCGTTCACATACAGCTGATCGTCCTTATATTTGATCGATTCACCGGGCAGCCCAATGACTCGCTTTATCAGCACTTTTTGATCAGGGCCTTTAAACAAAACAATATCAAAACGATGGATGGTTTTGAATCGATGTGAAAATTTATTGACCAACAGTTCGTTCCCTTCCTGAAAAGTCGGGTTCATGCTTATGCCTTCTACTTTGTAATCAATAAAGACGGCATTTTTGACTTGAATGGCGAGAACGACGGAAACAACACCGGCAAGAAACCAAAACCGTTTTTTCATGTTACTGTCTCCCTCCATCATGCTCACGCTGGCTGGCTCTCACATGCAGATGCCGTTCCACCCTTTTGCCGACATACCATAAGACAGCAATCACCACAACGGCAATAACTGTGCGAATCGGCTGCGTGATCAGCGCGTGAAGATCATATCCGATGAAGCTGATCATAAAAATCATGACGAGCTTTCCCGAGGCTGCCGCCAAAACAAACGGCCGCGTCCCGATCCTTGACAAACCGGCGACAACATTCACCGCGGCAGACGGTGTAAATGGAAAACAAAGCAGAAGAAACATCGGGCCAAAACCGTGTCTTTCCACCCATAACATAAGCTTTCTGACAGACGGATGCCTGCGGATGAATCCAAGAGCTCTTCTTTGTCCATAATGACGGACAATGAAAAACACGAGAATGGACCCCGCTGTTGATCCGGCCCATGACAGGATGAAGCCTTCCCACAATCCAAACGAATTGGTATTCGCCACCACAAAAACGATAAGCGGCAAAAACGGGAGAAATGCTTCAACTAAAGGCAGCAGCACAGCAATAAGCGGACCGAAAGCCCTATAGCTTTGAAATAATTCAGTTAAACGATCCTCTGTCAAATAGGATAAAAATTGCTCCAACGTTTATACTCCTCACCGGGTTTGTCTATCCTTATTCTACACATTCTCGGCGAAAAACTAAAAAGTTTTGGCGATTTTTTCTGTCTTGAAATATTTCACCAGCCGATATAGAATACGATTAGAACAAACGTTCCCTTAAGAAAGAAGGAGTTACATGCCTCATTTGCAGCCAGAAGGATACGAATTGATAGAGCGGGCTCTTTTTTTGCCTATGGTCATTACCATTTTAAACCGTGATCTCAACGGAATTGAAAAAAGCACATTAAAATTAAAACACCCTTATATACAACTTATCAACGAATCATTAAAAATAGCACAAAAGGATCTGATTGAGGTCAGAAAAGAGCTGAGGAAAAGAAAAATTGCCATCCATGAGGCTGAGCGTGATGAAGCCTTTACACTTTATTTATTTGTCATTGATGGCTACGAAGAAAAACACCGCTATTTTAACCCGCGAATCCGTGAGCAAGTAAGCAGTTTGTTAACATTCTATTTATTTGCGCCGGACTCGCCATGAGTCTTTCGAATCATTCTGATCTCTCCTCCTTGCGCCCGTCCACTCTCCGGGCGCCTCACCAACAAATTTCTGACAATTCACACTATACAAACAAAATAAATTTATTTATAATTCGTACCACAGCCTTTTACTCCCCAAAAAGTGACATGTGCCGCCAAATTAACGACATGATTTGCAGCCTGCACATGACACGCACCGCCCAACTTTTAATCAAAGGAGGACTCTATGAAACTGATTCACATTCTTGCTGCTCTGCCCTTCATCGGACTTTTGCTTGGCATCCCTTTTGCAAACAAAGTGACACCCTATCTGTTTGGCATGCCATTCATTCTCGCCTATGTCGTCATGTGGGCTTTGCTGACCTCTGTCCTGATGGCGATCGTGTATGTCCTTGACAAAGAAAATAAAAGGGAGGAAGCAGAATGAACGCAGCTCTCATCATCATTTTCGGCGTCTTGCTATTCAGCATGTTTCTCGGCGTACGCGCCCAAAAAGGGAAAGACATGAATCTTGAGCAGTGGACGGTCGGAGGCCGCGGCTTCGGAACCTTGTTCGTGTTCTTATTGATGGCAGGCGAAATTTATACCACATTTACGTTTCTCGGCGGAAGCGGCTGGGCCTACGGGAAAGGCGGACCTGCCTTTTACATCATCGCCTACGGCTGTCTGGCTTACATCCTTTCTTATTGGCTCCTGCCTGCGATATGGTCCTATGCGAAACAGCATAAGCTGATGTCGCAGTCCGATTTTTTCATCAAAAAGTACAACAGCCCGCTGCTTGGCGTACTCGTCTCACTGGTCGGCATCGCCGCTCTTATTCCTTATCTTGTGCTGCAACTGAAAGGGCTTGGATTGATTGTATCGGAAACATCTTACGGAAACATTTCTCCCACTGCTGCCATTTGGATCGGGGTCATTTCAATCACAGTTTACGTTATGGTATCCGGCATCCACGGGTCCGCCTGGATATCCGTTGTCAAAGACATCATGATTTTGGCTGTCGTTTTATTCTTAGGCGTATATTTGCCGATTCATTACTACGGCGGATTTCAAGACATGTTTCAGCAGATTGAAAACGCAAATCCCGGTTTTATTACCCTGCCCGAAACAGGGCAAAGTGCTGCGTGGTTCAGTTCAACCGTGCTGCTGACGGCGCTGGGCTTTTACATGTGGCCCCATACGTTTTCCGCTTCCTATTCAGCAGAAAACCCAAAAGTCTTTCGGAAAAACGCCATTATTATGCCCTTATATCAGCTGGTCCTTCTATTCGTCCTTTTTGTCGGCTTTGCGGCTATCCTGCAAGTTCCCGGTCTGAAAGGCGCAGACGCGGATTTATCACTTTTGAGACTGTCTCTTCAAACCTTTGATCCTTGGTTTGTCGGAATCATCGGAGCAGCCGGACTGCTGACGGCGCTTGTGCCGGGGTCTATGATTTTAATGTCGGCCTCCACTTTGTTTGCCAAAAATGTTTATCAAGTGTTTGCTCCCCACACGACGGAACAGCAAGTGTCATTATTGGCTAAATGTTTAGTGCCTGTGATTGCGCTGATTGCTGTGTACTTTACATTCAAAGGCGGGAATACAATCGTTACGCTTCTCCTGATGGGCTACAGCCTTGTCACACAGCTATTTCCGGCCCTGCTGTTCAGCCTGTTCAAGCATCATATCGTGACCAAACAAGGAGCATTCGCCGGCATTATAACCGGTGTCGGAGCCGTTTCTTATATTACGGTTACGGAAACAACAATCGGCACGTTATTTCCGGCGCTGCCACAAGCAGCGAAAGACTTAAACGTCGGCATTGTCGCTTTGCTGCTGAATGTTACGGTCATGATGGCGGTCAGTCTCATGACAAGAAAAACGAAAAACGCTGCTGCTGATCAAGCCGCTTAAACAAGAAAAAAGCAATCTGGACAACAGATTGCTTTTTTTCTTTAGCGTTCGCAGGCGATAAAATCTTTATCACGGTCGCTCTTTTTATTGGCGTCATAAAGCGCCTTTGATACGTAAGGCTTGTACTTCGTTTTTCCGCCTTTATTTTTCACTTTGGACGTACGGGCTACCCCGCCTTTGTACACTTTGTTTAATTCCTTGCAGTTCTTATACGTCTTGACCTTCGTTTTGGCTTCCGCCACATGGTCAGCTCCGTATGAAAAACCGAAAACGAGACCGAGTGACAGCAAAAGCGCCGCGGCTTTTTTCATGACAATATACTCCCCCATACCCAATATTTAGTTGTTTTATAGCGATTTTATCATAATTCAATTCATCCTATTTTACAAGATAAATATGGAAGGAGCGGCATTTTTTTCGGCTTTCTTTGTCTTGCAGAGATGCAAACTGCCAAAACATGTTTTCCTCACTTTGCTCAAGGGTACACATACGAATGTACACCACACACAAAAAGGAGCGTTGATGATGTCTGATACAAAACGAAACAATCCTTTAACAGCATTTTTTCACGATGAATTTCCTGAACAATACCAAGAACCGCCCGGTTTGCAGCAAAAAATGAAGCCGGTGCCGGACTGCGGAGAAAAAAGCTATAAAGGAGCTGGCAAACTAAATGGCCGAAAAGCTCTTGTCACCGGCGGTGATTCCGGTATTGGCCGCGCTGCCGCCATCGCTTATGCCCGGGAAGGCGCCGATGTGGCAATCAACTATTTGCCCGCGGAACAGCCTGATGCAGAAGAAGTAAAAGAACTGATTGAAGCAGAAGGACGCAAGGCAGTCCTGATTCCAGGTGATCTGAGTGACGAATCGTTTTGTCAGAATTTAGTCAAACAAGCGCATAACGAACTCGGCGGGCTGGATGTGTTAGCGCTCGTTGCCGGTAAACAGCAAGCAGTGCAAAACATTGAAGACCTTCCTACCGAACAAATCTATAAAACGTTTGAAGTGAACGTCTTCTCCCTATATTGGGTGGTTAAAGCGGCGCTTCCGTATTTGCCGGAGGGTGCGTCTATTATTACCACAACTTCAGTTGAAGGCTACAATCCAAGTCCGATGCTGTTAGATTATGCGGCAACGAAAAACGCCATTATCGGCTTTACCGTTGCGCTCGGAAAACAGCTTGCACCCAAAGGCATCAGAGTGAACTCTGTTGCGCCAGGGCCAATCTGGACTCCGCTGCAAATTTCCGGCGGACAGCCGACTGAAAACATTCCGAAATTCGGCAAAGGTACACCGCCGTCACCATTAAACCGCGCCGGCCAGCCGGTGGAGCTGGCAGATGTTTATGTATTCTTAGCTTCAGAGAATTCAAGCTATGTGACATCTCAAATATACGGCATCACCGGCGGAATTCCGACGGCCTAGCGTTTTTAGAAGGAGCTGCCCTGCCCTGTTTGGTCAGCTCCTTTCTATTTTCTAATACCGCTCCCCAAGCTCACGCAAAATAAAATCATAAATCATCTTCGTCCGCTCTTCCTTCGGATACAGCATAAATTCCTGCCGTTTCGGGACACGGTGTTCGATTCTGTCCTGAAATTTGGTTCTGAGCCAGGCTGTCCGGTATACCTGATTCTCGAACGAATTGCATGAGACCGGCAGCTCCAACGTTTTTCCGTTTGAAAACGTCACTTCCGTATCGTCGAATTCAGTCGGTTTGAATTCTTTTACATGCACATGGGAAATCCAGCCGCATTGGGGTCTAGTCGAAGAAAGTGTAGGGAATAAAAAGATTTGGTTCGAAGGGTCCACCATGATTGGCGGTTTGTGAGAAATTTTTGTCACTTCATAAGTTCCCGCTTTTCTTCCCGCGTAGCTTGATCCGAAAAATCGGCAGCTTCGGTCGACAATTTGCAGCGGCTTCATGCTGACGTAAAACATACAGTCTTTTTCAATGATTTTTGAACAGATTTTGCCGTCGATTTCTTCTGGCAGCACGGCAATTGTTGCGCTGTTTACTTCATACGATTCTAGTGGTGCGTCAGTTTTCTGACTCATGTTATGGCCTCCATCCTTTTTCTGCAAATTTTATACTAATAATCTATCATCTGTGTTTATAAAACGACAGGATTTTTTAACAAATGAACTAAAATCATCTTTTATTTATATTTTTTAGTTCTATTTTACTAGTAATAAACCGATTTTACTTTACTATATGATCTCATAACACAGCACTTCGCAGGATATGTCGATAGATTGCCAAGTATTAGTTGTCTAAAAATTATAAAAATTTATTGATTTTTTCGACCGTTATCCATATACTATAAAAAAGGCATTGGGGGGATTCTTTATGAAAGAGAAAAAGTCGTACACTGAGCTCATGAAGTCCCGCAACACGCAAAAAACAAAAGAATTTGATGTAACAATGATGGATATTTACATTCAAATGGTGCTCGATGAATCCTTGTTTAAGCGTCGGTTGACCATGCTGACTGACCAAATCAACAAAGCCTTGGACGAAAAAGATAAAGATGCGTTTCTTACGCTCTCTAAAGAATATGCAGCGCTCAAACAGAGCGAATAAGCCAATCCTTAAGGATTGGCTTTTTTAATTATCCATTTACAATCGTTCCCCCGTTGACATGAATTGTCTGCCCGGTGACGTAAGTAGAATCATCGCTGGCAAGATATAAATAGCTCGGCGCCACTTCCACCGGCTGGCCTGGCCGTTCCATCGGCACATCCGAACCAAACACTTCCACATCTTTTGCGGCAAAGCTGGCCGGAATGAGCGGTGTCCAGATTGGCCCCGGCGCAACCGCATTGACTCGAATGCCCTGCTGGACAAGCGATTGGGAAAGGGATCTTGTAAAAGTGACAATGGCTCCTTTTGTCGCTGAGTAATCGATCAGTGTTTTATTGCCTTTGTACGCGGTGATCGATGCTGTATTGATAATACTGCTTCCTTTTTTCAAGTGAGGCAACACAGCCTTCGTTAAATAAAACATAGAGAAAATGTTTGTCTGGAAGGTTCTGATCAGCTGGTGGCTAGTGATTTTTTCAATGCTCGGCTGCACATGCTGCTCAGCGGCATTATTGACCAAAATATCAATGGATGAAAAAGCCTGGCTGGCCTGTCTTACCACCTCGTTACAAAAGGCTTCATCTCCGACATCTCCTGCAATCAGCAGGCACTTCACCCCTTCTTTCTCTACATACTCCTTTGTTTCTTCGGCGTCCTGATGTTCATTAAAATACACAATGACCACATTCGCCCCTTCTTTTGCGAATAACACCGATACAGCGCGTCCGATCCCGCTGTCTCCACCTGTAATAATGGCCGTTTTGCCCGCTAGTTTTTTTGCCTTCTTCGGCTTATCAAATACCGGACGGGGATCCATCAGATATTCGAATCCCGGCTGCTGGTCCTGATGCTGCGGCGGCAATGTTTTCTTTTTCTCATTCGCCAATGCAATCACTCCTTTTCAACCCTATTATGTTATGAATAAAGCCTGCTTCCTATGTATGAAAAGATAGAAAGTGGAAAAATTAAGAATAAATGATATTGGAGGTACAATGGCTTGGCTAATCAACATTTTTCAAAAGAAGCTCCTGAGACATATTGGAGAACATCGGCGGACTTGCCTTCTTTTCCGGCGCTGCAAGAGGATACGGAATGTGATGTCACCATTATTGGAGGAGGCATTACAGGAATCACGACGGCCTATGAGCTGTCCAAAAGAGGCTTCCGAGTCGTTCTGATTGAAGCGAATCAGGTTCTCAATGGCACAACGGCCCACACAACGGCAAAAGTGACAGCTCAGCACGATATGATCTATGATGAATTTATCCGCAACTTCGGGTTGAACCACGCAAGGCTTTATTATGAAGCGAACCAAAATGCAATTGATTACATAAAAGGGATTATTGATGAACATCAGATCGATTGCGAATGGACCAAACAAGATGCTTACCTTTACACAACAAGTGAAGATGCTGTACAAAAAATCCGCACTGAGCATGAGGCATATACAAAACTAGGGATTGAGAGAGACCTCGTAAAAGATCTTCCCCTTCCCGTCGGCTCTAAGCTGGGGCTTGTAATGAAGAATCAAGCCCAATTTCACCCGCTTCACTTTTTAACCGCGCTCCTTGATCAGATCGTGCAAAAAGGCGGACGGATTTTTGAAGAGACAGTTGCGCTTGATATTAAAAAAGGGGAAATGCCTGAAGTTGTTACAAAAAGCCGGCACGCCATTAAAAGCCGATTTATCGTATGCTGCTCCCATTTCCCTTTTTATGACGGGGGCGGATTATATGCAGCAAGAATGTATTCTGACAGATCCTATGTCCTCGCCGTCAAGCCGAAGATCGACTATCCTGAGGGCATGTATGTAAGTATAGACCAGCCGTCAGTTGCGCTTCGCTACACCATTGCCAACGGAGAAAAGCTGATTCTATTCAGCGGAGTAAGCCATAAAACAGGCCAAGGAAAAGACATGTCGACACATTACGAAACGCTGAGACAATTGGCAGAAAGCACAATTGGAATTGAAAGCATTCCCTATTACTGGTCCACACAGGATCTCGTGACTATCGACAAAATCCCATTCATCGGGCCTATGTCTGAAAACGAAGACAATATTCTCGTTGCGACCGGCTTCAAAAAATGGGGCATGACATCATCAGCTGTCGCGGCTCAGCTTTTGTCAGACCTTGTGGAGAAAAAAGACAATCCATATGAGAGCATTTTTACACCGTCGCGTTTTCATCTGAATCCCGGCTTGCAAAAGGTGATTTCCTATAATGCAGATGTGGCCAAGCATTTCATTAAAGGAAAGCTTGAAAAACCCGACGTCGAGTTTGAAAAGATCGCGCCAGGTGAAGGAAAAGCCGTCACCATTAACGGGAGACGCGCGGGGGCATTCAGAGATGAAACAGGGTGCCTGCATCTTGTTGATACAACCTGCACCCATTTAGGCTGTGAAGTGGAATGGAACGATGGAGAGCACACATGGGATTGTCCGTGCCACGGATCACGCTTTAAACCAAACGGCGAGGTAGTTGAAGGACCGGCCATCAAACCATTAAAACAAATTGACCTTGATTAAACCGTTCAGTGAACTGAACGGTTTTTTTATAAATAATTTCTATCTGGCGTCTTCATTCGTGCTCCCCTTGACCGATAAAAAAGGAAAAGGCTTAAAAAACCAAAAGATAAAATTATATTTTTCCCAAGGGGGATCACTGTATTGTTATTTAAAAAAGATAGAAAAAAAGAAACAGCTTATTTTTCAGATTCAAACGCCCAGCAAAAAAATCGCATTCAGCTCACAAACAAGTTCTCAGATGTGAAAAAACAGCTCAAAATGGTCAGACTGGGAGACCCAGAGCTGCACGTGCTGCAGGAGCTTCAACCCTTAATCCAAGAAAACATTGTTTACATCGTGGACGCATTCTATAAAAACCTCGACCATGAAAGCTCATTAATGGATATCATTAACGACCACAGCTCAGTTGACCGCTTAAAACAAACGTTAAAACGGCATATTCAGGAAATGTTTGCCGGT
Source organism: Bacillus sp. FSL K6-1003 (assembly GCF_037964945.1). Taxonomy (NCBI): domain Bacteria; kingdom Bacillati; phylum Bacillota; class Bacilli; order Caryophanales; family Bacillaceae; genus Bacillus; species Bacillus sp. FSL K6-1003. Next base: position 1,102,795 of record NZ_CP150176.1, on the reverse strand, counting down.
GTCATTGATGATGAATTCATTGAAAAACGAAATAAAATTGCTTCTATCCATTTACGAATCGGCCTTCTGCCAAAATGGTACATGGGGGCGTTTCAGGAATTGCTTCTATCAATGATTGATATTTATGAAAAATCAATTTCAGATCACCATGAACTGCTGAAAGCAATCAAAGCGACAACCAAAATCTTAAACTTAGAACAGCAGCTTGTTCTTGAAGCGTTTCAAGCTGAGTACAACCAAACTCGCGATGAACAAGAGGAAAAGAAAAATCTTCTGCATCAGAAAATCCAAGAAACCTCCGGGTCGATCGCAAATCTGTTTTCAGAAACGAGCAGATCCGTTCAAGAGCTTGTTGACAAATCTGAAGGCATTTCCGAAGCATCCAAAGCCGGCACAGTCACATCCAGCACCGTTGAAGAAAAGTCGATCGGCGGGAAAAAAGAGCTTGAAATCCAGCAAAAACAGATGAATCGAATCGATACGAGCCTCGTCCAAATCGAAAAAGAAATGGTCAAGCTGGATGAAATCGCACAGCAAATTGAAAAAATCTTTGGCATCGTCACAGGCATTGCCGAACAAACGAATCTTCTGTCGCTAAACGCATCTATTGAATCAGCCCGTGCAGGCGAACACGGCAAAGGCTTTGCTGTTGTGGCCAATGAAGTGCGGAAGCTGTCTGAAGATACGAAAAAAACCGTTTCTACAGTGTCCGAGCTTGTGAACAATACAAATACACAAATCAACATCGTGTCGAAGCATATTAAAGACGTGAACGGGCTTGTCAGCGAAAGCAAAGAAAAAATGACGCAAATTAACCGTTTATTCGATGAGATCGTTCACAGCATGAAAGTCAGCAAAGAACAATCCGGAAAAATTGACGTCGATCTGCAAGCCTTTCTCGGAGGGCTCCAGGAAGTCAGCCGCGCCGTTTCTCATGTGGCTGCTTCTGTTGATTCGCTTGTCATACTTACAGAAGAATAATCATCAAAAACCGGCCGAACGCAGGGCCGGTTTTTTTACGTTTCTTATGTAAACCTCTATTAATATTAAGTTGACATAGAAGCTGTCTGCATTTATTGTAGAACCATATTTTATTCGTTAGTGGAGGGTTTCATATGAAATTAATAGACATGATGCACATTGCAATCTTTACTGCACTGATGGCAGTGCTTGGTTTTATTCCCCCTCTTTTCTTATCCTTTACACCTGTACCCATTACACTGCAGACGCTCGGTGTCATGCTGGCCGGCAGCATCCTCAGACCTAAAGCCGCTTTTTTAAGCCAGCTTGTCTTTTTGCTGCTCGTTGCCTTTGGAGCACCGTTATTGCCCGGCGGCCGTGGCGGGTTTGGCGTTTTTTTCGGACCGAGCGCGGGTTTTCTGATGGCTTATCCGTTCGCCTCATGGCTGATCAGCCTAACCGTTCACAGACTGCGTAAGGTAACGGTATTCCGTCTCTTTTTCATTCATATTGTATTCGGCATCGCCTTCATTTACCTGCTTGGGATTCCTGTACAGGCTTTTATCATGCATATGGATCTGTTACAGGCGGGTTTTATAAGTCTTTCATTTGTGCCCGGCGATTTATTAAAAGCGGCAGCATCTGCGCTGCTTGCCATTAAAATCACCCAAGCCTTGTCTCTTTCTGATACGATGTATACAAAAGGAGGCTGACATTCTGTGACCATTACACATACATATAGATCCTTTGCCGATAAAAATTCAAGCCGGATTGCAATCCAGACTGAATCTGAACATATTACATATCGGGATTGGAATCGGCTGGTCACCCAAACCGCCAATTGGCTGCGGACACAGCCAAACGTTCCAAAACGTGTAGCCATCCTGCTCCCAAACAGCCTTGCATTTTTACAGCTGTTTGCCGGAGCTGCCGCGGCCGGGTGTACGGCCGTTCCCATTGATACACGCTGGAGTGCGGCTGAATGCGGTGAGCGGCTGGCAGTAAGCGGTGCAGATTTTGTGGTGGCTTCATCTCTTTTTAAAAACAAACTGACAGATAGTCTGACACCTGTTGTTTGGCTGGAAGACTGTATGGCGCATATCGCTGAGGCATCCGCTGATCCGGCTCCAGCCGTTGACCCTGAGCTTCCCTTTTATATGGGCTTTACGTCCGGCTCAACAGGCAAGCCGAAAGCATTTACGCGCTCTCACCGCTCTTGGGTTGAAAGCTTTCATTGTACAGAAACAGATTTTTCGGTCTCCTCAAATGACAAAGTTCTGATTCCGGGAACGTTAATGTCTTCTCACTTTTTATACGGCGCTGTCAGCACTCTGTATCTCGGGGGAACCGTTTGTTTGCTTAAAAAATTCATTCCCGCTCAAACGAAGGAGTGGTTCACACAGAAATCCATCAGCGTACTCTATACCGTACCGACAATGACAGATGCCCTCGCCAACATTCACGCTTTTTCTGACAGCTCCGTTACAATCATTTCATCGGGAGCGGACTGGCCGGCAGCATCCAAGGAGAAGCTCGCAGCCAAATGGCCTCATTTGAAGCTGTACGATTTTTACGGCACATCTGAGCTTAGTTTTGTGGCGTATCTCTCACCGGAAGACAGCAAACGAAAACCTCATTCAGCGGGCCGCCCTTTTCATAATGTCCGCATAGAGATTCGCAGCGCCGCCGGGGACCTCTGTCAGCCAGGGGAAATCGGGAAAATATTCGTCAAAAGCCCGATGAAGTTCTCAGGCTATGTAAACAGCCGCACACCAGATCAATCGGAATGGATGACAGTAGATGACATGGGCTATGTTGATGAAGAGGGATTTCTGTACATTGCAGGACGAGAAAACGGAATGATCGTATATGGCGGATTAAATATATTCCCTGAAGAAGTTGAGCGTGTGCTTCTCTCCTGCCCAGAGGTTGAAAAAGCAGCTGTGGCGGGCATTCCGGACGAGTATTGGGGAGAAATCGCCGCGGCCGTCATTTGCGGGAATACAGACATCAAAAAACTGAAAGCCTGGTGCAGGCACAAACTGGCATCCTACAAAATCCCGAAAAAATGGGTGTTTACAGACTGTATTCCGGAAACTAACAGCGGCAAAATTGCCCGTTCCAGCGTAAAAAAATGGCTGCGGGGTATGGTGGATTGAACGCGGTGATTGCAGATGCAAAACGAACGATTTTCGGAAAAGAAAACGGACTGCTGAAGCAGTTTTTGCCGGAGGATTTGGCCGCTCCTCTCATCAGCTGTCTCGGCCGAAAGTTAGAGGATCAAATCGATGAAGTGATTTTGGGAAACGCCACTGGCAGAGGCGGCAACCTCGCCCGGCTGTCAGCACTTCAAGCCGGACTTCCTTTATCTGTTCCCGGCATGACAATTGACAGACAATGCGGCTCAGGGCTTGAAGCAGTGCGTTCCGCATGCAATCTTATCAAAACGGGTGCCGGAAACATTTATATCGCAGGCGGCTCAGAAAGCAGCAGCCGATCTCCTTTTTCAGAAAGAGCCCGCTTTTCACCAGACACTGTTGGTGATCCCGATATGGGTATGGCGGCCGAATATACAGCAGCACGCTATGCCATCCCAAGAAGCATACAGGACGAATACGCGCTTCACAGCTATCACCGCAGCTGGAGTGCTCATACCGAAGGGCTGTACCGTGAAGAGATTGTTCCTCTCGGGGAGTTGGAATCAGACGAAGCTTTCTTGAAAAGACGGCCGATGGAAGCAATCATTTCTCGTGCAAAGCCGGTGTTTGACACCAGCTCCGGAACGGTTACAGCCGCCAACAGCAGCGGCATATCAGATGGGGCGGCTGCACTCCTTGTCATGGAAGAGAAAAAAGCTGCATCCCTCGGCTATAAACCTGTGCTGCGCTATATCGGAAGCGCCGTTAGCGGCATTCATCCCAACTATCCGTCCGCCGCTCCGGTTGAAGCGATCAGAAAGCTTCTAGCTGCTAACGCACTGACGACTGACGATATCGGTTTATACGAAATCAACGAAGCCTTTGCCGTTAAAATATGCGTCTGCTCACAAGAACTGGGTATTCCCTATTCAAAAATCAATGTGCGGGGCGGCGCATTAGCTCTCGGCCATCCTTACGGCGCTTCCGGGGCGGCACTGGTCACCAGATTGTTTTATGAAGCGCAAAGACGGACAGGCTGTCAATATGCTGTCGCTGCCATCGGAAGCGGCGGCGGAATCGGTTTGGCTTTATTATTTGAGGTGTTGGCATAGGCTTTTTCATAGGATGCATGCCTCTAATTTAGTATAATAACGATAAGATCAAAGTCAGGAAGGGGATTTTATGACAGCCGTTTGCTTAGTAAGACACGGAGAAACCGATTGGAACCTGCAGCAAAAATGCCAAGGGAAAACAGACATCCCGCTGAACGAGACAGGCGAACGCCAAGCAAAGGAAACCGGAGAATACTTAAAAGATTTCTCTTGGGATATCATTGTCTCCAGCCCGCTGAAAAGAGCCAGAAGAACCGCGGACATTATTAATGAATACCTCAATCTTCCTATCGTCGAGATGGATGACTTTAAGGAGCGTGATTACGGGGAAGCGGAGGGGATGCCGCTTGAAGAACGGACAAAGCGCTATCCGGACAAGAACTATCCAAACATGGAAACGCTGGAAGAGCTCACGGACAGGCTGATGGGCGGATTGGTAAAAGTAAATCACGCATATCCAAATCAAAAGGTACTGATTGTCGCGCACGGCGCAGCGATTCACGCACTGCTGACAGAGATTTCCGGCGGTGATCCCGAGCTTCAAAATACGCGCCTTGTCAATGCCTGCCTCAGCAACATTGAATTTGCAGAAGAAAAATGGAAAATTAAAGATTATAACATCAATAGCCACTTATCCGGTTTTATTCAATAAAAAAAGACAGGCGTTTGCCTGTCTTTTTATTTATTCTCCGCTGCCATATCATTTTGAAGTTCATCTAAAATGGCATTCGCTCCATCCACACTGCGGCGCAGAGACCATACCTGACGGTCAACATGGTACACATGTCCGTTTTTCACTGCCTTCAGCTTCTTCCACAGAACATTTTTTTCGATCGGGCGTTTGCCGTCCGCGTCAATATCGTCTGTTTTTCCTGTCATCAGGATGATTACATCCGGGTCTGTTTTCAGCAGCTGCTCAAGTGTCATTTTCATGTTCACAGAGTCGCCGCCATTACCGGTTTTTTTGTTATCGGACGTGCTGATCGCATATTGATAGCCGACTTGTGTTAAAAGTCTCGATGTGAAGAAATTTTCATCTCTGGCCATAATCGTGTCATTTGTATTTCCAATCAAAAGCACAGATTGGCTGTTCGCACTGATCTTTCTCTTTGTGTCATTCAGTTTTTCTTCATGCGCTGTCAGCTTTTTCTCCATATCCTTCTCTTTACCGACTGCTTTTGCAATGGTAAGCGAAACGTCAATTGTATCCTGATAATCAGCATTTAAATTATTAAGCGCGATCGTCGGCGCGATGTTTTTCAGCTGATCATATACTTTCTTATGACGAGTCGTGTCTGCAATAATTAAATCGGGTTTTAGCGAAGAAATTTTTTCCATGCTTGGCTGTGATCGTGTGCCGACAGATGTGTAGCCGTCAATTTTTTTCAGTACATCCTTGTTGATCAGCTGTTTCGCTTTATTGTCATCCGCCACTCCAATAGGCGTAATGCCGAGATCAAGCAAAGTGTCGATGAAGCCAAGCTCAAGCACAACGACCCGCTTCGGATGCTCAGGCACGTTCGTTTTCCCTAAATCATGTGTTACCGCTACTTTATTTTCTTCACTGTTTTGATTGCCGGCTGAAGAAGAACAAGCCGCCGTCAAGACAGAAAGAAGTAAAACTGTAAGAATAATCAGTGTTTTTTTCATAATATTCCAGTCTCTCCTGTATCTCAATTGAGGTGTCTAAAAGATAGTATAACACGGGATGATAATCATTATCACTATTATTATTGAAAATCAGAATAGAAAGTTTCATTTGGAATGGGGTGACGATTGGGAGGAATGTTTGAAAACGGATATGCTTTCATGTGATACAGAAGCTATGAATGAACTTGTATATTCTAGACAAACAAAAAAGCTTGCAGAAATAGCATCTTTTTTTCTGCAAGCCGAAACTTCTTATTTTACAGTTTTACAAGGACCCTTCCTTGAATGTGATTTTGCAAAATATCATTTAACGCATCAGGTGCTTCTGTTAAAGAGACTTCCTTGTCTACGATGGTCAGCAGCTGATCAGGCTTGAGATCAGAAGACATGCGCTCCCAAACAGCGGCTCTGATATCCATCGGACAGTACACTGAATCGATTCCCAGCAGACTGACTCCGCGAAGAATAAACGGATACACCGTTGCAGGAACCTCTCCCCCGCCCGTTAAACCGCTGACTGCGACAGATCCGCCGTATTGAATTTTGCTTAAAAGCGAGGCAAGCTGCTTCCCGCCGACAGGATCAACGGCTCCTTGCCATTGCTGCTTGGACAGCGCCTTACGTTTTCCATCATAGACATCTTCCCTGCTGATCACTTCATCAGCACCGAGCTGCTTCAAATAGTCAGCCGCCTCCCGGTTTCCTGTGCTTGCGACCACATTGTAGCCGCGTTTGCTGAGCATCGATATTGCAATTCCGCCGACACCGCCGGTTGCTCCGGTGACAAGCACGCTCCCTTTTTCAGGAGAGAGTCCGTTCTGTTCAAGACGATGGACAGATAACGCCGCTGTAAACCCCGCCGTTCCGTACGCCATCGCTTCCTGCAGCGAAAGGTTCTTTGGCAAAGGCACCAGCCAGTCGCCAGGCACTGAAACATATTCGCTTAATCCGCCATGGCGTGAGACACCAAGCTCATAGCTTGTCGCAATGACTTCATCTCCTTCGGCAAAACGCGGATCATTTGAAGAGACAACCGTACCTGCGGCATCAATGCCTAAAATAAGCGGATATTCTCTAACAATATTCCCGCCTGCTTTTCCGGCCAAACCGTCTTTGTAGTTGATGCCAGAATATGCTGTTTTAATCAGTACGCCGTCTTTCGGCAAATCCTCTGTTGATATGGTTTTGACATTGACTGAAACATCATCTGCATTTTTTTCTGCCAGCAATGCTTGAAATAACGTTGACATTCGGCACACTCCTTTTCATCTTTATCGTAACCGAACATCAGCCAAAAAACCAAATCATGAGGCCTCTATTTTCACTTCTCCGGCACATTAAGACTGTAATGCACAAATGCCGTTTCCTCTTCATAGCTGTTTTGCTCATATAAACTTCTTGCCGTCCGGTTGTGATGTTCCGTCTGCAGCTTTACACATTTCGCTCCGTTTTCCGAGGCGTAATCCTTTGCAGCGGAAAGCAGCCGCCGGCCAACTCCCTTTTTTCGTACAGAAGGAGCGACAAATAAATCATTTAATATGTAGATTCTTTTCATAGCCACGGAAGAAAAGGCTGGGTAAAGCTGTGTAAAACCTATGAATTCCCCATTTTCTTCCGCGATAAAAATAGCAGACTCTTTATTTTCCAGGCGTGCTTTCAAAAAAGCCTCTGCTCCTTCCAGATCAGACGCCTGCTTATAAAATTCCCGGTACTGATTAAACAGCGGCGCAACGGCTGCCGCATCTGCTGTTTCAGCTTGTCGAATGTTCATCCCTTTTCCTTCTCTCTATATGTTGTTAAGAATTTCATTTTATATTTAATAGAATTTTCTGTAAACCACATTGTTCAGAATACTTTTTTCAGCATGCATGGAAAAAATATCACGATAATATCCATTGATCTCAAAGAAAAACATGCAGGTCATTGGAACTGATTTATTCGACAGGGTTCTTTCTGGTCGCGGGAGGATTTAACCTGAAAAAACATGAAATTTCAACATAATGATTATTTACTCATGTCTATTTTCGTTCTTTTCTGTATGTATACAGTTATTTCGAGCCACTATAAAAATAGCGAGAGATGATATACCTAAATAGAAATAAAACAATCTCAAAAAAATGGGTCTACTAAAATATTATCCAATCTATTACAATAAATTCACAGAATAGTCTATCAATAGGCTGCTCTGAAATTGTAAAAGGAGAGGGTAAAGAGTGAGAAGCAAAAAATTGTGGATCAGTTTGTTGTTTGCGTTCACGCTAATCTTCACGATGGCATTCAGCAACATGTCTGCACAGGCTGCCGGAAAAAACAGTGAAGAAAAGAAGTACATTGTCGGATTTAAACAGACAATGGGGGCTATGAGCGCCGCCAAGAAAAAAGATGTTATTTCTGAAAAAGGCGGGAAAGTTCAAAAGCAATTTAAGTATGTAAATGCAGCCGCGGCAACATTGGATGAAAAAGCTGTAAAAGAACTGAAAAAAGATCCGAGTGTTGCTTATGTGGAAGAAGATCATGTTGCACATGAATATGCGCAATCTGTTCCTTACGGCATTTCTCAAATTAAAGCGCCGGCTCTTCACTCTCAAGGCTACACAGGCTCTAATGTAAAAGTAGCTGTCATCGACAGCGGAATTGACTCTTCTCATCCTGACTTAAACGTTCGAGGCGGGGCAAGCTTCGTACCTTCTGAAACAAACCCATACCAAGACGGCAGTTCTCACGGCACACATGTAGCCGGTACTGTTGCCGCTCTTAATAACACAATTGGTGTTCTGGGCGTAGCGCCTAGCGCATCGTTATATGCAGTAAAAGTGCTTGATTCTACAGGAAGCGGCCAATACAGCTGGATTATTAACGGCATTGAATGGGCGATTTCTAACAACATGGATGTCATCAACATGAGCCTTGGCGGACCTACTGGGTCTACAGCGTTGAAAACAGTAGTCGATAAAGCGGTTGCAAGCGGTATCGTCGTTGTTGCCGCAGCCGGAAACGAAGGAAGTTCAGGCAGCACAAGCACAGTCGGCTACCCTGCAAAATATCCTTCTACTATTGCGGTAGGCGCAGTAAACAGCAGCAACCAAAGAGCTTCATTCTCAAGCGCAGGTTCTGAGCTTGATGTGATGGCTCCTGGTGTATCCATCCAAAGCACACTGCCTGGAGGTACTTACGGCGCTTACAACGGAACGTCAATGGCGACTCCTCACGTTGCCGGAGCAGCAGCGTTAATTCTTTCTAAGCACCCGACTTGGACAAACGCGCAAGTCCGTGATCGTTTAGAAAGCACTGCAACATACCTTGGAAGCTCTTTCTACTATGGAAAAGGGTTAATCAACGTACAAGCAGCTGCACAATAAGATAAAAAAGAAGCAGGCCACTCCATACCTGCTTCTTTTTTATTAATCGGCCCCCTGTTCTGAGGCTGGGTGTTCTGACGTATTTTCATCGGTTTCCGCATGTTGAATCCGCTCCATGATCGAAGGGTGGCTCCCTCTGAAAAGTTTCACGAGAAAAGGCGGATCAACCTGGCTCAGCCCCGTAACAGCCAAATCCTGAAACGTTCTGACTGCGGCTTCGCAGTCCCCTGTCAGCTCAATTCCATATTGGTCTGCCTTATTCTCCTGATAACGGGAAACGGCATTAGAAAAAGGCGTAACGGCAAAACTCAAAACAGACACGATAAGCAATAACAGCGGCAATGCCGCAAGATCATGCCGGCCCTCTACATGAAACAGATTTCGTGCAAAGCGTACCCCCCGCTTGTAAAGCTTATCAACCATATAAAATCCCGCTAGCGACACGATTAAATAGCCGGCCAATCCGATATACACGTGCTTCATGACATAATGGCCCATTTCGTGCCCCATAATAAAGAGAATTTCCGAATCGTCGAGTTTATTCAGCGTTGTATCCCACAGAACAATCCGCTTATTGGCCCCAATTCCTGTCACATAGGCATTAAGCGCGTTTGTTTTTTCTGACATATTCACTTCATACACATGATCAGCCGGGATATCGGCTTCATCTGCCAGTGCTAAGATTTTGCTTTCCAGCTCTTTGTTTTTCAATGGATAAAAATCGTTGTATAAAGGATCAATAATTACCGGCTGAATAAAAAACAGAAACAGCGAAAACGGCACTGTTAACAGCCAGGCGTAAAACCACCATTTTTTTTCATGCTTTTTGATCAGCCAATAAAACACGAGAACGCAGAGCGTAAAGATCGGAAAACTGATCCAAAAGTCTATGACCTGATCCTTAGCCCAGCTAGAGGCTGTCTGCGTCGAAATATGGTAATCAAGCGATATCTGATAGCCTATCCAATCTAAAGGCAGCGTCACTAACGTTGTGATCAGCGAAAGCACAAACACAAAACCAATCATCTGCAAAAAACGAAAGGGCACGGCCGCTTCCATCCATTGCTTGATTTTCTTTGAAACACCGCTGACCAACAATACAAAAAACAGAAACCAATCAAGAGGAATACTGATAAAAAATAAAAAGTTCTTCACGTCAGAATACTGTTCGGCGACAGCCAATTGAGACGGCTTCATGAAAGAAGCCGGGTCAGCCTGTGTTCCTTTCACGGCCTCCGGCACAGCGGAATCGCCGGACATAAAGAAATACCAATAGAAAAAAATCCCATACAGCACATATGCAAGCCCTGCACCCGCAATCCACTTGCGCATAACGCCTCACTCCTCACATCTAGACCCATTACTTCTATTGTAATCATAAATCCAATTTCTTAGAACCAAGCTGTGATTTCGGACTTTTCCGCATGGAATCACCCCCTGCTGGAGAAACTAGCAAATGTTTGGAGTGATGCAGATGAAAAAATTAGTAGCAGCTATCGTGGTTATCGGTCTTGTGTTTATTGCATTTTTCTACCTTTACAGCCGGTCAGGCGATGTGTATCAATCAGTTGATGCGGAATTGATCACCCTGTCTTCAGACGGGCGGGAAAAGATTGAAATCGAAAAAAGACAGCACGTCAAAGATATGCTGGACATTATGAATCAGGGAAAACAGCTGAAAACTGAGAAAACATCAGCTCCTGATTATGAAGGCACGGTAAAATTTCATAAAGACAGATTTGACTCATTCAGATTATGGATTGACGACAGCCAGCAGGCCGTTTTTTTGAAAGACGGCACGTATTACAAATTAACGCGAAACGATACCAAAGCGCTGCAAAACATCATTAAAAAAGAAGCAAAGGATTAAAAATGAAAAAGCGAAGCCCGCTGCTTCGCTTTTCTCACATTAATGAGGCAACATATCTTTCAGCGCCCGTCTGAGCATTTTGCCTGTTGCATTTTTCGGAATGTCATCAAGAAAGATGATCGCGGCAGGCCGTTTGTATTTTGCCAGATGCTTTTCGCAATGCGCCATCATTTCTGCTTCTGTGACACCAGACCGTTTCGGTACGACATACCCCTTTACCGCTTCGCCGCTTTCAGCATCAGGCACGCCGATGACAACAGCCTCCTTTACGTCCGGGTGGCTGTACAGCACCTCTTCCACTTCACGCGGATACACATTGTACCCGCCTACAATAATCATGTCTTTTTTCCGGTCTACAATGTAAAAATAACCATCCTCATCCCGCCTTGCCAGGTCTCCCGTATAGAGCCACCCGTCCTTTAAGGCGTGCTTCGTTTCCATCGGCATATTATAATAGCCCTTCATCACATTGGGCCCTTTTACGATCAATTCGCCCACCTGGTGATCAGGGACCTCTCGGCCGAGCGGATCGACGACCTTGTTTTCGACATGCAAAATACTTGTCCCGATGGAGCCTGGTTTTCTCCCTCTGTCAAACGGGTTAAAGCATGTGACAGGCGATGCTTCCGAAAGCCCGTAGCCCTCCAAAATGGTGACGCCGAATTTCTCTTCAAATGCCGTAAGCAGCGCGACCGGCATGGCCGCACCACCCGAGATGCACAAGCGAATAGAAGAAAAATCATCTGCCTTGCCTTCTTCATACTGGAATAAATAATTATACATCGTAGGCACGCCGGCAAAAATGGTTGCCTGCTGCTGCTTTACAAGTTTAAAGACAGATGCAGGGCTGAACTGCGGTTCAATCAGCACGCATGCGCCGCTCATCAGCGGAGCGTTCATGCAGACAGTTAAGCAAAAAACATGAAACATCGGAAGAGCGCAGACTACATTGTCTCTCTCATCCATTCCCAAATACCCGGCGACATCGTTTGCATTGCTGAACAAATTCTGGTGGGTCAGCATCGCGCCTTTCGGTTTTCCCGTTGTTCCTGATGTATATAAAATAACCGCTGTATCATCAGGTACAAGCTCTGGATGGCGTGCAGCACCGTGTGTCGGTTGCAACAATTTTGTAAACGTTGTTATTTTCATTCTGACCTCGGGATCTGAAGCTTCCTGCTCATTTTCTCCCGTCCGGCATAAAATGACGAGTTCGACCTTTGGCAAAGATTCATGCATGCTTTCATAAATCGGCAAAAGCTGATCTACTCCTACGATTGCTTTGACATCACCGTTTGTCAGCATATAGCCGATTTCTGTCGGCGTGTAAGTCGGATTGATCGGCACCACCACAATACCGGCCTTTAATGCGCCGAAAAATGCGATGACAAAATCAGGCGAATTGCCAAGCAGCAAAGCAAGATGGTCCCCTTTTTCCATGCCCGCTTCCTGAAGGCCATCCGCAAAACGCTGAATATTGTCATTCAGTTCCTTGTAAGTAATCACTTGATCCCTAAACCTGCATGCGATGCTGTCCGGCTTCTCAGATGCTGTCTCTTCTAATTTCGAAACCAGATTCATTCTCCCACCCCTTAAAGTGAATGAGTAGTCATTCATTATTGAAGATAAGCTTTCCTCTTCATTATAGAGAAACACAAAAAAACACTCAAGAGCAAAAAGCCCCGAGTGTCAGTACTGTTATAGATTCTTCAAAGCTTCGGCAATCGGTGTATCTCCTTCAGTGAGATCAAAAGCCCGATTTTCCGTGTTGGTTTCATCTAAAGAGGCAATGACTGCTGCCGCAACGTCATCACGTGATATATCACCCCGCTCTAGATCTACGGCTGCGGAAACCGTTCCTGTTCCCGGTTCATTGCGAAGGCCTCCCGGACGTATAATCGTATAGGCTAAGCCGCTGGATTCCAAAATTTTATCAGCATAATGCTTGGCCACGTAATAAGGTTTAAGTGCCTCATTCCAATTTTCACGGCGGTGGGCCTGCAGGGCGCTGACCATAATAAAACGTTTGATTCCCGCGATTTCCGCAGCCTCTATAGCTTTTGCCGCTCCGTCAAGATCCACCAGCAGCGTTTTATCATAGCCTGTGCTGCCCCCGGAACCCGCCGTAAAAATAATCGCATCACAGCCTTTTGCCGCGGCTGCGATTTCTTCCGGGCTTCCTTCTAGATTTGCTAGCACAGCTTCCGCGCCGGCCGCTTCCAAAGATGCTTTCTGTTCTTCTTTTCTGACCATCGCTCTGACGGAATGATCAGCATTCTCTTTGAATAAAGAAACAAGTCTTTGTCCGATTTGTCCGTTCGCTCCGATTAAAAACACTTTCATGTGAATCCCTCCCGCCTCCATTATTTCAAAACACAAATTTCCTTTCAAACAATGTGTTTCACATTAATAAATCAGATCAAGAAAATCTTCTTTCGTAATGTTCCCAAAATAATGCTTCAGATTCACATCAGCCAGGGCATCAGCAATCACACTGCGCTCATATTGCTTTCCAATCAGCAGGTTTTCGATTTCCGATACATCGCCCACACCGAAGAAATCACCGAAAATTTTGCAGTCTTCAATTTTCCCTTTTTTTACTTCCAAACGCAAATCTATGGACCCGATCGGATAACGCTTCGAATGGTTCAGGTTAAATTTGGGTGAGCGGCCGTAGTTCCAGTCCCAATTTTGATAGCGTTCTTCCGAGATTTTGCGAATGACTTCCCAATCTTTTTCAGTCAGCTTATACTCCGGCACATCTTGAATGTGATTTGTATTGAAAATATGTCTGAGCAAATGACTGCGGAATTCGTCGGTTGTCATTTTATCATCAAGAAACTCACTGATGTTTGCCACACGGCTTCTGATTGATTTGATGCCCTTTGATTCAATTTTATCCTTTTTGACTTTTAAAGCGGACACAACATGATCAATGGCTGAATCAAACATGAGGGTGCCGTGGCTGAAGATGCGGCCTCTTGTGGCAAATTGGGCGTTCCCTGATATTTTGCGTCCATTTACCACAATATCATTCCGGCCGCTTAATTCCGCTTCCACTCCAAGCTGATGTAACGCTTGAATCACCGGCTCAGTGAATTTTTTGAAATTATGAAAGCTGTCACCGTCATCCTTCGTGATAAAGCTGAAATTCAAATTCCCTAAATCATGATACACAGCCCCGCCGCCAGATAAACGGCGGACGACGATAATTCCGTTTTCCTCTACATACTTTGTATTGATTTCTTCTATTGTATTTTGGTTTTTTCCGATGATGATAGACGGCTGATTCACGTAAAAAAGCAAATACGGCTGTTCAGGGTCTAAATATTTCAGGCAATACTCCTCGATGGCCAGATTGATCCGCGGATCATTGATATGTTGATTGTCAATAAATAACATGGTGCTCCTCCTTTATCCTTCCCACACAAAACCAGATTTCGCAATGTTCACTTCCCCGTTAAAAACGGTCTTGGCTTCTTTGCGAAGATTGTCATGCACGCCGAAATGAGGCAAATGGGTCAACAGCAGCTCGCCCGCTCCCGCTTCTTCTGCAATTCGCCCTGCTTCCAAGCTGTTCATATGGCCTGCGCTTGTCCCGTCTTGATCAGCATAAAAATTGCATTCTGAGATCAATAAATCAGCATTTGTCGCAAACGGAATAAATGAATCCTGATAGCTCGAATCAGCAGTATACACAACAGTATGGCTGCTGTCAGTAATCCGCATCGCATAACAAGTCACCGGGTGAACCGTTTTTAAAAAGGTAATCGTAAACGGACCGACAGTCAGCGGCTGATCAGGCTGATAGGCAATCCCTTGCGTATGCGTTTTATATGTAAGCTTTTGAAACTGTTCTATATCAGCATCATGTCCGTAAATCGGAAGCGTGTGCTCTCCTTTGCCGAGGAACGATCCGACTTGCTTGGCAAATTGCAGCGGCCCAATGTCGGCAATATGGTCATGGTGATAATGAGACAGAACCACAGCATTCAGCTTTTCCGCCGGGACATATCCAAACAGCTTAGATAACACGGCACTTCCGCAATCCACAAGCAATGAATAATCCCCCGATTGAAACAAGTAGCCCGACGTCGCTTCATTTGCGGCCGGAAAACCGCCGTAGCATCCGATAACTGTAACTTTCATAATGTCCTCCTTCTTTTTAAAAGAAAATTGATCCTCCTTCAATATACCCATTTTTCTAAAAAAAAGCATGTTTTAAACATTGTATCAAAACAGATATTGAATTTTACTTTCTGTTATATTACAATGAAGACATTACAAAGGGGAAAGAGGGATTGGTTATGCTAGGGAAAATTACTGAATTTTTTAGAAACCTGCCTTCGAAAAAGTGCACGGAATGCGGAAAAAAGATAGATGAGCAGCATGAGTGTTATGGAAATATTTGCAACGACTGTATAAAAGTAAGCGATATGTAAAGAGGCGAAAATCTCACGCATATAGTGTGAGATTTTCTTCATTCTTCTAACTTCTCTTTATATTGAAATAATAGTTAGGGTTGGGTCAAAGCTCACCTGTTTTTAGATAATTCTGGTGATTCACTTTCTATTTTTGAATATTCTATATTTTCGAAATATAATTTACTATAGACGAACCTATTTCTTATCTATTATAATTTGATCTAATAGTGAGATTAAATATATGTCTATTCATGATATATGTTGATACTTTGTTTTTTGGGAGGTAATCTATGAAAAGAATTAGGTTTGGATTAGCCACGCAAATATTCGTTGGACTTATTCTAGGTGTTATTGTTGGCGTTATTTGGTACGGCAACCCAGCACTGCCTACTTATCTGCAGCCAATCGGGGATCTCTTTTTACGCTTAATCAAAATGATAGTGATTCCTATTGTTGTCTCCAGTTTAATCATCGGTGTAGCCGGAGCCGGAAATGGAAAGCAAGTTGGTAAATTAGGCTTCAGAACAATTCTGTACTTTGAGATTATTACGACCTTTGCCATCATTCTCGGACTAGCCCTTGCAAACATCTTCCACCCGGGTACAGGAGTTAATATACACGAAGCTCAAAAAACAGACATCAGTCAATATGTTGAAACAGAAAAAGAACAAAGCAATAAATCAGTGGCAGAAACATTCCTGCACATTGTGCCGACAAACTTCTTCCAATCCTTGGTCGAAGGGGATCTTCTTGCCATCATCTTCTTTACCGTACTATTTGCGTTGGGAATTTCCGCAATCGGTGAAAGAGGCAAGCCAGTATTAGCCTTTTTTGAAGGCGTTTCCCATTCGATGTTCCATGTGGTAAATCTTGTGATGAAAGTAGCGCCGTTCGGGGTTTTCGCTCTAATCGGAGTTACTGTCTCTAAATTCGGACTCGGTTCTCTTCTATCTCTCGGAAAGCTTGTCGGGTTGGTATATGTCGCGCTTGCTTTCTTCTTAATCGTCGTTTTTGGGATTGTCGGAAAAATTGCCGGCATCAGCATCTTCAAATTCCTAGCTTATATGAAGGACGAAATTTTATTGGCGTTCAGTACGTCCAGCTCTGAAACCGTTCTTCCGCGCATCATGGAAAAAATGGAGAAAATCGGCTGTCCGAAAGGTATTGTATCTTTCGTTATCCCAATTGGATATACGTTTAACTTAGACGGCTCCGTTCTCTATCAGTCTATTGCCGCGCTGTTTCTGGCACAGGTATATGGCATTGATTTAACGATTTGGCACCAAATTACGCTTGTATTAGTTTTGATGGTGACATCTAAAGGAATGGCTGCCGTTCCGGGAACTTCTTTTGTCGTCTTGCTTGCAACACTGGGCACGATCGGTGTTCCGGCAGAAGGACTTGCCTTTATTGCCGGTGTAGACCGTATTATGGACATGGCACGTACAGTTGTAAACCTGACTGGTAACGCACTTGCTGCCGTTGTCATGTCTAAATGGGAAGGCATGTTTAATCCTGCAAAAGCAGAAGCTGTCATGACCCAATCTAAAGCAGATCAAAACGCAACCATTTCCGGTTAATCAAAAAGCCTACGGGGTTCTTATCGCCCCGCAGGCTTTTTTTTAATCTTGAACTAGCTCAAACAGTTCTGTAATCAAAACAGTCTCCTCATTCAGCTCCATTTCGCCGTTTTTGATCAGCTCCGCCCATGCTCTCCGATGGTCCTCCTGAAATTCATCAATTCGGTCTCCGTTGCCCTCGCCTTTGACTAATCTCATATCAGGCGCTCCAAAGGTCGTTTCAAACACATCTGTCACTTTTATATTGCATCTCGGGTTATCATGTTTATCATAAACGGTTACAAGCTGTCCCGCTGTTTGATATACCTCACTCAGTTCATCATTTGTATATAACGACTTTGGCGCGCAGGTGGCCGTTTTTTCTCCAGCAAGGATTTGCTGGATCAGCTGTTCTCCAAGACCTTCATCGCCCTCCCAGCCAAAAGTGCTTTTCAGCTCATGGATTTTCATTCGTTTCCTCCCTCTTATACCATCGGTGATTGCACATAATAATACAGAAGCTTCGCTGTATGACGGAGGGAAGACTTATGCGTGCGCTCAAAAGCGTGCGAAGCGTCAATTCCCGGCCCGATCAGGCCGTGCACGATATCGTGACCTGATTTGATCGCTGCTGAGGCGTCCGACCCGTAATATGGATAAATATCAAGCTTATAGTCAATATGATGCTTTTCAGCTAAATCGACCAAATGCTTTCTCAGCTGATAATGATACGGACCGCTCGAATCCTTCACGCAAATCGAAACCGAATATTCGTCTGTCGCCTGCCCGTCACCGATAGCGCCCATATCCACCGCCAAGTATTCAACAGTTTCAGCAGGAATATTGGAGTTTCCGCCGTATCCGATTTCTTCATTATTAGAAATCAGAAAATGAGTCGTATACGGCAGTTCAATGTCTTCTGTTTGAATTTGATGAATTAAGCGAAGCAACAAGGCTACGCTTGCTTTGTCATCTAAATGGCGTGATTTAATGAATCCGCTTGATGTGATCTCGACACGGGGATCAAATGAAACAAAATCCCCGACGCCAATGCCAAGCTCTTCCGTATCCTTACGGCAGTGCACAGGCTCATCCAGGCGAATTTCCATGTTCTCTTGATTGCGCTCCGCTTTTCCCGCGTCTTTGTACACGTGAACAGACGTTTGGTGCATTAAAATGGTCCCCGTATACGTTTTACCCGAGGCCGTTTTAATTTGGCAATACTCCCCTTCAATCGAGTTGTAGCGGAAACCGCCGATCAAATCAATTTTCAGCCGGCCGTCTGCCTTAATTTCTTTCACCATTGCGCCCAAGGTGTCAACGTGCGCCGTCAGCATTCTGTGACGGGATGTATCGCGGCCCGGAAGTGTGGCAATCAACCCCCCCTTATGGTTCAGAACCGTTTCGACCTTCCATTCTTTTAAAAGGTGTTCAACGTATTTGATCACCTCATATGTATTCCCTGTCGGACTTGGGATAGACACAAGTTCTTTAATCAGCTCCATCGTTTTCCGAACGGACGTCATCGGACATTCCTCCTTTTATTATCTATTTAAAATATACTCTTTTCCTGATAGACCCGTCCAATCTTTTCCTATCAATCTTTCATATGCTGTAGTAAGCATGGGAAGAGGAGGGATATCTATGTGCTGTCGTCATTCACATGAACAGAAATGTCATTGTCACCATTGGTTCGATGATTTTTGGTTCTTTGACGAGTGGTTCGATAAAGATTTCCACGACCATTGCAAGAAAGAGAAAGAATGCCATGACCCTTGCGAGAAAAAGAAGAAAAAGAAAAGAAATTGCTCTTGCAAAAAACGCTGCCACTCTTGCTGTCATTGCTAAGGACTGAATCAGAAATATTCTGATACCCCATGCCTAAACGAATATTTCATTCATATTTTTCCAAGCGGGCTGTTACTGCTGCTTGGATTTTTTATTGAAACAGCCTTTTTGCCTTTACAATCCAAACCACTGATGCCGCGGCTATCACAGCAACGATGAGTTCAACAGCCGCCGCATGTTCTATCACTCCTTTTTGGTATAAAACCGCCGGTACATTAAAGAGCCCGTGTAAGAGTATCGAATACAGCAAAAACAGCGGCCGGCGGCTTTTAACCGCATATAGCACAAGCAGTGACAGACCGATTTGGACAGAGATGGCGCTGATTCTTTCCATTCCGCCGAGCAGCCATTCATACGAAGGTGTATTCAGCAGCTGCGCCTGAATCGGCATAAGCGCCTGCTTCACATCTTGATGAATCAAAAGCTGTTCAAAAGTGCCGCTATTGATCGCAAAAGCGTACACGATAAGCGTAATGCTGGACAAGCCGGTTATTAGGATCGCCTCCAGACCGCCGTGGCCCGCTCCGAAGGCCAGACCGTCCGCCCAAGAAAGACGGCGCTTCATAAAGAAACGCATCATGATATACCTTCCGCACTCCTCAAAAATCCCGGCCATCAAGCATCCGTAAAGGGCATACCACACTGGATGCTTCATCACTTCTTTTGTTGTTTCATTCATTTGCAGCACATAAACATGAACGCCGCCCTCCAACAGCTGAGCAAAGACAAAAAACGTAAGAGCGCCAATAAAAAACACCTTAAGCGAAGCATGATACTTTCGCCTAAACCATATCATCAGTCCGATCGGCAACAAAAACGCAATAGCCCCTGAAATGATCATAGAGGCTATCGCTCCTTGACTGACCATTTTTTCCCTCCTTTTCTGGTTTTCTATTGACAGTTTCTCTTTTTTTATCAAAAACCCTCTTTTTAGTACCAGATACTAATATCTAGTGTTATAATCTGATAATAAAAGGAGTTGTTATGATGTCAAAAGCAAACATTACAGCAATCGGCACCTATGCGCCAAGCCGGCGTTTAACCAATACGGATCTGGAAAAAATCGTAGATACGTCTGATGAATGGATTGTTCAGCGCACAGGAATGAGAGAACGGCGGATTGCCGATGAGCAGCAGTTCACTTCAGACCTCTGCATTGAAGCAGTGAAAGATCTCGAGAGCCGTTACGACGGAACACTTGAAGATGTGGATATGATTCTCGTCGCCACAACAACAGCAGATTATGCCTTTCCGAGTACGGCTTGCCGGGTGCAGGAATATTTCGGCTGGGAGAACACCGGCGCGTTAGATATCAATGCGACATGCGCAGGACTGACATACGGTCTCCATTTGGCAAACGGATTGATTACATCCGGGCTTCATCAAAAAATTCTCGTCATCGCCGGAGAAACATTGTCAAAAGTGACTGATTATACAGATCGAACGACATGCGTTCTGTTCGGCGATGCTGCGGGCGCACTATTGGTTGAACGAACTGAAGAGGCACCGGGATTCCTCGCCTCCGTCCAAGGAACATCTGGAAAAGGTGCAGATATTTTGTATCGGGCAGGACTGCGGAGCGAACTCAATGGCATGCCGCTTGCGGATTCAGGGAAAATGGTCCAAAACGGACGCGAAGTGTACAAGTGGGCCGCAAGAACCGTTCCCCGTGAATTTGAACATCTTTTACACAAAGCAGGGCTCAGCCGTGATGATCTTGATTGGTTTGTTCCCCACAGCGCCAACTTGCGCATGATCGAATCGATTTGTGAAAAAACACCGTTTCCGATTGAACAAACACTCACCAGTGTCGAATACTACGGAAATACATCCTCAGTCTCTATTGTTTTGGCCCTTGATCTGGCAGTGAAAGCCGGGAAGCTGAAAAAAGACCAAACCCTGATGCTTTTCGGATTTGGCGGAGGATTAACGTATACCGGACTTCTGGTCAAATGGGATGTTAAATAAAAAAAGACCTTGTTTCCTGAGAAACAAGGTCTTTTTCATTAGGAAGCCGGCTGTTCTTCTGAAGTGTCTTCCTTCCGGCTTAAGATCGTAAAGTAGGTAATGCTCAGCGCGATCATGACAAGAGCAATGCCGATTAAGACACCGGCCATCTGCCACATGTAGCCGAAATCTCCGTTTGAAATCACTGCTCTGAACCCGTTTATGCTGTAGGTCATCGGCAGCGCGCCATGGATCACCTGATAGAAATGCGGAAGCAATTCTAACGGGAAGGTTCCTCCGCTGGCCCCGAGCTGCAGTACTAAGATAATGACTGCAATAAACCGTCCCGGATTGCCCATCGTCGTGGCCAAAAATTGTATCATTGCAAGGAAAGCGAGACTTGTAATGATCGTAAACACGTAAAATCTCCATGTGCTCTCCACCTCGAGACCGATTCCGAGAAGAAGAACTGTCGCCACAATAAGCGATTGAATGATTCCCACCAGCATCATGACATTAAATTTACTGAAGAACCACTCAAATCCATTTCTCGGACGGCCCGATGCTTCTTTCAGCGGGAATACGACCGTCAGCATAATGCCGCCGACATACAAGCCCATTGACAGGATATAAGGCGTCAGTCCTGTTCCGTAGTTAGGGACGGAATGTATGGCGTCGTCATTGGTTTTCACCGGATCTGCAAACATACCGTATGTTTCATCATCAGCGCTGATATCCCCTGTTTGGTCAGCCGCATCATTCAGCTTATTAGACAGCTGTCCTGTGCCGTCCAGAAGCTTGCCTAAACCTGTATCAAGCGATTCAGATCCCTCAGCGAGTTTTGATGATCCATTTTGAATTTGTTTAGAACCGTCTAACAGTTTCAGTAAGCCGCCTGACACTTGGCTGCCGCCTGTCACCAATTGTTCTGAGCCTGCTTTTGCTTTACCAAACTGTTTATTGTATTCTCCAATACCGGCTGTCAGTTTATTTTGGCTATCTGTGATCTGCTGTGAACCGTTGTATATCTTCTCGGTTCCTTCAGTTAATTTGTCAATTGCATCTTGCGTCGCTTTTGCACCGTTATAAAGCTTAGATGTAGCTTCCGGCATAGCTTTCAGCTGTGCCGCCTGCTCTTTTACATCTTCCAGAGAGGCTTTAATCGTTGAAATGTCAGGAAGCTGATCCACTGAAGGGAGCTGGCTTATGATTTGGTCAAAATCAGGCGCATCCACTTGTGGTAGCTTCTTCTCAACAGAATGAATCAGCTGGCTTTTTTGCTCCGCTGTTAAGAACTCGCTTGAATTGATCAGATTTTTAAATGCCTGATCACGGTTTTTTAAGCTGTTTTCAAACTCTGTCAGCTGCTTTTTAAATTCGTTCATCGCAGTTTCAGATTTTTCAAGGTTGCTGACAGCTGTTTCAAGCTGTGTCAAATCGACTGCGTTTATGACCTTCTCTGCTTTTTCTACTTTCTGAGAAGCCTCTGCGGCCTTTGTATTAAGCTGATCCAGCCCGTTTGTAATCTTTGGAAATCCCTGCTGCAATGTCTGCTGGCCGGCAAGAAGTTCATTCAGCTTGCCTGTCAGCTCACTTGACCCCGCGGCAATTTTTCCTGAATTTTCATAAATGGTTTTGCTGCTGTCCTGGAATTTGCCGAGCGAGCTGTCGAGCGATTGAATGCCGCTTGTTACTTTAGCTGCCCCTGCTGCAAGCTGCGCCGTTTTGTCGCTGATTGTCGCAGTGCTTTCTGTCAGCTTCTCCAGGTTTTCTTTCAGCTGGGCGCTTCCGTTTTTCGCATCCTTTGTGCCGTCATCAATTTTTTTCGCGCCGCTGCTCGCGTCGCTCAAACCTTTTGCGATATCTTTAAAGTTATCAAAAATAACTTTCGTATATTGCTCGGTCACTTCTTTAGAAACAGAAGCTTTCAGTTTATCAATCGCTTTTTCGCCGATCGTTGCCCCTACATAGTTTGAACCGGCATTCGTATGGTATTTCAAATCCAGTTTTTTCGGATTTTTGTCCATTACAGTGCTGGCGTTTTTAGAGAAGTCTTCTGGAATCTCGACTACTAAATAGTATTTTTGATTTAATAAGTCCTTTAATGATTGGTCGAGATCATTGGAAAAATGCCAGTCAAAGCTTTTATTATCCTTTAATTCTTTTACCAGATCATCACCGATTTGAAGCTTTTCTCCCTCATATGTCGTTCCTTTGTCCTGGTTAACGACAACGACAGGCAGCTGGTCAACTGTGCCGTACGGGTCCCAATAAGCCTTTAAGAAAACACCGCTGTAAATAAGCGGGACAAACAAAATGGCGATGATGGGAATCAATAATTTTTTACTCGTTACGATGTCTTTCCATTGACTTCGTATTGTGTTCATCCTGATGCCTCCATTCTAAAACTGACTCATCATGAAAAATGGTCATTTTCTTGTAAAGAGAAAGGATTATCTAGTTGGCTGACAATCCTTTGACAACATACAACTCAAGCAGTTCCGCAATCGTTTCTTTATCAAGCGGAGGATGCTGTTTTTCCCAATCAAAAATGAGCGCGATATAAAGCTTCAACATGACAAAAGCCGTCAGCTCAGGATCACATGGCTTGATATCTCCGTTTTCGACACCCTCTTCTATCTTATTTTTAATATAAGAAAGAATGGAACGCTCCATTTTCTGAATCACGTCCTGAACTGCCATTGTACCAATCTCAGCATTTTCTTGAAAAATTTTAATCGTCAGCTGATGTGTTTTCCTGAATTCCAGAATGGCAAACAGCGCCCTGTGGACATTTTCATGGAACGGGAGATCAGGCTCCATCGCTTCGTCGGCTTTTTGCTTCATTTCTCTCAATAACGTAGAGAAAATATCGTCAAACAGCTCTTCTTTATTTTTGAAAAACGTATAGATGGTTCCTTTTCCCACGTTCGCAAGCTTCGCCACCAAATCCATTGTCGTCGCTTTATAGCCAAACTGTGTGAAAGACTTTGTGGCAGCCTCCAAAATGAGATTTCTTCGATCTATTGACATTTATATCACCTCAAAACTGACCATTTGAACATTTTAGTCAATAAGTACATATGCAAATGTATCATACCATGCTGAACAATTCAAACATTTTTTACACAATATTGCCATCACCTAGACACAAAAAACCTCCGTACCGGTACGGAGGTTTAGTCGAATAAATATTTCAGCGTATCTGACACAGCTGCTTTTCCTTGATCAATACAGTCCGGAATTCCAACACCCTCGAAGGATGCACCAGTCATGTACACACCAGGATAGGAGGAAGCCAGAGCTTCTCGGAGCTCATTGATACGCCGTTTATGGCCGACATGGTATTGAGGCATGCTTTCATGCCAGCGTGTGACACATGTCATTTCCGGCTCGCCGTTGATTTTCATTACTTTCTTTAAGTCTTCCAGCACAATGTTGATAATGTCGTTATCTGAGAGGTCGACGATGGATTCGTCTCCGGCCTTTCCGACATATGCCCGAAGCAGTGTTTTGCCTTCCGGCGCTGCGTGCGGCCATTTTTTGTTCGTCCACGTACAAGCTGTGATCGCGAAATCACTGTTCCTTGAAATGACAAAGCCCGTGCCCTCATGCTCCATCTGGACGGTACCTTCCGGAAAGCCTAAGGCGACATTCGCCACAGATGTGGAATGCATGTTTTTCAGGTTTGCAACAGCCGGCAAATCGGAAAGCATTCCCGCGGCAGCTTTATGCGGGGCTGTTACAATCACTGATTCGGCATCAAGGGATACGCCGTTATCAAGATCAAGCGAATAGCCCGTGCCCTCTCGGCTAATGTTGGTAACCTTTGTGCCTTTGTATACCTTTGTCAGCTTTAGTTGATTTTCGATCTCTTCGACAAGCGTCTGCAGGCCTGTTGTCAGCGTCTGAAACTGCCCTTGTTTTTTGGCTGTCAGCTGCTGGCCGGAGCCTTGAGGTCTTGTTTTTTTCATCCCCAGGATCAGGCTTCTGTGCTTTTGTTCCGTCTGATAGAATTGCGGGAATGTTGACATCAGGCTGAGTTTGTCGATATCACCTGCATAGATGCCTGATAAAAGCGGCTCGATTAAATTCTCGACAACTTCATCCCCGACACGTCTGCGGAAAAATTCGCCCAGTGACTGATCCTCTTTTGATTTACTTGCGGGCAGGATGAAATCCATGGCAGCTCTCGCCTTCCCTGACAGAGAAAACAGCCCCGTTGACAAGAACGGCGCGATTTTGGTTGGTATTCCCATTACAGCTCCCTTCGGCATCGGGTGCAAAGTGCGGTTGACAAGCACGTAGGATTGTCCGGTCGCATTGTTCACAAGCAGATGGTCAAGACCTAAGTCTTTGACAAGCTGCGGAGCGCTTTTTTTTCGTTCCAGGAATGAGTCAGGCCCTCTTTCGATGATATAGCCTTCCTTCTTGACTGTCTGGATTTTTCCGCCTACTCTCGGGCTTGCCTCAATAAGCGTCAGCTCAAGCGGCAAATTTTTGTCTCTAATTTCTTTTTCCATGTAGAAGGCGGCGGCTAAACCGGTAATGCCGCCGCCGATGATGACTACATGCTTTTTGCCGTCACTCATGTTCATCGCCTTCTTTAACGTCCTAATTTTTTCAAAACGACTGTTGCTAAAGCATCAATAAATGCCGGTTTAGCGTTTGGCATTTCCGGCCGGTAATAGCTGGCGCCGATATCGTCAGTCACCACTTTGCACTCATAATCGTTGTCATAAAGCACTTCTAAATGGTCCGCGACAAATCCGACAGGCACATATACGAATGCTTGATAGCCTTTTTGTTCAAATAAATCACGTGTCAGATCTTGCACGTCAGGTCCAAGCCACGGATCAGGCGTGTTGCCTTCACTTTGCCAGCCGACAGCGTATTCAGATACGCCTGCTCCTTCAGCGATCAACTTCGCGGATTCATGAAGCTGATCCGGGTATGGGTCTCCGTACTCTTTAATTTTTTCCGGAAGGCTGTGCGCGGAAACAATGAGCATCGCGTTTTCTCTTTCTTCCTTCGGCATTGACGCGTACGTGTCCTTCACTTGGTCAACCCAATATTTCACAAACTTCGGCTCATCGTACCAGCTTTCGACAGACGTAATTGTTAACCCGCCGAGTTTTTCAGCCTCTTCTTTCGCACGTTTGTTGTAGGACTGCACGCTGAATGTGGAGAAGTGCGGTGCCAATACAAGGCTGACCGCCTCTGTAATGCCGTCCTTATGCATCTCTGCCACAGCGTCTTCAATAAACGGCTCGATATGCTTCAGCCCGATATACGCTTTAAACGTAATCTCATCCTGAATCTCGTTTAAGTGCTGTTCAAGTTTATAAGCCTGTTCCTCTGTGATTTTGGCAAGCGGTGAAATGCCCCCGATTGCTTCATATCTGTCTTTCAGATCCTGAAGCATTTCAGGCTCAGGCTTTCTGCCTCTTCTAATATGTGTATAATAACGCTCTATATCTTCTTCTTTGTAAGGCGTGCCGTACGCCATAATGAGAAGCCCCATTTTCTTTTTACCCACTGTTTACACCCTCTTTAGATGATCTATCACAAAACAATTTTGACAGGCTTTTATCCTGATACCAAAAAATATGCTCAGGAGTATAGGCCTATTTTCTTTGATTGAGAATATTCATGTACAAATGCAGTCAGCTTTTTCAGCACTTCCGGACTGACATCAGGAAATACGCCGTGCCCGAGGTTAAAAATGAAGCTATCCGATTGTAAGCCTTGATCAAGAATTTCTTTCGTTCTCTTCTCGATCACTTCCCACGGAGCAAGCAAAATGGACGGGTCCAGGTTGCCTTGCACTGTTTTGGTGATGCCTTTTGATCTGGCTTCATCAATGCTAAGTCTCCAATCGAGCCCGACAACATCGAGAGGCAGGTCATGCCAATCCGTTGCTAAATGGCTGGCACCTACACCAAACATGATAAGCGGCACATTTTCCGACGCCAGCTCAGAAAAAATCCGGTTCATCACTGGTTTGATGTACGTTCTGTAATCCGCTTGATTCAGGGCGCCAACCCATGAATCAAAGATTTGAATGGCTTTTGCGCCCGCCTTTATTTGCGCTTTCGCATACACGATAATCATGTCGGCAAGCTTTGTCATCAGCAGGTTCCAGGCATCCGGCATGCTGTACATAAAGGCTTTTGTTTTATTGTAGTTTTTCGAAGGCCCGCCTTCGATCATATAGCTGGCAAGCGTAAAAGGCGCACCAGAGAAACCGATTAGCGGGACGTCAAGCTGTTCATTGACAAGCAGTTTGATCGTTTCAAGCACGTACGGCACGTCCTGTTCCGGCTCAAGCTTTCCGAGCTTTTCAATGTCCTGCAGAGAACGAATCGGCTGATCAATCACCGGCCCGATTCCATTTTTAATTTCAACATCCACACCGATCGACGGAAGCGGCGTCATAATATCTTTATAAAGGATTGCAGCATCGACTCCGTATTGCTCGACCGGAAGCCTTGTGACGTACGCACACAATTCGGGCTGATGTGTAATTTCGAACAATCCGTATTTTTCCTTCAGCTTACGGTACTCCGGCTGTGAGCGCCCGGCTTGTCTCATGTACCAAACAGGCGTGTGATCCGCTTTTTCTCCCCGCGCAGCTTTTAAAAACGTCTCGTTAAACGTTTCTCGTTTCCTCATTTGATTTCCACCTTTCATACTGCAACCATACGTTCGTGTTCCTTGACCATTACACTATACCTCGTTTTGGGCAAATGGTATAGAAATCCGGCCCAAAGTTCAAAAAATCGCCGAATTCCATTAAGAGGAAAACAACTTCGGCTGAACGTAATCGGTTCCTTCTCCTTCTTTTTTTGTCTGTGTATTATAAGGCACCACTTTATAGGAAGCACCCGAAAACAAATTGGCATATGGGATCTCATAGCTTCCCTTTCCTTCAACAGAATCAAGAAGCGTATCCTTGCCGTCCTTATTTACATAAATTCTGTATACTGCCCGATCATCCTCTTGCGCATCCCATTTTAATTCAATCGTAAACAGCCCCGCTGCCCTAAATGTATAGTCAGCCGTCAGCGTTTTAACAGGCTCAAGCTCAATTGGGCTTTCAAGTTCTTTTACTTTTTTAGGCTTCGTAAACGCAGAACCCGTTTCGCCAGCCTGTGTCAAAATGTCCTTAAACATTCTGGTTGGATATGCGCTTCCGCCTTTTAAGTAATGGTTGTGATCTGTTTTGTCATAGCCCATCCAGACAGCTCCCGTTATGTTCGGCGTATAGCCTGCAAACCAGGCATCCTTTGTGGCGCCGGAAACGCCAGTATATGAGGTAGAACCGGTTTTCCCAGCAAGATCGCCGTGAAAGGCGCCGGACGTTGCCGTTCCCTTCTTAACCACCTGCTGAAGCATTCTCGTCATGTTCCAAGACGTCTGTTTGCTGAATACTCGTTTTCCTTCTTCTTTATGATCGGCTATTATTTCCCCGTCCTCATCGGTTATGTTTGAAATAAAGTACGGCTCGGTGTACGTTCCATTTGCGGCAAACGTATGAAAAGCGCCGGCAAGCTGGAGGGGCGACACGCCTTTTTCTAAACCGCCGAGAGCTAGAGCAAGCCCCTCATCCGGTATATCAATACCGTTTGACTTTAAATAAGATTTTCCCGTTTCCACACCGATCTCATTCAGCGTCCACACTGCCGGCGCATTTTTGCTGTAAGTGATGGCATCCGACATCGTGACTTCCCCTTCATAACGCCCGTCATAATTTTTGGGTGTATAGTCTCCGTACGATTGTAATTCATCCTTTAACAGAGAATACGGCTTAAATTTCTTTTCCTGCATCGCCGGTCCGTATACAGCCAGCGGCTTAAACGTTGATCCCGGCTGGCGCACAGCTGTCACACGATTATATCCTTTAGCCGTGTAATCTCTTCCGCCGATCGCCGCTTCCACACCGCCCGTTTTATTGTTGATAAAAACTGCGCTTCCTTCCGCATCTTGATCTGTTCCGGGATAATAGCTGCCTTCCTTCATGACTTGATAAGCCGTTTTTTGCAGTTTTGAATCAAGCGGCACCTTAATCGTGTACCCGCCTTGAAGCAGCTGCTCTCCGGAAATGGAATACTTATCCTCCGCTTCTTCGATTACAAGGTCAATATAGCTGTCAAACCAAGGTGTTTTTGACTGTTTCTTCACGTTCAGCCCGAGCGTCCTCCCCTGCGCACTGACAGCCTCTTTCGCACTGATATAGCCTTGGTCATTCATCATCCCGAGAATCGTATCCCGCCGCTCCTTACTTTTATCAGGATGCAAAACAGGAGAATACGTAGAAGGCGCCTTCGGAATAGCAGCCAAGACCGCGCCTTCGGATACGCTTAGATCTTTAACTTCCTTATTAAAATAATAGTGGGACGCAGCTTGAATGCCATAAACCCCGTGTCCGAAGTATAGCTGGTTCAGATACATTTCCAGCAGCTTGTCCTTGCTGTAGTCCCGTTCAAGGTTGATCGCTATGATCACTTCTTTCGTTTTTCTTAAAAACGTTTTGTCATGTGTCAGAAAAATATTTTTGGCAAGCTGCTGGGTGATCGTGCTCCCGCCTTCTACTTTTCCTCCTGCTAATATATCGCGGTACACCGCTCTTCCAACAGATTTCACATCGATACCGTGGTGTTCGTAAAACCTCTTATCTTCCACTGCGATAAACGCTTCTCTGACCTCTTTCGGAATTTCATTAATGGAGACCGGTTCACGATTTTCTGTATACAG
This sequence comes from Bacillus sp. FSL K6-1003, assembly GCF_037964945.1. Taxonomy (NCBI): domain Bacteria; kingdom Bacillati; phylum Bacillota; class Bacilli; order Caryophanales; family Bacillaceae; genus Bacillus; species Bacillus sp. FSL K6-1003. The sequence goes on along the minus strand of NZ_CP150176.1, from coordinate 1,073,171 downwards.
ACTTGCGACCTCATCCCCGTTTTGGTCAACAATTTTTGAAGATGCGTGAAGGACCAATTTCTTTTCATCTATGACATAATGACCGAGAAAAATGATTGAAATATATCCTATTAATGCGAGAAAAGCAGTTAACACTAAAATAATGATGGGAATGAAAAGTTTCTTTTTCTTTATCTTAAACATGAACTCACCTCGCCTTTCTAAAGGTAGTATGGGAAAAATTGTTTTGATTTATGTTTGAAGCAGTCGCCAATAGAAACTTATACCATTGTTTTGATATACTAGCAAGCAGGAGGTGGCTGATATGAAGGTATATATTACATATGGGACAGCCGATTTTTTGAAAAACATCGTGCAAAAACATTCCTCGGAAAATATGCTTTTGATGCAGGGACAGGAAAATGCGATTTTAATTCACGAAACAAACGGAGAAACGGTTTTTCAGGCCCCCCATTCTTATGAAGTCATTGACCAAGTCGGAGACATGAAGCATCCTGGTTTCGCAGTATTGAACAATATAGCCGTCACACAGGAAGGGCGGCCGCTGTTTGAAAACAGATTTAAAAACAGAGCGGGAAAAGTCGAAAACGAGCCCGGTTTTGAAGCCATTCGTGTCCTGCGTCCCCTTGACAGCGATACGTACGTCATTCTCACCTTGTGGGAAACAGAAAGAGCCTTCCAAGACTGGCAGCAGTCAGGCTCATACAAAGAAGCCCACAAAAAACGCGGCACGTCTGCCGGAGTTGACACAACGTCCATCTTCTCCCGGCCTTCGTATGTCACCACATATGTTGCTGTCGAATAGCTGCCGGAATGTCCGGCAGTTTTTTTTATGGCGAAAGGGAGGGAAGTGAGTTGAAATATATTTGCCCAGTCTGCGGGTTTAAAGGGCTGACAGAACCAGCATATGATGACCGAGGGAATCACTCCTATGAAATCTGCTTGTGCTGCGGCTTCCAATTCGGATTCGACGATTATGAAATGACGAGTGAGGACGGCTCTTACTTAGAACCTTCGGAAAGCATAATCGCCTACCGAAAAAAATGGCTTGCGGCCGGTGCCGTTATTTTTTCACCCGAATGCTACCCGCAGCACCAGCAGCAGCGCTAAAAAGGGATTGAAGCATGAGTTGGTCGAGCAGCTAAAACATATCCTTGTTGATCTGAAGTAATATCTGCTATCGGATACCTTCTGTCCCAGCACCTTCCGCCCGCCTATGAATAATCTGTAGGAAGCGGAAGGAGTGATCAATGATGGAAATCGGGATTATGTCTGTTCATGTTCTTTATGTGTTTTTTATTGGAGCAATCATTCTTTTTATGCTGCTGCGAAAAGATACAACCTTTATATCGTTATTTGGGATTTTCATCATTTCGTTATGGGCCAGCCATTCGCTTTCAGCTTCGGTCAGCAGTTTATTCCACAGCTTCATCTACGCGGCATCTGAGCTGCTGCCTACGATTTTCATTATCTGTTTTATCGTATCTATGAGTGATGTGTTAACGAAAACAGGGATAAATGAAGCGATGATTTCTCCCTTTGTACGACTAGTTAAAGGACCTGTGATGGCATACTGGCTGATAGGCGGACTGATGTTTGCCATTTCTCTTTTCTTCTGGCCTTCGCCGGGTGTCGCTTTAATTGGCGCCGTTCTGCTTCCGGCAGCCGCCCGTGCCGGCCTGCCGCCTATCGCTGCCGCCATGGCAATGAATTTATTTGGGCACGGCTTTGCCCTTTCAGGAGACTTTGTCATTCAGGCAGCGCCAAAACTGACAGCTGATGCAGCAGGCATCCCTGTCGGTGATGTCGTCTCAGCAAGCATTCCGCTCGTTCTGATTATGGGCGTGACTACAACAACTGCCGCTTTCTTTTTGATTCAGCGTGAACGCAAAAAACAAATGCGGCCCGCTTCTTTTTCCCCGATGATGTCAGCTGAACATGACACTTCAATGTATTTGCCGAAACGGCTTCGGTCTTTGCTGGCTCTTTTGATTCCTCTTGTATTTGCAGCTGATATCGCCTGTATGGTCATATTCAACCTTCAAGGAAATGATGCAACCGCGTTAATTGGCGGATCTTCCATTTGCATCCTGCTGATCGTCCATTTCCTTGTGTATAAACAGAAAGGGCTTGAAAAAATTACTGGATATTTTATCGAGGGGTTTCAATTCGGCTTTAAGGTTTTCGGTCCCGTTATCCCGATTGCCGCTTTCTTTTATCTTGGTGATTCCGGCTATGAGAGCATATTGGGTACTGAACTTCCTAAACATTCACACGGCATTGTCAATGATCTCGGCATCGCCCTATCCCACGCGATGCCTATGTCCAAAGAGCTTGCGGCCGCAGCTTTGACTGCCGCTGGAGCCGTAACCGGGCTCGACGGTTCAGGATTTTCAGGCATTTCCCTCGCCGGCTCCATCGCCAAGCTGTTTTCATCTGCTCTTCATGCTGATCCAGCCGTCCTGACTGCACTCGGGCAAATATCAGCCATCTGGGTGGGCGGCGGTACGCTTATTCCATGGGCGCTCATTCCCGCTGCAGCCATTTGCAAGGTCGATCCATTCGAGCTTGCCAGAAAGAACTTCCTCCCCGTAGTCATCGGGCTTTCGGTGACCACCATTGCAGCGATGATCATGCTTTGAAACACAACCAGTTGAAATATTCAGACTTTTTCTATACAATCATGGAAAAGCTTAGAAAAGGGGGAAGCGGCTTTGTCCATCAACACGCTGCAAAAAGAGATAAACAAACAGCTCGACAGCTGTTTCAATGAAATGGTGGAAATCAGGCGCCATTTCCATATGTACCCTGAACTTTCCAATCAGGAAGAGAAAACAGCCGCTTTTATTGCTTCCTATTACGAATCGTTAGGAGTCCCGATCCGCACCAAAGTCGGCGGCAACGGGGTTCTCGCTTATATTGAAGGCAGCGAACCCGGTCCTGCTGTCGCATTGCGGGCCGATTTTGACGCCCTTCCCATCCAGGATGAAAAAGATGTTCCTTACGCTTCCAAAGTGCCCGGTGTCATGCACGCATGCGGCCACGACGGCCATACAGCAGCTCTGCTTGCCGTCGGAAAGGTGCTTTATCAGAACAGGCATGATCTCAAAGGAACGTTTATTATGATCCACCAGCACGCTGAAGAGTACGCGCCAGGAGGTGCAAAACCGATGATTGAGGACGGCTGTCTTGAAAACGCAGACGTCATATTCGGTACCCATCTTTGGGCGACTGAGCCGATTGGAACCATTCTCTGCCGCTCCGGCGCCGTAATGGCCGCAGCTGACAGATTTACAATCAGCATTCACGGAAAGGGCGGCCATGGCGCTCACCCCCATGATACAAAAGACGCCGTCCTGATCGGCTCGCAAATCGTTTCCTCGCTGCAGCATATTGTCAGCCGCAAAGTCAATCCGATTCACTCCGCCGTCATATCGACAGGCTCTTTTATGGCTGATAATCCCTTTAATGTGATTGCAGACCATGCAACACTCATTGGCACAGCCCGTTCGTTTAATGACAATGTCCGCGACATTCTGGAAAAAGAAATTGAAGCCGTTGTAAAAGGAGTGTGCAGCATGCACGGCGCTTCCTATGACTACAACTACGAACGCGGATACCCAGCGGTAGTCAATCACCCCGCGGAGACCGACCATCTGGTAAACGTCGCAAAAAACACAGACGGCGTTCACCAGGTTCTTAAAGGTGAACCGCAAATGGGCGGCGAAGATTTTTCTTATTACTTACAGCATGTCAAAGGAACCTTTTTCTTTACCGGAGCCGCTCCTGAACAGCCTGAGCGTATCTATTCCCACCACCATCCGAAATTTGATATCAATGAAAAAGCAATGCTGACTGCTGCCAAAGTGCTTGCAGGGGCTGCAATCACTTATCATTTATCATAAAAAAACAGCCGGCGTTTTACTCTCCGGCTGTTTACTTTAATATTCTCAGATGAAAAACATGTCTTGCTGTATCTCCAAGCTGAGCAAGCAGTTTATAATTGGCAATTCCGCCGACTGCGGCCCCTACCCCTGGTAAAAGCTGAAAAAGCTTGACGACATCAATATAATCGCGATACTCCTGCTGAAATACTCTCCAGTCAATATCCTTTTTCTCCGTCTCCCAGTTTTCAATGACAGAAAAAAGCGATTTGCGGCAGTCATCACTTGAAAAAGCAAGCTGAAATACAAGCAGCAAAAACATCCTTTCTTCTGCATTCTTCACATCAAAGCCGTATATTGAGGACAAAGTGAATAAACATTTCATCTTAATGGAGAGCAGCAGCGGGAAATCAGCAATACCTAAAAAGATGCTGCCCGCCCCGGTGCCGACTCCTTCAGCAGCCGCCACTTTCTGATAAGAAGCGATCGTTTTTTTGGCAAGCTCGTTTTTTTCACTGAGTGAAAGTGTGCTTGTATCCTTCTTATAGGTGATGATATTAGATCCCGCCATCGTGGCTTCCACCATTTTTTTCACGCTTTCAGTTACCGCTGCATGAATTTTTTCAGGTATCCGTTCATTCACCTTTGTTTGCACACGCTTTGAGAAGCGTTCCAACATGGAATCCTTTCGCAAAAAATGCATTTTCCATTGAAGAGCTTCCTGCATCAGCAGATTCTCGCTCATTTGACCTACCCCTTTTTTCAGCTCACAGCTTTCCGTGTTTTTTTAATCTGGCGGTCATGTAGGACGGCAGAACAACAAAGATCAAGACGGCAGAGCCGATCAGCGCGTACAGAAAACCTACAGCGCCCGCAGCATAGGCAGAGGCCGCTGCCATGAGCAGAGCCTGCACGCTAAGCGCAGCTTTTAATAGAGAGAAATAGCTTTTCAGCTCCGCTTCCTTTTTGACAGGATATAGCTCTTGAAGCGCCAGATGGTCAAAGTGGCCAAATAGCGGCAGAAACTGAATACCTGTGATAAAGACGGTAAACACAGTCAAAATCCCTGCGATCATCGGGCTTGCAGAGGCATACATAATGATCAGCGCAAAAATAACGGTTAATCTGACTTGAATGCCTAAGTAATCACTTGAACGCAAAAACGCGCGGGCAAACATGTAAGCAAACGTTTTACGCTGTTCAAACGGCACAAACCACAGCAAAAAGTCGAGATACGCTCTCCGTTTCGCTTGTTTCTTTAAATGCGGCACATCCGTAAACAGGTTGGCAATCCGGTAAAAACGCTGCTTGCGTCTCAACTCGTATTCAATATGGCTCTCCCATTTGAATGTTTTTCCTTTTGCAGCGGAAGACACATAAAGATAAAGAGCCGCCATAATGATATAGATGACAAGCGCATACACATAAACCGATTGAAAAACAAAATACAGGACGACTGTATTAGCGGCAAAACGAATGACTAGATTCATCTGTTTCATGCTTCGGTCATTTTGAAACGTCATACGCCATTCTATGGCCTGATTCCACGATTTCAGCAGCAGAAGCTGTACAAATACCGCCGCATACGAAACGAGCGAGGCCCCCGGCGTGACAGCGAAATAAAGCGGCATTGCTACGAGGCTCAGTGCAATCAGCGGAAACAGCTGGGATACATAGCTGTAAACAAACGCCTGTCTCAAATAAGGCTCCATCTTAGCCTCAAGCGGCAATAAGAAGACAAGGTCTGCCTCCTTTAAAAGCGTCCGCACATAAGACCCTGTCAGAACGAGTGAAAACAGCACGGCCATCACCCAAAAGGACGGAAAGTGGGCGGGAATGTCCCGTACCCATTTGCTGTACCAGTTCGCGGCACCTGCGATAAAAAAGATCAAAACGATAACGAGGTGATCGTTGAGCATATATTTCATGTACCTTCTTGTTTCTTTGATATGCTCCTGCAGCCGTGACTGCCAAATATCCAGCATGTTATTCATGGCCAGCGTCTTCCTTTGTGAGCTCTAGATACAAATCATCCAGCGCCGCGTCCTTCATTCCAAACTGCTCTCTGAGCTCTGACAGCGTGCCGCGCGCCCGCACTTCGCCGTTATGTAAGATGATAAACGAATCACAGTAGCGCTCCGCCGTTGCTAGGATGTGTGTTGACATCAGCACGCTCGCTCCGCTTTTCTTGGCTTCATTCATCCGCTCAAGCAGCGCATTGATGGCCAGCGGATCAAGTCCCAGAAATGGCTCATCAATGATGTAGAGCGCAGGCTCTGCCAAAAACGCACACATGATCATGACCTTCTGCTTCATCCCTTTAGAAAAATGCGCCGGGAACCACTTCAGCCTCTTTTCCATTCGGAATTCCTTTAACAGCGGAGGCAATCTTTTTTCCATCGTTTCTTTTGAAAGGCCGTAGGCCATCGCCGTCAATTCAAGGTGCTCCATCAGCGTCAGCTCTTCATATAAAACGGGAGTCTCAGGAATATAAGTGAATTGGGACCGATAGCCTTCCCGATCCTCGGCAAAGGTTTTTCCATTTAACTCAATAGATCCTTTGTGCGGGTCCATCAGCCCGATGATATGTCTGATTGTTGTACTTTTACCTGCACCATTTAAACCGATTAAACCGACAATTTGGTTCGGCTCAAGGCTGAATGACACGTTTTTCAAAACCGGATTTCTCGTATAACCGCCGGTTAAGTCTTTTACCGATAGCAGAGACATAGTTTCTCCCCTTATATTGTTTTTCTTCATAGTACCAAAACAAAGCCTGATTTGAAACAATTCCCTTTTAACAAATGATGAATTTGCTGTCATAAAGAGACAGGTTCCTGGACATTATAATTGTTGTAGAGGAAAAAGCATATCAACTGAAAAATGAGGTGTTTGTCAAAGACGTCTTAGGCACAGTTGGATAGAAAATAAACATGTCCTATGCTCAAACCTTTTCTCATTCACTGAATTGATAAATCTTCAATTTTGAAGCTGACTGTCAAATGAGGTGTTTATCGCAGGAATCGTTAGGCATTAAACAAGTCTTCATTTTATTGACAAATGAGGTGCTTACCAAAGGCATATCACATTTTCTTCATAAAGCTGATTCCTCTGCATTCAGGATGAACGCTCCGCCGTTCATCCTGTTTTCTATTTTCTGCATTTCTGTGGTACGATGAGTTTATACATAAAAACACAATTTCATAAGGAGGAACCCTCATGCATAGTGCAGAGAATTGTATCTTTTGTAAAATTATCGCCGGCGAAATTCCGTCAGCAAAGGTTTATGAAGATGAACATGTGCTGGCATTTCTCGATATCAGCCAAGTGACGAAAGGCCACACCCTCGTTATCCCGAAAACACATATTGAAAATGTTTACGAATTCACAGACGAATTAGCGAAACAGTATTTTCACGCCGTTCCGAAAATTGCCCGCGCCATCAGGGATGAATTTGAACCGATCGGCTTAAATACGTTAAACAACAACGGCGAAAAAGCAGGACAATCTGTTTTCCATTACCACATGCATATTATCCCGCGCTACGGAAAAGGCGACGGATTCGGAGCAGTGTGGAAAACACATGCAGATGATTACAAACCGGAAGATCTGCAAGACATTTCTTCATCCATTGCGAAACGCTTAGCCTCATCATAAAGATGAGGTTTTTTTATTGTGAATAATTCGCAATTTCTTTTGATAATTCTAAATTTTTATCAAAAAAACTGAATTTTTGTGATAGGATAATTGTATTATTTGTTACATTAACGTGGAAAACAGGGAGAGATCATGATGGAACGTACAACGAATTTTAACGCAGGTCCTGCAGCGCTGCCATTAGAAGTTCTGCAAACAGCACAGAAAGAGTTTATTGATTTTAATGAATCCGGCATGTCCGTTATGGAGCTTTCCCACCGCAGCAAAGAATATGAAGCGGTGCATCAAAAAGCGAAAAGCTTGCTGATTGAACTGATGGGCATCCCGGATGACTATGACATTCTGTTTCTTCAAGGCGGGGCGAGCCTTCAATTCTCAATGCTTCCGATGAACTTTTTAACACCTGAAAAAACCGCTCATTTTGTGATGACAGGCGCTTGGTCTGAAAAAGCGCTCGCTGAAGCGAAACTGTTCGGAAACACATCTGTGACGGCGACAAGCGAATCAGACAATTACAGCTACATTCCCGAGGTTGACCTTACAGATGTAAAAGACGGCGCATATTTACATATTACGTCTAACAATACGATTTTCGGCACACAGTGGCAGGAATTCCCGAGTTCTCCTATTCCTCTCGTCGCTGACATGTCCAGCGATATTTTAAGCAGAAAAATCGATGTATCCAAATTTGACGTCATTTACGGCGGTGCTCAAAAAAACCTTGGTCCTTCAGGTGTTACCGTTGTCGTAATGAAAAAATCATGGCTGCAAAATGAAAATGCCAACGTTCCGAAAATCCTTAAATATTCAACACATGTCAAAGCGGATTCTCTTTACAACACTCCGCCCACATTTGCCATTTATATGCTGAGCCTCGTCCTTGAGTGGCTGAAGAAAAACGGCGGAGTTGAAGCTGCTGAACAGCGCAACGAACAAAAAGCACAGCTTCTTTACAGCTGCATTGACGAGAGCAATGGCTTCTATAAAGGCCATGCCAGAAAAGACAGCCGTTCACGCATGAACGTTACCTTTACGCTCCGTGATGACAGTTTAACGAAAAAGTTCGTTCAGGAGGCGAAAGAAGCAAAAATGGTAGGCCTTGGCGGACACCGTTCAGTAGGAGGCTGCCGTGCTTCCATTTATAATGCGGTATCACTGGAAGACTGTGAAACATTAGCTACTTTCATGAAGAAATTCCAGCAGGAAAATGAGTAAAAAGTCTGGCTGTGCAAACCGTTCGTTTGGTATACTGTTTGCATAACAAATTCTTTAAGCCTTCGCAATAAATGATGAGCATATTATTGGAGGGCAGAAAGCTTAGCAGAGGAGAGCATAGATATGAAAACAAAAGAGTTAGTCGTTATGGCTCTGTTTGCCGCAATCGGCGCAGCGCTCCATTCCATTATTCCGCCCTTTTTAGGCGGGATGAAACCTGATATGATGCTGATCATGATGTTTATGGGCATTCTACTGTTCCCGCGGGTGCAAAACGTTCTCGTTATCGGGATTGTGACCGGAATCATTTCAGCTCTTACAACCGCGTTTCCTGCAGGACAGATTCCAAATATCATTGACAAACCTGTATCAGCGTTTCTGTTTTTCTTCCTGTTCCTTCTGGTGAGAAAGAGCCAGAAAACAGCTGTAGTCGCAGTTCTGACAGTCATCGGCACCATCTTATCAGGAACTGTATTTTTAACGTCAGCTTTATGTATCGTCGGTTTGCCTGGCGGTTTCGCCGCATTATTCGCCGCAGTCGTTCTGCCGGCAGCTGTATTGAATACAATCGCCATGATCATGATGTATCCGATCGTGCAAACCATTTTAAGACGCTCAAGTTTTATGGAAGCTGCAAAATAAATGTGACACAAAACCTCTTCCGCTTCCGGGAGAGGTTTTTTCTTTAAAAGAGCCCGCAGCATGTCAGTATGTTTTAAGCGATGAGTTTTGTGATAAAGATAAGACATAGTGTAAAGGCGGTTCCGGTTGAACAAACAAGCGCTTTCTGCCGAATGACTTTCTTCGGCGGATAAGAAGCAGCCTGGCTGAGAAGTCTGATATAGTAAATGGCGCCTGTTGCAAAGGCAAGGGTGATGCAGGATAACACAATCATAAAGACAGACAACCTTCTCCCTCCTTTTCACTTAAAAAATATGCTAAAATAAAGCAAGCTATGTATAGAAGTTCATTCTTCGAACAAAATGGAAAAATCTGAATGTATCATATTTCAAGAAAAAAACGGGGTGATTTTAATGGCGGACGGACGTTCTCTATTAACAGGACTATTTGTGGGCGGCATCATCGGAGGTGCTGCAGTTCTTCTATCAGCACCTTCTTCAGGTAAACAGCTGCGTGAAAAAATAAAAACCAATTGCGATTCTTTTGAAGAAACGATCAAGCGCTTAAAATCAGATGGTGTAACCTTAAAGGACCAGCTAGTAAAAGCGGCAAAAGAAAGTGCAGATGTCATTAAAGACGTAAGCGGTGAACTGCAAACCTCAATTAAAAAATGGCAGGAAGAGATCAAACCTCATCAGCAGGATCTTCAAAAAGAAATCGCCGATATTGAAGAAAAAATCAAACAGCTGGAGAAAACCTTACAAAACTAATATCCTATTCAAAGGAAAAAAGTGCGGGTCAAAACATGACCTGCACTTTTTTTATTCGCAAAAGCCTTTCCTAGCAACGGCTCAAGAATTTATTAAAAAATTCTTACATTTTCATCTTTATTAATCTTTATTTTATTGGCATAATAGAGAAAAAGATAAAGAGAAGCAGGTGACGTAATGAATCAAGTGGAACCGCCTTATGATGTGAAAGAGGCTCTGGTCTTCACCCAGAAAATGGCTCAGCTTAGCAAGGCTCTTTGGAAATCGATTGAGAAGGATTGGCAGCAATGGCTCAAACCGTATGACCTGAATATTAATGAGCACCATATTTTATGGATTGCTTATCAGCTGAATGGAGCTTCCATTTCTGAAATAGCAAAGTTCGGGGTCATGCACGTATCAACGGCATTTAACTTTTCAAAAAAGCTCGAAGAACGCGGGTATTTAAGGTTTTCAAAACGGCTGAACGATAAACGAAACACATATGTTCAGCTGACTGAGGAAGGAACTGAGGTATTCTGGAGCTTGCTTGAAGAATTTGATCCGACGCGCAACGCGGTTTTTAAAGGGTCACAGCCTCTGTATCATTTATTCGGAAAGTTCCCTGAAGTGGCAGAAATGATGTGTATGATCCGCCATATATACGGCGATGATTTTATGGAAATCTTTGAAACATCACTCACAAATATCGACAACGACTTTGAAAGCGTAAACGGAAAACTGAAGAAAAAAGCAACGGACACTGCTGCGGATGAATCAGCCGAAGAACTTGAACCTGTAAACAGTTAATCAAAGTGTCTGATAATGTCTATAAAAACCTCCATCAGTTCTTTATAAAGCCCCTGCTCATACAGGGCAAAAATCGTTTCATGAACATCTAGTTTTTCATTCAGCTGTCCGGCAAAAAGCGCAAGGAGCTTATCAAAGGTTACAAATCCTTGCGCTTTTTGTGCTGCCAGCTCCTCTGACAACTCACCGCATATGCGCACAACCTCTTCCCCTTCTTCTCTGCTCAGCCCTTTATCAATCAGCAGCGCATAGAAAGGGTACCTGTCCATATCCACTGTTTTCACTAATAATTGTATGTAATATTCCAATCGCTCAATGCGATGATCCATCGAATCCATCCACACCACTTCTTTCTATCTTTAATCTTATTTTAGCTGATAATTCACTGAGAAGAAAGTTCTAACCCCATATTTCATAGATTGTTTGCCCCTTTCAAAAAAATACCTGCTGAAAGATATTTTTTCTTAAAAAAGCATTGATTTTTTTTCTTGAGAGGAGTAAATTATTTTGAGATTCTACTCAAGATGTACGGAAGGATGACTTTGATGAATTGCTGGAAAACCATAAATCTGATGAAAGATTATGGTGCCGTTCGCATAATATTGATTGCTGTGTGTTTCATGATTATGGTTTTTATATCTAACTTCTTAGCATTTGAGCTTTTGCGGCCTAAAACAAGCTTGAGTGATGAATATGTACCGCTGTTCGGCGTTTTGCTCGTCGTTATTTTATTTGTACATAAAGTCATCCATGTCCTGCCGATCATCTGCAAAAAAAGAAAAATAGAAAAAAAGATTTACGTATGGCGTATGCGAACGTGGAAACGGATACCGAAAACGACGATGCTGATTTCACTGTTAAGCCCTTTTATGCTGATAACACCTGTATTATTTTACGCCGCACTGGCGTTTCCGAATCACGCCCATTACTTCTGCATGATTTCAGGCATTCATGCAGGCTACTGTCTGCCGGACTTTTTGCTGGCTCTGAAGCTGATGCAAGCACCGAAAGCATGCTTTATCGATCAGGAAGCAGACGGCTTTGATATTTTGGTCGAAAAGTAGCTGACGCTTGACGCTGTGCCGATTTTTCAGTTTGCATTCTATCTTTTTTGATCAATATTTGGTAATGTAATATGGGAGCAGTTCAGAGAGAGGGGGAATCTCCCATCATTTTATTCTATTTTATCGTGGCTGCCTTGTTTATTGTTTACTTTATAAACAGGCTCACCAATACATTATGCCTTGTCAGAGAGATTCCTGAAGAGCGCCAGGATAAGGTATTTCGATTTATCAATGTATGTATATTAATTTTACTGATCTCTTCATTTGTGGAGATATCCTTTACTGTTTAAATATGAGGAAAGTAAAGAAAGCATAGCTGCCGGCCTCGTTAGAACCGGCAGCTATGCTTTTTTACATTGATTAGTAAAGCCAAGAAGCGCCGATGATAATCAACAAGATAAATAAGACGACCAATAAAGCGAAACCGCCTGCAAATACTTCACCCATCTTAAAAAGCACCTCCTGTAAAAAGCTTTATTTTCCAATTACATCTTATGCAGTTAATTGATAAAACGATTAGGCGCTTGTGAAAGCAAAGGATCGCTTTTTCAACAAGCGATCCCTTTTGCTGCTTAGTAGATGTAAGCTGCACCTACAATGATAAGCAAAATGAACAGTACAACAAGCAAAGCGAAACCGTTTGAATATCCTCCGCTCATGTTACATACCTCCTTTTCTTGATCAATATATTTGTATGTCATCAGGAAAAGTTTGACTAGACGAATGCCCTTTATTTAAAATCTTTTTACAGAAAGCCACAATATGTTATGATACGCATAGGCAATTCAATTTGGAATGATTAGGAGTGTTTGAAAACAATGAAGAAAATCGCAATAGCAGCTATCACTGCTACAAGCATCCTCACTCTCAGTGCTTGCAGCAGCGGCGACAAAGAAGTCATCGCAAAAACAGACGCAGGCGATGTAACAAAAGGCGAACTTTACACAAACATGAAAAAGCAAGCTGGAGCGAGCGTCCTGACTCAGCTGGTGCAAGAAAAAGTTTTGGACAAGAAATACAAAGTATCAGATAAAGAAATTGACAACAAGATGAAAGAATACAAAACACAGCTCGGTGATCAATATACTGCGTTAGAAGATCAATATGGAAAAGATTACCTAAAAGAACAAGTTAAATATGAATTGCTTACACAAAAAGCAGCTAAAGATAACATCAAAGTTACAGATGACGAAATTAAAGAATACTGGGAAAACTTAAAAGGCCAAATTCGCGCAAGCCACATCCTTGTCGCTGACAAAAAGACAGCTGAGGAAGTAGAGAAAAAACTGAAAAAAGGCGAGAAATTTGATGCCCTTGCGAAGGAATACTCTACAGACACAGGCTCAGCTACAAACGGTGGCGAACTTGGCTGGATTTCAAAAGATAACGAACAACTGGATTCTACATTCAGAAAAGCTGCATTCAAACTGAAAACAAACGAAGTCAGCGAACCTGTGAAAACACAATTCGGCTACCATATCATCAAAAAGACTGAAGAACGCGGAAAATATGAAGATATGAAAAAAGAGCTGAAATCTGATGTTCTCGACCAAAAACTTAATGACAACACAGCTGTGCAGGCAGCCGTTCAAAAAGTAATGAAAAAAGCTGACATCGATGTGAAGGATAAAGATTTGAAGGATACATTTAACACTTCTTCAAATAGCAGCTCTTCAAGCAATTCTAAATAAAAAAAAGCTGTGCAGGCTCACTGAGCTGCGCAGCTTTTTTTATGCGATGGAATGATTTTGGTTTTCTTCCTCACGCTGCTGGGACGTGCGGCGTTCTTTTTCTTTTTCCATCCTCTCAATGTAGATCTGACCTTCTTTTTCAATAAAAGACTGGTCTAACTTATCTTCCTCTTTAGCTGCTGACACCAGCTTATATGCACTGAAAATGATGCCCACAATACAAAGATATACCCACCATGGAAAAAACAACACGGGCTTCCCCCCCTTTTGCATAGATTCTTTATTTTTAACCTTATGCAGGAATAAGACAGGTTATGAGCGGGAAAAGCATGTAAAAAAGGACTGAGCTGAACATGTCAGCATCAGTCCTTTTTCATTATTGATTATTTATGAAACGTCGGTTTATAAAAGGAACGGTTTTCAAGTGCAAATACACGTTCAGTGTACTCGCCCGGCTTCACGCGTTCCAGCGCTCTGTCCATCATATTCATTTTCGCATCCAGATTATCAATATAGTGCAAAATTTCCGCTTCTTTTACCATCGGCGGTTTTGGGCTGCCCCACTCTGCTTTGCCGTGATGGCTCAGGATTAAATGCTGGAGGATCAAAACCTCTTCAGAATCGATTTGAAGCTCCTCAGCCGCTTTTGACAGCTCTGTGACCATGATCGAAATGTGGCCTAGCAGATTGCCTTCTACTGTATAGGAAGTGGCAACTGGCCCCGACAGCTCTTTTACTTTTCCGAGATCGTGAAGGATAACTCCTGCGTACAGAAGATCACGATCAAGAGACGGATATAAATCAGCAATTGCTTTTGCCAGATTCAGCATAGAGACGACGTGATACGCTAAACCTGAGACAAACTCGTGATGATTTTTCGTAGCCGCCGGGTAATCCATAAATTCTGCTTCGTGCTTTTTGACCAAATATCTTGTTATCCGCTGGATATTTGGATTTTTCATTTCAAATATATATTGAGTGATGGTATCCAGCATTTCATTTTTCGGAATCGGCGCAGTTTCCAAAAAATCATCAATATTGACGTTTTCGTTCTCGCTCACCGGTCTGATATTTCTCAGCTTCAGCTGGGTGCGTCCGCGGTAATGGTGGACATCCCCCACCACCTTAACGATCGTCTGCGGCGCATAGGTTACTTCATCACTTTGCTTGGCATCCCACAGCTTGGCTTCAATATCACCTGACTGGTCTTGAAGCATCAGTGTTAAAAACGGTTTTCCATTGCTTGCAATCCCTTTTGTTAAGGATTTAATCAATAGATATTGGTCAACCTGTTCGCCAACCTCATGTAGCATAATCCCTTTAGCCATACTATTAAAGCTCCCTCCGTATCTTACATAATATCAGTATATCACATACCGATTATCAGCTATATAACCTCATTTATGACACTAAATGGGTGATTTGATCACTTTGAAACGCGGTTTTTACATGTTCATGGCATGTAAAATAGAAAATCTGCCGTTCCCCTCCTGATAATACAGAAAGCATCTCCAGCACGCGGTTTAGTCGTTTCTGATCGAAATGGACAAAGCTATCGTCGAGCTGGAAGGGCAGCATAGCCCCATCCTGACGAGTAACGGCCAGAGCGAAACGAATTGCTGTATACAGCTGTTCACACGTGCCCTGAGACAGTTCTTCCGCCTGAAATACCGTTCCAGCACTGTTCATGACCAGGATGGAATCATCTGTTTCGGAAAAATAAATTGATTGATAGCTGCCGTCAGTCAGCGGACGGAAGAATTTCTCGGCTGTCTCCAAAAGACGCGGCAGACCGACTTTTTTATGCCGCTCCATTTTATTTTTGATCACATGTCTGACCATTTGAATCGAAGCCCATTTTTTTGCAGATTCTTTCACACGCTCTTTTTGCATTTCAGTTTGCAATTTCAGATCAGAGACCAATCCCGAAGCCTCTAACTGTTCCTGTTTGACCAAAAGCAATGCGATTTGAGCGCGCAGCTGTTTCAGCTCCTCATCGAGCCGTTCTTTTTTTTCATGTTCCTGCAGTCGTTTTTGCTCCAATTCAGAAAGAGTGCCGGAGTCTGCCAGATTAAGTTCTGCTGAGCTGACACCTTGAAGCTGTGCATTTACGTTATACAGCTTTGTGTCAATATCCTTCCATTTCTTGCGGATGTCGGCTATGGCGAAAAACTCATTTCTGTCTTTTGCTCCCGCTTCAGTGAATAATTGTTCGATCTGTGCTTGGAAATAACGTATTTCTTGCTCCAGCTCCAGCACCTGCTCTTCGTGAAATTGGATATCTTTATTCATTTCATTTTTTTGCTTCTCAATCTCTTTTTCGCGTTCCGCGTTTTTCCGCAGTTCGTGAAGGACATCAGCCACGGGGGTTTGAGAATCGATTTTGTCAGGATGCAGCATTCTGACGCGTTCCTCAAATGTCCGCCGAAGCTTTTGTAGTCTCCCGGCTTCGATCGTCAGCTCATGTTTTTTCTTCACTTCTTTTTGTACGTCCTTCATTACATTGTAAGCATCCAATAAGAAGGAAGGGTCTTCCTTAAATCCGAGTTCATTCATGAATTGCTCAGCTTGGCTGAAGGAGGGAGCCATATCGGCCTCCCACTGTTCAAATTGCTCAATGATCCTTTCGTAAGCTGCCTCTTTTTGCTGAAGCTCTGCCCGCAACGATATAAGGTGCTGTTTATTGCGGTCATCCTCCCATAATGCTTCTCTAATCGCTTCGGCTTCTCGCGGAGAAATATCCGTCTCTGGCTCTTTCGTCTCCCTTACTTCTTCAGAAGACAGCGGCTTTCTGCCAGTTGTAAAGGCATACAGCACGAGTGCGGCGCCGATGCATATAGTTGGAATCCATTGCTTCAGCAGCAGAAAGAGAACCATGAAGAGAATGCCTGCTGCCATCACGGTCTTCTTTTGTTTCGCCTGCTGCCTTTCGAAGAACTTCAGCTGTTCCCTCAGTTTCATCTGCTCTTGATGCTGTCCCTGTGCTTCATCATATGCTTTAAGAACGGCTTCTTTTTCTTTTCTTTGGCTGTTTTCAAGGATGACGGAAGATATGTCACGAACTGCCCTTTCAGCGTCTTCCAGCTCGCGCCTCGCCACTTCAAACACTTCATCAAGCTGTCTTTTTCTGTCTCTCGCCTGCACGTAATGCCGCACCGTCTGCTGAAGCTGCCATTCATAGTCATAGGACGTGTTCATATTCAGCAGTTCATTTTCATCTGTTTTATTCAGCTGCTCCAGCCCGGCCGCTGCCTGTGAAGAGGACTGGCGCAGCTGAGCCTGGATGGCGGCAAGCTGTTCCCCGTAGGATTGGTACATATGATACGCTGATGATAGCTCTGAGATAAGTGCTTCATTCTTCAATATGGCCTCATTTGGGTTAAGCTTTTGCAGCTGTTTGTCCAACTCTGCAAGCTTTACCCGAAGCGCCTCCAGCTGTGCGGATTTCGGATGAAGATGGGATTCATACTTTTCTAAACGATGTAATCCGTCAGCAGGGAATTGCCCCGCATGCTCCGGATATTGTTCAATCGCCTGTTCCAGCGCAGTTTTTTCGATTAGCACCGGTTTCAGTTCAATGGCTCTTTCGATGCTTCGAATATGTTCCGCAGTCTCTTTCAGCTCTGTTTCAGCGGCTGCAAGACGGGATTCGAGCGTTCTTTTCTCCTCAAGAAGCTGATGATAGCCAGCCTCCTCTGTCTCAGCCTGTTTCAGCTTTGCTGCCAGCTGCTTCAGCGTTTCCAATTCCTGATTCAAATGAGGATTTCGGCCGTTTGGTTTAAAGAGCCTTTCGCTTTCCTTCATCAGTCTTGAATCAAGCTTTGATACGGCTTCAGCGCCAAACAGGCTGGAAAACAGCAGGAATTCCCCGATCTTGTCCCGATTAAAGGTGTGAATTTCCTGCAATCCGAATACATCAAACGAGTAAATGGCTTTGTACAGCGCCCTGTCCGTGCCCTGGAACAGCTGCTTTAGAAAATCTTCCTGCTTTACTTCCCCGGATTCTGTGTACACCCTTACCTTCTCAGCGGCTCCTTTTGTCCGTTCAATCTTCATCACGCCGTATGCAGGGTGCTCAGCCTCAAGAACACCGCCATACACACCGCCTGATTTCGGTTCATATTTTTTCGATTTCGGAAATCCAAACAGCATGCTTTCTATAAATGACATCATCGTCGTTTTTCCTGCCTCATTTAATCCATAGATTAATTGGACAGGCGAGGCGGAAAAGTGAAAGGTCCGGTTTGAAAATTTTCCGTATTGGTAGATATGTAATGATATGATTCGCATAGCTTTCACCGCCTCATGTCTCAAGCACCTTAAGCTGTCTTTTCAATAGAACCTGTGCCTGCTCTTTTATTTCTCTTGTCTCCTCTTGACTAAACCGGTCTGCGTGTCTCCTATATACCGGATGCCGTTCAAGCCCTTCCAGCACGCCTGCCAGATCAGTCTGTTCAATGTCTTCCAATAAACCGCCAAAAAAAGGATCAAGGCTGTTAAGCTCTGCTTCATTTTCCATCTCATCTTCCAATGAAAGCGGCCATATAAAATTCTCCTCGTCCGCCTCTTGCTCCTGAAAGGCTTCAAGCAGCTCGTCCAATGAACCTCTCGGCGCATCCAATAACCATTCTGGCGCTGTCCCCTGTAATACGAGCTTCACACATGCAGGAGTCCCCTTTTTCCGCAGTTTTGAAAACGTGTCCTCGACAATTTGAAAGAGCGCGGTCATATTCTCTGCCGCTGACACATCAATTTCTGCTTTCTCCCATAGGACGTCATGCGCTTTCTTAAATTCATAGGACATATCTCCGCGCTCCACACGAACAAGATAAAAGCCTTTATCTCCTGTCTCCTTCATATGGCGCGCTTGAGGATTTCCCGGATATATCGCGGCTGGGTGCCCGGCAACAAGAACCTGGCGTTTGTGAATATGGCCAAGCGCCCAATAATCCATTCCGCTTTTCACAAGATCATCCTGAGTAAACGGGCAATATGGATCGTGTCCTTCAGACCCTGATAACGTGCCGTGGAGCATCCCGATATGAAAGGGCGCGTCAGTTGATTTCCGGTAGCGGGCGGCTAGATTTTCCGTCACGGCTCTGGTCTGATAGCTGAAACCGTAAATGCTTGCTGCGCGCCTGCCATCCTTATAAAACGATTTTTCTTCAGGGACTGGGGATGTAAACATGTGAACATTCTCCGGCCATTCAATCGGTGTCCATTCTCCGCCGAGATGATCATGGTTCCCAAAAATCACATAGACTGAAATCCCGTACTCTCTAAGTCTATCGAACTGTTTTTTCAAAAAGAGCTGCGCCTTTAAACTTCGATTGGCCTCATCAAACAAATCCCCCGCCAGCAAAACGAAATCAACGTTCTCTGTGATTGCAGCGTCTATGATATGTCTCACGCTTGAAAACGTGCTTTCTTTGATCCGGGCAAAAATGGGTTCCGGCAGATGCGATATCCCGTAAAACGGGCTGTCGAGATGAAGATCTGCCGCATGAATAAAGGTTAGATCAGTCAACATTCTGCTCCTTTCCAGGATGAAGTACCCTTATTTTAGCACCGATTTCTTACGAATGCACGTTCTGTCAGAACGAATACAATTAAAAAACAGCCTGAGCATTCCCAGGCTGTTTTTTAATCAGTTTTTTGCCAAACGCAGCGCTTGTTTGATTGCTTTAAATGCGCTTGAGTTGCCGTAAATCAAGACGCCGCCTTTATAAATTCTGGCGCCAATGACGGCAAGTATGATAATGGTAAGCAGAGTTATCCCGATGCCGGCAGCCGCCTGCCAAAACGGAATTTCCAGCATGCCGACGCGCAAGAACATAATCATCGGCGTAAAGAACGGGATAAACGATGTGACCGTAATAAATCCTGCTTCAGGAGCGTTTAGTCCGAACATGGCAATCATAAAACCGGCAACCACCAAAAGCGTCATCGGTGTGATCGTTTGCTGCACGTCCTCTATTCTGCTGACGACGCTGCCAAGAAACGCGGCCAGTGTCGCATACAAAAAGTAACCGAGCAAAAAGAAAATAACCGCATATATCACGGTGGAAACGGGAACGTCGGTCAGATTAAGAAAACCGCCGACAGATGAAGCCGTTTCGCTCGTTTTGTTCAGCTTCAGCGACAGATATCCGGCAGAAATAATGACAGCAAGCTGTGTTATTCCGACGAGCCCGATGCCTAACAGCTTTGCAAACATTTGCTGGATCGGCGGCATGCTTGAGATGAGGATTTCCATGACACGCGAAGATTTTTCGGTCGCAACCTCCATCGCAATCATGCTGGCATACATAATAACGGAGAAATAGATGACAAACAGCATAATGTAAACAAGCCCCATCGCCTGCCCCAGCTCTTCCTCAGACTTTGCACCCTCTTTCAGCGCCTCCTGCCCGACAGTGACAGGCGCATAGAGGCTGCTGATGGTTTCCTGCGAAACGCCGAGCTCCTCTGTTCCAACAGCGGTTTTTGTTTGCGTTAACGCCTGCTGCAGTGTTTGAACCGTGCTTTCATCCGAAATCGTTAACCCTTTGTACGTCCCTGAGATCGTCCCTTTTTCATCTCTTTTGATAATGAGCATGCCGTCAAGCGTTTCATCTTTGACCTGCTTTGTAACTTTTTCCTCTGGTTGCTTAGACTGCTTCACATCAAGATCGCTGTCGGTATCGACTGCTTTCAGCTGCTTTGAGAAAATCGGATATAATTCGTTTGTTTCATCAATAACAGCAATTTTCTCTTTTGTGTCTTCTCCTTGAAACATAGAAATGATCGATTCTAAGTTAGTGACAGCCAAAACAAGCAAAACCGTGACGACAGTAGAAATAATAAAAGATTTTGCCATAATCTTATTTTTATATGTATGAGAAAGCATGATCAAAAATTTATTCATAGACGGCCCCCACCTTTTCTATAAAAATGTCATGGAGTGACGGCTCTTCAAGCTCAAACTTTCGAATAAAACCTTTACCTTGGAGCATGGCGAAGATCTCTTGAGAGATGTCTTCATTGGCAATTTGGAGCTTTACGCCGCCGGCCGTTTCCTTCCATTGCGTAATGCCTTCGTGCCCCTGTAAAAAATGCAGATCGTCATCGGAATGTATGGTCACATTCTTTTTGCCAAATGAACGTTTAATTTCCTTCAGACTGCCTTGCACAACAGGCTTTCCTTTTTGCAAAATACAAAGGTGCTCACACAGCTCCTCGACATGCTCCATCCGATGGCTGGAAAATAAAATCGAGACACCGCTGTTTTTCAAAGAGATAACAGCCTCCTTCAACAGCTCGACATTGACAGGGTCCAGCCCGCTGAATGGTTCATCGAGAATCAGCAGCTCAGGCTTATGCAAAACCGACGAAATAAACTGGATTTTCTGCTGGTTTCCTTTTGAAAGCTCATCTACTTTTTTATTCTCGTATTCTGTTATATTGAAGCGTTCAAGCCATGTTCCGAGCTCTTTTACAGCCTCACCTTTCTCCATACCTTTTAATCTTGCCAGATAGACAAGCTGGTCCTTTACCTTCATTTTTGGATAAAGTCCGCGCTCTTCCGGCAAATACCCGATTTTGTTGCTCATACTGTAGTTGACGGGGCGGCCTTTCCAGCTGATCGTACCCTTCGTAATGCTTAATAAGCCGAGAATCATGCGAAAGGTCGTCGTTTTTCCCGCTCCGTTTGCGCCTAAGAGGCCAAACATTTGCTGTTCCGGGATTTCTAAATTCAATCCGTCAACCGCTTTATAATCTCCAAATGTCTTCGTTACGTGATCAATCGTCAGCACCGAATCTCCTCCTTCCTCGACCCATTATATACTATATATGGTTAAAACATAATAAAGGATTTTGGTTTGCTTTTTTAGAATATACATGGAGAAGGAACGATAATTGATATAGTTGGAGGCGAAATATGATGGCGGAGTATTTTCTTACGGCTTTTGATCCTTCGGGAGAAACACTGATAAACGAGCGATTTGAGGCGGAAAACGAAGATGCGGCAAAAAAGCAGGGTGAAGCCCTGTTAAAGGAAAAAGAGCTTCATCATCATACCCATCGTTTAGTGAATGCAGCCGGAAAGCTGATTTTGTTTCAGAGATGATCAGCTTCCCGGCTGATCTGTTACGCTTGAAACTTTGGCTCCCGTTTCTCTAAAAACGCACGGATTCCTTCCTGGTGATCTTTTGTCCTCCTCATTCTCTCCTGGGCACTTCGTTCAAGAGCCAGCACCTTCTTCAATTCATCAATATGGAGGCTTTGAAAAATGGCTTTCGTCTCAATCATTGCCAGTAGGGGCGAGGCTAAAAGTGTTTCAACATAAGGTCTTGCACCTTCCGCAGGCTCTCCGTTAAATGTACCATCCAAGAGACCCATGCCAGCCGCTTCTTCAGCGGATAGCTTTTTCCCGCTCCAAATCAGCTTTTTCGCTTTCGCTTCCCCAATCCTTTTTTTCAGCAAATAATGGCCCCCGCCATCAGGAATAAGTCCGATGCCGATAAAGTTCATTGCAAGTACGGCATTTTTCTCTGCAAGCACAATGTCAGCACAAAGTGCTAAACTCAGACCCAGTCCCGCAGCAGCGCCATGGACAGCGGCAATCGTCACTTTTTTCATTTCGTATAACGTTAAAGTAATGGCTTCGATCGTATCCATCAGCTGGCTAAATTGATTAGGATCATGATCAGAAGTCATCATCCGTATATCACCGCCTGCCGAAAAACCTTTTCCGGTACCTCTCAGGAGGACGATGAGCGCCTCGCTTTCAGAAACCTTTTCACACGCCTCCTTCAGCTCAAACAGCATTTGCTCATTCAAGGCGTGATGAGCATCAGGGCGATTCAGCACAATTTCTGCCACAGGCCCCTTCAGTTCATATTGAATATAATCCATATAAAACACCTCCATGTATACGCTTTCTTTTATCTTTCTCATATACATTCCCCGCCGTCCTTAAAGAAACCTTTTTTTATTTTTCAAGGTCAATAGATACTGAAAAATGCATATCATTTGAATGGGAACATAAAGTTTTATATAGTGAAATGGAAGGGATATCGAATGAGAAAGGGGGAAGGTAACATGGATAAATTGCTGATCAGCTTTCTATTAAGCTTATTTATGGTGTACTTTCCCCCTTCTGACGTGGTCCTGCCCTCCCAGTTTGATGCAAGCACTGACAGCTATGTGCCAATGTCCTCATATCCAAAAGAATCACAATCAGCCAAAACGCCGTCACCGGGCAGTCTGCATCTGGCGGAGTTTATGAAAGAGTACAATCCATTGGCGCAGTCTATCAGAACGTTATCTGCCAAACCGCTTGATGATCCTCACATCAACAGGCTGGAAAGGGTTTGTGCCATCCCGATCAAATACCAGTCTAACTACCTCCGAATATGAATGGATACCGTTTTGTTTGTACCCTGTCATTATGCCAATACTACATTCGGAGGGATTCTCATTGAATATAAAAGAAAACGACCTGCCGGGAATCGGCAAAAAATTTGAAATTGAAACAAGAAACCGCGAAAAAATGACGATTATTATTCATGATGACGGAAGAAGAGAAATCTATCGGTTTGATGACCGGGATCCGGATGAGCTTCTTTCCAATATTTCATTGGATGATTCCGAAGCAAGGCAAATTGCCGCGATTTTAGGCGGCATGGTCTATAAGCCGCAGGCGCTGGAGTCCATTGAGATGGCGTTTAGCGACCTCATTATTGAGTGGTTTAAGGTGGAAAAAGGCGCGAAGTCAATCGGGCGCACCCTTGGCGAACTTGATGTCCGCCAAAACTATGATGTCACTGTCATCGCCATCATTAAACACAACCAGCAAAAGTTTTTAAATCCGGGTGCTGACTCGGTGATTGAAGAAGATGATACACTTGTCCTCTCAGGTGAAAGAAAGCATCTGAAGAAGCTGACTCATGATTTTCTTTCTAGAGAGGGCGTGTGATCTGCGGATGGATCATCTTGTGTTTGAAGTCGGAACCGCGCTTGTGCTTGTGGCGATTGCCAGTGTCATCGCAAATAAAATTAAGTTTTCAATTATCCCGTTTCTCATTATTTTAGGGATGCTGCTAGGCCCTCATGCCCCTAAAGTCGGGATTATTGACCTCACGTTTATAGAGAGCAGTGAAATCATTGAGTTTTTCGGGCGGATGGGCGTGCTTTTCCTCCTTTTCTATCTCGGACTTGAATTCTCTGTCGGAAAGCTGATCAAGTCTGGAAAATCCATCGCAATTGGCGGATCAATTTATATCTTGATTAACTTCAGCCTTGGACTGCTTTATGGGTTTATCACCGGGTTTTCTTTCCTGGAAGTCCTCGTGCTGGCAGGCGTCATCACCATTTCTTCAAGCGCGATCGTCGCAAAAGTGCTGGTCGATTTAAAAAGAACGGCCAACCCGGAAACCGAACTGATTCTCGGCATTATTATGTTTGAGGATATTTTCCTTGCCGTGTATTTGTCTGTTGTTTCCGGCCTTGTGCTTGGAGACGCGACATCAGTCGGGAGTGCGCTTTTGTCCATTCTGATCGCATTTGGCTATATGCTGCTGTTTTTTATCGCAGCCAGAAAGCTCCCGCCGCTTTTGAATAAGCTGTTGGACATTCGCTCGAATGAAGTGTTTATTATCGTCATTTTTGCAGCGCTCTTTTTCATCGCCGGGTTTTCAGAGACAATTCATGTGGCAGAAGCCATCGGCGCGCTGCTGCTCGGTTTGGTCTTTTCAGAAACAGAGCATTCCGATCGGATTGAGCACCTTGTCGTTCCGTTTCGCGACTTTTTCGGCGCGATGTTCTTTTTCAGCTTCGGCCTCAGCATAGACCCTTTTTCACTTGGTGAAGCGGTTTGGCTGGCATTGGGAGCTGTGATCCTGACCATATTCGGAAACTTTATCGCCGGAATGGTGGCGGGACGCCGCGCAGGGCTTTCTCATAAAGCCTCATCTAATATCGGTCTTACGATCGTATCACGGGGAGAGTTTTCGATTATCGTCGCCAATCTCGGCATAGCCGGCGGCCTGTCAGCCACATTAAAGCCATTCGCCGCACTATATGTCCTTATTCTGGCGATTTTGGGGCCATTATTAACAAAAGAATCAAAATGGATTTACCGCCAGCTGAACAAGGTGTTTAAATGGAAGCCGGACGTTCAGCCTGTGAAAAAACAGCGGGGATAAAAAAAAGCAGCACTGTGATCAGTGCTGCTTTGTCGTTCTCTCAAAAATCCGCTCTAAATATTTGATCTTTTCGTCCGTGTAGTGCTCAAATCGGTCATTGTATGATTTCGGGTCTTTCGGATTGGCAAAGTGTGTGATTTTCCCTGTATCCGGATCAATAAATTTACTTGCCGCACCGCAGCCGATGCCGATAATCGTCTGCACTTCTTCCATAATCATAATGTTGTAGATGCTTTCCTGGCCCGGAATCGAATACCCGACGTTTTCCAGATTTCCAAGAATATTTTTCTGGCGGTATAAATAATACGGCACGTATCCATGCTCTTTCGTCCAAGCTACCGCATCATCCATCATTTGAGAAACCTCTTCTCTCCCGGCAACTTTGTATTTATGTTTATTTCTTGTCATTTCTGACGCCCGCTTAAAGGAAAGGGTGTGAACAGTCAGCGATTCCGGCATCAGTTTCCCGGTTTCTGAAAGGCTGTGTCTGAACTCCTTCACGCCTTCTCCAGGCAATCCGATAATTAAATCCATATTGATATTATTCATGCCGTGCCGGCGTGACAGATGATATTTTTCAATGGTCTCTTCCACCGTATGATGACGGCCGATCGCCTTGAGCGTTTCGTTTTCATAGGATTGCGGGTTAATGCTGATCCGGTCAATATCATATTTGTTCAACACGGCAAGTTTTTCTTCAGTAATCGTGTCGGGGCGGCCGGCTTCCACAGTAATTTCACGAATATTTTTCACATCCGGGAAGGAGCGGACCATTTCTTCATACAGAAGATCCATCTCTTCCGCTGTAATGCTGGTAGGCGTCCCGCCGCCAAAATAAATGGTTGTGACCTTGACGTCATGCTCCTTCAGCCATTCGCCGATTTTCTGCATTTCGTAATGCAGCCCCCACAAAAATGAGCCGACTCTGCCTGCTTGTCCTTGGATGGCGTATGCAGGGAAGGTGCAATACGCACATTTGGTCGGGCAGAAAGGAATACCGATATAAATACTGACTTCTTCTTTTACTTGATACAAATCAGGCACCGCCGCCAGCTGCCGGTCGACAATTTGCTGCATCAATTCGATTTTCTCATCATGAATTAAATAGTCTTTTTTCAATTCTGCATGCGCCTGTTCCTTCGGCATCCCGCTTTGCAGCTTTTTATGAAGCAGCTTCGTCGGGCGGATTCCTGTGAGGATTCCCCACTTTTGCGTCATGCCCGTATGCGCTTGAAGAAGATTTAAGTAAACATAAGAAATTGTGTTTTTTACTTGTTTGAAAGCTTCTTTTTCATTCATATCAGGAGAAAAAGATTTCGTATGGTGTTCCTTAATTCCGGTTCCTTTCACTTCTCCTGAAACCGTCACATGCTCATCCGTTTGCGTGCACGCTAAAGAGATGACAAGATCCGCCGGCTCCTCTCCGCCGTAGACAAGATCGCATTCCTCATAAAACAAATTTGCGATATTCTGCAGTGGCCGATGAAGGCGGTCATCGTGTATGCCTTCTATTTTCATTTGCAACTTCATCACCTAATTTATCAGATTCAAAACTTTCTTAAGTGTACAGAAATAAGTAGCTAAAATCAATCCGGCAAAAAAGCCGCCGCACCTGTCTGGGCGCGAGCGGCTTTTTTATACGCGTTTCATGTGGAACTTATCGAGGAACCCTTTTCGCTGCTGCATACGGAAATATTCCTTCATCATATATGCGACGCCTTGCTCGTCATTTGATCTCGTGACCCAATCGGCCTTTCTCTTAATTTCCGGTGCAGCGTTCCCCATTGCTACCCCAAGGCCGGCAAGCTCAATCATCGGAAGATCGTCTTGCTGATGGCCGATAGCGACTACATCCTCCATCGCCAGTCCCAGTTCCGAAGCGACAAGTGCAAGGCCCGCTTCCTTCGAAACTCCCTTTGGAACAATGTTCATTTTCTCATCGTTTACGCGAATCACGTCAACCGCCGGGAAGGCTTTTGTGATCGTTTCTGTAATGTCTTGCTGAATATCGTGTTCTGTATACACTTCGATGACGGGCGCACTCACCGGTTCATCCATCAGAAGATCGCTTAACGATTCAACAAACTGAACCGGGTAAAAGATGGGATCTGACGGGTGGATCAGCGCTTTTCCAAGCAAATTTGAATTGACCTTTTTCTTGTTTCCAATCGAATATTTCTCGTGAAGAAGCCTGATGTTGCATTGATAGCTCTCAAGCACTTGAACGATATTAAAAGTATGGTCGTCAGAAATTCTTTTTTCAAAAAAGGGCGCGTCTATTTTCTCAGCGATATAGGCGCCGCTGTGGGTGATCAGCTTTGCATCAAGCTTCAGCGATTTTGCTATTTTCTGAGCTGAGCGAAAATGGCGGTTGGTGACAAGTGTGACGTAAATCCCTTTTTTCTTAACATATTCAATCGCATCTTTCGTCGCCTGATGAATTTTCCCGTTCGATCGAAGCAGCGCTCCATCTATGTTTAAGGCAAGCAATTGTTTTGACACAGAGATGTCCCCCTCCTTGATGACTGTACTTGTGTATAGGATATGACCCTGTCTCTGTGTTTAGAACAACCTTTTCTGTACAGCAAAAAAAGCCTGACTCAGCAGGCTTTATTTATGCAAACATGATAGGATACGATCGAAGCAGCCATTCTCCCTAATATCGTTATTTCGATTTACGAAAAATCATGTATTAGGAACCCCTTATTTGACCAATGATGCGCTCCGAACACTTACTCTCTGTTGCTTATCCCCTCTATATAACGGCATGATATGCGACCGTATCCATTTGAAATAGGTAAGTGTAGGCGCTTTCAATGTTATTATCGCAGTTTTCTCTGCAGAAGACAAGGGTTTTTTTAACTAAAAAAAGTAACCAATATCTGTGTAACTAAGGTAGCGTAGAATGTTAATTATTGGATATCACCACTTGAACAAGAACATATATTCGCATATAATAGAAACAATCAACTGAAAAGCGGTGGTCCGATGACTGGTTTAAAAGAAATTTATAATCAAGAACTGATCTCTCAATTAATAGATACTGTAAAAGAAACCTATCCAGCGTTCAACAAAGACAGATTCGAGGAACTCTTAATGCAGGAAGAATGGCCTGCGCTCGCTTTAAAAGAACGCATGCGCCGCATTACCGTTGCTTTATACAAAACATTGCCGAAACATTACGGTGAAGCGCTTGCAGTATTATGGGATGCATCTCCTCATTTTAAGGGACTCAGCGGAATCATTTTTCCTGACTATGTGGAACAGTACGGATTAGAGCATTGGGATGATTCAATGAAGGCGTTAGAATACTTTACGCATTATTCTACTTCAGAATTTGCTGTGAGGCCTTTTTTGCTTTTAGATCAGGAAAAAATGATTGCGCAATTGCTGATATGGTCTAAGCATGAAAATGAGCACGTGAGAAGACTTGCGAGTGAAGGAAGCAGGCCCCGCCTTCCATGGGGAAAATCGGTACCCGCTTTAAAATTGGACCCCTCCCCCGTGCTGCCGATCCTTGAGCAGCTGATGCAGGACGAGTCTTTGTATGTGAGAAAAAGTGTGGCCAACAACCTTAATGATATATCAAAAACACATCCTCACTTGCTGAAAAAAGTCGCTGAACAATGGTATGGAACACATCCTCATACAGACTGGATCATCAAACACGCTTACCGGACCTTGTTAAAAAAGGGCGATAAACAGGCTTTATCACTTTTTGGCTATCATGATGCTGATTCGATTCAACTGCAGGATTTAACGTGCGAGTCCAGCCGTATTTCTATTGGTGAAACCCTCAAGTTTACTTTTCACATTCATTCAAACAGGGATCAAAAAGTAAGAATTGAGTACGCCATTGATTACGTAAAAGCCAGAGGCCAGCGTCATCGAAAGGTATTTAAAATAACAGAAACGAATATAGGAAAAAACGAAACAAAATCATATACCAAAACGCAATCATTTAAGGATTTATCTACAAGAAAACATTACAAAGGAATTCACACATTATCAGTGATCATTAATGGAGAGGTCAAAAAGTCGCTGGATTTTCAAATTTGCTGAACGAATAAAAAAATCCCTTCTTATCCAGAAGGGATTTTGATAGATTAGCCTTCGACACTGCCGTAAAGCTCTTCTAAAGGCTTCATAATGATTTTGTTTAATTCGCCGATCAGCATACTCATACGCTGCTCCGCTTCCATCAGCTGAGAGATTTTTTCGTGCTGCTGCACAAGCGCAACAGTTTTTTGAGCCTGCTGCACTTCGTCTTCTGTAATTTCTTCTCCAGCCATTTGTTTTTGCTGAAGTCTCAGCTGCACATCACGGAAGTTTTCGAACATCCGTTTCGCAGACTCGTCTGCGTTTACTTCATCGTACAGGTTTTTTAAACGGGTAAACTCTTCGCTCCCGCGCAATGCATTTTCCAGATCATACGCTACATCATAAAAATTAACAGCCATTGTACATAGCTCCTTTCATCATTGCCAATTGACATACCCCTCCACTATAACAGACTATGGAGCTCCTTTCATTAATCGAAACCCGTTTCTTCTTAAAAAAGGATGACAAACAAAGCTTGAATCGCACCTATGATTCCGCCGAGAAGGCCGCCCAAATAGGTTATCATTTTAAATTCTTTTTTTGAAATCGACAGCACCATTTCTTCAAGACGCTGTACCGGGAACTGATCCACCTGCTCCTTTACAATTTCCTCAAGGCGCATTCGTTTTAATACACTTTCGAGATTGGTTGAAATCCCCTCAAGCAATTTGTCTAAAAGCGCCGGCAGGACACGATGGTTCAGATCATCTTCATAGCGGGCAGTAAGCGAGCCAATCGTATTTTCAAAAAACGGAGCAGTTGAAAATGCTTGCAGCACTCTTCGTTTCAAGCTAAAGATTAATACTTTTGCATTCCATTTTTCGTCCGCTTCATTAAATGTATACTCCTTCAGCTTGCCCCATTCGTTTTTCAGAAGATCAGAAAGCAGCTTATTCGTTTCCTCATTCCGCAAAAACTTCAGAAGCTCCGGCAGCACGCGATCAGCAAGGCTTGAATTGCCGAGAAACATTTGCACCATACTTCCAAGCATACCGCGTTCTTTTAAGAAGTCATCAATCATATTGCCGAGACGGATTTTTCCCTCTTCACTTTCAAAATAATGAATGCTTCGCGATAAAATATAGCCTGAAATCATCGGTATCTTCTCTTCAAGCTTTTCCTGCACTTCCAATGGCAGTGCTTCTTTTAACGTTTGATGCTCATATCGGCGGAATAGTTCATTCAATTTATCATCCGTCCAGCGGCTGATCCAGGCATCTGCCGCTTCACCCGGATGCTTTACTCCGATTTTTTCAAGCGCTGCTTTTACTGTCATTTCAGATAACGACAGGTTCTGAATCAGCTGTTCTCCGACTTGCAGCGCCTGCTTTTTGGCTGAATCTGAGACAAGCCGCTTTTTAATACCCTCAGGCGTTAATAAATGGTTTACCACCATCAGCCCCATTTGTTTCGCAAGCTCATCACGTCTTCTTGGAATCAATCCCGGAGTAAAAGGGACTCGTTTTCCA
The DNA here is from genome assembly GCF_037964945.1 of Bacillus sp. FSL K6-1003. Taxonomy (NCBI): domain Bacteria; kingdom Bacillati; phylum Bacillota; class Bacilli; order Caryophanales; family Bacillaceae; genus Bacillus; species Bacillus sp. FSL K6-1003. The sequence continues at coordinate 1,042,721 of NZ_CP150176.1, read as the reverse complement.
AACAAATAATATGCCTTATACGGCCTAAATAGCATTTGAATTGCTAAATGATTGGTCACCGCGCCGATAACTGCGCCGATCACGATCATAAATATAAAGGTTCCTGCAATACCCATTCCTGCTCATCTGCCTCCATCTGTGCTTTTACTTTTTCATAATTAGAATGACCTATTTGTATTATAGAGGTTGGTGTGATCACTTAGCAAACAAGGAGACAAAACACAGTGCCATAAAATCAGCTTGTTTAACAGGAATAGGGCAAGATGCTGAATCGTAATCTGTAAAGTAGACTACCGACAGCTGTGTTCCTGATGTTTTTTGAAGCGTTACGCTGCTGACACCCGCCGGCAGCTTTTTAATAAAAGGGGGAGTCTCACCATGATAACACTCGGTTTTATGTCCTTAACCCGCCAGCATGAGCAGGATTTTTCCGCAGAATTGGCCGTAAGAGCGCCCGAATTCGGCATACGTTTGATCCGCTTTACACCGTTTGACATTTTGCCCGACACCCTGCGTGTCAAAGCGCTCGTTTATCACCCAGCGAGCAGCAATTGGAACGAAACAGAACTTGCGATTCCCGATTATATTTATGACCGCTGTTTTTATGGGAAGGATTCACAATCCCAAAAAGCAAAGCCGATCGTTGAATGGCTCAAAAAATATCCGAAAACCGAATTTATCGGGCGGGGTCTTCCTGATAAATGGACGGTGCTTCAAGATTTGCAGGAGCATTCTGTGATCAATCCTTACATTCCAGAAACCATGAAGGTGAGCCGATTTGAACAAATCCATTCGTATTTATTGAAAGAAAAAGCCTGTATTTTAAAGCCGGCGTTCGGTGCTGGCGGCAGAGGCGTTATACTTCTGGAGCTCGGCAAAAAAAACATAACCGCCACCTACCATATCGGAAAGGATAAACAGACAAAATCCTTTTCTAACCAAGCTTCTTTTAAAACCTGGTGCAAAAAAGTGCTGCAGCACCAATATTTGATACAGCCTTATTTAAATATCCAAGATAAGGAGCAATACCCGTGTGATATCCGGCTGTTTATGCAAAAAAATGAGGACGGTGAATGGCATACCGTTGGAAAGGCAGTGAGACGCGGATACAAAAATGGGCTGCTGGCCAATTTATCAGGCGGATCGGATACGCTTACATTTGATACATGGTTTGAAAATATTCCGAAAAAACAGCAGGTAGTTCTACTGGATGACGTATTCTCGATTACCCAATCGGTTCCTTATTATCTGGATGAGCGATACGGGCCGTTATTTGAACTTGGTCTGGATATATGCCTTGCGAAGGACGGGAGAATCTGGATCCTGGATATCAATTCTAAACCAGGCAGAAAATCAATACTTCATGTTTCCCCTGAGAAAAAAGAACATCTATTTACTTGTCCTCTTAAGCGGTGCAAATATCTATTTTCGCTGCAAAACCAGAAAGGAGTCCTTCCGCGTGAATCGTAATCGGTTTTTGATCGGCATAGACAAAAACAGTGAAAATACTATATTTCTGCCCTCCGCAATGAAGCAAGACGACCTTTTGTCTGCCTCATTTGGAACGAAGGTTGTCAGATGCCATGTTACTTTCAGACGAAATCTCGAACAGACAGTGCTCCTCTCTGAAAATTTGTTTCACGAACTGTTGATACCGCACCGCAGCCGGGCTGATATTCTCATTCATGATCATTCGGTGCACATTGGTCCGTTAATCGGCATCTTCACCGCGGGGTTTACCGCCTCACTTGAGCGCCCTTTTAAGGATCGATCTCTCTTTTTTTCTAAACTGCTCACTTTGCATGAACAAACAGGAAGCTATTGCTTCGTGTTTGGCGCGCACCAAATCAATTGGCAGGAAGGAACGATTGAAGCGCTTCTATACAGGGAAAACGGCTGGGAGAAACACATTGTCCCGCTGCCGAACGTCGTGTATGACCGTTTGCCAAACAGAAAAATCGAGAATTCAATTGTCTTGCAGAATACAAAAAACCGGCTGATCAATGAATATCAAATTCCATGGTTCAACAAAACATTTTTCAACAAATGGGATGTTCATCAATTGCTGGAAAAAGACCCAAGAACGGCTCCTTTTTTACCAAAATCAATCCTTCATCCTACTGTTGAGCAGATTGAAGAGCTGAGTGATTCATTCGGCAAGGTTTATATAAAACCGGCGGACGGAGCACTCGGCACCGGGATTTATCAGCTCGCCAAAACGGAATCCGGTTTGACTGTGAAACATACGAATGATGCTAAATCTTTTTCTTCAATCGACTATCCCGATGCTTCCGCATTTTTGGATGAATTTCAAAAACAGCATGATCCCGCTGTCTTTCTCGTTCAGCAAGGGGTGCATTTAATTGAATTTGAGGGAAAACCAGCCGATTTCCGCGTTCATACAAATAAAAACGGGAAAGGGAAATGGACTGTAACTGCCATCGCAGTAAAAATTTCAGGAGAAAACAGCATTACAACACACCTATCCAATGGCGGGGAAGTGAAAACACTGGCCGAAGTATACGATGATCCGACGGAACGAATACATGTCATTAAAAAGCTTTCTGCGGCGGCGCTGACCGCCAGCCAAGTGCTTCATGACCATATCGATGGGTTCGTTGGCGAGATTGGTTTTGATTTTGGCATTGATCAAAACGGTAAGATATGGATGTTTGAAGCGAATTCACGTCCGGGACGCAGTATTTTTTCTCATCCGAATCTGCAGTCTGTCGATTCTTTGACAAAACGAAGAAGCTTTGAATATGCGTCATATCTTTCGAAGATGGCGATTACCTCCCATGAATCGCTGTGGCCATCCTAATCTGCCCGCTTTATGTAAAAGCGGGCTTGAAGTTTATTCATCGCTGGGACAAGTTACATCATAAAGTCCCTTCAATGATGTTTTGTAACAATGATACAATGAATATAATTCGTCCGTATCCATGTCAATTGATATCAACTTCAAGGAGCGTGGCCCCTGATGATTTCTCATTTCAGCTGGAAACCTTTGTTTCAAAAAGAAAAACTGCCCGGATGGACCATTTCGTTTTACTATAAAGGCACGCATTATGAAGGCATCTATCATAAAAACGGCGAGATTGAATGGGGAGGTTTGTATCCCGCCCGTGCTGATGAGCCTGCACTCAAAAACGAGGTACATGAATTGATGCTTTTTCATATTTACGATTAGCTTAGCCTGAACGGCTAAGCTTTTTTTATGTTTCTCAAGATTTACCACTAAAATGCCCGCATGAGTTTCAGTCAAATCTAACATAATACGTAGTAACAAGCCGGCAAAGCATTGGGTTACGCCGAGACGGCAGTGACACCCGAGTCGGGTCCACAGACTGGTGCAACTCCAGTTAACCCAACCATATCAAATAAAAAAGGAGATTTTACACATGGCTAACCAAAACTCTTCAAATCAATTGCTAGTACCTGGCGCAGCTCAGGCTATCGACCAAATGAAACTTGAGATCGCTTCTGAATTCGGCGTTAACCTTGGAGCGGATACGACTTCCCGCGCTAACGGTTCTGTCGGAGGAGAAATCACAAAACGTTTAGTATCTTTCGCTCAGCAGAACATGGGCGGCCGCGTACAATAACAATTCAATAAATGGCTGACAGAAGGCGCGGTTTCCGCGCCTTCTTTATATTTGTCACCCTTTTTTCCTGCTCCACATATCCTAGAAAAAAAGGGAGGGAATCAGGGTGCCATTCATCGCGATTGTGAATTGGGAGCTGGTGCAGTTCGTAAGTATATCCATGATTAACGAATATGTTTCCCATCGTTCTGCATTCTTGTACAGGTATTCTTTCCCACGCTGTTCAAACTGAGTACATCCTTTTATAATGGGGGCGAGGAGGGTTTTTCATGAAAATTGCTTTATTTGGGGCAAGCGGCCGGGTCGGACAAGCCTTTTTAAAATTGGCAGGGAACGATGAACAACTTGATATTTACGCCTTGCTCAGGTCACCAAATAATAAAATTGGCCTGCCGAAAGAACGGATCGTTATCGGGAATGCTCGCTGCCGGGAACATGTGAAAGAAATCATGAAAGATGCTCAAATCGTCATCAGCTGTCTCGGTACAGATGGTGATGATACGTTGTCAGCTGCCATGACACATATTCTTGCCATTATGCAGGAACAGCATATCCAACGGGTCATAACGATCGGCACCGCGGGCATTCTTAATTCACGGATTGAACCAGGAAAATATCGATTTGAAACAAATGAATCAAAACGAAAACTGACTCGCGCTGCCAAGGAGCACGCAAAGGTATATGAAATGCTCAGAGCTTCGTCCTTAGACTGGACCATTATCTGCCCCACATATCTTCCCGACGGAGAAGCAGCAGGTGAATACCGTGCAGAACGCAACGTCTTGCCGGTAGAAGGCAAAATGATCACTGTCGGCGACACAGCGGCTTTTCTGTATCACGAGCTTCTTACAGGAGACTATATCGGCTGCCGGGTAGGACTGGCTTATTAATGCGTACAAAAACCCAAAACATTGGATGTCTTGGGTTTTTGAAAGCTATGCAATGGAATGCTTCTGCCCTTTTTGCAGCTTATACATTTGATAATATTGCCCTTTTAATGCCATTAGTTCCTCATGATTCCCTTTCTCAACAATTTCGCCTTTTTCAAGCACTAAAATTTGATCCGCGTTTCTGATGGTTGAAAGCCGATGGGCAATGACAAATGTCGTGCGCCCTTGTTTCACTACATCCAGCGCCTTCTGGATCAGAGCCTCTGTCTCAGTATCAATATGCGCTGTTGCTTCATCCAAAATCAAAATGGCGGGATCGTACGCCAGAGCTCTTGCAAAGGAAATAAGCTGCCGCTCTCCCGATGATAGCGTGCTGCCTTTTTCAATGACAGGTTCACTAATCCCTTTCGGAAGCTTTTCAAGTAGCGACTCAGCCCCGACTTGCCGCAGTGCTTCTATGATGTCTTCTTCTGAAATTCTTTCATCCTCCAGACTAACGTTAGAACCAATTGTTCCTGAAAATAAATAAGGGTCCTGAAGCACAATTCCCATATGGGATCTAAGTTCCTGCCTTGACATGCTGTAAATGCTTCTCCCATCGATGAGCACATCCCCTTTTTGCGAATCATAAAAGCGGAAGAGGATATTCAAAATCGAGCTCTTGCCTGATCCGGTATGGCCGACAAGTGCTACAGTTTCGCTTTGTTGTGCTGTAAAGGAGATGTGTTTCAAAACATTTTCTCCTTCTTGGTAAGCAAATGATACGTCTCGAAATTCAACCCGCCCCAGCGCGCGCTCCTTCGCCGGTTCACCCGCTTCTTCCGTTTCCTTTTCTTCAAGCAGTTCAAAAACACGCCCGGCGGACACCCGCGCCAGTTCCAGTTTAGAAAACTGATTGACAATACCTGTAATCGGCTGGAATAAGCGGTTTAAGTAATCCACAAACGCGTACAGCACACCGATGGAAACAATTCCTGCCGGGTTTAGGCTTGCGCCGCCAAAATGCCAGATCAGACAAACAAACGCAAGGTTGCGGATCACATTCACAAGGTTGTGTGACATTAAGGAGTTTAAATTCAGCATCCTGTTCTGATAGTAATAATGGGATTCATTTAATTCCTCAAACTCTCTCATTGTTTCTTTTTGATGGCGAAAAGCTTGAATGATCGGCATCCCTTGAATGGACTCATTCATTTTTGCATTAATGTCACTATTGATCGAACGGATTTGATGATTATAATAGGAAGCGTATTTCCGGTAGATAATCGACCACAGCCAGATGATCGGCACAATCGCCAAGCATAAAAACGCGAGCTTTACATCCAGCAGGAACAACGCCGTAAATATCCCGATCATATATATGCCGCTTGTCACAAACGTCGATAGCACTGTCACATATAAATCTCTGATTGCCTCGGTATCATTTGTAATTCTTGCGACTACTTTGCCCGCGGGAAGATTATCAAAATAACGGATCGGCAGTTTCTGAATGCGGGAAAACACATCCTGTCTCATCTTTTGAATAATGCGGTTGGCACTCATCTGCAATAAATAATGCTGCCCATATTGGAAAAATACCGAGAAGACAAGCAAACCGGCATACAGAAAAATGAGAAACGTCATCCCCTTTATTTCCGGCTTATAGAACTGAAAAATCTCCTGCTTTGTCAGCTGTTCAGCAGGATACGTCCGGCTTTCGTTCCCATTAGTGATCGTCAGCTTTCCGTCAGAAACCGTTCTGTTCCCGTCAAAGCTGACAGCCTGATCAACGAAATAAAACGCCATTCCCACTTGATAAATATGCACTTCTTTCTCTTTAGCAGCCGATCCCTGCATCCGGTCCTCCCTGACGTAGGAAGTGCCGTTAAATTCAACTGCATTTTTATCTTTTTCTGAGACCTCATACCATGTTTTTTCAATGCCGAGAATGTGGTCGTCAATCATTTTTTTGCCGATAAACGGTCCGGTCAGCTCTGCCCCGACTGCAATCGCAAGCAACAGGACGGCAGTGATGAGCAATTTTTTATATAGGAGTGCGTATCTCCATAAGGTTTTTCCTGTCTTCATGCCCCTGCTCCCCCTTCTTCCGCAGTGAACAGCTGCTGCCTTTCGTATTGTTCCCGATACCATCCGTTATTGGCCATCAGCTCTTGATGTGTGCCTCTCTCAGAAATCACGCCGCCGTCCATCACAAGGATGAGATCGGCATGCTCCACAGCGGATAAACGGTGCGTCAGAATAAATGTCGTTTTCTCTTGGCGGTTTTTCCTGATATTGCTGATAATGGCCGCCTCTGTTTTCGCATCTACAGCGGAAAGAGAATCATCCAGGATTAAAATCTCCGGATTCGCCATCAGCGCCCTCGCGATTGAAATTCTTTGTTTTTGCCCTCCAGAGAGTGCGACGCCTTTTTCACCCACCATTGTCTCCAGACCGGCCGGAAGCATTTGCAAGTCTTTTTCAAAATGAGCTTCTGAAACAGCCTTCTTTACCTCAGCATCACTTGCGTCAAGCTTTCCGTACAAGATGTTTTCTTTTACAGACCGGGAAAACAGTAAATGATCCTGTGGCACATATCCAATCCACCCGCGGAGCCGATCAAGAGGAATCTGCTCAATCGGCACACCTGAACATGTGATGCTCCCTTCACCGGCTGGATACTGGCGCAAAAGCTGCTTAATGATCGTCGTTTTCCCGCTCCCAGTTTTACCGGCAATCCCGACAGTCTGCCCTTTTCGCACGGTAAAAGAAATATCCTGAATATTTACATTTGTTGAGCTTGGATATGTAAAGCTGACATGGCTGAAAACGATGTCTCCAGGCTCTTTTAGATCAGACGGCCGCTTCGGATCTGTCACGTCCGGTTCATAAGAAAGGGTTTCATTTACCCGATCTAAGGACGCGTTGCCGCGCTGCATCACATTAATTAATTCACCGATCGCAAACATCGGCCAAATCATCATGCCCAAATAGACATTAAAGGAAACAAGCTCGCCCAGCGTCAGCTCATTGCGGAAAACAAGAAACGCTCCATACCCCAGCCCAATCAGATAGCTGGCGCCGACAAGCAGCTTAACAGTCGGCTCAAACAGAGAATCGATAAAGGCTACCTTCATATTCTTCCGGTACACATCGGCCGTCATTTCATTAAAACGGCGTTCATCATTCGTTTCCTGTACATAAGCTCGAATCACTCTCACACCCGAGACCGATTCGAGCACCCTGTCATTCAGCGCTCCGAATGAATGTTGTGCCTCTGTAAACCTTTCATGAATTTTACTTCCGTATATGCTGATCGCAACAGCCATAATGGGAAGCGGTAGTATGGCTGCAAGCGTCAGCTTCCAGCTGATCAAAAATCCCATCGTCAAAAAGATCGTCATCATAAACATCGTGGAGTCGACTAATGTCAGAATGCCAAACCCCGTCGTTAAACTGACAGCCTGGAGATCATTTGTCCCCCGCGCCATTAAATCTCCTGTTCTGTATTTTTCATAAAACGGAGGCGCCATTTTCAGCAAATGACCCATCAGCTTAGAGCGGAGAATTTTCTCCATCACATTCGCTCCGCCGAACAGCTGGTGCATCCAAAAATAAGACATGATATACACCACCGCCGTCAAACCTAAAAATACGCTGACATAAAACAGCAGCCCGCCTGAGGTAAACTCCCCCGATTTCATATCATCGATGGCGTTCCCCAACAGTTTAGGCGGAAACATCTCAAGTACATTTACACATAATAAAAGCACAATCGCAATGGTATAGCGCAGCCAGTAGGCTTTAAAAAACCAGCCCAGCTTTTTCAATACTGAAAACATCCATCCCCATCTCCTTTATCTCGTCAGCCGCCTTCTATTTTTTCCTTGCAGCTCTTTTCGTTCAGGTTGTCATAACCAATCCTCGCCTCTGTATTTGTCTTCACATCCGATACACCTGTCTTTCTTAAGATTTTGTATATAAAAAAGGCATGAAGCGTCAGCTCCATGCCTTTTGTTATCGATTATGCTGTACAGAGCGCTTTTCGGCGCGCGGATTAACCCAAATCAAAAAAAACAGAATAAGGGTTTGCCGCGCCAATATGAAACTGTTCTGTAAGACATATCATTCCTTGGCATAGCAAACCCTCCATTCATTCTGATTTTTCACTCTTTTTTCATAATATAAACAAAACCTTTTTTTGTCAATCATTACTACCGAGAAAAAGATTAAATAGATTTTATTTCGGGTATTGTATTGTACGACGTTTTTGAAAGGGTGAGAATGATGTTTCATGCTGACCGTATTATTGTTGCGTTTGACGGAAGTGAAAACAGTAAGAAAGCGCTTCAGACAGCCATTGATCTTGCGAAAACGGTAAATGCAGCCATTACAGTCGCCCATTCACATGATATGAAAAACAACCAGACCATCATCGACCCGCCGAGGCCCGCAGCAGGGGCAAGCTATATTGGCGGAGGCATGACAAGTGTTCCTGATCCGCTGATATCAGATGTTGCGCCACCGGAGCCAATGATTTATGAAGACCGTACGGAAGAAGTCATCGCCGAAGCCAGAATGATGCTGAATGATCAGCTGACAGAGGGAGATATCGATATATTAGAAGGTGACCCGGCTGAATCAATTATCGAGCATGCCAACCGGGTTTCAGCCGATCTGATTGTAACCGGAAGCAGAGACCAAAACAGACTGAAGAAGCTTTTGTTTGGAAGTGTAAGTGAAAAACTTTCGGCGAAATCAGACATACCGGTTCTGATCGTAAAGTGAGCACGCCACGTGCTCGCTTTTTTAAATTCATAATTGTGAAAAAACACGGATTTTCGTTTTTTTCTGATATGATGCTTTCGTGCCCAAAAGCACAAAAGCATTAAAGAAAATGATGGGGTGTTGTTTTGGATTCTCAAAAAAAGCTGACGTTTCCGTTAGCCGTCGGTTTATTTATATTCATGTTAGGAGTCATTATCTCCTGCTTATTTTTTCTTCATACAGAACCGCATATCCCGCTGTTCCTATGCGTTGTCCTGCTTTCAGCAGCCGGTTTATGGTACGGTTTTTCCTGGAACAGCCTTGAAAAAGGAATTGTTAGCGGAATTAAAAACGGTGTACAGCCGATTATCGTTCTGGCGCTGATCGGTATCTTAATCGGCGCTTGGATGTACAGCGGCGCCATACCGTCCGTTACTGTTTATGCATTGTCCTTTATTGAACCGAGCCACCTTCTTTTGACTGCTTTGTTTTCCTGCATGATCATCAGCACACTTGTCGGCTCAAGCCTGACAACAGTAAGTACAATTGGCGTGGCACTGATCGGCGTGGCAAGCGCGGCAGGCGTTCCGCTCGAATGGACGGCAGGGGCAGTCATTTGCGGAGCCTGCTTTGGTGATAAAATGTCACCGATGTCGGATACAACAAATTTTGCTGCGGGTATAGGCGAAATATCGATCTTTGAACACATTCGCCACATGATGGGCACAACCATTCCCGCCTTGCTGATCACTGTTGTCCTTTTTTACTTTCTTGGTTTATCAGTCTCAGCGGACGCTGCTTCAACAGATGATATTGCACACGTTATTGCCGGAATAAAAGATGCAGCAAATGTCACACCGTGGGCGCTTCTTTCTCCGCTCTTAGTTGTTTTGCTGGCGATTAAGCGCGTGTCCGTTATTCCCGTTCTGACTGCGGGTATTATTTCCTCGGGAATTTTGACAGCCATTTTCGTTCCCGACAGCAGCATTCAGGCTTTTATGTCAGCCCTGCAAAATGGCACCATGTTCGAAACTGACAATGAGGCAGCCGCTAAAATCATCAACAGAGGCGGACTGCAATCCATGATGGCCTCAGTTTCTCTTATTATGATCGCTTTTGCACTCGGCGGTTTAATGGAGAAAATCGGCCTGATCTCCGCACTATTGGAGGGTGTGATGAAAGGAATCCGTTCAAAGGGCAGTCTCATTGCAGCAACTGTCTGCTCAAGTATCGGTGTCAATCTTGCAACAGGCGAACAGTACTTATCTATATTAATACCAGGACAATCTTTTAAGTCTTTATATGACAAACAAAACATTCAGCGGAAGTTTTTATCAAGGTCATTAGAGGACGGCGGAACCTTGATTAATCCATTGATCCCTTGGGGCGTCAGCGGGGCTTTTATGGCAACCGCGCTTGGTGTTCCCGTCATTGATTATATCCCATTTGCATTCTTCCTCTATATATCCCCGATGATCTCGATTCTAGTTGGATATGTAAAAAAATAAAAAGAGCGCCGCTTGCAAAGCGGGCTCTTTTTTATCATTAAAATGATACGCGGGCTGCCTGCTGAATGCATTCTTGAAAAGCCGCCTGCAGCTGTTTTGTCACCGGTCCGGGCACTCCGCTTCCGACTGATTTCCCATCAAGCGTCACAACCGGAATAATTTCTGCCGTCGTGGAAGAAATAAAGATTTCGTCCGCCTGTCTCAGCTCTTCCTCAGTAACGGGCTTTTCATCAAGCTCTATGCCGTTCTTTACGATGAGATCCAAAATATTCTTTCGTGTAATCCCATTGAGAATCATTCGGTTTGCCGGATGCGTCCGCACCGTACCGTTTAAAACGGCATAAACATTAGAAGATGTACCTTCTGTAACAATTCCGTCTCTTATTAAAATGCCTTCAAATGCTCCCGCTTCATACGCTTTCTGTTTTGCCATCACATTATACAGTAAATTCAGACTTTTAATATCGCATCTCAGCCAGCGAAGATCCTCATCCGTGATGGCAGAAACGCCATATGCCTGCTCCTGTTCAGGCTTTTTAACAGAAAATGTATAGGCAGTCGTCTGCGGCTCAAGCCCCGCTTCATATTGGTGTTTTCGCGGAGCAACCCCTCTGGTGGTTTGAATGTAAACCGCTCCGTCGCTGACCGCATTTTCCTGCACAAGCTTTTGCAGGTCCCACTCTAAATCTTCTAAACTGAACGGCAGTGAAATTCCGATCTCAGCCGCGCTTCTGAATAAACGCTCCGCATGCTCGCGTAAGCCGAATAATACTCCTTTATACACCCTGATAACCTCATAGATTCCGTCTCCAAACTGATAACCGCGATCTTCCACATCAATGGATGCCTCGTTCCGCTCCACCAGCTGGCCATTAACTAAAATCTTCATATAAGCCCTCCCTTTTTCGTATTTATCATGATGTCTAAGCAAGCTGTCATTGTCACTCATTCTACCATATCAAACCAGCTGAAAAACAGAAAGATCAAGAGCTCGATAGCTGGGAAGGAGATTATTTTTTCCTTAAAATCTGACATTTCGACATTTTTTCTATGTTCTTTCCAGTTTTATTCCTGTATACTTGACTCGTAATACATAGGTTGTAAACAATGGCACCTTCAGAGTTGCCAATACAGCGGTATGTAGAGATTTTATGCCACTGGAGAGATTGATATGCGACAAACGAGAGGAGACGCTTCTCCTTCTGCAGTTTCGCTTGCTTTTAAATTTGCAAGTTTAGCAGTTTTATGTGTGCTGCTTTTGCTTATGGTGATTTTAGGTTATTCCAATAGCTCCTCGAAAGCAAAAGAAATCACTGTCACAACAAACAGCCAGCTTCGTGATGAGAAGGAAAGCCTGAAGCTGAAAGACGACTCCCCAGGCCTGCTGATAAAACATTTGCAGACCGAACAGAATATGGGAGACAAAACGGTTTACTTAACATTCGATGATGGCCCATCAGCCTATACAAACCGCTTGCTGGACGTACTGAAAAGCGCCGATGTAAAAGCGACATTTTTTATGCTGTCACCGCGAATGAATGAATTCAAACACGCGGTTAAAAGGGCCGAAAATGAAGGGCATGCACTCGGCTTACACGGAGTCACGCATAATAACAAATTGTTTTATCAAACGCCGACATCGCCGCTAAAAGAAATGCAGCAGGCGCGTGACACACTGGAAAGCATTACAGGCTATCGCACCAATCTCGTCAGAACGCCCTACGGGAGCAAGCCGTCTCTTACAGATTCACAAATTCGCAATCTAGAAAAAGACGGTTTTGTATACTGGGATTGGACGATTGACAGCATGGACTGGAAATACCGCAACTCAACATACGTAGCAGAAGTACTGCAGCAGCTTGACAATATGGAACACAGCCACTCAAATCGGCCGTATGTGATTCTCATGCACGATCTTCCTGCTACAGTAAACGCACTGCCGGTGCTCATCCATAAACTGAAAGAAAAGGGCTATTCCTTCGGTGTGTTAAAAGACACAATGGTTCCTGTTCACGAATAAAAAAGTGAGGCGCTTATCTGCGGCCTCACTTTTTTATGCCCAAGCTCCGGGCAAACTCTCCGATTTTTTGATGGATGACGAAATCAAACAAACTGTCGCAGTACGTCGGCTCCAGGTTAATAATAGCTTTATTAATGCCTGGAATCCGGCTTGCATCCTCAGGCACAAATCTGGCGGGAGCAACTTCAAGAGACGTGCCGATTACCAATAATAGGTCGGCTTTATCCAGCTTTTCATAAAGCGTGTCAAAATGCAAAACGGCATCGCCAAACAGAACGACATCGGTTTTTAATACCGTTCCGCACACCTCACCGTCATGTCCGACCGCAGTACACTCCGGCACATCATGCTTCAGCAAATGAGGGAGATCATATCGGGCGCCGCATGAGAGACAGCTCGCTGTTTGGATAGAGCCATGCAATTCGTATACATGTCTGCTGCCGGCTTTTCTATGAAGGCCGTCAATGTTTTGTGTGAATATATCCACCTGCTTCCCTTGTTTCTCCAGTTCAGCCAAAAGCAAATGCCCTTCATTCGGTTCATAGCTCCCGCTCATCTTCATTTGAAACAATTCTTTGAACTTAGGCCAAAACAGACGCGGTTGGCTTAAAAAATAATCGAGGCTCATCGCCTCCATCCTTGAGGCATCCTCAGTCCAGATGCCACCGGCTGAGCGGAAATCGGGTATGCCTGATTCTGTGCTCATTCCCGCTCCGGTCAGCACGACAATTCGCTGTGCTTCATTCAGCATGTTTCTGAATGCTTCCAATTCAACACCGCCTTACAGTCATGTTTTCTCTTATTTTACCATGAAAAAGACTTCGCCTCTTTGCAGACGAAGTCTTTCTTTTTTATGCCCGTTCCTTTTCCTCTTTATTTAGATTCACTTGGAACGGATCGTTTTGGTGCTTTTGCTTTACAACAACCATTTGGCCGGGATATGCAAACTCGACACCCTCTGCGCCAAGGATTTCGATGATTTTATAGTTGATGTCCTCTCTAATATCGAGGTTTTCAGCCCAAACCGTTGTTTTTGTATAGAAGTTGAAAAATAAATTGTAATAGCTGTCGGCAAACGTATCAAAATTGACCATGATCGTTTCATTATGAACGCCCTCATGCTCCAAGAGCATTGTTCTGAGAGAACGAATAGAGCGTTCAAGGTTCTCAATCGGCGTAGCGTAGGATACATGAATGGAAAACGTAATCTGGCGCTTGGTCATTCTCGTCCAGTTCGTGATGGCTTCCATCGACAGCGTGGAATTTGGCACCGTTACTAGCGCACCCTGCGCTGTTCTGAATCTTGTGCTTCTGAAGGTAATATCCTCTACAGATCCCGTCACTGTTGCCGTTTCCACCCAATCACCGATTGTAAACGGTTTTTCAGTGATAATGATGATCCCGCCAAAGAAGTTGCTGATCGTGTCTTTTGCAGCTAGCGCAAAAGCCAATCCGCCAAGCCCAAGACCAGCCACAAACCCATTGACGTCATAATTAAATTCCTGGGCGATCACGCTCACACTGAGCGCTATAATGACAAAACGGAGGAGTTTAGACAAAAACGGCGCCAGAATGTCATCCATATCCAGTTCGAAGCGCTGATTCACTTTATGAAAAATAAAAGATGATGTAGCAGTCAAATTACAAAGCCCCCAGCACAACAGCGCTACAATCAGGGAGCGATAAATTTTGCTGATCAGCGGCATCTGCTCATCTAAAAACGGTGAATAACGGATCGCCAAAAACAGCCCTAAGGCAACAAAAAACCATCTGGCAGGCTTATCGAATGCCACAACCACCTGTTTAAAAATTTCAGTTTTCGGTTTGTTTGTCATATTAAAAAGCAAATTAAAGAGATATCTTGTAAACAGTTTTCTTAGTATAAGAAACAACAGCAAAATTGCCAAACTGATGCCGGTTTGAATGATTTTATCAAGCGTGAAATATTGCTGCAGATAATCTAGCATGGCAGTCTCCCCTCTATCCCAATCGAATGTTTATTATACTAAAACATTCGGCAAAATGCTCCCCTAAATGTCTTCTTTATAACATACAAAACCCCGGCGGAGCGCCGGGGCAATTTCTCATTTTAACCATTCAGCCAGATTCAATAGGGACAGTCACTTACTTTTTTTCGTTTGTGTCTGATCAAGGAGAGTTGCTTTTTGCATTTCAGCATCTGTTTCGGCCTTAATTCTTTCCTCCACTCTGATTCTCCCTTTTCCCATGATCTCGCCTCCTTTTTTGCTATTATAAAGTAACAGAATATTTTGTGAATATGTCGAAAGCACTATTTTTCTGTAGAAGTATGCTTGGATACGATGGGTGTTCCTATTTCAGTTATACGTTGCGGTCAGCCTGGACTATTCAACTATGACAGAAAAAAATTCACAAGTTGGTATCGCGGCGCATATATGGATTTGATACAATAACAGAAATGCCCATATGAGGAGCTGACAAGCTTGTACACCATTGCCCACCGCGGAGCATCCGGCTACGCTCCCGAAAATACAATTGCTGCATTTGATCTCGCGGCAGAAATGAATGCAGATATGATTGAGCTGGATGTCCAGCTTACAAAAGACAGGCAGATTGTCGTTATACACGATGACAGAGTGGACCGGACAACAAACGGCTCAGGCTTTGTTAAGGATTTTACACTGAAGGAGCTGCAGGCACTTGATGCAGGAAGCTGGTACGGCCCCGCTTTTCAAGGAGAAAAAATCCCAACTCTGGAGACGGTGCTCAAGCGCTACCACAAAAAAATCGGCCTTTTAATTGAACTAAAGGGTCACCCTTCGCAAATCGGGATTGAAGAAGAAGTGGGACAGCTGTTAGGACAATTTTCTTTTTCTATTAACAATATTGTTCAATCCTTTGGTTTCCGTTCCATCCAAAGGTTCCGTGAGCTTTATCCATCGATTCCGACAGCCGTTATTACAAGACCGAATTTTGGCATGCTGTCCAGAAATCAGCTGAAAGCCTGCAAAGCTTTCGCAAATTATATCAATATCAAATACACACGTCTCAATCGTCTCATGATCGCTTCCGCCCATAAAAATGGATTAAAAGTGTTTGCATGGACAGTAAAGCATCAGAAAACAGCAGCCAAACTGCAGGCCATGGGCGTCGACGGGATTGTCACAGACTACCCGGACTACGTATTAAAGGATGGAAAACATGAATAGATATAGTGCGGTTTTTATTGGAGGCGCCCTTGGCGCTTGTCTCCGATACGGATGTAACATCGGCATAAACCATAATATATTTCCGGCTGCAACATGGCTGGAGAACGCGGCAGGCAGCCTTTTTTTAGGCATTCTGACCGGTTTTTTTATGATTAGGGCGAAACGGCCTTTGCTATCGGCTTTTTTAGGCACCGGTTTTTGCGGAGGCTTTACAACCATGTCAACGTTTTCTAAAGAAACGGTCATGCTGTTGCAATCGCATTCGTCATTAGCTGTTTTGTATATGGCGGTCTCATTCATATCAGGAATCGGGCTTGCGCTCTTCGGCGTTTTGGCAGGACAGCGAATAGCCCAATTTCAAATCGGAAAGGAGCGGAAGCAATGATGACACTGGCTGGTATTTTCGCAGCGGGAGGACTCGGTGCTGTGCTGCGTTTTTGGCTTGGCAACATCATAACATCTAAAACGCAAAGCCTTCGTTTTCCAGTCGGCATATTGACCGTTAATATACTGGGTGCCCTCGGTCTTGGGCTTTTTACAGGGCTTCATGTGACAAATTCATCTGCAGCACTCATCATCGGCACCGGCTTTTTTGGCGCCTTTACCACATTTTCCACTTTCAGCGTTGAAAGTGTTCAGCTCTTGCTGGCCAAGCGTGTAAAGGAAAGCATCCTATACATCGGTGTAACGCTTTGCGGGTCCCTTTTGGCATTTTGGTGCGGCTGGATGCTGCTGACATAAAAAAACCTTGAGCTTATTTCTCGCTCAAGGTTGCACTGTTCAGCATGACCGGCTCGGGCATCGGCAGCGTATGGTGGGCCGTAATCCCGGATGTCTGGCTGATTTCTTCTTTTATATCTATTTGCTTAATCAAACGGCCATCCATCTTCAGCACCTTTATTGTATATGATTCGATGCGAATGGATTCGCCAGCCTCAATATCAATGTTTTCTTTCAATATCAGCCCGCCGATGGTGTCCACGTCTTCTTGAATCGACGTGCCGAGAAGGCTGTTCACCTGATCCATGCGAACCTTTCCATCCATAACATAATGGCGGTCGCCAAGCTTTTGAATCAGCGGCTGTTCGTCTTCATCAAATTCATCTCTGATCTCGCCGACAATTTCTTCAAGAATGTCCTCTGTCGTGACAAGTCCCGAGGTTCCGCCATATTCATCCGACAAAATCGCCATATGAATGCGTTCACGCTGCATTTTAATCAGCAGATCATGAACCGGAATTGTTTCAATGACTTCGATCACTGGCCGCACATACGGATGGATCGTCATTTTCATTCTTTCCTCTTCTGTCATAAACAGCAAGTCAGAAAACAAATGCTTCGTATTGACCAAGCCGATGACACTGTCTTTGTCCCCATCTGTGACAGGCCAGCGGGTGTATTTTTCTTTCAGCATAACCTCCAGCATCTCAGCCATTGTCATATCCGTTGATACAGCGGCCATTTCCTTCCGCGGTATCATAATTTCTTTGGCAATGCGGTTATCAAATTCAAAAATCTTATTCACATATTTATATTCAGACGGATTAATCTCTCCGTTTTTTAAACTCTCAGACAACAGCATTCTGAGTTCTTCTTCAGAATGAGAACCCTCATGTTCTGACGCCGGCTTCAAACCAAACATGCCGCATAAAAGCCGCGCCGATCCATTCAGGATCCAAATAAACGGAAACAGAAGCAAATAGAATAGTCGCAACGGACCCGCTATCAGCAAGGTTAGCTGTTCAGCCTTTTGAATCGCGACCGTTTTCGGGGCCAGTTCACCTACAACAACATGCAGAAATGTAATCAAGCCGTACGCGACTGCAAAAGAGACTGCATGAGAAACCGATTCCGGCAGGCCGAGCGGTTCAAACAATGGATGCAGCAGCCGTTCAAATGCCGGCTCCCCCAGCACGCCGAGTCCAATTGATGTCACTGTAATGCCCAGCTGGGATGCAGATAAATATTCATCCAAATCTGTAATGACACGCTTTGCGAGTATCGCCCGTTTGTTTCCTTCTGTTATAAGCTGATCAATTTTGGATCTCCTTACTCTAACAATCGCAAACTCACTTGCGACGAAAAATGCAGTTAAAGCAATGAGCACACCAATTAAAATCAGACTGTCAATATCGTCCATTTAACCTTATCCCCTCATTAAAGGATAAGGAGTCACCTCCTGATATAATCATTTTTCCTTAACATTGAGGTACGCGGTGTATTGTTGCCTAAGCAGAGGGCCCCATCATACCACCTCCAAGTCAAAGTTTGATTATAAATTGTATATTTTATTGTAACACAACTCATTCCAAAAATGATTTTAAATTTTTAGACTTCTATCATAGGACAGCCCATTGATTCATCCGGCCAGCAGGTTCTTGATATCCGTGCATAGCCTTTTAAGACGATGCTAAGATTATTGGGCAAGGTGCTGTTCACTGAAATATCGGACATATATCTGTTTTTCAAGCTGAAGCTTGTACGGCTCATTCGCTCGTATCTGCTTCGGCGGCGTGCATAGGATAAGATCATGTGACGTGTGCTTTTAAATGCTTACTAGATGTGTCTGGTCACACAACACAGGCAAGGGCCAGGAATGGGCTCGACCAGTTTGCGTTATAAACGGTTTCTATCTTCAGGCCGGCTCTGCTGTTATGGTTGAATTTGGCGATTTATTCGAGGGAGAGACAGGAATTGAAAAACGGGCCAAAGCCTGGGGTATACGGCAAATAAAAAAAGATAACAGCCTCGGGATCGCTGTTATCTTTTTGTGCGAGATGGCTTATAAAAAATCTTTATATAAGGCGATAAAGATGTCGCGTGATTGTTTGATTTGCTCCAGCGGCACACTGAAGGATAAACGGAAGTGCCCTTTCATCCCAAAACCGCTGCTCGGCACAATTAACAATTTATACTTTTGCGCTGCATGCACACAAAATGCAACTTCATCTTCAATTGGCGACTTCGGAAAAACGAAGAAACCGCCTTTTGGCATTTCAAATTCAAAGCCGGCTTCCTTTAAAATGTCAACCATGACATCTCTGCGTTCTTTATAAGCGCTTGCGTCTATTCTTAAATCATCCATTCTCGCCACAGCCCGCTGCATCATGACAGGTGCATTTACAAACCCAAGCGTTCGATTGCAGTACACAAAAGCATTTATCAAAAGGTCGGCATCCGGCATGCTGCTGTCTAAGCCGATATAACCGAGCCGCTCCCCTGCTATGCCGAGGTCCTTACTGAATGAACTCGCCAAAATGACACGATGATACGATTGAAACGGATTTGCCAGCACTTCATCATAAATCAGCTGACTGTACGGCTCATCAAACAGTACATAGATGGTTTGGCCGTTTGTCTCTTCAATCTCTTTTAACAGAGCGCCTAGATCATCTATATTTTTCTGGCTGAGTACGGTTCCCGTCGGGTTATGAGGTGTATTCAGAATGAGTCCTTTCGTCTGCGGGGTAATCGCCTGCCTTACCGCTTCAATATCAATCTCGAACCGGGCTGTCAGCGGGCAGCTGACAGCCTTACCCCCATAGTTCTCAATATACAATTTATATTCTGCAAAATAAGGAGCGAGAATGATGACCTCTTCTCCCGGATTTAATATGCTTTTTAGCGCCACATTCAATGCGCCGCCCGCACCTACTGTCATGACAACACGCTCAGCTGAAAACTCGGCAGCAAAGCGGTCGGCCAGAAATTGCGCGACTTTTTCTCTAGCTTCAGGAAGGCCCTGATTTTGTATGTATCCGTGATTTCCTTTTTCAGCTTCTTCTATTAATGCTCTCGTAAAGGCTTCAGGCGGTTCAACGACCGGGTTGCCGATTGAGAAATCAAACACCTGGTCATTTCCTAACTCTTTCTTCAGTCTCGCTCCTTCATCGAACAGCTTTCGAATCCACGATCCTTTATTTAGGTTCTCTTCAATTTCCCGCGATAAACCAGCCAATCTCATCTGTCCCTTCTGCACATATAAATTGAACATTCTATCTATCTATGTTACTTCAACCAGAATTCGGATGCCACTTTTTCCATATCCGGCTTCCCGAAAAAACAATAAACTTGTGTAAGGCACCCTTCATATATTAAACTATTCTCATAACTATAACGTGATGGTTGGGAGGGATTTAGATGGGGCTGAGACTTATCGTATCAGTGAACTAGCGGCACTTGCCGGAGTAACGAAACGAACAGTTGATTATTATACGAATCTTGGTCTGCTGATGCCGGCCAGATCCTGTTCAAATTATCGTTACTACGATGAAAACGCACTTAAACGACTCATATTTATTGTAGATTGCAAGCAGCAGCGATTGGCCCTGTCCGATATTAAAGATCGACTGGAGAACCAGTTTCCCTCTTCAGCCATAGATCATGATGAAATTGGAAATCTGGCATCTGAAATTGATTATATGAATCAAAACATCTCCGGGATCTTGCATCGGTTTGAACGGCTGAAGCCTGAGGATCGTGACGAGCTGAAAAGCAAACTTACGCCCGAAAAGCTCGCCGTGTTCCAATCATTTATGCTGCTGTTAAGTTAAAACCATTTTACTAACAGGAGGTGTTACCTTCATTCTCATTGTAGAGTGAAGGTTCTAATTGGACATAGTGAATTTGATTTTAGTCGCTGTTTTAATTGCCCTGACGGCATTTTTCGTAGCATCTGAGTTTGCCATTATCAGAATCAGAGGCTCACGGATTGATCAGCTGATCGCGGAAGGAAATAAAGCAGCAATTGCCGCAAAAAGAGTGACCACGCATCTTGATGAGTATCTATCTGCGTGTCAGCTTGGAATTACATTGACTTCCATTGGATTAGGGGTTTTAGGGGAATCAACGATTGAAAGGCTTGTTCATCCGCTTTTCGTACAATTGGATGTACCAAGTTCCCTTTCACATATCATATCGTTTATTTTGGCGTATGCCATTATCACGTTCCTGCACGTTGTTGTCGGAGAACTTGCACCTAAGACAGTTGCCATCCAAAAGGCGGAAGCAGTGTCTATGCTGTTTGCGAAACCGCTGATTTGGTTTTACCGCATCATGTTCCCGTTCATCTGGCTTTTGAACAATTCCGCACGGTTATTGACAAAAGCTTTTGGCCTGGAGACCGTATCAGAAAACGAATTGGCTCACTCTGAAGAAGAGCTAAGAATCATTCTGTCGGAAAGCTATAAAAGCGGTGAAATTAACCAGTCAGAGTTTAAATATGTGAATAAAATCTTTGAATTTGACGACAGGCTCGCGAAAGAAATTATGATCCCGCGGACCGAGATTGTCAGCCTTCCGCACGATATTAAGATTTCTGAAATGATGGAAATCATTCAAATTGAAAAATATACCCGCTACCCAGTAGAAGAGGGCGATAAAGATAATATTATCGGGGTTATTAATATTAAAGAAGTGCTGACGGCCTGCATCAGCGGCGAGGTTTCTGTTGATTCCACCATCTCACAATTCGTGAATCCGATCATTCATGTGATTGAATCTGCGCCAATCCATGATTTGCTTGTCAAAATGCAAAAAGAAAGAGTCCACATGGCAATCCTGTCAGATGAATACGGCGGAACTGCCGGACTGGTGACGGTAGAGGACATTATTGAAGAGATCGTTGGCGAAATCCGCGATGAGTTTGATATTGATGAGATCAGCGAAATCCGCAAGATCGGCGAAGGCCATTACATGCTGGACGGTAAAGTCTTGATCGACCAAGTGAACGACCTGCTCGGCATTCATTTAGAGAATGAAGAAGTCGATACGATCGGCGGCTGGTTCCTTACTCAGAAATACGATGTGGAAAAGAACGATTCTATTATCGAAGAAGGCTGTGAATTTATTATTAATGAAATTGACGGCCACCACGTCGCTTATATTGAAGTGAAAAAGCTCGCAGCAGAAGAACTGATAGAAGTTGGAGAGTCACAAGAAGCATAATTTTGAAAAAGACACCTTTTATTGAGGTGTCTTTTTTATTCTGGTTCGTTTTTGACATTGTCATACCCCTCTTCTGAAAACTGCTGCTAATAAATCGGTCATCCGCGGGAACTCTAAAAAAGTGCAACTGCGAGAAAAACGAATATTTCCGCATCATTATAGAAAGGAGCGAAAACATGAAAGTTGTCGTAACTGGAGCAGCAGGTAAAATCGGACGCTGGGCTGTAAGAACGTTATTAGAGGCCGGCCATGATGTGACAGCATCAGACAGAGTATTAAAAGAAGAGTCCGCATCGAAAACATTTATTCAAGCAGATTTACGGGATTACGGCCAGGTATGTCAGCTAATCATGGGCTGCGACGCTGTAGTTCATCTTGGGAATATCCCTACAGATGTCAGGAATACCTCCCAGGCGATATTTGAAAATAATATGCTTGTTAATTTTAATATCCTGGAAGCCTGTAAAGATTTTAAAATACGTAAGCTTGTGTGGGCTTCAAGTGAAACGGTGCTGGGATATCCATTTGTGCCGGACGAGCTCAGTTACCTTCCCGTAGACGAGGAGCATCCAACGATCGTAAAGTCATCTTATGCGATGGCAAAACGGCTGACCGAAATCCTCTCAGATATGTATTCAAAGCTGATCAATACACAAATTGTCACTCTCCGCTTTGCGAATATATATGAGCCTGATGAGTACGAAAAAATCCCAGGCATGCACTGGAACGAGCAGCAAAAGGATATTCAAAAGAAAAATGCATGGGCGTATTGTGATGTCAGGGATGCTGCACATGCTTGCCTTCTAGCACTCGAAAAAAACAATCTCGGAAATGACGTCTTCCATATTACTGCACCCGATACCATCATGAAAGAGCCTAGTGAAGACTTAGTAAAACGATTTTTCCCCGATGTATCTTTAAAGAGAGATATAAAAGGATATGAAACGCTGATGGCAATCGATAAAGCCAAAAAGGTCCTTGGCTATGAACCGCGTTATACATGGCGCTCTGTATTAAATAATGACGGCTCTCTTAAAGCACTGCCAGAGGATCAGCTCTCATTATCAAAAATATAAACACCACAAAAAAAAGCAGCAGGTGATCATCGAACTCCTGCTGCTTTTTTTATATCATAATCATCTAAATTGATATCCAAATCCATTCTAAGGGCCAGCTTCGCCAACTGCTCCCCCATATAGGGGCCCATTGTTAAACCAGACGATCCAAGACCGTTTGCGACTATCACCCCATCCCAGCCGGGAAGAGATCCGATCACCGGCACATCACCTGGTGTAAAGGGGCGTAAACCGACTCTTGCCTCTTGAAAGGTGCTGTTTGCTAAGCCGGGAGCCATTTCTAATCCCTTGTTTAGAAGTTCCTGCAGCCCGCCAGCCGTTATCCTTACATCACGTCCGCCTATCTCATCTTCACGTGTCGCGCCGATAGCTATTCTATTGTCATGATAAGCTAAAAGATACTCTTTAGAGGGCGGCATCACAGCAGGCCAGCTGTCAATATGATTTACATTCGGCACCTGCACATACACAATTTGCGCTTTTTGCGCACTTACTTTGAAATGAATGCCTAAAGGCGCTAACAATTGGTCTGCCCAAACACCGGCACAAACAATAACCTCATCAGAAGAATAGATTTCATTACCGACAGTTACGCCTGTGACACGATTCGAATGATGTCGAAGCGCAGCATCACCTTTTAAAATGACTGCGCCGTTTCTTTGGGCAGATCTCAATAATGTATCTCGCAGCACTTCTCCATCCACACGGGCGGCTCCGCTTATTTGAACAGAATGGTACCGTTCAGCAAGCAGAGGAAACAAATCTGCGGTTTGTTTTTCATGAAGAAAGGATATCTCACCGATTTCCAAGGCAGCTTGTTTACGCTCCCGCACACGTTTTTCGATCGTTTCCATCTTTTCTTTCTCGTGATGAATACTGAGAGCACCGACTTGAGCATAACCAATGTCCGTCTCGCCTTCTTTTCTAAGTTCTTCTATGAACCGAGGATAAAAGCGTGCTCCGTCCTTTGCCAGCCGGTACCAAGCCTGATCACGACGAGGAGACAGCCATGGACAGATAATGCCTTTCGCTGCATGGGTGGCCTGGCCCTTATCTTTCCGATCTATAACCAGAACCTCTGCACCCATTTTGGCTAGCTGATATGCTGTTGATGCTCCCAAAATTCCAGCCCCGACTATTATCATTTTTTTCATGAACCATAACCTTTCCCAATGATCAATTCCTCATTTAGTATAGCTAATGGCCCAGGAAATTATAAACAATCGGGATATTGGCGAGTGCAATGACTGATGAATTACAGTTGTTCCAGCTTCTTTTCAAGCTCTTTAATGCTGTGATTCAAAGCCTCTGTCATAGCCGCCAGCCTTTCCTTAGACGGAAGGTGGGCAAAATCAGCCTGCTGCAAAGGTTTACCGATAATCAGCTTCATTTTTCCTTTTTTGAACAACGCCTTTCCGCTTGAAGGTCCTTTATAAGCAGCCGGAACAAGGGGTGCTTTCCCCATTTGCGCAATTGTCACTGCGCCTCTCTTCAAAGGCACATCCTCAGAAGTTCTTGTTCCGCTTGGGAAGATTCCGACAATCTCTCCTTCTTTCAGCAGCTTAATCGGCGTTTTAATGCTGCTTGGGCCAGGATTTTCCCGGTCTACCGGAAAGGCATGAATTTTCTTCAAAAACGAACCGATCCATTTATTTTGAAAAAGCTCTTTTTTCGCCATGTAGTGTATTTGATAAGGAAGAATCCCGACTCCGAGTGTGATCACATCAACCCAGCCAGAGTGTGTACACGCGATGACAAAACCTGAATCGGCCGGAAGGTTTTCTTTGTTGTATACCTTCACTCCTCCGCGAAGAGAAAGAATAACTTTTAAAGCATTTGCACAAAACTTATACATATCGCACTTCCTTTGTCGTAATCAATGATTCTTTCTGTTACTTATTATAACAACATTTTTTATTACCTGGTACTAATTTTTAAGATTTCTCTTTTCTTAACGTCAAAAAGCTGAGGAATCATCCTCAGCTTTTTGTTATATACCCCTCTCTTGTCGGAGGCGCCATAAATTCCGGTCCAACCGGGTTTGATATCTTATTTTTCAAAATGGTATTAATGTCTTTTTTATCTTCATTGCTCAGCGTCCAGCCGGTAATTTCTGATACCGCCTCTATTTGTTGAGGTTGTCTTGCCCCCCAAAGGGCGATTCCCGCTCCCGGCTGGTCTAAAATCCATCTCACGGCCAGATGCATCACAGATTTTCCATAACGTGTCTTCGCCAAGTCTTCTAATTGATTGACTGCAGAAAGATATTCTTTAAATCTCGGCTTCTGAAATTTCGGATCGTGATTTCGAAGATCGTCTCCCTCAAACGAATGATCTTCTGTCATTTTTCCCGTTAACAGCCCTCTGCATAAACTGCCGTATAATAGTGTTGTCAACTGTTTGTCTTTCGCATACGGGAGCACATTCTCTTCAATGTCCCTTTCAAACAGATTGTAAGGAGGCTGGATTGTATGAAGCGGAGCAACAGCCCGAAATGTATCCATTTGTTCAACCGAGAAATTACTGACGCCGATCGCGCGGATTTTCCCGGCATCATATAATTCCTTCATCACTTCTGCTGTTTCCTCTATCGGGACAAGCGGATCAGGCCAGTGCACCTGATATAGATCGATATAATCCGTCTGAAGACGTTGCAGGGAATCTTCGACCTCCTGTATAATTCTCGCTCTGTTAGCATGGCGGAACAGCTGATTGTTTTTCCAATCCAGCGCCGTTTTAGTGGCAAGAACAACCTGATCTCTTGCCCCATGCTGCTTGATCGCCTTCCCGACAATTTCTTCGGACTGTCCGAAGCCATATGCCGGCGCGGTGTCAATCAGTGTGATCCCCTTATCAAGAGCGGCGCGGATGGTTTCGATCGATGTTTTTTCATCAGTGCCTCCCCACATGGTTCCGCCGATCGCCCATGTGCCGAGTCCAATTCGGGAGGCTTTTATTCCTGTGTCTGAGATACTGGTATATTCCATTGTGCCACTCCTTCACTTTTTCACTATGGTTTCCCTGATGGAAAAAGTGTTAAACATTTCTCACCACTATCTTTCAGGGCAAATTTTCGGTACTATAGAGTAATGGTGTTTAATTACGTATTAAAAAGCCGTT
Organism: Bacillus sp. FSL K6-1003; assembly: GCF_037964945.1. Lineage (NCBI taxonomy): Bacteria > Bacillati > Bacillota > Bacilli > Caryophanales > Bacillaceae > Bacillus > Bacillus sp. FSL K6-1003. Next base: position 1,016,622 of record NZ_CP150176.1, on the reverse strand, counting down.
TGCATGTAATGTGCAACTTTAAACCTTTCTTATGCGTGTATAACATAGAGGGGAGAAAAGGCAGTGACGATCGATGAAATTTACCAAATGTACATGAATGATGTTTACAGGTTCCTGCTCTCCATGACAAAAGACAAGCATCTTGCCGAAGACTTGCTGCAGGAAACCTTTATGCGGGCATACATACACATTCACTCCTATGATCACAGCAAAGTAAAGCCCTGGCTTTTTCAAGTGGCGCGGAACGCCTTCATTGATTACGTCAGAAAGCATAAGAAAGAAGTCACCATTTCTGATGATTTGATTGGAAGTCTCTTTCAAACTGCTGTTCAGAGCCCTGCCCATCAGGTAGAGATAAAGGAAGTGCTGACTGGTTATATGTCCGAGCTCCCCGATAACTATCGGGAGGCGTTAACACTATATTATTTAAAAGAATTAAATTACAAAGAAGCATCCCATATTATGAATATTTCAGAGGCGAATTTTAAAAGTGTTTTGTTTCGTGCCAGACAGCGGCTGAAAGCACTTTATAATAGAGGTGTTAATGATGAATGAAGAATTTAAAAAGCGTTTTGATCAATATAAAAACGGTGAAATGAGCGATCAGGAAATGACCGCGTTTGAAGAGGAACTTGAGAAGCTCGAAGTGTATCAGGAAATGATTGATAGTGAGCTGCCAGACGATCATGATTGGGATGTCGACATCAGTCCTGAAAAACAAAAAGCCATTCTGGCCTACGGCAAACGGAAGTCTTATTTGCGTATTTCCGCGCTTGCCGTCATTTCGACATTAATGATTTTGCCGCTATGTACGCTGGGAAGCTACCTCTATTACGGAATGGGAGGAAAACACAGCACCGGCAATGAATTTATGGAAACTGCCGCAGTCACTGTAGCCCTGACTATGCCAAATGTTCTTGTCGATACTTCTGGACTGAAGAGCCAGGTGAAGCTGTTTGGCATGAATACAGAATTCCCGCTGCAAAAACAGATTGGCACAAAAACGGCCGCCGTGGGGAATGAACGGGTGGAAATGTTTTATGACAGAGTGAAAGCGCCGGTCGTCAACTACTATGACTTAGAAATCCATAAAGCCGGCCATTACTTTACACACCCATCAAGCGGATCTGAACAAACAACCGCAAAAGCGGAAAAAACATTAAAAGCTTTGCCTGAAGGGACTGTTTCCGAGGTCTACCTTTCTTATGACCGGGCATATCCGACAAAAGAAGTGTATAAAAAATTCAGAGGTTATGATGTAAGCTTTTTGTGGAACGCGATTGAAACAGAGAACAGTACAAAGGATACCGCTTACGCAGAGCCGCTTGGCTACCCAGGGAAAGACTCAAAGTTCCTGGCTGCGCTTAATACAAAAGGGAAGTCAAACGGTGACCAATTTATCGATGCTTTAACTTACATATCGAAGCACGAAAAATGGGCGCAGGTCATTTCAAAACGAAAAGACTTAAAGGTAGATTCCCGCTTGGATTATGTAGAGAAAAATGGTGTTAATGTATACGGCTCTGTCGTTACAGGACCGACCAAGGAAATCCAGCGCATGCTGAAAAACAAATCAGTAAAATCAGCAAATGTCGGCGAGGTGGAATTATGGAATTGGTAAGAATTTTTAAAGAACATAATGTATTTGGCTGGATATCTGTCGGGACAGCGATTCTGTCTTTGCTCTTGCTTAATTTGGCGATTATCAGCAATGTGACCTCTTATTCTTATCAAATGCTGCCGTTTGCCATGGCCGCCGTTCCGTTTGGCATTATTGAGCTATTCATTAAAAGAGGACGCACGGGTCCCGGCCTGCTCGGCGTTGTCCTTAATCTCTTTGTGATTATCTGTGTGTATACTATTGTGTCTGTGGATACCAACTTACAGTTTGGCTTTTAGAAAAAAGACGCCTGAAACGGCGTCTTTTTTTATGACAGCTGTTTTCTGAATAAATAGCTTTCAATCGTAAATCCCATTTTATCCGTATAAAATCTGTGGGCGTCTTTGCGCTGAAGACCTGATGAAAGACTGACAGAACTGTAGCCTGCATCTCTTGCCCAGTTTGCCGCATAATCCAAAAGAAGTTTGCCGTACCCCTTAGACCTGTGAGGCCCGCTTTTGACAAGATCCGCTATCCATACGTACTCTCCTTGATGAAGCGAAACCCTTGGCAGCGCGCCGCACAGTGCCCTGATCGCTTTATCCTCATATAAGGCAAACAGCATATACGACTCTTTTTGGACACAGCGCTCCAGCCTATGTAAATACGTCTCTTCATCCAGCTCTGTTCTTAATTCGTGCATAACCGGATATGCTTCCATCCATTCTTCTCTAGTCGTTAATTGTTTGATATGAAGCATCTTATCAATCCCCTCTCCATTCGTTACAATGATGATATCCGATTTATGGCATTCGCCAAATAGCCAAAACCAGAAAAAATGACCACGCCAGATGCAAAGGAGAGATAAAATGGATATCACGCCGTTTCTGGACAAAACAAGCAAAACACCTCTGTATGAACAGCTTTACACCTATTTCAAACAAGAAATGTCACATGCCAGAATCACCAAAGGAATGAGGCTTCCGTCAAAACGCAGGCTCTCCAGCTTGCTCGGTGTCAGCACGGCAACGGTAGAACGCGCCTACGAGCAATTAACCGCTGAAGGATATGTCAAAAGCAAGCCTAAAATCGGCTGGTTTGCAGCAGACATTGAACCTGAGTTTCCGAATGCTCCAATACCATATCAACCTCCTCCACAGCCGGTCACTCATAAAGAAGTAGAATCTGTTATTAACTTTCATCAAGGAAATGTCGATCTACTCCACTTTCCCTTTAACGCGTGGCGAAAAAGCATGGTGAAAAGTCTGGATCGGTATTCTGAACAACTTCACATTTCAGGCGATCCTCAAGGAGAACCTGCACTCAGAGAAATGATAGCCCAATTTGTCAGACTGTCACGCGGTGTCAATTGTGATCCCAGCCAAATTATCATTGGAGCAGGCACTACCGTCCTTCTGCAAATTCTTTGCCTTACGCTTCAGCCGGGAACAAAAATCGGTTTTGAAGAACCGGGATTTCACCGTTCAAGACGAATGTTTGAGGCCAATCACATGAACGTGATTCCCATTTGCACAGATGAAGAAGGAGTCCTGCCGGCTAGCCTTACACACGAGAGCCCGCATCTCGTCTATACGACTCCCTCACATCAATTCCCGCTCGGGACCATAATGACGATCGCCCGAAGACAGGAGCTGTTGTCTTGGGCAAAAGAGGCAAATTCATTTATTATTGAGGATGATTATGATGGAGAATTTCGCTACAGCGGGCAGCCCATTCCATCGCTGCAAGGCCTTGACCCGAATGGCAGGGTCATTTATCTCGGCACTTTTTCAAAATCATTGCTCCCTTCCTTGCGGATCAGCTATATGATTCTTCCTGCTGCACTTATTGAACCCGTAAGAAAAAATGCGCTTTTGATGAAACAGACGGTCTCTTCCCATAATCAATTGGCACTGGCAGATTTCATTGAAAACGGCGAATGGCAAAAGCATTTGAACAGGATGAGATCCTTATATCGAAAAAAACACGCTGTTCTGCTCGAAGCGATACGAACTGAGCTGGGAGACAGCGTGGAGGTTCTCGGAAAAAACTCGGGGCTCCATATCCTCCTTCGGCTTATGTTTTCAGCTAGTGAGGATGAAGTGATAAAAGCCGCTGCCAAAAACAGAGTGAATGTCTATCCGGTTTCTCCATCGTACAAGAGCCAGCCGCCGTTTGTTTCTGTCTTAATCGGTTATGGAGGGCTTTCTGAAGAGGACATCCGGCTCGGTATCAAAAAGCTGAAAACCGCTTGGGAACCGCTGATGAAATCATAATAAACAAAAAAACAGGCCCCAGCGGAGCCTGTTTTTCTAAAAGGATATAATCCCAATTAAATTTAAGAACACGATAATAATAGCCAGCGGCACAACGAAACGGAGCAAATAAAACCATATATAAAAGAATGCTTTTCCGGGATGTGATCCTTGTCTCATCTCTGCCCATAGGTCCTGTTTCGATATTTTCAGCGGAATGAAAATAGAAATTAACAGGGCGCCTAACGGCAGCAAAACATTGCTGACGGTAAAATCGACAACGTCAAAAAACGTCTTATCAAATATGCGCACATCGCTCAGCACGCCATAGGATAAGCAAGATGGGATACCGACTAAGAAGATCAAAAACCCGCTTGTCCATGACAGCTTTTTCCTCTTCGTTTCGTCCCCTTTGCCGATAATGGCTACAATCATTTCCACCATCGAAAAGGCAGAGGTCAGTGCGGCAAATAAAAATGCGACTAGAAAGCCGATGAAAAACAGGATACCGAACGGAAGCTGTTCAAAAACGGCCGGAAGCACTGTAAACAGCAAAGTCGGACCTTCATTCGGCTCCAATCCGAAGGAGAAAACGGCAGGAAAAATAGCCAAACCTGCCAAAAGTGTCACAATGATATTCATAACGACAATGGACGCTGCAGAACGCGGGATATTTTGCGTTTTCGGCAGATAGGAGCTGTAGGTCACCATGACCGAAACCCCCAGTGTTAACGTAAAGAAAGCCTGTCCCAGCGCAAACAAAACAGACTCCGGGGTCAAATCGCCGAAATGGGGCACAAGCAAAAATTTCACGCCTTCCATCGCATGATCCAGCGTGAGCGACCGAAGAACAAGCAGGACAAACAATATAAACAAAATCGGCATCATCACCGCGCTTACGCGTTCAATCCCTTTTTGAACCCCTCTGGCGACAACCAGCACAGTCAGTACCATAAAGATAAGCTGAGCCGCGAGCGTCTGCACAGGGTTTTGAATAACAGAGCCAAAAAGTGCACCGTACTGCTCCTGGGTGAGACCGGACAGTGAACCCGATGCTGTTTTCACTATATATAGTAAAATCCATCCTCCGATAACACTGTAAAACGATAAAACTAAGAAACAAGCCGCTACACCGACCCATCCTGTGAGAAACCAAGCTGTTCGCGGCGCTTCTTTTTTATATGCATCAATGGCATTCGTTTGGTTCCGTCTTCCAAAGATAAATTCTCCCACTAAAAGCGGATAGCCCAAGAGAATGGTAAATAGCACAAAAATAAGGAAAAAGGCGCCTCCTCCATTCGTCCCCGCTACATAAGGGAACTTCCAAATCGCGCCTAAGCCGATGGCTGATCCAGCGGCAGCCATGACGAAACCGATTTTTGAAGCCCATTGGACTGGTTTTTGCTCAGACAATGATGTCACTTCCTTTCCAGCCTATATTATCTCTTATTTTCATGCTGATTTCTATAAATTCATTTGATGAGAATAGAAAAGAGAGCGGCCAGTGTAAGCCGCTCTCTTCTTTGAGAGTTATTGATTTAATTTTGAATGCTTTCTTGAATATAAGAAATAGATCGCCATGCCAATTAACAGCCATACAAGGAAGCGGACAATCGTCACCCAGCCGAGATTTAAAATTAAGAACAGGCAGAATAGAATTGCTAAGCCCGGGATAACCGGAACCCCCGGACATTTAAAGGCTCTCGGAAGATCAGGCTGTTTCTTTCTTAATACAATAACCGCGACAGAAATCAGTACAAACGCTGAAAGCGTTCCGATGTTTACCAACTTGGCAAGCTCATCAAGCGGAACAAGTGAACCGAGGAGCGCCGACATTATGCCGAAAAACCAAGTCGCAACATAAGGAGTTTTATGCTTCGGATGAACCTTAGAAAGCGATCCCGGAACCAGGCCGTCACGAGACATAGCAAACATGACACGTGTCTGTCCATAAAGCATCACAAGCATAACCGTTGTCATTCCCAAAACCGCACCGATATCGATAATGCCTGCCACCCAGTTTTGCCCCGCGCTTTGAAGAACGAGAGAAACCGGATGATCGATGCCTTCAAACTGGGCAAATGGAACAACGCCTGTCATGATGGCTGATACAGTAACATATAAAATGGTACAAACCAATAATGAGAAAATAATTCCTTTCGGCAGATCCTTCCCAGGGTTTTTCGTCTCTTCCGCGGCAGAGGATACAGCGTCAAATCCGATAAAAGCAAAGAAAACGAGTGCTGCTGCACTGAATACGCCGCCAAAGCCCATTGGCATAAACGGCTGCCAGTTATCCGGCTTCACGTAAACAGCTGCCACTGCAATAAATAAGAGAACGACCAGCACTTTTAAAATTACCATAATGTTGTTGACTCTTTTAGATTCTCTGATGCCTAAATAAAGCAAATACGTAATAGCAAGAACAATGACAAACGCAGGCAGATTAAAAATGGTAAAGGTTCCTTTTACGGCCCCCGGAGCAGCCGTTAAGGCCACCGGAAGATGAATGCCAAGCCCGGACAAAAATGATTGAAAATACCCAGACCACCCGACTGAAACGGCACTTACCGCCAGCATATACTCTAAAATTAAATCCCACCCGATAATGAAGGCCAAAAGTTCTCCCATTGTAGCATAAGTAAATGTATACACCGAACCTGAGACAGGCACACTTGAAGCAAATTCAGCGTAAGACAATGCAGCGAATAAACAAGCCAGCGCTGCGACAACAAATGAAACGGTCAGTCCGGGTCCGGCAGTAACTGCCCCTGTCCCCGTCAGTACAAATATCCCAGTACCTATAATGGCCCCAATCCCAAGCAGTGTTAAGTCAAATGCCCCTAATTCTCTTTTTAAAGATTTTTCACCTTTTGTTGCAGCGATTAAATCCTGAATACTTTTCTTCCTAAATACGCTTCCTTTCATTCCCCTTCAACTCCTAGCTGATGATTTCTTTATATTTTATTTGAATTTTCTGAATTCATGAGCAACAATGACCGTTTTTCTTTTTTTCTACTATATTTGTACTGGTGATGAATCATTCCTTTCTCCTACTCAATATTATATATAAAAATCTAAAAATGAAAACTAAATTTTTAAAAAATTCGACAAATTTCTGCACTGGCCTATTTTCATGCACAAAAAAACCAGCCATTCTGCTGGTTTTTTGTACATTATGTTGAAATAAAACGGCCGCCATTCACGTGAATCGTCTGTCCCGTCATATAGGAAGAATCATCAGATGCAAGCAAAACGTATACACCTGCATGCTCTATCGGCTGTCCCGGTCTGCCCATCGGCGTATCAAGTCCATGCTGTTTCACTTTTTCTTCCGGGAATGTCGCCGGGATCAGCGGTGTCCAAATCGGACCGGGCGCCACCGCATTTACTCTGATGCCTTTATCCACAAGAGATTTGCTCATTGATCGTGTAAAGGAGACAATTGCACCCTTTGTACTGGAATAATCAATTAATGCGGTATCTCCTTCATAAGCGGTAATCGATGTCGTATTAATGATTGCGCTCCCTTCTTTCAAGTGAGGCAACGCTTTCTTTGTCATATGAAACATGGCAAAAATGTTCGTGCGGAAGGTCTTTTCAAGCTGTTCTGTTGAAATATCAAGAATACTGTCCTGCGGGTGCTGTTCAGCAGCGTTGTTAACCAAAATATCCAGCTTTCCAAAATGGTCTACGGTTTGCTGTACAGCCTGTTCACAATGCTTCTCATCTCCGATATCCCCAGGAATCAACAGGCAGCGGACGTTTTCCTGTTCAACTTGTTTTCGCGTTTCCTCTGCGTCAGAATGTTCGTCCAGATAAAGAATGGAGACGTCTGCCCCTTCTTTTGCATACGCAATTGCTGCCGCTCTCCCGATTCCGCTGTCGCCTCCTGTAATGATCGCGACTTTTCCTTTCAGTTTTCCGCTTCCTTTATAATCATGGTCTTCTGTTAAAGGAAAAGGATTCATTTCAGATTCAATCCCCGGCTGTCGGTCCTGCCGCTGCGGATCTTGTCCTTCTGTTTGTCTGTCCATTGGGTTCATATTGATCACTCCTAGACATGATGATATTGAATGTTTACCACATCACAGAAGCGAATAAACTGCAAAATATGTTATGAAAGTACTTCTTCAGGAATAGCCCCTGTATATTTAGCTGACGGACGGAAAATCACGTTGTTTTCTGCTTGCTCCAGCACATGTGCGCACCAGCCTACCATTCGGCTTGCTGAAAACGTCGGTGTAAACAAGTCATCATCAAAATCAATCGCCTTCATGACAGCAGCTGCATAAAATTCAACGTTTGTGTACAGCTTGCGGCCCGGTTTGTAGATGTCCAGCAAACGGATCGCTTCTGCCTCCACATGCAGCGCCAGATCCAAATCACGGTCATCGCCTGCAACCTCTTCAGCTTTCTGTCTCAAAGCTTCTGCCCGCGGATCTTTCGTCTTATACACGCGGTGCCCAAATCCCATCAGGCGTTCTCCTTTTTCAAGCTTTGCTGTCAAATACGCTGCAGCATTCGCTTTTTCTCCAATGTCTTCAAGCATTTTTGTTACAGCAGAAGGAGCCCCTCCATGAAGCGGGCCTTTCATCGTGCCAAGCGCCGCGGTAATGGCCGATACCAAATCACTCTCTGTAGACAAAGTAACCCGTGCCGAAAAAGTTGATGCGTTCATGCCATGCTCCATGGCCAGAATCATATATGTTTCAAGCGCTTTCTTTTTTGCTTCTGAAGGCTGTTCACCTGTGAGCATATAATAATAGTTTTCAACATGTCCGTACTGGGAAGATGGCTCAATGGCTTGCTCGCCGCGCACCCAGCGTTTTCTGTAAGCGATAATAGACGGCGTGATGGCAATCAGCCGAATCGCTTCTTCTATTTTTGGATAAAACGTGTACGTATTTTCCCCTAATGCTGAAACAACCGTTCTCAGCACCGACATGTCGTCCATGTTATTAGGCAGCGACTGAATCAAATTTTCGATGCGGTCAGGCAGGTTTCGCTCCGCGATCAGCTTTTCTTCAAATATCCGTAATTCATCTGATGCCGGCAGTTTTCCAAATAAAATCAAGTAAGCGGCTTCTTCAAAGCTGTGTTGCAGCGCGATGTCTTTTGCATGATGCCCTCTGTAGATAAGACGCCCTTTTTCGCCGTCAATATGGCTGATTGATGTGTCCACACATGTAATTCCCTTTAATCCGTAATGTACCATTTGTATTCCCCCTATCCTTTTCTGTTATTATAGTAAATATAATATTTAAAAAATATTGAATATTTTAAAGGGAATTAATTAAAAATATTAATCAGAGGGAGAATGGAAATGGATTTCAAATGGCTTCACACCTTTGTGACCGCTGCGAAATATGAAAACTTCAGAAAAACAGCGGAAACGCTTTTTTTATCTCAGCCCACTGTAACTGTACATATCAAGCAATTAGAAAAAGAAATCAGCTGCAAGCTGTTCGAGCGAAAAGGCAGACAGATTCAGTTAACCGATGAAGGCAGGGCTTATTTGCCGTTTGCACTGAGGCTGCTTGATGACTATGAAAACAGCATGGCAGAGCTCCACAGAGTAAGACAAGGCTACTCTCAAACCTTACAGCTCGCGGTTTCGCCGCTTATTGCCGATACTGTGCTTCCATCTGTTATGAAACGATACACATCAATGAATACTGAAACAGAAATTGCAGTGAAGATTTTTGAATCGGCAGAAATCTCGTCTCTGATTAAATCTGGCGAGGCGGATATCGGACTGAGCTGTTTAAAAGTCCAGTCTTCTTCTTTAACATGCCACTGTTTATATAAGGACCCAGTCGTCCTCGTTGCGCCTCCTGATCGGCGCTTCACAGCAGACGAAGAAATTGATGCCAAAGAGGTGCTTGAGCAGTACCTGCTTTTGACCCACAATCATCCTGACTACTGGGACGACTTACTCCGTCAAGTCAGAGTGACCCTTCCATTTGTGAGGACAATGAAAGTCACACAAACCCATATAACGAAACGGTTTATAAAAGAAGGACTTGGCGTTTCATTCCTCCCCTTATCTACAGTAAAGCGCGAATTAGAGGAGAAACAGATGATCAGAATCCCTTACCATTCTGTGCAGCTGCCCTATGCCGGTGCTTATGCGATCGCCCTTTATGAAAATAAGAAGGAAAAAAAGTTTTTGGACTTTTTATCACATTTTCATTTTTAGATGTAACCAAAACAAAGATGCTCCGTCTAATGAAAAAAACCCGTTCTATGAACGGGTTACTTTGTAAAATTAGAATCTTTTCGCACCGAGGTAGCGAGGCTTCCAGTAGCTGTTGTTCAGGCTGCTGATTTGTACGCCGTCAGATCCTGCATGAACGAAACTGTTGTTTCCAACGTAAATCCCCATGTGAGAAGGGCCGGATTTATATGTTGTAAAGAATACGAAATCACCGACAGACGGGCTGGCAATGCTCTTCATGGAGCTCCAATATCCCGCAGTGCTCGTTCTTGCCACACTTGTTTGTTTGTTTAATACGTACCAAATGAATCCGCTGCAGTCAAAACCGGAAGTTGTTGTTCCGCCCCATTTGTACGGCGTTCCAGTTAGCGCTTTTGCATCAGAGACCAGTTTGCTTACGTTAAGTGATGTAGATGATACTTTGCTGCTTGAGCTAGATGAAGGCTTAGATGAAGTTACAGTTTTTGAACCTGTTCCTTTCACCTTCAATACTTGTCCGACATAGATTAAATCTGATTTTAAGCCATTGAGACTCTTTAATTTGCTAACCGTTGTACCGTATTTTTTCGCGATTTTAGATAGACTGTCGCCGCTCACTACTTTGTATGTAGAAGTTGCAGACGTAGACACGTTTGATGAGCTTGAACTGCTTGAACTGCTTGAACTGCTTGAGCCCTTCACTTTCAGAACTTGTCCGATACGGAGAAGATCTGATTTTAAGCCGTTCAGTTTTTTCAGTTCATTGATCGTCATGCCGTATTTTTTAGAAATTTTCCAAAGGCTGTCGCCGCTCACTACTTTGTATGTAGAAGAAGATGAACTGCTTTTTGAACTTGATGCTGTCGATTTACCGTTAATGGATAAAGTCTGTCCTGCGTAAATGATATCGGAATGAAGCTTGTTTTCTGATTTAATTTTACTTATTGTCGTGCCGTATTTTCTTGAGAGATCCCATAACGTGTCGCCTTTTTTTACCTTGACGCTTTGTGCAGATGCCGCTCCTGCAAATAAAGTCGATCCTAAAACAACCGCTGTTGTAGCTGTAATGATTTGCTTTTTCATGTTTTCCTCCCTAAATATGTATATCTATGTTTATCTCTTTTTTTAATTAATCATCTTGTTTTCTATTATAAGGTTGTATTCCCAATAGAAATAGTCTTGACTTCACGTGACAAATTTCTTAATTATTCGTTTTCAAAAAAAGTTTTTAAGGGTATTAAATATTTCATTTTCGTTTCAAAGGTGACAAAAAACGAGTGCTTTTGTCATGTTATTTGGGCGCTTTATCAACAATTAGGAAATAATTGAAGGGGATTTAGGTATTTAGAACATAGCGGAAGAATGAGAGACTGATAGCATTCGATAAAAACTGCGTTTATTCGCAGTTTTTTTATTTAAACAACCATATCACGCATCAAACATGTGGTAAAGATTTTTCTGGAAAAATGAATGCTTTGATAAAAGAAAGGCAAGATAACGGAACAGCCATTTTATATTCATCACAATCCTTTACTGAATATTTACAGGATCAACTGCCGCACTTTACAAACATTCCCTATCGTAATAAGCAGAACAAATTAAAGGAGGCCTGCAAGAAAATGAGCCTGTTTCAAAAAATGAAATCAAAATTGCTGCCAGTCGCAGCTGTTTCCGTGCTTACAGCCGGTATATTCGCCGGTGCAGAGCTGCAGCAGACCGAAAAAGCAAGCGCCAAAAAACAAAACAAAGATGAGATCAGAAATGTCATTGTGATGATTGGTGACGGCATGGGAGCATCATACATAAATGCCTACCGTTCCTTGAAAAATAACGGTGAAACACCCAACAACCCGACGTTAACTGAATTTGACCGGAACCTGACAGGTATGATGATGACGCATCCGGATGACCCTGACTATAATATTACAGATTCAGCAGCAGCCGGAACAGCATTAGCGACAGGCGTTAAGACATATAACAATGCAATTGGCGTCGATAAAAACGGAAAAAAAGTAAAATCAATACTTGAAGAAGCCAAACAGCAAGGCAAGTCAACAGGGCTTGTCGCAACTTCTGAAATTAACCACGCCACACCCGCAGCATACGGCGCCCACAATGAATCTCGGAAAAACATGAACCAGATCGCCAACAGCTATATGGATGATAAAATAAAAGGCAAACAAAAAATTGACGTTTTGCTTGGCGGCGGAAAATCCTACTTTACCCGCAAGGACAGAAATTTAACGAAAGAATTTAAACAAGCGGGCTACAGCTATGTGACAACAAAACAAGCGCTGAAGAAAAATAAAGATCAGCAGGTGCTCGGGCTTTTTGCAGACGGAGGGCTTGATAAAGCGCTCGACCGCGACAGCAAAACCCCATCCCTGAAAGATATGACTGTTTCAGCAATTGACCGGCTGAATCAAAATAAAAAAGGATTTTTCTTGATGGTCGAAGGCAGCCAAATTGACTGGGCCGCTCATGACAATGATACTGTTGGAGCCATGAGCGAGGTAAGAGATTTTGAACAGGCGTATAAAGCTGCCATTGAATTCGCGAAAAAAGATAAACATACGCTGGTGATAGCAGCTGCTGATCATACGACAGGCGGATTTACCATTGGGGCAAACGGTGAAAAAAATTGGCATGCGGCGCCTATATTGGCCGCGAAAAAAACACCTGAATTTATGGCTAAAAAAATCAGTGAAGGCAAACCTGTCAAAGATGTGCTGGCCCGCTATACAGATCTGGATTTTACACGTGAAGAAATCAAAAGTGTTGAAGCCGCTTCACAAGCTGACAAAAGCAAAGGCGCATACAAAGCCATCATCAAGATTTTCAACACCCGTTCTAACAGCGGCTGGACCAGTACCGATCATACCGGTGAAGAAGTGCCGGTATACGCGTACGGCCCCGGAAAAGAGAAATTCAGCGGACTGATCAACAATACCGACCAGGCAAAAATCATATTTAGGATTTTGAAAACAGGAAAATAAAAAGGATGCAGATCGCTGCATCCTTTTTTCTTATAAATACCTGCGGTGAACCCCTTTTCCGTCATACGAAAACATCACTTGCTTATCCTCCAGCACGGATTCGATATGCACGCTTCTTCCCCACAGCTGGTATAAATAAGGAAGCACTTTCTCCAAGTATTTCAAATCCAGTTCTATGCCCTCATACCAATGCTTAATTAAGAGCTCGTTATTTTTCAAATAATCCCCATCGTCTACAGTCAAATACGGAAACCCACCGTTTACCCGCATGCTCACAAGCTGGTCGCGCACAGCCTCCCACTCTTTATCGACGATTTTGTAGTCTCTGCCCTGCTTTTGGAACAAGTAAAGGTCCTCGCGCATCACTAAATCTTTTGTTAAATAATTGCGGATGAATGAGATATCTGATTCAATCTCTCTGACTTCAAACATTTTTTCCCGGCCCGCGTTCGGCTTGACGCCCATTTTCTTCATTTCCTCAGTCGGATTGTTATACCGTTCCTCAATATCTTCAAAAATCTTTAGTCCCAAATAATAAGGGTTGATTCCCGTTTTTGACGGCTGGACAACCCCGGCATTCAGCTTGGCGAACTCTATCGCTTCATCAGAGGTTAAATCAAGCTCCCGGATAATTCTTTGATGCCAGTATGAAGCCCATCCTTCATTCATTATCTTCGTTTCCAGCTGAGGCCAGAAATAAAGCATTTCTTCTCTCATCATCGTCAAAATATCACGCTGCCACGGCTCAAGTTCCCTTGAATGCTCCTCAATAAAAAGCAGAATATCTTTTTCGGGCCGAGGCGGGAAAGGTTTTTTTGATTTTTTCAATTGTTTTCTCGGTTTCTTCTCATCTAAATTCCATAGATCATCGTACGGCGTAGACATTTCCTCACACTCTTCTTCCTCATCATCCACACTCCACTGGAGCTTCGGACGCACCAAAGACGGATCGATATGCTCCTGGATTGAAAGAATCGCGTCTAAAAAGGCCTCTACTTCCTGGATTCCATGAATGCGTTCATAATGCTTAATCCGCTCCGCCGTGGCTGCCATGCTTTCCACCATGTCACGCTTCGTGTTTTGGAAGCGGCAGTTGTTTTTGAAAAAGTCACAGTGGGCGAGAACGTGGGCGACAATCAATTTATTTTGAATCAGTGAATTGCTGTCCAGCAAAAAGGCGTAGCATGGGTCTGAGTTAATGACAAGCTCATAAATTTTGCTTAATCCAAGGTCGTAATGCAGTTTCATTTTGTGAAACTGTTTCCCGAAGCTCCAGTGACTGAATCTCGTCGGCATCCCGTATGCGCCGAATGTATAAATAATTTCAGCCGGGCAGATTTCATACCTCATCGGATAGAAATCAAGGCCGAATCCTTTTGCTACTTCAGTAATTTCCTCAATCGCCCGCTGTAATCCCTTTTTCTCCTCCGCGTTCAACCGAATCCCCCCTACTTGGACTTATCTATAATGTATGAGCCCGCCTGACAAAAGATGATAAGTCACATTTCTGCCTGACAAAAACGTGTCTGGCACACTAACCTGTTTGCCGAATGTGTCATTGAACGCAACATTCAAAAGATGAAGTTGATTACGAAAAACCGTTCAAAACAAAATCCTCCGAATGACATGCACTAAAAAAAAGCGTGTGCTCAGCTTCTATTAAAAGGAAAATTCCTTTTTTTTCATTTTATAATAGATTGTGATAAGATATAGAAAATGTCTTATTCCGAGGTCTTAATATGAAGTTAACAAATTATACAGATTATTCATTACGAGTTTTGATTTTTCTGGCTGCAGAACGTCCCGGAGAACTTTCAAATATAAAACAGATCGCCGAAACGTATTCTATTTCAAAAAATCATCTCATGAAAGTCATATATAGGCTCGGTCAGCTCGGATACGTGGAAACGATACGCGGACGAGGCGGCGGCATACGTTTAGGCATGGATCCTGAAGACATTAATATCGGGGAGGTCGTCAGAAAAACAGAAGACGATTTTAATATTGTTGAATGTTTTGATGCGAATAGAAATCTCTGTATTATTTCTCCGGTGTGCGGCTTAAAACACGTGCTTAATGAAGCGCTTATGGCCTATCTTGCCGTTCTAAACAGATACACGCTGCGAGACCTTGTCAAAAACAAAGAGGAGATTATGCAGCTTTTGAAAATGAAGGAATAATTGATGATTCCTTCTTTTTTTATGCCTTTTTTCATGCGTTCTGTTAAGAAAATGTGACTGATTTTTTAAAAAAGCAAAACGATGAGATGAATCTGCCGATATAAAAAAGAAACAGCATATTCAAAATCATTGGGGGAAAAAGGAGAGCTAAGATGAAAAAAAAATTAGCAGCAGGGCTGACAGCAACCGCGATTGTCAGCTCAACATTAGCGATTACACCCGCTGAAGCAGCAACGATTAAAGTCAAAAGCGGAGATTCCTTATGGAAGCTGGCGCAAACCTATAACACAAGTGTAGCAGCCATTTCATCCGCCAACCATCTTTCGACGACCGTCCTGTCAATTGGGCAGACGCTTACCATTCCAGGCAGCAAATCCGACACTTCATCATCTTCTTCAGGGTCAAAAAAGAAGAGCGGAAATGCTGTTTACACAGTGAAAAATGGCGATTCACTATGGCTGATTGCCAATGAGTATAAGATGTCGGTACAAGAACTGAAAAAGTTAAACGGATTGAACAGCGACATGATTCGTGCAGGCCAGAAATTAAAAGTATCCGGAAAAGTTTCTTCACATACAAGTTCCGGCACTTCAAGCAGCTCCAAATCGAGCTCAAGCTCTTCAGCTAAGACTGGCACTTACAAAGTGCAGCTCGGTGATTCGCTTTGGAAAATCGCAAACAAAGTCAATATGTCCATCGCTGAATTGAAGGTATTGAACAACTTGAAATCAGATACCATTTATGTGAATCAAGTGTTAAAAACAAAATCAGCGGGTTCTCATTCGTCATCCAAAGACAATTCATCCAAATCGAATCAATCAGCGTCAGCAACAACGAAGTACACCGTAAAAAGCGGAGACTCACTTTGGAAAATCGCAAACAAATATAACCTGACTGTACAGCAAATCCGAAACAGCAACAATCTGAAATCAGACGTTCTGTACGTTGGACAAGTGCTAAAGCTGACCGGCAAATCATCTTCCGGCACATCAACATCACCGTCTTCGTCAAATTCAAGCTCCGGCACCACGACGACTACATATACGGTGAAGAGCGGTGATTCCTTATGGGTGATCGCTCAAAAGTTCAATGTGACAGCCCAGCAGATTCGGGAGAAAAACAACTTGAAAACCGATGTTTTACAAATCGGCCAGAAGCTCACGATTACAGGCAAAGCTTCATCCCCTTCTTCAAGTTCCGGATCTTCAGGCAGCACCATCTCAACCAGCGCGAAGATTAACAAAATGATCGCGGCCGCTAAGGAGCAGCTTGGCGTTCCATATCGCTGGGGAGGAACGACACCGGCCGGATTTGACTGCAGCGGATTCATTTACTATGCGCTAAACAAAGTCACATCTGTGTCCAGATTAACGGCGGCCGGCTACTGGAATACCATGAAATCTGTCAGCCAGCCTGCAGTCGGAGACTTTGTCTTCTTTTCGACATACAAAGCCGGTCCTTCTCACGTCGGGATTTACCTTGGAAACGGGGAATTCATTAATGCCAACGACTCCGGGGTTGTCATTTCAAATATGAACAACTCATACTGGAAACAGCGCTACCTCGGTGCAAAGCGTTATTTCTAAAAATGAAACTGTATGGCCTTTGTCGGCTGTACAGTTTTTTATTAAAGACGAAACACATTGATGCTGATCATATGTTTTGTCACAGGGTGAAAATATACTTCAGCTCGCACGGAAAATGTTTCGTCATTCTGGCTGACGGTCACCCGAAAAACATCCTTTGTCTGCTGGTCATTCACCTCGGTCCGCCCCATATAGGCGTAATCGGAAAAAGAAGCCCCTTTATATTCATCTTGAATTTTACTCCAAGCGAGCTGTTCCCACTTTTGAACAGACTCGTTCATGTTTTCTGAATGCCCTTTTGCA
This sequence comes from Bacillus sp. FSL K6-1003, assembly GCF_037964945.1. Lineage (NCBI taxonomy): Bacteria > Bacillati > Bacillota > Bacilli > Caryophanales > Bacillaceae > Bacillus > Bacillus sp. FSL K6-1003. The sequence goes on along the minus strand of NZ_CP150176.1, from coordinate 999,503 downwards.
GCCATTGATACGAGGATTAGTCCGCAAAAAAGAAGCGCAATCGTATACGGCAGAGATTTCATGTGTTCAGTCTCCTGTACCCAGATTATTTTCCTCTTAGGTTTTCCAAAACCGCTTTCTTCATTCAGACATTTTCATTTTATGTCTCCCTCATATTGCTACCCCAGTTCTGACGCAGACACCAAGTTTTGCACCGTCAATAACAGCTGATACGGCATAAACTAATCCTGAACTTCTCACACAGGAAAGGAGAAGCGGTTGACATGGATTATGCTGATTATGACAAAGCACTGTATTACACCCATCGTTCCCAGTGGGATAACTTATTAATTTTAATGGTGCGGACAGAGGATGATTTGTTATCAAAACGAATTGAGCACTTTTTGCATGCATACCATTTTGAACAGGATTATGCTGTATTAGAAAAGGTGCTGTATTCTCTTCTCCGCTATATTGACCATGCCACTGAGCTGACATATGAGGATCAATTAACGCTTCTCACATAAAACAAACCCCGGGGTTAGACGCCGGGGTTTCCTGTATTTGCGAACATGTGCAATTCTTCCATCAGCTCTTTTATGCTGACCGCCATGTGTTCTGTTACTGATGCATTTTCCACATCAATCGTTACCGGATCAAGCACAAGCTGCCTCGGAATGACATTGGCATATAAGCCCCGCATCACGGTTCTCATATTGTTCAGCGCATTGATTCCGCCTTTTCCGCCGCCTGCTGCTGCCAAAAGTGCTACTGGCTTATATTTGAATTGTTCGTTGCTTAAAAAATCCAGTGCATTTTTTAAGGTGCCGCTCATTCCGCTGTGATATTCAGGAGATAGTAATACAATCGCATCCGCTTCGCTGACACGCTGCTTTAGCTCCTGTACCCGCATAAGTTCAGCCTGGTCGGCTTCACCGTTAAATAACGGCAATATAAATTCGCTTAAATCAATCAAATCCGTGTGATACAGAGATGATATAAAGGCTGCCGCAACTCTTGTCCTGCCATGTTTTCTCGGCGAGCCGCTCATGACTAATATGTTCATTTGGTGATCTCTCCATTCAGGTTGTATTTCACTGCAAATAGCGCTGCTTGTGTGCGGTCCGCCAGCTCAAGCTTTGCTAAAAGATTAGACACATGAGTTTTTACTGTTTTTTCTGAAATAAACAACGATGCCGCGATTTCTTTATTGCTTTTTCCGCAAGCAATTTCATTTAGCACATCTCTTTCCCGCCGGGTTAATTGATAATATTTTTCTTTTTCCGGTTCACTCTGTTTTTTCATATGTGTCAGCACATGGGGCATAATAGCTGAAGATAGCATGTATTCACCTGAATAGACCTGTCTCAATGTTTTCACCAATTCCTCCGGCTCTGTATCCTTCAGCTGATACGCCTTCGCTCCTGCCTGAAGCGCAGGGATGACATGCTCCTGGTCAGAGTAGCTCGTCAGTATGATGATATGCACGCCGGGAAATTGCTGTACTGCTTTTTTTGTTGCCATTATTCCATCCATTTCCGGCATCGACAGATCCATCAGCACGAGATCCGGCTTTGTTTCTTCAATGACACGGAGGGCCTCAATTCCGGTTGCCGCTTCTCCGACAACGTCAATGTCGTCCTTGGTGGCAAAGAAAAAACGAAGCCCCTTCCGGACAACATGGTGATCATCCGCAATGACAATTCTCATCGCACTGTCCTTCCTTTCTGATTGGTAAGCGGAAGCCTGACGGACAGCTTCGTGCCCGCTCCAAGTTCTGATTCAATGGAAAATTCCGCGCCGGCTTTTTCTGCCCGTTCTTTCATTCCTTTGATGCCAAGTGAAGGCAGTCCGGCGTGCGCTTCATAACAAAACCCTATCCCATGATCGATAATATCCAGTTCTGCATAGGACGAAGAAGAAGCCATTCTGACATATGCCGTATCAGTCCCGGCATGCTTTTTGCAATTATTGAGGGCTTCCTGCGCGACACGCCACAGCATATGCTCCTCTTCATCACGAAGGACCGGACATCCGTTTTGTGTAAAGACGACATTCAATCCGATCAGTGTGCCGTAGCTTTTAATGGCTTCAGCCAGCCCTTTTTCTAATCCTCCGGGGCGAAGCTGCCAGATTAAGGACTTCATTTCAGCCAGAGCATCCTGCGATAAAGTTTGAATAAAATCAATCATTTGCTGCAGGGTCTCGTCCTGTGTTAATGTCTTTGCCGCTTTGGCAGTTAAACTGACGGAAAACAGCATCTGGTTGACTGAATCATGCAGCTCCTGAGCGAGACGGTTCCGCTCCATTAAAAGAGCGTTTTTTTGTTTGTATTCAGCAAGCCTCATCCGCTGTATTGCCGTTCCGATCTGAAAAGCAACGGCCTCCAGCAAATGAAGCTCCTCCTCATCAAAAAGTGTTTTTCCGGCCGCCGCCACATTTAATAAACCAAACCGTCTGTCTCCATCTTCTAAGGGAACGGTCGCATGATGGGTAATCCCTTCTGTGTCAAAACAATGCAGCTCTTCAGCTGATTCTATGCGTTTACAGTTCATAATATTGGCTGCTTTTCTAAGTCCGCCGTTATTGAATTTCGTCAGGCAATAGCACTCCCCTTCACACATCAGCACTTTTTCCCTGCGGCTTAAAGCAGGCGGCAGGTATGCGTCTGCGGCTAACGTATAGGAACCGTCCTCATCAATGAGAAAGATCCATCCAGACTGAAGATTCGTTAAGCTCAGCAATTCTTTTAAAACTTCATTCAGCGTTGCTTTGACATCGTGTCCTTGATTTAAAGTCTCCGCAATGGTTTTCAGCGTTCTTAATTTTTCCATCCTCGGTTTGGTCACGTCTCTCACTCCGGCTATGGTTATTATCTAAGATTATACCAGTTTTTTGAATATTGTTACTTCGCATGACGGATGATTTTCTTTCAGACTTTTGGATGAGAATAGAAAAAAGCTGGATCACACTGCATGATCCAGCTTCTTTTGAATTATGTTGCTGTTGCTTCGACAATTTCGTCAACTGTCTTCATGACATCGTCAGAAAGAGCGGCAAGGCGCTGTTCACTGTCTTGTAGAGATGTTCCTTTTACAGCGAAATAAAATTTGACCTTCGGCTCAGTACCAGAAGGACGGAGGCAGAACCAAGATCCGTCTTCCAGGAAGTATTTCAGCACATTTGATTTTGGCAGGTCGATGGCTTCTTCTTTATTTTCCGTCAGAACCATCCGTTTGCTTACAGCGTAATCCTCAGCTGTTACAACCTGTTTACCGGCCATTGTTTTCGGCGGATTTTGTCTGAAGGAAGCAAGAATCGCTTCAATCTGCTCCGCTCCCTGTTTTCCTTTCAATGTCAGTGATTTCAGTCCTTCACGATAAAAACCATATTCTTTGAAGATATTCATTAACGCTACATATAATGACGTTCCTTGTTTCTTATAAAACGCGCAAACCTCAACTGCCAAAAGCGCTGCCTGAATGGCATCCTTGTCGCGGGCGAAATCACCGATTAAATAACCATAGCTTTCTTCATAGCCGAATTGGAAGGTGTACTGGCCTGAGGCTTCGTATTCTTTAATCTTTTCACCGATAAACTTAAAGCCTGTCAGTGTATCAATCGTATCGAGTCCGAATGAAGATGCGACATCGCGTCCGATTTCACTTGTTACGATTGTTTTGAGAACGACGCCATTCTCAGGCAGGATTCCTTGTTTTTTCTTTTCAGAAAGCAAATAATGAAGCAGCAGCGCGCCGGTTTGGTTTCCTGTCAGCACTGTATATTCGCCTTCATCATTTTTCACCGCAATGCCAAGGCGGTCCGCATCTGGATCTGTTGCGATAAGAATATCTGCATTTTGTTCTTCGCCAAGCTTAATAGCGTATTCAAATGCAGCATGCTCTTCCGGGTTCGGAGATGTTACAGTTGAAAAGTCCGGATCTGGCCGTTCCTGTTCCTTCACAACCGTGACATTTTGATAACCAAGAGCTTCGAGTCCGCGTCTGACCGGTTTGTTTGCGGTTCCATGCAGCGGAGTGAAAACCACTTTCACATCCACTTCTCCGGATAACTCAGGATGAACCGAAATAGACGTCAGTTTTTCAGTATAGACCTTATCAATTTCTTCACCGATGATCTTGATTAAGCCTTTTTCTTTTAGCGCTTCTTCATCGTCAACTGTAATTGTCAGCTCATTTTCGATGGCGTTTACCTGCTCAATGACGATGTCTGCTTCCCGCGGAGGAAGCTGGCCGCCGTCATCACCGTACACTTTGTACCCATTGTATTCAGGCGGGTTATGGCTCGCCGTCACAACAATTCCGCCATAAGCGTTCAATTGTCTGACAGCGAATGACAACTCTGGCGTTGGGCGAAGCTCATCAAACACGTACGTTTGGATGCCTTGTGTAGCAAGTGTTTTTGCCGCTTCCATCGCAAACTCCGGTGATTTATGGCGGGAATCATACGCAATGACAACGCCCCGTTTTTTTGCTTCCTCACCCTGCTGCAAGATGTATGCCGCGAATCCCGCTGATGCCTTGCGCACCGTGTAAATATTCATCCGATTCGTACCGGCGCCAATTTCTCCACGCATCCCCCCAGTTCCGAATTCAAGGTTTTTATAGAAGCAGTCCTCAAGAGCCTGATCATTTCCCTCTAATTCAGTGAGGAGCTTTTTTAATTCAGGATCTAAATTTTCTGTCTGTTTCCAACGTTCATAGCTCTTTCTCCAAGTCATAATTCGTCCTCCTATGTATCAGCCATATGCCATTATTTTAATATGAAGAGAGCGCCTCTGTCACTTGATATCTTGAGATCCGGCGCTTTCTGGCTCATAAAAGAAAAAACGGGCTGCAGAAGCCCGTTTTTTTATTGCTCGATCGGCACAACCGCATCGTGTAATAGCTTGTTGAGGTTTTCTGTATGTTTGTTTTGCGTCTGCTCATCCCACTGGAATCGCTCGCTCATAAAATCAATAACGGCGTCTTTATATGTTTTTACCCAATTAATATCAAAAAATAAACGTCCCGTTCTGCGGACAAAGAAGTCAGCAGGCGTTGCAGTCAATTCTTCTTCAATGCTGTATTCCGCTTCGGCAAGGATATGAACCGGTATATTTCGCTTCACCGCCTCGTCTTTCAACGCCTCGACTCGATTAAAGACACGCTCTACGTTGGAGCCGTATCTGATAGCCAGCTGTTTCGCATCTTTTTCTGATAAGCCGGCCGCAATGCCTTCTTTCGTTTTCGCTGTCACAAAGGATGCAAGGTTTTTAGATCCTCCGACATGCCCGCCTGAAATCGGCATGTTTTTTGTTTTGCATGGGCCGAAGTCCTTTTCGCCTTCCTCTTTTAACCGATCACGAACAAGATCGACAATGTGCTCCGCCATTTTTCTGTACCCGGTCAGCTTACCGCCGGCAATAGTGATCAAGCCTGAATCTGACGTCCAAATTTCATCTTTGCGTGAAATCTCGGAAGGATCCTTTCCTTCTTCATGAATGAGCGGACGCAGGCCAGCCCAGCTTGATTCGATATCATCCGCTTTAATATTCAGTTCCGGGAACATGTAATTAATTGAATTGATGACGTAATCACGATCCTCAGTTGTCATGCGCGGGTGCTCCAGCGCCTCTTTGTAAACGGTATCGGTTGTGCCGACGTATGTTTTGCCTTCACGAGGAATAGCAAACACCATGCGGCCGTCCGGTGTATCGAAATATACCGCCTGTTTCAGAGGGAAGACAGATTGGTCAAATACAAGGTGAATACCTTTTGTATGCTGAAGGTGCTTTCCGTTTTTAGAATGGTCTTTTTCTCTAAGCTGGTCTACCCAAGGGCCTGTCGCATTGACGATTTTTTTCGCATATACTTTATATTCTTTTTTGGTCAAAACGTCTTCAATTAATACACCGACTGCTTTGCCTTTTTCATAAAGGAGTTCTTTCACTTTGGAATAATTCACAGGCTCTGCCCCGAATTTGACCGCTTCCTTCATGACTTCGATTGTCAGTCTCGCATCGTCAGTGCGGTATTCAACATAGTAGCCGCCGCCTTTTAAGCCGTCTTTTTTCACCAAAGGCTCTTTTTGCAGCGTTTCTTTTGCTGAAAGCATACTTCTGCGTTCTGATTTTTTTACGCCGGCTAAGAAGTCATAAACCCTTAAACCGATAGAGGTTGTGAAAGAACCGAATGTGCCGCCTTTATGAAACGGAAGCAGCATCCATTCCGGTGTGGTGACGTGCGGGCCGTTTTCATAGACAATTGCCCGCTCTTTCCCTACCTCAGCGACCATTTTCACTTCAAATTGTTTTAAATAGCGCAAGCCGCCATGAACCAATTTTGTTGATCTGCTTGATGTTCCAGCCGCGAAATCCTGCATTTCGCTGAGTGCGACCTTCATTCCCCTTGATGCCGCGTCAAGAGCCGTACCTGCTCCTGTAATTCCTCCTCCGATAATAAATAGATCATATGTTTTTTTCGTCATGTCTGTCAGCATGCGATCCCGCTCAAGACTTGAAAATTGATTTTTCATTATTACGTTTCCTCCTTGTTGTCACGGTAAATAGAAAAAGAGACCACAACAGCCAAAGTGCATGTTCACACTTTGGTGCTGTGGTCTCTCCTCATCTCAGGACCGTTCTTATTAACTTGTCACCATTATAACATACTCTTATCTTATTTAAAAGCCATAGCTGCTTTAACGGCTTTTTGCCAGCCTGTATACAGCTCATTTCGTTTTTCTTCTTCCAATTTAGGTTCATAACGCTTATCCAGTTTCCACTGGTTGATAATTTCAGAACGATCCTTCCAGAATCCCACAGCGATACCTGCCAAATATGCCGCGCCAAGCGCAGTTGTTTCATTGATTTCCGGTCGTTCCACAGGCACATCCAAAATATCCCCTTGAAACTGCATCAAAAAGTTATTTTTAACAACGCCGCCATCCACACGAAGCGTTTTCAATGAAATCTTAGAATCCGCTTCCATTGCATCAAGCACATCTTTCGTCTGATAAGCCAATGACTCCAGCGTGGCACGGATAAAATGTTCTTTTGTTGTGCCTCTTGTCAGGCCGAAAACAGACCCGCGCACATCGCTGTCCCAGTAAGGCGTTCCCAAGCCGACAAAGGCCGGAACGACATATACGCCGTCAGTTGAATCAACCTTTTCCGCGTATGATTCGCTAAGCGAAGAGTCTTGGAACATTCTCATTCCGTCTCTAAGCCATTGGATGGCTGAGCCTGCGACAAAAATACTTCCTTCTAAAGCATATTCAACTTTACCGTCAATGCCCCAGGCGATCGTTGTCAGCAGCCCGTGTTCCGACTTAATTGCTTTTTCCCCTGTATTCATCAGCATGAAACATCCTGTACCGTATGTGTTTTTCCCCATGCCTGCTTCAAAGCACGCCTGGCCGAACAGCGCGGACTGCTGATCGCCTGCCGCTCCCGCAATCGGAATATTTTTTCCGAAGAAGTGATAATCAACTGTCTCCGCATACACATGAGAGGACGGTTTGACTTCAGGAAGCATTGATTTCGGCACGCCTAAAATCTCAAGCAGCTCATCGTCCCATTTCAAATCGTAAATATTAAACATCAGCGTTCTTGAGGCATTGGAATAATCCGTCACGTGCGCTTTTCCGCCTGACATTTTCCAAATGAGCCATGTATCAATCGTTCCAAACAAGAGCTCGCCTTTTTCCGCTTTTTCTCTGGCGCCTTCCACATTGTCTAAAATCCATTTCACCTTCGTGCCAGAAAAATATGGATCTATCAAAAGACCTGTTTTATCTCTGAAGGTATCATTATATCCTTTTTCACGAAGCTCCTCGCAGATTCCAGCCGTCTGTCGTGACTGCCAAACGATCGCATTATACACAGGCTTTCCTGTATCCTTATCCCAAACAACCGCTGTTTCCCTTTGGTTGGTAATGCCGATTCCGGCAATTTGAGAGGCGCTGATTCCCGATTCTGAAATGACTGATGCGATAACAGCAAGGACAGAGCCCCAAATTTCATTTGCATTATGCTCAACCCATCCTGGATGCGGGAAGTATTGTGTAAATTCCTTTTGAGCAGAGTGAACGATCTTGCCTTCTTTATCAAACAGAATCGCTCTTGAACTTGTTGTCCCTTGATCTAAGGATAAAATGTAAGTTTCCATAAGATGTCTCCCCTTTGCCTAAATATATTTTGAATTTGATAGTGTTTTAGCTGCATGTTTTTTCGTATAGCCATAGAGTCCTAACAATACCACAACTAATACAACGCTTACAATCCAGAAACTGCTCGTGATCTGCCCCCGAAACGCGGCGTTGTAAAATACACCGCCGAATGATCCGCCCAAAATCGGGCCGGCAACAGGAACCCATGCGTACTTCCAGTTTGATGATCCTTTCCCCGGAATCGGCAGAAGTGCGTGGGCAATCCGCGGACCTAAGTCGCGGGCGGGATTAATTGCATATCCCGTAGTTCCTCCAAGAGAAATACCGATAGCAACAATGAGAAAACCGACGATTAAAGGGTTAAGTCCCTCTGTAAACTCATTTGCCCCAATCGCCAAAATTCCAAGCACAAGGACAAATGTCCCAATAACCTCACTTAAAACGTTTGCAAACGTATGCGGAATGCTGGGTCCGGTTGAGAAAACACCCAGCTTGGCAGCGGGATCATCGGTAGACTTCCAATGCGGCAGGTAATGAAGGTAAACAACCACCGCACCGATCATTGCTCCGATCATCTGCGCCGCAATGTATACCGGAACCTCTTTCCACGGAAAATCACCAATAAAAGCAAATGCTATTGTTAACGCGGGATTGAGATGGGCGCCGCTGATGCCGCCGACCGCATAAGCGGCCATTGCAACACCCAATCCCCATCCAAATACAATAACAATCCAGCCAGATTGATATGAAAGCGATTTCTTTAAATTAACTCCTGCACAAACACCTGCGCCAAAAATAACAAGCAGCATCGTACCGATTAGTTCTCCCCAAAATGCTGTCATAGATAATTCCTCCTAAGGTTGCGATTAAGAAGTATGATAGGGAATAAAAAAACCACAACAAACCGCTTTACGGGTGTATAACCTTTACCGTAAAGAGCTGCTGTGGTCTCCGGATTCTCCATCACATTGTATTAACCTAGTGCAATTGTATCAGTGGATGAAAGCGGTGTCAATCACTTTCTGTCAAAAAGTTTTCATATTTTTTCCACAATTTGGTGTTAGATGTTGTGACAGCAACGGCACCAGCTTTCAGGGCCTGTTCTACATCCTGTTCTGTGCGGATGAAACCTCCCGCAAAAATAGGGATACCTGTTTTCTCTTTAATTTCCTGAATAAGTGACGGCACGATGCCCGGCAGCACTTCAATGAAGTCAGGCTTATGCTTGCCGACAAACTCCATGCTTTTTTCCATTGCGCTTGTATCAAGCAGAAACAAACGCTGAATCGCATAAATTTTTTTCTGCTTCGCTTTTGCAATCACGTTTGATCTAGTTGAGATGATCCCCGCCGGCTTTATATCCTGGCAGATAAATTCCGCTCCGTATTCATCATGTTTGATCCCTTGAATTAAATCAACATGGACCATCATCTTCTTCCCGTGCTTTTGCGCCTCTCTGATCACACCCTTTAATTGTCCGAGATGAATATCAAGTATCACGCCGTATGAAAACGAACTGTTTAAAAACTCATCAAATTGCTTCATATTACGAATAGCCGGTAAAATAGGCTGGTTGTGAAAACTCATAGTGTGCTCCTTTAACAAATCACTTTTGTATCAAATCGTAAGTATGCTTTCCTTCACTGTTTTTACGATAAATGCAAGGTCCTCTTCTGTCAGACAAAATGGCGGGGCGAGCTGAATGACATTGTTGAATCCGGCGACTGTATCGCCGTTTTTGCCGATGATCAGCCCTTTCTCTTTGCATGCCGCTACCACTTGGTTCACTTGGTCAGCGCCAGCCGGCTCTTTAGTCAGTTTATTTTTGACAAGCTCGATTCCGACCAACAGCCCTTTTCCCCTTACATCCCCTACTGCAGGGTGTTCTCTCAATGACTGAAGCTCACCTAAAAGCTCTGCTCCGAGATCGCGGGATCGCTGAATCAGCTGTTCGTCCTCCATAATTTGCAGGTTTTTCAAAGCCAATGCGCAGGCTGCCGGGCTGCCGCCGAATGTGTTGACGTGGCGGAAACGGTCATAGGGAGCTTCTCCTTGGTAGGCTTCAAAAATTTCCCGCTTAACCGCGGTCGCTGACAATGGCAGATACGCGCTTGTAATTCCTTTCGCCATTGTAACGATATCGGGCTTCACGCCGTAGTGCATAAATCCGAACGGCTTGCCAGTCCGCCCAAATCCGCAGATGACTTCGTCACAAATCAGCAGGGCGCCGTGACGGCGGCAGATTTCCTCCACTTTCTTCATATATCCGTCCGGCGGCATTAAAATGCCTCCGCCTGTAATAATGGGCTCCATAATGACACCGGCAATCGTTTCGCTTAATTCCCATGTCATGATACGGTCAATTTCATTTGCGCTCTCTAGCGTATTGGCGTCTTCAGGATTTCGGTAGACATCAGGCGGGGCGGCGTGCAGGAATCCTTGGCTTAACGGTTCATATTTATATTTCCGCTGTGCCTGACCGGTGGCAGAGAGCGCTCCCAACGTATTGCCATGATAGGCTCTATATCTAGAGATGAATTTATAACGGCTGTGGTCGCCGTTTTCCAGATGGTACTGGCGAGCGATCTTAAAAGCGGTTTCATTCGCTTCCGATCCGCTGTTGGAAAAGAAAATCACATAATCGCCGCCAAGCCACTCATTCAGCTTTTCCGCCAATTGAATCGCAGGTGCGTGACTTTGCGTTAACGGGTAATACGGCAATTCCTTTAATTGTTCATAGGCAGCCTCCGCAAGCTCTTTTCTGCCGTAACCAATATTAACGCACCATAAACCGGACATCGCATCAAGATAGCGGCGTCCGTCTATATCAGTCACCCAGGCTCCTTCCGCCTTTTGGGCAATCAGACTGTCCGCTTGATGCGCTCCCTTCATAGCATGCCACACGAATTGCTCATCCTTTTGCTTTAATCCCTGATTTTGCTGAATGTTTTCCATCCCCATCATCTCCATTTCATTAGCGTTCAATAAATTGAAACAGACCTTCTCTTATGTGATGTCTAGGTGATGATTTCCCTGACTTCAATATAAAGCCAGACGACAAAGGAGTCAATAAACCGCCGGGTAATTAAAACATCCTCTTTCATCAAGAAGAAAGAGGATGCAGCATCCAAAGCAGGACCGGCAAAGTGACTATGCTCAGCATTGTGCTGACAAAAGTGGCACTGGAAACGACCTCAGGCCTTGTATTAAACTGAACGGCCATTAAGGTTGTATTGGCAGCGGTCGGCATGGCCGCTACGAGAATCATAATTTGCTTCGTCATGTCATCCACAGGCAAAATCAATGTGAAACCCAGCGCAATGAACGGAGATACCATCAGCTTCAGCAGCAGAGAATAAGAAATTTTTCTGTATTCAATATTCCTGAAAGAGATCAACGCAAGCTGCATGCCAAGAATAATCATGATCGTCGGTACCGTAGCATTTCCGACCAGTTCAATGCCTGTCATTAACTCTTTGGGAATTGAAATATGCATAAGCTGAAGTATTGTTCCTAAAAGTGCTCCGTACACTACAGGCATACGGATAACCCGAGTCATCACCGTTTTACATCCGCCTTCCTCCGAACCGCCCTTTGCAGCGTAATACATGCCGATGGTACTCATAATTAACTGCTGCAAGACCATTAACACAACAGCTGTATCCAGCCCCGCCGTTCCAAACACAAGCAGTACGACAGGCGTGCCGTAATTGCCGTTATTCATAAAGGCTGATGAGAGAATCATGGCACAACGATCTTGGTTCGAATACTTATGAAAAAAGGATAAAAAGGAGACCAACAGCACAAGAACCAAGCATAGACCCAGCACAAAAATAGACAGATACACATAGTCCATCGTCAGCTTGTTTGAATAAAACGTATCAAAAGCCAAAAAAGGAGACATTAAATATAAGGACATTTTGGACAGTGTCTGTATATCAAAACCGAGTGTTTTCTGTCCGATATAACCAATTGCGAAGATTCCGAAAACAGGAACTAAAACAAGCAAAAACTCCATAAGGCACCTTCTTTTCCGATGTACACATATTTATTTCTATTGTAGAGAAAGCGCGGCAGCGTTTCAATTCCGCTTTTTTAAAAAAAGCCCGCCAATTCAGGCGGGCCTTCTCATTATTTCTTATAGTGTATGTGATATATATCACGGCGTCTGTCTTTGAGCTGGCGCACCGTTCCGTTTTGGCGCTGTCTTCTGAGAATTTCTAAGTCAACATCGCCAATGACGACCATTTCAATATTCGGGTTGGTTTCCCCAACGATGCCGTCTCTTGCGAATTCAAAATCAGAAGGGGCAAAGATGCCGGACTGAGCATATTGGATATCCATATTTTCCGTTTGCGGCAGGTTTCCAACCGTTCCGGAAATGACGGTATAAATTTGATTTTCGACCGCTCTTGCCTGTGAACAGTATCTGACACGCAAGTAGCCTTGACGGTCTTCCGTACAAAATGGCGTAAAAATAATTTTGGCGCCTTTATCGGCCGCAATGCGGGCAAGCTCAGGAAATTCAATGTCATAGCAAATTTGGATCGCAATTTTTCCGCAGTCCGTATCAAACACACGCACCTGGTCGCCCGCACTGATTCCCCACCATTTCCGTTCATTCGGCGTAATATGAAGTTTATATTGCTTCTCAATTGTTCCATCGCGTCTGAACAGGTAGGCGATATTATAAATTTTCCCTTCCTCTTCTACGAAATGAGATCCGCCGATGATGTTGACATTATATTTAACTGCCAAGTCTGTAAACAGACTGATGTAATCCTCAGTATACTCAGTAATTCTCTGTACCGCCAAGCTTGGTGAACGTTCCTCAAGGAAGGACATCAGCTGGGTTGTGAAAATTTCCGGGAACACTGCAAAATCGGATCTCGCGTCAGACGCAACATCGACATAGTACTCTACTTGATTCGCAAATTCCTCGAAGGAATAGATTTTTTTCATTTCGTATTGGATGACACAAATTCTTACAGGGAAGGCCGATTTATAATAACGCTTTGTCTGCTGCGGCAGATAATCGACATTATTCCATTCCATCAGCGTCGCATATTTGATTGAAGCTGTATCATCCGGGAGATAATCCGGGTTAATCCGCATCAGGGTAAAACCGTTCATCAGCTGAAACGAAAGGACCGGATCGTAAATTTGATGGCGTGTTACCTGTTCAACATACTCTCTCGCCGTCATTTCATCAGCATATTTATGATAGTTCGGTATTCGTCCGCCTATGATGATGCTTTTCAGATTTAAGCGTCTTGCCAAATCCTTTCTTGCCTCATACAAACGATGGCCGATTTTCATCCGTCTGTAATCAGGATGCACCATGACCTCGATCCCGTACATGTTTAAGCCATCCGGATTGTGATTGGTGATGTATCCGTCATCTGTAATGTCCTGCCACGTATGGCGGTCATCATATTCATCAAAGTTAATTAAGAGGCTTGAGCACGAACCGATGATTTCACCTTCGAATTCTGCACAAAACTGCCCTTCGGGAAAATGCTCCAGATGGCTGATTAAATGCTCGCGCTTCCACGGCTCCATGCCTGGAAAGCAGTCCTTTTGAAGGTCGATAATGTTGTCGATATCTTTCTCTTCGATATTACGTATGACCATTTTCTTTTCAAAACGGGTCAAATCTAATTTCTCAGACAATCTACTCGCTCCTTTCTATTTTTGTGCGTTTAGATGATCAAGCAATAGGGTGAGTTCCATCTCCGCCATTGATTCGAGCCTGTGATCATATTCTTCAAACATCAGGGTGCCAGTTACTTGATTCGGAACGATAACACACTTCATCCCCGCTCGCTTGGCAGCAATCGAACCATTGACGGAATCCTCGAATGCGAGACATTCCGACGGCGATACTCCAAGATTCTTTGCCGCTAACAAATACAGCTCGGGATTGGGCTTGACCTCTTCTACATCATCAGCTGTCTGAATCACTTCGAATTCGTCAAACAGGCCCAGTTGCTTCAAATGGCCGGATACCCATTTATAATCTGAGCTGGAAGCCAGACCTACTTTTAAGCCTAAATCCTTTGCCGCATTCAGATACGCTTCAACACCTGGTCTCGCTTTTTCTGTTTCCATGCGTTTTGCAAACCGGTCTCTTCTCAGTTTTGTCAGCTCTTCATGGTTCAGCTTTTTGCCTATCTGCTCTTCTAAGTATTCAAATGGCCGAAATCCCGCCGCTGTTCCGATAACCTTTCCCCATACGGATAGTGGCAGTACTGAGCCATGTTCCTCAAAAATTTCCTGAAGGACTTCATATTCATGCGTTTCTGTATCAAGAATAAGCCCGTCAAAATCAAAAATTAACGCTTTTATCACTGCGTACAACTCCTTTGGCCCGAATTGAGACATATGTATGTATACACTATACCCCGAAACGTCTCTGCTTTCAAAAAGTAAGGGTCTATGTGAAGAAAGAGCCTGCACACTGCAAGCTCTTTCTAATTAATGCAAGTTTTGATGAGAAATGTTTGTCAGCGCTTCTCCAGCAGACTCGTTCGACATCTGATTGACAGCCAGGTCTCCAAGCGCAACGATCCCGACTAGATTGTTTTGATCTACAATAGGAAGGCGGCGGATTTGGTGCTGGGCCATCAGCTGCGACGCGTCTTCCAGACTCATATTAGGGTTTCCTGATACGAGGTCTGTTGACATCACTTCTGAAACGGGTGTCTGGCCATCTCGGCCCTGAGCTGTGGTTCTCAATGCAATGTCACGGTCAGTCAGCATTCCTTTTAAAACACCGTGCTCTACAACGGGAATCGCCCCGACGTTATGCTGTTTCATCAGAGAAGCCGCTTCCTGAATCGTTTGATTCGGAGAAACGGTTGCTACCTGCGTTGTCATTGAATGTTTAACTGAACTCATTGGTCAGCACCCCTTTCAATCATTAGTATGTTCAGACACCGGATGATTAAAAAGGGAGTTGCAGGAAAGGTTTTGTGGTATGATTTCTCTGATGCAAAAAGAGCTTTTCTTGAAACGGAAAAGCTCTTGCTGCGAGATTATATCAGTCTTCTGTGACCGGATAAAGCTTTATTTGTTTTCATTTGAAAATCAGATAAAGCAAACGGGAAATATATTCCGCAATCATTCAGCAACTTGCTGTTTTTATTAAAAATGGCTTGATCACTCAAGTCATCGTGCGGTGAAGGCTTTGTCAGGATAATATGTATCATTTGCAGACAAGCCATAATTTGAAAAGCTTCTTTTAATGTTCCTTGGTAATATTGGTTATTTAAAGACAGAACGCCTTTCTTTTTAAAGCGCTGAATGTCCAGTTCGGAGAAATAAAGAGGAAATACATGATGGAAAAGCTCCATTGACAGTTCCTTGATAAAGCTTTCCTGTTCTTCAGTTGCTGCGTTCATAATTCTCACGTCTATCACCTTTCTTGCCATCGAATATCCAAAGTCTTTCTCAAGAATATCACAGAAAAAAACGCGAATGTTAAGGTAAGTGTTTCCTATGAGAATCAACGGCCTTTCACGCGAAAAAGGAGCCATTTGATCATGAAAGAAAAAGGCAAAGGGCTAGAGCTGATAATCAGTGAAAAACAGGACGGACAATGGCTATTTTCCGTACTGAAAACAGAGCTCAAAGCTTCGAAACCCGTTATCCAAGAATGGATGACTCATCACAATATAAAAATCAATCATGAGGCTGTCAAAAACAACATACTCGTAAAAAAGAATGACCGCCTGTTTATTGATCTTCAGGAAAACGAAGAATCCTCTGTCATACCTGAGTATGGAGAGCTTGATATTTTATTTGAAGACCGCCACATGTTAATCGTCAATAAACCAGCCGGTATTTCCACTCATCCCAATGAAGAAGGTCAGACCGGTACGCTTGCCAATTTGATCGCATACCACTTTCAGGTAAATGGCGAAACAATCAAAGTGCGCCATGTCCACCGTCTTGATCAGGATACATCGGGCGCTGTCGTATTCGCCAAGCACCGTTTGGCGCATGCCATCTTAGATCAGCAGTTAGAGAAAAAGACGCTGAAGCGTACATATCTCGCAATTGTTGAAGGAAAGCTGAAGCCAAAAAAAGGCAAGATTGATTCGCCGATTGGAAGAGACAGATCACACCCGACAAGACGGCGGGTTTCACCAGGCGGACAAGCCGCCGTCACCCATTACCGTACCCTTACTGTCAATGCGGGAGAAAAGCTCTCGCTTGCTGAATTAGAGCTAGAAACGGGCAGAACGCATCAAATCCGTGTGCATATGGCAAGCATCGGACATCCGCTAACGGGCGATACACTTTACGGAGGCGGGAGCCAATTTCTTAACAGGCAGGCGCTTCATGCCAAAAAGGTACAGGCTGTTCATCCGATTACCGGAGAACTGGTCGTTGCCGAGGCACCGCTTCCAGCTGATATTGAAAGTCTTTGCCATACTTATTTATCATGAAAAAAAGCCGCAGAGATTGACCTGCGGCTTTTTTTACGAAATACGTTTTCCGTAAATAATATAACGTTTTGGGGCATTCCCGACGTATGAAAAAGGATAGCAGGTGGTCAGTATGAGCTCTTCCTTTTCGTGCTGCAGCGTAATAATGGACGTATTATCCTTGTCTACAATTTTTGTTTTTTCAATTTCATATGTAAAATCACCATATGACAGGATGATGTTGAGCCGGTCACCTTTTTCAAGCTCTCCCGTCCGGCGAAACACAGTATCACGATGTCCTGACAGCACAATTTGTCCGTTTTCATCTGGATAATAGCTGTCCTTGTAGTGCCCCACACCTTTTTCTAAGTCATCAGCATCGGTTCCTTCCACGATTGGAAGCTCCGCATTGATTTTTGGGATTTCCAGTATGCCGCTCGCTTGACCGGTTTTCGGCTTAAACGATGATTTTTTTTCGGCTTGATTAGCGTTTTTCTTCGTGCCTGCAATGGCCGGCGGCTGTTCAGCCGCCTTTTTTGCTTCTTTTAATGTTTGCTCAGTTTTCATGCTAGTATCAATCAATTTAAAGCCCCCGTATCCAGTGATCGCAAGACCGACCACAATGATTACAAGAGGAATATATTTTTTCACGTTGTAGCGGCACTCCTTTTCCTTCTGATATATAAATACGTTCCGGACAGTGAGACCGCTGCACCGATCACAATAAAGTTGTAGTATCCTGCTGACGTATCCGGGAGCTTAGGATCAGAGCCGCTTTCCTTACCTTCTTTATGCAAAGGCAGTGTGTTTAAACGGCCGGCGGCAGTAGCAGGCTGATTGGTCTTTGTTGTAAATTCTTCAAAGGTCGAAATGACTGCAGGCGGGAGTTGATGGATCGGAGCAATGCCCGGGGTCTCTTTTAGATCAGGCTGTTCTTCTCCAGGTGTCGGATTTACCTTGCCTGGATCGTCTGTTCCCGGACTGTCTGCCGGGTCTTTAGTGACTGGGTCTTCAGCATGACTGTCTTCAGCCAGTTTAATTCTGCCTTCTTTCGTATATGAAATCGGCTTTTCAAAGCTTTTTACATACTCTACAGTCGCTTCTAAATCCTCAGGCCCTGTAACCGGATGTTTCCCAAGCAATCCGATTGGCTGGTATTTGGCTCCTGTCGCCGTCGCCATAAAATGATTAACGGTCAATGTGTATGTGGCATCCGGCTGGATTTCGGTTCCATCTGCCATCTTTATCTCAACTGCTTTGCCTGTATCTTTATCCCACGTATACGTAAACCCGCTTATGCTGTAGTCAGGGCCGAAAACCGGTGAGATTTGCGCATTGATGATCTCCCGTAAATCTTTTCCTTTAATCTCAAGCTTCGTCAACACATTTCCGAACGGCTGAATGTTATAAAGATCCCCCCATGTAATCGGTCCTTTCTTCAGTCCTTCCCGTATCCCGCCGCCATTCATTAGCGCAAAATCAGTTTTCATCGCCGCTCTCATGCCATCGGCAATCAAATTCCCAAGAGGCGTGTCGCCATCATTAGAATAACCGCCTTCCATATCAACAGCCGCTTCACCGACTACTTCGCTGATAATCGGTTCTGCAAGGGCCTGATACTTACTTAAAATAGCTGAGGCGCTGGCATCAGGTTTTTTCTTGCTTTGATCGACGTATTCAATTTCAGCCGACTTTTTGACGATGTCTCTTGTCTGTTTATTGATTTCAAGATCAACGACACCTATCGCTTTTCCGTATTCAAACGCCTGAACGATCAGCTTGCCGTTCACTTCACCATTGACGACCTTATGATTATGCGCTGCAAAAATGATGTCTATCTCAGAATCAGATTTGTTTGCAAGGTCAGCGGACTCACCTGTTATTGTGCTGCCGTTTTGTTCGGCAGACATATGTGCGAGCACCGCAATTGCCCTGATGCCTTTTTTCTTCAGCTCTTCGGCAGCAGCATTTACTGCTTTTACTTCATCGGTAAACTCAATGTCCTTTATTCCGTCAGGCATTACCATTCCGGCCGCCGACTGTGTAACAACTCCAATAAAAGCAACGGGTATGCCCTCCACATTTATGATGTCATAAGCCGGCAAAAAGGGTTCTCCGGTAGACTTCATTTTACAATTGGCGCACACGAGGGGAAAATTTTGCCCGTCATAGCCCCTAGTGCCTTTCGGATGATCTCCCCCTTTTAACATTCTCATGAGTTCATCCGTCCCTTCATCGAACTCATGATTGCCCACAGTTCCAACATCAAATCCGATATCCTCCATCAGTTCGACAGTTGGTTCGTCTTGAAGAAGGGATGATACAGGCGAACTGCCTCCGATCATATCACCGGCGTGCACAGTGAGCGTATTTTTCTTTTCTGCCTTTTTCTCTTTCAAATAAGCAGCTGCATAGTCCATGCGTCCGAATGTGCCATCTCGAGTGCCGTCTCCATCAAGGTCAAGCTGATATTGCTGATCGATTTTCCCATGCAAATCATTCATGCTTAAAATCCTAAGTGGTATATTTTCTTGGGGAGAGGTTTGCTTTTTCTTGTAACCGGCACTCTCTGCTTCAGCTTCTGAAGCAAAAAATATCCTGTTTTCCACAGCCACCTGCTTCCAGTCTGCTGGCGCAACATAGGCCTTGTTTGATGAGTCTCCCACATACCTTGTCAGCCCTTTTCCCTGCTCTCTGGCTCTAAATTCAAACGGCATTTCCATAAGAGGATCCGCTTCATTCCAAATGCCTTTTTGCTCTTTTTTTGCATTGGCGACTGCGGCCTGAAATTCCTGATAATCCTCTTCATTTTCAACTGGCCAAATAAAATATGTTGGAGCATAGCCATTTTTCACGAGTTCTAAATTTACATTTGACCCTGTCTCAGTCACAACCTGCCCAAGAAGTCTGCCATAGCTGTCCTTGGCTTCACTGCCGACTTTTACAGTAATGTGATCTCCTGGAGACAAAACAGTTTTTAAATAGTCAGATGCTTTCTTTCCAAATCTTAATTGATTTTCATCTGCTTCATTTTTTGGTGAGTGGTACGTTTCTGGCGTGTCTACATTTACAAAACGAATTTTTGTCGCACCAAGTATCGGTTTTTTGACATGAATGGTGTCACCGTCTACAACGCGATCAACCACAGTTTCATATTCGCCTTCTGAAGACGGCGGGGCAGGCTGCTCTTGAAGCGGCTTGATGTCTGCTGATTTTCGCGGAAGAAGCTGAAGGGATTGATATCTGCTCAACACGCCTGTGATTTCATACCATTTATTCTCAGTCAGTCCATTAATGATACCTGTCTCATTCATAACACGTAATGTCATTGCGTGGTGATCGTTATCAATCATTGTTACATTGTAACCGCCGCCCGCTTGAGAATTTGGAATGGAAGAAATATAAGCTTTGACCGTCACAAGACGCCCTTCATATTGATCACCCAAGCTGCCATTGACCAGTTCATTGATCGTTGAAGGTTCAGGGACAGGGAGAGGCCGATTGGATTGGGTAATACGGATGCCGGATGTATTTGGAACAATTTCAGTAAGCCCTTGGTAAGTTGCTATTTTCCCTGTTACCGTAATATCCATTCCTTCTTTTAACTCAGGGAACTTCTCTGGCGCTGCCGAATAAATGTTGATGCCGCCTGTGTCATCCTGCATAAAGGTCGACAGCTTTCCGCCTCCGATTGCGTTTTGATCGGCAGTAACAACACCTTTAATCGTGACATGCTGATTCATTCTGCCGCGCGCTTCCTGTATTGTAATAGGCTGTTCTATCGGCGGAGATTCAGCGTCATCCTTTAAGACCATCGACTGAACCTTCTTAAGACCTGTCGTATTAAAATAATGTTCAAGCTCTCCTTGAACAGCTATCTTTTTCCCAAGAAGCAGCGGGTTCGTTTGCAGTCCGAATTGGCTTCTGAACGCGGAGGGTATTTGCACGGGAAGAATGTGATTGGGTGATGTCTCGTTTTTGCTGTCTGCTATAGCAACGTTATAATCATTTGAAAAAGGACTCGTCAGATTATAATGCTGAGATGAAACGGCTTGGCCGATTGTATATCCTTCGACAAGAGCTTGTCCCTCTTTTTGCTGTATCGCTTTTTCAACCGATATTACTTCTGCCGGCTCAGCAGCCCTTACAGCTTCATAAGCGGACATGACATTCAAGAAAATGAAAAGCATGATCAAAACAACATGCAAAAAACGCCTCATCAGTTTTCCTCCCTTACATCTTGCATGATTCGTTTATTTGTTAATCACTTCGACAATCAGCATATAATTCCTGTCAGTCACTGCATAAAACACAGCGGACAGGCACAAAATACAGCTGATCTGAAAAAAAAGGAGGAATTCGGTTTGGATCAGCAATTTCAGCAGCAATCACAGAACAAAGGGATACCAGGTAAACCGCATCAGAATCACGGCGGACATGAAATATTTGATATGCACGAGGTGCTTTCCGGAACGCTTACTGTGCTTGATCAGTTTATGATGCTGAGACAATTCTGTAAGGATCAGGAATTATTAAACATCCTTGACCGCCAATATCAATTCATTACATCTCAATATAACTTAACAGCAGAGTGCTTCAAAACAGGAAGCGAGCCTTCACAAAAAACGGCAACTTATATGATGAAGGAAGACAACCAGACTGTTTACGGCATGCAGCCGGCTCAGCCTAAGAAACCAGTTCAATCTATGAATGATATTGATGACAGCATCATCAGCCGCCAAATGCTTTGTGCTGTTAAGGCACAGGCATCTATGCTGACGATGGCTTCTCTAGAAATGACAAATCCGGCCGTTAGACGTGTACTGTCTGCGCAAATTCAGCAGTATGTCGAAATGGCTTTTGAGATTTTCCTTTACCAAAACAAACATGGTTACTACCAAGTTCCGCAGCTTGACGCGCAGGATATGGAACAACTGAGAAATTCCTTTGCCCCTGCACAAGGACAAATGCCTCCGACTCAAGCAACTCAAGGCGGTATGGGCCAGCAAGGACTTCATTAATTCAAAAAGGCATTGGATAGGTTCTATCCAATGCCGCATTTTCTTCAAACGATCTGGTGAAATCTTCTTCAAATTGATCAAGACTATCCTGTGTCGCTGCTTTAAACCCTTTTTTAAAATCCCCTTTTTTCGCTGTTTCCTTTATAATCTCCAAAATAATGTCTTTCCCGTATGTTTCCGTCAGCTCATTGACCATATAAAAACTTTGCAAATAAACATCGGTTTCATATTCCGATCGAGCTTCCTGCCAGTCCTGATCTGTCTGCAAACGGTCAAACGGCACTGCAGAAAACGTGATCGGATCTATGAGCAATTCATAGTTCGCGATCCACTCGCTTAATCCTTCATGGAACCATAAAGGGAACTCATCAGGATCTGCTTCGAGCTCCCGTAATTTCTGATGAAACGCATGGTGTGTGTACTCATGAATCAATAATCTCTGATACAGATAAACCGCTACCTCATCACCTTCTAAAAGCTGCTTTTTCTCTTCAGGCAATAATCCGATCAGCTGCTCCCGCTCAGAATAAAAGCCGACAACATCCATTAAACCGGAATAAGCCTCCATCTGTTTTTCATTAGGAAAAAAAATGATATCAATAGGCTTGTGATTCGAATATTCAAGCATGACCTGATTAATACTCACCGCATATTCAAGCGTTTCTTTCGTTAATGGCAGTAAGGATTTTTCCTTAGAAGTGTAATAAACATCGGCCTGTGTAAATGACTCTTTCTTCATGTGCTTCGTCACTTGTTCTTTCGTTATCCCAGATGCCTGCCCTGGCAAAGACAGAATATACATCGTGCTTGATACGATGGCCGAGCTTATGGCCAGCATCACAAGGACTCCGCACAGGAATAGAGCGGATGCCGCACGCTTTCCTATGCCACCCTGCAAACGTCTCCCTCCCTGAGCCGGTCCGTCTTGTACCTTTTTATTTTTACTCTATGCAGCCTTAGTTCACAGCGTGTCATTTCTGCAAAGAAAAAAGCCGCACAAGTTATGCGGCTTTTTATCTTTTATTCAGCTTGCGGAAATACACGTTGCACTGTTTGACTAAATTCATCAAAGAATCCTGCAATCGGATCACCATTTTGGATTCGTTTGCCATACCCCTGCATCCGATCAACAAAGTCTGGATTTGCAGAAACATACACGTTGTCCATGTTCTTATCAGTATCTTTTACTTTATCGGAGATCTTCTTTTTCAGATCTTTTCCAACTTCTTCTTTTCCATTTGTTAATACAACCGCAACATACGCTTGATTTCCGGCAACAATTACATTTGCGTGTTTCACTTCTTTCATTTCGGTAATTTTATCGGCAGCATCATCAGCAACTTCCAACTGACGGTTATCATTACCGTTATTGTTATCACCATTATTCGTCATATTATTGTCGACGTTGTCACGGGTATCATTTGCATTGTTGATATTTCTTGTACCGTTATCATTTCCCGGATTGCGGTAGTTAACATTTTCAGGCTCTGCATTATCACGTCTGCCCTCACCCTGATTGGCCATACCACAGCCAGTCATAAGCAAAGGGATAAGAAGCATGGACGCAAGGACTTGTTTTTTTCCAAGCATGTGAATTCCTCCTTTATCACTTTACTTATAGGTTTTTCTAATTGGCTCTAAATATGCATGAAAAAATATCGGAAATGCTTTCCCGGGAAATAAAACGGTTAATTTGTCTAATGAGCGGGGAAAATATCAATACACTTATAAAGGAGGGATCACGTTGTTCAAACAGCGAAAAGGAATCAGTCCGACAGCCTTAGTTATCGGTTCAACTATGCTTGTTGCTGCTTTATCACCACAGATCCGGCAAAAAATCAGCGGGTTTATTACAGGCCAAATGAACAACCGGAATGCTCAACATAAGTCGCTTGATCTTCCTAATGTTGGAGATATGATGAAACAGGCGTTTGGCGGAAATAATCAAGATCAATCTCAAAATCGTCAGCAAACTGGCCGTCAGCATCAGCATGCAGGCCAGCAGCAAAGCCAGCCTCAACAGCATCAGTCTCAGTCTAAGCAAAATCGTCAAACGGACACAACAACCAGAAATAGACAGCAGCAATATGCAGAGCCAATCCATTTCGATCAAAGCGCAATGAATGTAATGGATGACAACACTGTAATGGAAATGCTGGAAGACTTAGAACCCGGCCGTTAAAAAAACGTGTAATCCTCTGACGGATTACACGTTTTACTATGCCTAGGCTTCTTCCGCTTCGATCACATTGGATCGATCTTGGAATACACCAGAATCTATTTCCTTCGTGACTTTGCTGGTAATCAGGCCTGATGTCATACTTCCGCTGACATTAAGCGCAGTACGTCCCATGTCAATCAACGGTTCGATAGAAATTAATAAACCGGCGAGCGCGACAGGCATATTTAACGCTGATAAAACGAGCAGCGCTGCAAATGTAGCTCCGCCGCCAACCCCGGCGACACCAAACGAGCTGATGGCAACAACCGCGATAACTGAGATGATAAACGCTGGATCAAACGGATTTTGGCCGATTGTCGGAGCAATCATCATTGCCAGCATAGCCGGATAAATGCCGGCACAGCCATTTTGGCCGATAGATAGCCCGAACGAGCCGGCGAAGTTCGCAATTCCTTCCGGCACACCCAAGCTCCTTTGTGTTTTAATGTTCAGCGGCAAAGCGCCTGCGCTTGATCGTGACGTAAATGCAAACACGAGTACAGGTAGTGCTTTTTTCAAATAAACAACCGGATTTAATCCGCTGATCGTCAACAGAAGCAAGTGGATGATAAACATTACAATTAACGCGGCATATGAAGCAATGACAAACATACCAAGTTTCAAAATGCTGTCAATATCACTTGTCGCAATCGTTTTTGTCATAATGGCCAGCACACCGTAAGGCGTCAGTCTCAAGATGAGAGTAACAACCCGCATGACAATGGCATAAACAGCATCAATCAATTTTTTGAACGTTTCTGCCTGTTCAGGCTGTTTCCGTCTCACACCTAGAAATGCAATGCCTAGAAAAGCGGCAAAAATAACGACTCCAATCGTTGATGTCGGTCTAGCCCCTGTAAAATCCAAAAACGGATTTCCAGGAAGCAGTTCAATCATTTGCTGCGGCAGTGTTTTCGCTGTCATCTCCTCTGATTTCTGTTCAAGCTCCTGTCCCCGAGAAAGCTCTGTACTTCCTTGGTCAACCTGGATCGCCTGAAGATCAAAGGAAAGGGCGGACACAATACCAACCGCCGCGGCTACAGCTGTAGTTGCAACCAAAATCCCGATAATCAAACCGCTGATTTTCCCGAGATTTTTTGTCAGCTTCATCTTTGTAAAAGCGCCTAGAATGGAAATAAAAACAAGCGGCATGACAATCATCTGAAGCAATTTGACATATCCGCCCCCGGCAATATTAAACCAGTCGGCTGTTTGAACCACAATGTTTGAAGTCGGACCGTATATCAGCTGAAGCGCAAACCCAAAAACGATTCCCAGCCCCAGCGCAGTAAACACACGTTTTGAAAAAGAAACATGTTTCTTCTGCATGGCAAAGAGCCCAATAATGAGTAAAAGTAAAATAAATACATGCAAAATGACTAGCAAAGTCTCCAATTGAGGCAAACTCTCCCTTCAAAATTTTTCTTATATACTATATTACACAAATTCCGATAGTTCAAGTAAGAATTATTCCAGCATCAATATTTGGATAAAAAAAACCAATGAATACCGTTTTTGTTCTTTTCATTCCCCCCTTTCTTTAGTAACTTATAAAAGGGTGATAATATTGCTGAAAGAACTGTTCGTAAACTTGACTATTTTAATCACATTTAATTATCTGTTCACCCACCTGTTTAAAGAAAGGTTAATACATAAAAAAGACCGCCTTTCCTTTCAGCTAGTAAAAGGAGCTGCTTGCGGTCTCCTCGGGGTTATTCTTATGAATTTTGGTTTGACGTATCACCATTCAATCATAGATTTTAGAAATATCCCTATTATGATCGCCGCTCTTTATGGAGGCTGGGTGTCTACGGTGACAGCCCTGATAATAATTGCAGCAGGCCGCATGCTGATCAGCTTGAATGAATCAGCGCTGTATTCTATGATTACAATTTGTATCGCTGCTGTGCTGTCACTTATTGCATCAAGGAGAGAAGAAGTTCAGCTGAAACACGTCCTATTACTTTTAATCATTTCAAATGGGTTCATCTCCTTTTTCTTCTATGTATTTGTTGATATCCATTCACTTAAGCTGCACTTTTACTTTTGGCTGATTTCAATTATCGGCGGCATGCTCAGCCTATATATTATCGAGCATGAAACCAATGCACATCTTTTATTTAAACAATATAAGTTCCAGGCGCACTATGACTTTTTGACAGGTATTTATAACCGCAGAAAGTTTGAAGAAATCACACAAGACCTGTATCAACAGGCTGCACACACTCCATCTTTACAATTTGCACTTATTTATATGGATATCGATCACTTTAAAACCATTAACGATCAATACGGCCATCATGAGGGGGATCAGGTTCTGAAAGAGCTGGGATCCCGACTAAAACAAAATATCCGCAACACTGATCCTGCCGCACGGATCGGCGGCGAGGAATTTGCCCTCCTCTTGCCAAATTGCACGCCCGAGAAAGCAGTCCAAATCGCCGAACGGATCAGGCACTCGATCAGTAATACACCGATTGTATTAACAAACGGAGAAAAGCTTGCCGTTACGGCCTCACTGGGAGTAGCCCATTACCCCCGAAACACAGATAAGCCGGAAACCTTGCCTGTTCTTGCTGATCAAATGCTGTATAAAGCGAAAGAAAACGGCCGAAACAAAGTATGGTTTACCATAAAAAAAGAATGAATTCATTATTTGAATTCATTCTTCCAATCTGAAAGACGATGTAAAGGCAAAAAAGCGGGAACAAGCATCCCTTGATACTCTTGTTCAATAAATGCCGCTGTATCATCTGATTGATAGAGTTCAAGGATGGTTTGCAATGTTTCGCGATCTCTGTCCTCAGCCCTGACAACAATTACATTCATATCTTCCTTCACGGTTTGCCTGCCGCCCTTTAGTGTATGCTTCTGCGGGTTCAGCCCCGCTTTTTTTGCGGCAGCTGTTTTCATCACAAACACATCAGCTCCGCTCATTGTATCCTGTTGGCGTACGGTTTTCAATTTCAAGTGTTTCGGATTATCTTTTATCACATCAATTGAACCGGTTCCATTAAAACCGTTCTTCAAAGTAAGCAGTCCCGCTTCCTGCAGGAGTGTAAGGGCCCGCCCAAAATCGAGCGCTTCATCCGGGACAGCAACAACAGCACCGCGCGGAATATCTTTGATTTGCCGATATCGTTTTGAATAAATGCCCATAGGCGCTATGTATGTCGTGCCAAGCGGTGCCAGTTTATGTTTGTATTTCTTTGAGAACGACTGAAAATATGAAATGGATTGAATAGCATTGGCATCAATCTCTTTGTTTGCCAGCGCTATATCTGATTCTGCATAATCAGAGAAAAGAATCAGCTGAATATCAAGCCCTTCCGCTTCAGCCTTTTTTACGATATAGTTCCATATCGCTTCGTCCGACTCAGCAATTCCTATTTTTATCGTTTCATGTTCTGCTGACCGTGAGCATGCAGTAAATGAAACGATAAGAACAAGAACAAAACTGCATACAAGCCACTTTTTCATTGTGACACCATACTCCTATCTATCTTATTAGAGCATGCAAGCAATATCAGACATAAAAATCAGACGCTCTTAGTTGATAAACGTTGTCATTTGTAACATTGGTTAACTTTACCTTACTCATATCAGATAGGGTTGTCAATTACTATTACCTCTACCTTTCCGTAAAGAGAAACAAAAAAAAAAGTCCTGCAAACATATGATCACGTATCGAAAAAACAGATACATTTCGGCAAATAAATATCAAAATGAAAAATAATATGTTATTTTCCGAAAAAAGTTTCGTTTAACAGTTGTTTTTTCTCGAAATTACTGGTAGAGTAAAGGTAATTATTTTTGTTCGAACTATCTTAAGAAGAAAGTTTTGTAAGAGTTTTCGTCTTGGAAGTTTGTTTTAGAGCAAGAATAGTGAATTTAAGCGTTATGATCGCTTTAGGAGGAAATTTCATGTTAGAAGGTAAAGTAAAATGGTTCAACTCTGAAAAAGGTTTCGGATTCATCGAAGTAGAAGGTCAAGACGATGTATTCGTTCATTTCTCTGCTATTCAAGGCGAAGGCTTCAAAACTTTAGAAGAAGGCCAATCAGTTTCTTTCGAAATCGTTGAAGGAAACCGTGGACCACAAGCTGCTAACGTTACTAAAGAAGCGTAAGCATAAATTGATAATAAGAACTGCAGGTGCAAGCCTGCAGTTCTTATTTTAAAGAAAAAGCTGTTTTGCTTATGCAAAACAGCTTTTTTTCATTAGTTCGCAATATCCCGTTTCATAAAGATTCCGAAAGCAAGCAACAGGAAGACAACAAAATAAATCGCCAGCATCACAATGGAGAATGTCATTGTCATCCCTTCCACTAACGGTGTTCCTTCTACATACTGCATCAGATTAACATTCGCAAATAAAATATACTTTGCCCAGTCAAACTTCACCGCCATAAACGCAGTGGCTGTCGTGCCCGTTACCAATAAAAAGATGGAGAACCCTACAGCAAGAGAGCTGTTTCTAAATACTGCGGACAGCATAAATGCCATCGTAGCCAGCATTAGTGCCGCAACAGATTCTGAGAGATACGTTTTGGCCAAATATCCCAACATATTTTGCTCCAATACATGACCATCCTTATAGATTAAATGAACATTCGCGGCAGTGTCCCCGCCTGTTCCGAAAAAGACCAGTCCCAGCAAAGTTGAACCTATAAATAAAATAAACAGCAATAAGAGACCAAATAAAAGAACGGTAATATATTTAGAAAGCAGAATTTGAAAACGGCTGAGCGGCCGGATCATTAACAGCTTAACCGTACCCCAGTTAAATTCGTTTGCGACGATGCCAGCTGCAATTATAATCGTGAACAGTCCAGTAAGGATTGTAAAACCGGCAGAATCCGTTACATAAGACCAAACGGTATATCCAGTGTCACTCGGGATATTATGTTCAATGCGATAGTTATTGATTGTGATCGTTTCTTCATATTGTCCTTTGAGGGAAGGATCTTCTTTCATTGCCTTCTTCAAATCACTATTTTGTGCTTGAAGCGTCTCTTTCCACTTCGGATTTGCTTCATCGGTTGAAAAGTGGTTTGTTAAAAATGCCCACCCGATCATTGTCAAAGCAAGAATTCCGATCATCACCCATGTTCCGACACGGCTGAAAATTTTGATCCACTCATTATAAATCAAATTAAGCATGTTGAACCTCCTCTTTTGCTTCGCCTGTGATTTCTAAGAAACGGTCCTCTAATGATTTTGTAATCACTTTGACTTCATAAATGCGGATTTGCTGCATGACCAGCAATTCAATCACTGCAGGGACGTCTTCTTTAGCCAGTTTGATTTCCAAACCGTTTGTCTTGATTACCGAATCATATTCTCTTAGAATCGCAGCAGTTTCCTTCGGCTGCTCCACTTGGAAGAAATATGTATCCTTTTCATCAGTTATTTCATCTCTTACATTCTGAATATCGATAAGCTTTCCTTTTTGGATAATCGCAATTCGGTCACACATCAGTTCCATTTCTGACAGCAGATGACTTGATACGATGACAGCCATTCCTCTTTCTCGCGTCAGCTTCTTTAAATGGTCTCTGATTTCTCTGATTCCCGCCGGATCAAGGCCGTTTGTCGGTTCATCCAAAATCAGCACTTTCGGATCGTGCAGAAGGCATTGTGCCAAGCCGAGACGCTGTCTCATCCCCAGTGAGTAGGTTTTCACTTTATCATGGATTCTATCTTTGAGGCCGACTAGTTCCACCACTTCATCAATTTTTTCCTTCGTGACACCCTTTACCATCCTTGCGTATTGCTGGAGATTTTTATATCCGCTTAAAAATTTATAAAGCTCTGGATTCTCTACAATAGCCCCGATATGTTTGATTGCCTTGGCATAATCTTTCGTGATTGATTGGCCGCAAATAAGCACATCACCTTGTGACAGCTTCATTAAACCGACCATCATTCTGATTGTCGTCGTTTTCCCCGCTCCATTCGGTCCCAGAAATCCAAATACTTCGCCTTCGCGAATCGTAAAACTTAGTTGATCAATGATCGTCCGGCCTCTGATGTTTTTTGTCACATTTTTTAATTCCAATACTGTTTTCATCAAATTCCTCCTCTTTCTAGTAAACTTCCATATTCGTTTTAAACCATTGCAGCACGGACATACCTTCCTGCTCGCGAATCTCTTCCACATTACGCTGTGCCACTTTTTCTCCGTCGGCGAGTACGATGACCTCGTCAAGCAGGGTTTCAATTTCATCAATTTCGTGTGTGGCTATGACAACGATTTGCTGCTCAAAATCAATATAAGAAACGAGGCTGTTGACAATTGAATCCCTGACCATCGGATCAAGACCGGAAAAAGGCTCATCCAACAGAATGACGGAAGCTCTTCTTGATAGTGCCAGCACGATTTTAAGACGGCCTCGACTCCCCTTGGAAAGCTGCTTTATCTTTTTTTCAGGCTTCAGCTGCATTTCTTTAAGCAGCTGATAGGCTTTTTCCATTTGAAAGTCAGGGAACTGTGATTCGTAAAAATCGAGCATATCTTTCACCGTAAATCCGGGATAAAACATGTCTAGCTCTGTTAGATAAGCCGTGTACTTGATCATGTCTCTTGTTACAGGCTGTTCACCTGCTTTCACTGAACCTGAAGTAGGGAACATCAGTCCGGCGATTAATTTTAAGGTCGTCGATTTCCCGCTGCCATTCGAGCCTAAAAGCCCGTAAATTTTTCCCGGGAATAAAGTAAAGGATATTTTATTCACCCCCGTATGGCCGCCGTATCTCTTA
This sequence comes from Bacillus sp. FSL K6-1003, assembly GCF_037964945.1. Classification (NCBI taxonomy): domain Bacteria; kingdom Bacillati; phylum Bacillota; class Bacilli; order Caryophanales; family Bacillaceae; genus Bacillus; species Bacillus sp. FSL K6-1003. Next base: position 968,917 of record NZ_CP150176.1, on the reverse strand, counting down.
GACACATTGTCAAATACAATATTCATTCCTGTCCTCCTTTCGTGTATTTTTTAATCCCTGCCAGCATTTCTTCTTTTGTTAATCCCAGCTCTGCCATTTGATGAATAAAACTTTCAAACACTTCACGGGTAAGCCTCTCTTTCAGTTCATCCACGATTTCAGCTTTTTCAGCGATAAATGTCCCTTGCCCTCTTCTTGTCTCCACAATTCCCAGCCTTTCCATTTCACTGTAGGTTCTTTGAATCGTATTCGGATTTACTTTTGTTTGAATTGCCATTTCTCTGACAGACGGCAGCTTGTCTCCGGGAACAAGCTCCTTTCTGACCAGCCTATAAAAAATTTGATCAGCAATCTGCATATAAATCGGTTTAGAGGATTGAAAGTCTTGTTTCATTTTCTCTACACCTCAACTTTTCGCTGCAGGAACCTGGAAGCCAGAAAAAGAAACACAGCTGCCAACACCAGCATGACAATAATGGACGGATATGGAAGATGGAAGATGTTTAATTCCACACGCCACCCTAAGGATCCCTTGTATGTAAAACCGACATCTCCATACGTTGTGAAATAATACAGTTTATCCAGCGGTGTCAGCCAAGGTATGATCAAATGGTCCTCTACATAAAACCACCCTACCCCCAGTAACATACAAATGAACCAGCGAAACCGTCTGATGAAGGAAGAACTTGATTTTAAAGAATGAAACACATTCCACAGCAGGATTACCGCACAGGAAAGATAAGCAGTAAATACCAGCCCATAAAGATTAAAGACCAGTATCGTGCCTGCAAGCGGGACTTGATCAGCAATGAGCGCTTTTGAGTCAAGGTACTGATAAAGAGAGATTCCGTAAACTGAAATCAAAAACTGAAAAATGAATTGATAGACAAGACCGGCAGTCAGCTTCGAGAGTAAAAGCGTGGCTGCGCCGTTCGGATTATATAACCATAGCTGGTTTTTCCCCTCTACACGAAGACAATTGTAGACCAGCAAAGGAGCTATAAATACTTGAAAAATGGCAAGCACAACCCAGCATCCAAAAACAGCTAAAGGTTCTTCAGCTAATCGTTCGAATAAAAAGCTCCCGGCAGATAATAGTATGACTGCACAGAGACATGCAAAAAACCGCATCTTTGACAGTCTCAGATCCTTTTTTACTAAACCCCAAAACGGCTTCATTGTTTTTCCCCCTAAAAACACTTATAAAGTGTATGAATCAAATAGTACACTATGACTTTCCAAAATACAACATATTCCATGGATTTATTTAATAAATAACCAAGTTTTATACATTTAAACAGCATAAAAAAAGCAAACCCGCCATGAGTAAACGGATTTGCCTTTGATATTATTTCTTTTTGTTTTTCATGGAGAGCAGCGCATCTCGATAACTGCTGTCCTGCATTTTGTCACTTTTTTTAGTGACCTCTTTTTCTTTCTGATCTTCCTCAGAATGCTTAAACTTTTGAAGCGCCTGCCGGTAGAAATCATCCCCAATTGAGTCACTTTTCTCTTTTCCAGAGTCAGTTTTTACAACGGCTGGGACATGCTCAGCAGCCCGTGCTTCAGCAGGGTATTTTGCTTCGTTTTTTTCCTCTTCTGGAGGGGCGATTTTTTCAGCTGTTTCTCGCTTCTCGAGTCCAGCAGAGGCGTTGCGGACATTATACGTGATAAGACCCGCAATCACAATGACAGCAGCAATAATTGCTATTATAATGGCCATTTTAACCTCTCCTTACTGTCCGGCTGTTAAGTTTCCTGTGACTTGGCTGACACGTCTTCCTAATGCGCGGCCCAGCTGAATACCTTCCTCAGACATTAACTCATCACTGTCTACTGGACAAGTGACGCCCGCTCCGTAGTAAGAACCGTACAGTGCGTTTTCAGGCACATTGCCAGGCAGACCGACAACAATCATCCCTTGGTGGAACATTGGCGTGATTAAGTTGTGCATTGTCATTTCCAAACCGCCGTGTGTTGTTGCCGTTGTGCAGAATACTGCGCCGACTTTGTTGATCAGCTCGCCTTCAGCCCACAAGTAGCCGAGTCTGTCGATCCAAGTTTTCAGACCTGCACTGATTGTTCCGAAATGCCCTGGGCATCCCCAAATAATTGCGTCCATGTCTTTAAGCTTGCGGATATCCGCCTGATCTACGTGGTCGATGAATACTTCAGCCGTGTCGTTTTCCCGAGCGCCTTCAGCAATCGCTTCTGCCAATACCTTTGTATGTTCACCTTCACTGTCATACACTACATAAATTTTCATTTAGGAAACCTCCCTGTACAGTTTAAGATTCCTTCACTTCTTTTGGAGCCGGAAGCAATGAAAGCTCCTCTTTTTTCTTTTTCTCCGCACGCAATTTATCTTTTCTGACATCACGCAGGAAAAGACTGAGAATCACACCTGCCACACAGAATAATGTCGCCCACATAAAGGCGTCATTAATCCCCATGACGTTTGAATCGAGTGACGCGTGTTTGTAAATATGTGAGTAAACATACGTTTTCGCTGTCTCATAGGGTACATTCATATTCACCATTATATTCGAAACTGCATTTTGGAACGCATGGAGGAAGTTCGGGTCCGCCGTGCTTGTTTTATCTGCAATTTGTGAATAATGGAATGTCGTACGGTTTGTATAAATCGTCGTAATTAAACTTGTTCCAATCGATCCGCTGATTTGGCGGAGCGTGTTGCTCATCGCCGTTCCGTGACTGTTCAGACGGGCAGGAAGCTGGTTCATCCCAGCCGTCATGACAGGCATCATTAAGAGCGACATACCGAATGCGCGAATTGAGTATACAAGCATAATGTGTGTATACGGTGTATCAATAGTTAATTGCGTATATTGGAATGTTGTCACCACTGTCACGACCAGTCCGATAATCGCAAGCGGTCTCGGGCCGAATTTATCAAACAAAATACCTGAGATCGGTGACATGATCAGCATCACGATCGCACCCGGAAGCAGAAGCAGACCGGATTGAAGCGCCGTAAATCCGACCAGGTTTTGCAGATAGATCGGTAACAGGAACATACCAGTGTAAAGTGCCACTGTAATAATGATATTAATAACACTTGAGAGTGAGAAAATGTCGTATTTAAACACTCTGAAATCAAGCATCGGATCATCATGACGCAATTGCTGAACAACAAAAGCAATAATTGCAATGACGCCGATTATAACTGTAGACAGTACAACCGGGTCGGTCCAGCCGTCAGAACCCGCTTCACTGACTCCGTATAATAAGGATGCGAATCCGACAATCGAGAGGATCGCTCCAAGAGTGTCGAGTTTGATTTTTTGCGGCTCCACCAAATTCTTAAAGATGAAGAAAGCCACGATGATAACAATTGCGCCGACCGGCACAAGTCCGTAAAACATGATGCGCCATGTGTAATGCTCAATAATCCACCCGGAAAGAGTCGGGCCGACCGCTGGAGCAAACATCATCGCAAGTCCGAAAATCCCCATTCCTTTCCCCCTGCTTTCAGGCGGGAAGATTAACAGAATGGTTGTCATAACAAGCGGCTGCAAGATACCTCCGCCCACGGCCTGGATCAAACGGCCGATCAGCATTGTAGAGAAGTTAGGTGCGATACCGCAGACTAACGTACCGAGCGTAAAACAGAACATGGCGACGAGAAAGAGACTCCGTTGGCCAAAACGTGTAATCAGGAAGGCAGATAACGGAATTAATACGCCGTTAACAAGCATGTAACCTGTTGTGAGCCACTGAATCGTCGTTGCACTTACGCCAAATTCAGTCATTAAGTGCGGCATTGCGACGTTAAGCAATGTTTGGTTTAGTATTGCCAAGAATAAACCCGACATTAGCACAATCAGCAATGTCATAGGGCTTTTTGTATTTTTTTCTTTGCCTGTAGCCATCTAAGACAACCTCCTTTCATGGTTTGATGACTGATCTGTTTTACTCAGAGATTTTAACAGATGCATTCATACCTGGAAGCACCTTATCAGATGGGTTTTTGATTGAAATTTTAACTGGAACTTTTTGAGTTACTTTTGTGTAGTTTCCGCTTGAATTTGTAGATGGAAGCATATCAAAAGTTGAGTTAGTCGCATAGCCAATTTCTTCTACAGTACCGTCAAATGTTGTATCAGGATCTCCGTCGACTACTACGTCTACACTATTTCCTACTTCAACATCTGCAATATCTGTTTCTTTAATATTTGCTGTGATATAAAGGTTGTCCATGTCAATCGTTTGCGCAATTGTTGTGCCAGCTTGTACGGTTTGTCCGTTTTTCACTTCGTTTTTCACAATTGTTCCATCCATGATGGATTTTACATCAACAGTTTGTTCACCTTTGATTTTTGCAACTATGTCGCCTTTTTTCACTGTTTTTCCTTCTTCAAGATCCCAGTCGGATACTTTACCTGCTGCCGGAGCTGAAATAGCTGCCATATCGCCGGCTACTTTTGCTTCATCTGTTTTCACGTAGTTTGTGCTTTGATAATAGTAGTAAGCACCTCCGCCTATAATTGCAAGAACAACAATCAAACCGATAATGTTGGTCAGAATTAAACGTCCTCTGTTCATTTTGTTTTTCTCCTTTCGTTTCTTCCTCTATCATTTTGTGGAAAGCTGGTGAAAATATGTGGGATGTTTTTAATTACCGCTTTTTTCTGCACAGCCTTCAGCAAGCTTTGATAAACTTCCGGCAAGCTTACGCAAATATTGAAGCTGAGACGTGTCAAGCTTCTGATACAGGCTCGCGCCCATTTTTGCGTATTGCACAGCGGCTTCTTGTAAAAGTTCTTCCCCCTCTTCGGTTAACTGAATCATTACGATACGGCGGTCATCCGGACTGTCATACCGATTCATCAATTGCCGGTTATATAGGATATCGGTCATCCGGGTCACAGAAGCAGGCTTAAGATCAAGAGACATGGCCAGCTTGCTGAGCGGCGTGCTTCCGCTTTGATGAATTTTAAACATCAGTAAATATTGAAGGACTGTAATATCAAAAGGCTCAAGCACAATCTCCAATATCTTCTTCTGTTTTTTATAGATAGCCCGAGACGTATCGAAGAGCTGTTCAAAAGTGAGCAAAGCACGTTCTGATTCAGTCAACTCCTTTTCACCTCATTCCTCAATAATAGTTCACAAGATAAAATATTAATAAATGAAAGAAGATTTGTCAAAGGAAAAATCTCTTTTTCCCTCTTATTTTTTTCGCAATCGCTTTCTTACTTTTTTTAAATAAAAAAAAGCCCTGAAATGGGCTATTCACTATGATAATTGATGGCTGATGCCAGCTTCTTCATTTCTAAAAAAGTTCTTCAGCGCCTGAAAAACATCTGACTTTTGTTTTAAAATATAGTATTTGAATTTCTCGTCTTTTACATTTTTATAAGCCGACATTAACGTCGAATGTCTGTTGTATTGATTGACCTCGCCATAGCAGAACAAATTCGCTTTCTTCATAATATCATTCACCAATTTCACGCAACGCGCATTATCAGATGTCAGATTGTCGCCGTCAGAGAAGTGAAAAGGGTAAATATTATAACGGGCGGGGCTGTATTTTTCATCAATCAGTTCAAGTGACTTTCGATATACGGAAGAACAGATTGTTCCGCCGCTTTCTCCTTTTGAAAAGAAATCTTCCTCAGACACAACTTTTGCTTCTGTATGATGAGCAATAAATTCAATTTCAACTGTTTCATATTTCGTCCGTAAAAAGCGGGTCATCCAGAAAAAGAAGCTTCTCGCCATATACTTTTCCCACACGCCCATACTGCCGCTCGTATCCATCATTGCTAACACGACAGCTTTTGACTCAGGCTTCGTGACATCGTTCCATGTTTTATATTTTAAGTCCTCCGGATAAATCGGATAGAAAGACGGCTTCCCTGTCATCGCGTTGCGTTTAAAAGCCGACATCATTGTTCTTTTCTTATCAATATTACCGGTTAACCCTGTTTTTCGGATATCGTTAAACTCGATATCCGTGTGAATGATATTATCTCTTTCTTTTTGCTGGAGATTCGGAAGCTCTAATTCTTTGAAGAGCGCTTCTTCTAAATCCATTAGTGAAACTTCTGCTTCATAATAGTCCTCGCCCGCCTGATCTCCGGCTCCCTGACCTTTACCCGGCCCCTGTTTTTTGTCTGATCCGTCCCGGGCTACAACATCTCCAACCTGGCTGTCGCCGTCCCCTTGCCCTACGTGTTTATTTTTATCGTAGTTATAGCGGATTTTATACTCATCCAGTGAGCGGATAGGAATTTTCACTACATCTTTGCCGTTAGACATAATAATGCTTTCCTCAGTTACGAGATCCGGCAGATTGTTTTTGATGGCTTCCTGTACTTTTTTCTGGTGGCGCTGCTGGTCATCGAAGCCTTTGCGATGGAGGGACCAGTTTTCCTCAGAAATCAAAAAATGGCCGCTGTCATTTTGGGACATGAATTCCCCTCCTTAACCATTTGTGGTCGTGATACATACCTATTCCGGCTTGTGCCAGATTATGAAACAAGTCTTTCGAAAAGATTTATATTCATCATATGCGCATAAGTACAGTTAATTGACAAACTATTTAGAAAATGGTACAAAACAACCCGCCCTGTCCGGACGGGTCACTTGCTTATCGGTTCAGCAGGCTGCCGACGTATTTCAGCAGCTCATTGGCACTCGTCGAGTTGTAGCCGTGCTCATCAATTAAACGGGCTACGACTTCATTTACTTTCTTCAATTGCTGCTCATCAGGGGTTTTCGTTGAGGTCGTAATTTTAACAACATCCTTCAAGTCAGCAAACAATTTTTTCTGAATGGCTTCACGCAGTCTTTCGTGGGAATTGTAGTCAAACCGCTTTCCTTTTCTCGCATACGCGGAGATGCGGATTAAAATTTCTTCGCGGAACGCTTTTTTAGCGTTTTCGGAAATGCCGATCTGTTCTTCGATCGATCTCATCAGCTTTTCGTCCGGATTCATTTCTTCTCCTGTCAAAGGATCACGCAGCTTATTTTTATTGCAATAAGCCTCTACGTTGTCGAGGTAATTATCCATCAGCGTTTTGGCTGATTCTTCGTATGAATACACAAACGCTTTTTGGACTTCCTTCTTCGCAATATCATCATATTCCTTACGGGCTGCAGAAATAAGATTCAAGTATCGTTCCCGATCCTCGTTTGAAATAGACGGATGCTGATCAAGTCCTTCTTTTAAAGAACGGAGAACATCAAGGGAATTGATCGACTCCATATTTTTTCTGATAATAGTAGAAGAAATGCGGTTAATCACGTAGCGCGGGTCAATTCCGCTCATGCCCTCATCATTATATTCTTTCTTCATGTCCTCAACGTCCACTGAATTAAAGCCTTCCACACTTTCTCCGTCATATAGTCTCATTTTCTTCACCAGATCAATATCAGACCGCTTCGGCTCTTTTAATCGCGTAAGAATTGAAAACATCGCGGCGACCTTAAGTGTGTGCGGAGCAATATGAACATCCGATACATCACTTTCTGCGATCATTTTTTCATAAATTCTTTCTTCCTCAGACACTTTTAAGTTATAAGGAACAGGCATCACAATGATTCTGGAGTGCAGGGCTTCGTTTTTCTTATTAGAAATAAATGAGCGATACTCCGTTTCATTCGTGTGAGCCACGATCAGCTCATCAGCGGAAATTAACGCAAATCGCCCGGCTTTAAAATTCCCTTCCTGTGTCAGTGAGAGCAAATGCCAGAGGAACTTCTCATCACATTTCAGCATCTCCTGAAACTCCATCATGCCTCGGTTCGCCTTGTTCAGCTCTCCGTCAAACCGGTAGGCGCGCGGATCAGATTCAGAACCGTATTCAGCAATGGTTGAGAAATCAATACTTCCCGTCAAATCGGCAATATCCTGAGATTTCGGATCAGACGGACTGAAGGTGCCGATTCCCGTACGCTTATCCTCAGAAAAGAAGATCCGCTCCACCCTCACATCTTCAATTCGCCCTCCGTACTCTTCCTCCAACCTCATCACATTTAATGGTGAAAGGCTTCCTTCTATTCTAATGCCGTATTCTCTGTAAAAATCCTCCCGCAAATGATGGGGGATTAAATGAAGGGGGTCCTCGTGCATCGGGCAGCCTTTAATCGCATATACAGCACCATTATCCGTCAGCGTGTATGCTTCAAGACCTTTTTTGAGCATTGTGACCAGCGTTGATTTACCGCCGCTCACAGGGCCCATTAAAAGCAGAATCCGCTTTCTGACATCAAGCCTTTTCGCGGCCGGATGAAAATATTCCTCCACAAGGCGCTCGAGGGATTCTTCAAGCCCGAACAGCTCGCGGTCAAAAAAGCTGTACTTCTTCCGTCCGTCAATCTCCTCTATCCCGCTGTCTTTTATCATATTAAAAACACGAGAATGAGCAGATTGCGCGACCATTGGATTTTCTTTAATAATCTCCAAATAATCAGCGAATGTTCCTTCCCATTTCAGACGCTGCTCTTCCTCTCTGTACTTTTCAATTTTCTTTAATATATCCATAAGGACCTCCTCTATCATGTTTGATGCGCTGTGCAAAAAAAGGTACTTTGATACAATCTATGCCGTCAGCCCGTGATACATGCTTTGGTTTCTTAAAAATAAAGATACCCTATGCAGCGTTGACAAGGCAGACTGCGTGCGTTCATAATAAAGAAAATACAGAATCATCCAGACTCGGACAGCAGGAAAAATTGAAGAGGGGGAGAGACGGTGAAAACAATCATCATGATGGGTGTCATTGTCACTTTTTTAGTATCAATTTTTACCGCAGGATACGATAGTAAGCCGGGAAAAGAATAAAAAGAAAAGGGTGCTCCCTCTTGAGAGCACCCTTTCTCTGTGTAACAGAACAATGTTTTAAAACTTAATTCTTTTCATAACTTTTGAATGCTGATCGCATTCGCATTTGTTTTCAAATTCAATTGTGCCGATTTTACAGCCTGGCCCGATAACAACTTCTTTCCCTCTGACCACCGCCGCCTCGGTATGTTCCAAATAGATTTTATCTCCCTCAATCAGCTGCGCAGTTAGTCTCGCTTTTTTTCGCGTAAAAAAGCGCGCACGTTTTTTTACTTTAATTGACGTTCCGCCTATTTCACGGACCCGGCTGGCATCATGACTCAATCCGATATCAATCTCGCCTGCATTCAGCAAACCTGTTACGTCCACACAGCCAGTGATATGAAACGATTCGATTTCACAATCGCCTTTAACGCTGAGCTTTCCTTTTGCTTCGCACGAATCCCCTGCCATATTGCCGTCGATCTCAGTCAGACCTTTCAGCTTCAATCGGCCAACATGAAGAGCTCCACTAATTTGCATTGTCCCGTATATGCTGATTTTGCCCGCAATCAAATCGCCTTCAAACTCGCTTTCTCCGAGTACTTTCAGCCGTTCAGTCTCCGCGTTCCCGAGAAAACGGCCTGTGCCGTATATGCGGCAGCCTGCAGCGGACAGCCCTCCTCCAATCACACCTTCACCTTTGATGCTGACATGGTGATAGGCGCCTCCCGAAGCGTGCCCGGCACCATATAATTTTAAATGTCCTAATTTTGCTGTTTCCATATGATCCTCCTTACATTCTTGTGGATGTGCCTACCGAAGCGTTCGGATCACAAGTGTAATCGCCGCTGTATTCCACAGTCTCAATCTGGCAGTTCGGACCGATTTTCACTGTGTTTCCCCGCACAATCTTGGCGTTCGTATGTGTCAGCTCAATCACGTCTCCCTCAATCAGTTCAGCTGTTAACACAGGCTGCGGCATCAGCTTCAGCAATGTCAGCATCCCTTTTCTGCCTGTCACTTGAAGATGGCGGCAGCCGATCTCCCTCACATAACTCTCTCCGGAAGAAAGCTTGATATTCACCTGATCAGCATTTAGGAGACCGCTGACTTTGCATTTCCCTTCAGTCTGAAATGTTTCCGTTTCGCAATCGGCTTCCATGACCGCCTTTCCGGTGATCACAATGTCATCAGCCTTGACTGCTCCGCCAAATGTTGATGATCCCGCGACCTTCAATTGTTTAGCGGCGGTCTCACCTTGGATAAAACCTGTTCCATTCATGCGGATGGATTCTGCATCAACATCCCCATGAATTTTGCCTGAGCCGCTGATGGTTACTGTTTTTGCCTTGACACTCCCGTCCGCTTTACCGGTGCCGTTGAATGAAAAAGAGTCACACTCCACGTCTCCGGCCACAGTTCCGCTGCCATTAATCTCAACTGATTGAAATTTTCCGCCCTTCGAACTCCCCGTACCGTTTATCACCAGATTATCCATTATTTCCATTGGTGGCCCTCCTGCATATATTTTGTCTTTAGTTCCTCTGAAGCATTGGCTAAATCCACTCTTTCCACAATCTTAACGGACGACTCAAAAAGGATGCTGTCTGCGGCAGCCGCTATAAAACAAGTCGTTACACCCAGCTTGCGCAAAATGATCAGTTCCGTCTGTTTCTTGATCTCCGCTGTTTCATGCTTCCTCAATACGTCAGCAGCCATTTTCGCTTCTTCCAGGCTGACATTTCCGGACTGTAAAAGCCCTTCAAGCACATACAGCGACAGCAGATTACGAGAAGAAAAAACCGTGTCTGCTCCGCCTTCTGAATAGACATGGAGAGCCGGCTTTGATATCAAGCCTTTCGTCAGCAATTCATCAGCCGTCATGCTCACATCCTTCATTTTCGGTGACAGCATCTCCCGCATCTCATCCAAAGACAAATTTTCTTTCATCTTTTGAATGATTGAAATGCGCTTTAAAATATCCTCTCTAGGAAAAAACGTCTCTTGCCCTGTAAATGTGGATTTACGTATAAACCACTCCTCAGGGATTAAATTTTTCCGTTTCCATCGATACAGCTGACCGTATGAGATGGATGTTTCTTCAAGCAATTCTTTTTTAGAGATTAATTGATCTTCCATAAGTCCAGCTCCTTTGATGGATACATTGTAACATAACACTGTTACGTTGTTAAGCCTAAAATAACAAAACACAGTTCTATAAAAAAACCCGCCCATACACATGGGCGGGTTTTTCACTATTTTAAATCTCGGTAATTTTGCTGACGCAGCGCCTCATACACTAGAATCGCTGCGGTATTGGACAGATTTAGCGATCTGACATGCTCTGTCATCGGAAGACGCAGGCATCGGTCCATATTATTTTGAATTAATTCCTTTGGCAAACCGCTTGTTTCTCTTCCGAACACAAAGAAATAATCCTCGTTAATATCCGTGTAGTCAAAAGATGTATGCGGCTTTTGGCCGAATTTCGTGATGAGGAAAAACTGCCCGTTTTTATATGCCTCAAATAATTCTTCTAACGAGTCATGATACACTACGTTTACAAACTCCCAATAATCAAGTCCGGCGCGCTTCAGCATTTTATCATCAGTTGAAAAGCCGAGCGGACGAATCAGGTGGAGCGTTGTATCTGTTGCTGCGCAAGTACGTGCGATATTCCCTGTATTAGCAGGAATTTCTGGTTGATATAAAACGACATGTAATGCCACTGTGTTCACCTCTAATTTTTCTTATCCGCTCATCATTATATCATTAATTACTCTTTTGTCGTATCATCAACGATATGAAAAAAGGCATATCGGATAGACGGTGTGTATGCTGTTGAATCTTCGTAAGACCAATACCTCATCCGGCTGTCATAAGACTGGGCGTTGACAAGCGGCATATTGCCTTTATCCTTCGCCACCACAATCGTTGTGTGATTAAACCGGCCGTCTCCTTCAAAATCATAGCAAATCACATCACCCGGCACCAGCTCTTCCGCTGATTTTACACGCACCGCCCGAAGGCCAGCCTTTGAATTCGTCAAATACATTTTCATCGAGTGAGCCACCGTCCAGCTATAGCTCCAAGAACTTTGTTTCATCCACCAGCCAGATCCTCTGTTCGGGTGGCCTCGCATTGGTGCTCCCCCTGCATGAAGACACTGAGAAATAAAATTCGTGCAATTATCGCTGAAATTTTTATAAGCCGGATTACGCTTGTTCCAATATTTTTCGGCATATTGTACCGCTCCGAGCCGGTCATATTGAAAAGCTCGGCCAAACGCCTCCCTTTCTTCCTGGGAATAGTCAATAATGCTTTGGCCTTCACTAAATCCCGCCGGTTTTTTTTTCACTTCCTGATCCTTAATCAGAATTTGATCATAAAGAAAAGCGACTCTTTCTTCTATATGCTCTTCCATATACAGAGTGTCGTCCTGCTCCTTGTATAAATATTCGAAGTGTATGATATACCTGATGCAGGTGGTTCCGTCATCCTCAACCTGCACATTGTCAATGACAGCTTTCGCTTTCGCTTTTATCATCTCAATCTTACGTTTTTCCAGAAGCTTCTTCTTACGTTCCATGACTTCCAGGTCTCCGACTTGAGGCTCCTGTCTCAGATCATGCCCGTTGACCAGATAGCTAAGACGCTCCTCCGCTAGTTGTTCTAATATGTGCTTCAAGCTCACCCCACCCGACATACTTTTTTATAGAGAAAAAACACTTGGCTGCATCTCAAGTGTTTTTTCCTTCTGCTCTATACGTATGTCAGGACAAGACTTATTTAGTCATGCCGGCTTTTAGCAATTCAATTCCTTTTTCAATTTCCTGCTTTGCCTCTTCATCATTTTCTTTTTCCAGTGCTTTTTCAAGCTCCTCCGCGTATGTGTTGTCTCCGATTTTCCCGATCGCCCAGGCAGCCGTTCCCCTGATGACCGGGCGCGGATCTTTATGCATAAGCTCCGTCAGTTCAGACAGTGCGGAGGTGTCTTTAAAGTGGGCAAGCGCCAGAATCGCATTCCGTTGAATCGGTTTTTTTCCGCGCCACGAGCCTGAAACATGTCCGAATTTCTCTTTAAATTCACGGTTGCTGATGGTTAAAAGCGGCTTCAATAACGGTTTTGCAATCTCAGGATCCGGTTCCATTTCAGGATGAAGATGAAAATCCTTCCCTTTATTGATTGGACATACCGTTTGGCACGTATCGCATCCATACAGGCGGTTTCCGATTTTCGTGCGGAATTCATCCGGCAAAAATCCTTTTGTCTGGGTCAGAAAAGATATACAGCGCTGAGCGTTAAGCTGCCCAGGGTTCACAAGCGCTCCCGTCGGGCAAGCATCTAAACATTTGGTGCATGATCCGCACATATCCTCAATCGGGACATCCGGCTCGAAAGGTATATTTGTAATCATTTCCGCCAAATACACATAAGACCCGTACTCCGGCGTTGTAATCATACAGTTTTTGGCGCTGAACCCAATTCCGGCCCGTTCCGCCACTGCCCGATCAGACAATTCACCCGTATCGACCATTGATTTTGTCCTGATATCCTCATGCTTGCTTCTCAGAAAATCCTCCAGAAGATCGAGCTTTTCCCGCAGGACGTCATGATAATCCTTTCCCCAGGAGGCTCTGCAAAAAATGCCTCTGCGCTCAGTTCGCGTGCTTCTTGGCGCATCCTTCATTCTCGAAGGATAAGCAAGCGCAATGGCCACGATTGATTTCGCTTTCGGCAAAAGCAGCGTTGGCGTCACTCTTTTTTCAATATCAGGCTCTTCAAAACCGGAAAGATATCCGAGTGACTCCTGAAGAATCAAACGGTCTTTTAAACTGTCAAATGTATCAGCGGTCGTAAAACCAATCTTGTCCACGCCAATGCTTTTTGCGTATTCAATTAATTCTTCTTTCAGCTGATAAACGTTCATGTTTTGCACAGCCTCCTTTCTTTGTGATAAAACAATAAGCCGTTGTATAATAGGTTGATATCCCGTAATTGGAGTGAATACATGTGAATATCAAACTTGATCCTGTTATTACTGAACGTGCGGCAGGAATAAATGCAGCCGCTTTGATATATGAAAATATTGAAGTCGGCTCCTCTCCGCAAATGCTGAAAGGCAGACTTCGTTTATTTCAAGAGTCTCTGTTTTTTGACTATGCGGACGGCGGAATATCGGACCAGCCTTTCGTCAAAGAATGGCAGACAATCTTTAAGCAGCTGGACCCTTCATTCGAGGGAGAAAAAACGCCGATGGAGCAAATGCTGATCCCGATATCCAAAGAACAATTCATGGAAAGCGAGGATTCAGCCCATGATACCATACATTTTTTCGCGTTAAAATATTCTCTTCCCATTATGATCTATGATGCCGGCAAGCTTCAGGAGCCAGTCCGGATTTCAATAGGAGAAAAAGATAACATACTGATTTATTCTGATGAAAACGGTGTTTTCGGCGATTTCAAAAACAACGTCAATCAAAAACCCGTGACAGCAGATACAAAAAGCATGCTGCAAATCATCTTTTTCCCGCCATCGATTGAAAAAGAAAACGCCGTTAACCTTTTAACATCATTAACGAAAATGTTTGAACAAATTCACGGCGGCGGCCATACAGTACATTGGCTTACGTAAAAGAACACGAGATTCGTGTTCTTTTTTACATAAAAAAACGCAATACTTCGTTTATCTGAGAAACGAAACACTGCGTTAATAACGTATGTATGGAGCGGGTGATGAGAATCGAACTCACGACATCAGCTTGGAAGGCTGAGGTTTTACCACTAAACTACACCCGCATTTGTGATTGTCGGTGTCAGCACCGCTTTGACTTTTATTATGTTACACGTTTATTAAATTTTCGTCAAGGGAATATAAAAAATTTGTCGAAAAAAATTTTTATTTTTGCAATGTTGTTAAGTTACATTTACATAATGTTAAATAAACTATACAATGGAAGAAAGTGAGAATATGAAGGTGGCATACGTCATGATGAAAAATAAAGTGAAAGAGCTCAGAGCGCGCTTCAGCTATTCTCAGGAAAAACTCGGAGAAACGGTCGGCGTTACGAGACAAACGGTAGCAGCAATTGAAAAAGGAGACTATGTTCCCTCACTGTTATTAGCATTAAAAATCTGCAAAGCCTTCTCCATGAAGATGGAGGATGTCTTTTGGCTAGAGGAGGAAGACTAATATGGGCATGAAAACAAAAGCAGCATTTCACCTCGTTTTGTTCGGCCTTGCATGCTGGACACTGGTTGCATACTTTGAAGCTTCGGAAGGCATTGGAGGCTTTTTCAGCACAAAGAACGGCCAGATGATGTTTGAAATAAACATCACCCCGTTTATTCTTTTTATTGCGGCAGCTGCGGTTTATATGTATTTACAAAAGAAAAGCCGGCCTGCGTCAAAAAATCTCCTGCTGCCAGATGAATTTGAGGAACAGGATGAAAGAGAGCAGATGATGACGGCAAAAGCCTGCCGTGCGTCATATATCGCCGTCTACTTTTCACTGCCTGCTGCCGCTGTCCTGCTCATTTTTTATCCGCTGTTTCAATCACACATTCCCTTTTTCCCTATTATTGTCGTATTTATCATCATGATCATCCAGCACCTATCCTACGTCATTACCTTCAAGAAAAATGAAAAGAACTCCGGCGCGATGTAATCGTCCGGAGTTTTTTCTTACCAGCTTGCTTTTTTCACACCGGGAATGTGGCCTTTATGCGCCAGCTCCCTAAAAGCAATTCTGGACATTTTAAATTTTCTCATATATCCTCTCGGGCGGCCCGTTACCATACAGCGGTTATGGAGTCTTCCAGGTGCTGAATCTCTCGGCAGCTGACTGAGGGCTTCGTAATCTCCTTTTGCCTTTAACTCTTGTCTAATAGCTGCATATTGTTCAACAAGCTTCTGGCGTTTCAATTCTTTTGCCACTTTTGATTTCTTAGCCAAGAAAAAACCTCCTTTAAATCGTAATGTTTACGATTTAAAATGTATCATGTTGTATTCTAAAATGCAAGCACATCGCTCGGTAAAACAGACGGTCTAAGCCGTCCATTCTATTTATGCAATTCAACATAATAAAGCAGAGCATCTTTATGTTTGATCAGTTCATTTTTGTTTTCAGAGGTTTTCATTGTACCGTTAGAATCTTTTATACTGCTGCCGATCAATACAGGTTTTCCGAAAGAAATCGGCTCCGCTGATGATATATTCTGAGTCATTTCCTGTATACTGCTGACGTCACGCTGAAACGATGAAGCAGCCGTGCTGCTCCCTTGTTCATCAACAATGCCAAAGTGAACGGTACTCATTTTTTTCTTCTCTTCCTCATTCTCAAAATAAACAAATTGTAATGTATCGGGATTTTCTTCCGTGTAATCAACAGTTATCGGACCTATCGTTTCAACAAGTTTTCCGTTTTGGTAATGTTCAATGTACATGTCAGCCTCAGAAATGCTTTCGTTGATATTAGTCACTTCCGCAGCGAATGAATGTGGAGCCGCAATCTTCATTCTGTTTTTTTCAATATCTGAAACATCTGCCTCTTTGATTTCCATGTGCTTCGTATTTCCGCATGCAGACAGCATAACCATCAGAGAAAAGGCACTAATAAGTATTCTCATAAAAACAGCCTCCTTTTTTGATTATCATACCATGCTCGGAGGCTGTGTTTTCGCTTAAACTGAAGCTTGATTCTCTTTGACAAAATAAGTGTTTCCGACGGCTTCTCCTCTTTTTTTCTGTAGCTTCCTTGTCCGCTCATTTTCGAACGGCAAAAGCGGAAAGACGAGCTCTGCAAAATAGTACGCTTCCTCTAAATGAGGGTAGCCGGAAAAAATAAATGATTCAATGCCAAGGGCCTGGTACTCCGCAATACGGTCGGCAATGGTCTGCGGATCTCCGACAAGAGCCGTGCCTGCCCCTCCTCTGACCAGGCCGATACCCGCCCACAGATTCGGGCTGATTTCAAGCTTTGTCCGATCGCCTCGATGAAGCTCCGCCATCCGCCTTTGACCCGAAGAATCAGCACGGCGCAAAGCGTCCTGTGCTTTGGCAATCGTGTCATCATCCAAATGGCTGATTAAACGCTCCGCCGCTTCCCACGCCTCATGTTCTTTTTCACGTGCGATCACATGCAGCCTGATGCCGAACCGCACAGTTCTTCCCTCTTTTTCCGCTTGTTTTTTGACTCTCTCAATCTTTTCTTTTACCTGCTCAGGAGGCTCGCCCCACGTTAAATACACATCTGTATGCTTTGCCGCGACTTCAATTCCAGCCTGTGAGGATCCGCCGAAATAGATAGGCGGGTGCGGTGCTTGCCGCGGCGGGAATAGCAGATTGCTGTTTTCCACTTTTATATGTTTTCCTTCAAAGGTAACCGTTTCTCCGCGCAAAAGCCCCCGCCAAACAGTTAAAAATTCGTCCGTTGCTTCATAGCGCTCATCATGACTGATAAACAGTCCGTCCCCGGCTAGCTCGTACGGATCACCCCCTGCCACAACATTAATCAAGAGCCGTCCATCTGAAATGTGATCTAAGGTAGAGGTCATTCTGGCTGCAAGAGAAGGCTGCATTAACCCAGGCCGTACCGCGACTAAAAACTTTAAGTCTTTTGTTTCTCCCGCTAACGCCGAGGCGGTGAGCCAAGGGTCCTCGCACGATCTTCCCGTCGGCAGTAGGACGCCTGTATACCCTAGCCTGTCAGCGGCCTGCGCCACTTGTTTAAAGTATTCATGATCTGCCGTCCGTCCATCGCTTTCCGACCCTAAATACCTTGCGTCTCCATGCGTCGGAATAAACCAAAGAATGTCCATATCACTCTCTCCTTTTCGTCTATTTTCCCTCATAACTGTTTCTCCACTTTAATAGCTTTCGTTCTAGCAGCCTGACAAAAGAATCCGTCAGCTTTCCAACCACCGCAAAAATGATAATCCCGGCAAACACTTTATTCGTTTGTGAGAATTGTCTGGCATCCATGATCATGTAACCGACCCCAGAACTCGAACCCATCAGCTCCGCTACAACAAGCCCAAGCCATGCAATACCTAGCGATAAACGAATGCCGAGCAATATATTGGGCAGGGATGCCGGCACAATCACTTTTGTCATCTGCTGGTGATATTTAAATTCAAGCACCCGGGCAACTTCGAACAGCTTAGCGTCAACTCCGCGAATGCCGTTAAATGTATTGATATACACAGGGAAGAAAGCACCGAGCGCAATCAGCAAAATTTTAGATATTTCATCAAAACCGAACCATAAAATAAACAGCGGCGTGACAGCCAGATGCGGAACGGTTCTGAGCATTTGCAATGATGGGTCAAGATACAATTCCGTCCGTTTAGAGAATCCGGCCAAAATACCGATCAAAAGTCCAAGCCCCGCACCAAGTACAAAACCAAGCGCTGCGCGGTATATACTGATTTGCAGATGGCCAAAGAGCTCGCCTGTCAAAATGAGCTCTTTAAACGTCAGCAAAATCGCAACAGGAGTAGGGAGCACTGTCGCCGACACGATGCCAAGACTGCCGATCACCTGCCAGATGGCTATGAGCACAGCAGGCAGCAGAAGCCCCTTTGCCCACCCGTATTTGATTCTATGGGGCTTTCTTTGTATCGCTTCAGCATTTGCTTTCGGCAGTGAACCTGCAGCCTCTGCTTTCATGATGGATCACCTCCAGAGACGTTTTCCTTTAACGCTTTTTTGATAAATGAATTATCAACAACTTCTCTCACATCAATTTTCTTATCTATCGCTTTTGTTTTAAATTGAAAATCCGCTGTCTCCTGCTGCGCTTTTATAATGTCTTCACGAATAACCTCATTCAGAGGCTCCGTATTTTTCAGCACATTTTCTACGACCTTTTTATCGAGATCTTTTATTTTTGCATACAAGTCAGCCGCTTCATCCGGATGTTCCTTTTGCCACACAACCGCCTGATGAAAAACCTTCAGAAAACGGACCACTTCGTCTGGATGTTCCTTAGAGAATGTTGTTCTCACTAATGTAAACCCTGGTGAATATAAATCGGTGCTTTCACCATTCACAAGAAGTTTTGCTCCGTGTTTGATTGTTTCTAAGGATAGGTACGGCTCCCAGATGGACCAAGCGTCAACCGAACCGTTTTCAAACGCAGAAGCCGCTTCATCAGGTTGCAGCTGAATAATCGTCACGTCATCAGCTGACAAACCTGATTGATCAAGCGCTTTATACAAAAAGTCAAAGCCGCTGCTGCCTTTCGCTACAGCAATTTTCTTTCCTTTTAAATCTTTGACCTCCTTAATCCCGCTGTCTGGATTCACAAGTATGCCGTTCGCCTTTAATCCATCCTGAGACAAGCCGATTTCTTTAAAATCAATGCCTGCCGCTTGCCCAGCGATTACTGGTGAATTGCCAACTTGAGAAAAGTCAAGTTTATCTGCTGCAAGCCCTTCAAATTGTGGCGGCCCGCTTTGAAACTCCACCCATTTCACCTTGATGCCTTCTTTTTCAAAAGCCTCTTCAAACCAGCCTTTTTCCTTGGCAATTAAAAGCGGGCTTAAGCTTTGCTGTATTCCGATCCGAATTTCTTTCAATGGTTTTTTGTCACCGCTGGCTCCATTTGCTCCGCATCCTGCCAGCAGAAAAAAAATAGATGCCAATACAATGATTCCTTGTTTCATCTCTGCTTCAGCCCCTTCTATATCCCTGATCCTTCTGCATACTCAACGTCTTCTGTTTTTTCGAATTCCGACAGCACCTTCTGTCTGATCGCTTGGAAATCAGGCGTCGTCCTGTTTCGGGGATAAGCCAGATGAATTGGCATCAGCTTATGAATTTTTCCCGGTTTGGCTTTTAGGATCGCAATCTCATTCCCTAAATAAACAGCTTCATCTATATCATGAGTGACGAGTATCATCGTTGTCTTTTTCCTCCGCCATATATCCAGCAGCACGTCTTGAAGGTGTTTTCGAGTAAACGCGTCTAACGCACCGAACGGTTCATCCAAAAGCAGCACCTCCGGCTCCCGCAGAAGAGCTCGTGCGATGGCCACTCTTTGAGACATACCGCCCGACAGCTCACGCGGATATGCTTTCTCTGATCCTTTTAATCTGACAATCTCGATCAGTTCATCTACCTTTTGTTTGACTTTTGGATCTTTCAAATTCAAATCGGCGGCAATATTCTGCTCAACCGTCAGCCAAGGAAAGAGACGGTGTTCCTGAAAAATAAATCCTTGCTGAATACCTGGTGCAGTCACATGCCGTCCGTTAATTTCTACACTCCCGCTAAAATCAGAATCAAGTCCTGCAATTATCTTTAAAAGTGTGCTTTTTCCGCATCCGCTCGGTCCGATGATCGTTAAAAACTCACCCGGTGCAATTGATAATTGAATATTCTCCAAGACCGCAGTTTTGCGGCCTTCTTGAGCAAATGCTTTTTCCTTGATACTGATGGTCACAGCCACTTTTATCCCTCTCCTTCTGCCAACCCCGCCTTCTAAAAAAACAAAAAGGCCCCCATCTCTGTTTTTTGTAGAGATGAGAGCCTTCGGCGGTCCGATCAGCTGCCCAATTGTTTTTTGTTTGAATATCATGTTAATTCAAATTATTCCGATATGTCAACTCTTTTTTATCCAATATTTTTTGTATTAATGTTTATCACTTACTTTTCATATTCGCAAATAGCGCTTTTTTCTTTGAAGCCTATATCATATCTATTTAGCTGTTCTGCCAAGGGTTTTCTGCTTTATTTAATAGTTTTTATCGCATTATATAAATGATTATTTTATAATGATTATAAAATAATATTGACTTTTTACTTAGAGATGATATTATGTTCTTATCAATTCCAAGAGGTGATGACATGAGTTCAAATAAACTGACAACTAGCTGGGGCGCTCCAGTTGGAGATAATCAAAATTCAATGACTGCCGGTTCTCGCGGACCAACTTTAATCCAAGATGTACACTTACTCGAAAAATTGGCCCATTTCAACAGAGAGCGTGTTCCTGAGCGTGTCGTTCACGCTAAAGGTGCAGGTGCACACGGTTATTTTGAAGTGACAAACGATGTAACAAAATATACAAAAGCTGCTTTCTTATCAGAAGTCGGCAAACGCACACCTTTGTTCATCCGTTTCTCAACAGTTGCCGGTGAACTTGGCTCTGCTGACACCGTTCGCGACCCGCGCGGATTTGCTGTTAAGTTTTATACGGAAGAAGGAAACTATGACATCGTAGGTAACAATACGCCGGTATTCTTCATCCGCGATGCGATTAAGTTCCCTGATTTTATCCATACACAAAAAAGAGATCCAAAAACACACTTGAAAAATCCTACAGCTGTATGGGATTTCTGGTCACTTTCACCGGAATCTTTACACCAAGTGACGATCCTGATGTCTGACCGCGGAATTCCTGCTACACTTCGCCACATGCATGGTTTTGGAAGCCATACATTCAAATGGACAAATGCCGAAGGCGAAGGCGTATGGATCAAGTACCACTTTAAAACAGAACAAGGCGTGAAGAACCTTGATGTGAAGACAGCAGCAAAAATTGCCGGTGAAAACCCGGATTATCATACAGAAGATCTGTTCAACGCAATCGAAAACGGCGATTTCCCTGCATGGAAATTATATGTGCAAATCATGCCTTTAGAAGACGCAAATACGTATCGCTTCGATCCGTTTGATGTCACAAAAGTATGGTCTCAAAAAGACTATCCGCTCATTGAAGTCGGCCGCATGGTTCTTGACAGAAATCCAGAAAACTACTTTGCCGAAGTAGAACAAGCAACATTCTCACCTGGAACACTGGTCCCCGGTATTGATGTATCACCGGATAAAATGCTTCAAGGGCGTCTGTTTGCGTATCATGATGCGCATCGCTACCGTGTCGGAGCAAACCACCAAGCCCTGCCGATCAATCGCGCACGCAACGAAGTAAGAAACTATCAGCGTGACGGACAAATGCGCTTTGACAATAACGGCGGCGGATCCGTCTACTACGAGCCAAACAGCTTCGGCGGACCGACTGAGTCACCTGAGGATAAACAAGCGGCTTACCCAGTACAAGGAATGGCTGACAGCGTAAGCTACGATCACAATGATCACTACACACAAGCCGGCGATCTCTACCGTTTAATGAGCGAAGAGGAACGCACCCGCCTTGTAGAAAATATCGTAAATGCAATGAAACCGGTAGAAAAAGAAGAAATTAAACTCCGCCAAATCGAGCACTTTTATAAAGCTGATCCTGAATACGGAAAACGTGTGGCAGAAGGCTTAGGTTTGCCGATTAAAAAAGAAGTTTAATCGCATAGAAAAAACCCGCTGTTTATTCAGCGGGTTTTTTACATAGATTCACGGACTGCCGTATGCTTCTCGTCAATCTTCATATAAATTTTCTCCATTAACTCTTCATTATTCATTATCTCCCGCTTGTTCTGTTCAATAAGAAGCGCCAGCGGCAGCATCTGATTGCCATATGTTTTTCGTTTTCTAAAGTGTCTTCTCCCTTTTTCTTTTTTGGTTCCCATCATTTCTCCCTCCTTTAAAAATAAAAAAGGCCCTTATCTCAAGAGATAAGAGCCTTCGGTGGTCCGATCAGCAAATGTTGGAAATGTATATTAGCTATATTAAAACGTATTCAATTTGGCCTGTCAATCGCTTTTGTATACTGTTACTTATAAAGTTTGCTGCCTTGTTTTACAAATTCCTCAGCTTTTTCTTTCATACCCTCTTGAATGGCATCCCACTCATTGAGCTCTTTGTCTTTGGCATAATCACGGATATCCTGAGAAATTCTCATGCTGCAAAATTTCGGCCCGCACATCGAACAGAAATGAGCCGTTTTCGCCCCTTCGGCAGGCAGTGTCTCATCATGATATTCAAGCGCTCTTTCCGGATCAAGCGACAGGTTAAATTGGTCGCGCCAGCGGAATTCAAAGCGGGCTTTTGATAAAGCGTCATCTCGTATTTGCGCGCCCGGATGCCCTTTTGCAAGATCAGCCGCATGCGCCGCAATTTTGTATGTAATAACCCCTTCACGCACATCTTCACGGTTTGGCAGCCCTAGATGCTCCTTCGGCGTCACATAACAAAGCATGGCCGTTCCATACCAGCCGATCATCGCCGCTCCGATCGCTGATGTAATATGGTCATAGCCCGGTGCAATATCCGTCGTCAGCGGCCCTAGCGTGTAAAAAGGCGCTTCTTTACAGATTTCCATTTGTTTATCGACGTTCTCCTTGATTTTATGCATCGGCACATGACCAGGCCCCTCAATCATCACCTGAACATCATGCTTCCAGGCAATTTGCGTGAGTTCTCCGAGCGTCTCTAATTCAGCAAACTGCGCTTCGTCATTTGCATCGGCAATTGACCCTGGGCGAAGCCCGTCTCCAAGAGAAAAGGCAATATCATACGTTTTCATAATATCACAGATTTCTTCAAAATGAGTATACAGAAAGCTTTCCTGATGATGAGCCAGACACCACTGTGCCATAATCGCTCCTCCGCGTGACACAATTCCCGTTGTCCGTTTGGCGGTTAGCGGTACATATCGCAGCAAAACACCCGCATGAATCGTGAAATAATCTACACCCTGTTCAGCCTGCTCAATCAGCGTGTCACGGTAGATTTCCCACGTTAAATCCTCCGCTACACCGTTTACTTTTTCAAGCGCCTGATAGATCGGCACGGTGCCAACCGGAACCGGGCAATTTCTGATAATCCATTCACGCGTCGTATGAATGTCTTTCCCCGTGGAAAGATCCATCATCGTATCTGCTCCCCAGCGAATCGCCCACGTCATTTTTTCCACTTCTTCTTCAATCGAAGACGTAACCGCTGAATTTCCGATATTCGCGTTAATTTTCACATGAAAATTCCGGCCGATAATCATTGGTTCACTTTCTGGATGATTAATATTTGCTGGAATAATCGCCCGGCCGCTGGCTACCTCATCTCTCACAAATTCCGGAGACACATGCTCACGAATTGCGATAAACTCCATCTCAGGTGTAATAATTCCTTTTTTGGCATAATGCATTTGAGTGACATTTTGGCCCGCTTTCGCCCGCAGCGGTTTCCGCTTTAACCCGGGATAGCTTACATTAGGGTTAGCCTTTTTATAGCCGTTGTCTTCTGGCTTCACAGCACGTCCATCGTATTCCTCAACATCGCCGCGCCCAGTGATCCACTTGTGACGGAGCGGTTTTAAACCTTCTTGAATATTAATCTTCACATCGGGGTCCGTATACGGTCCGCTTGTATCATAGACACGAACTGGTGCGTTTTCCTCTTCGCCGAATGATCCTGTCGTCGGACTAAGTTCAATTTCTCTCATCGGCACTTGAATATCCGGCGATGCACCCTCTACATATACTTTTTTACTCCCCGAAAAACTCGACATAATGGAAATGTTGGCTTGCTGCACTGAATGATTTTGCATTACTTATCCTTCCCCTCTCTTTGTTTGAAAGGACAAAATCAAGCCCATAACCAGCACAAAAAACCGGATTCAGTTGAATGAACCCGGTTACAGTCAGAAAGAAACATATTATTGCAGTATACGGCAACAATAAAAACAATTCCTCTACTTCCCCACGCTGGTACGAACCAGATCAGGTCCAAAGGGTTAAGAAGCATATCTTCTCTCTCAGCCCGCCAGCGGGCACCCCTAGTAACTATTAATTTCCCACTCATCTTATCATAAAAACAAACTGAAAAAAAGAGGAATGTATAAAATATTCAGCATATTCAAGACAAATATGTAATTGGCAATGCTGTTTCAGAGACACCATTTTCATGAAGCAACACCTCATACGCATTTGCATGAAATCTTGAACTTACAGCCTGAAAAAACTGATCATCAATAAAGTGAAGAGCTGCTCCATCATCCGCCGCATAACCGTTGCTCAACGCTTTCTCTAATATCAGGCGATGATATGAAGGTCTCCGATCCTTCTCCCCATTATAATGAGGACAAAAACTGCCTTGCAAAAAACCTAAGCTTTTCAAGCCGGTCAGCTGTCCGGCAGAATCCGTCACTCCTTCTTCAAACCAGCAGATCGCACCGGCACTTAGTCCCGCCAAAATAGTGCCGTTCTCCCAGGCTTCTCTTAATATATGATCCAGTCCCCACTCCTTCCACAGCACAAGCAAATTTCTTGTATTTCCTCCACCGACATAAATCACATCTTTCTCCAAGATAAAGGAGGCTAAATCTGTTGTCGGCGGCTTAAACAAAGACAAATGAGACGGGTCACAATCAAGCTGTTGAAAAGCATGATAAAACCGCTGGACATAATTCTCAGCATCCCCGCTTGCCGTTGGCAGAAAACAAATGCGAGGTGAGGGCTGCTTTGACTGATTAATGATAAATTGATCAAGAATCAGATGATCTGGTTCCATTGAAAAACCCCCGCCGCCCATCGCAATAATCTGTTTCATCATCCGACTCCCCCCAAAAAATATTTTATCCATTATAGCACTTTCGCATAAAAGCATGAGACAAGGCAAAAATACCTTTGAACCAGGAGGTGACCGAAAAAATGGAACAAGACCGTTTGGCAAACCACGAAACAGTTGATTTACACGAAATCCTCAACTTCAAAACCGTATGTTTACTTAAATCAAAAATGATGCAGGGACTGGTGTTCGATCAGGAACTGAGAGCCCTTATGGAGAAGGATGTACAGCAGTCTGTACGGGACGTAACTGAACTTCAGAGCCTCTATCAAAAGGCTCCGACAATAACAGGAGGTGACGATCATTGAACGATTTCTTAGACCCGAAAAACGCAAAAGGCATGCCTGACCTTGCTGATTCAGCACTCGCCCTTGATTTCTTAATTTCCGTAAAAACCGGCATCAAAAATTATGCTGTCGCCATTACGGAAACCGCAAGCCCAGAACTCAGAACAGCATTGCGCAATCAATTGGACGCCGCTATTTACCTGCACGGCGAACTATCACAGCTCATGATGGAAAAAGGCTGGCTTTTCCCTTCTGACTTGGACAAACAATTTCAAATCGATATGAAATCAGCACAAACAGCTGTTGATATCGCTGCGCTAAAGCTATTCCCCGATAACACGAACCGTCTCGGAACATTCGCAACACCCGATCACTAAATAATAAGGAGACATCATGAATGAAAGCTGTTACGTATCAAGGCATTAAAGACGTCCGCGTCAAAGAGGTAAAAGCGCCAGAAATCAAAAAACCTGATGATATCATCGTCAAACTGACAACCACAGCAATCTGCGGCTCTGACTTACACCTAATTCATGGCATGGTTCCCAATTTCCCTGAAGATTATATCATCGGCCATGAACCAATGGGCATTGTGGAAGAAACAGGCCCCGACGTTCACAAGGTCAAAAAAGGCGATCGTGTCATCATACCGTTTAACGTCAGCTGCGGCGAATGTTTCTTTTGCAAAAACCTGCTTGAAAGCCAATGTGACAATTCAAACGCAAACGGCGAAATCGGCGCTTATTTTGGCTATTCAGAATCAGCAGGCGGCTATCCCGGAGGCCAGGCTGAATACATGCGTGTCCCCTATGCTAACTTCACTCCCTTTAAACTGCCTGATGACTGTGAAATAGAAGATGAGAAATTAGTATTGCTTTCAGACGCTATGTCGACTGCCTATTGGAGCGTTGACAACGCAGGAGTAAAAGAGGGAGATACCGTCATTATTCTCGGCTGCGGTCCAGTCGGGCTGCTCGCGCAAAAATTCGCATGGATGAAAGGCGCCAAAAGAGTCATTGCAGTGGATTATGTAGACTACCGCCTTCAGCACGCCAAAAAAACAAACAATGTAGAGACCGTTAATTTCGAACACTTAGAAAACGCCGGATTATATTTGAAAGAAATCACACAGGGCGGTGCAGATGTCGTCATCGACTGCGTGGGAATGGACGGCAAAATGTCCCCGCTTGAATTTCTCGCCACCGGTGTTAAAATGCACGGCGGAGCCATGGGTGCATTAGTAACGGCGGCACAGGCTGTCAGAAAATGCGGCACAATTCAAGTGACTGGTGTGTATGGAATGAGATACAATGCATTTCCATTCGGAGACATCTTCCAAAGAAATGTAAATATCAGAACCGGGCAAGCCCCTGTCATTCATTATATGCCGTACCTGTATGATTTGATTGCTACAGGTAAAGTAGATCCGGGCGACATCATTACACATGTTCTGCCGTTAGATCAAGCAAAGCACGGATATGAGGTGTTTGATACGAAAACAGACGGAGCTATCAAAGTGCTTCTGAAACCATAAAAAAAGACGGTCTCTCATTTTGAGAAACCGCCTTTTTATTTTATTGCTCCACTCTTCTTAATGCTTCGTTTACTGTTTCTTTTATAAACGCATCTTCCCCGGTCAAACTGTCTAATCTGAGTTCGCCGCTTCTCAGTCTTTCTGAAAGATTGTTAATGTCCTCCTCGACTGTGATTTGCAGTTCACCAGCTAAAAACATTCTATGTAATTCATCAGCGACCATCGTTTCTTTATTCATTCATGTCTCCTCCTTTACTCAAGCATCAATTTTAGTCTGTCCCTCAGATAAACGATTATAGGAAAAAAGGTTCATTTATTTTGAAATAAATGAACCTTTTTTCCTTCTTCCCACGTATAACTGTTGAGAAAAAGAAAAAGGGGAAGATCAACATGTCATTTTTCAAGAAACTTGCAGCAAGTGCCGGCATCGGCGCAGCAAAAGTCGATACCATTTTGGAGAAAGATGCGTATTGTCCAGGAGAAGAAGTCCGCGGAACTGTACATGTAAAAGGCGGAAAAATCGCCCAGGACATCCGTTACATTGACTTACAGCTCAATACAAAATATGTCATTGTAAAAGACGATGAAGAGCACCGGAAATACGCAACAATTCATTCTGTTCGGGTAACTGGTTCATTCACCATTCAGCCTGGAGAAGAACATCAATTTCCGTTCTCCTTCATCCTGCCTCTTGATACACCGATTACGGTAGGAAAAGTAGAAGTCGCAGTAGTGACAGACCTTGACATTCAAGGCGGTATTGATAAATCAGATCACGATCGTATCTTCGTAGAAGCACATCCTTGGGTTGAAAATGTGTTAGAAGCAATTGAAAACCTTGGCTTCCGTCTTAACGAAGCAGACTGTGAACAGGCATCTTATTTCCAGCGCCGCCTACCTTTCGTTCAAGAATTTGAGTTTGTTCCAACATCAGGCTATTACCGTCAGATGCTTGATGAATTAGAGCTTATTTTTCTTTTAGAGGAAGACGGTTTAGAAATTATTTTCGAAGTCGATCGCCGGGCAAGAGGCCTGCGAGGATGGCTGGAAGAGATGTATAATGACGGAGAGCAGCTCGTACGTGTCCGTTTCAGACAATCAGAGCTTGATGATATCGAACAACTTGAAGAGGTATTAGAAGAGATCATCGACCAATATGCTGAGTAAATAACAAAAAGGAGCCTATAATAAACATAGGCTCCTTTTTTTAATAAAAACAAAACCCTGTTTCTTACTTATGTAAGAAACAGGGTTCTATTGGATACCGGTGGTCGGGGTCGAACCGACACTCCAGAAGGAACACGATTTTGAGTCGTGCGCGTCTGCCAATTCCGCCACACCGGCAAGTTTTACGTCGTATCTAACCGACGAATATAAATATATCATGGATATGATAAAGTGTCAATGAATTTTAAAAAAGTTTTTTTGGAAATATAATAATAAGTAGCTAAAGCAATTTTCTATGAAATGCAGCCCAATGCTTACATCGACATATTCATACAATAAAAAAATGATCTACACAAGTAGATCATTGATATGATTAGCTTCATTATATTTTCAAGCACAAACACCAATTTAACTTATCAAGTAAGTAAAATTGGTGCCGAGGGCCGGACTTGAACCGGCACGGTAGTCACCTACCGCAGGATTTTAAGTCCTGTGTGTCTGCCAATTCCACCACCCCGGCAAAAGAAAGGCGACACCCGGATTCGAACCGGGGATAAAGGTTTTGCAGACCTCTGCCTTACCACTTGGCTATGCCGCCGTAATTGGAGCGGAAGACGGGATTCGAACCCGCGACCCCCACCTTGGCAAGGTGGTGTTCTACCACTGAACTACTTCCGCATCTTAAGGGACTTAATACATTATATGCAATTAATATAAAAAGTGAGACTGGGCTAGCTGGATTCGAACCAACGCATGACGGAGTCAAAGTCCGTTGCCTTACCGCTTGGCTATAGCCCAATGATAATATGGGGCGATTGATGGGAATCGAACCCACGAGTGCCAGAGCCACAATCTGGTGCGTTAACCACTTCGCCACAACCGCCATAATCTCAAGATGTCATAAATTTGGCAGGGGCAGTAGGAATCGAACCCACACCGGAGGTTTTGGAGACCTCTGTTCTACCGTTAAACTATGCCCCTATAAATGGTGGAGGGGGGCAGATTCGAACTGCCGAACCCTGAGGGAGCGGATTTACAGTCCGCCGCGTTTAGCCACTTCGCTACCCCTCCACATTAAGTTTTGAAAAAACAGTGCCGGCAAGAGGACTTGAACCCCCAACCTACTGATTACAAGTCAGTTGCTCTACCAATTGAGCTACACCGGCATAGGTGGTGGCTCGGGACGGAATCGAACCGCCGACACACGGATTTTCAGTCCGTTGCTCTACCAACTGAGCTACCGAGCCTTATTATTTAAATGGCGGTCCGGACGGGACTCGAACCCGCGACCTCCTGCGTGACAGGCAGGCATTCTAACCAACTGAACTACCGGACCAATTAAATTTGTTTGCACCATTTGGGCGATCCTTATTTAAAAGGATATATTTTTTGGTTGCGGGGGCAGGATTTGAACCTGCGACCTTCGGGTTATGAGCCCGACGAGCTACCGAACTGCTCCACCCCGCGATGATAATGGTGGAGGATGACGGGCTCGAACCGCCGACCCTCTGCTTGTAAGGCAGATGCTCTCCCAGCTGAGCTAATCCTCCATCATATAATGACCCGTACGGGATTCGAACCCGTGTTACCGCCGTGAAAGGGCGGTGTCTTAACCGCTTGACCAACGGGCCCAGACTTTCAATTTTGATTATGTATAAATATCAGTGGCGGAGAGCAAGGGATTCGAACCCTTGAGACGGAGTTGACCGCCTACACGATTTCCAATCGTGCTCCTTCGACCACTCGGACAGCTCTCCAATAATGGCTCCGCAGGTAGGATTCGAACCTACGACCGATCGGTTAACAGCCGATAGCTCTACCACTGAGCTACTGCGGAATGAAGTCTGCCTGGCGATGTCCTACTCTCACAGGGGGAAACCCCCGACTACCATCGGCGCTGAAGAGCTTAACTTCCGTGTTCGGCATGGGAACGGGTGTGACCTCTTCGCCATCATCACCAGACAATTTCAGTGACATTTAACATTATACTATGTATATCTTGAAAAGTCAAGAGTTTTTTTGAGAGTGTTCTCTCAAAACTAGATAACAGGTGTGACATCATTAGAAATTAGGTTAAGTCCTCGATCGATTAGTATCTGTCAGCTCCATGTGTCGCCACACTTCCACCTCAGACCTATCAACCTGATCATCTTTCAGGGATCTTACTTCCTTGCGGAATGGGAAATCTCATCTTGAGGGGGGCTTCATGCTTAGATGCTTTCAGCACTTATCCCGTCCGCACATAGCTACCCAGCGATGCCCTTGGCAGAACAACTGGTACACCAGCGGTGCGTCCATCCCGGTCCTCTCGTACTAAGGACAGCTCCTCTCAAATTTCCTGCGCCCGCGACGGATAGGGACCGAACTGTCTCACGACGTTCTGAACCCAGCTCGCGTACCGCTTTAATGGGCGAACAGCCCAACCCTTGGGACCGACTACAGCCCCAGGATGCGATGAGCCGACATCGAGGTGCCAAACCTCCCCGTCGATGTGGACTCTTGGGGGAGATAAGCCTGTTATCCCCGGGGTAGCTTTTATCCGTTGAGCGATGGCCCTTCCATGCGGAACCACCGGATCACTAAGCCCGACTTTCGTCCCTGCTCGACTTGTAGGTCTCGCAGTCAAGCTCCCTTGTGCCTTTACACTCTGCGAATGATTTCCAACCATTCTGAGGGAACCTTTGGGCGCCTCCGTTACCTTTTAGGAGGCGACCGCCCCAGTCAAACTGCCCACCTGACACTGTCTCCCCGCCCGATAAGGGCGGCGGGTTAGAAGGTCAATACAGCCAGGGTAGTATCCCACCGATGCCTCCACCGAAGCTGGCGCTCCGGTTTCCAAGGCTCCTACCTATCCTGTACAAGCTGTACCAACATTCAATATCAGGCTGCAGTAAAGCTCCACGGGGTCTTTCCGTCCTGTCGCGGGTAACCTGCATCTTCACAGGTACTATAATTTCACCGAGTCTCTCGTTGAGACAGTGCCCAGATCGTTGCGCCTTTCGTGCGGGTCGGAACTTACCCGACAAGGAATTTCGCTACCTTAGGACCGTTATAGTTACGGCCGCCGTTTACTGGGGCTTCAATTCGCACCTTCGCTTACGCTAAGCGCTCCTCTTAACCTTCCAGCACCGGGCAGGCGTCAGCCCCTATACTTCGCCTTACGGCTTCGCAGAGACCTGTGTTTTTGCTAAACAGTCGCCTGGGCCTATTCACTGCGGCTCTCTCGGGCTTGCACCCTAACAGAGCACCCCTTCTCCCGAAGTTACGGGGTCATTTTGCCGAGTTCCTTAACGAGAGTTCTCTCGATCACCTTAGGATTCTCTCCTCGCCTACCTGTGTCGGTTTGCGGTACGGGCACCTCTCACCTCGCTAGAGGCTTTTCTTGGCAGTGTGGAATCAGGAACTTCGCTACTAAATTTCGCTCGCCATCACAGCTCAGCCTTATGGGAAACGGATTTGCCTATTTCCCAGCCTAACTGCTTGGACGCGGATATCCAATACCGCGCTTACCCTATCCTCCTGCGTCCCCCCATTGCTCAAATGGTGAGGAGGTGGTACAGGAATATCAACCTGTTGTCCATCGCCTACGCCTTTCGGCCTCGGCTTAGGTCCCGACTAACCCTGAGCGGACGAGCCTTCCTCAGGAAACCTTAGGCATTCGGTGGAGGGGATTCTCACCCCTCTTTCGCTACTCATACCGGCATTCTCACTTCTAAGCGCTCCACCAGTCCTTCCGGTCTGGCTTCACAGCCCTTAGAACGCTCTCCTACCACTGTTCGAAGAACAGTCCGCAGCTTCGGTGATACGTTTAGCCCCGGTACATTTTCGGCGCAGAGTCACTCGACCAGTGAGCTATTACGCACTCTTTAAATGGTGGCTGCTTCTAAGCCAACATCCTGGTTGTCTAAGCAACTCCACATCCTTTTCCACTTAACGTATACTTTGGGACCTTAGCTGGCGGTCTGGGCTGTTTCCCTTTCGACTACGGATCTTATCACTCGCAGTCTGACTCCCAAGGATAAGTCATTGGCATTCGGAGTTTGACTGAATTCGGTAACCCGGTAGGGGCCCCTAGTCCAATCAGTGCTCTACCTCCAAGACTCTTACCTTGAGGCTAGCCCTAAAGCTATTTCGGAGAGAACCAGCTATCTCCAGGTTCGATTGGCATTTCACCCCTACCCACACCTCATCCCCGCACTTTTCAACGTGCGTGGGTTCGGGCCTCCATTCAGTGTTACCTGAACTTCACCCTGGACATGGGTAGATCACCTGGTTTCGGGTCTACGACCACGTACTCATGCGCCCTATTCAGACTCGCTTTCGCTGCGGCTCCGCATCTTCTGCTTAACCTTGCACGGGATCGTAACTCGCCGGTTCATTCTACAAAAGGCACGCCATCACCCGTTAACGGGCTCTGACTACTTGTAGGCACACGGTTTCAGGATCTCTTTCACTCCCCTTCCGGGGTGCTTTTCACCTTTCCCTCACGGTACTGGTTCACTATCGGTCACTAGGGAGTATTTAGCCTTGGGAGATGGTCCTCCCGGATTCCGACGGAATTTCACGTGTTCCGCCGTACTCAGGATCCACTCTGGAGAGAACGAAGTTTTGACTACAGGGCTGTTACCTTCTATGGCGGGCCTTTCCAGACCTCTTCATCTACCTCGTTCCTTTGTAACTCCGTATAGAGTGTCCTACAACCCCAAGAGGCAAGCCTCTTGGTTTGGGCTAATCCCGTTTCGCTCGCCGCTACTCAGGGAATCGCATTTGCTTTCTCTTCCTCCGGGTACTTAGATGTTTCAGTTCCCCGGGTCTGCCTTCTCATATCCTATGAATTCAGATATGGATACCACTCCATTACGAGTGGTGGGTTTCCCCATTCGGAAATCTCCGGATCAAAGCTTGCTTACAGCTCCCCGAAGCATATCGGTGTTCGTCCCGTCCTTCATCGGCTCCTAGTGCCAAGGCATCCACCGTGCGCCCTTTCTAACTTAACCGTTAAAAAGAATCACTATGTGATATCTTGTGTTACTAATTGAATGTGATGTCTACTGTTATCTAGTTTTCAAAGAACACGTTTCGAAGGAATGATCCTTCAAAACTAAACAAGACAGGGAACGTTCTGTTTATAAGACCCAAGGTCTTATATTCCGTAAATATCCTTAGAAAGGAGGTGATCCAGCCGCACCTTCCGATACGGCTACCTTGTTACGACTTCACCCCAATCATCTGTCCCACCTTCGGCGGCTGGCTCCATAAAGGTTACCTCACCGACTTCGGGTGTTACAAACTCTCGTGGTGTGACGGGCGGTGTGTACAAGGCCCGGGAACGTATTCACCGCGGCATGCTGATCCGCGATTACTAGCGATTCCAGCTTCACGCAGTCGAGTTGCAGACTGCGATCCGAACTGAGAACAGATTTGTGGGATTGGCTTAACCTCGCGGTTTTGCTGCCCTTTGTTCTGTCCATTGTAGCACGTGTGTAGCCCAGGTCATAAGGGGCATGATGATTTGACGTCATCCCCACCTTCCTCCGGTTTGTCACCGGCAGTCACCTTAGAGTGCCCAACTGAATGCTGGCAACTAAGATCAAGGGTTGCGCTCGTTGCGGGACTTAACCCAACATCTCACGACACGAGCTGACGACAACCATGCACCACCTGTCACTCTGCCCCCGAAGGGGACGTCCTATCTCTAGGATTGTCAGAGGATGTCAAGACCTGGTAAGGTTCTTCGCGTTGCTTCGAATTAAACCACATGCTCCACCGCTTGTGCGGGCCCCCGTCAATTCCTTTGAGTTTCAGTCTTGCGACCGTACTCCCCAGGCGGAGTGCTTAATGCGTTAGCTGCAGCACTAAGGGGCGGAAACCCCCTAACACTTAGCACTCATCGTTTACGGCGTGGACTACCAGGGTATCTAATCCTGTTCGCTCCCCACGCTTTCGCTCCTCAGCGTCAGTTACAGACCAGAGAGTCGCCTTCGCCACTGGTGTTCCTCCACATCTCTACGCATTTCACCGCTACACGTGGAATTCCACTCTCCTCTTCTGCACTCAAGTTCCCCAGTTTCCAATGACCCTCCCCGGTTGAGCCGGGGGCTTTCACATCAGACTTAAGGAACCGCCTGCGAGCCCTTTACGCCCAATAATTCCGGACAACGCTTGCCACCTACGTATTACCGCGGCTGCTGGCACGTAGTTAGCCGTGGCTTTCTGGTTAGGTACCGTCAAGGTACCGCCCTATTCGAACGGTACTTGTTCTTCCCTAACAACAGAGCTTTACGATCCGAAAACCTTCATCACTCACGCGGCGTTGCTCCGTCAGACTTTCGTCCATTGCGGAAGATTCCCTACTGCTGCCTCCCGTAGGAGTCTGGGCCGTGTCTCAGTCCCAGTGTGGCCGATCACCCTCTCAGGTCGGCTACGCATCGTTGCCTTGGTGAGCCGTTACCTCACCAACTAGCTAATGCGCCGCGGGTCCATCTGTAAGTGGTAGCCGAAGCCACCTTTTATGTTTGAACCATGCGGTTCAAACAAGCATCCGGTATTAGCCCCGGTTTCCCGGAGTTATCCCAGTCTTACAGGCAGGTTACCCACGTGTTACTCACCCGTCCGCCGCTAACATCAGGGAGCAAGCTCCCATCTGTCCGCTCGACTTGCATGTATTAGGCACGCCGCCAGCGTTCGTCCTGAGCCAGGATCAAACTCTCCGATAAAGTAGTTTGACTGACTACGCACATCGCTGTGCGATTTATTTAAAACTTGAATTAACAGGTACGTTTTGTCTTGTTTAGTTTTCAAAGATCATCAACACTTCTTGGAGAAGCGACTTTATTAGTATAACATTTCGACTTTGTTTTGTCAAATGTTTTTTATTTTATTTCTCCGCCGCTGTGAGCTTGTTTTTTCAGAAGCGCATCAGCGACGTTTAATAATATACCATGCTCAAGAATCAGAGTCAACATCTTTTTTAAAAGAATATCCTCGATGAAAGACAGACTGTCCTTTGGTTTCCATTCGGCACACGCTGATAAGACCTTTTTCCGTCAGGTAATCAAGCATGACGCCAAGGTCTTGAGTGAAATGGATTAAGTCAGGATGCTGAAGAAGCTCGCTAAATTGCCATATGTCCTTTTCTTTCATGACTTCGAAAAGATGTGCTGAACCAATCTCAGCTTTAGAATGAATCAGAAAATCATTTGCTAAGAATAATAATTCAAGCCTTTTTTCCAAGCTTTCGTGACTTTCAATCAGCTCGGAATATAATTTGTACACTTGAGGCTCTATTTGACGCACTTGACTCCACACAGTGGTTTCGGGATGGAATCCTCTGTCTATTACTTCAATACGTGCGAGATGATGCAGGGCATGAACTACCGCATTGTAGGCATCTAAAAATTGATTGGCTTCAAAGAAAGCTTTTCCTTCAACGTATCTTCTAATTAACTTGCCGTATTCAAGGCCGATCTTCAGTTTGCGTTCTGCAAACGGAAAAGTATTAAGCCTGTCGATAAGCTCTGCAATATACTCATTGCGGTCAAACATGACTCTTCCGTTTACAATCCAATCTATTATTCTTCTATTTGTGCCGAGCAAAATCCATTCTTGAACCTGAGCATCAGTTATCACATGTAAAGAGGCTGTTTTGTGATCAAATTCATAATGCTTTATAAAAACAGGTTTATCAGACTGCTTTACAATGACAAGTAAAGCGGCATCAAAGTTATCTGTCAGGGAAGATGTTTTGTTTCTTCTCTCAATCATAATAACAGCCAATGTATTAGGATGGCTTGCTCTTTCTTGATAAATTGGACGGAGAAGATTTTCCATCACTATTCCTCCAATGCAATTGTTCAATTTTTTCATTCTCTATTTGATTCAATTCTATGGTTAAATCGAAATTCCTTTTTTCTAAACACATTGAACTATTATAAACAATTTCAAAGCAAGTCTCCATATTTAAAATCCATTTCAAACGAAAACATGAAGAAAATCCCATCGGGTTTGTGCTATATTTAATTCAGAGGGGGATGGACATGGCGAAATACTCCAGCAAAATTAATAAGATCAGAACGTTTGCGTTAAGTTTGGTTTTCGTTGGGTTTATCATTATGTACATCGGGATTTTTTTTAAGGAGTCCGTTTTGCTTTCGAGTTTGTTTATGATACTTGGGCTTTTATCCATCGGACTCAGTACGGTTGTTTATTTTTGGATCGGCATGCTCTCGACCAAAGCGGTTCGTGTCATTTGCCCTGGCTGTGAAAAAGAGACCAAGGTTTTAGGCAGAGTAGATATGTGTATGCATTGCAGAGAGCCGCTGACTTTAGATCAAAGCTTAGAAGGAAAAGAATTTGATGAGTCTTATAATAAGAAGAAAATGTCGAAATAAATAAGCTGACCGTTTTGCGGTCAGCTTATTTTAATGGTTTTCTTTTTTTGAACACTCTTGGCAGACGCCGTAAATTTCTAAACGGTGGTGGCTTACTTTAAAGCCGGTCACATGTGCAGCGAGCTGCTCCACTTCGTCAAGGCCGGGATAGTGGAAGTCCACAATTTTACCGCAGCTTTCACAAATGGCGTGATAGTGATCGGATGTAACAAAATCAAATCTGCTAGAAGCATCGCCATATGTGAGCTCTTTTACCAGGCCGGATTCCCGGAACACACGCAAGTTGTTATATACCGTCGCTACGCTCATGTTAGGAAATTTCCCTTCCAGAGCTTTATATATATCGTCCGCTGTTGGATGAGCCATAGAGTTAACGAGATATTCCAGAATCGCATGACGTTGAGGAGTAATGCGAACTCCGGTTTCCTTCAACGTTTCTAAGGCTTCTTTTAGTTCATGTGCAGCCATCCGTCATGCACCTCTCTTCTAAAAAAGATTCTTACATTATAATGTTTATAATTAGTGTACCTCTTTTTACGATAATTTGTCAATTGATATTAGGGTAAAAGTTGCAGCATCTATTATAAAGCTGACTGACAATTTTACTTTTCCGACATATCTTTCAGCGTCTGGAGCGCTTCGGCTACATGGTCTTTCACTTTTACCTTTCTCCATTCTTTAACGAGCCGGCCATCTTTGTCAATCAAAAAAGTGGAGCGTTCAATTCCCATATATTCTTTTCCGAAGTTTTTCTTCAGTTTCCACACATCAAATGCCTCCGCCAGCTTGTGTTCGTCATCGACAAGCAGCAAAAACGGCAGATTGTGCTTCTCTTTAAATTTCCCGTGTTTTTCCTCGCTGTCCGGGCTAACGCCGATAATCACAGCATCCAGCTCAGCGAAGTTTTCATGGCTGTCACGAAAATCGCAGGCTTCAGTTGTGCATCCCGGTGTCATGTCTTTTGGATAAAAGTAAAGGACGATATACTGCCCTTCATAATCCGATAATTTTACTATTTCCCCATGATCACCTTTCAACTCTATATCAGGCGCTTTTTGTCCGATTTCAATAGTCATTTCATTACCTCCGGATGTTTTTGTATTAAGCGTATCCAATTCTTGTCCAGATTACAACCATGGCCCCTAATCTTGAGCCTGAATCCGTTGTTCTTGTCTCGAAGCATGCTACAATAGAGGGGACGCATGGAGATATAGGAGGTTATTATTTTTGTATACAAAATCAGTTGAACTTCACCGTGAAGCATTAGAGCATATTGTCGGCGGTGTAAACAGCCCTTCAAGATCATATAAAGCAGTTGGCGGGGGTTCTCCTGTTGCAATGGAGAAAGCAAATGGCGCTTATTTTTGGGACGTAGACGGGAATAAATACATTGATTATTTGGCGGCTTACGGCCCGATCATTACCGGACATGCCCACCCGCATATTACAGAGGCGATTAAAAAAGCGGCAGAAAACGGTGTATTATATGGAACACCGACAAAACATGAGGTTACTTTTGCAAAGATGCTGAAGGAAGCCATTCCTGCTATGGATAAAGTAAGATTCGTCAATTCAGGGACAGAAGCTGTGATGACGACCATCCGAGTGGCTCGTGCTTACACAGGCCGCACCAAAATCATTAAATTTGCAGGCTGTTATCACGGCCATTCAGATCTTGTGCTCGTAGCGGCCGGCTCCGGTCCGTCTACTCTGGGCACACCTGACTCAGCCGGTGTACCGAAAAGCATTGCAAACGAGGTCATTACAGTTCCATTTAATGATATTGAGAGCTACAAAGCGGCCTTAGATAAATGGGGCAGTGAAATCGCAGCGGTTCTGGTTGAACCGATTGTCGGCAACTTCGGTATCGTTGAGCCGAAAGAAGGTTTCTTAGAGCAAGTAAACGAACTGACACACAATGCGGGCGCCCTCGTTATTTATGATGAAGTCATTACTGCTTTCCGCTTTATGTATGGTGGTGCTCAGGATCTTTTACAGGTTAAACCGGATTTAACTGCACTCGGAAAAATTATTGGCGGCGGACTTCCAATTGGAGCCTATGGCGGGAAACAAGAAATTATGGAGCAAGTCGCACCGCTCGGCCCTGCATATCAGGCAGGAACAATGGCCGGAAACCCCGCTTCTATTTTATCTGGCATTGCTTGCCTGGAAGTGCTGAAAGAAGAAGGCGTGTATGAAAAGCTTGACCGTCTTGGCGCTATGCTTGAGGAAGGCATTTTGGCACACGCAGAAACCCATGGCATCACAATAACAGTCAATCGCTTAAAGGGTGCACTGACGGTTTACTTCTCTGATGAGAAAGTAGAAAATTACGATCAGGCAGAACGCAGTGACGGTGAAACATTCGCTACGTTTTTCACGCTGATGCTGGAGCGCGGCATTAATCTCGCACCTTCTAAATATGAAGCGTGGTTTATTACAACAGCACATACAGAGCAGGACATTAAAGATACGCTTGCTGCTGTTGAGGATGCTTTTAAACATCTTAAAAAGTAATATTGCACATCAGGCGGACAGGAGCTTATAAGCTCCTGTTTTTGTGTACTTTTAAAAAGCGTGTAAGATTTTGGTCTTTTTCTTGAGAAATAGCTTGAATAATTGTATTGATCCCTGTATATTACTTAATTGTTTAGCAAATAAACTCACAGGGAATTTTAATGATTAGCCATTTGCTAGGTCAAACAATTTATTATAGAAAGGAATGCACGCACAAACCAATGAAACTTGGTGCCCGCATTTTCAAAACAGGGATCGCGATTACGCTGGCTCTTTATTTAGCTTCGTGGATCGGACTTCCCGCACCGATTTTTGCTGGGATTGCAGCGATATTTGCGATCCAGCCATCAATTTACCGCTCTTTTCTTATTATTATTGATCAGGTTCAGGCAAATATTATCGGAGCTGTTATTGCCACAGTATTCGGTCTTATTTTCGGACCCAGTCCGATTATGATCGGATTGACAGCAGTGATTGTTATTACCATAATGCTGAAGCTTAAAATTGAACATACGATTTCCATTGCTCTTGTTACAGTTATTGCGATTTTAGAATCTGCCGGTGACGACTTTTTAATGTTTGCGCTGATCAGAACAAGCACAGTCATTTTAGGGGTGCTTTCTTCCTTTATCGTCAACCTGGTGTTCCTGCCGCCTAAGTACGAGACAAAGCTGATTCATAACACAGTCGAAAACACTGAAGAAATCATGAAATGGATCAGGCTGATTATGCGCCAGTCAACAGAGCATTCGATTTTGAAAGAGGATATTGAAAAATTGAAAGAAAAAATGCTCAAGCTTGATCAGACATATCTTCTATATAAAGAAGAAAGAAGCTACTTTAAGAAAACGACTTACGTGAAATCAAGAAAACTTGTCCTGTTCAGACAGGCGATAATAACCGCAAACCGGGCGCTCGAC
Organism: Bacillus sp. FSL K6-1003; assembly: GCF_037964945.1. NCBI lineage: Bacteria > Bacillati > Bacillota > Bacilli > Caryophanales > Bacillaceae > Bacillus > Bacillus sp. FSL K6-1003. Next base: position 928,843 of record NZ_CP150176.1, on the reverse strand, counting down.
ACGCTGAAGAAGCTGCATCGCCTGGAAAACGAGATTTATCATATGCCTGAAGAGTTTCAGGAAACACTGACTGAAGAACTTGATTACCTGCTTTATTGGCACGAGCGGATTTTGATGAGGTTTGTCGGCAAAATTAAACCGCATGATGATACAGATGAAGAAGGCATCCAATACAAACAGCTGCTGACAAAGTCATTTCTTAAAAACCAGCGCAACTCAGATGATGAGCTTCTTGATTATAATATGCTTAATATTATGGCAAGCGCTGTAGAATACCGCGAGCAGCTTGAACATTTAGAAACACTTATTACAAGCTTTCAAACGTACCATCCGAAAGACTGCGAAATGGAAATAGAAGAGTAGCCCGGTTCATATGCCGGGTTTTTTTATACAAAAAAATCTTATATCCTTGATAAAAGGATATAAGATTGAAGTTTAATTCAAGTTTTGGATTGTGAATAAGTGCTTGTATTGACTGTCATAATCCATCAGTTCATCATGAGTTCCGGTTTCAATGATTGTTCCGTTTTCCATGACGACAATTTTATCCGCATGCGTAATCGTTGATAAGCGGTGAGCCACGACAAAAGTTGTTCTGTCCTTCGCCAGTTTATCCATCGCTTCTTGAATGTAGTGTTCACTTTCAAGATCCAAAGCTGAAGTGGCTTCATCCAAGATCAGCAGCGGCGGATTTTTCAGAAATACACGCGCAATGGAAATCCGCTGTTTTTGTCCCCCAGAGAGCTTAACGCCTCTTTCTCCTACACGGGTCTCATACCCTTCCGGAAAACTCATAATAAAATCATGTGCATTAGCTGCTTTTGCGGCTTCCATAATGTCTTCAAGCGTGGCGTTAGGTTTTCCGATCGCGATATTTTCTCTAATCGTTTCACTGAATAAAAAGGTATCCTGAAGCACCATGCCAACCTGATTGCGCAGACTTCTTGCTTCATAATCCCGAATATCTGTCCCGTCAATCAATAGACTGCCGCTTGATACATCATAAAACCTTGGAATCAGGCTGACGAGCGTGGATTTCCCTCCGCCGCTCATTCCAACGAGAGCTACAGTTTCTCCTCTGATTACTTTTAATGACACGTCATGAAGGATGTTTTCTTTTTCCTTTTCATATTGAAACGATACATTTTGAAATTCGACTTCTCCGCGGATATGGTCAGCTTTGATGGCATTTGGTTTGTCAGTCAGCTCATACGGCTCGTCAATAAATTCAAACACCCTGTCCATTGAAGCGATTGACTGCGTCAAGGTTGTAGATGAATTAATCAGCCTTCTGACAGGGTTATACATTCTGTCGATATATCCGACAAACGCAACCATCGTTCCGACAGTCAGCGGTCCGTTGATGACAAAATATCCGGCAAATGCAATCACGATGAGCGGTGCCAGATCTGTAATGGTGTTGACAACTGCAAAGGTCTTGGCATTCCAATTCGTATGACTGATTGCTTTATCTAAGAAATGGCTGTTTTTTTCGTTAAAGTTAGCCTGCTCATGGTCTTCTATCGCAAAGCTTCTGATCACCGGCATGCCTTGAATCCGTTCATGCAAATGCCCCTGCACCTGAGCAAGTGCCTGTGACCGCTCTCTTGTCAGCTTTCTTAAACGGCCGTAAAAATACTTCACTGATATTCCGTATAATGGAAATAAAACCACAGAAATAAGCGTTAATTTCACGTCCAGTGTCAGCATGATAGAGATCACGATCAAAATCGTCAGCATATCGAGCCATATATTCATCAGACCTGTGATCACAAAGTCCTTTGTCTGTTCCACATCGTTGATCACTCGGGAAATGACTTCCCCTGTTCTAGTATTCGCATAAAAACGAAGACTCAGCTTCTGTATATGATCAAACAGCTTGGCTCTTATATCATAGAGTACCTTACTGGCTGTCCACTGGGCAAAATATTGGCGATAATATTCAACTGGCGGGCGCAAAATTAAAAATAAGGCGAACATGATCGCCATAATGGTGAACAATGACGTTGTTTTGTCACTGGCCGTGCCGCCTCCTTGAATAATATCATCAACTACGTACTTCAAAAGCAATGGGAGAGCAAGCGGAATGGAGAATTTTACGATCCCGATTAATACTGTAATGAAAATTTGCTTCTTATAAGGTTTGACGAATTGCATATAGCGTTTCATAACCCCCACGTTGATTCCCCCTCTCTTTATCATGATGTGTGTGAGCCCATGTGAAAAACCTGTTGTACCCCGCAACAGGTTTTTACGTAACCATTATTTTGTATAGCGCAAATACCGTTCATACCACATATCGACAAACTCGGGCGCAAACGGTCCCTGCCGCTGATGAATCCAGTGAAGCAGCGTATTTAAGTAGTCTCTTAAAATACTGTCAATTTCTTTTGGATAATTCATGGCTTTCCGATGATCATCATACTCATCTTCGTCGAGAATATTATAGGTCATGTCAGGAAATACCTTAACATCCAAGTCGTAATCAATATATTTAATTGCTTCGCCATCATAGGCAAACGGAGAACTGATGTTGCAGTAATAGTGAACCCCGTCTTCCCTCAGCATCCCGATGACATTAAACCATTGTCTTGCGTGAAAATAACAGATTGCGGGCTCTCTGGTTATCCATGTCCGGCCGTCTGATTCGGTTACCATCGTCCGGTCATTGGCTCCGATGACACACATTTCTGTACTTTTTAAGATTGTCGTTTCATTCCAAATTCTGTGGATCAGCCCGTTATGCTTATAGCTGTGAATTTGAATGGTTTCTCCTTCCTTGGGATAACCCATATTTCTCCCCTACTTTCTATAAAGCCCTACAGTTAGTATGTCCAAACTTGCTTACCGACAACGTCTTTTACCTATTATAACGTTACAAATTGAAAAATGAAAATAAAAGAGCCATTCCGGCTTGGGAATGGCACATTCCTGCTCTACACAAAGGAAGACGGCTTTTCTGAGCTACGATATGAACGAATTACCTGCTCTGTCTGCTTTTGAAACATATCCTGTATATCAGCAAGATGTTTTCGTTTTACCGCAATTTCATCCTGAATACCGCGCAGCCTTGCATCCCTTTCCAAGTGCCGGAGTTCTGCTTCGATTTGTTTGCAGCGGTCGAGCTCTGATTGGAGATCGAGAAGCTTGTCCATCGTTTTCATCTGTTCTATTACCAGCTTTTCAAATTCCGTCATCGGTTCCTCCTTCAGCCTTGGTCAAAGTCTAAACGTTTCCACCATTAATCATTTCGATCCTGATCCGGCAAACCCTTTGACTCATTCTGTTGAGCTTTCACAAGTTTTGTCGTTTTTCAAACAGAAAAAAGCACTTCCACCCGAAGATGAAGTGCTTTTTTCTGTTTCAGTGATTAGCTGTTTTGTTGTTTGTTTTGTTCAGCAGATTGGTTTTGCTGTCTTACCTGCTGAGTGTTTGTTTCGCTTGCGAATTCAGTGCCGAATTGACCTTGTTGGCCAGCAGCTGATTGTTGGTTTTGTTTTCTGACTTGCTGAACGTTTGTTTCGCTAGCAAATTCAGTACCGAATTGACCTTGACCAGCAGCTGATTGTTGGTTTTGTTTTCTAACTTGTTGAGCGTTAGTTTTGCTGAAATTATTTGAGTTAGCCATTGTTATCACCTCCACGGTCATTAGAATGTGCAGGTAATCGATTGGCTATTCCTTTTTTCAAAAAAATTTTTTAAACGAGCAGTGAGCGCCCGCCGTCAACGATAATGGTCTGTCCGCGAATCATATCAGCTTTTGAAGACACTAAAAATTCAACCGTATCGACCATGTCTTTAATCTCTACCATACGTCCCGCCGGGGTATTTTGACGCGCATCCTCCAAAAGATCTTCTCTGTTCGGGAAGTGTTTGAGCGCATCTGTGTCAATCGCTCCGCCTGATACTGCATTTACGATAATCTGTTTTGGTGAAAGCTCTACTGCGAGATAACGGGTTAAAGCCTCTAATGCAGCTTTTGACACACCAACTGTCGTATAGTTTTCAAGGTAGCGGATTGAACCTAATGAGCTGATGCTGACAATATGACCGCCGCCGTTCTTCTCCATCAGCTTTGCCGCTTCCTGAGCGCAGAAAAGCAAGGCTTTTGCATTGATGTTCATCGTCCAGTCCCAATGTGTCTCCTCTAATTCCATAACCGGTCTCAGTACACCTGATGCAGCGTTATTAACAAAAACATCCAGCCTTCCAAAGGTTTCATCAATCTGCTGAAACATCTCTTTAATTTTTGCGGGCTGTCCCACGTTTGCTTTTACAATAAGCACTTTAACACCAAGTTTTTCGATTTCTTCCGCAGTTTCCAGAGCGGCTTTTTTGCTGCGTGCATAGTTAATGACAATATTATAGCCATTTTCCGCAAGTCTGATCGCCGCTGCTTTTCCGACGCCGCGGCTGCTTCCTGTTACGAGTGCGCATTTATTTTGTTCCATTTTTTCCTCAGCTCCTTGTAGCGTATAGTTCTCTTCATTCCACAAACAATAATGGCAAGAACTTTAAAGGGGGTCTTCCGTTATGTATGTCGGACGAGATATGAGCGAATTGACCATGATTTCCAAAAAAGACTGGAAAAACAGTGAACTCGCCTATTTTCATCATGCCTTTCAGCAAATTATGCCTTATTTGAACGAAGAAGGCCAATCAAAATACCGTGAATTAACCCAAGAGATTGAAGCGCGCGGCGGAATGAAGCGCAATGAAGCAGACTACAGCCACGGCACGCGCGTCAGTTATGATTAAGGACTCTTACCGAGCAGCCGAATTATATACTCCGGCTGCTTCCACTGCCATCTTCCAAATTTTTTGATGTGACACTGGAAACGCGAATTCTTCGAGCTCTTCCTTCGTTACTTTTTTCAGTTCTGCAGCATCCGACACTTGTTTTACTTTACCGAAAAACACAGAAATATTCCATACCAGGTGGGTGAAAACATGCTCCACTACACCTTGGAGGTCACTGATTTCAGCTTGTATGCCAAAATCACTTTCTAAAAATGCAGTGAGCTGCTCGCGCTCTGTTTTCATTCCTTTTTGTGTTTCAAGATTCGGGAATTCCCACAGATTGGCTAGCAGTCCCTTAGACGGGCGTTTATGAATATAGACTTGTCCGTCATCATCTGTCAGTACAATTGCAGCCATTGTTTTGATCCCGGGTTTTTTCTTTTTTCTTTTCACCGGGAGTTCTCGTTCAGTCCCTTCTGCAAACGCTGAGCAATGCCGCTGGACAGGACAAAGCAGGCAAGAAGGTGATTTCGGCGTGCAGATGATGGCTCCCAGCTCCATTAAACCTTGATTGAATTCCGAGGGTTTTTCTTTTGAAATAAACACACGGACCGCTTCTTCAAAAACGGTTCTTGTTTTTGGCTTAGCTATATCATCCCAGATGGACAGAATTCTCGACATAACACGCATCACATTTCCGTCAACCGCGGGAATCGGTTTATTGTAGGCAATGCTTAGCACTGCTCCTTTTGTGTAAGGGCCTACGCCTTTTAAGCCGCCAAACTCTTTTTCTTCTGATGGAACAACTCCTCCGTACTGCTGCTTCACTTCTTTTACAGCGCTCTGCAGGTTTCTGACCCGCGAGTAATAACCGAGACCTTCCCATGCTTTGAGCACTTTTTCTTCATCGGCATCAGCGAGCGCTTCTACTGTCGGGAATTGCTCCACAAACCGTAAAAAGTAAGGAATGACCGTCTCTACTCTCGTTTGCTGGAGCATCACTTCAGACACCCACACTTTATACGGATCTTGGTCCTCTCTCCACGGCAGAATGCGCTGTTCTCTTTCGAACCATGTAATTAAATCATTTTGAAATTGCTGTATATCTTTTTGTCTTACCTTATCTTCAAGTACGTTCATATGTGTTTCTCCCCAGTCTCTCGCGCCCCGCTTTTCTTTAGACTGTTTTTTGTTGTACACTAAGGGCACAGTACGATAATATGTTACATTAAATAGAAGTAAAGAAAAAGCGGAAACATATGAGAACGATTGAACAGGTTAAAAGATTGGGTATATAAAATTAGGGAATGTCTTACAAAGTGAATGTGCAGGATAAACCTGCAAGGAGGTCACCTATGGATACGGGCACACATGTTGTCATGGGCATCGCACTCGGCGGAATTGCGACACTGGATCCGGTTGTCGGAACAGATCCGGCAATGGCTCACGCAGTCATGATCGCTACGCTTGCGGGCTCACAGGCTCCTGATATCGATACTGTGTTAAAACTTAAGAATAATGCTGTTTATATAAGAAATCACAGAGGTTTTACCCATTCTATTCCCGCCGTTTTGTTTTGGTCTGTCATCATCCCGGCGATTCTGTATTTATTTTATCCTCAGGCCGATTTTCTGCACCTGTGGCTGTGGACACTGCTGGCAGTCGTTCTGCATGTCTTTGTTGATATATTCAACGCCTATGGAACACAAGCCATTCGTCCATTTTCGAAAAAATGGGTTGCGCTCGGGCTGATTAATACGTTTGATCCGTTTATTTTTATCAGCCATCTGGCAGCTATCGCGATTTGGTATGCAGGCGGGAGTCCCGGCATCACGTTTCTCAGCTTATACGTCATACTGGCAGGCTATTATATCTTGCGCCTGATGATGCAGCTGCGAATCAAACGGCAGCTCCGTGAGATAATTGATGAAGAGATCGAAAGCATTATCATTTCACCGACGATGAAATTCCGGCAATGGCGAATTGCCGTTACGACCGCACATGCTTTTTATGTAGGAAGGAGCATGGACGGGCATGTGGTGATACTTGATACATTTAATCGGGTGCCGGTTCCTGAAACCGATGTTATGCGAGCTGCGAAACAGGATGACAACATTGCAGCGTTTCTTTCGTTCTCTCCGGTTTACAGGTGGGAAGTGGATACGTATAAAGACCATTATGAGGTCCGGTTTATTGACCTGCGTTATCGGAGTAAAGGGCACTATCCGTTTGTGGCAATCGTTCATATCAGCCATGATCTTGAAATACGCTCATCTTATACTGGCTGGATATTCAGCGAAGAAAAGCTTCAGAAAAAATTAAAGCTCGGCTCTATTTAGAGCCGGGCTTTTTTGCGTCTTGTATAAAAAACAGCTAGGAGCAGACTGATGAAAGAAATCACAGCCGATATCTTAAAATATGGCGGATAGTAGGTCAGTTCAATTTGATTGTCTCCCTTTTGCGCCTTAAAACCAATAAAAGTGTAATCGGCTTTTTCAATTTTCTGCTGTTTTCCGTTAATTTTCAGCTCCCAGCCTTTCTCATACGGAATCGGGAGCATGATGTACTGGGGTTTAGAATTGTGATATGTGAATGTCAGCTTGTTTTTATTCCATTCCAGGCTGTCTGTTCTCTCTGTTTTGTTTTGCGACACAGCGTTTTTTAATGTTTGATAATTTTCTGCATAAAGCGCTATGTGTGAAAGCTCGTACGTTCCTTTCGGAAGCCTGATCGAGATATGATCTGCTTTAGGCACTCTGATGGTTAAATCATTTACACCCGTTTTATAGATCGATTGATTGGATTTTCTTGTTGTGACATAATCATTTACCTTTAGCGTAAATCCTTTGTCTCTTGCTTTGCTTTTCAAATAAAAACTGACATAGTAATCGCCCGGACCGACTGATGGCTTTTTCGGGGTGATGATCAATTCTCCTCCGTTTTCTCCAGTTACAGTCAGGAGTCCGTTTTGATATTGAGCTTGTTTTGCAGTGATGTCCGATTTGGAAATCAGATTCGTCAGATCAGGGGGCTGCTCTGTTTTTTCAGTTGGATCTGCTAATACAATTCCTTTGAGCATCGCTTGCTCTTTTGCAAGTGCCGGCAACTTTTTCAGGTCACTTTCTGCGTAAACCCTTTCGGCTGATTTGACGAAAGGAAGCATATATTGATTTTCATAAACGGTGTAGTGCTCTGATTCCATATGTTTTGTAAAGCCGTATGGAACATTCGCTTCGTTTATTTTTTCCGTCATATAGTATCTGCCGTAAAGCAGGCTGTACAAGTTCGCTCTGTCCCCCAATGAAGCGTAGCGGCTGACACTTTCTCTTCCCATATCGATGCGAAGATCATTCCAATAAAAGGAGAGCAGATGGCTGTTTAAAATGCTCGAGTAGGCGCTGAATCCATTAAACCCGTAAATAATCGGAGTGTTATTGCGCACGCCATTCATCCAGTCGATTCTCACGAGCGGGTCATTGTCTTCCTTTTGCACACGTCTGATGAGCTTAGATTGTTCGTCTCCTTTGTATTCCTCGCTTGTAATATAGGATTTTGAGACACTGTCCAACCCGCCTCCTTCTGAGAGCGCATATTTCTGATAGGTGTTAGCGACAAGCAGCGAAGACAAAATCACCACACCGTATACAGCAAGCTTTGCCCGTTTTTTCACAAAAACTGCGGCAAACAAAGCAGCAATTGTCAGGAACAAAAGCAGTAAGATGCTTTCATTCGCTGGCTTCCATATATCAAGCTCATATCTTTGGACATGATACCAGTAAAGAAGCAGAACAATCGCTGCTGCTGGAAGCAATTCTTTCCGCCTCAGCTCCTGTAGCTGTGATAAACCTGCCGCTGCCGCCCCGGCGATTGTAAAGGCCAAAATATATTCAAACCGGTTTTGCGGTGCGGAAAAGCCGTTAAAGGCGCTTGCCGCATAAGGACTGAAATGAAAGAGAATAAACAGAAGGCTCATTCCGGCAAAAAGGCGAAACACGCGGTGTTTATAAAAAGAAATGACAAACAAAAACAGTAAAAAGATGGCTGGCACCACGATAATCCTGCTCGAAAATAAAATATTATCATCGAAATTCAGCCACTCTATTTTTTCATTATACGGTGGGCGCAGGTTATTTAAATATCCGTAAACCACCGGCACAAATACCGCCGCACTGATACCAAAAGAAATGAGTCCCGAGACGATAAACATTCTGCATTGAACCCATTTTTTCACTTCGTGTTCTTCCAGCTTGATAAACCATCTGAACAAGATATAAATTCCAATGAAAATCAGATTTATGTATGCAAAGTAAAAATTGTTGATTAAGCTCAAGGAGCAAGCAATGATAAACCATGCCGGACGCCGCTCTCGGATGATTTTTTCTGCTCCGAGCACGAGAAGCGGGAGCCAAATCATTGTATCGGTAAAAAATTCCCAATACGCTTCGTGGCGAAAGTAAATAATCGATACTCCGTATAGGACAGCACCCGTAAATGCCGCTGCTCTGCGTTTGAGCAAATAGCTGAAAACAGAAGCTGCTGTAAAAATAATCAGACTCAGCTTAAAAATGCTGATAAAAACGGCTGCCTGCGCCCAAAAAAGCGTGTCCGCCTCACCGATGAGATGAACGGATTGCAACAGCCATACTGCGGCGGAAGTCGCAAGAAAAAGAAAAGAAGCAGAAAAATAATAGCCAAGCTGACTGAATGTGCCTCCGCCGAGTCCGAATGAATAATGATAGAAAAAGTTTCCTTGCGTGTATTGTTCATATAATAATTTCTTAAATACGATCATTTGCGCCAGTCCGTCACCGGGACCGGTCATATATCTGCCATCCGCCCATTCTTTCACAAAAAAAGCGTGTGCTAGAACCGCTATGAACAGACTGGCCGCATAAATGAAGACATGTTTTCTTTTTTTCATAAGGATTCTCCAGTCTTGCCGTTAACTTGTAAGCATGCAAAAAAGCACTGCCAATGGCAATTCATTCATTTCAGTGCAGTTTAGTCAGGCGCCGCATGTTTTTCAATTCGTTCGTTTCAGGCAGATCTTTGCTTGGGATATTTGCTTCTTTGATCAAATAATGCGGCCGTTTTTTTGTTTCGTAATAGATTCTGCCGATGTATTCTCCTATGATGCCAAGGCTTAACAGCTGAACCCCGCCAAGAAATAAGACCGCAGATATAATTGTGAAATATCCGGGTACAGAAATACCGTTTGTAAGAATTTTGACGAACGTGGCGATGATATAAATAAGAGAGAGCAGCAATACAAAAATGCCGGTGTAAAAGCATATTCTCAGCGGTTTATGGTTAAAGGAGACAACGCCGTCCATTCCGTAATTAAAAAGGCTGCTGAATGACCATTTGGATGTGCCGTTTTTTCTTTCGACATTTTCGTAAAAAACAATTTTCTGTTCGAAACCGATCCAGCAAAACAGGCCTTTTGAAAAGCGGTTGCCTTCGCTCAATTTCAAAAGTGCATCTACAGCTTGGCGGCTTAACAGTCGAAAGTCTCCGACACCGTCACGCAAATCAACTTCCACAGCTTTATTAATGAACTTGTAGTAAAGGGACGAAAGAAGCGAACGCACGGGGTTATCCCCTTTCCTGTTCCTCTGGGCAATGACTTGATCATAGCCTTCCTCGTAGCCTTTGATAAAGTCCTTCAGCAAATAGGTCGGATGCTGCAAATCGGCGTCCATCACGACAACTGCCTCGCCTTGAACATGTTCAAATCCGGCCAAGATCGCGGCTTCTTTTCCAAAGTTTCGCGAAAATGATATGTATTTCACTCGGCTGCATTTGGATGCCAGGTCTTTGATCTGCTGAAGCGTGTCATCAATACTTCCGTCGTTAATGAAGAATATTTCATAATCATAATGAATGTTTTTGAATTCCTTTTTTAAAGATTCATGAATGAGTTTGACATTATAACCTTCATTGTAAGACGGGATAATAATCGAGATTAATCCTTGCTTCATTAAGGCACCTTCTTTTTATTATTCTTTTTAAGTATTGCCTTAGGGGAATTTGTACACAAATCTTCAGTAAGGCTATTCCTTTTTTTAAAGTCGTTTAAACCTGTTTTTTGTTACATTTTTGGTATGACATTTGAGTATATGTAATGTTATTTTGTCAGGTTTAAAATAGAGTATGAAAAAAAAGCATAGAAAAAGTCTGCCATTTCGACAGACGTGCAAAGAAAATCTGACTTATTGTTTTTCAAGATATTCTAAAATAAGCTGATTCACGATGGCCGGCTTTTCGTGGCTGATCCAATGGGACGCTTCATCCACAAATATTAAATGCCCGTTTGGACAGCGGCTTGCTGTTTCTTTTGCAAGCTTTCTGCTTAAAAAGCGGTCTTCCATTCCCCAGATCATCCGGTAAGGGGCTGTATGGTATTCGCGGGGGTTTTCCGCAAGGCTGCCTTTTCTGAGGGCCCTGTACCAGTTCAGCATTGACGTCAGGGCGCCAGGCTGCTTCCACGCTTCTTTGTACTTTTTGATATCCTCGGAAGAAAAAAGCTCCGGCCGATCAGATAGCCCGATGGCTTTATCTAATTTCTCATAATTATTTTCTTTTAATGCGGCCTCCGGTTTGTCCGGCAGCTGGAAGAAGGCAATGTACGAGCTTTTCAGCCATTGCGGAGGGTAGACTGGCGTTACGGTTTTCATGATGTGCGGATGCGGTATGTTAATGGCGATCAGCTTTTCAACATATTCCGGACGTGTTGATGCCAAGTGCCAGGCTACTGCTCCTCCCCAGTCATGCCCGATCACAATTGCTTTTTGATCAGTGAATTGCGAAATAAGCCCAATGATATCATCTCTTAATGTATCAATTCGATAAGCCTCAATTCCTTCGGGTTTATCACTGAGGTTGTAACCGCGCTGATCGGGAGCAATCACCCGATACCCCGCATCGGCAAGCGGTTTGATTTGATTTTTCCAGCCATACCAAAATTCAGGGAACCCATGGAGCAGGACAATAAGCGGGCCGTCCTCCGGCCCTGCGGAAGCAACGTGGAGCGTGATCCCATTTGTTTTGATAAACTGACTATTAACTCCTTCCACTCAACTCTCCTCCTTGACTTTTCGTCATATGTTTCAGCCTTTTCTCCGTCAGCATAAAAGTGATGATACAAGCAGCAAAAAGCATGATCAGCTGAAGAATGATAAAGCTTGATCTCAGCAGCACCCCGGCCCCCAAGACAATCAAACCTGACAGGATCATGAGCGCCGCACTGTAACGGTTGGCTTCATTCCATAATCTTTGATCTGACATTGAGCGTCTCGTTCTGAATCCATATACACTGTTAATGGATTTTGGAGGGAACAATTTGATGAGAAGACCTGCAATGATCATGAGCCCTCCGCCGACTAAACAAGCCATATGATCATCTCCTTTCTCATTGTTACGTTCAGAAAGAAGAAATGTTTCAATATCAAGGCAAAAAGACAAGCAAGAGCCTGTCTTTAGCGTATTTGTAAATCCTTTGTCTGAATATAGCCTTTTACCCCACCATAATCAACGAATGCCCAGCTGAAATCAAATCCTCCGTTTTCACTGAATCCCCAGCCGAGCAAAGTGACTTCTGTCCCGGAGGAAAGCTGTTTGGCTTTTCCATTTTCCGGTGTTGGTGAATAGAAGGCAGTCTGTTTTGCTGTTTTTGCTTGACTTGCGGTTTTCATTAAGAAGTGTGTTGATATATATGCTTTTTTCCCTTTGAATTTGATTTGAGCCCAATTAGCATTTGCAAATCCCTTTACAGTGACTTTCTGTTCAGATGATACCGTGCCGAGAATCGCGCTTTTTTGATTTGGCTCAGTTCGCACATTCAGTTTTCCTGCTTTAACAACATAAGAATCTGATGATGGCATGGTGACATTCATGGTCTGAGGGGTTGCGGCTTTTGCTGCGGGAGCGGTGCTACATGCTGTGAAACTCAGTCCTGCGGCGGCTGTTAAAGCGAGCAATACTTGTTTCTTTTTCATTTATAGCTCCTCCTCGTATGTTGACAAGATATAAGAGGTATTCCCTTATTGCCCGGTGAATGAAACACTATTTGTTTATTTTTTCTAACAATTAAGGAAATGTTAAGGTTTGTAAGGTGTACATTACATACTAATACTTGTATGATACATTATGTAAGGTATACGTTACATAAAGAGAGGTTCAAATTAGATGAAGCACGGGGTTCGTAATTGTGTAAAAGAATACAGAAAAGCTAAAGGATGGACACAGGATCAGCTGGCAGAAAACATTCAAGTGACAAGACAGACGGTCATTGCAATTGAAAAACAAAGATATGAACCCTCGATAGGCACTGCAATTAAATTATCTTCAGTATTAGAGTGCTCATTAGAGCAATTATTCTGGATAGAAGGAGACAAATAATATGAACATGACGTATCGTACTGGATTGTTTTTGCAAACTTTGCTTCCCATTTTATTGTATGTCCTTTATTGGCATTCACCTTCAACTTTAACACTTCTGTTAGCAGTCATCGGAACTGCACGAGTTCTTTATTCTGCCTCACATATTCATAGAAATAAACTCTGGGGAAACGTACACCTTCAGAATGACCAACGCACCCGCTCAAATGCTCATTTCGCGGGCTATATATCACATTGGGTGATGATTGTTCTATTGCTAATAGGTGCTGTTCTTATTCATCAATCTATGCTTCCTTTATCCTATCTGCAGCTGATTGCATATACTGCTTTTCTTGGTTTTATGATTAGAATGGTGATGAGTGATGTACTCAATACAAATGTGTAAAAAACAGCCTGCCGTACTTTATGCCGGCAGGCTGTGTTAATGTAAAAGACCTCTGCTTTGGTTTAAGTAATCATTTACGTCTTCACGGCCGCTTTGGAAAAGGTGGAGCTGGCCGCCATAGTTCTCAATCCACTGTGTGACGATTTTTTCGGTCATTTTTTCGCCTTGGTAGGCGTGTCCGGCTTTTGCATAGGTTGCTTCAAAGTCGCTCCATAACAATTCCACCCATGTTTTCGCCTGAATGTAGCTGATCATATCGTTTTTTTCCAGAAGCAGATTTGTCAGTTTTTCAATATACGTATTCATTTGGTGGTCTCCTTTCCTTCAGGAAAAAAATTACGCTTTAAAACTTCATGTTCTCCATATACTAACCTTACGTCTTCATCTGGCAAGACGCAACTTTTTGATCTCGAACCTAGGGGGATATGACATGGTCCGCAATAAAGAAAAAGGATTTCCTTACGAAAATGAAAACAAGTTTCAAGGTGAACCGAGAGCGAAGGACGACTATGCTTCAAAGCGTCCTGACGGGTCCATCAATCAGCATCCTCAGGAAAAAATGAGAGCCTCCGGCAAACGATAAAAGAAGAACAGCTGCACATGTGCAGCTGTTTTTTTACCCTTTATTGACTTGATATTCATAGACGCTTTTCTTTTCAGACAGATGCGCAAAGGTTGACAGCACCAGTCCGCACGCGGTCATCAGCGCCCCTCCTGCAAACAGCCAGGAATAGGAGCCGGTCCCGCTTAAAATGATACCGCCGATCCACGCGCCGAGCGCATTGGCCAGGTTAAATGCAGACACGCTCACAGCTGCGGCGATCGTTGTGCCGTTCTCAGATGAAGAAAGAACCTTTGTTTGCAAAAGAGGCGGCGTGCCGAATGCGCAAGCGCCAAATAAGAAAGTCCCGATAATGGCTGCGGCCGGATAAACGGCGATGTACGGAAATATCGCAAGTACGCCGATCAAACCGATCATGACGCCAATCATGGTCCGGGTCAGCAGAGGAAGCGGCACTTTTCCCGCAAAGAAATTCCCTGCAACCCCGCCCAAACCATAAGCGAAGAGAGCACCTGTAATGCCGACTGTGCTGAAACCCGCTGAATTTCTTAAAATCGGTTCGATAAACGTGTAAGCGATAAATACGCCTGAATAGCCTAAAATGGTAATCGCAAAGGAATACAGCACCTGTTTGTGTTTAAATACTCCCCACTCATTCATGAGCATCGGGATGACTTTTGGTTTTCTGTTCGGCACGGTAGCCATCAGGCCTAAAAATCCGATCACTCCAAGCACCGTAATAATGGAAAACACGACTCTCCAGTTTAGGACATCACCCAAGTAGGAACCGAATGGAACACCCAGCATTAAAGCCACTGTTAAACCACCATTCATAGACGCAGCGGCTGCGGCACGTTTTTCTGGCGGCACCATTTCACTAGCAAATACCATCGCAATTGCAAAGAATGCGCCGTGAATGGAAGCAGATAAAATTCTTGAGACGGCCAATACCGCAAAATTCGGTGCCAGCGCACTTAACAGATTGGAAAGGATGAAAATCCCCATCAATCCAAGAAGCACCGGCTTTCTCGGGAGCTTGACAGAAACAATCGTGACAAGCGGGCCTGTCACACAGACGCTTGCCGCATAAGCGGTAACAAGGAGTCCAGCAGAGGAAACATGTATATGAAAGTCATTGGCAATCGACGTCAAAATACCCATCACCGCATATTCTGTGTATCCAATTGAAAACGTGCAGATCATAAGAACAAAAATAATGAATTTTACAGATGGATTTTTCATACTCAACGTCATCGCCTCCTTTAATTTTTAAAAAACAACGAGTTCCATCTTAAAAGAAATCCAGGATGAATTCAATCATTTTTACTCTAAAAATCGCCTTGAATGTGCTCAAATAAAAAAAGAGGCTGATATTCAGCCTCTCGGTCATCCCTGCTTCTTTTGCTGCAATACTGAGATTGGAAGCGCTTCTTCTTGATCGGGAGCCGATGTTCTGTATCCCCAAGCGAAAACGCCATTTAAATAGTTAATGTAAAACTCGTCCTCAGAGCCGTCCACAATATACGTTTCTCCCGGTGAGAAGTCCTCCGGGTTCAGCAAGTAAGCTTTTGCCATTGCAATTTTCCGTTCGAGCACTGCCAGTTCATTGATGATTCCAAGCTGTTCCGCTTTTCTTGCTTTTTCTGAAAGTCCTGCGATTTCTGTATTGAGTTCGTGCGTTGTCATTTGACTGTATCGTTTCTCCATTTTTCAGCTACTCCTCTTCCCGCAGAAATTGCTCGATTAAATCGAGTGAGAATCCTTTTCTAAATAAAAATTGTTTGACCTTCATGGCACTTTCATAGGAGCCGTCATAACGGTATTTTCTAAACGCTTTTTCCGCATGAAGACGCAGCGCTTCTTTTTCAGTGTCTTCATCATTTTCGTATTCAATCTGCTCCAGCGCCGCAGAGATGACATCAAATGAAAAGCCTTTGCGCTGCAGCTGCATCTGGGCTCGCTGTTTGATTTCTTTTGAAGAGAGTTTCTTGTCTTTCTTCAGAAGCTTTTCGATATGCTTAACTGCTTTTTCTGTCTGTTCCTCAAACGAGAAAGAACCTAGCGTATCTTTAATCGTATCGTCATCGATTCCTTTCGCCTTCAGCTCTCTGAACAAAACGTCAGGCCCTTTTCCGTTTGTTTTTTTGTGAGTGCTTACATAGGCCGCCGCAAACTCTTGGTCATTTAAATAGCTGTAATCGTTCAGCCTATGAATCACTTCCGCAATGACGGGCGCCGAGGTTTCTTTTTTCTTTAAGTAGTCTTCTACCTCTTTCGTTGACCTCATTCGATAGGATAAAAACTCAATCGCACGGTTGAAGCCTTTTTTCACTTCATCGCCGTATTGAATCTCAATGATCTCGAGGTCATCAAGCTCTTTCCCCTTTTTAAGCTCAAATTTCACGAGCACATCGGCGTCAACGCTGAAAGCATATTTTTCATCCAGAAAAATATTAAAACGTTCAGTATTCTTCTTTTGCGCTGATATCTTTGTAATAAATGGCATCTTAATCTCCCTTCTCCGGTCTCAAACGCGTTTTCTATGATCAAAATGAGGTAAAGTATAGTTATCAGAACGATGAGGAGAGATGTGTATGAATATTGCAATGACGGGCGGAACGGGTTTTCTCGGTACGCATCTGACTGGCGTCCTCACCCGCCAGGGACATCATGTTTATATCTTATCAAGAAACGCGGGAAAAACTGAACAAAAAAATATCACTTATGTCCAATGGCTGACTGAAGATGCTGCGCCTGAACAAGAACTTCCTCATATTGATGTCTGGGTGAACCTTGCGGGAAAATCGATTTTTGGCCGCTGGAATGAAAAAACGAAGCAGCAAATTCTCTCCAGCCGGATCGATGCAACCCGGGAAGTACGGCGGCTTATTCATAGACAGGCGGAAAAACCGAAGGCGCTTATTCAAGCCAGTGCAGTGGGCATTTACGGCACTGACCTTGAAAAGACCTTTACAGAAGACTCTCCCACGTCAGACGAGGATTTTCTCAGCCATACTGCACATCTGTGGGAACGTGAAGGGCAAACTATTGAGGCGATGGGCATCCGAACGGTTTACGCGAGATTTGGCGTGATGCTTGGAGAAAAAGGCGCTCTCCCGCTAATGGTTCTGCCATACAAACTGCTGGCCGGCGGAACGATCGGGACTGGCAATCAGTGGCTGTCCTGGATTCACGTGGAGGACGCCGCCCAGCTGATTCTATATGCAATTGAAACCGACAGCATCTCAGGTCCCGTTAATGTGACAGCGCCTAATCCGGTTGAAATGAAGCACTTCGGAAAAACGATTGCACGGGTGGTACATCGTCCCCACTGGCTCCCCGTTCCAGAATTCTTTTTATCAAAAGCATTGGGTGAGATGAGCCTGCTTATTGTGAAAGGACAGCGCGCTTTGCCTAAAAAAGCAATTACGTCCGGATTCCGTTTTACATTTTCAGATCTTGAATTCGCCCTTTCGCAGCTGCTGACGGACCGAAAGGCTGTATAAAAACGGAAGGAAGCGTCAACCTTAAGAATAACATGGTTGAAGGAGGTCCTTTTATGGAAAAGAAAAGGGAGAAGCACCAGCAAGGAGCCAACCTGAAGAAAATGCAGGAAGTTCTTTATTCAAGTGAATTTAAAAAGGCGGAAAAAGCTGCTAAGCGGAAGTAGGGATACATATCGCCGGAAAGCAGATACTATGTTTGTTTGATATCACTTTTTAGGGGGAATTTGATATGGGCAGAAATCATATCCACAAAAACCGTGATAAAAACAAACAAAAACTTCCTCAGGTTCCAGATGCGTTAAAACGAGAAACTGACGGCGTTTACGAGGAATATTCAAGCGAGCTCGCTGATGCGGATGACCGCAAAGCGCAGGAGCGCGCGAAAGCGGCCGATAAGAGAGCGAAAAGCAAGAAACGTTAATGAAAAACCCCTTGTCTCTGCTTGA
Source organism: Bacillus sp. FSL K6-1003 (assembly GCF_037964945.1). Classification (NCBI taxonomy): domain Bacteria; kingdom Bacillati; phylum Bacillota; class Bacilli; order Caryophanales; family Bacillaceae; genus Bacillus; species Bacillus sp. FSL K6-1003. The sequence goes on along the minus strand of NZ_CP150176.1, from coordinate 910,804 downwards.
GACAGGGGGTTTTTTACAGCTCGGTGAACCGTTCCTTTATCGGTGTGCGTTTTTTCACTTCCGGCATTTCATCAGGATAGCCTGTTTGTATGATCGCGGCGAAGCGCTCGTTATCCTGTAAACCGAAGGCTTGATGCACGTCTTTATCATAGAGGATCTTTCCGCTTTTCCAAACCATGCCGATTCCTTTTTCCCAGGCAAGAAGCTGGAGATTTTGAATCAATGAGCTGGTTGCCGCAAAATCATCATCTCTTGCTCTTTCGTTCTCATCTTCCTGAAATACAACAAGCAGAAATCCAGGCACACGGCTGAGTGTCTTTTTGAAATTTTGGAGTTTTTCTTCCGTCATGTCCGGCTTTGATTTTTTAGAAAATGAAGCAAAGGTTTTAATCAAGCTTGCTTTTCCTGTTTCACTGGAAACGTAAATAAATCTCCAAGGCTCCGTAACTCTGTGATTCGGCGCATATTTTGCCGTTTCTAGCATGTCAAGGATGACAGCCGGAGGGACGGGATCTTGTTTAAATTTACGGATTGATCTTCTGCTGCGTATGATATCCCGCAGTGCTGAATCTTGATTTATCTGTTCGGCTTGAGGCATACCGCTTCACCCTTTCTATCCAATTGAAAATGATTATCAACCATAATCATAACGGAAAGTGCAGCTTTTTGTAAACCGCCAGCCTTATTAGATTTCAAGAATCCGAGTTTCTGAGTAAACGGCAGTCCCTGTCATGTTCACTTTGATGTGATCGTTATCTCCGTTTATTTCAATTTCCACTCTTCCGTCTTTCCCTATCTCCTGTCCTTGCTCAATGATAAATGTGCGCTGCCCGGACCTGACGTATTGCTGCATGTAAGCTCCCATCACGCCGGATGCTGTGCCAGTCACGGGATCTTCTATTGTTCCTGAATACGGCGACGAAAAGTGGCGTCCGTGCAGGTCGCTGTCAGAGTGAATCGTTTCGAAGGTAAACGGGTGCACTGAGGCTTTTGGCAGATCAACTAGAACTTCCGGAAATTGTTTGTTATTCGGCACCATTTTTTTAGAGGCTTCTAATGATTTGAGCGGAACAATTGCAGTCCATATGCCTGTACTGCCAAAAACAATTGGAAGGTCATCATGAAAGTCCTCCGCCGTAATTCCCAATGCGTCCGCGAGTTTTTCCCGGTCGCCCGTAAATGGTCTGAATTTCGGAGCGGCCTGTTCAAGTGTGATATGAATGCGCCCCTCTTTTTCAGAAATGTTTGCTGGCAGGATACCGGCTTTTGTCTGGATGCTGTACGTTTTACCAATCTCTAGCCTTCCTTTTTCACATAACGCGTATAGGGAAGCGACCGTCGCATGTCCGCATAAATCCATTTCGTGTCCAGGAGTGAAGTAACGGAGTTCAAGATCAGCCGCCTCGCTGTTCCGAATAAAGGAGGTTTCTGAATATCCTGCGAGCTCAGCTATTCTCTGCATTTCTTCTTCTGTGTAAGCATTCCCGTGCAATACCACTCCCGCGGGGTTGCCTTTGCCGGGATTTTCCGTAAAGGCTTCATATTTTAATACCTCTGCTTTCATTCGCCTGCCATCCTTTCTGCATCAATGTCTCTGTCAGTATAACAAAATATTAGTGGCAATTTTCAGTCATTATTAAAAAACCCATTTTCTTTCAGAGAAAATGGGTTTACGATCAGGAATTTCTTGTTTTATAGAGCAAATAAATAAAATAGGGAGCGCCGATCGCCGCTGTAAAAACGCCTGCCGGAACTTCGACCGGGGAAAATAAGGTTCTGCCGATGATGTCTGCTCCTAATACGAGCAGAGCCCCGATCAGTGCAGATGCCGGGAGCAGCGCACCGTAAGACGAGCCGACGAGACGCCTTGCGATGTGCGGCGCCATCAGACCGACAAAACCAATCGTTCCGGCAACCGAAACCGCACAGCCCGTAAGAGCCGTACTCAGCAGCAGCAGGAAGAACCGGTTTCTTTGCACGGAGCTTCCCGCGCCTGCCGCAATATCTTCACCGAGCATTTGTATATTCATATTTTTAAGACAGATAAAACAAATGAATAAGAGAATGGCTGACAGCAACACGGCTATTTTTACATGCTGCCAGTTCGATCCGTAGACTGAACCTGTTATGTACACATTGGCTTGAGACGCCCTGTAGATCGGGCCTTTGATCATGAGCAATGTGGTCATCGCTTGTGCAGACATTGAAAATCCGATTCCGATCAGCACCAGCCGAAACGTGGAGGCGCCATTTTTGTATGCGAGTAAATAAACGATAAGTCCAACAACTGATGCCCCGAGAAATGCGGCTGCCGGAAGCCATGACAGACTGATCGTCAGTGAATCGCTCCGGTCTGAGAAGAACATCATGACAAGCACCACAGCCACAGCCGCTCCCCCCGTGATTCCGATAATATCCGGGGATGCGAGAGGGTTTCTGACCAGCCCCTGCAAAATTGCGCCTGCCGCAGCCAAGCAAACGCCGGCGCATACAGCTGTCAAAATTCTTGGCATGCGGAACGACATCACCATCATTTCATCGAGCTTTGAACCTGCACCGAAAAATGTTTTGGCCACATCCCAAGGAGGAATGAACCGCTGCCCGAGCCCGGCGCTTATGATGAACACAGCCGCTGTTAAACCGAGTAAAACAAAAAAGACAATCCATGCTTTCTTTTCAGCCGCTGTAAAGCCAAAACGTAGTTTCATAGATTCGCCCCCCTTCTTGCGATGTAAACAAAGACAGGCATGCCAATCATCGCCGTCATGACCCCGACCGGAACCTCCTGAGGCATAATGATATACCGTGCCCCGATGTCCGCGGCAACAAGTAAAATTGCACCTAAAACAGCGGAAAACGGCAGAACCCAGCGATAGTCATTGCCGATGATAAAGCGGGCAAAGTGCGGGATGATGATGCCGATAAAGGAAATCGGCCCGGCAATGGCGACAGCCGAACCGGCAAGCAGGACAATGCATAGTGCCATAACGAATTTCAGCAGTCCCGTTTTTTGACCGAGTCCTTTGGCAACATCCTCTCCCATGACAAGAAGATTAATTTTTTGGCCGAGGAAACAGCTGATCATAAGCGCTGCCGCGGCATACGGAAGCATTGTCAGCAGCAAATCAAGACTCCTGCCCTGCACAGAGCCCGTCAGCCAAAATAGCACCTGAGCCAGCTCGAGTTCATTGACGGAAAGCATGCCTTGTGTCAGCGAAGAAAACATTGCCGCCATGGCTGCTCCAGCCAGCGTCAATTTGATCGGCGTGAGCCCTTCTCTTCCAAGCGAACCTGCGGCATAGACAATCGCGGCGGTAAAGGAAGCACCGAGAAACGAGCTCCATACAAGCGCTTGGGGTGATTGAATATGCAGAAAAAATGATCCGGCAACAATAAAAAAGCCGGCCCCTGCGTTGATTCCGAAAATCCCTGGTGATGCTAGCGGATTTTTTGTCAGCGCCTGCATCAGAGCGCCGGCAGCCGCAAGGGAAGCGCCGACAACTGTGGCAACCAGTGCTCGCGGGAGCCTGACGTCTTTAATGATGACTTGCTCATTTGATCCGTTAAAAGATGTAAATGCTTGATAGACCTGTCCCCATGACGTACCGGTATAGCCGTAAATGACACTTGCGCAGACAGCCGCCAGCAAAACGAAAAGCAGACATAATAACAAAATCCATTTCGAATAAGCCTCTTTGAAGATCATCATCCAATTCTCCTAGTGATTTACTATGTACCATTCTTCACCTTGACTGCAGTAAATTAATTGTTTTTGAGAATCATCCTCAATTAATGATTGACACTCTCACCACTGCTTATTATGATCTAAATGATAATGAATTTCAATATTGGGAGGAAAAAGATGAAAAAGCATATCAGCATGTTATTTGTATTCCTTATGGCCGTTATGGTGCTTTCTGCCTGTAATAGTTCAGAAAGTTCCGGTAACAGCCAGGGGGCAAACAGCAAAACAAGAACGGTTAAACATGCAATGGGGACATCAGACAATATTCCAGCCAATCCAAAACGGATTGTCGTCTTAACAAATGAAGGGACAGAGGCGCTTTTAGCGCTTGGCATTAAACCAGTCGGGGCCGTGAAGTCTTGGAAGGGTGATCCGTGGTATGCCTACCTGAAAGACGACATGAAAGGTGTGAAAAACGTCGGGCTCGAAACCGAACCGAATGTGGAAGCCATCGCGGAATTAAAGCCTGATTTGATTATTGGAAATAAAGTGCGCCAAGAAAAGATTTATGATCAGCTAAATGCGATTGCGCCGACGGTTTTTGCTGAATCTTTAGCCGGGAACTGGAAGGATAACCTGACTCTTTATGCCGACGCGGTGAATAAGGCCGACAAAGGCAAAGAAGTCATTGCCGATTTTGATAAGCGCGTTGCCGATATGAAAGATAAGCTTGGCGATCAGACAAACAAAACCGTGTCTGTTGTACGGTTTCTGTCCGGCGAGTCGAGAATCTATTATAAAGATTCATTCTCCGGCATTATTTTAGACCAGCTAGGTTTTAAACGTCCTGAAAAGCAAGTGGAGCTATTCAAGAAACAAAAGGACCAGTTTACGTTCTCAACAGACAGCAAAGAATCCATTCCTGATATGGATGGCGATGTGCTTTTTTATTTCACTTATAAAGCCGATAATGCAAAAGATAATGAAAAATGGGCCAACCAGTGGACGAGCAGTTCACTATGGAAAAACCTTAAGGCTGTGAAGTCAGGGAACGCCCATGAGGTCGATGACGTCGTGTGGACAACCGCAGGCGGAATCAAAGCCGCAAACTATCTGCTTGACGATATTGAAACATATTTCTTAACGTCTAAATAAAAAAAGAACTCCGTCTGTTTAGACGGAGTCTTTTTTGCTTTTGCCGATCAGACGCGTGACGAGGAACATGGTGACAGAAAGAGATCTGTTTTTCCGATACGCCAAGTATTTTCCGCGCCATTCGGGTTTGTATTTTTCTTTAAATGCCCTGAGCCCGCTGAAGCTGTACATATACCGAACATTATTAAAAATGACAGCCGCGAAGCGTTCTGACCAGAAGGATGTAAATGCTGTGCCGACATTGGCCAAAGGCGCCATACCCATGTTAAATGACGTGCATCCCTCCTCCTTCGCCCATAAAAACATGCGGATGAACAATGCATCCATAATACCGTTCGGGGCGTCAATGCGATAGCGCATCAGATCGACCGAGATTTCGCCTTCCTGATACATCGGCATGATATTTGCGAAAGCCACAATGTCCCCTTCAGCATTTTTCATATAAGCGATCGGTGCTCTCTGTAAATACGATGGATCAAAGAACCCGAGTGAAAAGCCCTTCTCCTTTTTCGAGCCCAGCCATTCATCTGAGATTTGTTTGAGCTCTTCTAAAAATGCTTCCGAAAATGGGGGATGGTCAACATGGAAGGTATATTCCTCCCGTTCAAACCGGTTATTGATCGCCCGCAGACCGGCTTTTTTCTTCCCTGATATGGTAAACGTGTTTAAGTCCACATAGGCTTCCTCGCCAAGTTTAAAAAAGTTATACCCAAAATCGTGGTACAGCGCCATGTCCTCTCGTTCGATTTGATAGAACAGAACACTGAAGCCCTTTTGATGTGCTTCGTTCAGAAATTCTTCGAGCACAAGGGGGAACGATTCCTTTTGGCCGGACGGATCGCCAAGCACGACCAGACGTCTTGCGATTTTTCCAAACAGAAGCAATGCATTACCGTCGCTTGAGAAATAAAACCGCTTATCCCCCAGAAAGCCGAGATGGCTGAGCGCGTTGCCGCCTTTATCATTCAAAAACTCAGCAAGACGTTCTGGATCAGCTTTTTCCCCAATGGGTTTGGTTTTCTTATGATACACCACTGTAAAGATAAAGAAGAACAGCGGAACGGCGATGACTGCCATAATGGTCGCATGTGTAATATGAGAAGTGCTGTGGACGAAATATTCGTGGCGCAGCACCTTCTTCATCCGATCCCAGATGAAGCTTGCGATAAGGTTATAGTTAAACAGCGCCACAGTAAACAGAGCCGCAGCGAAAATCATTTGCCTGAGCGTATAGGAAGCCTGTTCTCTGACAAATTGTTTTTTCAACAGCACAAGCAAAACGATGATAATCGGCAATATGAATATAGCACTGATATTAAGACCTTTTAAAAAGCTGAAAACAAACCCGCCGACAAGCGCTGTAATCGCCATTGTATAGGACCGTTTTGTCCGTTTATAAAGCTCGATCGGCAATATCAGCAAAATGAGCGCTGAGCTTAAGGACAGCCCATTGAACAGCAAAAGGACCGGATGCGGAATGTGCGGAATGACTGTCAGCCGATCAATCGGCAGTGACACCGACGCAAGGACAATGAGACCGCCTACGAACACAATGAGTGAAAGCGATCCCTGCAAAATCCTCACTAACATGGCCCGCTGTACGACAAGCAGAACGTTTGTCGTTTCAATTGCCGGTGCAATTCGCGGGTTCGTTTCAAGCCGTTTCATCGTACTTTCGGTCAGATCGCCGGCAGCAAAGAACAGCCCCAAAACGAACGGGATAAATGAATAGACGAGCCGGTACAGCACAATCGACGTCACAATGGCTTCCTGATGGTAGCCTAGCTGCTCCATTCCGAGCAAAAACAAAAGGTCAAACGAGCCGAAGCCGCCTGGAACAAGACTGATCATGCCTCCGATTGCCGCAATCACAAATACCCCGAACACATACCTGATATCAGCATGAATTCCCATGGCGAGCAGAGACAGATAGATCACGATTCCAGCCATAAGCCATTCTGCTATGGAAGCGCCCATATAAGCGAAAATCGGATTTTTCACTATGTCTCCGCCCTCTTCATCCTCTGCTTTGCGGCCTTTTCGTATAGCCGCCGCCAAAGAGATCGGCACAATCAGCGCGAAGCCGATAACAACCGCCCACAGCCATGGTTTTTCATTGATGACTTCATCTACGGGCAGCAATCTTGCGATAACGAAAATGCTGAAAACTGAAAGGCCGAGCAGCATCGAGGATGTAAGCCAGGCAATTCCTTTCACCAGCGCTTTATGGTCTTTTGTATGCTCCTTATAAAACATCATTCTTAACCCGACTCCGGCTAACCCTCCGAAGCCAAGGACATTATTAAATGAATTAGCAATCCAGGATACCCTGAACACCTTTCCGTTTGTGATCGAAAGGCGCAGCGAATATTTAAGAACGTAATCATATAGTGACATGGCCGCAACAGCAAGCAGGCCGATGAGCACAAGAATGAATAAGTCGGTCCGCTCCAGCCCGTTGATCACCATAAGCGTTCGTTTGAATGACAGGTTTGTCAATTCTTTCTTCGACTGATAAAACACAAATAGTAAAACAGCAACAGGAAAAACGATTTTTAAAATTGATAAAGCATTCTTTTTATTCAGCAATGGTCTCTCCAATCATATACAGTTCGATATTTCTTTCCCCAATAATCTCCAACTCATTATACACTACCGCTATTTTTCGGACAAAGTCCCATCTGCGGTTTATGCTGACTTTCTTTCAGCAGTTAAAATCGAGTAATATGGTAAGAGGAGCGAATGATGAGGAAGTGATCAAATGGAATATAACTTACATGATACAACAGTATTAAACGAAAATATTCTTTCATCTGAGGAACGTGAAATTTGGGTGCTTTATATGAAAGTCTTAACATCTGCCGGGCTCGGTGATGTGTCTGAGTGGATGAAGCTGGATATGAGCATGCCGCAAATGAAAGTGCTGATGCTTTTAAACAATCACGGAACGCTGAAGGTCAGTGATATTGCAGGGAAAATGGGAGCTTCCCTGTCAAATACAACCGGGCTGCTAGACCGCCTTGAGAAATCCGGCTTTGTTAAACGATCACATTCTGAAGAGGATCGCCGTTCAGTGGTTGTCCATTTAACGGAGGATGCGAAAAATATTTTTCGCGGGCTTTATCAAAAGGGCCATATGAAATTGAAGCGTTCCTTGGAAATGCTGTCTCCTGATGAAAAGCAAGCTGTTTCCAAAGGGCTTTCTATTCTTTCCAGAGCGCTGGAGCAGGCAAAAAAAGAATAATGTCAGGCGAAGTCTGTTCTCACGCAAACTGCGGAGGCAGACTTTTTTCATTTGACATTTAGTTCATTTTAAATGAATAATATATTTTAAGTGAAGTAAAAGGAGTTGATGAGTATGCCAAAGGCATTGGCAGATCAAAAAAGCCAAAAGTGGGCGATCAGCCTGTTTACCATCGGGGTATTTATGGCTGCGTTGGATAATGGGATCATCTCCGCTGCGCTGACCACGATAAACGAATCATTTGCTGTTTCCCCGTCTTGGGGTTCGTGGGGCATTACGCTTTATACGCTCGGACTCAGCGTCAGTGTGCCGATCGTCGGAAAGCTTTCCGATCGCTACGGCAGAAAAAAGCTGTTTCTTATTGAAGTCGGCCTTTTCGGGCTCGGTTCTTTGCTTGTCGCCTTGAGCCAAAACTTTCCGCTTTTTCTTATCTCACGGCTGATTCAGGCGCTTGGAGGCGGGGGAATTTTCATCATCGGAAGTTCTCACGTCCTCGCTACGCTTCCAAAGGAAAAGCAAGGGAAGGCCCTTGGCTTGCTAGGGGCGATGAACGGGATGGCTGCTGTGCTAGGACCCAATGTCGGAAGCTTTCTGCTTGATTGGACCGGATCGTGGCATTGGCTGTTTTTGATTAACCTGCCGATTGCGGTGCTGCTGGTTGTTTTCGGTGCATTTTTTATTGTGGAAACCAAAGCGCCGGAGGCCAAACGTCTCGACACGGCCGGAATTTTTCTTCTGTCCTTGTCAATTTTGGCTGTAATGTACGGCATGACAAACCTTGACGGAACAAATCTATTAAAAAGCCTGGGAGATCCTGAGGTTTATGGATTTATTCTAATCGGTATTTTCTGTTTTGCGGCGCTCGTATGGTTTGAGAAGCGGATGGAAATGCGCGGGGGCGATCCCATTCTGGCGTATTCTTTACTTCGGAATCACCTGTTTCAGCGAACGCTTATCATCGGTTTATTATCCGGGGGCCTGTTGGCGGCGGTTATTTTTATTCCGTCCTATGTTGAGCAATATTTAGGCGTTCCTGCCGCAAAAGCGGGCTATTGGATGACACCTCTCGCCTTAGCTTCCGGAATCGGCGCTTGGCTTGGCGGAGCGCTCACCGACAAAAAAGGACCGGTGAAAACTGTTGTGCTTTCAGGAATCATTTCATGTGCGGGATTTGCTTTATTTCCGCTTTGGGTGACGGAGAAATGGGAGTTTGTGATCGCAAGTGTGGTAGCTGGGATTGGTTTTGGCTTTCTGTTAGGCGCGCCGCTGAACGTCCTTGTATCAGAGGCAGCGAAAACGAATAAGGGCACAGCGCTTGGCACGCTATCATTGGTAAGGCAAATTGGCCTGACATTGGCGCCTACTCTTTATGCAGGTTTTATCACAGCAGGGTTTGACCAAATCGGTGATGAAATCAGCAGCCGCTTATCGGACAGCGGACAGTCAGGGAAGGATATGCAGATGATTCCCGAGATCGACAGCTCAGATGTTTCTTCTTTACAAGAACAGATCGAACGCATACCTGTGCCTGAAGTCAAAACTGCGATAAGCGATGCCATTCATGCAAGTGTTGCCAGCGGCTATGATCATTTATATGCGGCGGCGGCCGTGATTTCACTGCTGGTGGTTGCAGCAATCAGTCTCCCGGCTTTCCGCCGGCAAAAGCGTTAAGACCACCCCATCCGTTTAGAAAGCTCCGTAATATGAGCGATATGGTGATGGGAGTGCCAGACATACAGCCCGAGCGCGTTCTCTAGGGTAATGACCTCTTTTGAATCGGGATGGTAAAATCCGCGCTGAAATTGCTGATCTGTCAGAGTGCGAAGAAGAGCTGTCCATCTTCCGTGAAGCTCCTGCAAAAGCGCGAGTGAACCGCTCGGCTCCGCTGTTTTGGAGTCTGCAAGCTCCGCCCATGCTTTTTCATCATACGGACGGATAGCCGGTGTCTCTTCTGTCAAGCTTAATTTAAAACGGATATAGCCATTCATATGACTGTCAGCCAGATGATGAACAACTTGCCGGACGGTCCATCCGCCGTCTCGGTACGGTGTATCAAGCTGGCTGGCTGTCATCCCCTCAACGGCTTGCTTCAGCTTAGCCGGCACTTCCTCCAGCACTTGAATCCATTCTTCTTTCTGCTCGTTTGATATGAATTTCCTAGGTTTGTACTCTCCTATCGGATAGCTTAGATTGGCTGTTGACATGCCCATTTCCCTCCTGAATGCTTTATTCAATCTTTATTATTTTACAAGAAAACCATTGTTTATTGTGTTATTTTCCCATACAATAAAAAACGACACTAGTGTCATTTTTATGAGCAGGAGGAGAAAACTATGGGTCAATCATTGTTTTGGAGAAATAAAGGGCTGATGACGCTGTTAGCCTCGCAAACGATTTCTTCCCTTGGCGACTGGCTGCACATTTTGGCCGTCTTAACATTAGCCGCCTTTCAGCTGGATGCTTCTTCACTGGATATGTCTTTTTTAATGATGTCATTTGCACTGCCTGTCATTGTTCTTGGCCCCGTATCGGGTGTGCTTGCAGATCGATTTGACAGAAAAATGATCATGTTTCTGTCAGAAATCGGCCGCACCCTCACCGTTATCAGCTGTGTTTATGTCAGTGAGCTTTGGCAGCTTTACGTATTGCTCAGCCTTCAGAGCTGTTTTTCTTCATTGTTTTCACCTTCTAAAAACGGCAAGCTTAAGGAATTGACATCAGAAGCTTTCATTCAGCAGGCTGTTTCTATCAGCAGCATCATCGATAACACCACCAAAATTTTCGGTCCCGCGCTTGGCGGCATAATGGTCGCCGCAGTCTCCATTCATTCCGTTTTCTTCATCAACGCGGGCGCTTTTCTTCTGTCTGCTGTCATTTTGTTTTCGCTTCCGAGAGATGCGTTTAAGCAAACATCCAATACACCTCAAGACAAAACATCAGCACTTGCTTCTATAAAAGAAGGTTTTCAATTTATGAAACAGACACCTCTTCTATTGACGGGCTTGTTCACGGCTTGCTTTGTTCTCTTCATTTTGCAGATTGGTGATTCACAGGCTATTATTCTCATCCGCTCTTTTCCCGGTGCGCCGCCCGAGCTTGCAGGATGGTGCATGGCCGTAAGCGGGGCCGGTATGCTGCTGACGGCTGCCATTGTAGGAAAAAGGCGAATTTCCTCTTATCTGCTTTATTTCACACTAGGGGCATGTCTGCTTGGAATAGCAACTGGATGTGTGCCATTTCTGGGTGGCCTCGGAATTGTCGGCACAGCACTTTTTATTTTCGCTTTTTTCATTATGGGAGCGGCTTTCGGCCTCGTCCATGTCCCGTTTCAAATTCTTGTTCAGACGTCTGTACCTGTTGATTATAGCGGCAGAGTGTTTGGCGCTATTCAGAGCACGACGACTCTCGCCTCCATTCTCGGCATGGCGGGCGGGGGCGTGCTGGCCGAATTGATCGGCGTATCTTTTGCTTTTCTGATCTGCGGCTGCTTGCTGATTGCGGCCGGGTTGACTACACTTATAGGTAAGAAAATGTCAGAAAGCAGGCGATATCTTGTCACCGAAAGTAACAAAGGAGCACAAAGATAAACGGCAAGCGGAGATTTTAGAAGCTGCCAAAACCGTTTTTAAACGAAAAGGATTTGAATTAACGACAATGAAGGACGTTGTGGAGGAGTCGGGCTTCAGCAGGGGCGGCGTCTATCTTTATTTTTCCAGTACAGAAGAGATGTTTCGCCGCATCATTGAGGCAGGCCTCGATGAAGGACTTCGAAAGCTTGATAAATCAGCTGAAAACCGAAGTGTCTGGAAGACTATTACCAGCTACCTCGATGGACTGACTGAAGGTCTGCGTGAAGCGGAGGATACATTGGCTCCGGTGCAATTTGAATATTTGGTGACAGCTTGGCGCAATGAAGAACGGCGCGAGTATTTGGAGAAACGTTATGATCTTTTTGTAACAAGGTTTTCGAAGCTTTTGCAAAAAGGAATCGATCAGGGGGAATTTCAGCCGTTGCAGCCTCTGGCGACGATTACTAAGTTTTTTCTCAATGTGAATGATGGCATCATCCAAAACGCGCTTTATTTCGATGAGGACAAAGCTGATGTATCAGGAATGGTTGAAGCAGCTAAACTGTATTTAAAAACAGTATTGCAAGTGAATGAAGCATAAACATCGCGGCAGGAACGTTTCTCCTGCCGCGATGTTTCAGCCTGCGTGATCACGCACTTCCATTTTTACTTTTCGCTTTTTCGGCTGATAGATTTTCCCTACAAACAAATATCCATATTTAAACTTGTTCAGCGCCCAGGATGTCAGGATCGGGCCCGCTGTGCAGACGGCAAACATCAAGAAAACGGCCGGCACAGCGGGAATGTCCGGCATATTCAACAGCAAAACATAGCCAATGATCATAAAATAGGCGTGCAGCAGATAAATCGAAAAGGAGTAGTTACTGATAAACATAATGATTTTCGGCACGTGCTTTATGTTAGAAAACAGGTGAAAGCACAGGAAAATCATACTTGTTGAATAAAGCATGATGTCAGGCCGCTTTGAGCTGATCATGCCGACCTCTCCGAAATAAGAAACAGCCACAACCAACGCGGCGGATCCGATCGCAGCACCGTATATCACCCAGCGGTATTGATTCAGCAGCGCTAAAAACTGCTTGTACTCTTTTCCGCAGTAATAAGCGAGACAAAAGTAGAAAAGCCAGCCTGCAAACGGAACCCAGAAAAACGGAAAGGAACCGCCTTGTTCAGAAGCGGGAGCCGGACTGACTGCTGAGAAATAGCCCAAATAAGCGGCTGTCACCACAAACGAGACAGACAGCACCCATTTTGGCGATGCTTTTTTCAAATACTCATGAAAGAGCATGTGCAGGATGTAAAATTGGAAGATGACAAGAATGAAATATCCGATAAAGTTTCCTAAAAATACGTTTTCCAGATATTTCTGCACAAACGCCAAAAATGTCAGCTTCCCCCCCATTGCACTGGTCATCAGCAAGGCATCTATGGCTGCGATAAATAAAAACGGAATAAAAATCACTTTTCCTCTCTTCTTCAAAAACCCCTCCGGCACCCCATCAGGATAAGAACGCGCCAGCAAAAACTCAGAGATGAAAATGAAAGCAGGCGTGCTGAACATCAGGAGTGTGCGCAAAGAATCAACCGTGTGAGAAATATCGGCAAGTGCTTCCGCCTGAAGCATCAGAACCATTGAAATGATATGGAGCAGAACGACACTTAAGCACGAAATGCAGCGGATCACAAAAATTTCTTTTATTTGCATAACAGCGCTCCTTTATTTCAAATTTTTAGAAATCGATGGTTGTACCATAACACACCTGCTTCAATTGAAAAAAGTGCCTGATTTCTTATCTTTCAGCAATGCATAAAAGATAAGACCCATAAAAACCTATAACTTTTCGGTAAACCACCCTCAGCCATTTGTCCCGTACAGCCGGGCTGCTATGCTTGACGCGCGGGAACAGTGTCCTGTTTACCTTTTGATAATAATCCAATTCGATTTCAGCATTCCCGAGTGAAATCGTTAAAAAAGCTGGCGTTACGGAAGGGACAATTTGTCATGAAGGGTGGGGCTCCCGCATTTGCGAAAAGCTTCAGTAAAGAAGTGGTTGAGCTGGAATATGGAAGCTGAATAACCGCTTACTCTAGGTTCTGAATTCCTCAATCTTTCAGAAAACAAAAAACCTGCTGTCATGAACAGCAGGTTTAATCTAGCGCATACCCTGAGGCATCAGTTCGTATTTAGTCCCCCGCCATTTAATCCTTCTTTGATATAGGCGTTGACTTGGCTATTAGAAAGCAAGCCAATATGGCCGATGCCATAAAGCTGGATGTTTCTGGCTCCTTGTAATCGAGACAAGCTATTGATGACAATTTCATCATTTAGACTGTAGATTGATGTATAGAGAATCTTTTGATTAGGATCTGTACCAGGCAGCGCAACAGATGACACTAAACCATTAGCTCCTCCAAGCGTGACAACATTTTGAATCTTATTGCCCCCGCCTAAGTATTTTATATAGTATAGAGTATTGGCTCCTCCCATGCTATGAGCCACAATATCTACTTTTTTTGCTCCTGTTTCTTTTAAAACACGATCAATATATGCAGCAAGCTGCGGTCCGTTATTTAGGTTATTCCCTGTCTTATCATAAAAATCAATCGCATATAGTTTATTGCTTTGCCAGCCTTGAGAGATTAAGTAATTTTTAATAGCAAAAAAATTGTATGACGCGCCGCTAATCCCATGAACAAGAACAACAGGGTTATGTGCTGTTTCCGCCTTTGCACTTGAAGGCGGAGCGGCTAGAATAGACAAAATCATTGATAGACAAATAGATGATGCAATAAGTAATCTTTTCATTTTCCGTTTCTCCTCAATTATGTATTTACCAGAATGATTATACAATTAAATTTAAACTTGGTAAATATAAACTTATCAGAATCTTCAATTTCTCTATTATTTTGAAATAAGCATAAACCTGTCAATGGGCAGTTGTCTGCAGTACACTTGATCCATACAATCGATAGCAACTTGAAAGGACAATAAGCGTAGGAGACATGCGGTTGTGTTCCCAGTCTCCCTTTCCTATAATATAGGGAACAGATGAAAGCTAGACATGAGATGGCAATGACTATTTGATATAGGACAGTATCTAGAAGGAATTCAATTTTGTTTTCCTGCTATAAGAGAAAAGAGCGATACGATTTGCGGCAGGGCATTTAAAAAACTTCTGTTTTGCAAAAACAGCCATAAACACGGAGGACAGCATGAGAGTATTAAAATACGCCATATTAGGGCTTTTACGAAAAGGCGAATTGAGCGGGTATGATATTACAAGTTATTTCAAAGCGGAGCTCGGCCAGTTTTGGAGCGCCAAGCACAGCCAGATTTATCCTGAGCTCAAAAAGCTGACAGATGAAGGCTTTATCACATTCCGGACAACGATTCAGGGCACAAAACTTGAGAAAAAAATGTATACGCTGACTGACAGCGGAAAACAGGAGCTGCACGCGTGGCTGACCCGCCACCATCCTATTCCGGAAACAGTGAAGGATGAATTTATGCTAAAGGCTTATTTCATTTCTTCTCTGTCACGCCAAGAGGCAGCCGACTTGTTTACAGACCAGCTGCTGAAACGCAAGGAGAAGCTCGCTGACCTGCAAAGGAGCTATGAAAAGCTAATGGCATCAGCAGAGCCGATGTCGTTTTCTTCAACAGATTTTGGCCACTATCTGGTATTGACAAAAGCGCTGGAGCGGGAGAAAACCTACGTTTCTTGGCTGGAGCATATTTCAGCCATGATACAAGAGGATACCCAGGAGCGGCCTTAAATGATCGAAAATGACTGGCCGTCCGTCAAACAACATCTGGAACAAAGACTGAACCTGACAGAAAACAAGATATAATGATAAAAAGCATCTGCCCGGAGGCGGATGCTTTTACGTTCGGAGCGCTTTCAGCCCCACTGTGAAGGTGACAGCTGCAAAAGCAAACAAGATGCCGCAAATGCCGAGTATATCCGTGATGTTTGCCCCGTTAGCGATAATTTCTGTCAGTCCGCTCATCGCCCACTTTTGCGGGAGAAAGTCAGCAATGGACTGCATCAGCTTCGGCTCAATTTCTATCGGCCAATACATTCCGCTTACCATACACGTCGCAATAACGAACAAGTTGCCGAAAGCAAGCTGCTGTTCTGGTGTTCTGACATGGGCAGCAATCATCAGCCCGATACCCACGACTGCAAACAGAAAAAAGGATACTAACACGATCAGCGCAGCCGGATTGCCCCAGCTGATTCCGAACAGCCAATGGGATGCGAGAAGCAGCATTCCAAATTGAATCCAGCCAATCACAAAGAACGACAGCACATACCCCGCTCCAATTTCCGCGCGGCTGACAGACGCGGTGAGCAGTCTCTGCCAGACACCGCTTTTTCGCGCTTCTAATATCGTGCCCGCTGCCCCCATCATTGTCAGCATCACAAACAGAATGGAAAAGCCTGCAGCTCGTGAAGCTGTGTCACTTACGCCCTTACCTTCTTTTTTATCACTGAGAGATTCCCGTTTTACAGCTGTGGCGCTATCCCCATGATCTTTGGCGATTACCGTTTTATAAGCCGACTTCCAACTCTCCCCCGCCGCCTCGGCCGCCGTTTTTGCCGCGGTTACCTGAATGTTGAGCTTTGCCAGCTTGCTTTCGGCATACTGTTTAGCAACGGGCGCTCCTGTTAGTTCTGGACCGTGGCTGAAGACCAGCTCCGGCTTCTCGCCTTTTTCAAGCTTCTCTTGGAAAGTGCGGGAAAGGGTGATGACTCCGGCAATTTTCTTTTGTTTCAGTTTTTCTGAAGCTTTGCTTTTAGACATCGTTTGAAAGGTATACATATCATCAAGTTGCTTGAGCTCCCGGATATAATGCTGTGAAAGAAGCGTATCATCCTGATCGACGATCGCAAGCCGCACCTTATCATCATTTCCGCCGAGCAGACCGCCGAATACCAAGGTCAGCAGCAGCGGGGCAGCGAACATCATCAAATAGTTCTGCGGCTTCTTGAAAATGAGAGAAAGCTCAACGCCGCAAATGGCTATGATTTTTTTCACCGTGTTTTACCTCCTTATCTTGTGTGAAGCCTTCTGATGCCGACTGCCAGTGAACAAAGGCCGATTGCCGCAAAAAGAAGGACCGGCGTTTGAAGTTCAGCCCAGCCTCCCCCCTCCATTAAGGAAAGAAAGCCTTCGAGCGCCCATCGATTTGGCACCGCCTTTGAAACAGACTGCAGGAAATCCGGAAATTGATAAAGCGGAAGCATAGAACCGCCGAGAACGGCAAGCACCTGTATCCCAAAACCGCCTAAAACATCCGCTGACTTCATATCGCTGAGGCATGAAGCAAGAAGCATTGAAATGCCGGATACAGCTGCTGCGTAAGACAGCCCCAGCACACTCACGAACAAGAGATTGTCTCCCCAGTCCACATCAAACACATTGATGGTTACAATAAGAAAAATGAAAAATTGTATAATGGCAAACAAATAGGTCCCGAGCCACTTCCCGAAGAGAATGGCGTATTTTTGTGCAGGCGTCATCAGCAGTCTGGCAAGGGTTTCCGTTTCCTTTTCCAGCAAAAATGATTTCGCGCCGACCGTCATATGAAACAGCATAAACATGCAAAGCATTGCCGCCGAATAGTATTGAAAACTGGTAACTTCTTTTGTGCCGACTGATTTCTCTGTAACAGCAAGCCTGGCACCCGCTTCTTTTTCAAGCGTCTTTGCAAGGTTTTCTGCAATGAGGGAAGGATTGAGCTTTCCTCGTTTTGCAGCTTCCGTCTTGGTGACGTATTCCATTGAGGCGGATGACGCTTCTCGGACCGCCTTGTATTGATCTATAAAAGACACTGCAGCCGTTTCTATGATAGAGCCTTTTAATTCCTGATCAGTGCCAGCATAGACAGCGGCCGGTTTCTTGCCGGATCCCCAATGTGCCGGGACGGCAATTCCGACATCAATTTTCTTTTCCGTCAGCAGCTTTTTCATTTCCTTTTTACTGCCGGCTTCTGTGACCTTGATCATCTTCATTTTTTCAAGTACATCTGTTTTAAACATCTTCGACGTGCCTGACTGATCAGACTGGACATAGCCGACTTTGATTTCAACAATCTCGCTGCCTCCGCCAAGGATTGACCCAAGAGCGGCCCCTAATATGGCTGTTAAGATCAGCGGCATTAGGATAAGCATCATAAACCCTTTTTTGTCCGTGATTCTGATTTTGACATCTTTCCATGCGATCCATATTGCTTTTTTCATCGCTGTTCCTCCTAATCCCGCAATGTGCGGCCTGTCAGATTCAGAAACAGCCGTTCCAGATTTGGCTCCTGAACCTGGAGAGACAGGAGATTCGTTTGATGGGCAGCGGCTTCCGTGAGCAGGCTGGTGACTACTTTCTCATGGTGCGCCGCAGCAACCTCAATTTTGAGCTCAGATTCACTCACTGTCACATCATTCACATGGGCAAGAGAGCGGACAGCAGAAAGGAACCCTTCATCTGTCCTGCTGACAGTCATTTGGATGATCGTGTCTCCTCCAAGACGGCTGCACAAGTCGGTTTTTGTGCCGATCGCAATCATTTCTCCCTGATCAATAATGCCGATCCGGTCGCATAAATACTCGACCTCTTCCATGTAGTGACTCGTATAGATCACAGTCATGCCTGTTTCGTTGAGCTGTTTGACTGTTTCTAAAATATGATTTCTCGATTGGGGGTCGATGCCGACGGTCGGTTCATCCATGATTAGCAGCTCAGGCTTATGCATAAGGGCGGCGCCGATATTGATTCTCCGTTTCATTCCGCCTGAGAAGGTTTCGATTTTCTCTTTAGCACGCTCAGTCAGTCCGACATACTCAAGGACTTCTGCTGATCTTTTTTTGGCCTCTCCATGCGTGAGTCCATACATTTTCCCCCAGAATACGAGATTTTCTTGTGCCGTCAGTGTCGGGTACAGGGCGATTTCCTGCGGGACAATGCCGATTTTTTGTTTGGCTTTGTTCGTGTCTTTGCCGATAACATACCCGCCGACTGTAATCTCCCCTCCGTCAAGCGGCACAAGCCCGGAAATCATAGAAATGGTTGTGGACTTCCCCGCTCCGTTCGGTCCCAGCAGTCCGAACGACTCACCCTTTTTCAAAGAAAAAGAGATTCCTTTGACAATTGTTTTTTTTCCGTATGCCTTTTTGATATTTTCTGCTTGAAGCACGCCGTTTCACTCCTTTTTTTATCCCATTGCCATTGTAGAAGAGATGAGAGTGTAAAACATGTGGCGCCGGATAGAACATCAGGCATAAAAAAAAGGCTTGCGGCAGGCCTTTTCAAGGTAACGCATATGCCAAACGTCATCTATCAAAAGACAGATACGCCATGTCTGACGGAATAAATGGCAGCTTGGGTTCTGTCTCTGACCGACAGTTTGCTGATAATGTTTGACACGTGATTTTTCACTGTGCCTTCTGTAATATACAGTTTTTCAGCAATTTCTTTATTGTTCAGCCCGTACCCGAGCTGAGCCAGCACTTCCATTTCGCGCTCGGTTAAGTCGTGCAGCTCCTTCGGTTTTTCTTTCTCTTCCGTTCCTTTCAGCTGTTTTTCACGTTTCCATTCATTCAGCATTTGGGCTGTGAGTTCCGGCGGGAGCACCATTCCGCCTGATTGAACAGTCATAACCGCTTTCACAATTGTATCGGCTGACATGTCCTTTAACAGGTAACCGCTTGCCCCTTCTTCAAGCGCTTCGGCAATCAGCTCTGAATCTTTAAAGGTTGTCAGCATCAGCACCTTTACGCCCGTTAGCGAGCTGGTGATCAATTTTGTTCCCTCCACCCCGTTGGAAACCGGCATGCGAATGTCCATTAATACGATATCCGGTTCCAGCTCTTTCGCCTTTTCAAAGGCTTCCTGTCCGTTTCGCGCTGTGGCGATGACATCGAGTTCTTCTCGGAGCTGAAGCAGGGATGCCAGCCCTTCCCTGACGATATCCTGATCGTCGGTAATGATGATCTTAATCATGATAAACTCTCCTTTTGCTGCGCGGGCCCAAAGCTCCATTTTTTATTGGCCAAAGAAAATTCGGCGATTACAGTAAATCCTTGATCCGTTTCACTTTCAAAGCGGATCGATCCGCCGTGCTCCGCTGCCCGCTTTTTCATATTCAAAAGGCCAAAGCCGAGTGCCGCCTCGGGATTTCCTTTTCCGTCATCCTTCATAACAAGGCTGATGCTGTCCGTTGTGCAGGCAAGCTGGATTGAACAGGCTGTGGCGCCGCCGTGCCGTTTGGCATTGGTCAGCGCCTCCTGCACTGTTCTGATCACAGTCGGGTGCAGAGACAGAGGGACCAGCGCAGGGTCGCCGCTGACCGTCAGTTCGGATGTGACGCCCGCATTTTTGTAAAAGTCTTCTGTCAGCTGTTTCAGCGATTCAATGAATGAGGGATCGCTCTCCGTTTGCAGGGTGCGTACTGATAAGCGGATATCATCAAGCGCTTCACGGGCAAGCGTTTCACATACCCCGACTGTTTCTTCCGCTTTTCGGCTGTCTCTTTTTTGCCATTCACGCAGAAGCTGCAGCTGGACAAGAAGCGCCGTCATTTTGTGCCCCACTGTATCATGGATGTCCCGTGCCATTCTGTTCCGTTCATGAATGGCGGTGAGTTCTTCGACCTGCTTCGCATATAAATGCAGCTCCTGGTGTGCGGCTGACAGCGCCAGATGCGAATCCGTCAGTTCCTGAAACTGCTGTTTTGCCGTTTCTTGTGCTTCAAGAAGTTTGCCGATTAATTTACCGACCACCCCGCAGAACACCACAAATGTCATGCTGGTGATATGATCCATGACGTATTCATTGCCGACTAATAGATATGTACGAATGAGGACAATTGAAAACAAAATGGAGCAAAGACATAACACAGACCATGCCATTTTTCTATTGAACCCGCGCAGAAAAAATGCGACAGCTACCGGACATAGCATAATAATGAACAAACCAGTGCCGGGAAACATGAATCCAAACGAAAAGCCGACCGTAATATCAATCAGACAAAACCAGACGTCATACTTCTCTATTTTCAGCAGAAAATGATTGGCTGCATACACGGCAGCTCCTAACGCTATAAATAGATATTCAAACCAATTATCATTCTTTACGAGGGGCAGATACATCGAACAGCTCACCATTAAGGTGAAAATCCTTGTAAATAAAAGAGCCTTCACGCTCATCACTCCTATAAGCAATTCCTTTCTTATCATACCTGCCTCTTGTTATTTTTTACAGGTGTTTCTGGAAGATAAATCCCGGAATTAAAAAACCGCATATGAACTCTATGTCAAATGCGGTGCTGTCACTTATTTATTCGAATTCATCGCTCCCGAATAATAGGTGTTAAATAAAGCATCATTTTGCTCTATTTAAAGCGATTGAGCCCGTTACAAGATGGTTCAGTTCCCCCTTACAGGTTGGTTCTCTTACCATAACAAGGCGGACAAAAATAAAAAATCCCCCTGCCGTTATTTACGGCAAAGGGATGACAGTCAAATCACAAATTTGATAAACGCTCCGGAGACAGGGTCTTTCACATGAAAATGATTTTCCGTTTCTTCAATCGAATATCCAGCGTTTTTGACTCGGTCCGCCACACGTTTGAGTTCCTCTTGATGAGGCAGGACAACAGTGTAATAGTCTAGTCCGCTGGCATTTGCCGGTTTAGGCGGCGCGTTTCTTCCCGCCCAAATGTTTAAGCCGATATGGTGGTGGTAGCCTCCGGCTGAAACGAAGAGAGCAGACATGTCCGCATAGTCTCCGACAATGTCAAAGCCCAATACACCTGTATAAAACGCTTTTGCTTCATTCAGATCGCTGACATGCAGATGAATGTGCCCGATGACCGTACCGTTTGGAAGTGTTGTTTTCCGCTCTTCTCCGGCCTCTTCCAAAAGGCTCTCGATGTCGACAGCGGTTGTCGTCATGACATAGTTTCCTTCACGATCCCGCTGCCAAGTGCTCCGGGGGCGGTCAGCGTACATTTCAATTCCGTTTCCGTCAGGATCAGAGAGATAGAGCGCCTCGCTGACAGCGTGGTCTCCCTGACCGATGGCAATCCCGTTTTCAATCAAGCGGGCAAGTGCGATACCAAGTTCCTTTCTGTTGGGCAGCAGAATCGCAAAGTGATACAGGCCCGTTACCGTGCGTTCAGGCAAGACGACAGCGCTTGGATTTTCTTGAAGAATAAGGAGGGTGCGTATTCCGTCAGCCGTTAATTCAGCTCGGCGGTCCGTCTTTTTCAAGACTTGAAAGCCGATCACATTGCAATAGAACTGAAGGGAACGCTCCAGACTGCGGATTGTGAGTTTGACATAGCCAATGGTTGTACCCTCATGAATGCTGGTCATGCTGTATGCCTCTTTTCTTATGCTGATACATTTTCGTTCTTTTTTGCTTTAAACACAAATGAGTCCAGCGCCAAGAAACGGCTTCCCGAAAGCGCCAGGTGAATGGATGTCAGAAGCAGAAGGTAATCAAATTCTGAGTTCCCCATGAATGGCGCTTTCAGCTTCACTGTAATAATGGCTCCGATCAGCGTAAGAGCAAACAGAACACCTACAATACGTGTAGCCAATCCGAAAAAGACGAGCACTCCGCCAACGAGTTCAATCGCTGCGATGACATACGCCATAAAGCTTGGAAGCCCTATGCTGCCGAAAAATTGGATCGTGCCCTCCATTGCCTGAAACTTTGATAAACCGTGAACAAAAAAGATAATACCTGTGATGACTCTTAAAAGTAATGTGCCAATTTCAAATGATTTATTCATTTTTATCCTCCTTGATAAATGTTATCACTTACTTAATGTAAGCTAGTATATATACATAACTTGTTTACGTCAAGTAATTTTGTTACATTTTACGAAATTGAAATGAAAGTACTATAAATCTGTAACAAAAAAGACCTTTGTGCAGGACAAAGGTCTTTTTCATTATTGCTTAAATTGGCTTTCGTATAAGTCACTGTAAAATCCTTTTTGGCGTATCAGCTCATCATGGCTGCCTTTTTCAATCATTTCGCCGTCTTTTAACACAACAATCTGATCCGCTCGTTGAATGGTATTCAGCCTGTGGGCAATGATGACGCTCGTTCTCCCCTCCATTAAGCGGGCAAGCGCTTCTTGGATTTTCACTTCTGTTACGGTATCAATGTTGCTTGTCGCTTCATCCAAAATGAGCAGAACCGGATCGGCCAGCACGGCTCTTGCTATGGAGATCAATTGCTTCTGCCCTTGACTGATGCCCGAGCCGTTTTGTGTCAGCACTGTATCATATCCTTTTGGCATCCGCGCAATAAAGCTGTGCGCATTCGCTGTTTTTGCTGCGGTCTCGACTTCCTGATCGGAGGCATCGAGCCTGCCGTAGCGGATATTTTCTCTGATCGTGCCTTGGAATAAGAACGAATCCTGAAGCACAAACCCCATGTTTTTTCTCAGGCTGGCTCTTGTCAGCTTTTTAATATCAATCCCGTCGATTAAAATGCTCCCCTCATTGGGCTCGTAAAAACGGGCAAGGAGATTGGTTATAGTGGTTTTCCCCGCTCCCGTCGGGCCGACAAAGGCGATTGACTGCCCGGCCGGTACTGTGAATTGGAGGTGTTTCAGCGTCTGATTGTTTTCCTCGTAGCCGAAGGAAACATTTCGGAATTCAATGCTGCCTGTTTGTATCGGCTGATGCATGGCATTCTTTTCATCCTCCCGCTCCTCTTTTTCATCCAGCACGTCAAACACCCGTTCAGCGCCGGCAATAGCGGACAGCATCGTATTAAACTGATTGGCCAGATCATTTAAAGGGCGTGTGAACTGTCTTGAGTACTCGGCAAAGACAACGATGGTGCCGATGGATATCCAGCCTTTCAGCGCAAACAGTCCGCCGATTGCGGCAATGATTGTAAAGCTTAAATTGTTTAAAGAGTTCATCACTTTCGGGATAAAGCCGGAAATCGTCTGTGCCCAGAAGCCTGAAGTCTTGAGTGCGGCGTTTTTTTCCAGAAATTCAGCTGTGATCTGGTCTTCCCGTGAATACGCTTTGATGACCTTTGCGCCTGAAATGCTTTCTTCAATATATCCGTTCAGCTCGCCAAGGTTTTTTTGCTGTTCTTTAAAGAGTTTCCCCGTACGGTTAGTGATCCATTTCAAACTTACCGCCATTACTGGAATGATCGTCAGCGTAATCACCGTCAGCAGCGGGCTCATATACAGCATGACGGCAATCGTTCCGACGAAGGTAATGACGCTCGACAGAATTTGAATCACTGACGTATTTAAAGTGGAGCTGACATTTTCGATGTCATTGGTCACCCGGCTCATCAGCTCTCCATGCCGCTGTTTATCAAAAAACGGGATCGGCAGCTCATGCAGATGGGTGAACAGCTCGCTTCGCATTCTAAAGACTGTGCCTTGCGAAATCGTGATCATCCAATAGTTTTGAAACCAGAGTGACAAAGATTGAATGAGATATATGCCAAGCAGAATGAGCAGAACGGGAATAAGCCCGCTGACCGTCTGGCCGACAATGAAATGATCGATGGCCTTTCCGATCACAAAGGGGCCGAGGAGGCCGAATATCGCGCTGATTACGACCATCAGCATAACGAGTATGAGCAGCCCTTTTCGTTCTGCCAGGTACGACCAGATTCGTCTCAGGGTGCCTTTTGTATCCTTTGCTTTCGCTCTTTTTTTGGCGCGTTCCTTTTTATCGATTGGGATTTTGGGATATTGGAAAGGCTTGCGGATGTCTTTCAGCACGACTCGCTCCCCTCCCTTCCGAATTGCGACTCGTAAATGCGCTTGTATAAATGTGATTCAGAAAGCAGCTCGCTGTGTGTGCCTTTTTCTATCAGCTCGCCATCCTCCAGCAGCAAGATTTCATCAGCTTTCATGGCCGTTGTTATTTTTTGTGTAATGATTAAGGTTGTGCACTCATATGTGCTGATGGCCTCAAGCAGATTCGCTTCCGTTTGTAGGTCAAGTGCGCTTGTGCTGTCATCCAAAAGAAGGATGGATGGTTTTCTGATGAGCGCCCGTGCAATAGAAATCCGCTGCTTTTGGCCGCCGGACAAATTGACGCCTCTTTGACCCAGGACGGTATCATATCCCTTTGGAAGCTTCATGATCGTTTCATGGATTTGCGCATGTTTTGCCGCTTCCATTATTTCATCAAGTGAAGCATGTTCTTTGCCCCAAGCTATATTTTCTTTGATTGTGCCTGAGAACAGGAGCACTTCCTGAGGCACAAATCCGATTTGCTTGCGAAGACCCTCCGCCGGAAAATCATCAATTGGCTTTTCATCTATGTAAATGCTGCCCGAATCCGGCTGATAAAGCCGCGGGATGAGCTGAAAAAGCGTTGATTTTCCTGATCCTGTCGCCCCGAGAATCGCGATCGTTTCTTTCGGCTTTGCGGAAAATGTGACATGCCGCAGCGCTTCTCTGTCCATATCCGGATATCGGAAGGACACATCCTGAAAGTCAATTCGGCCTGACAAGCGATCTGAGAGTAATCCTCCCTCCTGCTCGTCACCTTCTGTTTCAAGCACTTCGCCGATTCTGTCGCCTGAGGCTTTTGCCCGGGTAAAAATCATAATCAAAAACGGGAACATAGAAAGCGCACCCGTAATTCGTGTCGCATAGTTAATAACCGCGACGACATCGCCGACCTGAGTGCCTCCGCTTGTAATGCTGTGAGCTCCCGCCCATAAAATAAACAGAATGCAGAGGTTCATCAGCAACATCAGCACAGGCATTGTAAATTCTACAAGCTGAAATGCCGAGACCGTTTTTTGCATCAGCATCGTGTTTGCTTTGATAAATCTCTTGACCTCATGGCTTCCGCGCAGCAGCGCTTTAATCAGCTTGATCGCAGTTAAATTTTCCTGCATGATCGTATTCACTTGATCCAGCCGTTTCTGAACAGACCTAAACAGCGCTCCGCCTTTTTTCAGTACCCAAAGCAAAAACAAAATCAGGATCGGAATCGTCACAAGAAGAAAAAAGCCGAGCTTCACGTTAACAGCGAGTGACAGCACAATGCCGCCCACAATCATTAACGGCGCACGCAGCATAAACCTCAGGCTCATAAAAATCAGGTTTTGCACCTGTGTTACATCGTTTGTGAGCCTTGTCATATAGGATGAGGATGAAAACTGTCCAAATGTTGAATAAGAGAAGGACTGGATTTTTTGAAAAAGCCCTTTTCTCGTATCGTAGGAAAAGCTTTGGCTGACATGGGCAGCGTAAAAGGAATTCAGCATACCCGCCGCAAATGATAAAATGGTCAGTCCGATCATGACCGCACCCCATATCCAAACGTGCCGCATGTCTTGCTTCAAAATCCCATCGTCGATGATTTTTGCAATCAATAGAGGCTGTACCAGTTCAACCGCGAGTTCCGTCAGCATGAGAATCAGCGCAATTCCCACCAGAAGTGAGTATGGTTTTAAATATGATAAAGCCTTTGACATGTAAAAGCCTCCAAATCCCTTTAGCAATATGTACTTTTTATTTTAATTGTTTGCGGAGCTTGATGAAAGAATTTTACTTTTAGGATGTGTTTTGAAAGTAAAGAAAAAACTCTGAATCTAATATCGATTTAGAGACTGTGTTTTAAAAGGAGTTTGTCTGAAAAGACAATGCAGCAAATAAGTTGAAAGTGAATTGAAAGGAAAACCCCTATTGTGGCTTAAGTACGAATGTTTTTAAGAGCAGAGCACTCGGGCTTTATACGCTCCGAAAAGAGGCTTCTCAGTGCCCATGAAGCCGAATGCAATAAAACCGATTGATGACAATACTCACCTTACCTTTCATTTAAGAGCATTTCCTGGCTGAACTGCATTCATTAAAAGTATCAGTAATTTTACTCTACAGAAGTTAAGATGCGGGATTGACTTAGGTCAATGAAAAGACACTAGAAAGATAAATTGAACTAAAGGAAAAATATAAAATAAAAATGTTAAAACGAAGACCTTTTTTGCGAGGAATGTTTCTCTGATAAAAAATGAGGTGATACATTTCTGAAATCTTATGTAAAACCCTAAATAGAGCGCAAAAAGCACCTCTATTTAGGATCTGCACATTTTATATTACCTAATAAAAACTAAAGCCACTCCATATTCCTTGCTCTTGTCGAACTCTTTTATTACTCTCATGACCTGCCAGTTTTGTTTAGGAGATTCAGTTTTTGTTGCAATTCCGTTATGTGCTTGAATAAAGTCTCCAGCTTTTACTGTGCTGTCACATCTTACATAAACCTGCCCTACAAGCCCCACAACATTCCATTCATCCCTGTCTTCCCTAGAAGCATAGTTCTTATCCGGCTTATAATCGGGGTTTTCCCTAGGTGCCATGACGAGCTGGCCATTAGCACCTTTCTGTTTCTCATAAATATATCCGCCAAAATCATTCTTCAAGTATCTTCCGGACCAATGAAAGCTTGACTCACCAAGAATCACACCTGCTGTTTCAGAAATAACTCCAAGCATAATGTCACCTTTATTCGCAGGTCTAATCTTATCTCCTTCCAGAGTAACCAAGGTTCCTGTCGGAATTTTTTCACCGCTTAAACTCTCAAAATACTCTGCGTAATCGGTGAAAGTTTGGGAACTTTTTATGCTTCCTGAAGCCTTAATCGTTCCATCTTTTGCATGAAGTTCAATCTTTCTGTTTGCTGAGGATGGTGTGCTGCCGCTTGCCCATCCCAGAGCAACTGAGTCTGAATTCGGATTGATCGTATTATATGAGGCGATCACTGAAGATTGGGCAGCGCCAGTTGCTCTTCCCCGAACTGATCCGGCTACAAAATTATTATTTCCAGTAGCATGAGATTCACGAGAACCAATAACCCCGCTTCCTTTATGTTTAAACAAAAAGTACGGCGTCACGACTCCGCCAATTTTAAAGTCGGTTTCGTAGCCTGAAAAATCACAATTAGAAACATTGAGATCCGGATCAGTAGAATAAATACCAACAGTACCACTGTTATTTTTAGGCGATCTTTGCCCCCATACATTACTAACGACAGACTCGTACATACCGCTCCCGAAAACAACACCCTTTTCGGCTGAATCAATCAAAGTCACACCATCAATCATTACTTTGCCGACAGAATTGTCGCCACCTACAATATAAATATCATTATCAGCAGTCTTAAATCCTCGAATCGTTATATTCTTCAAATTGATTAGGCGCCCTTTATAATACACACTTACAACTGAATTTCCCTTATAGTTAATTGATGAATCATCGCATATAGCATGAAAATTCACCACGTTGACACCATCGTAGCCTGAAATTTGCAGAGCATTTGGTCCTGCCCCTTTATAAAGATCATTTGGCTTAGGGTTATATGCGATACAGTTAGCCAGCTGAACATCATGAGCTGATGCTGAC
Organism: Bacillus sp. FSL K6-1003; assembly: GCF_037964945.1. Taxonomy (NCBI): domain Bacteria; kingdom Bacillati; phylum Bacillota; class Bacilli; order Caryophanales; family Bacillaceae; genus Bacillus; species Bacillus sp. FSL K6-1003. The sequence goes on along the minus strand of NZ_CP150176.1, from coordinate 882,716 downwards.
TGAGGATCACTTGCTGTGTGGTGTCCTATATGCCGAATGCAAAAACTAATCGCATTCTCATAGGCACGGCAGTTCACGAGCTGAACTCTTTTCGCAGCCGGAGCATAGTCATGTGCTTTAATTTCAAATCCTCGAACTCCCCCAATTGCGATGCAGCTATCAACCATCACATCCTGTGAGCCATCATCAATTTCAAAACAGTTTGTATTTGAAGATCCATCATTTAACCCCATTGGATGATAGGATAGACAATGACTGAAAGTCGTATGCTTTCCAAAGTGGCATGTGAAATTGTCATCACCCGAGCCTGTTGCTTCACAATATGAAAAGGTTACAAAGTTGCAGCCACCAGGCTGATAAAAGGCAGGATCATCATTTTCTCCATGTCTGTTATAATTTGGGCTTGTAGCATCGAATCCGTGAAGGCCGGCATTTTTTGCAAAAACATGCTCCACAAATGAGTAATCCACATTTGCAAAAAGCAAACAGCTTGAAGTGGGGCCTTTAGGGATCTTCCACCCAGCAGGGCGCGTATCTTTATTCCAGTCCAGTGTTACATGTCCAATATAGATATTTTCATTACCATTTGTATGATCACTATTGGTAAGTACAGAGTGACCCACTGGTGTGTCGTCTAATAACTTGATGATGGTTCTTTTCTTACCTGCTCCAACCAGCATTGTATTCGAAGGAACAAGCAATCCAGATACCCTAAATACGCCTGCAGGAACTTTTATCAGATAACCGCCCTCGGCCATCGCATCCTGAAATGCTTGCGTATCATCTGTAACTCCGTCTCCTTTGGCTCCATAATCCATTACGTTTCGTTCTTCATGATACTCAAATCTGTTTTCATACATTTTGAGTCGTTCATTTAAGTTTTCAAATGTTGTTGTTCCATCATAGAGTGCAGTCCCAATTTTACGATCGATTGTTTCAAAATTCTCAGCAAGCTTTGAATCAATTTCAACGCTTTCAGTTTTTTCAGGTTTGTAAAGACCTAAAAATGTTGTATAGTTCTCCATTTTTCTACCCCCTAATTTTTGATAAACATCCCTTACACTTATAGATGGCAAACGTATGACAAACAAAAATGCGCTGTCTTAAAACAGCGCACTGATAAACCTTGACTATTCAACTTAGTAGTTTTTCCACACGCTCCCGCATCTGCGGCACACTCAATCCGATAATCACCTGAAACGCTTTCCCGTTTCTGACGACGCCGTGTGCGCCAAGCGCGCGGAAGACGCTGTCGGGTTCGACCTTTTTTTCATCCTTGACGCTGACTCTGAGGCGGGTGGCGCAGTTTGTGACCTCGGTGATGTTGTCTTTTCCGCCTAACGCTTCGATGTACAATGCAGCGGTTTCATCTGCCGTTTCCGCAGCGGAGGCTGTTTCGTCCTTTTTGTTTTTTCTTTCTCTGTATTCCTGTTTTGAATACAGCTTTGTTTCCTGCTGATCGTCAATTTCCCGTCCCGGTGTGGCAATATTGAATTTAAGGATCAGAAATCGGAAGACGAAAAAATAAATAGCAGTAAATGAGAGTCCAATCAGAACTTGATACACATACGTCATACCGTGGCTGCCAAAGAGCGGAATCCAGTTCAGGGTAACCGCCTCGATTAACCCGCCCCCCATGTTTCCGACAACACCGGCCATATACATGACCGTCGACATTGTCGCGGCGAGTACGGCGTGAACCGCAAATAGGAAAGGAGAGATGAATAAGAAAGTAAACTCAATCGGCTCTGTAATGCCGGCGACGATCGCCGTGAGTGTGACAGGAATTAGCAGGCCGGCGACGAGTTTTTTCTTTTCCTTTTTGGCTGTGACATAAAACGCGAGCGCAATCCCCGGAATGCCGAAGATTTTCGAATTGCCGTGAAGCGCGAATCCGCCTTGCGGGAACAGCTCCTTCAGCGGTTTGGCGCTTTGTGAATATTCACCGAGGTGCTGCGCCCAATACGTGACGATACCGCCTTCCGCCACAGCCGGGCCGTAGATGAACGGCGTGTAAATAAAATGATGAAGGCCGGTCGGAATTAAAATCCGTTCCAGGAACGTGTAAACCCATACACCTGCTGCCCCCGAGGCAACAAGGAAGCTTTGAAGCGAGCCGATTCCCGTTTGGACCATCGGCCAGATAAAAGACACGGCCAGAGCGACCGGAATCATAATGAAGAAGGAAATCATGACGATATACGTGGAGCCTTGAAAGATGCCGAGAAAATCAGGCAGTTTTTTATCAAAATAGCGGTTATGCAAAAATACAACAATGGAAGAAATAAAGATTGCCCCAATAATGTTGGTATCAAGCGTTTTAATGCCGGCAATCATCGTTAGTCCGCTCGTTCCGCCGACCTCTTGGTTCATGTCGACGCCGAATGCTCCTCCCCATACCGTCAGGATCGAGCTGACAAAGTAGTTGAACGTCAAGTAAACCGTAAGCGCTTCCAAACAAGCGCGCGCCTGAGCTTTTTTCGCCAAAGCGACTGGGATGCCGATGGCAAATAAGAGCGGCATTTGATTAAATACGGTCCAGCCGCCCTGCTCAATGATATACCAGCACTGGTACCAAAACCCGTCAGGATCGGCGAGCGGGCCCATCAGGGTTTCGTTTTTGAAAAGTGTGCTGACACCGACAATAATGCCGGCGAACGCGAATAATAGAACAGGCACAAACATCGCGCTTCCAAAGCGCTGGACTTTTTGCATCATATCAAAACCCCCTGCTACTCAATGTCGTTTTTTTCAGCTTCTTTGTAATCAACATATGCGCGGAATAATGCTTCGCCAACGAGAAAAAACGGCGCAAAAGCGACAATTTCTTTTTTATCGCTCAATGTCACGGCCTTGCTTGTCGCATAAAGATTATGCGGTGTCAGTTGGGCGAGGACATTGTTTTTCAGATTCGTAATGGAAATAAAGGGAACACCCTTTGCGGAAAGCATTCTTGCCTGCGGGATCAGCTCAGGTGTTTCTCCGGACAGCGAAATGATGATAAACAGGTCATTCACCTTAAAATCATCCTGCATCTGGTCAAATTCATTTCTGCCCTCAATTAAAATCAGATACTTATTGAGAGGGATAAACATTCTTTGCAGATCATGGGCGCATATCTTTTGCGCCGTTCCGGACCCGTACACGAACATGCGGTCCGCTTCATCAATCAGCTGGCACATGTCCGTCATGTCCTTTGTCCTTAAAAATTTCAGGTTTGCTTCAATGTCATCCAGCAGCTTTTGAAAACTCATACTCTCGCCTTCTTCCGACTGATCTTCCCACTTCAAAAAAACGCGGAATTCACTGTAGCCGCTGAAACCAAGCTTTTGGGCAAGACGCAAAATCGAGGAACGCGATACACTGCACGCTTTCGCAAGCGCATCGATTCCAAGACGATAGCACGTGTTCTTGTGATTCAATATATATTTCAGAATATGAAAGTCATTGTCATTTAATTTACTGTAATGCTGATTAATCAGTTCTTCGAGCTGCATATCAGATCCCCCCATTTTCTTTCTATTATATACAATATAGATTTCGAAAATGGGGGATTTTTCAGTTAGGAGATGCGGCTAGGGCTTTGATCAAGCTCAGGCCAGAAATCTTTATTGGCTTCCATTAAATCTTCGAGAATGAGCCTTGCCACACGAGCGTTCGGCACTGTTTTTGAGAGAATGAGCGCCTGCCATAGTTTTTGGAAGGATTTTTCCGTCCACGCCTCAACTGTCAATTTCTCAACTGATACCTGCTGCTCCATCAGTCCTTTTTGGAACTGCGGAATGTTTCCGACTGTGATCGGTTCAGGCCCGTTTGAGCCGACGATACACGGCACCTCTACCATCGCTGTCGGGTCAAAGTTTGCGATTGCGCCGTTATTTTCAACGATTAAAAGCATTCTTTCACCTGTATTGTAGGCAATGGCACGGGCCAGATCGACGATATATGACGCGTGATCGTCTATTTTGATGTCGCTGTTTTTAGAGGATTGCTCGCGTGCAATCATATCGCATTGGCTGAAAATAAAGGCTTCGCGTCCTTCCATAACTTCGTTTGCCCGCGTATGGTTCGGATTTGATTTTTTCACCATGTCATCCGGGAACAGATAATATTGTAAATACGTATTCGGCAATGTGTCTGGATCGGCGGCCTGCACGTCACGCGCTTTTGCGAACGTGTCATTCCAGCTCGCCTCCACCGCTTCGGACTCTGCGTTCGGAATATACCCGTACTGAGACACATGTTCCTTCAGCTTCGGCATTAAATCATTGCCCTCTTGATCCTGAATGGATGTCCACCAGCCGAAATGATTTAACCCGTAATACCGGACCTTCATTTCTTTTCTTGAGGACAGGCCGAGAATTTGCGCCATACGGTCTTCGATACCGACCGGCATATCACAGATGTTGAGGATTTTTGAGTTCGGTCTGAGGCGTCTCGTTGCTTCCGCCACAATCGCCGCTGGGTTGGAGTAATTCAGCATCCACGCATCTGGCGAGTATGTTTCCATGTAATCTAATATTTCAAGCACACCGCCAATTGAACGCATACCGTATGCGATACCGCCCGGCCCGCACGTCTCCTGGCCCACAACTCCGTACTTCAGCGGAATTTGCTCATCAAGCGCGCGCATCGCATATTTCCCTACCCTGATGTGTGCCATGACAAAATCAACGTCTGTAAAAGCTTCTTCCGGATCAGTCGTCGCTGTAAATTCAATTTCCGGTGCTTTTTCTCTGATAAAAACGTCACAGGCCGCCGCAATCCGCTCCTGTCTTTCCTTATCATTGTCATACAGCTTCAGCTTTCTGATCGGAAACTCCTCCAAATGGTCCAGTAGCATCAGAACAATCCCGGGAGTAAATGTGCTCCCTCCGCCCGCTATTACGATTGAGAATGATTTTTTCTTCATATGACGACCTCCTTGATAACGTTTACATTTTATTTATATCATGTGACAGCTTGTCTCGTAATGCTTTTGGCGCACTTAGGTCATTTGATCAGTTTTAGTTTTTTTTCCCATAGAGCGGGAAATTTCTCACTTGCTATCATGTAAGAAATTTGATTTTTTTACCTTTTTTGCACTCTCAAAGTCTCATCATCTGTGAAATTTGAGTGAATATACGCCCTTCCAGTTCTTATGAAAAGGTTCTTTTGTACGATTCGGATACATGCCGAATTATTTATAATCATTTATATAAAACATCCATTTGTGCGTTAATTTAGGAAAGGCAGGGGACAAAAGTTGGACTCACATAAAGTCATTGAGCTTGCAAATCAGTACAGTGCAGCCGCAGAAGAGGTCAGAAGCTCAAAGATGCTCCTTGACTCCCGGTTATCTGCATTGGGCGATGCGTGGCAGGGAAAAGCAAGAGACATATTTGACCAGGATTTTGAGGAAACAAAAGCTGCCTACGACCAGTTCGAACAGGAGCTGCTTGAAACAAGCCAGGAACTTAAGGCAGCTGCCGTAAAAATAGAAGAACGAAAAGCTGAGATTGCCAGAATGGAAGAATTAGAAAGAAAAGCAAGAGAGGAAAGACATAAACTCGAGAGGTGAATAGCGTGTCAGGAAACATTGCAGTTGATCCGGATAAGCTTGAACAGCTGGCAAATGATGTGGTCACAGAATTAACTGATATGGAAAACAAATATAAGGATTTGCATGGGGAGCTGGGACAGCTGATTTTACAATGCGATCCCCGCTACAGCAGCTGTTTTTCGGGGGTCGGGGATGCTTGGAGCTCAGGAAAAGCGCTCGTCAGCAAGCTGAGTGACAATGAGATATTCATCAGAAAAACGAGCGACAAATTTGTTGAGCAAGACAATATTTTACGAAAGCTTTATAACGCTTATGACAAATATGGAACGATGACAAGCTTAACCGCCCTTATGCTGACCCAGGGAAAATACTACGGATTAGGGCTTACAAAGTTTGTGAAACAGCCAAGCGGCTTACATACTGCACGCCATTCAAACATTCTATTGGACATTTCCAGAGCGGTAGACAGCTCCCGTTATCAAAAAGCAGCCAGAGTGCTTTTGAACCCAAAATATCTGTTTAAAAAGACAAACCGACCATTTTCTGATCTGGTACATAAAAAGTTTACAAAGTACTTTCCGCAGGACACAGTGGATTTTTCAAACAGCGTAAGGAGCTATACAAGAGGATTTGTTAATGAAGCCGGCGTACGCTCAACGCTGAAGGATGTCGGAAAAACAGGCTTGAAATTCGCAAAAGGAAATGCCATTACAGCGACACTGATAACCGGAGCGACAGAAACGTTTGGAGCAGGCTTAAAGATCGCAGAAAACTACTCGAAATACGAAGACAAACCCGAAGTGCTCAAAAGGGAAAATGCAAAAGCTGTTGGCAATGCAGTGAATAACACGATTTTTATCGCTGGCGGGGCAACGGCAGGCGCAGTCGTCGGCGGTGCCGTCGGAAGTGTGTTAGGCCCTGTTGGCACAGTCATCGGCGGTACGATTGGTTCCGCTGTAGGCGGTTTTGTTGGGGAGAAAATTGCCAAATTCACATCAGGTTTCGCTGAAAAAGCAGCCATAAAGCTAAAAGAACCGATTCATGCTGTCGTTGATACAGCCAAGCAAGGCTTGGAAGCTGCCGGCAAGGTCGTAGAATCAGTGAATGACGGCATAGATGCGGCCAATAAAACAATTCATAAAGGAATGGAGAAAGCAAAGAAAACGGCGGACTCGCTTATACACGGCGCAACCCATTTCCTTAAAGGCAAACTTTCATTCGGATAGGAGAATAAATCATGAATCAGTTTACGATCAGCTTAGAAGAGCTCATATTTTGTTTTTACAGCGAAGGCTTTTTTGAACAGGGCATGTCATTGAAGCAAGCCTATTTCCCTGAAATTGAAGATGAGCAGCTCGGTTTCTTATTTGAAGCAGCCTGCCGTTCGCTTTTGGCGAAGGATGCTGTTGAATACCGGAATCATCAATACAGGTTAAAAGATGAGTACTGCCCGTTTATCCACGTATTAAATGATGCGGACTATACAGTAAAGCTTTCCAAGTTTGACGAACAAGGCAGCGAACGGAATGTTTCCTGCCATGTTTCAAAATTTGGCACCTACTCTCATGAGCTTCTTTTTGATGAGCAAGTACATAGCATAAAAAAAATGGAATCAAGTGACGGATTGCTTACAAAAGCAGCTGAGTTTTTAAATATAATAGATACCGAGGATAAAAGCGAATCTATCCTGGCTTTGACATCAAATGAATTTGAATTACTTCTGGAAGGTGCTTCCGAGACTCCCTCCTATCTGAAGGAATTCCTTGGAAAGCATGACTATCAGGAGGACATTACCCGGTTTATAAATGATTTGGCTTTGCGTAAAGGAAAGCTGGATACACTGATGCGCCTGTCTTACGATAAAGATAACGCGCCGGAAGTGGATGACATGGCTTTTATCCTGCCCGGCACCCGCCATACTTGGCTAATTACGGGTATCACGCAAAATGAATTTTCTGTCATAACAGCAAGTGTAGATATAATAAAAGATATGCTTTTTGTTAAAGAGCGATAAAGGAGAAAAACAATTGAAGAACAATGAAGTCATTAAAGTGAAAAGCAGAATGTTTTTCAGAATCTGGCTGTTTCTCGCAACTGGAGGCGCCGTGATTGCAGGCGTGTGGCTGGTGTCAGAAGCCATTACGTTCGAATCCAAATACGCTCTGCTTTATTTAGGTGGCGGATTGATGGCAATTGTCTATGGCTTGATCACATTTTCTATGGTTTTACCAGCGTTCACAAGCCGAGGAAATGTTATTTTTCGTATCAAACAAGGGCCTGATGGGAAGATTTTCACAAAAAAACGCAGCGTGCCATTTGCTGAAATCAAGCGCATTTATATGGGGCGCCATCAATACAGTTTGAAAGGGATTTTCTTTGAGGATATTATCATTGAGAAGAATGACGGCAAGATCGTTCGCATTCCGACTTGGAACATCATAGCTAATCCATTATTTTTCGAAGCGGTTGAACGCTATATGCTGCCCCATATGACGGAAGAGGCGAAAAACAATTGGATCAGCCAATTTACGGAGATTCAGCGCAGTGTGTATTTGAAGGAATTTGAAGAAAATCCGAAGCTTTAACGCGTCTCTCTCCTTTATAATGAAATACAACTGCAGTTTGAGGGGTGCGCGTGATGCTGATGACCATTCTTTTATTTCTAGCGGCGGGACTTGCTGAAATTGGCGGGGGCTATTTGATTTGGCTGTGGCTGAGAGAAGCGAAGCCCGTCGGGTACGGGGTAGCCGGGGCGCTGATCTTGATTGTGTACGGCATTCTCCCGACGTTTCAATCCTTCCCTTCCTTCGGCCGGGTATACGCCGCTTATGGAGGGGTGTTCATCGTACTAGCTGTCTTTTGGGGGTGGCTTGTCGATCGGAAAACTCCAGATCTGTATGACTGGATCGGCGCACTGATTTGTCTGATTGGCGTTTGTGTGATTCTATTTGCGCCGCGAGCATAACAAAATGGCCTGCTTATGAAAGCGGGCCATTTTTGTTTAATCCTCTTTTAAGTTGTTCAAAAGCACTTCATGCTCCTGCTGCGGTTCATCCAGCGGATAAATTCTTGCTGTTCCGGTTTCTTCATTCACATGCTGAATGTAAATCGGCACTCCGTTGTATGTTACTTTCTTCATATCCGGTGATTCCACGATTTCTTTTGCTCTCTGTATATTCATCTCAACACCCTCCTTCACACATAACGTTTCCACTTCTTGAAAGAAGTATGCTTTATGATCCAGCGGTCATATTAAATTTTTTCAATCGTTTGTAGAAGGTGCTGCGCGGAATGCCGCTGATTTTTGCGGCTTGGGAGACGTTTCCTTTTGCTGTTTCAAGCGCATTGATGAGGATATCTTTTTGAATTTGTTCTCGGAGATTCAGCGCCTTTGTTTCAGCCCGCTTTTCTTTTACGGGGCCGATCGGCAAGCCTGACGCTTCGAGCAATAAGGAAAGCGGCTCGTCACTCAGCCTTCCGTCCGGAAATCTGATGGAAAGGCGTTCAAAAACATTAAACAGCTCGCGGATATTCCCCGGCCACTTCCATTGCTTCAGCACGTCCAAAAAGCCTGGCGGAAGCTCTCCCGGCCATCCATTTTTCTGTGTGTAGTACGCAAAGAGGTCCTCAATATCTTCAAGACGGTTCCGCAGAGGAGGAAGCTGAATCGGGTAGACATGAAGGCGGTAAAACAGGTCCTCTCTGATTTTTCCGCTTTCTGCGAGTTCCCGCAAATCACAATGTGTAGCAGCAATCACTCTGATATCAACTGGAATTTCCTTTGTCCCGCCAATCGGCGTAATCTTGCGTTCCTGAAGCACCCGTAAAAGCGCTACCTGCATCGAGTGGGAAATTTCTCCGATTTCATCTAGAAATAAGGTGCCATGATTCGCTTTTTGGAAGGCGCCTTTGTAGCCATTTCGTTTCGCTCCCGTAAAAGCGCCTTCTGCATAGCCGAACAGCTCGCTTTCGATTAAATCCGACGGGATCGCTCCGCAATTCACGGCTACAAACGGCCCGTTCTTACGGTCGCTGTTTTCATGAAGCGCGCGGGCCGCGACTTCCTTCCCCGTGCCGGTTTCGCCCGACAGACAAACTGTCGCATCTGCCGCGGCCGCTCGTTCGAGGCTTATGAGCATGGCTTGCGATTGCCTGCTTTGTCCGAGGACTCCATGAAATCGAAAGGCCGCTTTTTTCTTTTGTTCCGATAAATAAAAACAAGTGCCGCTGTCCCCCATGGTGACCGCTTTTTCGATCGTAAAACCCTTTTCCTTCAACTCATAAAGATGCCGGCCTTGCCAATCCGGTATTGACGTTTGTATCGGTAGGCTTGCGCCGATGATGTGCTGTTTGGCATTGCAAAGCACGATCGGCACACGGGACGATGCCCTATCGGCAAAGCGGCTGAGCAGTTCAAGCTCTTTCTCCCTGCTTTTGGCTGCCAATTCCCGTTCCGCGGCAAAGGCGATGGCCGCGGCAATGCCGAGCATATTTGGCTGTGCGTGCGCTGCTGGGCAAGAGATATCAATCACCCCCGCAAGACTGCCGTCCTCATAATGAATCGGTGCTGCTGAGCAATTCCAGTGATGGGAGGCGACAGAATAATGCTCTGAACCTTGGATGACAACCGGCTCGCTAATGTGAAGCGCCGTTCCGATTGCATTTGTGCCAACCGCCGTTTCCGTCCAGCACGCGCCTTCGATAAAGTTAATGCGTTTGGCTTCATGGAGCGCGCGGCGATGCCCGTCAAGCGCCAGCACCACGCCGTCCGCATCAATTAATAGCGCCATCATTTCCATTTCTTTTATTGCAGGCAGCAATTTTTCCAGGTAAGGCATTGCGGTCGACAGAAAGAATGAATGTTTGTTTGACTGCTGATCCAGCTCCGTTTGCTGCAAAACCTTCGGGCCTTTTTCCAAATAGGGGTTAACCTCAGCCTTTCTGCAGCGATGCCAGGACTCGGCTATCCTTTTTCTTATTCGGGCTTCGTCCAGCACGCCGTCCTTCACAAAACGTTTCCAGGTTTGCAAATCGTTCGGGATCGAATTCATTCCTTGATCGTTCCTCCCTTACACGCCGTTTTCATCTATTGTAGGGGAAAAGTAAAGCGCTTTCAACAATAAAAAAGCCGGCGCATTCGCCAGCTTTTCTTGTTATGCATGCACCGCAAGCCCAATTGTGCTTAACAATGCTTCGTGCAGCGTTTCCGAGAGTGTCGGATGAGCCGCGATAAAATGCTCTGCCATATCCGCCGTCATTTCACCGTTCATGATGGCAGCCGCCTGGCCGATGAGCTCGGTCACATCCGGTCCGATCATTGAGACTCCGACGATTTCACTGAACTCTGGCTCAACCACAATTTTGACCTTTCCTTCTGCTTGGTGTTTGATGAGCGCCTTCCCGTTTGCGGAAAAAGGAAATTCACCAATCTGTACATCTCCGTAAACGTGTCTCGCCTGTTTTTCTGTCAATCCGATACAAGCAATTTCCGGGGATGTATAAATACATCGGGGCACATTTTTTTCGTTCATTTTGACGTTCCGTCCTGAAGCGTGTGAAGCTGCGATGATCCCTTCATGGAAAGCGGCATGAGCCAGCTGAATGCCACCGATCGCGTCCCCGCATGCGTAGATATGAGACACATTGGTCTGCATCTGCTCATTTACGGGAATACCTTTATGGGAAAAATCAATTCCCGCCTGCTCAAGCTGTAATCCATCCAGACGAGGTTTTCTTCCAATCGCCACCAGCACATAATCGGCCTTCGTCTTAAACTCACGCTGTCCGCTTTTCCATATCGCCGTTTTGGCTGCTGGATCAACACGCTCTAACCGGGAGGAGGTATGAACTTCAACTCCGTCTTCCTCAAGCTTTTCCTGAAAGTGACGGGCGATATCCTCATCCTCTGCCGGAATCAGCTGGCCGGCTGTTTCAATGATCGTCACCTTCGTTCCAAGTCTGGCGAACAATCCGGCATACTCGCAGCCGATCACACCGCCGCCGACAATCACAAGCGAAGCGGGAATGTCTGAAAGGGCGAGTGCGTCTTTGCTATCAATCACCCATTCGCCGTCAAACGGGGCAAAGGGCAGCTCGATCGGCTCTGATCCGGTTGCGATCAATATTTGTTCCGCCTCTCTGATTTCTTTTCCGTTCTCCCCTTTGATCAAGAGCTTCTTGTCAGAAAGAAAGGAAGCCTCTCCCTTTACGACCTGTATTTGATTTTTCTTCATTAAGTACTGTACGCCTTGGACAAGCTGGCTGACAACCTGCTGTTTCCTGCTCTGCATCTTGTTCCAATCAACCGAGATTGCACCAGGCGGAAGTTCAATTCCGAAGCGCCCGGCATGTTTGATTTTATCAAGTACGTTTGCGCTTTCTAACAAAGACTTCGTCGGAATGCAGCCTTCATTCAGACAGGTTCCTCCAAGCGAGCCTTTGTCAATGAGCAGCACGTTTCTGCCCTGCTGTGCCGCTGAGACTGCAGCGGCATAGCCTGCCGGTCCCCCTCCGATAATGGCTAGTGTCATGTCGTTTTCACCTGCTTTTCCTATAAAATTAATGCTGCCGGTTCTTCCAAATATGTTTTAATCGCCTTCAGAAAGGCAGCGGCCGGAGCGCCGTCACAGACTCTGTGATCAAATGTCAGGCTGAGCGGCAGGACCGTGCTTCTGACAATTTCCTCCCCTAGATACACCGGCGTGTCATAGCTTGCTCCGATGCCGAGTATGCCTGTTTCCGGCGGATTTAATATCGGCGTGAAATGCTCCACTCCAAAAGCGCCAAGGTTTGTAATAGAGAAGGTTGAGCCTTGCAGTTCTTCGCTTCCCGCCCGTCCCTCGCGTGCTTTTTTGGCATTTTCCGAGATGGATTGAGCCAGTTCAATCAGCGATTTCTTTTCAGCATGGCGGATCACAGGCACAACCAACCCTTTTTCAAGAGCAACAGCCATTCCAAGATGAACATGAGGATGTGTGATAATGCGCTCATTTTTGTAGAAGCTGTTCAGCATAGGATGTGATTGGAGAGCGAGCACCGCAGCTCTTGAGACAAAATGAGTCATCGTTAATTTCGTGCCGTGCCGTTCCTCTGCTGTCGGCGCAAGCTGTTTTTGAAGCGCTGCCAGCTTAGTGATATCAGCCTTCATTGTAATCGTCAGCTGGGCGCTGTTTGCCAAGCTTTCCTGCATTCTGGACGCGATCACTTTTCTCATGCCTGTAACCGGCGTTTCCTGCGCCTTTTGGTCGGATACTGGCTCAGCCTGTTCTCTTTTTTGTTCAGAAAGCGCCTTTGTGACATCATCCTTCACGATTCGTCCACCCGGTCCCGTGCCCTTCAGATTTTTCAGGTCTAACCCTGCTTTTTCCGCTATTTTTCTGGCGACTGGAGAGATTTTCAGTCTATCTTTTTTAGTGTTTGCGGGTTTGTTTTCATGTTTAGGAGGCTGGGGATCTGCTTGCCTGCTTGCTTCAGCGGCTGGCTCTTCCGTTTCTTCCTGCACCGATTCATCGGCATCCCCGATGTAGCAGATGGCCGTACCGGGCGGAACCTCTTCCCCTTCTTTCACCTTGATATCAATGAGCGTGCCCTTTTCTGGCGCTTCAATTTCCATTTCAATTTTCTCCGACTGAATGCTGGCGATGCTTTCTCCTTTTTCAACCGGATCTCCCACTTTTTTGTTCCAAATTGATACTTCTCCTTGTTTCATGGCCATTCCCAACTTTGGCATCACTACTTTGACCGCCATATGTGTCCCCCCTTTAATTCACTGCCGGCTCGCCAAGCAATTCAAGCGTGACGCTGACGATTTTATCTGGTGTCGGCAAATATTGATCTTCAAGCACTGGCGAAAACGGCACAGGTGTGTGCGGCGCTGTAATCCGCTTAATCGGCGCATCTAGCAGATCAAAGCCTTTGTCAGCCACAATCGCGGCAATATCTGTCGCTATGCTGCATCGCGGGTTGGCTTCGTCCACGATGATCAGCCGGTTTGTTTTTTCTAACGATGTGAAAATCGCGTCCTCATCCAGAGGAGACAGACTGCGGGGATCGAGTACCTCGGCTTCGATGCCTTTTTCTGATAATTGTGCTGCCGCTTCGAGTGCGGTATTGACCTGCTTGCCGATCGCAAACAGCGTGATGTCGCTGCCCTCGCGTTTGATGTCCGCTTTTCCAAGCGGGATTGTATAATACTCTTCCGGCACTTCGCCTTTCATGTTGTAGGACGTTTTGTCTTCAAAAAAGAACACCGGATCGTTGTCTTCGATTGCCGCAAGCAGCAGGCCTTTGGCGTCATACGGATTCGATGGAACAACCGTCTTCAGCCCCGGAATGCTTGTGAAAAGGCCGTACAGCGCCTGGGAGTGCTGTGCCGCAGCCCGGAAACCCGCTCCGTATGTGGTGCGGACGGTAATTGGCACTTGCGCTTTTCCGCCGAACATATAGCGGAATTTTGCCCCTTGGTTGATGACCTGGTCAAAGCACGTACCGATGAAGTCGTTAAACATCAGCTCCGCAATCGGTCTCAGCCCTGTGGATGCCGCAGCCATAGCGGCGCCCATATAGCCCGCTTCAGAAATAGGCGTATCCAGCACCCTGCTCCGTCCAAATTCCTGAACGAGCCCTTTGGTGACGCCTAATACGCCGCCCCATGCTTCATCGTCCTGCAAATGATCGACTGCCGCTCCTCCGGCTACATCCTCACCGATCAACAGCACATTTTCGTCCCTTCTCATCGCAAGTTTCATCGCCTCATTGATCGCGTCTGACATGCTTATGACTCTTGCCATCTTACATTCCTCCTTTTTCATATGAGACATATACATCTGTCAGCAGCTCTGATTCTTTCGGATATGGGCTGTCTTGGCTGAAGGAGACTGCTTTTTCAATCGATTCATTCACGCTTTGTTCAATGTCTGCCAGTTTTTTTTCATCCGTCTCTTTTAACAGATAGTTTTTAAAGCCTTGAATGGCGTCCTTTTCTTCAAGGTGCTCAGCTCTTTCATCCTTTGTTTTATAGGTTTGGGCATCTCCTTCGAAATGGCCGTAGTTTCGGTAGGTCATGCATTCAATCAAAGACGGGCCTCCGCCATTTCTTGCTCGTTCAATTGCTTCCTCCGCTGCCTGGTAAACTGCTAAAATATCTTTTCCGTCCACGGTTACTCCCGGCATGTTATAGGCAGCTGCCCGATCAGCGATTGAATCACAGGCTGACGCGTACTCAAATGGCGTGGCTTCGCCGTAGCCATTGTTTTCAGCAATAAACACAACTGGAAGGTTCCATACAGCCGCTAAGTTGAGGCCTTCATGAAAGGTTCCTTGGTTATTTGCTCCGTCTCCGAAAAAGCAAACGCTTACATTTTTAGTCTGTTTATATTTAGCCGTGAGCGCTGACCCGCATGCGAGCGTAAACCCGCCCCCGACGATTCCATTTGCCCCCAACATGCCTTTATCGAGATCAGCAATGTGCATCGATCCGCCTTTGCCTTTACAAAGCCCGGTCGCTTTCCCGAAAATTTCAGCCATCATGCCGTTCAGATCACAGCCCTTGGCGATACAATGGCCATGCCCTCTGTGTGTGCTTGTAATGCTGTCGCCATCATCTAAGTGAGCGCACACGCCTACAGCTACCGCTTCTTCACCAGCATACAAATGGACGAATCCGGGAAGCACTCCCTCTGCGAACAGTTCATGCACTTTGTCCTCAAAGCCCCTGATTTCCAGCATCTTTTGGTACATCCACAGCGCTTTTTCCTCAGTTAATGACAAGCCTTCTCGTTTTAACAGTTCCATTGTGTGTGCCTCCTTCTATTTAGGGTTCACGATAATAAATGCAAGAAGTGTGCCAATCTTTGGAGCCCGTAAAATCAGTCTTCTCGTCTTCACCCTGGAAACAGTTTGAGACGGGTGTCTCGTTTTGTCTCGATATGAAACCATGTGTCTCGTTTTACGTTATGCAACATAAGAACGGGATCTCTTTATTCAATAGAGAAGTTCATGTTTTAACAAACTTTCAAAGCAAATAATTCACAGATAAGTTAGTCTTTCAACAGTAAAAAATTAGAAGGGTTTATTTAAAAATACTCCCTTTTGTTCTCTTTCTTTTAGAATATCAACAAAAATTAATTAGGAAAACAAAGGCTGCCGAGCAAATCTCGACAGCCTTTGTTTTTTTATATTTATAGCTTATTTTTAAAAAAGAGCATATTCTAGAGAATGAATTTTATTGTTTTATAAAAAAACACTTAAATATATTCACCATTCAACTCATTTGTCAAATTAAACCTCTCTCCTTACCAAAAACTAATGATGCATTGTGTCCTCCAAAAGCAAAAGAATTGGATAGAATTTTCCCATTTTTATAAGGAACTGGCTTCTGTAATAAGAAATTTAAAGGTTCTTCGAAATCAATATCATTGTGGTCTACATTTATGGTTGGTATTAACAAACTATTTTTTATCATCATACCACATAGTGCTGCTTCTATTGCTCCAGCTGCACCTAAGGCATGTCCATGTAAAGATTTAGTAGATGATATAAAAGGCCTATGAGAAAAAAGATCTGAAATAGCTTTAGTTTCAGTGGAATCATTTAGTTTTGTAGAAGTTCCATGAGCGTTTATATACTCAATCTCATTATAGTCAATATTTGCATCGTTAATCGTGTTTTTAATGCATCTCTTTACGCCTTCTAAATCTGGAGCAAGTAGTGATTTTGCATCCGAAGAACTACCATAACCAAAGATTTCACAGTAAATGTTAGCGCCTCTATCTATTGCATGTTGATAATTTTCTAAAACTAACATTGCAGAACCTTCGCTCATTACAAATCCACTCCTTTTACTAGAGAACGGTATACTTGCATTATTTAATGTATTACTGTTCGTTAGAGCTTTAAGTTTTCGAAAAGGCTCTAAAACTTCAGGGATTACACATGCCTCGGATCCTCCTGCAATAATCAAAGATCTTTCACCATGCTGAATTTTCTTAAATGCTTCTCCAATTGCTACAGTTCCTGATGCACAAGCATTTGAATATGCTATAGTTTCACCTTTTATACCTAATCGAATACTTATGTTAGCAGGTATCATATTTATTAAGGCTCTTGGTATTACTAGCATAGACATTTCATTTAAACCATTTAAGGCAGACTCACCAAATTCCTCAGCTAAGGAAGATATACCTCCAACAGAACTTCCAACAAGAACTGAGATGTCTTCACTATTGTTATTATCCATACATATATTTGCATCTTCTATAGCTTCTTTAGATGCAAGTAGGGCTAACTGCGTACATCTATTCATATATCTCTTTTCTTTTGTAGTTAAGCTTTTATTGAAATCTTCATTAACCATACCAACAAAATTCGCATTTGGTAAATTCGATTTTTTAATTCCACAATTTAGATTGCTAACGTTTTCCCAAACTTCTTCTCTAGAATTACCATTAGGCGAAACTATACCTATTCCAGTAACAACAACTCTATTCACACAAAATGACCTCCATCATAAAAAAACATTATAATTTAAATATCTTATTTCGTATTCGATATAGGTAAAATAAATATATCACCAAAATAACTAAGTTACTTATCAAAAATATTTTGAAATCACCAGTTACTTCGACAAAATTTTTAAAATCAAACATAATTCCATCTAAAAAGATGCGAACTACTAAATTTGATAGTAAATATGATAGTAAAACACAAATAATCGCTAGTATAAAATTAAAACCAAAATGCATTTTCATTAGTTCATTCAGATTGTAACCTTGCAGCTTCAATATATTAATAGACTGTATGTTATTTTGCAGTATAAATTCTAATAGTGAAAACAATAGTGCTGATTGAAATACAATGGCTATTATAATAATTAAAGAAATTTGTTTATTTATAACTTGTAATATATTGTGACCAGATGTGATTATTTCTTCACGCGATAAAATAGCACTCGGCTCCTCTATTTCTGTATGTCTATGTGAAGTTGTTAGAGCTAGGTTAAAATAAATATTCTTGTTAAAAATAGCTTGACTCTCTTTTTTCACAAGATAAATATTACTAGTAGTTGAAGAGTTATTTATCTTCTTAATCTTAAATTTATATTTATCATTCTTAATTATATCTTTTAATGTAATATAGTCTCCGATATTTTTATTATATTTTTCCGAGTACGCTTTACTAACTATTACATCTCCTTCTTCAAGGGTTAAATTGTAATTGAAATACTTAGAATTTTTATTTATAACATATACATTTTGAGTGATATTATTCTCATCATATAGAGTGTACAGCTTGACCTCTTCATCATCTTTCTTTTTTTTGTAATAATCACCTTGGTTTATAAAATAAATTTGATTAAATTTATTCTCTTTTTTTAGATCTTTTACATATTCACTAACAGAATCTTTGAGGAGAAGGGAAAAGTTCATAAGTAATCCAACAAAAAATATTAAGGAAATAAATATCAATAGTTCTCTTTTATTCCTGAAAATCTTTAAAAGTCTAAATTTATAATAGAACGGAATATTAATTCTAAAAAAAACACTCTTATTACTGTGTTTATATTTTTTGTTTTTGTTTCTGAAATAAAATCTAAATACAATTATATTATTGGCGATAAAAGTCATAAAAAAAGATGAAAAAATGACAATTATCAAACTAGAAAAATCAATGTTCAGCTCAGGATAATTATATATTTTACTATTCATTTGCATAATTACATTTATTGTAGAGGTACCCGTTATTATACCAAACACCCAAGAAATGGCTAATATAATATTTGTTTCCTTAACATAATGTTTAAAAAGATCGATCTTTTTATATCCTAAATTCAAAAGTACAGTAATATTTTTATTTTCTTTTTTTGACACTTCATAATGATATACACTTAATAAACCTATGGTTATTAAATAAAAAATACAGGTTAAAAGTATTGATAAATCACGAGGTGCTTTGGCATCTCCAATTACTTGTTGAATTCTCGTATTATTTTTTGAATCATTTATATATTCTGGATGTAGTTTAGCTACTATTTCATGTAAACTTAAATTACTTGTATATGAATAATAAGATAAATATTCTCCTGAAAACATTTTCTCAAAACAGCTGCTTTTAATAAAAGCAATTCCAAATTTTTTAGCATTAGCTTGAAGGACTAAATCACTATTCTTAGTAGTTATATAATCTGGTGAAATGGCCGTACCAACTATTGAAAACTTTTTTGAATTTATATTAATTGTATCTCCTATTTTTAAGTTATTTTCTTTTAAGAAATTTTTGTCTAAAAGTATATCATTATTTGTTTTAATATCTGTTCCACTTGTTATTTGATATTTATTTATTAAATTTCTGGGCTTAAATATTCTAATTGTTTTACCATGATGCCTTATTTCTTTATATTTATTTTTTTCCACTTTTATTCTACTATTATCTATATATTCATCATGATTTGATATAAAAGTTCCTGATTCAACATTGTATTTTTCATTAAATGAAATAATAGATTTTAAAACACTATTACTTCCTACAAAAAAGCTGGTGAAAATCGTGGTTGATACAAAAATCACTAGAAAAATAATGGATAACTTATATTTATTATTTTTTATTCTGCGTTTGATCCGTTTATTTAAATTTTGTCCCTTAACTACCATTCTATATTCTCCGCTTTTTCAACTTTTGAATTTTTTTCATATTTCCTTATATCACCATTATTTATAGTGATTATAGTGTCGGAGATTTTTGTTATTAATTCATTGTGAGTTATTAATACAATAGTGGTTTTGTAATTTTTTTGAAGATCCTGCATTACTGTTAAAACTTCTTTAGATGATAGCCCATCTAAAGCACCTGTAGGTTCATCACAAAAAAGAATGTCTACGTTTCTAACTATTGCTCTCAATATTGCTGCCTTTTGTTGCTGTCCTCCCGAGCATTGGCTTGGAAACAAGTCAATTGCCTTTCTAATATCCCATAAATCAATAAGATCTTCTATATCACAAGAAGCTTTATTATCTAAATATATATTTTCATGAAGTGTTAGATCATCTATTAAATTATACTCTTGAAAAACGAATCCTATTTTTGATTTTCTAAAACTGCTTATCTCATTTGAAGACATTTTATTAATATCAACATTGTCTACAAGTATTTGCCCATCCGAAATTCTTTCAATTCCTGATAAACATTTCAAAAGAGTGGTTTTTCCTGAACCAGATTTCCCGATTATTGTGCAAAATTCACCTTTTTCAATATGTAAATCAATTTCTTTAATTGCTTTTAACTCATTAGGTTTATTTTTATTATAAATCTTTGATATTTTTTCTGCGCTTATCATTTTAAACCTCATTCCTATGTTTTACTGTAATAAAATAAGAATAAAATGTGTCATCAGCTGGGACAATATCTGTAACAACTAAACCATTATTGTCTAGTAATTCAAGAAACAAATCCCATTCTTCAGCTTTTGAGAAATCGTTTAGCATATTATTAAGCAATACTTCAGAATATAAAATACTATTACAAATAGAATATTTATATTGAGAGACAAGACTCCACTTTCTATAGTATTTTGCTATAATCTCTTGGTACCTTTCAAACTTCGGATAGTATTGACAAATCACTATAATTCCATTAGAACTCAATATAGTTTTAAGTTTTTTGAATAGTAAGTTTCTTTCTTCATCAGTTAAATAAAAAAGCATATAACTCATATTTATCATATCAAATTTATTTTCAAAATTTATTTTAGTTATATCCTTATTAATTAGAGTTATATTATTTTTACCTTTATATTTCTGACCCAATTTTTCATAAACTTTTTCTTGCCTTTCTACCCCTATAAGCTGAATATTTGAATTGAAGTCTAAAAACAGATCTATATAGTTGCCATTACCACATCCTATATCCAGTACATTATTAATTTTTTTATTTTTAATAAAGTGGATAAAATTATTTTTGGTAAACGTATTAAAAGCTAGTTCACCTAAATCAGTATAAAAATCTTCTGTAAAACTAGGAGACACTTGTCTTTTAAAATCAATTCTATAAATCTCCAACATATATGTTATTAATTTTTTAATATAAATAAATTCATCTTTGATTTCTTTTTTTAAAAAAGAAAGGTCTTCATCTAAAAATGAACATAAATATTTATAGTCTATAATAACTTTATTTAACACCTTATTTCCGCCAAGATCTCTTTTCAAAAATAATTTCTGTTCATCTCTTGTTAGGAAATACTTTTTGTTTAATGAAAAAGTTTTATCATTCTCATAAACAATGTCTAGAACCAATGCTAAATTAATAAACGAGTTATAAATATAGTTGTCCTTTGGTTTTTTTTCAATTTCAGCTAAATCACCAAAATCACTGTATATTACTGTAAGTGTGATGTATCTAAGGAAGTTCTTAAATTTTGAAAATATCAATAATTGATATAACAATGAGTTCCTTTTTCCTATGGATTTAGCTAGTATTTTTAATAATTTTATAAAAAAATGATTTTCTATGTTTTGATTTAATCTTTCTTGATTAGATAATGTTTGGTTTTGATTCACTATCAAAGAATATTTCAAAAATAGACCTCCTATTTTTTATGTTATTGTGTTAATAAAACTTTATCTTTTGTTAACAAATTCAATTCTTCACTCAACACACTAATAGTAAAATCTATATTTTCTTTTGTATGTGCCGCAGAGATAAAAAATCTTAATCTAGATTCAGATTCTTTAACTGCTGGATAAACTATCGGCAGTGCATTAATTCCTTTTTCATATAGTCTCTCAGATAACTCAATTGCTTTCTGAGTATCCCCTATTATCAAAGGAATAATGGGAGTATCCTTACTTAAACCAGTGTTTAGCCCTAAAGCTTTTAAATTATTTAAGAAGTATTGAGAATTCTCTCTTAGTCGTTTAAATAACAAGTCTTCTCTATCACAAATTTTTAATGATGTATACGCTGCAGCTGTATTTGCAGGTGTCATTCCGACACTGAATATAAAGCCGGGAGAGTTATATTTCAAATAATTTATAAAACTATGACTTCCAGCTATATAACCTCCACAACTATTTAAGGATTTACTTAAGGTTCCCATTAATATATCTACTTTAGTAGGATCAATATTATAATAACTTGTTACACCTCTACCGTTCTTTCCGATGGTTCCAATTGAATGAGCTTCATCTATCATTAACAGAGCTCCGTATTCTTTTTTTATTCTTATAAGTTCTGGCAAGTTACATATATCACCATCCATACTATAGACACCTTCAACAATTATCAAAACACGGCGGAATTTCTTTCTTAACCTTTTTAATTCATTCTCTAAGTGGTTCATATCATTGTGTTTAAATGGTTTTCTTTTCGCATGTGAAAGAATGGCTCCTTGAATAATGCTATTATGAGCTAAAGAGTCATGAAGTATTAAATCTTCATCATTAACTATGTTTCCTATTACGTTAACATTTGTACTATGCCCTCCAACTTGTACAATCGCCGCATCTACCCCCAGAAAATTCGATATTTTATCTTCTAATTTGCTATGTAAAGGTATTTCTCCACTTAAAAGTCTACTTCCTGAAACTGAAGTTCCATAAGTATTAATGGCTCTAATAACACTATTATTAATTTCAGTTGAACCGTTAATCCCTAAATAATTGTAAGTAGAATAATTAATCTTTTCTTGGTTATCTATTTTGATAATGTTTGAAGCAACCCCATAATTTTGTTTAAAATAGGGTACCTGGTTGAGTTGACCTAAATAATTCTCAAATTCAACAACTTCAGGAAAACAATCAATATAACAATGTTTTTTTTCAATATTGTTCAAACCTAATTCCTCTAAAATAATGTCTATAATATTTTGTACTGTTAATTCATTTAAAGTCAGTAATCTTTCCAATGATAAATTCCGCAATTCAGGAAAATCCTTTGTTACTGAACGATGGAAGTCTATTAACATCATGGAGTCTAATCCTAATTCATCGGTTAAAGAACTAGATAACATAATTTCACTTTTGTCATAACCTGTTATTTCAGCTAAGTGATTAATAATATTGCTTTGAATTTTCGATACCATTTTTACTCCTCCTATTTTCTTAAGTTACCAATTTACGAATAAAGTTCTTCTATTTATATTGTAATTTAGGCATATAATAAGTCCCGCATCTGCAAACGAGAATACTTTCAGGGGAATTTAGGCTTGATAAAATATGCCTTTATTACTAATAATATTATTTTTTGTAAAAAAGTCAATAATATCAAGGGATATTTTTCTTTATTTTCAAATTTCAAACTCGGATTCAACGCTGCGTATGAATCACTATGTAATAAAGAATAAAACTATATAAGTCAATATCAAAAAAATATATGGTTAATAATGCTAACGATGCTTATAAAATAAAAAGTAATTTAGGATGGCAAGCATAGCAAAAAATTTGCTTATAAAATTGTAAATTTCAAACTTTCATATCAGAAATAAATGGAGCCGTCTACTAATTTTGTACAAGTTAAATAATATAATAGTCGATTTAAAAATCGTAAGAACTAAAAAGAAAGGTCAGTTAAAATCAAATGCCTCTGTATCTCCATTTAAAAAGAACTTGAACGATAAACAGATATACAGAAAAACAAACTTGTCTTTTAGAGAATCAAGTTTGTTTTTCTGCTCCTTATATTCAAATATTATTAGGCCAGTGAATGCAAAAATGCACTGAGGGCTGAAGGATAATCAGTGATATGCCTGTATGCCACACAACAGTACACTTTTTAATATGGTATTTTGATAAGGCAAGTTTAATCATGCACAATAAGTGAAATAACGAGTTAGAACGTTAGAACCTTGAAACACATTTTTAGAATCTTGTTCTACTTCATTAAAAAACATATTCAGAAATTTTTGACGTGTTATAACACCAAAGTTACTGAGAAAATACTTAATCTAATCAGAGTTTCTTTTGTTCCAACTGAATCCTACCTGTTACCTTTAGTGCCGTGCTATTTTCTCAGTTAGGCTTCAACCTCCAAATTTAGTGATCAGAAACTCCGCTGACTGTTTTGCACCGTTTTTTCCGCGTAATAAATGTTCCATGGCAGCGGCACTTTCCTGATAACTTTTGTTGTTTAATAAAGAATGAATAGCTTGTTCTATATGTCTTTTATTTACTTTATTTTTGTTTAGCTTCACTGCATTCCCGAACGCCACGCAATCATCAATATTTGCTTCTTGTTCAGCCTGTAAACCTATGCCTATAAACGGCTTTCCAGATAAGCAGGCGGTTTGCACAGTCCCTTCACCACCATGAATAATAGATAAATCAACGATTTTAGAAACTTCATGTGCAGGCAATAAATCACTAATGTGTACATGCGGATAGTTCTGATAATCTCTTACACTATCTCCCAACAGTTTTTTCATAGGGCAAATCACTATTACGTCTAAACTGCCAAGAATATGAAGGATGTTAGACACCATCTTTTTTCCGCCTGAACTCCCCATTGCAAAATATATTAGGGGTTTATTTCGATTCGAACGAGTGAGTACAGGTGGAATTTCAGTGTTCAGTTTAGCGAAAATCGGTCCAACATAGCGGTCGGTTTCCGGTAATCTACTGACTCCTGTGAGTTCAGGGATATTTGTAATTAAATTATAATCAGCGTCTATCATATCAATCGTGTATTTTGGAAATTGAACGTCGTAAATCGCACCAACTTTGGAAAATGAACGGGGAATGTAGCGCATATTTAAAATCATTTTCCTGTATACCGATAAAAGTTTTTTCTCCGGTATTAATCTTGATAAACTGCTTAAGAAACCGGGCAGCTTTAAATTTCCGTTTAGAAGATGGGTTCTTGTGTAAGCGAAAGGTTTTATATAAACGAGTTTTACATCGCAAGCTCTTGCTGAGATAAATAAACTCAATGTCGTTCCAATCACGATGGCGGCAGGTTTATATAAAGAAATCAGTTCGATCTCACTCTCGACTCTCTGCTTCACCATTTTAAAGCTGAAAGGATTTCTGATTGTTTTCATTTGATCGGCTTTCATGATAAGTTCAATTTTAGTATCTGTTAAATGCGGTGTTAGCAGATGGAACGTGAACCCGGCTTCTTCTATGAGATACGAATATGTTGTGGAGTACCCCATAAAAATACAGTTAAAATGGTTTTTGCAAAATTTAGCGGTTTCAATGGCTCGGGTTGTTTCAGCTAAATTAAAGGTTTCTGGCGCAAATAATAACGTTTTAATGATTGAAATCCTCCTATTTTTTTAATAATTTAGTATCATCTTACGTATTAACTGTAAAATGTCAATAAAAATACAGAGAATTCTATGAAGATAATTATTTATAGAGGACAGGAGAGAAAAGAACATGAAGGCAAGTAATCCTTTTTGCCTCAATATTTATAAATGCCAATTAGACTTTAGTTAAACTTAATATTCCAAATTAGTTATAAGCTATGAAAAACTTCACCCATAAGGGAAAGCAAGAGAAAAGTAATTTTTATATCAAATCGTTTTTTACACTTTATATAGAGAGCTTCACCTCAAAAAAATTAAACCAGTGTGCCTCGATTGAGTTTCGAAACAGACTGGTTAATTATTTTATTAATCAAAGACTTTGAAATGTTAGAATCGATCAGATTTTAATATTTTTTACATCAACTTACTTTATAAGGTGGAACCTAACTTTACCGTCAGTCAATAAACATATTTCTTTCTGATTTTCCATTAAACTTAATTGTTAGAAGGAGTTTTATAATCAATTTTTTCAAATTATATTATTAATATAAAATATATGTTTCAGAAACTGATATTTGGTTAAATTGTTATACTTCCTAAATCTAACATTGATTTTTTTGGTATAGGTGAGTTCTTCAAGGTTGTATGTTTATCGTTATACTCTATTTATAAGTAATGTTTATACCCTTGTAATTGGATGCCCCTCAACGTACATATTAACTCCTAAGTATATTTATAAGTTCATGCTTTTCTTCAACTGCTCGGTTCAGCGCTTGAAGCATGTAGCCAATGCCTTTATACGATGACAGAGGCCAGTTGATATGCTGATGCTCGCCGATGACGGCGTTTAGGACGCTTCGATATTTTTTCCCGCCAAGCATGACTAGCTCTTCGATGTCGGAAAAGCCTTTTTCGCAAAATTGGTGGCGCAGCTCCTCCGCTGTCATGATTTCCGGATGACCGGTGCCAAAAGTCACATCGTAATTTCCTGATACGATATCATTAGGGCGAAGAAAGCCGTGCTTCGCCGACAAAATCACCCACTCATCGAAAAATGATTTCGCATACCGCTCGCACGCCTGATGAAACGGGCTGAGATAAGCGTCCTCTGCTCTTACCGGCCCGGCATCAGGCTGGACATCCCAGATTTTTTTCTTGCCGCAGGGGATGATGCATAGTCGTTTCATATTGATTTTCGAACTCCTTTTGTCTTCTGGACTATCACAATGATTAAAATCCCGATCACGATCGCACAACCAACAGCGAACGTAATCAACGGATACAAAAGAGGAATTATGACATTAGGGATCACTTCATACATATCAGAATGATACCCCATTGAATTTCCTCCAACATATGAAAAATTGAGCAGTTTCACACTCAATGGATCCTTGCTTCGATCAGAATAGCTTAGACGCTTCTCCTTTACAGTTCCATCCTGATTGATCTTGATTATTTTCCATTTGCTTTTTTCAAGACTTATTTGATCGTCAGTTATTCTCTGAACAATGTAAACCAGATTTTGATCAGTCTTTCGATCCTTTACCGTTAATATTTCAAGCCATGAAAAGTATCTCCCTCCTCTTTCTCGATTAGAAAGCCATACTTCAGAAGGTGAGGAGAGGTATCGGCCATCTAATTGATACTGTATGTTAACAATCTCTCCGGCAGGAACGTCTTCATCTTTATCCCAGCTTGTCAGGGGCGCATGTTTTCCTGTTTTGCCTTCAATAATCCTAATATGATGATTAAAAATGTTGATATGTTGAGTATCTATTGCAGATTCATAACCATGCTTGTCTTGATATGCATAATGAATGTCATAACGATTTGTTACGTTGTGATCTATTATATTCTCTCTCAATAGTACAAAGACAGGATAGGCTGACATCACGATCAGCAGCAGGCCTATACCTGTAAAAAAATGCATTCTCTTCATTTGAATCTCCTCTTTTTTTCATACCTATCAATGTACCATAAATCTAACAAATCGTCTCCTTTATTTGGAAATCGTTTTGAATGACATAAAAAAAGAGGGGACTCCCCCTCTACTTCAACAGCTTCAATGCCGCTTGCTTCAGCAACTGAACGCTTCGCGGAAGAATATCTTCCTGAATATCGAACTTTTCATGATGATGCGGGGCGGCGATGTCGGTGCCAATGATCATATATGTCCCTTTTCCTCCCCGCTCTTGGACTCTTTTGATCATGTAGCTTGCGTCTTCGCTTCCTCTTGACCCGGTCTGGATGCCTTGCAATGAGGAAAATCCGCCAACCTCTCCGGCAGCTTCTAGCACGGTCGAAACCACCTCCTCGTCACATTTGATTGGAATCGCTCCGCCGATGATTTCGATCTCATGTTCAAGCTCATGCATGGCTGCGCTGTGGGCAATGATCTTTCGGACCCGCTCTTCCAGATCACGGTTGACCTCTTCTGAATCTGAGCGTGTTTCAATGATCATTTTCGCGTGCTGCGGGATGATATTGGCCGCTGCTCCGCCTTCAAGCACGCCGACATTGATCCGGGTATCGCCCGAGCTGAAACGCGGAATGGCATGTATATTTAAAAGCGCCGTCGCCGCCCCGAGCAAAGCATTTCTGCCATGCTCCGGAGCCGCTCCCGCATGTGAGGAGACGCCGCGGAAACGGACAGCCATTTTCGTTGTGGCCAGAAATCCTTCTGCGCCGCCGTATATTTCTCCCAGCGGCACATTGGTTCCCAAGTGGTGGCAGAGAAGATAATCAACATCGTCCAGCATGCCTTTCTCGGTAACGGCATACGCTCCGCGGACACCCTCCTCAGCAGGCTGGAAAATCAGCTTCAGAGTACCTGCAAAGGTTCGATGCGCCAGCGCTTCAGCAACACCCAGCCCAATCGCGGTATGTCCGTCATGGGCGCATGCGTGCATAGTTCCTTCAAATTCAGAACGGAAGCCCTTGGCATGAGGAACATGGTCAGCATCAGCGCTTTCTGTAATTGGCAGTGCATCCATATCAAAACGAAGTGCAACGACGGGACCCGGCGCATTTCCTTCAAGCGTTCCAATAACTGCGGTATATCCGCCTTTCATTGCCGCAATGGTACCAGGATCGGCTCCATTTTCTATTGCACGGTCAAACGCGCGCTCCAGCTCTTTTTCTGATGGGACGCCTCTGCGGGTTTCACCATCCATTGCGTCCTTGCCATATGTCACGTGATATCCGAGGGCTTGAAGGGTTTCCACAACCTTTCCGGCCGTGCGAAATTCTGTGAAGCCCAGTTCGGGATGCCGGTGTAAATCTCGTCTTATTTGTATAATATCCATATGTCTCCCACCCTTTGTCGTTTTTACTTTGCATAAACGCCCGGTCCGATCGGCCAGCCGAATATGTACCAAATGAAAATCATGAGAAGCCACGCCAAGAAGAACAGAACCGTATACGGAATCATGGTTGAAATCACAGTTCCAAAGCCCGCATCGGATTTGTAGCGTTTATAATAAGCCATCAACATTGGCAAATACGGATTCATCGGCGTAATGGTGTTGGTGGCGGAATCCGCAATCCGATAGGCAATTTGAATAAACGCGGGATGAAAATCCAGCAGCATCAGCATCGGGATAAACACAGGGGCCAGCAGCGCCCATAAAGCAGAGCCGCTCGTAATAAACAGACTGACGATACAAGTCAGCAACGAAAATCCGATTAATACAGGAAAACCTGTTAAATGGATGGATTCCAGAAAGTCCGCTCCTTTTACTGCCATAAAAATTCCCATATTGCTCCAGGTGAAAAAGGCGATAAACTGCGAAATAACAAATACGAGTACAATAAAGCCTGACATGCCTTTAATGGAATCTCCCATCAGCCTCGGGACGTCTGTCTGATTCTTAATGCGTCCGGCCACGATGCCATAAACAACCGATACAGTAATAAAGAACAGCAGAATGATGGGGATGATGCCTTTCAGAAAAGGCGAGGAAAGAATCGATCCGTTTTCAGGATCACGCAGAAGCGCTCCCTCTGGAACAACTAATAACGCAACGACTCCAGCATATAAAAGAGCCGCTCCCCCCGCCGCCTTCAGTGCTTTGATCTCTTTTCCCGTTAACGCCGCCATTTCAGGCTTGTATTCTCCGCGGTAGCTGCCAAGCCGGGGTTCAACGATTTTATCAGTAATCCATGCACCGATAAAGGCTAAAACAAATACGGAGGCCGCCATGAAAAACCAGTTGTCGACTGCCGATACCTGAGCATGTTTATCGACCGTTTGTGCGACCTGTGTGGTAATGCCGGATAGAAGCGCGTCTGTTCCTGCGATCATCAGATTGGCCGTAAATCCTGACCCTACTCCTGCCGCAGCGGCAGCAAAGCCGGCAAGAGGATGACGCCCGGCTGCCATGAAAATCAAGGCGCCCACCGGCGGGATAATAACCCATGCCGCATCAGACGCCAGATTTCCCAAAATCCCGACAAATACGACGGAATAGCTGATGATCGCTTTCGGAACATGCGCCATCATCTTTTGCAGCACAGCCTCGATCAAACCGACGCGTTCCGCTAGGCCGATGCCGAGCACCATCGTAAGCACAAGTCCGAGAGGCGGAAATTGAACGAAGTTGTTCACAGCTTCCGTCAGCATCCAGTGAATGCCTTCGATGCTGAGCAAACTCTTAACGGCTACCTCTTTCCCATCACCCGGATGTGTCACTGCGTTTCCTGCCAGCAAAACAGACATGGCAATGATGATCATCGATAAATAGATAAATAACATAAAAGGATCAGGCAATTTGTTTCCGACCGTTTCGACCCACTTTAATAGTCCTTTATGCTCGATTTTTTGTAAAGAATCAGCGGTCGTGACTTCCGGCAGATGTTTAGCCATAGCGCCCTCCTATAATTGGTTTTAGTTGATCTTCATTGAAATCGATTCACGGGAATGCAGGATATAATAGACTGAATTTACAAATAATTTAACACCTGCTGATAACGCTTTTTCATCGAACGTGAATTTAGGATGGTGATGCGGATAGATCATCTCCCCGGTTCCCGCTCCCAGAGCGATATAACAGCTCGGCACTCGTTCAGAAAACGACGAGAAATCCTCTCCGCCCATCATTGGCGCTAACGGAAATATCTGATCCTCCCCCCACAGATCCACCGCTGCTTTTCTGACCAGTTCGGTTACGTTCGGATCGTTCACAACAGACTTGTATCCATGGCGATAATCCAATTCATACGAGGCGCCATGGGCTTCAGTTACGCCTTTTATGATGGTTTCCATAAACGCTTCCGTATTTGCCCTGACTTCCTTTCGAAATGTCCTTACCGTCCCACCAAGCGTCACAGTGTCGGGGATCACATTGTAGGCGGAACCGGCATGACACATGGTAACAGAGAGCACCAGTCTTTCGGCAGAATCTGTATGTCTTGAGGCAATGCTTTGCAAATGAGTAATGACCTGTGAGGCGATCACAAGCGGGTCAATGCACTGTTCAGGCTGAGAGGCATGCCCGCCTTTTCCTTTAATCGTGATATCAAAGCGGTCAGAGTTAGCGGTGACAGGACCTGATGCCAGTCCGATTTTTCCTAAAGGCATAGCAGAAAACAGATGAATGGCTATGCATACGTCAAGATGGTCCGCAATACCAGCCTTCACCATTTCCTGCGCCCCGCCGGGATGAACCTCCTCGGCATGCTGAAAAATAAAGTAGACTTCGCCGTTGAGCTCATCCTTTTTCTGAGACAAAATCTCAGCCGCCCCAAGCAGCATGGCAGTATGCCCGTCATGCCCGCACGCATGCATTACACCTGGCTGGCGGGAGCAAAAATGACTGTCATGCTCCTCTTGAATCGGCAGCGCATCCATATCAGCGCGCAGCCCAATTCGTTTGCCCGGCCGCGCACCGTCCAGCCGGGCAACGACACTTGTCCTTGTCGGGCGGCTGATCTCAAGATATTCAAAAGAAGAGAGCGTATCATATACAAATTGAGCTGTTTTTTCTTCTTGAAAGGACAGCTCTGGGTATTGATGAAGATGTCTCCTCCATTCAATCACGTTCTTATACATACTGGCGTATTCATCCATCATGCTTCCAGCCCCCATTCTGTTTTAGAAACTCTTGCATTTACTTTATTGATTATATGGAGCTAGTTCAATTGGAATGTCAGACAATCTGACTTATTGAATCAAAAAAAGAAGAGGAAATCTGACAGATTCCTCTTCGTCTGATGTTATTTTGGACAGTGGAAATAAATAACTAACCTATCAAGCAATAATTGGCTGGTATAGTGCGGTTCCATACCGCTTTCCCACCTGCCAATGTACTGCTTATCATAAAATCTATCTACTGTTGATCCACCCCATCAAGATACTTTCTCTCAAAGTCATCGAGCAATGCCCGCACTTCATCCGTTGACTTTGTGTTCATGCATTGATTTCTTAATTCACTCGCCCCTCGGAATCCGCGGAGATAAATCTTGAAAAAGCGAGGAAGAGGCTTGTACGGACGCGCTTCTAATGCTGAATATTTATCATGAAGATCCAGGTGCAGCCTTAAGAGATCAAGCAATTCCTTGCTGCTATGCTCTTTCGGCTCCTTTTCAAAGGCAAATGGATTTGTAAAAATACCACGCCCAATCATAATTCCATCGACACCGTATTCTTGAGCGAGTTTCAAGCCAGTTTGACGGTCAGGGATATCCCCATTGATCGTCAATAGCGTATCTGGCGCCACCTCGTCACGAAGTTTCTTAATCTCCGGGATGAGTTCCCAATGCGCATCCACTTTACTCATTTCCGCTCTTGTACGAAGATGAATAGAGAGATTAGCAATGTCCTGCTTCAATACGTGTGTCAGCCAATCGCGCCATTCATCCACATTCGTGTAACCAAGCCTTGTCTTCACACTTACAGGCAATCCCCCTGCTTTTGCAGCTTGTATTAATTCTGCCGCAACTTCAGGACGGCAAATAAGGCCGCTTCCCTTCCCATTGCCTGCCACATTAGGCACAGGACAGCCCATATTGATATCTAGACCCTTAAATCCTAGCTCCGCCATACCAATACTCATTTGGCGAAAATTCTCAGGCTTGTCTCCCCATATATGAGCCACCATTGGCTGTTCATCCTCCGTGAAGGTCAAACGGCCGCGGACACTATCCTTCCCATCCGGGTGACAATAGCTCTCCGAGTTTGTAAACTCTGTAAAAAATACATCCGGCCTGCCTGCTTCACTTACTACATGACGGAAAACAACATCCGTCACATCTTCCATTGGGGCCAGTACAAAAAAAGGCCGTGGTAATTCACGCCAGAAATTATCTATCGTCATTCCATTCAAATCCTTTCATTATGGGATACCAACGCAAACCTTTATCCCAAAATTAAAAAGCTGACCATACTTCTTTTACACTTATAGCATGCATAAGCACTTCTTATCAAACGAAAGTAAATTTTGAACATTTAAATCTTTACTAATAACATATAACAAGCGACAAAACAAACCGACTAGAAAAGCAGTTTGAGTCATAGGGTCAGGTACATAATCCAAGTTTCAGTGTATGTTCCTGCAAATTTTCTTTCAATAGCTTGGACTGCGCATGAAAAAGACCCGGAAATCGGAATTGTTTATCTTACCGAAATCCAGATCTGATTAGGAATTGATTATTTTAGTTAGACGATTTCAATACAAGCTTCGCCACTGCTTCAACGTGAGCCGTCTGCGGAAACATATCGACAGGCTGAATATATTCCACGCGATAGTCTTTCGACAGCGCCTGTAAATCCTTCGCAAGCGTGGATGGATTGCAGGAAACGTAGACAAAACGTTTCGGTTTGACTTTTTTGATCGTATCCAGGAACGTAGTGTCACAGCCGGTTCTTGGCGGGTCAACGATGACGACGTCCGGGCGGAAGCCTTCTTTTGTCCATTTCGGGAGCCAGTGCTCGGCTGTTCCTGTTACGTACGTGGCGTTTGTCATACCGTGTTTTTTGGCATTTTTCTTGGCATCGTCAATTGATTCTTTGATGACGTCCATGCCGCGGACTTCCTTCGCTCCGTCCGCCACCCACATGCCGATGGTGCCGACGCCGCAATACGCGTCAACGACTTTTTCTTTCCCGGTCAGCTGCGCCGCTTTTTTCACTTCGTCATACAGCTTGACGGTTTGCTCCGGATTGAGCTGGAAGAAGGCGCGGGCGCTCAATTCAAAAGATACGTCGCCGAGCACTTCTTGAATCACGGTATGTCCGGCGAGGGGTTTTGATTTTTCACCGAAAATAACAGAGGTTTTCGCTCCGTTTACATTTTGAATAATGGATTTCACCTCAGGCAGGCGCTTTTGGATCGCTTTGACGATTTCTTCCTTATGCGGAAGTGTATCTTTTGCTGTGACAAGCACGACCTGCACTTCGCCTGTTTCAAAGCCGACTCTCGTCACTATCGTGCGGACGTCGCCTTTTCGTTTTCTTTCATTATAAACAGACACATTGAAGTCCTCTAAAATGCGACGGACGATGCCTGTTGTTTTGTTGGTTGCCGGATGCTGGACGATGCAGTCTTTGATTGGCACGATATCATGAGAATCAAGACCGTATAAGCCGGCAATGATGCTGCCGCTTTGTGAGCGTCCGATCTGGAATTGGCTTTTGTTACGGTAGTTCCATGGGTTGTCCATGCCGACCGTTTCTCTAATATCCATGTTTTCGACTTTGAACTTCGTATGGCGCTCCAGAGACTGGATGACGATGTCGCGCTTTTCCCGAAGCTGCTGGCTGTATGCAAGATGCTGAAGCTGGCAGCCGCCGCACTGCTCGTAGACAGGGCAAGGCGGTGCTACCCGATGCTCCGAAGCCTTGCGAATCTTCTTGATCCGTCCCTCCGAAAACTTCGGCTGCACTTTCGTCGCTTGGACGACAACCTCTTCACCTGGAAGCGCGCCGGGCACGAATACGACTTTTTTCTTGAAATAGCCGACGCCTTCCCCGTTAATCCCGAGACGTTTAATCGTCAGCGGAAAGGTCTGTCCGACTTTCAGTTCGACGGGCGCCTTTTTGTTTTGTTGGTTCACGTTGTTCTCTCCGTTTCTATATGAAGCTTTCTGCGGATGGCAGAAAGTGAAATGGTTTTTTCACATCTTTCTAGTATAACACGTTTACACGATTTCCTTCATTGTGAGACGAATTATTCTATACTTCTCCACAAATACAAAGACGCATAGCTTAAATAAGGCTCCCACTCCCTGCTCATCGCCAGCATGACGTCCTTTGCCGGCTTATCGTCCAGTTGAAAATGGCGTTTTATCGCGTTCTGGAGTCCGATATCGGCCAGCGGGAATAAATTAGGGCGTCCAAGTCCGAACATGAGGACGTTTTGCACGGTCCATGGGCCGATGCCTCTAATTTTGATCAGTTTCTTCATGATGTCTTCATCTGTCATTTGGGGCAGCTCTGACAAGTCGAGCGTGCCTTCGGCGATCATTCGCGACGTATCAATAGCGTATTCCGCTTTTCGCATGCTGAATTGCAAATCGCGCAGATCTTGATAATCCAGCGCCGCAATCGTTTCCGGCTTCGGATAGCACCACACGCCGTCCTTCTGCTCGCCGAACGTATGGACAAACCGTTCTGTCAAGGTGTACGCAAAAGATAAATTCAGCTGCTGGTGCACAATGCATTTCATGATACAGTTGTACACGCTGTAGTCCAATACAAGCGGCGTGCCTGCATGCTCTTCAAATATCGCGGAAAGATTCGTTTTAGAGAAATGCTCAAGGACATGCCGCAAATTATGTTCCCATTGAAAAATCCGTTTGATTTCCTTCATCATGTCTTCCTGCTCTGTTTCCCCGCTGACGAGAAACTCGGGCTCGTCCGCATCGCCTAAGGCCTGCACCTTCACAATACATACGTCACCGGTCTTATTTCTGATCGGCACTCTTATGTCCCGCGCTTTCAGATCAACTGCATTCAAAGGGTCTAACGCCAGCCTGTCGAGCACACGGTCAAAATGGTACGGCGGTGTGACCGATACTTTTTCTTTCCACATATGATCAGCCCTTTTTCCGTTTTTGTTCAGTATACCACGCCGCTGAAAACCGGCAGAAAACACTGTATACTTTTCTGAAAAAGGCCGCATGATATAATGGCAGGTGGAGGGTTGTTTATGATCAACATTACCGCTATCACAACACAGCATCAGCTTTTAAAAAATATACCGATTGAACGGGTTGAACAGCCGGATATTGCGTGGTACTGGGTTGATTTTTACGGCCCGGAGGAAACAGAAACCGCGTTATTGAGAGATTTTTTTCATTTTCATCCGCTTGCGATTGAAGATTGTTTTCAGCATATGCAGCGCCCGAAGCTTGACCATTACGACGGCTATCGCTTTTACGTGCTTCATGCGCTGAATCAGGAAACGCTTGAGACCGAAGAAGTCGATATCTTTCAGGGCGAAAAATTTGTCGTCACCTTTCATTTACACGAAACACCCGGTATCGCCAAAGTCCGGGAGCGTTTATATGCTTCACCGGATCTGTTTAGAAAAGGGCCGGGACATATTGCTTATATGATCATGGATCAGCTTGTTGATGAATATTTTCCTCTGGTGTACAAAATAGAAGACCGGCTGAATGAGATTGAAGACAGCCGCAGCCACAAAACATACGGGACGCTGATGAGCGAGGTGTTTGAGCTCAGAACAGACCTATTGCATCTCAGGCGGACCATTATTCCGATGCGTGATTTGCTGTATCGGATTTTAAGTCTTGACCATCTCAAAGACCAGCGTGAAACAAAGGCATACTTCAGCGATATTTACGATCATTTATTAAAGCTTTCAGAAATTGTGGAATCTAACCGTGACATGACGTCCGATTTGCGTGACAGCTACGTGACACTGAATTCCAACCGGATGAATGCGATTATGATGACATTGACCATCGTGTCTACGATATTTATCCCGCTCACGTTTATCGCCGGTGTTTACGGCATGAACTTCGACAACATGCCGGAGCTTCACTGGGAATACGGATATTACGCCGTGCTTGGCCTGATGGCCGCCCTTGTGATCGGCATGCTGATATGGTTTGTACATAAAGGATGGTTCAACATCTTTAAATGAGGACAGCGTGAAGCTGTTCTTTTTATTTTGGCAAGCCGATTTCCAGCATATCCTGTTCGTTTTGTATATAATGAAAAAAATGTTCAGGGAGTGATCAGATTGAAAATCGCTGTGATCGGACTTGGCAATATGGGACAGCCCATTGCCCAAAACGTGCTACAAGCAGGCTATCGTTTGACAGTATATAATCGGACGAAAGAAAAGACGGAGGAATTTGGATCCCAAGGCGCCCAAGTGGCAGAAACGCCTCGCCAGGCGGCTGAGACCGCTGATATCGTCGTGACAATGCTTTCTGATGACAATTCTGTCAGCGCTGTGACATTCGGCAAAGATGGATTGATTGAAGGATTATCAGAGAATGGGATTCACATTTCGATGAGCACGATTAGTGTTGAGTGTGCTGGGAAGACCAGATGCCGCAGCAAACGCCGCGCTTCGGATAATTGCGGCAGGACCCGCGGAAGCAAAAAAAACAGCAAAACCTCTGCTCGAAAGCTTGAGTCAGCAAGTGTTTGACGTCGGCGAAGAAAGCAAAACAGCAAACGCAGCGAAAATTAGCATCAATTTCCTGCTCGTATCCATGCTGGAAGCGTTATCTGAATCATTCCTGATGATGGAGAAATACGGTTTAGAGCAAAAGCAATTTTTAGCCATCGCCAACGCGCTTTTCAGCTCCCCTGTATATCAAAATTACGGAACGATCATGGCCGAGCAAACATTTGAGCCGGCGGGCTTTAAAATGTCATTAGGGTTGAAGGACACCAATCTGGCGCTCGCCGCCGCGGAGCAGGTCTCCGCCAAGCTCCCTCTTGCCGAGCTGGCGAAAAGCCATTTTGAAAATGGTATTGAAAAAGGGCTTGGAGACCTAGATTGGGCCGCTTTAATAACATGCATAGAAAAATAGAAAGAAGCCTCTCCATTGCGGAGAGGCTTTCTTGTTTACAAAGACGGCAGCTTCATTTCTTTCTCAAACATCAAGTCATCAATGCTTTTAAAGGTATAGCCTTGTTTTTTCAGATCGGTAATCGCATCGTCCAGCGCCTCGGCATTGTCCTTGGAGACAGTGTGGAGCAGGTAAATCGCTCCCGGATGCGCCTGTTTGATCATGTGATCGTAGGCGTATTTTTTCCCTTTTTGATGATTGATTTTCCAGTCGACAAAAGCGACGGACCAGAAAACGGTTTGATAGCCCATGCGTTTCGTTTCTTTCAGCACGTATTCACTGAACACGCCGCGCGGCGGCCGTAAGTACAGATTGTCCTGCTTTCCCGTGATCTTATAAACCTCTTCGTTGACTGAATCGAGCTCGTCCTGAATTTGGTCAGCGGTTTTTGTCGTCAGATCTGGATGGTGAAAGGAGTGGTTGCCGATGATATGCCCTTCATCCGACATCCGTTTGATCAGCTCGGGCTGATCTTTCACGAAATGCCCGGTGACAAAAAACGTTCCTGTCACGTGATGTTTTTTTAAGACATCAAGCACCTTTGGCGTATATCCATTTTCATAGCCGTTATCAAATGTTAAATAAATTGTTTTTTCTTTAGTATTGCCTAAATAAAACGCGTCGTATTTTTTGATCAGGCTGTTCAGCTGTTTTCCCGCATCTGGCGGCTGATGGTTAACGCTTCGCTTAAAGCCCCAATTAATCGGCTCATTCGGTACCGCATCTGCCTGTTTTGCTCCTGCCGCAAGCAGGACGGCGGCGCAGCATATTGCACACATCCACTTCATGGCCAGCGCTCCTTCTGCATTTTTTCTTATTTTACAGAAAGGCGCTCCATTTTATACTGACGCTTTATGCCAATATAAAAAACCGCGGCAAGCGCGGTTTTATTCCCAGTCTTTTTTAAATCGTTCATATTTGGCTTCCAGGTCATCCAGCATGCCGATGAGCCTGTCTATATCTTCTACGTCTGTTGCTTCAGGGTCTAATGAATCAATGACGTTCATAAACATGTCTAGTCTGTTCTTTAAATAATCAAGCTGCTGATCTTTATTGTTTACTGCGTTCCCCATTCTGCGCCTCCATTCATTTTTTATCATGGTAGCTCATTTTTTGCCGTTTTTCAATTGCCCCGCTACTTGCGATCTTGGCAAATCAGGTCTAAAATTAACTGTTGGCAGCGTTAGTATGCCCCATTTATAAAGGAGTTAGATAGTCATGACACAAAACACGAAGCTGCGTCCGATTACACCTGAGTTCGACCCTTGGGAAGCCTATATGGATGTCGACCAGTATGGAGATATGCAGCTGACGAACGTTGAATTCACAACGACGACACTGTGCAATATGAGATGCGAGCATTGCGCTGTCGGCTATACATTGCAGCCCAAAGACCCGAATGCTCTCCCAATAGATCTTCTGTTAAAACGGCTGGAGGAAATTCCCCTCCTCAGATCCATCAGTATTACAGGCGGAGAGCCGATGCTTTCATTAAAATCCGTAAAGGAATATGTCGTGCCGTTATTGAAATACGCCCACGAACGCGGGGTGCGGACCCAAATCAATTCAAACTTGACTCTCGATATCGAGCGATACGAATGGATTATTCCGTATCTTGATGTGTTACATATTTCTCATAACTGGGGAACGGTTGAAGAGTTTGCGGAAATCGGTTTCGCTATGATGGACAGAAAACCGACCTTCGAGCAGCGCGCACGCTATTTTGATAAAATGATCGAAAACAGCCGCAAGCTAGTGGATGCCGGAGTGATGGTATCAGCGGAAACGATGCTGAACAAACGCACACTTCCGCATATTGAGCATATTCACCGCCAAATCACAGAAGATATGAAATGTCAGCGCCATGAAGTCCATCCGATGTATCCGAGTGATTTTGCGAGCGCCCTTGAATCTCTCAGCCTGAAGGACATGAGACAGGCCATTCACCGCTTGCTGGATATTCGTGATGAAAATACATGGATGCTGTTCGGAACACTGCCGTTTTACGCATGCAGTCCCAATGAAGAGGATCAAGAGCTGCTGCGCCGGCTTCGCACGGCGAAAAACGTGACAGTGAGAAATGACCCTGACGGCCGGTCGCGCCTGAATGTCAATATTTTTGACGGGAATATTATCGTGACAGACTTCGGGGATACACCGCCGCTCGGCAATATACAAACGGACAGCCTGCCTTCCGCCTACCAAAAGTGGAGAGAAACAAAGCTGGCCAAAGAGCTGAACTGCCACTGCCCGAATGTCCGGTGCCTCGGACCAAACGTACTCGTCAAAAACAGCTACTACCAGGATACAGATTTTTCAAAACGTCAAGCCAGGAGTTAGATGCGGATGGAAGAAACACTTACGGAGATTTTTCAGAATAAAATCGTTGATATTCTCCTCGTCGCCGTTATTTTGTGGATCGGTGTTTTTATCATTAACCGATTGGTGCAGTTATTTTTCAAACGGACGGACTTTATTGAAGAGAGAAAAGAGAAGACCATCGAAAGCCTTGTCCGTTCTATCACCCAATATACGGCGACAATTGGTTTTATCTTTTATGTTATTTCTTTATTTGTGCATGATTTCGGCAAAATTTTAGCCGGGGCGGGTGTAGCCGGTATCGTCATCGGTTTTGGCGCCCAATCGCTGATTAAGGATGTGCTGGCGGGTGTGTTTTTAATTTATGAACGCCAGCTGCACAAAGGCGATTATGTGACGGTAAACAATTTATTTAACGGCACCGTCGAAGAAATTGGCCTGCGCTCGCTGCAAATCCGCGAGTGGAGCGGAAAATTGCTCACCATCAGCAATGGTGAGGTCAGACAGATAGAAAATTATAATATCGATTTTATGCGGATTACCGAATCCTTTCTCATCAGCTTTAAAGAAGATCCAGATCGTGTATACAGTGTGCTGGAGGAAGCTTGCGACATGCTGAATGAAGAGCTTCGCGATTCACTGAAGCGGGATGAATTCGGAAACCCGACAGAGCCTTTTCAAATACACGGCATTACCGCTTTGAATAAAATCAACCGCGGGGTTGAATTTACCGTGAAGGGTATGGTGCGGGATGAAGATTATTTCAGCGCCAGCCTTGCCGCCAGACGGGTTCTCGTTCGCCAGCTGTACCAAAACAATGTTCAAATGCTTGAGGAAGCGGTAAGAATCGAAAGAACCCAATAAAAAAACTGATTCCATAATGGAATCAGTTTTTTATTTATCTTGGCTGTGAGGAAAGCTGGAAGCTAAACGTGACATGGTCTTGAACCGGAATCCACGCGCCGATTCCCTGTGACGTGACATTTTTCACAACAAGTTTTCGTTTATTGCCTTTGAGCACTAAATAGACTTCTCCGTAAGTCACTTTCCCTTTTTCATTCACAGCCGGAGCATATGCGTTTAAATAACCA
Organism: Bacillus sp. FSL K6-1003; assembly: GCF_037964945.1. Classification (NCBI taxonomy): domain Bacteria; kingdom Bacillati; phylum Bacillota; class Bacilli; order Caryophanales; family Bacillaceae; genus Bacillus; species Bacillus sp. FSL K6-1003. The sequence continues at coordinate 842,479 of NZ_CP150176.1, read as the reverse complement.
AGCTTTTTCGGAGCGACTTTATAAATTTGATCTCGTTTTGTTCCCGCTCCGATGACCGTTTCAAATGCAAGCGGAAGATTTGTTTTTTCCATCGCCTTCAGCATCATCATGCTTTTGACATCTTCCGAGTTTGGAACTTTTGCTGTCAGGCCGCCCGTTACTTTATATTGCTGCTCTTGAGCGTAATGCATTTCAGCCGTTTGTTTTCCGCCGCGGTTATCCGAACGGTTTGTATTGATTTTTTTATATTCCCAGTTGGCGACCGTTTCATTCGATTCATATCCGAGCGCCCATTTCCCGAGAAATATTGTGGCCCGGTAGCCGACCGCAAGCGGTGTGCCAGAGACCGTAGACTCGTTCAGCATTTTGATGAGGTGCGGATTTTGGATCTGTACCTCTGATGAATTCAGCAGTTCCTTAGCCAGCTTACTCGGCTGAAGCATCGGCTGATCCTGTGAAGCATTCGGATATGTGTTTTCCTTCGAGATGCTTGCTACAGAATTAGGCACCTTAAACTGCTTTTTCGCGTGGATGGGCTGAACGCCGAAAAAACTAAAGAATAATAACACAATAAGTGTGGAATGAAATAGCTTTTTCATCATATCACTCTTTCTATGGCATTTTCCCTTAGTCTTTTCTTCCCGCTTTGTTGTTATCCATCATTTTTTTAGGTTAAAGAAGGAAAAAGCCGATCGCCATAATGACATAAGCCGCTAGCAGCGTAGCACCTTCAAACCAGTTGGAATCACCATCATTCGAAATGGCAATCATCAAGAGAACGGAAGATACCATCGCGACAAGCTCCGGCAGTGTAAAGACAAGCGGCATGCTTACCGGGAAAAAGATGGAACAGATCACGAGCACTGGCGCGACAAACATGGCAATCTGCAAAGTGGAGCCGACAGCGATCTCCACCGCAATGTCCATTTTGTTTTTATAAGCCATGATAATCGCTGAAGCGTGTTCCGCCGCATTACCGACAATCGCAACGATGATGACCCCGATAAACAGCTCACTCCAGCCAAACTGTTCAGCAACCGAGTGGAATGTGTGCACCAGGTTTTCGGATATGTACGCCACGACAATTGTTGCCGCAAACAAGACGAGCGTGGCAACCTTCCCTGACCATTCCGGCTGCTCCTCTTCCTCTGGCTTGACAGCATTTTTTGGCTGATATACACCGCGGTGCGTAACAAGTTTAAAGTACAGAGCCGCCACATATAACAGAATCAAAATGATGCTGATGCCGATGCTCAAATTAAGCTTGCTTGTATCCCCCATACCAACCGAAAACACCTCGGGAATTACGAAAGCCACAATAATGGCGAAAATCAAAAGCCCGGAATTATGGCGCGCGTCATGGATATTAAACTCCTGCCGCTTGTATTTTAAACCGCCGACAAAAAACGATAAACCCGCAACCAGCAGGAGATTTCCTAGCACCGAACCGGTTAAAGAAGCAAGCACGATTCCGGTGAGGCCTTCCTTTAATGCAAATAGCGAGATAATCAGCTCAACCGCATTCCCGAAGGTGGCGTTCAACAGACCTCCGATCCGCGGCCCTGCAATAATGGACAGCGATTCTGTCGCTCTTCCCATATAGCTTGCCAAAGCAATAATCGTTACACAATAGACTGCAAAGAGAACGGCAGAAGGCCAATGCATCAAACTGCCGATAACAGACAGCGGGACACCCGCCGCCACTAATATAAAAAAGATACGATTCATAGTGAATTGACTCCTTTTGTTTGACTTGTTTTATTTTTATTCTTCACAAAAATCATCATGATTACACGAGGTCAAATGTTTACGGGCGATTTAGGCTTTTTTCAGGTTGCCGGCTTTTGGAAATCGGTGTACGATCAACATAGATCTCACAAAGGAGAACAGACACGATGTCACGAAAGCATTTTTTTATTCTGGTTTTGCTTGTTTCCATATCCGGGTTTTCACAAGGCATGCTGCTGCCCGTCATCTCGATTATTTTTGAAACAAATGGTGAATCAGCGGCGATTAACGGCCTGCATGCGACCGGACTGTACATCGGGGTGCTATTGGCTTCTCCGTTTATGGAGGCCCCGCTCAGAAAATTGGGCTTCAAACCGCTGATTGTCATGGGCGGAAGCATCGTCATTTTAAGCTTGTTCGGGTTCATTTGGCTTCAGTCGGTTTGGGTGTGGTTTCTGCTTCGTCTTTTCATCGGGATCGGCGACCATATGCTTCATTTTTCGACGCAAACGTGGGTGACCTCCATGTCGTCAAAGCAAAACCGCGGGAGAAATCTTTCCATTTACGGACTCTCCTTTGGCCTTGGTTTTGCTGCGGGTCCGTTCATGGTTCCGCTTGTTAAGCTGAATCCGGCACTGCCTTTTATCGTGTCAGGCTGCATCAGTTTGCTCGCGTGGCTGTTTGTTTTCTTGCTACAAAATGCATACCCGGAAACCAGCCCTCATGAAACCCAATCAGACAATAGTTTCAGACGCTTTTACCAGGCTATGCTGTTTGCATGGGTTGCGTTTATGCCTACGTTCGGGTACGGATTTCTGGAGACAGCATTAAACGGCAGCTTTCCTGTATATGCGCTACGTCTGGGTTTATCTGTGGACGCCGTCGCTTTGATTCTTCCTGCATTTGCGATCGGGAGCATTATTTTTCAATTCCCGCTCGGCATTCTCAGCGATAAATACGGAAGACGGAATGTGCTGCTTGTGATTTTGCTGACGGGGGCCTTTTGCTTTCTCATCGCAGGCGTGTTCCCGTTTCCTTATGTAATCGGCTGCTGCTTCTTTATTGCGGGCATGGCAGTCGGGTCAACCTTTACACTCGGCATCAGCTTTATGACAGACCTTCTTCCGTCCCACCTGCTGCCGGCGGGGAATTTGCTTTGCGGCATTTCATTCAGTCTCGGCAGCATTTTCGGGCCGATTGCGGGCGGCTGGTATATGCAAACCTTCGAAAGCGCTAACTTGTTTTATTTGATTACCCTCATTCTGGCCGCTGTCTGGCTCGCTATTGCTTTAGGCAAACCGAAAAGCTGGCCCGCGGCTGAGACCTATTCTTCCTCTTCATAAGAAAAAGCCTCCTGACATCATGTCAGGAGGCTTTTGTTCTAATGATAGCCGTTTTGTCCGTTGGCACTTCCGCTAGTTTTTTGGCTCGATTTGCTCTTTGAGTTCTGTTTGTTATGGCTTCCGCCTTTTTTCGTATGCTTTGTCATCACGTTTAGCCCCCCGGATCATTTTTGAACTGAAGTTCCTTTATAGGGTGCGCTAATTGTAGGGATTTTCATCAGGAAGCTTTTTACGTTTATGTAAAAGCGCATTGATTTCTCCCCCTAAAATAATTAAAATGCCGCTTAAGTAAAACCAGATCATCAGGACGATGATCCCCCCAATGCTTCCATATGTGGCACTATAGTTCGCAAATGTACTGACATAAAACGAAAACAAGGTGCTGACGACAATCCAGCCGATGGCCGCAAACAGTGCACCCGGCATCACAAAGCGAAGCGACAGCTTTTTGTTAGGGGCGATGATGTACAAAGCAGAAAAAACAATCAGCAGCACAAGCGGGCTGACTCCCCAGCGAATCGCAGTCCAGATGGATAAAAACAGGTCCGACGCGCCGACAAAATCCGCAGCAAGCAGTCCGATCTGTCGGCCGAATACCGGCAGAAGGAGGGCAACTAAAATGGTAAACACCATGGCAATCGTCAGAAAAATTGAGGTCAGACGAACAATGATAAAAGAGCGGTTTTCCTCCACTTCATACGCGTGGTTTAACGATCTGACGATGGAATTCATTCCATTAGACGCAGACCATAACGCCGCGATGATCCCGAATGACAGCAATCCGCCGTTTCGGTCATTTAATGTTTGGTGGGTAATGGATTCAATGAGGGACATCGCACTCCCGGGAGCGTATTGTTTTACAACCCCCAGCACGTCATCTGTAGAAATCGGAAGATACGCGGTGAGCGTCAGCATAAAAATCAAAAACGGAAACAGCGATAATAGAAAAAAATACGCCAGCTCCGCAGATTTGCTTTGCCCCTCATGAAGGGTGTATCTGCCGAACAGCTCTTTCAGAAAGTTCATGTCGTCTCACCTCGAATGTTTGATCATTTATCTTTTGAAAAGTGGTCCTTCGTTTCCTGTACCAGCTCCATCACTTTCGGCGTTGTTTTTTTCAGCTCTTTAACTTGCTGATTAACGAAGCCGACTTCATCTGACAGCGTCTGGGCCAGCTGTTTTGCTTGATCAATTTTTGTAATGACATTGTTTTTCAATAGTTCAGGATTGTTTTTGTACAGAGACATTTTATGCTTGCACGTCATCCATCTCATGCCGCAGGCCTGTCTCGTCGGCTTATGGAATAAGGATAGCGCAGCGCCTGCCGCGGCTCCGAGAATGACCCCTTTCAATAACCAGCGTTCATTGTTCATGATGAACTCTCCTTTCCCTTACAATAGTTTTTCTTCTTGAATGGATGCAAGCAGATGCTCACAGCCTGATCTGATCAATTGATAGACCTCGTCAAAGTTCCCAGTGTAGTAAGGGTCGGGAACATCCGCAAGATCTGAATCATCAACGTAGTCAAGCAGCCTCTTGATCTGTGCGGCTTTTTTAAACCCCGCCATGCTTCTCAGGCTTCCGATATTTTCTGCATCCATCGCAATGATGTAATCAAAATCGGTTAAATCCTGTTCGCGCACCTGGCGCGCCAGCATGCCTTCAAAGCTGATTCCTTCTCTGCGCAATATCTCCTGCGTTCCTTCATGCGGAGGATTGCCGATGTGCCAGCCGCCGATGCCGGCTGAGTCTGTTCTGATTTTCCCCTCTAAACCTTTTGTTGCTGCCAAGTCCCGAAATATCGCTTCCGCCATTGGAGACCGGCAAATGTTTCCCAAGCAAACAAATAATACGCTGATCATGTTGTGCAACCTCCCTATTCTTTGCCCATATTTCTCTAAAAAGAAACCTTTACCGCTATCTTAGTAGGATGTTCAATCACATTTCAACTGATGTCACCACTTTTTTGAAATAAATGGACGAAATGAGAATAGGGTTTTTTTCTGATGGAATTCTGTTAGAATAAAACATACCAAATGACGCGAAAGAAAGGATGTAATCATTTGTCCAGCCAAAATACAGAAACATTAACTCAAATGATTGAAGAGATTTCACAAAAACTGAACATGCTGAATGTCGGGGTTATCAAAGCGGAAGACTTCAGCGACGAAAAAATAGAGGATCTCACCTACCTTCATAAAATGGTGATGAAAAAAGAAGCATTCAGCCCGAGCGAAATGCAGGCGATCGCTCAAGAACTTGCATCACTTCGAAAATAATGGGGCTTGCCGGCATTCGGCAAGTCCTTTTTTATTATTGATGAAGATGATTCTTTTTGCTTTCGTTCGTTGGGAGCCGGAAAGACGCGGCAGCAGGCATGCCCGCAAACATCTACCCGATGACATCAGCATGATGACAGCAAGGGGCCGGTCTTGACGAACACAGCAAATGGTCGAATAAGATTTTGAAGGAGTACTAGAATGAAAACGAAATACGTCAAAACAGCAACCGGAATGTACATCAACTACTTCTTGCTCGGAATGGTCAATATTATTCTCGCATCCAACATGTCCTCCTTAACAAAGCAGTGGAATACCGACCCGACAGGCATCAGTTATGTGATTGCGGCTATCGGATTCGGCAAGCTGCTGACGTACGGAATATCTGGCGTTTTATCAGATAAAGTAGGCAGAAAACCGCTCATTGTGGCTTCCGCCGGAATGATGGCTGTCTTTTTAGTCGGTATTCCCTTATCACCGAGTTATGAACTTGCGTTTGTGTTTGCTTTATTAGCCGGAGTCGCAAATTCATCCATGGACGCAGGAACATATCCGGCTTTAACGGAGCTCTTTCCAACTGCCCCCAGCTCGGCGAATGTCTTGGTAAAAGCTTTTATGTCTCTCGGGGCCGCTCTTTTGCCGTTCCTGATTACAGTTTTGGCAGACCATAGCCTATTCTACGGATTTGCATTTTATTTGCCGGCAGCCGTCTATGCGCTGAACATCCTCTATTTATCAGCAGTTTCGCTGCCAAAAAAACAGAAACAACCAATCAGCTCCGGGCAACAGGGATCTCCAGCTTTCTTATCAGAACCCGACATGAAGAAAGAAGGCGCCGCCCTGATTATTATTGGCTTTACTTCAACAGCTTTATTTACAGTCTCTCAAATTTGGCTCCCAAGCTATGCCCAAAAGGCTGCAGGGTTAGCTGAATCAGCATCCGTACAATTGCTGAGCTACTATAGTATAGGATCTTTGATATCGGTTTTATTATTAGCTCTTTTGCTGAACAGATGGGTAAAACCGGTGATGATTACGCTGCTGTACCCCGTTATTACATTATGTACGCTTGCGGTTATGCTTACAATTCACGATCCAGTTGTGCTGGATATCACAGCCTTTTTCTTAGGATTTTCAACCGCTGGTGTGTTTCAAATTACCGTTACATTAATGACAGAGCTTTTCTGGAAACGCAAAGGCACCGTCACCGGAATTGTTGCGACAGCTTCAAGTCTTGCGTCGATTCTGCTGCCGATTGCTACAGGACTCATTGCAAAAGCGGGAGGCATAGCCCATATCTTTATGTTCGACTTCGGCATTGCTGTCATCGGGACAGTCTCCGCTGCCTTTTTGTATTACAGATACAATAAACTAACCGCAGGCTCCAAGCGATCATGAAAAAACGGACGTCCCCGCAGGGCGTCCGTTTTTGTTATTTTTCAAGCAGTGCCAAAGACTCGCGGTTAAATGCAGGAATGTCCTCCGGCGTTCGGCTGGTGACCAATTGATCTTGGCAAACCACTACCTCCTGGTCAACGACATTAGCCCCCGCGTATTCCATATCTACACGAATAGACGTATAGCCTGTCGCTTTTCTGCCTTCCAGCGCTTTAGCAGTAATCAGCAGCTGCGGGCCGTGGCAGATCGCAAATACCGGCTTTTTGTCCGTCATAAACGCTTTTGTAAACTGGACGAACCGTTCATCGGCACGAAGCTGGTCGGGTGAAAACCCTCCCGGAATTAACAGCGCGTCAAAGTCGGAAGGGTTTACGTCATCAATGGACGCATCAATTGTGACTTGCGCATTCCCCTGCTTGCCTTTTACGGTTTTCCCTTTTTCATTTTCGATAACGGTCAGCTCATGCCCCGCTTCTTTAAATGCTTTGGCTGGTTCAGTATACTCGCTGTCTTCGAAATAATCTGTTAGCACAACGGCGATTTTTTTACCCATGATTGATAACCTCCCCCTTAATATGTCTACATAAAACAATCTACCCCAGCCACAATATAATAAACATTTTGCAGATCTGACACACGATAAGCACAATGACCCAATTCACATCACCCAAAGATGATACATAATACTTATTTTTCTCCCTTTTACAATAATCATAAAGAAACATCTACAAATGCTTACAAAATATTCTTACAATAGAACCTGTAACATAAATTTCGTTGAAAGGTGGAGAACTGGTGAGAATACAGAAAAGACGAAAAGACGTCAGTAACATTCTCCGTATTCTGCTGCCCCTCATTATGATACTTAGCCTAATCCTCCCAACACCGCCCGTTTACGCAGAAGAAAACACGGCTCCTCAAGTGAATCTCAGTATTTTGGCTACAACTGATATTCATGCCAACATGATGGATTACGATTACTACAGCGACAAAGAAACGACAGAATTCGGGCTTGCCAGAACGGCTCAGCTGATCCAAAAGTACCGTGAGCAAAACCCAAACACCCTGCTCGTCGATAACGGCGACTTGATTCAAGGGAATCCGCTGGGCGAATACGCGTTGAAATATGAAAAAGACGACATTATCTCCGGCGCGAAAACCCACCCGATCATCAGCGTCATGAATGCGCTGAAATACGACGCCGGCACATTGGGGAATCATGAATTTAATTACGGGCTCGACTTTCTCGACGGCACGATCAAAGGAGCCGATTTCCCGATTGTAAATGCCAATGTCAAAACAACTGGCGGCGAACACCGTTATACGCCGTATGTTATTAACGAGAAAACAGTCACAGATGAAAACGGAAACGAACAGAAGATCAAAATAGGCTACATAGGCTTTGTCCCGCCGCAGATCATGACCTGGGACAAAAAGAATCTCGAAGGACAGGTTCAGGTACAGGATATTGTCGAATCTGCCAATGAAACGATACCGAAAATGAAGGCAGAAGGCGCGGATGTCATTATTGCCCTTGCCCATACCGGTATTGAAAAGCAGGCGCAATCGTCAGGTGCAGAAAACGTCGTTTTTGACCTGGCCACGAAAACCAAGGGCATTGATGCGATTGTCTCGGGCCATCAGCACGGACTCTTCCCTTCCGCAGATTATGCGGGTGCCGCTCAGTTCGATGTTGAAAAAGGAACAATAAACGGCATTCCGGTCGTCATGCCAAGCAGCTGGGGCAAATATTTAGGCGTCATTGACCTCAAGCTTGAAAAAACAGACGGCTCGTGGAAGGTCGCAGATTCCAAGGGCAGCATCGAATCAATTGCCGGCAGTGTCGCTTCCAGAAACGGAGCCGTCACAAACACCATTCAGCAAACACATCAAAACACGCTGGAATATGTCAGAAAGCCTGTCGGCAAAACAGAAGCCGACATTAACAGCTTCTTTGCACAGGTCAAGGACGACCCTTCTATTCAAATTGTGACAGATGCGCAAAAATGGTACGCAGAAAACGAAATGAAGGATACCGAGTATAAAGATCTCCCGATTTTGTCAGCCGGCGCGCCGTTTAAAGCCGGCGGCAGAAACGGAGCCAATTACTATACCAACATTCCGGCCGGGGATCTTGCGATTAAAAACGTCGGTGACTTGTATCTGTACGATAATACCCTCCAGATCGTAAAATTGACCGGAAGCGAAGTGAAGGACTGGCTCGACATGTCAGCGGGCCAATTTAATCAAATCGATCCGTCAAAAGGCGGCGACCAAGCCTTGCTGAATGAGAATTTCCGCTCCTACAACTTTGACGTGATTGACGGCGTCACCTATCAAGTCGATGTCACAAAACCGGCCAAATACAACGAAAACGGAAAAGTGATCAACGGAAATTCAAGCCGGATCATCAATCTTTCCTATGAAGGCAAACCGATCAGCCCGAGCCAGGAATTTCTCGTAGTGACAAATAATTACCGCGCATCCGGCGGAGGCGGTTTCCCTCATCTGACGAGTGATAAGATTGTCCACGGCTCCGCAGTTGAAAACAGACAGGTGCTGATGGATTACATTATTGAACAGGAAACATTAAATCCAAAAGCCGATAACAACTGGTCGATTGCACCGGTTTCCGGCACGAATTTGACGTTTGAATCTTCACTTTTAGCCAAGCCTTTTGCGGACAAAGCCGATGATGTCGCTTATGTAAAACATTCTTCAAATGAAGGCTATGGCGTGTACAAGCTTCAATTTGACGACGATTCAGATACCGATCCTCCTAAAGGCGGATTATGGGATCTTACCGTCATGCATACCAATGATACGCACGCGCACCTTGATGACGCAGCCAGACGAATGACGAAAATCAACGAAGTAAGAAACGAAACAGACCACAACATCCTGCTTGACGCGGGAGATGTGTTTTCCGGCGACCTGTATTTCACGAAATGGAACGGTTTAGCCGACCTGAAGCTGATGAACATGATGGGTTATGACGCCATGACCTTCGGAAACCACGAATTTGATAAAGGTCCGTCCGTGCTTTCTGATTTTCTCAGCGGGAACAGCACAACTGTCGATCCGGCAAACCGGTATCACTTTGAAGCGCCCGATTTTCCGATCGTCAGCGCGAACGTGGATGTATCAAATGAACCTAAGCTGAAATCATATGTCAAAAAACCGCAGACCTTTACTGCGGGAGAAAAGAAAGAGCCGGGCATCCATCCGTACATTCTGTTAGACGTTGACGGTGAAAAAGTCGCCGTTTTCGGACTGACAACAGAAGACACAGCCACAACATCCAGCCCGGGCAAAAGCATTGTATTTAACGACGCATTTCAAACTGCGCAGAACACCGTGAAAACGATTCAGGAAGATGAAAAAGTAAACAAAATTATCGCTCTCACCCACATTGGGCATAACCGCGATCTTGAGCTAGCCAAAAAAGTGAAAGGTATTGACTTGATCATCGGAGGACACACCCACACCCTCGTGGACAAAATGGAGGTCGTGGAAAACGACGAACCGACTATCGTGGCGCAGGCAAAAGAATATGGCCAATTCTTAGGGCGTGTCGATGTCGTGTTTGATGAAAACGGCGTTGTACAAACAGACAAATCAAATCTGAGCGTGCTGCCAATTGATGAACATACAGAAGAAAACGCAGAAGCAAAAAAAGAGCTTGATCAGTTCAAAAATGAATTAGAGGACGTTAAAAATGAAAAAGTCGGCTACACGGATGTGGCGCTTGACGGCCAGCGTGAGCATGTGCGAACGAAGGAAACGAACCTCGGAAACTTCATCGCGGACGGCATGCTGGCAAAAGCGAAAGCATCAGCAGGAGCCGACATTGCGATCACAAATGGCGGCGGCATCAGAGCCGGCATTGACAAAGGCGATATCACTCTCGGCGAAGTACTGAACGTTATGCCGTTCGGCAACACACTTTACGTCGCTGATTTAACCGGAAAACAAATCAAAGAAGCTCTTGAACAAGGCTTAAGCAATGTGGAAAACGGAGGCGGCGCTTTCCCTCAGGTGGCTGGAATCGAATATACCTTTACATTAAACAACGAACCTGGACACCGTGTTGTAGACGTGAAATTCGAATCGCCTAACGGAGAAAAAGTTGATTTGAATTCAGATGATACCTACCGCGTCGCAACAAATCATTTTGTCGGCAGCGGTGGAGACGGATACTCTGTCTTTACGGAGGCATCCCATGGTGAAGACCTTGGTTACGTAGATTATGAGATTTTCACCGAACAGCTGAAAAAACTAGGAAACAAGGTCTCTCCTAAAATCGAAGGACGCATTAAAGAAGTATTCCTGCCGACTAAACAGAAGGATGGCAGCTGGACACTCGATGAAGACAAATTTGCGATTTATGCTAAAAATGCCAACACGCCATTTGTCTATTATGAAATGTCTGAAGGATCTCAAGAGAAGCCTATCAATCTAAAAATGAAAAAAGATCAGGTCAAGCTATTGAAAGATAGAGATTTAGATCCTTCCCTGACGGTGTTCAACTATTGGTACAGCATGAAGCTTCCAATGGCGAACATCAAAACCGCGGATACTGAGATCGGAATCAAATCTAAAGGAGAATTAAACGTCTCCTTATCAAATGTATATGACTTTACAGTGAAGCAAAAAGGAAAAGAAGTGAAATCATTTAAAGAACCCGTTCAGCTTTCGCTTCGGATGTTTGATATTGAAGAAGCTCACAACCCTGCCATTTACCATGTTGACTGGAAAAAGAAAGCTTTCACAAAGACAGAAAACGGATCAGTTGACAATGATATGGTAACAGGATACACAAACCACTTCAGCGAATACACGATCTTAAATTCCGGTGAGAACAACAAACCGCCGGCATTCCCGTCCGATCAGCCGACAGGCGGTGATGACGGCAGCAATGGCGGAGGCTCCGATAAACCAGGCGGAAAACAGCCGACTGACGGCAAAGGCGGCGGAGGCGGGGATCAAACACCTCCCGGCACTGAACCAACAAATGGATCGGGCGGTTCGGGAACCGATGGCCCAGCCGGCGGCTTGCTTCCTGACACAGCCACATCCATGTATTCCATCCTGCTGGCCGGATTTCTGATCAGCGCACTCGGAACAGCATTATATTTGCATCAGCGAAGAAAACAGAACAGAGCGAATCAGGCATAAAAAAAGCTGCTCGTTATCGAGCAGCTTTCTTTTTTATACCCACTTCACAACATCCTCAACAGCAGATCTTGTTTTCGGACGAGGGTCTCGCACACGGTAGCCGAACGCCACCATGACAGAAATATCAAAGCTTCCGTTTTCCAGAAGGCCTTCTTCTTCAAGAATACGATGAATTTCATCATATTGGAAGCCTTCCACAGGGCAGGAATCAACGCCGATTTGCGCAGCGGCTGTCATCATGTTGCCAAGCGCAATATAGGTTTGTTTGGATGCCCAGTCAAACAATGTTCTGTCACTTTCAAGCAAATGCAGATCGTTTTTCTGGAATTCTTCGGTTTTGCTCAGGTAGCCTTCGTACACGTCCTGAGGCATTTGTTTCACTTCTTTTAAATGGCGTTTGATATAGTCAGCGTCATATCTGATATCCTTCGCCGTACGTGCCAGAATCAGCACAAAGTGGCTTGCAGTCGGCAGCTGCTTTTGCGCGCCCCATGTGAATTCACGAAGCTTCTCGCGGAATTCCGGATTCTGCACGACAACGAATTTCCAAGGCTCTAGGCCGAGTGAACTCGGAGACAGTCTTCCTGTTTCTAAAATAAATTCAAAATCGCTGTCTGATACTTTTTTATTCGGGTCAAATTCTTTCGTCGCATGTCTGAAATGGTATGCATCCAGAATTTGTTTTTTTAATTCTGCCATGTTAAACACCTCTCCTTTTGGTTACTCTCACTTCTATTGTAGCCATTCTCATAAAAAGTAAAAGTACGCACATTTTTGTATGATAGTATCAATTTTGATACCAAGAGAAAAAGCGCTCTGCCGCAGGCAGGCGCTCTTATTTTCCCCGTCGCGCAAAATCGACAAACCTGAATTTGTCCAGACGGTGTCTGCTTTCCGTATATTGAAAGAGACTTGTATCCTCTAAAAAGACATAGTTTCTCACAACCACCATATGGTCATAGCCGCGTAAATCAAGCAATTCCCTGTCTTCATCCGTACAAGGCTCGGCCACAATTTCTTTCTGTGCGTAACTAATCGAAAGACCAAGCTCTCCTTCTATATATTCATAAATGGAGTTTTCGCAAATTTCTTTCGTCAGGTGAGGCACATGCTTTCTGAAAAAGTAGTCCTTGTCCAAAATGACATGCTCCCCGTCAATCTTTCTTGACCTGATGACTTCCCATATGTCATCATTCGGCTGTGCCCGAAGCTGTTTTTGGATCAGATCTGACGGAGGCACCAGCCCGAATTTGTGAACGGCTGTTTTCGTTTCTTTCCCCAAAGTTTGCGCCAGTTCCTTGAAGCTGACAAGCCCTGAGACCGGAAACTGCATTTTTTCACGGTTGAGAATCACAGAGCCTTTCCCTCTGATTTTCTGGATATATCCATTTTGAGCCAGCATGTGAAGCGCCTTTCGGACCGTTTCTCTTGATGTGCCGTACTGTGCAGTCAATTCATGTTCAGACGGAAGAATCTCCTCCGCCTTCCATTGGCCGTCTTCAATTTGCTGTGCGATGTTTTTATAGATTGTGATAAATTTATTCACCTTCATTTATGACCACCCAGCTTAGTTTAGCACGGTTTTGTTAAATGATAAACAATGGACTCATACGGGCGGAGCGTCATATTCTTCAGTTCCTCTCTCTCTTCATCGTTTGTCAGAAGCACCTCTGCCTCCCACTCGTCGGGCTTAAGCGTGTCCGGCAGTGTAAAGGCTGCCTCCGTCCCGTAAAAATTATTGATGACGAGCAGTTTCTCATTTTCGCCATGTCTCATATACGCAAACACGCTTGGATCGTCCTTTGCGATCAGTTCATACGTTCCGTCTGTGACAATGTCATACGCTTTGCGAATCTGAATCAGCTTCTGGTAGTGATAAAAGACCGAATGTTTGTCCTTCAGCGCCGACTCTGCATTGATCTCCCGGTAATTGCCGGCGACCGGTATCCACGGCGTGCCTGATGTGAATCCGGCATTTGGCGTATCATCCCACTGGACGGGTGTTCTGGAATTGTCACGGGATTTTTCCTGTAAAATGGCTAAAATCTCTTTCTCCGCCATGCCTTTTTTCTTGAAGGCGTGATACATGTTCAGCGACTCAACATCCCGATAGGAGCTGATGCCGGTAAACTTCGGATTCGTCATGCCGAGCTCTTCACCCTGATAAATATAAGGTGTGCCCTGCATCATATGAATGGCCGTCGCAAGCATTTTTGCCGATTTCACCCGATGTGGACCGTCATTTCCATATCTCGATACAATGCGCGGCTGATCGTGATTGCACCAAAACAAAGCGTTCCAGCCCCCTCCCGCCTGCATCTCCGTCTGCCACACGGATAAGATCTCCTTCAGCTTCAGAAAATCGAACGGAGCCAAGGCCCATTTTTCTCCGTTTGGATAATCGACCTTGAGATGATGGAAGTTAAACGTCATATCAAGCTCTTCGTTGCCCGGATTTGTATAACGGATGCAATGGTCAATCGATGTAGAAGACATCTCACCGACTGTCATGCTGTCATATTTTGCGAATACCTCCCTGTTCATTTCATGCAAAAACTCGTGTACACGCGGTCCGTCTGTATAAAAGGAACGGCCGTCACCGCCGTCTTTGGCATTCGGAAAGCGCTGGTCTTTTGAAATCAGATTGATAACATCAAGCCTGAAGCCATCAATTCCTTTTTCAAACCAAAAATGCATCATCTCGTAAACATGCTTTCTGACCTCTTCATTTTCCCAATTCAAATCAGCCTGTGTGACATCAAACAGGTGCAGATAATATTGGCCTGAGGCTTCGTCAAGCTTCCATGCCGAGCCGCCGAATTTCGATTCCCAGTTTGTCGGGGCTGTGCCGTCTTCGTTCGGGTTTTTCCATATATAAAAATCACGGTATGGACTGTCTTTTGAAGAAATCGCCTCTCTAAACCATTTGTGCTCAGTTGACGTATGATTGACCACAAGATCCATGACGACTTTTAAGCCTCTTTTGTGCGCTTCAGCTAATAAGCGTTCAAAATCTTCCATTGTGCCGTACTCTTGATAAATCGTGTAGTAATCTCGAATATCATATCCATTATCATGCTGCGGCGAGTCGTAAATCGGCGTTAGCCAAAGAACATCAACCTGAAGCGTTTGTAGGTAATCAAGCTTTTCAATAATTCCATTCAAATCGCCAATGCCGTTTCCCGTCGTATCTTTAAAGCTTTTCGGATAAATTTGATAAACCACGGCTTTTTTCCACCATGGTGTTTGTTCTGTTTTCATCTGTCTCCACCACCGTCTTTTTTAATGAAAAAGGGAAAAAGGGACCGTCAATCACACGTCCCGCTCCCCTTTTTTATTTACGTTTCAGTCGTGCATAAGCGTATGTTCCGGCAAACGGAACAATTAAGACAATCGCCATTCCGATTGCGAATGCGCACCAGTACTGGCTCATAATCGAGAAAATGCCGGGCACGCCGCCGACACCGACGGAGCTTGCCAAAACGCCTTGAGATGAGATATACATCCCGGCCAGCCCTGAGCTGATCATCGCAATGATAAAAGGAAATCTGTAGCGAAGGTTCACCCCGAATATGGCAGGCTCTGTAATGCCCAGATAAGCGGAAATGCCTGATGTTAAGGAAAGACCTTTTTGTTTCTCATCCTTTACGATAAACATCATCGCCAGCGCCGCTGATCCTTGGGCGATATTTGAAAGCGCCAGCATCGGCCATAAAAATGTGCCTCCGAGCTTAGAGCCGATCAGCTGCAGATCAACTGCCAAAAACGTATGATGCATTCCGGTAATCACCAGCGCTGAGTATAAGCCGCCGTACAGCAGCCCGCCCAGCGCGGCAAATGAGCCGAACACCGAGATAAGCCCTGAAGTTAACACATTCCCGATTGCAAATGTGACCGGACCGATAATGATAAAGGACGCAAAACCCGTCACGAGCAGGGTAATCGGCGCGACGACTAAAAGCTGTATTCCTTCGGGCGTCCGTTTCGTCAAAAACAATTCAATCTTGGCAAGCAAATACGAAGCGAGCAAAATCGGGAGCACCTGCCCTTGGTAGCCGACCTTTTGCACCTCCAGACCGAAAAGATTCCATACGGGGATCTCTCCGCTTTGTTCCGCGGCGCCATAGCCCCACGCATTCAGTAAATCAGGATGCACGAGCATAACGCCGAGTACAATGCCAAGGAGCGGATTTCCGCCAAACCGCTTCACCGCCGACCAGCCGATCAGCGCTGGCAGGAACGTAAAGGCCGTGCCTGCGATTAAATTGATCATATTGGCGAGATCCGCCCACTGCGGATACACCTGCACAATCGACTTCGTATTGAAGAAAATCCCCTGCGCCGTTAAGATATTGTTGATCCCCATTAAGAGACCTGCCGTGACAATCGCCGGCAAAATCGGAATAAAGATATCTGCAAGCGTTTTCACAGCACGCTGCAAAGGATTCATATTTTTTTCTGAGGCCTTCTTCACATCGTCCTTTGTTGACTCGCCAATCCCCGTTTCCTTGACCAGTTCCGCATATACCTTGTTGACTGTTCCCTGGCCGATTACAACCTGAAACTGTCCGTTTGTCGAAAACGATCCCTTTACAACATCGATTTGATCCAGCACCTCTTGGTCAACCTTGCTTTCATCTATTAACGCGAAGCGTAAACGTGTTACACAATGAGTTGCCGCTGCAATATTTTCAGCACCGCCGACTGCTTCAACAATTTGCCGTGCTGATCTGTTCAGTTCCCCCATGCCAACCCCTCCGTTTGATAACTTGTATATACAACTTATGTTTATATTGTAGTCCTGTATATACATGTAGTCAACAACTTTTTGTAGCGCTTTCATACTATTCGTAAAGTCATAGAATGGCTTAACAGAAAGGTTACTCTAAAAAGCTAGCAACTGTTTTGAGAGGTGAGCACTATGAATAAACACGAGAATGCCCTGCAAGTTCCTCCGTGAGCTCGAGGCCAACAAGGAAGGGCCGCTTTCTCCTATCCAAGGAAAACACTATTAACAGAAGGCTGGGGTTTGACTTCGGAAATGGTCTGTGCGGATTTGTTGTATATATCGAAGGAATCGTAAAATCTGAATCTATTCAGGATCACGCCCTCCTTCCTTTTTGCGGCATCTGAAGGATGAAATAGAGAAAGACGGGGAATCTCTGCCGATACGCTGTCTATTTCCAGTGTATTGGCAGAGACAAGTTTGAAACTATTATTTTGTCGACGTCAAATTGCCTGATTGTAAAAATAAAAGGCGGCTAAAGGAGAAGCATTGAAACCGATCGCCGAGTCCGCCATCAGAGGTTCAAGAGAGGCTTTACAGAAAGCCTCAGAGTCAATAACGCTCATTAATGGGGTGATGCGATTGTGCTGCCTTTGTTCATCTATTTGATCATCAAGAGTTAGACGATGTTGAATTCAAAAACACTACGAATTTTTAGCTTCTTTTGTTTGGTAAACAGGGCCCTGTTTCGTTTTTCTTCTATCTTTCAGGTAATACTGTTCAGATGTGAAAAATTCGGTATACAGCGCTTTCACCTTCTTGCTCAATAATAACAGCGCAATCACATTCGGAACGAGAATGAAAGCTAACGCTAAGTCCAGAAAGCCCCAGATGGCTTTTGCTCCGCCTGCGGCACCTATGATAATAGCCGCTAAATAGACGAATTTAATGACATGTCCCGACAGCCGTCCGAATAGAAATTCAGCTTGTTTTGCGCCGTAAAATATGACAACCATAATGGTCGAGACAACAAAAAAGACGAGAGAAATCGAAACGAAGTACCCTCCGCCAGCTCCGAAATAATGCTGAAATGCAGCCGTAGTCAATGCTGCTGGGTCATTTGAAGCGTCCTTCCCTGTCCAGACACCGGATGCAAGGACGACAAATGCCGTAGTGGTGCAGATAATCAAGGTGTCAATGACAATTCCGATCACAGACCAGAAGCCTTGTCTTACGGGGTGGTCAGTCATTGCCGCCGCATGTGCAATCGGGGCTGTTCCCATCCCGGCTTCATTAGAATACAGGCCGCGGGCAAACCCCCAGCGGATGGTTTCAGCCAAGGCAGCGCCTGCGAATCCTCCTGCTGCCGAAGAAGAAGTAAACGCATTCGAAAAAATAAGAGAGAAAAACACCGGCACAGATGAAAGATTCATTAGAACAATCAGGAGACCGGCTCCCGCGTATGCCCCTGCCATGAGAGGCACGACAAACTCAGTTACTTTTCCGATCCGCTTCACCCCGCCAATTACAACTAAACCAATCAAAAACGCGATGCCGATTCCGGCGTATATTTTATTGAAAGAAAACGTTTCGGCAAGAGAAACTGAAACTGAATTCCCCTGAACCATTATGCTTGGAATCAGCTCTACGATCAGTGCAACAGAAAAAAACACGCCGAGCCATTTCATGCGCAGTCCTTTTGTTATGTAATACATCGGTCCCCCGACAAATTCACCCTGCTCATTTTTTTCCCTGTAATGAACAGCAAGCACACTTTCTGAAAACTTAATCGCCATAGCAAATAAGGCAACCAGCCACATCCAAAAAACAGCCCCGGGACCGCCAAACATGATGGCCGCAGGCACTCCGACAATGTTCGCCGCCCCAATCGTCGAACTGAGGGCTGACGTCAATGCCTGAAGCGGCGTAACTGTCCCTTCTCCCTTCGGCTTTTTTCCTACGCTGCCGATCGTCTGCTTCAAAATGTATAGAGGATAGCGAAATTGAAAAAACTTCAGCAAAATGGTGAAGTACAATCCCGTCCCCGTCAGTAAGATGATTAGCGGGGGTCCCCACAGCCAATCAGATATACGCTCTACCCATTCCAATAGTCGTTCCATCCCATCACCCTTTACCCGTTTATGGGTCATTTCCCCACAGATGGAAAAACATAAACCTTTTAGAACAGACAAAACTGAGTCAAATTGAGGAAGAAAGGAAGCTGGATGGCTAAAAAACAGCCGTCTGGCAAGGAAAATTAAGTGGAAGAAGGTCTGTTTCGCCCAAGACGATCATATACTTGATTCTTATAAAACGATGACGCCGGTTTGGAAAACATGCCTTTTTTATCGGCAAGCTTATCGAGCATCAGCTGCTTCTCTGATTTTTTTCTTACTAATTGCTCACGTTCCTTTTCGTCATAGCACTTGGAGATTAAATGGTTGAGGGTCATAAGCTCTTTTTTAAGTGCACCCTCATCCTCAGCCATCCCTGCATTTTTTAACATACGATATCCCATCCGCAGAGATTCCGGCAAGTGGGCCGCATCATCCTTTGGCAGCGGTTTTCCCATTCCCGGCAGGTTGTCAAATTCTCCGTCTTTGATGGCGCGTTTAATCTTATCTTCAGACACAATATGAGAAAAATCCATCGTCCCACCTCTATTCATGTAATGAACATATTTTATCATACAGCTGTCACAAACCATATTATTCCTTTATTGACAGAAAGAAACCTGTTTTTTACATCTGGCGATTTCCTAGGAAAACGTTGATTCGACGGCGTTTTTCGCCACATTTTCCATCGGACGATTTTCACTTTTCTAATCAGCTGATTCGTGTTATATTGGATACGTTCGTTTTTTCTATCGTTTCGCTCGAACTGTGATCGGAAAAAAGGAGTGTAACAATGAAAACATTTATAAAAGAAAGAGGACTGGCCTTCTTCTTAATTGCGGTCGTCCTGTTATGGGTAAAGACGTATGTCGGTTATGTCCTGAACTTTAACTTAGGAATAGACAACACGATCCAGAAAATATTGCTTTTTGTGAATCCGCTCAGCTCAAGCTTATTCTTTCTTGGATTTGGACTTTTGTTCAAGAAAAAATTACAGCAGACAGCCATCATAGTGATTCATTTTTTAATGTCTTTTTTACTGTACGCAAACATTGTGTATTATCGATTCTTCAATGATTTTATTACGATTCCGGTCATTATGCAGGCTAAAACAAACGGCGGCCAACTCGGTGACAGCGCATTTTCGCTGATGAGACCGACTGACGCCTTTTACTTTATTGATACGATCATTCTGATTATCTTAGCGATTAAAGTGAACAAGCCTGCCGAGACGTCGTCTAACAAAAAATCATTCCGAATCGTTCTTGCGTCTTCGATTCTCGTTTTCTTAATCAACCTGGCAGTTGCGGAATCAGACCGTCCTGAATTGCTGACTAGATCATTTGACCGAAACTACCTTGTCAAATATTTAGGAACATACAATTTCACGATTTATGACGCTGTGCAGAATGTCAAATCCAACAGCCAGCGCGCACTCGCCGATTCAAGCGACGTAACGGAAGTTGAGAACTACATGAAAGCCAATTACGATGTGCCGAACAATGTGTATTTCGGCAAAGCGGAAGGAAAAAACGTCATTTACGTTTCACTTGAATCTTTGCAGTCCTTCATCATCGACTATAAAATTGATGGCAAAGAAGTTACACCGTTCTTAAATAAACTGGCGCACGATAACGAAACGTTCTACTTTGATAACTTTTTCCACCAAACAGGACAAGGTAAAACATCAGATGCGGAATTTATGATGGAAAACTCTCTGTATCCGCTGGCTCAAGGTTCCGTTTTCGTTAACAAAGCGCAAAACACGCTTCAATCCGTTCCGGCGATTTTGAAGTCTAAAGATTACACATCTGCTACGTTCCACGGGAATACGCAGACGTTCTGGAACCGAAACGAAATGTACAAAGCGGAAGGCATCGATAAGTTCTTCGACTCTGCCTACTATGACATGAACGAAGAAAACACGAAAAACTACGGCATGAAAGACAAACCGTTCTTCAAAGAATCAATGCCGCTGTTAGAAAGCTTGCCGCAGCCGTTCTATACGAAGTTCATTACCCTGTCGAACCACTTCCCATTCGGAATGGATGAGGGGGATACGGACTTCCCGGCTGGAGACTTTGGTGACTCTGTCGTCAACAACTACTTCCAGTCAGCCCATTACCTTGATCAGTCCATTGAACAATTTTTCAATGACCTGAAAAAAGACGGGTTATATGATAAATCGGTTATCGTGATGTACGGAGACCACTACGGCATCTCTGAAAACCACAATAACGCGATGGCCAAAGTGCTTGGCAAAGACGAAATTACCGATTATGACAACGCCCAGCTTCAGCGGGTGCCGCTCTTTATCCACGCTGCCGGCGTGAAGGGCGAAAAAGTTCATAAATATGCCGGAGACGTCGATGTGGCTCCAACCCTTCTGCATTTGCTCGGAGTGGATACGAAAGACTACTTGATGTCCGGTTCTGATATTTTATCTAAAGAACACCGTGAAGTGATTCCGTTCCGTAACGGAGACTTTATATCACCGAAGTACACGAAAATATCCGGCAAGTACTATGACACAAAAACCGGTAAACAGCTTGATGAATCTGAGATCGACAAGTCAGAAGACTCACTCGTCAAGAAGGAACTCGAAATGTCCGATAAAATCATAAACGGAGACCTGCTGCGTTTCTACAACCCGAAAGGTTTTACAAAGGTGAACCCTTCCAATTATGATTACACAAAACACGGAGAAGATTCAGAGACGTCAACAGAAGACGAAGATAAATAAGAAAAAAGCAGAGAGGCCAGCCTCTCTGCTTTTTCTATTTCACCGCAGCACGTAATTCCTCTGCCGCAAACTCGACATTCGGGCCAATAATGACTTGTACTGATTGCCCGCCCGATTTGACGACTCCTTTTGCGCCTGCTTTCTTTAATAACGCTTCATCCACTAAAGAAGTATCTTTCACTGTCAGTCTCAGCCTTGTCGCACAGTGATCAATCGTCTGCAGGTTTTCTTTTCCGCCAAGCCCCTTCAGCATGATGTTTTCATTGACAGACTGTGCTGTGTTCTCATCCAGCACCTCATCCAAGTCATCATCTTCCCGTCCCGGCGTTTTCAAATTCAACGTCTTAATTAAGACGTAAAACACGGCAAAGTATACAGCCGCATAGCATATACCTACCAGAAGCAGAAGCAGCGGCTTTTCTGCAATTCCGTAGCTCAAAAGATAATCGATGGCACCGGCTGAAAAAGAAAATCCAGAGCGTATGCCGAGCAAATTAACGATGAATAACGACAGTCCGGTTAAAACTGCATGCACAGCGTATAACAGCGGAGATAAAAACATAAATGCAAACTCAATCGGCTCCGTAATTCCTGTAATAAAGGCAGTCAAAGCAAAACCAATCATCATTCCGGCCGTTGCTTTTCGCTTTGACGGCTTGGCAGTCACAATCATTGCCAGACATGCGGCCGGAAGACCGAACATCATAATCGGGAAGAAGCCCGTCATGTATGTGCCCGCTGTCGGGTCTTTAGCGAAAAAGCGCGCCAAATCGCCTGTCACTCCGTTATATTCGCCGAATTGGAACCAGAAAATATTATTCAGCACGTGGTGAAGACCAAGCGGAATTAACAGCCTGTTGAATAAACCGAATATGCCCGCGCCGATCCCGCCAAGCCCAAGCATCCACTCCCCAAACGCGTTAATTCCCGATTGAATTGGCGGCCATACCGCACCGAATATCCCTGCTAAAATGATTGTGAAAATAGCGGTGACAATCGGCACAAGCCGTCTGCCGCTGAAGAATCCGAGATATTCCGGCAGTTTTGTATCCTTGAAGCGGTTATAGGTGTAACCCGCTATTAAACCGGCAATAATTCCCCCAAATACCGCCATGTTGTTTGCTTCATTAATTGATTTTGTTGCCGCGTCGAGCATCAGATACGAAATCGCCCCTGATAAACCCGCGGCCCCATTGCTGTCCTTTGAAATGCCGATGGCAATCCCAATCGCAAAAATAAGCGGCAGGTGATCAAAAACAGCAGTTCCCGCTTGATAAACAAACGGGATATCGAATAAATCCTCCCTGCCAAGTGCAAGGATAATCCCGACTGCAGGCAAAACCGCAATCGGGAGCATAAATGACTTTCCAAGCTTTTGTAAAAATGAAAGCATACCCATCCCCCTCTTACCCTTTTTTAAAAATATACCATACAAGATATCTAGTGATCTATACCAATTTTCCCGGCCTATTTCTTTTTTCTCAGGTTCGCGTGTTTCCTATTCTAGAGCCAATTGTGGTAAGCTTAAACTAGATTATTTAAAAAAGAAAGCGGGAATGACAGATGATTGTAACAAACGATCAAGAATTAGAAGGCCTGAAAAAAATCGGCAGAATCGTAGCGCTGGCGCGTGAAGAAATGAAGCGGAAAGCAGAGCCCGGCATGAGTACAAAAGACCTTGACCTTATCGGAAAAGCGGTGCTTGACGAGCATGGCGCTGTTTCGGCTCCAGAAAAAGAATACGACTTTCCCGGTGTTACATGCATCAGTGTAAATGATGAAGTGGCGCACGGTATTCCAAGCACATCCACTATTTTAAAAGCCGGAGATCTTGTGAACATTGATATCTCTGCTGAATTCGGCGGGTTCTACTCCGATACAGGCATCTCATTTGTGCTCGGTGAAGGAGAAGAACGCCTTCATAAGCTATGCCAATGCGCGGAGGATGCTTTCCAAAAAGGCCTGCAGCAGGCAAAAGCCGGCAAGCGCCAAAATCAGATTGGGAGAGCCGTTTATCATGAAGCACGTTCTCAAGGATTTACCGTCATTAAAACCTTGACCGGCCACGGAATCGGCAGAAGCCTTCACGAAGCGCCGAACCACATCATGAACTATTATGATCCATTTGATAACGCACTCTTCAAAAACGGCACAGTGATTGCACTTGAACCATTCATTTCAACAAAAGCGGAAACCATCGTCGAAGCTGGAGACGGCTGGACCTTTAAGACGCCGGATAAAAGCATGGTCGCCCAAGTTGAGCACACCATCGTCATCACCAAAGACGAGCCGATTATCCTGACAAAGCTGTAAAAACACATTTCGTATGTTTAACCTCCTCCTTTTACAGGTAAATCATCACTATTCACAGGAGGAGGCACTGTAATGAACAGAGATCAAGAAAAAATCCAAATTGAAAACGAAATGAATGCAATGCACGGAACAATAAAAGAAGAAATTTTAAAAGACTTTGAAGAATTTAAAGACTACCTGAAAAAACAAGTTAACCGGGGCAAGAAATTAGGATTAGATGACGGCAAGCTTGTCAAAAGCGCTGCGATCCTGGGAGACTACCTCGCGAAACATGAAGAGCCGCAAAACGGCGAAGAAATGCTGCTTCAGGAACTTTGGAGCGTTGCGGATGATGATGAGAAAAATCATTTGGCACAGCTATTAGTCAAATTGGTTGAGAAACAATAAAACACCTAAGCCGGGCGTATGCCCGGCTTCTTTATATTGTCACAGCCCGGCCCATCCAGATATGCTACACTAGGATTAATGTCTGTGAAAGGAGCCTTTGTCCGCATGTGGTTTATTATTTTTGGAATCGTCTTTTTCATTGAAGGCATCATCATGACCGTTTTCGGCGTTAAGAAAAAAAACGGGATGCTTACATATATCGGTATTGTGTTCAGCATCATGACACTTGGCATTGTCGTGCTGAAACTCACCGGGCATTAAAATCATATTCAGCGTTTACTCCGCATATACATACAGGAAGAAAGTTCGCATCACTAGTGCGAAAGACTCAGTTTCCCCCGCATCTCTTTTCAGCATCTTTTGATAGATGTTACAATGCCAATCGTTTGGTCAATCAGATAGGGAAAGGAGTTTTCTGACATGCATTACGGCAGTAAAGGCTGGTATGTGGCAGAATTAAAAAAGCAGGGCATCACGAAATATGAAGGAAGAAAGCTTCAAAGCTATAAAACCTATTTTCTTGCCAACCTGCTTGAAACAAAGAAAAAACAATCCTGACATGGTGAAGCCGCGCACGTTTAGATGCGCGGCTTTTTTATTGAATCGAAAGCAGCCTGTCCCGTTTTTTGATAAAGGAAGATCTCCAGCTTTCAGACAATGCTTCTTCACTTAACATCCGTTCAATGGCAGTGAGATTTTTTGTGTCATGGTATTTGATATGGTTTGCGAATTGGACGGATATGCCTTTTTCGCCTCTGGACAGCAGTTCGAGCTTTGCATCCGGAGCGACCCTGCCCTCTTCCAGCACGCGAAAATAAAATCCTGTATATCCGGTTTGCTGAACTTTCAGCACCATATCCTTCACACCAAACTTTTTGGCCAGTTTTATACACGGCTGACGCGGCTGGCTGACCTGAACAACGGCATCATCAAGCTGAAAGACATCCCCTACGCAAACGTCCTCCTCAGTCAGGCCTTGCACCGTGAGATTTTCACCAAACGCGGCGTCCGGGAGCGATCTGGAGAGAAACTCCGTCCAAAACGGATAGTGCTCCGCGGGATAGACACAGACAGCCTTATCAGGGCCGCCATGATTGACGAGGTCCGCCTGTCCGTCTCCATCAAAATTCTCCCGATACAGCATAACCGCGGAAGCAGCCGGCCGCTTCATGATGCCGGTCTCTATTTTCTTTCCATCGTATTCAAGCGTCTGCGGCTTTCCCAGGTTAAGAGAAAGAATGGAATAATGCGCTGATGTCATACGAACACATCCCCTTTACAGTATATAAAATGATTGATTATCATAAAAAGAAAAGGTGGTTTTTACATGCTTCAATATCGAATCGTTGCAGACTGCCGGGTTCAAGGAGTCGGTTTTCGCTACTTTGTTCAAGCGGAAGCCGATAAGCATAAACTCACCGGCTGGGTCAAAAACCGTGATGACGGGCGTGTCGAGATTTTGGCCGAAGGGCCGGAAAACGCCTTGCAATCATTTCTTGAGGCCGTGAAGAAAGGCAGCCCCTTTTCAAAAGTTACCGGCATCTCTGTCACTGAATCCAGCAGCCTTGAAGGCCATCATCGGTTTTCAATAGTCTATTCGTAAGGCTTATCCTGATAAAAGTAATTCGGCTTGACGGTTGAATTGTCATAGGACCTGTGAAAAATATGTGTGGAAGCTGGTGAAATCGGCGGAATCAGCCAGGTCCAGTCACCCGTCAGCTTTCTGCCCGCTTCTTCCTCCTGCTCTTCAAACCGTTTAAACTGGCTTGCAGCCGTATGATGATCAACGATGCTGACGCCGTGCTTTTTATATGAATGCAAAACAGCTTTATTCAATTCAACAAGCGCCTGATCCTTCCATAAATCCGCATTGTAATCAGTGGCAATACCGATAACGGATGCCACTTTTTTGAGCTTATCATACCGCTTTTCATCAGCCAGGTTTCTCGCACCGATCTCCGTTCCCATATACCAGCCGTTAAATGGTGCGGCATTATAATGAACGCCGCCGATCTCAAGCCTCATATCCGCAATAATCGGCACGCCGTACCATTGCAGCTTCAGGTCAGAAAACGCTTCGAATTCCGGGTGGGTCAGCGGAACTTCTATCACCAGTGACCGGGGCAGCTCATACCAGACCGGCTGTTGGTCACCCTTCATGCGGAAAATAAGCGGCAGCAAATCAAAATCAGTCCGCTCTCCGCGCCAGCCAAGCTGCTCACAGGCTGCAGTAAGAGAACGGGAAGCAGGATCGCCGATTCTTTCTCCGTCGGAATCGTATCCCGCGTACCGGATCAGCTGATGATTCCAGATCTCTACCTGCTTTTCGCCCTTCTCTTCCGGAGGGAAAATCGTAATCGTCGGCCTGATTTTCCCGTTATTTGTTGCGGTTTCAATGTGATGCAATAAAGCGTCCCGTACTTCTTCTTTTGTCTGGACGTCACGTCTGTCAATGACATTCAGCGAATTCCAGAACAGTCTGCCGATGCAGCGGTTGCTGTTTCTCCAAGCCATTTTCGCCCCGTGCGCCAGCTCTTCCTTTGTATGTACATAGCTTCCAGTTCGGTCAATCTCACTTTTAATATCATCGAGACGGTCTTGCACTTCATCCTCCTTTCCGAGTTCCTGATAGCAATTGGCAATAAACGCTTTCGCTTCATTCCATAGTATTTCTTTATCTTCCAACAAACTCTCCTCCAAATCGCATTCATGCTTCTCATTGTATCGTTTTTGAGCGGGAAGACAAATGATTTTTCTGCATCTTCTTGGAAAAACAAATAAAAAAACACCCGCGTTTGCGAGTGTCAAAGGGATGATAAATGATTGGCCAATTCCATTAAATCACTGCGAAAGTTTCTGCCTGTCATTGGGATGCCGTGCCCGGTCAGCAGTGCTTCCGGTTCTAGTTCGGCAAGTCTTTGAATGGACTCGGCGGCCGTCTCGGTGTCAGGTGTGAAATAAGCCGGCGGGCCGTGAAGCTCCTGTTTTTGAATGAAGACGTCCGCCATTTTTTCCTGTTCAACTGTAATCACCGCATCACCTGCGACAAGCACATGGCCGTCCTCGCGGAATAGTGAAATATGGCCGGGTGTATGGCCAGGTGTGGCGATCCAGATCCACTCGTCCAGAAACGGAACAGTGCCGTCTTCAGGCAGTGCTTGAACATGAGCGGAAATATTGATCGAGTGGCGCGGAAACAGCGGCGACAGCTTGGCGACCAGCCCGCTTTTGCTGTCTGGCCGCGCCGGCGGATAATCCTCTTTTCCGGTTACAAAAGGCATCTCCCGCGAATGTATATAAACAGGAACATCCCAATGCTCAAGGATTTCTTCAATGGCCCCGATATGATCAAAGTGCCCGTGTGTCAGAATAATGGCTTTCAAGTGATAGTCATCGCCGAATCTCTGTTTTGCTTCGTTTAGAATCATGCCGGCTGATTGAGGCATGCCGGCATCTATTAAAATAAATGAATGAGGTTCAGAAGGATATTGAATAAAATAGACATTCGCAATTTGCACGGTCAGACCATGTACACCCTTTGCGGCTTCGAACCCAGTCCCGCTTCTGACTGAAGTCAGCGGCATATAAGGATCACTCATGTAGACACCTCCGGTACGTTGTATGCCGTTAGTGTATGTCATTCCGCCCGAATTATCATGCAGAAATCGAAATGGCTCCGATCAATAAAGCGGTAACCGTCATGACAATCACGGCGAGAACCGCCCATTTCAAAGCGAATTTTTGATGATCGTCAATGGAGACTCCGACAAGCCCGACAAGCAAATGTGTTGATGGCACAAGCGGGCTCAGCATATGAATCGGCTGGCCGATAATCGAAGCCCTGGCAATTTCCACTTTATCCACACCGTATGCGACAGCCGTTTCTGATAAAATCGGCAGCACTCCGTAAAAATACGCGTCATTTGGCATGAGATATGTGAAAATGCCGCTAGTTAAGGCTACAATCGCCGGGATAAACCCGCCCATTTGTTCAGGAATCATCGACACAAGCGAAATCGCCATTTCATCAACCATTTTGGTGCCTGTTAAAATTCCCGTAAAAACGCCTGCTGCAAAGATCATGGAGCCAATGGCCAGCACGTTGCTTGAGTGTGCTGAAATACGCTGTCTCTGATGATCGAGGTTCGGATAATTCACAATAAGTGCAATACAGAATGCGATGACAAACAGCACCGTTAAACTGACTTTGCCTGATACTAAAAACCCTATCAATGAAAGCGTTAACAACAAATTGAACCACCAAAGCTTCGGCCGCTTCCACTCATCTTCAACCGCAGCGGCTGGTTCGTTGACATCGGCCGGCTGTTTCAGCTCAATCACACCGAGCCGTTTGCGCTCCGCTTTACCCAGAACATACGAAACTGCGACCATACAAAGCATTCCGCTTGCGATCACAGGGATCATCGGCCCGGTCAGCTCAGCCGGATCAACCCCGAGCGCGCTCGCCGCCCGCGGCGTCGCGCCTCCCCACGGAATCGTATTCATAATCCCCATGCCGACTCCGGCGATTCCCGCCAATATAATCGGCCGGATGCCGAGCAGCAGATAGAGCGGAAGCATCGCGCTTGTTGTAATCATATAGGTTGTTGAACCGTCTCCATCCAAAGCAACAAGCATCGTAAGAACCGCTGTCCCGACAACGATTTTTAACGGATCGCCTTTGACCATATTTAATATTTTTGCAACCATCGGATCAAAAAGCCCAGTATCAATCATAATTCCAAAATATAAAATCGCAAACATAATCATAACAGCCGTCGGCGCCACCTGCTGAATCCCCGAGATCATCATATCGCCAACTTCAGTGAACCCGAAACCGGCTATCAGCGCAAACACAATCGGCGTTAAAACCAATGCTGTCAGGACAGAAAGCCGTTTTGTCATGATCAGTACCATAAACACAAGCATCATAAGAAATCCTAAGATTGCTAACACATTCATTCCCCCTTTAAATGAATCCGCTTACATTTTATCCCCTATTCCCCTTTTGCCTTTTTGTCATCGTATGAGAAAAACGTTCTCAAGTAAATAATTTGGTTTTTATGTATTTTTAATTTTTTAAAACCGTTTTGTTCTTTTTGGTCATTTCTCCAACACAAAAAGCATTCCGCATACGGCAGAATGCTTTTTGCTTAATTGCCTGTCATGATGGTTTGATAAAACGCTGATTGTTCTTCAAGAAACCGTGTCGTTTCCTTGCTGTTTAAATAAAAGCTTTCCCAGTCCTGCTCATTTATTTTCTTTTTCCATTCGGGCGAGGATGTCACCTTTTTTAATGCTTGGTCCCAGTAAGAGATCTCTTCCTCAGACATGTTTTTCGGTCCCAGCACCCCTCTCCAGTGAGAGAAGACAAACGGAATGCCCTGTTCTTTCCACGTCGGCACTTTTGGAAAACCGGGCAGCCTTTTCTCTGACGTGACGGCGGCTAATGTAATCTCGCCGTTTCGCTCGTACGGCTTGGCTTCTGAAACGGTCATGGAAGCTGCTTCAATCTCATGCCTGATAAGCGCCTGAATCAATTCTTCACTGCTGTCAAACTGTAAAAACTCAATGTCAAAAGGATCAATCCCGTACATATCAGCGGCTCTGACGAACGAGAGCTGATCGTCATTGCCAAGCCCCGGAGAAAAACCGATTTTGACTTTGCCTGGATGCATCTTGATTTCCTTCAGCACATCCTTCCCGCTTTTCATAGACGATCCTTTCGGAAGAGCGACAGTCTGCCATTCCTTAGCGAGAATCGCCAGAGGCGTAAAATCATCTGTTTTTAAATTACTTTGTCCAAGCAGGTAATTGCTCAGGATTAAACTGGACATCATACTGATGGTCTGCTTACCGCTTTGGTTGACATATTTCCAGCCTTTGTCGCCTCCGCTCCCGGGCTTATACACAAGATGAATACTGCCTTTCATCAGCTGTTTTTGCCTGAGCACGGATTGGATGGCCTGCGCCGTTACATCCCAGCCCCCGGAAGGCTCGGCAGGCACAACGATCTCAACCGGCCCGTCCGGCAGTCGGGGAGCGGCCGCCTGCCGGATATCACCTTGTGTGAAGACTAATAGACAAATGAATATGATCACAAGTTTTTTCATGACTATTCAGCCGCCAAATAATACTTTCTCTCCGGTCTGCCGATAATCCCATACTCCAGCTCGGCTCGCGCTTCTTCCTTAGACACAAGATACTCGGCATAACGGCGGGCTGTTGTTCGTGACGCGCCCATTGTTTCTCCGAGTTCTTCCGCTGTCATCCCTCCGGCCGCAGTACGCAGCGCCTCTTTGATTTTTTTCAGCGTGATCGGATTGATGCCTGTCGGCAAATTCTCCGCAGTGACAGCTTCCTTAGGGGCGCCCCCGAAAATATGGTCAATCATGGATTGGCTGACCTCCGGCTGAGACAGCAGCACCTGCCTTTTTTCTTTATACTGGAGCAGCACCTGCTTGAACTTATCAGCCGTTACGGGCTTTATCAAATAGTTTGCGATTCCCGCCCGCAGCGCTTCCTGTAAGTGGCGGGTTTCCGTTGCGGCTGTAATGATCATAATATCAACGTCCGGAAACCGTCTCCGTATCTCTGGAATCAATGCTGTTCCGAGCTCGTCCGGCATATAAATATCCAATAACAGCAAATCCGTTTTGTGTGTCTTTAAAAGCAACATTGTCTCTTTGGCATTGCCCGCTTTGCCGATAATGCTGAATCCATCTAGCTGCTGAATCAATCTCTCATGGATTTGCGCAACCCGAAAATCATCCTCCGCAATCACGATGTGAATCAAATGGATTCCCCCTTTGTCTGTTTCTCCTTCGGTATAAAAACAGTAAATACCGCTCCCCCGCTTTTTTGATTTGTCAGTTCGATCCAGCCTCCCAGCTCACGCACTGACTCTTTTACGTTGGCGAGCCCGTAGCCTCTCTTCATCCCCTTTGAAGAGTAGCCTCTTTCAAACACCGCTTCCATCTTATCGGGCGGCACTCCCGCCCCTGTATCAGATACTTCGATAACAACATCCCGTCCGATATCTGTAATAAAACATGAGACCTCCTGTACGCTTTGATCTGCTACAGCTTCGAAAGCGTTATCAATTAAGTTGCCGATAATCGTAATGAGATGAGACAAGCCGACATGAGGAGGAAGAGGTCCTAGTGTGCTGTTGTCATCGATCGACAGCTTCACCTTTTTTTCCGATGCTTTGCTCATCTTTCCTAACAAAATCGCCTGCACCTGCTGCGAATGAATGTTTTGGAATAAAATATCATGCTGCTCATTTTGGATGGCGTATTCCTCTTTAATCAGTTCAATCGCTTCCTCATATTCGCCAAGCTCAAGCAGCCCTAAAATCGCGTAGAGCTTATTGGAAAATTCATGAGTCTGGGCGCGCAGGTCCTCTGAGTATTTCCGCACCTCTGTCAGCGTGTCAATCAGCTTTTTCAGTTCTGTTTTTTCTCTGAAGCTGATAACGATTCCGTACCTCTGTCCGCCTTGTGTCATGACTTTTGTATTGATAATAAAGACTTGGTCGTTGACACATACCTCCTGATTCGATTGCATTTCTTCCTGCTCAAGCACAGACATCAGTTCTGCGCCCGGCATCACGTCATCAACAGGCACGTTCATCACAGGCTCGGGAAGCTTAAGCATCTCAGCCGCCGATACGTTCATCATCGTTACAATGCCATCACGATTGGTGGCGATGATCCCTTCCTTAATCGCCCGCAGCATCGCATCCCGCTCCCGATAGAGAGAGGCAATTTCGTGCGGTTCAAGGCCAAGCGTATCCTTTCTGATGCTTTTGGCAAGCGCGGCGGCACCGGCAAATCCAAGTAGCAGCACGAGTACAGCCATGAAGCTTAAGTCTCGCAGATGTCTCTTAATGCCTTGCTCTGTCTTCGTTTGCAGAAAATCAACGGACACGCTGCCGATCACTTGGCTGCGCCCCTTTTGTTCCTCGATAATCGGTGCGCTGCCACGAATCACCCTTTGTCCATCCGCTTTTGTCTCTGAGACGTGAGAGCCTCCAAACAGGATTTCTCTGCTTCTCGTCAGATGCTTATTTTCGCTATTGTCCGAGGCGATTCGGACCATTCCTTTTTCATCAAGCACATAAATGGCATAAGCGCCGGTCTGTTCTTTCATTTGTTCAATGACCTCCTGCGCCTCGGCAGCTTGCCCGTCTTTCGTCACGATGAGTCCCTTTGCCGGCGGCATATAGGAAATCGTTCTCGCCGTCTGCACCGCCAGCTGCTCTGCCTGTTTTCGCCCTTCTTTTGTTTGCTGAACGGCAAACGTGACCGTCAGCACGCCAATCACAAAGATCAGCAGCGCCGCAATCAACCCCATTATTTTCGTTTGCAGAGAAAAATGGAAACGCTTTTTCACCACAGCACCAGCCGTCCTTTCTACCTAGATCATACCATTTTTCTCCCGCAAATTTTCTTATTTTTCAAAATCCATTTCATTGATGATCAGAGTTTATGATTCAGATCATGATTTTTCCTCTCCAGATTTCCAGCGGCCTGTTTTGCTGAACACTCCTTTTTTCAGGAAGGAATCATTCCATCTGAACATTTCGATATATATATAGTATCTGATTGATTTGGTGAAGGGCGGTGGTTATGGTGAAAACGAGTATTATTGTGCTGACTTATAATCAATTGGCGCTGACAAAACAATGCTTGGAGAGCATATGGACGCATACCGATGATGACTGTATAGAAGTGATTGTTGTAGATAACGGCTCTCATGACGGGACACAGGACTACCTCAAACAGATTCCTTCAATCAAAACGATTTTTAATGAAACAAACAAGGGGTTCGCGAAAGCCTGCAATCAAGGCCTTGAGGCCGCTTCTGGAGACAATGTTCTTTTTTTAAACAATGATACTGTTGTGACGAATTATTGGCTGGAGCCGATGATCAAGCTGCTTTATCATAATGATAAAATCGGCATGGTCGGGCCTGTAAGCAATTATGTCAGCGGGCCTCAGCAAATTTCAGTTGATTACACCAGTTTAGAAGGAATTGAAGATTTTTCTCAGCGCCATTGCATGCGGCACCGGGGCAAATCAAGAAGCGTTTTAAGGCTGGTCGGATTTTGCCTTCTTGTCAAAAAAGAGGTGTTGGACAAAATCGGCGGCTTTGACGAGCGTTTTGGAGGCGGTTCATTTGAGGACGATGATTTGTGCCTTCGCGCTCTGCAGGCCGGTTATCAGCTGAAAATCGCCCTTGATTCGTTCGTGCATCATCACGGGCATGCCACGTTTTCCGGCAATCCGGATGTAAGTATCAGCCGACTATATCAGGTCAACCGCCAAGCCTTCGTAGATAAATGGAAGCAGGATGTGACGGCTTTTATTGATCCCCAGCCAGAGCTGACAGCCCTTGTGCCTTCAAAAGCCCGCTCCATCCTGCATATCGGCTGCGGCGCAGGAGCTGCGGGTGTAGAGCTGTTGAACCGGCAAACCTGTACATTGCACGGCATTGAAGAAGATACATTGCTACGTACAATAGCAAGCGCCTATTATGAACAAGTCACTTCTGCCGATACCGAAACATGCCGCCTTCCTTATCCTGAAGCTTTTTTCAATGCCATTTTGATAGGAGACCTTTTGAACTGCGCGATGTATCCCCAGCAAACGATTGAGGCTCTTGCCCTTTATCTAAAGCCTTCAGGTTCATTGATTTGCAGCATCCCGAATACAGCTTATGCAGACACGCTTTTCTCATTATTATGCGGAACACCAGCACACACACATTTCATCACGCCTCAAAACGTAAACACACTATTTCCCGAACACCTTTATGACATAAAATCAACCACCTCTCATTCAGCCGTTCCTGAATCGAACATACAGCTATTTTTACAAGAAGCTGAATATCTTGCCGGGCAATTTGGTTTGCCTTTAGATGACTTGTCAAAACATGCTCAAATTGATTACATGTTTGTCCATGCAATGAAGAAAAAACAGCCTGAAGCGGAGGTGGCGATTTGATTTCTATCAGTCTATGTATGATCGTGAAAAATGAGGAAGCCGTCATCGGCCGCTGCTTAGATTCTGTGCGGAGGATTGCTGATGAAATTAACATCGTGGATACCGGCTCAGTTGATCAGACGAAAGACATCGCTGCCCGTTATACAGACCGTATCTTTGATTTTGAATGGATAGACGATTTTGCGGCCGCTCGAAATTTTTCGTTTCAGCAGGCAACAGCTGACTATATTTTATGGCTTGATGCCGATGATGTATTTACCGAGAAGGATCAAGAACTGTTCTTGGAACTAAAAAGAACGCTTGATCCGCATATTGACGCGGTATCAATGAACTATCACCTGGCGTTTGATGAAGAAGGCAACGTCACATCCAGCTTACGAAGATACCGGCTCGTAAAACGGGAAAGGGGCTTTAAGTGGATCGGTGCGGTCCATGAATATTTAGAGGTGTACGGAAATCTCCAACACAGTGACGCAGCGGTTTCTCATATGCCGCTTAGCCATGACGCTCACCGAAATCTGCGAATTTATGAAAACATGGCCTCGTCAGGGAAGGATTTTTCGCCAAGAGATTTATTTTACTATGCAAACGAGCTGTGTGATCACGGAAAAATAGAAAAAGCGATAGAATACTATTTGCGTTTTTTGAAAACCAAGCAGGGGTGGGTCGAGGATAATATCAGAGCATGCAATAAATTAGCAGATTGCTATCATTCATTGGGATTGAAGGAAAAAGAATTAAGCTGGGTGCTCCACACGCTCGTCTACGGGCCTCCCAGAGCGGAAACGTGCTGCAGATTGGGGTTCTCTTTTTTAGAAAAAAACGATGTCCAAAGCGCGGTCTATTGGTATGAAAAAGCAATTGAAAATAGAGGCTCAGAAAGCTTGGCTTTTCAAAACCGCGCCTGCGCCACCTGGCTGCCCCACTTACAATTAGCCGTTTGCTACGATAAGCTTGGCCAGCATCAGCTTGCCTATCAGCATAATGAATCGGCTTTACAATACCGTCCTCATGATTCAAGAATGCTTGCCAACAAAACATACTTTGAAGAAATCCTGCAGCAGCAGGCTGGCTCCGGAGGTGAACATCATGGAAATCAATAAAAGGTCACTTGCTGATTCTATGAAAGAATATGAGCGAAAAGATAAAGAATATTACAAAGGCATCAACCGGCAGCTGTTTGACCTGGTAGAACCCCATGCGAAAACCATTCTCGAAGTCGGTTGTGCTGAAGGCCTGTTTGGCGCAGCTGTTAAGAAAAAAACGAAATGCTCCTATTATGGGATTGAATCATATCCGCCCGCTGCCGAAAAAGCCGCTCATCACATTGACGAAGTGATAACAGGAGACATCGAAACACTGAAGCTGCCTTTTGAAAAAAACACATTTGATCACGTCATCTTCGGGGATGTATTGGAGCACTTAATAGACCCTTGGGCAGTGTTAGCTAACATGAAGCCTTACGTAAACGAAACAGGGAGCATTTTGGCAAGCATTCCGAATATCGGGCATATCTCAATTTTTGAAAGTCTGCTGTCCGGCAAATGGACGTATACACAGGCTGGGCTGCTCGATAAAACACACTTCCGTTTCTTCACCTTGCAGGAAATGAAGAAAATGTTTCATGAAACGGGTTACAAGGTCAGCCAAATTGAGCCTATTTCCTTTACGACTCACTATTATGAAAAAATGATCAGCAAACTGACACATGTCAAAGCAAACATGGGAATTCACCATGCAAATTTCGAGGAGGAAGCCAGGGCCTATCAATATGTCATAAAGGCGCAAAAAAGATGAAACAGCATCTAAATGAAAATTCCATTTGCTTCATTACATGTGTTAATGATGACACCCTTTATGACCTCTGCCTGAGACATATCCAGTCTCTATCAGTGCCGCCGCATATGGAGGTTGAGTTAATTGATATCCGAAAGGCTGACAGTATGGCCTCCGGCTACCAGGCGGCAATGCATCAGTCAGACGCAAAATATAAAGTGTATGTACATCAGGATACATTTATCATCAATCGTTCATTTATTTACGATATCCTGCATGTCTTTCAGCAGAACGATGCGCTTGGCATGATAGGCGTCATAGGAGCTGAAGAAGTGCCGCAAAGCGGGATCTGGTGGGAGGCTTCTAAAAAAGCGGGAAAAGTCATTGAATACCGCAGTACGTATAGCTATTTGTCGTTTGATGAGATAGACGAGACCGTAAAAACAGTTGAAGCATTAGACGGTTTATTGCTGGCCACCCAGTACGATCTCCCGTGGCGGAAAGAGATCTTTGACGGCTGGCATTTGTATGATACTTCGCAATGCTTTGAGTTCAGGAAAAAGGGGTATTTGGTCGGCATCCCCCATCAGAAAGAGCCATGGGTCATACATGCATGCGGCAATGAGTTTGATTCTGACCAGTATTCTGATTACCTTGAAAAATTTTTGAGGGAGTATTTTAAATCATGAGGAGGCTTTAATAGGCACATCTAATGCGCTGCTGGTCTCATTTAGCTTTTGCAATTGAAAAAGCCGAAGTTAGCGAAAAGATTGCAAGTGGTTTTTCTCGATTTCAAGCCCAAATAGGCTACTTAGGAAACCTTCAAAATGAAAAAAGATTGTAGAAAATACATGTTTTTTCTACAATCTTTGTGAGGCCTATTACCTTTTTGGGTTGCTAAATTTTTCTGCTAATATTATTAATAAAAATAAGTTCTATTGCGCCCTGGTGCATAGGAATTCTAACTTTTATCAGAGTAAATTGAAGCCATTATGTAATCAATTAAGGGTTTAGTTAATTGAGATAAGTAGATTTAAAAGAAGTTCCAACATGTTCTCTTCTCCTTTCATGCATTAATGAAATCATGTTTTAATGCAATTAACCAATTGAGATAGAGACAAACAAGTCTAAAAGAAGTTCCAACATGAAATCACCTCCTTTAAAGACTGAATATTCAGATAAATATTGTTAATTTTTCATATTACATTTGAAGATCGAACTCTCTTTAATTTATATTGCAAAATAATAACTCCACAAGAACCCTCCTCTACCAATTTACATAAAATTACACCTAAGGTTTATGTGGACTAATTGAGTAAATAATATCATGAGTTGGAATTTTAGTAAATACTTTAAATTTCTCTTTTTTAATATTTTTGTAAATATTCTGTTATTTTATTTTAATAGTAAAAAGCTTGAAGAGAAAATCTTCTCTTCAAGCTTAGACTTTACCATATACCTAGTACTTTCCACCATAACCCGCCGATCACAAGCCATGTGACAATATGAACGATCGACAGGATAAATCCGATAGACCACCATTTGCCTTGCGAAATGTAGCCTGCTCCGAAGAAGACCGGAGCCGCTCCAGAACCGTAGTGGGTTGTTGACCCGAACAGATTGCTGAAGAATGCGAGGCTCAGCGCTGCTAAAAGCGGCGGTGCGCCCGCTGCCACGACCACAGCCAAAAATGCTGAATACATCGCACTGATGTGAGCCGTCGCACTTGCAAAGAAATAGTGAGAGTAATAATACACAACAATTAAAATTAAAAATGCCACAATCCAAGAGAATCCAGATACAGATGATTTCATGGCGTTGCTGAACCAAGAAACCATGCCTAATTCATTCAGGAAGTTGGCCAGCATAACGAGCGCCGCAAACCAAGTGAGCGTATCCCAAGCGCCCTGTTCTTTCTTGATATCATCCCAAGTCAGAACCTGTGATAATAAAAGAACTGACAACCCAATCAATGCGGTTGTAGTTGCGTCGATGTTGAAGCTGCCGCCAAAAATCCAAAGAACAAGCACTAAAAGAAACACAATAACCATAGAAAGCTCTGATTTTTTAAATGGTCCCATTTCTTTCAGTTTTTCGGTTGCGATTTTCGCTGCGTCCGGTGTTTCTTTAATTTCCGGCGGATACAGCTTGTAAATCACAAGCGGCGTGATGATTAAACTTACAAGTCCCGGAACAATCGCGGCAATTGCCCAGCTTGTCCATGTTAAGTCCACCCCTGCGACATCATGGGCCAGCTTGGCAATCAGCGGGTTTGCCGCCATCGCCGTCAGGAACATAGCAGATGTAATCAAGTTTCCCTGAAAACCGGTTTTTAATAAGAAAGCACCAATTTTTCTTTCTGTTCCATCTGCCGGGCTTGATCCGAATGTTTCGGATAATGATCTGATAATAGGAAATATAATGCCTCCTGCACGCGCCGTATTACTTGGAATAGCAGGTGATAATATTAAATCACTGAACAGCAGTGAATAAGAAAGTCCAAGGGTTTTCTTCCCGAATTTCTGAACGAATACATACGAAATTCTCGCACCTAGCCCGGTCTTGATAAATCCCCGGGAAATAAAGAATGCGATGACGATAAGCCAGATGGTCTTATTCCCGAATCCGCTTAATGTATCCTCAATTGATAATGTTCCAGTTAGTGCAGTAACCGCCAATGCAAAAATTGCAATTGCACCCATTGGCAAGGGCTTGGAGATAAAGCCGATAATTGTCGCGACGAAAATCGCAAACAAATGCCATGCTTTAGGTTCAAGTCCGGACGGAGCGGGAATAAACCAGATGATTAGTCCCACAGCGACAGTAATAAGCAATGGAACAAGCTTTACTGATGACTGTTTTCCTGCGTCTTTTTCTGAAGCCATAAATAGGTCTCCTCCTATATACTTGTTTTCCGATCCCCTTTCCCATTCTACTCCTTAACTAAGTTAATAAACATTTTAATTAATTAAAAAAACACAAAGGTGAGCACCCTTTGTGTTTTTTTCTACTTAATTTAGTTTACCCGCGCCCGCTTGAGATATAACATTCGATTTCACATTCGCGGAAGCATCAATTGTTCCGTGCAGAGATGGCGTCCATCCGACAGAGGAGCTCAGCCCGTTTGCAGCCGATGCGTTGATCTGCGTACCGTTCAGCAATGTGCCGGAATCATATAAGGCCGTTCCTCCGCTGAATACGCTGATCGTTTTAGCAGCGGTCAATCCCGGAACGTCAATGGCATTGTTTTGTGCGTAAATTTTAGATGATTTTCCGATTCCCCAGGCATAGCTGAAAGCATAACTGGAAGAGCTTGTACTGCCTTCATAATAGTTGTTGTAAACGTGTACCTGTCCAAAACGGACTCTCGGTGCGCGCTGAACGATATTTTTGTAGCGGTTGTGATGCAGTGTGATTTTTAATTTGCCGTCATCAGAAGTTTTGCTGTCGCTTGATCCAAAAATGGAGCTCTTATCATGATCGTGATAGAAGTTATAAGACATTGTAATGTAGTTAGCGCCGTTAGAGGCATCAGTTTGGCCGTCATGGTGTTGATATTCTCTTCCAAAATATTTTGGAGAGGTGCTGTCTGGACGGGAACCGTCATTAAATGTACAGTGATCGATCCATACATGTGTACCGCCGTTTATTGTGATGTTGTCATATTGTGAGTTCCAGTTTCCTGAACTTCCGTCAGTCGGATCCCATTGCGGAAAATAGTCATATGCGTCTTGGAATTCGATATTGCGGATAATGACGTTATCGCTCTTGATCTGGAAGTTTCCGCCCAGAATTTTAGCATTTGACCCTGAACCGACGATCGTCGTATTTGCAGGGATATCCACCATCACGCGTGCTTTTTGGTTTTTCTGTGAGCGTGCTCTGGCCTCTTCCTGTGCTCCGGATGGTTCTTTTTTACCCCATGTGCCTGGGTCATAAGCCTTCAAATATTTGTTCAGATCGTACTCTGGATCTTTATAATCATTCAGACCAAGCGGCTTCAGATTGTCATCGACATTCATGTCAATCGTTCCCTTGATATAAATGATTTTTGGCGTTGTGTTTGTGTCCTTGCCTAAAGCCGAAACGAGCTGATTCCTGTTGCTGACTGTATATACGTGGGATGACGAGGCTTTTGATCCGCCTGTTGTGCCAGTCGAGTACGCTCCCCAGCCATCATTCGATCCTAACGTCTGATGGCCCAAATCCGCTGCGTTCGCCCCAACCGGAGTCAAGCCTAATAACAAAGCCGTAGCTAACATCACTTTTTTCATTCAGTATGAACCCCCATTTTCTATTTTGTGAGAATTTGTTCCATTTTCTCACAAAAATATAATAGCAAATTCATGGACATCCATAACCGAAAATGTACCGCCTATTATTGCGGTATCCTGCAAAAAAACACCGCAAAGACCGCAAAAATAAAAAACCCCAAAAGGACGATAATCGCCTTTTGGGGTTACAATCCTGCATTACGCCCAAGATTTTACTTTTTCGTTGTCTGTCACAAAGAGAAGGACTTTCCCTTCATCGAGCCGTTTTTCAAACTGAGCCGCTTCGTCTTCTGAAAAACCGATTTCATGAATTTTATTGCGAAGCTCGTCCCCTTTTTTGTTAAACATGTTCCCTACCGCGTGTTTGAAACCTGTTTCTTTGGCTCCGATCGTGTTGGCATTGGTGTTGTCTGCCAGTCGTTCCGTTCTGTCATCGTCGTGAGTTAAGACGTATACATCCTCTTTTGCGACACCCATTTGCTGTAGTTTTTCTACATCCTTCATGAGCTGTTCGTCGTTTGTATATTCTCTTACAACTGGTTTCATTTCTAATTCCTCCTTCATCATTTCTATGTTATGTTTATACCCGATCCTGTTTCTATGAAACAGCATCCAGAGCATTAGGCATAAAAACAGGAAGAATGGTAGTAGATATTTATTTTCTGATCATGGTAAAGTGATAGGAACATAGTATTTTCAGAATAGTCTTAAATCAAACCGCTGCACGGAGTGTCCGATTTTGAATCGCCATCTTTATCCGTACAAGCAGGAGGTATGTCCAATGCAATACTTTTCACCAAAACAGCAATACAATGCGTGGGTTGTGAGTGATTTAGTAAAACAGGTCTTCCATCAGCGTGTCGGCTATTCAGCAGGCATTCATCAGCTTGCCATCTTCGCCGAGAAAACATTTCACATCGATATTGACTTTGTTTTCTCTATTGTTATGAATATCGGTGACATTGAATTTGCGATCTCTGAAGAAATAGAAAAAAAATTGTCCGGCTATCTCAGCGTTCTCCTTCCCCATGTCAGCAGAGATATGCTTGAAGCCTCTAAAGCC
This sequence comes from Bacillus sp. FSL K6-1003, assembly GCF_037964945.1. Classification (NCBI taxonomy): domain Bacteria; kingdom Bacillati; phylum Bacillota; class Bacilli; order Caryophanales; family Bacillaceae; genus Bacillus; species Bacillus sp. FSL K6-1003. The sequence continues at coordinate 801,147 of NZ_CP150176.1, read as the reverse complement.
AACGCCAGTTCGTTTTTATCCCACAGACATGGCGATGCTGTGTACGATTTATTTGTGCCAGATGACGCTTACATCAAAAAAACATAAAGCAGAGGTCTTCTGTTTCTTTATTTAAAAAATATTGACATAGAAAGCCATACTATTATAGTGTTTATTTGTGATAATGATTCTCATTATTAAATTCAGAAAAAAAGGAAGAAAACAAATGCGCACCTATCCTAATAAGTTTATTGCCATCATCAGTGTTTTATTAATCGCTTGTTTCCTTATATCCGGCTGTTCATCAAGTCAGGATAACAGCGGCAGCAAAGCCGGAAGCAAATCTAAGGATTCAAGAGTCATTCAGCACGAAGACGGGAAAACAACAGTGACCGGCACACCTAAAAGAGTCGTTGTGCTTGAGCTTTCATTCCTGGATGCTGTCTACAATCTCGGCATCACGCCGGTCGGCATCGCCGATGACAACAAAAAAGACATGATTCAAAAGCTGGTTGGCAGCTCGATTGATTATACATCAGTAGGCACGCGAAGCGAACCGAATCTTGAGGTCATCAGCTCCTTGAAGCCTGATTTAATCATCGCTGACGCTGAACGCCATAAAAACATTTACAAACAGCTGAAACAAATCGCGCCGACCGTTGAATTAAAAAGCCGGGAAGCGACTTATGATGAAACAATGGACAGCTTCAAAACCATTTCTAAAGCATTAAATAAAGAAAAAGAAGGAAAAGAAAAACTCACCGACCATACAAAGGTCATTAACGATCTGAAAGCGGAGCTTCCGAAAGATGAAGACCGCAGCATCGTTCTCGGAGTGGCAAGAGCCGATTCCTTCCAGCTTCATACGTCATCTTCTTATGACGGAGAAATCTTCAGCATGCTCGGCTTTACGCACGCCTTGAAGTCAGATAACGCGTATCAAGAGGTCAGCCTCGAGCAGTTAAGCAAAATCGATCCTGATATTTTGTTTATTTCAGCCAACGAGGGTCAAACAATCGTAGATGAGTGGAAAAAGAATCCGCTTTGGAAAAACCTAAAAGCGGTGAAAAACGGACAAATCTACGATGCAGACCGCGACATTTGGACAAGATTCAGAGGAATCAAGTCCAGTGAAACAAGCGCCAAAGACGTGCTCAAAAAAGTGTATAATAAGTAAAACAAAAGAGAAGCGAGGAGAATCCTTGCTTCTTCGTTTTTGCAAACAGACGCAGCAAGGAAGTGAGACTGTTGTATTACTCAGCCAAACGGCGCTCATCATCAAGATTAATGGTTTTTATCATTGCACTGATCATCCTTATTTTCGGGCTTGGGCTGAATCTCTCAGTAGGCGCCTCAGACATCGGCATCATTGATGCTTTGACATATCTTTTTGTATGGGACGGATCAAAAGAACAGCTTATCATCTCTACTCTTCGCCTCCCCCGCACATTAATCGGTGTTTTCGTCGGCGCCAGCCTGGCTGTAGCTGGGGCGCTGATGCAGGCCATGACAAGAAACCCTCTGGCTTCACCTCAAATTTTCGGTGTGAATGCGGGTGCATCGCTGTTTGTCGTTGCTTCTCTCGTCATTCTGCCGGCGTCGTCCTACTCATCGGTCGTGTTTGCTTTTGCAGGTGCGGCGGCAGGCGGCGCAATTGTGTATATGATTGCCTCTTCCGGTGGAATGACACCTGTCAAACTGGCGTTGTCAGGAATGGCGGTGCATTTGTTCCTGTCCTCCATGACACAGGCGATTATTATTTTAAATGAGTCGGGAGAGGATGTGCTGTATTGGATGACGGGTGCGATTGACGGCAGCAACTGGCAGGACGTCATGACCATTGCCCCATTTTCTGTCATCGGCATTGGACTTGCCCTTGTGTTTTCAGGTCCCGTTTCTGTTCTCGGACTCGGTGATGAAACGGCAAAAGGACTCGGGCAAAACATGAACGGCATGCGGATTCTGATCAGCTTTATTATTTTAATTCTTTCCGGCGCTTCTGTGGCGGTTGCCGGCCCAATCGGCTTTGTCGGGCTGCTCGTCCCGCATATCGTCCGCAAGCTGATCGGAGAAAATTACAAATATGTGCTGCCGTTTTCGGCGCTGTTCGGCGCCATCTTACTGGTGTACGCAGATGTCCTGGCCAGATGGATTGCATTCCCTTATGAATCCCCGGTCGGCATTGTCACCGCCATTATCGGCACACCATTTTTCTTATATTTAGCAAGGAAAGGGCGAAATCTGAAATGAAGAAATCAACCAGAAAACAAAAACGCCCCTTGCTGGCCATCCTCATATTGGCTGTCATCTTGCTAGTGCTGTCCGTGATCAGCATCGGCTTCGGGGCATTGTATATTTCACCTGATGCGGTGGTTACGAATCTGTTAGGGATGGATCATTCCTTCGAGTTTATTATTCAGCAGTACCGGCTCCCCCGCATTATACTGGCGATTTTGGCAGGCGCCGGACTGGCCGCTGCCGGAGCCATTTTGCAGGGTGTCATCCGAAATCCCCTTGCGTCTCCGGACGTTGTCGGAATTTCAAAAGGGTCCGGACTGGCCGCCATGGCCGTTATTCTCATTTTCCCTGAGTCTCCGGTCTACGTGCTGCCGTTCTCCGCATTTGCCGGAGCAGCCATTATTGCGGTAATATTATTTATGATAGCCCGCAAAAAAAGCATTCAGCCTTCTTCCTTGGCTTTATCAGGCATTGCCTTAGGCGCGGTCTGCCACGCCGGCATGCAATATATGATGGTCAAATTTCCGGGGGACGTCAATGCAGCGCTCATTTGGCTGACAGGCAGCCTCTGGGGGAGAAACTGGGAAGAAGTCAAGCTCCTTGCGCCATGGCTTCTTGTCCTTTTGCCGATTGTCTGCATCCTCATTCCGAAGCTGGATTTGATGTCACTCGGAGATGAGCTAGCGCAGGGTCTCGGCGAAAACGCAAACAGGCTGAGATTCATTCTGATTTTCACCGCAGTTGCGCTGGCTGGGAGCTGTGTAGCCGTCGTCGGATCAATCGGTTTTATCGGGCTGCTCGCTCCGCATATCGCCAGAAGGCTTGCCGGAGAAAAAGCTAAATATTTACTGCCTGCATCGGCATTAATCGGTGCTATTATATTACTAATCGCAGATACATTAGGACGCGGCATCATGCCTCCGGTTGAGATACCAGCCGGCATATTGACAGCTGTGATCGGCGCGCCTTATTTTTTATATTTATTGAAATTCGAAGCGAGGAAACAGTAGGGAGAGGATACCATGGGAAAACTGGCTGCAGACCAGCTCACTCTTTCATATGACAGCACAGTGATTATTGACGGAGTCGATTTAAAGATTGAAGAAGGAAAGATCACTGTGCTCATCGGCGCCAACGGCTGCGGAAAATCAACAATCCTCAAATCGCTTGCCAGGCTGATGGCTCCAAAAAGCGGCACGGTTCTATTAGAAGGAAAAGATATTCATCGCCAGCCGTCCAAAGAAGTGGCTAAAAAGCTGGCGATTCTTCCTCAGTCTCCTCAGGCGCCAGAAGGATTGACGGTACAGGAACTATGCTATTTCGGCAGACATCCTCATAAAAAACTGTTATCCAAGCATACGCAAGAGGATCACGATATGGTAGAGTGGGCGCTTGACGCAACCGGGATGAATGAGCTGAAGGATCGGACACTTGATGCCCTTTCAGGCGGTCAAAGACAAAGAGCCTGGATTTCCATGGCGCTTGCACAAGGCACTGATTTGCTCTTGCTCGATGAACCGACCACTTACTTGGACATTTCTCACCAAATTGAGGTGCTGGAGCTGCTGAAAAAGCTGAACCGGGATCATGGACGCACAGTTGTCATGGTGCTTCACGACTTAAACCAAGCCGCTCAATATGCTGACTATCTGATCAGTGTACTGGACGGAAAAATCTACAATGCCGGAACACCGGAAGACGTCTTTACCCAGCCGTTTTTCCGGGAAGTCTTCGGCTTGGAATGCTGCATCATGAGAAGCCCGATCGACCAGAAGCCGATGTGCCTGCCGATGGGACTGTGCCCGAAACTACGGACGTGATGAAAAAGGAGAGGATACCCTCTCCTTTTTTTTATGCGGCTTACTTTTTGTATTTCATCACTTGTCCGTGTTACATTGGTGTCAATCAAATGATAGGAGGATGAATATGACAATAGCTCAACAGCAGATTCAATTAGCCAGACGTCCGCAAGGGGTGCCTGTTCACGAAGACTTCCGCTTTGAAACGATATCCATTCCTGAGCCGAAGCAAGGTGAGGTGCTTGTCAAAACACTCTATGTGTCAGTCGATCCTTACATGCGCGGGCGAATGCAAGACACGAAGTCATATGTAGAGCCATTTGCCTTAGACGAAGCGCTGTCAGGCGGTGTCATTGCTGAAGTCGTGTCAGACGGAGATAAGCTCAAACAAGGTGAAATCGTCATCGGAAACCTGAACTGGCAGGAATATTCCGCTGTCAGCGAGTCCGCCGTGCGAAAAATTGATACAAGTCTCGCTCCTGCTTCAGCGTATCTCGGCATTTTAGGAATGACCGGTTTGACGGCTTATTTTGGCTTATTGGACATCGGCCGCCCGAAGGAAGGCGAAACCGTGGTTGTCTCCGGAGCTGCAGGGGCTGTCGGTTCCGCTGTCGGACAGATCGCCAAAATCAAAGGCGCACACGTCGTCGGGATCGCAGGCTCTGATGATAAAATTGACTACTTAAAGAATGAACTGCAATTTGACGAAGCGATTAATTACAAAACCGCAGATGATATTCAAAAAGCGCTCGCTGACGCTTGTCCGAACGGTGTCGATGTGTATTTTGACAATGTCGGCGGGCCGATTTCAGATGCGGTCATGAACCTCCTTAATGAGTTTGCCCGCATTCCGGTGTGCGGCGCCATTTCTTCCTACAACGCGGAAAACGAAGCGGATGACATGGGCCCTCGCGCCCAATCCAAGCTAATCAAAACGAAGGCGCTGATGCAAGGGTTTATCGTAAGCGACTACTCCGATCGTTTTCCTGAAGGCGCAAAACAGCTGGCGGAATGGCTGAGAGATGGAAAGCTTCATTATGAGGAAACCATCACTGAAGGCTTCGAAAACATTCCGGATGCGTTTCTTGGCTTATTTAAAGGAGAAAATAAAGGAAAACAGCTGATCAAAGTCAGCGATCCGAGCTGAAGATGAAAATGGGAGGGCTTTTTGCCCTCCTTTTGGGTTTATATGAGGTCAGCTACGAAGAATCAGCGTAAGAAAACCATCTTCATCTGGTTCCGTATCCTCCAAAGTGAAACCTGCTGCTTGAAAGCAAGCTAAACTGATTTGATTGTCTTCTTCAATGCATGCCACCCATTCCCGCACGCTAGTAAAATCAGGTTCGGTCAGCAGTTTTTGCAATATCCGTTTTCCGTACCCTTGAAGCCGGTACATAGGATTAACGATCAATCCAATATACGTCCACTCCTCCCCGAACTCAATAACGGCCATCCCTGCTGGCAGCTGTCCATCATATGCCATGATGACAGTATCCTGTTCATCTTTATTTACTCGTGCATACCACTCATCTAATGGCAGCATGCCATCCATTCTCCGCCTGGTATCTTCATGTTCAAACCAGTGTTCAAGGATTTTCAGCTCTGGCTCCTTCACTACTTGAAATCTGTCTATTGAAACCATCTTCCCACCCCCGCGCGAAACCTTTTCTATTATTTTACAACAAAAAAGAAGGGCTTTTGCCCTCCTTTTTATTTCGTCTTCAATTTTCCGCCGGCATACACAGCTTCACTCAGCTCCACGCCAAGCTTCTTCGCCATTTTCTTCAGCTTTGATTCCTCCAGTTTTGTAACGAGACTCAGCACGTTGCCCTCTTTTCCGGCACGGCCTGTTCTCCCTGATCTGTGAACATAGCTGTCTTCATCAGGAATATCGGCGTGGATCACATACGGCAGGTTTTCAATATCCAAACCGCGCGCGGCAATGTCGGTTGCCAAAAGCAGCGGGAACTCGCCCTGCTCAAATGCTTTAATGATTTTCGCACGCTCCATTTTTTTCGCCTCACTGTGAAGGATGCCAAGGTCAACATGATGGTACGCCAGCTTTTCCGCATACACACTCAGGTTGCCGATATCTCTCACAAACACAAGCGCCTGCATGCCTTGAAGCCTTGAAAGCTTTTGCAGCAGCTTCACTTTGTCGCGCTGGTCACAGATGATGTATTGATGCTTCACTTTTCCCGCTTCCGCCTTGCTGCGTTCTACCTTCAGAACCTCAGGCTCTTTCGTCATGTCGCGGAGCACATCTTCTGTTTCTTTCTTCAGTGTGGCAGAAAAACAAAGAAGCTGGCGGTCTCTTAATGTCGTTTTAATGATTTGCTTGATCGTTTCACGATGCTCCGGCAGGACAAGCTGATCGGTTTCATCAAGTACGATCGTTTTTACTTCATGCATCTTGAGCTTTTTCGTTTGAATCAGCTCAAACACCCTGCCCGGCGTCCCGACGATCAAATGCGGATGATTCTTCTTCAGCTTTTCGACCTGCTTCTTCACATTCGCCCCGCCGATTAAGGAAACTGCACGTAATTCTGATCCCGTTTTCCAGTCCTGAATCACCTGAAAAATCTGCATCACCAGCTCACGTGAAGGTGCTAAAATCACAGCCTGCGGATGCTTCTGATCAGGTTTGATGCGCTCCAATACCGGCAGTGCGTAGGCAAGCGTCTTACCCGTTCCTGTCGGCGATTCAGCGATGACATCCTTACCTTCCATGATGAGTTCGGCTGCCTGCTCCTGTACAGGAGTCGGCTCTTGGAAGCCTGAAGCGTTCCAATTCTCTTTGATAAATGATTGTGCATTATGTAAAAATGGCCAAGTTTGCGTCATTTTGTTCTCCTCGATTCTTAAAATCTATTCCATAGTATCTCAAAACAGCGCGCGGAACGCAATTTTTCTTTTCCTTTCCTATGCCTTTCAACAATCGACTTCCTCCTTTATAATCAAAAGGGTGAATATTACACGCCGATTGTGCGTGTTTGATAACGATAGAGGTGTAAACATGAGTATTTTATCTGTAAAGGACTTAAGCCACGGCTTCGGTGACCGGGCCATTTTTAATAATGTATCTTTCCGTCTTTTAAAAGGCGAGCACGTCGGTCTGATCGGCGCAAACGGTGAAGGAAAATCGACCTTCATGAATATTATTACCGGAAAGCTTGAACCTGATGAAGGAAAAGTCGAATGGTCAAAAAATGTCCGTGTCGGCTACCTGGATCAGCATACCGTGCTGGAAAAAGGAAAATCCATCCGTGATGTGCTGAAAGACGCATTCCATTACTTATTTGCGATGGAAGAAGAAATGAACGAGATTTACAACAAAATGGGTGAAGCTGATCCTGACGAGCTTGAAAAGCTTCTTGAAGACGTCGGTGTGATTCAAGACGCGCTGACAAACAATGATTTTTATGTGATTGATTCCAAGGTAGAAGAAATCGCCCGCGGACTTGGCTTGAGTGATATTGGACTTGACCGTGACGTTACTGATCTGAGCGGGGGGCAGCGCACAAAAGTGCTTCTCGCCAAGCTGCTTCTGGAAAAACCGGAAATCCTGCTTCTCGATGAGCCGACCAACTACCTTGATGAGCAGCATATCGAATGGCTGAAACGCTACCTGCAGGAGTACGAGAATGCGTTCATCTTGATTTCCCATGACATTCCGTTCTTAAACAGTGTCATCAACCTGATTTATCATGTAGAAAATCAGGAGCTGACACGCTACGTTGGTGACTATCATCAGTTTATGGAAGTCTACGAGGTGAAGAAACAGCAGCTTGAAGCAGCCTACAAAAAGCAGCAGCAGGAAGTCGCAGAGCTGAAGGATTTTGTTGCCCGCAACAAAGCCCGCGTCAGCACGAGAAACATGGCGATGTCCCGCCAAAAGAAACTCGATAAGATGGATATGATCGAGCTTGCGGCAGAAAAGCCAAAACCGGAATTCCACTTCAAGCCGGCGAGAACGTCAGGCAAGCTGATTTTCGAAACGAAGGATCTCGTGATCGGTTACGATTCCCCGCTCTCCCGTCCGCTGAACCTCCGCATGGAGCGCGGCCAAAAAATTGCCCTCTACGGCGCAAACGGGATTGGGAAAACGACATTGCTGAAAAGCCTGCTTGGTGAGATTCAGCCGCTCGAAGGCTCTGTTGAACGAGGCGAGCACCTCTTTACCGGCTATTTCGAGCAAGAGGTCAAGGAAACAAACAACAATACGTGTATTGAAGAAGTTTGGAGCGAATTCCCTTCGTATACCCAGTATGAAATCCGCGCCGCTCTGGCAAAATGCGGACTGACAACAAAACATATCGAAAGCCGCGTCTCTGTCTTAAGCGGAGGCGAGAAAGCGAAGGTCAGACTGTGCAAGCTGATCAATTCGGAAACCAACCTGCTGGTGCTCGATGAGCCGACAAACCACTTGGATGTTGACGCCAAGGAAGAACTCAAGCGCGCCCTTAAAGAATACAAAGGCTCCATTCTTCTTATTTCTCATGAGCCTGATTTCTATATGGATATCGCGACAGAAACATGGAACTGCGAGTCTTGGACGACGAAAGTGCTTTAAACCGAAGAAAACCCGCCTGTTGAAGGGCGGGTTTTTTTACTGCCATTTTTTCTGAACGATTCTCAATAGCTCTCTGTCTTTTAAAATGAGCTGCAATGGCGAGGTGAATTCATCAAGTGTCAGCTCTCTTTTGGCAGACAGCTCAAAGTCTTCCTCATCAGCCCATGCGGTGAACCACTCGACAGAAAAGCTGTTTTTCATGACGCCGTGTATGTAATGATAGAGCACCTGTAAACACTTCTGATCATATTCGTCAGGCTTTGCCTTATCCATGGCAAACGTCCCCTCTTCAGCATGAACCATCACCTGATATGGCAATCGCAAATGAACGGATACATCCTCAGTTTCTTCAAGATAAATGCCCGCCGCGTCGATGCCTGACCGAAGCGGATGCCCTTTCCGTGAACGCCGTTCTTGCTGACCGAAAAAACCGGTTTCTAAAGGCGTTTTAGCCGTTAAATAGTAAAATTGTGTCATAAAGGCTGTCCTTTCCTGCACCAATTTGATTATGATGCCATTATAACGAATAATACTTACTGATAGTAAAGGGGTATATCATGATCATCGGCAAAAAAGAATTCAATGTAAATGAACTTCAATACACCATTCGATCAGCTCGTGCAGAGGATGCACAGAAGCTGTCTGCATTAAGGCTGAAAATTGATGGAGAAACGGAATACATGGATCGGGAGAAGGGTGAGGATTTCATAGATGCACCCGGTTTTGAACAACAGATAAAGGAAGATACTGAGAAGAAGAGAAATTTATTTTTAGTTGCTGAAGTGCAGGATAGGCTCGCGGGGTTTTCCAGATGTGAGGGTACTGATTTAAAGCGGTCCTCTCATAAAGTGGAGTTCGGTGTATGCGTGTTAAAAGAATTTTGGGGTTATGGCATCGGGAAGCATCTTTTACAGCAGTCTCTCTCTTGGGCGGACACCAACGGAATGAAAAAAATCTCACTGAATGTCCTGGAAACAAACGAAAGGGCCATTTCACTATATAAGACATACGGATTTGAAGCAGAAGGAATCTTAAAAAAGGAGAAATTGCTTTCTGACGGAAACTACTACAATATGGTTGTAATGGGAAGGTTCCATGATTAAAAAAGACACTGCATATGCGCAGTGTCTTTCGTTATTAATGCCCTGCTTTAATTCCAGCAAGATGTTTACGTCCCATAAGAAGGACAAGCATGCCGACAAAAACGACGATACCGCCAACTGTATACGGCGTGCTTGCGGTGAAGTGTTCTGACAGCATTCCCGCAATCCACGGAGCGAGCGCGCCGCCGATGAAGCGGACTGAGCTGTAGGCTGAAGACGCGATTGATCGTTCAACAGGCGCAGCCCCCATCACAGCGGTTGTCATGATCGTGTTGACCATACCAAGGACAGCACCAGCGACAACGATACATGTAATAATCAAAGTCTGATGGTCTGTCCAGATCCCCATGATGATCAGAATGACCGCAAAGGCGATAAAGAGAACAACCAAGGAACGCATTGTGCCCAGCGCTTTGTGCACGAGCGGCGCGGTAAAGACTGATGTAATGGCCAGCAGAAGGCCCCAGCCGAAGAAGACATATCCAAGACCGTGCTCATCTAAATCCAGAACGAACGGAGAATAAGCGAGCAAAATAAAAAATCCAAAGTTGTATAAGAAAGCCGATACCGCCATTGTCAGCAGGCCTTTATATTTGAGTGCCTTCATGGCGTCAAATACCCCAACACGTTTCCCCGGTTTCGGCAATTTCGGCAGCATGAAAGAAATCGCGATTAACGCAATAAACATCAGGACCGATACCCCGAAGAACGGCGCGCGCCATGAGATGCTTCCAAGCTCTCCGCCTGCAAGCGGTCCGACTGAAATCCCGAGTCCGAGCGCTGCCTCATACAAAATAATTGCTTGAGCGCTGCCGCCGACAGACACGCCGACAATGACCGCAAGCGCTGTTGAAATAAATAAAGCATTACCTAGTCCCCAGCCGCCGCGATAGCCGACAAGCTGAGCAATTGAGCTTGAACTTCCGCCAAGCGCTGCAAAGACAATAATAAAAATAAGTCCGAGAATTAACGTCCATTTTGCGCCGATCCTGCTGGAAATGGCTCCTGAGAAAAACATCATAAATCCGGTAACGAGCAAATAACTTGTAAATAAGAGTGATACTTCACTAGGTGAAGCATGTAATTGTGCGGCAATCGCCGGAAGAATAGGATCGACCAGCCCGATTCCCATAAAGGAAATCACACAGGCAAACGCGACAGCCCATACAGCTTTCGGCTGACTGAGCAAGCCCGTTTTCTGATTTACTTGTTTTGTCTTATCCATTTGACCTGACCTCCATCTTTATTCCATTAAAAGAAACGCTACAAAAATAGCGTTTTGCAAACTTCTCATTCGATTGATTGAATGGCACGCTCCGCTTTGTTTTTCATTCCGTGCAGACGTTCCTTAAAGCTTTGGAATGTGCGGATTTTTTCATCAATCAAATCCAGCTGGTGATTCAGCGTTTCCTGAATTTCCTCCAGCTTCTCTTTCCGTTCCTTTGGATCCAGTGACAACAAATACCCCTCTTTGTTTAACTCTAGCTGGCGGCTGGTTTCCATGAAATGCTGAAGCTCCTGAAGGGAAAAGCCAAGCACTTCCTTTGTGCTGATCACTTTCTCAAGCTCCTCCATATCATCCTCTGAATAAAGTCTTACGCCGCCGTCCGTCCGTTTCGGTGCTGGAATTAAGCCGATTTCTTCATAAAACCGAATGGTTCGCTTTGTCAGCCCGCTTCTTTTGGCAACTTGATCAATCTTCATCCATTCCAAGGTAAATCCCCCTTCGCCGTTTCTGTAATCATTATACACCTTTTACACCTTAACGTAAACGTTAAGTTTTGAAATGCAATAAAAAAGACGAGTACGTAAAGCACCCGTCCTTCATTAGCCTATTTTTAAGCTAAGCTCCCTGTCACTGACAAAGACTGCTTTTGCATGCTTTCAGAAAGCAATCGATACGCAATGACTTTCTTCTTATACTGTTTCACGACGTCGATATGGTCGTCGTAGCTGTATACAAACAGCTTTACATCTTTTTTGCCTTTTTTCGTATCTATCACAAGCGGTGTTCCGCCGTTTTCAGGGTATAAATAACGCTCTTCGTCGCCTGGGTAAATATAATATTTCTCCAGGAAGACAGCTTCGTTAAATTGATCAATCATGTTCCTTTTTTCTTCACCCTCGAGACGTTTTCCATCTACAGAGAGAACAGCATCTTCGTTGTTCACCTTGGCGTGCACCTCGAATTTGCTAAGCAGCCATTCTATGACGCCTGTTGGAAGGCAGGTTAAAACGATTTTCACCAGACTCATGAGGATTAACATCACGATAGCCCATGTCATACTTCATCATCTCCGTTAGTTTTCCATGTGCCGCTGACACACAATTCCATCCTATCATAAGCTGGCTGTTTCGTTTTTGTACATTATGTGAAAAAAAGTGCGGCCTACAGCAGGCCGCACTTTTTTAGCTTTCCAGCTCTTCTATCATGAGGGACAATTCTGTCCAGCGATCCATCGCTGCCTCAAGCTCTTCCGCTGTTTTTGCCTGCTCGGCCATCAGCTCTTGAATTTTCCCGAAATCACTGCCCGCCGCAGCGATATCCACTTCGAGCTGTTCATGCTTTTCTTCAAGCTCGGCAATTTTATCTTCAATGCCGTCCCATTCAAGCTGATCTTTGTAAGAAAGCTTTTTCCGTTTTTTCTTCGGTTCCGCTTCAGCTGTTTTGACTTCAGCTGCGGGTTTTTCAGCCATTTTTCTTGCTTTGGCCTGCTCCATATAGTCACTGTAGGAGCCTTGGAAGCGAGAAATCACGCCATTTCCTTCAAAGACAATCAAACGGTCTACGACGCGGTCAAGGAAGTAGCGGTCATGGGATACGGTGATGACAACGCCAGGGAACTGTTCAATATAATCCTCAAGCACGCTTAACGTTTCTGTATCCAAGTCGTTCGTCGGCTCATCGAGAAACAGCACATTCGGCTCCTGCATCAGAACCTGAAGCAAGTATAAGCGCCGCTTTTCTCCGCCGGACAGCTTGCGGATATAGGTTTGCTGCATGGAGCGCGGGAAGAGGAAGCGCTCAAGCATTTGTTCAGCGGTGACGATATCGCCGTCCTCTGTTTTCACGACTTCCGCTGTTTCTTTAATATATTCAATCACCTTCAGCTCACCGTTCATTTCACTGTGATCCTGGGTATAGTAGCCGATTCGTACTGTCTGGCCGATCGTAATATGCCCGCCGTCAGGAGTGATTCGTCCGGCAAGGCTGTTTAACAGCGTTGTTTTTCCGATGCCATTCGGCCCGATGATCCCGATTCGTTCACCCGGTATGACCAGTTCATTGAATCGATCGACGAGTACGTTTCCTCCGTAAGCGATCATCACGTTCTCCGCTTCGATTACTTGCTTTCCAAGACGGTGGGAGCCAATCGCAAAGTCGAGCGAGCCGGCTGACTGAGGGCCCTTCTGCTCCTTAAGCGACTCTACCCTGCCGATTCTCGCCTTTTGTTTTGTGGAGCGTGCTTTCGCTCCGCGTCTGAGCCAGGCCAGTTCACGGCGCAGCAGATTTTGCCGCTTCGTTTCTTTTTGCTCAGCCTGCGCTTCCCGTTCCGCGCGCTTTTCCAAAAAGACTTCATAGTTGCCTTTGTAGGTATAAAGACTGCCCCGTTCAAGCTCATAAATGCGGTTTGTCACGCGGTTTAAGAAGTACCTGTCGTGCGTCACCAGCATGACGGCGCCTGGATATTGCGCCAAATACCCTTCAAGCCATTCAATCGTTTCATTATCCAAATGGTTCGTCGGCTCGTCTAAAATCAGAAGATCAGCGGGTTGAATTAAGTTTTTCGCAATCGCCACCCGTTTTTTCTGTCCGCCTGAGAGCTCGTTCACAGGCTTTGTCACGTCAGTTACTCCCAGCTTCGATAACACCGTTTTCGCCAAGGTATTCGCATCCCACGCGTTGTTTGCATCCATTTTCGCCTGCGCCGCCAGCAGGTGTTTCTGGCGTTTTTCATCTTCCGGGTCTTCTCCCAGCTCATAGAGCGCCTTTTCGTATTCACGGAGCGTTCTCATGACAGCCGATTCACCTGAATAAATATGCTCCAGAATAGTTTGTCCAGCAGGCAGCTGCGGGTCCTGATGAAGAAATTCAACATGCACGCTGCCGGATTTGGCGATGTCGCCTTCTTCAACAGATTCCAAGCCGGCAATCACTTTCAGCAGCGTTGATTTTCCGGTGCCGTTCGGCCCGATTAATCCGATTCTCTCATTCTCTTCAATATGAAAGGAGATATGGTCAAATAACGTCTTATCTCCGTATGTTTTGTAAAGGTTCTCCGCTTTTAATATGCTCATGGTTCCTATCAATCCTCACGTAAGTTCATGTGTACATTTTAAATCAGCCGCTGGAATAAAACTAGTAAAAGAGCAGACAAATTTCATGGAAGTACCGTACAGAAAAAAAGACCGGGGACTCTGTCCCCAGTCTCTTACTCTTCTTCAAGCGCTTTTTCTGCCATTTTAGCGAGATGCTGCGCACTGCCTGAGATCTCCTGCATCGTGGCGGAAATCTGTTCAACAGCCGCAGCTTGTCCGTCAGTATGCTGATTAATCGATTCAATCGATTCTTCTAGCCCTTTTAACAGGCTGTGGATTTTTTTCGTGATCTGATCGATCTGGCCGACATTTTCTTTCGAATGCGTCGCAAGCTTTCTGATTTCATCGGCTACGACAGAAAAGCCTTTTCCGGACTCCCCTGCCCGTGCGGCTTCAATCGCAGCATTTAAACCGAGCAGATTGCTCTGATCAGAAATGCCTTTCACGGTTACTGAAATATCGGCGATTTCTCCCGCGCTTTCGCTTACCTTTTTCGCTTGTGAGGAAATGCCCGACATTTGCGATGAGAATCCGTTAATGGAGTCAGAAATATCGGAAATGGCCGCAGCCGTTTGTTCAACGACAGCCGATAAGCTTTCCGCTACATCATGAAGCTTAGAGGACTCCTCAAGGCTCGTGCCGAGGCCCACTCCTCCAATCACTCTTCCGTTCTGGTCATGAAGCGGGATGGCTCGTGCGATCAATGGGAAACCGAACAATTCCTTCGGCACCATGCTCGTTTTTTTCTGATTGCTGCGGATCGCGTCTGTGATGATATCTCCTTCTTGCAGCGGATCTCCGGCTTTTACGTTAAGGGAGAAGGTTTTTGCGGGAATATTGACCAGCAATTTCTCTGTATCATAAATGCCGATTGTAATATCATCCTGAACCAGGCTGTTTAAAAAAGGGGCTACTTTTACAAATGCGTCTAGAAGATCTGCTGTTTCATTTTCTGTTCTTATGCTCAATTCCAATCACTCCTTTTATTAGTAAGGGAAGCTGCGTTTTTCGTGCTGAACTGAAATCCATTTCAGTGTCGTAAATTCTTCAAGACTCCATTCGCCATTTAATCGGCCGAGGCCAGATTGCTTTTCACCGCCGAATGCCACATTTGGTTCATCATTAATTGTCGTGTCATTCACGTGAATCATGCCTGTTTCAATGCGTTTCGCAAAAGCCACACCGCGTTCAAGGTTGGAGGTATGTACGGCTCCGCTTAAGCCAAACGGGGTATCGTTTGCAATATCCACCGCTTCGTCTTCTGAATCAAATGTCATGAAGGAGACGACTGGCCCGAACAGCTCTTCCTTAGCAATGCTCATAAACGGTTTCACGTCTTTTAAGATGGTCGGCTCCACGATCGTTCCGTTAAATCCGCCTAGCTTCACCGGAACAGCTCCTTCTTCAATCGCTTTCTCAACAGATTTCATTAAACCGTCAGTCTGCCTGCTGTTGATTAAAGGTCCGATAATCGTATCAGGGTCCATCGGATCGCCGACTTTCAGCGATTCCACTTTTGCCTGATACAGCTCAAGGAATTGATCATAAATTGATGAGTGAACCAGTACGCGATTGGCTGACATACAGATCTGTCCTTGATGGGTAAATCTGCTGAACACTGCCGCATTGACTGCATATTCGATATCCGCATCTTCAAGCACGATAAAGGCGCTGTTTCCGCCAAGCTCAAGAAGCGGCTTTTTAAAGTGCTTCATCGCAAGCTGGCCGATGTAACTGCCCACTTTCGTAGAGCCTGTAAATGAGATGATCCGCGGCACCGGGTGTTCGACAAAGCTGTCACCGATTTCTGCGATGTCAGTGACAACAACATTCAGCAGTCCTTCCGGAACGCCCGCATTTTCAAAAATCTTCGCAATCAGCGTACCGCCGCAAATCGGTGTTTCTTCGTGCGGCTTCAAAACGACGCCATTGCCTGCTCCCAGTGCCGGGGCTACTGATTTCATAGATAAAAAGAATGGGAAGTTAAAAGGACTGATGACACCGACAACGCCTGCCGGCACGCGATATAATCTGTTTTCCTTGCCGTCTATTGTAGAAGGAAGGATTTTCCCTTCCATGCGGACAGGGAACGTCGCCGCTTCTTTGATGATGTTTTTCACGAGTCCGATTTCAAAAGCTGCTTTCAGCCTTGTTCCGCCCAGCTCTTCCATAATCAAATAAATGATGGCTTCTTCATTCTCTTCAATATACGTAACGGCTTTTTCTAAGATTGCTCTTTTCTCGAATGGGTTGACCGCATCCCATTTTTTCTTTGCCAAAGCCGCTGCTCGGTACGCTTCATCTACATCATCAGCTGTCGCTTTTTGAAAGGATGTGATTGTTTTTTGAGTATAAGGATTTTTGTTTTCCAATACATTTGGGCTGCTGCCCTCCTGCCATTTTCCGCCAATAAATTGTTTGTTTAATTCTTCATATTGAAACATGGTCAGCATCTCCTTTTTACCAGCAAATCAAAATATGGCCAATCTATCATTTCTATCGGTTCACCATCAGCAAAATTCAATATCCCCTTTGTAAAAATTACTATATTATGATACGACAACGCTTTTTAGCTTCTATCGTTTAAAGCAGAAAAATATATGATTGACTGTGTCAAATTTCGACAATATAATACAACAAGAAATGTATATAATGATTAGAATATTTTGAAATCTTCAGGAGGAACTTTTCATGAGTTCATTATTTAGAAAAAAACCGCTTGAAACATTAAATGCGCAGAGCCAATCCAACAGCCTCGCTCGTACTTTAAGCGCATTTGATTTAACACTTCTCGGTATCGGGTGTGTCATCGGCACTGGGATCTTCGTTATTACAGGAACAGTGGCCGCGACCGGTGCCGGTCCCGCCCTAATCTTATCGTTTATTTTAGCGGGCCTTGCCTGTGCGCTTGCCGCCTTCTGTTATGCTGAGTTTTCGTCTTCGATACCAATCTCGGGAAGCGTGTACTCATACTCCTATATCACACTTGGAGAGCTGCTCGCCTTTTTAATCGGTTGGGATCTCATGCTTGAATATGTCATTGCGCTGTCGGCGGTTGCCACGGGCTGGTCGTCATACTTTCAATCGCTGCTCGCCGGCTTCAACTATCATATTCCTGCTGCGCTGGCAGGAGCTCCGGGAAGTACGCCGGGTGCCGTGTTTAACCTTCCGGCTGCGGTCATTATTCTCATCATCACTGCAATTGTCAGCAGAGGCGTCAAAGAAAGCACACGCTTCAACAACGTGATTGTGCTGATGAAAATTGGAATCATTTTATTGTTCATTATTGTCGGCTTCGGTTATGTCAAACCTGATAACTGGACGCCTTTTATGCCGTTTGGAATGAAAGGCGTCATTGTCAGCGCGGCAACGGTTTTCTTCGCGTATCTCGGATTTGACGCGGTATCCAACGCTTCAGAAGAAGTGAAGCATCCGCAAAAAAACATGCCGATCGGCATCATTTCAGCTCTGGCCGTCTGTACCATTTTGTACATCACGGTATCGCTTGTTTTGACAGGGATGATGCCTTATGCCAAATTAAATGTCGGTGATCCGGTTTCCTTTGCGCTTAAATTCGTCGGCCAGGATGCGGTTGCGGGAATTATTTCTGTCGGTGCCATCATCGGAATTACAACAGTGATGCTCGCATTGCTGTACGCCCAGGTCCGTTTAACCTTTGCCATGAGCAGAGACGGTCTATTGCCGGGTTTGTTCGCAAAAATTCATCCGTCATTCAAAACGCCGTTCCGAAACACATGGCTGACAGGAATCGTCGCGGCGGGAATCGCAGGGTTCATTAATCTCGGCACACTTGCGCACCTTGTAAACATGGGGACGCTTGCGGCATTTACAGTCATTTCGATCGCTGTTATTGTGTTAAGAAAGAAACATCCGGAAATCAAAGCCTCCTTCAGGGTGCCTTTCGTTCCGGTTGTGCCAATCATCAGTGCTGGAATATGCCTTTGGTTTATGTACAGCCTTCCAGGCATCACATGGCTTTCATTTGTTATCTGGATCGCCGTCGGAACGCTCGTTTATTTCCTTTATGCAAAAAAACACAGCTTATTAAACAAATAATGATAAGCCGTCGGTGCGGACATTTTAAACGTCCAATCCGCCGGCTTTTTTCGTTTTGGCGTGTGCTATACTTTGAGTACACATACAGAAAGGAAGACAAGCCTTGAAACCATACCGCACTTTATTATTCGATGTAGATAATACCATTTTGGATTTTACAGCAGCAGAAAAATCAGCGCTCCGCCTGCTGTTTGAAGATCAGAACATCCCTCTTACCGATGAAATGGAGTCCCGTTATCGAACAATTAATCAAGGCCTCTGGAGAGCTTTTGAAGGAGGAAACATGACTCGCGATGAAGTGATGACCACCCGCTTTTCCGCTTTGTTCAAGGAATATGGCTATGAAGCAGACGGAGTGCTGCTAGACCAGAAATATCGCAGCTTTCTTGAAGAAGGGCACCAGCTTATGGACGGGGCATTTGATCTCATCACAAAACTGGAACAGCATTTTGATTTGTATATCGTGACAAACGGCGTTTCCAGAACTCAATATAAGCGTCTCAGAGATTCAGGATTATTTCCGTTCTTCAAGGACATTTTCGTTTCTGAAGACACAGGTTTCCAAAAACCGATGAAAGAGTACTTCGACTATGTGTTCGAACGGATTCCCCATTTTTCAGCGGAGCACACCTTACTCATCGGCGATTCGCTGACAGCGGACATCAAAGGCGGACAGCTCGCCGGAATTGATACGTGCTGGCTTAACCCTGGCATGAATGTCAATGAAACAGAGGTTGTGCCGACGTATCACATCCGTAAGCTTGAAGAGCTATATCATATTCTCAAAATCGAAAACACAATCATCAACTGTTAAGCGGCAGGTGCTGCTTCCCTTCCAGAAGGAGTCTTTTTTCCTGTTGATAAATCCTTCACCTTATGAATAATATGGTGGTATGCACTGGTTATATATGTTAGGAGGAGAATCATTTGGCTATTGCCGCCCCGCTTAAAGAAAAACCTGTTCAAAAACCCGGCACCACCGTGTATCCGATCTTGATGATCATCGGAATCTGCCACATGCTCAACGATTCGCTGCAGGCTGTGATTCCGGCCATGTTTCCGATTTTGGAACGCTCCATGAGCTTGACATTCACACAGCTCGGCATCATCGCTTTCACGTTAAACATGGTGTCATCCGTCATGCAGCCTGTTGTCGGCTGGTATACGGATAAACGGCCGCGGCCGTACGCCCTGCCGATCGGGCTGACTGCCAGCATGCTCGGCATATTGGGCCTTGCATTTGCCCCGTCATTTATGACGATCTTGTGCTGTGTGTTTTTTATCGGATTAGGCTCCGCTATTTTTCATCCGGAAGGCTCCCGTGTGGCTTATATGGCCGCCGGCACAAAACGCGGGCTTGCCCAGTCCATTTATCAGGTCGGAGGAAACTCAGGCCAAGCGATGGCACCCCTGATTACCGCGCTGATCCTTGTTCCGCTCGGACAATTCGGTGCTGTCTGGTTTACACTAGTTGCCGCGCTCGCAGTTATGTTTCTGCTTTATATTGCAAAATGGTACGCCGCTCGGCTCGGTAGTCTTGCACAGAAGCAGGGCACCCAAAAGAGAGCCGCTGTACAAAACTCGTCTGTCACCAAGTCCGTTATATCTGCTCTTATTATTATTATCTTTTTGATTTTCGCGCGTTCTTGGTATACGAGTGCGATCGGCAACTTTTACACGTTTTATGCGATGAATACATATCACGTAAGCATTCAGCAGGCTCAGAGCTATATTTTCGTCTTTTTGCTGTTTGGCGCTGTCGGAACCTTTCTCGGCGGCCCGCTCGCAGACCGTTTCGGAAAACGATTCGTCATTCTCTGCTCGCTGCTGTGCTCTGCGCCGCTGGCGATTCTGCTTCCATTTGCCGGCCCGGTTCTGGCCTATGGCGTACTCGCTTTGATCGGCTTGGTTCTCATGTCGAGCTTTTCCGTAACGGTTGTGTATGCACAGGAGCTTGTCCCCGGAAAAATCGGCACGATGTCCGGTTTAACCGTCGGCCTTGCCTTCGGTATGGGAGCAATCGGCGCTGTGGCGCTTGGTGCTCTGATTGACGCCGCGGGACTGACCCCGACCATGATTGCCATCGCGTTTCTCCCGATTCTTGGCATCCTCGCGTTTCTTTTGCCGAGTGACCAGAAACTGAGAGAATGGCATAGCTGAAAAAACCCCTGCCGGGCGGCAGGGGTTTTTTAATCAAGCTGTATAAAATGAGTGTCCGGCACCGCGTGTTTCGGGATAAAGCCGTCGGCAAAGTCCGGAAATGCCGTCTGTATTTCGTCAATCCACCTTTTCAGATTTAACACATACGGCATATAAATCATTTCAATGGCCGCTTCGTCTTCAATGCGGTAATACCAGCAAAGATTAAATTCGTTCTCCGTCACCAACGTAAACCCGGAGAAATGATAGAAAATCAGCGGCGTTTCATCTAGATAAACGCGGCCGTTCTTTTGAGTCACCTTATAATTTTCTATATTCCAAAGCGCCGTATTGACTCCGGTTGATTTGACAACATGCACACCCTGATACTGCGCCGGCCACTTCTCCACATACCTTTGATCTCCGTACGTCTTTCTTTCCGTATTCATTTCCACCGTGCAATATTCAATGCAATCCTGTCTCCATTGCCATACCGCTTTATAAGCTTCTTCTGTATTCCGGGCGCCGACAAAGCCTGTGTTAAAACGTCCGGTTCGCTCATAATAAGACATGAACCGCGGCGAGTTGCGATGATCGGTCAAATACAGAGCAGCCGCCGGGTTTTCGGCAAAAATGCGCGCTGGATCAGAAAAGAAAAACAGATCGGTATCCATATGGGCATAATATTCGGCGTCATCCCACTGGCTCATGACATGGAACAAAAATGCGGGCTTCAGTGTCCAGCAATACTCATGGAACGTTCTGTTGCTTTTCGCTTCCAATAGCTCCGGATCTTCCATTTCATGAAGCTGCACAAAGGTGACATGCTCCCATGGCACGTGCTGAAGCAATTCATATGCCTTCTGATCAACACACAGCACATATAAATGAAAATCATCACAATGCTCATGGAGGGAATGAATCATAGGCATCAGTTTAAAGATATGCGTCCTTGACACTATTGTTGAAAAATGAAATTGACTCACCATACCACATCCATTTATCTAAGATCCACGTGCAGTAAATCATTGACAAGCGCATACAGTGCATTAGAAAAATCGTTCACGCCAAGCTTCTTCTTCGCTTTTGGCAGAAGCTTTTTAACGGCTTGCAAATCAAAGTTTTTCGCAGTCACCCTCGGTGTTTTTTTCTGCCAATCCGGATCCAGATTGCGATCCTTCACGACATGGAGCAGCTCAAGAAACAGATGCAGCAGCATGTCGTATTTCTTCGAGTCCAGCAGTTTGTGTATATCAGACATGATCCTGTTGGTCATGTCTGGAGGGAATGGGCCGTTAAAGGCAAGATGAACATCTAATGACTGAATGTTGTTATATTTGTCGCACATATAGGCAATGTTTGTTCTGATATCGTCTACTGACTGACAATTGCTTGGGTGCTCCTGATGAACGCTGACAATATCGCGATGCAGTCTGAACGTCAGTCCGGCCTGATGGAGCCTGATCCCAAGATCATAATCCTCGAACCCGTACCGTACAATGCCTTCGTCAAACAAACCGAGATCAGCCACATGCTTTCGTTTTACTGATGAATTGTTTGTGATAAAAAAACGCCACGGCATATGGTAGCCCTTTAAGTCATCGCCGTATTCATCCAGTATCCGCTTCAGCACGTCAATAAAATCGGTATCAAGGTCAAAGCTTTGATTTAAGAAGCTTTCGTTTTTGATATCCGCCTCTGACAGAAGCTTTTGTTTGTCTTTTTTCGGCATTTCATCATATAACTTTGCAAGCTGCTTCTTATGTTCATCTTCAAAGCGTTCATAATAATAGCTGTAGATCCTTTTCCAAAACAAACCGCACACGACAAGATTCTCTTCGTTTTCATGCGCTTTGATATGCTTTGCCACAAGATCCTTGGCAGCAAGCATATCGCTGTCATGGAATATCAGAATATCTCCTCTGGCATTGCGGACCGCCTGATTTCTTCCGTAGGCAATGCCCCTGTTTTCTTTAATCCGTACAAAAATCAACGGAAAGTCCGCTTGAAACGATTTGAGCATCGAGAGCGTCCCGTCCTCAGAGCCATTATCCGCTACGATGACCTCAAACTCTTCAGCGCACTCCTGCTGGTTTAAGGACAGAAGACTGTTATAGAGGCGCTCCTTTGAATTATATGCAGGAATAATAACGCTTGCTTTCACTTCATTTTCACTTCCTGTATTTAATCATTTATTTGTTATCATCTTTTGAAGCAAAACCGTTAAATTCAGGGTCTAGCGCTTTGATATGCTGAATGATATGCGGCAGGGTCTGCTGGTACAGCTCATGCACAAACGGCAGGTCTGTGCGTGTTGTTTCGTGAATCTGTTTGATTTCATTGATGCTGACGATTCGATATCCGCTGAAATGATAGAAGATCAGCGGATTTCCATCTTCCAATACAATCCGGCCATCCTTCCAGCAAAACGTGTGCTGTCCGTAATTCCAATGGCCGATGTTCACACCTGGTGTCGTAATGTCACACACATTCGGAAACAGCTCAGACATATAATCCAAATAGCCCTGATCCCCGAATTTCCCTTCACCCGGCGCATTTTTACATTCCTCAAGACAGCGCTCCTTCCACCACTCCAAACAATCCGTCCCTGCTTTATCATGTTTAAAGCTGATAAAGCCAGAGTTATATCTGCCTAACAGACGCTGCAGCATATCAATTTGCTCTCTTTCAAACGAAGGAATAATGATATCGCCCCGGGAAAGCAGCACCGAGCAGTCCGGCTGATTCGTAAATATCGGTGACGGATCGGTGTAGAAAAATAAATCTCCGTCAATATACGTCACCCGTTCCAGCTCGGGATTGCTGTTCAGCACAGCTTGCAAGAAGATCGGCTTCATCGTCCAGCAGTACTCGCTTTGATCCCGTGTATCCTTCAGCTTCAGGAGCGTTTCATTTTCAAGCGCTGCCACCGGCACAAGAGTCAGCTGCTTCATATTCAATTTCTGCAATACGCGGTGCGTGTCATCATCCATACAAAGCGTAAAAATGGGGCTGTCTTGATCGACTTGCGCTAAAGACTTAAATAAGGCGACTGCCTGATATAATCTTCCTTTTGATAAAACGGTGCAATAGGCGCTCGTCATGGTATGTTCACCTCATTTCGCGTTACTTTTTGAAGAATTCTGTATACCACCCAATGGTTTTTTCAAGTCCTTCATCAATGGTGTAAGCAGGTGTCCAATTTAGCAGCTTTCTCGCTTTTTCTGCGGATAAATATTGGTGTTTGATTTCATTGCTTCCCTGGTTCAGCACCTTTGGCTTCAGATTGCTGTTCATTTTCTTTAATATTGTTTCGACTAATTCAAGCACAGTCAGCTGGATCTCATTGCTGAAGTTAAAGGCTTCCCCGGCGAGATTGAGTTCCTCCATTTTTTCCGCCAGAAGCAGGTAAGCCTGAACGGCATCTTCAATATAGAAATAGTCGCGGACAAAGGTGCCGTCGCTGCGGATTTCGGGAGCTTCCCCGTTCAGTACAAGCTGAATCGTCTGCGGAATGATACGGTTGAAGTTCAAATCCCCTCCGCCGTACAGATTTCCGCAGCGCGTAATACAGACCGGAAGGCCATAGGTGTGAAAATACGTATGGCTGATCAGATCCGCGCAGCTTTTCGATACGTCGTACGGATGCTTGCCTTGCAGCGGCATATCTTCATCGTACGGAAGGTTTTCTTGATCGCCGTATGCTTTATCGCTTGACGCGACAATGACACGCTTGATTAACGGATGCTTCCGGCAGGCCTCAAGAACATTCCACGTGCCGAGAATATTCGCCTCAAAGGTGGAAACCGGGTTGCGGTTCGCAACGCCGACAATCGCTTGTGCAGCGAGGTGAAACACCGTATCGATTTCATACTCTCCAAGCGCGCGTTCAATCACAGGCAAATCTTCAAGAGCGCCCTGCACGATGTTCATTTTCTTCACATGTTCTCCCTGATAAAGATTGGACTGAGGCACATGATCTCTGACAAGCCCCGTCACGTTTGCGCCCTGTTCGATCAGCTCTTTCACCAAATAGCTTCCTAAAAGACCTGTACAACCCGTGACAAATACGTTTTTATTTTTCCAGAAACTCAAATCAGTTCACCATACCTTCCATACATGTTGTCCTTGATCCCACATCTTGTTGACTTCCAAAAGATTTTTATACGTATCGATTGCCGTCCAAAATCCGTAATGGCGATACACGGCAAGTTCACCGTCTTTCGCAAGGTTTTTCAGCGGTTCATCTTCGAACATGGCGTTCCCATCCTTCGGCAAATAATCGAAAACCTTTGGATCGAGAACGAAAAATCCGCCATTGATGATGCCGTCACTCGATGTCTTTTCAGAAAAAGTTTTCGCTATACCATCCTCAACCGTCAAGGTGCCGAACTGCGAAACTTTATCAATGCCGGTGACAGTCGCAGCAGCACCCTTTGTCTGATGATAGCTGATGAGATGAAAAAGATTGATATTGGCCAGCCCGTCCCCATAGGTGAGCATAAACGTTTCATTGCCGATATAGTCCTTCGCCTGCAAGATTCTTCCGGCTGTCAGCGTATCTTCCCCTGTCTCCAAAAACGTAATTTTCCACGTTTCAGGCTGTCCCAGCATCTGCACCTCTCCTGTAGAGCTGTCGAGCGTGAGGCTGTTGTGCTTCCATTCGTAATTCAGAAAATATTCTTTGATTTTTTCTCCTTTGTAGCCTAAAAGCAGAATAAACTCGTTCACTCCGTAGTACTGATAGATTTTCATAATATGCCATAGAATCGGTTTTCCGCCTATCATGGCGAGCGGTTTAGGAAGTTCATTCGTGACCTCACTCATTCTCGTTCCTTTTCCGCCGCAGAGAATGACCGCTTTCATCTCTACCCCTCATCTCTATGAATATTGAGTTCGAAACCTTGGTACCTCCTTACAATCTATCAAGGCATTTCCCCGATAATTTGTCCGATTCCAATACCGGTTTCAAAATCTACTGTAATGATATGAGAGAGAGGCGGCCTTGGTGACCAAATGGAATCTATTTTTTCAACTTGGTTATGTAACCACACAAAAAAAGAGCCCTGAGCGCGGCAATACGCCCGCTCAAGGCTCTTCTTTGTCTTATTCGATATCTTTTTCCTTGCCGTAATGATAATCAGACGGATCAACGGCTTTAAAGTCACTGAGTTTGTGGAATCTCAGCAGGTCTTTGTAAAGGACACTGTCAGAAAGCTTCAGCTGCTGTGTCACTCTTGTTTTCAGGTTCTTCGTATCTTCATTCGCTTTTACTTCTTTACCTGTCTTCGTATCATAGATGATATTGTCGACAGATGTGTACTTCGGCGTTACGAAGTCGCCGTTTCTAAACGCCACTGTTTCGTCGTGGTCTTTAGAGAATAAATCGGTACCGAAGTTGATATATTTCTCAGAATCAATACCTTGCAAGTGAAGAAGTGTCGGCATAACGTCAATTTCACCGCCATACGTATGGTTCACTCCGCCTTTTTTGCCAGGGATGCGGATCATCAGAGGCACGCGCTGGTTTTGCGCGTTTTGATAATCTGTGATCTCTTTTCCGAGAATTTCTTTCATCGCGCGGTTATGGTTTTCAGAGATACCATTGTGGTCACCGTAAATCATGATGACTGAGTTGTCATACAGACCTGCTTCCTTCAGTTCCTTGAAGAATTGCTCAAGGGACTCGTCAAGGTAACGGGCAGTCTGGAAATAGCTGTCGACTGTATTATCGCCAGTCGTCGCTTTCTTAATCGTCGCGTCTTTTTCATCCAAGTTAAACGGATAATGGTTTGTCAAGGTAATCAAATGTGCGTAAAACGGCTTTTTCAGAGATTCAAGTTTAGGAATCGATTCTGTAAAGAACGGCTTATCCTTGAGCCCCATATTAATGATGTTTTCTTCTGACATGTCATACGTGCTTGCGTCGAAAAATTTGTCATAGCCGATATGTTTGTAAATTTGGTCGCGGTTCCAGAACGATTTGTAGTCACCATGCAGGACGGCGCTAGTATAGCCTTCCTTCTGATCCAAAATCGCAGGAAGCGACTGGTATGTGTTTTCGCCTTTTGTTACAAATGCGGAGCCTTCTGGAAGACCGAAGATCGAGTTATCCATTGTCAGCTCGGCATCAGATGTTTTCCCCTGTCCTGTCTGATGGAAGAAGTTATCGAAGTACGTGACGTCTTCGCCGCCGTGGGCCAGTTTATTTAAGAATGGCGTAACTTCTTCACCGTTCAGCTTGTAATCAATCAGGAACGACTGGAAGCTTTCCAGGTGAATCTTAATGATGTTTTTGCCTTTGGCAGACCCAAAGTACTCAGCGTTCGGCTTCGCGTAATGAGACGTCGTGTAATTCTCGACACTTGTCAGATCATCGCTGCTTGCATACGCTCTTTGCGTTTCTGTTTGAGCTGTCTGCACACCGTCATAAATGGTGTAATTGTAAAGACCTAAGTATTTTACGATATAATTGCGGTCAAACGTTCTTGTCAGCAGCTGCGGGCGGTCTTTTTCCGCAAAATGCAGGTTGATGAAAAACAGTGCGACCCCGGAAAGAATCACCAAAGACGCAAAACGTTTTTTCATTTTAAATCCTTTGAATTCAGGTCTCCAGATCAATACCGCAATCAAGATGATAATATCTAAGAAATAGAAAATATCATGACCGGCCATGATGCTGAAAATACCGTCGCCCATGTTTCCGACGTTGCCGGACTGTTTAATGTTCGGGAACGTTAAGAAATCATCAAAGAAACGATAGAATAAAATATTTGCATACAAAATGAACGTCATCACAAAATCAATAATCAGCATGATAATAGCTGATTTTCGCCCTTTCGCAAGCAATGCCAGTCCTAAAAAGAAGACGGCGCTTGAGAACGGGTTAAACACCAAAAGGATTTCTTGGGTTGTGCCTTTTACCCCAAGGTTAAACTCTGTTTTGTAGGATAAATACGTTTTTGCCCAAAACAGTATAACAGCCAACACAAAAAAGCTAAGTTTGTAAGAAAAAAGTTTCTTCATGGCAACCTCTACTTTCTTAAACACGTTAAGTCTTTATTTACTTTTACTTTCTCTTTTATCCTGTCTTCCAATTCCTTCTTTCCAAACAAAATCAAGGCATCACACAACAAATAAATATACCGCGCTATACCGGGATATTTACGTTTTGCACATACCATTTCTATTACACCTATTTCAAACCAAACACTGGACGAAAGAAGCCCTCAATTCGTTTCACTTTTTTCTCGGAAATAAAAAAGGTTTCTTTTGTCCTGCCCGCTTTTGGAAAAAAAGAAATAGATACCGAGTATAAGAATAACATAAACTAGCAAAAACGAAAAATAGGTCTTAAGGACAGCCCACCCTTCAGGCGGACTGTGGTTATTGTATGCACAGACGTTTAGCGAGATCACATTTTTTTAAAAAGGACATAACAAAAGGACTGGATCTCTCCAGTCCTTTGTAAAAATAATCAAATCCCCGACCAGACATCCTTTGCATACATGCCCGTTTCCTGCAGATGTCTGAGCCAGTTTTGCGCTTCTTCTTCACTGGTGCCATGAACAGATTGATACGCGTTTTGCAGCGCGGCCTCCACATCAGGCGCCATCCTGCTGCCGTCACCGCATACATAAAGACGGCCGCCGCGGTCGAGGATCGAAATTAAGGTTTCCGCATGCTCCTCCATGAGGTGCTGAACGTACGTTTTCGGTATGCCTTCTTTACGGGAAAAAGCCGTGTGCACAGTAACAATTCCGTCTTGTTCAAACTGCTTAAGCTCATCTCGGTAAATAAAATCGCGGTCGTTCCTGCAGCCAAAATAAAGATGGGCTTCGCCGAGCGTTTTTCCCTCGCGTTTTAAAGCTGACCGGGCTTGCAGGAATCCGCGGAATGGCGCAACCCCTGTTCCCGGCCCCACCATGATGATTGGTGTTTCAGGGTCTTCCGGAAGCTGAAATCGGGATTCCGGCGTGCGGACAAACATCACGACATCATCTCCCGCCTTCCGCTCCGCTAAGTCATTCGATGCCACTCCGCGATATTCGCCGCTGCCGCTCCAAGCCGGCCCACGCACAACGCCTACAGTTATCGCGGCTTGTTCCGGATTCACCCGCGGGGAGCTTGAAATCGAATAATACCGCGGTTTTAACGGGCGTAAAAGCTCTAAAAACCGTTCAAACGGCATTTCACATGATTCATATTGCTCGAGCAGATCCAGCATGGAAATCCGTTTTTTCAAAATTTGTTCCTGATAAACGCCCTCTTCCGTCATATCTTCCAATTCACGTTTATGAGGCGGACAGACGGTAAATGCGGCCAGCTCGCGTATTTGCGCCCTGGTTGCGGCTTCCTGCACCTCAACGCTGTAGCTGAGCAGATCATGCAGGCTGACAGGCCGATCCAAAGGCAGGTGCCCGGAGCTGCGCCCGCTTGCCGTCAGTGTAACTTGGTCCGTTCCTTTTAAGCCGAATCTGTGAAGAATCCGGCTGACATTTGTCCGGCTGTTCCTTGGAAGAATGCCAAGGTGATCGCCCTCCCGATATTCGACGCCAGAAGGCAGCGCAATTTCGATATGTCGGGTGCTGCGGCCACTGTCTGCGGACTGGAGTTCTCGATTTTCCGCAATGGATGCGTGAACCGCTTCATACGACCGGGCTAATGGGGATTCTCCCAGCCCCCTGACAAACTGAAGGCTCAGCGTGCTTCGCTCCTTATCAGCGTTTTCATTAAGTTCGAGTCCGAAGGCTTTGATGGCGTCCGACCACATGCTTTTTTTCCACTGGTCAAGCTGTCCTTCAAAATCACCGCTGACATCGCCCTCTCCGCGTGCAGAAAAACGAGTCGCCCCTTTTTCCGCTAGCTGCTCGTCAATGGTTCGCGGAACGTACTGATACGTGCTTGCCCAGTTATGATCTCCGCAGCCAAACACCGCATAATGGACACCCTCCAGCTCACCTGGCTGTATTTCGTCAAGCCACTGCACAAACTGACCCGCATTGCTTGGCGGTTTTCCATTATAGGAAGAGGTGACGATCACAACAGCTCCCTCTTTCGGCAGCTTTCCAATCTGATCGTTCAAGGGCGCCACCTCAGTCCTTACCCCGTGAAGACTCGCTGTATCGGCAAGCTCCCGGGCGACGCCTTCCGCGGTGCCGGTATCTGAGCCATACAGTACGAGTAGCGGCCGGTTGTTGAGACCGATAACCGAAGCACTCTTCGTTTCCTGTTTGCTCTTTTGTTCATCGTCGTGCGCCGCTTTTTCCTCCGACGGGACGCCGGCATGAATCGCTTCCTGATTTCGCGTTTGAACTCGGATGTGAAAATCACCGGGCTTAAGTGTCAGCGTTTGTTTGATATCAAGCTCGTAATTCTCGTGATCAATCAAAGTAAAATATTTTAATACCATGCCCAGCACAAGCGTAGCCTCATGCAGGGCAAACTGCATGCCAATACAGGCTCTCTGTCCATTCCCAAACGGCTTGTAGGCATGATGAGGCACTTGGTCCTGATGTTCGAACCGTTCTGGACGAAATTCTTCAGCGTCCTCTCCCCATGCGTCTTGATCGCGGTGAAGCTGCGGAATCAAGACAGAAATTCTGTCCTTGGTTGTGATCGGATATTTTCCGCCAATGACCGTATCTTCCTTCGGATAAAGACTGAAAGCCGGAGCCGTCGGCCATAAGCGCAGTGATTCATTTAAAATCATCCGTATGTATTTCAGCTCGAGCACTTGTTTATAGGTCGGCGCTGCACCCGTCAGCACCCGGTCGACCTCTTCATACGCCTTTTTCAGTTTGTCAGGATGCTTCAATAAAAAGTAGATCGCAAACGACAGCAGGCCGCTCGTTGTTTCATGCCCGGCAATTAAAAATGTAATGATCTGAAAACGGATATTTTCATCATCAAGCTTCTCCCCGGTCTCCGGATCTTCCACCTTCAGCATCCGGGCGAGCAAATCTTTTTCATCCTGATCTCCATCCGCCTTGCGCTCCGCAATAATGCTGTCGACTAACGAAAACATCGTTTGAATATCGTGGTGGAATTGGCGCTTTGTTCTGACCATGAGTTTATCTTGAACATCGAGCCGCTGCATCTGGTGCATCGCTTCATCCAGCGCGCGCACCATGCTGTTGATAAACGGATGAGGCGTTTCTCTGTAGTAGCTGTTAAAACGATAGTTAAACCCGCATAACCCAATCGTGTCCAATGTCAGCCGGGTCATATCAGCGGGAACATCGACTGCTTCATTCGGATTGAGCCGAGCCCACTTTTGAATCAGCTGAACAGCGATATCAACCATTTTTTCATGATAATCCTTCATGGCCCGCTGGCTGAACGTCGGCATGAGAATGTTGTGCGCTTTTCTCCAGTTGGGCTCGTGCGTCCAGCTTGTAAACAATCCGTCACCCGAAAACGCGCGAACCTTTTCCAAAGCGCCTTCAATGCTTTTATCGAAACGCTCTTCATCACAAACTTCTTTCACGAATTCATGGCCGGACACCACAATTGTCGTACCCGCCGGTGTGTGAATTTGAAAAATAGGGCCTTGCTCTTCCGCCAATTTGATCAGTGACAGAGTCGGTTTATCTTTATCAATTAAAGGAAGATTGCCGAGCGGTCCAAACGTCTTCGGCTGAGGAATCGGGCTTGTTTCCTTCATCGAACCATTCCTTTCCGTATGTAATGCTTTCTATCTGACTACATTTCCCTTTCATGGTGACGATTATTCCATTTCTCTGATTGACGCCTGATCGTTGTTTTTTCTATACTTGAGAAGCTGTACAATACGCAAATAAGGTGAGTTCACATATGGATTTTGAAATTCGATTTTTATCCTTTTATGTCATACAGGTGGAAGGCAAGGATGAGCAGGCAAACAAGCAATTCAAGCACTTCCAGACCCTTGATACAGAGGAGTTTGAAGAAAGCGAGCTGAAGGACTTTCTTGACGGAGAGCTGAAAAAAATCGTCAAACGGAAAGCCGACCGCCATCCGCCATCCGAGCAGGTGCCGACGAAAATCGGCCACTTTATCGTCGAGCCCGGCCACGAGCTGGATTCCAACCCGAACTACAACTTGTTCAACCGCGCCCGCCTGGCGGAAACAAAAGAGGACTTTAACGAGCTGAGCGAACAGTTCGTCCGCACGTACCTCGACACGAGTGCGGTCCGCGGCGGTGTATTCTTAGTCGCTTCGGCTGTGCCGAGAAAATACTTCGACGAGTCATTTGTCTTCATTATGAAATGTGATTTTGAGCCGAAGGTCGCCCGCATCTCAGACGCGTCTTCCCTCATTAAAAAAGTCGAAATGGCCATTACGACAAAAAACATGAAGAGCATCCAATACCCGTTCATGCCGGAGGAAGGAATGATCGAGGAAGGCGAGCTGAAAATCCACCAGGCCTCGCACGCCCGCTATTTCGAGGATTTCCTGAAATTCGTTGAGTACGGTGAATCAATGCCGGAAATCATGAAAACCCAGGTCATGAACATGGTGCAGGAACACGTCTATGAGACATTTGAGGACAATAGCGAAGAGCTCAAGCAGTTTGAACAAGACATCGAAATCTGGGAAGCGAGCGAAAAGCGGGAAATCCAAGAACGCCTCGACACACATCAAGTGATCGAAGCCTCCGCCCAGATCATTGAGCACACGCCGGAGGCCGAGCTGAAAATGAAAGTCGGAGAAACCGAGATTAAAGGATTGCTAGTTGATTTTGGCGAATCGATTCATCTCGCAAAAGTGAACGGGCGCTATGTCGCGCTGATTGAAGCGGAGACGATTTCGTTTGAGAAGGGCAGTTCACCGGTGGAGTTTTATAAGCCTGATGGGCTGCATGAGGTGATTGAGCGGATACGGAATAAAACAGAGCAAGAATAAAAAGTCCAGAATTAATTCTGGACTTTTCCTATTTAATATCCTTCCCTCAACACCGCATAGCACTCCCCAATCAGCTCTTCCGCTCCCGGCTCTCCTTTCAGCCCGCGGCGGACGATTTCTGAAGATAAGTCCTGCACTTTGAGCGCTCTTGGTGCTCTTCTTTCGTCGTATGCCTGAAACGCGGTTTCGAGGTCGTCATGCTTTTTGAGCTCTTCGGAAAGCACAATCGCATCTTCAATGGCCATGGCCGCTCCTTGTGCCAAGGTCGGCGCTCCGGCGTGGGCGGCGTCTCCTCCGATGACGACGCGGCCTTTGTACCATGGCTCCTGCACGGCGACCTGCTCCAGTTTATTAAAAATGACGGGGTGTTCTTTTGACATATGCTTTGTGACAAAATCAAGCCCCGGGAAGCCTGAGAGGATCTCTTTGACTCTATCAAACCGGGTCTCTTCCTCATCCCAGTAATCGCTCGTGCAAGGCTGGAGGACGAAGACATAGCCGGCGTGTTCCGCCAATGGCACGACGCCAATTTGTGTCTCTCCGCTTCTGTACATCAATGTCGCGTCCTCAAATGTGTAATCGGGAAGCTCGATATAAAAGCGCCACGCCCCCATGCCGAGAAACTCTTTTTCTATTTCTTTTTGCAGCATGGCATCCCGCACAATGGAATGAATGCCGTCAAAGCCCGCCAGAATGTCAGCCTGCATCTTTTCTCCATCATCACATACGGCAGTAACCGCTTCAGGCGTTTCTTCATAAGCCACAATCTTTTTCCCCCACAAAATCCTTGCGCCCGAAGCTTCGGCATGCTTGATGAGAATGTCATTTAACGTTTTTCGCAGGATATTATTGCGGCCCGGAAGCTTATCATCTAAGAAAGACTCACTGACTTTGAATAATAGATTCCCCTGCTTATCGAATGTTTTAAACCACGCTGTTTGAAATCCATGCTCGCAGCACTCTTCAAATACGCCCAGCTCCTTTAACACCGCCAGTGCGTTTTGCGGCTGGAGAATCCCCGCGCCGGTCTTGCGGTTTTCTGCAGCCGCTTCACATAAGGTGACGGAAAAACCTGCTTTCCTGAGAGAAATGGCTGCCGACAGCCCGCCAATTCCGCCTCCCGCTATCAGTATATGTTTCATGTTGATAACCACCTTTTCAGTTCGCTGTATGTAGTTAGGCACCTAACTACATTACCTTACTATGTCCGGCAAACAGCTGTCAATCACCTCCAACACAGGTTGCGTTCTGATTTTCTCTCCATTATAATCGTGTCACGACAAACGTACGGGAGCTTATTGTGATGGAATTAAAACATTTACCGCAATACAAGCATATAACAGAACACGCCGAGACGTATTCCAATGTGGACGCCGGCTCTCTTGAATTGTTTTTATCTTTGTTTGATATCTCGAAAAAAATGAATCATGTGATGGAGCATTATTTTTCCAGACGCGGATTGTCTGAAGGAAAATTTAAAATCCTGATGCTTTTGTTCGACGCAAAGGACCACACGTTAAGCCCGACGGAGCTCGCCAAGCAATCAAACGTCACGAAGGCAACGATTACCGGCCTGCTTGACGGACTGACGAGGGACGGATTTGTCCGGCGCAGGCATCACAACGAGGATAAACGAAAAATCAGCATTGAGCTGACAAAGGAAGGCAAAGAACGGCTGGAGCAATTTCTGCCCGGCCATTTCAGCAGGATTTCCGCAGTAATGGAGAACTACAGCAATGAGGAAAAAGACATGTTCGTAAATATGCTGAGTGATATGTTTGAAAAGCTAAGCGTGTTTAAAGACTAAAAAACCCGTCTGATCTGGACAGGCTACAGTACTTTTTTTTAAGCACGGTGACAAATATGCCGCTGATCACAAACACAATGCCGCTCAGAACAGATGTAAAAATGCCGGACACCACTGGTACATAATAAAACGCCAACCGTCACAAAAAGCGCCTATCTCAATGACAGGCGCTTTCTGATTAATCATCACTGCTTAAAATGCCAAAGAAGCGAAGCAGGTTGATGAACAAGTTGATAAAGTCAAGGTACAGTGATAATGCCATAACCGGAATTAAGTCCTCCGTAATATCGCGGTGTTTGATTTGGTTCAAATCATACAAGATATAAAGGGAAAAGACGATGGTTCCAATAACGGAATACGCCATCATCGCCGCGGAATTCAGCGGGCTGAAGATGCTGAAAATGCCAACCGCAATTAGTGCGATGAGCGCTACGAGCAGAAACGATGACAGGAACGATAAATCCTTCTTCATTTTTGCGCCGATTGTACCGAGCACAGCAAAAATTAAAAATGTAGATCCGAACGCTTCAAGTACCACATAGGCGCCGGCAATCGAAGCGTAGTGGCTGACAATCGGAAATAGGGTAATGCCGGAAACGAAGGCGAATGTATAAACAAACGCATACCCGACCGCTTTTCTTCTGCGCATCCAGAAGGCGATAATGATCATCGCCACTTCAAGGATCGAAAGCGGCAGCATCAAAGCGACAGGAATAAACTGGCCGATGTACAGCCCGACGGTTGCGATCAGCAGTGTAAAGATAAACACTGTTAAAATGCGCTGCATGATCGAATGCTTACTCTCATGAACTGTAGCTTGCATGTCAAAAATCCTCCTAAGAAATGATCTTAAAGGTCTATTATATAAAAAATGGATGAAATATGTATATGTTTTAAGGAGAATTTAATGTCGAACAAAAACCTTTAAAACACCTCTTTTACTTCGATTCTTTGCTTTTCAGTGAGAAACGGTGCTTTTCCACCTTCTCAATCTGGGTGACCTGGGAATCATGTACGGTGATTTGAACGGTGCCGAAATCCAGTGTTTCCAACGAGCTGATGATTTTTTCAATCACTTTCGGATCAACGGTTGTTTTTGAAAGCAATGACCTTCCCCCCTGTTCAGTTTTAATTCATAGTATTCTTATAAGAATTATAATATTATGTTTTTTCCAATAAATCAATGGTGATTTCCATTCAAATCAAAAAGGCATATGATCACCCAATCAAGGGACGGTCATATGCCTCATCAGATTTCATCTTAGTTTTCTTCCAATTCCTCAACAATACAGCGGACGCCCATGTTTTCAAGCGCCTGCTTCAACGAGCCGTATGTTTCATATTCACTGAAATCAAGCCCTAATTGAATCGATGTTTGGGCGACATCCGGCCGAATACCTGAAAAAACGGCTTTGACGCCAAGTAAGAAAAGTGTTTTCGACAGGTTGTACAATTGCTGCGCAACCATTGTATCCACAATCGGGACGCCGGAAAGATCGACTACAAGGCTTGTAATTTTTCTCTCAATGCATCGGACCGGCACTGTCTCTAAAATCACCTGCGCACGTTTTGTGTCGACAGAGCCAATCAGCGGCAATATGCCGATTCCATCCGCAATGGAAATCACCGGACAGCCTAATTCACTGATTAATTCCTGCTGAGAAGTGAGCCTCATCAGCATAAATTTTTGATACTGCTCGGAAAACTCAATAATCAGCTTATCGAAAGACTGATTCACAATACGGTTCCAGCGGTCAGCATCCTCATTTGTGACGATATCCCGATGCTCTTTTATAAACGTAACAACAGCATCCCAGAATGCGATTCTTGAATTTGATATGGCTTCAACGACCTCATGCACCGGAACATCTTGCTCTACTCTTTTTTTCGCAACATTCAGCGCCCATTTTGCCATATTGTCTTGAAATTCGGTTTGTTCCTCCAGGAATGCACTTGCGATTGTTATATTAGTAAACGTATGTTGCTCCGTCAAAAGCTTTTTCGTATCTTCACTTAAATGCTCGGCGGAATATAATTCGCCCTGCAGCTGTCTCCGTAAACTGAACCATTTCTCAGTAATGTCAGCCGTATGGTCTATGATATATTGATATAGTTTTTGATCGATATTCACGGTCTGTCTCCTTTTTCGTAATAGAAGCTCTTATATTATAAAATTATAAATCGAAATTGTGAATGGGACTAGGGAAAAATAGATTGATTCTGCACACTGAGCGCATGCCAATTCTATCCATAGGCAGATTCACCAATATAAGCCCACTTTCATATCCTGTCAAATGTACAGTTTACTTGAGAAAGGACGTTATGATATGTATTATGATCCATATATGTATGATGGGCCGATCTATGATCCATGGTCCCCAGTAGAATATGATTACCGCTACCCAGTTGGATATCCAGGGCCTGGTATTGGTGGAGGCGCCGTACCTGGATTTGGCGGAGGTGCTGTTCCGGGTATCGGCGGAGGCGCCGTGCCGGGAATTGGCGGAGGTGCTGTTCCTGGTATCGGCGGAGGCGCTGGGCCTGGTATCGGTGGAGGCGCCGTGCCGGGTGTTGGCGGAGGAGCGCCGCAAGGGCCTCCGCCTCATAAAAAGCCGGCAAAACCGAAAAAGCCTCAGGGCTTGCATGGGGCAGCTTATTTAGTTGAACCCGTTCTCATTCAGCCTTGTCTCTTCCGGTTTACCTATGTTTGGTTAACCAACGGCAGTTCATTTTGGTTCTTCCCAATCATTCTTGGAAGAGAATCCGTCGGCGGCTTTTATTGGGATGCCTCACACCATCGCTGGTTTTATTACGCCTTGGACACAAAACATATAGATGTCGTAAGCTGTTCATATTAATGGTCAATCAGCCGGTTCTTCCGGCTGATTTTTCTGTGTTCCATTAGCTTTAACAGGTTAAGATATACATATTTATTGAATTGGAGGTCTCCCTATGATCAACAAATCGACATTGTGGCGGACCATCCGATGGGACCAAACGCAAGCTGGCTGGAGGTCTCTTTGAGTGTGAAGGCATCTTTGGCTCATATGATTGAATGAGGGCAAACAGTGTAGAATTTCTCAGTGAGCCGAACCAACCTGGAGTGGGACACCTTTGTTCAATTTCAGGACGAGGACGGCAATGAGTTTTGATTGAAAGCATAAGTGCGGCGGCGGAGAAAATGCTCCGCCGTGCTCTTTTTTTGACATTGAGAATGAATTTCATTTACAATAACGGATATATATGAGTGTGATTGGGGAGAGATAAATGTTTGTTCAGTTGAGAAAAATGACGGTAAAAGAGGGCCATGCTGATCAGGTGATTGAACGTTTCAGCGCTGAAGGAATCATTGAAAAACAGGAAGGCTTAATTGATGTGACCGTGCTTGAGAAAAACGTCCGCCGCGGCGATGAGGAAGTCGTTGTTATGATCCGCTGGGAATCCGAGGATCACTGGAAGCAGTGGGAAAAAAACGATGCGCATATCGCCGGGCATAAAGCGAACAAAGGCAAGCCAAAGCCTGACTATATGATTAGCACTGAAGTGAGCATGTATCACGTGAGAGCTGTCAAACAAGGGACTCATCAATAACGGAAAAAGAGCTTGGGCTGTGCCGCAAGCTCTTTTTTTCATGAAAATCTGCTTTCTTCAAATGTGACGGCGTACAGCGGTTTATTAGCATGCCATTCAGCAAATAACACATCCTCAGTCTTTTCAATTCCCTGCTTTTTCAGCGTTTGCCGCAGCCATTGTTCGTCTACCCCCGCTTCTTGCAGGTTGTCATACACAATCTCTCCATCAAGAATTAACGTGGTGGGCAAAGACACATCCTGCGGCGGAAGATTCATATCTTTTCTCGTCGGATTGCCAAAATCGGATTTCTGAAGAACGCTGACCATCCCGTTTGTTTCTAATATGGCATATTCCACTTCCTGTATGGAAAAGCAGCCTGCCTGCCTTAAAAGGCTCTGCAGCTGATTAATATCGAGCTTGTTTTTCTTTAGCATCTCATATTTCAGCTTCCCTCTATGAATGACAATACTCGGTTCACCTTCCAGGAACTTTCTGGAGCCCTTTATTTTTTGGGTAATGAATTCAATCAGATAAATCAGCAATCCCCATAGCAGTGAAGCAAAAATGATCTCTTTGATCTTAATTTCATGATCATACACTGCATTTCCGACCAGTTCCCCTAAAATCAAAGCAGAAATAAAGTCAAACGGAGTGATTTGAGAGAATTGGGTTTTTCCGAGAAACTTCAAAATGACAAATAAAATACCCAAACCGCAAACTAATTCTGCCGCTACACTGAGATAATCTCCCATGTTGATAGCACCTACTTCTTAAAAGCTACTATCATTATGGTCAACTGCATTATTTCTAAACGGTCTCTGTTCGCTATTATAAAAACGCCTGGTGCTTTGACAGCATGTCGTCAAAAAGCTGCTTCGCATCATGGCGGTCGAGTGTGACAAGCGGGTCATTGAGAAACGCTTGAAAAGCGAGACCGCGGTCCTTTGTTAATCCCGCTTCCGCCACTGCCTCCTGATTGGATACGTGTCGTGTAGCCAGCAGTTCCACACCCTTCGGCAGCGCTCCGGAAACAATCGGCTGGACACGGTTGCGGGTAATAAATGCGTTTGTTTCCACGATCGCATCTAATGGCAGATGAGCGACCTGGCCTTGATTCGGCAGATTCACATTTGTTACAAGTTCGCCCAGCCCGAGGAGTGCCGCCATGATGGTCACGCCCTCTTCTCCTGATGCTTTCCTCTCAACACCTCGTTTTTGCTGTGCCATGTAATCCGTTTCTTTTTGTTTCCGGTCTCTGTCCTGTTTTCTGAAGGATATGGGTGTGAGGTGAAACTTCCATGTCTCAGGCTGTTTGAGATAACAACCGGGGAAAAACTCAGCCAGATGCCTGTCACCCGTAGCGGGGATGGCACCGTATGTTTCAAATAAATCAAATGCAATACGGTGTGCAGAGCGAAATACACTGTCCTTCCAGCTTTCCCCCTCCAGCTCATAGCCGGATTCGGCATAATGCGCACAGAAATCATGGAAAACAGGCAGCAGATCAATATGCCGGTAAGAAGCTGCTGTCACCCATGTAAAATGGTTAATGCCCAGCACATGAACATGAATGTCTTCACGCCGCTTCACCTCTAGTCCAAGCCTATTGGTGACCATCTCCGCCAGCAGTTTTTGCGTGCCGAATACTTCGTGGCAGCAGCCGAACGCTTTTATACCGGGAAACACTTTATACAGCGTTCTCGTGCACACAGACATTGGGTTTGTATAATTGATGACCCATGATTCGGGGGCGTAGTCTCTTATTGCCCGGGCAATTTCTGCAAACATCGGAACGGCCCGCAAACCTCTCATGATTCCCCCAGGTCCGACAGTATCACCAACCGATTGATAGATGCCGTATCGCTCAGGCAGATGAACGTCCGTTTCCATGTCATCCAAGGTATCCGGCAAAATCGAAATAATGATGATATCTGCACCGGATAATACCTTTTTCAAAGTAGAAACCGCCTCATACCTCCATCTGCCGTCTCCGCTGTGATTGCCGATGATTTCATTTTTCTTTGCCGCTTCAAAATTCAGATCATAGAGCGCCACCGTGCCTGACATTCGTTCATCAAGGGACAAATCGCTCATCAAGCTTCGGGCCCAGCCTTGGGAACCTCCGCCGATATACGCGATTTTGACCTGATCTAACGTACTGATATGAAACACTCCCTTTCTCAGCCTTTCACAGAACCGATCAGCATGCCTTTGGCAAAATGTTTTTGTAAAAATGGATAAACCGCCAGTATCGGTATGGTCGCGATGACGATGACAGCAAGCTTAATGCCCTGCTCCGGCGGAATTGTATTTTGCATCGTATCGCCATTGGTCGCCGTTAAGTCCGATAAAATCGTGACCTGGCGAAGCACCATTTGCAGCGGCCATTTTGCACTGTCATTGATATATAAGAGAGCATGGAAGAAATCATTCCAAATTCCGACCGCATAAAACAGCGCAAAAGTGGCAATGACCGGCTTTGACAGCGGCAAGGCGATCCGCCAAAAGACGCCGATTTCTGAACAGCCATCAATTTTTGCTGATTCCTCAAGCTCCCGCGGCAGCTGCTGAAAGAAGTTTTTGATAATTATGAGGTTAAACGGATTGATCGCCATCGGCAGAATCAGCGCCCAATAGGAATCCAGCAACCCAAGTGATTTGACGACAAGGTACGTCGGAATCATCCCCCCGGAAAACAGCATCGAGAAAATCACCAGGTTTAACAGCAGATTCCGTCCTTTCACATGCCGCTTCGCCAGCGGATACGCCATCGTAAAAGTGAAAAACAATTGCACGGCTGTCCCGACAACAGTGATGAAGATGGATACGCCCATGCTTCTGATAAACGTCGGTGTCGAAAACACGTACCGATAAGCGTCAAGAGTAAAGGTTTCCGGGAAAATAAAGAAGCTGCGCTGAGCCAGCTCAGCTTCTGTCGCAAAGGAACCGGCGATAATATACAAAAACGGCAAAATGGTAATCGCGCCGACGCCGCCAAGAAACAAAATGTTGCAGACGTCAAAGACCCGTCCGGCTTTTGTGTTGTGCATCGTGTGAATGTCAGCCATACCTCTCCCTCCTTTAAAACAATCCTTCTTGATCGAACTTTTTCGCGATGTAATTAGCACCGAAAATTAAGACAATCCCGACAACCGATTTAAACAAACCGACAGCCGTGCTGTAGCTGTATGCGCCTTGGGTAATCCCCATCATGTAAACATACGTGTCGAAGATGTCGGCCACGCTGCGGTTGAGCGAGTTTGTCATCAAATACACCTGTTCAAAACCGATATTTAAAAAGCTTCCGATCCGTAAAATTAAAAGTACAATGATGGTGCTCCTGATTGCCGGCAGCGTAATATGCCACATCCGCCTGAACCGACCGGCCCCATCCATGATCGCCGCCTCATATTGCTCCTGATCCACCGTTGCCAAAGCGGCAAGAAACAAAATCGTTCCCCAGCCTGTCTCCTTCCAGATGCTTTGCATGACAATCATCGGCCGGAACCAGTCAGCGTCTGATAAGAAAGAGACCTGATTCCCCGTCAGGCTCATGACCATTTTGTTGATGACGCCTGTATCGACTGTAAAGAAAACAAAGGTAATGCTGACCACGATTGTCCATGAGACAAAATGGGGCACGTAAATAAGGGTCTGAACGCACCTTTTATACACAGCCTTCCTCAGCTCATTCAACAGCAAAGCCAAAATGAGCGGCGCGGGAAAGGCAAAGAGCAGATCAAGGCTTGCCAGCATGAGCGTGTTGCGCAGCAGCCGGAAAAAATCCGGATTCATAAAAAAGTCCTTAAAATAATCAAAACCGACCCATTCGCTTTTCCAGAAGCCTAGATATGGCGAATAATCCTTAAATGCAATGAGAACGCCCCACATCGGCAGGTATTTGAAAACCAAAAAATAAAGCAGACCGGGAATAAGAAGAAGATAAAGCCATTTGTCTCTTTTGAGCGCAGCCATCCAGCTGATGCCTTTCTCAGCAGTGAGAACAGGTGCGTTTCCCTTCTTCGGCACCGTTTCCATATCTGTTCTCCTTTCGTGATACCGGCGCGCCCGCCGAACGGCAGGCGCATCGGTTTATTTTGACGTTTGATACAATTTGTTTAAGTCCTTCATCAGTTCATTGCCGCCGCTGTTTTCCCAAAGCTTCACCGCATCCTTGAAGCCTTTTTCATCGATTTCTCCGATAATAAATTGCGTTCTCGCATCAAGAATGATGTTGTCAAGCTGGGCTCCTTTTTGGGTATAGACATCGGAGACAAGCGACTCCGCCGGGTTAAAGACGGCTATTTTTTCTCCTTTCGTGATGATGTCCTTGCGATGCTGGAAGAGCTTTGTTTTCTGATCTTCGATGTAGTACTCGCTTTTCGGGATGGACATGCTGAACTGGGCCAAGCCTTCATGCTCATACAGGAGGGATTTGTTGTTTTTTTCAAGAGAGGTGAATACGCCGTCCTTCAGCTCATAATTTCGGTCCTCCACTCCGTTGTTGGTCAAAATCTGTGCTTCCTTATCGTTCAGCTTATCAAGGAAGGACAGTACCTCTTTCAGCTCTTTTTCCGTTTTCACGCTTGATTTTGGTATCGCAATCATGCCTGAATATCCTGATGTCGGGAAGGTGCGCTTGCCTTTTGGTCCTTCTACTGTGCCGACGATATCAATGACATCCTTGTTCGACTCATCCGCTTCTTCCATGGCACTTTGAATTTGCGACGCTCTGGAGCCTGTATCAACGATGACACCCGCTTTTCCTTTTACAACCGGGTCATTCCACTTCGCCGAATCCATAACAGCAAAATCCTTGTTGATCAACCCTTCATCATACAGCTTCTTAAAGAAGGTGAGCGCCTCCATATATTCCTTCGTTGTAAAATCAGGCACGAGCTTCCCGTTTGCAACGCCGTAGCGATTCGGGGCGCCGAACCAAATTTGCAGAACATCCCACGGGCTTCCATTGCCAAGCCCCATCCATTTCGGCACGACCATGCCGTACGTATCGTCCTTGCCGTTTCCGTCAGGATCTTTTTCCTTAAAGGCCTTCAACACCTCATAAAAATCATCAAGCGTTTCCGGCATATCGAGCCCGACGTTTTTGAGCCAGTCGGTTCTGATGATCATACAGGCTCTAATCAAGTCTCTCGATCTGTAGACCCCGTACACCTCGCCATTTATTGAGCTGTTCTTGAGTATCTTTTCATCAGCCTGGCTTACATTCTTGTAGTCTTTTAAATAAGGAGACAGCTCCCAAAAAGCGCCCGCTTTGACAGACTTGATAAAGCCGGCTGACTTATCTTTAATCACAATCGCATGAGGCATCTCTCCAGAGGCCATGACGATGTTAAATTTATCGTTGTAGGATGAATCAGGCACCCATGTGACCTTAATATTTTTGCCTGTGTATTTCTTTAACGCTTTTAATGATGGGCTTTTATCACTCGGGCTTTCCGGTGACAGCAGCGGCGCCATGATGTTGATCGTGTTTTTTGAATCGCTCGCTGAATTGGATGTTTCTGAATTGCTGCACCCGGCTATCATCATGGCAGCGAGCGGTAGAGCGAGCCATTTTTTTCGTATTCTTTTTTTCATGATGCGTCAGTCCCCCTTTTTCTCCTTTTCATTTCACCTTTGCCACCCCTAATATAAAGCGCTTACATAAATTCCTGCAATCTTCATTTTTTGCATCATTTTTCCTATAAAATGAAGGCTGTTATCCTTTTTTGCAGGATGTATCTTTTTTTGCAGGGAGGTATTCACCTATTAATTCAAGTGCCGCAATGACATTTAAACACCATTGAGATATAGTGTTTGTCGTTACCCACGGAAGCTCTTCAAGCTGAGTCCATGTCTCGATTGGCACGGGTTTGATTGGAAGCGGCGTATGGCTCAGTTTATGGTCGAGCAAAAGATTCCACGC
The DNA here is from genome assembly GCF_037964945.1 of Bacillus sp. FSL K6-1003. Taxonomy (NCBI): domain Bacteria; kingdom Bacillati; phylum Bacillota; class Bacilli; order Caryophanales; family Bacillaceae; genus Bacillus; species Bacillus sp. FSL K6-1003. The sequence goes on along the minus strand of NZ_CP150176.1, from coordinate 757,724 downwards.
TTTTTCGGCGAGGTAATGGTCTTGTTTTTTTCTCGCAGCATAGGCTGTCATACCAGCCGCAAACATTGGCCAGTGAAAGTGCCCGTCATGGAGAACACCTCCGCTTTTTTTGCGTTTTTCTTCATCACTGAATGTGTAAAACTCGCCAAATTCACTCAGCATTTCCTCCCATTCGCGGTCATCGAGAAGCTCAGCCAGTTCCATCCACACTTGCGGCGCGCCAAACGCAATGATCATATGATAGCCGCCCGCGATGCCGTCTCCCATGTGATGAAGCATAGACGTCGCCGGATCATATTCAAACGTTGGACCTGATAATAAGCGAAGCGGCAGGCGTTTCAGACAGCTGATGCCCGTTTGGATTTTCCTCAGATATTCAGGATTCTCAGTCCGCTCCCATTCCGCCAGCCAGTTCGAGCAAAACGCCGCCCAATCCGGCCCCGTTCTGACGTGAGTCGGGTGCTCTCCCTTCTCGTAGAATGCACGCATCGGATCGGTGTTTACTAGGGCGGCATCGGCGTCCTTCACTTCTGTCAAAAGATCTCCCGCGCGCTCATCTCCCGTCAGATAATAGTAGAATTTATAAAGGCCGGCCATGCTGATTCTCGCTTCCTTGCAGCCGCATCCCCAGTGCACCACGTTATGCCGGGAGCCAAGCCCCGCATATTCTCCGAGATGAAAACAGTCGGTTTCACTTGTATGGCGGGTCATTGCTTCAGCCATTCGGAACAGATCTTCTCTGCCGGAGCGGAAAAACGCCTGCCACAGCCACAAGGTCGGAACGAGTTCATTATTTTGCCACGCGTATCCGCCGAGATCATACCGCCACATATGCCGGATCGGGTCATACGTATGCATGACGTCCCCATAGTTCCAGAACCCGTACCATCTGCGCTGCTCCACTTCTTTTTGATAAAACAAGAAGGCGGCGTCCAGCTGTTCTTCCAGCTCTTTTTTGACCGGATCGGCCGTATCGATCACACTCCAAACGCCAAGCGCTTTTGACTCGTAATAAACGTCCGGCTCACAAATGAGCAATGGCGGTGCCTGCCATTTGTCCGCTAACGCATTCAGCACGTCATCTGTCGGCATCTGAGAGAAGCATGACAAGCTGATGTCGTTTGTGTTGGCAATGCCTGTCGAATCAGAGCGCATCTCATCAAACCCTTCGTACGCGCTGACGACATGGGTGTTCCCTGTATAATGCCTCAAATCCATTGCTTCCGCGTCTGGCGGCCAGAGCCAGACGGTCATGTTCGGTTGATCATCGGCAAGACCTGTTATCTCAAGTGACGACGGATATTTTTCAAAAAAATACCGCAGGCCGATTGCTACCCCTCCATTTTCGCCGCCCGCATAGCAAAGCCCCTTCGCCCGCTTGCCATGCAGCACGTCAACCCACGAATATTCCTTGCCGGTCCGTTTTGCCAGGCGGTAATGATCGCTGGAGTCCTGAACGAGTTTCATATCATTCCAAACTGCGTTCTGTATGCCGTGTGCGAACCATTCCTTGTGCTCTTCACTTGGAGAAATCGGTTCGCCATTGATGTGCCGCTGATAAAGAGGATACCGTTCACTCCATTTGCGGGTGCCAAACAGCTGGGCGGGTTCTTTATAAACGCCTTTGTCCCCCGCAAAACGGAAATGGCGGTTGTACGGCTCTCCCTGTAAAAAGAGGTCAAACTGCATGCCAAGCCCTTTGATGAACTCTCGTTTGAAATTCCTGTCGATCAGCTGAGTGTGCATGATATTCATCTCTGAAAGCCCGGCATAAAATGTGAATCTGATGATAAAGGGCAGCCACTCTTCTTTTGTCTTTTGGAGTAGATGAACCCCCTCCATCTTGATGACTGCTTTTACAGGACCTCTCTGTTCAATGACCACACGTTCGATAAGACTGACCGATGTTTCATGAAAAAAAACCTTTTCCGCCGCCATCTCCTTTCTCGTTTCCTTTATTGCGATCAGCCGCCCGCCTGCGGCGATCGGCTTTCCGTTCATCACCAGCGATTGAATGATGTCGGAGCCCGTTTTATTCACAGTGCAGACAAGCGCTCCGGTATCCACTTGGATTGCATCCTTTGACTCGTGGATCATGAGCTTTTTCGCTGGCGGCTGGGTCTCTTCTTTTTGCAGGGTAAAGCTTGTATCGGTTTGTTGACTGAATACAGCCGCGTGCTTCGTCCATTTGATGGTCCCGTCCGGCCAATAGGCCGACGGCTCGCTTTGCACATAGCCGCTTTCACCCTTTGCATTGATAAGCGCCAAACAGTCTCCCTTTTTCAATTCTCCTTTTTTCCAAGGCACCCCCCACGTTACACCGCTTTTCAGCTGAGGCTGTTCTGATAGCCATTTAATCTTTTTCATCGGTTCTCTCCTTCCATATAAAAAAGCTGATTCAATGCAAAGAATCAGCTGCGATTATCAAACTGAATCACACGGTATTCGTGTGGTCCGACTGACAGTCTCCCGGCTCCGACTGAACGATTGGCCAAAAGGTCGGTCCCCTCTTTTGGAAGCGTCACACTTCCGCCTTTTCCATTCATATTAACGATGATCCAAACGAGGCCGTTTTCTCCTTTTCTCGGGGCAACAATTGTGCCGGGGGTGACATCGGATCTGACAGAAACGGCTGCTTCTCCCGCATAATGCCTGACGAGTGCTTCCAGCATCGCATCTCCTTTTTTGCCTGATGGAAGCGAGCCGAGCAAGACGATTTTCCCTTTGCCGTGCTCTCGTTCTGACAGAAAGGCATGGCCGGCACCAGGCCCGGATTCAACTGTGCCGAGAGTATTTCCGCTCCCTGCATCAAACACTGCGCTCCACAGTCCGAGCGGCGCCGTCATGCCAAACGCTTTTCCTGTATTTGCATCCTCGTTCATCGGGAACGTAAACAGCGTTTTGATTCCGGCTGTTTTCTCCAGTTCTCCAAGGCCATAATCGGTATGAACCGTATGCTCGCCCGTACGCCCTCCCGTCAGTGGCCCGGCAATCCATATGCCGCCCGCTTCAGCAAATGCGGAAGCTTTTTTGATAAAAGCAGAGGACAGATAAGGCATAAATGGCGTAAACAGCACACGATAGCCCTCCAGCGGAAAGCCTTCCGGAACGAGATCACGATGAATGCCCGTGTTGAGGATGCGCTCGTAAAAGTGTGTGATAAGCGTTCGGTGTTGGAGCCCCCGGTGAGGTTCTGTTTTCAGAAACACTTTCGCCCTGTCGGAATAGGTCATCGCAACATCAGCCTGCACGGGCACAGTAGAAAGAATGATCGGTTCGATTTCCTTTCTTGCCCGCTCAACCGCCAAAACGTTTTGATAACCGATCGTCGGCTCTCCCCATGCACTAAGGACGGAACCGTGTGAAATCTCGCTGCCGGAACGCTGCTGGCGCCACAGCCAGTAGCAAAATCCCTCGCTCCCCAAGGCGTAAGAAGACACGGCTTCAGCTTGTAAATACCCATCGGCGTGCGGCATGGCACAGCTTTCGAGAGAGGCTGCATACGACGGACTTGTTTCCAGAATCCAAAACGGGCGGTCTTTTTTGAAATGCCTCCAAATATCACAATTTAATAAAAATGCAGATGCATTATCCTGGGAAGCGTACGTATCATAGGAAGCAAAATCGAGATTCTGAAACATCCGCTCATTGTCTGTGCTGAACATGACCGAGCCGTTATGAGTGATCGGCGCATCCGAATAACTGCGAATGATTTTCGCCTGTTCATCTGCAAATTGAGCGATCATCTCCATCGAAAACAGCTGATACATCGTGCGCAATGAAGCGTGATGCAAAAACGGGGCCGGACCCGGCTGCGGCACCTGCTCAAAGGTTTGATAGGTTTCGCTCCACACATCGGTCCCCCACGCTTCATTTAACCGTTCAATCACACCGTAACGGTTTCTAAGCCATTCATGCCATAAGCTTAGGCACGTCTCACACATGCATTCAGCCACATGGCATTTAAATTCATTATCGAGCTGCCAGCCGATCAGCCCCGGCAGGTGTCCCAGCTCTTTGGCGATGCTTGTGGTGATGATGGCGGCTCTTTTTCGGAAATATGGGTTATTTGTACACGCATGCTGACGGGAGCCGTGCCCCATCACCTCTCTTTTTTCGTTAATGTGCATTCGCTCCGGCCGCCCGTGCGAGAGCCAAATAGGCGGTGTCGGCGTCGGTGTGCACATAATCGTTTCGATGCCGTTGTCATACATCCTTTTGATCATTTCCTTAAAAAAGCTCACGTCAATGTTTCCTTCTTCCGGCTCGATCACAGACCAGGCGAATTCACCAATTCGCACAACATTGATGCCGACCTCCCGCATCCTGTCAATGTCCTGCTGAATCGTGTCTTCATCCCATAATTCCGGATAATAGCATGCGCCGTGATATAGTTTTTTCCCCAAGTCCTTCACCCTTCTTTGACGATAGATTCTGTTAATGGCAGTCCGAGCTCCTTCATGCCTTTCGCTACGAGTTTTGCCATTTCATTTGCGCCTTTTTTTGTAAAGTGCGTGTAATCGTCAATCCCCTCAGAAACCATAAAATAGGTGTATACTTTTTCTTCCCCTTTCTCAGTAAAGAAAGCGAGGCTTTTTTCCATTAGATCAATAAGCTGGACATTCTCCTCAGCAGCCGTCTGCTTCATGGCAATGCAATAATCAGGAAAGTCGTTCAAAAACACGCCGTTTTCATAATGAAAGCGGGCTACTGGTGTAATGAGAAGCGGATGGGCGCCTTTTTCCCGCGCGCCTGCGATATATTGCTTTAAATATTGTTTATAGGTGGTATAGGGCTCAGTGTAGCGCTCAGGTTTGTTTTTCGACGCGTCATTATGGCCCATCTGCACAAACAGCCAATCATCCGGCTCGATCACATCAAGGATCGCCTGAAGCCTGCCTTCCTCCACAAAGGTTTTTGAGCTTCTGCCGCCGATCGCTTTATTGATCACCTGAATATGCTCCGGCAGATGCGAACCGAGAAACTGCCCCCAGCCCCCTTGATTTGTCCTTTCTCCATACGTTTGGACAGTCGAATCACCAGCAAGATAAATATGATTTGCCATGTCTCATTCCCCCTCGTTTTTTTCACTTAATATAAACTCAATGGCAGAAAGCTCTTCGTTTGAAAAGTCCGCTGATTGCAAGGCTTGAACGTTTTCCTCTATTTGTTGCGCCCGGCTTGCTCCAATTAAAACAGAGGTCATCCGGGCATCCTTTAAAAGCCATGAAAGCGCCATTTGCGGGAGCGATTGTCCCCGTTCTTTCGCAATCTTATTCAGCCTTTGCGCCTTATTGACCGCCCTTTCGGTTATATGCTCCGTCTGCAGGAAAGAACTGTTCGCATCTCTTGCTCTTGATGTTTCCGGGATGCCTGAAACGTACTTTGTCGTGAGAAGCCCTTGAGCAAGCGGCGCAAACGCGATGCAGCCGGCTCCCTTTTTGTCCAGCACATCAAGCAGCCCTTTTTCCGGATCGCGGTGAAACATTGAATATTGCGTCTGATGAATGGCGAGCCGAACGCCGAGTTGATGTAAAAGTTCGGCCGCGCGCTCAGTCTCTTCAGGACTGTAGTTTGACAGTCCGACATACAAAGCTTTTCCTTGGCTCACAAAGTCCGCCAGCGCCTCCATCGTTTCCTCAAGCGGCGTTTCAGGATCAGGACGGTGCGAATAGAAGAGATCCACATAATCAAGCCCCAGCCGCGCTAAGCTTTGATTCAAGCTCGCAGTCAAATGTTTTTTCGAACCGCCATTGCCGTACGGCCCCTTCCACATGTCATAGCCGGCTTTAGTGCTGATGATGAGTTCATCACGGTAAGGCGCAAAATCCGTTTTCAGCATGCGCCCGAACATCTCCTCAGCGGAGCCGGGCGGCGGGCCGTAATTGTTGGCCAGATCAAAATGGACAATGCCTGCATCAAATGCAGCTCTCAGCATGGACCGCGCGTTTTCCGGAGAATAGGCATCGCCGAACTGATGCCAGAGGCCGAGAGAAATAGCGGGAAGCCTTAATCCGCTTCGCCCGGCTTTGTGATAGGTCATTTTGTCATAGCGTTCAGCCTTTGCTTCGTATCCCATACATTCCTCCTAAAGCGGCGTCTCCGCTTTGTTTCCCGCTATGTACAGAGCGGGCTTCGGCGGTTTTTTCATCCCTGTTCCGAGATAAAAGCTTGTGTGCGGCGGCTGGTTGTACGCGGTGTTCTGCCAAGCGATCCCGAGCCTGTAAACCGGATCGTGCATCAGCGTGTAAATACGGTGACGGGTGAGATGTGTCGTTGTATAGATACGGAGCGCGCTGCTGTCCTCGGTTCTCCAAATGACCTCTTCCCGCCAGTCTCCGAACAGGTTGGCCTGAAGAACCGGGTTTCCTTTTGTCCCGTTGTTGGACAGCACACCTTCCGGCTGAAAAATCGTTTTTAAACAGCGGTTTTCAGCATCCCACTTTTCAATCTTTGGTTTGCCGAACGTTCCGTTCCATTCATGATCCAAAAGCTCCCTGACTAAGTCTCCGTCCCACCAGATGGCGAAATTGGCTGAAGCAGGCGCTTTGTCGTTGATTTTTTCTCCTTTGCTCGTATAGAGCCCATATGACATTCCATCATTGCCCGGCGGATCGATTCCCCAGACAAGCGATCCCTTATACCGAGGGTCAATATGAGCAGCCATTCCTCTGCCGACATCTGTTCCGGCATGGACGCCCCATAACACCTCACCTGTTCCGGCATCACGCAGCGACAACCCATACGGCTTGCTTGCGTCCTCATGAACCTGAAACACTTCAAGCCCTTTGCGTGACGGATCAAGATCGCCGACGTGCATGGCGTCTCCGTGTCCGAGTTCCGTCGTGTACAGACCGGTTCCTTCATGATCGACCGCCATGGCGCCGTAAATAATTTCATCTTTTCCATCTCCATCAACATCAGCCACGCTCAAGCTGTGGTTTCCCTGTCCCGCGTATGCTTCATGCCCCGGCTGATTTGAATCAAACGTCCAGCGTTTTTTCAGCCTGCCGTTCCGGAAATCATAAGCGACGAGTACTGTTCTCGTATAATAGCCCCGTGCCATCACCAAGCTCGGCCGCTCTCCATCCAAATAAGCGATTCCGGCGAGAAAACGGTCCATGCGGTTGCCGTAGCCGTCTCCCCAATCCTCCAGTTTTCCCCGAGGCGGTTCATAATCGACAGTCGTGAGCGCTTCACCGGTTTCCCCTTTAAACACTGTCAAATATTCCGGACCTGACAGAATTCGGCCCTGCTCATTTCTGAAATCAGCATGCTCTTCACCAATGATGTTTCCTTTGCCGTCTATTGTGCCGTCGGCTGTTTTCATAGCGATTTCTGCTTTTCCGTCACCGTCTAAGTCGTAGACCATAAACTGCGTATAATGGGCACCCGCTCTGATGTTTCTGCCGAGGTTGATGCGCCACAGAAAAGTGCCGTCCAGTTTATAGGCGTCAATGAGAACGTCTCCGGTATATCCATGGTGAGCGTTATCTTTTGAGTTGGACGGGTCCCATTTCAGGATGATTTCATATTCTCCGTCCCCATCCACATCTCCGACGCTCGCATCATTGGCGCTGTAGGTATACGTCTTTCCGTCCGGCGTGATACCGCCTTCCGGTTTGTTAAGCGGCACCTCTAGGACATTTTCCCGCCAGACGGGAGCTTCTTTGGACAGCTTTTCTTCCCGTCCTTTATTGACGGCTGCCACCTGGTAAACAGAGTCCGCCATTCCGTTTTGATCGAGAAAATTGGTGCTGTCCGCGATCGGCTTGCGGGTGATCCGCTTTCCATCCCGATAAAGGTGAAAAGCCGTCGTCTCATGATCCGTTCCGAGAAAACGCCAGCTGACAAACACGCCCTGCTCCGTCCTGACCGCAATTAAGCCTCTGGTCAAGTACTCCATCTGCCTCTTTTTTGGTTTCATTTTAAATGGGAACGGGCCAAGCGTGCGGCCCGTTCCTTCCCCCCTTCTGTTAAGGCGTATACATATTCGGTTTAGACTGTGCCGCCATGCCGTCTCCTAAAAAGAAGCTTGTATGCGGCGGCTGATTATACGCGACATTTTGCCAGGCGATGCCGAGCCGGTACACAGGGTCATGCATCAGCGTATACAGCCTGTGCTCGGTCGGGATGGTGGTGGTGTAGATGCGGAGCGCACTGCTGTCCTCGGTTCTCCACACAGCCTCCTCCCGCCAGTCACCGAGCAGATCAGCCTGAAGCGCCGGTGTTGCTTTTGTGCCGTTGTTGGCGGCCACGCCTGAAGCAGTCAGCATATTTTTCGATGCGCCGTTTTGATAATCCCACTTATCGATTCGGTTGCTGTCCAGCTGTTCCCGCAGCAGGTCACCGTCCCACCAGATGCCGAAATTGGTTGACGACGGTACACCGCTCCCGATTTTGGCGCCTTTTGATGTGTAAAGAGAACCGTTCGCCCAAACCTCCTGTCCCGAATAGCGCGGATCAATATCAGCGGCCATCCCCCGGCCTACATCCTTGCCGGCGTGAACACCCCAAATGATTTTCCCGGTTGCCGCATCACGGAAGGATAAGCCGTATTTTGCGTTTTTGTCCTCGTGAACTTGAAACACTTCAAGACCCGGCCGGCTCGGATCAAGATCTCCGGCATGCAGCGCGTCTCCGTGGCCTAAGCCTGTCGAGTACATGCCTTTGCCGTCATGGTCAACAGCCATTGAGCCGAAGATGATTTCATCCTTTCCGTCTCCGTCAACATCCGCAATGCTTAGATTGTGATTGCCCTGTCCGGCGAACGCTTGATTGCCCGACTGAGAGGAATCCAGCGTCCAGAGCTTTGACAGTTTTCCGTCTCTGAAGTTATACGCAACAAGCATGGTTTTGGCATAATAGCCTCTAGTCATAATCAGACTCGGCCGCTGCCCGTCGAGATACGCAATGCCCGCAAGAAAACGATCGACCCGGTTGCCGTAGCTGTCGCCCCAATCCGATACGTTCCCTCGTGCCGGTTCAAAGTTTGAAGTGACAAGCTCTTTCCCCGTTTCACCTTGAAAGACAGTCAGGTACTCAGGACCAGAAAGCACACGCCCCTGCTCATTTCTGTAATCGGCATTCGCATTTCCGATCACTTTTCCCGTGCCGTCTTTTGTTCCGTCAGCGGTCTTCATCGCCACTTCCGCTTTTCCGTCACCATCCAGGTCATACACCATAAACTGAGTGTAGTGTGCGCCTGCTCTGATGTTTTTGCCGAGACCGATTCGCCATAATCTTGTTCCGTCCAGCTTATACGCATCAATAAACACTTCACCCGTATAGCCGTCCTGTGAATTATCCTTTGAATTGGACGGGTCCCATTTGAGGATCAGCTCATACTGCCCATCGCCATCCACATCACCCGTACTGGCATCATTGGCACTGTAGGTATAGGCTTCGCCCTTTGGCGTCGTGCCGCCAGCCGGTTTATCAAGTGGAACGGAGTGATACGGCTGTGCCCATACAGAGGCTTTTTCAGAAGCTGCCTGCTCGGTACCGTTTACAACAGCCCGAATGGAATACGTTGAGCCCGCAGATCCGTTTTTATCGATATAATTCGTGGATTTGACAGGCGAAGCATTCAGCTTTTGTCCGTCTCTGTACACATTAAACGCCACGGATGCGTTTTCTGTCCCAAGAAACCGCCAGCTGACAAAAATGCCGCCTTCCGTCTTGACTGCCACAAGGCCCCGGTTCAGCGCTTCCATCTGCCGCGCCGCTCCTTCTGCTTTGCCAGGAAACACAGAAGCCCCCATCATCAATAACACCAACAGTGTGAGAGTGGTAAACATGCTTTTTCTTCGTCTAATCATCAGACAGCTCCTTATCATTTATCTGTAAGCGCTTACTTAAATTGGATTTTATGCGCTTAAGAAGCTGTCTTCAATGTCACTTTTTTGCATAAACGTTTTTGGTTGGCTGCACTTTTTTGCCGGTTTGTCATTTTTTTGTTTACCCGGCCTGATGACGGTGCTGGGCCTCTGTTTTTTGAAACCCTCTGTAAGCAAAAAACATCGACACGAGCCCAAATAAACTTGGGCCGTAAAATGGGATCAGACCCGGAAGCGTATACAGCAAGTAAAGCACAAATCCGCAGCCGATCAGCATGCAGCCGGTGGTCAGCGGCCGCATGGCGCCAAACAGCAGCGCTTGCGGAATATATTGGCGAAGCGGAAGCTCGTAATGCACATAAAGAGGGAACACATACATGAGCGCGACGGTGTACAAAAGCCCCGCCAAGAGTGTGCAGCTCGTCACAGTAAAGGACAGCCAATCCGCACTTGCCGAAAAATAATAATAATTGGCGGACAACATAAGCAAAAGAGCAATAAACGCAAGTCCAATTACATTAACCTTCAGAAACTCTTTTTTGTAGGTATCCAGAAATAACGCAAATACCGGGACATCTTTATGCCCCATCAGCCATTTCCGTATGACGGCACACATCGCGGCTGTGCTCGGCGCCCATCCGAAAAGAACGCCGCCCAAAAGTGTAAACAACAGCCACAGCCCGTTCAGCCACGCGATTTTTACAACCGCTTCACAGCCTGCATAAAGCGCATCCGTCACAGTCGTCTTCATCCTCTCACCGCTTGGTGAACAGACAAATCACGATAAGCGGCTTTCATCGGCGCCATTTGCCTCAGCCCGATTTTTCCTTTCGTTAACACAGGCCCGAATGTGCTTCCGTCATCCTGCCACTCCAGAATGGGCAGATCATTGATCGAAAAATGCACATATCCTTTATCCTTAATGAGCTTCATATGATACGGGGAAACAGCGTCGTCCGGAGAAGGCAGCGGATCAGCTCCCAGTGCAGCGAGGTGGAAACCGCGGCTTTTTCTTAAATTGCAGGTGCGAAACGCTCTTTCCTCCGGGTATTTTCTGCGGAAATACGACAGATGGAGCGCATTGATGTCTCCGGAATGGTATTCGGGGTACTTTCCTGTTCTTTTCTTGAGTCGCAAGTCAAATAAGTCCTCGCCTCCGATGCCGGCAGCCGCGAAAAACAGCATACACAGCCCCGGCTGTTCAATCGGGTAAAAATCCCACTTCACAATGATGCCGTCGGGAAATGTTTCCGGGCACCAATAAACAAAGTGCGCTTCGTCCTCTACATGTGACAGGTGCATACGCTGATCTTCGAATGAGACGTGCCCGCCTCCCTCCATCCGCCAGGCCTTCACATCGCTTGCTGAACGGAGCGGATTGCGGTACAGGCACGCGCCTTCTTTATACATGTTCTTTCCCCTCCCGGCTTACGAGATGATCCTTCAGCGGAAAGCCGATTTCTTCGATGCCCTCGGCAACGAGCTTCGCAACCTCCATGGCCCCTTCTTCTGAAAAATGCGTATTATCCTCAATGCCGTCTGGATAATTCGGATGTTCATCCGGCTGAAACCACATAAACAAACGCTTTGACTCCTCCGGGCCGTATGCTTCATAAAGCGCCTTCGTTTTTGTTAGCAAATCAATGACCGGCACATCAAGCTCCTTCGCTAACGCTCTCATCGCATCCGGATACTCACCAAGCGTGTGCTCAATCCTTCCGTTTTCATCAAAGCGGCGGCGCTGCACCGATGTAACGAACACAGGCTGCGCGCCTTTTTCACGCGCTGTGTCCGCAAACAAAGTGAGAAATTGCTGATACGTCGAGTACGGTTTCGTTCCCCGCGGTTTCTGGTCATTGTGGCCGAATTGGATAAACAAATAATCGCCTTGGGATATACGCTCAGCAATCGTCTGAAGCCTTCCTTCCTCAACAAATGTATTGGTGCTTGCTCCCCCTTTGGCGTGATTGCACACCTTCACCTGTTCAGTGAACAATTGACCGAAAACCTGCCCCCAGCCTGCCATCGGCGCTTCATGCGGCGGGCAGTCGCTTACAGTGGAATCCCCTGCTAAGAATACCTGAATCGTTTTTTCCATCACATGTCCTCTCCTTTCACGGCGTTTCCTGATACATTTGCCTGAAGACTCCCGGCGGCATGCCGACCTGCTTTTTAAAAATCCGGTTGAAATAATTGTGGCGATAGCCGACTTCTTCTGACACATCATGAATTTTTTTATTTGTATTGACCAGCAGTTCTTTTGCTTTTTCGATTCTGATGCGGGTCACATAATCAATAAAATTAACGCCCGTCACTTGCTTAAAGGCCTTGCTCAAGGTGTAAGAATTCATGCCCAGCGCATCCGCGCAGCTTTCAAGAGAAAGATCCGCCATATACTGCTCATGAATCATCGCAATCACACGTTCCGCCACCTGTTTTTGCTGTCTGTTTTTCCTGCCTTCAAGCTTGGCGAGGTACGGGGTGACAACCGCATCCATCAGCCAGGCAGCCGCTTGGACAGGCTCATGCAGCTCAGATATTTCGCGAAGCATATCCCTGTTGCCGAACAGCTCGCTCGGGTGAAGGCCGGAATGCAGAATATCCTCCTGGATGCGGGAAAACAGCTGTATCAGCGCAGAATGCACTTGTCTGTCGCTGACCGCCTTTTCAGCCATTTCAGCCATACATAAGCGAATCAGCTCCTCTGCTTCCGCTTTTCTTTCCAGCCGAATGGCCTGAACGATTTGTTTTTCAAGTTCAAAAGGATAGTAGGGTGCGGATGGCTCAGCCTGAAAAACATCATCCTGCAAATCGATGATCTGATGGCGATTGGCAAAACATCTGCGGGACTTGCCGCTTTTCACATCCTTAAACAAAGATGGGATATCCTTAATACGGGCCGATTGCCTGCTCATTGTCCCGGTCAGGCTTAGTCCCGTGACAGCACCAAATATGTGGGCCAGCTCTGAAAGATGCGCCTTCAGATCCGAGCCGCTCGTTTTCATCACAAGCACGGTGACGGAAAGGCGCCCAATATCAAGAATTAAAGGTTGAAAACGCCGGTTTGCCGCGAGCTCCTCATGTAAATTGGTCAGTGTAAACACAGCAAGCTGTTCATCGTCGGCATAGAACATGCTTTTATCACAGCGAAGCCCTGTCACCTGAAGATCAAGCACGTGAAATATGTTTTCCCCGATGTCCCATCCCGCATCCTCCATCCGCGATCTGAGGCTGTCCTCTGTGTCATAGTAAAAGTCACCCTGAAGCAGGTGCTGCAAAAAACTCTTTTTCATATGGGGCGTCTGCCGGAGCAGCTGCTCATGAAGCCTCCGGCTCTCAAGGGAAAGATCATTCCATCTCTTTTCAATCCACTTAAATTCGTCCTGACCTGACGCCTGCCATGCTTGTTTCTCTCCTCCCGTAAACAGTCCGAGCAGATGCTGAATCGGGCGATAGATTTTCCTCGAAGCGTACCACGTCATGCACACAGCCAAGCCGATACAAACGACAAGCATCACAATAATCACCTTTGATAAAAACACCATCGGCGCTGTGATAGCTGAAAGAGGCGCCGCAGAAACAAAGGTCCACTTCTGGTGCATTCGCTTCATTTCTCCATAGGAGACGGAATACACCGTGCCGTTCCAATCCATCTGAAAATGCCCTTTCTGGCGAGGCTGTTTTTTCACCTCATTCATTAAAGCATTTTCAAAATCCTTTTCTCCTCCATGGAAAAGCACCTCCCGCTTTTGATCAAGAAGTAGCGCGCTGCCTTCAGGGTAAGGAGACAAACTTTGCAGAAGCGCCTCCATTTCTTTCGGATCTACCGTCAGCATGATCGCGCCAAACGGTTTCTCAGCCGCACCCGGAATGAGCTGAATCAGCGCGGCGTCTTTTCCCGATCGGCTCCAATAAATACTCCGATCGGAGTCGAGAAGCGAGCGGTATTTGTGAAGCATATCCTGTTCTGTCAGTGCGCTGTATTCGGGGCTCAGCACAAGAGGCCGGGGGCTGTTCAGAAAGATAGAAGCCTGCTGAATCAGCGGCTGTTGATCCCGCAAAAGAAACAGCTTCTTCGTTATTTGATAGGAGAATGTAAAGTCTTTCTCCAAATCCTTCTCGGCCAATCCGTTCATCAGCGAGGAATCGTATGCCATTTGGGCAAGCGTCAACTCAAGCCCTTCCAGCTTCTCATCCATCCGGCTGACTTCACGCGCCACCTGTGTTTCATGCGACTTTTGCAGTTCTTTCTCCACCTTATCGATAGACAAAAAGTAGATGGCCCCGCCTGTCAGCAGTCCGGGAATACAGGCAATCAGCAAAATGAAAACAAAGTTTCTTTTGAAATACGTTCCCTTCCAGCGTGAAACCCGTTCTTTCTGTTGAGGCTGTTTTTTCATCCCTTTCCCCCTGCCGCCGTCTTTACTGATACACGCGTTTTTTCGTTCTCAGCACATCAGCGAGAAATGTGAGTGCAAGTCCCTGTCCCCAGCCTTGTATTCGTTTGTAAGGCACTTGTTTGTATCCTTCCGCATTTTTCATGACGGCTGTGCCCGCGGATACTTTGCTGACCCGACCGTCCTCTTCCACCGCATCCAAAATGGCGGCAAGTGATTTCTGCGCGTATTTTGTATAGAGCTTCCCGCTCGACAGCAAAGCAGAGGCAATGCCCGCCGATGCGGAAACCTCCAAATACGAATCCGGATCATCCAAAATGGTATGCCACAGCCCTGAATCGTCCTGCAGCCGGACAAGCGCGCTTAACTGGTCTCTGAGTGATCCGTCAATGATCATAAAAGAAGGATGCGTCACCTCGATGAGCGGGAGCGCTTTTGCCATCGTGAGCGCAGCCCAGCCATTCGCCCGTCCCCAATAAATCCCCGACAGGTGGTTTTGCGCTTTATTGTCCCAGGCATGGTAATACAGATTGGTCACGGGGTCCTGCAGCACGTCCTCATGTCCATGAAACTGGCGCAGGCCGTCCTCAAAGTAATCCTCCCGCTCCATCACACGGCCGATTCTCAGCATAAACAGCCCCGCCATCATCAGCGTATCCGCCCATGCCTGCTCAGGAAACACATAATCCGACGAGTTCACCGTATGCTGAAGAATACCTTCCCCAAAGCGGGGCGCGTGATGAAGCACATATTCCGCCATCTCGCCAGCCGTTTCCAAATAGACGTTATCTCCCGTCACCTGATGCAGAAACAAAAGCGTATGCCCGATCGATACACCGTTGATCGACAGCGGCGGCAGCCCATCCTCAAGCTGTTCATCCACCCACGTTTTTAACAGTTTGATATACTCCTCGTTTTCCGTCGCTTCATACGCCTCTGCCACGCCGTAAAACGCGACGCCGCCCGGCCAATCCCACGCAAAATCCATTTGAAATGTCCGTTTCACAATTCTGTCCATAACGGATGTGACCTTTTCTTCATCAAAGATAAGCTGTGCCATCTGCAACACTCCTTTTTATTTTAATCCGGTCGTACTGATGCCCTGAACGATATATTTTTGAAACAGAAAGAATACGAGAATCACAGGCAGTAAAGAGACGGCCGACATGGCAAACATCGCACCCCAGTTTGAAGCTGATTCCGTATCGAGGAAAAGCTTCAGCGCAAGAGAAACAGGATAAAGCTCCGGCTTATTCAAATAGAGCAGCGGCTGAATCAGCTCCTCCCACTTCCAATAGAAAGAAAAAATCGCAGACGTTGCAAGCGCCGGTGCAATGAGCGGCAGAATGATCCGCCAAAAACAGGCAAAGCGCCCGCACCCGTCGATTCTCGCTGCTTCATCCAGCTCCTCAGGGATCGTTCGGATAAACTGGATCATCAGAAAGATAAAAAACGCATGCCCGAAAAATTGCGGAACGACAATCGGTTTAAAAGAATTCAGCCAGTCTAATTTCGCAAACATAATGTACTGCGGAATCATCAGCACTTCATGCGGCAGCATTAACGTCCCCATCATGCAGGCGAACCAAAATGCTTTTCCTTTAAACGGGATGCGCGCGAAGCCGTAGGCAATGACAGCCGATGACAGAACGGCGCCGATTGTAGACAGCCCGACAATGATCGCCGAGTTTTTAATAAAGGTCAAAAACGGCTGATCCGCAATGCCCTTCCACCCTTCAGCATAGTTGCTGAGAATAAAAGGATCTGGAATGAGAGAATGAGAGGTTGTGAAAATACTGGAGCTTTCTTTAAAAGAACTGACAAACAGCCAAATGACGGGATACAGCAATAACACCGCCAGTGACGCCGTAAGAACATGGAACAGAATGCGTTTTGGCCTGATGCGCCCGGCTTTTTTCCCTTCAAACACCGGGGCTTGCCTGACAGGCTGGTTGACCGGCTCCATCCGTTATTCCTCCTTTGATTCGTAGTGAACCCAATATGATGATGTTTTAAATAAAATCAGTGTAATCAGCCCGACAATAATCAGCATGATCCACGCCATCGCCGAGGCGTAGCCCATTTGAAAATAGTTAAACGCCCGCTGGAACAAATAGAGTGAATACAATAGCGTTCCGTCAAGCGGCCCGCCCTCGCCTTTTGAGATGATATAGGCTGGGGTAAAGGTCATAAAAGCAGAAATCGTCTGCATGACCAGGTTAAAGAAAATAATCGGCGTCAGCATCGGCAGCGTGATCTTAAAGAAGCGCTGCACGCGGGTTGCGCCGTCCACGCTGGCCGCCTCCAAGTATGATGCCGGAATGTTTTTCAGCCCGGCCAGAAAAATCAGCATGGATGACCCGAACTGCCAGACGGACAAGAGAATCAGCGTCCATAACGCGCTTGTCGGGTCCTGGTACCAGAGAATTTTTTGATCGATCCCGACAAAAAACAGCAGCGCATTGATGACCCCGTCATTGCCGAAAATATTGCGCCACATAATGGCAACAGCCACACTTCCGCCGATGATCGAAGGCAGATAAAACAGCGTCCTGTAGATGGCTGTTCCCTTTGCCGCGTTGTTTAAAATGACGGCAATAAAAAGCGCGAAGCCGAGGCGGAGCGGAACCCCGGCAAGTACGTACGTGAAAGTGACCTTCAGCGACTGCCAATACTTTTCGTCACCCGTAAACATTTCCTTATAGTTATCGAGCCCGATCCACTTCGGCGCCGTAAACAAGTCGTAGCTTGTAAAGGACAGAAACAGAGACGCGCCCATTGGAATCACCGTAAAACAGAAGAAGCCGATAATAAACGGAGAAATAAAAGCATATCCCGCCAGATTGTCTTTTCTCTTACTCCGGCTTATTTTCATTCTGTCAGCCCCATTTCCCGTCAATTATTCCTCTCTAATATGTCATTGGCCTGCTTCCGGAACGTTTTGGCGGCTTTTTCCGGCAATACCTTCTGATACAGAATCTGATCAGACGTATCCTTCAGCAGCTTAATAACCTCAGCGCTTCCCACTGGCTCCGGCGGATCGGCTTTGCTGATGTTTTTCGACGCGGCTTCCACATATTCCACAATGTTGGCCTCTTCCTCATTCAGCTCCGGTTTTATCGCATCTGCCACCTTGTCGGATACCGGAACGCCCCGCTCGCCTTTAATCAGCTGGTTCGCTTCTTTATTATTCACGAAGAAATCTATGAACTTCGCGGCCTCTTTTTTATGCTCAGAGCTTTTCGGAATGGAAAACAGCATACTCGGCTTCAGCGTCAGTGCCTTTTCCTTCATTTGTTCAGGCGGCAGATAGAGAGACAGCGGTGAGTCTGTCAGCCGGGCAAAGCCCAAATATTGATTGGAGTAGTTCCATGTAATGGCTGATTTGCCTTTGACAATAAAGTCATCTTCCATCCCTTTAATTTGGGCGCTTTCGTCCGGCGTTGGCGATGTTTTTGCTTTGACCAGCCTCAGCTGCCGCTCAAAATAGTCGACAAACAGCTTGTCATCCTGATACGCAAGGCCCGTGCCGTCCTCTTTATAAAAACGCTCACCCTGCGTGCGCAAATAATACGGGAAGAAAATATCAGGCGGATGCATTCCGTTAGATCCGTATACGCCGGCTTTTTCCTGCAGCTCATACGCCAGCTTCTCATAATCCTTCCACGTCCAGTTTTCCTGATGAATTGAAACACCGGCTTTCTTCAGCAGATCATCATTCGCAATCACTGAAAGCACGTTAACCCCAAGTGTAAATCCGTAAAGCTTTCCGTCAATCTTTCCGCCGGAAAGCATATTCTCATCGATTGAACTGACGTCAATTGTTCCGTCCTTCATATATGGCGTTAAATCCTCAAGCTGATTTTTCTTTCCGTATTGCGCTAAATATGCCGTATCCATTTGAATGACATCAGGCAGCTGGCCCGCGGCAGACATTGGCGCAAGCTTCTTCCAATAGTCATCCCAGTTCGCAAATTCCGCTTCAATATGGACGTGCGGATTCTTTTTCTCATATAATTCAATGACCTTTGTTGTATAGTCATGCCGCGGCTGTCCGCCCCACCATGCGATTCTGAGCGTCATGTCCTCTTTTTTCCCTGACGCCTCTTCACCCGCAGAACATCCGCTGAAGAAAAAGACGCATACAAGTGACAGCAGCACGTAATAAACCTTCTTCAAATCAATCCCCCCTTTAATGTAAGTGCTTACATTTTATTTTAAAGGGTTGTGACGGGGCGAAACACTCAAAAAACAGTGGCGAAAGTTAAAAAAACAGAGATGGCTATCCTGCGGAAGCGCCTCCCTGTTTTCTTCTGAATTCTGACGGTGTCAGACCGGTATATTTTTTAAAGACAAGACTGAAATACTTCGGATTATCACCGAACCCGATTTCTTCCGCGATTTCTGATACACTCACATCCCGCCTCAGCTTCATCTGCTTCATCGCATGCTCAAGACGCACCCGTGTAACATATTGAGAAAACTTTTCCCCTGTCTCCTGCTTAAAGATTTTCCCCAGATAATCAGGGTTCATAAACAGCATATCTTTTGCTGCCCATTTCAGAGAGAGATTCGGATTGCCGAGCTCGTCGGCGACAAGCCTGGTGATTTTAGAAATCAATTCACTCCGCTTTTGGTCACCGGCCGTTTCAGTTGCTTCGCGGAACAGCTGTCCTGCGTCACGCAGCTCCCCCGTCCGGCTGATGATTACCCGGCAGCCTGCCAAGCCGTCTTCCGCCTTGTTTTCCAGATCGGGCGTGCCCTCCTCCACGGCAAACACCGCACGTCCTCCGCTGCAGCAAAAAGCTGTCAGCGCGGAACCAAACGCCTCTCTGGCGGCAGAATCTCCAGGCTGAGTATTCTCTGCGATGATAAGGCGAATCATCTTTCCTGCAAGCGAAGGCGGCGGAGACAGTTGGGTGACACCGGCGATCAAACCTTCCAGGTATTGATCAGCCGCAAAGGAACGGATATGATTCAGCTCATGTTTCAGGTGGGCGGCTTTCTTCTTCCGCACATCATGCTGCTTCAGCTCGGCGATGATCTCCTCTAATGAACGGATAATCTGCTGTTCATTGCAGGGCTTCAGCAAATAATGCCTTACCCCGTATTTCATCGCTTCCTTCGCGTACTCAAACTCCCCAAAACCAGACAGGACGATAAATTGCACAGACGGGCAGACGGCTGACACCTTTTTGATCAGCTCAAGCCCGTCCATACCGGGCATTTTTACATCAGTGATAACGATATGCGGCTGCTTGTTTATAATCTTCTCATACGCTTCAATTCCGTTCTGCGCTTTGCCGACTAAAGAAGCGCCAAGCGTCTCCCACTCAATGATCCCTGCCATTCCGTCAAGAATGATCCTCTCATCATCAGCAAGCAGTATTTTGTACATCACACCACCTCATTTCGGCACGGTATAGTCAGCAAAATCGCCGTTCCCTTCCCTTTCTCACTTTGAATGCGTAAGCCATACGGCTCCCCGAACATCAGTCGGATGCGTTCATGAATATTCCAGAGCCCGATCCCTCTTCCGCCCGTTTTTTCAAGAATACGTTCGTTCATGCCAGGCCCGTTATCTTCGACAGTAATACAGACGCAGTCCTCCGTTTTTTTCGCTTGAATGCGGATGGCGCATGGCCGAGTAAAAGGCTCAAGCGCGTACTGAATCGCATTCTCCGCCAGCGGCTGGAGTGTCAGCTTCGGAATTCGGCAATGCTTTACCTCTTCGGCGATGTCCAGTGTGAAGTTCAAGCGCTCTTCAAACCGGAACCGCTGAATCGTCATATAGTGAAGCACAATATCCGCCTCCTCCTGAAGGGTCACTGTATCATCTTTGATATGAATGCTGTTTCGCAGGAGAAAACCGAGCGACTCTACCATTTGAGAAATTTGCTTCTGCTGATTCGCTTTCGCCAGCCAATTGATGGACTCAAGCGTGTTATACAAAAAATGCGGGTTAATCTGGGCTTGCAGCGCCTTCAATTCTGTTTCTTTAATAATAAGCTGCTTTTCCACATTTTCTTCCATCAGCTCATTGATCCGCTTCATCATTACAGTAAAATGACGGTTCAGCGTTCCCGCCTCATCCTGTGTGTGTTCCGGCAGTGACAGCGACACGCCCGCCTCAATCCCGCCGTGCTGCACCGATTTCATTGCGGATACAAGCTGCTCGATCGGCTCTGTGATGCTGTTGGCAATCTTCCGCCCGAAAAGCAAAACCACACTAAAAAACAAAAGAAAGCACGTACCGATCACCGTTTTCATAAAGGAAATTTTCGCGAACATCTGATCAAAGGGGATGACATTGTAGTAGCTCCAGTTTTGATAGGATGATTGAAGGAAAGAAATAAAATAACGTTTGCCATTCTTTTTTACCAAGTCATAACCAGGATGCCGCAGCGTCTGCTTTGTCATCTCAGGCGTAAGCACCGATGCACGGGCCGAATATACCAGATTGCCGTCCTTGTCTGCGATCATCATATCTCCGACCGAATCGCCCCAATCCTTCGGCAAATCACGAATCATCTGTTTCACATTCACTTGAATCAGCACCATGCCCAAGCCATTTAAACTCAGCTGATGAAACGATCTGATTTGCCGCGCTGAAATCAGGACAGGATCTGAACTGCCTAGGGTCATCCAAAGATTTCTGCCTTTTTGCGCTTTCGCCCGTTCAAATACCTCTTCCTGCTGCTGCTTCATAAGGTCCGATGAACTGCTTCCGGCGGAATACTCTGAGCCGCGGGCATCAATCAAATGAATCGAATCAATGTACTTTTCATCGCCGGCATATTGCGCAAGCTGATCCCACAGCTCCTGCTTCATTTGATACTGGTCATACGTATCATCACGGTTTTGCATGCTGAGAATGCGCTGAATGTGTTCATCGGTAATGATTTCATACGATACATCTTCAATTTTCTTCAGCTCGTCTTCAATCCGTTCAGAAGACATCCGCAGCACCTCCGAGGATTTGCGGTAAATCTGTTCATCATAGACATGAAAAGCGTACTGCACCCCGCTGTACACAAACAAAAAGGACACGGCCATAATCAATGACAGAAACACAAACAGCTTATCCTTAATCTTCATCCGCCTGTACCAGCCCGCGACTCTTCCTTTCATGCCGCCTTTTCTTTCTCCTGACGCTGATCTATTGACATAAATGCTTTAAAGGACAGCTTCGTTAACAACAAGCTCAGCGCGCTGCCGCTGAAAAACAGCAAAAACGTCACATGAAACAGCACAAGAAACAACATTCCGACCGCACCCGCTGCCATCATCAGCGTCACCAATGGCCGGCTGAAGGCAATCAAAAAGCTGATGCTCAGCACCTGTCTGAGCTTTACGTCAAAATGAGAAAAGACCGGAAACACATATAACAGCACAAACGCGAAAATCAAACCGATGCTCATAAACACATTCACCAGCACAGGCTGATTCATCTGAGCGGCAATCCGTATATCCGCAAACAAAAACAAGCCGGCCGTCACCAGAATGAGCCCCAACAGCTGAGCTGCCCCCCACTCCTTCTTAAACGTCCGGATAAAGACAGAAAACACCGGGACATCCGTGTTCCCCTTCGCCCACTCTCTCGCCACCGAAAACATCGCGGCCGTAGCAGGCATCAACCCAAACACAACGAGCCCGGCAAGAGAAAACAAGATCCACAGCACATTGACATAAGCCAGTCTCATTACCCATGTACAAAAACGATTCAGCCCATTTGTCAGGCTATGTATCATCAACATCACCTTCCTACTACAGAAAACGCTTTCATTGTAAAGTAATATGTATTTCTCCACTCGAAAGAAAATTCCTGCCGCCCCGTAAAAAATTCGACATCATTTGAGACGGCAAATGCCTTACCTTCTCCTAATTTGTCTTTTCAACAGCCGGAACACCGTCTCGATCAAGTACCCGGCAAACGCTCCGACTATTACATGAATCCCAAGCATGCCCAGCGCCATGCCATCCCAGCCGCCGACAAAAAAGATGCTGCACCAAATTGTGATCACACCGAGAACAATCAGCACGGCCAGTATGCATTCCGGCCATTTTCTTTGCGGCATCCTCAAGCGCAGAAAAATAGATACACAAGCAGAAATACAAGCCGTCACAATGGCCATCACATAAAAAAAGAACATCCGCCCTGTCCTCCCTTTTCAAAAAGGCAAAAAAGCCCCCTAAAAAGGACGCTTATTCTGACTTGTTCAGTTCTTTCTCAAACAAATGAAACCCCGAGGCATCTGATCCCTTGAATTCATATCCCATTCGCCTGTAAAAGGAATGCAAGGCGTCGTTATCAGCAACACAATCAAGACGGATCCGCTTCTTCCCCGGATACTCAACACCCGTCTCCGTCCATGTGAGAATCTCGGCCCCAAGCCCATTTCCCGCAAACCGGCGGCTGACCGCTAGACGGTGCAAATAAATGGACTCTTCGTGCCCCTCTTCTCCCCAAAGCGTTCTGTCCCATTCACTCGGCTCAGGCAGAAGCATCACTACACCCGCCAGCTCTTGATCTTTTTGAAACACAAACACATGTCCGCTTTCAATCGAGCCAACAATATCATGTGAGTCATGTCCCTCCAGCAGCCCGCTCCACTGGTCAGAGCCCCGGTCCCGCAGCCATTCAGCCGTACGGACGAGCAGTCCCGTTATTTGCTCTGCATCCTCACGGTCTGCCAGGCCGGCGTAAAAATCATTTGCAACTGTTTCTTTCGTAATCTTAAAAGATGACATAAAGGCCCCCCGATCAAAACTAACTTACATGCATACCTCCATTATAATGCAAGCAAACGACAAAAAAACAGAATATTTTGTCTGTATGTAAAAGGACGCATGAAAGGGAGCCCCCGCTGCTGTTAAAAGAGTTTCTTCTTATCCCGTTCTTCTTTTAAAATCTCAACCGCTTCCCTAAAGCGCATAGAATGTATAATTTCACGTTCACGCAAAAACCGCAGGGAATCGTTCAAATCAGGATCATCCGAAATATCAATCAGCCACTGATACGTCGCCCGCGCTTTTTCTTCTGCTGCGATATCTTCATACAAATCCGCAATCGGATCGCCCTTCGCCTGAATATAGCTTGCCGTAAAAGGCACCCCCGCCGCATTATGATAAAAAAGCGCGCCATCATGATTCGCGTAATGATCACCAAGCCCGGCTTCTCGCAGCTGCTCCGGCGTCGCATCTTTCGTCAGCTTATACACCATCGTCGCAATCATTTCCAGATGGGCAAACTCCTCCGTGCCGATATCTGTTAAAAGGCCGATGACCTTATCAGGAATGGTATACCGCTGGTTCAAATACCGGAGAGCCGCGGCCAGCTCGCCGTCCGCTCCGCCATACTGCTCAATCAAATATTTCGCCAGTGTCGGGTTGCACGTGCTGACCTTGACAGGATATTGCAGCTTCTTTTCATACACCCACATTCAGGCATTCCTCCTTATACTTGCCACGGCCAAGGCCCTTGATTCCAATCCCACTCCTCGCCCGCGGGGCTATTGCCGTACTGCAAAAGCGGTCCGTAAGATGATTCGAATTGCCTTTTTAAGTGCCTTGCATAGCCGGAATATTGATTGAATTGCTTCAGCGCGTCTTCATCATGAGGATGTGTATCTAAATACAGGCTCAGCTCAACAAGCACAAAATCCGCTGCTTGAATCTGCTCAAGCTGGCGGTAATATTCCGCATCAACCTTTTTTGTCATGTGCGTCTCCCCCTCGATAAGGATTTTCATAAAAATCATAGAGATCCTTCCAAAGGGTGCCTTTCCTTAAAGCCTCCATCGGCGAAAACTGCTCCATATGCTCAGGCTGAAAGGTCATATAGAGGTTAGGGGGCGTTCTGTAATATTTCTTCCCTATGGGCGGACAGGGATCAAAACGGCTGTGAAAGGGCGTGTATGATTTAACAGGTGTAAATGGCTGCATTTCCTTCATTCTGGCTCCTCCTTTCTCAATAACAATGACCTTAATAGGTATGAGGCAGGAGGCGTCATTATGACTGTCATTCTTAATAAGGAAGCTTGATTTGTTTTTCTATCCCCGCTATCCGGAGCGGTCCCAAGAGCGTTAAACGTGTTAATTGATTCGCCATAAATAAAGGACTGTACTTCATGCCGCTCTCCAGCCAGGAACAAATCACCCCGATATGAGCGGAAGTGATATAGCTGACCAGTATCTCTTTCGGGATCTGAAGCTGTTTCTCAGATTCTTCAATAGATGAAAGCAATTCCTCGTAAATTCGTTTCTGAACGAATTCCGCCATCAAACTTCTGAATTGAGGAAGCCCTCTGTCACTCAGCATCACTTGAAAGTACTCGGCGTGTTCATGAATGTACTCAAAGAGCTTCACAAATGAAACAGGCGGATGATCCTCATTAATAATGACCGGTTCCACCGGCGTCTCAGGCTTAACCTGCTGGATCAAATCATCGAGAACCTCCGTCATGCTTTGAAACAGAAAATCCTGTTTATCCCGATAGTGCAAATAAAAAGTGCCGCGGGTCAGATCCGCTTTTTCAGTAATTTCCTGAATCGTAATCGAATTGGCTTCTTTTTCTTTCAACAGTGCGATCAATGCGTCTCTTAAAAATTTGTTCGTTCTTTTGACTCTCGGATCTACTTTATTTTTTCTAGACATTTTTTACCTCCTTGTCTAACTTTTATTTTCTTCTGGACAAATCATCTGCTGATGTCTTCTTCTAAACGTTTGCACGTTCTCTGTTTATTGACCTTTTCCCAAAATCTACTGTACCATGAACTTACATCTTGTACATGATGTAAAGTAATAAACACATTGTTCATTACCTATTGAAACGAAGCTTCGTGACGTAAAATGAGTGCACTCCATCTGATCTACACCAGACATGAAAAAGAGAGGAGCCTTTTGACATGAATGGAAAAATCGCATTAGAAGAGCACTGGGAATCTCCTGATTTTCCGGCAACAGGAAGTCACAATTTTACTGACGATGAATATTTCAGCGCTGTCCAAAAACGATTGCAGGAATTCGAAAAACGGATTGAAGACATGGATCGAAACGGCATCCAAACGTCAATTCTCTCATTGACACAGCCTGGTATTGAGGGCATCACCGATCCTGACAGAGCTGTAAAACTCGCAAAGCAAATGAACGATCACGCTGCGGAATTCTTCGTTTCCAAACATCCAGACCGTTTTAAAGCATTTGCGGCGGTTCCGCTTCAAGATCCTGAAGAAGCAGCGAAGGAGCTGGAGCGGGCGGTAAACGAACTCGGTTTTGTCGGCGCCCTGGTCAACGGCTACAGTAATATCGGAGACGAAAATACCGCTCAATATTTAGACGAGCCACAGGTACGCCCTTTCTGGGAGAAAGCTGCACAGCTTCAGGTTCCCGTCTATCTGCATCCGCGTATTCCGCTGCCAAATCAGCAGCGTATTTATGAAGGCTACGAAGGCCTCCTCGGCTCAGCATGGGGCTTTGGCGTTGAAACAGCAACACACGCCATCCGCCTGATTCTCAGCGGCCTGTTTGACGAATATCCTGATTTGACCGTAATTCTCGGACACTTAGGCGAGGGCCTTCCGTTTACGCTGCCGCGCGTCGAGCACAGACTGCGCCATCAGCGTCTTGAGACCCATGGAAACCATAAAAAAGCGCCGACTGAATACCTTCGCAAAAACTTTTATCTCACAACAAGCGGCGTATTCAGAACACAGGCATTAATTGATACATTGTTAGAGGTTGGCTCAGACCGCATCTTATTCTCGGTGGACTATCCGTATGAATCGATGGAAGAAATCTCTTCCTGGTTTGACCAGTGTCCAATCAGTGAAACGGACCGAATGAAAATCGGCACCGAAAACGCGGCAAGCCTTTTTAAACTCAATAGATAAAAAGAAGACCTTCGGCAGAGCCGAAGGTCTTTCTAGATCGTTCAGTCTAAAATGAGATCAGCGTTTCCAGTATGCAGCATGAGCAGCCGCAAACTCAGTCAGCGAACGGGGTTCTTTTCCTGTCACACGCTTCACTGTATCCGTTACCCGATGTTCCGCACCATGGCTGATCGCTTCATCTAATTCCGCCATAAAGCGCGCGTAATCCGCAGGCAAACCCGCTGTTTCCATCCTGTTTTTCAGCTCGGAAGAAGAAATGCTGACATGCGTCACCGGACGTCCCGCCATGGCTCCGATGATCTCCGCCGCCTCAGCGTAGTTCAGCACCTCAGGTCCCGTTAGAATATGATGAGTATTATGAGGCACAATGTCAATCAAAGCACGCACTGCTGTTTCCGCAATATCATCGGCATCAATAAAACCAAGTTTTCCCTCACCTGCCGCTGTGATGATGTGCCCCTCAGTTTGAATGGACATGCGATGCTGGACATTGATGAAGTTTTGCATGAAGTATGACGGCCGCAGCACCGCCCATTCCGGAAACCCGTGTACTGCACGATGCAATGCGCCAAACACAGGACCATCCTCAGGAACAGCGGACGCACTGAGCATCACCACACGTTCAGCACCGAGCCGCTTCGCTTCCTTTAAAAATGGAAGCACATAAGGAGACGGGTCAAACACACCAACCGGCGCAACGAGGTAAATCCGCTTCACCCGCTCCAAAGCAGGCGTAAAGCTGGACTCATCCTTCCAATCAAAATATACATACTCCGCCTTGCTCATTTTGCCCTTATTTCTGCTCGCGATGCGAACGCTGTACCCCTGCTCAATTAACCGTTGCGCAATCCGGCTTCCTGTCGTGCCGGTTCCTCCCGTAATCAGAATCTGATCGTGACTCATCATTTTTCATCCTCCTCTGTTTGTATAAATGTTTCAATGGTTTCTCCAAACGTCTTATTGACGACAAGCGGATTCCAATAATCCTTATAATGTAAAATGCTGCCGTCCTTCGTTTCAATCACACTGATATAGGTTTGCCGGTAAGGTAGCCCAGTCGCAATCGCATAGCCTTCACATTGAAACTCCGCAATGATCGTGTTTGTATCAGCCGAACGATACACTGTCGGAGCAGTAAACGCAGAAATATGAATGTTATCAGGAAAATCCTTAATATAATCGTAAATAGCCGCCTTCCCCTCAATTCTTTCCGGAAATCCCTCTGGCGCATAGGGAAACTCCAATACGGCATGTTCATCCCACAGCTCTGTCCAGCTCTCCATATCCTTTTCAAGCATATATTGCATAAATTTATTCAGTGTGTCACATGCTTTTTCGTATTCCGTCATCATCATGGATCATCACCTCGTATTTTATTTTAGACCATTCAGTCCAGAAAATGCGTCAAAGGGCTAAGCACCCTTTATCAAAAAAAGTCAATCAAGGACAGATAAACTCACTTCAACATAATCCTGAAGCTGGTCAAAATCAGCAGAAACCTTAGCGATAAACGTCAGAGACAGCCTGCTCTGGTTTAAATATCGGGCAAGCGCCGATATATCAAGATGTTCCTTCAATTCTCCTTCAGTCTGTGCCCTTCTCAGTGCCTGATAAAAGGCCGCCTCAAGCTGTTTCGTCTGCCCTTCAAAGTACTGGGCAAGGTCCGAATCATGCGGGATTTGTTCAATAGCGCTGTTGATGATAAAACACGCCTTTGAACGTTCAGGATCTTTCAGGGCATTCACACCCTCCTGAAAAATATCACGAATGGCTTCTTTGACAGATCCCGGCGCCTCGAGCCTTTCCACAACAGCCGCGTTTTTTCCTTCAAGATACGTTTTCACAGCGGACAAAAACAAATCCCGCTTCGTTCCATACGTATCATACAAACTCTGGCGCGCAATACCTAAATGAGAAAGCAGCTCTTGCAGCGACGTGCCTTCGTAGCCGTACTCTCCAAAAACCTCTATCGCTCTGCGCAAAACAAGCGCGGTATCGAATTCTTTATTTCTACCCAAACGAATATCACCTCCTACAAGAAGATATTACCTTTTCCAGACTGAACAGTCAAGAAAAAGAAAAACAAAAAACACCCTTGATCAGCAAGAGTGTCCGTTTTTCACGCTTTTTATTTATGGCCGTCTTTTCCCCAGTGCCCCATTTGGTGGTGATGGTGCCCATAGTTACCATCATGATGCCCATAATTTCCATCCTGATGGTGCCCGTAATGTCCATCAGGGTAATGGTGGTGATGTCCATCATTATCATAATGCATTCCGTAGCTCGGATAGCCTCCGCTTGGGTAGCCGCCGAATCCTCCAGACATGCCATAACCCGGATAGCCTGCGCCTCCATAACCTGGATGGCCCATCCCTGTATACATGCCATGGCCCGGATAGCCCGCGCCTCCGTACATTCCGAATCCCGGACCGCCTGCACCATAGCCTGGGTAAGCGCCAAAGCCGGGTCCGCAGCAGAAGTGTCTTGTATCAGTCATATCCAATCTCTCCTTCACATAGGTTACAGTCCAGCGTATGAGAAGGTCTTACAGCGCGTATAGACACCCGCCTATAAACTGCTAAAACAATTTCCCGGACAATAAAAAAAGCAGACCATGACAGTCTGCTCATTTTTTATTCACCAAGATCTACGTTATGATACACCTGCTGAACGTCTTCCAAGTCCTCCAACGCGTCAATCAGCTTTTCGAACTGTTCCTTTGCATCCTCAGGAAGTGTCACTTCACTCTGCGCAAGCATGGTCAGCTCCGCTACCGTAAATTCCTCGACGCCCGCGTTTTTAAACGCCTCCTGCACCGCATGGAATTGATCCGGCTCCGCATAGACGATCACGCTGTCATCCTCTTCTAAAATATCGCGGACATCCACATCCGCTTCCATGAGAATTTCAAGCGCTTCATCAGCCGTTTTGCCTTCCACACCGATAACAGCCGTTGCGTCAAACATGTAAGCAACAGATCCGCTCACACCCATGTTTCCGCCGTTTTTTCCGAACGCCGCACGCACTTCCGGCGCCGTACGGTTCACATTATTCGTCAGCGCATCAACGATAATCATTGATCCATTCGGCCCGAAGCCCTCATAACGAAGCTCATCATAATTTTCTTCCGCTCCGCCCTTCGCCTTCTCGATCGCACGTTCAATGATATTTTTCGGCACGCTGTAAGTCTTCGCGCGCTCAAGCACAACCTTCAGCGCCTGGTTGGATTCCGGATCAGGCTCGCCCTGCTTCGCCGCCACGTAAATCTCACGGCCAAACTTTGCGTAAACCCGACTCGTATTTGCGTCCTTAGACGCCTTCTTTTCTTTAATATTGTTCCACTTACGGCCCATGATGCTCCACTCTCTTTCATATATATCAATCTAAATACTGTTATTCACTTTAACCATTATACCTCAAATGGTTTGGTTGTTTCGAGTGTCTTGCGTTAGAAATAGAAGGAAGGCGGTAGTTTAAAAGTACGAGACGACACAAACTTCCAATAAAGCAAGAAAAAAAGCCCTAACTAAGGGCTTTCTTATCCTGATCAGTCATGACATGATGAGGGGAATGATCGATATACGTCGTGTTTCGATCCGTTGATTCCTTAAAACCGCCGGACTGTGTCAAGAAAGGAACCGCAATGCTTCCGCAAATAAGGGGAACAGCAAGACACATCATCACTTTTTTCTTAATAAGCATATAAACACTCTCCCTTTTGAATATCTTCTTGCGCTTTCAGCACTTTCCGATAAAACGCAGCAGCGTGCTCAAAATGACAGCGGCTTTCAAAAACAGCGGCAGCGCTGCGGGCACATGCTTCAATGTAAGCGTGCAAGTTCTTTTTTTCGAAATAGCTTAAAAGGTCATGAATTTTGCGTTCGTCAACAATCTCTTTGTACACTGCCTGCAAGAACAGATACAATTCTTTATAAAATTTATGGGCCCCCGCATTTGGATGGGTTGTGATATGTTCTAATCCTTCTTCTATTAGCTGAAACGCCTGCTGTTTTTGTCCAGCTTTACATAATGTCCAGCTTAACCCAAACAAGACTTTCGGCAGCAAATCAGGGACCGACTCTCTGCTTACTTTCGCCGCTTTTTGGAAGTGCTCAATGGCCAAATCATATCTTCCTGACCTGTCATAACTGTTGGCGATGTTCAATAAAGAGATGCCAATGAACCGGTCGTTTTGAATATCCATTGCCAGCTCCAGCGCCTTTCTTAAATGCGGGAGCGCTTTATCATAGCACCTGAAGTCATCATAATTTCCCGCTATGACAAACAAGCTTTGTATTCTTCTCATGCTATATAACGGATGGTCTTGATAAATGTCTAAGGCTTGAAGGATATGATGCATCGACACATGGGTTTGCTTCATATGGTAATACGCTTCTGCCACTTTAAAATGAAATTCCGCTTTCTCAATTTCATCTGACAAAAACGGCAGTTCCTTCTCCGCCTCGCGATAAAAACCGATCGCTTCCACATATTCTTTTTGATCAAATTCATACATGCCGCGAAAAAACAAAGAGTAGTATTTCAAAAGGCCTGTGAGTTTTTTCTGAGGAGTTTCAATCGTTTCCAGAAGCTCTGTCACTGTAGGGCGATTCCCATATGTTTGTCCCGGCTCCAAATAATCCAGCATCAGCTGGTGCCGAAAACACATGAGAGAATAATAGATCAGCAAATCCTGATCCTCTTCCATCTGCTGAATGTCCTGCTCCACCTCCGCTTTCAGCACCTCAGCATCCGGAACACTGAACTGGCGAATCATCTTGTACCATTCGTTAATCTTAACACCAACACGCGAAGACGGTATGGCTTGACTCAACGGCTTCCCTCCTTCTCTGTGAGATATGTCATATTCTATCAATCCCAAATTTTGAAAACAATACGAAAGGAAGAAATTGTTTTTTCATTCTGTCAATTTGTTTTCTCGGCAAAAAAAGACCCTTTATGCAAGGGTCCAATATCATTCTATTTCATTTACGCACTCACTTATTGTCAACCACAATAAAATCCTGAACTTTCACCTGTTCCTCAGGCAAATCAAACTGATAAAGCATCTTCTTAGAATGGATATCAAACACACCAACATACCCGCCAATGCCTTTTTTATGTTCTTCCTGGGCAACAACATACAGTTGACTCCCCTTAAACTTTGCATCCATATAAGGGAAATTTAAGCCGTATGTGTGAAAAGAAAAGTCCTTCCCATACTCAAGCAGGTTCGCTTCCCCCTCTTTGTCTTCGTACGTCACATAAAAACTGCCGCTTTCTTTGTCATAGTACACGGTATCAGCATATTCAAGATCATCAGGATAAGAAATATACTTCGTCTTCCATGTCCCTTTTTCAATCACAGTCAGTTCATGCTGCGAGCTTGCGACAATAAATTCCTCCGAGTCTGCGAATGTATCAGCGTATGAGGCTAAGCTCAGGGTTTCTATGATTTCCTCTGTGTTTCTGTCGATCACGTAAATAGCCATGCCTTGAATGACATAAATATAATTCTCGTCACTCGACCCCATCGTGACAAGTGAAGGCAAGGTGAGGCTATATTCCTTTTTCGTTTTTTTGTCGTTTATATGCACGTCATTCCCCGTCGTATCAACGTTATAGGCCTTAACAGAAACATCCTTCCCCTCATACCAAAACGAAAATGGATTTGATAGCGGATGCTTTTTTATGGCATCCTTCTCCAGCGTGTAATAAAAGGACTCATGTTCCGCTAATAAAACAATGTCTGTTGATGCGTAAGACTTCATTTGGATGTACGGCACATCCGCCACCTTGAACGTGCGCCTATTAAATCTTTCGCCTGTTGAGGTTGAGAGCAGCGTGCTTTCTTTTATGAGAGGGTTGGAATAGATAAAATAGATGCGGTCTTCTTCGGGATGAATGGCAGAAGTTTTGACAGGAATATTGCTTTTATTATGTAACTGAAGATACAGAGCAAACAGGATGATGCATATCATAAACCCTAATAAACCGAATATAATGCGTTTTTTCTTCATCAAAATGCTCCTTTAACTGTCTATCAATAATCATTTCGACTATGTTTACACAATCCCTTCGTGAATAAAGACACATGCCAAACGACTCATTTTTCCATCGAAACACGTTTCCACAGCCATTCTTATCCTGCTCCGTGGTAAAATTTTGATATTGAGCGAACAAAAGAAGGGAAATGGTCATGAAAGTACTTGAAGCGAAAACACTGCTTTCTGAAGCGACAGACCGCGCGAAAGAGTATAAAGAACTAAGAACGCAAATGGTCAACTTGAGAAAAGCCTTAAAAAGCGTTGCTGATCTCAGTGACAGCGAATTCTCAGGAAAAGGCGCCAGCAACATCAAAGCCTTCTATCACGACCACGTTGGCGTCACCGACCAATGGATCGACTACATCGACATGAAAATCGCATTTTTCAACAGCATCGCCGGAGCCGTCGAGGATAAAGCCCTCTCTGACGCATACATCGAAGAATCCTTTCTGGAACACGAGCTGGCAAACGCCCACCAAAAATCGAAATCCATCATGTCCGAACAGAAAAAAGCGATGAAAGACATCCTGCACGATATCAACGACATCCTCCCGCTCGACCTGTTTTCAACAGAAACCTTCAAAGACGAGCTGGCTGATGCCAACGACAAACGCAAAAAAACACTGGAAAAATTGGACGCCTTGGACGAAGACCTGAAGACAGAATACGCCCTGTCTGAACCGAACGAACAATTCATCAAGTCCGACTTCCAAAAGCTACAAGAAGCAACGGGCAAAGGCAAAAGCGCAACGCCCATCCACTACAACGCCAAGGCGTACCGTGAGAGTTACATACATAAGAAAAAAGGCGACATTAAAAAGCGGACTGAAGCTTACTTGAAGATTAAGAAAGAGGAAGCGAAGGAACGCGAGATCAAGGAATTGAAGAAAAAGCTTGCGGATGGTGTATCTGATCCTAATGAGTATTTAGAAATTGCGAAGAAGATTGGGTATGAGAACCTTGAGCCTGCACAGTTACAGTATGTGGTGCAGCTTGAACAAGCAAAACAGCTTGAAAAAGTTGGGGAAACCACTTGGGAAATTTTAAAAGGGGGCGGAGTTGCTCTTTATGATATCGGGAAAGATACGGTAACAGACGTCAAAGATTTAGCTGTTGGCGCATGGGACTTCTACCAACTGTCCGATGAACAAAAGCTCGCCAAAACTGTCTCAACAATATTAAACACACCTTCCTATGCAAAAATCATATGGACAAACATAGCTGATTCATGGAATGATAAAATGGTTAATGGTGATGCATACTCACGATCGCATTATATTACCTATGCGGTCGGAAGCCTAGTTGGACTAAAAGGCGCTGGCTCTGCTGTAAAAGTAACAGGCAAACTTGGTAAAACAGGTGCTGCCAAAGTCGATAAAGTGCTTGAAGCTGGAGAAAAAGCTACTACTAAATATGTAAAGACAGGAATCCAGAAAACAAAAGATTTCAGCAGTGCTTTATTAAAAGGTGAAAATCAAGTCGCTTTTGCAGGAATTGCTCAGGATATTGAGAATACGCATAATGTAAAGAATACATCGCTTCTGAAAAAAGAAATTGAAGAACAGAAATCAAATGCTTTACAAAAAACTGAAAGAAAAACACAGAATTTAAAGAAACCTAGAAAAACAATAGTTCCTACCGTAAAAAGTGGTGAATTTAATAACTGGTTCAATACATTAACACCGAAGCAACTTGATGAGCTTTGGAAAGATAAGAAAGTTAGAAGAGCAATAGAAAGACAATTGAGAGCACCCGGCGGCATGCACGAATGGCATTTAGTTTCTCGGGCCCCTACTTTCAAACATTGGGGAGTTACAGCTGAACAAATTAGAGATTTAAGAACTGCCATAAACCAAGTCGAGTTTGTGAATCCAGTTGGTAAACACGGAGGATTGGGTTCAACCGCTGCTCATAATGAATTGCTAGGAATTATTGATTCATCCTTAAACTATAATATGTTTGTCCGAAGATTAAATAATTGGGCAAACTATAGGCTAAAAGGTGGAGCGCCAGCCCTGCCAGAAGGATTAAGGATTAAATAATAGGAGGTTAATATGGAACGTCAAAATTTCGTATCATTGTGGATCGGAAGTATAAATGATGATGAATCATTAAGTAAATATGTTGAATTAGATTACAATGAAGATGAAGGCGATTTTCTTCCTTCCCAATTTTTAATTGACTTTGATATAGATATCGATGATTTAGATGAAGATTTTATAGAAAAAGTCGCACATGAAAAAGCTTGTAATAATTTACCTTCACTAATTGGCGGTTGTTCGTACGATAGTGTTATCTTACCTCGATTTGAGAACATGGTAGGTACCACAATTCCTGAACAAATCAATGCTGCTGTTCTCTTATATAATTTTGAATATGACGGCAGGGAGAAAGAAATAAATGCAAAAAACTATTCATTTAAATTTATTGGTGCAGTATCTTATGTTTAAGTAAAATTCAACAAAAAAATTTCTAAATAAATATGAAAAATAGAAATTAATAGGTGAAATTAATGTAGTAAAGATTTATTCGTTCGACTGTGCTTAATAAATCTGAAGCCCTCTTACTTGAGGGCTTTATTTTTATCTCATCTCACCTTTATAAAAGGAGCATCACCTTGACAGTAAGAAAAGAATTAATAAAACAAATTAATTTAACAATCACAGCAATAAAAACAAACAATCAAAAGAATCCAACTCCAATGGTCAAAAACATATTAAAAAGATACGAAGAAGCAAAAGTCTTTATCCAACATTCATCTGAGGAACAATTCGAAGAAGACCTCTCTAAAGTTAGAAATAAACTAGACACTCTGACAAGAGCATATCTAGAATCAGCTAACGACTACATGAATCCTATGCTCAGAGAAATGCATAAAACAGAAAAGCTGCTAAAAAAAGTATGATGAAACTGGTAAGTCATAATCACCGCAATCTAAAATTCGAAAATTGTGATTGCACTAACCCACACAAAACCAAATATAACGCAAAACACCCAAACAGCCATTTGCGGACAGCACCGAAAACTTTTTTTGCGGTCTCTCAACCCCTTCCTATTAAATTTCTGTATTGATAAAATTTACATAATTAGTGAGAAGAGGAAGGGTGAGAAGTTTGGGCACGATTTCGTCTCCGCACGTTGGGATAAAAATTAATGAGTGGAACCGGCATATTCAAAAGTTTAATGTGACAGATGCTGAAATGCTTAAAGCTGAGATCGAACGGGACATTGACATCATGGAAGAAGACCAAGACCTCTTGATTTACTATCAGCTCATTTCATTTCGTCACAAGCTAATGATCGATTATGTGATTCCATCTGAAGGAATCCAAATGGAGTTATCAGAATATTTAAAGAGAATTGAAGGCAGCAACAGGAAGATGGAGAAACTCGTTGAATACTACTATTACTTTTTTCAAGGGATGTATGAATTCAAAGAGGGCAATTTCTTAAGTGCTATTACATTCTATCAAAAAGCGGGAAACACCATCCCCTATATTTCAGATGAAATTGAGCGGGCAGAATTTTATTTTAAAATGGCTGAAGTGTTTTATCATATGAAACAAACCCACGGATCCATGCACTATTCTTCTCAGGCGTATAACATCTATAAAACGCACGACCTTTACTCAGTCCGCCGCATACAATGCCATTTTGTGATCGCAGGAAACTACGACGATTTAGAAAGTCATGAAAAGGCGCTCCCTCACCTCGAACAGGCACTAAAAGGCGCACGGCTGCTTGAAAGCAAAAACAAGCGGATTTACGGCCAAGCTTTATTCAATATCGGAAATTGTTACCTTAAAATGGGCGAATTGACGAAAGCAGCAAAATACATGGAGAAATCGATACTGCAATTTAAAAAATCAAATTTCAACAACTTGACACAAGCTTACCACGATTTAGCCTTAATTTATTTTCTTCAACATAAACAAGAACAGGCAATGGATTGTTTCAGAAAAGGCGTACGCTTCGCATGTAAATTCGATGATGACCTATTTAAAATTATGTTTGAAGGATTGCAGGCGCTGTTTATCAAAAAAGGAGAAGCGTCCATTTTATTAAATGTTTTCAACAAATTAGAGACATCCCAAGGATATCCTTATATGGAAGATTTGTCATCATTAGCCGCAAAGTTTTATACTGAAATTGGGCAGATGGATGATTCTATTATCTGTTTCAAAAAGATGGTTCATGCCCGCAAACAAATTCAGAGAGGGGATTGTTTGTATGAAATTTAAACTGACTTTGTGCGCTGTAATTGCTTTGATCGGTGTAAGCTTTATCAGTTCTTCCTTAGGAAATGAAGTAAACGTAGCATCCAGAAACATGACAAGCAAAGCTGCAAACGATTCAACGAACTCCCTGGCAGACGAAGCCATCTTTGACAAGGAAATGACGATTGCAGAAAACGGAACGCTTGGTTAAGGACAAGACGCAGCTTTGGCTGCGTCTTCTTTTCTGAAGAATGTGATTACAAGGTGATAGTATGTTTTATGTTGAAACTCTCATATGCAAACCAAACAAACTCATAACCGATTTATTTGCCTAACAAGATCGATACTTATTTCATACCTATTGATCATTTCCATGAACTAAGAGAAATAAAAACTAGATCTTGATTTCAACTATATAGACGGAGTCATTCAATTCAAATATTATGGGCTTACTTACTGAATGAATGGAAGAGGTTTTAAATATCAAAAAAATTTTGACCTCACTTGAGTTGCATATTTCCCGAAATTAGTGATTAAATATAAGATCACTAAAAAAGGCAACACCCCATAGGGGGAAGTTTCCTTGTTCAAACACAGCCACACATTTCACATGCGTGTGAGTTGATAGTACATACTCATACTATAGAGTAGGATTGACATTAATTCCTTTTAGTCAATGCTCACTCATAGAAATTTGCAACCGTTGATTTAATCTTTTTTTAGAAGGATAGTCACCCTTAAGTTTTGGGAAACGAATTTTCTGATAGTCTACTTTACTATTTGGATCTCGAACAATGATATCCCCTTCAGCGGTTATACATATATTCCCTCTTTCATATGCCTTGTCATGATTAGAGCATAAACATATTCCATTATTTACACTATCATCACTACATAAATGTGCAGGATAAATATGAGCAGCCACGAGGGAAGAACGCTCATTTACTTCACACATAGCACACTCATTACTGTACGCAGAGAGTATTTTCTCTCTAAAACCTTTATCCCTTGATACCGTTCTAACTACTTTTTCTACGTATTCTCTACCAGGCGGGTAAGGTCTTCTGGCATTCAGTGCTTCTTCTGACTCTAATTCGATTGTTCCGTCTTCATTAAAAGTTGCTTGTGGTAAATAGTTATATCTTTTTTTGGTCATGTCTAAAAAACCACGTGCCCCTTTCTCATCAAACAGAATTTGCACCCTAATCTCTCCTCTATTATGTTCATCCATAGCTAGTATAATCGGGAAAACTTTATCTTCTGGCAAATTCTTTAAGTAGTGTTCATTAATTTGGCGATTTCTATCCTCTCTAATTGCTGCATTATTTGCTTCAATTAGAATCGCTTTGGTAAAGTATTTACCTTGACTATTGATGAAATGCATATAATTCCCCCTTATAGTTCGTATGTTTTCTCTATAATATTACAAAAATGAAATCTTACGAACTATATTTAGCAGAGATATTGAAGATGAGCACGTATTAAAGCAAGTTCTACAAAGACTTATTGATAAAATGGAAGTAATCGGGGGAAGAAAAGATAAAAATACATTATTATTTTCCCCTACTCCTTCATCTTAATTTGGTACAGTTTAGCTAACTGTATCGCTTAAAACAAGCTTCACTGCCACCTCCACATGATTCGTATGCGGAAACATATCCACAGGCTGCACTTCGAGCGTCTGATACCCGCCATCCACAAGCACCCGTAAATCTCTCGCCAGCGTGCCAGGATTACAGGACACATACACCACCCGCTTCGGCTTCATCTCCACAATCGTGCGCAGGAGGGCTTCGTCGCAGCCTTTTCTTGGCGGGTCGACGACAAGCGTATCGGCCGTAATGCCTTCTTCATACCATTTTGGTATCACGGTTTCCGCTTCACCGACCGCGAACTCAGCGTTTGTGATGCCGTTTAATGCTGCGTTTCGTTTCGCATCCTCAATCGCTTCCGGCACAATCTCTACACCGTACACCTTTTTCGCCTGCTTCGCCAGGAAGAGAGAAATCGTTCCGATGCCGCAGTAGGCGTCGATGACGGTTTCTTCGCCTTTCAGCTCCGCGTACTCAAGCGCTTTGTCGTATAGCACTTTTGTCTGCTCTGGGTTGACCTGATAGAAAGATCTGGCGGAGATGGCGAATTTGACGTCTCCGATGAGGTCATAGATGTATTCTTCGCCCCAGATGACGTTTGTTTCATTGCCGAAGATGACGTTTGTTTTGTTTGGATTGATGTTTTGCACGATTGATTTGACGTGCGGGAACGCTGCTGTGATGTCTTCGATAATCTTCGCTTTGTGCGGGAAGTCGTTTGTTCTTGTGATGAAGACGATCATCATTTCACCTGTAACGACGCCGTATCTGACCATGATGTGGCGGAGCCAGCCTTTGTGGCCTTCTTCGTTGTAGGCTTTGACACCGTATGTGGCGCAAATGTCTTTGACGGCTTGAACGGCTTCGTCGTTTTTGGATTGCTGGATCAGGCAGGCGCTCATGTCAATGATGTCATGGCTTCTTTGCTGATAGAATCCGGCGACGAGTCCGCCTTCCCGTTCTCCTACCGGCACCTGTGCTTTGTTTCTGTAGTTCCATGGGTCTTGCATGCCGAGTGTCGGGTGCACGGTGACGTTGGACAGGTTCAGCTTGCCGATCCGTTCTAAGACGTCTTTGACTTGTTTTTGTTTAAACAAGAGCTGGCCTTCGTAGGTCATGTGCTGAAGCTGGCAGCCGCCGCATTGCTTGTAAATCGGGCATGGGGCGTCCGTTCTATGCGGGCTTTCTTCCTTCAGCTCAATCAGGCGGCCGAAGGCAAAGCCTTTTTTGACACGTGTGACTTTGATTTGGGCTTTTTCTTCCGGCAGGGCGTTCGGCACGAAGATCGGGAAGCCTTGGACCTTTGCGACGCCCACTCCTTCGTGAGTCAAATCCTCAAATGTCACGTCGTAGTATTCGTTTTTTTCTACTGGGGGTTTCATTTTCATGTATGTTCACCTCTTGTTTTAAGCGAAAGAAAAACTTGGCTCATTAAAGCCAAGTTTTTAGTCATCCAGCTGTTCCGCTTTCTCCTTCGGCATGACAACGTGAATGTGTCTATACAGATTCACGAATTCGCCCGGCAGCATGCCGCCGTACTCGCCGTCCAGGTTCAGCTGCATCTTTTCTGATACATTGACTTTCACGCGGTTCGCTTTTGTATAAATAATGTGCTGGTCGTTGATGTGTTCGCCGCGGAGCGCCATCGATGCGACTCTGATAAATTCAGCAAGGTTTGCTTTCTTTAATATCATCAAATCAAACATGCCGTCATTCAGGCTGGAATCCGGCGCGAGTTTTTCGAACCCGCCGACGGAATTTGTCAGCGTGACCAAAAACAGCATGATTTCACCTTGAAACAGCTTGCCGTCATATTCAATCTCGACTTCTGTCGGACGAAGTGAAGGCAGCATTTCCATACCCTTTAAATAATAAGCAAGCTGGCCGAGCATCGTTTTGAGTTTGCTTGGGACGTCGTACGTCAGCTCCGTCAGGCGGCCTCCGCCGGCGATATTGATAAAATACTGGCCGTTGACCTGTCCGATGTCGATCGGGCGGGCAACGCCGTTAATTACCGTATCCGCCGCTTTTAAAATATCCTCTCGCGGAATACCGAGCGCTCTGGCGAAGTCATTTGTTGTGCCGACAGGAATCACACCGAGTGTCGGACGATTGTCTAATGGGGCAAGCCCGTTGACAACCTCGTTGATCGTTCCGTCTCCGCCTGCCGCAATGATCAGGTCAAACTCACGCAATGCCGCTTCCTTGGCAGCGTGCGTTGCGTCTCCCGCGCATGTTGTGGCATGGGTGGAGGTTTCATAGCCGGCTTGTTCAAATTTTTGCAGGACCTGGGCAAGATGCTTTTTAAAGACCTCCCGTCCCGAAGTCGGATTGTATATTATGCGTGCACGTTTCATTATCTCATCATCCTACTTAAGAGTATCCGATCCATTTTTACACTAACAACCTTTAATTATACTATGAGTTAAAAAAATCGCAACAAAATGTACATAATCTTACAGACGAAAACGCACAAAAGCCCCAGCATAGCTGAGGCTTTTTGTCATTTTTACTCTTCTTCTGTTCCCGGTTTTTTCTTGCGGAACTTCGCCAATACTTCGTATACGATTGGCACGATTAAAAGTGTCAGAAGCGTCGAACTGATTAAACCGCCGATAACCGTTACGCCGAGTCCTTTTGAAATGACCTGGCTTCCGCCTTCGAAGCCGAGAGCTAATGGAATCAAGGCGCCGATTGTCGCGATGGCTGTCATCAGGATCGGACGGAGTCGTGTGGAGCCGGCTTCTAAGAGCGCTTCTCTCGTAGACAGTCCTTCCGCTTCCTTATGAATCACGCGGTCAATTAAGACAATGGCGTTTGTAACAACGATACCGATCAGCATCAGCATACCGATCATCGCGTTCAGACTGATTGTCTCACCTGATACGTAAAGTCCGACAAGGGCACCGATGATTGTAAACGGCAGTGAGAACAGAATCGCAAATGGCGCTAATGCTCCGCCGAATGTAATCACAAGCACGAGGTAGACGATCGCAATCGCCGCAAGCATCGCTAATCCAAGCTTCGTAAAGGAATCCGCGATATCTGCGGAAACACCGCCTGTATCGATCGTTACGTTGTCAGGCATGTCAAGCTTATCAATTTTCTTCTGGACATCAACGGATACAGCTGTGACGTTGTCTGATGTAACCTCACCTGTGACATCAGCATACACTTTTCCGTCACGTTTAGACACCGTATCAGATGTTGTGCCTTCTTTTACTTTTGCCACATCACCGATTTTGACTTCTTTGCCGGTCGCTGATGTGATCTTTTTGTTCTCTAAATCTTTAACACTCTTATACTCGTCTTTTTCGGTTTTAATGTTAACATCAAGCTC
Source organism: Bacillus sp. FSL K6-1003 (assembly GCF_037964945.1). Taxonomy (NCBI): domain Bacteria; kingdom Bacillati; phylum Bacillota; class Bacilli; order Caryophanales; family Bacillaceae; genus Bacillus; species Bacillus sp. FSL K6-1003. Next base: position 716,401 of record NZ_CP150176.1, on the reverse strand, counting down.
TTTGCCGTCTTTTTTCACGGTTGTGAGCGGGTCCTGTGCTGTCTCTGACATTAGGGCCTTAGAAATTTGAGAAGCAGTTAAACCGAGTTTGCTCAGCTTTTCTTGGTCAGCCACAAATGTGTACTCATCATATGTGCTGGAAAGGCCTGAGTTTACGTTCTTCAGATCCTTTTCATCCTTCATGACCTTCTCAATGTCTTTGACAGTGTCTTTAATGTCATTTTCTGAATCGCCATACACATAGTATGTCAATTCATTGTTATTGCCTGAAGAGCTGAAGTCCTGTGACTTCCATTCTCCTCGGTCAGACTGCTTTTTGATTTCTTTCAGCACGTTGTCTTTTTCTTTATCAAAGTTCGGCGTGTCGCTGTCATATTTGATATAGAACAATGCGCTGTTTGAATCTCCTCCGGCAAGCGGGCTGCCAGAGCCTAATGAATACTGAACCGTATCGACATGCTTGCGGTCAAGCAGGATTTTTTCTGCTTTTTCAGCTTCATCTTCCGCTTCTTTTTTCGTTTCACCCGGTTCAGGGCTGTATGTGATCTGCATCGTTTTTTCTTCCTCTGACGGAAGGTAGCTGGCACCGATTAACGGTACAAGGAACAAGCTTCCGAGCAGCATCAGAACGGCGATGATAGACGTGATCCATTTGTGGCTCAGCGCCCAGTTCAATACTTTTTTATAGATGTTTGCGAGTCTGCCAGGTTTGTGTTCTTTCGCTTTTACAGGCGCTCCCGTTAATGATTTTTTGAACAGGCTGTGTGCGAGCATTGGCACGAGCGTGATCGAAATCAACAGGGATGCGGCAAGCGCAAATACAATTGTTAAGGCGAAAGGAATAAACAATTCACCAATTTGTCCGCCTACCAGTGCGAGCGGTAGGAATACCGCGATCGTCACAATAGTGGATGACATGATCGGTTTAAACATTTCCTTCGTTGCTTCACGGACCAGAGCTTTTCCGCGCAGCGGTTCATCTTTCAGCCTCATGCGGCGGTAAATGTTTTCGATCACAACAATGGAGTCATCAACAACCCGTCCGATGGCAACGGTCATTGCACCGAGCGTCATGATATTCAGTGTGATATCAAGCTGTTGCAGCACGAAAAGTGCGATCAGCAATGATAATGGAATAGAAATAATTGAAATTAATGTTGATTTGATATCTCTTAAGAATAAGAGAATAATCACAATCGCAAAAATAGCACCGAAGATGGCTTTGCTTAACATTGTTTCAACTGACTGTGTGATCGGCTCTGCCATGTCGAGTGTTGCGCTGTAGTTGAAGCCTTTATGGTCTTCTTTGAACTGCTTCAGCTCATCTTTGACATTGTCGGCAACCTCTACCGTGTTGGCATCGTTTGCTTTGATGATGTTGATGCCGATGCTGTCTTTTCCATTTGTGCGGGAAATTGATTCAGCTTTTTTGACATCTTTAATCGTTGCAATGTCAGATAGCTTGACCGTCGGCACGTCTGTGCTTACGCTTTGCTGCGCCTGTGCTGCCTGCGGACTTTGAGCCGCTTGTGCACTTTGTGCTGCTGCTGCGGCGCTGCTGCCTGCACTAGAAGCAGATGCCGTTGGAATTCTCATATTCTTCAAATCTTTAATGGTTTCAATATCGCCGCTAACGACGACAGATTTTTCTTTATTTCCGAATGTGTACAATCCAAGCGGCGTTGTCACATCTGACCCCTGAATCACTTGCTTAACTGTATCTTCATCAAGGCCGTATTCTTTCAGTTTGTCTTCTTTGAAAGAGAATTCAACCTCTTCCACCTGCTGGCCTGACACTTGGACTGAAGCAACGCCTTCTATGCCTTCAAGCTTAGAAACGAGGCTGTCCTCCACTTGTTTTGTCAGCTTTTGCAGATTATCTGAATCACTGGACACGCTCAGCGTCAGAATTGGGAAGGAGTTCAAACTGTAGCGTGAAATGTCCGGATCTTTCGCGTCATCAGGCAGGCTGACGTTTTCTAATGCTTCAGCCGCTTCTGTTTTCGCTTTGTCCATATCTTTCTCATAATCATATTCAATCATAACCGACGATGCATTTTCATAGGACGTCGACGTAACAACGCTCACGCCGTCCAAATTCTGCACCGCTTGTTCAACCGGTTTCGTTACTTCATCAGCGACTTGGCTAGGCGTCGCTCCCGGATATGTCGTGCTGATTGTCAGGTAGGGCATGTTTACATCAGGAATGGATTCTTGCTTCATATTCATACCCGCGTACAAGCCGGCTGCCGTTACAATAATCGTCATCAGCCATACGGCGAATTTGTTTTTCAGAACGAAATTAATAACGTGATTCATCATATCCTCCATTGTGTTTTTATTGACTGACTGGTCATTCTATATAATACTAAACGGTATAACGCAACATCGTCAACTCATATACCAGAAAATTTTTCTAAATTTTTCAAGGATTAAGGGGAAGCACATCATGAATGAGAAAAAAGAGAGAATCATAAAAACAAGCATTCGTTTATTTGCGAAAAAAGGATACGCTTCGACGACCATCCAGGAAATCGCCAGCGAATGCGGCATCTCAAAAGGCGCTTTTTATCTGCATTTCAAATCAAAAGAAGCGCTGCTATTGTCTGCCTGTGAATATTACATTGGCATGTCTATGAAAAAAATGAAACAAATAGAAGAGAATCTCGCCGGACAGCCGCCTAAGGATGTGCTGAAAAAACAAATCAGCGCTCAGTTTGAGGATTTTCGCGATCATAAGGATTTTATTGTTCTGTTGCTTACTGAAAATATCATCCCGGAAAACCAAGAAGTGAAGCAATACTTTTACAAAGTCACAGCCGAGACAGATAAACTGTATCGGCACGCTTTGCTTGCGACTTATGGCAAGGGAACTGAGAATTACCTCTCAGACCTCTCCATCATGGCAAGAGGCATTGTGCACTCCTATATGAATGTGATGGTGTTTAATGAAGAAATCAAAATTGATGCAGACAACATATCTGAATTTATCATGGAAAGACTGGATGATCTTGTACTGGGGCTAAGCCGTTCCAGCCTGGATCCGCTCATGCCAAAAGATATTTACAGCCTGATGCCCGCGAATAAAGGTCAGATCCTTCAGGACATTCAAAAAGTGAAAGAAAACAGCGCCTTGCCTGAGGACATCATCGTTTCGCTCGATGTGATCGAGGAGGAGCTGTCGCAGGAAAAGCCGCGCAAGCCGATTATCAAAGGCCTGCTGTCAAATTTGACCGGAAGTGATTTCGAAGAAGTTGAAAAGCTTCGCGCTTTGATTTCTATCTTTATTTCTATTTGATCAAAAAAGCAGCTCCCTCTGCAATGAGGAGAGCTGCTTTTTCATTAGCGTTTTTTAATTTCTTCAAGCAGGATTTTGTTAACCATCGGCGGGTTGGCTTGTCCTTTGGACGCTTTCATAATTTGTCCGACAAGGAAGCCGATCGCGCGGTCTTTCCCGTTTTTAAAGTCTTCAATTGACTGAGGATTGTTGTCAAGCGCCTCTGTGACAAGCTTCAGAAGCACACCTTCGTCGGAAATCTGCACAAGGCCTTTTTCTTTCACAATCTTCTCAGCGTCGCCGCCTTTTTCAATTAATTCCTTGAACACTTTCTTCGCGATTTTAGAAGAAATTGTTCCTTTTTCAATCAATTGAATCATGCCGGCAAGGCCTTCGGGTGTCAGCGCCACATCAGAAAGCTCTTTTTGCTCAGCGTTCAGATAAGCTGACACTTCACCCATAAGCCAGTTTGATGCTTGTTTTGCTTCAGCACCTTTTTGAACTGTTTCTTCGAAGAAGTCTGCCATTTCTTTTGTCAGTGTCAGAACCATCGCATCATATGCAGGCAAGCCAAGTTCATCGATATAACGCTTGCGGCGTTCATCCGGAAGCTCAGGAATGCTTGCTTTTACGCGCTGCTTCCATTCATCGTCAATGTAAAGCTCGACAAGGTCAGGCTCAGGGAAATAACGATAATCGTCAGAACCCTCTTTGACACGCATAAGAATGGTTTTCTTCGTTGCTTCATCGTAACGGCGAGTTTCCTGCTGGATCACACCGCCGGACAGAAGAACCTGCTCCTGGCGTTTTTCTTCATGCTCAAGGCCTTTTTGAACAAACGCAAAGGAGTTCAAGTTTTTCAATTCCGTTTTTGTGCCGAATTCCTCTTGGCCGATCGGACGAAGAGAGATATTGGCGTCACAGCGAAGTGAACCTTCTTCCATTTTACAGTCAGACACGCCTGTATATTGGATGATGGACTTCAGCTTTTCAAGATACGCATATGCTTCTTCCGGCGTACGGATATCCGGCTCTGATACGATCTCGACAAGCGGCGTTCCCTGGCGGTTGAAGTCAACAAGAGAATAGCCGTCGCCTGTATGCGTCAGTTTTCCGGCATCTTCTTCAAGGTGAAGACGTGTGATGCCGATACGTTTCGTTTTTCCGCCGACTTCAATTTCGATCCAGCCGTTTTCGCCGATCGGCTTATCAAATTGAGAAATCTGATACGCTTTCGGGTTGTCCGGATAGAAATAGTTTTTGCGGTCAAACTTCGTATCTGTCGCGATTTCACAGTTCAGCGCCATTGCCGCTTTCATTGCGAATTCCACGGCTTCTTTGTTTAGTACAGGCAGGACACCCGGATATCCGAGGTCGATGACGCTTGTCTGTGTATTCGCCTCCGCGCCGAATGGCGTCGGAGAGCTTGAGAAAATTTTTGAATTCGTTTTTAATTCAACGTGGACTTCAAGTCCGATTACCGTTTCAAAGTTCAATTCATTTCACCCCTTACAATTCAGGTTTTGCTTTATGATGGTCTGTCGCTTGTTCAAATGCATGAGCGACGCGGTATACAGTGCTTTCGTCAAAGTGTTTTCCGATGATTTGCAGGCCGAGCGGAAGTCCGTCTGCAAATCCGCATGGCACGCTGATTCCCGGAACGCCGGCAAGGTTGACCGGAATTGTTAGGATATCGTTAGCGTACATTGTGAGCGGGTCTTTCGTGTTTTCACCGATTTTAAATGCAGGTGTCGGTGTAGTTGGTCCAACAATGACATCATATTTCTCAAATACGTCTTCGAAGTCTTTCTTAATTAAAGTACGCACTTTTTGCGCCTTTTTATAGTACGCGTCATAGTAGCCTGAGCTTAAAGCGAATGTTCCAAGCATGATGCGGCGTTTCACTTCATTTCCGAAGCCTTCAGCGCGCGTTTGCTTGTATAGGTCGATCAGGTTTTCCGCGTTGTCTGTGCGGTATCCGTAGCGGATGCCGTCAAAGCGTGCGAGGTTGGCAGACGCTTCAGAAGATGACAGCAGGTAATACGTCGCAAGCGCGTATTTACTGTGCGGAAGAGATACTTCTTCCCATGTAGCGCCAAGGCCTTCTAGAACTTTGAGCGCTGCAAGAACAGATTCTCTCGCTTCTTTGCCGACGCCTTCGCCAAGATATTCTTTTGGAACAGCGATTTTCAATCCTTTGATATCGCCAGTTAATGAAGAAAGATAATCTGGAACGTCTACATTTGCGCTTGTAGAGTCCATTTTATCAACACCTGAAATGGTCTGCAGCAAGAATGCGTTATCCTCAACCGTACGTGTAATCGGCCCGATTTGGTCTAAAGAAGACGCAAATGCGACCAATCCATAACGGGATACGCGTCCGTATGTAGGCTTTAATCCGACAACGCCGCAGAAAGAGGCCGGCTGGCGGATGGAACCGCCTGTGTCAGATCCAAGAGAGAACGGAACTTCTCCCGCAGCAACCGCAGCCGCAGATCCGCCGCTTGAACCGCCGGGAACCGTATCTAAGTTCCAAGGGTTTTTCGTCAGCTTGTAAGCTGAGTTTTCTGTTGATGATCCCATGGCGAACTCGTCCATGTTCAGTTTTCCGATTGTAACCGCTTCAGCGTCTTGAAGGCGCTGAACGACAGTAGCATCGTAAATCGGATCGAAATTTTCGAGAATTTTGCTGGAGCAAGTTGTGCGCAGCCCTTTTGTTACGATATTATCTTTTACGCCGATCGGCATCCCAAAGAGAAGACCATGCTCAGAACGGCTGTCAACCGCCTCATCGAGCTCCTTTGCGTATGCGCGCGCTTTTTCTTCATCTAATGCCAAAAAGGCTTGTACCTTATCATCAACCGCTTGAATGCGTTTATAAGATTCATCGACCAGGTCAGAAATCTTAATCTCTTTTTTATGTATGAGCTGTTTTAATTCTGTGATTTTGTGATCAAATAATGACATTCTTGTGTCCCTCCTTTAGTCCAGAATTGATGGCACACGAATATAGCCGTCTTTGTGGTCAGGCGCATTTTTCATGACATCCTCAACCGGAAGACCTTTACCCGCTTCATCTTCTCTCATGACATTTTTCATTTTCAGCACGTGAGTTGTAGGCTCCACATTGTCTGTGTTGACCTCGTTCAGCTCCTCGGCAAATGAAATGATGCTGTCAAGCTGTTCAGTGAACATTTTTGCTTCTTCTTCCGTAATCGCAAGTCTCGCAAGATGCGCAACGTGCTTTACTTCTTCTATTGAAATTCGTGACATATGATCCACCTCCACATATTTCTCCGTTAAGTCATATAATACTGATCATATCAAAAACAAGCCCTTTAAAGCAACAAAACGCCTTGGGGCGGGCCTGTGTTTTCGAGACAATACCCTATATATTTTATACTAAAAAGAGCCGGAGGAGAAACGAAATATTTTTCTGAAAATTTTTACTTTAATTATTTTTGAAAGCGTTTTAATCTCTATTCCCTTCTTGGTTTGCCCCGATATTTCCCGCTGGGCGGCCATGTTTCATCGCTTGAATGGGTGGGAATATTTTGTTAGGTTAAGTTACCAAGTGCACCTGCAAAAGAATGTCTTTTGTGTCGCACTTGCGCCAGGCTGCTTAACTGGCACCATCAATTTGAGAGGTGATGCAAAATTATTAGAAATGAAGAGAGGGTAAAACGTGAGTATTGAAATTATTATTTCTTTAGCAATTTACTTTATTGCCATGCTGTTAATCGGCTGGTATGCATTTAAGAAAACCACTGATATTAACGATTACATGCTTGGAGGAAGAGGTCTCGGGCCGTTTGTTACTGCTTTGTCTGCCGGAGCGGCGGATATGAGCGGATGGATGCTGATGGGTGTTCCCGGCGCGATGTTCGCGACAGGGCTGTCAACCTTATGGCTTGCTTTAGGTCTTACCATCGGGGCGTACTCAAACTACTTGCTGCTGGCTCCAAGGCTGCGTGCTTATACGGAAGCGGCGGATGACGCGATTACGATTCCTGATTTCTTTGATAAACGGTTCCAGCATTCTTCATCACTGCTGAAAATCGTATCAGCTTTGGTCATTATGATCTTTTTCACATTGTATACCTCTTCCGGTATGGTATCTGGCGGGCGGCTGTTTGAATCTGCTTTTGGCGCGGATTACAAATTAGGCTTGCTTCTGACTACCGGTGTTGTCGTATTGTACACACTGTTTGGCGGTTTCCTTGCTGTCAGTCTGACTGACTTCGTGCAGGGTGCGATCATGTTTGCAGCACTAGTGCTTGTGCCGATCGTTGCTTTTACCCATGTGGGCGGCGTTGCTCCGACTTTCCATGAAATCAGCGCTGTTAACCCAAATCTGTTGGATATCTTTAAAGGCGCGAGCGTCATTAGCATTATTTCCTATTTAGCCTGGGGCTTGGGTTACTACGGCCAGCCTCATATTATCGTCCGATTTATGGCGATTAAAAACATTAAAGATTTAAAGCCTGCACGCCGAATCGGCATGAGCTGGATGGTTATTTCAGTGCTCGGTTCCGTGCTGACCGGTTTAATCGGTGTTGCTTATGCCCATAAATTCGGTGTTGCTGTAAAGGATCCGGAGATGATATTCATTATCTTCTCTAAAATCTTGTTCCACCCTTTAATCACTGGTTTCTTGTTGTCAGCTATTTTGGCTGCCATCATGAGTTCCATCTCCTCACAGCTCTTGGTAACAGCAAGTGCTGTAACAGAAGATTTATACCGGACGTTTTTCAGACGAAAAGCTTCCGATAAAGAATTAGTAATGGTCGGGCGTCTGTCCGTCTTAGTGATTGCCATTATTGCGGTATTCTTATCATTGAATCCGAGCAGCTCCATTCTTGATTTAGTCGGATACGCGTGGGCCGGCTTCGGTTCAGCTTTCGGGCCTGCGATTCTGCTCAGCCTGTATTGGAAGCGGATGAACGAATGGGGCGCTCTTGCTGCGATGATTGTCGGGGCTGCGACCGTGTTGATTTGGATTACAACCGGCCTGGCAAAATCAACCGGCGTATACGAAATCATCCCTGGGTTTATCCTCAGTATGATTGCCGGCATCACCGTCAGCATGATCACAAAGCGGCCTGCAAAAGCCTCTTACCGATTATTCGGTGTTATGGAAAAACTGTTAAAGCGCAAAAAATAATCAAAAAGCCATCAAGCGCTGCTTGGTGGCTTTTGTGCCCTTGTTTTGCGATAAATACTGTGAGAAAATCATATTTATTTAAAAACACCATAGATAAGGGGGAAGTTGCTGTTGAGCTGGTACATTGATCCTGATATTTTATTAAAATTGGGCATTGCCACTTTAATTGGCATGGTCATCGGGCTGGAGCGCGAGCTGAAGAATAAGCCGCTCGGGTTAAAAACCTGTATTGTTATCGCCGTCAGCTCATGCATGCTGACGATCGTCAGTATTAACGCGGCATATCATTTCCCTAAATACTACCGCATCATGATGGATCCGCTGCGTTTGCCGGCGCAAATCATCTCCGGTGTCGGGTTTATCGGAGCGGGTGTTATTTTGCGAAAGAGCAACGATGTCATTTCCGGCTTAACCACATCGGCTATGATTTGGGGTGCGGCCGGGCTCGGACTTGCAACCGGAGCGGGATTTTATAAAGAAGCCTTTGCCAGCCTTCTGTTCATCCTGATCAGCGTTGAATTTCTGCCGTGGGCGGTCAGAAAAATCGGTCCAGACCGTCTGCAGGAAAAAGACATCCGCATCAGAATGTCACTTTCCGATAAAAACAAAATGACAGAGATTTTAAAAGAAATGAAAAGAAAAAACATTAAGACACACTCCGTCCGAATCGATGACCTTCATGAAAAAGAATTTCCGATCATGGAAGTCAAGGTCCGTGTCCATAAAAACAGATACACGACCGATGTCTACTATGATATAAAAGACATTGAAGGTGTCGTCGGCGTGAAGTGCGATACATTATAAAAGCCAATGGGGCATTATGACCCATTGGCTTTTTTCGTTCTAGACGAGCTTAGAAAAATCATATTCTGTGATCGGCGTGCGGTTTTCTATATCTCTTCTGAAACCGGCCAGCATTTCTTTTTCTTCTGCGCCTATTGAGGTAAGATCAAACATTTGATGCAGCAGTCCGTATATCAGCATGTGACGCAGGCGGAGAAAATCAGGTATTCTTATCAGCCACGAAGCATCCAGATCATTTTCCTCCCTGTACCCGTTCATAAAGTGTGTCATAAATTCCTCTGTAAACACGGCTTTGTTTTCATATGGAACGACCGGGTACCATAGCACATTATAGAGGAGAATGCTAATATCATTGACAAACCAATTGTAGCCGATATCATCAAAATCAAATGTTGTGATTTTCCCTTGGTCCCAGTTAAAATTGCCATGGTGGAGGTCTGCATGAACCAAGCCGTAGCTGTCCCTGCTTTTTGGTAATTGGCGCAGTTCATTCATTAGCTCATCGGCCTGCTGAAACACCTGAGTCTGGTCTTCCGGCACGTATTTTCTAAGCATCAGCTGCTCTTCTTCATCCCACTCTTGTCTTTTAAAAGCAGGATTGTTGAGCTTGTAGCTTTTTGTCAAGCTGTGCATTTTCCCTGTGTATCTGCCAAGCTCAAAAAATAGGGTTTCATTCCAGTCGGATTCGTCCACTTTGTGCCCCGGCGCCTTCTCATATACTCTGAGTAAAAACGCTCCGCCATTTCCATCTGGCACTTCCTCAACATCTTTTCCATTTAGCGACGGGATCGGTTTGGCTACTGAAAGTCCTCCTTCAGCAAGGTGATGGAGCCACTCCATTTCCCCCATAATGTAATTAGGCGACCTGCGAATTGTGTGTGTAATCTTTAAAATATAAGATTCGTTGTCTTTAGCAAACTCATACACATAGTTTTCCGCATCTGCTAAGAATTGCACCTGCTCTCTTGTAAATCCATATATAACGGCAGCTTCTGCCAGAACCTTTTCTTCATCGAATATTGCTTTAATATCTTTATGCATGCTGATTCTCCCTCTTCATATATTTAAATAATTCTTTTATCGTGTGTTTTTTTTGTGAAGTTCCAATCATCAACATACCTGCCCTTCTTTTCCACATCTACTTCCATTTTGACAGCGAGAAGTAAATTTCCTCCTAAATGAAAGAAATAGTTGGGTCAATACCTACATGATCCAAGTGGAGAATATCCTTAAATGTCTGCAAGTATTTTTTGCTATTCTGTTTCCGGTTCCGGCCCGCTTTCTACTGCTTCGGCTCCTATATGTTCCTTCACTAATAAAGCTCGCAAATGCTCCGGCCGGTTTGTATCTAAGGCCACTATATGAAGAATGCGGGATTGTTCAGCATGCAGCACTTTCCAATGAGCATTTGTGTTTTCAATGAAAGCTTGCGGCAATACATCACCTGCAGCCGTTTTTTCCGTTACATCCTGCGCAGGCTGCCGAGAGGATACCCATTCGATATGCCCGCTTCGATCCTCTACATCATACACAGAATTGTGATAAATACGATCCGCTTCTTCTTCAAAACGATGCGCAGCCCAGAATTCAAAAAAAGCCCGATTTCTGCCTGAATCCTTAAACTGCAAGGGATCAATTTATTTCCAGTCTAAATATAAAGTTTACAATCAGCTATGCGCAGGAAAGCAACTTGCAGCGGGCCGAAGAGCTTACGGTGCGTACGAATCAGCTGAATGCAAGCGGGAAACATACGATTATGAGGAGTTATATTATTTCAAAAGTCGGATTCTCATATGCTTTTCGTCTGCGAGCTTTTTAACGAGAGAAAAAGGAAATAAATGAAAATGACCGTCTAAAATTCCAAAAGTATTTGATTAAAAACCATTTAATTACACAAACATATTTATGTAAATATTTATAATATATTGTCTATATTTGTTCATTTTTTAGTTTTAATGATAGAAGCGCTGAAACAGTAAAAATGATAAAATTCAAGAAAAAGACATATTGCACACCAAGCCAATCAGTTAGACTGCTCATAATCAAGATAGAAGCTCCGTATACAAATGTGCTTATTGTATGCTGAGCAGACAGGATTTTTGGAAGCAATGTTTCGTTTATGTTCTCCTGCACATAAGTTCTGATCGCAATCCCCCTGAGCTGAAATGAGGGTCCCAGAATAAAGACAAGAAGCAAGGATGCCAACGCATACTTGTTTAGCCCAAGACATAATGTAGAAGCGCCGATAGCAATTGAAGTCCATAAAATCATTGAGAACAGCTTTCCGTTGATGCTTTTCGAAAATTTCCATACGATTAAACCGCCTGTAATGGTACCCGCGAAATAACTGGCATTAATAAACCCCCACCATGTTTCGTTTTTATGAAGCACTTCATGGACATATACAAGAATGATAGCCCCCGTCCAAATGCTTCTGCCGAACATGGATAAAAGCTCAAGAACAGTCAGCATTCTGATAACAGGCATCTGATAAATCGCTTTCCAGCCAGCTGCGATTTTATCAATAAAAGATTCGTTTTCTTCCTGTTCGCCATCTCCTTTACCCGCATCCTTGACAAAAAATAAAGACACTGTTGAAGTGCCATAAAGCACAAAAGTCAGCATTAATAGCAATTGGGGTCCGAGCCATTTGATCAAAAGGCCGCCGAGCAGCCAACCGAGCAAGAGCACGATCTGATCAGAGGTCAGCACAAGACTGTTTGCTTTCAATAGCATGGGTTTTGGAACAAAACGGGGAATCATAGAATTTCTGACCGGGATGGTTCCTCCATCTAACAGTGACATGAAAAATACAATCAAGAAAAAGATTACAATAGATTTAAAATCTATAATAAATATGAGGAGCAGCAAAGATAAAAGTATTGTTTGCGTCAGCTGTAAAAAGATCAAAATCTGCTTGAGCCTGTATTTATTGATAAAAACAGGTATAAAAACTGCGCTTAATGATTGGCCGACAAATTGCATCATGGCCACAAGCGATGCCAAAAAAGCCGAGTCTGTGACTTGATAGGTAAACAGGGTCAGAACCAGCACATATAGAGAATCTCCTAAATTGGCAATCGACTGCCCCGCCCATATGAAATAAAAGGATTTATTTTTCATATTTTCAACCCTTTTCTATTTTTTGAACATCATAACATAAATGCATACCCTATCCAACGATCCCCAAATTCAATATAAACGCAAAATAACCCCAGCGCCGCTGCGGCGCAAGGGGTTAACTTATTTTAGTCATAAATGTGAACAGTCGGCTCTTTATCGCCAGCATCCCGGAGAATGACCGCTTCCTGCCCGTCTGAGGATGTAATATCCACTTCGAGATCTAGTGAGCTCTTTGAGTAATAGTCCATGACCTCACCCGTTAAGAACTGGGTAAACGCGACGACTTCACTCTTTCCGTAGAATTGCATCGGAATTTCGATTTTCATTTTCTTCATTTCATCGTTTTCATACAGGGCCGTTCCGACAACACCTGTGTAGTTCGGGAAGTAGTTGTCAATTGAGTTTTTGAATCGTTTAAAGACTTCAGAATCATCCGGATATTTCTCTGCAGTGCTCGTATCGGCCGGATAGAAGACGTATTTTTCATTTACATCGTCCCAGTTTGAAATATCAGAGGAGCCTGCTTTGACTTCTGTTTTGGCGATAAAATTGCCGGGAACGATGGATGTTTTAGACGCCTGTTTGTAAAGCGCAATCGTAATCGGCACATTCTTCAGGTTGTCTTTTTTGCGAAGGCGGTTAATGACCTCCTGCGCGATTTTTTCTCCCTGTTTACGGAGTGTGCTGTTATCAATTTCCACTTCTTTTTGAGGGTCGCCTGTTTTCTCGCGGTAGTAATACACTGAATTTAACGCCAAGCCGATCATAACGCCGCCAAGCTGGATGGAATTCTTGTCTTTTCTGACTAAGTAATCATGTTCCAGCATAGAAGCTAAATAAACCGGACTGCTTTCGTTTTTCTCTTCTGTTGAGCCAGAGCTAGGGAGCGCTGGGTTCAGACCTTCGTTTTTAAAGTTTTTATCTTCTTTTTGGGCTTTTTTCAGATCAGAGCCTGTTTTTTTCCGAGCCAGCCAGCTTAATACTGTATCTTCATCTAAGTATTGTCCTTCTTGGAACAGATAATCGTCTGTCGAGAAAGAGTCTTGGGCAAGGCGCATCAGTCCCGTTTCAAACTCATCAATATCAAGTCTTGTATTCAGCTGTTCCGTTGTCAGGCCTCGTGCTTTCCCCGCTTTAAACGGAAGCACCATTTTGTAATAGGAGTCAGAGATATTGTATTTCGGGATAATCGCTTTTTCTGACGATTTCGCCGTTTTTTGCGTAATCTCTTCCTCCTTCTTCCCCCCAAAACCTGACGAACAGGCAGACAGCATCAACACTGCCGCCGTTGCCGCCATTACCAACGTCTTTTTCAATAGAAAACACTCCTCTTATTTCTTTAGCTCTCCCATTAGCTGTTGTTCATTCCACACTTCAATGTTCAGCTCTTGCGCTTTTGTCAGCTTGCTTCCCGCCGCTTCTCCGGCGATGACCAAGTCTGTGTTTTTACTGACGCTTCCAGTCATCTTTCCGCCGAGCGCTTCAATTTGCGCTTTCGCTTCGTTTCTTGACAGCTCTTCCAGCTTTCCTGTCAGAACGATGGTTTTGCCTGCAAAATAGGAATCGCTATCCTCTGCTTTTACTTTTTTCGGACCTTTATAAAGTGTGTTTACGCCAAGCTCCTCAAGTTCGGCCAAAAGCTCGAGCATTTCTTCTTTATGGAAATAGGTGATGACTGCGTCAGCCATTTTTTCACCGATTTCATCTATTGCGAGAAGTTCCTCTATGGTAGCTTTTTTCAGATTGTCCAAGCTTTCAAAGTGCATGGCGAGCGTCTTTGCAGCCTTCGAGCCGATAAATCGGATGCCGAGGCCGAATAACAGGCGCTCTAATGAATTTTCCTTTGATTTTTGTATAGAGCTGATCAGGTTTTCAGTTGATTTTTCGCCCATGCGTTCGAGCTGAATCACCTGTTCCTTCGTCAGCTTATACAAATCTGCCACATTTCGGACGAGATTCTCCTGAAACAGCTGTGTGATGACTCGTTCGCCAAGCCCGTCAATGTTCATGGCATTGCGGGAGACAAAATGAATCAGCCCTTCTCTGATTTGTGCAGGGCATTCAGGATTGATGCAGCGAAGTGCCACTTCTCCTTCAATGCGGACGAGTTCACTGCCGCATTCAGGGCATTCTGTCGGCATGCTGAATTCCTTTTCTTCCCCCGTGCGCTGTTCAACGAGAACGTTCACGACTTCAGGTATAATATCGCCCGCTTTTTTGACGACTACCTTATCCAAAATCCGGATATCCTTCTCTTTAATTAAATCTTCGTTATGAAGGGATGCTCTTGAGACCGTTGTCCCGGCAACTTTTACCGGCTCAAGAATCGCGGTCGGCGTAATCACACCCGTTCTTCCGACATTTAATTCGATATCGAGAAGCTTTGTCACGACCTCTTCTGCAGGAAACTTATACGCAATGGCCCAGCGCGGGCTTTTCGCCGTATAGCCGAGCTCCTCCTGCTGATCGAGAGAATCCACTTTGATGACGATGCCGTCAATTTCATACGGGAGATCGGCGCGTTTCGCTTGAAGCTCATCGATCATCGCAATGACTTCTTCTATGCTGCCGCATTTTTTCCGTTCCTGGTTCGTTTTAAAGCCGATGTCGTCGAGAAAATCAAGCCCTTGGCTTTGTGTCTCCACACCCATTTCGTCAAGCTCCGCTATACTGTAGACGAAGATATCAAGATTTCGTTTCGCCGCAATTTTAGGATCAAGCTGTCTGAGTGATCCCGCAGCGGCATTGCGCGGATTTGCGAACGGTTCTTCCTCGTTTTTGATCCGTTCTTCATTGAGCGCTTCAAATGAGCGTTTCGGCATATATGCCTCGCCGCGCACTTCAATTGAAAGGCTGCGGTTCATTTTGAGCGGAATAGTGCGGATCGTCTTCAGATTTTCCGTAATATCCTCTCCCGTTGTTCCGTCGCCTCTTGTGGCGCCTCTGACAAAATAGCCGTCTTCATAACGGAGAGAAACAGCAAGACCGTCTATTTTCAGCTCCACATTATACGCCACATCATCACCCACGGCCTGGCGCACACGGCGGTCAAAGTCGCGGAGATCGTCAGCATTAAACGCGTTGCCCAGACTGAGCATTGGCGTGCCGTGAGTGACTTTTTGAAATGCTTCAAGCACAGCGCCGCCGACACGCTGTGTAGGAGAATCAGGCGTTCTGAGGTCTGGATGCTCCTCTTCAATCGCAATCAGCTCCTGCATCAATCTGTCGTATTCAGCATCAGGGACGCTCGGTTCATCTAAGGTGTAATATTCATAACTATACTTGTTGATGGTGCGGCGCAGTTCTTCTGCCCGCTGCTTCGCTGTTTCTTTGTCCATCTGCTTCTTCCTTTCCTGTTCAATTACTGCTTTTCAATTGGCGCAAATGCCGCTAACAGGCGCTTCACACCGATCGGGCTCGGGAAGGCAATATCGAGTTCGGTCCCTTCTCCTTCGCCTTTTACGCTGACAACGGTTCCTGTGCCCCATTTTTTATGTCCGGCTTTATCTCCGACAGCCCAGTTGAGGGTATCACCGCCTGTTTTGCTTGCGTAGGATACCGGACGGGAAACAGGGCCGCGTCTCGGCTGCATTTTTCTCGCAGACGGCGCTCTCGTTTCTTTTTTCTCATTTAGGTTTTCCAATAAATCATCTGGAATTTCACCGATAAAGCGTGATTCCGGGTTCATGTTTGTTCTGCCAAACAACGTGCGCATTTTTGCGTTGGTCAGATAAAGCTCCTGCTCCGCTCTTGTAATGCCCACATAAGCTAGACGGCGTTCTTCTTCCATCTCTGCTTCTTCCATCAGTGAACGGCTGTGCGGGAAGACGCCTTCCTCAAGCCCCATAAGGAAAACAACCGGGAATTCCAGTCCTTTTGCGGCGTGCAGCGTCATCAGCGTGATCGCATCCGTGCCGCCGGATTCCTCTTCTTTCTGGTCGAGCTGATCGATATCAGCGATCAGTGCCAAATCTGTCAGAAACGCAACGAGTGTCTTGTCTTCGCTTTTCTGTTCAAAGTTTTTCGTTACGGACAGGAACTCGTCGATGTTTTCTAAACGGCTTTGGGCTTCAATTGATTTTTCTGCTTTCAGCATCTCTCTGTATTCGGTTTTATCGAGAATTTCTTCGGTCAGATCGGTAATTGATAAATAGTCCTGCATGTTTGTCAGGTTCTCAATCATCTGTCTGAAGCTGTCGAGCGCGTTAGCAGCCTTGGCGCTGACGCCGATGAAATCAACCTGCTGAATCGCTTGGAATAGTGACAAGCCGTTCATCGCGGCATATGAAGCGATTTTTTCAAGTGATGTGGCGCCGACTCCGCGCTTCGGCACATTGACAATACGCGTAAAGCTGATGTCATCATCCGGATTGGATACGAGACGCAGGTACGCGAGAATGTCTTTGATTTCTTTTCTGTCATAGAACTTTGTGCCGCCGACAATGTTATAGTTCAGGCCCGCTTTGAGAAGCGTTTCCTCAATCACACGGGACTGGGCGTTTGTCCGGTACAAGATGGCGATATCCGACAGCTTCCGTTTGCCGGAGTTATGAAGCTCATAAATTTTCCCGGCCACAAATTGTCCTTCACCGAATTCATTGTCTCCGCGGTAGTAGGAAATTTTAATTCCTTCATCGTTTTCCGTCCATAGATTTTTCGGCTTGCGGTTTGTGTTGTTTTGGATCACTTCGTTGGCCGCGCGCAAAATCCGTTTTGTTGAACGGTAGTTTTGTTCAAGCAAAATAACGCTGGCATTCGGATAATCCTTTTCAAAGGAAAGAATGTTGGCGATGTCCGCCCCGCGCCATCTGTAAATGGACTGGTCGGAGTCGCCGACAACGCAAAGGTTCTGGAAACGCTCCGCCAGCTGCTTCACGAGCATGTATTGCGCTCTGTTCGTATCCTGATACTCATCGACGTGGATGTATTGGAATTTGCGCTGATAAAATTCAAGCACTTCCGGAATACGGTCAAACAGTTTAATGGTCGTCATAATTAAGTCGTCAAAATCAAGAGACTGGTTTTTCAGCAGTTTCTTTTGATAATCAGTGTATACATCGCTGACGACCTGATCATAGTAGCCACCGGCAACCTTAGAAAATTCCTCCGGTTCGGTCAATTCGTTTTTCGCACTGCTGATCGTGCCGAGGATACTTCTCGGATCAAATTTTTTCGGATCAAGGTTGCGTTCTTTCAATATCCCTTTGATGACTGAAAGCTGGTCAGCCGTATCAAGGATTGAGAAATTACGGTTGATCCCGATGCGGTCGATATCTCGGCGCAAAATTCGCACACACATGCTGTGGAATGTGGAAATCCAGATATCGTCCGCGCCAGGCCCGAGAATGCTCTCCACACGTTCTTTCATTTCTCTGGCCGCTTTATTTGTAAATGTGATCGCCAAGATGTTCCACGGCGCCACATGCTTTTCCGCCATTAAGTAAGCGATTCTGTGCGTCAGGACACGCGTCTTTCCGCTTCCCGCTCCCGCCATCAGCAAGAGAGGCCCGTCCGTTGTTTTGACAGCTTCCTGCTGAACGGGGTTTAAACCGCTTAATAGTTGATTGCTAATGTAATTCAAAATTCGTCACCCGCCTATACAAACATATGTTCTATCATAAACCAAATCCGTACATTTCGCTACTCGCCTTTGACAGCTGCTACTGTCTTTAGCGCTTCATCAAAATCCTCATACACAGCGTTGCCCACCACAATGACATCCGCGTGCCCGGCATACTGTTTCGCCGTCCCCGAATCTTTGATGCCGCCTCCGTAAAACAGGGTGGACGATTGCAATACAGCCTTCGTTTTCTTCACGGCTTCTATGTCCCCAAGAGCGCCGCTGTATTCCAGATAAAAAATCGGAAGCTGCAGCAGCTCAGACACGCGCGCATAGGCGATGATATCGTCATGATTCAGATTGGTGTCCGCCTCCGTTAAAGCCGCGGCTTTGCAATCAGGATTTACGATACAATAGCCTTCCGCCACAATTTCTTCCATCGATATCAGTTCTCCATATTCCTTCATGGCCTTCTGATGCATTCCGACAATCCAATCCGGATTTTTGCTGTTTAATACACTCGGAATAAAATATAAGTCAAAGCCGGGGACAATCGCTTCAATCGCTGACACCTCAAGGACACACGGCACCAAAAACCGTCTCACCTGAGACAGCATCCGCAGGACATTATCCTCCGTTACACCATCGCTTCCTCCGATAATGACCGCATCAGTCCCTGACTCACAAAGAATCTCCAACTGTTCATCAGGCAAATCTTTATTTGGATCGAGTTTAAAGACATGCTTCCACTCCGTTACATCGTACACGTCATCCGTTCCTCCATTCGTTTATTACCATTTAAACATTATAACAAATTCACATAGCGCGGAAAAACGGAAAAAGCCGTCATTCTCGTTATTCACTGAAAAAGGTGGTTTGATTCTATTTCCGCAGAAAAAAAGCGGCTGTTCCGCTCTCTTTTTATAGAAACAGACAGTAATATTTTCTATTGTTTGGAAACGCTCCAACAGTGGAAATGGTTACATAAAAAGGGAGGCTAACAGATGGAATACATGATCATTGCACTTATTGCATTTATCATCGGGATTATCGTTATCCCCATCGCATTGTTTGTCTGGATCTACATAAAGGACGAAAAACAGCAGGAGCATTCGATCCTCCGCAACTATCCTGTCATTGGAAGGTTTCGCTATATTTTTGAAAAAATCGGACCGGAGCTGCGGCAGTATTTATTTAGCAATGACAATGAGGAACAGCCTTTTTCACGAAAAGAATATGAGCAAACTGTCATTTCCGGAAAATATAAAAGCAGAATGATGGGTTTCGGCTCGGTAAGAGATTTTGATCAATCGGGCTATTATATCCGAAACGCCCTTTTCCCAAAACAAAAAGAAGAATTGCGTGTGAGCCAGTCTCCGAAAATCGAAACCCACATCTATAAAATCGATTCGGACAATCTGTTCAGACGTAGCGAACATGCCGAACGTATTAAGGCTGATCCGTATTATCTCCATCCAGATGATGTTCAAGTCATCGGCGGGAGTACATGCGAAAAGCCTTTCTATGTGAAGGGATTAGTCGGGCAATCCGCCATGAGCTACGGTTCACTTGGGGAGCGCGCCATTACAGCGCTGTCAAAAGGGCTGCACCAGGCGGGCGGCACTTGGATGAATACCGGTGAAGGCGGATTGTCTGAGTATCACTTAAAGGGAGGTGCTGATATCATCTGCCAAATCGGTCCCGGCCTTTTTGGTGTGCGCAATAGAAAAGGGGAATTTTCGTGGGAGGAATTCAAAAAGAAAAGCCGGCTTGACCAAATTAAAGCGTTTGAGCTGAAGCTCGCACAAGGAGCAAAAACCCGCGGCGGACATGTGGATGGCGCTAAAGTGTCAGAGGAAGTGGCGGAAATCCGGAATGTCGAACCCGGAAAATCAATCGACAGCCCAAACCGCTTTCATGAATTTTCAAGCACACCTGAAATGCTGGATTTTATTGAAAAGCTGCGAGACGTCGGTCAAAAGCCGGTCGGCATTAAAATTGTTGCAGGCCAGCCTGATGACATGCATGAGCTTTTTTCTTATATGCAGAAAAGCGGAAAACATCCTGATTTTATAACAATAGACGGGAGTGAAGGCGGTACCGGTGCTTCCTTTTATGAGCTTGCCGACACAGTCGGCCTCCCGATTATGACCGCGCTCCCTATCGTTGATACACTGCTCAGACAATACGGCTTGCGTGACCGTATGAAACTTTTTGCTTCCGGAAAGCTGCTGACCCCTGACAAAATCGCGGTGGCTTTAGCTCTGGGCGCTGACTTTGTCAACATTGCACGCGGCATGATGTTTTCAGTCGGATGCATCCGCGCCCTCGTATGCCACACCAACACATGCCCGGCAGGCGTTGCGACAACAGATCCGAAGCTGCAAAAAGCGCTGAGCGTTGAGGAAAAGCAGCACCGTGTCTGCAACTACGTCATTTCGCTGCGTGAGGGGCTGTTTAATCTGGCAGCAGCAGCCGGGATCGATTCGCCGATTCATTTTTCCCAGAAGCATGTTGTCTATCGTAAAGAGGATGGCAGCACAATTGACATCAACAAACTGATTGAGAAAATTGTTTCATAAAAAAAACCGCCCCTAGCCAAACGGGACTGACCCCATAAAATGAGATAAATAAAAAACACCTTCAAGTTTGAAAACGGATAGTTGTTATCCGAAATAAGACTTGGAGGTGTTTTTTGTATGGGAACAAGAATGAGTTATCCGATTGAAGTCAAACAGAAGGCTGTAGAAATGAGATTGGCAGGCGTGCCTATGAAAGAGATCATGCAGGAATTGAATATCAAGAATAAGACGCAGGTTCAGACATGGGTTAGATGGCATAAAGCTGGGGATACACATCGATTTGAACAGCCTGTTGGTAAGCAATACACTTACGGAAAAGGTCCGGAGTATTCTTCCGAATTAGAGAAACTGCAGGCAGAGAACCGTTATCTGAGACAACAGAATGAAGTTTTAAAAAAGTACAACGAATTGGAAAGGAAGTTGATAGCCAAACGTCAGTCGAACTTGTAGAAGTATTGCACGGCACAATGACCGTACAGAATATCTGTGTTCATTTAGGTATCTCACGAGCGTCTTATTATCGTTGGAAGAAGAACCTGATGAAAGATCATCCCAAGTGCCATTTGGAAAAACAAATCGGCACGTTGTGTCGAGAGCACAAGTATCGATATGGATATCGAAAAATTACAGCTATATTAAAAAAGGAAATGCGTATTAACCATAAAACGGTTCAGCGTATCATGCAGAAAAATCAGTGGCAGTGCCGGGTTAAGGTGAAAAAGCGCAAGAAGAATGGGCAGCCATATGCCGTGGTTGATAATATATTAGATCGGAACTTTCAGTCCGATCATCCTCTTGAAAAACTAGTAACGGATATCACGTATTTGCCTTATGGACAGAAACAATTGTACCTTTCCAGTATATTGGATGTATACAATGGAGAAGTAATTGCTTTCACGATTGGAGATAAGCAGGACACAGACTTTGTCTTAAACACACTTGATCAACTGCCAACACTGCCTCAGAACTGCGTGTTACATAGTGACCAAGGATCTGTGTATACATCTTATGAGTATCAGAAAGCTGTTAAAACAAAAGGCATTACCATGAGCATGTCCCGCAAAGGGACGCCCGCTGATAATGCCTCCATCGAATCGTTTCATTCCTCACTAAAGTCTGAAACGTTCTATCTTAACAGCATTAATCGAACCACGACCGCCATCGTAGAACGCACTGTCAAAGAATACATTTATTATTATAACAACATTCGTATTCAAACGAAACTAAACAGCCAATCACCGATAAGCTATCGGCAATTGGCTGTATAAAAGGTGTTTTGATCCCTGTCTCAAAAACAGGGGTCAGTCCCAAACGGCAGGGCGGTTTTTTATTTGGAAGAAGACTCTGTTTCAGTCTCCTTCACACGGTCAAGTGCCATCTCATAGGCGTCATTTCCATAATTCAAGCAGCGCTTCACACGGGAAATTGTCGCAGTAGATGCGCCTGTTTCTGTTTCAATTTTATGATACGTGTTTCCTTCGCGGAGCATGCGCGCCACTTCAAGGCGCTGAGCCAGCGATTGAATTTCATTAATTGTGCAAAGATCATCGAAGAACCGGTAACATTCCTCCAGGTCTTTCAGCGATAAGATAGAGTTAAATAGCTGGTCCAGCTCTTTGCCGCGTAATTTATCGATTTGCATCGTTACACACCTTCTCCTTTACTAATGGAAGCCGCATCGAGATCAGGCACGATATTTATCCATGTCTTTCCTGGTACAAACGGCAGCCATTTGCCTTCTTTCACCGGCACAATTCTCCCGTTTACATATTTCCAGTCTGCTTCAATGACGTTTCCGTGCTGAAACAACAGACCTTTACCCCCTGATTCTATGTCGATGTCACGCCTTCCATCTTGGTCAATAGTATGATGGCTGGCTTCAACAATGAAAATATTTTGCATTGCAACCGGCTTTCCGGTCTCCCGGTCTGTCGTCATGACACCATCAGAGCTTCTCGTATAAGCTTCAGCTTTTTTATCATAGTTGTATTCGACAAGATTTGTAACGTTTTTTGTTCCATAATCTACCCGAACATTATAAGATTCATTTACAGGTTTTGCATCTGATGTTTGAAACAGCATTGGATCTGTTTCCTGCTTCAGCTCATATCCCTTTTGTTCCGCCGCCTTTTTTATGTACTCATAAGACGTGTAGGAATTGTGGGGCGGTTCGCTGAAATCAGCTCTCCAAAATAAGCTTCCGTCAAAATCCAATCCGTTAATATAATCGGCAGCTCCGGATTCCAGCTGCTCCTTGGCGCCGGGACTCCAGCCGTGATGGACAAATATGCTGTCAAAACCGTTGCTGAGAGTGACGAAATATTCCCGCGCACTCCGCACAGGTCCGACAGTTTCAGGCATCTGGCTTTGAAAAATGGCCAGAAACCTTGTAATTTGGCCTTCGGCAAGCGCTTCTATGACAATGTCGGCTTTAGACAGTCCTGATTGCGGCCGCGCCTTCGGGTGATTGTTCACCACGACAGCAACAGGCCTGCGTTCAGCTGCCTTCTGCTCAGTCTCCAATCCCGTCAAAGGGGCTTTCAGCTTCTTTGTGTGATCAGGGACAGCGTCCTTCTGCTGACAAGATACTAGCATGAAAAACGCGAAACACAGCACGCAAACTGTCATCCATTTTTTCATATGTCGGCTCCCCGCTCTTTTATATTTTAACGCATTATCGATGGAAAGAGTACAGTTTTTTTCATCACGTCGAAGATTCCTCTTGGCGTAATGCGTATATACGGGAGGTGCGTGCTTTGTAAAAAGAGCAGCGTATAAACCGGATCACAATACTCATAGCCTCTTTCAGTCAATAGATCTCTCAGCTTCTGTTCCTTTTCCAGCACGATGTCATACGATTCCGAAGAAGCGCATCCGCACAGTGAAAGCGGAATTTCGTGAAGGATTTTTCCGTTTTCCGCAAGCACAATTCCCCCACCGATTTCTTTCATGCGGGAGAAAGCAAGCAGCATATCCGCTTTGTTTTTTCCGATCGCAACAATATCACCCGTCGTCGTAAAGGAGCTCACAAATCCCTGCACACTTGAGGCAAATCCTTTTATCATCGTATTCACGCGCCATTTCCCATGTCTGTCAAGCATCGTTAAATAACTTTCATCATGGTCAAATGAAAGCTGTTCGACCGAGTTGTCGATCTCAATCATATACGGCTCCATAATCACCGCATTCCGCATTTTTACGCCCATCGGCATGGAAAACTGCAAATCATCCATCGTCATATCATATGAAAGCTCAAGCGGGACAAGACCGCCTTTGTTCCAGTTCGTATGTGGAAACGCATTCACATCACGGCCGTCTTCACGCAGAATCTTGCCTTTTGACAGAACGGTTACCGGATTCGGCTGCAACGGGTCCTCAAGGATATTCAGTGATGCAAGTCTTCCCGGCCCGACAATGCCTAAATAATCATCCATTTGATAATACTTCGCGATATTAAATGATGCCATATTGTACGCATCGATTGCCGGAACCCCTTCTTCCAGGGCAATCCGGATGAGCTCGTTTGTCATGCCGCCTTTATAAAAATTAGGCGTAGCGCCGTCTGTTGTGTAAAAAAAGTGGTCATAGTAGCGGAAGCCCTTTTCATGAAGCTCCTGCAATATGTTTCTTAAATCAGGGCGAATGGACGAATTGCGAAGTGATACATAATAGCCCAGCTCCAGCCTTCTCATCACTTCCTCACCTGTCATGGCTTCATGATCACAATCCGCTCCGAACAGCTTCATTTTTGTAAGCGTTTTATCTGAAGCGCCGGGAAAATGCCCTTCTATGCGTTTCCGCTGTTTTTTTGTGGCCTGCATACAATGAAGCATTAAATCATCGCCATCTACAAGACGCGGCCATCCGGTCATTTCTCCGCCTTGTATGACATCCGGATGTTCAATCCACTGCTTTCTGACGTCAAATGGAAGAACGTGATCCTCGTTCAGAACCTCGGTCTGCAGGTCATACCGGGACCACCAAAAATACTGAACCGGAAGCTTTTTGAGTTCGTTCAAAATAGTAAGCGCTTTCTTTTTTCCGCTTTGCAAAAGCAAAAATAAGTTATCATTTACGAATGTCGTTGTACCGTACTGAGACACATATTCCGCCAGCGTTTGGGGATTATATATTTGAAAAGGATGTGCGTGCGGTTCGATATAGCCAGGCACAATGTATTTTCCTTCACAATCAATCGTATGAATTTCTTCGGTTCTATCCGGAAGTTCATGACCAACATAAACAATACGGTCCTGATAAATCCAAATGTTTTTTTTCAGCCATTGTTTTACATATGGATTTAAGACGAGAGCATTCCGTAAAAGGAGCGTTGGAAGCAGCTTAGAGTCTACAACATCAACCTGTGCCCTGATGTCTTTATTTTTCCAGTTAAAGGTGCGTTCGGACATTCACATACTCTCCTTTACATGTATTAGACTCATGGTATCACATCCTTCTCCATCACGCACGATAAAAACGTTACAAATTTTTGAAGGTTCGATTAAAAAACTTTTTAAAGTAAAAGGAGCGGATTTCATGAAACCAAACATCAGTCTCATCAATGCCGTCTTCCGTATCGCCTGCGGACTGACAATTATGTCAGCTGCGAGTGCCAAGTATACGAAAAAACCTTGGTGCAAAATGCATCTGTTCTGCATCTTTATAGGCGCCATGAAGGCAGGTTCAGGCATACTGCGTTTCTGTCCAGTAACCTATATGTTTCAAAATACCATTGATGAAAACCATGGACAGGATCATCAAGAATCGTAAGAAAAAAGCTTGATCATAAAATGTGATCAAGCTTTTTTTCAGAATATCCCTTTGTCTTCATATAGAAAAAACCAACAGCCACAAACGCAGCCGGATACAAGAGCGCCCAGCCGCTAAATAAGTAGATTACTGTACAAAGAAGAAGCGCCCCCAAAGCCATCCACCAGCCTGAATCCTTCCAGTTCAGCAGTTTCAGCGCTGCCGCCATAGTGCATATGTAAGATGCAATAAATGCCGAGCTTGGTCCTTTCAGCAGCGTTGTCAGATCAATTTGAAATATGCCGTTCGCCATAAGAACGAAACCAAACACGATAGCCAGCGCTGTTAATACACGGACAGGTGTATGTTTTGTATGACTGAGTTTCCCGAAGTACCCCGGAATATGACCTTCTCTCGCCAACGCATAGACCATTCTTGAAAACCCTGCGATGTTGGCATGAATGGTGGCGAATGTAATAAAAAGAGCTAAACAAGTCGTTACATATACCCCAATATCCCCCGCTCCTTTTGATATGAGCATCGTCAGAGATGCGATTTCTCCCTTTTCTCCATATGCATGGGTGCCCACAGTGACAAACGACAGCATAATATACAGCACCGCCACACAAGCTGCCGCTAAGAATAAACTGATTGGTACATCCTTTTCGGGATGTGTAAACTCTTCAGCTAATGGAGTAATCATTTCCCAGCCTACAAAAGAAAAAAAGATGATGACAGAAACAGAACCCGCGGCAAACCAGCCATGCGGCAGAAAAGGCTTAAATTCAGCTGCTTTTACGTGAGGCAGTGAAACAGCAACAGAAATGACGAGCAGCAACAAAATGACACAGATGACGAGTATGCTGATGTTTGCTGATAATTGAATGCCCCTGATATGAAGCAAAATAGAGATCGCCAGCATACTTGCTGCAATGAAAGCAATCTGCCAATCCGAAGCCTTTGTGACGTAGCTGACATAATGTGCGCCAGTCAAAGCGATCACTGGCACACCGATCGGAACCGATCCCAGCATAATCCAGCCCAAAATGGCCCCGGCTTTTGGCCGAAAAGCTAGCTGTACATAAGCCGTGATTCCTCCTGCGCTTGGTGCCATTCTGACAAGGCGCGCCAGTGTGCCGACGAGCAGAAAAGATAAGAAAGACATAAATCCCCAAACCAATAAAGAAGCGGGACCAGCGGTGTCAGCCGTGACAGACGGAAGAATTAAAATCCCGCAGCCCAATACGGCCCCGATCGTTAATGCCGCTCCTTGAACCCAAGTAATCGAACGCTGCAATTCCGGCAAAATGATGCCTCCTCCCATGTTGATGGCTTAATTATAGAAAAAAGATGACGACACTTATATGCTACAATTAAGCTAAATCACCAACATCACCTAATCATAAAAGGTATTTTTATCAATTCACCTAAATTTGTAAAGGAGCCATACGAATGGATGATACAGACCTTCAAATTCTTTCGCATTTACAGCAAAATGCGAGATTAACGATGGTTGAATTAGGAAAGCTTGTCGGACTCAGCTCTCCGAGTGCGGCGGAACGTGTCAGAAAGCTCGAGGAAAAAGGAGTCATTACCGGGTACAGCGCTGATATCTGTTTTGAAAAGCTAAACAAACATGTTACGGCTTTTATCCTGATGGAGCCGAAAAGCTGCAAGCACTACGCCGCCTTTGCCGAAGCCCACCCCGATGTGGCAGAGAACCACCGGATTACAGGTATGTACAGCTATGTGACAAAAGTGGTGACGGAATCTGTGCATACCCTAGAAGATTTTATAGACGCTTCAATGGCCCATGGAAAACCGACCACGCTTGTTGTGCTTTCTTCTTCCGCTTTCCGGCACGCTTTGGTATAACAAAAACCCGCAGCACAATCTGCGGGTTTTTCATCTCTTTATTTTTGAGCAGCCTTCAGAGCGCGCGCCCCGATATCTTTTCTGAAAAACAGTCCAGGCTTGATGATCTCATCAACGGCCTTGTACACTCGGTTTCGTGCCGCTTCAAACGTTTCGTCAAAGGCGGTCACATTGGCGACGCGTCCGCCGTTTGTGACGAACTCTTCACCTTCTGCTTTCGTTCCGGCATGGAAGACGACAACTTGATCAGCATGTGCTGTCAGGCTGCCAATCGGCGTGCCTTTTGCATAGCTTTCAGGATAGCCTTCTGAAGCAAGCACGACACTCACTGCCGCCGTATCCTTCCATCTTAAGTCAACGTCCTTATCATCTAAAAGATCAAGAAGCACTTTGACCAGATCAGATTCCATACGCGGAAGCACAACCTGCGTCTCCGGGTCGCCGAAGCGGGCATTAAATTCAATGACCTTCGATCCATTCGCAGTGAGCATCAGTCCCGCGTACAAAACGCCTGTGAAAGAACGCCCTTCTTGAACCATTGCTTTTGCGGCTGGCTTGACGATCGTTTCTACAGCATGACTTACGGTATCTTCCGAAATTTGTGGAACAGGAGAGTAAGCGCCCATACCTCCTGTATTCGGCCCTTTGTCTCCATCAAACGCGCGTTTATGATCCTGGGCAATGACCATCGGATATACCTTTTCTCCTTTGACAAATGCCATGAGGGAAAACTCTTCGCCAGAAAGAAATTCTTCAATCACGACAGATGCGCTCGCATCACCGAATTTTTCATCTTCAAGAAAATCGTGCAGACACGCGATGGCTTCTTCTTCCGTCATCGCAACGGTTACGCCTTTTCCAGCCGCAAGTCCGTCCGCTTTAATGACAATCGGAGCGCCTTTTTCCTGCACATAAGCCTTCGCTTCTTCAAAGGATGTAAACGTGTCGTATTCTGCGGTCGGTATGTCGTATTTCTTCATTAAATCCTTTGCAAACTGTTTGCTTCCTTCGATGATCGCAGCGGCTTTTGACGGACCGAACACACGAAGACCGGCTTTTTCGAACTCGTCAACAAGGCCTTCAATTAAAGGAACCTCAGGCCCGACAATGGTCAGCCCGACCTGATTTTCTTTTGCAAATGAGACAAGCCCGGCGTGGTCGCTTTCCTCAATGTTTACAAGCTGTGCAGAAGCTGCCATGCCGTCATTTCCCGGAGCGGCAAATACCGTATCAACAAGGCTGCTTTGCGCCACCTTCCACGCCAGCGTATGTTCTCTTCCGCCTTTACCGATAATTAATACATTCACGTCGTTTTCATCCCCTTAATGTTTGAAGTGTCTAATGCCAGTGAACACCATGGCAATGCCGTATTCATCCGCTTTTTTGATGGAATCCTCGTCGCGAACTGATCCACCCGGCTGAATGATAGCCGTAACGCCCGCCTTTGCCGCTTCTTCAACAGTATCCGGCATTGGGAAAAATGCATCAGATCCGAGCGCACTGCCTTTCGCTTTTTCTCCTGCCTGCTCGATTGCGATTCTCGCTGATCCGACGCGGTTCATTTGCCCGGCTCCCACGCCGACTGTCATGTTGTCCTTCGCGAGAACGATCGCATTGGATTTCACATGTTTCACGACTTTCCAAGCAAGCTTCAAATCTTCCCACTCTTGCTCGTTCGGCTCTCTTTTTGTCGGAATGCTGATCTCAGCATCATTAAAGCCGTGCATATCTAAATCTTGAATCAGCAATCCGCCTTGTACAGATGTCAGCTGTTTTTCTTTTTGAACGGCAGCTGTCACATCAAGTGTCAGCAGACGAAGATTTTTCTTCGCTGTCAGGATATCAAGCGCTTCTTGGCTGAATGAAGGCGCAATGATGATTTCTAAGAAAATGTTATGAAGCGCTTCGGCTGTTGACTTGTCCACTTCACGGTTCAACGCGATAATGCCGCCGAAAATCGATGTTTTATCTGCTTCGAACGCTCTGTCAAACGCTTCTGCGATCGTTTCGCCAGTTCCCACGCCGCATGGATTCATATGCTTCACAGCAACCGCAGCAGGCTCCGTGAATTCACGAACAATCTGAACAGCTGCGTCCGCATCTTTAATGTTATTGTAAGAAAGCTCTTTGCCGTGCAGCTGTACTGCTTGTGCAATAGAACCCTTGACAGGAAGCGCGCTTTGATAGAATGTTGCTTCCTGATGCGGGTTTTCTCCGTAGCGAAGCGATTGTTTTTTCTCAAATGTAACGGTGAATTGTTCTGGTTCTTTTTCACCGACAACATGTGTCAGATAGTCAGCGATCAGCGCGTCATATGCTGCAGTGTGACGGAATACTTTTGCCGCCAGCTCGCGTTTTTTCTGAAGCGAAACATCGCCTTCTTCTTTGATTTGATTCAGAACAGGGCTGTAATCCGCTGGATCAACGATAACCGTCACATCCTGATGGTTTTTCGATGCCGCACGCAGCATGCCAGGTCCGCCGATATCAATGTTTTCAATAGCCTCTTCGTACGTCACATTCTCTTTAGAAATCGTCTCTTTAAATGGATAGAGGTTGACGACAACCAGGTCAATTGGCGCAATGCCGTGTTCATTGATCTGCGCCATATGCTCTTCGTTGCCGCGAACTGCAAGAAGACCGCCGTGAATATTCGGATGAAGCGTTTTTAAGCGACCGTCCATAATTTCCGGAAAACCTGTCACTTCAGAAATTCCGATAACTTCAACACCGTTTTCTTGAAGAAGCTTTTTTGTGCCGCCGGTTGAAATAACCTCAACGCCAAGCTCTGTCAGTTCTTTTACGAAAGGAACAAGATTTGTTTTATCTGAAACACTGATTAGTGCGCGTTTAATGGTCATGCCTTTTCACCTCTGTTATTTAATCCTAATAGCTGTTTAATCACACTTGGATACCATTTATGCTCAAGCTTGTGAATCCGCTGTTCGATTGTTTCCAATGTATCATGTTGATTAATGTCAATTGCCTTTTGAGCGATGATCGGACCTGTATCCATTCCTTCATCGACGTAATGAACGGTAATCCCGGCCACCTTCACACCCGCCCGGTATGCCTGTCCGACTGCGTCTATTCCAGGAAAAGCGGGAAGAAGGGACGGATGGATGTTGATGATTTTTCCTCCGTATGCCTGGAGCAGCGTATCACCGATCAGTCTCATATAGCCGGCGAGAACGATCAATTCTACTTCATGAAGATGAAGCTGTTCAATAATGGCCCGTTCAAATGCGGCCTTGTTTTCATAAGACTTCGGCTCAAAAGCAAAGGATGGAATCTGGAATCTTTCCGCCCGCTCGATGACTTTCGCCTGCGGTTTGTCGCAAACGAGGAGTGATACGGACGCATCCCAGTTCTCCTCTTTCAAGCGTGTGACGATGGCTTCGAAGTTTGAGCCATTTCCGGATGCAAATACCGCAAACTTTTTCATGAAAGTGCAGCACCGCCGAATGTAACGCCTTCACCTTGTTTCACTCGCCCGATTAAATAGGCTTTTTCGCCGTGGCTTTCAAGCGTTCCGATGACTTTTGTGAGATGTTCTTCTTTTACTGCCAGAACAAATCCGATGCCCATATTAAAGACGTTAAACATGTCTTCTTCTTTCAGCTTGCCATGCTCCTGCAAGAAAGAGAAGATCGGCGGGATCGGCCAAGAGCCGTGATCGATTTCCGCACTTAAGCCTTCAGGAAGCATACGCGGAAGATTTTCAATAAATCCGCCGCCTGTTACGTGCGCCATACCATCAATGAGTCCGCTTTTCACAGCCGCAAGCACAGGCTTCACGTAAATTCTTGTCGGCTCAAGCAGTTCTTCGCCGAGCGGGCGTTCAAACGGCTCATACGTCTCGTCGAGATCAAGCTCTGCATCGTCCAGAAGCACCTTTCTCACAAGGGAAAATCCGTTGCTGTGAAGACCGCTGGAGCTTAGTCCGATTAAAAGGTGGCCTTCCTTGATGTTTTCGCCGGTCACGATTTCATCCTTTTCCGCCACACCAACTGAGAAACCTGCGATATCGTATTCATCAACTGTATATAATCCAGGCATTTCAGCGGTTTCTCCGCCGACCAAGGCTGAACCTGACTGCTCACAGCCATCCGCAACGCCTTGTACGATCTGCTCAATTTTCATGGGATCTGCTTTGCCGACCGCTAAATAGTCGAGGAAAAAGAGCGGCTCCGCACCTTGCGCAAGCACGTCATTGACACACATTGCGACAGCGTCTACACCAATCGTGTCATGTTTATCCATGGAAAAAGCCAGCTTTAATTTTGTACCGACACCGTCTGTTCCCGAAATTAAAACGGGTTTCTGATAAGAAAGCTCCGACAGATCAAACATGCCGCCAAAGCCGCCAAGGCTGCCCATAACGCCAAGCCTTTTCGTACGCTCCACATGTTTTTTCATCCGTTTTACAGCTTCATATCCGGCTTCGATGTCAACTCCTGCGTTTTTATATGCTTCAGACATCCTATTCACTCCTTTAAGGCGCTTTTCAAAATATCTCTCCGATCAAGGGCAGAAAGAGAAAGGCAGCCGAACTGCGCTGCCTTTATGTCATTTTCAAGTTTTATTTGGTTAACACCGCTTCTTTTACATGAGGAAGCACAGTGTCCTGATAAATTTCAGTCGGATATTTCCCTGTAAAGCAAGCAAGACATTGCCCGCAATTAGCGTCTTCGTATTTTCTGCCGATTCCTTTCAGCAGCCCTTCGACACTCAAAAATGAGAGAGTGTCGGCTCCGATTTCCTGACGGATTTCTTCAACCGAGTGAGAAGACGCGATCAGTTCTTCATGTGTAGACGTATCAATACCATAGAAGCACGGATGAGCGATCGGCGGCGAACTGATTTTCACATGCACTTCTGTCGCACCCGCTTCTCTGAGCATCGTTACGATCCGGCGGCTTGTCGTTCCGCGCACGATAGAGTCATCCACCATGACAACGCGTTTTCCTTCTACAACACCGCGCACCGCAGAAAGCTTCATTCTGACACCCTGCTCACGCAGAGCCTGTGACGGCTGAATAAACGTTCTGCCCACATAACGGTTTTTGATTAACCCAAGCTCGTACGGGATGCCTGTTGCTTCTGCGTAGCCGATAGCCGCTGAAATACTGGAATCCGGAACGCCTGTCACCACATCAGCTTCAACCGCTGATTCCTGAGCAAGCATTTTTCCAAGGTTTTTACGCGCGCTGTGCACGTTAATGCCCTCAATATTGCTGTCAGGCCGTGAGAAATAAATGTATTCCATGCTGCAAATAGAACGGTTGATATTCATGGAGAAGCGCTCTGATTTCATGCCATCATCATTGATAATCAGCATTTCACCCGGCTCCACCTCGCGAAGATACGTCGCGCCGACGACATCAAATGCACATGTTTCTGAAGCGACAACATAAGCGTCTCCCATCATGCCGATTGACAGCGGTCTAAGCCCGTTCGGGTCTAGCGCGACAATCATTTCTGTTTCAGTCATGATCAGGAACGCGTAGGCACCTTTCAGCATGGAAAGCGAGTTTTTAATTTGATCCTTCAGCGTGAAGTGGCCGCTTCTTTTGATCAGGTGAGCCAAAACCTCAGTGTCTGAAGACGTCTGGAAGATGCTTCCTTGATTTTCAAGCTGCTGCTTCAGCTGAGTGGCATTCACCAAGTTCCCGTTATGGGCAAGCGCCAGGCTGCCGTTGTTTTGGGAGCGGAAGAGGAGCGGCTGAACATTTTCATATCCGCCGCCGCCGGCTGTTGCATACCGAACGTGCCCAATTGCGCCTTTCCCCTTCACTTTGCTGAGCTCACCGTTTTGAAATACTTCAGTGATCAGCCCTTGGCCTTTATGCGCCGTCAGCTGTTCACCGTCAGTTGCCACAATGCCCGCGCCCTCCTGTCCTCTGTGCTGGAGGCTGTGGAGGCCGTAATACGTAATTTGCGGGGCTTCTTCATGTCCCCAAATCCCAAAAACGCCGCATTCTTCATTTAAGCCTTTGATTTCAGCAAGCATGGGATAGCTCCTTTCCACGCGCGTTCAAGCTCTTTCGTCTGCGCGTGAATCAATTGTTGTCCGTCATGATTTTGAATGCTCAGAAGTCCGTCAGCTGTTACCTCACCGATATGAACCGCATCTTGTACAGCTGCTTCAAACGCTGCTTGATGTTCTTTTTTCACAGAAACAACGAAGCGGGATTGAGATTCAGAGAATAATAATACTGCTTCCCCTTCAACAGTCACGCTAGCGCCAAGGTTTTCCGTCGTCATGACACTTTCCGCAATTGCTACGCCTATGCCGCCTTCGGATACATCGTGCGCTGATTGAACATAGCCTTGTTTAATCGCGTCAAGCAGTGCCTTTTGGCGTGCCTGTTCTACATCAAGATCGATTTGCGGCGCTTTGCCGTAAATGCGGCCTTCTGTCATTTTTTGCAGCTCGCTTCCGGCAAACTCAGGTTTTGTTTCGCCGATGACGTACACAAGGTCGCCCGCTTGTTTGAAATGCTGCGTTGTAATGTGATCTGTATCTTCAATTAAACCGACCATGCCGATTACAGGTGTCGGGTAGATCGCCGTGCCGTTTGATTCGTTATAAAGCGATACGTTTCCGCCGATTACAGGTGTGCTAAGAACGTTGCACGCCTCACTGATGCCGTCAGCCGCCTTTTCAATCTGCCAAAAAATTTCCGGTTTTTCCGGGTTTCCGAAGTTCAGGTTATCTGTAACCGCAAGCGGTTCTGCACCGGAGCAAACGATGTTGCGCGCCGCTTCAGCGACAGCAATTTTTCCGCCGACCTCTGGATCAAGGTAGAGATAACGGGCGTTACAGTCAGTTGTCATTGCCAGCGCCTTTTTCGTTCCGCGGATTCTAAGAACACCCGCGTCAGATCCAGGTGCCACAACTGTATTCGTCCGCACCATGTAGTCATATTGATCGTAAACCCACTCTTTGCTTGCGATCGTCGGCTGCTGCAGGAGCGCCTTCAGTGTTTCATTCGCATCGTCAATTTGAGGAGCCGGGACATCCGTCTCTAAAAATTCACGGTAGTAAGCCGGCTCTTGAGAAGGCTTGTGGTAAACCGGCGCTTCTTCTGCCAAGGCATCAACAGGGAGCTCGCATACAACCTCACCTTTATGTGTCAGGCGCAGCATTTTATCATCTGTTACACGTCCGACAGAAACTGCTTCAAGATCATATTTGTCAAAGATATCGATGATTTCCTGTTCACGTCCGCGCTCAATAACAAGCAGCATCCGTTCCTGTGATTCAGAAAGCATCATTTCATAAGCGGTCATGCCTGTTTCACGCTGAGGGATCAAGTCAAGGTTCATTTCAATGCCAGAACCCGCTTTACTTGCCATTTCCGCGCTTGAGCTGGTCAGGCCGGCAGCTCCCATGTCCTGAATGCCGACTAAGGCGTCACATTGAATGACTTCCAGACACGCTTCAAGCAAAAGCTTCTCCATAAATGGATCGCCGACTTGAACCGCGGAGCGCTTTTCTTCAGAAGCATCAGACATTTCTTCAGACGCAAACGTAGCACCGTGAATTCCGTCTCGCCCTGTTTTTGCGCCGACATACATGACCGTGTTGCCGACACCCTTTGCCTGGCCTTTTTTGATGTCTTCATGATTGATCAATCCGACGCACATTGCGTTGACAAGCGGATTTCCTTCATAGCTGCTGTCAAATTGCACTTCGCCGCCGACTGTCGGGATTCCGATGCAGTTCCCATATCCGGCGATACCTGCTACTACTTCTTCAAACAAGTACTTCACGCGCGGTGAAGTCAGTTCACCAAATCGAAGAGAGTTTAATACAGCGATCGGACGCGCACCCATTGAAAAGACATCACGGATTATGCCGCCTACGCCAGTCGCAGCGCCTTGGTACGGTTCGATGGCTGATGGATGGTTATGCGATTCAATTTTGAACACAACCGCTTGGTTAT
The DNA here is from genome assembly GCF_037964945.1 of Bacillus sp. FSL K6-1003. Lineage (NCBI taxonomy): Bacteria > Bacillati > Bacillota > Bacilli > Caryophanales > Bacillaceae > Bacillus > Bacillus sp. FSL K6-1003. The sequence goes on along the minus strand of NZ_CP150176.1, from coordinate 681,315 downwards.
CACCGATATCAACGATTCCGGCGCCTTCCCCCGGACCTTGCAGCACACGTTCGCCGCTCGTCGGGAATTTACGCAAAATCGGCTTTGAGTTCTTGTAGCTGCAATGCTCTGACCACATGACAGAAAAAATTCCGATTTCTGTGTAGTTCGGCAATCTTCCAAGAATGGATTCAATCAATGCAAACTCATCATCACTGACACCCATTTGCTGATATATTTTCTCTTCTTTAATTTGTTCTTTACTTGGTTCAAGCAGTAGTGACATGAGTTTCCCTCCAATTTTTCACGATAGACTGAAACAATTTAAGACCGTCGGCGCTTCCAAGCAGTTCATCGACCGCGCGCTCTGGATGAGGCATCATGCCTAACACATTTCCTTTTTCATTTACAACACCGGCAATATCGCTGACACTTCCGTTAATATCGGAACCGTATGTGAAAGCAATTTGGTTGTTTTCTTTTAATGAATCAAGCGTTTCGTCATCGCAGTAGAAATTCCCTTCACCGTGGGCAACCGGAATTGTAATCGATTGGCCTTTTTCATAGGAAGAGGTGAATAAAGTTTCGTCGTTCTGCACGATTAATTCAACCGGACGGCAAATGAACTTCAAATCTTTGTTACGTCTCATTGCACCTGGCAAAAGGCCAAGCTCCTGTAAAATCTGAAATCCGTTGCAGACGCCGAGGACAGGTTTTCCTTCAGCCGCTGCCTGTTTTACAGCAGGCATAATATTCGCAAATCGGGCGATGGCGCCGCATCTCAAGTAATCTCCGTAAGAAAAACCTCCCGGGATTAACACACCGTCGAAGCCGTCAAGGCTTGTTTCCTCGTGCCAGACGTATTCCACATCATGACCGAGTTCATCCTTTACAGCGTGATACATATCGATATCACAGTTAGAGCCGGGTAACACTATCACCGCAAATTTCACTGTGCGACTACCTCCTCAACCTCATATCTGTAATCTTCAATCACTGTATTCGCAAGAAGTTTTTCGCACATTTCTTTCACTAGCACGTCAAGATCACGGTCCGACTTTTCAATTGTTAGCTCCATGTATTTCCCGATGCGCACGTCGGCGACTTCCTTGTAAGACATACTGTGCAAGGCATGCTGGACAGCGCTCCCTTGTGGATCCAGTACACTTTCTTTTAAGCTGACATAAACTTTTACTTTATACATGATGAATGCCTCCCAGTCTTTTGAAAATCTCTTCGTATGCGTCGGTTAAGCTTCCCAGATTGCGTCTGAATAAATCTTTGTCCAGCTTTTCGTTCGTGTCTTTATCCCACAGACGGCATGTATCAGGTGAAATTTCATCCGCCAAAAGCACTTGCCCGTCTGCATCTAAACCGAATTCAAGCTTGAAATCTATTAATCTGACATGACAATCGTCAAAAATGCTTTGAAGCTCTTCATTTACTGTTTTTGTAATGGACTTAATGGCTTCTACCTGCTCAGGAGTCGCCGCTTTCAAAAGCCAAATATGATCTTCTGTGATGAGCGGATCACCCAGCGCGTCATCCTTGTAGTAAAACTCGATAATCGGCTGTTCAAGCTCCGTGCCTTCTGGAATGCCGAGACGTTTGGACATGCTTCCTGCCACAACATTTCTGACGACGACTTCAAGCGGCACAATCGTTACCTTTTTAATGAGCTGCTCTGTTTCCGACATCCGCTCGATAAAGTGGTTATTAACTCCTTTTTTATGGAGATGTTTGAAAATCAGGCTTGAAATCTCATTGTTTAAGCGCCCTTTGCCGCTAATTTCCGCCTTTTTTTCTCCGTTAAAGGCAGTGGCAGAATCTTTATACACCACATACAGCGTGTTTTCGTCATCGGTTTTGTAGATCTTTTTTGCTTTTCCTTCATATAAAAGTTCATTCTTCACAATATTCACGGAAGGCCTCCTAACCCGAATGTTGGGAATTTTCAAACTGCAGCGGCTTAGAAGAAGCCGCTAAAAGCTTCTTCTAAGCTAAACCTAAACGTTCAAAGATCAAATCCACATTTTTCAGATGGTAATGATAATCAAAGCAGTCAGCAATTTTTTCCGGAGAAAGACGGGACGTGATTTTCTCTTCCGCTTCCACAAGCTCACGGAACGGAACTTGCTTCTCCCATGCCTCCATTGCTTTCGGCTGCACTGTGTCATAAGCTTCTTCACGAGTCAGGCCTGTGTCAATCAATGCCAGCAGCACGCGCTGAGAGTAGATCAGTCCCAATGTGCGGTCCATGTTGCGCTTCATGTTTTCCGGGAAGACCGTTAAGTTCTTCACGATATTGGAGAAACGGTTCAGCATGTAATTCAGCGCGGTTGTCGCATCCGGGAGAATAATCCGTTCCGCTGAAGAATGAGAAATATCGCGCTCATGCCATAACGGAACATTTTCGTAAGCTGTCATCATGTAGCCGCGAATGACACGTGCTATACCTGTCATGTTTTCAGAACCGATCGGATTCCGTTTATGCGGCATTGCGGATGACCCTTTTTGCCCTTTCGCAAAAAATTCCTCGACCTCACGTGTTTCACTCTTTTGCAGTCCGCGAATTTCAACTGCGAATTTCTCAATGCTTGTCGCGATCAAAGCAAGTGTCGCCATATAATCAGCATGGCGGTCACGCTGAAGCGTTTGTGTTGAAATCGGTGCGGCTTTCAGGCCGAGTTTCTCACAAACATATTGCTCAACAAACGGATCAATATTCGCATATGTGCCGACAGCACCGGAAATCTTCCCAACCTCGATGCCTTCCTTCGCTTGTTTAAAGCGTTCAAGGTTGCGTTTCATTTCTTCATGCCAAAGCGCAAGTTTTAAACCAAATGTTGTAGGCTCTGCGTGTACGCCGTGTGTACGGCCCATCATGACTGTGTATTTATGTTCTTTCGCTTTTTCTTTTATGATGTCAACAAATCTCTCAAGGTCCTTGAGCAGAATGTCATTTGCCTGTTTTAATAAGTAAGAAAGAGCAGTATCTACGACGTCAGTTGACGTTAAGCCGTAATGCACCCATTTTCTTTCTTCGCCCAGTGATTCGGATACAGCGCGCGTAAAAGCAACTACGTCATGGCGCGTGTCCTGTTCGATTTCTAATATGCGGTTGATGTCAAATGACGCGTTTTCGCGCATCAGCTTTACGTCTTCTTTTGGAATAACGCCAAGCTCCGCCCACGCTTCACAGGCAAGAATTTCAACCTCTAACCATGCTTGAAATCTGTTTTCATCCGTCCAAATCGCGGACATTTCAGGTCTTGAATAACGTTCGATCATTCTGCTTGTCCTCCGTCTCTATTTCTCCATTTATTTGTGATCTCCTGAATCCATTCGTCTTCAGGCTGCTTCATAAAAGTAATATGCCCCATTTTGCGGCCTTTTTTGATTTCATGTTTTCCGTATACATAAAGCTTTGCTTCTTTTAAAAACTCCGGCTCTTCCTCTGGGATCTTTACTTCATCGCCGAGAAGATTTACCATCATGCCAGGCTTCAGCAGCTCTGTTTTTCCAAGCGGAAGGCCGCAGACCGCTCTGATATGCTGTTCAAACTGGCTTGTTTCGCAAAGATCCAGCGTGTAATGTCCTGAATTGTGTGGTCTAGGCGCCAGTTCATTAACCAAAAGCTCATCGCCCTCTGTCAGGAACATTTCAACAGCAAGCGGTCCGACAAGATTCAGCTCATCTGCGAGCTTAACGGCCAGCTCAGCAGCCTTTGCCTGAATCCTTTCTTCAACCCGTGCAGGCACGATGCTTTGGAACAGAATATTATTGTGGTGAATGTTTTCTGCTGCCGGGAACGTCGAAATTTCTCCGTATACCGATCTGACAACGATGACCGACAGTTCCATTTTAAAAGAAACCCAGCTTTCGAGAATGCAAGTTCCTTGCTCTAAAAGAGCTGAAGCCTCTTCTATTTGTGACGCTTCCTTGATGACAAATTGGCCTTTGCCGTCATATCCGCCGCGGCATGTTTTCAGCACTGCGGGAAGCCCCAGCGACTGAACCGCCTCTTTCAGCTCATCCTTTGTTTTGACGATGCTGTAAGGGGCAACTTCACAGCCCGCAGATTGAATCGCTTTTTTCTCTGTTTCACGGTTTTGGGTAATGAGCAGCAGCTCACTTCCTTGCGGGAGATACGCATGATCTTTCAGCCAATGCAGCGCATCATAATCGATGTTTTCAAACTCATACGTGATAATATCGCTGATCTCAGCCAATTTCCGAATCGCTTCGCGGTCATTGTAAGAAGCGGTGATTTCGATATCCGCGACCTGCCCGCACGGCGAATCTTTCACCGGATCAACGACCGCGACTTTATACCCCATTTGTTTTGCGGAGACAGCCATCATTTTACCAAGCTGTCCGCCGCCGATTATGCCGATGACGGCTCCTGGATAGATGATTTGATTAGACAAGCTGATCACTGCTTTCTAACACTGTTTGTTTTGTATTTTCTCTTCTTTCATCTAACATTCTGGCTAGATCCTCGTCAAAAGCTGACAAAATTTGCGCCGCTAACAGACCTGCGTTCACAGCGCCCGCTTTTCCGATGGCTGTTGTGGCAACCGGAACGCCTCCAGGCATTTGCACGATGGAAAGAAGTGAATCGAGTCCGTTCAGCGCCTTAGACTGAACCGGAACACCGATAACCGGCAGCGTCGTTTTAGCAGCTGTCATCCCCGGCAAGTGCGCCGCTCCACCGGCACCAGCGATAATGACCTTGATGCCTCTTTCTCTGGCTGTTTCAGCGTACTCAAACATGAAATCAGGCGTCCGGTGAGCGGAAACCACTTTCTTTTCGTACGGCACTTCAAGTTCTTCAAGTATGTCGCATGCGTTTTTCATTGTCTCCCAATCGGAAGTGCTTCCCATGATGATTCCTACTAGCGGCTGCATTCTGTTCCCACCTTCTAATGCTTTAGTTTTCAGAAAATAAAAAATACCCGGCTTTGTATTGCATTATGAGGAAGCAATACAAACCGGGCATGGTGCATGTATCGGCAGTCGTTCGCTTCTGCGATATATCCATGTCAGTTTTATCGATCACTTTCCTGCATAGTCCGGCAATTTACGGTTGCCGGGTAGAAACTTATGGGCCATATTCCCAAGATTATATGAGGTCGTGTTTTGATTTCATGTTTATCTTAACAACGGACATGAATAATGTCAACGACATTATCGAACGATATAAAAATTCATTCTGCTAATGTTCGTGTTTTAGATCAATTTCCCTTCAAATACGATTTTTTTTCCGCACGGAACGATCTGAATTGACCCATCTTCCATCTTTTCCTTGAAGATCGGCTCTTCCATTCGACGTACAGGCATATACCCTTCTTCTTTCATTTGCTGAAGCACTGCTTCGATCGTTTGCTGTTCTGTCACTTCAAATTTTTTTTTCTTCGGTTTTGCCATTATTCTTTAATTCTCCTCTTCTTCACCGCTTTGACCCAGAAGCCGCCGTGGATCGTTTTTGGTTCATACGCAATAATAAAAGCTTTCGAATCAAGCGTTTTAATCGTATCATACAGCTGCAGCTCATATCTTCTCGGCGTCAAAATCTGCAGGGCCGTGCGGTCGCCTTCAAGCCCGCCTGCCACCCAATTCGTTACGCCATAGCCTTTTTCACGAAGCTGCTTCGGAAGATCGAGGTCAAGCTCTTTTGTAATCACATTGACCATAATATAGCCAAGCGCCAGTTTTTCTTCGATTTTCATGCCGACAATCACGCCCAGACCATAGCCGAGTGCGTACGCAATCACGTTTTGAATCTGGTCTAAGTTATCGAGCACGAGGCTCAGCCCGGTCACATAAACCAAAATTTCAATCGTGCTGATTCCGGCCGCTAAATACCGCTGGCCTTTCAGTGTTAAAATCATTCTTATCGTAAAAAATGATACATAAACAACATTGATAATCAGAATAATGAGAACCATTGCTAATCCGTTTGATAATAAGGTTTGCATCATTTATAAAACCCCCTTACTCATTCAACTTACGTAAAGCATTCATATTCTACTAGAGAAATGTACCCTTTACAATCAGCTATGGCCGTAATCGCAGACAAAATTTTTCGACACACTCTCTTCATCACTCAGCAATAGTTTACCCTCTTTCTATCCTTTTCAAAATCTAAACAAAAAAGCCTGCTTTTCAGCAGACTCACATTTCTTTATTTATTGTCACATCTCTTTTTTCATTTTCCGAAGGGACTCATATTCTTTCTCAAGTTCACTCAGCGTATAATCAGCGAGCTGTTCCCCTCTTCCGCGATAAAATTCTGAGAGCATTAATTTGGTTTTTAAAAATTCCTTCTTTTGATAAATCGCCTGACGAAGTAAATGGGCCATGTCCATCATCCTCCACAGCATTTTCCTCATCATACACGGATTAATCCTACAATTCAACTGTGTTTTTTAGATATATTTGTAAAAACTGTGACATCAAAAAACCGGCCTTTTCAGCCGGTTTTTTTACATTAAAGCGGGATAAGCGATGCCGTAAAATATTCAGAAATAAACGGCCATGTCACTGCCGCAAACAGCAGCGCAACAGCTAAAACAGCAAACACACAATAGATGTAGTCAATCGGTGCCTCACTTGCCGTCTGATACAGACGCTGTACATACAGCGCCATCATAAAGAAAAGCGAAAACAGGATTAAGACTGTGAAAAGGACAGTCAGCATCGGTACATTCACAATCGCAAATATCATCCAAATGATTGAAACGGCGATCACCGGTACAAGCAATGAGCCAAAACCCGCCGCAGCTTCCTTGAATGATACCTTTTGCTTCATCATATACCGAGACACGGCCCATATGGAGAAGACCATAACAGCAAAAAAGACGAGCATATACACAAGAACGACAAAAAATCCGTCATAAAACGCGTGATGGCGTTCTCCAAAACCGAGCGGCCTGTTCCAGCTCGCCTTTAACTGAAACCAGTTCCCGATTGAAAAAACGATACTGAATATGAGCATTGAAATAAGACCATATTTATAATGAGAGAAACCATCTGCCACAACCGTTTTCGCCGGAGATTTCAATATTGAAAAAGCAAATCCGCAATATCTGTTAATGGCTGCCCAAACAGAGGCTAGCTTTTCTTTCGCAGACGATTCTACGCGTTCCTTATGTTGTTTCTGCTTTTGTTTCTGCTTCTGCTTGCTTTGGCGGCTGGCCTTTCTCGACATCCGCGAAAGCGGCTCTTCATCTATTCCTTCATTCTGGTTAACTTCTTCTTCCAACGTTTCTTTTCTTTCTTCCGTCATGTTAGCAACTCCTATCAAAAATATACGGCGGAATACCATTCAGCAAGAAAATAAAACACTTATATAAGGTACCGAAGCCTTCCTGAACAGTCAAGTCATTTCCATTTCAGTAAACAATGGCGGCACATCTACATGACGGTATATGATATGAAATGGTTTTGCCTTTCGCAACAAAATAAAAAACCAGCCGCAAAAACTGCAGCTGGTTTTCAATCATTATTTCAAGAAAATAAAGTAAAGAATAAATACAACAAACAGCCCGTACATGATCGGATGTACCTCTTTGGCTTTCCCTTTGCACACCATTGTAATCGGGTAGAAAATAAATCCGATCGCAATTCCAGTCGCAATGCTGTACGTTAGCGGCATCATGATCATTGTAAGGAAAGCGGGAACCGCCACTTCAAACTTATCCCAAGCGATTTTGCCAAGCGGCGCTACCATTAATGCACCGACTATGATCAGTGCCGGAGCTGTTACATTTGACGTAACGACTGATAGAAGCGGTGAGAAAAACATAGCGAGCAAAAAGAGAATCCCAGTTACAATTGCCGCAAAACCGGAACGGGCCCCCGCAGCAACACCCGAGCTTGATTCCACATAAGACGTTGTTGTAGACGTCCCAAGCACGGAGCCGATAACGATTGAAGTTGAGTCAGCTAAAAGTGCACGGCCTGCACGCGGCAATTTGTTTTCCTTCATTAAACCAGCCTGTGTTGCTACAGCAACCAGTGTACCAGCCGTATCAAAAAATCCGACAAACAAGAATGTTAAAATGACGATCAGCATTTGCACAGAGAAAATATCCGGCAAGTGAATCCAAGCTTGTCCAAACGTCGATTCAAGGCTTGGCACACTTCCGACGATTTGAGACGGAACCGGAACCAAACCGAAAATCATACCGGCAATCGCCGTTAACAGCATCCCGATAAACACGCCTGCGTTCACGCGAAGCACCATTAAAATAACCGTTACAATGACACCGAAAATCGTTAACAGCACAGGACCGCTGTGAATGTTTCCGATTGTAACAAGGGTTGAAGGATTCGATGCAATGATCCCTGAGCCCTGTAAGCCGACAAATGTAATAAATAGGCCAATCCCCGCTCCGACTGCCAATTTCAGCTCAGGCGGAATAGCGTTAATGATTTTTTCACGAAAACCTGTTAAAGAAAGAGCAACAAAGATAAGTCCTGAAATGAAAACACCAGACAAAGCGGCCTGCCAGGAAATCCCCATACCGAGAACAACAGAAAACGCAAAAAACGCGTTCAGCCCCATACCGGGCGCAATGGCAATCGGATATCTCGCAATTAAGCCCATTAAAATACAGCCTGCTGCTGACGCCAAAGCTGTCGCCGTAAAGACCGCACCTTGATCTATTCTCAATGCTTCCGGAAAATCTTTTACACTTTCCAAAGCTAGCGTAATCGGATTGACGAACAGGATATACGCCATGGATAAAAAGGTCGTTAATCCGCCGATGATTTCGTTGCGATAGCTGGTGCCCAGCTCATCAAACTGAAAAAACTTTTTCAAGCTATTTGACTCCCTTCACTCTTTGCTATTTATCCTGCCCTGAAATCGCCAAATAAAAAACGCCCCAATATATTTTGGGACGCTTGACTACAGACGGATTCCAGTTTGAATAAATAAACGTGTTTTATTTATATCAAACGAAAGAAATGTTTACGTAGTCAAGCCATTTACGGTAGCTTGGTAGAGACTTGCGAGCCATATTCCCGCGATTATACGAATTCATCTTATTTGATTTCTGTGTCTATTGTACCAAGTTCGATTTGAAAAAACAATATAAAAAAACGAACAATAGTCGGTTAAAAATTGATTTTGTTCGTAATAAACAAAAAAAACCATCTTCTCGGCATAATTGCCAAAGAAAATGGTTTTCGCTAATTTTACTTATTCCCACTCAATCGTCGCAGGCGGCTTACTTGTAATATCGTACACCACGCGGTTAATGTGCTTCACTTCATTTACGATACGTGTAGAAATCACTTCAAGCACATCCCATGGGATACGCGCCCAGTCAGAAGTCATGCCGTCAATTGAAGTAACGGCGCGAATTCCGATTGTGTAATCATATGTTCTCGCGTCACCCATAACACCAACGCTGCGGATGTCAGGAAGAACAGTGAAGTATTGCCAGATATCACGCTCTAACCCGTGATTTGCTACTTCTTCACGCAAAATCGCATCTGATTCACGAACGATTTCCAGTTTTTCTTCTGTTACTTCGCCAAGAACGCGGATGCCGAGGCCCGGTCCTGGGAAAGGCTGGCGCCATACGATTTCATCCGGAATGCCGAGCTCTGTGCCAAGCGCGCGCACTTCGTCTTTGAAGAGCGTGTTTAACGGCTCGATCAGTTCAAACTGCATGTCTTCAGGAAGCCCGCCGACATTATGGTGAGATTTGATCGTTTGCGCCGTTGCAGTACCGCTCTCGATGATATCAGTGTAAAGCGTTCCTTGTGCAAGGTAGTCGATGCCTTTGAGCTTGTCCGATTCATCGTCGAATACATAAATGAATTCATTACCGATGATTTTGCGTTTTTGCTCAGGATCAGAAACGCCTTTCAGTTTATTTAAGAATCTGTCTTTTGCGTCTACTTTAATCACGTTCATGTTAAAGCCTTCGCTGAATGTTTTCATAACACCTTCAGCCTCGCCTTTACGGAGCAGGCCATGGTCTACAAAGATACAAGTCAGCTGGTCGCCGATCGCTTTATGAATCAAAACAGCAACAACAGAAGAATCAACGCCGCCGCTAAGCGCACATAGAACCTGTTTGTCTCCGACCGTTTCACGGATTTTTTGCATTTCGATTTCGATAAAGTTCTCCATTGACCATTTGCCTTCGCATTCGCAAACGCCGAATACAAAGTTTTTCAGAAGGTCATTGCCGTATTCAGAATGGCGCACTTCCGGATGGAACTGAACACCGTACCATTTTTTATCCGCTTTGCTCATCGCTGAGTTCGGGCAGTGATGGCTTGTCGCATCAACAGTGAAACCTTCAGGCACTTCTACAACCAAGTCACCGTGGCTCATCCAAACCACTTGTTCATTCGGAAGATCTTTGAACAAATCAGGTGTTCCTTCGATGTGGATGTTCGCTTTACCGTATTCACGCTGGCTGGCAGCTTCTACTTTACCACCAAGGTAATGAGTCATCAGCTGCATGCCGTAGCAAATTCCCAATACAGGAACATCTAATTCGAAGATTTTCTCGTCACAGCGGAAAGAGCCTTCATCATATACACTGTTCGGACCGCCGGATAAAATAATTCCTTTTGGATTCATTTCTTTAATTTCTTCAGCCGTCAATGTATGGGGATGCAGCTCACTGTATACACCAAATTCACGGATGCGGCGTGTAATCAGCTGATTGTACTGACTGCCGAAATCAAGGACAAGAATCATTTCATTCACTAACTTTGTCATGGTTGTCACCTAATCTCCTCTAAGTTTTTTGACACAGAAAAAAACGAGGACAGATATGAAACACGCTCCGCCCTCTTTTGGCAAGGCCGTTTGCCGGAGCCAGGCAACTCGCTCCCAGACTCCGATAATATTCACTAATTCTAACAACACGTCGATAAGCGGTCAAGACCATCTTCTTTTAATTAAATTTTCCCATAACTCTCTGGAATCATTCCAAAGCTTTGCCGCATCATCATTTCTGTACAGCGCCCGCTCATAGTTTGCTGTCAGCTTTAACATGTCTTCAGAATGATATGTTTCGTCAATTCGTTTTGCATATTCCCGTAGCGTTTCGCTGTCACGTTTGGGCAGGCCTCTTCTTTTCATCTGTTTCAGAAGCGCGCCGTATGCCTCAAAAAACACATGCTGATCACTGCGGCGCTTCAATTTTCTCACTGTGAAAACAGGCAGCCATAACGAACGGAATACATACAGCAACACCGCTGCCAAAAGTACCGCAGCAATGGCGACATACCAGCCTGTACTAACACTTGCATGCGCAGACGGCGTTTTTTTAGAAACGGCAGGCTCACGTTTTTCCTTTTGTTTTTCCTCTTTCTCCGGCTGTATTCTCTCTTCTTTCTGGTCCTCTTTAGCTTTCTCAGGCGGATTGCTGCTCTCGCTGCCGGAATCCTTTTTATCAGAGGAAGCAAACTCAGCCGGATTTGTGAATCCTTTTGTCGGCTCAAAAGTGACCCAGCCCTGCTCTGGAAAATACACTTCTACCCAAGAATGGGCGTTGTTATTTGTCACTTCATAGATGCTGCCTTTTTTGTTCCCCGCTTCTTTATATTCACCTGACGTATATCCCTTTACCCAGCGTGCCGGAATGCCAGCTGAACGCAGGAGCACCACCATCGAGGACGAAAAGTTGTCACAATAGCCTACCTTTGTTTCAAACAGAAATTGATCCACATAATCTTCGTCATCTTTAGGGACGGTCACGTTTTCTGTTTCATAGGTGAACTCATTGGATCCTAAATAGTCCTCAATAGCTTTCACCTTATCAAACATATTATCCTGGCCCTCAGTCAGCTTTATCGCAAGGTTTTTCACCCGCTCAGGAAGTGTATCAGGCAGTTGCATATAGCGGTCGCTGAATGTGTACTCCTCACTGTTTTGTCTTACTTTCACTTTTTTCAGCTCATCCTGTTTATAGACCGGGGAATTGTACGTCACTGTATAACTGCCCATGTTCCGAATATCACCGCTCTGCTCACTGATCGGAGTTATTTGTTCAGTGTTCCCGTTCATTTCAAGTGAGACGGCCTGCTTAGGCTTAATATTTTGCGCACCAATCGGATACATTACATGGTTATATCCATAATGCTCATCGACCTTTACACGTACAGTGTTTCGCTCTGTGGAAACCTTATGATCAAACCACAGATTTTCCACATTGCCGCCGCTAAGCTGATACGACATGCCTGTATCTGTTTCAATCCAGCCTTTTCCCGTATACGTATCCTTCGTTTCCACCCGGAAATATGTGCGCTCTTTTCCCTGCCACGTAAAAACAGGGGTATCGTCCTGCTGAAACGGACCGCCAAGCGATTCATCGTGATTCCCGTATCCGATTTTACTTTCTCCTGCCGGCACCCGGTCTTGATTGGTGACTTTTTTGAGAAAAGGAACGGGATCCGGCCACTTCGGATCTGATTTCGGCGCGGCAAGCCCAAATCCCACCGCGGCCAAAATCAGCACAGACAGGGGGAGAAACCATTTCAGAACAGACGCTTTCGGTAGTGTTATTCGTTCCATCAGCTTAATGCGTTCCAAATACAGAAGGCCCATCATAAAGAAACCAATCAGCACGATACGGATAACGGCGTAGGAAGCGTCATAAGGCGTAAATGTATCAAGAATCGTAATATATGCCACTGTCATCATAAAGAAAAATAAGATTCTCCTCTGGTAAATCACCCAGTAATGGAGGAGGTAGACCAGCAGCCACAGCAGCACAAAAAACAGCAGGGTCCGAAAAGAAGGAATCATATCATTCCATTGTCCTGTCTGAATAAATGTGATATTCAAATAGACGTCCTGTAAAAAAGAGCTGATCCAGCTCAAGTCAAAAATAGACCCTTCGTAAAACAATATGTGTATCGAAATGAACGTAAATAAGACACAAAAAGGAACGGTGACAAACCACCTCATCCTGAAAAAAGTCAGCAGAAACGTCAAGCCGATAAAGACAATAAAAAAGCCTGTATGCTTCGTGTCAGTAAAATGATCCAGCGGCCTGAGCCACTCCCACAGCAATAAAAAAGCCAGAAAATAAAATAACAGCAAGCTCAAACGGTTTCCCTTCTGATCATCAAGCGGCATGTACACCGTCACCTCTCTTTCTAAACAACACGCGAAGCTCGCCCGCCTCTCATGATTTGAACTCTGATTTGGTGTTTCAGCAAGCGTTCGATCATCATATACTCACCCTGAGAAAGATCGGCGTCTTTCTCTTTTGCGAGTATAATGGTAACCGGGCCGATCCCTGCTTCTGGCATTCTCATCAAATCCTCAGTGATCTGTCCCGTGACAATCACTTTATCAGCCTGGCGAACAGACGGTTTCCCAAGCTCCTCACGTGCATAGCGGCTTACGCGGTCAGCAGCATTACAATCGCAAACGGCTAAATGATGCAGCATGTGTTTAAAATGCTGCTCACCCTCCTGAATCGGAAAAGTGGACCTTTCCTTACCGATTGAAGCCAGACCTGCTCCTGCGTTATTTTTTAAAACAGAATGAAGAATTGAAGCTGTCACGGAAACAACCTCTTCGAATCCGTCAGAGCTAAAACGGTCCATCAGAAGAAACAGGTTTTTGCTTTTTGACGGTTCAAATTCCTTCGTCATCAGCTGGCTCCTTCTTGCCGAAGTCTTCCAGTCTAACGCCGCAAAACGGTCTCCCGGCTGATAGTTCCTTACACTCGCTGCGACTGAAGACTGGTGCTGATGAACAGGCGATGCCCCGCTTACGCCATCTTCCTGATAACGCTCATTCAGCTGATACTGAAGAGACTGAAAGGACGGATAAACAAACACCGCATCATCAGCTCCATAAAACGCCGTTTTTTCAATCAGGCCGAGAACATCCCCGGCCCGCACCCTGATTGCATGAAAATGATGTTCTCCACGCGGTACTGGCGCTATTTGATATGACATCGTGATGCTCCGTTTGAACCACGGAAACACCAGCTGTTTGGCCAAAGCTTCATCTCCGTTTAATGGCTCTAACCCTGACGGCAGACAATCTTCAATCACCATATACATCAGGGGAAACGGCAGTTTTCTTTTAAGCGTAATCGAAGCTTCAAGCCTGTCTCCCGCATGCAATTGCGTTTTGACGATATGCCGCGACACCTGAAAAGAGCGGAGAGGGTACATCGCCAGCAGCCCGGCGTATACAACAAAAGGGAGAAATGCATAAAACAAAAACCAGCTGACAAAGCCGCCCTGAAACATTGCATAAGAGAAAACAGCACCCGTCAATAACGTTAATGCGAGCAGTTTCCACCCGTACATCAACCATTGAAATGTCTTTTTCATCGGCGGACCGACGACCTTTGAACCGGAACTTTCACGTTTGACATGATCTCCCGTACGATTGTTTCTGCCTGAACCCCTTCGAATTTTGCTTCCGGCTGCAGAAGCATCCGGTGCGGCAGCGTATAAGGAGCTAGATATTGAATATCATCCGGAATGACATAATCGCGGCCATGAAGCAGCGCAAAGGCCTGGGCCGCTTTCATAAGTCCAATGGATCCGCGCGGACTGACGCCTAAGTGAACTGAAGCATGCTGTCTCGTCTTCTGCACGATTTCAACAATATATTCCTTCATGCTGTCATCAGCACGGACATCCTGCACTTCTCTTTGCAGGCGAATGAATTCTTCTTTTGAAATCACAGGCTCAAGTGTATCAATCGGATGTCTTTTTTCCTGAAGAGATAAGACATCGAATTCCTCTTCAAAGGACGGATAGCCCATGCGAAGTTTAAATAAAAAACGGTCAAGCTGGGCTTCCGGCAAAGGATATGTCCCTTCATATTCCACTGGATTTTGTGTTGCCATGACAAAAAACGGGGCGGCAAGCGGCATTGTATTGCCATCAACCGTGACGCTTCCCTCTTCCATCGCTTCAAGCAAGGCAGACTGTGTCTTAGGAGATGTTCGGTTGATTTCGTCAGCCAGCACGATATTCCCCATAATCGGGCCCGGCCGGTATTCGAACTCCATTGATTTCGCATTATAGATAGAAACACCCGTTACATCGGAGGGCAGCAAATCCGGTGTGAATTGAATTCGTTTAAAATCTGCGCCGATTGATTTCGCCAGAGCGCGAACCATCATCGTTTTCCCTACGCCCGGCACATCTTCAAGCAGCACATGTCCTTTGGCAAGAATAGCTGCTAAGCTGAGTTTTGCGATGTCTCGTTTTCCAACCATTACTTTATCGATATGTTCAACTGCTTTCCCCAGCAAAGGATGCAGGTCTTCTTGGTATGACATTCTCTTCCTCCTAGTCATCTACAAAATTCATCATATAGTAACCTAACTTTACCACAAAAAACGACCTGTATAAAAAAACGATTCTAGCAAATTGTTACCAATACATACAGGCCATTCAAACAAAAAAAGCTTCCCATGACAGGAAGCTCCTTACCAGTTATTTGTTTTCCAAAGGCTCCATATGAACATGCGAATAATCAATCGCATGCTCCTCCTTCATTCTCCGCTCAATTTCATTCGCGATATCATGGCTCTCTGTAATATTTAACTCTGAGGACACTTCAACCACCACATCTACGTGAACAGAGCTGCCCAAATATCTCGCCTTGATGTCTTTTAAACGGCTGACACCGGAGATTTTTTCAATCGTCTGTTTATAATCGGACATGTCCTTTACGTCAAAGCCATCCGTCAATGAATGCGATGATTCTTTGAAAATATCCCATGCCGTTTTGCAAATGAGAAGGCCAATGACAAACGCTGTCACTGTATCAATCCATGCCAGATGGAATTGCGCGGCCAAAATACCGATAAACGTGCCGACACTGACAAACGCGTCCGACTTATTATCAGCAGCTGCCGCAAGCAGCGCTTGGCTGTTCACCTTTTTAGCAAGCCTTTTGTTGTACTGATAGACAATCAGCATCATGACTGCCCCGCCTGCAGCCGTCCAAGCCGCAATGATGTCCGGTGTCTCTTCTTTCACAGAAAAAATAGATTCACCGGCGCTGAAAAGCACTTGCAGGCCGACAACCATCATAATAAACGATGCGATAAGGGATGCAATTGTTTCCGCCCGAAAGTGACCGTAAGGATGATCTTCATCAGGAGGCTTTTGAGAGATGCGGAGACCGATCAGCACAGCAACAGAAGCAATAATGTCGGTTGTGTTATTTAACCCGTCTGCCGTAAGAGCTTCCGAGTGGAATACATAACCGATGATCAGCTTAATCGCGGACAGCACAAGATACGCGGCAATACTGACCAGCGCCCCGGATTCTCCCTTTTTCAATTCATCATATCTCTCCATAAAAAAACCTCCTTTCCGCTCACGTTTTCCTATCATTATGATACAAAGCTGAACAGCAGTGGGTCTATAGAAACATGATTCACTCACCACAGAAAAATAGTGACGGTAGAACTCTTTTTACTTAATGCAACAAATTTTCATTTATAAAAAGTGTTTCAAACCCAATCATGCCAATACTTCTAGCCAATCAACACTTTTTCAAAAATATAACAAATCGAAAAAACGAATAATTGACGGAAAATTTTTTCTTTTATTTCGAACATACGCACTCCAAAAACAGCAAACAAAACCCAACAAATTTGAAATAAACTGTTATATTTTCTGACATAAATTTTCGACAAAATGTATATTTATGTTACAGTTTCAATTATCATAATATTCAGTAACAACTCTATTCTTCAAGGAGGTAACATATGAACCAGTCTCAATCAGGATTAAAAAAAGAATTAAAGACCCGACATATGACGATGATTTCTATCGCCGGCGTCATCGGAGCCGGACTATTTGTTGGCAGCGGTTCAGTAATTCACTCGACCGGGCCCGGTGCCATTGTCTCCTATGCATTAGCCGGATTACTGGTCATCTTTATCATGCGGATGCTTGGTGAAATGTCGGCCGTAAACCCGACAAGCGGATCATTTTCCCAATACGCTCATGACGCTATCGGACCGTGGGCCGGATTTGCAATCGGCTGGCTCTATTGGTTTTTCTGGGTTATTGTCATCGCTATTGAAGCAATCGCGGGAGCCGGCATTATCCAATACTGGTTCCACGATATTCCGCTGTGGATGACGAGCCTAATTTTGACGATTTTACTCACTCTGACAAACATCTACTCTGTTAAATCGTTTGGTGAGTTTGAATATTGGTTCTCCCTCATTAAAGTTGTTACAATCATCGCATTCTTAATCGTTGGTTTTGCATTTATTTTTGGCTTCGCCCCAGGCAGTGATCCAGTCGGTTTCGCAAATATTACGGGCCAAGGCGGATTTTTCCCTGAAGGCATAGGCTCTGTATTGCTCGGAATTGTTGTCGTAATCTTCTCCTTTATGGGAACGGAGATTGTTGCGATTGCTGCCGGTGAAACATCAAACCCGGTTCAATCCGTAACAAAAGCGACCCGATCCGTTGTGTGGCGCATCATTGTCTTTTACGTTGGTTCAATCGCCGTTGTCGTTGCACTTCTGCCTTGGAACTCAGCTAATATTTTAGAAAGCCCTTTCGTCGCTGTTCTTGAGCATATTGGAGTGCCGGCAGCCGCGCAGATTATGAACTTTATCGTCCTCACAGCTGTACTTTCTTGCCTGAATTCAGGTTTGTACACCACATCCAGAATGCTGTATTCACTTGCAGAAAGAAACGAAGCGCCGCGCCGCTTTATGAAACTGAGCAAAAAAGGAGTTCCCGTACAAGCAATTGTTGCCGGAACATTTTTCTCGTATATTGCGGTCGTAATGAACTACTTCTCACCTGACACCGTCTTTTTATTCTTAGTTAACTCATCAGGCGCAATCGCCCTGCTCGTCTATCTTGTCATCGCTGTTTCCCAGCTGAGAATGCGAAAAAGTCTCGAAAAAACAAACCCGGAAGCATTGAAGATCAAGATGTGGTTCTTCCCGTTCTTAACCTACGTGACCATTATTGCCATCTGCGGTATTTTAGTATCCATGGCATTTATTGAATCGATGAGAGATGAACTGCTGCTGACAGGCTTTATCACAGGCATCGTGTTGCTTTCTTATCTAGTGTTCAGAAAACGCAAGGTGTCTGAAAAAGCATCAGCCAAACAGGTTACTCAGCAGCAGCCCGATATCCTGCCTTAACGGCAGGATTTTTTTGTCACCTTCACGTCCATAGTGTCATTAACTATAGTACCAATTAGGAAAATTTAAATAAGGACAGATGAAAATGACACTTGAAAAATTTGCGGATGCTCTCCCAATCCCAGATACACTAAAGCCGGTACAGCAGTCAAAAGATAGCACATACTACGAAGTAACCATGGAGGAATGTTACCATCAGCTTCACCGCGATCTCCCTCCAACCCGCCTGTGGGGCTATAATGGTTTATTTCCCGGCCCTACCATTGAAGCCAACAGAAATGAAAACGTTTATGTGAAATGGATGAATAACCTTCCTTCAGAGCATTTCCTACCGATTGATCACACCATTCATCACAGTGACAGCCAGCATGCCGAACCCGAGGTAAAAACCGTCGTTCATTTACACGGTGGCGTCACTCCAGATGATAGTGACGGTTATCCGGAGGCGTGGTTTTCTAAAGACTTTGAACAAACAGGACCTTATTTTAAACGTGAGGTTTATCATTATCCAAATCAGCAGCGCGGAGCTATTTTGTGGTATCACGATCATGCCATGGCACTGACGAGGCTGAATGTGTATGCCGGGCTCATCGGCGCTTATATCATTCATGATCCAAAGGAAAAACGCCTAAAGCTTCCATCAGGTGAATACGATGTGCCGCTTTTAATCACGGACCGTACGATTAATGAAGATGGCTCTTTATTTTATCCGAGCGGACCGGAAAACCCTTCACCATCACTGCCTAATCCGTCAATCGTTCCAGCCTTTTGCGGAGATACAATTCTCGTCAACGGGAAGGCATGGCCATACATGGAGGTCGAACCGAGAAAATACCGCTTCCGCGTCATCAATGCCTCTAATACGAGAACATATAACCTGTCACTTGATAATGGCGGAGAATTTATCCAGATCGGTTCTGACGGCGGACTTTTGCCGCGCTCCGTCAAGCTAAACTCTTTCAGTATCGCGCCGGCTGAGCGCTTTGATATTCTCATTGACTTCGCCGCGTATGAAGGACAATCGATCATTTTAGCAAACAGCGAGGGCTGCGGAGGCGACGTTAATCCGGAAACAGACGCAAACATCATGCAATTCAGGGTCACAAAACCGTTAGCCCAAAAAGACGAAAGCAGAAAGCCAAAATACCTGGCGTCTTACCCTTCAGTGCAGCACGAAAGAATACAAAACCTCCGAACATTGAAGCTGGCAGGAACTCAAGATCAATACGGCAGACCTGTCCTTCTTCTTAACAACAAACGCTGGCACGATCCTGTCACTGAAGCACCGAAAGTCGGTTCTACCGAAGTATGGTCGATCATCAATCCGACACGCGGAACACATCCCATCCATCTTCATTTGGTCTCCTTCCGTGTATTGGACCGGCGCCCATTTGATACAGCCCGTTTTGAAGAGCGCGGAGAACTGTTCTACACCGGACCCGCCGTTCCGCCGCCACCAAGTGAAAAAGGCTGGAAAGACACGGTTCAGTCCCACGCCGGTGAAGTCCTGAGAATCGCCGTAACATTCGGGCCATACACTGGGCGGTACGTATGGCATTGCCACATTCTTGAGCATGAAGACTATGACATGATGAGACCGATGGATGTGATTGACCCCCATAAATAAGGCCCAAAAAACTTGCCTGCTGCAGGCAGGTTTTTTTATCTATGAAACTTTTTCTTCCATAAATCGTATAACTTAGAAACAGCGAAAAAAGGAGCTGCTTACTATGCTGACAAACGATCTCAAAAATAAAACAACTCAATACATTTCAATTTATGACGAATTAAAATCAAAATTAAGATGGAAAGTTGCTCATAATCAGATATTAATGCTCATCTCCTCTGCATATATTGTAAATAAAAGAGATTTTGATTTTCAGCGCTTTTATAATTTGAGCAGCTATATAAAATCAAACATCGGCAGCTTTTCAACACTCAATTCTCACCACCGATTTACTGTCGCATCAATTCTGGATATTCATTTTCAGCATGAGGCGGAACAAGCGTTTCTTACGTTTATCGATGTATACAACCAAATGGTGAGGCTTGGTTATAAACGGGATATTTTCACGTACATTTCCGCTCTGATCTTGCTCACCGGCAAGACCGAAACAATAAACCAAAGAGAACAGATGAACATGGGGCTCTCTGTTTATCAGCAGATGAAGAAAAATCACTATTTTCTCACTTCAACTCAAAATGTTCCGCTTGCCGTATTGCTTGCCCAAAACGGAAAAGGGTTGCAGGCGCTGAACAAGGCAGAATCATGTTACCAGCTGCTGTCCGCTAACGGCTTTAAAAAAGGCCAATACTTACAACACGTCAGCCATATTCTTGCTCTGCAAAGTGAAAAAGACCCTGAAATCCTTGTATCCCAATGCAAACATATCTTTCAATCCATTACTGAATCTCATAAAAAGCCAAAAGATTTTCATTATCCCGATCTCTCCCTCCTCACATTCTTGGAAGAGCCGGATATCAAAACCGTTTTGGGCATTGCGCATGAGCTGAACCAAGAAAAAGCATTTAAATGGGAAAAGGATATGAATTTCAAAATTGCTGTCAGCTTATATCTCAGCGAGTATATGGAGAAAAATCTGCTGATGGAATCAGGGCTGTACACAGCCATTGAAACAGCCATCCAAGCACAGCAAGCAGCCGCGACAGCTGTGATCATCAGTTCATCAGCCATTCATTCGCATGACGGAAACTAAAGGAGGAGAAAACATGCCATACATCACATTAGAAGATCAGACCCGACTATACTACGAAACTCACGGCAGCGGGACACCGATCCTATTTATACACGGCGTGCTTATGAGCGGACAATTTTTCCACAAACAACTTTCAGCGCTATCTGCCAATTATCAATGTATTCGTCTCGATCTTAGAGGGCACGGCGAATCCGACAAAGTTCTTCATGGACACACCATTTCCCAATACGCCCGTGATATTAAGGAATTTATGTGTGCGATGGAGCTTGATCCTGCCGTCCTTGTCGGCTGGTCAATGGGCGCTTTCGTGGTATGGGATTATATCAATCAATTTGGGAATGATAACATTCGAGCCGCTGTTATCGTCGATCAATCGGCTTCCGACTACCAATGGGACGGCTGGGGACACGGCCCGTTTGACTTTGACGGCTTGAAAACAGCGATGCACGCTATTCAAACTGACCCGCTTCCATTCTACAAAAGCTTCATCAATAATATGTTCGCAGAGCCGCCTGCATCAACAGAAACAGAATGGATGCTTGCCGAAATGTTGAAACAGCCGGCAGCCATTTCAAGCACGATTTTATTTAATCAAACGGCAGCTGATTATCGCGAATCCATTCAAAACGTTCATGTGCCGACATTGTTATGCTTCGGAGAAGACCGCAAATTTTTCTCAATAGAAGCCGGAGAACACCTGTGTGAACATATTCCAAACTCAAAGCTCGTTACATTTTCTAAGAGCAGCCATTGTCCGTTTTTAGAAGAACCGGATGCTTTCAACAGAACGCTCCTGTCCTTTTTAGATGAGCGGATTGGAAAGTCATAAAGAAAAAGGAATTAGGAGATTAGGGCAAAGTATGAGACAATAAGAATGTGCAGTAAAATACATGAGGGAAGAAGTGACTTTATGTCTTACTATAATAAACGAAATCAAGAACCGCTGCCAAAGGAAGATGTGAGTACTTGGGAATGCACAAAAGAAGACTGCAACGGCTGGACCAGAAAAAACTTCGCCAGCAGTGACACGCCATTGTGCCCTTTGTGCGGAAGTAAAATGGTCGAAGGCATTCGTTCATTAGTGAATCTCCAAAACAACAGCCAAACGAAAACAAGTTAGCTCTTCCCTTTTTTCAAAAAGCAGTCTCTATCAGCGAACAATCCTCGATCAGAGAAGCAAATCTTATATCCAATAGCAAGGCCTCCCGGTTTGACGAGAGGCCAAGATAATGAAGCCCAAAACTGTAAACGTTTCGGGCTTTTTCACTTTTGATCATGGTATAATATGGATATGAGGGGTGATGATGTGATCAAAAACCAACAGCAGGCTGACCTGGAGAAACGAACTTCTGACAAAAAGTTGAACTTGGCTATAAACTTATGTGCGGAACTTATGAATTGGTCAATACCAATTATTCGTTTCTTTAAATGGCTCGGATCATTTGCCCTGCACCTCGTCCATTAAAAAAATCACTCAGCATTTGCTGAGTGATTTTTTCAGTTGATGACAGAAAAACTATTGATGATGCCATTCGGATTTTCCCATGCTTTTTTGAACGTCTTCGTGTCAAGGTCATAAGAATAAATTGTCCGAACCTTGGCTTCACGCCCTGTTTCGTCCTTCAGCTTTTTAGCTCCTTTGGCTTCGGCAAGGAAATAAATTTTCTTTCCGTCCTTGGAGAACTGCGGCTGCGCGTCAATTAACAGCTTATATGTTTTCTGATTTGAAATGATTTTTTCATAGGTTTTTGTGTCTGCATTCAGGATTTGAATAGAAGCCGTTTGCTCCGTGCCTTTTTGTGTATATGACGTAAACAAAATCCGTTTATCGTCATCAGAAACAGCAATATCACTGATAAACTGCTCCAGGCTCTTAAGCTCATGAAGACCGCTTTCATGACCGGCCGAAAAATGAATCTTTGTCGGCTCAGGATCGATTCCCTTCTCATTGGCTTCATCCGTTTTTTTGTAGTCTTCTTCTACAGAATAATGAAGCAAAGCAAATGAATCTGTTTTTTGGTTATAAAAGAAGCTGCTGACGCTGTCATCCTGGTCATTAGCGGCTGGATACAGGTTTTTGTACTTCTTCGTTTTCAAATCAAAGGATGCGATACGGAAATTGCTTTCGTCCGCTTTTCCTAAACGGAAATAAATTTTTGAGCGATCCTTTGATAAAAACAAGCTGTCCGCGCTTTCCGGACCTTTATAAAGCATAGTTTTCTTATCAGACTTAAGATCAAGCTTAAAAAGCCTCATCTCATTTTGATCGTTATTGCTTGTATAATAGAGCGCCTGCTGCTCTTGATCCAAGGCAAACGCCGGATAGCTGGTCAGCTTCTCCTCATGGATCACCTTATCATTTTCATAATACTTCGTCAGAAGATCGGTATCGGTAATCGAAACCAGAAGCTTCTCATTGTTCTCGGTGCTCACGGAAACATCGGCCGCACTCTCACTGCTTTTATCTTTAAAAGAATAAAACATAAAACCCGCAGCTGCCGCCAAAACAACGACGATTGCCAATAAAACAATTCCTTTTTTCATCTCTTATCTCCACCAATAGAAAAAGCAAGAATGCGACTTCTTGCTTTACAGATTTAAACTATGTATTAATAGCTGTAATGCCCCGATACTTTTCCTTTGCTTAATGGGTATCCCAGCGCTTTAAACGCTTTAGGGCTTACATCCAGCACTGCATTAGGCATTCTGCCAACATCATTTTTATAAACCGTAATGACCTTTTTAGGTTTCGCTTTTGCATAAGCTCTGATTTTTGTCCCATTTCTAGGTACGTCAAATCCGATCTTTGTCGCACAGTCCCAATGTCCAAGTTTTTTACCTGAAGAGCCTTTTTTCCCAACTCCGTTATACCAAGTAATATTTCCGTTCACATGTTTCGCACTGGCATCTGCCGAAAAACTGAAAGCTCCCAAAGTACTTCCTACTAAGATAAAAGCGGCTAAAATGACTTTCTTCAACATTTCGTCCCCCTGTTTATTAACATCTAGGAAAAATTATACACGATCAACCGGGGATTTTTTATTTCAATATCCTTACAGTAATGTTACAAAGTCAAAAAAATGTCCTCTGCTAAAATAAACCATGGAAGATTATCCTATTATAATTGCAGTGTTAGCGTTATAATTGTTGATAGAGTAGTTGACGCATTCAATATGAACGAACCATTACCGTATTGTTCAAGCCAAATTCATTGTTATGTAAACGATTCTTACTCTCTCATCATAAAGAAAAAAGAGTGTGCGAGACTCTTTTTTCTTCAAAGTTTCTTTTTTCAAAAAAACGTAGTCTATATTATATATAAGTTTTATCTTTTTTTGGTTTTTAAAAATGGCGATTTTGTGAACAGTTCATATTGATCGGTGCGGAATTACTCATATCAAAAGATATAGGAGTGGTAATCCATGAAGGCAGCTAGATGGCATAACCAAAAGGATATCCGTATTGAAAATATTGAAGAGCCAAAAGTGGAACCGGGAAAAGTCAAGATCAAAGTCAAATGGTGCGGCATCTGCGGCAGTGATTTACACGAGTATTTAGGAGGCCCGATTTTTATCCCGGTTGACAAACCCCATCCTTTAACAAAAGAAACAGCACCTGTCACAATGGGGCATGAATTCTCCGGTGAAGTTGTTGAAGTCGGGGAAGGTGTTGAAAACTATAAAGTCGGAGACCGAGTCGTTGTGGAACCGATTTTTGCAACACATGGACATCAAGGTGCGTACAACCTTGATGAACAAATGGGGTTCCTCGGCTTAGCCGGAGGCGGCGGCGGATTCTCCGAATATGTCTCTGTAGATGAAGAGCTGTTATTCAAACTTCCTGAGGAATTATCATATGAACAAGGCGCACTCGTTGAACCTTCTGCGGTCGCTTTATACGCTGTCCGCTCAAGCAAAATCAAAGCTGGTGACAAAGCGGCTGTATTCGGCTGCGGCCCGATCGGACTACTTGTCATTGAAGCGCTGAAAGCTGCCGGCGCTACTGAAATTTACGCTGTTGAGCTCTCACCTGAGCGCCAGCAAAAAGCTGAGGAGCTCGGCGCCATTATCGTGGATCCGTCCAAAACAGACGATGTAGTGGCCCATATCACAGACCTTACAGGAGGCGGCGTTGACGTAGCCTTTGAAGTAACCGGGGTTCCAGTCGTTTTACGCCAGGCTATCCAATCTACAACAATTGCCGGTGAGACAGTGATCGTCAGCATCTGGGAAAAAGGCGCTGAAATTCATCCGAATGATATCGTAATCAAAGAACGCACAGTGAAAGGAATCATCGGGTACCGTGACGTATTCCCAGCTGTATTGTCATTAATGAAAGAAGGCTATTTCTCAGCCGATAAACTCGTTACGAAAAAAATCGTGTTAGACGATCTAATCGAAGAAGGCTTCGGATCTCTGATCAAAGAGAAAAACCAAGTGAAAATCCTTGTCAGACCAAACTAAACATACTAAAAAAGAATCCGCATTCAAGTGCGGATTCTTTTATTCCTCTTAGCCAATCACTTCAGCGCCGGCCTCTTCTTTAGCCTCACTGCGATCGTGAGCACGGAAGCTTTCCTCAAGCTGCTCAAGCGAAAGACCTTTTGTTTCCGGTAAAAACTTGTTCACAAACAGAATCGAGCAAATTCCCAGCGCAACGAAGATGAAGAACGTTGTTGATAACCCAATGCCTGCCATCAAAATAGGGAATGTCAGACTGACTGCGAAATTGACCATCCACAAGCAGAATACCGTAACACCCATTCCCAGACCGCGAAGGCGCAGCGGGAAAATTTCTGAAAGCATCAGCCATGTCACTGGTGAAATCGCGCCCTGCTGAAATGCCAGGAACGAAACCGTTAACGACAGAACCACATATGGAAGTGCAGGCGATCCTTCCAGCACAAGTGAAAATATTCCGATCAGCAGCAATGCCGATGTCGTTCCGATCAGCCCTGTAATCAGCATCGGCCGGCGACCGACTTTTCCGAGCAGCCAAATTCCAACGAACGTAGCCAGAACGGAGATCACACCATTGGCAATATTTCCGATCAGCGCTGCTTCCGTTTGGAACCCGGAATCTCTTAAAATTTCAGTGCCGTAATACATGATGGAGTTTACACCCGTAATTTGCTGTACAATCGCAATTCCGATTCCTATGAATACAATCCGGCGCACCCACGGAACTGCTAGATCTTTAAACGTAGCTTTCTCAAGCTTATCCTCTTTTTTGAAAGCGGATTCAATTTCAACCAGCTCAGATGCAGCGCGTTTTTCGTCTCTGATTTTCTTCAAAACCCCTAAAGCATCTTCATTCCTTCCTTTTGAAACAAGCCAGCGAGGACTCTCAGGCATTCTGATCATTCCAAAGAACAGGAATACGGCCGGAAGAGATGCGATCACGAGCATAAATCTCCATACATTGGAGCTGTCCCCCATTGTCGTCCCGAGGATGGCATTAAAAACAAAGGCCAACAGCTGCCCGGATACAATCATTAATTCATTCTGGGTCACCATCCGTCCCCTGCTTTCCATAGGTGACATTTCCGCTAAATAAGCAGGCACCGTCACTGATGCGCCCCCGACGGCTATCCCAAGCACAAAACGAGAAATGATCATGATTGTTACGTTTGGAGCCAGTGTACATCCAATCGTTGAGATAAAAAATATAATGGCAAGGAAAAGAATGTTTTTGCGGCGTCCGTTAAAATCAGACATCCTTCCTCCAAGCACAGCTCCAAGTGCAGCTCCAAAAAGAAGAGAACTGGTGACGAGCCCCTCTGTGATAGCATTGAGATTAAGCTGATCAGGCTCACCCATATATGGTAAAGCCCCATTTAATACTCCGGTATCATAACCGAAGAGAAGCCCGCCGAAAGTCGAAACTAAAATAATTGTGCGTAAAAATGACATTTGACTGCCTTTTGTATTCATACCGTTTCCCCCAGTCTTTTTCAAAATCGATCACTGCGTATTTTAAAAACGTATTCTAGGGCTGCAACCTTTCTCAAATGCTGAGAAAAAAGTTCAAAATGTCTCTTATCACTGGCTATATAACCTTCCCTTCTTTTCAGCATGCGTTGAAGACAATTGTTTTGGAAGCGATTTCATTACGCTAAACAACAGTGGGTATATTTTTGGTGTCTGACTTAACGAGTTGTCATCTTATAGTCACTTCGTAGTGTTGTTATAGTAATATTGTAGTTATATATTTGTTACTTCTGCTAATATCATAATTATAAAAACGCTTTCAGTCAATATCATTTTCTGAATTTTTTTTCACTTCAAGTCGGTAAAATGACCACTTCATAGGGGAATTGAACTTTTTTCTTGCCGAAAATGTGGAATCATTATGTATGTTATGCGACATTTCTGTCATCCTCATTATGAGTAAGTGTTGGTTAACTTCTCCTATATAAATCTTCTCTGCATGATTCACTGCTCACACATTCAAATGATTGTTTCATATTCAAGGCAAAAGGAAATAGAAAAGAAACATAAAGATGGCTAAATGGCTGGCTCTAATTGAATAGGAGGAGGCAATAAAATTGAATGAGATTTATATCATTGCAGGAATTTTATTGTTGGCAGCGGGGATGATTGATTTTATATGGACAACATTATGGCTCGAGAGCGGAGCCGGTCCGATCACAAGATGTTTATCTGCATGGCTGTGGAAAGGCTTCCGTAAGATCAGCGGAGATCACGCAAAGGTTCTCAGTACGGCAGGGCCCCTGCTGTTATGCATGACATTATTGGTGTGGATCGGTTTATTTTGGAGCGGCTGGACGTTTATCTTCTCAAGTGACCCTCATTCTCTTGTTGTTACTCAAAGTAAAGAACCAGCCTCCTGGTCAGATCGAGCTTATTTTTCTGGATATGTGATGTTTACATTAGGAAATGGCGACCTTACACCGAACGGAGCCCTTTGGAAGCTTGTGACAGTCGGTGCTACAGCTGAAGGTCTGCTTACAATTACTTTTTCTGTCACGTATTTAATTTCTGTCTTGAGCGCAGTTAATCAAAAGCGCTCATTCGCCCAGAGTGTACTGAGTCTTGGGCATAACGGAACAGAGATTGTCCAAACTGCGTGGAACGGGAGACATTTTCACGACATGGATCTGCTTCTCGCTACATTTTCTTCAGAGCTGGGAAAGCTGACCGCTCAGCATAACGCCTTCCCCATTCTTCATTTTTACCATAGCACACAGCGTGAGGAATCTTCCGTGATTGCAGTCACTGTACTGGATGAAGCGTTAACCATTTTGACATATGGCATTCCAAAGCAGTATCTTCCGAATCAGCTGCACATAAAAGAAGCGCGCTCAAGTGTTAAAAACTACTTAGACACCGTTCATACAGCATATATCCATCCGGCTGAACAAGAACCGCCGGAGCCCAACCTTATGAAGCTAAGGGAATGCGGCATACCAACCCTATCAGAACAAACCTTTCGAACAGCGATTAAATCTATAAAAGAACGGCGGCAATTGCTTTTGGGCATTGTTCAAGCGGGTGCGCGTAAGTGGCCTGTCCAAAAGTAAAGTAAAAAAGAGGATGCCTCCCCAAAAGTCCAAAGACTTTCAAGAAACATCCTCGATGTTTATTGAGAAAATTCAATTTCTTTCATGCTGGGCAGTGCATCTATCGCTCCAATTTTGGTGCAGACAAGCGCTCCCACCTTATTGGCAAAAGATACGATATCACGCAGCTTCTCAAACTCAGTTTCTACCGATTGAATCTTATCTGTACCAGCTAATTTGAATAAGGCTGCACCGACAAAAGCGTCTCCAGCTCCTGTAGAATCAATCGAAGTGACAGGAATACTCGGAATGATTTCATGTTTCTTGCCATTAGACAGCAGTGTTCCGTTTTTCCCAAGAGTCACAGCAACCATCTTGGCTCCGATGCCATGGAGGATATTGACACCCTCTTCATGATCCTTCGCACCGGTGATGATCTCCAGCTCCTCGTCACTCACCTTAACAAAATCACTTAAAGCAATGGCTCTTTTTGCAGCACTAACAAACTCAGAGACTCTTCCCTTCCATAAATCCCCTCGATAATTAGGATCAAATGAAAGAAATTGCCCGTTATCCTTCGCAATGGACATAAGGCGTAAATAGGCTGTACAAAATGGATCAGATAATAATGCCGTCGCTGAGCCAAAATGAAGGATTTTTGCTTGATTCATTTTATCCTGATCGACATCTTCGATCGTAAACAGAGCATCCGCGCCTCTATTGAAAACAAAATCACGCTCTCCGTTATTCTTTAATGAAACAAAAGCAAGCGTTGTAGGTGCTTTCTCATCCATCACCAGCATAGAGGTATCAACATGAACACCCTCTAACGTTTGCTTCAGAAAATACCCAAAGGGATCCTTCCCTACTTTTCCTGCGAAAGCAGCGTTCCCTCCCAGCTTGGCAATAGCGGCTGACACATTTGCCGGGGCGCCCCCGGCACTTTTTAAGAAATGGCGCCCTTCCATTAAATCAACATCCACATCGGTACAAAAGAAATCGATCAATAACTCCCCAATACAAACAACAGACTGACTTCGCATGTTATCACACTCTTTTTACATATTCTAGATTACAGTCTCAGTATATTACTTTCAGTCATAAATACAACCTTTTACATCGAATATTAGAAATATTAAATATATTCACTTACCTGGAGTTCTTCTCAGCTCGGTGATGATCTGTTTATATCTTTTTTCAGTTAAAGGATAAAAGGCTATGATGATGATAGAGAGTAAAATAAATAGTCCCGGTATTAAAGCATTCATATGTTTAATCGCATTCAGTGAAGTTACGGTTTGATCAGTATTCGCCACATATCCTGCGATTCCTAAATAGATCGCAGAAAACGAACCGGCCAGTGCAACACCTAACTTATTGATAAAACTCATACTGGAAATCACCACTCCGTCGGCACGAACCCCTGTCTTCCATTCCGCATAATCAACACAATCGGCAACCATTCCCCAAGCAAGCGTATTTAAAGGGGTTGTAAAGAACCCTGAAGCAAATAGCCAGATGAAAATGAGCGTCACCGAAGAATACGCCGTAAAATGCAGACCTGCATACGAAATCAGTGACAAAGCGGCCGATATGATCATCACATTTTTCCTGCCCCACTTCTCAGAAAAGTATGGAATAAACAAGTTACTGATGAGGGCTGCTCCAAAAAATAAAACGGTTCCAAAGAACACCAATTCCTTATGATTCACGTTATACGTAAAGTAGTACACCATTGTACTGATTTTAATATTAAACCCGATTGCAAATGCTAAAAATGATGACGTTAGAATCAGCAAAGGTTTGTTTTGAAACAAAACAGATAACGTCTTTTTCATTCCCTGTTTCTTTGTTTTCTTAGGCGCAATCCGCTCACGCACAGTAAAGAAACTAAAGAGGTTCAAAGCGATGCTAACAATGGCATAGACGAGAGCTGTCATTTGAAACCCAAATGCCTGGTTCTCTCCTCCCAAAGCTGCTGCAAGCGGTGTTGCGCAGGAGATGGATAGAAGGATTCCGACATAAACCAAGATCATACGAGTCGTTGTTAATACCGTTCTTTCTTTTACAGAATTCGTCATCCGTCCCGTTAAGCTGTTCACCGGAATCGTTTGCATACTAAAGGACATGCCGAGCAGAATATAGGTAATATACGCATAGACGATGTTTCCCGTTGCTCCAAAGTGAGGCGTGGTGAAACACAGGACAGTAAATAATGCGAAAGGAAATGCAACCCACAGCAGATAAGGCCTTGCCTTTCCCCACCTTGTGTTTGTTTTATCTAAGATAACCCCCATAATCGGGTCAAAAATAGCATCCAGCACCCGCACAACAAGAAATAATGTGGCGATGACCGCAGGCTGTATGCCGCCGATGTCCGTATAATAAAACAGCAGGTATGCGTTTACAAATTGAAACACAATATTATACGACATATCACCAAAGCCGTATCCGATTCGTTCAAGCCAGGACAAACCGGCACTGGATTTTGTTTGATGTTTCGCCTTCATTACCGTTGCTTTTTCTGTTTCGATCATCTTTCCCACCCCAAGAATCCGTTTTCATTATTGAGTAAAAATCCAGTAAATAAGAGGGAGAATACGAGATTCTCCCTGTTCACTCAGCTATTCGGATAAACCATCACTTTTAAACATTCATTCTTAAATTGAAGCGCCCGCTCCATCGCCTCTTGCGTCTGTTCCAGCGAATATTGGTCCGTTACAAGATGCTTCGTGTCGACAATGCCTGAAGCGAGAAATTCGATTCCCTTCGGATACGTGTTGGCATAACGGAAGATCCCGTAAATATCAATCTCATTGTCCGCAATAAACGGCACATTAAGCGGGATCTCGTTCTGAGAAGGCAAACCAACAATCGCCAGTTTCCCGCCCCGGCGCACAGAAGCCAGTGCGGATTGCAGTGCCGCTGGATTCCCCGCTGTTTCCCAAGCAACATCAACGCCTCTATCATTCGTGATCGTTTTAATCTCTTCAAGCGCGTCCTGTTCACGGATATTAATAATATGAGTCGCTCCCATTTTTTTCGCAGCTTCTAACCGTAGCGGCTCTAAGTCGGTCACGATAATTGTGCTTGCCCCAAACGCTTTAGCTGCCGCAACAGCCATTAATCCAACAGGGCCCATCCCCATAATCGCAATCGTTGATCCGGGCTGAAGCTTCGTTCTCGCCGCTGCATGGATACCGACAGAAAACGGTTCAATCAAGGCAGCATCCTCATAAGTAAGTGAATCTGGAATAGAGAAAACAAAGTCCTGTCTGATTTTGATATATTGTACAAACGCGCCGTCTACCGGCGGTGTAGCCAAAAACTGTACATCCGGACAAAGGTTATAACGTCCTTCCTTGCACGCCTCACAGCGTCCGCACGTGACACCCGGCTCAACAGCGACGCGGTCACCTACTTTGAATTGTTCAACAGACGAGCCGACAGCCGCGATTTCTCCCGCGCACTCATGTCCGAGGATAAATGGCTTTTCCACTACATAATTGCCTATTCTGCCGTTTGTATAGTAATGCAGATCCGATCCGCAAATCCCGACAGCCATCACCTTAATCAGCACTTCATCCTGGCTGATGTCCGGCACAGGCAATGTTTCTATTCTGATTTCTCTAGTGTTATGCATAATAGCTGCTTTCATGGTTTTAGGTACTGTGTGAGTCATTACGGCAAATTCCTTTCTTTATGAACACTATTAACGGCATTTAAGCCGCTTCATCCAGAAATGTAAGTGCATACATTTTTGCATTTTCTGTTACTGCCCTCATTTTATCTGCTTTTCAACATGTTCAACAGCTTTTCATGCTGTATAAAAGGACAGCCGCACTGTACTTTTTGATTTTTCATATACAAAACAAGCAGGATTGATAAAATAGTACTAATAGGAGGTGCAGGTTTTATGGCTGAACTGGAAGATCGAAAACAATTTGCAGAATTGCTGGCACCTGGCGTAAAGTCATTAAAACTTCATCCAGATTATAAAGTCAGAAGAAATAAGAACGAAAAAACAGGACAGTCTTATTTAGACAACATTTCACACCAGCTGGGAGTTTCCCCAAACACGATTAAAAGCTGGATCGGACAGATGGGTGTGAACTATGTTCCCGGAAGAATTGAAGACGGAAAACTGTTCGGAATGATCTGGATCATTCTTGAAAAAACCGATATGAATATACAGTGGTTTTCCGACCTGCTTGAGACCACCACTATACCGGTAATCAAACCTGCACTGCCTGTATGGGCGGCCTCATGTCTTAAAAAAGCGAAAATAGTACGGCAGGACAATTCATTCGGAGCACCGCTTGATCAAGATATTGAAAAAACAGTCAAGCGTTTATTTCCTGATGTTCTCGACCATAAAACGAATGCGCTTACAGAACAGATCCCTTTGACACACAACTTACCGTCACGCTGGTCGGGTCACTTTATAGGACGAAGATTTGACATCGAGGCGATACGGCAATGGATGCTTTCCCCATCACCCGTCTGTTTGATTACCGGATGGGCAGGCATGGGGAAAACGACTACTGCTCTTGAGGCAGCCTATTCCTGTATCGGCGGCGATTCCTCAGATTGGCCGGCATTCAACAGCATCATCTGGCTCAGTGCTGATTGGAAGGGATTAAGCTTTAGTGATTTTTTAAATACGATTGCCTATCAGCTCGGTCGAACGGAACAAATCAATAAATCCATAAACGAAAAACGATTTGCCGTCCGCAATGCACTTGCTAATTATACTAGAGAAAAACCGGTCCTGCTGATCGTGGACAGCATAGACACTGCCGAAAGAGACATTCACGAATTTATCACCAGCCTGCCTCAAGGCGTGAAAGTTCTCCTCACAGCACGTGAAAACTTGAAGCAAACCTATCGGCAAGGCTTCGGTGAAATGGTAACCATCCAGCTGAGCGGACTTGAACAAACAGATGCCCTGGAATATTTTCATCAAGAAGTGAACCGCTGCCTGCAAATGTGCAACGATCCAACTAAACGAGAAAAGCTAGCGCAGCTGCTGGAACTATCCCCAGAACTGAAGAGCGGGTTCATTTCAGCAACAGCCGGAAACCCGAAAGCCATGGCACTCAGCATCGCCTATATGTCAGACGATGACATGCCCGCTCAGCAGCTGATTCATGAGCTCGGAAAAGCAGGCTACTCACTATTAGATCTGTTTGATTTTCTATTTGGGCGCACATGGCACAGATGCAATGAAGATACATGGAAGCTATGGCAGGTGCTATGCTTTTTCAGCAAGCCGCCAGATGAAAAAAGCCTGGCGGCAGCGGCCGGATTAGACGCTCGCCGTTTTCATTACGCAGTTGAACAAATGCGGTCTTTTGCTCTGATTCAGCCCGAACGAATCAAAGGAAGGACACAATACTTAGCGCATCAAACTGTGGTCGCTTACGGAGAACAGCACTTGTCCGAAAATCAGCAATATGAAACAGAAGCTCGCAGCCGCTGGGCGCACTATTATATTCATTATGCAGAAACCCACTTAAAACGGGAACAGCCAAACTCTATCTATTGGAGCTATCTCTTGGGACGTGATTTGAACCAAATCAAAAAAGAATGGCCAAACATCTTAAAGGTGATCAAATGGTCAAGCGAAACCGATCAAAAAGAAATTCTAATCGAACTCATCACTCGCATCAGCCATTTTCTAAGCAGAATCAACCTGCCCCTGCGAATCGAATACGGACGTAAAGCCGCTGATGCCGCCCATCAATTAGGCCAAAACACACGAGAAGCCTTCTTCAGAATCGACACAGCGGGCTGGGCACTGATGGAAGTCAACGATTTAGACGGGGCTCTTCAGCAAATTGAAGCCGGCCTGAAAACGCTGGAACAATCAGACACTGAAGAGCAAGACGTTCACGATCTAAAGGTATGGGGACTCGCACTGCAATCAAGGCTGTTACTAAAAGGCGGAAGTGATGAAAAAGCGGAAGCGATTTTAACCGAAATCAAAGATAAACCGATTTCCCCTGCGATTCAGCACAGAGTTCTATTGGTTCGCGGAGATCTGAGCTTTGTGAAAGGTCATAATGAAGAATCCATTCAATTATACGAAGCGGCAAATCAAATCAGCTCCATGTATGGGGGCGAAAAAACGATAGAAGCCTATTTTAATCTGGGTGTGGCTTACGTGAAGTGTGGTCATTTTGGGAAAGCGGAAGAAGCCTTTGAGCAGATGCTTTATGATAAACATAACGCGAATCAGGTTGAGTTGATTTATTATTATTATGGGATGGCGCAGCTGTTGTATCGTAAAGGAGAGAAAACGAAAGCGATGGAATATAATCAGAAGGCCATTCGTTTGATTGATTCTTGGGAGCCTGCGATTGGGATTCAGGGTGAGGTGGAACGATTGGATATGGTAATTGAAGGGTATAACGAAAACACATTTTAATTATCATGGTGTAAGGTCTATCTTGCAACGAACGATCTCGCTAATTTCTTTTTAAACAAAAAAACCAATATAAATCGATTATTTTGCGATTTTCGCTTTGAAAAGTAATTATCTGCTTTACATATAGTTAAAGTGTCGCTTGTAAAGGCAAAATCTTTAGACCTCTACACTCCTTGAATTTTAAGGAATATATTCATACAGGGAGGTGTGTACTATGGCTGACAATATGACACCGGAGCAACGCCGGAAAAATATGCAGTCTATACGGTCACAGTCAAAACTAGAAAACAGAGTTTCTAAAGAACTATGGCATAGAGGCCTTCGCTTCCGCAAAAATGATAATTCCCTGTTCGGAAAACCGGACATTTCTATAAAAAGGTATAAAATAGTTATCTTTATTGATTCGTGTTTCTGGCACGGATGCGAAGTGCACGGCAACCGGCCGAAAAGTAACCAGGAATATTGGGACAAAAAGCTTGAAAGGAACAGGAACCGCGATGAAGAAGTAAGGAGTTATTACGAAGAGCATGGCTGGAATTTTAAGCGGGTCTGGGAACATGAATTTAAGGCAGATTTCAATAAAGCAGTTGATGAGATTGAAAGGTTTATCAAACAAGCGAAAAAGACGGCACCTTAATAGGGCGCCGCCTTATATACTTATATCTTAAGTACTATTTGGGTTTCTGTTTCTTTTTGTTGCTGTTCTATCACATTTTCAACTTCATCGATTGTTACTTTTCTCTGGCCACGGAGATTTTCAAGCTGAAGCTTTCTTGCCGGCTCTACCCATTCATATTCAATCCCTGCGAACGACTTTAAGATAGCTTCAAATACGACCTGGGCACCTTTAACGGGAACAGCCATGCCAATCTGCTTTCTGACTGCTTCTTTGCTTCCTTGGAATACAAAGTCGTCCGGAAATGTCTGCAGACGAGCGCGTTCTCGATTTGTCAGAGCGCGGAGTTCCTCCCAGTGATACATATGAGTCCCTCCACCACCACTGCCAGTTACAGTGTAAGCTGGGCGTTCAGGATCAAGCCGTTTGTAAATTGAGCTTAAACGCGCTCCTTTTACATTCAGCTGAAGCTCCTCGGGAATTCCTGCATACCACGCATTTTCACCGGGCGGAATGTAACTCAGCATTTCTTGCACTTTTTTTGTATGCTTCGGCATTTCATGGTTCGGTGCATCTTTAGGGATCGGAGGCTCTGTAATTGCCTGTTTAGACGTCACATAGTCTGTTGATGCCAGTGTAGTCGGTGCCGGCACTCTAAATTTAACACCTTTTGCTGCCCAGTCATTTCTGATGCCAACAATAATAATGCGATGTCTTGCCTGTGGGACACCATACTCTTCAAATTTATATAGATGAGGCGTCAACTTGTATCCACACTCTTCAAGCTCTGTTAGTATCTTAATAAAGGCTTTTCCTTCATTGGCGCTTTGAAGCCCCCCCACATTCTCTGCCACAAAAAATTTCGGCTGATACTTTTCCAGCACTTTGACCCCATACGAATAAAGAGGACCGTATGTACCGTTCAATCCCTGCTTTTCACCGACATTGCTGTAATCATTACACGGGAATCCGAACGCAAAGCAGTCGATTTCTTCAAGCACTGTTTTATCACCAATCGGAAGCTGTTCAACCGGACAACAGTGAACAGACTGATCTTCTATATTCCCACAGATGTTGTAGCGGAACGTGCTACACGCATTAGGATCATAGTCATTTGCCCACACATGCTCTATTCGCCATTCTTTACCCGTGTCAGGATGCACAAAACCTGCCAATTTAGCGCCAAGACTGAGTCCACCGGGACCATTGAACAGTTCTCCTTTTTTAAAAATCATGTTTAAACCCCTCTTCATTTCACCTATATTCAACGTTTATACGAAAATATGTTCTTGCATACTTGTACGCTATTTAGTTTACACGTTTTCCTCAAAAAAAAGAAGCCCCATGGCTGATTTTTAAATAATGTCTTTTGATACAAGTGGTTATTCCTTATTTGTAATAGGAAGTAGTTAATTTCAGGCTGTCTGAAATTTAAATATATCTTTATTGATAATGTTTCCAATGTGTACATTGTCCTCGTTTTTGATGTTCTGTACAAAAATTACTGCCGGCATCGATTGATTTATTTGTTATAATATTCAACATCCCTCGGCAGATGGCAAAAAGTGACGGATTATTCAACAAATTTATTCGGCGGCAAAATAATTCGGTTACGAATTATTTTGCCGTTGGATTGTTCTGTAAAGTAGTAAATAAGCTAAGTAATAAGCAGGTGATAACTAGTGTCTAAGGAATCAAAAGATACTTCTCTAAGCAGTTTAAAAGGTCTAATTGAAATGTATTTAAGTTCACAACTCCTTTTTCAAGAGATATTCACTCCATTAAAGAAGACTATGAAAGATAGTGAAATAAACAGCCTCCTCTCGGAAAAATCCGGAAAAGGACTTAATTCTATATATCGTGATAAGAATACGGGTGTTGTCTTTAGCGCAGTAATGTTTCTCCGCTATTGGAAGGCATTTCTAGAAATCCATCAAGAAAGAGGGTTGGATAAGAACACTCTGCCCAATCTAGAAGATCTAACTGCAAAATATAAACAAAGCATTGATGCAATATCATTCGTTGAAGATGCAGAAAATTTGGAAAGCGCGGTTCATACCTATTTCCCTCTTATTGTGGAGATCGTTCTCTTTTATGAAAAACATCCGGTTTCCTCTGAGAAGTTATCTAAGCGAGAGGTTCTTGAAACATTGAAAGAGAGAAAAGATATTCAGGATGCACTGAGAACAGAAAGAGCAAGGAGGATGACGAGGGTTGACTGAACGAAAAGTATGGTTTATTACAAGGCCGGAACGGGATCCACATTTCCATGCAGATGCAGTAAAAGCGCTGGCAGAAGCTACAGAAAATTTTACTATAAAATGGCTGGGAAACAGGGATGCACATAAACATTATGAAAAAGTGCTAGCCTCAAGAGGGTTAAAGCGAAATAATATAAGCAATGATGGCTCGGGAGGTCGTACCTGGTGCGCCATGTTAAAAACATTTGCCTACTGCTACATAGACGGCGAAGGTCTAGTCAAACCAACAAAATCGGGAAAAGCACTTATCAATGGCATAAAAGAGTACGAAAATGTGAAAAAACAAATTTTGACATTCCAGATCCCCAATGCCTATTTCATGGAAGCAGGATTCCGTCCGAAATTTGAAGAAGGATTCCGTATCCGTCCTGCCAGATTTTTAATTAAACTGGTACAACGCCCAGATTTACAATATCATCTTACAAAGGAGGAAATTACCTATTTCGTTTTGACTGCACAGCATGACAAACAGCTGGATGAGGTGGCTGCACAAATTATTGCGTACCGCAATGCTGGCCAGGATGAGCAGCGTTTGATGAAACAGGAGGTTGCAGTAGAATATGACCACCGTGCCCGAAATGACAACGCAGCACGGGATTATTACCAAGCTCATTCAGATGTGGCGCATACATTTATGCTTCTGTGCGAATATACAGCGCTTGTTGATTATCAGCGCGGCGAGTCAGTATTAAAGACCGATCCCACTTTAGTGGGGGAAGCACAGAACGTGCTTAGCTATTACGACAGCCGTTACCCTTTTAATGCACGATACCTAATTTCAGTAGAACGTATGGCTCAGAACAGCGGTCTTGATGTAGACAGCTACAAAGCGAGTAATTTTGGCGTAGTAAAGCCTGCTAGCAATCAGGGAAAGATTCAGGGGAAAATCGAGGCTATTTTAAACGATATTCCCAACTCAACAGAGATGACTAGAGAAGAGCTCCTTCCCTATTTTCTGCCATCATTTGGGCCGCGTGATGCCCAGAAAGTTGTAGATGGACTTCGTTTTCAAGTACGCGAAATGGGTAGCGTACCAGAAGCGTTTGTAGAAAAATACTTGGGTGAGCTGACGCCAGCAGAGTTTGAAAAGGAAACGCTGAAAATTTTCGAGGCAATTGGCTTTGAAGCAGTATACCAGCCAAAAGTTGACGGAAAGAAAACGGAGATTGAAATTCTACTTATACACGAAGACAAATGCGGCATTATTGACACAAAGCATTATCCAAGCGGCTTTGTGCTAACGCAAAACCTAGCCAACTATATGGCATCAGAGTATATTCCAAATTACCTTCAATTCGAAAATCGACAACTATTTTTTTACGGATACGTTACATCAAGCAAATTTTCTGGACAAAAGAAACTCAAATCGATCACTACTTTAAGCAGCAAGCTGGTTGAAAGAGAAATCGAGGGCTTTATGATGACACGCGAAGTCTTAATCGGCTTTCTGGATTACTGTATTGAGAATGAACTATCAAAAAAAGAGCGAGTAGAGCTGTTCTTGGCCAGAATTCAAAATAAGGGATTCAGCGACCTTCAAGTATTTTTAACAAAAATTAGACTTAATTTATGATCAAAAAGGGAGGTTTTTTCGTGCCAAAACCTGGAGATACTTTCACTACAACATTAAAGCGAGCTCATTTAGAATGGGGCTCTCACAGGCATACAAATACAAGAGGAACTATATATGGAGAAGGATATTTACATATTCCAAGACAGGAAGCAATGTCATTAGATATCTATAACAGCAATTGTTCAGGTGCCAATATTATTTACACATGCAATTCGGCGGATGGGTTTCTGCAAAATGCATCTCTCAAAGCCTCTGGATGCAGCACAGCAGGAGATATTTATGCTAAACAATTTCAAGGAAACGGAAATCTTCAGCTACTTGGACAATGGTTCCGCCATATCAATGCGCAAGTAGGCGACCAAGTTAAAATTACGTGGATTAGTCAAACCGAAATTGAGATAGAGTTAATTTAATATAACGTGGTTTTTTCCAACTTCCGGTCGACTGAGGCTGCCCTTAAGAATCAATAAGGACTACAGGAGGGCACTTACCAGGGAACAAGTGACCTATTTATTTGTTAGAGGGCCTAGCTCACTTTCTAAAGCTCACACAAACTAATGGCGGTTAGAAATGGATAATCTGGTCTTCACAGTACTTGCTTATACTGGCCTAAGAATTGGTGAACTCCTTGCTTTAAAGTGGACAGAATTCAACGATGAACTAGGTTCGATCCGTATCACAAAGACCCTTTACAATCCAAACAATCATATTGAGAAAAACCAGCTGCTAACACCTAAAACAAAAGGACCTGTCCGTACCATCCGAATTGATGAAATATTTGTCGACTTCTTAGAAAGTAAAAAATTTATCAGAATGAAACTAAGTTGAGAACAGGGTGGTTTATCAGGATTCAGGTTTTATTTTTGCGCGGAAAGATGGTCATACGTAATTTAGAAAAGTTATTGAACCAGGCTTAAACGGTTGCTCAAAAGGCCGGGATCGAGAAGAATATCACTCCTCATTCTTTCAGAAACTCCCATACCTCTTTATTAAATGAAGCAGGAGTTGGCATTAAGAGACCCAGCAGCGTTAGGCCATTCAGATATAAATACTACAATGAATATTTACGCTCATATGACTGCCAATTAGGAAGAAAAGGCCTCCCAGCAGTTCAGTGAACTGATGAAAGACCTTCTCTTGTAATTGGCTCTTTTGTTGTCATGCTTTGCCTAATTGTAAGAAACGAGGACAAAGCCGAGAACAATAATCCCTCTAATACGGTTAAGGTGTTCATATATAAAGGTTGATATCCCTTTATTACACCATGCCGCCCATAAATCCTTTGTATTGTAACATGTTTCGCGAGCTAATAAATGTTGATTAACTCGCGTTATACCAAAGATTTTTATAAATCGTTTTGTACCATCTTTAACATTAAATTATTACTTATTTCGGGCTTATGTTACCCGTTTGTTACTCCATTTTCACATCTATGGTGTATTTTATTTTGCCTTTTATTTTAGTTACCTTTATTGAATAAGTTAACATTTTTTAGGAGTATATTTTTTACGCTCTTTATTAAAAAGCTTTTTGAGTTATATGCGGAATATAGACACCAATATCTTTAAGGTAAGCATTTACCCACAAAGTCAATTTCTCTTTTGCCTCTTTTGGTGATAATATATCCCAAATTTCAACAGCTCCTGATAAATTAAAGTATTGAGCGGTATCTCGAACAAGATTACGCCGCTGTTTTCCAGTTAACATTTGAATTGTCCCAGCTTCTTGTTGTTTACCAACGTAATCTAGCATTTCAAATAGAGCTCTCATTGCCACTTTGTTACGAGATAAATACCTGTTTTCTATTGTTTGTCCTGCTAAATCCTGATCTTCCAACAATAGTTTTGTATATTTATAAGGGTCAGCCAATGCCTCATCATAAGTTAACTCTACATACCACCACAGTCGTGATAAACCATTACGATACATCCCTTTTTGTCCAAAGAAATATCGTGTTTTTATGAATTCTACTGGATCTCCTTGAGCTTCTTCAATAGGCCAACGTTCTCGCATAAACTGCCAATATTCTGTATGTGTTAACAAAGTCCAATAGTTTTGATCTGAAGATAAAGTATATGGTAAATCTTTATAATATGTGTATATTCGAATAGCATTATCTAAGTCATCCGCACTACGTTTTTTTAAATCTGTAACTTTTAATTGAGCAGGATTAGAAAATGGGACACTTAATTCCTGTCCTAACCAAGATTCATCCGATTTATACAGTTTCAAATTTGTTTGAATATTGCCTTTTAACTCTAATAGTTTGGTATGTTCTAAGTATAATTTTTTCATTCCTATCATCCATTCGATTCAAGATATTTTATTCGCTAACAAGTAAATCACTTAACGAATTAAGAGCCTCATTTACAACATCTTTCAAAATTTTATGAGCAATTACAGCTGCTCCAGTTTCATTGATCTTTTTTGGGTCAATTTGAAGTTGATCTAGTTGATATAAGATCGAGTTATACCATTCACTTTCTTGCACTGGATCTTCACTATTCCCTTGTTCAACTTCGCATATATAAGTTAAAGCATCTATTAACGCCGGTAAATAATACATCGTTATTAATAATGGATTAACTTGCTCATAGCGCTGAATATCTGATATTTGGTCATATACATTAGGTGGTAAATAGATATCAATGATTCCGTTACCAAAAGATAATTCATATGGTTCTGGATTCTCTTCTTCTGAAGCACGTAAGTTAAAAATTGATTTTGCAGGTACAATTGGATCTTTTTCAATTGGTAAAGATACACCTGGATCTACTGCCAAGTACGTACCTTTTTTGAAAGTTAGTGCTACCCCGTTATAATCTTCATGTAACAACTCATTTTCATAATCGATGATAGTTGTATTAGCAACTAACATAAAACTAACATCTACTTGTTTAGTTAGTTTCTTTTGAGGAATGTAGAAAATTATTTCTCTATTTGTGGTTGTGAATGCGTCACGATACATACTAGCTGCACATTCTATATGTGCAACAAATATCGCTTCATGATTATTAATTAGCTCCTGTAAGCGAGTATTATTGAGGTCAAATTTCACTTTAAACTCAACAATTCCTTCATTTTGTGGAGTTACTTCAAGAAG
The DNA here is from genome assembly GCF_037964945.1 of Bacillus sp. FSL K6-1003. Taxonomy (NCBI): domain Bacteria; kingdom Bacillati; phylum Bacillota; class Bacilli; order Caryophanales; family Bacillaceae; genus Bacillus; species Bacillus sp. FSL K6-1003. The sequence continues at coordinate 638,962 of NZ_CP150176.1, read as the reverse complement.
CGTGGCTTTAAAAGAGCTGTTTGTATAATCGTCATTAAATTCTGCTAATACAGGATGAGGATAAGCTGTCTTTTTTATTTTCATACTGTATGAACCTCCAAGGAATAAGGTGTTAATTCATTCAAGGTTACTTGTAATTCACAACGTTCATCTTTTACAAGCTCTAATGGACCAATTACATTATCTATCAATGAAACTGTCGTTAGTTGATTACCTTTTCTCAGCTTTACATCTTTTAATGAAATATCTACAAATCTCCCATTTTCACCCATTGCTTGAATTTGTAACTTTGCATTTCCAGAGACTTTTGGTGTAATTACTACTTTATAAAATTCATTAATCTCATCATAAATTGAGCGTACTTTTGAAACATCACCTTTTTTCTCTCTAGGCGGTTTTGGATATGGGTTTGGTGGTTTTGGGGTTGGATTTGGGTTATTCTTGCATTTCTTTTTCTTAGTTTTTATTAGTTCACGTTGAGAAAATGAAAGAGGTACGATTTTAATAGACTTAATTTTCTCTTTTAAAGCTTCTTCGCTAATCTCAGTTAAGGGTTTTGATTTGTCACTTTTTTTAGGTAAGATTTGTTCTAAGCCTATTAAGTCAATTGACTCCTTTTTAATTTTAGGAGCTAGTCCATGAACATTTCCGGAAATCCATTTGTCAATTTTTCCAATAATCCTTTTGATTTCCTTATTTTTTTTTACTTCTTCATCCTCTGAGTTTTCATTTACATTCACATGCCAACCTTTATGTGTAGCTGTTTCAGTCTCAGATAATATTTTATTTAAGTCAGGCCCTTTGATAGTTAAGAAACCCGCAAAGCTTACAGGTGGTTTTCTAAAGTTATCTTTGTTGAAAATCTTCATACCCGAAGATCGATTCATTGAAATAGTGTTACTAAACTCGTCGCCTTTAGCTAAATAAAGCAACACTGGCTGTTGCTCAACTACATCTTTAATATTTATATCAAGTCTAAACGGCTGTCCCTCAGTTAATGCGGTGTAAAACTCTTTAATAATATGGTGTCCAGAAGGTTCAGCCTGACAAATCTCTTCAATAATGTCAGGTAGAGTATCTTTAGAAATCTCTTTGCCATCTACATTGACTTTTAGTTTTTCTTCATAAAATGCTAAAAGGAAGTTTTCAGCAATAACTTTAACAAAATGATCTTTCCAGTTTGCATCAAATTTGAATCCAAAAATAAACTTATCTGTACCGACTTCTTCCCGTTTAAAATCATCCGGTAAAAAAGATAAATCAGTAATTGGTTTATAACCATTTATTATCCCATAGTAAATATTTTCGCGATATTTTATTCCATTCTTTTTATAAGTGGCAAGTTTTGCTACTCCTTGAAAACCCGTTTCGTCTTGTTTGTTAAGTGTTCCATACAAAACCATGCTATATTTAGACGCTAAGAAGGGAGCGTGTTTGCCCAACCCGCGTGATCCATTAGAACCGGCTACTTTATCAGAATATCCGCTACTTTTTACTAAGGAATTCCATTTACCTTCGTCGTCACTAGTAACATCACTTAAGCCAATTGTATTAAAATCCCGAACAGCTAAAACAACTATTTCCTCTTCATCTTTCATCGTATTATACATTTTATCGAAGTGTTTATAAGTTTTCTGGTCATTTCCCCACGAGTCTCGAATTGCTTCAATAATTCCAGTGAATTCATCTAATTCAAACAAATTTTCGTCTTTTTTCACTGTAAACTTTTTAAATTCTAATAGAACCGGTCCTTCTTTTTCAGGATCTTTAGCATCAAGCGCATCTTGCGTCAATTCTCGCGGAACATGATATAAAGGGTTGTCTTTAAAATTTTCCATACCTGCATGATTCAATCCACTGCGTGAGTTATCAGTATTTTCAGCAGATTTCCATCCAATTTTGTTTTCTACCATTTCATACACCTCTTTAATTATTTACGAAACTTAAATGCCGTAGCTTTTTCTTTTTCTCCATCATTAAATTTAACCTTTAATAAACGTAACTCTTCATCTAACTTAGATAATATTTGCTTTACATGTTCATCGGTAAAATCATAATTGTTGCGATTCACTAGGTTACCAATTAATCGTATTTTCTTTATTGTTTCGGTAACCCTCTTTTCAGCAAGCCCTTCAAACTTTTCCCGCTTTTTATTTTCCGTCATAAATCAGTTTTTCTGCTTTTGATAAGTGTTCAGGTGGCTCCTCCGTGTGTATCACATCTAAAATACCGATGCCGCATTCTTTACAGAACATGGTTTTGCTCCTTTACGACTGTGTTTCTTCCAGCTCAATCACTGTCTGTCCTTCTGGCGCTTTTTCTTTCTTTTTCACTTTACCAGAACGCTTCATCTTTTTGTTTTCGCCAGTTTTAAGAATCTCTTGAATATATTCTTCATCCCATTTGGCTTCTTCTGTTTCGTATGGAACTCCTGCCAGGGTTTTTAATATGGCTTCCACAATCACTTTTGCTCCCTTTTGGGTAACTGCCATGCCGATTTGCCTTCTGACACTTTCTTTTCCGCCGATGAATTCATACCAGTTAGGGAAGGTTTGTAGTCTTGCTCGTTCACGATTCGTCAACGCGCGTGGCTCGGCATAATGGTAAATATGCGTTCCGCCTCCTCCGCTTCCAGTAACAGTATAGCTCGGAGCGTCAGGTGACTCAAGTCCTCCGACGATCTCACCTATAAAGGCAAGAGACTGATAGTGATTCAGCACCTTTATTCCATACGTATAGAGACCGCCGTATTGCCCTTCCAGTCCTTTGGTTTTGCCCACGCATGTACTCCTTTATATTCTTCGCCGTTTTCATCAAGTACCACTTGACCGTTTTCATCTATCACAACTGCCTGCTTTGCTCAGAGCGACAGCCCGCCTGGACCGCAGAACAGCTCTCCTTTTCGATACGTTGTCATGTCTATTAACTCCAATATTATGAATTTATTAGTATATATTACCTTTTATTTTAACACAAGATGTCGAATTATGACATGTTATAAAGCTAGCAAGTTCTACCTTCCTTTACTATTATTAAATTGTAATTAATACTAAAGGGGGGGATTTTTTGTACTATCATCAGAATTTAGAGGAACATGCTTTTGCTGAACCGTACCGCCAAGGGTTTCGGAAACTGCGAATCCTCTCTGGCTATGCAACCAGTGTGTTGTTGTATCACATATTGGATACCTACCCAGATGCAGAAATTGAATTAATCATTGGGATGAGCAAAAAAGACGGGATTAAACTATGGGATCATAAACGCTTCAAGCAAATCATGAATGAAAACGCTAATATCAGCATCAGCTACCGAACAGCTCTGCCACCAGTACATACAAAAATTTATCATTGGTACATGGATGATTTAACTCCAGATTCCGTTACCTTTGTCGGTTCGGCTAATTTCTCATGGAAGGGGTTTCGTGATCAGGGAGAACTGCTGGTTGAAGCAAATCATTCAAATGTAGAAGAAGTATTTAATATAACGGATGTAATTTCTTGCACAGACCCCTCCATCGAACAGCATATTAACTTTTTCACTGTTCGTATGCAAAGGCGAAATCAAACGCTTCAAGGTGTTACTCAAGAAGGTGCACAGGAGACTGAATCTATTAATCTGCAAAACTTGAAATATTGTTGATTTGCCTCTTCTTTTAAAAAATGATACAGCTATTCATGAAAAGGCTGGCTTAAACTGGGGACAGCGTGACGGAAGAGAACCTAATCAAGCGTATATACCTGTTTCAACCAAAATCCATCAGGCGGACCCTGGTTTCTTCCCTCCATTAGAACAGGAATTTACCATGCTGACGGATGACGGGCAACAATTGATATGTGTAATGGCTCAGGCAAACCGAAAAGCCATTCATACCCATGAGAACAACAGCATAATGGGCAGGTATTTCCGAGGAAGAATCGGCGTGGCTCTTGGCGCAAGAGGCGATGCCCAGGATGTTGTCAATTACGGAAGGACAAGCGTGAGAATCTATAAGATTGAAAAATTATTAATGGCCTCATCTGGCCTTTTGAGATTTTGTTTTTGCGAGTATTGATGAGGATCTACCTGGTTACCCGCTCTACATTAAAAAAATAAAGAAGCGAATGAGACGCTTGTTAAAATAGCAGAATTAAATCCTGAACTTACACCCCTTTCATTACGCCATACACATACCTCCCTATAAGCTGAGGCTGGGGTAGTCGTCCCTAAATAATGGAATAATTAGGACACAAGGATGAAGACTACAACTAAAAATGTTTATTTACATGTGACAAAAGAGATGAAAAAAGAGGCTTCCCAAAAGTTCAAAGAACTTATGGAAAACCTCTAACTTAGACCCTTGTTGTAGAAAATGTTACTCTTTCGTTATCCTTTGGTTACTTTCAGAGTAAATAAAGGTCTATAAACCCCACTTTTAATGGAATTCAGGGAGCATGATTACATCATGCCACCCATACCGCCCATGCCGCCCATGTCAGGCATTCCTGCGCCGCCGGCGTTTTCTTCCGGTTTGTCAGCGACAACGGCTTCAGTTGTTAAGAGCATTGCTGCTACAGAAGCTGCGTTTTGCAGTGCAGAACGTGTTACTTTCGTTGGGTCAACGATACCTTTTTCGATCATGTTTACCCATTCGCCAGTTGCAGCGTTGAAGCCTACGCCGATTTCTTCGTTTTTCAGGCGCTCAACGATGACAGATCCTTCAAGGCCTGCATTGTGCGCGATTTGACGAATTGGCTCTTCAAGCGCGCGAAGCACGATGTTGATACCTGTTTGCGCATCGCCTTCAGCTTCAACTGCAGCCACTTTGTTATATACGTTGACAAGCGCTGTACCACCGCCGGATACGATGCCTTCTTCAACAGCTGCGCGAGTTGAGTTCAGGGCGTCTTCGATGCGAAGTTTACGCTCTTTCAGCTCAGTTTCAGTCGCAGCGCCGACTTTGATGACAGCTACGCCGCCAGCAAGTTTAGCAAGACGCTCTTGTAATTTTTCTCTGTCGAACTCAGAAGTTGTTTCTTCCACTTGTGCGCGGATTTGAGTGACGCGTGCAGAAATTTTATCTGTTTCGCCAGCGCCTTCAACGATTGTTGTGTTTTCTTTTGTAACCACAACTTTAGAAGCGCGTCCCAATTGTCCGATTTCAGTAGATTTCAGGTCAAGGCCAAGATCTTCTGTGATGACTTCTCCGCCAGTAAGGACAGCGATGTCTTCAAGCATTGCTTTACGACGGTCACCAAAGCCAGGAGCTTTAACAGCCACTGCGTTGAATGTGCCGCGAAGTTTGTTCACAACAAGTGTTGCAAGAGCTTCACCTTCAACATCCTCAGCGATTAGAAGCAATGGTTTGCCTTGCTGAACAACCTGCTCAAGCACAGGAAGGATTTCTTGAATGTTTGTGATTTTTTTGTCTGTGATTAAGATGTAAGGATTGTCAAGAACTGCTTCCATCTTATCAGAATCAGTTACCATGTAAGGAGACGCATATCCGCGGTCGAATTGCATACCTTCAACAACTTCAAGCTCAGTTGTGAAGCCTTTAGACTCTTCGATTGTGATAACGCCGTCGTTGCCTACGCGCTCCATTGCTTCAGCGATAAGGCTTCCGACTTCCTCATCAGCAGCAGAGATCGCAGCAACCTGAGCGATAGATTCTTTGCCTTCGATTGGCTTAGAAATTTCTTTCAGGTTCTCGATCGCAACGTTTACAGCTTGTTCCATACCTTTACGCACGCCTACAGGGTTAGCGCCTGCTGTTACGTTTTTAAGGCCTTCGCGGATCATTGCTTGCGCAAGAACTGTCGCAGTTGTTGTACCGTCACCGGCAACGTCGTTTGTTTTGCTGGCTACTTCAGCTACAAGCTTAGCACCCATGTTTTCAAACGCGTCTTCAAGTTCGATTTCTTTAGCGATTGTTACACCGTCATTTGTGATTAACGGAGAACCGAATTTTTTCTCTAGAACCACGTTGCGTCCTTTTGGTCCTAAAGTTACTTTTACAGCATCAGCAAGTGCATCAACACCGCGAAGCATTGCGCGGCGAGCTTCTTCACTAAACTTAATATCTTTTGCCATGTGTACGAAACCTCCTCGAATTTTTAAGTATTTGTTTATTTAAGAATTAGCCGATAACAGCTAAAATGTCGCTTTCACGTAAGATTAAGTATTCAGTACCTTCGTATTTCACTTCAGTACCTGCGTATTTTGAGAAGATAATGCGGTCGCCCTCTTTTACTTCTAAAGCAACGCGCTCTCCGCTTTCTAACACGCGACCTGAACCAGCTGCCACGATTTTGCCTTCTTGCGGCTTTTCTTTTGCAGAATCCGGTAACACAATTCCGCTGGCAGTTTTTTCTTCAGATTCTACGAGTTCAATGACAACGCGATCACCTAATGGCTTTAACAATGTAATAACCTCCTCAATAGTATGAATATGTAATTTTAGCACTCAGCACTAAAGAGTGCTAACACAACTCTTATAATAAAGAATCTGACTTCCAATTTCAAGTGATAAGATAAAAAATTTTTCACGCTTACATCATTCTTTTCAGCTCTGATATCCCTTGGTTTTTTCACCCCCGTTCAATTATGTTACAATAGCTGTAGACAAAAGAAACCCACTTAACAAAGGAGTACATACCATTTGAGAAAACAGTATTGGTTTATTATTTTGACATATATCATCATGCAGTTTTCAGCAGTAATCGGGATTCCCTTGTTATTTAAATTCGGTTATGCGGGAGGACAGCCCACAAAAGAAAATCTGCTGCACGCGCAGGGATTATGGTCCGTCATCAGTTTTATGGCCTGTCTGATTGTTGTATTGCTCATTCTCAGAACTGTGCCTAAAACTACGTTGCGAAACGAAAAGAAAGACTCTGTCGGACTATCGATCCTTTGGGCGATAGCCGGTTTTTTCATAGCCCTTTTCTCTCAAGGAATAGCCGGTTCTATTGAATATTATGTATTTGGCATCGGAAGAGAATCAGAAAATACAAAAGCCATCCTGGATGTGATTCAGGCAGTCCCGCTTATGATTATCGTTTCTTCTATCATCGGGCCAATATTAGAAGAAATCATCTTCAGAAAAATCATTTTCGGCGCGCTGTACGAAAAAACGAATTTCTTTATTGCCGGACTGATCAGCTCCATTATTTTCGGAATTGTTCATGCCGATTTGACGCACCTTCTGCTGTATACAGCAATGGGCTTTACCTTTGCATTTCTATATGCGAGAACCAAACGGATTTGGGTGCCGATTTTCGCCCATGTAATGATGAATACATTCGTCGTCATTATGCAGCTTGAGCCTGTTCAGAAATACCTTGAACAGCAAAGCACACAAATGCAATTGATTATTGGAGGATTACTTTCATGAGAAACCCGATAGTGTGGGGAATGATCTACTTTGCCGTAGGGTGCATCTTTACTTATCTCGCCGCAAGCTCACCAGGCAGCATGTGGTCATTTTACTCCATCCTGCTGATGGTGTTCGCTGCATACAACATCAGCATTTCTTTTAAGATGTTCGCCTTTTCATTTAAAACAAAGAAAAACCAGAAATAAAGAAAATCCATTTCTCTTCTATGAGAAATGGATTTTTTATGATGGCTAAGAAGAAACGTCCTGATCGGCAGCACTGCTTTTCTGCGCTTTCCGATAGGCAGCCTTCGATATTAAAATACTGATTTCATACAAAATCAAGAGCGGAACAGTCACCATCATATGAGACAAAAGCTCAGGTGGTGTAATCAGAGCAGCAATCACAAGCAGCGTAAAGTACGCATACTTTCTGATTTTCGTTAAAAACATCGGTGTCACAATTCCAAGCCTTGTCAAAAACATAAGGATGACCGGCATTTGAAACAATAGTCCAAACGGAATCGTCAGCTGCAGAAGAAAATGAAAATATTCATTAATTCCAATTACCTGAGTGACATTCAAATCTTGAGAGATCCGTTTCATAAAATCGACAACAAAAGGAAATAAAATATAATAGGAAAAAGATAAACCCACTAAAAACAGCAAAATAGAGATCGGAATGTAGCTGAGCGTTACTTTGCGTTCCCTTTCATAGAGACCCGGGCTCACAAAAGCCCAAAGCTGGTAAAGAATAACCGGCGAAGTCAGGACAATCCCGATGATAAACGCAAACTGCATAAACACATAAAGCGGGTCTGTCAGATTAAACGCATTGAGCGTGAGCTCCTTCGCTTCATCCGTTTCTTGCAGATACACTATAATCGGCTTCGCTAAAAAAAATCCCACGATAAAGAAAACGACAAACGCCAGCGCCACAACCAGCAATCGTTTTCGAAGCTCCGCAATATGCTCCAGCAGCGACATTTGATTCACTTTCATTTGTGTCATCCTAACTTACTGATTCTCTTTCTTTTTTTCCTCATCATCACTCGCTAATCCTTTAGTAGCGTTTTTGAATTCACGAAGTGTGTCTCCAGCCGCTTTTCCCAACTCAGGCAGCTTTTTGGGACCAAAGATAATCAGAGCAACGATTGCGATAACAGCAAGGCTTCCAGGACCGATCGGCATATTTGGGCTCCTCCTTTCCGGTTACTCGATTTCCTCTAAAACAGAATAATGCTTCAAGAAATAAACAAGTGACTGAAGCTCTACAGCTAAATCTATATGATGAATTCGAATGTGTTCCGGCACATTCAAACGGGCCGGCGTAAAATTAAGAATACCCTTAATCCCTAACGCAACCAATCTGTCGGTAATCGATTGGGCCGCAACTGCGGGCACTGTCAGAATGGCAACTGATTCGCCTTTTACATGTTTTTCAAGATCATCTAGGTTAAAGACGGGCACACCGCCTACCTCAGTTCCTATTTTACTCTCATTTATATCAAAAGCCATAGAAATTTTCGTGTTATTATTTTTTGTGAAATTATAGTGAAGAAATGCTGTTCCTAAGTTCCCGACACCAATCAAGATAACGTCTGTCATTTCATCCTGATCAAGTGTTTTTCGGAAAAATGACAGCAAATAATCAACATTATATCCGTATCCTTTTTTGCCAAGAGCTCCAAAATAGGAAAAATCCCTGCGAATCGTGGCAGAATCAACCTTTACGGCATCACTGAGTTCAGCAGATGATACACGCTGTTTTCCTGACGCATGCAGATTCTTTAAAAAGCGATAATAAAGCGGCAGCCGTTTTGCCGTCGCCTGCGGAATTTTTGATTGATCCTTATTCATTTTTGGTCCTCCAAATTATACTCGGATAGTTCTCTTTTAAAGTCACCGTTTTTCCCGCCTGTCTTTTCCAGCAAGCAGGTAGGGCCGATGACCATCCCCTTATCAAGCGCCTTGCACATATCGTAAACAGTAAGGGCACACACCGATGCAGAAGTTAGCGCTTCCATTTCCACACCTGTACTCCCTTTCGTTTTGACCTGTGCTTTTATATGAAGTATAACTTCTGTTTCTTTTATTTTCCAGTCAAACGAAATATCGACCCCGCTCAAGGATAGCGGATGGCACATCGGAATGATATTTGATGTTTGCTTCGCAGCCATAATGCCCGCCACCTGAGCGACAGCAAGTACATCTCCTTTGCCGATATCATGGCTTTTTATTTTCTCGTACACTTCACTCTTCATGTGTACGCTTGATACAGCCGCCGCAGTACGGACAGTCGAAGATTTTTCGCTGATATCCACCATCTGGGCTCTGCCCTGTTCATTAAAATGAGAAAATCCATTCATAGTAAAAACTCTCCTTAAACAGATCATACACTATTTTCTTCTCTATGTCTTATCCGGCCAATGTATTGTTTGCTGAGTTCTGGTTCATAAGCTACACTTAACTTATTATAGCAGAGGTGAAATAATATGATGATCTTACAAATTAATCAGCTTTCCAAATCATTTGGTGCTGATACTATTTTAAACAATATAAAGCTGGAAGTCAGAAACCGTGATCGCGTCGCAATTGTAGGAAGAAACGGCGCAGGGAAATCTACACTCCTTAAAATTATCGCAGGTCACCTTTCATATGAAAAGGGTGAAGTTATCAAGCCAAAAGATATCACAATGGGCTACTTAGCCCAGCATACCGGCTTGGATTCTAAGCTTACCATAAAAGAAGAGCTGCTGACTGTTTTTGATCACTTAAAAGCAATGGAAAAAGAAATGCGCAACATAGAAGAAAAAATGGCGGCAGCTGACCCAGGTGAACTGGAAAGCATCATGAAAACCTATGACCGCCTTCAGCAGGAATTTAAAGATAAAGGCGGCTACCAATATGAAGCAGATGTCAGATCTGTGCTGCACGGTCTCGGCTTCAGTCATTTTGACGATTCAACGCAGGTGCAAAGCCTGAGCGGTGGTCAGAAAACAAGACTGGCCTTGGGTAAGCTTTTGTTAACACAGCCTGACCTTCTCATTCTAGATGAGCCGACCAACCATCTGGACATTAATACGCTGACCTGGCTTGAACATTATTTGCAAGGCTATTCAGGCGCCATTCTGATTGTTTCTCACGACCGCTACTTTTTGGATAAAGTGGTGAATCAGGTGTACGAGGTATCTAGATCAGAAAGCAAAAAGTATCACGGCAACTACAGCGCTTATCTCGATCAGAAAGCTGCCCAATATGAAAAGGATCTTAAGCTGTATGAAAAACAGCAGGATGAAATCGCTAAGCTGCAGGACTTTGTAGACCGAAATCTGGCGAGAGCCTCAACGACAAAAAGAGCACAAAGCCGGCGGAAACAGCTTGAACGGATGGACGTCATGTCAAAACCGCTCGGCGACGAAAAATCAGCAAATTTTCATTTTGATATTACAAAACAGAGCGGGAACGAGGTCCTGCGGGTTCAGGATCTGACCATCAGCTATGAAAACCAGCCACCGCTTCTGACAGATGTTTCGTTTAGGCTGACAAGAGGAGAAAGCGCCGCTCTTGTAGGTCCCAACGGAATCGGAAAATCAACCTTGCTGAAAACATTAATAAACACACTGAAGCCAGATCAGGGAACAATAGCGTACGGCTCAAATGTCAGTATCGGTTACTATGACCAGGAACAAGCTGAGCTGACCTCCTCTAAACGCGTCATTGATGAGCTGTGGGACGAGTATCCGGAGCTTCAAGAGAAAGAAATCAGAACGTGCCTCGGAAATTTCTTATTCTCCGGGGATGATGTGCTTAAACCCGTCCATTCCCTAAGCGGGGGCGAAAAAGCAAGAGTGGCCCTGGCCAAGCTGATGCTGCAAAAAGCTAACTTTCTCATTCTTGATGAGCCGACAAACCATCTTGATTTAGACAGCAAAGAAGTTCTCGAGAACGCCTTGATCGATTATCCGGGTACATTGTTATTTGTCTCACATGACAGATATTTTATTAACAGAATCGCAACAAGGGTATACGAGCTTTCTCCAAACCATATTGAGGAATACCTCGGAGATTACGATTATTATACAGAGAAAAAAACACAGCAGCTGGAATTGGAGAAAATGAAACAGCAAGAGGAAACTGAAAAAGCAACGGCTGCACAGAAATCCGACTCTAAACGTTCATACGAGGAAGAAAAAGAATGGAAAAAGAAAGAACGCCAACGACTCAGACGCATAGAAGAAATTGAAACGACAGTTCAGACCATAGAAGAAAACATCAGCCACAATGATGAATTACTTTGTGATCCTGAAGTATATCAGGATCACGAAAAGGTACAAGCTATCCACGCTGACAACGAGAAACTCAATCAAGAATTGGAAAACCTATTATCAGAATGGGAAGAACTATCCACAGAAGAAGATTAAAAAAGTCAAGCACCTCTTTTTTAGAGGTGCTTTTTATCCACAGTAAATATCCTTATAAGCAAACGAAGAAAGCGGTTTATACACATTATCCACAAAATATTCTGAATTTATCCACTTTATTAACAGCCTCTTAACCCCTTTATCCATCTATATCTCCATAATGACTCACAGATATGTGGATAAATTGAGAATTATCTGTTAATAACAATAAAAAAGCCTCACGTCATTATGTCGTGAGACCTTGATAAGAAGTCAGTTCAAGACCAGGCTGGCCATTCATATCATATGATCCGCGAATCCCTTTTTCAAAAGCAATAGTACCGGCCGCAGCAATCATTGCAGCATTATCTGTACATAAGGATAGCGGAGGAATGATGAGCGCTGTCCCCTCATGCTGGGAGAATTCCTTCTGTAACGCCGCTCTGAGCCCTCTGTTTGCAGCAACTCCGCCGGCTAAAAGAACCTGTTTGACACCATATTCTTTTGCAGCGCGTGCCGTTTTTGTCACTAAGACATCAATGACGCTATTCTGAAAACTGGCAGAAAGATCTTCCGGCGCAATGACCTGTCCTTTTTGAGCCGCGTTATGAAGCGTATTGATCACAGCGGATTTCAGCCCGCTGAAGCTGAAATGATAAGAACCTTCTTCAAGCCATGCGCGAGGCAGAGGAATAGTGTCATTCCCTGATTCCGCAAGCTTGTCAATCTGCGGTCCGCCTGGATACGGGAGCCCCATCGTTCTTGCCACTTTGTCATAAGCTTCCCCTGCTGCGTCATCGAGTGTTTCCCCGATCACTTCAAATGAACCGTGTTCTTTCATATAAACCAATTCCGTATGGCCGCCGGAAACGACCAATGCAAGCGCTGGAAAAACGATCTCTTCTACCAGACGGTTTGCGTATATATGGCCCGCTATATGATGGACTCCAACTAACGGAATATGATGCGCAAAGCTCAATGCTTTAGCGGCGTTTACCCCGATTAGCAGTGCTCCCACCAATCCCGGGCCTTCAGTAACTGCAATCGCATCTATATCACGATATGTCATGTCTGCTTTACGGAAAGCCTCTTTGATCACTAAAGTGATTTGCTCCACATGATGTCTTGATGCAATTTCCGGCACAACCCCACCGAATCGTTTATGGCTTTCAATTTGAGAGGCCACAACGTTCGAGACGATTTCTGTTCCGTTTTTTACAATCGCTGCTGCCGTTTCATCGCAGCTCGTTTCGATTCCTAATATATAAAGATCTTTTTGCTCATTCATTTATCGTCACCCACATAATTAACGCATCTTCCCCGTTATCAGTATAATAGTTCTTCCTTATTCCACCGGGCTGCATCCCGAACTTTTTATATAAGCTTTGAGCAGGGTGATTGGAAACCCTCACTTCAAGCGAAAGCCGCCTCGCCTCTTTTTCTTTACAAAGCTCGAGAGCTGAACGAAAAAGTGCTTCTCCTAAAGACTGGCCTCTATACTCTGGTTTAATCGCTATATTTGTGATCTGGGCATCATCCATCACAATCCAAATTCCGCAATAACCCGCGATACAATCGTCCTTTTCAATCACGAGATAGTGGGCATATGGATTTTCAAGCAATTCATGATAAAACGAATCCTTCGTCCAGGGAGACGTAAAGGAGGATGTTTCAATATCGTATACGTGATCAACATCATTAAGCTGCATTTTTCTGACTGCTGCTTTTGTTTTCATCCTATCACCCTACTTTTGACTTTCAATCCATTTCGCTTCTGCTTCTGCAAGCCGTAAATAATCCGGCACAAGCCCGTGAATATCAACAGCTTCCCTATCCGCACCTGCGTAAGCCAATTCTGAAGGGCGGGGATTATGCTGAGCCGCAGGCCCTATGACTCCTTTTGTTCCTAATACATCCAGTATCGTCTCCTTGTGTATGGATGTATCATGACCTAAAAACAAAACAGGGCGATCCTTCTCTTTTAGCATCTCCAGCCACTCTGTCAGCATCACGTTTTGATCCGGAACAGCCTGCTCTAAAAGCCCGTTTTTATATTCATAAAGACCTGTATACACCTGTCCGCGTCTCGCATCAAATATAGGGCTGATCAGACCATCAAAGTGACGTCCATTTGCCGCCAGCGCTTCAAGACTTGATACAGCAGAAATCGGAATGTTTAAAGACCATGCAAGTGTTTTGGCAATTGTTACACCGATTCTCACCCCTGTGTACGAGCCTGGACCTTTTGCAACAACAATTTTAGAAAGATCCTGCGGGGTTAGATCACAATCATTCAGCAAAGAATGAACAGCAGGCATCGCCCTTACAGAATGATTCTTTTTTAAATATGTGATGTATTCTGCTATGACAGTGTTGTCCCGAAGCAGCGCTATGCCTAAAGTATAATTCGATGTATCAATCGCTAATATTGTCATGTCTACTTATCTCCTCACAAAGCATTTCATACCGATTCCCCACCGCTGTAAAGGTGATCTCTCTTTCATCATCACCAGCTCTTTTAATGACAATTTGCAGTCGCTCCTGCGGAAGCTGCTCTTCAATTAAATGTGCCCACTCCACTAAGCAGACACCTTGTCCGTGAAAATATTCATCAAGTCCCAAGTCTTCACTCTCGTCTTCCATTCTGTATACATCCATATGATAAAGAGGAAGTGAACCATCGTTATATTCTTTTATGATTGTAAATGTCGGACTGTTTACAACACGTGTAATTCCGAGTCCTTCAGCAAAACCTTTTGTAAAGGTTGTTTTTCCAGCTCCTAAATCGCCCTCTAATGTCAGGACGTCCCCAGGCTTTGAAAACGATGCAGTCAGCTTCGCAATCGCTTTTGTTTCTTCAGGATTTTCAGTTCTCCATTTTAATTGCTTCACACGAGTCACCCGTCTTATTTAAAATGATTATATCCTTTTTTCTCTAAAGTCATTTTTTCTTCTTCTGTCTTTAATATGACATTGGATTCTGTCTTTTCCCGGACACATCCAATCTTTTTAATTGGCAGTTGAAGTCTGCAGCACTCCTGCTCTAACACATCCCAGTCTTCCTTTGAGATCGTCCCAGTCAGTTCAAAATCCTCTCCGCCAAACAAAGCCCATTCCTTCCATTTGGAATTCAGCTTAGGCAAGTCTGGATGAACTGGAAGTAGGCTCTCGTCAATTTCTATTGAAACGGAGCTGGATTCTGCAATTTCATGCAGTTCACTTGCCAATCCGTCACTAATATCATTAAGAGCCACACGCTGAGCGTTCGAGCATAGTCTGCCAATACTCACTCTTGGCTGAGGCCGCTTATGCCTATTGATAAAGTAATTTGTTTCAAATGATGTTTCCGGATGGGAAGACTCTTTTAGCAGCAATGAAAGTCCAGCGGCAGAAGAACCGATTTCACCAGTGACAAAGACAATATCATTCGGCTTTGCCAAACTGCGCAAACAGGCACGTCCCTTTTCAACTTCCCCAATCACAGTCACTGT
The DNA here is from genome assembly GCF_037964945.1 of Bacillus sp. FSL K6-1003. Lineage (NCBI taxonomy): Bacteria > Bacillati > Bacillota > Bacilli > Caryophanales > Bacillaceae > Bacillus > Bacillus sp. FSL K6-1003. The sequence goes on along the minus strand of NZ_CP150176.1, from coordinate 623,715 downwards.
GACGACTAGTTTATCGGAAGTCGAAACTGTATCACCGCCAATCAGATCCATACAATATAGTTTCGCCAGTTCATTCATTCCTTCATACATTGCTTTGATTTCTGATTCCGTCCATTTTAAAGGCACTGCAAGAGACACTAAATAAAACTTAGGGATACCTCCCATAGCGGCAATATCACTTATATTTATGGCTAACGCCTTATACCCAATCTCCTCCGGCGAAGAATAGCTCAATTTAAAATGCACGTCCTCTACCATTGTATCGACACATACAATTTCCTGCATACCGTTTTTCGCTGTGTAAAGAGCGGCATCGTCTCCAATTCCTACATCAACGGAAGAATGGTGAATGGTCCGAGGAGTAATACTATTAATTAAATCAAACTCATCCATTAACCAAACCTCCTTTTGGTCTGACCATGTTTTATATGTACTGTATCTAGTGTATCGGATTATGCTGAAATATCCAAGATGTTGCTGATATAAAGAAAGCTTGGCTATCATACCAAGCAAAAGACGCAATAAAAGAAAACACAAAAAAAAACGAAAACATGATCGTTTCGTTTACAATAAATGGCGGTCCGGACGGGACTCGAACCCGCGACCTCCTGCGTGACAGGCAGGCATTCTAACCAACTGAACTACCGGACCATTTTAATTTGGTTGCACCCTTCGGGCACTCCTTATTTGAAAGGAAAGATTTTTTTGGTTGCGGGGGCAGGATTTGAACCTGCGACCTTCGGGTTATGAGCCCGACGAGCTACCGAACTGCTCCACCCCGCGATGATATAATTAAGCTTGGCGGCGTCCTACTCTCACAGGGGGAAACCCCCGACTACCATCGGCGCTGAAGAGCTTAACTTCCGTGTTCGGCATGGGAACGGGTGTGACCTCTTCGCTATCGCCACCAAACAATTGAGAGTGTTCTCTCAAAACTAGATAACAGGTGTGACATCATTAGAAATTAGGTTAAGTCCTCGATCGATTAGTATCTGTCAGCTCCATGTGTCGCCACACTTCCACCTCAGACCTATCAACCTGATCATCTTTCAGGGATCTTACTTCCTTGCGGAATGGGAAATCTCATCTTGAGGGGGGCTTCATGCTTAGATGCTTTCAGCACTTATCCCGTCCGCACATAGCTACCCAGCGATGCCCTTGGCAGAACAACTGGTACACCAGCGGTGCGTCCATCCCGGTCCTCTCGTACTAAGGACAGCTCCTCTCAAATTTCCTGCGCCCGCGACGGATAGGGACCGAACTGTCTCACGACGTTCTGAACCCAGCTCGCGTACCGCTTTAATGGGCGAACAGCCCAACCCTTGGGACCGACTACAGCCCCAGGATGCGATGAGCCGACATCGAGGTGCCAAACCTCCCCGTCGATGTGGACTCTTGGGGGAGATAAGCCTGTTATCCCCGGGGTAGCTTTTATCCGTTGAGCGATGGCCCTTCCATGCGGAACCACCGGATCACTAAGCCCGACTTTCGTCCCTGCTCGACTTGTAGGTCTCGCAGTCAAGCTCCCTTGTGCCTTTACACTCTGCGAATGATTTCCAACCATTCTGAGGGAACCTTTGGGCGCCTCCGTTACCTTTTAGGAGGCGACCGCCCCAGTCAAACTGCCCACCTGACACTGTCTCCCCGCCCGATAAGGGCGGCGGGTTAGAAGGTCAATACAGCCAGGGTAGTATCCCACCGATGCCTCCACCGAAGCTGGCGCTCCGGTTTCCAAGGCTCCTACCTATCCTGTACAAGCTGTACCAACATTCAATATCAGGCTGCAGTAAAGCTCCACGGGGTCTTTCCGTCCTGTCGCGGGTAACCTGCATCTTCACAGGTACTATAATTTCACCGAGTCTCTCGTTGAGACAGTGCCCAGATCGTTGCGCCTTTCGTGCGGGTCGGAACTTACCCGACAAGGAATTTCGCTACCTTAGGACCGTTATAGTTACGGCCGCCGTTTACTGGGGCTTCAATTCGCACCTTCGCTTACGCTAAGCGCTCCTCTTAACCTTCCAGCACCGGGCAGGCGTCAGCCCCTATACTTCGCCTTACGGCTTCGCAGAGACCTGTGTTTTTGCTAAACAGTCGCCTGGGCCTATTCACTGCGGCTCTCTCGGGCTTTCACCCTAACAGAGCACCCCTTCTCCCGAAGTTACGGGGTCATTTTGCCGAGTTCCTTAACGAGAGTTCTCTCGATCACCTTAGGATTCTCTCCTCGCCTACCTGTGTCGGTTTGCGGTACGGGCACCTCTCACCTCGCTAGAGGCTTTTCTTGGCAGTGTGGAATCAGGAACTTCGCTACTAAATTTCGCTCGCCATCACAGCTCAGCCTTATGGGAAACGGATTTGCCTATTTCCCAGCCTAACTGCTTGGACGCGGATATCCAATACCGCGCTTACCCTATCCTCCTGCGTCCCCCCATTGCTCAAATGGTGAGGAGGTGGTACAGGAATATCAACCTGTTGTCCATCGCCTACGCCTTTCGGCCTCGGCTTAGGTCCCGACTAACCCTGAGCGGACGAGCCTTCCTCAGGAAACCTTAGGCATTCGGTGGAGGGGATTCTCACCCCTCTTTCGCTACTCATACCGGCATTCTCACTTCTAAGCGCTCCACCAGTCCTTCCGGTCTGGCTTCACAGCCCTTAGAACGCTCTCCTACCACTGTTCGAAGAACAGTCCGCAGCTTCGGTGATACGTTTAGCCCCGGTACATTTTCGGCGCAGAGTCACTCGACCAGTGAGCTATTACGCACTCTTTAAATGGTGGCTGCTTCTAAGCCAACATCCTGGTTGTCTAAGCAACTCCACATCCTTTTCCACTTAACGTATACTTTGGGACCTTAGCTGGCGGTCTGGGCTGTTTCCCTTTCGACTACGGATCTTATCACTCGCAGTCTGACTCCCAAGGATAAGTCATTGGCATTCGGAGTTTGACTGAATTCGGTAACCCGGTAGGGGCCCCTAGTCCAATCAGTGCTCTACCTCCAAGACTCTTACCTTGAGGCTAGCCCTAAAGCTATTTCGGAGAGAACCAGCTATCTCCAGGTTCGATTGGCATTTCACCCCTACCCACACCTCATCCCCGCACTTTTCAACGTGCGTGGGTTCGGGCCTCCATTCAGTGTTACCTGAACTTCACCCTGGACATGGGTAGATCACCTGGTTTCGGGTCTACGACCACGTACTCATGCGCCCTATTCAGACTCGCTTTCGCTGCGGCTCCGCATCTTCTGCTTAACCTTGCACGGGATCGTAACTCGCCGGTTCATTCTACAAAAGGCACGCCATCACCCGTTAACGGGCTCTGACTACTTGTAGGCACACGGTTTCAGGATCTCTTTCACTCCCCTTCCGGGGTGCTTTTCACCTTTCCCTCACGGTACTGGTTCACTATCGGTCACTAGGGAGTATTTAGCCTTGGGAGATGGTCCTCCCGGATTCCGACGGAATTTCACGTGTTCCGCCGTACTCAGGATCCACTCTGGAGAGAACGAAGTTTTGACTACAGGGCTGTTACCTTCTATGGCGGGCCTTTCCAGACCTCTTCATCTACCTCGTTCCTTTGTAACTCCGTATAGAGTGTCCTACAACCCCAAGAGGCAAGCCTCTTGGTTTGGGCTAATCCCGTTTCGCTCGCCGCTACTCAGGGAATCGCATTTGCTTTCTCTTCCTCCGGGTACTTAGATGTTTCAGTTCCCCGGGTCTGCCTTCTCATATCCTATGAATTCAGATATGGATACCACTCCATTACGAGTGGTGGGTTTCCCCATTCGGAAATCTCCGGATCAAAGCTTGCTTACAGCTCCCCGAAGCATATCGGTGTTCGTCCCGTCCTTCATCGGCTCCTAGTGCCAAGGCATCCACCGTGCGCCCTTTCTAACTTAACCGTTAAAAAGAATCACTATGTGATATCTTGTGTTACTAATTGAATGTGATGTCTACTGTTATCTAGTTTTCAAAGAACACGTTTCGAAGGAATGATCCTTCAAAACTAAACAAGACAGGGAACGTTCTGTTTATAAGACCCAAGGTCTTATATTCCGTAAATATCCTTAGAAAGGAGGTGATCCAGCCGCACCTTCCGATACGGCTACCTTGTTACGACTTCACCCCAATCATCTGTCCCACCTTCGGCGGCTGGCTCCATAAAGGTTACCTCACCGACTTCGGGTGTTACAAACTCTCGTGGTGTGACGGGCGGTGTGTACAAGGCCCGGGAACGTATTCACCGCGGCATGCTGATCCGCGATTACTAGCGATTCCAGCTTCACGCAGTCGAGTTGCAGACTGCGATCCGAACTGAGAACAGATTTGTGGGATTGGCTTAACCTCGCGGTTTTGCTGCCCTTTGTTCTGTCCATTGTAGCACGTGTGTAGCCCAGGTCATAAGGGGCATGATGATTTGACGTCATCCCCACCTTCCTCCGGTTTGTCACCGGCAGTCACCTTAGAGTGCCCAACTGAATGCTGGCAACTAAGATCAAGGGTTGCGCTCGTTGCGGGACTTAACCCAACATCTCACGACACGAGCTGACGACAACCATGCACCACCTGTCACTCTGCCCCCGAAGGGGACGTCCTATCTCTAGGATTGTCAGAGGATGTCAAGACCTGGTAAGGTTCTTCGCGTTGCTTCGAATTAAACCACATGCTCCACCGCTTGTGCGGGCCCCCGTCAATTCCTTTGAGTTTCAGTCTTGCGACCGTACTCCCCAGGCGGAGTGCTTAATGCGTTAGCTGCAGCACTAAGGGGCGGAAACCCCCTAACACTTAGCACTCATCGTTTACGGCGTGGACTACCAGGGTATCTAATCCTGTTCGCTCCCCACGCTTTCGCTCCTCAGCGTCAGTTACAGACCAGAGAGTCGCCTTCGCCACTGGTGTTCCTCCACATCTCTACGCATTTCACCGCTACACGTGGAATTCCACTCTCCTCTTCTGCACTCAAGTTCCCCAGTTTCCAATGACCCTCCCCGGTTGAGCCGGGGGCTTTCACATCAGACTTAAGGAACCGCCTGCGAGCCCTTTACGCCCAATAATTCCGGACAACGCTTGCCACCTACGTATTACCGCGGCTGCTGGCACGTAGTTAGCCGTGGCTTTCTGGTTAGGTACCGTCAAGGTACCGCCCTATTCGAACGGTACTTGTTCTTCCCTAACAACAGAGCTTTACGATCCGAAAACCTTCATCACTCACGCGGCGTTGCTCCGTCAGACTTTCGTCCATTGCGGAAGATTCCCTACTGCTGCCTCCCGTAGGAGTCTGGGCCGTGTCTCAGTCCCAGTGTGGCCGATCACCCTCTCAGGTCGGCTACGCATCGTTGCCTTGGTGAGCCGTTACCTCACCAACTAGCTAATGCGCCGCGGGTCCATCTGTAAGTGGTAGCCGAAGCCACCTTTTATGTTTGAACCATGCGGTTCAAACAAGCATCCGGTATTAGCCCCGGTTTCCCGGAGTTATCCCAGTCTTACAGGCAGGTTACCCACGTGTTACTCACCCGTCCGCCGCTAACATCAGGGAGCAAGCTCCCATCTGTCCGCTCGACTTGCATGTATTAGGCACGCCGCCAGCGTTCGTCCTGAGCCAGGATCAAACTCTCCGATAAAGTAGTTTGACTGACTACGCACATCGCTGTGCGATTTATTTAAAACTTGAATTAACAGGTACGTTTTGTCTTGTTTAGTTTTCAAAGATCATTCAATAAATAATGGAGCGGGTGATGAGAATCGAACTCACGACATCAGCTTGGAAGGCTGAGGTTTTACCACTAAACTACACCCGCGTGTATATTATATTGGCGCGCCCGAGAGGAGTCGAACCCCTAACCTTTTGATCCGTAGTCAAACGCTCTATCCAATTGAGCTACGGGCGCTTATCGAGCGACTTAACTATCATACTATTAATTGATATTAAAGTCAAGATATTTTTTCGAATGCTTTTTTTAAAATCTTTTTGATTCGACTTTATCTATTATACACATTCTGAAGTGTTTGTAAACACCTTCGAAAAACTTTTTTTGTTTTTCATTTTTTGTGCTGTTCATCAGCGACATTTAATACTATACCATGTGTTTATTCACTGGTCAACACTTTGTCTATATTTTTATTTCGATTTTCTCATTTTCTTTTCCGCTGTTTGTTAGTCCGTATATTTTATCTGATTGAACAGATGATATAAAAACAAAATAATATAGAAAAGAGGCATGTTATGTTTTACTACAAAGAAGAATTGATCAATATCATTAAACCCGATAAGCCAGATCCGGCCGCAGCTAAAGTACTGCAGGAAATATTAGGCGGACATTATGGAGAAATGCGTACAATGATGCAATATTTCTTTCAAAGCTCCAATTTCAGAGGAAAAGAGAAACAATATCGTGATTTGCTGCGCGGTATCTTCTTAGAAGAAATTGCCCATGTAGAGCTTGTGCAAAATACAATCAATGCTTTGTTGGATGAATCAGGCGGTGCTGGTGTCGGCAGCCAGGGTATAGATCACGCTCCCCTTGATGAAGCAGTTAAACATGCTAACCCCCATCATTACATTATTGGCGCACAGAGTTCACTCCCGGTTGATGCGGGCGGCAATCCTTGGAACGCCTCCTGGGTGTATAATCACGGAAACTTAATCACTGACCTGTTGGATAACTTGTTGCTTGAGTCTACTGGTGTTCTCCAAAAAACAAGAATTTATGAAATGAGCTCTAATCAGACGTTTCGGGAAACTCTCGCTTTTCTTATTGTACGTGACAATGCTCACCAAAATGCTTTCGCTAAAGCGCTTGAGACTTTGGGCGTTGACTGGGCTAAGCTTTTTCCTGTTCCGAATTACGACATTAATAAATACCCAGAGTGCAGAAAGTATGTCGAATTGGGCTACCATAATGTACAGTTTAACTTCAGATTAGATGAAACAAGAATTGCAGAGATCTTCCATGGAAAATCTCCAAGCAGAAATGGCGGCGAGCTGCAAGTAACTGAACCTCCGGCTGGATTCCCTGTTCCGGTTCTTCCGGAAATGCCGAATGAACATAGTCCCGGCTTAGGGGATATGAACGCTTGATGAGCAAAAGGTTCTCAAGGATATCCTTGAGAACCTTTATTAATGTAAAACGTTTTTATTCAACTATAGGTGTTAATGTATCACCGTTCCATACTTCTCCCTTATTTAAAGTCCAGCTATCATTATAGAGAGCGGAAGCACCTTTGTTCACAGCCGGGCTCCATTCATCATTCCAGGCCAGATAATAAGTGGTTTTAGGGTATTTCTGTTTTATCGCACTCATAAACAAGCTGTAATCAAAGCTGCCGTTTGCAGTTTGCGGACCAACTTCCGTGAAAGCAAAGGGTTTATTAAGTGCTGTCAGCTGGTCGTATCCGCTTATCGAATATGGATCTTGAAAGTATGCATCTAACCCAACGATATCTACGTATGAAGCTCCCGGGTAAAAATCTGTTTTAAAATCTCGATTAGCGTCGGGGGAGTAAACCCATAATAAATGATCCAATCCTCTTTCGTCAGTCATATAATGATAGATTTTGATATAGAGCTGTTTATATAAGAAGATTCTTTCATCATCCTTTTGATTATATGACGTAAACCCCCACCAAAACCACTCGCCGTTCATCTCATGCAGCGGCCTGAACAGAACGGGCACGCCTTGGTTTTCCAGCTGTTGAAGTCCGTCAGCAATTTTGCTGAGCATGGCGTTCAGCCGCTTCCCCTCTGTTGTTGTAGAGTCTAACAGTTTTTTATACTGATCGTTGGTAATCGGTGTTTTAAAATGTCCTGACTGATAAGCAGGATTTGCTAGATGCAGACTGATCTGCGGAATCCCTCCGCTTTTCCAGTACGATATTAAATCACTGTTGCAGCTCACGTCTATAGAATCTTCAATATTTGAGGTTTCAAGCCATCCCCTCGCGTAATCGCAGCCGTAAATGGCAGGTGATTGTCCGGATGCGTTCCGGATTCTTTCTGCTTCTGCCATAGAGAATGTGTCATGACTGTAACCGCCAAACGCACCGGAAAGCACCCTGTTTTCAGAACGATTCGGCAGGTGGGCAAGCCAATTCATCACATCTTTTGTTGTCTGCTGTGCTTTAGGATTAACAGGTGACACAGTATGTGCTTGGATCGGCTCAGCCAAAACGGCAGACGCAAATAAAAATAAGATGAACAAACAGATGATAGGTTTCTTTAACACAGAAATTCCTCCGTTCTTCTTATTAGGGATGAGATATGATCAGCTCGCAAGTTCCTTCTATTGAAAACTCGCCAAAATGGGCAGGCAAAATAAAGTGTGAGCCTTTCTTGCATTCATACTGCACACCGTTGTTTTCTATTATCCCTGAGCCTTCGACAACACTGCCCAGCAAATAGGTTTGATGAGAAGGAAAAACTGGCTTGCCGCTGACGTTCCATTTGTAAACTGAGAAATAATCTGACTGAACATAAGACGTAATCACGGCATCCTTCATTTCTTTCACCGCCGGTATTGGTTCAGAATCCGCATGCGGTATGTTTACGACTTCCATCGCTTTTTCTATGTGGAGATCCCTTTTTTGGCCATGGTCATTACAGCGTTCATAATCGTATACGCGATATGTGGTATCGGAATTTTGCTGAATTTCAAGGACGAGGGTGCCCTCACACAATGCATGCAGCGTGCCGCTTGGCACATAAAAGAAATCTCCGGGCTTTATGTTGATGCGCCTAAGCAGCCCGTTCCAGTCACCGCTTTCTATAAGCTGTTTGAATTCTTCCTTCGTGCCTGCATGATGTCCCAGAATCAGTTCTGCGTCTTCTTTGCAATCAATAATGTACCAGCACTCTGTTTTTCCAAGGTCTCCGTTTTCGTGTACCATGGCATAATGATCATCAGGATGCACCTGTACGGAGAGGTCCATGTTGGCATCAAGTACTTTCACCAGTAACGGAAACACGCTTCTTTGCGGAAAGCCGAAAAACTCCGGGCATTCTTTCCACACTTGATCCAGTGTTTTTCCTGCCAACCGGCCATTTTGAATAGTCGATGATCCATTGGCATGGGCCGAAACAGCCCAGCATTCACCCGTTTTTTCTGAAGGGATGCTGTAGCCGAAGCTATCACGAAGCGCTGTGCCGCCCCATATCCTTTCTTTAAAAATCGGCTCTAAAAATAAAGGATGCTTCATGATGGAACCTCCCCGGATGCTTCTTCTGCTTTTAATGCCTGATCGGCTAAAACAAACGTTCCGATGATTCCGGCATTTCTGCCTAAACGGGGAGATACAATATACTCATTTATACTTTCTGATAATTCAGAAAAATTAAAGTAGCTGTTCATTATTTTAGGTACATATTGATATATATAAGGGAACAGCTGGCTCTGATTCATGACGCCGCCGCCAAGAATCATTTTTTTGGGTGCCAGGATGAGGATATATTGTGCCAGAGCCTGCGCAATATAATATCCTTCAAGTTCCCAGACCTCATTTACATGTGATAAATCTGCGGCCTTGTTTCCCCATCGTGCTTCTATAGCGGGACCGGAAGCCAGACCTTCGAAGCAATCCTTATGATAGGGGCACTTTCCTTGATACGTGTCATCCGGATGGCGGCGAATATAGATATGGCCCATTTCAGGATGTGACAATCCTTGCAGAAGCCGCCCTTCTATAACCGCGCCTGCACCAATGCCAGTTCCGATCGTGATATATAAGCAGCTGTCGAGGTCTTTAGCTGCGCCGAAAAGAGATTCTCCGAGCGCCGCAGCGTTTACATCTGTGCTGAATCCGACAGGAATATTCATTTCTTCTTTTATTGTTTTCAAGAATGGATAGTGCCTCCAGCCTGGTTTAGACGTGGCAGTAATGGTTCCATATGTTTTACTGTTTACATCTATATCAACGGGACCAAAGGAGCCGATGCCGATTGCCTGTAGCGAGAATTGGCGAAAATATTGAATCACTTTCTCTATCGTTTCATCCGGCATCGCTGTTGGTAGCTCCATTCTGTCAATGATCGTTCCATCTTCTGTTCCGACGGCACACACAAATTTTGTGCCGCCTGCTTCAATACCGCCAAGCATGCAGATGGCCTCCTTGTTATCTCCGCGATCAGCGCCTTACATTTACCGAAGTGACGACAAATTTGTCATGCCGATGACGTGAAAAGGAATATTCAAATGGAATTCCGTTATCTAAAAAGCCCACGTGCTCCACTTCAAGAATAGGATCATCCTGCTTGCAGCCCAGATGCTGCTGATCCATCTCATCAGATTTACAGGCTCTGATTTTCCGGTGTGTTCCGGCAATCTTTAGCTGAAGCCTGTTTGTGATGTGTTCATAAATAGAGTGGTGCAGCACCTCATCATTAATGCCGGCTATTAAGTGTGTCGGCATATATGTTTTTTCCAATACATATGGCTCTCCTTCCACAATCCGCAGCCGTACAACATAATAAACCGGCGTTTTCTGATCAATTGATAAATGGGCAGCCACTTCCTCAGTGGGAAATTGCACCTCGAACTGAATGACCTTGCTTTTGATGGTTTTGTCTTTTAACAAATTGGTCAGTCCGAGGATTTCATTGCTGACGACATGGACATGATCATCCTGTATCGCAGATTGAATGATAAAGGTTCCATGACCGCGTTTTCTGAATAACAGTCCTTCAGCAACTAAATTATCAAGAGCTCTTTTCATCGTCATGCGGCTTGAATTGAACTCTTTTGCAAGAGATATTTCATCGGGAATCGGCTGATCGATGGGATATACGTTATTTTTGATTCGTTTTCTCATTTCATTTGCAATGATTTCGTATTTATTCATTGGTATCCTCCGGCAGCTGTAAAAATTTTGATATCAAATAAGCTTCTTTACCGATATCATAAGTTCTTTTCCCTGTTTCATCAATGTTATGGCTATTTGTTGTCTCTATTAGAAATCTTGACCGCCGGAAGACCTTTTTGCTATAGCAACCTAAAAACCATTTTTCTCAGCAACCTCTTTGAACCATTTTCCGCTCTTTTTGACCGTTCTTTCTCCGTCTTTCTCCAGATTGACTGATACAAATCCGTATCGGTTTTTATAAGCGTTTGTCCATGACCAATTGTCCATAAACGTCCATAAGTGATAGCCTTTTACGTTTGATCCTTCCTGTACAGCGCGGTAAATCCATTTTAAGTGCTCTTTGATAAATTCAATTCGGTAGTCATCTTGAATCATGCCCTGTTCATCTCTGAAACGCTCTTCCCCTTCAACTCCCATGCCGTTTTCAGAAATAAAGCACTCGATATTCCCGTAATTTTCTTTTAAATTGATCAGGATATCATAAACGCCTTTTTCGTAAATCTCCCAGCCTCGGTGAGGATTCATTTTTCGGCCCGGCATGACGTAAGGATCGAAATACCTGTCAGGCAAAAATGGCGCATCCGGATTTGGCAGGTGCTCTTTGGCTTTTACACGTCTCGGCTGATAATAATTCACACCTAATAAATCAACCGTATGCTGTGTAATGATCTCAAGATCCTCTTTCTCGTATTCAGGCATAAAGCCTTCAGTTTTTAAAATGTGTATGATTTCTTTTGGAAACTCGCCTTTTACAGAAGGGTCTAAAAAAGATCGGTTAAAGAATGCATCTGCTATTTCTCCCGCTTTTACATCCGCCGGGTGGCTGCTTCTCGGATAGGATGGCGTCAAATTTAAGATGATGCCGATTTTTCCATCCTGCCTTATCTCTCTGTAAGCCTGTATGGCGCGGGCGCTTGATAACAACGTGTGAAACCCGACTTGAACGGCTTCTTTAAAATCTACCTTGTTCGGATAATGAAAATCATATAAATATCCGCCTTCGACCGGCACGATCGGTTCGTTATGCGTGAACCATTTTTTCACGCGATCGCCAAACAAACGAAAGCACGTTCTCGCATAGTTTTCATAAGCATCCACCGTTTCTCTGTTTGCCCAGCCGCCGATGTTTTGAAGTTCCATCGGCATATCGAAATGAAACAAATTGACAAAGGGTTCTATTCCATTAGCTATGAACTCATCAATGACGCTGTTATAAAAGTCCGCTGCTTTAGGGTTGATCTCGCCTGTTCCGCCCGGTATTAAACGTGACCATGAAATCGACATACGAAACGAGTTATGGCCAAGCTCCCTCATCAGCCTGATATCGTCTTTATAGTTGTCATAAAATTTCGATGTGGATGCAGGTCCTACATGATCAAAAAAGCGATGAGGCTCTTTTTCAAACCAGTAATCCCAAATATTCTTCCCTTTTCCGTCTCGATTGGCGGCACCCTCCGTTTGTGTCGCTGAAGCAGATGATCCCCACCAAAAATCTTTCGGAAAACGATACTGTTCTGTTTGAGTCAAGTTCTCTCTCTCCTTATGTCACATTTTGATGCTGTTATCATTTTGCTGTGCTGTTTCCTGAACAGCCTGTTCCTTTTCTTTTGCCAAATGTAATTTATCCATCGCTTTCAGGAACGGGAACCATATCACAAAGACAATCATCAGATTGACAAGCTGCATCACGCCGCCCATGATTGAGTTTGTCGCCATGATGCCATTAATAAATAGCGGAACCGTCCATGGAACCGTGACACCTGTTGGAGGCGGAACAAGTCCGGCGGACATGGCCAGATAGGTGACGAGTGTGACAACCATCGGCGCCAAAACCCAAGGCACAAGGATGATCGGATTCATCACAATCGGCAGCCCGAAGATAATCGGTTCGTTTACGTTAAAAATCCCTGGAGCAAGGCCGAGCTTTGACACTTGCTTCATCTGCCTGCTTTTCATAAATATGAGAATCGTAAACACAATCGCCAGCGTCATCCCGGTTCCGCCCATTCCCACTGTATAAATCTCCATAAACGGTTTTGAGATGATGTGCGGCACTTCTTTCCCCGCTGTGTAGGCTGCCAGGTTTTCCACCTGCAGTGTATTCCAGATCGGGTCCATCACAGAGTTGATAATGATTTGCCCATGCAATCCGAAAAACCATAGAATTTGAATGAAAAATACAGCAATCAGCGTCGGTATGATACCGCTTCCAAGTCCGACAAGCGGAGCCTGAATCGCATGATAAATGACATCATGCATATTGGTTTTGAAAAGCTGGGTGACCACAACGTTAATCAGCAAAAACACAGTCAATGTGATAAAAGCCGGAATAAGTGCGGCAAATGATTTTGCTACAGCCGGCGGAACCCCGGCAGGCATTTTGATCGTCAGGTTTTTTTGAACGATTCTTCTGTAAATTTCACCAGAAAGAAATGCCGTGATCATTCCCAGAAACATTCCTTTGGCACCGAGGCGGTCTACCGGAATGACCCCGGTTATGGCATCTCCTGTTTCCGGCTGAACAATAAAAGGCGTCAGCAGCAAAAAGGCAACCAAAGCGATCGCACCGCCAAACACAGCTTCGACCTGATAGCTTTTTGAGAGATAATAGCCTATACCGAACACGACGAAGACAGACATAATCCCCATGGTCGCCGTAGACGCAATGCCAAAATTGGACTGAAACGATGTGAGCATTGAAGCATTCATGATTTTATTTAAAAACGGCAGGTTCGTTAATACCACAAAAATGGACCCGAATATCGTAAGCGGGAAGGCCAGCATAAACGCATCGCGCAACACCTGTAAATAACGGTTATTATTTAACCTCCCTGCAATTGGAACAAGGAATTGGCTGATTTTCTCGAACACCCTATCCACCCCGATTTTTATAGATTCTTTGTTTTAAAGATGCCAAGCAGCTCTTTTACCAATTCTTTCATGGTCAATGTTGACATCAGGTGATCTTCCGCGTGCATAAGCAGCAATGAGAAATTGGCTGCCTCGCCGCTTGATTCTTTCTGTATCATTTGAAAGTGAATGTCATGGGCTGCAGATAGAGCATCCTCAGCCTGGGCAATAAGGGCATCTGCCTCCCCCCTGTTTCCTTCCTTGTAGGCGCGCAGTGATTGAATGATGCAGCTGCGGGCATTGCCGCTGTGGAGAATGAGCTGAAAGCTGATTTGTTCGTCTGTTAAGTCGGCAATTTTTATGTGCTCCATCATTGTTGCCCCATTAATGACAAAGCCTGTTCATATGCTTTTTTGCCATCTGCCATTCCGTAAGCCATCATGTCAATGACCTCAACCCGAATGTTGTATTGGTCGGCTGCTTTTTGCAGTTCGCTTTTCAGAAAGCTCATTTGCGGGGCGATTAAAACCGCGTCTGCCTTTTGCATATCTTCTTTCACTTTATCCTGGCCGACTGCCCAGATCTCCGTTTCCTCTCCAATGGATTGCGCGTATTCTTTCATTTTTGTCACCAGCAAACTGGTGGACATTCCCGAACTGCACGCAAGTAAAATTTTCTTCAATGGATGTCCCTCCCCTTTTATTAAAACGCTTACAAAATTCATTATAGTCAATTAATTTTAAATGTCTATACTTTTATATAATAAATATATTCATATTATTTTTCGTTCAACCATTTATCAAATTTTTCTATGGAAGATTCGCTCACAATATGTTAAACTCATCCTCGGAAACTAAATCAATTAAATAGCTATTTTTACTTGTATAACCTCAATAATATGGATTGAGGGTGTCTACCAGGAACCGTAAAATCCTGATTACAAAAATTGTTTATCACTTTTTTTGTAATCAGGATTTTTTATTTGTTAAAAAATTGAAGTAAAGGAGTTTGTTATGAATTTTAAAGTTTTTCTGCTTGCAGCTTCTACGATTGCAGTTGGATTGGTTGAGTTAATTGTGGGTGGGATTCTTCCTCAAATCGCAAATGATTTACACATTTCCATTGTTTCGGCCGGACAGCTGATCAGTGTGTTTGCGCTGGGATATGCTGTTTCAGGGCCGCTGCTTTTGGCATTGACCGCGAAGGTTGAACGGAAGCGTTTATATTTAATTGCGTTATTTGTTTTCTTTTTGAGTAACCTTGTCGCCTACTTCAGCCCTAATTTTGCGATGCTGATGGTATCAAGGGTATTGGCGGCGATGAGTACAGGGCTGATTGTTGTGCTTTCCTTGACGATTGCGCCGAAAATTGTGGCGCCTGAATACAGAGCCCGCGCAATTGGCATCATTTTTATGGGATTCAGTTCTGCCATCGCATTAGGTGTGCCGCTTGGCATATTGATCAGCAATTCCTTCGGATGGCGCATTTTGTTCCTTGGAATCGGACTTCTGGCGCTTATCTCTATGCTGATTATTTCGATCTTTTTTGAGAAGATACCGACGGAGAAAATGATTCCATTCCGGGATCAGATGAAAACAATCGCCAATGCTAAAATCGCCAGCTCGCACCTTGTGACGATGTTTACATTAGCGGGGCACTACACTTTATATGCTTATTTTGCCCCGTTTTTAGAGACGACTCTCCACCTAAGCTCTTTTTGGGTCAGCATTTGTTATTTCCTATTTGGAATATCTGCCGTGTGCGGAGGTCCTTTTGGAGGAGCGCTTTCTGACCGGCTCGGTTCCTTTAAGAGCATCTTGCTGGTGACCGGTTCCTTCGCCATCATTATGTTCTTATTGCCACTGTCAACGTCGTCTATGATTTTCTTTTTGCCTGTTATGGTCATTTGGGGATTGCTGAGCTGGAGTCTGGCTCCCGCACAGCAAAGCTACTTAATTGAGATTGCACCGGACACGTCTGACATTCAGCAAAGCTTTAATACGTCTGCGTTACAAATCGGGATTGCCCTTGGTTCAGCCATTGGCGGTGTTGTATTGGATCAGACGGGGACTGTTGTGTCAACAGCTTGGTGTGGAGGATCGATTGTTGTGATCGCCGTTCTGTTTGCTTTATTTTCTTTAACAAGACCTGTTCATACCGTAAAAAAATCCTCCTTGTAAAGGGAGGATTTTTTTATTATTTAGCTGAAAGCTCGTCTTCAGTTACCCACTTATGATTTTTTACTTTTTCTCCGCTTGTTGTCGATGTATAGTCCACCATGTATACCGTTGTTTTTTCTGCAGAGTCGATTTCAGCAGTTGCTCCCTTCATGCCTTTCATGTGAGAGGCCTCTAAGAGTACCTGATCTCCGGGATTGAGGGGTTTATCTCCTGCATCTTTTATCTCTTCTTGGATCACCCATTTGTGATGATCAACTCGCTGCCCTCCGGTTGTCGGTGTGTAAGAAACAACATATGCCGTTGTATCGTATGCGCCTGTAACTGTTGCTTCGGCGTCCTTCATCCCTTTCATATGAGAAGCATTGATGATGACCTGGCTGCCTATTTTATATTTAGGATGTGTCGATTCCGTTAATCCCTCTGGAACTTCAGCAGATCCGGAATGATCCATTTCTTCGTGTGAGCCGGAGTCCGAATGACTGTCATGAGTGCTTTCTTTTTTGCTATCGCTATTGCCGCATGCTGATAAAACAAAAATAAGAGACAGCAGTAAAATTCCAAGTGCCTTTTTCGAAATCTTCATGTTCATTCTCCTTTGCTTCATTTTTTGGTGTGAACCTTCACATCTGCCTGTCATACATGATCTTTTCAATAATACGATACCCCCGAAAGGTATGTAAATGCGCTAATATTCTCATAACATATGCTGCTGTTTGTCCTATTCCCCGTGATCCGCAGAATAAAACGCGCTGGATAAAAGCCGCGGTTGCGCGGCTTCGGTTAGTTTTCGATTACTTTGACATACACTCCTTTTTTGGCTTTCCGATAAGCGGCCTCTCCCATTTTTCTGATATGTTCAGATACTGATGAGGATGTGATCCATTCATTATGAAAGAAAATAGTAGGGTTGATGAGACGCATTTTTGTTTTTCGATGAAAATCATAATGAATGTCATCCTCTTTTACTAATATGTGAGGATGTATTTTTTCAAGCAGTCTCAGTACTTCGTCATTCTCTGATGAATGCAGGATGCCTACTACCTCTTGGTCTGTTTTCAACAAATCTTCGGCGGCAATGACATTGTGCTTCAGCGCAGCCTTCAGCGTTTGCGCTAAGTATTCATACCCATATACATTCACCGGGTTCATAAAGAAATCAATCACTTCCTTGTAATACACTCGCACAAACCATTCAGCTGTTTCGATACCATCTGGAAACACCCTTCCGTTTCTCACAACGAGATGATCCAAAAAGATTTCAGCTTCGCGCAGCGTGATCTGTCCATATTGATACATGTCACGCAGCGTGTAGTCGATGCGATCAGCACACAGCTCCGGTGCGGGCTGTTCGAGCAGTGTCCATCTTGTATCATTTAATAAAAGATCGTCAGCATCATAACCATGTTGTTTTAGAATTTCCGGGATCTCGGATTGGTCAATGACTTGTTGAAAAATGTTTTCATGATAATCTTCCGCTTCATTTTCAAATACAAAATCAATTACATGAGAAAATGCTGTGTGCGACACATCATGGAGAAGACCGGAGATCTGCTCTTCTATGGTTCCCCCCAGCCTTTTGATTAGAAGCATAACGCCAATGGAGTGCTCATACCGGGTCACATTCCACTTTGGATTGACTAAAAAGCTGGCGCCGCCTTGATAAACCCCTTTTAATCTCTGCACGGGTGCGCTTTTTATGAGTTCTTCCAGTACTCCGTCTATTTGATGCCTGCCGTATAGCACATCGTTTATTTTCATCCTGTCACCTCAACATCTATTCTCTTCTTCGGGTGCATTGCCGGTCACATGTTTTCCTCTAATATCTCCTCAGTAAGAAATATTACCTCTAGCAAACTCGATTTCTTTTTGAGTTCTATATCAAGGGATTGATTGACATCTTCTAGTCACATACATAATCACTAGCCGGTCAGATTTGCACATCATATTTACTTTCGGCACTGCCTTTTCATTTCCTTGTCATCTTGTAAATTCAATCTTTAAAAACGATTAATACTAGCTTAACACTTTAAAAATATAATGGGTTTGTCATTGAGGATCATATTTTTAGGAGGTTATTCAGTTGAAAAAATTCCCGAAGAAGCTGCTGCCTATTGCGGTGTTATCATCTATTGCGTTCAGCAGCCTAGTCAGCGGCAGCGTACCTGAAGCCAGCGCCCAGGAAAAGAAAAAGGGGAATCAAAACGAAATTAAGAATGTCATCGTCTTGATCGGTGATGGGATGGGTGTGTCTTATACGTCCGCTCACCGTTACTTAAAGGATAATAAAAAGACAAAGGTTGTTGAGCCTACAGCTTTTGACCAATACCTTGTCGGACAGCAGACCACTTATCCTGAAGACCCTGAACAAAATGTAACGGATTCCGCTTCTGCCGCAACGGCTATGTCAGCTGGGATTAAAACATATAATAATGCAATTGCTGTGGATAATGACGGTTCAGAGGTCAAAACAGTTCTTGAAGCAGCAAAAGAAAAAGGAAAATCAACCGGGCTTGTCGCCACTTCAGAAATTACACACGCCACTCCGGCTTCTTTCTGCTCGCATGATCACAGCCGGAAAAATATGAATTCTATTGCAAACGACTATTTTGATGAAATGGTGAACGGCAAGCACAAAATTGATGTCCTTCTAGGCGGTGGAAAAAGCAATTTTGACCGCAAGGACCGTAATTTGGTAAAGGAATTCAAAAAAGCGGGATACAGCTATGTGGATAACCGCAAGGACATGCTGAAAAACAAGGACAGCCAAGTTCTCGGCCTATTCGCTGACGGCGGCCTGCCTAAAAAGATCGACCGCACGAAGGATATTCCTTCATTAAAAGACATGACCAACACAGCCCTCAAAAAATTAAGCAAGGACAAAGACGGTTTCTTCCTCATGGTTGAAGGAAGCCAGATTGACTGGGCGGGGCATGACAATGATATTGTCGGCGCCATGAGTGAGATGGAAGATTTCGAACAAGCCTACAAGGCGGCAATTGATTTCGCCAAAAAAGACAAGCATACTTTGGTTGTCGCAACGGCTGACCATTCAACCGGCGGATATTCCATCGGTGCGGACGGCATTTACAACTGGTTCAGTGAACCAATTAAAGCAGCAAAGCGCACACCTGACTTTATGGCAGAAAAAATTGCCGACGGCGCAGATGTTGAAAAAACTTTAAAAACGTATATTGACCAAAAGAAATTAGCTTTAACTGCATCTGAAATTCAATCTGTTGAAAACGCGGCAAAATCGAAGGAAGTCCTTGATATTGATAATGCGATTGAGGAGATTTTCAATAAACGCTCCCACACAGGATGGACAACAGGCGGACATACCGGCGAGGATGTTCCTGTCTATGCGTACGGACCATCCAGTGAAAAGTTTTCCGGCCAAATCGATAATACCGAAATCGCCAAAAATGTTTTCGATGCTTTACAATACAACATTAAAATTAAAGATAAGTAAGAGAATACAAGGTGGCCCGTTGCTTGTATAAGGAACGGGCTCTCTTTTTAATGGAGGACTTATGATGAAAAAGACTCTATCGATCTTATTTTTTATCGTCATACTTGCGGGCTGTTCCTCAAACGTCAATTCAGAAAAACAAAATACAGCCGGAGAGCAAACAGCAAAAGCCACACCGCAAAGCACTTCGTCTCAAAAAGACAGTATAGATGAGTATCAGCCTAATGCACAGGTAACGGATGACCGGTCATTGCTGAAGGTCAATCAAACGTTTTCTGATGACAAAGGAGAAGCCGTCTTAAAAGATATCAAACAAGTCAATCAAACTTATAAGATTGGAAACGTAGAGTTAACAATAAAAGAAATGAAGCTGATCCACTTACGTCCGGATTACAGCATGATTGATTATTTTCATGTATTAACACACGATGAAGAGTTTGATTTCGTTAAAGTTTTCGTTGATATCAAGAACACATCTTCCGAGAAAGTGAATTTTGCCCCGGTTGCATTGATGAAAACAAATACAGGAGAAACCTTTGATTGGAACAAAGATATTTACCTAGAAGAGTTGAATGGTGAATTAGAAGCCGGCGCCGAAAAATCCGGCAATCTCGGCTTTATTGTAAACGCAGCAAGCGGCCATACTCACGATGAACCATCAGCTGATAAGAAGAAAAAAGAGATCAAGTGGATTGAAATCACAACAAGTGACGTTTTTGACCAAAACCATAAGAAAATCAGTGATTCTCAAAAGATCAAAATTGAATTTTAACGATTGCCTTCCAACACGGAAGGTTTTTTTATTGGTGAAGTTAAGCTGTCACCTTGTATGCCCATTTGATATCCAGTTATCACTAAAAAAGATAGAGTAAATCGAACTTCTTTTTCTTTCCTATCGTGATAAAAGTCGTTCAGTGAGCTATGAAATTCGTATTTTGTCTCTTTTCCGCATACACCTGAGGTAAAAAGAAACTGGAGCGTTTGTATGGTCAACTTAAATCAGGTCAAAAAAAGCACTGTTGAACGATTAAGTACTAGTAAGATCAATAGAGTACTTTTGTTTGTCCATGACACAGTGCTAATTGTTAATCTAATTTTTTAATTACAATTGAAGCGTTTACGTTAGTTTGTGTCCCTCCTGCCAAAGTCTGCAGAGTCACTGCGGCAGCGGACGTATGATTTCGAAGAGTGAGGACATCGCCGGCTGCTATGGCTATAATAGCCTGGCCGTTGTTTTGCTGAGTACCTGCACCTGAACCGTAGACTGTATTCGTAATCGGTGCACCATTTAAAAATAATGTAAATTGGTTAGGCTCTACTCCCGAAACAGAAAAAGTGACCTCATAGTCTCCCGGAGTGGTAATTGCAATTTGAGAAGTCCCGGGGGCATGTGTAATTCCAGGGGTGGTTATCCCTGTTGAATCAAAAATGACATCAGCCTCTATAGCTACTGTTTGAGCACTAAAGTTATAAATATACCCGTATTCGGATAACCCAGCTGCTCCTGTGCCGGTTGCTCCTGTGGCTCCCGTGGCTCCGGCTGGTCCGGCGTCCCCAGTTGCTCCTGTGGCTCCCGTCGCTCCTGTGGCTCCGGTTGGTCCGGCGTCTCCTGTGGCTCCCGTTGCTCCCGTCGCTCCGGCTGGTCCGACGTCACCGGTTGCTCCTGTGGCTCCCGTCGCTCCGGCTGGTCCGGCGTCTCCTGTGGCTCCCGTCGCTCCTGTGGCTCCCGTGGCTCCGGCGTCTCCTGTGGCTCCGGTGACTCCCGTGGCTCCGGCTGGTCCGGCGTCACCGGTTGCTCCTGTGGCTCCCGTTGCTCCCGTCGCTCCGGCTGGTCCGACGTCACCGGTTGCTCCTGTGGCTCCCGTTGCTCCGGCTGGTCCGGCGTCCCCAGTTGCTCCTGTGGCTCCCGTTGCTCCGGCTGGTCCGGCGTCCCCGGTTGCTCCTGTGGCTCCCGTCGCTCCTGTAGCTCCGGCCGGTCCGGCGTCTCCTGTGGCTCCTGTCGCTCCTGTTGCTCCGGCTGGTCCGGCTGGTCCGGCGTCTCCTGTGGCTCCCGTCGCTCCTGTGGCTCCTGTGGCTCCAGCTGGACCGACGTCCCCTGTAGCTCCCGTGGCTCCCGTCGCTCCTGTTGCTCCGGCTGGTCCGGCGTCCCCGGTTGCTCCTGTGGCTCCCGTGACTCCTGTTGCTCCGGCCGGCCCTGGTGGTCCGGTGGCTCCCGTAGCCCCGGCCAGTCCTGGTGGTCCTGTGGCCCCTGTAGCTCCGGGCAGCCCTGGCAGCCCCGGTGGCCCTGGTGGTCCTGGCGGTCCTGGTGGTCCGGTGGCTCCAATACTGCCTGGTATACCGCGTAATCCACGTGGTCCCTGCGGCCCTCTTGCTCCCCTTACACAACAGCAGCACATACATGAATGTTTAGGCTCAGGATTTTTTTTAGGGCCTACTCTACAACTGGGGCTTGAAGAGTTAGATCCACAGTAAGGGCATCTATGTGACGGTTTTCGAGACATATTTTCTATTCACATCCTTTTATAACTGTATTTACCATACACTTATTCATAATATGAAAAATGACGTTGAGTGTGAATGAATACGAAAGTATTTCTCCTGCTGCCATCGCCCTCAGAAAATGAACCCTTACATCTATAATCTTCTTGACAAAACCGTTGATCCGTAAATTGACTCCGGTTATTTCTGCAATGCCAGCAAGACCCTAAATGAAAAAAGAGTGAGAACATATAAATCTCACTCTTTTTCTTATTTTTGCTGTTTATTTTCTCTGATCTATAAATTGATCGATCTGCTCCATTACCTCTTCCATATTCATGCAACCCTGAAAGCTTTGATTTATTTTTTGAATCCCTTCCTTGTATCGGTCGTTATTCAACACTTCTTCCACTGCATGTTTTAAAGACTGCGCGGTTACATGGTCTTTAGATACTGTATAACCGGCTTGTAATTCAGTCAGCCGCTGGGCCACCATTGGCTGGTCCTTATCGTGCGGCATTACAACTAAAGGAACGTTAAAGTGAATGCCTTCATTTACACTGTTCATTCCTCCGTGAGTGATGAAAACGTCTGATTGTTC
Organism: Bacillus sp. FSL K6-1003; assembly: GCF_037964945.1. Classification (NCBI taxonomy): domain Bacteria; kingdom Bacillati; phylum Bacillota; class Bacilli; order Caryophanales; family Bacillaceae; genus Bacillus; species Bacillus sp. FSL K6-1003. The sequence continues at coordinate 601,295 of NZ_CP150176.1, read as the reverse complement.
CAGCACTTCCAATTGAGGCACATATGAAGCAATGATAAAGTTTTCCGGCGCTTGCTTTAATCTTGTCAGATCGGCTTTTTCTCCCGTAGCTATCACGACCTTGCCCCTGACATCAGAAAAAGCATCTATACATATGTTGAAAAACTCTTCAGTTTCGTCTAATACCGTCCCCATTGAAATATAGATGACTTTCTCACCTTTCAATTTCTCAATCGGGAAATCAGTTTTTTCCGCTCTCTTTGGAAAGCTTGGACCGATAAATAGAAACTCATTGCCGAAACGATGGCTTTCCGGCTGAAAATATCGGCTTGTGTACACTACATTTAGGCCACCTTTATTATTCATGAATTGAACCATATTTTCAGGTGATACACCGTAATTTTGTTTCATCTCTAATAATAGATCTTCACACTCTTTATCCAATTGTAAAGGCACTTCTGAATCCGGATGCAGAGGCAATATCTTCAAATGCTCTTCATCGAATAAAAAGGAAGCAGATGAAGAGATGCCCGGGATGTTGAGATAATCTCTGACCAGCTCTCCCGCACCGAATTTATCATAATAAACAAAATCAAACTGAATGCTTTTTGACAGTTCTTTCACGATATTTAATATGGCCAGAGATGTCTTTATATGAATTTTTAAGAAGGAGAGAATACCGTCAGGGGAACCTGTACGAACGGGAACTGTCCTCAGCAAATCCTGATGAAGGTGGACAGTCGCTCCTACCGCTTCTAATCTTTCTTTATACCTTTCAGTGGAGATATAGTGGACATCATATCCTCGATCGGCAAAGGCTTTCGTAATGCCTAATGTAGGATTTACGTGGCCTTCTGCAGGAAAATTTAGGATCAATACTTTTTTCATTCTGACAACTTCCTCTCACTCGTATTCCGTAAGCTTTCATAAGACGATATGCAATTTGTGCCTGATTAGACTGATATTAGTTATCACTATCGATCATAATTGGGGAGACCGACGCCATGCAAGTGACAAATGCACGAATTATTCTGCCACTTTAGGCTGATGCGGTTTTATGGCTTTCAATCTGTTACGATTAAGGATATCGTCAGTGAACTGACAATCTATCGGGAACTCAGAGCTGCACGATGCGAGAGACAACGCAAGGCAGACTGAGATCTTTAAAACATTCACCAGCAGCTTAAAACATCACTAAAAAGACACCGTGTTCGGTGCCCTTACACTTTTCTGATCGTAAAAAATTTACGCAGAAGCCACGGTGCTGGTGTGAATCCGAGTGTTAACTGCCAGGCGCCAATGGCTTGTAATCCATATTCTCGGACGATCAGCATCTTTTGGCTCATGCTCCTGACATCTTCAAACCATACTTCATGCGTCCGTCCCTGCTCATCTCTGTAGCGAAAAAATGGCGATTGATATTCGTTTGAATACTGAATGGGTGCTTGGTACCTCATCGCTGTTTCAATTGATTTTTGATTTGAAATAGCTGAAGCCACTGTTCCCGGCTGGTAAGGGATGATCCAATTGTAGCCGTAGAGCGGGACACCGATGATGATTTTTCTCCGCGGCACCTGGGCAATCGCAAATTCAATTGTTCTTCTTATTTCAGTAATCGGCGCAACAGGCCCCGGCTCGCTTCCCGCATGATGCCAGTCATACGCCATGATAAACATATAATTGACGACCGCTCCGATCCCTCCGTAATCATAGCCCCTCAGCCATGAAATATCATCACTTGTTTTTGCCGGAACAGCTATGGTCAGCACATAGCCACCCGGCTGCAGACGATCTCTGAGCTGACGCAAAAATCCTGTGAACAGATCCCGATCTGCGGCGCTCACTTTTTCAAAATCGATCATCACGCCGCCATATCCCCTTGTGGATACCAAGTTATAAATATTGTTAACCAGATTGGTTCTCGCAGTTGGATTGTTTAACACTTGGCGTACGAGTTCCGTGCTGAAGCCTGCTGAGGTTAAATTTGTTATTGTTGCAAGCGGCGTCACTCGTCTTCTCCATGTGGTTTCAATAGCGGCTGCGTCATTCAATTGGTTTGCAATGTCGCCATTAGGCGCAATATGGTATTCGAAAATGGAAATCGAAGACGAATATGGTGCGTAATCATTGATTAAATCGCGATCAAGATCCGGATTACGGAGCACATAAAAGCTTAACGTTCCCGCAATATAGTTTGAGATATTAGGGATCGTTAGTCTCATTCCTGCTTGCAAGGCATTTGGGTTTATAGCGGGATTGGCGGCTCTTAGCCGTTCTGCTGGAACAAACGCTTTTGCCGCAATAGCTGTGAGCGTGTCGCCCGGCTGTACTGTATATACATAAAGAGGGATAAGCAGAGCCTGCCCCGGCACAATATTCGTTTCTTCTAACCCATTCACACCCCGTATTTGATCAACAGAAGCACCGTATCTTCTGCCTATGGAAAACAAAGAATCACCCGGCCGGACGATATGGATAAACATGTCTAACCCCCATTATTCGTTAGTCAATCATCATAGAATCTTATTAATGGGCTTCCTTATATATGATTTGCGATTTATTAAGTGGATGAGAGCAATAAAAAATACCAAGGACTCTTCCTTGGTATCCGTACATGTCATTTAATTTTCTTTTCCTTCTTCAAGCACACGCTTCAAATGTTCTGAGTCATGATTGAAATGAGCCATCATATATTCTTTGGCTGCTTCTTTGTTTCTCTTTTTGACTTCTTCAAATATGCTGCGGTGTTCACGCAGGATTGTTTCAGGGCGGTTGTCCCCTTTATAATTAAGGATTCTGCAAAAGTGAATCAGATCATTTACATGCTCAAGCAAATTTTTCAAATGTCTGTTATGGCTAAAATCGACAAGCAGCTGATGAAACTTTTGGTTTAAGCTGATCATTTCAGTTTCTTCCGCTCCGTTACGAATCGCGTTTTCTGTTTCTTCAAGCTGTGTTTCAAGCGTTTGAAGCTCTTCGTCATTCGCTTTGTCTATTACCAATTCGACAGCAAGCAGCTCGAGAGGAATTCTGATTTTATAAATTTCATCTACATCTTTAGCTGTTAAAGAAGCGATTGAAAATCCATTCCGGTCATCTGCCCGTAACAAGCCGTCTTTCTCAAGCAGCCGCATAGCTTCCCGTATCGGAGAGCGGCTGACGCCGAAACTTTTAGCCAGCTGTGTTTCATTGATCCGTTCCCCCGGCTTAAAAGTTCCGTTAAAAATCATTTTTTTCAGCTGGAAATAAAATTGCAGGTAATAAGGAGTCGGCTTGTCTAATTTAAATTCATCCATATACATAATACCTCTTTTGAATAGATTCAGGGGTCTGTTCTTCATCAAAATCATATAACAGATAATAAAGGGAAGCAACAAACTGTCTTGTCAAATCCCAAAATTTGCGGTACGATATTTTTGCTAAACGACGGTCGACGGACTACTGTCAACCAATGAGATGATCCTCTCATGTGCTACCGAACAGTTCGCCCACTAGATCATTACATTTACAGCTCAGTATACAATGGAGGAAAAGCTATGCTCATTATTCTTGTTATGTTTCTTCTTGGAATCATTTTAGGCTTTATTGGTGCTGGGGGAGCCGGCTTTGTTATCGCTCTTTTAACCCTTGTTTTTCATATTCCGATTCATACAGCTTTAGGCACTTCCCTCGCCGGTATGGCTTTCACCAGCTTATCGGGGGCGTACAGCCATTACCGGGAAGGCAACATCCAGTTGAAAATCGGTTTAACGGTCGGATGCTTCGCTGCCGTTGGATCATTTTTCGGGGCAAAGCTGACATCTTTTATTCCGGCCGATTTGCTTCATTATTTGACAGCGGGAATGTTATTTTTATCAGCGATTCTCATTTTAATCAGGTTATTTATTTTAAAAGAAAAACCTCAAGTGAGTCAAAGCAATGTATCAATGTATACAAAAGCCGTGATTTTAGGAATCGTATCAGGCATACTTTCCGGCACATTCGGCATCGGCTCTGCTCCTTTTATCCAGATCGGTTTAATGATTATGCTGAACCTGTCCATCCGTCATTCTGTCGGAACGACGATGCTTGTCATTATCCCTCTTGCTGTAGGCGGAGGCATAGGGTATATCTCGGAAGGATTTGTTGATTACGTATTGCTGATCAAAGTCTTGATCGGAACCATGTGCGGTGCGTATGTTGGCGCGAAATTCACCAATCTCATGCCAAAGGCCGTCTTGAAATCAGCAATCTTTTTGACTCCGGCCATCGCCGGCCTACTTTTGCTATTTTAATGAGATCAAAAAAAACCTGACATGCCGTCAGGTTTTTTTGATTAATTTTGCTTCACGCTCTCCTTTGTTAATCTAAAAAAGGCGAGCGAACCGATAACTGCTGTAACAAACATGATCGCTCCCATCGGAACAGCTGTCGTCTCATCAATGCCCACAAGCGGCGAAACGATGGAGCCAAGGAGCAGCGGGATCATTCCCAGCAGCGCACTTGCACTTCCGGCGCGGTGCCCCTGTTTTTCCATGGCCAGCGTAAATGTGCTCGTCAGAACCATGCCGATCGTAATCATATAGACAAAAATAGAGATAACCAATGCAGCGAGAGGACCGTGAATCATCGTCATCGTTAATAGCACGGCAGTCGCAATCATAGCTGTAATGACCGCCATGCGGAGCAGGCTTTTTTCATGAATGATTCCGCCAAAGCGCCCGATCATAAAGCTTCCCGTAATAATCGCCAGGCCGTTTATGCCGAATAAAATACTAAACACCTGCGGCGACACCCCATAAATATCCTGGTACACAAAAGGCGTACCGGATACATAAGCAAAGCTTCCTCCGTGAATAAATCCGACAGTTAACGCGTAGCCCATAAAAGAACGATCCTTCAGCAGGCTTCCCATCGTTCTGACAGATGTTCCGATTGAGCTTGGAATCCGCTTTTCCGGCGGCAATGTTTCTTTTAACTTTAGCGCAATAATCAGTACAAGTACAAATCCGATGATCGTTAAAAAGTGAAAAATCGTATGCCACGTTGCAAACGGCAGCAATAAAAGAGCACCGCCTGTCATTGGCGCAATCATTGGCGCGACTGCAGTAATCACCATTAACAGTGAGAAAAATTTAGAAAGCTCTCTCCCTGTAAACACATCCCGCACGATTGCCCGAGACAGCACAAGTCCCGCAGAGGCCGTAATCCCCTGTAAAAAACGGGCTGCCACCAGTGTTGTTATGTTTGGTGAGAGCGCACAGAACAGAGAAGATAACGCAAATAAGAAAATACAGATTAATAGCGGTTTCCGTCTTCCCTGCGCATCACTGACCGGCCCGACAATCACTTGACCTATGGTAAGCCCGATCAGACAGGCTGTTAAACTTAACTGTACAAGCGAGGCACTGGCCGATAAATCATCGGCAATGTCAGGAAAACTAGGCAAATACATATCTATATTAAGCGGGCCCAATATAGCAAGCATGCCGAGCAGAAACGCCAATGCCAAACGCTCTTTTCCAGTTGGATTTTGCAGCATTCTATCAAAACCTTCCCTTTAATCTAGTATTTATTTTCAATAGATGTCACTCCAACAATTGATTGAAGCTGTAAAACATTTGTATATTGTACCATAACTTTCAGCCAGTGAAAGCCGCTTAAAGATTGAATCATAGACACAAAAAATACCAGGGTCTGCTTCCCCCTGATATCGTGGTTTTAATGTAAATGTAAACAGCTGTTTTATACCCATAAGCGCAAGCCGGCCATAAGAATAACACCGCTGATAACTGTCATAGATAAACTTTTTGTTTTCAATGCAATCAATAGAGTAGGAACCAATACAACAGTGACCTGCCAATTCAATGTAAGAGAATCATTGGATTGAATCATGCAATCCTTCACAACAAGTGCCGTCAATATACAAACCGGCACATAGGAGAGCCATTTCAGCACAGGCACCGGCAAGGAAATATTCCGGACAACTAAAAATGGAACCACGCGGGGAATCATTGTGACCAGCGCGCAGCCGATAATCACCGTCAGGATGTATGCATTTATGCTCATTTATCTGTCACCACCCCGATTGTCGCTACGATGATCGTTGACATGATGACAGCGAGATGAGACGGCATAATGAAAGAGAAAATAATCATCGCAATCACCATATAAATGATGAGAGATACATAGTGTTTAACCTTTGCAGGCACAACATGTTCCATCTGCAAAATCAGCAATGCTAAAAACATAGCCGTCACCGCAAAGTCGAGTCCGAACATTTCCGGATCGGTAATCCATTTACCAAAGACTGCACCTGCCACACAAGAAAGCACCCAGCACGCATATGCAGTGAGATTTAAACCGAACATCCATCGATCACTAATCGGTTCTTTTTTTACAATCTTATTTGAAGCAACACCAAAGGACTCATCTGTCACCATCATGCCGATCCCCACATTTTTCACTAGCGAATACTTTGAAAAATGAGGAGCAAGCGCAGAACTTAATAGAAAATTTCGTAAATTCACAATAAACGTTGTCAGGATAATAGCGGACATCGGACTGTTTGCTGCTAACAAAGCACAAATAATGAACTGGGCGCCGCCTGCAAAAACCAAACCTGACAACAGTGTAATTTCAAGGACACTTAAATGCGAGGCAATCCCCACGATACCGGCAGCCAAACCTATACTGATATAGCCGATTAGCGTCGGGACACAATCTTTAAACCCTTGTATGAACGATGGCTCGCATGTTTGGGCATGGGTTAGTTCCTTCTCTGATATCATTCTGTTCCCCTCCTAGTCTAACATATTATACACATATACGTTATAGCTTACAACAGTATGTAAGAGCTGATTTTAATGTGCTATAATAAAGCGAATATGACGTAAGGAGATACATGTATGGATGATATCCAAGCCATTATCGCAAAGAATCTTGCCAAACTCAGAAAAAGCAGAAACCTGACTCTTGATCAAGTTTCTGAGTTAACAGGCGTCAGCAAAGCGATGCTCGGACAAATTGAGAAAGAAAAATCGACCCCGACAGTCACCACTCTCTGGAAGATCGCAAATGGGCTGCAAGTATCTTTTTCTGTTTTTCTGAAAGAAGACAAGCCGAAAGTAAGAAAAATTAATCTCAAAGATATTGAACCTGTTACAGATAATGAAGAAAACTACATCGTTTACCCCTTTTTTCCCTACAATCCTGAAACAAAGTTTGAAATTTATGTTGTCGATCTGAAACCGGGGTGCATACATGAAGCAAAAACACATTTAGGAGAAGAATACATTTTAATTAAAGAGGGCGAGTTAACCGTCAATCTGCAGGACCAGAAGCATACGCTTGTTTCCGGAGACGCCTTGCAGTTTACGGGATCCACACCGCACAGCTACATCAATTCATCACAGGAAACGGCCAGCTTTTTTCTGCTGATGTTTTATCCTGAGCCGCAAGGATAACAAGAACCTCCCAACTTATATGTTGGGAGGTTTTTCAAATGCGCAAAAGGCTTGCAAATTGAAATCAATCGTTGTATATTAATTGATGTGTCAATCATTGATATATCAATTATTTTTTTGACAAGAAAGAAGGGATGGGTTTTGGCATCATTTTGTTCTGAGGAAGCCGAGATTTTATATCAACTGCAAGGCGTGAACAAAGTGATTGGCGTGAAGTTCGAGGCATGCACGGGCATCAGCCAATCTCGTTTGGAATTGCTGACATTGCTTTATCATGCGGATGAGATTAGTCAAAGCGACCTTCAAAAGAAAGTCAATATCGATAGCGCGGCCGTCACAAGACACCTAAAACAGCTTGAAGCCAAAGGCATGGTATTAAGACGGCGCAAGCCCGAAGACAATCGGATTACCCTTGTGCGGTTAACAGATCAAGGAAGAAAACGAATCGAGTCTTCTAAGAAAGAAAAGGAGCGTTTCATGAAAGAAATGCTCGCAAATGTAAGTGCTGAAGAGCGCCGCGTGCTTATTGATGTGCTTGGGCGCATGCGAAACAACATAGATAATATCGAAGCTTAAAAGGAGTGTATCAACATGATTAAAACAAACGATTTTATGGAGATTATGAAAGGACGCCGTTCCATTCGCAATTATGATCCGACAGTGAAAATCAGCAAAGAAGAAATGACAGAAATCCTAGAGGAAGCTACAACTGCACCATCCTCTGTCAACGCGCAGCCATGGCGTTTTCTCGTCATCGACAGCCCGGAAGGAAAAGAGAAGCTCGCGCCGCTAGCAAGCTTTAACCAAACACAGGTCACAACTTCATCTGCCGTCATCGCTGTTTTTGCAGACATGAACAATGCAGACTATTTAGAAGACATTTATTCAAAAGCCGTTGAGCTCGGTTACATGCCGCAGGAGGTAAAAGATAGACAAATCGCTGCCTTGACTGCTCATTTTGAAAAACTTCCTGCACAGGTAAACCGTGAGACGATCCTGATTGACGGCGGCCTTGTTTCTATGCAGCTTATGCTGACTGCACGCGCGCATGGCTATGACACAAACCCGATCGGCGGCTACGATAAAGAAAACATCGCAGAAGCCTTCGGATTAGACAAAGAGCGTTATGTGCCTGTTATGCTTCTTTCTATCGGAAAAGCTGCGGACGAAGGATACGCATCCTACCGTCTGCCGATTGATACCATTGCAGAATGGAAATAAAACAAAGCTCCCAAGAATGACTCTTGGGAGCTTTTTCATTTTAGATAGTTCCGCCATGCACACGGATCGTCTGGCCTGTGATCCATTGGGATTTTTCGCTCACCAAAAAGTCAATCACATTTGTGATATCCTCCGGTTCGCCAATGCAGTCGACTTTTTCAGTCCTTCTAGCTGCTGCTCGGTTTTGCCTGCATGAAACAGCTCGGTGTTCTCTGGCCCTAGTGCAACCGCATTAATGGTGATTTGTTTCCGGCTAATTCTTTGGCTAGCTGACGGGCGAATTGCTCAACCGCGCCTTTTGTTCCCGCATATACGCTGTACGCAGGAGACATTTGCCTGACAACAGATGCAGAAAAGTTGAGGCTTTCCCCCCTTCCCCTCCATGTATTTCATCGCTTGCTGACAGACGAAAAACGGCCTCTTCCATCTACAAAAAAGAGTGATGAACAAATGAATTGTCACCACTCTTTTTTTCTATTCTATATTTTTCTTTCTGCCAAACGGCCACCAGTTTCCTTCTCCAAATGTCACAATGATTGCCGGCATCAAGAGCGGAAGAATGACAAGGCCGTAAAGCAGCAGCCCGATAATGATGACACTTGCCACCTGCATCAGCGTATTGACGCCTGATGGCATCATCGCCGCGAATGTACCGGCCAAAATAATAGCCGCGGTGATGATGACAGAGCCCATTTTGCTCATTGACCTGATGACACCTTGATGAATGCCAAGGTGTACCTCTTCCTTAAATCGGTCCAGCAAGAAGATCGAATAATCTACGCCTAACGCGATCAATATGACAAAACTGAAGAACGGTACTGCCCAGCTGACGCCGGCGTTACCTAAGCCGTTTACAAAAATTAATTCCGTTATGGATATCGACGTATAATACGTCAGCAGCAGTGACGCGATCATATAAATCGGCATGATCATGGAGCGGAACAAAATCGTTAACACAATAAACAGGCCAATAATCATGATCACCATTGTTCTGGAGAAGTCCGTTGTGGAAAGCTCTTTTAAGTCAGCATTCACACTCGTGACCCCGCCGTATACGATCTGTGCATCCTCGAGAGGAGTGCCGTCCACTTCGTTTGCTACAGCTTTTTTGATTTGGTTTATTGTTGTAATGGCTTGTTCTGAATAAGGATTAGAATCCAAGACGACGCTTAATTGCACGCCTTTGCCGTCTTCAAAGGAATATTGGTCGATTGACTTCTTAAAGTCTTTATCCTTCATGACTTGATCAGGAATGAATATCCCTGTATCCCTTACGGTTGAGCTTTGGCTCATGTCCTCTAACATATCACTGGAAGCTGTCACGCCGTCAGAGATTTTCGTCAGGCCATCATTTGCACTCTTCACGCCCCCTGCAAGCTTCTTCAGGCTTTCTGTCAGTGTTCCAGCTTGCGCCTGCTGGCCTGAGATCTGCTGGTTCGCTTGTTCAAGTCCGGTTTGAATCTGTCCAAGCTGTCCGCTGATTGCCGTAAGCTGCTGCACGGTCTGTGCAGTATTGCCGGTTTGGGAAATCTGTTTACTTACGAGCTGCAGCTGCTGATTGATTTTGCCCAATCCGTCTGCCGCATCGCCCAGTGCACCGCCGGAGCTGCTATTTGAGTTTGAGCCGGTTTGACCCGCCATTTGATTCAACCCGTTTTCGATATCAGTTAAACCGCTTTGGACATCGGCAATTCCTTTTACCGTCTTATCTAGCCCGTCTGAAACCGAGCCTAGCTGTTTATCAATATATAAATCTTTGATTTTTTCACCAGTCGGCTGCGTGATGGTCAAGACAGAGTCAACATGCTCGACTTTCTCAATCGCTTTGCTGATATTTCCGAGATAAGGGATTGTATCAGCTGTTGTGAGATCTTTGTCTCCTTTTATGACAACATTGATCGGGAACGCTTTCCCTTCACCGAATCCATCCTTGATGGCCTCGAGAGCTTTTACTGATTTATAATCGCTGCTGATTTCCGCAGTCGAATCGAATGAAATCTGGTCATCATAGGTCAAAATAAACGGAAGCGTGATAAACACCGTAATGGCAATAAACAGAAACGGACGCATAACGGAATGTCTGCCGAGAAACGCCCATAATTTGTTGTCACTGTGCGACAGCACTTTCTTAGAAGGCCAAAATAACTTCTCACCCAGCGTTACCATAAATAATGGCAGCAGTGTATAGAGAATGATCATTAAGATCCCTACACCGACTGCGACCCCTACTGCGGATTGGAAAATCGCAAACTTCGCAAATCCTAAGGCGGAAAAACCGACCAATACCGCAAATCCACTAATAAATAAGGTTTTTCCTCCTGTACGGTAAGCGATAAGCGCCGCTTCTTTTTTATCATGCCCGTTTGCTAACTCTTCACGGAATCGGGTAAGAAGCAGAATGCAGTAATCTGTTCCGATACCGAACAGGATGGCAACTAAGAAGGTTTGCGTAAACGTCGAGATCGGAAAATCCACATTGTATACAAGGATGCCCAGTATAGATTGACTGATCAGATAAGAGAAACCGACAACTACAATCGGGATAAAAGGCGTCACAACAGATCGGAACACGATCAGCAGTAAACCGATGATCAGGCAGACTGTGATCACTTCCGTTTTCTTGAGCCCTTCTTCTGAGCTATGAGCGAAATCCTGATTGATGAGAGAGGCTCCCGTAATATATGCAGTCAAATCATTAGGAACGATTTTATAGATGTCATCCGCGATTTTTTCCGCTTTTTTATCAGAACCTGTAATCGTGACAGGAATGAGAATCGTTTTCTTGTCTTTTGAAATCAATTGGTCTTTGACTTCTTTTTCTGCTGTTAGAGGAGACGTTACTTCTTCTACACCGTCGATCTTTTTGACTTTATCAATCATTGTCTCGAGCTGATCCTCTGTTTCTTTCTTCAAAGCGTGGTCTAATGTAAAGACGATACTGAGCGAATTATTGTCTTCTCCCGCTTGTTTTAAAATGGCATTTGCTCTTTCTGAAACCGCATCAGCAGGAAGCTGGGCCTGCCCCTTTTGATTGGCCAGCTCCGTTAAGTTCGGAGAAAACAAACTCAATACGACGGTAAGTGCTAATATAACTGCTGCAATGGCCCACTTGAATTTGATGATTGCTCTCATTCTGCAGAATCTCCTCCTTTAAATTTGCTTTTTAGAATAGTGAATATCTCTATGATAGAATTTAAGTGTTTCTCATCTATATCATCAATCAGCTCTTTGAGAGCATTAAAAATGGCTGAATCTAATTCTTCCAGTATGCTTTCACCGCTGGCTGTGATGTTAATAAGCTTAGAGCGCTTATCACTTTTCGCCGGACAGTCATCCCATTCAACCAATCCCTTATCGAGCAGCTTTTTCAGCCTGTTCGAAATCGCGCTTTTATGTACATTTTGATACATGGCCAGGCTGCCGGGAGACGTTGGGCCCTTAACTTTTAAAATTTTTAACAGGTCCGCCTGTTCCCTTGAGATATGCTTGAAGACATCCTGATTGATTTCACGATGCACAAACTCTGTCCCTTCAAGTAATACTTCTACAAACAGGTTTATCGCCTGACATAGCTTTTGTTCATTCAACATCTGCCCCTCCTCAGTATAGTTTACCCCTCTAAACTTTATGATCAATGTCAATTAGTTTATTCCCCTAAACTATGTCTGTCAACATATTTTATTCACGAACACGACAACAAGAACACTCGTTCGTGTATAATAGATTCTATAAATGCGAAAGGGGAAAAATTAACATGTCGGATTTTTCATTAAAATCGTATGAATATAACGTCTGGGCCAATCAGCAAATATTCAACCGATTAAAAGAGCTTCCAAAAGAGGTGTACCACCAAGACATTCAAAGCGTGTTTCCATCGATATCGCATGTGTTGTCTCATGTTTATCTTTCTGATCTCGGCTGGATGGAAGTGTTTTCCGGCCAAAGCATGACCGATGCTTTGGCGTTAGCTGAACAACTTAAAGAACAGACAGAAGCAAAAGAAATGGAGGAAATGGAAGCCCAGTTTCTGACATTATCGGAGCGCTATTCATTATTTTTGCAGCAAAAAGAACAGCTCAATAAGCCCCTCCAAATTATAAATCCCTCAGGCGGAATCATGAAAACGACTGTTTCTGAGCTGGTTCCCCACGTTGTGAATCACGGGACATACCACCGCGGCAACATAACAGCGATGCTGCATCAGATAGGGTACGCATCTGCTCCGACTGATTATGGGCTTTATCTGTATATGAAAAAAGCATAAAATGGCGTAAACAAAAGCGGCTCCCACAATTGAGCCGCTTTTTTCGTATCATGTGAAGCATCGATAAACCTTAAAATTTCCTTCCATATTTCCTGTATAGTAAAAAAGATCGAAATTTTAGTGTTATAATAATCATTAAAAATATATTGCTGACTCAATAAACAATTTTCAATGGAGGAACACACAAAGTGACAGACGACATGACGAAAGACAATATAAATCAGCAAAAATTGGAAAGAGGCCTGAAAAACAGGCACATCCAGCTCATCGCCATCGGCGGGGCCATTGGAACGGGCTTATTTCTCGGCTCAGGAAAATCCATTCATTTTGCCGGACCGTCGATTCTATTTGCTTACATGATCACAGGGATCATTTGCTTTTTGATTATGAGATCTCTGGGTGAACTGCTGCTATCAAATTTGAACTATCACTCTTTTGTTGATTTTGTACAAGACTATTTAGGCGATATGGCAGCCTTTATCACCGGCTGGACTTATTGGTTCTGCTGGATTTCGATTGCAATGGCTGATCTGACAGCCGTCGGGCTCTACACTCAATATTGGCTCCCTGGTGTGCCGCAATGGGTGCCCGGCTTAATCGCTCTGATTATTTTACTGATTATGAACTTGGCAACCGTCAAGCTTTTTGGAGAATTAGAATTTTGGTTTGCTTTAATTAAAGTCATTGCCATTTTGGCGCTGATCGTCATTGGCCTTGTCATGATCTTTAAAGGGTTTTCCACAAGCTCAGGCGTCTCCAGTTTCACAAATCTCTGGAGCCACGGAGGTATGTTTCCAAATGGCATGCACGGGTTTATCCTCTCGTTCCAGATGGTTGTATTTGCCTTTGTCGGCATTGAGCTGGTGGGACTGACAGCCGGTGAAACAGAAAACCCTGAAAAAGTCATCCCTAAGGCGATCAACAATATCCCTGTCCGGGTGCTGCTTTTCTATATCGGTGCTCTTCTCGTGATTATGAGCATCTATCCATGGGATGTCATCAACCCTAGCGAAAGCCCATTCGTACAGGTGTTTGTCGCGGTTGGCATCGTCGGGGCAGCAAGCATTATCAACTTTGTTGTATTAACGTCAGCTGCCTCAGCCTGCAACAGTGCTGTATTTAGTACAAGCCGAATGGTCTATTCACTGGCGAAAGATAAGAATGCGCCGGAATCAATGGCAAAACTGACACCGCGCAAGGTACCGAGAAATGCATTGTTCTTTTCAGCTATTGTGATTTTAATCGGTGTCACATTGAACTACATCATGCCGGAAGGCGTATTCACCTTGATCACAAGTATTTCCACCGTATGCTTTATCTACATATGGGGAATTACCGTTATCTGCCATATGAAATACCGTAAAACAAGACCTGAATTGGCGAAAGCAAACAAATTTAAGCTCCCGCTTTATCCATTTACGAATTACTTAATTTTAGCGTTCCTGGCGTTTGTCCTTGTTGTGCTGGCATTAGCACAGGATACTCGGGTTTCTTTATTTGTTACACCGGTTTGGTTTATTTTGCTGATTGTGATTTATAAAGTAAGAAAATTAAAGCAGCAATAACCCTCTTACAGCTCCTGCCCTCAGAAATGAGAGCAGGAGCTTTTTTAATTGAATATCCAGAGGAGTTCCAATTTTTCTTTGCTCAAATTGAAAAATATGCTATATTGTTTGTAATAAATTGAGAAGGGATGATGGGTGGACAATGATTAACTAATCTTATTTTTCACGTTTGAAATCGTATATTTCAAATCATAAAAAATAGGATTAGTCTGCCCATTTTCTATATACGTACGCGCTATTTTATGAAGAATAGCTTATTTCATCATGGCAAAGGCACGGCTAATCCTTCCAAAACATTTGGGAGGATTTTTTTGTTCTCCCTTAAAGCGAGGGATATAGATGAAAGAACAATTAAAACTTACAACCGTCAGCTATGAAGTGAAGGATCTTACCATTTTTAATCACATACATGCAAGCGTTCAGCAAGGCGATATCATTGGGATTATCGGTAAAAATGGAGCTGGAAAATCGACACTGCTTCACCTGATCAACAAGGACTTAACTCCGTCACAGGGACAAATCCAATGGATGCAGCACGGCTTAAAAACGGTGCTGGTTGAACAGGAGACTGAATCGTTTTCCTTTGAGAATCAGACACCTGCCGAAGTGAAACTGCTGGAGAAATGGCGCGTGCCAGCCCGTGATTTCAGCCAGTTAAGCGGCGGAGAAAAACTGAAAGCACGGCTGGCAAAAGGACTATCAGAGGATGCAGACCTGTTCCTGTTAGATGAACCGACAAACCATCTTGATGACATAAGCCTGCAATTTCTCATTCAACAGCTGAAAAATGTTAGCGGCACTGTCATTCTCGTTTCGCACGATCGGTATTTCTTAGATGAAGTTGCCACGAAAATATGGTCAATCGAAGGCCACACGCTGACTGAGTACAAAGGGAATTACTCTGGTTACATGAAGTTCCGGAAAGAGAAAAGACTGGCACAGCAGCGTGAATATGAAAAACAGCAGAAAATGATTGAACGGATTGAAGCACAAATGACAGAACTCACTTCATGGTCGAAAAAAGCCCACGCACAATCGACGAAAAAGGAAGGGTTTAAAGAATACCATCGTGTAAAAGCAAAGCGCACAGATGCCCAGATCAAATCGAAACAAAAGCGGCTTGAAAAAGAACTCGAAAAAACAAAGGCTGAATCTGTCGATCCGGAATATACTGTTTGTTTTTCAATCGATACAGCTCATAAAACAGGAAAACGGTTTTTGGAGGTTCAAAACCTGACGAAGTCATTTGGTGAAAAGACACTGTTTCAAAACGCCCGCTTTACGATTCAGCACGGAGAAAAGGTTGCCATTACAGGCCCAAACGGCAGCGGAAAAACAACCTTATTGAAAGTCATTCTTGGACAGGAAACGGCAGAGGGAAAGGTATGGATATCACCATCTGCAAAAATCGGTTATTTAACACAGGAAGTATTTGATTTGCCTTTAGCACAAACACCGGAGGAGTTATTTTATCAAGACACGTTCAAGGCGAGAGGAAACGTGCAGAATATCATGACGCAATTGGGCTTTACAGCTTCTCAATGGACAGAACCAATTCAACATATGAGTATGGGTGAGCGTGTAAAGTGCAAGCTGATGGCATATATCTTAGAGGAAAAAGACGTGCTGATATTAGATGAACCGACCAATCACCTCGACCTGCCGTCACGCGAACAGCTGGAAGAAACACTGTCACAATACAGCGGCACACTGATTGTGGTATCACACGATCGTTATTTTCTTGAGAAAACAACGAACAGTAAACTCGTTATTTCAGACAATGGCATCGAAAAGCAATTGAAGGACGTTCCTTCTGAAAGAAATGACAGGGAAGAGCTTCGTTTAAAGCTTGAGACAGAAAGACAAGAAGTGCTGGGAAAGCTTAGTTTTATGACGCCAAATGATAAAGGGTACAAAGAGCTTGACCAGGCATTCAATGAGCTTACGAAACGAATGAAAGAGCTGGATCAATAGTGTGTAAGGGATACCAAGGGCTGTTCGCCCTTGGTATTTTTCAAGTTTTCGCCAAAAGATAGAGCCTTAAATGACATTGCCTGCAAAAGGCTACATTTAGCACATGCTTCCGGGACTTAAAAAATCAATGATAGACGCCACTTCTTCTTCAACAACCTCAGACATCTCAATGATTTTGGAATTCCTCATGACTCTATCGATTCCCATGACCTTAGTGTCTCAAAGGAGGGAATAAAATACGCCGCGACGCTATCCAAGTAGTCATTGTCTTTTATCGGACTAAACGCGTCCGCTAAGCAGACCGGCATTTTCACCTGCTAGCACAGCTGTCTCCGCATTTTGATATTTGTCATGATATAGCCCATCTTCTGATAAAGATAGACGGCTGTCTCGTTGTGCGCAAACACATGAAGCGCAAGTCTTTCCACGCCCATCTCTCTTGCTCTTTCATCCAGCGTTTGAAGCGCCAATTGAGCCAGCCCTTTTCCGCGATAGGCTTCATATAATCCAAAGGAATAAATAAACGCTTCCTTTTGTGGATGGAGCGGATCAGCATATAGCCAGAGCCAGCCTATCCTTTCCCCTTGTTCATTTGTAATGTTCCAAAAGTTGTGATTGCTGCTGTTTCGTCCATCCGGAATCATTTTCTCATATGCTTGCTCCGATTTCTCAATCGCCTCTTTTTCTGTCCAAGTTCCCGACGCTATGTTTTGTTTCGCATAATTTTGCACGGACATCCCGCGAAATGCTTTAAACTCTTCCACAGTCATATCTTCCAAAGTTAACGCCATCCTGTATTCCTCCTTATAAAAAAAGTCCAGCCAATGCCGGACACTCACTGTGTACAAACGAAAAGCTCTTCAATAACCCGTTTAGCCTCTGACTCTCTATCATTCGATAAGAGAAAAAGATTTCCTGCAAACCAGTATAAAAGACTGTAGGGATATAAGAGAAAACAATGCATCATCTCTAAAAATGCAATGGTCCTGCCGCGGCGAAAAGTTTTTGGTCCATGATGCTGTGAACCGCCTCTGCCCTTGTGACGATCCCCACGATGATGCCCTTCTTTCTTAAATATCTTTACTCTTCATTAATAAAGCCCCCTTCCTACATTATTTGAATATTACTATTTCTAAAAAATCAAAAAGGATGCTACACCTTGTAACACCCTTTTTTGCTTCATTTATTGGTTTGTTTAGAAATGATTTTGCTGGAGTTTGATGTGATGTTTCTATGCAAGCCCAATGATATTCTACTAGATGACGGCTGAAGATATGATGAAATGAGGAAATCATTTATATCCCCTGATTGATCCTCATGTATGATACAGAACATCTTGATTCATTTGCTCCAGCCCCATTTCAGAGAGCTCCTTTTCATTTGGAAAGCGTAAAGCTTTATTCATCTTCATATAAACGATAAACCCTTTTCAGCCTTTCTTCGAGCTGTTCAAAATGAACAAAACGAGCTTCTCTCAGAAACTCAGTCCCATCGATAAACAAAAGAAGCACAGGGACGGTGAAGACCGAAAATCGGCCGGCGACCTCTTCTACATCGTCAGCATTGATATGCCCCAATGTGATGTTTGGAAACTGATCCAATAATATTCTGAGCTGCGGCAGAACAGCATGACATACTGTACAGCCGGGTCTTGATATATAGATAAAACTGAATTGATGCTGCTTAATAAAATGCTCTATAGCATCTAATGAATGTAATTCTGTCATCTCTTTCATCCATTTACTCCTTCAAATTGGTCTATTTTTCATGACCAAGCATCGATACGTATCATTCACTATACACATTTATATTTATGATATCCGCTTTTTTGCTTTGCAGGGCACCTGCAAGTTTGCATGAAAATGGCAAAACAAAAGAACAGTTACCGCTTGCCGGTAACTGTTCTTACATACTTTCGTATTAAAAATGCAAAGCGTAAGCCCCTGAACCGATGAGTGCAACCCCGATGGAGACTGCAATCAGCACCACGTTATACTCAAAACCGCCCGCGCCATTCGCAAATCCTTTCGCTCCATGAACTTTTACGATAGCACCTAACATAATGATCGTTATGATAGCAGCTCCAAGCGGGAGGAATACACCTAAAATAAATAATATTCCGCTTACTAATTCCCCAAGACCTGATAAAGCGGCCGCGGCGTTACCTGGTTTAACCCCAATTGACTCGAACCATTGTCCGGTTCCTTTAATCCCGTATCCGCCAAACCAGCCGAATAATTTTTGTGATCCATAAAACAGAAACACCACACCAATCATAATACGAATAAGCAATAGTCCTGCATCTTCCATTTTTATCTCTCCTTATTTTTGATGTAACATGATGTGCTGAAAGGCAGCACGTCTTGTTATTTACCGCCAGTAACTTCCAGCGGTCATCTGTTGAATATATGCCTCTTTATTTCTCTTCATGCGGTATTACAATCCGTCTAACTCTCTCACTTCAAACGGCAGCAGCCCTTGTTCAATTTGTGTTCGATGCGGTTCATACTGCACAGGCAGCATCAACCTTCCACCCATTGTTTCTGGTGATTCATCATGAGCAAAGCCCGGCGGATCAGTTGCGATTTCAAACAAGATTTCCCCATGTTCTCTGAAGTAAACCGCATTAAAATAATTTCTATCCTGAACAGGAGTCACACCGTATCCGTGAGAAGCAATATATCTTTGCCAATCTAATTGATCTTCGTCATCGCTAGCACGCCAAGCGATGTGATGCACCGTGCCGACTCCCATTTGTCCGCGGCCAATAGGCGTTAATTTAAGGTCAATCACATTTCCGATATCACCGGCAGAACGAAAACGAACGAAGACTCCTTCCTTGCCGACTTGTTCCAGTCCCATGATATTTTCTAATAGCTCAGCGGTTTTATCAGGCTGTGCTGATAACAGGATTGCACCGCCAAAGCCTTTAATGGCAACATCAGGTGTTATATCTCCAAACGTCCACGTATTGGCTTCTCCTTCTTCTCTTTCCACGATTTCTAAGTGCAGACCGTGCGGATCATCAAATTCTACATATTGTTCTCCAAAACGCTCGATTTTGGTGTATGGAACGTTGAACTTTTCAAGTCTCTTTTCCCAAAAAGCCATAGCTCCCTTCGGCACGACATAAGAAGTCACGCCAACTTGACCGTCCCCAATGATGCCTTTGCGGGCTCCTGCCCACGGAAAGAAGGTGATGATTGTTCCCGGCTTTCCGCCTTCATTTCCAAAATAAAGATGATACGTACCTGGATCATCAAAATTGACAGTTTGCTTGACCAATCGAAGCCCCAGGACTCCTGCGTAAAAATCTGCGTTCTCTTGAGGGTGACCGACAATTGCTGTAATATGATGTATTCCCATCGTTTTTTTAGCCATTTTTACCCGCTCCTTCACATGTTCATTTAGATATAATCAACAAACTCATTCACAGGTTTCCGGTAACCGCGCGGCCTTCTGCTCTCTGTTTTTTCTTTCCCAATTGTAATCATCATGACAACCTCAAATTGATCATCTATATTCAAAATCCGTTTCACGGCTTCAGCATCAAAGCCGATCATAGGGCAGGTGTCCCAGCCCTTTTCCTTAGCACTCAGCATAAACATCATTGCAGAAAGTGAAGCATTCCTTATCGCCTCATCCCTCTTAAATTGTTCTCCCTTGCTTTCATAAAATGAAACGGTGTCTTGAACCATGTGGTCATACTCTTGCTTATTTAGCACCCCCAACACCTTTAATCCTTCATAGATGTCAGCCGCTTGCTGATATGCCTGCTTATCTCCTAATACCAAAAGAACCGCAGATGAGCTAAACACTTTATATTGTCCGTTTGCGGCCTGTTTCAGCTTTTCTTTTACACCCGGGTCTAGAACCGTCACATATTTTGTATGCTGTAAATTAAAAGCCGATGGAGCCAATGCAACCCATTCAAACATCTCATTAAGTTCTTCTTTCGTGATTGGATGATCCGATAGGAAGTTGCTTGCAGATCTTCTTTCTTTGACTAGCTGTGAAAATTCAGCCATTTACGCCACTCCTCTTTTATCTCGAATTCGAGATATTATATTAAAAAAAATCACATTAGAAGGATTGAGATTCTATATACAAGCAGGTTTATGCTTGGTCATGGCTATTTATCTCGAATTAAAATATCTTGAATATGAGATAATAATAAAATATGGATGTTCAAATGTCAACAGTTTTTAAAAAATAGTGGAATTTTCCACTGAAGCAGATGTTAATTGGTGTGCCATCACCGCTTGTTTCATAAGAACCTATATGTTTGGTGTGTGATCTTTTAGCCCGGCTCCAACTTTTTTTCTTTCACCTTACTTCCTTGCCAATTCTTTAATCATCAAACCAATTCATAAATCCCCTTTTGAAGGTCTTCAAGCGATGCATAAGCATATGATAAGCGAACATAATTCCCTTTTTCCTGAGCATAGATACTGCCGAGATTGAGAAGAATCCCTTTTGATAAAGCTTTTTATAAAGGGATTTCATTGATATGGAGACTGTCAACCATTGGGCATTATCTAAAGAAGAATTAAAAAGCTTTATTCATGAAAAAGGCATGTCATCTCATGTACTGGTACCGGATGATGGCGAATCCTATTCATTTTAAAATGGAGAAAAGGGTTCATGTGGATAAACATGGTATTCTC
Organism: Bacillus sp. FSL K6-1003; assembly: GCF_037964945.1. NCBI lineage: Bacteria > Bacillati > Bacillota > Bacilli > Caryophanales > Bacillaceae > Bacillus > Bacillus sp. FSL K6-1003. Next base: position 580,180 of record NZ_CP150176.1, on the reverse strand, counting down.
CGTCAGCTTGGTGCTCAAGAAAAGACCCTTCCTAAGAAGGGTTTTTTTAACCTGATTTTCTAAAAAAGATGGAGTATTTGGTTGATATCTTAAATCCTAGTTTTTTTGCTAAATGAATAGATGACTTGTTGCTGACATCACAATCCCAGCTAGGGGTGACGCCTTTTTCGAGACAATCATTTATAAATTTGCTCCCAGCAATATAAGCGAACCCCATCCCTCTATATTCTTCGCTTGTATAGATATCCATTTCCGCATGATCGCCGCCTAGAAATATGGAAGTGCACTCACTGACAACATGATTGTCATACAAAACAGCGAATCCAAATCCGTTTTTTAAAAAATTCGAGACTGAACCCCAATACTCCTCATAATAAGCTTTATGAAATTCAGTGCTGGTTGAAATGATATCTTCATTTATTCTTTTTAATGTAAATCCCTTTGGAAGCTGAAAAGCCTTTTTGGCAGAAATTTGTTGAGAAAGCGCATATCGCATCATTTGGTTCAATTCATCACGCAGTACAGTTTTTATTACGCTGTCCCATGAACGATTGGGAGAATACAGCGTAAATCTTTTTTTGGATTCTGCTCTCTTTTTGTGTAATTCAACGATACATTCGTTGACATTTTGATTCCTTTCATCCCCTGCAACATAATAAATTCCTGAACTGGTTCCTATCAGAAATGATTGATCATCTGCATAAACAACTCCTGGAATGATTTGTTCTAATATTGAATAAACAAATGTCGGGCAACATGTTTCTTTATGATGGATCAATGCTTTGACATCACTATATTGTTCTTTCTTTACCTCCTGCAAACTGTACCCTCCTGTCACTTTCTCTCTTTTATTCTATCCATAAAAGAATTCCCTCTTTTAAGGGACACTTCTGTTTTTTAGAACAGCCCAGTAAGATGAGGAGATACCTACTCCTCTACATATTCATCTTACATTTCTAAGAACGCATAAAAATAAAAACATACCAACATTGCTTGATAGATAGGTTCTCAACATTGAATGCATATTTATTTACTTGCAAGTTCCTTAATGATCAAACTTAATTCATAAATTCCCTTTTGGAGATCTTCAAGGGATGCATAAGCGTATGACAAGCGAATATAATTCCCTTTTTCCTGAGCATAGATACTGCCAAGATTGAGAAGAATCCCTTTTGTTAAGGCTTTTTTATAAAGTAATTTCATAGATATCGAAGGCAAAATTTTTAACCAAATAAAGAATCCCCCTTTTGGAATAGTCCAAACAGCTGCATTCTTCATATTGGTTTCTAAAGCGCTCGTAACAAATTGCCTTCTTATCTTTAATTGATGTCTCACACGTTCTAAATGCCGCTGATATTGGCCAGATGTGAACCATTCCGCCGCAACTCTTTGAGATAACGAACTGGATCCGTAATCTGTCTGCATTTTAATGTCAGATAAACGTTCAATCACTGGTTCCGGTCCGACTATCCATCCAATCCTTAAGCCGGGGCTTAACGTTTTCGATAAACTTCCTACATATAGCACATGGCCGTTTTTATCTATTGTTTTAATAGGATATGGCGGGTTTTCATCTATCCACAGCTCACGATATATGTCATCTTCAATAATGGGAAGCTGTGTTTCCTCGCTTGCTGCAAGGATTTCTTTCCGCCGCTCTTCTGACATTAAGATACCAGTCGGATTATGAAAACAAGGGTTTGTATATAATATGGCTCTCCCCCGTTCTCCCTTTGTCATATGAATATGGTTTGGCAAAAGCCCCTCTAAATCCATAGGAAGTCCGGTCAGATTCATTCCGGCTGATTGAAATACATGTAATGAATAAAGATAAGATGGCTGATCAAGAAAAACAGTTGATCCTCTTTGCAAAAGCCCCATTGATATAAGCTGTAAGGCTTGCAGTGCTCCTGAAACAATAAGAATGGATGAAGGAGAAGCCTGAATCCCGATTGTTTTTAAATAAACACTCAATGCCTCTCTTAAGGGTAAGTATCCTTTTGGTTCCTCATATCCGAACGCCTCTATATTTTGAGATACCTTGCCCATAATCTCTTTCATGGCAGACAAAGGAAAAATCTCATTTGAAAGTTCTCCTTTGCTGAGCTGTATAAGATCAGAATTTGATTCTGATTTATTGATTTCTTGAACAATTCTTCGGCTTGGCTGCTGGATTCCCGAAGTTACATATTTCTCCCAATTAGGTGCAGAATTCTTAGCTAACAGTGTCCAAGTATTGTTGATGACAACTGTCCCTTTACCCATTCTGCCTTCAATCAATCCATCTGCCATCAATTCCTCTAATGCTGTGATAACCGTGCTTCGATTTACATGAAAGTCTTTTGCAAGCGTTCGCTGACTAGGAATCTTACTTCCAATCGGCCATTCTCCATTTCCTATTTTCTCTTTTATATAGTCAATAATTTGTAAGTACTTAGGAAGCTTTCTATTCGTTTTTTCTTCTGTAAAGCTCATCAAAAGCAGTCTCCTTCTACTAAGTGGTTGGGTCATAAATTGCGTAACTGGTTGAAGTCATTTTATCAAATCTCTATTAGTATATAACACACTAAATCACTGGTTGGTTTTTGTAGAGAAGGAGTGAAGATCATGAAAAAGAAAACTGTTCAACTGATTATATCTTACAGTCTTATGATTGGATTGTGGGCATCAGCTTTTCCTGGAATTCGTGTAGGTTTGGAATACTACACACCAGAACACCTTGCTTTATTTCGTTTGTTAATCGGATCTATGGCGTTGTTACTTTTTGCTGCGCTGACTAAAATGCGCTTACCTGACATGAAAGATGTCCCTGTCATCTTATTATTAGGGTTTTTAGGTTTTGCACTATATCACCTTTTGCTTAATATCGGTGAAAAAACAGTTAGTGCCGGTATTGCAAGCTTACTCGTAACAACAGCACCAATCTTTTCTGCGGTGTTATCTCGACTGTTTTTTGGTGAACATTTTGGTTTTTCTAAATGGATTGGATCTATCATTAGTTTATTGGGTGTGTCATTTCTTTCATTTGGGACAGGAGATCATACGCATTCTATGAAAGGGATTTTGTTCATCCTGCTGGCAGCTTTTGCAGAGAGTATTTATTTCGTTTTTCAAGGCCGCTATATAAAAAAGTATGGATTTATTCCATTTGTAACGTTCACAATTTGGGGTGCAGTCATACCAATGCTTGTTTTTCTTCCAGGTTTATGGGGAGAGTTTATACTCGCCTCAATGAACTCCACATTGTCTATCGTTTACTTAGGTTTATTCCCGACGGTCATCCCATACTTTGCGCTTGCATACGTAACTTCAATCGTCGGTCCTTCTGAAGCAACGATTTCACTCTATGTAACGCCTGCTTTGACACTGGTGATTTCTTGGGTGTGGATAGGCGAAATGCCTGCATTGATTTCACTGCTAGGCGGAATAGTTACTGTCTGCGGGGTGTGTTTCACCTACATAAAAGGAAGCAAAATGAAGGTGGTAAAGGAGATTAGAAAGTTCTAATTTCCTTTTCTGTCAAACCGCCCATTCTCTTTGCTTTACCGCCTTGATGCAAGGTATCGGTACTCTGCTTCCTGTCATTGCAGGAATGACAGGTTCCATAAAAAAATGCATGGACAAAAAAACATACCAATATGATTTGGTATGTTTCTTTCTAAGATGAGCCTTTAACATTGATATCCATATCAATAGGTAGTTGATGATGAAAAACCTTTAATGTTACATTAGTCACTGCTTAATCAATACTGATAACTCACCTTCAAATACTTGCTCTTCTTTATGATTATAAGTAAATATCAATACAGTAAGTATTCCCGTTCCACTTTTCTTTGGTTTCTTATCTACCACCTCAACAACTGAATGCAATTCATCGTCTGGATACACGGGTTTTATGAATTTAATATGATTCATCTCTGTTCCAGCGATAATATCGTCGCCATAGTAACCCTCTTCAATCCACAGCTTAAAAGAAATGGCTAACGTTTGTATCCCAGAAGCGATGATTCCATTAAATCTGCCTTGATTCGCTTTTTCCTCATCTACATGCATATATTGAGGGTCAAATTCTTCGGCAAACCTCATTACATTTTCTTTTGTTACCCTAAAAGACTTTGTATGAAATACTTGTCCAATCGCAAATTCATCAAACTTCATAAATACACCTCTTATCAAAATATTCCTTCAACAACTAACGCATTAAAAATACTTTATCATATTTCATGTAGATCATCCTTTCCATTCTTACCTATAAAACTTGTCAGATCAAATGTTAGGTTTGGGGAAAGACACATCTGAAATAGCGAACGTGACAGCTCAAAGATGATTTCGCCCACGAAATAAAAAAAACTGCGTTTATAATAGGATAGCTTGTTTTTTTACAAACAAATCATTCAGAAACACATTTCGTTTTCTCTTTGGCTCATATAAGATTGAAGCATGAAAAAAGATACCAGTGGTATCTTTTTATATTTAACTATTCATTTAGCTCAAAATGAGATCACTTTGGTTCGTTCTTTATATCAAAAATGAAACTGGTATAAAGTTTTATTTTACAGATGAGATACGATACACTCCGCATCCCCTGTGAGTTTGAATTCCCCAAACCCGTAAGGCAGCAACATATGATCTCCTTTTTTAAAGTCATATGTTTGGTCGCCAGAGATTATCCGGCCTTCTCCTTCGATGACACTGACAAGAAGGAATGATTTTTGCTGTTTTAAACTTGCTGATCCTGTTAAATCCCACTTTTCCACTGAAAAATAAGGGCACTCTATCAATACGGCTCTGTGCAAATCATCTGTTTGTTCATATTGAACTGTTTGCTGATCCGGTGCAAATGGTACGTCTATCACATCTATGCTCTTTTCCAAATGGAGCTCGCGAAAATTGCCTTCTGTATCTTTTCGGCCATAATCATATAATCTGTAGGTAGTATCGGAATTCTGCTGCGTTTCTAAAATGAGAATGCCTTTCCCAATCGCATGAACGGTGCCGCTTGGCACATAGAAGAAATCCCCCGGTTTTACCTTTACGCGGCGCAGGAGCTCGTCCCATTTTCCAACTTCTATCATCGAGATCAGTTCTTCCTTTGTTTTTGCGTTGTGGCCATAAACGATTTCTGCATCTTCTTGGCAGTCTATGATATACCAGCATTCCGTTTTTCCGAGCTCCCCTTTTTCGCGCATTTTTGCATACTCATCTTTCGGATGCACCTGAACGGATAAGTCTTGATTGGCATCCAGTATTTTTGTGAGAAGAGGGAAGCGGTCCCCCTTCAGATGTCCGAATAAATGCCGATGATGGTCCCATAATTCGCTGAGCGTAAGCCCCTTGTATATCCCGTTTTGAACAATGCTTTGTCCATTTTGATGTGCTGCAAAAGCCCAGCATTCCGCCGTCCGTTCTGACGGAATGTCATAGCCGAAAGCGGTTAAAGCGGTGCCGCCCCAAATCTTTTCTTTGAAAACCGGCTTGAAAAATAGCGGTTCAGCCATCATGAAAATCCCCCCCTTTATATGATTTCATCCAGGAGTTTGTATGCTTCTTCTTTTGTCTGCACAGAGAGCAGCCTTTCCCTATAGCTGTCATCCATCAGTTTTCGAGATAGCATTTGCAGCAGTTTCAGATGCTGGTTCCCTCCGCTATCTTTCGGTACAGCGATCATAAAGATTAACTTTGCTTCTGATCCATCAAGACTGTTCCAGTCAATGCCTGATTGTTTGATTCCGAATGCCACACTGGGCTTCTTGACCGCATCAGACTTCCCGTGCGGAATCGCGATATTCATGCCAATCGCCGTTGTCCCCTCTTGTTCGCGATTCATGATCGCTTGTTTAAAACCGCTCTCTGAATGCAGCATACCTGTTCGGGACAATTTTTGAATCATTTCATCAATAATGTCATCTCTGGTTTCGCCTGATAAAGTTGGTTCAATTAGATCTAAACTCATAATGTCTGTCAGCTTGTGAATATCCGTCTTCTCCATCTGTCTGCTTTCCGCTTCATTGTGCTGTTGCGGAACGTCATTCGCTGCTGCAGCTTCACTCAGCCCGGCGGGTGAAGAAACCGGAATATCTTTTTTTAGTACATTAACTAAAAGAGCGGTGGTAAGAGATCCGGCAATCACTGCAATAAAAAACATCAATACATGATCAACGGCGCCTAGTACTGCAACTATGGGCCCGCCGTGTGCTACTCTGTCTCCGACATTGCCGATCATAGCGATCACAGAACCAGTCATAGAACCTGCCATAATCCCCGGAATGACGCGAAGCGGATCCTGTGCCGCGAATGGAATGGCTCCTTCAGTGATGCCGAAAAGCCCCATGGTAAATGATGCTTTTCCCATTTCTCTTTCCGACTCCTGAAATTTTCTTTTTCCAAAAAACGTTGCAATCCCAAGGCCGATCGGCGGTATACAAATGGCGACGGCAATCGGTCCCATAATTTCATAGTTTCCTTCTCCGATCATGGCCGATCCAAACAGGAATGCCACTTTGTTTACGGGACCTCCCATATCAAATGAAATCATTGCGCCTAAAATCAATGCCAGCAGGATGGAGCTCGAACCTTTCATACCCGCCAGCCATACCGTTAAAGATTCGAAAATTTGGGCTACAGGTGCACCGATCAAAAACACAAACGCCAAACCTACAATTAGTGAAGCGAACACTGGAATAATAATAATCGGCATAATCGGCTGAATCGCCTTTGGAACCTTCAATTTTTTGATCCAAAGGGCAGCATACCCCGCCAAAAACCCGGCGATGATGCCGCCGAGAAAACCGGCGCCGCTTGCACTGCCGTAAAAGCTTCCCGTCGCTGCAATGTATCCGCCGATCATTCCTGGTACAAGCCCAGGCTTATCAGCGATGCTGTACGCGATATATCCGGCCAAAATCGGGATCATGAATGAGAATGAGGCACTTCCGATCTGTTCAATCGTTTTCCAAAAAGATTCATCCGGAATGACTAAGCCTTTCGGTGTTTTCTCACCTCCAAGCGTCAATGCAACCGCTATCAATAATCCTCCGACGACGATGAATGGAACCATAAAGGAAACACCGTTCATTAAATGACGGTAAATCGGATTTTGTTTTTTCTCCTGTTGATTGCCGGCTTCCGATTTTGAAGCTGAACGGTAGACCGGCACATCGCTGCTAAGTGCTTTTTGAATTAATTCTTCCGGTTTGCGGATACCATCCTGAACCCCGACAGACAACAGCTTTTTTCCTATAAACCGGTCTTTGTTTACCGAGCGGTCTGCAGCGATAATGATCGCGTCTGCTTCACGAATCTCCTCTCCGGTCAGCTCATTTTCCACCCCGATTCCGCCTTGGGTCTCGACTTTCATTTGGACGCCTAATCTGTCGGCAGCTTTTTGCAGATTTTCAGCCGCCATATATGTATGGGCAATTCCATTCGGACATGATGTAATCGCTAACAGTTTCATACGAGTCCTCCTTTAAAGTATGAATCATAAGGCCTGTAACAACTGTATATCAAAATCACGCTTGTAAAAGCGCTGTTTTTTACCGTTAATTCCGGAAAAACTAGCATTTTTCTATATACAAAAAAAAAAGCAGGGCATCGAAGCCCCGCTTTTAATAATCCAAATAAGATAAAAATCTCATAACATTTGTTTCCTTCGTCAGCTTATGAATGAATGCCGGCTGCTCACTCAGATATGACAGTTCATGGAACAATTGCTTTGTCATGTTTTGATCCTCGTGTTTGACAGCCAGCATAAAGACGAGTGACACTTTTTCGGCCCCCCAATCAAGCGGCTCTTTTAATGTGGCAATCGCAATCGCTGATTGTTTAATCAATTTAGAGTTTGCATGAGGAATCGCAATGCCAGCTCCAATGTTTGTCGCCGACATTTTTTCTCTCATCACAGCATGAATGGCATACTCCTTTTCCACATAGCCTTTCTCGTATAAAACCATTGCCATTTGTTCAATCAGCTTATAGCGATGAACTGACTCTTGCTGCAAAAAAACTAAGAAAGGAGTCGTATTGTTCAGCATCTTAAACGTTTTTTGTGTTTGGCGTTGCGATACGTCAACCTGATCCATAAATGCACTTAGTTTCTTCTCATCAGAAGGCTCCAACAGCGGTGATACAACAATATGAGGAATTGGCACATGTTCCAACGCTATCGTGGAAATGACAAGATCTATGTCCCCATGCTTTGTTGAGTAATCTGTTAAATCAGCTTTTGCAATACAGGCCTTCACAGCAATTTGATGAAATTTCCGTTCAATTTTTGTTCGCAGCAATTGTGACATTCCAATGCCCATGTGGCAGACGATGATTGCCTTTTTACGCTTCTCGCTGCTGTGGTGCAAACGTTCGACCGCAGCTTGAAAATGCAATGTCAGATAAGCGGCTTCTTCCTCAGGAATAGAAAGAGCAAACGTTTGATTGATATCTTCCAGAACGTCAATGATCATATGAAACAGATAAGGGTACATTTTTTTTATGTCATTTAGCATTGGATTTGATACAGAAAGATCGTAATTCAGCCGGTTTAGCACTGTATTGAGATGGATGTTCAATCCGTTGATCAAATCCTGATCACTATGAAAATCAAGCATTTTCAGCTCTGATACACGATCGATTAAATGCCGCACAACCATGGGAAGCAAGGGATTTTCCAGAATCTTTTTCTCTTCTCCCTGAGCTCGAAAACGAACTTTTCCGCCGAGTATATGCAGCGTTACATACACGGCTTCTTCTTTAGGAAAGCGGATGGCAAAAACCGCTTCCAGCCGTTTTAAACATGTCATTGCCCACTGATATTCTTTCTTCTTTTCTACTGCTGCCATTTCTGTTGGCGAAATCGAGATGGGCTGCTTCATTTTGATTCGGCGTATCATCAGCAATGTATGCAATAATAGATTCTCGAAGGTTTCATCTGTGAAATAGATAGAATGGTGCTTTTGCAATGTTTTGAATTCATTCGCCACAAATTTCACTTCATGACTTAAGAACTTGCTTTTGATAAATTGACTTGTAAACTCTGGATTATCAATCAAATCAGAGATTCTGGCTAAGGCTTTTCTTTTATTTCTTTCATTTCCCTCGATCTTTAAACCGAGCCGCTGCTTTGACACCAATTTGAGATCAAATCGCTTTAGCCACCCTTCAATTTCATGTAAATCCCTTTTAATGGAAGACTTATTCAAAAAATGCTGAGCGGCAATTTCTTTTGCTGACACATGTTTTGGGTTCATTAATAATTGATAAGCGATTTGCAGAATTCTTTCTTCATCGGACTGGTGCTTTGAGCCAAAATGTTCAGTACCTAATTGTTGAGTTAACCGGGCCCTTTCATGTTCTTCTATATTTAAATAGACACCTAATCCTGGTTTGCGAATGAGCTGAGCAGGGGAATGTTCATGCAGATAACCTTCGATTGTTTTCAGATCATTCCTGATCGTTTTTTCAGAACACTTTACCCTGTCGGCGAAATCTTGCACAACTAAATAGTCATCAGGTTCAGATAACAACAGATACAAAATGTCTTTTTGTCTAGTATTCATGTATCTCATCTGTTTTTCTATCCTTCCTGTGTTTCACTCAAATGATGTACGATAGTATAAGTATACTATAGGAGAAACCGCTTACATTATAAAGTAAAATACACGCGCTAAAAGTTTCGTTTTTTACCGAAACTTCCGGAAAAATTGGATTTTTGCTCAGGAAATTCACCTGTTCATCAATAAAAAGAAGATGCTCACCATAAAGAATGTTCAGGTAAAACTAATTTATGAAAGAGCACCTAGTGTACCGCAAGACTCCCATACAGGGTTAAAAAAAAGAGCAGCTCCTCAGCTGCCGCGACAAACCCATGAAAAGAAGTGATGTTAGATGAGCTATCAGTTAAAGGCTTTAAAAAGGATTTAATGAAGGTTTTGTTCAAATTGTAAAGTTAGGGATTAACTACAGAACTCATTGTTTTTTATAAGACTACATGATGTGGATGAAAGCGCAACAATTGATCTGAAAAGCTTCTGTCCTTTTCAGATAAACAGATAAAAGGAGAATGACTATGAATATTGAGATAAAGACGGTAACTGAAGAGAATCGTGAATCTATTCTGTCTCTTCATGTTCACAAAAGCCAAATATCATATATAGAATCAACGAAGCAATGTCTAGAGGATGCATCAGAATGTCAGTATTATAAACCTGCTGGACTTTATTACGAAGGAGAGTTAGTCGGTTTTGCTATGTATGGATGGTTTCCTGAGTTTGATGAAGAAAATAAAAACGGCAGAGTGTGGCTTGACCGATTTTTCATTGACGAGCGTTTTCAAGGTCAAGGATTAGGGAGCATGATGCTTGAAGCTCTTATTCATCACCTTGCTGAGCAATATACATGTAACAGAATTTATTTAAGCATTTTTGAGAACAACATTCATGCTTTGCGCCTGTATCAAAAATTCGGTTTTACATTTAATGGCGAGCTGGATTATAACGGCGAGAAGGTCATGGTAAAAGAACTATAAGCACTTAATTTTTTGAAAATCTACGTTGATGAAACCTCAGTTTCAGTAAATGTACCATTATTTCACGGAGATGAAAAAGCATACAATGTTCTTGGTATGCTATTTATATCATGCATTGTTCTTAGACTAAACCTCAATGTTTATTTCAGAAAGCGTAACTTTCCGATTTTATTACACTCTAATGCGAACCATACGCAGCCTTCTTTGTCACAGCCAATTCCGTGAGGTTCGCCATTAGGGGTTTGGATTGTATATTCTTCAAAGGTTCTCTCTTTCGTGAACCTTCCTATTTTATTTGCTCCCCATTCAGTGAACCATAAATCCGATTCGACTCCCGCAGCAATAGCATGAGGCCGGGCATTTGGTGTAGGAATATCATATTCCGTTATTTCGCCGGACATCGTGATCCTTCCTATTTTATTCCCCATTATTTCTGTAAACCAAAGGTCACCATCATTTCCGTTTGCAAGACCTACTGGTGCTGCTCCCGGTGTTGGGATTGGGTATTCCGTTATTTCTCCTGATCCGGTTATCTTGCCAATCGCATTGTTTTGATTTTCAGTGAACCAAAGCGAGTCATCGGGCCCCAACGTAATAAAAGAAGGATATGATTCTTTATTCGGCAGTTCATATTCATGAATCATACCTTCTGCTGTCAACCTCCCTATGCGATTTCCATTCATTTCAGTAAACCAAATATCACCGTGAAGACCTTCAGTAATTCCATAAGGCGCTGAATGTGCATGGGGTAATGGGTACTCTGTAAATACGCCCGTTGCTGAAAGCCTTCCAATTTTATCTTTCCCGTTTTCAGTAAACCAAATATCACCTATTGATGATATAGTCAAACACAGCACTCGTGCATCAGGAGTTGGAACAATATATTCTTTGATTGTTCCATCTTGATGAAGACAACTGATTTTATTTGCTTTATGTTGAGTAAACCATACATTTCCATCACGAGAGACCGCTATCCCATAAGGACCCGAATTCGCTTGTAACATATCTATTTCTTGCAGCTCAATATTCAAATAAATCCCTCCATTTAAGCATAACCTGATACAAAAAAGCCTCCTATTCTCATTATACGAGACAGAAGGCAATGTAATTCCAGTACAGTTGTCTGTGCGAATGACAGAAACAATTTAATATAAAATTTCTGAGTCTTACCATTTTAAAAGCGGTTTCTCGCTTTTGGGTTAGACGTTGTGTTTTTCTCTAATGACTCGTATGTCTTCTAAAATTACTGCCCTTCACTTCAGCTACGTCATATACGGTAACAAAGGCATTTTTATCAATTTCATTAATAATTTCCTTTAGTTTTGTTTCTTCCAGGCGGTTGATGACACATGTGATTTCTTTAAATTTCTCGTGGGAAAAACCGCCATAAGCTTCTTTATAGGTAGCACTTCGACCTAACTGATCACGTATTGTCTCTACCATTAATTCAGGCTGAGTTGAAATAATTTGAAAGGTTTTAGAACCACTTAAGCCTTCCTCAACAATATGTATGACTTTAGACGCAATGTAGTAAGCAATAACTGACAGTAATGCCCCTTGTAAGCCAAATACAATGGATACAAAAATAAACACAAAAAGGTTTAAGAATAAAATGAGATCGCTCGTTCCAAATGGCAATTTTCGAGATAGCAGCACAGCGAGCATATCAATTCCATCCAATGCGCCGCCATTACGTAAGGCCAACCCCATTCCCAATCCAAGGATAATCCCGCCAACAACGGTTATTAGCAAGGTATCCCCCTCTATGATAGCTGGAGTGTGGTGAAAAAACATTGTACCTGCGGCAAGTGATACGATTCCGATAATGGATAATAATGCAAAGTCTTTCCCGATTTGCTTATATCCTAACCAGACAAACGGGATATTTAAAGCTGCAATAAGGACTCCTAATGGCAAATCAAATAGCTGTGAACCAACGATACTAAGGCCTGTCACCCCTCCATCAGACACACTGTTTGGAATCAATACGGTTTCCAGTCCATATGCCGCTATAATTCCTCCAATAATAACCATTATGACTTGCAGTATCCTTTTTATTTTAATATGCTTTTGTTTTTTGTTCGTATTCATATCATTCCTCGTTTCGAATATTTAGTCTTATTTAAATATACCATAATAGAGTTATTTGTACTAAAGACCATATTCAGAAGGTATATGTATATTTCCCAATAGTAAACCAATAAATGAATTCCTCTAATAAGTTCCAGAACTTGCTTCTACATGTTCATAACCCGGCCGACTTCTTCCCTTGGGATGCAAAGTATAAGTCGAAAAGAAATTCTGAAAAAACGGTAAACGATCAAAAAAGCCACAAAAAAGGGAGAAAATATCCTAATATTTCTGCGAATCGTTGTTTTATAGACTTCTTCATTGTTGGTCGCTTCATTTGAATCAAGTCGAACCGCCCCTAGGTGAAGCTGAGGATATAAAAATGATGAAAAAAAGAAAGGTAAAAAAGAGCAACAAGTGCTGCTCCCTTTTACTATGCTCAGCGAAGCGAGCTTAACGTTTATGTTTACCCACTCATCGGTTTTGCCTAGCCGGCGGAAATTTTGACCTTCATCTAAATGAATAACGCTTTTACTCAGGTGTTACACAACAAGAGGGAGAATTTTGTTTTTGGTCATCATTATTCGGCTTGGTATAGAAAAACTCCCATTCATTTCCGTCGGGATCTGTAACCCAGAATTTATCTTGGACTGCATAACAGCATGTTGTATTCATTTCCTTACGTGCAAAAAAGCCTTCTTTTTCAAGCCGCTCCTTATGTCTCAACACTTCATCTACACTATCGACTTGGAATCCAAAATGATTCACTTGGTTCCCTTGTACCTGATCACGAACATTCAACGTAAAATTCAATCCCGGTTTATCTAACAGAAACTTTGCATAGTCTGTTTTTACGTTTACAGGTTTCACCCCAAAAACTTTTTCATAGAATGTGATTGATCCCCTAATTTGGTTACATTCACTCCTACATGAACATACATCATAATGATTCCCCCTTTATTGATATTCATCAAGAAATATTGATTTAATGGTTAAAATGTAACCGCATCATCCCTCCCTGCTCTTTCTAAATACACAACAAACCTCTTCTGACAGTAATTGGTTGAATTCAGGATTATTTACATCATAATAGCTCCATGTTCCCTTAACTTCTTTAGTAATTAAGTTCGCGTCCAGCAATATTTTAAGATGATAGGAAAGCTTTGATTGAGTCATATTAAAGATCTCAGTCAAATCACAAACACAGGTTTTTCCTCTTTGACAAAGTTCATACATGATCTCTAACCGTTTTTGATCTGCTAGAGCTTTAAATTTTTTCTCAAAAATCTGAAGCAGTTCTAATTTGGTATCATTCATCATATCACCTCTTTAATCAATTTTTTTTGATATATTAATTATAATCATAAATTTTCATAAAATTCAATAAAATGAACCGATTTTTTTTGATTAAAGGCAAAATACAAAAGCAGTTTTCGTATGATTTTTCCGCCAACATTGTTAATCTCCGTCACTCGCTCTTTTATTCAACCTGAAGGAATATCAAATGGCAAACCTGAAAGCTCCCTTATATCTCCCAAGCAGCTTTCAGCTTTTTTATGCCTTCTCGTATGTTGACTTCCGAGACCCCTGCAAATCCCAGTGAGACCGTTTTTGTAGGAGGATGTTTTTGATAAGAAAGAGAAACCGGATAAATTTTGACTCCATATTCCTTTGCCTTCTCAATTAACTCTTTTTCACTGAATGGCAAGAAAACGTCTAGTAAGATACGAAGTCCAGAATTTTCCCCGCGAATCCTGACGTGTTTTCCTAATTCTCTTTGCACAGTCTCTAATAAAATGGCCCTTTTCTTTCGGTATAGCTTTCTCATTCTGTTGATGTGTTTTTGCCACTCTCCATTTTTTATAAATTGAGCCAGCGTCAGCTGACTGTGGCAGGACACTGTTTGCTTATATAAAGAAGTGATGTCATGGCCTTTTTCCAAAAGAGGCGAAGGGAGAATCATATAGCTGATACGCAGCGAAGGAAGAAGAGATTTAGAAAAAGTGCCCATATAAATGACACGGTTATGCTGATCAAGCCCTTGCAAGGAGGGGACCGGCTGTCCTGTGTATCTAAATTCCCCGTCATAATCGTCCTCTATGATGAATGATTGATTGTCTGCCGCCCATTTGAGAAGCTGCATTCTTCTGTTAATTGTCATGATTGTTCCCAGCGTAAATTGGTGAGAAGGCGTGACATAAACAAGGGTTGGCTGGTGTTCTTTGATCTTCTGTATACAAATTCCTTCATCGTCGACCGGTATAGGAACGATATTCATACGATTGGCTTCAAAAATCTTCCTAGCTCTTGGATAACCCGGATCCTCATATCCTATGAAAATATCCGGTTCAAAAACCTGGCACAAGATTTGCAGAAGAAAAGGGTTCCCGGCCCCTATGATCACTTGTTCAGGGACACAATGAACTCCGCGTGATTGATACAGGTACTCTGCAATAAGTGTTCTCAGCTCAAGCTCCCCTAAAGCATTTCCCGGCCGATAAAGCTCTTGTCCATATTGGTCCAAACTATTGACCATACTTTTTCGCCAAGCGGAAAAAGGGAAGTGAGAAGAATCTACATTTCCGTAGTGAAAATCAATACATTGTTCATTTTTCTGCGCTTTTTGACTCGCTGGTGATGTGCTAAGCATTTTACTATGGACAAAATCAGAATCATTATAATCAGCAAACCATCCGCTTCTTGGCTTGCTCACAATATAGCCTTCAGCAGCAAGCTGTTCATAGGCACGCTCAACAGTCGTTTGACTGATGGAAAGCTGACTCGCCAGAAGCCTCTTTGATGGCAGTTTCATTCCTTTTTGAATACGCCCCTGATGCATGTTTTCTTTGAAATACTGATAAAGCTGCTGATAAAGCGGAATATCCAGATTTCTATTTAAAAAAGGCGTGATATCCATTTGCTCGTTTCCCCTAACTGGTATGCATTTTTTTATGAAAACTGGCTGTTTTTAAAAGGTCAATTACAGTTTATAGTCATTGTAATCCTTAAATACAGGTTTTGACAGAGCAAAAATGATCTTGTGAGAAGAAACATATGATGGAGTGATTGTAAATGAACAAAGCAACAAATGGCTGGATGAATGGTTTTCTGGGGGTGCTCATTTTCAGCGGATCGCTGCCTGCGACCCGCTTGGCTGTGGCGGACTTCGATCCGTTGTTCCTCACCGTATGCCGCGCTGCAATAGCTGGTGTATTGGCCGGGGCGCTCCTTCTCATCTTCCGGCAGCAGCGACCTGCCAAAGGTGACATAACTGCGCTATTGGTGGTAGCGTTCGGCGTGGTGGCCGGTTTCCCGTTGCTGACAGCCTTGGCGCTTCAGTATGTCACATCCGCCCATGCCATTGTTTTCATTGGACTACTTCCGCTCGCGACGGCGATCTTCGGCGTACTTCGCGGAGGGGAACGCCCTCGGCCAGCCTTCTGGATTTTCTCAGCTGCAGGCAGCTTACTAGTAGCAGGATTCGCCCTCATCCAAGGCGGAGTATCCTCCCCGATCGGCGACGCGTACATGCTGGCTTCTATCGTCGTATGCGGGCTCGGTTATGCAGAAGGGGCCCGTCTCTCACGGCGGCTGGGAAACTGGCAGGTGATCTCTTGGGCTCTCGTTCTGTCGCTTCCTCTTATGCTGCCATTGTCATTCTATTTTACGCCGGACTCATGGTCGGGCGTCGGCGTTCCTGCACTGCTTAGTCTTGCGTATGTATCCTTATTCAGCATGCTAATCGGCTTTGTGTTCTGGTATCGGGGTCTCGCCCAAGGCGGTATTGCGGCGGTTGGACAGCTGCAGCTCCTCCAGCCCTTCTTTGGACTGCTGCTTGCCTCAGTGATTCTGCACGAGAAAGTGGGCTGGGCACTCGTAGCCGTGAATATCGCCGTTATATTGTGCGTGGCAGCTGCTCGGCGATTCGCAGTAAGATAGACTATGCAAAAACGGGGAAAACCTTTGTTTATCCCGTTTTACTTTAACTGAATGTTGTAACAAGTGGAACAAAAAGGAAAAAACTCAAAATCTAAGAGAACATTAAAAGATACCAGGGGTCTACAACCCTTGGTATCTTTGTTTCGGCCGAGGGACTTGAACCTTCATGGATTATTCACCTACTAGTCCCCTAAATCAATGCTTATTTTTTTTACACTCCGTAGTAGTGGTGTTATGGGCATGTATGCCACATAACAATGGAGGTGGAGGAACCTAAATGTTTCAATCAGTTTCGGGTTAAGAGGCTTTTTATTACAATACATCAATTCTTAGTGTTATTAAAATAAGTTTATCATCGAAAAACTCAGTTGAATGATTTCGATCATCTCTCTATTGAATTCATTAATTGGTAGAAGTATTCAGGCTGATGAGTCTTATTGAGGTTATACCATGAATATAATGTATCTGGCGCAAATACATCTAATTTTTTCAGTACTTCCATCGCAAATTCCAGAGGAGCTACTCCTGATGCAGTAATCAAATTCTCATCAGATACTGCAGGCTCCCTCTCATAAAATGTTTCTCCTTTATAATGAGGGCAGACCATTTTAAGATACGCTACATCATTGCTTGTATGCTTTCTAGAATCTAGGTATCCCATATTCGCGAGGCCCTCCGTTGCACCGCAAATTGCAGCAACAATAGTGCCAAGTTCTAAAGCTTCGCCAACTTTTTTCAAGATAGGCTGATGAATATCTTCTCCCCAAGTATTCCCTCCAGGTAAAATGAAAAGATCTTTATTCTCAAGGATACACTCATCAATAGAAATATCTGGTTTTATGCTCAGACCTCCCATCGTAGTAACCATTTCTTGATTAGCTCCTACTGTAACTACTTTTAAAGGTACTGCATCTTTTTTGAAATATCTTCCTGAGTTTAGTTCAGCAATCAAATATCCGTATTCCCAGTCTGACATTGTATTACATACATAAAGATAAACTTTTTTCGTTTGCATTCAATCACACTCCGATCCTATTGATATACCCTATTATAATATGATAAAAGTAAATAAGTTGTATTTTTTTACATCTGAAAAATCAATGCAGAAAAAGTTGCTTACTCCGGAAAAGAGACCTTAAGCAGAACCGTTCTGCGCCAAGGGTTCCTTTTTGTGTGGGGTGAGTTATTATTTAAAAGATGTTATTTTATGAGCCGTAATCAAATATGAAACATTCATATCTTTCAAGAAAAAATTTCATGTATAATCTAGTATAACCATCTTTTCGTCATATCCAGTTTTTCAAAAATACGCATATACATAGGGGGATTCGCATGCCACACTCAAATACAACTCTATACACTTGGAAGCCATTTTCAACTTCACCGCCACCGCCGTTTACTCCAGCTGTTGAATCAGCAGTGAATAAGCTTATATATAAAACAGATTAAGAATCTGCGAAATATAAGCTGTTTCGCAGATTCGAAGGAGTAGACAATGAAATCTAAGATTCAGTTTATATTATCAATGTTCATTTTCGGCACAATGGGTTTAGTTGTAAGATACATTGATTTATCTTCGAGTGAAACAGCTTTACTAAGCAGTTCAATTGGATGTCTATTTTTAATAGTCGTGTTCATGATGATGAAGAAAACCATTCCATGGAAATTAGTCAAAGCGAATGCTTATACTTTATTTCTTTCTGGTATTGCATTAGGAGGAAATTGGATCTTTCTTTATCAATCGTACGATCATACAACACTTACTAATGCCACACTAGGGTATTACTTTGCACCTGTGTTTGTCATGATCCTCTCACCATTTGTCCTTAGGGAACAATTATCTGTCAAAAAAATGATGTGTATTGGTGTAGCGATCATAGGCATGGTATTGATTGTTGGAAATGGCATAAGTGCTTCTGGAACAGATGATTTGCTTGGGATCTTTTTTGGATTAGTTGCGGCTGCATGTTACACTGCATTGATGTTACTAAATAAATTTATACACCGCATGGGCAGGTTGGAGATTACAATCATCCAACTTGGATTAACAGCATTGCTGCTCTTGCCATATGTGTTTTTTACAGAAGGATTCGGTATCTTTGGAGTATCTAGATCATCCGTTCCTTTTATCATCATTTTAGGGATTGTAAACACTGGGATTGGATTTTGGTTATTTTTCTCGGGTATGCAAAAATTAAAAGGACAGAGTATTGCTATGCTAAGCTATGTAGACCCATTTGTAGCTATATTAATTTCTGCCATTATTCTACGAGAACAAATGACCATTGTTCAAATGCTAGGTGGCGCACTCCTTTTAGGCTCAACATTTGTTAGTGAGAATAAATCAATCACATTTTCCAAAACGATTAAAGAAAATATCAGGTAAGTACCGTACAAAACAGTGGGAAGCATTTGTGACCCGCTGTTTTGTTCTTTTGTTTGGAACTTGTCCCAAACTAGGTGCCGATTACTTCTATTACTATTGTCACTTGTTAAACCTGATGAGATATTAATAGAAAATGCTATACGTGAAGTGCATAAAAAATAGATTAGAGTCAATCACTCCAAGATAGCAGGGCATAACTTGTATTAAAGATCAATCCCCCCGAAAGAGCCCCGCCAGAAGCACCCGCTAATGGAATAAAAACATCAAGTGTTCCTTGAACTTTCGCACAAGATGAAGGCTCTGTAGAATCAAAAATTTGATTACTATTCATTAATCCAAAGTTCGCTAATAAAAGTGGACTTATATTTCATCTTTTAATCGCTTTTCCATCAGTTCTGCCATTTGTTTTGAGTTTGAATCTCCTTCATTTCGTAATTGATCAATGATATTCATATAATCCTTTTCATTTCGGTTCTGACTTAATTTATAGGAAGCCTGAATTTCTCCCACCTTCATCTTAAATCCGACAATACCTTTCAGTTGGCTTTCTAAGAGCTGAGGAGAAAGCTTATCCCATAAAACTGGATTCTTACGGTGTTTTTCGTATGTTTGCAGCAACATTGTCAGGTCATGTTTTAACTCTTCTTCGTTCAAGATGCTGGCTGTGCCGTATACATGTACGGCTTGATAGTTCCACGTTGGGACATTTTCCTTTTCATACCAAGAGGAAGAGATATAGGCGTGCGGTCCCTGAAACATAACAAGCACATCTTCACAGGCTTCAAATGTTCTCCATTGATGATTCCCATAAGCAATATGCCCCGTGATATAGTAAGTATCTCCCTCTTTCATTAACTGCAATGGCAAATGAGTTGCAATTGGTTTCCCTTGCGCTGTTGTGACAATTGTGCCAAATGAGTTGTTTTGAACAAAGTCCCAAATGTCATCAACATTTGTCACCTTATAGTATTTTGGAATATACATATAAACCCGCCTTTCATAAAGAGTTATACGAGTGTTTTGATCATGATAAAGTCTATTTGTTCTTCATCACCCATATAAAAAGAGTGGGCTCCAGTTTGAACAAACCCCATCTTTTCATAAAAAGCAATAGCATTTTCATTTTTTTCCCATACGCCTAGCCAGATTTTCTTTTTATTAGAATCCAGCGCAATTTCCACAGCTTTATTGAACAGATGTTTGCCAAGACCATGTTTTTGAAATTTGTTCTTGATATAAATCCTCTCGATTTCTAATGATTCATCACCCATTTCTTCAGACTGAGCCTCATCGGTATTGATCTTTAAATATCCAGCGACTTCATGATTCAAATAAACAAAAAAGAATTGTGAAGAGGTATTGGATAATTCCTTTTCCAACTGTTTAGAATGAAATGCACGTTCCAAATAAGCTTTCATATTTTCTGGAGAATTCTGGTCTTTGAATGTATCATTGAATGTTTCAATACTTATTTCTTGGAGTATTTTTAAATCTTCATGGCTGCACTTTTTTAGTTTTATACTCATGCTCATATATGCTCCTTTTAAAATTAATAATCTCTCTTGTTCCCCTTTTTTACATATTCCCAATCAACTTCTACATTCTTTCTAATTCTTTGAAGAAGGTGAATAATGGTTTCTGCTTCTTTTTCAGAAAATCCCGCTAATGCGACACTATTCGAATGATCATTTTCTCTTTTTATAACGGGAAACACATCTTTCCCTTTTTCTGTTGGAAAGAGTTTTTTTATCTTTTTGTTATGATCATCATCCATCTTTTTAATAAAACCATTCATTTCAAGCTTTTTTATGGCACGAGCCGCTGTTGTTCGGTCTACTTTAATCATTTCAGCTAACTTTTCTTGAATGATTCCTGGGTTTTCACATATTCGGACAAGGTACAAATACTGCCCTTTTGTGAGGTTATATTCTTTAAATTCTATATTGCTTATCGAATCTAATGCCCTGGCAATCATTCCGATTTCGCGAAGAATTTCCTTCATCATGACCTCCTTAGTACATATCTTTGTTGCAAATACAACAAAGATGCCATATATTAAATATAAATTAACTTTGTTGTATTTGCAATAAAATGAACAAAAAAGAGGTCGAGTACAGTGAAATATATTGTTTATGTATTAGGAATTTTCATTTTAACCCTTGGTATTTCTTTCACTATCCAATCAAACCTTGGAACTTCACCCTTTGATGCAGTTGTGGTAGGACTGTCCAAGAATGTGGGGCTTACAGTGGGAAGTTGGGAAATCATAATAGCGTTTATATTGATAATTTGTAATTCATTTTTGAAAAGACAAAGACCAGAAGTTTTGGGGATGTTAACAGCATTTATAACGGGGATTGGCATTGATATGTGGCTTTTTTTATTGCACAATTGGTTAACACCTGACCTATGGTACAGCAAAGTGATTTGTTTTGGAATCGGCTTAGTTGTTATAGGATTAGGAACTGCAACCTATTTGCACACAAATTTTGCACCGATTCCAGTTGACCGATTGACATTCATCATAAAAGAATTAACCAGAACAAATATCTTTTTTTCGAGAACATGCATTTACCTCTTATTCTTGATAGCTGCAATCATTTTAAATGGGCCAGTTGGCGTCGGGACTTTATTAACCGTTTGTTTAGGAGGTATAATCCTTAATTCCTTTATGCCATTTACAGAACAGATATTAGACCGCATATTCACACACTCTAGTACATCACCAAATGATGAAATAAATAAAAAGCATTCAATATAGTTGATAAAAGATAGGGAATTCCTCAATGAAATGCCACCCGTATATCGTGTGGTCATCATTTCAAAAAGCTGTCGAGATTTACTCGATTGATCTAGCATTCGTTACCTCTCCTATAATTTTTTCGAACTTTCATTTCTATTCCATGGTAATATTAGGTATAACCAACTGAAAAATCAACTGAATAAACTAAGAAAAGCATGTAAGGCTGTTGATGAGGGAGAGGAATGAAATAATGAAGAAACTGAGAAATATTTTTTATTGTAATGCTGTCCTGATGCTGCTCGTCTTATTGCTCGTTGGATGTATGGGCGGTAAGGAAGAAAAATCAAATAATGATTCTTCATTACACGCTGAAGAAAATAATAATGAGACTGACGATAGCAACCAAATAAGCAAGGATGAATCAGAAACAACAACAGGATTAAAAGAATCCGCAACAAAGAATTCAAATGACAATACTTCAAAAGAATCCTCAACAGATGAATCACAAGAAACCTCTTCAGAAGAAGTAAGAAATGAGGAAAAAAGCCAAAAAGACAATGAATTAACGGAATATCCCTCTGAGAAAATTGAATATGCCAGAGTTTGGTTGCAGCTTGGAGCAAATCAAGAGATAGATGAATTGAATGTTCGGCATATTTCGGCTGGCGAACCAATCAATCCAAATGATGACACCAGTGCTAGCTATCCGGAAGATGTTATCCAGTTAGCAGGCTCTCGATTAGTGGATGGATCAGTAACTTATAGCGGTAATGGCGATGGCACGATTAAAGTATACAATGTTCCTTTACGCTGGGATTCCTCTGATGATGTAAGTAAAGGCGTAATGCGGGAAGTGACTGAGAATATAATAAAAAATGCAAAAACCGTGTACGTTGATACAGGAGACAGTGAAAAAATCAAGCGCCTCATTGACATAATGGCTATTCATTAATCAGTTATCGGTTTATTTAAACGAAAATGCCAAACAAAATAAGGGGCGGTTCTTTCATACTTGAACCGCCCCTCTGTATATTTTTGTGACACAAGGAATACCAAGGAACTCAAAATTCTTGGTATTCCTTCATCCTTCAATGCTTCTTTCATGACAGATTCATAGAAATCTCACTTAGCAAAATGCCTTTCTGACGAATATACTAATCCTTTAATCCCTTCCCATCGAGAATTTTCTCCATATATTTTTCAATCCTTGACTCTCGAGTTTTGGGTTGTTTGGCTTGAGAAAAATAAAGAATGTATGCTCTTTGCCGTCCCGGGGTCAATGCTTCAAAAGCCGTTTTCAAAGCAGGAAATTCATCGAATTTATGTTGAAGTTCTTCTGGAATGATGTATTCCGTATTCTTTTTAACATTCACTTCCAAACCGGCTTTTTCAACTTCAATGGCTTCCTTAATATAGGCTTTCAAGATGGGTTCCACTTCAGCTATTTCTTGAACATTGGTGAACCGAATCTGGCGCGCCGCCTGTACATTCTCCGTTTGTTGGATGAGAATCCCGTGAGGATCCTGTAACAAGGCGCCTTTGTGGAACAGAAGCGCACAATATCCTTTAAATCCATGTATTAAAACGACGTTTTTCCTATTAAACGTATAGCAAGGATGCATCCACTTAAATTCTTCAGTCAGCTCACAATCAAGAACGATATCTCTCAACCGCTCATATTCTTCCTTCCACTTTTCAGCTTTACTTAAAAATTCATCAACCTTAGGATTCGTTCTACGATTTGTCATCAGGACCCTCCTCATTTAATCAAGCAAAAGATTATAAAGAATTGAAAAATCAAATGATAAATCTAAGAAAAGCATTGGAGGCTGTTGCTGATTTGCATGACAATGAGTGCCAAGGAGCAAAAGCATTTTATCACGATCATGTTAGTGTCACTGATCAATGAAAGGCCTCTTTCCTCGATAAGAGCGATAAGCTTTTCAATATTAAGATTTAACTTCTTTATTCCTATCAATTAATAAGGTTACTACAACACTAATTATGCTGACTAAAGTTCCTAAAACAGAAACAAGAATTGTCAAAAAGCCATTGGGAATAAGAAATCCAATTGGAATCATCCCTAGAAAAGTGAAAACGATAAAACATTGGTATACTCCTGATATTATTCTTACAACCATGTTTCCAAAAAAGGACAAGGCTAATGGAGGGATGAATAAGAATACAACAATCCCAATGGATATCATTAAGATCATAGGCTCATCAAATGAAATGACATTATCTCCAGGGGAATCTTTAGCAGCCACTAGTATAACAACTATAGACATAATCAGTGTAAGTAAAACCAGAAGAAATCTTTTTAACATTGTTATGGCTCCTTTTTTTATACATGTACCTATAAACGGGCACTGCCTTTTTCCATTTTATATTCAGAGAAAGATTATGCAGCCAAATCACGGGCTATAAGTAATATTTTTCACCCCTTACTATTAATACATAAATTTACAGATTAGTAAATAACTCCATTAAGTTCATAGAAGTTGAGTTTCACCATTAGAAAAAAATACCCCCTCTAATATGTTGAATTTCGATGAGTATTTTTATCATGACTTTTATCAGTAATTAAATCCCCTTCCCTAAAGTATTTCAAATCAACATAATTTTGTCATTTATCTTCAACATAAGTTAAAGTAAATAAAGTCTTTGTTAGGAAGCTTCGTTTTAATACGCTCTTAAGTTTCGAGTGCACGTTCCCTAATTCATGGAGGAATACGTTTGTTTCATGACACTCGGAACAGGACTTCTGACAAATGTCTGGGTTGTTTGCTTGCAGCCAGTACCATGCGCATACATATCAAAGGAGGCAAAAACAGTATGAAAATCATTGTTACCAGTATATTCGTCCAAGACCAAGACAAGGCACTGGAGTTTTATACAGAAAAACTGGGGTTTGTAAAAAAGGAGGACGTTCCCATGGGTAAATTCAGGTGGATAACGCTTGTTTCTCAAGAGGATCAGGACGGAACCGAGCTTTTACTCGAACCAAATGATCATCCTGCCGCTAAAGAGTATCAAAAGAAGATATTCGCCGAGGGCTTCCCAGCAACAATGTTTGGTGTTACAGATATTCAAAAAGAGTACAAACGATTAAAGGAAAAAGGCGTGAAGTTCACAATGGAGCCAACAAAAATGGGAGAAGTCACAATAGCTGTATTCGACGATACATGCGGCAACCTTATTCAAATCATACAGAAGTAGCTTCAGGACGAGGAGTAAACACATGGTCTACTCCTTGACTAAATTTGTGCCCATATTAGACCAGCAAACATGTCATTGATGCCAAGTCTTGAATTCCTAAAGGAGATTTCATAACACATTTTCAATGAAAAACTGATCTATGTTAAATCGGCGAGGTTTCAAGATATACATGGACCAAATGACATTTCCTTTATTGGGGAATACGACACGTAGCCTATTGTTTTGATGTTGTTTTTGCTCGATTTATTTTTTTAAAAAAAGTTATTGACAATAAAAATATTATCATGTTATTATTAAATATTTGATATTACACCTCCATATATGGTAAGCTTAAAAAGGTTACCATATATGGAGGTGGATGATATGTTTCAAATTGGCGATAACATTGTTTATCCAATGCACGGCGCAGGAATAATTGAAGCCATTGAAGAAAAAGAATTTTTAGAGGAAAAACAACAGTATTATGTCATAAAAATGTCAATCAGTAATATGACAGTTATGATTCCAACGCGTAAAATATTGAGCTCAAATATACGTCCAGTTACTGATATTCTTGCTTTAAAACGTATTATACACATTTTTCAGCATGGAGAATCAGATAGGTTACTGCCGTGGAAACAAAGGTATCAAGTAAACACGAACAAAATAAAAACGGGTGAAATACAAGAAGGTGCTGAAGTTGTACGCGATTTAATGCGTATGAAGAAAGAAAAAGCACTTAATTCAAGCGAAAAAAAAATGTTGGATAATGCATATGAATTTTTGATTAGTGAACTGGAAGTAATTAAAGGAATTACTGAAAATCAAATAAAAAGTTTCTGTTAAAGTTAATTA
Source organism: Bacillus sp. FSL K6-1003 (assembly GCF_037964945.1). Lineage (NCBI taxonomy): Bacteria > Bacillati > Bacillota > Bacilli > Caryophanales > Bacillaceae > Bacillus > Bacillus sp. FSL K6-1003. The sequence goes on along the minus strand of NZ_CP150176.1, from coordinate 554,470 downwards.
TAGAAAACGTATGGCATTCCAATAAACATCCTAGATTTTTCAGAATGTTATGATTAAACAGAATCATTTCAGACGTTCTACTTCTTCAACGTACTTTTAGAACATTAACCTCTTTTGTTATTCCTACAGCTAATTCATTTTTATTGTTTAAATTTCTTCTACAAACATTTGAAGTTTTATCAAAAACTCGATAAAATAGTCACTTGATTTTTGTAATCCTGATTCACACTGGCACGGACAAGGAGCCGTAAGGATGGAAGAGAGGTAGGGCTTTCATTGTGTTAGGAATAGCTAAGTGATTATTTCTAGAAAAAAATCAATCAATCTCCCCTCTATCTTTAGGAATTTCCTATATCCACTGCGACAGAAAATTGTAATTGTTTATCTTCTTTTCATAAAATATGGTCAACGATAAAAATAAGACGGAGTCTTATGAAAAAAATGAAGTGGGTGGAAATCTTGCAGATGGATCACCTGTTATGTTCATTTCAAGAATACTTAAAAAAGGATGATTCTTTACAAAAGGGATGATCCTTTTTGTTCACCGTTGGTAATAAGAGAATATACATAAAATTCATCTGAGGTGATGGATTAAAAGAAAGGAGAGTGTCGGAGTTATCATGGATAACTCCCGTTTAGCGTGGCGCTTTTGGCGGTTGGTACACGACACATAGAGTTGGCTATGATTTTTAAAATTTTGCGTAAACGTTTACTTCCTAATAAGATGTAGGTGTGTTTGAAAAGAAATCAATAACTTATATACATTTCCGCATATTGTCAATCCATTATGTTATACTTGTAAAGAAACCTTTGAAGTGTTACATCTTTTTTCTATTACCTTGTACCATCTCCCTACTCGAACGTTGAGTAGGGTTTTTTATTGAATTATACAGAGAACGCAAAAAAACAGGCTCTTATATTAAGAGCCTGTTTCTATAAACGTTTTAAGATTAAGAAGCTTTTTGAACGTTAGCAGCTTGAGCTCCACGAGCACCTTGCTCAACGTCAAACGTTACTTTTTGACCTTCGTCTAACGATTTGAATCCGTCACCTTGGATTGCAGAGAAGTGTACGAATACGTCGTCTCCGTTTTCACGTTCGATAAATCCAAAACCTTTTTCTGCATTAAACCATTTAACTGTACCTTGTTCCATTTTTATTGCCTCCTAGTGTGTTACCACACATTTAATTACTATCCCTGCCCAAAGTATCATCAAGACGAAAAGTCAATATTCATACTATCCTTTACACGAACAAAAATAATCTTTCTTTATCATAGCACGATTCGGAAATAATTGCAATTAAATATTATCATTTTAGTCATGGCATATTTGTTAAAGGTGTGGATACTGTGCATACGGTAGGCTAAAGAGAAAATGACAATAAGCCCGCATCGAATGTATAACATGGTCTAAGAGGGCTTATTAATATCTACGGTTTGAATCCCCCAAATTTTTTTAAAAAGTTCAGCTGTTTCTGCAGATGTTTCCAAACTGTCACTCATTGTTTAGCCCTTTTTGCCAAGAATATTGGGCCACAAATTATCTTCCTTTTCTTCATTACCACTTTCCATAGCCTTTCCATAATTTTGACACTCAACATTCAATCCGTATTTACGATCTCAATCAATGTTCAAGGTCTAAATCAACCGATCTCCACAGGTTAGTAAGAAAAGAAAGAATAGTATGTACTTGTATTCGAAAAGAAAAATAAATAATTTATATACATTCCGCATATTGTCAATCCAGTGTGTTATACTATAAACAAACCTTTGAAGCGTTAAATCTTTTGCTATTACCTTGTAACATCTCCCTACTCGCACGTTGAGTAGGGTTTTTTATTGAGTTTTAGTATTATAGAGAACGTAAAAAAACAGGCCCCTATATAAAGAGCCTGTTTCTATAAACGTTTTAAGATTAAGCAGCTTTTTGAACGTTAGCAGCTTGAGCTCCACGAGCACCTTGCTCAACGTCAAATGTTACTTTTTGACCTTCGTCTAAAGATTTGAATCCGTCACCTTGGATTGCAGAGAAGTGTACGAATACGTCGTCTCCATTTTCACGTTCGATAAATCCAAAACCTTTTTCTGCATTAAACCATTTAACTGTACCTTGTTCCATTTTTGTTGCCTCCTAGTGTGTTACCACACATTTAATTACTATCCCTGCCCAAAGTATCATCAAGACGAAAAGTCAATATTCATCCTTTACACGAACAAAAATAATTCTTCTTTAGAATAACACGAAACGGAAATAAATGCAAATTAATATTATTGTTTTATTCGTGGCATTATTTGTTAAACATGCAGAAAAAGAAGCCTTCAATAACTATGGTTTGAAAACACCGTAAAAATGAATCGCAAGTGTCTTCAACCCTTTTTCTTTGCTTAATCGTACTTCATTATTGATTGTTAAGGATTTCTTTACAAAGCTCGGCTCAAGTGCTAAAACCAGGGCTGTTCACTGGTAAAGCTTTATTTCTGCAGATGTGCAAACGTCACCATGGTATATCCCCATTTTGCCAAGATCCTCATAAAAATTAAAACTTGATCTCAAATCATCTTCCTTTTCTTCATTACCATGTTTGTTTCTCAATCAAGGTTCACGGTCTAAATAAACCGATTCCCATAGGAGAGCAGGGAGAGAGTTTGGCTCGATAAAGAGATGGGTATAATCTTTATACAACTTTTGTTTCCAGGCTGTCTCTGCTAATAAAGATTTAATTAAGCTGGAAATCAGTTTCGTATTTCCAATTATTTTACAGACAGATTGAAAAATCGCTCCATTTGACAGCTTTTGAAAAGGATCCTTAGCTGGCTGGAAAGTTATAACAAAACCATGATACTTATCATATATGGAGTATGACAGCTGGGACTTCAAAGGGAATAAAACGTTTTCTATACTGAGATTAAGAACATTAGGGAAGGGGAAACTTTAATAAATGAGTAAAGAAAACCTAAGGACTTTGAGAAAACTGGTTACCCCTTACGAAAAGTCCGATTTACAAAAAAGTATTTATCAAATCATTAACACATTGGTACCATTTTTCCTGTTATGGTTTTTGGCATATAAGAGCTTGTCAATTTCTTATTTCCTTACACTAGCAATTTCTGTCGTTGCGGCCGGGTTTTTGGTAAGAACCTTCATCATTTTTCATGATTGCTGCCACTATTCCTTTTTTAAGAACAGAAGGGCGAATCGAATCCTTGGAACAATAACAGGAATTCTGACTCTGCATCCTTTTGATCATTGGGCACACGACCATTCTGTCCATCATGCGACAAGCAGCAACCTGGACAAACGCGGTACAGGCGATATTTGGGTACTGACCGTTGAGGAGTATAAGGAAGCCTCAACGAAGACAAAAATCATGTACCGTTTGTACAGAAATCCGTTTGTCATGTTTATTATTGGGCCGATTTACGTCTTCGGGATTACCAATCGTTTTAATCGTAAAGGGGCAAAACGCAAAGAACGGATGAATACGTATGTAACGAACCTGGGGATCGTCGCTTTGGCAGCACTTTTATGTTGGGCTATCGGCTGGCAAAACTTCCTGCTGGTTCAAGCGCCAATTTTTATGATATCGGGAACTCTCGGAATTTGGATGTTTTATATTCAGCATACGTTTGAGGATTCTTATTTTGAAGAAGATGAGCATTGGGAATATGTAAAAGCAGCAGTGGAAGGAAGCTCTTTTTATAAGCTTCCGAGAATCATGCAATGGCTAACAGGCAATATCGGTTTCCATCATGTCCATCATTTAAGCCCGAGAGTCCCAAACTATAAGCTTGAAGAAGTACATAACAACACTGAACCATTGCAAAACGTTCCGACCATCACACTGGCAACAAGTCTGAAGTCGTTAAAGTTCCGCCTATGGGATGAAGAAGGCAAAAAATTTGTTGGTTTTAGCCATTTAAAAAAAGCTCCTAAAAGCCAAGTATCAGTGCGGCTAAAAACGGATTAAATACACTCCCCTTAATCAATGATGAGGAGCAGTGTATCTTGAAGAATAAAAGTGCAGACTCACGCAACAAGTGTTGTGCAGGGGTCAGCACTTTTTTTAATGCCACATACACTTGCAACAAAAAATACCTCTCCTAAAACATTAAAACTACAGAGCCACTATATTTCTTGGTAATTAAATTTATACTTTTTCCAATTTGGTTCTTAGTTTAAAAAATCTTTTTTATATCGAACGGCTAGATAGATTCCTGAAGCTAATAGCGCAAGAGAATATTTAAATAAGAAGAAAACTTGCCACATATATTCTTTCGGGAAAATCAAGTCGCACAAAATGACTCCATATAACATAAAGAGGGCACTTTTTAATGATATTTGATTTGTTCTCTCGTCAGCCTTACCCATTTTTTTAAGAAATATGATTGTCAGAATCAATCCGACTACAAGCAATACAAACCCGCTACCAATAAGAATACTCCAATTTCCTTGAGAATGTTCAGCCCAGGACTTTAAAGGAGAAAAAATTGCGTTAGTGATAGTATCTGTGATCGAATTCACTTTCATTTTTGATCATTTCCTTTCTCATAAGTAAAAATCTCGTTTACATCCACATTAAAAAATTCGGCAATTCGAAAAGCTAACAGCAGAGTCGGAACATAATTTCCTTTTTCCATTACGAAGATGGTTTGTTTGGAAACCCCAACTTTCTTTGCTAATTCTTGCTGAGACAACCTGGCAAGTACACGATATTCATAAACCTTATTTGAGATCGAATCACCAAAATCTTTCTTCATGACCATCACCTCTTGAACCAAATTATAAACTGACCTTATACAAAAGTAAAGTAAACTTATACAAAAATATAAAATACCTTTATGTTTACCTAAATTACTTTGATTTAACATGAACCAGAATACAGAAAGAACCTGACGAAAAAGGCTGACGAAAATTCGTCAGCCTAATCTTTGATATTCAAATTACCTCAAATACGTTTTCCATAAATGATATATCGTTTTGGAGCATTTCCAATGTATGAAAATGGATAACACGTAGTTAGAATGAGCTCCTCTTCACTATGCTGCAGCGTAATAATGGAAGTATCATTTTTATCGACAATTTTCATGTTCTCAATCTTATACTGAAAACTTCCATATGGCAGCTTCACCTTTAATTGATCACCTTTTTTCAGTTCTCCCGTTCGGCGGAAGACGGTATCCCGATGCCCTGATAGAACAATTTGTCCGTTTTCATCTGGATAATAACTGCCTTTGTAGTGGCCGACTCCTTTTTCCAGATCATCCGCATCGGTTCCCTCTACAATCGGAAGCTCTGCGTTGATCTTTGGAATCTCCAGAATGCCAACCGCCTCTCCGAACTTAGGCTTAAATCCTTCTTTATCTGAACCTTCACTTTTTCCAGAAGGGCTCTTTAGTGCAAGTTTAGCCTCACCTAAAGTTTGTTCTGTCTTATGACTGATGTCCACCACTTCCCAGATCCCGTAACCTATAAAAACGAGTCCAGCAATAATGATGCATATAGGAAGGTATTTCTTCATGCAACATCAGGCATTTCTTTTTCTTCTAAAGTACCAAAATGCAGTTCCTGCTACTAACAATACCAAACCAACAAGGATCAGATTATACGTATTTGTTGCTGTATTTGGAAGCTCATTTCCTGTTTCTGTTCCCTGATCTTTGTTTGGATTATTAGGCTTGCTAGGTTCTACAGGTTCCTCTGATTTATCAGACACAGGAGGATCCTTCTGTTCGACAGTAATATCTACTTTAGGCTTATCTGGCTTATCGATACCGCTGCCTTCTACAGTTGCAACGTTTGTAATTGTTTTACCTGAATATCCGGACTCAATTTTCGTCTGGAATGTCACAATCCGCCACTCAGTGTCAGTGACGTCACCAAAGTTGGCAGTGACTTTACCGTCCTTGATTGTTGCTTTTCCTCCGTTACTCGCTTTCAAGCTGCCTTCGACATATTTCAATCCTGCCGGAAGTTCATCTGAAATAACCAGATTTTCTACTTTACCGTCGGATACTGTGTTCCGTGTCTTAATCGTGTAAACAACAGTGTCGCCTGCTTCGTATTTCTTTTTGTCTGTGTCGAGATTCTTCGCTGTTTTTTCAGATTCTAAAACAGGATTTCGCGGATATACCTTCACTTCATGGCTTGGTTTATCAGGATTTGTGATATTGTCACTGCTGATGTTTGCAGTGTTGACGATATCTTTTCCTGCTTGACCAGACTTCACTTTTGCTTCGAATGTCACAGAGTGCCACTTCGTATCGGTCACATTGCCAAACCCACCTGACGTCTTACCGTCGGCATAATATCCATGATCATCGTCTTGATCATCACTTACCGCTGTGCCATCTACTTTCAATGTTCCCGAAACATATTCTAATCCTTCTGGAAGAGAATCCGAGATAACAAGATTTTTGACAAGACTGTCTTCAATCGTGTTTCGGGTTTGGATTGTGTAAAGAAGCGTGTCGCCCGATTCCGGATGGTCCGCATCTTTATTTCCATCAGCTTTTTCCTTAATGGAGGCTGTTTTCTTCGATTCTAGTTTTGGATCTTTCGCATCCACTTTGATGTCTGTTCCCGGTTTATCCGGTGTGTCGATATTGCCGCCGTCAACGGTTGCCACGTTTTTAATCGTTTTTTCCGCATATCCGGACTCAATTTTCGCTTGGAATGTCACAGTATGCCATTCCGTGTCTGTGACGTCCCCAAAATCAGCAGATACCTTACCGTTTTCAAAACTTCCTTTGCCCTCATGGCTTACTTTCAAACTGCCTTCAATGTACTTCAGACCATCTGGAAGTTCGTCTGAGATGACGAGATCAGTTACTTTACTGTCCGCTACTGTATTTTTAGTTTTGATCGTGTAAACAACTGTATCTCCCGCTTCATATTTCCCTTTATCTGAATCGAGATTTTTTACTGACTTTTCCGACTTCAGAATCGGATCTTTCGGAGAAACTTTGACCTCTTGGCTTGGTGTATCCGGTTTGTCTGTATTGTCACCGCTAACGCTAGCCGTATTGACAATATTTTTACCTGCTTGACCAGCTTTTATTTTCGCTTCAAATGTAACAGTATGCCATTCTGTGTCAGACACATCACCAAACTGACCTGACACTTTGCCCTCTGTCACATCGCCTTTATCGTCATCTCGGGCATCACTGACTGCTTTATTATCTACTTTTAGTGTGCCAGAAACATATTCTAAGCCTGCCGGCAGTTTATCTGCGATGACGAGATCAGTTACTTTACTGTCCTTAACTGTATTTCTTGTTTTGATCGTGTAAACAACCGTATCTCCTGCTTCATACTTCTCTTTATCTGAATCCAAATTCTTAGCTGTCTTTTCTGACTCTAAGACTGGATTTCTTGGAGAAACTTTGACCTCATGGCTTGGTTTGTCTGGTTTATCAACATTGTCACCTGAGACGCTGGCAGTATTGACAATTTTCTCATCAGCTTGGCCAGCTTTTACTTTCGCCTCGAATGTAACAGTATGCCATTCAGTATCTGTGACATTACCAATTTGACCCGATACTTTGCCGTCTGTCATATCGCCTTTATCGTCATCTTGGGCGTCGCTGACGGCTTTATTGTCTACTTTTAGCGTTCCAGAAACATACTCGAGTCCTTCTGGAAGTTCATCTGAGATAACAAGATTTTTCACCAGACTATCTTCAACTGTGTTTCTCGTCTGGATTGTATAGAGAAGAGTATCTCCTACTTGCGTCTGGTTTTCGTCTTTATTGCCTTCTGCTTTCGCTTGAATACTTGCTGTTTTCTTTGACTCTAAGACAGGATTCCTAGGATAAACTTCAACTGCATTTTTCGGCGTATCCGGAGTGTCTAAGTTGCTGCCAGTAACGCTAGCCGTATTTTGAATCGTTTCGCCAGCTTGGCCGGCTTTCACTTTCGCTTCAAATGTAACAGTATGCCATTCCGTGTCAGTCACATCACCAATTTGACCTGACACTTTGCCGTCTGTCATATCGCCTTTATCATCATCTTTGGCGTCGCTGGCTTCTTTATTGTCTACTTTAAGTGAGCCCGAAACGTATTCTAATCCGTCAGGAAGTTCATCTGAAATGACAAGATCTTTCAGAAGACTGTCTTCAATCGTGTTTCTCGTTTCGATTGTATAAAGAAGTGTATCTCCTACTTCTGGATGTTTCTCATCTTTATTGCCTTCTGCTTTTGCCTGAAGACTTGCTGTTTTCTTCGATTCTACATCTGGCTTTCTTGGATAAATTTCGGTATCATTGCTCGGCTTATCCGGAGTATCGATGTTACTGCCAGAAACGGTAGCCGTATTCTTTATCGTCTCACCAGCTTGACCCGCTTTTACTTTCACTTCAAATGTAACGTTATGCCATTCCGTATCCTTCACATCACCAATTTGGCCTGACACTTTGCCATCTGTCATATCACCTTTATCGTCGTCTTTGGCGTCACTGACTGCTGTACCGTCTACTTTCAGAGTGCCTGGAACATATTCCAGTCCTTCTGGTAGTGTATCTGAGATTGTAAGGGCTTTTGCCTCACTGTCTTCTTCAGTATTCCGAGTTTGTATTGTGTAAAGAAGTGTGTCGCCTACTTCAGGGTGATCCGGATATTTGTTTCCTTCCACTTTTTCCTTAATTGTTGACGTTTTTTTTGACTCTAAGTCAGGATTCCTAGGATAGACTTTAACTTCATTATTCGGCGTATCCGGAGTGTCTATATTGTCTCCTGAAATGCTTGCCGTATTGATAATATCCTTTCCTGCTTGACCAGGCTTAACTTTTGCTTCGAAGGTAACGTTATGCCATTCAGAATCGGTCACATCACCAATCTGACCTGACACTTTCCCGTCGGTATATTGTCCTTTGTCATCATCTAGAGCATCACTAACTGATGCACCGTCTACTTGTAAAGTGCCCGGAACATATTCTAAGCCTTCTGGCACCACATCTGAAATGGCAAGCTTTTTCACCACACTGTCTTCAACAGTATTCCGTGTTTGTATTGTGTAAAGAAGTGTATCTCCTACTTCTGGGTGATCTGCATCTTGGTTTCCTTCCGCTTTTGACTTAATAGCAGACGTTTTCTTTGATTCAAGTACAGGATCTTTAAAAACAACCGGAGTTGTTACTTCATTTGATTCGGTTTGTTTACTTGTATTCGTTAATAAACTGTCATAGTTTATTTGCGCTTTATTAGAAATTTCTTTACCGGCATAACCTGTCTTGGCTTTCACTTTAAACTGTACAGTCATTCCATTAGGCAAGTTGTTCGTATTAGGTAAATCTCCTAATGTAATATTTACTTTACTACCATCAAAATGGCCTGCATCACCATCGGATGCATCAGTGAGATTCTTTGTTGTCGAACCATTAATTAATTTTAGTGTTCCAGGAACATATTCCGTTCCCTCTGGGATTGCATCCGTAAAGCTTGCATCAGCGGCAACATCTCCGCCTTGGTTTTTGACTTGAACTGTATATGTTAATTCATCTCCGGGATGCACCTCACCCTGTGGAGAGACTGACTTATTTGCCGTGACACATGGTTCAGTTCCAAGGAAAATATCATCCAAAAAGTTGCCGGCACCGATACTTCCGCCAGCTGTGCTAACTGCCTCAAAACCGAAACGAGTTTTCGTCTGTCCTGCCGGAACAGTATAAGAACCTGTATGGGTTCCCCATGCTGTTCTCCCATCAGACAGTTGTTTTTGGACCTTCGTATCGTATGGGGTAGCAGTCACTGCACCGATGCGGACCTGCATGGTGTCAACACCATTCCGCCCCATATGGGATAAACGCCAATATATCGTTTGTCCTGGAGTTGTTTTCACATCTTGATACAACATGCCATTCTCAAAAGCGTTTAATTCCGCCCATCGATTCCCATTAGGGGGGGCTGGCCAATTTTTTACGGTTGAAGGAATGTTCTCTTTATAATTCCATATTTCAATTGCCTTCTGGCCAGAAGAATCATCAGTCGTTTTCCAGCCAGGAACCTCGGATTCAAGATAATAGAGACCCGAATCATTGTATGCAGATCCTTTTGCAGCGCCTTGCTCAAAGCTTCCGTTGATCAACGCAACCGGAGCTGGACAAGTGCTGTCTGCAGTTTGAGTTGTGTCGGTATTATCTGCAGCATGCATATGATTTGGCAATGCTGTTAACAGATTACCAGTAACTAATAAAAAGACTGCAACCACTATTAAGATTTTCCTAATATGCAGCTTGTTAGTCTTAGATATAAAGGTTTTTCCCATAGATTACACACTCCATTATTCAGTTTTATCGAACTATAAACACAAGAAAACATAATATTATGAATTTTGTTCTTAATATGATCTCCTTTCTTTTTTTCTAAATATATAAAATAATTACATAATTTACAATGTGACAAAATATTCATATATTTGTCACAAAATAAGGTTTTATTACAAGAAACATCAAGTATTTGTCGTAATTTGGCATGGGTAACTGACCCTTTTTTGTGTGAATCTGTTTAAGCTTTGATTCAACATCAGCAATATAAAAGACTACTACAAAGTAATTAAAGAGCGTTTAAAACATTGTTCTAATTGATGTTACGGACACCTATATTAAAACAAATAAGAAGAAATATATAATAAATAAGATGACTTACATAAGGTAACTGGGGTTTGTAGACAATAGACAATTGAAAAATAAGCACAAAAAATACCAAAGGTCTAAAACCCTTGGTATCATTTATGCGGCGAGAGGACTTGAACCTCCACGGGTTATTCACCCACTAGGCCCTCAATAAAGTAAAACTGTGTTTTCTGTTACAAAACCTTTATATATCAGTGTTTATTTATTTTGATTAGTTGTTTTACAATGATTTATTCATATTGTGGAGTAAAAATGGAGTAGTTTTTTTCATCCCCAGGAAGTTACATGACATGTCATTGGTGCCATGTTCATTAGAATAACCAACGATTTTTAAATGGGTCTTTCTATTTGCCAATAACAATTGATAATTTATAATTTACATGCTTGTTTAATTCCACTAGAAATTGATCTAACAACTCGTTAGATTGAAATCGGCATTCAAGAAGGTAACAACCATCCCCACTAATTTTATAATTATTGATTACGTATCTCTCTTGGGTTTTTATAAATGAAAGATATGGTTTATGATGGGTGCTTTTTGTATAGATATTAAGCAAAGCATGTATATAACACCCTAGTTTTACTTGATTCACTTTAATTGTATATCCCTCAATTACACCATTATCTTCTAATTTGGCAACTCTCGTAGCAGCTGCTTGCCCTGTTAAGTGAACTTTTTCACCTAATTCTTTCATTGTAATACGGCTATTTTTAGATAGCTCTTCTAATATCTGCATATCCGTATGATCTAACATGAGCTCAGGTCCTTTCAAAGTAAATTGACACAACACATTATGTACAGTGATAATAATCAGTTCATACAAAACAAAATATACACTTTCAAAAATCAAGTCAAGCGACAGAAAGACTTGATTTGTTCCATGTATTTATTTGATAGATGTATGTAAACTATACTCATATCAAAGAAAAGGAGTGTTACAATGAACATTCAACAAATTCGTAATGCCACACTTGTAGTCGAATATGCAGGCAAAAAGTTTTTAATAGATCCCATGTTAGCTGAGAAGGGGGCTTACCCTCCATTCCCAAATGCGCCAAGACAAGATCAAAACAACCCTTTGGTTGAATTGCCAACATCTGTTGAAAATATTATTAAAGATATTGATGCTGTTATTGTTACTCATTTACATTACGACCATTGGGATGAGGCTGCTAAAGAGTTGTTGCCAAAAGATATCAAGTTGTTCTCCCAAAATGAAGAAGATGCAACAGAAATACGAAATGCAGGATTCAAAAATGTAGAGGTTTTAACAAAAGATACAGTCTTTGAAGGCATTCAATTGATTAAAACAAAAGGCGAACACGGAAGAGGAGAAATTTTAAAACTTGCAGGTCTTGTTTGCGGTGTTGTCTTCAAACACCAAAGCGAGAAAACATTATATGTAGCCGGAGATACAGTATGGTATGAAGCCGTTCAGGAAGAAATTGATACACATCAACCAGAAATTATTGTCGTAAATGGCGGAGATAATCAATTCTACGAAGGCGGTTCTCTCATCATGGGTAAAGAAGATATCTATGAAACATATAAAGCTGCTCAAAATGCAAAAATTATCGTGAGCCACATGGAAGCTGTCAACCATTGGGGATTATCAAAAGAAGAATTAAAATCCTTTATTAATGAAAAAGGAATCGCTTCTGATGTTTTAGTGCCTGAAGATGGCGAATCAAATTCATTTTAATCTAACACATGAACTGAAGTTTTAACTAAGGAAGGGCGCGTTCATTATGTCCGTTGAAAACAATAAAGAATTAGTGCGTCGTTACTTTGAAACGATTGAACAAGAAAAATACGATGACTTAAAAGACTTTTGCCATAAAGACTTTGTATTCTATCCACAATTAGATACACCGTATCCAGGTGTAGAGGGTTTAATTGAATCAGAAAAGAAAAACTTTGATGCTTTCCCAGGTTTCAAAATGCCAATTAAAGCAATGGTAGCTGAAGGTGACCTTGTTGCAGTATATTTTGTATTTGAAGGCAAGCATACAGGTATTCCATTTGCTGGAGTTCCTGCAACGGGAAAAACCGTTAAATTCTCTCTTATGATGTTGTTACGTATTGCTGACGGTAAAATTATTGAACATAGATCTCATGTGGATGTGCATGATGTTCTCCGTCAGCTTGGCGTTAATTAACATAACAAAAAGTTAGAAAGAGAAACTCAGTAGATTAAGTATTAGCTTGGTCTCTTTTTTATAAAACCCGACATGATATTGGTGCCAAGTCATGAACTCCTAAAGGAGATTTAATAACTCCAACAACAAAAAAGATACCAATATGTTTTGGTATCTTCATCTAAATCGAGTCCCTCAAAGTCCCTCAACCTAGTAAAAACATATCATGAGTTACAAAAGCTTATTAAAGCATCCGTTTATTTTATTTATACTTATTTTCATCATTTTTCATGAATTCTGGGCACTAATTGGGCACCTATTAGAAAAACAAGGAACTCTACATATCATCAAGAAATATGTACTCATTGCCCTGCTGTCATTAAATTTAAGCCCTCGCTCTATGCCCCCCTGCATTCAGTATTCGATGTGACTTTGAAATAAAGTTTGATTAAAATCTATCACAAACCCTATTTTCACAACACTTCATTTGTTTCAGCTTCCCTCGCAAATACCGGATCAATGCTCAGCTTTAAGATAGTCAACCAATTTCTCCGCACTGTTCTTAACATCTTCTTTTGAAAGGTGAAGTGTCCCATATTGTGTAAACGCAGGAAGAAAACGCATTCCTATATAGTTAGCAGTGACTTGAAACGGTCTGATAAGCTCGCTGATCGTGATATTATAGTCTCCGCCTGCTTGATAATCAGTTTCCTGTGCGCCTAGGGAGATAGCTAAGAGTAGTTCTTTTCCATGCAATTTCGTTCCTCCAGTTCCAAAAGCCCAGCCATGTGTTAACACATCATCTTCCCATTGTTTGAGTAACGCGGGACTGCTGTACCAATACATTGGGAACTGAAAAACGATACGCTCATGATCTAACAGGAGCTGCTGCTCTTTTTCTACATCAATGATAAAATTAGGGTATTCACCGTACAGGTCATGAACCGTAATGTCATTCTCTTGCTTTAAACGATTCATCCAGGTTTTGTTGACAACAGACGTTTCCAAATTAGGGTGTATAACGATAACTAATGTTTTCATTTGACTGATCATCCTTTCTTCGCCGATTAGTTATTATTGCTTTTACGATAATGAATTGATTCTAATTTTAAAATAGCCACTTTATTTACACTTATTTTATCATTTTTCATGAGATCAGGGCACTAATTGGGCACCCTAATCAATGATAACTTAAGACATTGTTTTGTAGAAATCCGATATAACAGAATAATCTCGTCTGGCTTCAATACTCATACGATAATATTCATTAGAGAGCATTAAATTTCCTTGTTCATGAAGATAATCAGTGACTTTAATCGAGTATTCTGGGTCAGTTATGGAGTTAGAAGGTAAGCCAATACTTTCGGAACTTTGCATAATATCTAAAGAACGCCCACCACTTTCCTGCATGGTGAGCGCCATAATAATATTCACTTGGTCAAAAACACCTTTCTGACGGGCGTATTTTTCAAACACAGCCCTAAATTCTTTCCACTTCCCGGTGCAATGCCAACCGTTTCATATTCGCCATCTCCGCCGCCTCCTGCTTTAGTGAAATGGTTATAACCACTATTGCATGCGGTGAATAATAAATTATTTCAGTATAAACAAATAAACCATCCTCATTGTAGAGACACCAGCAGATCATTTAAAAATAAACAAAAAAATACCAAAGGTCTAAAACCCTTGATATTATTGGGATGCGGCCGAGAGGACTTGAACCTCCACGGGTTATTCACCCACTAGGCCCTCAACCTAGCGCGTCTGCCATTCCGCCACGACCGCGTGACTATTAAAATGTTGTGCTGGTTTTCAGGCTCTTAACCTAGTAAAACCAATTTGCGTGCACTTTGTAAATAAAGTGCGGGTGAAGGGACTCGAACCCCCACGTCGTAAGACACTAGATCCTAAGTCTAGCGCGTCTGCCAATTCCGCCACACCCGCAAAAAGACAAATGGTGAGCCATGAAGGACTCGAACCTTCGACCCTCTGATTAAAAGTCAGATGCTCTACCAACTGAGCTAATGGCTCTTACTATTTAATTTCAAAAAATAAAAATGGCTGGGCTAGCTGGATTCGAACCAACGCATGACGGAGTCAAAGTCCGTTGCCTTACCGCTTGGCTATAGCCCAACGAAAATGGAATGACCCGTACGGGATTCGAACCCGTGTTACCGCCGTGAAAGGGCGGTGTCTTAACCGCTTGACCAACGGGCCGATGGTTGAGAACTTATATCGCAATCTTATGGCGGAGAAGGAGGGATTTGAACCCTCGCGCCGCTTACGCGACCTACACCCTTAGCAGGGGCGCCTCTTCAGCCACTTGAGTACTTCTCCAAATATGGCTCCACAGGCAGGATTCGAACCTGCGACCGATCGGTTAACAGCCGATAGCTCTACCACTGAGCTACTGTGGAATAATGAGACAAGATTCATTATATCAGGCTTGTCATTCAGAGTCAAGAGGAAATGTTTTTTATTTATCTCTCGTGACGACTTTTATAATGTAACATAGGCTTGCCAGTTTCGTCAACCTTTTTTACGAAAAAATTCTTTTTATTTTCCCGCGGCATTTTCCGCATCTGTATCTGTCAGGATTCATGGCGCGTCTCTTTATATACTGTTGGCCGCAAGCCGTACATATATACCTATATGTTTTTTTGCTTTCTGTTTTTTTCTTTAGAGGCGTACAGAAGCGGGGCGCATTGACTTGCTGGAGAAGCGTTCTGAAATCTCTGTCCCTGTGCTTGTATCCTTTTCCTTCAAGGTGAAGGTGATAATGGCACAGCTCATGCTTGATAATGCCGATCAGTTCCTCTCTGCCGTGCTCAATCAAATATTTTCTGTTCAATTCGATGTTATGAGAGGTTAACAGGTATCTTCCGCCGGTCGTTTTAAGTCTGTCGTTGAAAACAGCCTGATGTCGAAACGGCTTTTTGAAAAATGTGTTGGAAATATCCTCTGTAAGCTTTTGCAGCTCTTTATTATCCATGGTGCACCTCACTAAAAAAACATTGAACGGGACAATTCACTGTTCGCATACAATAGGGTAATCACCGCCCCTCTTATATCAAAGCTGAGGAGGAATGAGCCTATGCCAAATTGGCTGAAAAAACAGATGCAAAAAGCGTTCCTTGAAAAAGATAATTATCAAATTAAACTGCTGAATCAATGCTGGTATTTCTATAGGAAAAAACACTGCTCGTAAGCAGTGCTTTTATTTTACCATAGACAGTGATACTCTGCCTTTTTGCACATCGACACCGTCAACCCAAACCGTCACGATGTCACCGACGGATACAACATCAAGCGGATGCTTGACGAATTGATTGCTGAGTTTTGAAATGTGCACAAGCCCGTCCTGTTTGACTCCGATATCAACAAACGCTCCGAAGTCCACTACATTGCGCACGGTGCCCTGCAGCTCCATTCCTTCTTTCAGATCCTCCAGCTGAAGGACGTCTGTTTTCAGCAAAGGCTTAGGCACCTCATCACGCGGATCACGTTCAGGTCTTGTCAGCTGTTCACATATGTCCTTCAGCGTAATTTCACCGATTCCCAGTTCTTTTGCTGTTTCAGAAAGCTCCAGTTTGTTGATTTTGTCCTTCAATTCCTCCGTGCCGATTTGCTCTGTTGAAACACCGAGCTTTTTCAAAAGCGTTTTTGTTTCTTTATAGCTTTCCGGGTGGATTCCTGTTCTGTCCAAAGGCTCTGTCCCTTCCTGCACTCTTAAAAAGCCGATACATTGTTCATAGGTTTTCGCGCCGAGCCTTGGAATGTCTTTCAGTTCTTTTCGATTCGAAAATTTACCGAGCTCTTCCCGCTTTTTGACAATGTTGCCCGCTACGGACTTTGATAATCCCGCTACATACTGAAGCAGCGCCGCGGAAGCTGTGTTGACATTTACTCCTACCTGATTTACGACTGTCTCAACGACAAAGCGCAGAGATTCATTTAAGCGTTTTTGGCTGACGTCATGCTGATACTGTCCGACACCTACAGATTTCGGGTCAATTTTGACGAGTTCCGCAAGCGGATCTTGAAGTCTCCGTGCGATGGATACTGCACTGCGTTCCTCGACCTGAAGCTCAGGGAATTCTTCTCTGGCAAGCTCAGAAGCCGAATATACGCTTGCCCCCGCTTCATTGACAATCACATAATAAATATCACGCGGCGTGTCCTTCAGCACATTCACAATGAATTGCTCTGTCTCCCTGGAGGCTGTGCCGTTTCCAATCGCCACCATTTCCACTTGATACTTTTCTAGAATCGCTTTCACTTTCTCATGAGCTTCCTTCGTTTTTTTGACAGGTGCATGCGGGTAAATCACATCAATTTTTAAGACTTTCCCGGTTTCATCTGACACTGCCAGCTTACAGCCTGTTCGAAAAGCCGGATCTACACCGAGCACCGTCTTGCCTTTCATCGGCGGCTGAAGGAGAAGCTTTCTGAGGTTCTCAGAAAAAATATGAATCGCCTGTTCATCTGCTTTTTCTGACAGCTCTTTTCTGATTTCACGTTCAATGGCAGGCTGAATCAGTCTTTTGTAGCTGTCTTCAATCGTTTCCTGCAAGATTTCTTTTACAGACGTTGAACGGTTTTTGATGATTTGCTTTTCCAAGTAAGCCTTAATGTGATCTGCTGGCGGTTCGATAGACACCTTTAAAATGTCTTCTTTTTCGCCGCGATTCATGGCAAGCACTCTGTGCGGAACGACCTTTGCGATTGGCTCTTCATACTCGTAGTACATTTCGTACACGTTTTTTTCATCTGTGTCAGCTGATTTTCCGGCAGCTGACTTGATCGTTCCTTTTTTAAAGGTTTCCTGGCGAATCCATTTTCTGAAATTCGGTTCGTCCGAGATTTGTTCCGCAATAATATGCTTGGCGCCTTCAATGGCTTCTTCTCTGGTGAACACTTCTTTTTCTTCGCTGATATATTGGTCTGCTGTTTCTGCAAGGCGGTCATCTTGCGGAAGGGTCATGATATAGTCTGCAAGCGGCTCAAGACCTTTGTTTTTGGCGACTGTCGCTTTCGTTTTGCGCTTTTGTTTATACGGACGGTAGAGGTCTTCTACTTCCTGAAGTTTTACGGATTGGTCAATTTTGCGTTTTAATTCATCTGTTAGTTTATCCTGCTCAGCGATTAGCCTGATCACTTCTTCTTTTCGCTGATTCAGGTTTTGTATGTATTGCCATCGTTCAGAAATGGTCTGAATCTGAACCTCGTCCATTGAACCCGTCTGCTCTTTTCGATATCTGGCGATGAACGGAACTGTGTTGCCGTCCTCAAGAAGGCGGATGACGCTTTCAACATGTTTTTGTGATAAACCTATTTCTTTCGCAATTTGCTGTTTCAAAAGGGCTGACGTTTCCATGTAACCATAGCCTCCAATTTTGTCGTTCTTTCTCTAGTGTATCAAAAACAGAAAAAAACACATAAAAAAAGACAGCTGATGTATTCATTTCTAAAAGTTTCTGTAAACCGCCGCTCATAAAGTTCCGTAAGTGGCTTATTAATAGCCAGCTACAAAAAAAGAAGCCGGCTTTCCCAGCTTCTTTTTTCTACATTCCTAGGACAGCAGTCCAAGAATATATGTCAGATCGTCTCTTCTAGATGTCGTATACATTTTCAGCGAATTTGATATTTCTTCTACCGATTGGCCTTTTTTTAAGTGGGAGCGGATATCGGGTACGTTGAGTCCATCTGTATGTATAATGAACTTAGAACCCTTTTCATAGGTAGCGGTGTGCGTTTTGTATTTTTGCGGCTTGCCTGATAAATAGCCTGAAATCGGGAGAGGATAAAAGCTTTCACCAGACGGGGAATGCAGAATAAACTGTACATTTCCGACGGAGCAGTACGTAAACTGCCTTTGTTCAAAGTTAATTTTCAAAACAGAAGCTGTAGCCCCTCTTTTGTTTTTCATCGCCTGATTACAGCGTTCGATGATGCTTTGTACGTCTTCGTTCGCATAGTTTTCCACTAAGTCTTTGATTGCTGAAGAAGATTCGTTGGCAAGCGATCCGCTTCCAAGTCCGTCAGCTACCGCACAAATTAATTCTTGATCATCAGCTTTCATAAAAAAACTGTCACCGCAAATCGATTTTCCTTCTTTATTCAGTTGGTATACAAGGGTTTGAATATGCTCGTTTTCTTCAACCTGGATCATTACATTAACTCCATGGAGGGATCTTCAATCAAGGCCTCTCTGAGCTTCTTCACAGCTTTGCGCTGCAGACGCGAGACGTGCATTTGAGATATACCGAGAATGTCCCCAGTTTCTTTTTGACTTTTGTTTTGAATGTACGTTAGGTCTATAATTTGTTTTTCACGGTCTGACAGGACATGAAGCACGCTCTGCAGCATCATTTTCTGGTTCACCCGCTCATACCCATCCTCCTGTGAACCGACGATATCGAGAATGGTAACTGTGCTTCCGTCCGCATCTGCTTCAATACTGTGATCAACAGACAAGGCTTGATAGCTTTTGCCCATCTCCATGGTTTCAAGAACCTCTTCCTCTGATACATCGAGGAATTCAGCAATCTCTTCCACTTTCGGCGACCTTTGTGTTTCTGTCGTCAGCTGATCGACCGCCATTTTGATTCTCGGCCCCAGTTCTTTGATTCGTCTCGGAACATGAACGCTCCACGTCTTATCTCTGAGGAAACGTTTAATCTCCCCGATTATGGTCGGGATCGCAAAAGCTTCAAACGATTTGCCCACCACGGGATCATAGCGCTTTATCGCGCCGAGAAGCCCGATCATGCCGACTTGGCGGAGATCTTCGTGGAAGCTTTTGCCCTTTGAGTATTTCTTCGCAAGCATATCAACCAGATTCGTATACACCCGCACAAGCGTTTCCTGCGCCTGTTCATCTTGTTTTGTTTGGTAATCGCTTATGAGCCGATCGACTTCATCTTTAGTTAGTTTCGTAGTTTTTGATGGTTGTGTCATGATCAACTCGCTCCCCATTTAAATACTTTGTCATCGCTACGGTGACGCCGGAGTTGTTTTGCACTCTGACTTCATCCATGAGCGTTTCCATTAAATATAGACCGAGCCCTCCTTCTGATAATTGATCGACTGTGTGTGAAGGTGTGTACGGCCCAAGATCCTGCTGCTTTTCATCAAAATCAAAGCTGTCGCCTTCATCTGCCACAATGACCTCTAAACGATCCTCGAACACGCCGAATCGTATTGACACTTCCCCGTTTTTGTCTTCTTTATAAGCGTGCTGAACCGCATTTGTACAAGCTTCGCTCACTGCGATTTTCAGATCTTCAATTTCATCGTACGTATAGCCCATTCTGCTTGCAACGCCAGACAGAGTCAGCCGTATAATCCCTACGTATTCAGGCTGGGCCGGCACTTTCATTTCGATGTAATCAGCTTTGTTATTCATTGCACTCCACCTTCTGACTTTGCTGAAATATCAATGATGTCCTTAAGACCAGTAATTTCGAACAGACGGATCAGCCGGTCAGACAGATTTTCAAGCTTAAGGGAACCGCCTTGTTTTTTCACTGTTTTAAAAACGCCTACGAAGACGCCAAGTCCGGTACTGTCCATGTAGCTGACATTCTTCAGACAAATCCTTAAGTCTGCACCTTGTTCCGCCAGAGGAACGAGCTTTTCTCTGAGAACCGGCGCTGAATACACATCAATTTCTCCAGCAATGTTTACTTGTATATCATCGACATTCTGTTTCACATCAATATTTATATTCATTCGTTTCACCTCAAATTATCCTTTAAATAACTAGTAGTTATATACCCACGGCCGGCGAACGCTAAACCTTTCTTCTTAAAACAATTAACGTAAAATCATCATGAAGCTGAAAATCCTGCAATTTGAGGAGGCTGTCATAAATGTTTTTCACCATTTCCTGGGCATCGCAACACATATGTTCCTCAATGAGCTTTTGTATATCGTGACGCTCTAAGAAACCGTTTTCCGTCCTGCATTCTGTAACACCGTCAGAAAATAAAACAATCATATCTCCCTTTTCAAGTTGCTTGTCAAATTGCCTGTAGTCATAGTCTTGCGAAATTCCGAGGACCAGCCCTTTGGCATCTAAATCATAAAATGTATTGTCTTTTTGAGAATAGTAAAATCCCGGTTCATGTCCCGCTGAAGCGTATGTAAATCGATGATTGTCCGTATTGTAATTGGCATAAAACATCGTAATAAACATACTGGCATCAACGTTTTGTTCAACAACACGATTCAAGTTTTTCAGCACCTGTGATGGGTGAATGCCTGTTTCCGGCAAAGAATCCATTGCGTATTTAATCATAGACATACATAAAGCTGCTGGAATCCCTTTACCGATGACGTCAGCAATGGCAATATTAATGGACTCTTTGTCTTTAACAAAATGATAATAATCACCGCTCATCTGTTTGGCGGGCACACTGATCGCGCCAATGTCCAGCGCTTCTTCCTCCGGAATTTTTGTTCCTAGAAGCGTCTGCTGTACATTAGCTGCAATTTCAATTTCTGATTTGATTTCCTGCTGTATCCCCCTAAGGGTTTGATGCTCCTGATAAGCCATTCCATATCCAATCATGACTTCAATTAAAAAATCCAGCGAATGAAAAACATCTTCCGGGAGACTTGGATACAGCTCCTTCAGCACTTTTCGGTGAATGCTGATGATTTCTTCCGGAGGAATTTGATGCTCGATTGTTTTTCGGCTGAATTTTTGGGCCTGATATAAAGATGTTTCCGTTAATTCGGCTATATATCGATTAAGCAGCTGATGATACCGCTGCTCAATAACCTCCCTAAAATCCACTTTCTTACCTCCTACCGAAGCCATTTAATGGCTTGTATCTCTGTACCTTCCCCCGTTACGGAATTTAAACTGAATTCATCCATCAGCCTTTTCACACCGGGAAGTCCCGCTCCGAGTCCGCCTGACGTGGAAAACCCGTCTTCCATGACTTTACGGATATCTGGAATCCCCGGCCCTTTGTCTTCCGCTATAATTTTCAGGCCCTTTTTTCCTCTATCTGTGACCTGTTCAATCCCAATCTGGCCCTTGCCGGCATATAAATAAATGTTTCTGGCTAATTCTGATATAGCCGTTGTGATCCTTGCCTGGTCTACCGTGCCGAAACCCAGCTCTTTTGCAACGTTTCGTCCCAGTTGTCTGGCGGCCACAATATCCCATTCTGTCATGATTTTTACACAGGATTGGTCGTTCATTCGCTATTCCCCCAATTCCCGCTTCAATGTCTCAAGCCCCTGCTCTAAGTCGAGCGCAGTTTCGATTTCCTCAAGTGCAATTCCAAGTTCAATCAGCGTAACTGCAACGGCAGGCTGAATGCCGGTTAAGACAACTTTTGCCCCCATTAACTTAGACATTGTAATGACGTCGCCCAGCACTTTAGCGATAAATGAATCTATTATATCTACAGATGTCAGGTCAATCACGACTCCGTTAGCACCTGTTTCATAAATTTTATTTAATAAGTCTTCTTGAAAGGTTAATGCGGTTTGATCATCTAGTTCCCATTGAATAGATACTAATAAGCAATTATACAGTTTCAAGATCGGGATTTTCGGATGTCTCACAATGTTATTCCCCCAATGAAACGATTTTTCGATCCGTCATTTCCAATGCTGTTTGAATTCCTTTTTGCAGGGTATTCTTAGTTATAACTTGAGATAAATCAATGCCCAGGTTGACGATTGTCTGAGCAATTTCCGGCCGGATTCCGGCGAGCAGGCATTTCGCTCCGACAAGCCTTACAGCCTCAGACGCCTGAATAATATGGTGGGCAACCATCGTGTCAACGACAGGAACACCTGTAATGTCTATCAACACGACTTGTGACCGGTGTTTAACAACGCCGTTAAGAAGGTTTTCCATAATTCTTTTTGCGCGTTCGGTATCAATTGTTCCGACCAGCGGCATTACGGTGATATTTTCAAACACTGGGATGAGCGGCGCAGATAGCTCCTGCAGCGCAATTTTTTGCAGAGATACCGTTTTTTCCCATGAAATTGAGTATTGGTTAAAAATCTCAGTATTAATCGGGCTGAAAAAGCGGTCGATCTGCCAGATTAATTCCGTACTCTCTTGATCTGGCAATCTCTTATCGTTCATCTTCGTGTAGAGGCGTTTCCAGAATTCAGCTAGCACCGTAGCCAGAAACTTTAAAGAGAGTCCGATTTGAACAGCTCTTAACGCCAGTTCGCTAATTTGGCTTTCAGCAGCACTGTCATCCTTAACAGATGAGAGCAGGATGTCGATATATTCTCTAGATATATTTTCATACACTTGGTGAGTCAGCTGATAGGATTCTTGCTCGCTTAATTCTTTTAGTGTGTCAGTCCACAGTTGGAGCAGTTCATTTTGATTCTCGGCAATGAACTGATATACAGTCTGGTTCGACATCAAATTCGCTTACCTCCCGATAAAAAACAACATATTTTTTTCGTTATTCCACTATTATATCGTTAATTTTTTTTGAAAACAAAAAAAGTTGCTCTATTTGAGCAACTAGGCAAATATTACTAAAAATCAATGAGTGCCAAACTGATCTGTAAGGCTTCATCAACCTTATCCATCATTTCATCATCCAGATGAGTAATCTTATCCGTTAACCTTTGCTTGTCAATCGTCCGAATTTGCTCCAGCAAAATAACGGAATCTCTTTCAAAACCGTAGCGTTTTGCATCAATTTCGACGTGGGTTGGTAATTTCGCTTTCTGTATTTGGGCTGTTATGGCTGCAACAATAGCAGTTGGGCTGAAGCGATTTCCGATGTCATTTTGGATCACTAAAACCGGGCGCACCCCGCCTTGCTCTGAGCCAACAACAGGAGATAAATCAGCAAAATAAACATCGCCGCGTTTCACAATCAAATGATTATCCTCCGCTGACTAAGCGCTCAACTGTCGTTTCAGCCTCGCACTCCGCAAAGTGAGCCTCGGAAGAAATATTCAGGTTGATCTTCGCCATTTCCATATAGCCGCGTCTCATCAAATCACGGTTGTGACGAGTTGTTCGTTCGCTGACATAGGCTCTCACTGCTTGTGATATCAGTTCGTTTCTGCTTCGTTTCTCCCGCATCGCTACACCATCCAATTCAGCTACTAGGTTTTCGGGCAAGCTGATTTTCATTTCGGTTCTTGCGCTGGATTCAGACAAAAAACATACACCTCCACCAAACTTACGGATACGACTCTTTTATCCATCCAGTGATAATGATACCATTATTCACTCATCAAGCAAAGCTGTTTTAAAAATTCTCTATTGTGATATGAGCTATTTGCTTGCATTCCCCTGCAATAAAGGATTTCTCACTTCCATTATACTCCCATTTTCCAAAAACATACGGGGGACGCGCGAACTTATTGTACAAGCTACCTCGTAGTTAATGGTTTCGAGCCTGCCTGCGATCTCATCCATGGAAATATATTCATCCCCCTGGCGGCCGATTAATGTGACTTTTGTGCCAGGCGGATATTCATGATCCAGCTCCACCATAAATTGGTCCATGCAGATTCGGCCGGCGATTTTCAGCCGTTTTCCTTTCACGAGTATCTCTGTTCCCTTTAATTTGCGGAGCCAGCCGTCCGCATAGCCAACGGGCACCGTTCCGATCCACGTGTCTTTTTCCGCTGTGTATTCCGCCCCGTAGCTGACACTTTCCCCTTTGTGTACTTTTTTGACATGCGACAGGGTCGAATGCAGGGTGAATGCGGGTCGCAGTTTAAACGGGATTTCATCGGTAATTTCCGCTGACGGACGAAGGCCGTACATGCCGATGCCAAATCTGACCGCGTTAAAAAAGCCTTTTTTCAGACGCAGTCCGGCGGCGCTGTTGGCGCAGTGAACCATCAGTTTCTTTAAAGGCAGAGGAGCAATCAATTCTTTAAAGCGTTCAAACTGCATCAAAAAGTAGCCTCTTTGTTTTTCATCAGCAGTCGCAAAATGAGTGAAGACCCCTTTGCATTTCAAGCCCGGATTTCGCTCCAGGATTGTCATCACGTGATGAATCTCTTCTTCTGTTTTCACGCCGAGCCTGTTCATTCCCGTATCGACTTTCAGATGAAAATGAAGGGAAGCTTTCTTGAGGTGGCGAGCAGCTTCTTGAAGCCATTCAACAGAATACCCCGTTAAAGTCACGTCGTATTCCGCTGCGATTTTCACATACTCCGGAGGAACCGCGCCGAGCACCAATATCGGCGCTGTCAGGCCCCGCTGGCGAAGAGAAATTGCTTCATCCAAGATTGCCACGGCTAAGCATGAAGCACCTGCCTCAAGAGCAGCCTTCGCTACTTCTGCATCCCCATGTCCATAGGCATTTGCTTTCACAACCGCCATCAGGTGGACCTGTTCACCAATGTGTTTTTTCATATTACTGACATTTTCTTTAATCGCAGACAGATCAATTTCCGCCCACGTGTCTCTGTAAAAAGGTTTTGTGCTCATTTATGACACTTCCTAGCGTTTATTCAATATCATTTACATATCATACTAAAATTATAGGGCAAAGTGAAATTCTGCCTGACGAAAAAAAGGCCAAATTGTATTCGGCCTTTAGGAGATTATTTGGATGATTGTCCCTGCATGCTTTTGGCGACTGTCACCATCTCCTCTTGTGACAGATCTTTAGATGACAGAAGATAATCTACGCCTTCGCAAGTCCATGTTAGCGAGGCATCTGATAAGGCGCCAATTGTGTAGCCAAGATTAACCGGTTCCGCGTTTAGCGTAACTGAGGAGGAAGCTTTCGCAACCTGGGCTTTCTCCTGAATCAAGGTAAACGATTTTTCTCCGCCGTAAGTCATGATGACGCGCTTGCCATCTTCCGTTGAAATATCTTTTTCTTCAAGCAGTTTTACGCCTAGCGGCAGTTCGAGCGGCGTTTTAACGGCAAAAGAGTCGGAAGGTTTCGCGCTAGTGGCAACATCCATTTGAGAAAGGGTCATATTTTTCTTTTCGTCAAAGGACTCTTTATCAAATTGCTTATTGAATTGGAAGCTGCTGAACTCTACTTTCACCATCACTTTTCGGTCGGTATCCATGACTTTGACAGATAACGGGCTCATGTCCTTCTTGTTAAATGTGATTTCTTGTGTTGGAAGCATTTTGTTATGCTGATAGTTCGTTTTTGTTTCAAATACGTATTTTGATTCTTTTGAAGTGAAGACTGCATCCGAATCGTTTTGAATATCCTTCACTAGCGATTCAAACAAATAGACTTGGCTGCTGTTGTTCGGCCAGTCGCTTTGAAATCTGAAGCTCTTATTTAAAGACGGTGTGAGAACAAATACTCCGTTTTCGTTTCGTAAAATGACTTGGTTTTGGTCCTTTTTCGGATTTTCTAGATAGACCCGATACAGAGACGGTTTTTTGTGCCAAATTTCCACATTGTATACTTGCGGGTCACTCCCTGTCTCAATGGTCATTTTTGCTTTTGCTTTGTACGAGGTATATTCTTTCGCCTTCTCGTCCAGCCCGGTAACGACATCTTCCTGTGATTTTTGTCCGCAGGCAGAAAGAATAAGGACAGCCAGCAGTCCCGTTAAAAGCAAAACAAAGCTTTTTCTCACCTTTTTCAACCCCTTTTTCTCAATTGATGTAAAAGGAAGAAATCGCTTGTTTGACTTTAACGGTACGCTCGGTAAACGTTTAAACAGAACAGAGGCGTACCATAAAAGCCTCAAACAACTCGTCTCCCTTAATGCATTATCAAATATATGAGAGGGGTGTCCCTAATATGCAGACTAGCTTGACAACCTTTCAATGACAACCTGTGCAGCCGCATATTCCTTCGTATGAGTGATCGATACATGAACGGCGGCTTGGCTCAGCTTTGCGCAAACAATAAAAGGTTTGCCATTCGAATCTTTTGTGATTTCAATGTCATGAAAGCTTAGGTTCTTGCCTATTCCTGTGCCGTATGCTTTCGAAAAAGCTTCTTTTGCCGCAAATCTTCCTGCAAGAAATTCAATTTTTCTTTTCTCAGAAAGCTCCTGATACTGAGCAAACTCGCCGCCTGTTAAAATGCGCTCGGCAAATCGTTTTTGGCGATCAGCCATTGAAGCGATCCGGTTAAGTTCAATGATGTCCAATCCTATACCGTAAATCATATTTTACAACCTCCTTTGCCCTCGTACTATTTGAATGGTTTGTCTCATAAACGTGTTACTATAGAAATACCAAATTTAAGAAATGGGGCTCGGCATGTTTATACGGACTGAAAACTTTCAAACCTTTGTCAGGCTTTATCCCGTTGTCACCTTTATATTGGCTGCTCAGGCCGTTCTCTGGCTGTTCTTTTCACTTCCTGTTCCTTCAGTCGCGTTGTGGAGAGACGCTCTCACAGGCTATAACCTTGGCGTCGCTAACGGAGAATGGTGGCGGCTGGTCACGCCGATTTTCCTTCACGCAGGGTTTACCCATCTGCTGTTTAATTCAATGTCCATCTTTTTATTTGCACCGGCTCTGGAACGAATGCTTGGAAAAGCGCGTTTCCTTCTTGTGTATGCAGGCTCCGGAATGATCGGAAACATCGGCACGTATTTTACAGAACCGCTGGATTATCTGCATGTCGGGGCTTCTGGCGCGATTTTCGGGCTGTTCGGCGTTTATCTGTTTATGGTTCTTTTTCGTAAAGAGCTGATCGGACAGGACAATTCCAAAATGATTCTCACATTGCTTGCCTTTGCCGTTCTCATGTCGTTTATCAACTCCAATATTAACATGATGGCCCACCTGTTTGGACTTTGCGGCGGGTTTCTCCTGTCTTTTTTATGTGTACAAAAAAAAGAGCGGCGGTATTAACCGTCCGCTTTTTCATATGAGTACCAATTTAAAATGAAATCTGCATCCTCTTCTCCCACATCTCTCACCGTTAATTCTTCCATATGGCTCGACGATTTTACCGAGGTGGAAAGGGTATACAGCTTCCCCTTCTTTTGAAAATAAGATTGGCTCGCCTTGCATACCTGCATTCGCTTTCTCAACACAATTGCAGTCGTTCTGCCGATAAACCTCGATGTCAGCTGGAGACGGTCTCCGCTGATTACCCAGGCCGCATCCTTATAGGCAAGATACCCGAAAAACAACTCAATCGGCAGCAGAACAATCGAGAAATAGCCCCATGGCTGGAAGAAAATACAGAGTGGAATGATTAAAAAAATGGAGAAAATGGTTGAGCGGAATAAGTACCGCTTCAATGCGCGCCGCGGCAGATGGCGGCGATTTTCTTTCACCGTGTATTCCGGCGTAAAAGTACGCAGCATGCCGGGAAGCTTTTTTTTGTGAATCATCGGAAACAGAATGGTCGAAGCGCCCTCTGCTTTTTCCGAGTCTCCTCCGCCGCCCGCGCTGACGATTGACACCGTCGCAAAACCGAAAAGCTGGCGGATGATGTTTTCTTTTATTTTGATGGCTTGTATTTTGCGAAGCGGTATGGTGACTTGGTGTTTTTCAATAATACCCCTTGAGATCACCAATTCCTGCTCTTTTTTAATGATTTGAAAGTTAGCATATTTGAACATCATGCCGGCTATGCTGAGAATCCAGGTGATAAATAAACCGATAAAGATAAGCACGGCGTATATGCCTATGTTGGCGTGCTGCAGAAAGGAGAATTTCCCGAAGAGCCAATCCATCGGCAGCACCTCGTCCAGCTGAGAAATGAGCGCAAATACAGCAGAGATAATTACGCCGATCCCTCCAGATGTTGAAGCGGCCATGAGTAATTCTTTTGCATTCATGCTGTAGCTCACCTGCGGCTCCGCATCCGGGACCGCCTCTTTAGCCTCTGACAGGCCTTCCTCAGTATCGATTGAATGTCTTTCTGCTTTTTTCTTAAATACGGCTTCTTTAATTCTTTCAGCTTCTTCAACTGAAATAGCCGATAATACCGCTTCCGCCTCTTTGCCGCCTCCAGCCGTTTCAATTTGCAGTTTGACAAGCTTGAAAATTTGCTGGACCACTCCCGCACTCGTATTCATTGTCTGAATCCGGTCAATCGATATGTATCTCTTTTTCGTTACAAACAAGCCTTCTTCGATTCTAAATTCATCATCTTCGATTCGATAGGAAAACTTTCTCCATTTGATAATGCTTGCTGCCACGAGCCAGATGAACAAAACGCCGAGCGCGATGGCTCCGTAAAAACGGACAGTGTGATTAGAGTTGACGATATACACAAAAAAGAATGGCAGAATGATATTTTTTATCGTTTGAATAATGGTATGGGATAAATTCAAAATGACTGCCGCCGGATGAAGGCGCTTCGGTTCAGACATCATCGTCAGTCACCCTTGCCAGGCGCGAAATGGAGTCTCTCAGCTGATCCGCTTCCTTCATCTCTAAAGCAGGAATCGAATGCACAGTTGCCGCCGTAAAAATCTTCACTGTTGCCAGATTGTATTTTCTTAATAACGGCCCTTGTGAGGTGTCTACGTGCTGGACCCTGACCATCGGTACAATCACGCGTGTCACAACAAAGATACCCGATTGAATGTCTATTTCATTTTCATGAACCTCGTAACGCCACACTTTGTGCCGGACCTTTGGAATCAGATAAACCGTCACGACCGAACCCAGCAGCCAAACTGCGCCGAGCACGCCGCTGATCCAGTACGGCCAATGAAAAAAATAACTTAACACTGCAACTGCTATGACAATAAGCAAGCAGACAGCGGATATCATTATCTCCTGAAGTCGCCAAACCTTTAATCCGTCTGGACTGATTTGGTTTTTTGGCTGCTCTCTCAAAATACCTACCTCCCGTTTTTATCATCGTTACTTATACGCACTTATGCAGAAAAAGTTTCATCTTTAAGCATACATAGAATAAACGGTTCCGTCAGCTGAAAGTTTGCTTAATGGTCATGCATTTGAACATAAAAAAAGCCCAAAACAACTCATGTTTTAGGCTCTTATATTCTTTACAGAATTAGTATGATTTTTTCTGGCGTCTGTCACCTGAAGAACGGCGATCGCTTGAACGCTTTTTATCATAGGAAGAACGGTTGTTGCTTTTCCCTTTACCGCCACGGTAGCCGCCGCCTTGTCCGTCTCTGCGTTTAGAAGTGCGTTGGTTTTTGTAGCGTTTGCCGATCATCGGCGCTTCGTCTGTTAAGCGAACAGGCGTGCTATCCGGCTCTTTTGTAGCCATTTTGATAGCTGCTGCAACCACTGTCACTGCATCATGATCTTCAAGCAGCTCAGCTGCCGCTGTCATGTAGAAGTTCAAGTTGTTTTCGCTGATTGTCGTACGAAGACGATCAACTGTAACCTGCTGCTGGCCTTCTAACGCTTCATCTAGTGTCGGCTCTTTCATGCGGTCCATTTTGCGTTTCGTTGTCTGTTCAATTGCGCGAAGCATGCTTATCTCACGCGGTGTGATAAACGTCATCGCCATACCTGTTTTTCCTGCGCGGCCTGTTCTTCCGATACGGTGAACATAGCTTTCAGGATCTTGAGGCACGTCGAAGTTGTACACGTGTGTAACACCTGAGATATCGAGTCCGCGAGCTGCAACATCAGTTGCAACAAGTACTTCGATTGCACCTTCTTTAAATTTGCGAAGCGCAACCATACGTTTCGCCTGCGTTAAATCACCGTGAATTCCTTCAGCTGCATATCCGCGAAGGTTCAGGGCTTCTGCCAGTTCATCAACACGGCGTTTGGTACGTCCGAATACAATCGCAAGCTCAGGAGACTGAATGTCAAGAAGACGAGTCAGTGTGTCGAACTTTTTACGTTCCTGCACTTCCAAATAGAACTGCTGAATGTTAGAAACAGTCATTTCTTTTGCTTTTACTTTTACGTGTTCAGGCTCAGTCATGAAACGCTCTGCAATGCGTTTGATCGGCGCTGGCATCGTAGCTGAGAACAGAAGCGTCTGATGCTCGCTCGGCACATTTGAAAGAATAGATTCAATGTCGTCGATGAACCCCATATTCAGCATTTCATCCGCTTCATCCATTACAACTGTATTTACATTGTTTAAACGAATTGTGCGGCGGTTAATGTGGTCAAGAAGACGTCCCGGTGTTCCGACAATGACATGCGGATTTTTCTTTAACGCCCGGATTTGTCGTCCAATATCCTGCCCACCGTAAATAGGAAGAACTTTCGCACGTTTATCTTGTCCGATTTTATATAATTCTTCAGATACTTGAATGGCTAGTTCACGGGTTGGTGCGATTACGATTGCTTGAATATTAGGAGACTCGGGGTTAATTTTCTCAACAAGGGGTATACCAAACGCAGCTGTTTTACCTGTACCTGTTTGCGCTTGTCCAATGACATCTTTATTTGAAAGTCCGAGCGGAATCGTTTGTGCCTGAATCGGCGTTGCTTCTTCAAATCCCATACGGTTAATTGCCTTCATGAGATCAGAACTTAATTGAAAATCTTGAAACGTTATAGTCAAATTATTCAAACTCCTTCTAATTGCTGTTTCAGTAATGTCGTGATTTACCACTTAAAAACTGCCCTCCATGGAAAAAGGACAGGATCCTTACGTATACAAAGCCCGAATTACTTTAAGTTTTATCTTACCATTACACTACATGTTTTTCAATAACGCGGTAAGCAGATCAGCATTTTGAATGCGCTCTCTGACCTGCTAACCAAATATGCCGGACATGCCCAATCCCGCTCCTTGTGTCCGCGGAAAACCTAAGGTCAGCGGATGGCGGTCCGTACACATATTTTCGTATCGCGAAATAAACCTGTCATTATTGTACCATAGCCTGAGCCAGTCATACATAAATTATTTCGGGCCGGCATACATTAGTGTCTGCACATCATTTTTATTTTATGATTGCAATCTGCTTTTTTCCGCAGGATTTTTTAAGAAAACGGGCTCTCCATTAAATCTTTAACGATTTCTTCAAGCTTCATACCTCTTGACGCTTTGAATAAAATCAAATCTCCCTTTGCCGCTTTATTCTTCAGGGCCTGAGTAAGCTCTTTTTTCTCGCTGAAGTGGCTGACGCGCTCTTTATCAAAATGTTCCATCGCACCTTCCGCGATAAATGCCCCAAGTTTGCCATACGTAAAGACGTGGTCAATTTTGTCCGGGCTGATCACAGCGCCGCATTCTTTATGGAACGTTTCTTCAAGATCGCCGAGTTCAAGCATGTCTCCGAGCACGACCATTTTTTTTCCGTATCCTTCAAGGCTTTCTGTCAATTGGATCGCAGCCTTCATCGATGTCGGGCTCGCGTTATAAGCGTCATTAATAATAGAAATGCCGCTGTCTGTTTTCATAAATTCAAGTCTCATGCCGGTGACCTTCAGGCTGCTTAATCCTTTTGCCGCATCCTCAGGCGTGATGCCGAAATAAACCCCTGCGGCGATTGCCGCCATGGCGTTCATTACATTATGCTTGCCTAGTATAGGGATAAAAAACGGTTTTTCTATGCCTTTGATCGTAAAATGGGTCCCCGCTTCACTCTGGCTGACATCCTGCAGCTGATAATCGTTTTGCGCTCCAGTACCATATGTTTTCGTTTGGCAGCTGTAAGCCTTTTGCAAAAGCGGTTCGTCTCCGATATAAATCAGCACACCGTCTTCTTTCAGGCCGTTGATAATTTCCAGTTTTGCTTCCGCGATGCCTTCTCTTGAACCAAGATCCTGCATGTGGGATTCGCCGATATTTGTTATCACTGCCGCATCCGGATTTGCCAAGCGCGTCAGAAGGTCAATTTCTCCTTTTGCGCTCATTCCCATTTCCAATACGGCAATTTCTGTATCTTCAGGCATCGCTAACACTGTAAGCGGCAGCCCGATATGATTGTTGAAATTTCCTCCTGTTTTATGGACGCGGTACCGCGTTTGCAGGACAGCGTGAATCATGTCTTTGGTCGTCGTTTTGCCGTTGCTTCCTGTTACCCCGATCACACGTGTGCCGAGCTCCTGTAAATAGGCTTTTGCCAGCTGCTGGAGTGCTGACAAAGTATCATCCACTAAAATCACGGCTTGATTCTCGGGCGGATTGGGTTCAGAGCGGTTCCACAGAACGGCAGACACACCAGCTTCAAAAGCTTGCGGCACAAAAGTGTGGCCGTTAAAATGTTCCCCTTTCAGCGGGATGAAAAGCTGATTGCTTTCCAGCTTTCTTGTATCTGTAGCTACTCCATGAATGACTGTATTTTCATATTGCGGGTTTGTTAGTGTGCCTTTGACCATTTCGGCAATTTGCTTTACGGTTCGCTTAATCAAGTAAGGTCACTCTCTTTCTTTTGGTGGTATACGGGAAAAGACACTGCCCTTTTACCGGCAGTGTCAGTTTCCATTTAGAATGTATGTTTAATCAATTGTTTTTCAGCGTGGCGTTCTTTAGCCAGCTCTACAAGCTGTTCAATGAGGTCAGCGTATTCCACTCCGGCTTCTTTCCAGAGAAGCGGGAACATGCTGAACGGTGTAAAACCAGGCATCGTGTTTACTTCATTGATCAGCACTTCGCCGTCAGCTGTCAGGAAAAAGTCCGCTCTGACAAGTCCTGAGCCGTCAATTGATTTAAACGCTCTGATGGCCATCTCACTGATTTTCGCGTATTCCTCATCTGTTACAGACGCAGGAATAATCAGATCGGTGTCTCCATCCTCGTATTTCGCTTTGTAATCGTAGAAATCTGTCTTAGGTGCGATTTCTCCTACTGCAGAGCATTTAGGATCATCATTTCCGAGAACGCCGATTTCAATTTCGCGGCCGTTGATGCCTTCTTCTACTACGACTTTCCGGTCATATTGGAACGCAAGCTCAAATGCTTTTTGCAGTTCTTCACGGTTTCGGCATTTGCTGATTCCGACGCTTGATCCAAGGTTGGCCGGCTTCACGAAGCAAGGATAGCCCAATTCTTGTTCTACCTGCTCGCAGCTTTCTTCAGGAGAACGAGTCCAGTCTTTTTTAAGGAAGGCTGTGTATTTCGCCTGTGCAAGGCCGACTTGTGCAAACAAATGCTTCATGACTACTTTATCCATACCAGCTGAGGAAGCAAGCACGCCGTTGCCGACATAAGGAATATTTAAAAGTTCAAGCATTCCCTGAATCGTTCCGTCCTCTCCGTTCGGGCCGTGCAGGAGCGGGAATACGACATCAATTGCTTCATTTTGCTGTGATACTTCCTGCGGAAACATCTCCTGGTTGAGAGCAGATGGAGAAAAAGCGGTTCCGCCCTGCTCAAGCTGAAGCATTTTTACGTTGGAAACAGGCTCTGTTAAACGTGCGCCTCTTATCCATTCGCCTTTTTCAGTTATATAAATTGGATGTATATCAAACTTCTCAGTATTTAGCGCTTTTGTTACAGCCAGAGCTGTCTGAAGCGAAACATTATGTTCGGCTGACTTACCGCCGTACACTAATCCTAGACTTGTTTTCAATGGATACTCCCCCCACTACAATTCATCTTTACTATCTTATCACTTTCACAAGAAAATGATCTAATTATTTTTGGGCATGCTGAAGCTGAATGCATTTGTATGTAATTCCTTTTTATTTTATATTAAAATGGCATTGAAAAGGAGATGTGACATATGAAAAAAATCACAACAAAAGAACAATTTAATGAACTGATTCAATCTGATAAAGAAATAATTGTAAAGTTTTATGCTGATTGGTGCCCTGACTGCACACGCATGAATATGTTCATCGGCGATATTTTGGAAACGTATAATCAAAACGATTGGTACGAGCTGAATAAGGACGAGCTTCCTGAACTGGCTGAAACATATCAGGTGATGGGTATTCCAAGCCTGCTCATTTTCAAAAATGGAGAGAAAACAGGCCATCTTCACAGCGCCAATGCCAAAACGCCTGAAGAAGTGACTGAATTTCTATCAGAACATATAAGCTAATTCGATAAGCAGCCCTATTTTGTGTCGTCGGGCTCTACGTGAACATGAACATGAGTGACATCGTGTTCATGTTTTATTTTGTTTTCCACCTCATCTGCGACCCCGTGGCCTTCCTCTACTGTCAGCTTCGGATCAACTGTAATGACCATCTCTATATGTACTGTGCTGCCCAAGTATCGCGCTTTCACATCCTTAAGACGATGCACATTTTCTATCCGGCCGACAGTCTGTTTATAAGGTTCAAGGTCCTTCAAGTGAAACCCGTCCGTTAATGAATGCGAAGCGTCTTTGAAGATATCCCAGGCTGTCTTACAAATGATGATTCCGATCACAAAAGCCGTAACCGGGTCTATCCAAGCCAGCTGCAGCTGGGAAGAAAAAACACCGATAAATGCTCCGGCACTGACAAATGCGTCTGACCTGCTGTCCTTCGCCGCCGCCATAAGTGCAGAGCTTTTAATGGATGCTGCGAGCCTTTTGTTATATAAATAGATGCCGTACATAAACACCGCACTGCCTAAAGCCGTCCACGCCGCGATAAGGCTTGGCGTTTCTGAGGTGCCGCCCGCAATCGCTTTTCCTCCGCCGATTAACACTTCAATCCCGACAACCATCATAATAAAAGACGCAATAAGGGACGAAATTGTTTCAGCCCGATAATGGCCATATGGATGGTCGCTGTCAGCCGGCCTTTGGGAAATTCGCAGTCCGATCAGTACCGCTATTGACGCCACAATATCTGTCCCATTGTTTAATCCGTCTGCTCTCAGTGCTTCAGAATGATACAATATTCCGATTGTCAGCTTAACAGCAGCAAGAATGATATATGCCAAAATATTGAGGAGTGCTCCTTTTTCTCCCTTTTTAAGATTATCTGTCCTCCCCATTGAATACCAGCCTCCATTCTATTACATAGTATGGTTAAAAACATGAAAAATAGCAGCAGCGGTTCTCAACGGGAAGGGATATTTCGACAGCAAATTATTGCCCGGGAAACTTTTTGTCGATATGTTGAAGGTTTGCTTACTTACGAAAGAATAGGACTGTTTTCACCTTTACAGGCTGTGGTGGACATTGTATACTGGTGTTAATTGATAATGATTATCAATATCGATTGATTGGAGGTTGGTGACACAATGACACCTCAGTCTGCAGAAATCAGAAAAAAACATCTCATTCATCTGTTAATACAGAATGGTATATACAAAAAGTCAACGCGACATTTATATGAATTGTCGCTGATGGAGCTGGAAAGGGAATATCAAACATTGTCAGGAGGCGCCAGGGCATGCCAAAGCGTAAAATAAAAACCTACCAACAGCTGATCCAGGAAAACAAAGAGGCGATCATGGGCAATCCAAAGCTGATGAACGTCATTTACGACAGAATTGACCGCAAGCATCAGAAAAATCTCCAGGAACAAAACAATACATAAAAAAGAGCCCGCAAAGGCTCTTTTTTATTTAATGAAAAAGGCTTCTGCGGCCAGCTTTTGAATAACCATGTCGTCCATCGGCGGGTTATGGAGACCTGCGCGCACATCCCGGTAATAGCGCTGAAGCGGGTTGGTGCGTTCAAGGCTTTTGGCCCCGACAATTCTCATCGCTTTGTCTACAACAGAAAGCGCGGCGTTTGTGACGATATGTTTTGCCGCACCGAGCTCATTCTTCAAGTAAGGGCGGCGCTCCGGATCGTCATACAATTCAGCCGCATGAAAAAGAAAATGCTTGGCATTCAGCAGCTCAAGCTCCATTTCGCCTGTTCTTTGCTGAACGGCCGGAACGTCTTTGATCGGCCCTTTCAAACTATTTGGTGAATACTCGGAGGCAAAACGCACCGCATAGTCTCTGGCAGCCTGAGCCACACCAAGATAAACCGCCGGAATATGGAGCAGCCAGCCGTTTGGCTTTGCTCCCCGCGGCCCTTGAAGCAGTTCCACCAGTTTATTATCATCGAGCGTTACCTCGTTTAATACAAGATCATGGCTGCCAGTAGCCCGCATCGCCATCATATCCCATGTTTCTTCAATTGTTACACCAGGATCATTTTTATGAACCAACACCACACCTGTTGTTTGTTTTTCTTCAATCCATGCCGTTACTAAAAAATAATTAAGCGCTTGCGACATTGTCGTAAACGTTTTTCTTCCATTCACCACCCATTTGCCGTCCTTTTTGACAGCAGCAGTCCCGGGGCGCCCTCCCCTGGTCGGGCTCCCGGTTTTCGCTTCTGTCGCTGCTCTATTGATCACGGCGCCGTTTTGAACTTCCTTTGCGATAAACGCAAACACATCTTCATCCCAGCTGTTTCCTTCCCCGAGCTCTCCCATCACGCTTAAATGCCAGCCGATGCTCAGAGCTGCAGGTGCATCTCCCCGTGCAAGCCGTTCTTGAAAAAGCAGCATATCATAAACAGATATTCCTGCTCCTCCATGGGATTTCGGCACGGTTATCGCCGTATATCCCGAATCACGCAGTTTCTGGATTTTTTCGGCAGGAAATCGTCCCTGTTCATCATCCTCAGCGGCTGTTTGCTGAAATTCATCCGCTAGCTGTCCTATTTTCTCTATCCATTGCCGCTGTTTTTCGTTCCGTACAAATAATGACATCCGGCAGCCCCCCATTTTTTCAATTCCGATAAATTTAATATGTATTATAGATTTCCAGCCTTGATTCCGCAACTGTTAACATTTTGTCCACTATAGAAAAACACGCCGTTCCCAAGGGAACAGCGTGTTTAAACCGGATTTGCATCCCGGTCTTGTTTCATACCGAGATAAATGAGCATATAAGTCAGGTAACCCATTGTCATGACCAATCCGCCGAAGAAAAAACTTGAGAAGATCGGCTCTTCAAAGGCCGTAACTGCCGCAAGCACAATCCAGCTTGCATACAGATAAATGATAAAATAACGGATACCCGTCTTCATTTTATATATCATGTACAGCCCCACGAGAGAAAACAACCCCAACGCGAGCCTGAAATACACAAGATGTTCAAACTGGAACATAAATGACACAAATGAGAATCCAAGCAGCAATACAATCGGTAAAGCGGTAATAAAGTTTCTCAATTCGAGACACCTCCGTCAGTACCTTTATTATAAACCAAAACATCGTCTGATATTGATTTACGTGAGCTTTTTCACAAAAATGTCATTCCTTGCCTTTAGATTCGAACATCCCGTTTGCAGAAGCTCCACCAGGCAACGGCAATGAAGAAAACAGCATGAATTACAAGTATCCCTACAGAGAACAATGGTGTCATGCCTGAAAACAGAGCCGTTT
Organism: Bacillus sp. FSL K6-1003; assembly: GCF_037964945.1. Taxonomy (NCBI): domain Bacteria; kingdom Bacillati; phylum Bacillota; class Bacilli; order Caryophanales; family Bacillaceae; genus Bacillus; species Bacillus sp. FSL K6-1003. The sequence goes on along the minus strand of NZ_CP150176.1, from coordinate 516,560 downwards.
GTCCGCTTTTGTATTGAGTGAAGTCTGTGTTTGCAAAAAGCAAAAAGCTTCCCCATTTGTTTTCAAACAGCTTCATGATTTGCACAAGTGAACTTGCTCCATATAAAACGACAAAGGAAACGACAACTGAAATGGCGCTGTTGCGGAACAGTGATGAACAAAGCAAACCGAATAATCCCATCAGCACCGCTTCAAGCCAGTTTGTGCCAATTAGTTCCAATGTGTTGATGAATAATGTTTTTGATTCAGATGTCACGGACGTGCCAAAAAAGACAAGACCGAATAATAAAGCCAGAATGTAGTATGTCAGATAAAGATAGAAGCTGACCATTATAACTGTCATTAATTTCGACCAAAAAACCTTTTGCCGCTTGACCGGGCGAATGAGCAGAAATTTAATTGTCTTTTTATCAAATTCATTAGAAATAATCGTCGCTGCAATCACAATGGTTAACGCCTGCAGCAAGATATTCAGGCTCGGTGTATAGGAAAAGTAGCCGATGAAGTTTTCGTCAGTTCCGGCACTGATGACGATCCGTTTAATGATCAGCGCCATAAAAAATTGAAAAACGGCCATCAATATAAGCGAAACAAATGTGACTTTTCGATTAAAGAGTTTCATATGTTCATTCCATATTAATTTAGACAAGCTCTTCTCCCTCCTCTTGATGAGCGGTTGTCGCTTTTATAAATTCATCTTCCAGTGACTGCGTATAAGTCATAATTGAAAATACGTTCAGTCCTTGTCCGACTAGTGAGCGGTTCAGCTCTGGTATATTTTCTTTCGCTATATCCACCACGATGGAGCCGTCTTTACGTTCAGCTGTGTACCCATTGCCCACCAGCCAAGCGATCGCTTTTTCCGCCGGCTGCACTTCAATAACGGCTTTTTCCGTTTTCTGACCGGCTCCATTCAGGCTCACTTCTGCTTTGATCTCGCCTTTTTGTATGATGATGACACGGTCACACAGGTCTTCAACTTCACGCAATAAATGAGTGGCGAATAAAACCGCCGTTCCTTCCTCTTCGGCGAGCTCCTTAATATGGTCGCGAAAATCCTTCATACCGGCAGGATCAAGACCGTTTGTCGGCTCATCTAAAATGAGAAGCTTCGGCCGGTGAAGAATGGCCTGAGCAATGCCGAGACGCTGGCGCATGCCGAGTGAGTAGGTTCTCACCTTATCATCAATTGCTGACGTCAGCCCGACTCGTTCCACAACTTCGTCCAGTCTGTCATCATCTATTTTTTTATGCATATTTGCAAAGTGTTTGAGGTTTTCCCAGCCTGACAGGTATGGGTAAAACTCGGGGTTTTCCACAATCGCACCGACAGCTTCCATCGCTTGTTCGAACTCAGTGTCATGCTTGAATCCATTGATGGCTACGCTTCCGCTGTTTTGTTTTAACAGCCCGACGATGATGCGGATGAGTGTCGTTTTTCCGGAACCGTTCGGACCGAGAAGACCGATAATCTCTCCCTGCCTGACGTCCATGCTGATCTGTTTTAAAATCTGTTTAGACCCTATTTTTTTATCAAGGCCTTCAATATGTAAAATCGGCTCAGCCATAAAGCCTTCCTCCTTTTTCGACAAAAAATAAACAGTGCCTAAAAATAGGCACTGTTTGTATTATAGCATTTGTTGCTTCCAAATGTTTGGTTAAACCGATAGAGTCGGTGCTTGCTCCGTCTGTTTGTTCTTTTCTGTTTCTGTAATGATGACGGCACAGGCCGCGTCTCCTGTTGTGTTGACCACTGTACGAAGCATATCGAGCAAACGGTCTATTCCGAGGATCAAACCGATGCCCTCAACAGGCAGGCCGACTGATTGAAGCACCATGGCGAGCATAATCAAGCCGACTCCCGGAACACCCGCGGTTCCCACACTTGCTAATACAGCCGTCAATATCACCATCAGCAATTGCGTAAATGTAAGATCATGTCCGAATACCTGTGCAATAAAGATGGTGGCCACCCCTTGCATAATGGCTGTACCGTCCATGTTAATCGTCGCGCCGAGCGGCTGAACGAAGCTGCTGATCGGCTCAGGCACTTTGAGTTTTTTCTGGGCTACATCCATTGATACCGGAAGCGTTGCATTGCTGCTTGAGGTACTGAACGCAACGACCATAACTTCTGAGAAATCTTTAAAGAACGTAATCGGATTTCTTTTTGCTAAAAGGGCCACTGTTGAACCGTAGGTGACGATTGCATGTATGACAAGAGACAGCGTAACAACAATCATGTAGAGCCCCATCGCTTTTATTGCACTTAATCCCTGGCTGCCGATAGCTGTCGCAATGAGACCAAACGTGCCGTATGGCGCAAACTTCATGACTAGGTTGACCAGATACATCATCAGTTCATTGCCCTGCTCAACGACTTTCAAAAGCATATCTGCTTTTTTGCCTAGCATCGTAATCCCGAGTCCGACAAAAATGGAAAACACGATAATTTGGAGCATATTTCCTTCAGTCATCGCTTGAACGGGATTGGCCGGAATCATGTTCAGAAGTGTGTCAGCAATACTCGGTGCTTCTTCTGCCTCAAATTTAGCGGATGAGACATCATAAGTGCCGAACTCACCCGGCTTAATGACAAGCGCCAGTATAAGCCCGATCGTAATCGCCACCGCTGTCGTGATGAGAAAATAAGAGATGGCCTTCACACCGATTCTGCCAAGCTTTTTAGGATCGCCAAGCCCGGCAACTCCTAATGTAAGAGAGAAAAAAACAATCGGTACGACAAGCATTTTGATGAGGTTTAAAAAGATGGTGCCAAGAGGGCCAAATACAAACTTATTCAAATTTTCAAATAATTCAGGTGATGTTACGTTCAAAATAATCCCCGTGACGGCGCCCAGAACCAATGCAATGATAATCTTTGTTGCCAGTTTCATCCGCATTCCTCCTTTTTTGAAAAAAAAGCCCGCGAGAGACTCCCGCGGGCTTTGGCTGTATCATAAAACCACAGGATTCTCTCTTCACGCTGATGAGGTTAGCTGCCGGGTTCGGACGAAGAGATGTCCGTTTTTCAGATGAAAAATAAACCCCAAAAGATTGGGTCCCCCACTCCTTTTAAAAAGGATTAAGCGTGTGGCTTACTATTGTATGATGTAGTTTATTTATACAGAAAAGATCCAATTTTGTAAACTATTTTTTGTTACTTTTTTCTCGGAATCTTTTGGGCCCATCTTCCTTGTTCGTCACATCAAGAATATCAAGAAGAAATACAAAGATCGGAATTCCGATAATTAAGCCCCAAATGCCTAGAAAATGCTCAGAAAAAATCAGGACTGTAAATGTGAAAAAGATCGGCAGCTCTGTTTTCGCTGACATCAGCTTCGGATTGAGGAAATATGTCTCAATCGCATGGATGGCGAAAATGACAAGCACAATGTAGAGCACATACATTCCGCCGCCTGTGCTGTACGCAATAATACTGAGCGGAATCAGGGAGATGACAACGCCTGCTACCGGGATCAATCCGAGAAAGAAAACCATGATGGAGAGTCCCAACAGCTGAGGGAAATGCATAATCCAGAGCGCAATAAAAGTCAGTATACAGTTCACGAGGGCGATGATAAATTGTGCCTCAAGCACCTTGCCGAACGTTCTCGCGAATTTTCCTCCGAAAAAAGCAATCTCATTATAAAACACAGCAAGCTTGCTCGTTTTAAACTGCTCCATAAATTCAGACAGCCGTTTTTTCTCAAATAAGAAGAACATGCTGAGAATGAGCGCCATCACGATCTGCAAGCCGAATGTGCTGATATCGGCCAGATACGTATAAAGTACATTGAAACCCTCTTTGACATACGAACTGATATTAATATCTCCGAAAACACTTGTGATCTCATCAAAGAAAGGAATGCTGCTTGGATGATACGCAATATGTTTAATTTGCTTGATCAGCTGCTGAATCTGTGCGGCAACGACCGGATAAAACACAAACCCTCCGACTGTAAGCAGCACGGCCAGCAAAATGTAGAGAAATGTAATGACAATCCGCTGGCTCACTCGGAAGAAACGGCTCAAAAACTGCCGGACGACAAGCTCCAAACGATCCATAAGAAATGTGAAGATGAAGGTCAGCAATATTAAGTTGATCATGCTCTTAAATAGATATAACACACCAGTTAACACGACAAAGATGGAAAAACGCCTTACTCCCGGGTGCTGAAAAAATTTTACTAAAGCGGCCATTTATACACTCCTGTTAGGACAAACGTCCTTCATTCAATATAGTATCCATTTGTAAATTATATAACAAAAAAATGCTGAGGTCTCTGTCCACACCTTAATAATTTCTAAACAATGAAAAAAACGGCCCCATGGATGGGCCGCTCTTTTTTTAAACTGCTGTTTTCATTTTTTTCAAGCCTTCCACAGCCTCTACGCTTTTTGCTTCATCGAATTCTTTTTCACTTTTTGCAACGATGATTGTGGCGATTCCGTTTCCGATCAGGTTCACAATCGCTCTTCCTTCACTCATGAAACGGTCGACACCGAGCAGAAGCGCAAGGCCCTCAAGCGGGATGACCTGAAGGGCTGAGAGGGTTGATGCAAGAACGATAAATCCGCTTCCAGTCACACCGGCTGCTCCCTTCGAAGTCAGCATCAGAACGAGGATAATCGTTATTTGCTGCCCGATGCTGAGATCCACTCCAAACACTTGAGCCAGAAAGACAGTCGCCATTGATAAATAAATGGATGTTCCGTCTAGGTTAAACGAATAGCCGGTCGGAATAACTAGCCCGACGACTGATTTTGAACAGCCGTAGCGCTCCATTTTATCCATCATTCTCGGAAGAACTGATTCTGATGAGCTTGTGCCGAGCACGATGAGAAGCTCATCTTTGATAAAGCGCAGGTAGTTCCAAAGGCTGAATCCGTATAGCTTGCAGATGATATTTAAAACGACAAACACAAACAGGAACATTGTGATATACACAGACAGCATTAAGCTGGCAAGCGGCTTGATGGAATCGAGTCCAAAGTGCCCGATCGTATACGCCATCGCTCCGAATGCGCCGATTGGAGCCGCACGCATAACATAGCCGATAATTTTGAAAAAGACATGTGAAATTTTATCAAAGAAATCAATGACGCTTTTCCCTTTTTCACCTAACGCCGCTAGACCGACTCCGAAAAGAATGGAAAAGAATAAGACCTGCAAAATGTCCCCTTTTGCGAAGGCATCAACCATGTTGGACGGTACGATGTGTGTGACAAATTCAACCCAGTCGATCCCCTGACCGCCATTTTGCGTGTATTGTGAGACATCTCCCTTTTCAAGCTTGCTGTAATCGAGGCCCGCACCCGGCTTCAAAATATTAACGACAAATAAACCGATAATGAGTGCAAGGGTCGTAACAACCTCGAAATAGATAAATGCTTTTCCCCCTACTTTTCCAACCTTCTTCATATCGCCCATTTTTGCAATCCCGAGAACGATTGTGAAGAAAATGATTGGAGCGATTACCATTTTCACAGCGTTGATAAAGGTATCCCCAAGCGGTTTCATTTCTTTGCCGACATCCGGCCAAACCAATCCGACAATGACCCCGATGATGACCGCGGTTATGACTTGAACTGTTAAATTTTTAAACAGTTTCATATTCTTCCTCCCCCTGTCCTAGTCGCCTTTGTGTCTTTCTTACTAGAATGATAGCGTTTTCATAAGGGGCGGGGAAGTTTATGTTCATAACGGACATTTTGGTCTTTTTGGTCTCGGACTTACATATTAAATATGTAGCGGTTGACGGGGCGTCCGACTCCTCCGTATTGAACATCAAGCTGAATCGTTCCATTCTTTTCGAGATAATCAAGATAGCGCCTCGCTGTCACTCTGGCGATACCGAGAGCCTTGGCAACCTCTTCAGCAGAAAGAGGCGAAGTTTGCTGCTTCAAAAAAGCAATGAGCTCATTCATCGTAAAATGATTCAACCCCTTCGGCAGATCCTGTACGGTCTGCCGCGGGATATTGAGGATGGCATCGAGCTGATCCTGGGACAGCGTGTCGTTTTCCTCTATTTTTTGTTTATACCGCTTATATTTCTCAAGCGCCTGTCTCATACGTTCGAGCTTAAACGGCTTTAAGATATAGTCAACTGCCCCATTTTGCAGCATAAGAGAAATTGTTTCCTTGTCTTTTGCAGCGGATACGACGATGACATCTACCTCAAGCTTTTGCCTTCTGATCTCCTGCAAGGTTTTGATTCCGTCTTTTTTCGGCATGTATACATCCAGAATCACGAGTTCAGGCTGCTTTTCTTTGATCAGCTTGATGCCTTCGTCCCCGTTTCCCGCTTGCGCACAGACGGCAAAGCCTTTAACGGTTGTGATGAAATCCTTATTTACTTCCTGAACCATCGGATCGTCTTCAATGAGCAGAACCTTGATTTCCTTACGAGCCATGCTGCGATTCCTCTCCCTTCATCGGAAAAACGATTGAAAAAGACGTGCCCTGTCCCGGGTGTGAATCGACCTCTATCGCACCCGATCCTTTGTCTATTATTTGCTTGACTAAATAGAGGCCATAGCCTGTGCCGCCTGTTTTATTCACTGTAAATCCTTTTTCATAAAGGTACGGCATATGTGTGTGTTCAATGCCGCATCCGTTATCTTCTATTAATATCGCTAGGATATCCTCCGTTTGTTCTATACTGATGGCAATTCGTTTATCATCAGACTGAACGGTTTCAAACGAGCCGAAGGCATTTTCAATCAGGTTGCCGAGAAGCACGACGATATCATGCTGGTCGACATGCTCGGGAAATTGCTGCAGGCTGCTGTTTTCATCAATATGCACAGCAATGCCGAGTTCTTTTCCCCTTCTGATTTTACTTAGCAAAAGCCCCGCCGCGGCGTCATTTTGAATGGAGCGATGCAGAAATTCAGTGACGTTTTCCTGCTCGGTTGAAGTCTGAAACGCCAGCTGCAGCGCTTTTTCGGATTTGCCGAGCTGGATCAGGCCTGCGATGGTATGAAGCTTGTTCATATGCTCATGATTTTGGACGCGGAGCGCTTCGACAAAGTTTTTGACACCCGTCAATTCCTCTGCCATCTTGGCCGCTTCTGTTCTGTCCTGGAAAATCGCGACGGCGCCGATGACTTTTTTCTTCATAACGATCGGAATCCTGCTGCTCATGATGACCTTTCCGCTGACACGAATTTCTTCATTATAAACCGCTTTGTTCCGCTCCACGATTTCAGGCAGGCGCGAATCCTTGAGCACATCCCAAATCACCTTTCCGACCAGATCGCCCTGCACCTCAAAAATCTGTTTCGCTTTTTCATTAAATATTGTGATGATATGCCGGTTGTCAATGGCGATCACGCCTTCGTTCATAGAGTGAAAGGTAGCGGTTCGCTCTTCATACATGCGGACAATCTCATGGGGCTCGAGCTGAAACATTTGTTTTTTGATATGACGGGCCAAGAGGAACGAACCCGCCAGGCCGAATCCGAGTGTCAGCACTACAATGAAGGCGATATCCCTTCTTAAATGAAACAATATATCAGCCATCCCCGGCAGTGTTTTTCCAACGAGTACCGCTCCGATCTGATTCAAATCCTGATCCTTTACCGGATAAAAGGCCCGGACAGCCGTTCCGATCTCGCCTGTTGCTTCTGAGAAATAAATGTGCTCCGCAAACGCCGCCTCTTCATCTGCACCCTTTGACTTTTTTCCGATGTTTGCGCTGACAGGATGAGTATAACGAATATGATCCATGTCCATGACGACAATGTAGTCTGCTTCATTGATCATACGGATCTCTTCAACCGCATGACGGACGGCTTCTGTTTGTTCTTTTCGCGATAATGCCTCTTTCACTTCGGTCATCTCCGACACCGTCCGAGCCGTATTCATCAGCCGTTTTTTCAGCTCCCTTTCCTCTGTATGCTGAATATTGCCTATGAGCACAATGCCGCCGATCAAAAAGGAGAAAATGACGAGTATGTAGGAGAGGATTGTGATTTTCCAGCGGATTGAGAGCTTCTTTTTGTTCATCAGCTTCTCCTTTCAGGTCTTTACGAATGGCATTGCCCCCATTATCCTTAACATAAGGGGAGGGCTTTTCGTGAAGAGTTTGCTTGCATGTCTCGGTCTGATGATCGCTGGAATTGCAACCGCTTTATTTATCGGATTCCATGATCATACCGGCAATAAAGAGATTGTTTATGATGACGACCAGGAAGGGCTGCAGGATCAAATCATATTTACATTCAGCCATGTCGTTGCTGAAAATACGCCAAAAGGGCTGGCCGCCAATAAATTCGCTGATTTGGTGAACGAAAAATCAGGCGGGAAAATAAAAATTGAAGTATTTCCGAATGGAAGCCTGTACTCGGACATTGAAGAAATTGAAGCCTTGCAAAACGGTGATGTTCAATTTATCGCCCCCTCCACATCGAAGCTCGGCATGCTCTCTCCTGAATGGGGGGTGCTGGATCTGCCGTATGCATTTACAGATTACAATGCCGTCAAAAAAGGGCTGAACGGAAGCATCGGCACACAGCTGTTTGATTCTCTAAAGAAAAACCAGCTAAAAGGACTGGCCTATTGGACAAACGGCTTTAAACAAATCACGACAAATCAAGGGCCGGTCAAAACACCGGGTGATTTAAAAGGGCAAGATCTGCGCATTATGCAAAGCGATGTGATCGAGGATCAGTTCAAGCTGCTTGGCGCAACGCCTCATCAGGAATCCTTCAATTCTACCTTTCAGCTGTTAGAAAACAATATAGTCGATGGCGAAGAAAATACAATCTCAAACATCTATTCTAAAAAATTTTATAATGTTCAGGACTATTTGACAATAAGCAGCCACGGTTATCTCGGCTACGCTGTCATGACTGATGAACACTTCTGGAAGGCGCAAACACCAGAAACACGGCGTATTTTAACTGAAGCGATGAAGGAGACGACGGAGTGGAATGAAACGTATGCCGAACAAATGAATAAGGAACAGCTGGAAGAAATTAAAAAGAATTCTACTATACATATTTATGAGCTGTCAGATAAAGAGAAAAAAGAATGGATGAAGCGCCTTGATCCTGTTTACCGGCAGTACGAGCCCATCTTCGGCCGGAAGCTGATTCAGGAGCTTTTGGAGCTGCGAAAAGATTCATAGTTCCCATCTCGATACGCTGCGTTTCGTTTATCTTTCATACGATCGGAAATATAAAAAGAGACAAACGAAAAGGAGATGGGTACATGTTTAAGCACACAAAAATGCTGCAGCATCCTGCTAAACCAGATCGTCCAGATCCATTATTCGCTAAAAAAATGCAAGAAATTTTAGGCGGGCAATTCGGAGAAATTTCTGTTGCCATGCAATACTTATTTCAAGGCTGGAATACAAGAGGAAATGAAAAATACAAGGATTTGCTGATGGATACGGCAACTGAGGAACTCGGGCATGTTGAAATGATCGCTACGATGATCGCCAGACTTCTTGAGGACGCTCCGCTTGATCAGCAGGAAAAAGCCGCTGAAGATCCGGTCATCGGCTCCATCCTGGGCGGCATGAACCCTCACCATGCCATTGTATCAGGACTTGGCGCCATGCCGGAAAGCAGTACAGGCGTACCTTGGAGCGGCGGCTATATCGTAGCAAGCGGAAACCTGCTGGCAGACTTCCGCGCCAATCTGAATGCGGAATCACAAGGCCGTCTGCAGGTCGCACGCCTGTTTGAAATGACGGATGACAAAGGCGTCAAAGATATGCTCAGCTTCCTGCTGGCGCGTGACACGATGCACCAAAACCAATGGCTCGCCGCCATTAAAGAATTAGAAGCACAGGAAGGCCCGATTGTGCCGGGGACATTCCCGAAAGCACTCGAAAAACAAGAGTTCTCGCATCAGTTGATCAATTTCTCTGAAGGTGAAGAAAGTGCCGAGCAAAACTGGCTGAAGGAGAAAGCCCCGGATGGAGAATCCTTTGAATATGTGAAAGAAGCTAAAGCGTTTGGAGAAAAACCGGAGTTAAAACCAGCACCGCCTTTTGTTCATGATACACTTCCAGGACGCGAATAAAGACACTATCATAAAAAGGATAGATCATCATTAACCGTGATCTATCCTTTTTTGTGCGTTGTCTGCCACTCAAGCATCTCCAGACGATTGCCAAATGGATCTGAAATATAGAATCTGTCCGCTCCCGGAAGTTTATTGTCCTCAACAATTGCAATTCCATTTAATTTTACATGTTCTTTTAAGCCTTCTATATTCAAAACCTCAAATGCAGGGTGTGCTTTTTTAGCCGGGACAAAAGGTTCTTCTATCCCGATATGCAATTGTCTGTTCCCAAAAGTGAACCAGACTCCGCCCCGGGCTTTTAACTCATCTGGTTTTTCAATTTCCTGAAAACCTAATATCCCGCCGTAAAATTGTCTTGCAGCAGTTTCACAGCCTTTAGGAGCCGCGAGCTGAATATGGTCAATTTCATGAAAATGAAAAGTCATCCGAATTAATCCCCCTGATTTCACAATTGAATGCCATTTTCTTCATTCTAAATCAATTAATATAACAGGAGAATATCTTTATTGTTATTATGAGCGATAAACTCAGCTTATCCTCTTTTTGAGGGCGATTTCTCATCACTAAGCTTTTGTCACGGTCCATCCAGGCTCGTATTCAATTTCCCGGTTCTCAAATAAGAAAGCGACCCCCTCTGCATCAACCTGAGTAAGCGCCACTTCTATTGAATATAACGTAGTCTTTTGCCCGATTTCTTCATAGATAACGTCATGTTCGTTCTTCATAAAATGATCATAGGCAGCTCTGTTCTCCCAAACGCTGATGATCTCTGCGGTGAACAGCCCATCTGCTGTTTTCCGCCAACCGCCGGTCTGTTTGATGAAGCCATTTACATGTGATAGTGCTCCCCACTGTGACTGCGCGTTTGAAAATGCTTTAGCATTTGCAGCGTCTACTTCACATACAATCCTTTTGATCAGCATGGCAATTCCTCTATCGTGACTGTTTTCGCTTGTATATGCTCGACACAGAGATTCACCGTTCTGACGTAAGAGCGCGTGCGGTGAACCGTTCCTTTTGGGATCAGCAGGCTGTCATTCGCTTTGAGTACCGCGGTTTCTTTGTTCTTAAAATCGATCAGCAGCTCACCTTCAAGAACAATGAATAATTCATCTGAGTCAGGGTGATGGTGCCAGTCATATTCTCCTGTAAATACAGCGAGGCGCACACAGTGGTCATTGACCTCTGAGATTGAAAAATTGGCGTGTTTTTCTTTGACTTCATTAGCGATGGCGAGCACATTTTGCATCTCGGACATTAGCGAAAACCCCTTTTTTTCACTTATTGTATCGCAATACTGGCATAAATTGAGAAAATACCCAAAATAAAAAGCGATCCAGCTGCTGCGCCGGATCGCTTTTTATCTACAGGTTGTCTGCCTTTTATGCTTTACTTAGTTAGTCGTTGTCGCGGGCGTTTCCGCCTTTTGAGCCAATTTCTTGGTAGAATTCCTTATCATGATTTTTGCTTGTCGCTTCTCCGCCTTTACGGCCGATTTCTTGATAGAATTCTTTGTCATGATTTCCACTAGTGGCTTCTCCGCCTTTTTCACCGATCTCTTGATAGAACTCTTTGTCATGATTCTTGCTAGTGGCTTCTCCGCCTTTTTCGCCGATTTCCTGATAGAATTCTTTGTCATGGTTTTTGCTAGTGGCTTCTCCGCCTTTTTGACCAATCTCTTGATAGAATTCTTTATCATGGTTTTTGCTAGTCGTTTCTCCGCCTTTTCTACCTGCTTCTTCTCTGCTCATTTTGTTATCTTGTGCCATTTTGAATTCCTCCTTTAATTGGTGTTGGTTGTTGTTTTCCCGCTGTCATTTCTTTTAAACAAACAAAACACATTGAGTGTGTTTTGACTGAAAAAAGCAGACGGAACGCGGTGCCCGTCTGCTTTTCTTCTATTCATGATTCTGTGCTGTTTCTTTGAGCCGCTCGAGGATGCGCCGCTTTTTATAGAGCATCATGCCTGTTTCGGTAATGTCATTTAATGTCGAGCGATTGGCTGCCGCGCCAAAGACCATTCCCGCGACCGGCACCATTTGAAAAAGCTTTTTCCAGCCAAAGGTGTCACGGTAGCCTAAAACCACTTCCCGCCAGCCTTGGACTTGGGAAGCGACATTCTTATATGTACGGTCCTGATCATAGTCTTTTAATTCTTTCAGAATGGATTTTTTACCGACAACATCTGCTGAAGTAAGCTGCAAACATTTTACGATGAAGACACGCTCTTTTTTCTCCTTTGGATTATAGCCATAGGCCACTGCGATATCCTGCAGCGTTTTTAATGATAAACCGAGCACAGCCGGAATGTCTGCCGCCAGTGTAAATACGCCGCCCACACCCGTGGTCGCTCCCTGAACGGTTGCAGCATTGATTCGGTTTTTGCCCATCGCTTCAGCAACATCATCCATAACAGCCAGAGGCGCTTTCTGTACGTCCTCCAGTGATTCAAAGGTTTGCTCGGGCAGTTTCTTTTGAAACGTTTTGATAATCTGTTTTTCCGATGTCAGGTACTGTCCTCCAGTCTGAACAAAGGTGCCCACCTCATCCAAAAGCTTGCCGATCTTTTTCTGAATGAATTCCGGCGTCAGCTTGTCCAGCAGCTGAAACGGGAGACGGCTGAGTTTTTCCCAAAACCAGACTTTTTGCTGCTCCTTTTCCCATTTCTCTATTTCTTTTAATTGCTGATGTAAGTCTTCTTTTCGTTCTGTTGTCACCCAACTCGCACTTCCCTTCCGTTTTTCTACTATATAGTATACCTTCATTTTTCTCTAAAACGTTTTTATTTTTCACCTGCGGGTACCCTTTTTATAAAAGCAAAAGGAGTGATGGAAATGCCTTGGTCTATGAAGGATTACCCCGCTTCACTGAAAAATCTCGAGAAGCCTGTGAAGAAAAAGGCGATTGAAATCGCGAATGCCATGATTGATGAAGGCTATGAGGACGGACGCGCCATTCCGATTGCGACGAGCAAAGCAAAGGAATGGGTGGAAAACGCCTCAAAAAAGGAAATTGACGACTTTCTTAAACATGATGATGAAACAGAACGCGATGAGGAGGCAAACGATGACGCCAGACCCGAGCTGATGAATAAAGCGGAACATGTCATTAAGCATAAAAATGGCTGGGCCGTCAAAGCTGAGGATGCCAAACGTGTATCTGAAATCAAGGAGACAAAAACGGAAGCAATCGAAAGGGCAAAGGAAATTGCTGAGCATAAAGGCACTGACGTAATTGTTCATTTGGCTGACGGCAGTGTGCATAGAAAGATAAAAACAGACTCATAAGCAAATATGCTTTTGTACGTTTCGGATTTGTCTAGAACGGTTATTGATATATAAATCATTAAGGAGAGGTGAATATCATGCTTAGCTTTTTGGTTTCATTAGTTATTGCTATCTTAATTGGACTAATCGGAAGTGCCATCGTCGGCAATCGCATGCCTGGAGGAATCTTCGGTTCGATGATTGCAGGTCTGATCGGCGCATGGATCGGGCATGGCCTACTCGGAACTTGGGGACCAAGCCTTGCAGGATTTGCCATTATTCCGGCAATTATCGGGGCAGCGATCTTCGTATTCTTACTGAGCCTCGTATTCCGCGGATTGCGGAAGGAAGCCTAAATGTTAGATTATTCAGGAGGCATCGTTTCATACAGAAACGATGTCTTTTTATGTATGGACCCTTAACAGATGCCCTACATATCATGTTACATAACAGGGAAAAATTTAAGAAGTGATTTTGATCATCATTGGTTGACAAGAAATCGGGATGGTCATATGATGTAGATAAAATAATTTGGTTTAAGGAAACTCTTTGTTGTATGGCAAAAACAATTAGAATTCAGGTGAGTACATGATGAATAAGGACATCACAGCACAATCTCCCCGTTCCAAAGCAGTCCAAGATGCGCTTGACGGGAAAAGCAGAGGATTCAGAGGACTACTGCCTTTTTTAGGCCCGGCGTTTATTGCAGCTATTGCCTATATCGATCCCGGTAACTTCGCAACAAATATATCAGCCGGTTCTAAATATGGATATATGCTGCTATGGGTGATTTTATTTTCTAATATCATGGCGCTCTTGATCCAATCACTCTCAGCCAAACTCGGTATCGCGACAGGCAAAAACCTGCCTGAGGTTGCTCGTGAGGAATTTCCTAAGCCCGTTTCTATCGGCTTATGGATTCAAGGCGAACTCGTCATTATCGCGACTGATCTGGCGGAATTTATCGGAGCGGCGCTGGGACTCTATTTGCTGTTCGGCATCCCGATGCTCGAAGCGTCTATTATTGCGGCGATCGGCTCTTTCGCGATTTTGGAGCTTCAGCGCCGCGGTTATCGTTCACTTGAAGCCGGTATTGCCGGCATGCTGTTTGTAGTGGTCATCGCCTTTGCGCTGCAGACCTTTTTCGCAAAGCCGGATGCCGTCTCAGTGATGAAGGGGCTTTTCGTTCCGACATTTCACGGGACCGACAGCGTTCTTCTTGCCGCAGGGATTCTCGGCGCAACCGTTATGCCGCACGCCATTTATTTACACTCTGCCCTCACACAGCGGCGGGTTGTCGGCAAAACAGATGCCGAACGGAAAAAAATCTTCAGATTTGAATTTATTGATATTTTAATAGCGATGCTGATTGCAGGGGCTATTAATGCGAGTATGCTGATTGTGGCTGCAGCATTATTCTTCAAAAACGGGCTGTTTGTCGAGGATCTTGATGTCGCGTTTCAGCAGTTCGGTCATCTTGTCAGCCCTGTTTCAGCCATGCTATTCGGAATCGGCCTGCTGGTTGCGGGCCTGTCCAGTTCGTCTGTCGGAACACTTTCAGGCGATGTGATTATGCAGGGATTTATCAATTACCGCATCCCGCTGTATGTACGGCGGTTCATCACAATCATTCCGCCGATCTTGATCATCGCATCAGGCGTCAATCCGACATCGGCTCTTGTGCTGAGCCAGGTGGTTCTTTCCTTCGGCATTGCCTTTGCCTTAATTCCGCTTATTATGTTCACAAGCAATAAGCGGATTATGGGTTCACTGATCAATGCCAAATGGGTAACAGTTGTTTCTTGGCTGATCGCTGTACTGATTGTTGCTTTGAATGTGTTTTTGATCGTCGATACGTTCCGTTAGACAAAAACCGGCTGATAGAGCCGGTTTTTTATTTTGGCTTCAAAGCTCATTGATATCATTTTTTACAGAAATTTGTTATGATAGAAGAAAAAATCGGAGTTTTGATAATGTCAGTATTTATTCTGTTTTATTTATGGATTGTCCCTATTGTTATCGGAATTTTATGTTCTGTTATCGCTTATAAATCAACAGGTAAAAAAATGAGAATCGCGCCTGGCATCGCCATGGTGGTGCTCAGTATCATTTCCTTAATTACCGCTTTTACAGCCGGTGGCGCTAATTTTCACGTGTTTATCGGCGGCATGTTTTTATTCGGCACTTTATTGGTTGGTTCTGCTTTTCCTTTCTTTTTCGGACTTTCGAAAAAAGGGAAATAAGCTTATAAAGACATTAATTTTGGATGTAACAGACAAGGACAAATGCGCTGATCTTTTTGCTTAAAAAGCAGATGCATTTGTCCTTGTGTCTGTTTTGGGCACGGCGAAAATGTTGATCCCAATAAGTATACGAGTCATTTTAAAGGTTCAAACCACCAATTTTATGATTCAATAAAATCCAAAAAACAGGGGCCTTCCCGGGCCCCTGTTTTTTTAGAATAACCGTTTTAAGCTTTTCTTCAATGACGGCATTTCGATTTTTTGGTTTTCGAAGAAGTTTTTCAGCATGTATTTGCTGAAGCCTTTTGCCTGTCCATAGGTGATCTTGCCGGGCAGCGGCGGTTCATTTCCGATCATTACGTCAACAACGACCGGCTGATCGGAGTGTAGCGCCTCATGAAAGGCCGGCGCAAGCTCTTCCGCTCTGGTCACCTTGATGCCTTTTGCTCCGCAGCTCTCTGCAAATGCGGCATAGTCAACATTCTGAAGTTTTGTGACATAGTCAATGTTGCCTTTGACCTGTTGTTCATATTCAATCATGCCAAGATTTTCATTGTTTAAAATAACGACCGTAATCGGGAGCTTGTATTTGACCGCGGTCGGGAGATCCTGCATGACCATGGAAAAGCCCCCATCACCGCAGACTGCGATGGCCTGGCGCTCCGGTTCAGACAAGCTCGCCGCTATAGCTCCCGGCAGGCCGCAGCCCATTGTCGCAAGCCAGCTGGAAACGATGAAATCCTGGTTCGCGTTCATTTTGAAATGCCGCGCCATCCAGACGGTGACAGTGCCGACATCTACAGACAGCACCGCGTCGTCTGCTGCTGCTTCCTGAAGACGTGCGATGACCTGCTGGGGTTTAAGCGGTGTTGTCGCCTCAGTTTCATCTTTTTCGATTTCGTTCCACCAATGCTGCATATGTTCAGTGCAGGCATTTAGGAATCTTCGGTCTTCCTTTCGTTCAATATACTCCGTCAGTTCGCGCAGACCGAGAGCCGAGTCACAGACAAGCCCCGCTGTTACCGGATATCGTTTGCCGATTTTCGCCGGGTCTGAATCAAGCTGGATGGCCGGTGTGTCTTCCGGCAAGTAATCACGATACGGGAACGAGGTGCCGAGCATGATTAACAAATCGCATTCTTCCATTGCCTCATAGGCCGGTTTTGTCCCAATCTGCCCAAGGTTACCGAGAAAGTGCGGGTGCTTATCGGGAACAACGCCTTTTGCGGGGAGCGTGACGACGATCGGCGCCGCTGCTTTATCCGCAAATTCCAGCAGCTCCCGCTTCGCCTTTTTCATTCCCTGTCCCGCCAAAATGATCGGCTTTTTCGCATTGTTAATGTATTGCGCGCATGTCACAAGCTGTTCTTTTTTCGGTTCAAGATTCCCTTCAATATACAACGGTGATGTATAAACGGGTTCCCGTTTGATTTTCTCCGCAAACAAATCATCTGACACACTTAATACCGCAACGCCTTTTTTACTGTAGGCCGTGCGGATCGCCTGATTCAACAGATCCGGCAGTGACTCCGCGCTATGTACCTCCCTGTTAAACACTGCCACGTCTTCAAACATTTGCTCAAGCTTAATCTCCTGAAAGTAGTCACGCCCGACTTCGCCTGAGGAAACCTGACCTGCAATCGCAAGCACAGGGGCGCCGTCCGCTTTTGCATCGTATAATCCGTTCAATAAGTGCACCGCACCCGGCCCTGCAATTGACAGGCAAACACCGATCTTGCCGGTGAGTTTTGCCTCAGCCGCGGCTGCCAGCGCTGCCACCTCTTCATGGCGGGTTTGGATGAATTCCAATTGATTTCTTTCGTGTCTCAGTTCCTCAATAAATTCGTTAATGCTGTCTCCGGGGATGCCGTAAACATGATCGACTCCCCATTGTTCAAGCAGTTCTGTCATTGTTTGTCCTGCTGTTTTGTGTGCCATGCCGTATCCTCCTTTTTCCTTTTTCAATACCACAGGGGGAGCCGTTTAAAACCCGGAGGCAACTATCGCTTGCTGTATTTCCTTCTGAACAGGTCTAGGGCCGCCAAAAAGCTGTTGTCCTTGACGGTACTCTTGATGCCCGCGGCGCCGTTTAGAAAATCTCTGATTTGCATTTTCCGGTTTGGCACCATCAAAAGCGGCAGACGCTCCGGCGAAAACCACTTCATCCCGGCCGTTTCCATGCCGTTTTCTATCGCTTGTCCGCCTGTTATGTTCCCTGCAAACACATGCTGTTCGTCCTGAAACTTAGGTCTTTGATAGACACCCAATTTCCCGGAAAGCTCTATCAGATATCCCGTTTCTTCCATTACCTCCCGGATCGCCGCTGCCTCCGGGGTTTCTCCTGATTCAACCCGTCCGCCCGGCAAATCCCATAAAGGAACGTCTTTTCGTTTGACCAGCAGAATTTGCCGCTTTGCGTTTGTCACTATAACAAATGCCCCTTCCGTATACACCGCCATTCCCCCTTTATTTAAAAAAGACCAAGGGATGTCCCTTGGTCTTAGCTGCTTACTTTTTAAAATGATACGGCAATGTGGCAACGATTATGTCCTTCTTCCAGAACAGCCGGACTCTCAGCAGGAAGGCTGACTGGTTGTGCAGAATGGTATGCCAGCGTTTTTTTGTTATAAACTGCGGGAACAGCACCATGACAGAAAACTGTTTCTTCTTTGCTTTTGCTTCAACAGTTTCCAAGAACTTATCAAACGGATGGATCAGGCTTCTGTACGAAGAGTGAAGCGTGACAAGACGCACTCCATTATTCAGCTCTTCCCAGCGTTTTTCCACTTTCTTTTCCTGTTCTCTGTCAAACGATACGTGAACGGCAATGACCTGATCTGACAGTGACTTTGCGTATTGAATGGATTTTTGCACGACGGTCGTGACACCGGCTACAGGCACAATCACGACCGTACCTTTGATTTCTTCCGGCTGTTTGTTTACGATACGAAGCTGCTCACCGACAGCCGTATAATGATTCTTAATCGCAAAAAACAAAAAAACGACGATAGGCATAAAGATCAAAACAGGCCATACGACATTAAACTTCGTGACAAACAGGATGGACAGAACCATAAACGATATCAATGCGCCGCAGGAGTTGATCAGCATTTTTCCAATCCAGCCTTTTGGTTTTTGTTTGATCCATTTGATGCACATTCCTGTTTGCGAAAGCGTAAATGGAATAAACACACCGACCGCGTATAGCGGAATTAAGTGCTCCGTCTGCCCTCCAAATAACAGAATCAGCACAATTGAGGCAACGCCTAAAAAGATAATTCCGTTTGAGAAGCCTAAGCGGTCGCCTCTTACTGTAAACATGCGCGGCATGTACTGGTCTCTCGCCAAATTGAAGGCAAGCTGCGGGAAAGCTGAAAAGCCCGTATTCGCCGCAAGGACCAAAATTAACGATGTCACACCCTGAATGACATAGTAAAACACATTTCTTCCGAAGGTATCCGACGCAATTTGTGAAATGACCGTTTCATTTGGTTTCGGAGCCGTCCCATAACCGTATGCAAGTACTGTGATACCGGCAAACAGAACCGCAAGCAAGATCCCCATCATAGCCAACGTTCTCGCCGCGTTTCGCGCAGGCGGGTTTTTGAAGGCTGGAATCGCGTTGGAGATCGCTTCAACTCCGGTAAGCGCGGAGCAGCCGGATGAAAAAGCCTTTAGCAACAAAAACAGCGTAATGCCGGCTACCGGTGTGCCGATCGGTGTATGGTGGACAGGCTGATCTATTTGCCCTGTCATAAGCTTAAATAAACCGACGGCAATCAGGATGAAAAGAGCCCCCACAAACAGATAGACCGGGTAGGCAAGTATTGATGCTGATTCTGACAGCCCCCGCAGATTTAAAATCATAATCACTAAAACCAGCAAAACAGCAATGGGTATATGATAATCATGCAGTGCCGGGAACGCCGAGGTGATGGCGTCCGTTCCTGCGGAAATACTTACTGCTACAGTTAATATATAATCGACGAGCAATGAACCGCCTGCAATCAGCCCGGGCTTTTCGCCGAGGTTTTCTTTTGATACAACATACGCCCCGCCGCCCTGCGGATAAGCGTAAATAATTTGCCTGTATGAGAGAATCAGCGCGAGCAGCAAAATGAGTACGCCGACCGCTATCGGAATGGAATACCAAAATGCAGCAGCGCTTACCGCCGCCAATATGATAAGAATTTGTTCCGTTCCGTAAGCGACAGATGATAAAGCATCTGAGGAGAGCATGGCAAGTGCCTTTAATTTTGTCAGTTTTTGTTCTCCTGCTGCTTGTGATTTTAACGGTTTCCCAATCAAAAAACGTTTGATTGAATGATACATCGATGTCTTCCCCTTTTAATTTCATTTTTCATTAAAACAATAAAACATCCGCATCTGTTCTCACATTTTATAATAGTCCTTTCTGCTATGATGTCTCTGTATGCGATTTACATTCTGAAAATTGAACAGCAAAAAACACAGAGGCAAACGGATGCCCCTGTGCCTTAACATCGAACACAGGTTTCATTCATCTCCTCTCATGAACGCTTACGAGGTTAGCTGACGGATTCGGGCATATGAGAGTTTGCCCTACCTAAAAAGGATTCACCCCGAGCGGCAAAATGCCGCCAAAATGGGTCCCCCGCTCTGTTTTCAGATTAAGCGATTTGTTTTCTAAAAGAGATCATACTCCCGTTTACGTATGTTGTAAAGAGGCTTATCGGCCCTGAGAAAAAAATAAAATGACAGGTTCCACAAATGGAAAATTTGAACCAAATTAAAAAACAGAGGCTGATATCAGCCTCTGTCTTATTCTCTATCTATCTTTCTTTTTCTTCGTCTAACGGTGACCCAAATGAAGCATGCCGCAATCACCATAATGAGAGCCAGCACGCCGATATACAGCAGTTTTTGGCCTTGATCTTGGGTTGTTTTTTCTGCTTCAGAACTGTTTGTTTCTGATTTGAGCTGCTGGTGGTTTGTAAACACCTGCTGGCTGTTTGTTTCATTGATGACGGTCGCCGTGTCATCATTGCTGTTCAAAAAGCTGATCATTTCTTTTGTGACGGCTGCACCATTTTCTTTCAGCGGCGCAAAAACAGCCATCGTATAATTTGCATCCCATAAAGACGCCTGGGTAAATGCCACTTGTTTCGTTGTCTCGTTCAGCATTTCAAAGCCCGACACGTCAAACGAGCCGTTTTTCGCTTGAGGCACGAGCAGATCAGCAGATTTCTCTTTCAAAAGAGAGAACTGGCTGACGCCGCCAATGAAAATTAAGTTCCGGCCTTTCGCGTCATCCGCTTTGACTTCAGATGCTTTCCTTACTGTAAAAGATTGCTGGGCTTCGCTTCCGAAGGAATCAGTAACGAGAGAAAGCTCTTTAAGCTTAGGTTGGCTCACACTGTCAGGAAGCACAATCAGTGTTGCCTGTTCCTGATTTCCGGCGTAAGGAAGCGGCCATTCCTGGAAATTCGCTGACGGAGCTGTGCCTTTAACGGTGTAAGACAAGGCGCTGCTTTTATCAATAAAGACCCATTTCTCTTCGTCGGTTGTATCGCAAGGGTTGTTTTCCTTTAAGCCTGTGGTGATAAACTGCATATCAATGTAGCGGTTTTTCTGCAGCAGCTTAGGGTCTACTTTCAGCGTGACATGATAGTATCCGTTTTTATCTTCTTTTCCTAATTCATTGAGGCGGACCGAATGCGGCTGCCCGTTGATTAGGACCTTCAGCTCTGCTGCTTGAGAGGATGAATCGCTTTCTGCGGCGGCTGCTTGAATCGTTTCCGATTTCTTTAGCTTAAGCGACAGCTTGGCTGATTGGTTTTGATCTATCACCGCCGAAGCCGGATAAAAATAATGCGCTGAAGATGTTTTGTCAGCTCCAATTGTCATATCTTCTGCCCCGAATTTCTCAAGGGTCAGCTTATTGCTTTCCTGCTTTTCAGACTTGTGAAGCTTGCCAATAGAAAGTGTTTCGCCGCTTAGCTGGCCGGTGTAAGTCTGCTCAGTGATGACGCTGATTTTTTCTGAGAGCACTTCATCAGATGCCGCTTGAGCAAACAGAACCGGCTGCTGCTTGCCTTGCGCTTTCAGCACGCGCTCCGCAAGCAGAAGTGTTTCTCCTTTTGCCTGTAAGCCGGCTTGCTTAATCAGCTTTTTCACCTTGCCGTTCCAATGCTTGTCCACACCGATGAAAATGGTCGGCTTGTCGATTTGCTTCACTTCAGATTCCTTCACAAACGAAATGCTGATACTGCTGTCCGCAGTTTTTAGATATCCTTCTGTTTTGACAGCCGCTTCAATTTCCGCCGAACTCGGGTTATCCGGAATGACAATAGCAGTCTCTTCCGCTGTATTACCCGATTGGGCAAATGGATATGGGTAATGTTCAAGTGACGTTCCCTTCGCT
The DNA here is from genome assembly GCF_037964945.1 of Bacillus sp. FSL K6-1003. Taxonomy (NCBI): domain Bacteria; kingdom Bacillati; phylum Bacillota; class Bacilli; order Caryophanales; family Bacillaceae; genus Bacillus; species Bacillus sp. FSL K6-1003. Next base: position 494,603 of record NZ_CP150176.1, on the reverse strand, counting down.
TCGCTGCTGTCCGCCAGTGTCAGGCGGCTGTCCGGAAAAATTTTGATCCAGTTGCCGGACGTATCCTGTCTGACGCAGACGCCCTCTTTCATGACGCCGTAAAATTTCAGTGATACGCTGTGATAGCCTTGGGCGGACTGGCTTTTGGTCAAGTTCAGCTTCAGTGTTTTCCGTTTTGAATCACCGTTTAGCTTTACTGTTTTGACCGGTTCATCGTCAATCACAGCCGTTAATGAAGAAGGAGAAATTAATAGATCCGATGCCTCGTATTCAATCACCAATTGCTGGCTGCCGGAAGAGGCGCCTGCGGGAATTTGATACGTCATTTCCGCGCTGTCTTTTGATCCGTACAGTGTCATGAGATCGCTTGTCAGCACCTGCTGTTTGGCTTGTTCACGGCTGCTTTTGCCTAGAAGAGAGCCATCGACCTGCATCTCTTGGGCGAAGGCCGTTTGTCCGGTCATTGCCAGCAGCATAATGCTTGTAAGAAAAATAAGTAGTTGTTTCAAAAAGGTCACCCGCTTTTATGTTGATTGTATCGTTCTGTCTTGTACCATTTGACCTCCTGCTTGAATAAACGGTGCTTGATTTCTACGAATAAAGAATAGATCACGAGCACAATCCATGCCTGCGAGTACGTAAAGTACATCAGAAATACGATAAAGAAGTTTTGCCTGTTCATTTCTGTTTTTTCAATGCTTAACGTAATCATGACCTCGGTCATAAATAAGAAAAACGCCAAAATCCAAAGAATCATTGCCAAAAACCCGACCGACAAATGCAAATCATAAAACAGATTGACCACAAATATCGTGTTTGACATGATCACGCCAAAGAAAAACAGGAAATACGTAAAGAAAAAGTAAAACAAGTCAAAGATAATCCGTTTTCGTTTCAGTTTGAAAAACTGCGCCAAAAACTTCAGGACGACATATTGATTGCCGCGCGCCCATCTCGTCCGTTGGCGCCACCACACCTTCCACGTTTCCGGCTCCTGCTCCCAAGTAATAGCAGCCGGGAAAAAGCGGATGTGATAGCCGAGGTTATACACCCGGATGGTCAGCTCGGTATCTTCAGCCAGCGCTTTATCATCCCAGCCCCCGAGCTTTTCAATAATGCTTCTGCGGATTGCGAAATTGGTTCCGGGAATGGTAGCGATTTTGAACCACTTCCATCTGCCACCCTGCGCCATCCACTGAAAACAGATCGTTTCAATATTGATAAACTTCGTCAGCAGCGTTTTTGCTGCATTGATGACACGGAATTTCCCCACCACTGCGCCTGCCTTCTCGTCATTCATCAGACCGAGAACAAGATAATACACGGCCATTTTTTCAGGCGTGTTGTCGGCGTCATATACACAAATGACATCACCGTTCGATTCAGCAAAACCGGAGTTGAGCGCCGAGGATTTGCCTTTTCCGGCGTTAGGCGGTTTTGTGATTACCATTTTGATAAAATCGTATTTCTGGGAAAATTCATTGACGATATCACCCGTCCGGTCTGAAGAATTATCGTTTACCACAATAATCTCCAGCCGGTCCTTCGGATAATAAAGATTCACCATAGCCTTCAGCGTCTGCCGAATGACAACTTCTTCATTATGGGCCGGGATGAGCACACTGACCTTCGGCAATTCCTTCATGTTTTCTCTCCACTTCGGAATGTTCCGCTCGAAGGTCATGTAGTGGCGGAATCCGCCCTGCATGAGAAACATGTGATAGAGAAGCATGACCCATATTAAACTCAGCGAGATAAAGAACAGCATATTACCCAAGGCTTCTTCTCTCCTTAAACATTCGTTTTTTTAATGTGGCCCTCAAGTAAAACGTATAGCTGACAAACATGATGACAAACAAGAGCACAACTGCGGAGAGAATCCATAACGCCTTTTCCAACGGGGTTTGCCGATGGTGGTCGAAAAACTCGCCGACGGCACTTACGCCGTTTTTCACCTGAATCGTTCCGTCACCGCTTGTATGAATTTCCACTTTGTCTGTTTTGACGGTTTGTTTCGTTTTCTTCAAATCAAGCCATTCACTGTCCGGAATGCGTTCCATCTGGTCAACAAGCTCCGGCAAATATTTCATCCCAAGATACGGGTGATAAAACCCTCCGGCCACTCCGCCTTCAAAATCAATCACCTGTGATATGTTCTCCTGCATATCGCCGAGCGGGTTTTGTTTTGATGTATCGACAAAACCGATTGTTTCCGGATACAGCGTCATCCCATGCAGCATAGCTGGTTTGGTCAAAAACGGGGATGCACCGGAGGTTTTCCATGTTGTATTGCTGAGCTGCACCTGCCCAAACATGCTTGAAAAATACTGTGAAGCTATTTGATAGCCGTACTCAGACATCGTATAGTGCGGGGCTTCAAATGCCAGCGGATAAAGCCCTGCCGAGGTTAAATCCTCAATGGCGTGCGTCAGCTTTTGCCTTGTATATGTTTCTTCCTTTTCCTGAAACGGCTTCAAATAGCTCTTATAGGCCTGTTCATTCGGAAAAGCCTGTTCCTTTTCCAAAATGGACGGGGTGTCATCGGCATTTTCCGAAGTGATTGGCTGGTCCGCCTTGGCATCCCAAAACTCGAAGCCCTCTCCTGTTTCACTGTGGCGATAGGCGTGTGTATAGCCATGAACAATGATACTGCCGCCCATGCTTTGCAGTTTTTTCAATACCTTGACCATCTTCGGTTTATCAGACAAATACACTTTATCGCCTGTTTCCGGATTCAGATACACCGGAATGACTGACAGGATAAAAGGCACATGTCTCTTGTACAGATATGTACCGGCTTGAAGCAGCAAGGTTTCATCAGACATCGGGCTGATATCCTCCAGCCGCAAATATAAAAGCGTGATTCCAGCCTTCTCTCCAAATGCTTCTCGAAGCTCTTTCGCCACGATCAAATTGTCATTTAACAGATTGGGTAAGCCGATATACACATTTGATTTTTCCGTTTTCCATATAAACGGACGCGCTTTGCCGTCAGCAGATGTAAAGGTATACAGCGCCTTTCCTTTCAGGCCTGATACGCTCAGCACGTGAAGCCCGCTCTCTAAGGAGACATCGTTTCTTTCCGTGCTGCTGTGAATCTGATAGACATGTTCTTTGCGGGTTAAGGAAAGACCGGAAAATTGGCTGATTTGTCCGGCATTATAGCCGATCGCGACGACAGGTTTTTTTACGCCGCTGATGAGGGATACCAGTTTTTTGCTGAGCTTTCTTTTCGTTTGCCCGTAATAGATAACATGTTCTTTGCCTTTCACATCAGATGCTGTAACATCCGAATCTTTTCTGACCGTGACATGAGATGTAAAATGGCCGGCCAATAAATCGAGCATTTTGACTTGAGGCGACTCTTTGCCGTCCAAGGTTGAGTAGATGATGAGAACACCGTCATCCTGCCCCTTTGCTTGGGCCGACACGGGAAAAGAAGCAATAGCTGTTAGCATCAGAACGGTCACGCAGAGTAGCGTTATTCTTCTAAAGTTCATTCATCATCATCTCGTTTTCCAGTTCATCTAAAAATTGATCAGCTGTCCTTATATCTCTTCGATAAGGTAAATAACAGACATGGAACGTAAGCGACACATACTTTCCGTTTGTCAGCTGATACGTGTCCAGCTGTTTTTTCAGCTTTGCCAGAACGGCCGGCATATGTTCAGCCGGCGTGTGTGTCAGCACAATGCCGAAGCGCTCGTCAGAGGGGCGGAATTTTTTATCCGTTTCCCGGACGCTTGACCTGATTTGCAGGCTGACGAATTGAAAGAGGCGGTCGGTCTCTTTCTCTCCGTACAAAGACTTAAATTCCTTGAAATAATGCATATGAAGCAGCAAAAAGACAAAGGAATTGCCGTAGCGCTCCGCCCGTTTGATTTCCTCTGACAATTCCAGTTTCATTCTTTGCTTGTTATCAAAACCCGTCACTCTGTCGACAGCCACGAAGCTTTTGATTTCAGATTGAAGACGTTTGACTGAACGGCGCAGCTCTGCTGCAATATCGTGGATTCTTCCTGACATAAAGGAAAACAGCAAAAGCGCAATTCCCCACACGATCAGCATGCGCAGCCCGTCTTCAGCCGAAAACATCACAGCCTGTCCAGTCTGAAAAAACATCATGAGCGTGCCAAGAACAAAGAGAACGATTAAAGTGACCGCCAGCGCGTAAATCGGACCGAACCAAATGCCGGCTCCGATCACGACAAATGTGATGCAAATGATCAGAAAGCCCTCCGACTGCTCGGCGGACACATAAAAAATAAACAGAGACAGGGCTGCGATAAGCCCTGAAAGATAAGCAAATAATTTTTGTGATTCATTGAATGATCGTTTCATTAAAAAGCTTCCTTTCGGCTAACAGCGGCAGCAGATTGTCGAACGAGTGCGTGTCGGAGCCGCTCATGTAACCCCCATAATACGGTTTCGCCGGATCAAGAATTTCAAAGTCATTCATTCTATCATAAATCGCTTTGATGACCGAGCTGTCTTCATGTTGTTTTGCCAAAAATAAAGCAGCTAACGCGTATACGGACGGCGACTCATATTGGACGGCAGGCTCCTTCGTATCTGCTGAATATCGTCCGTACAGCTTTCCGTTTGCCTGAAATTCCTTTTTGACCCACTCCGCTATCACAGCGGCTTTTTCATTCCCTTCCGGCAAATGCCACGCGGCGTAGAGCTGGTCAATGACGTTTACTTCACTGTCATATTTGTACTGCTTTGACTCTGCGCTGTACGTTTTTGGAAGGAAACCATTCTTTAAAGGGGCTAGATAGAGAACATCGGCATTTCGCTGTACTGTTTCTTCGTCTATGATCCCATACTTTTTCAAAACAGCTAGTGCATCGGGCATGACATACGAAAGCGTCACGTCCTTTGAAGCGGCCTGAGAGGCTGAATCGTAAAAGTCTGTAAACATCCCGTTGTACATGTTATATGTCTTTATAGCCGTGCCGATATCACGGGCCGTTTTTTCATATTGGCTGCTCCCCCAAAGAGCAGCTGCCTGATCGAGAGACACCATGATTCTCATATCATCAATCAGCGCGTTTGTTCCGCTCGCTTGACCGTTTTGTATCTTCCATGTCACCAGCTGATGATTCAGAAGAAAAGAATTCGTCAGATGCTGATATTGCTCCTGAAAATGCGAGGCGTCTTGTCTGCTGACCAAAAACTCCATCCACAGGCCAATCGATTCTGATAAATAGGAGGGCTGATCTGAGAAATCCGTTTTGATAAGCCCCTGGTCATTCATAAGATTGTGATAGATGAAATACTCCGCCGGCTGAAGCGGTCGGGTATTCCTATCTGCCTCCGACTGATATAGGATTTTATTTCCAGCTTCAACACACCCTGCGGAAAGTCCGATAGATAAGCAACATAAGATAGCAGCGACCAACACATGCCGCACAGGCAAATCCCCCTTTGTCGTCCAAAGCGAATCAGACGCACACCAATATATGACGAAATTATTACTGCCATGTTACAAATTATATTAACTATAAAAGAAAAAAACGAAGATTACTAGCTTTTTTTCCCCTTTTTGAACTTTCAAAAAACAGGACCTAAGTCCAATAAAAAAACCTGTGCGAATCGCACAGGTTTCTTTTTATTTATCCAAACCGAGTTTCTTCAGCTGTTCCGCCAACGCATTGTTAATCGGTTCATCTTTATTTTGTTTTTTCAAATAGGAAGAGACGTCCCGCTTTGTAGCGCGCCCTTTGTCTTTGTTTTTCCGTTTTTCAAATACAGAAAGCTTCTCACGGTGCCCGCAAACACACGCGAAGGTCTGGCCTTCTCCTTGGCCTCGAAGCTCCATTCTTTTATGGCAGTTCGGGCAGCGCGCGTTTGTTTTTCTGGCGATCGTTTTTCTGCTTCCGCATTCCCGGTCCTGGCACACGAGCATGGTGCCGCGCTTGCCGTTTACCTTCAGCATCATTTTGCCGCACTCCGGACATGCCGTTCCCGTCATGTTATCATGTCTGAAGGTTTGGCTGCTGTTTTTGATTTCTGTTACCGTTTGCTTAGCGTAAGCCTTCATGTCTTTAATAAAGACAGCGGATTTTAATTTTCCAGCCGCAATGGCGGACAGCTTTTGTTCCCATTCTGCCGTTAAAGCAGGTGATTTCAAATCCTCAGGAACGAGCTGCAGGAGCTGTTTTCCTTTTGAGGTGATAAAAATGTCTTTTTCTTTTTTCTCAATTAAAAAGCTGTTGAACAGTTTTTCGATAATGTCGGCACGCGTTGCAACCGTACCGAGGCCGCCTGTTTCGCCAAGCGTTTTGACAAGGTCTTTTTCTTCTCCCTGCATAAAGGCGCTTGGGTTCTCCATAGCTGACAGCAGCGTCCCTTCATTAAAACGGGCTGGCGGTTTGGTTTGTCCGCTTGTTTCAGTTAATGTGCGGACAGTGAGCGAGGCGCCTTTTTGCAGAACCGGAAGCGCCTGATCTCTGTCGTCCTCCTGCTCGTCATCCTCGTCAGCCATGTCATAAACGGCTTTCCAGCCTTGTGACTGCACAGTTTTTCCCTTCGCTGTAAAAGTTTCTCCGCCGATTTCTGCCATGACCTTTGTTTCTTCATATTCAAAAGCCGGCATCAGCACAGCTAAGAAACGTTTGGCAATCAGGTCATACAGCTTGCGTTCTTTATCGCTGAGACTGCTGAGAACAAGCGGCTCTTCAGTCGGGATAATCGCATGGTGGTCTGACACTTTAGCATCATTGACGTAGCCTTTATGCGATTTGATGCCGCGCTTTTTAATTTGGGTGACATATTGGGCATACGGTTTCACTTCCATGCCCTCCAGCCGGTCTTTTAAGGTTGGGACAATGTCACTGGATAAAAACCGTGAGTCTGTCCGCGGATATGTGACAAGCTTGTGCTGCTCATACAGCTTCTGCAGAACTGAGAGCGTTTCTTTGGCGGAAAATCCGAAGCGTTTGTGGGCGTCCCGCTGGAGTTCCGTCAAGTCGTAAAGCGCAGGAGCAAAGCTTTTTTTCGCTGTTTTTTTCAGTTCAGCGACCACCGCCTGTTTTCCATCAAGTTCTTTTAGCAAACGGCTTGTCACGCCTTGGTCAAATGTTCTCGTCTGCTTCGATTTTTTGTCCTGCCACGTCAGCGTCATTCCATCGACCGCTGCGCGAATGCCGTAATATGGAACAGGCTTAAAGGCTTGGATGTCCGCCTCGCGCTTCGCAATCATGGCTAGTGTCGGCGTCTGCACGCGTCCGCATGAAAGCTGGGCATTGAATTTTGTGGTGAGCGCACGGGTCGCGTTAATGCCGACAATCCAATCCGCTTCTGCTCTGGCAACGGCTGAGTGGTACAGATTTTCATATTCTTTGCCGCTGCGCAGCTTTTGAAAACCTTCCTTGATCGCTTTGTCCGTTACTGAGGAAATCCACAGCCGTTTGATCGGTTTACGGACGTTCGCTTTTTCAATGATCCAGCGTGCGACGAGCTCACCTTCCCGGCCGGCATCTGTCGCGATGACGATCTGATTGACGTCCTTGCGGGTAAGCTGCGCTTTCACCGCATTGAACTGCTTTCCGGTTTTTTTGATGACCACTAGCTTTAGTGGTTCAGGGATAATCGGCAGATCCTCAAGCCGCCATGATTGAAATTCTTTTCCGTAGCCTTCCGGATCAGCAAGTGTCACCAAATGGCCTAAAGCCCATGTGACAATATATTGATCTCCTTCGAGATAACCGTTCCCTTTTTTATGGCACTTCAGCACCCGGGCCAAATCGCGGCCGACTGAAGGTTTTTCAGCTAATACAACTGTTTTTGACATGCTTGATCACTTCTCTTTCTTTCACGCTCATCCTTTTATTATAACAGACTTGACCAGGCACTCTCTAACCGCGCCCGTTTTTTGTATCAATTTCTGAGAAAATGACGTGAGTGACGGTTTGGGCGTAAGGTGTTGTTTTATTGATGAAAGCTTCAACTGCTTCAAGGCTTTCCGCGTTGATTTTCAGTATATAGCAGGCCGCTCCCGCAATCCGATAGCAAAATTCAATATTCGGCAGCGTTTGAATGTAGCTTTTGAATCGATCGTAATCCCCGTTTTTGACGGTTGCTTCGACAATACAGGAAACCGGAAGGCCAAGTTTTTTCTGATCTACCTCCAGCGTATATTGCTTAATGATGCCAAACGATTCCAGCTGTCTCACCCGTTCGGTGACTGATGGCGGGGACAGCTTAATTTTCCGTCCTAACTCCCTCATGGACAAACGGCTGTCTTTTTTCAGTTCCGCAATGATATTCAGATCAATTTGGTCAAGTTTCATATCAAAATCCTTCTTTTATTTTTGTTCACATTATCTCGGGAATTTGTGTAAATGACAAGATAAAAGGTTTAGATTTCATTGACTTTCAAACACCAGAAAAGTAATATATATTTAACATTATGCAATATATATATTACACAGGGGGCAAACATGACCAATCGCGTAAAACTGGCACGGGTGGAAAAGGGGTGGACCCAGTCTCAATTGGCACAATATGTTCAAGTGACAAGACAAACAATCGGATTGATTGAAAAAGGCAAGTACAATCCAACGCTGCAGCTATGCATCGCGATTGCGAAGGCGCTGGATAAGACACTGGATGAATTATTTTGGGAAGGGGACTGCCAATGAAGCATTTATTTTTTGTTTTTAAAGATGAGTATGTCGAAAAGAAAATGAAACAGTTTTATGGGGAAGCAGGATTTATACTTGCTGCCTTAATGCTGATAGATCTCATTATTAGAGGTTTTGTTCTTCAACGAGATCCTATGGAGTACATGGTAAGCGGTGTTGGATTTGTTGTTTTTGCAGGATATATTCTCATTCGCTATTTATTATCAGGTCTTGAACACCCTGAGATTGCGACTGAAGTGACCTACCGAAAAAAAAGAAAAGAAATAATGGCAGCGAGCCTTATAACAGGTGTACTGTTTTTTATTATTAGTATACTGTTTACAGGCTATCCACATACGCTTCATGAGTGGCTGGAAGCATTGATGCTCGCAATACTGTTTATCTTCTTTTATTTTATCATCAACTTTTTAAGTCTCCGAAGATCTTTTCTAAAAAACAAAGAGCTGGATGATGAGTAAGCCAAATATGAATGTTTTCCGAACATTTTCTGAAACTTGTCATATATGCCCGCCGGATTGTTTATAGTATAGATGAAAACGTGTCCACGAGGAGGGCGATTTATGCTGCAAACGCCGATCGGAAGACTTCGCACGATGGGTTTTATTGAAGGAATGTCACTCTTAATCCTGCTTTTCGTCGCCATGCCGCTCAAATATTGGGCAGGCCTTTCTCTTGCGGTGACAATTGTCGGTTCTGTTCACGGCGGATTGTTTATTTTGTATTTGCTAGTGTTGGCCTATGTGACGTTTTCTGTGAAATGGTCGTTAAAATGGTCAGCGGCCGGTTTCGTCGCCGCATTCGTCCCATTCGGAAACTTTTTGTACGATCGCGGATTAAGGAACTTTAAATAAACGATAAAGCGGCATGATGTGATGCCGGCACTATTAAGAAAACAGCTTGAATCTGCTTCAGGCTGTTTTCTTTTTTAAACCTGACCACCATGTCATCATTATACAGTAGTGAAAGGAGATGGAATGGTGACGAAGAGGATTCCCTACGACCAAACAGCCCCTGATGGATTACAAATCATGATGAAAATGGAGGCATACACAAAAACATCCAATATTAACCGGACTACAAGAGAGCTAATAAAAATAAGAGCATCACAATTAAATGGCTGCGCCTACTGCATTAACATTCATACGAAAGATGCCCGAAAAATGGGAGAAACCGAACAGCGTATTTACGGATTAAACGCTTGGGAAGAGTGCAGTTTTTACACCCCTGAAGAAAAAGCAGCATTATTGCTGACAGAGCATGTCACTTTTATTTCTAACAAACGTGTATCTGATGATGTATATCAAGAGGTGCGTAAATATTATAATGAAAAAGAATATGTTGATTTAATCCTCATCATTAATCAAATTAACAGCTGGAACCGAATCGCCATTTCTATGGGCAACATCGCCGAATAAATAAAAAGCTGACCTTTCATCAGGTCAGCTTTTCTCCATCAAAACCATTTTGTCAGCCACGCGATATAATAAGCGCCAGGGATAAACAGAAGCTGGGCAAGAAGCGTGCCCGCTACCCTTGACGTCACCATTGTCACAGAGGTCCATTTCAAATAAACATAGCTTCGTTTTCCTTTTGCCACATCATCAGCAAGAACAGACACTTTCGGATCAACAAAAATGGCCAGCAGCATCGTCGCAATCCCGTTGATTAAGCCTGATGCCATAACCGCCGTCGTGCTGCGCTCGGGTGCAAGAAGCCCTGCGTAAAGTGCGGAAAGCACGCCGATTGTATAAATGGACGTGATCAGCATGTTAATGACAAACAGCCGTTTTGGAATGAAACGCATGTGAAATCCCTTCAAATACGAAGCAGACGGCAGACGCAAATAGGAGCAGGCATTTTTACATCCATTCTTAGAAAATCCTTTCCGAAAGACCTGAATAACGGAGCCGCCCCCGCTCGCCAAGTGGATGATCGCACGTGAAAAAAGGGCGACAAAAGACGGAAGCAGGATAATGCCCACAATAGTCCCGACCGTCGAGCCAAAGATCAGGAACCGGAACTGCTCGCCTACGAGCGCCAGCGCGTTTTTTCCGGCATCATCAATTAAGTGCCCCGTGAAGGGCTGCTGGACCATGTTTGACATTCTTGACACGATGACCATGACATTAAACAAGGAAAGCGCGGACGCGATAAACCCTACCCGGGCCCCTGAAAGCCTTGTGGCATAGGCAAGGGTCTCTATTGAGTGAATCAATAACAAAAAACAGAAAATAAAAACGACTTGTGTTGTAATAACATGCACAGTATTCTTTCCTCCAGTTTCATCCTAGTGATAAGACTGAAGGAAACAGCCAGAAGTTTCATGTGTGATTTGTTTTTTTCACAATAAAAAACCGCCGGCGTATGCCGAGCGGTTTGTCTTATTCTTTTCTATACGCAAATAAAGATTATATCATCCGCCAAGTCGGGCGGGTTAGATTCTAAAGCATTGTTCCGAAGAATCATTCTGGAAAGTAAACACCATGGAAATTTCTTGAACACAAGACAACGAAAGCCCTACCTCTCAATCGTCACTGCGGCTCCGAAGCCGCGCCGGTGTGAATTGTAAAACAAAAAAGTCTTTTTTCCATCTCATCGTTAGGGGCGATTTGTTATGAAGGAAAAGAATAAGGGCAGCTGGTTTGCTGCTTGTGAAGCGGTAAAAGCTTCTCTCTCAAAACAGAAAAAAGAAGTTTACTTTCTTTTTTATTTGCTTATTTTTCTTGCTTAGCTATTCATGATAACATATCGCCCCTGAAAACACAAACTTTTTTTATAAATCAAGTGAGACTGGTGTTTTCTCTCCTGCATTCATTAATCTGATAGTTTCCGGTTCGATTTCAAGAATCACCAGGTTCGGGTCATCCTTCCCGTCAAACCAGCGTTCCAATTTAGAACTCCAGATTTTGTCTTTCAATTCTGTTGAATTGTTTATTTTTGCTTTTCCTGTGACTTCGACATACGCATCGCCAAAGCCTTCACAATCATAACCTAATAAAATGTGCACATTGGGGTTATTCTCAATTTCTTCAGCTTTATGAGTTTTTTTGCTTGTCGGTGTATAAATCGTCAGCCCGTCATGGAAAAAAGTCATGTAGCGGGAATGCGGTTTGCCCTTTTGAACCGTTGCGAGCGAACCTACTTTATGGTGATCTAGAACATCAAGCACTTTTTGTTTAATATCTTGCTGATTCATCTCGAATCACTCCTTTTTAACGTCTCCGCTGTTACTTTTCCACATTCGGGACCGATTTAAACAAGAAAATGTGCTCTTTAATTTTTTGCATCCCATTCACGCTTTAACAGACTGTAATAGACGAGGTCGTGAAACTTGCCTTTAATGAATATGCCTTCCCTCGCTATTCTTTCCTCTTGAAAGCCGAGGCGCTCCGGGATCGCTCTGCTTTTGTGATTTCCGACAGCCGCACAGATCGCAACACGATTCAATTCCAGATCCTGAAAGGCATATGTGATGAGTGTTCGGCAGGCGGCAGTGATAATGCCTTTGCCTTCGTATTCCTCGCCAATCCAATAGCCAATTTCCGCTTTTTTATTTACTTGGTCAAGGTTATGCAGGCTAATCATGCCGCACAAGCTGCCGTCATATAGAATCCCCGCTTCAATGCCGTTCAGGTCAGCATACTGACGCCGCCAATCCGGAATGAGCGTTTCCCTGTACGTTTCGGCATCACTTGGATTTTCAGCCCAGAATAGCCATTGGCTGATTCGCTGCTGGTTCTCATGAATGATCGCTACCAGCCGCTCCGCATCTTTTGGCTCCAATAACCGGATGGTAATGTGCTCGTTTACGTCGCAGGTGAACATCTCCCTCGCCCTCTTTCCTTTTTTACCCATTATAACGGTGTTTCCGTTTTTTTCAATAAAAAAAAGGATGGGCTTTTTAAGCCTCATCCTTAAATTCTAGGGTCGGTAAAGATATCATGTTTGTCTGTACTGGTTGAAGACATTTCCGTTACGACTGCGCCTTCCTCCCCGGCCTGGAACCAATGCTTGGTGTTCGGCGGAATTGTATATTGCCCGCCGGGTTCAAGCTCAATCTCATGCCAGACTGTATAGTATTCTCTATCCTCTTGTGGAGGAAGAACCTTTGGAAGCTGTGTTTTTTCTCCTTCAACATAAAGATATACTTTTCCGTAGCGGCAGCGGAAGGTCTCCTGCTTGCCTTCCTGCCCGTCAACCGGCGGATGGCGATGCTCCGGGCACGTCTGTCCGGGAAACAGCACCAGTTCCTTTGAACAATATCGGTCTGTATTCACATAGACAAAGAGCTGGAGCCCGACTTTTCGTTCTTTTCCCAAGCCGTAGTCCATGAGCTGAATTTGTTCTACTTCATCATCTGTTAAGACAATACCAGCTTTTTGATAGTAGCTGTTTACTTCTTCTTTCGTGATGCTCATTTCCTCACTCCCTCTTACGTCGTCACAAAGTCTCCGCCGTTTACATGCAGCGTTTGTCCTGTCATATAGGATGATTCATCTGATGCCAGCAGCACATAGCATCCGACATGCTCAACAGGCTGACCCGGACGGCCCATCGGCGTATTTTGCCCAAATTGAGCGACTGTATCTTCTGAGAATGTAGATGGAATTAACGGTGTCCAGATTGGTCCCGGCGCTACGGCATTTACACGGATGCCGTCTTTGACAAGTGCCTGCGCCATTGTTCTAGTAAAGGCATTGATCGCACCTTTCGTAGCCGTATAATCAATCAGCATCGGATTACCGCGATAAGGGTTAATAGAAGTCGTATTGATGATCGCGCTGCCTGGTTTCATATAATCAATTGCTTTTTTAGTCAAATAAAATTGTGAATAAAAGTTTGTTTTGAATGTGCGGTGAAGCTGTTCGCTTGAAATATCTTTGATGCTTTCCTTCGGATGCTGCTCACCGGCATTGTTCACAAGGATATCCAGACGGCCGAGTTCATTCACGGTTTTTTCAACCGCTTCATTACAGAACTCCTCGTCGCCCACATCTCCGGAGATTAAGAGACATTTCACGCCCTCTTGTTCAACGCGTTTTTTGGTATCTTCAGCATCTCCCTGCTCATCCTTATATACAATGGCGATGTCAGCACCTTCCTTTGCGTAAGCCACGGATACCGCACGTCCGATTCCGCTGTCGCCGCCTGTAATGAGTGCGACTTTTCCTTTTAATTTATCAGCACCTTTATAATGCTCGTACTCATATACGGGACTTGGATTCATTTCACTTTCAATTCCCGGCTGGCGATTTTGGGTTTGTGCCGGCAGTTCTTTCGGATAGTTTGCCATAATGATTCTCCTCCTTTTTTTTCATGTCTATTTGTTGTGTACCTCGTGCCTACTTTGGATAAACATGGTTCAGCACCTTCGGATTGCTTTATCAGAAAAATGTTTCACATGGAACGCAAGGAGGAAAATGATGTGAAAAGGAGGTTGCTGAATGATTAACATGCTTTCTAAAAAATTCAGCAGACCGAAGGGGATGTTCGGCATACTTGCCGGATACATCATGGCTGCTGAAAATAAAACACTGAATCAGTGGACAATAGATCAGCTTGGATTAACACGCGGAGACCGCATTCTAGAAGTCGGTTTTGGACCGGGTTATTGCATGAAGCAGATGCTGAAACGCGAAAAGAGCGTTCATATCCATGGGCTTGATGTATCAGAGGCTATGCTGAAGCTGGCGGCACACAGATTAAAAACAGACCGTGTTCGCCTGATACAGGGCAGCATTGAAACGTTTCCCCTCCCCGCCGCGTATTATGATAAAGTCATTTCCGTTAACAACTACACGATTTGGAATAACCAGCAAGAAGGCATCAAACAGATTTATCAAGCCTTAAAACCCGGCGGCAAAGCAGCCATTACGATGCAGCCCCGGGAAGCAGATGCCAGTCCTGAAAAAACTGAATCGTTCGGAAAACAGATGCTTACTGACCTGAAAACGGCAGGCTTCAAAGACATTGATATCCAATATAAAGACATTAAACCTGAGCTTTCAGTCTGCGCAACCGCAAAAAAGCCCGTCACATAAATGACGGGCTTTTTCTTTTATGAATGTACAGCTTGCTTGCGCAAGACGTCTTTTTTTACTTTGCCGAGATTATTTTTCGGAAGTTCCTTTACGAATTCGATTTCAGGAATTTTGTAAGCGGACAAGCGTTCTTTACAATATGCAATGACATCCGCTTCCGTTATTTCCTGAGTGCCATTAGTAACGATAAAGGCTTTTGGTTTTTCTCCGTACAGCGGGTCCGGTATCCCGACAACTGCTGTTTCAAGGATGCCCGGGATCTGCTGGATAACTTCTTCAACCTGATCAGGATAGACATTATCGCCTCCGTAAATAATGACATCCTTGTATCGTCCGGTGATGAAGATAAAGCCGTCCTCATCCACGTAGCCTGAATCTCCGGTTCTGAACCAGCCGTTTTGCAGCACCTTTGCTGTCGCTTCAGGGTTTTCCTCATAGCCTTTAAATAAGAATGGGCTATGCACAACGATTTCTCCGATTTCACCTTGCGGCAGCTCTTCTCTCGTCTCAGGATCTTCTACCTTGACTTGAACATCAGCAACGGGTTTACCGGCAGAGGCCGCTTTATCCATTCCCATTTCAGGAATCCATGTGCTGATTCCCCAAGCTTCTGTGCTTCCGTAACCGTGAGCGAGCTGTATGCCGATATCAAGATAACGTTGAATCAGGCTGCTAGGCACTTTTGTTCCGCCTGTCATCAAAATAATGAGCGAGGACAGATCGGTTTGATGTTTTTCCCACGCCTCAAGCAAATAAGTGTAAAACACAGGAAGGGCCATGATCGTTTGAATTTTTTCTTCTTCAATAACCTTCAGCATATCAACAGGATCTTGGTCCTTTGTAAAAATAAACGTGGTTCCCGCAAACGTTCCAAGCATGATACAAATAAGTGCGCTCGTATGATAAATCGGGTGGCACGCCAGAAAACGCAGATTTTTCATTCGTGCGCTTGAGCTATTTGATTTTGATACGTAATTGTAAATACCGCCATGGGTGATCATGCATCTTTTCGGATTCCCTGTTGTCCCTGACGTAAACATCAGGAGCGCTGTATCATCTGGAGAAACTATTTCTGCTTCCGGCAAATGATCAGGACCTGCAAAAAGCGCTTCAAACACTGGAGATGTCTCATACGCTGTACCTGTTTCCATGATCAAATACACAGAAGACAGCTCAGGCAGCACTTCATCCATTGTCTCTTTAAATTCCGATCCGTAAAACAATGCTTTCGGTTCACTTGCTTTTAAAATGCCTGTCATCTCGTATGGTTTCAGCTGCCAGCTGACAGGTACAACAACGGCGCCGATTTCAAGTGCGGCAAACATAAGTGTTGATGCAGGGTGGCCGTTTTTGCAAAGTAATGCCACACGGTCGCCTTTTTGAATTCCTTTTTGAAGCAGAGCATTCGCCAGCTGATTGATTCGTTTGCGATATGATGCGTATGTCAGCGTGTGAGCTCCGCTTTTTACAGCTTCTATTTCTTCGCTATCCGGCATGTCATGCAGAATCAGATGCTGTAATGTTTCCATATTGGTCATCTCCTATATCTCTTGAATCCTCTATAATTTGTTAGATTATCTTCCTTACCTCACCCATTTTAACCCAAAAAAGATAACTTGTAAAACTATTTCATTTTGGAACTATTCCATTACAGAATGATAAAATAGTCCCGCATTTTTTTATTTTGTTCTGCATCCAAACAAAAACACACGCCTTTTTTTGGCGTGTGAAATGTATGATTACGGGATGTTTTTTTCTTTCATCCAATTGAAAAAGATGCGGTTTAAACGCTGATACAGTTCTCGTTCCCCTTCCTCCTGAAAGCCCGCCATGCTTTCTCCGCTTTCAATAATGGCAGAGCTGATCGCACTCAAAACCTCTGAGCCTTCTGCTGATAATGTGGCCGGCGCCATCATGACGAGAATTCTCGTCATCCTGAGGGTATTTCCGTCCATGCCATTGACTTCAAAAGATGTGCTGAGATCGTACATTTTGAAAAAAGGCAGGACGATATGATCATTTTTGAGATGATAAAGCGCCATGTTTGTACCGGGTATGCCCAATCCCCCTTGTTTTTCGCGTTCTGCAAGGCAATCAGCCGCTTTTTTCGGATCTCGGATGAGGCCATCGTTTTTCAGCTGTTGAAAAAGCTCGAACAGCAGCACGCCGTGATCCCGTTTTGTTTTCATTTCAGTAAGTGAAAAATGGCGCAAGACGTCTTGAATGACCGCCATGTATCGTCCGACGCTTTCCGCCGCTGCCAGCATGTCAGGGATGTCGGCTTGCCGCGTCTCTTCCTTCGGGCTTCTTTTTTTCTCAAGAATGAGCGGGATTTTCCGCTTGATATATTGCTTCACCTGGTTTGCGTCTTCCTCATTTAAAAGCGGGCTGACCATAATATAGTCGATGTTTTGATATGGGATCGGCACAGTGGACACAATCATATCATAGGCTTGAGTGTCGCGGTCCTTCAGCTCGATCAGGGAGGACATATCAAACGATTCAATTTCCGGCAGCTCTTTCTTCAATCTCGAAGCAAGCATTTTCGAAGAACCAATTCCGCTTGAGCAGACAACAAGGGCTCTCACTTTAGCTTCTTCTTTTTTGATTTCAAGCGCTGAACCGAAGTGTAGAACGATAAAGGCGATTTCATCATCGGAAAAGGACATGTCCGGGAAAAATTTCTCCACACCCTCTTCTATCGCCATATACAGCAGAAAATAATCGCGCTTGATCTGTTCCTTCAATGGATTATAAATATCGATGTTTTCTTTCATACGGCTGATGGCCGGTTCCAAATGGGCAATCAAGCCCTCATATAAAGAGTAGTTTTTCGTCAGATCCATTCTGATTTTATCTGAAATAAAAGCGATCAGCCGTTTTGTTTGCAGGGCTGTTTCAAGCTCTATTTCCTGTGCTCTGTATTCTGTTTTGTATTTGCGGTTGGCGCTTCGCAGGTGGATCGTTATATAGCCGACCTCCGCTTCCGGGATTGTCACGCCGAAAGCACGTTCAAGCTCACCCGCGATTTCCAGAGCGGAGCTGTATTCTTTTGCACTCTTGAGTTCATCAAGCTCGCTCTCTTCCATGCTGATCGTTTCACCAAGTTTAATGCGTTCGATCGCAAACGTCAGATGAACGACAAGCGCTATATAGGAGCTGTCAGATAGAGAAAATGCGATTTTTTCTTTCAGCTGGAATAAAATCCGCTCCATTTTTAACAGCTCGCCTTTGCTGACAACCCCGAACATCTTCTCGGAGGAATCGGCTTTTCCTTTAATGTTTAATTCAACCGCTTCCAAAAACATTTGGATGTCGAGGCGGTTCACAATCAGATTGCCGACAATTTTTCGTTTCGCGTTCTCCGGCCCCATTAGCTGGATGCCAAAGCCTCTTTTTCGAATCAGTGTTAATCCGAATGGAGAAATCCATTTCTCCAGCTCATCTAAATCGTAGCTGACCGTAGCATTGGTGACCTGCAGATCATGAGCGAGCGTGTACAGCTTCACCGGTTCTTGGGACTCCAATAGCGAACAGAGAATCAGCAGTTTTCGTTCGTCCGCGCTGTATTCATGCTGTTCATGTGACAGCTCGGTGATCAGCTTTTGTTTATCTTCGGGATTCCCTAGCACCTTCAAGCCTTTGCCGGGCTGTTTATCGAGCTTGAGCCCCACAGTCTCCATCAGCGGCTTGATTGATTTTAGCTCTCTGTGAATGGTTCTGGTGCTGACCTCCATCACCTCAGCCAGCTCCGTTACCGTTACATATCGGTTCAGTAATAATAAGTGCTTTAAAAGCTTTTGTTCTCTTGCAGTCATATACATAAAAAGGCCTCCAGACATTCGTGATGTGCGGATGAGGTCGCATGGAGATATAGAAAGAGGAAAAAGAGGTTTTCTTTATTAATATAAAACGCTTTCATATAGGATTCAATCACTTATAAATGGGAATTTGGCACTAAGCGGTGTGACAGTATTGAAAAAGCATCAGCCGTTATGCTGATGCTTTTTCTTTATGGTATATCGTGGCCTTGTACGGCTGTATAAATACGGAACCACTGATCCTGATCAAGCTTATACGCCAAGGCGTTTACCGCGGCGGAAATCCGCTCGCGTTTTCCGCTTCCGACAATCGGCATGATGCCGGCCGGATGCGTGAAGAGCCATGCGTACATCACCATGTCCAATGAGGCAGCACCGATTTCAGCCTGAACGGTTTCAAACGCCGTGCGAATGCGGCGATCTTTTTCCGTGTTTCCGGCGAATACTTTACCGCCTGCAAGCGGCGACCAGGCCATCGGAGAAATCCGTTTTTCCTGACACAGGTTCAATGTGCCGTCCTGAATATTTTCTAATTCATATGCGGAAAGCTCAATTTGATTGGTGACAAGCTTTTCAGGCAGATACGATTCCAGCATTCGATAATGATGGCCTTTAAAGTTCGAAACACCGAAATATCTGACCTTGCCGGAGCTTTTCAGCGCATGAAACGCCTCAGCCACTCCTTCCGGATCCATGAGCGGGTCCGGTCTGTGAATCAGCAGCACATCGATGTAATCCGTTCTGAGATTCAAAAGCGACTGTTCAACAGACGCCAGAATATGAGTTTTGCTTGTATTATAATGGTGCGATCGGTGAGCTGGGCGTTCAGGTGATTCAAGAACGATGCCGCATTTTGTGACCAGCTCTATGTTTTCCCTTAATCCGGGTGAAAGAGCAAGAGCATTTCCAAACCGTTTTTCGCACGTGTAGCCCCCGTAAATATCCGCATGATCAAAGGTGGTGATACCTTGATCGACACACCACTCAATGAGACTGAGCAGCTCAGCGTCTGAATAGTTCCATTCATTCAGACGCCAAAGCCCGTGTATCACTCTTGAAAATTGAAGATCCTCCGCCAAATGAATACGCTGCATGCAAAATCCCTCTTTTCTTAATAAACCGGGTTTTTGCCCCTTACTAGATCATTCGGCCTCAGACGCCCTTTTTCCTTTCACTCCCGTTAAAAAGGTTTTATTTCGATTGAAATTGCTTTTTTGCTTTTTCGACTACGTAGTGGCTGCCGCCGTGATCTTGAACATTTTGAATCATCATCGCGACAAGCAGGTCTTTGTTTTTATAGTCATAGCCGACGAACCAGCCATTTTCGGTGCCGTCTTTATCATCCTTTGATTTTTTCAGCTCGGCTGTTCCCGTTTTTCCAGCCACAGTGATTCCTTTTACGACAGGCTGATACGCTGACCCGCGTTCATCTTCGACTACGCCTTTCAACCCTTTTGTAATATCGGCGGCTCCTTCTTTCGTGAGCACTTGTTTGTGCCAGACATCAGCGGTTTGTGACTCTTTCTTGATAAGCGTCGGTTTCACGAGGTCTCCATTATCGACAAATGGCGTGTAAGCTGCCGCTAGGTGAAGCGGAGACATTTGCATTTGTCCCTGTCCGTAGCCTGTATCCGCAAGCAAAATGTCTGAGTCTAACTTGCCGTTTGCAATTGACGATTGCTGGACTGGGAATTCATATGGAATATCCTCTGCAAACCCAAATGTTTTCATGCCTTTTGTAAAGGTATCCGCACCCATATCAAGCGCGTTTTGTGCAAAGTAAATATTGTCTGAGGTGATCAGGGCATGTTCCAAATCCACTTGCTCTAGGCTGTCAGACACTCGTGTAACAGAATAGCCGCCCCAGCTTGAATCTTTCTGCCACTGTTTACCTTTGATTGTTTTCTTCTCTGCGGCTTTAAGCGTGCCGTTTTTCAGGCCGATGGCAGCAGCAATCGGTTTAATTGTAGATCCTGGCGCATATGTTTTGTTAAATTTCGCAGAAAACGGATTGTTTTTGTCTCCGTTTAGTTTTTTCCATTCTTTATCGCTCCATCCGAAAATAAATCCGTTTGGATCGTAAGAAGGCGCGCTGACAAGAGCCAGTGTTTCACCTGTCTGCGGCTGCAGTGCGACTGCCGCTCCGCTGTCATCCTTCAGTTCGTCATACAGCTTTGTTTGTGTTTTGATATCAATTGTGAGATGAAGATCCTGACCGTCTTTCGCTTTCGTTTCAGCGATGACTTCGCCGGTTTGCGGAACGTAGATTTTCCATCCTGTTGTGCCTCTAAGCTTGTCTTCATACACATTTTCAAGACCTGAGATTCCGATGTTTGACGTATCGCTATACGTTCCGTCTTTCTTTTTCTTCAGTTCTTCCGCCGTAATCGCACGAACGTAGCCTGTCAGATGGGCTGTTTTTTCGCCATACGGATAATAGCGTGAGCTGACATTTGTTCTTGTGACGCCTTTTAATGACGTCACTTCAGACACTAGTTTTTCTTCGTCCGGTTTTACTTTTTTGACCGGCACGAATGAATCATCTTTGACCCAGCTTTGTTTCAGCTTCTGGTTGATGTCATCTTCAGTTACATCCAGTTTTTTCGCGAGCTCTTTTATGACTTTTTCTTTTTTATCACCAAGCTCTCCGGGAACAATTCCAATTTCCGGAACATCTGTGTTGACGGCTAAGCCTTTCCCGTTTTTATCGTAGATTTGGCCGCGTTTCGGTTCAATGCTGGCGATTTGAACGGTTTTGTCATCAGCCAGCTGCTTGAAAATAAACGATGGGTCCCAATCTATATTCCATGACTCCTCGTCATCTGTTTTTTCTTTTTTCAGCACAGCGGTATTTTTAAAGCTGACTTTACCCGCATTTGTGTCCATGCTGACTTTGTATGGGATGTGCTTCATCGTTTTATTGTCTTTATCATCCTCATCCACTTTTCCCGCAGTGACTTTCAGATTTTTTACGCCTGCCTGCTCATAGATGGTTTTATATCTGCTGACGAAATCCTTTTTGGAGATTTCTTTTTTTACATCTTTGGTCAGGCTTTGATACATGTCATCGAATTGCTGATCGCTCCACTGTTTTACGAATGCTTCCATTCGGTCCTCTGGTGAATCTGTTTTGGAGCATCCGATTAATCCGATCAGCCCGATACATAGAAATAATAGTAGAATACACTTTTTACACATGACTTTCCCCTGCCTTCCACTTGTTATTTTCTCTTAAATGAATTAGTACGTGCAAGATTTTTTTGAAAATGAAGGAAAAGGTTCATCGATTTTGCAGAAATCTCCTTTCGTTTCCTGTAAACTATTTGAAAAGAGGGAAAGAAGGGATCACATGGTCAGAGAAGCAGCTATGCTTCATATTAAAGAGGGACTTGAACAAGAATTTGAGGAGGCGTTCCGGCTGGCGGCGCCGATCATTGCCGGAATGAAGGGCTATATCACACATTCTTTATCAAAATGCATGGAAGAAACACATAAGTACCTGCTGCTCGTAGAGTGGGAAACGCTTGAGGACCACACTGAAGGCTTTCGCGGGTCTTCCGAGTACAAAGAGTGGAAAGCCTTGCTGCATCAGTTTTATTCGCCGTTCCCGACGGTTGAGCATTTTCTGGATGTATCATAGATTTATATCATATAAAGCGTAAAACCGATGAGAGAAACAGACCAAACGAAAACGGCAGTATAAATGTTAAATGCTCCTGAGCTGTCGTTTTCTTTTTTGCGTTCTTCAAGTCCCTGAATAAACATGACCGCGCCCAGAAATACGAGCATGACCGATTGGATAACAGAGGTGTGTTCCGTATAGTTAAAAGCGATAAGCGCCAGTATGATAATGATAACCGCAAAAGACATTTTAAAAATGCGAAACAAAAGGACCATCCTTCCTGATATACGAAATATTGAGCGTTATGCCTATATTTGCCTTTGCCCTCCATTATTCTAGCGCACTTTTTTTGTATATAGAACATGAGACGGGGAAATTTAAGTTTCTTTTAATATTTGAATTCATATAAAAAAAACGCGCCAGTGATCAGGCGCGTTTTCTATGAAACTGATCATTATCGATAACCTAGTCCGCGAAGCACTTCGGCCATTGCCTGATAGCCGCTGCTATTCGGATGGACACCGTCGAAAGACAGGTATTCCTGCTCTTTCCCTTTAAAGACACTGTAAACGTCAGCGATTTTAACATGAGGCGCTGAGGCCAGCGTTTTTAAATGCGAATTAAATGAAGTAATCCATTGATCAGCAATGCCAATGCCGGGAAACGGATTGTATAAATTAAAAACACGGATGGCGTAAGGTGATGGATCTGCCCCTTTGATTTTGGCGATTTGAGCAATCATCTTTTCAAAATTCTCATGACAATGCGCGGACGCACGACTGAAAATCGTTTCATCCTGAGAAGATTGATAGGATAATACAGATTCAATGAGATCATTTCCGCACCCTGTGATCGTAATCATATCAGCGGCTTGAATTTGTTTTTGAACATAGGGATATGACAGGAGGCCGAGGATTTCCTCTGTATCAAGGCCGGATTTGGCGAAAACCGATACGGCTGTTTTTGATTTCAGATCGGCTACCATCATGTCCCTGAAGCGCTGGACAAATCCGGCAGAAAACAGCCCTGAGCCTCTCCCCGTCGTTAAAGAATCTCCGAGCGCTGTATATTGAAGCACCATGATCTTTCCTCCACTCATGAACGTCGATACGTTAATGTACGCAGAAGAGAAAAGATCGGCTACTTATGGATACCCTATTTTTCTGGATATCTGCAAAGCGGCTTGTTTTACTTTTTCCGTTAAGTACGGCAGCCTGTCTTCTGTAAATCTCGCTTCAAACCCTGCAATACTGATACCTGCCGCCACCTGGTGATGATGGTTGAAAATCGGCGCACCAATGGCCGCCGTATAATTTTCGAGTTCTGAATAGCTGACGGTATAGCCGTTTTGCACCGCGGTATCAATCGCCTCAAGAAGCTTTGACGGATCTGTAATGGTCCCTGAACTGATCGGAATGAGCTCTGTCTGTTTCATGTACGCTTCAATTTCTTCACGGGGCAGAAAGGACAAAATGCTCCGGGCACATGCTCCTGCGTACAGAGGAGAACGCCGGCCGATTGCAGTGTACAGGCGAACGGTCTGTGTCCCTTCAATTTTCTCCACGTAGATTGCTTCATTTCCGTCCCTCATAATCAATTGAACGGCTTCATCTACTTCACGGCAAAGCTCCTCCATCACAGGCTTGGCTATTTTTCTGATATCGAGTCTGTCCGCGACAAGCTGACCGAATTCCAAAAACACCAATCCCAGCGTATAAACGCCGGATGGGTCTCGATTGAGGAACCCCATTTCTTCCAGTGAGCTGACCATTCGGTGAACAGAGGTCTTCGGCATTCCTGATAGGGAAACGAGTTCGCTTAAAGTAAGGCTTGGTTCATGCAAAAACAAATTGAGCAGCGCCATAGATTTTACTACGGTTTTGTTTTTATTCTGCATCATTCCATCCCCTTTGTTATGTCAGCCATTCCATTTTCATTCTTGTTTTCAGTTCTTTTAGATACTCTTCCCGTTCAATGAAAAGCGCTTCCGCTTCCTGAAGGGACACAGGCTCAAATTGGACGTGCTCGCCCGGCATGATTTGCGAGGCAATCGGAAGATCAGCTGAAATGATGTGAGCGATCCTCGGATAACCTCCCGTCGTTTGCCTATCTGCAAGAAGGATAATCGGATTGCCGTCAGGCGGCACCTGAACTGTTCCAAATGTAACCGCCTCTGACACCATCTCAAGCGGCGCCTTCAATTCAAGCGGTTCCCCTTTGAGCCTGTAGCCCATCCGATCGGACTGCGGAGTGACACGAAACGTCTCTTCATAAAACTGCGTTTTCGATTCTTCTGTGAAAAAAGAGAATTGTTTTCCTTCCAGCACTCGGATCACCGGATTCTTTTTTAACGGCAGAAATCTGTATCGGCTGACTGACCAGTTCGGCGCTGCAAATCCTCGCTGACCAAGGTGGTGGCTCAAGCGGGAAACGATGGTTTTCGAAAGAAATGACATTTCACCAATCGGCAGTTCATCTTCCTTCTGAAGCGCTCTTCCGCGAAATCCGCCGATTCCCGCTCTGACATACGTGCTTTTGCTTTCCATGACAGCAGGTACATTGAAGCCGCCGGCTATCGCTACATAAGCACGGCTGCCGAGTTTGCAGGGGCCAAAGGTGATCGTGCTGTTTTCCTTAACGAGCACAGGTTTCCAAAGAGGCGCTTCTTCTTCATTCACACGCAGGGTAAAGTCCGCTCCTGTTACAGCAATCAGCGTTGGTTCTGACACATAAAGCGACGGGCCGGGACCCATCAGCGTAATTTCAAGGCCGGCTTCTTTTTCGCTGTTACCGATCAGCAGATTGGCGATTCGAAGCGACACCGTGTCCATGGCGCCGCTTGCCAGCACGCCGTATTTTTGATACCCCGTTCTGCCTATATCCTGAACCGTTGTGAGCAGTCCGGGCTTTAACACTTTCATGCTCAATTGGACTCCTCCTTATAGGCGCGATAGTCATCCTCTGAGATGCGGGCAAATGTAACAATATCTCCTGCTCTTAATAACGTCGGCGGGTTTTCCTGCGGCCGGAATAGAGCCAGCGGCGTTTTGCCGATCAGCTGCCAGCCGCCCGGTGTCGAAATCGGATAAACGCCTGTTTGCAGTCCCGCAATTCCGACTGAACCGGCTGGAATTGATGGTCTTGGCGACGATTTCCTTGGAGCTGCGATACGTTTGGACATCCCGCCTAAGAACGGAAACCCCGGTGCAAAGCCCAGCATATACACCACATATTCGCCGCCTGTATGAATCTCAATGACTTCTTCGGGTGTCAGATGATTGATCTTAGCCACCTCTTCTAAATCAGGCCCGAATTCACCGCCATAGCAGACGGGAATTTCAACGACGCGGCGGCTGCTTTCATAATCAGCCGTTAATTCTCCAAGCCGCTCATGAACATCGCGTTTCACCTTCTCAAAAGGTGAGCTGATGCCTTGAGGCAAATGCTTGTACACTTCATACATATCATAAAATACGGTAAGACTCGTAAAAGCCGGGATACATTCAATGAATCCCGGAAACGGCTGTTCTTCTATATAAGCGGCAGCGGCATGGACAAGACCGTTTACTTGCTCGCTTATTTCTTCTCCAAATCGGATCATCATTGCAGAATCACCGAGCTGTTCGAATTGTAATCGTTCAGTCATCTTTCTCACCTCGTTTATTTCTCGTTCATCAGGAGGACGAGAGGTTACAGCACCGCAAGCGACTCGTCTCGAATATCTGTGATGAGCATATGCCCCGGCGCATGTGTGATGACCATTTCAGGTTTTACATTCATAGCCACAGCTTGCGGAGTGACTCCGCATGCCCAAAATACAGGAACCTCGCCTTCACGAACAGAAACGGCATCTCCGAAATCCGGATTGCCCAGATCCTGTATGCCGATCGCTTTGGGATTGCCGATATGAATCGGTCCTCCGTGCACAGCCGGAAAACGCGAGGTCACCTGTGCGGCGCGTACAGCGAGCCGTTCAGGAACCGGTCTCATACTGACAACCATCTGTCCATGAAACGGCCCCGCCGGAACACAATCTATATTCGTTTTGTACATCGGAACGTTCGTCCCCTCGTCAATATGTCTGACGGGTATTCCATTATTGATCAGCGCCTGTTCAAAAGAGAAACTGCATCCGATCAGAAAACCGACAAAATTGTCCTCCCAGTATGGCGTGATATCTGATGCTTCCTCCGTCAAAACACCGTGCCTGTATACACGGTATTTTGGAAAATCCGTTCTGATATCCGCATCTGGCGCAACAAGCGACGGCACAGGCGACCCGGATTCCGTCACATCCAGCACCGGACAAGGCTTTTGATTCCGCTGGCAAAACAGCAGAAAGTCAAATGCCAGATCTTTTTTCAAAATCACAAGGTTCGCTTGAGCATAGCCGCCGGACATTCCGGCGGTCGGGCCGTTTATTTTCCCCTCTCGTATGAGCGCGCGCACATCTCTTGGCGCCATCTTGTTCAAATGATCCACTCTTATCAGCTCCACAATTGAGGAAGTTGTGTAAATAACGTGTAGATGCCCATAATCGCCATGACGATGACAACCAGTGCACCTGAGCCTGTCAGCCAAAGCGGATGCTTATAATCACCGACAATGTTTTTCTTATATGCGGCAATGAGCAGCGTTCCAAGCGCAATCGGCAGAATCAAACCGTTCAGAGATCCGACAAGCACGAGAATTTTCGCCGGCTGGCCGATGGTGACAAAGGCTAATGTGGAAACGACAATAAATCCGATAATAATGCCGCGTGAATTCTTTTCAATTTTTGGAGAAAAGGTTTTAAAAAACGAAACAGACGTATAAGCGGCTCCGATAACGGACGTAATGGCTGCTGACCACATGATCAATCCGAAAATTTTATAACCGACATTTCCCGCTGCCAGCTGGAACACAGAGGCGGCCGGATTGCTTTCGTCAATGTGCAGGCCTTTTGAAACAACACCGAGCACAGCTAAGAAAAGGGCGATTCGCATGATCGATGTAATTAAAATGCCGATAACTGAGCTTTTTGTCACCTGGGGGATGGATTCCTTGCCTTTAATCCCAGCATCCAGCAAACGATGTCCGCCGGCAAATGTGATATATCCACCGACGGTCCCGCCGACTAATGTGACAATTGCGAATATACTGATATGTTCAGGGACAAATGTGTTTGCCACAGCCTGTCCGACTGGCGGCGCAGACGAAATTGCGACGTACAGCGTTAAGATGATCATGGCAAACCCCGCGATTTGCGTAAAACGATCCATCGCTTTTCCTGCTTCCTTGATGACAAAAATCAGAATTGCGATGACGGCGCTGATTAAGGCGCCTGTTTCTGGTGTAATACCGAACAAGACTTGCAGTCCGAGCCCAGCCCCTCCGATATTCCCGATATTAAAGGCAAGTCCGCCAAGCACGACGAGAATGGCGATGAAATATCCCAGTCCGGGAAACACCATATTCGCAATCTCCTGGCCCCTTTTTCCTGAGACCGCGATGATACGCCATACGTTGGTTTGAGCGAAGATATCCAAAATAATAGAAATTAAAATAACAAAACCGAAGCTTGCTGCGAGTGTGTTTGTAAATGTTGCGGTTTGTGTCAGGAATCCCGGGCCGATTGCTGATGTTGCCATTAAGAAGGCGGCACCCATGAGCAATGACCAGCTGCCCGTTTTTTTCCCTGCTGTTTTTTTCTGCTGCTCCATCTATTTTCCTCCTTCTGATTACTTCTGGGCTGAAATAGCAGTCACTTCGATTCCGGCTGATGTAAGCTCTTTTCGGATTTTTTGCGCAAACGTCAGCGCATGGGCACCGTCTCCGTGAATGCAAACCGTATCTGCTTTTAAGGACACATCTTGTCCTTGCTGAGATTTGACCGCCCCTTCTTTCACCATTCTAATCACCTGAGTGACGGCGGCATCATCGCTTTCAATGAGTGCGTCCGGCTGGGAGCGCGGTGTCAGTGTGCCGTCCGCTTGGTATGTTCTGTCGGCGAATACTTCGCTTGCTGTTTGCAGCCCGATCCGTTCTCCCGCTTTTACAAGCTCGCTCTCAGCAAGGCCGAAAAGAATCAGTCCTGGATCGACCTTGTAGACAGCTTTTGCAATGGCATCCGATAGCTTCTGATCGACTGCAGCCATATTGTACAAAGCGCCGTGCGGCTTGACGTGCTGCATGTGAAGACCTTCCGCTTTTAAAAATCCTGACAAGGCGCCAATTTGATAAACCACAAGATCATACGCTTCCTCTGGAGAAATCGCCATATTTCGGCGGCCGAAGCCGAGTAAATCCGGGAGTCCCGGGTGCGCGCCGATTTTCACGCCTTTTTCAGCAGCAAGGGCAACTGTTTTCCGCATGACACCGGGATCCCCTGCATGAAATCCGCAGGCGACATTCGCCGATGTGACAAACTCTAAAATATCTTGATCAAGACCTATCGTATAGGCTCCAAAGCTTTCCCCTAAATCACAATTTAAATCAACTTGAAACACAGAATCCCTCCTGCCAAGCAAATGATTGCTTTATGTATTTTATTGTTCCGAAATTCGGAACGACTATTCCGAATTTTTGAACTTTATTTCATTATATTCAATCATATTAGTTTGTGAAATAACTTTGTTAGAAAACCTACCATCGACCTAG
Organism: Bacillus sp. FSL K6-1003; assembly: GCF_037964945.1. Lineage (NCBI taxonomy): Bacteria > Bacillati > Bacillota > Bacilli > Caryophanales > Bacillaceae > Bacillus > Bacillus sp. FSL K6-1003. The sequence continues at coordinate 465,829 of NZ_CP150176.1, read as the reverse complement.
AAGAAAATCTCCCTGATTAAATAGAAAAAGAGTCCTTATCTCAGGACTCTTTTTCTTATAGTACCCAATGGCGTATCGCTTTAGCGACTCCATCTTCTATATTTGTATCAGTGATCCAATCAGCCGTTTCTTTCACGATGTCTTGAGCATTGCCCATCGCTACGCCCAGCCCCGCTTCTTTGATCATCGCGATATCATTCAAGCTGTCGCCCATCGCCATGACATGTTCCATCGTAAAGCCAAGTTTTTCAGAAACCTTCGCAAGGGCTGCGGCTTTGTTGATGCCGAGCGCGTTGACCTCAATGTTTGTCGGGCTTGAGTTTGTGATTTCGAGCTCTTTATTTTTTCTAAGCTCCGCCAGCACTTCGTTTCGAATGTCGTCATCCTCTATGTCAAATCCGAATTTGAGCCATTCATGATCGGTGATGTTTTCCGGAAACTCGCCTCTCCACACCTTGTTAACGGTTGAAGCCCAGAAATTGGTGTTGTGTTTATTCCGCAAATCCCACATCATTTTGATATGATCCGTGTGGAGCAGCTTGCGTTCCACTAAATTAAAATTCGAATCCCAGATTTCGCTTCCGTTAGCCGTGATTAAAAAAGACGACAGCTCCAGCGACTCAGCCAGTTCCCGGCACGTCATCAGCGTACGGCCCGTGCTGATCACCACATACACGCCTTTATCCTCTGCTTCACGAATGGCTTTACGGTTTTCATCCGAGATCAGCTGCTCGTCATTCAGCAGCGTTCCATCCATATCAATTGCGATCAGCTTGATATCTACATTTTCTCTTTGAACAGACATATATGTACCTCTCTTTATCTTAATTGTGCTTCTTTCTATTCTAATACATTACACCGAGCAGAACAAAAAAGCGATTTCACATGTTTGAGGTGCACTGATAAGAGGAAAACAAATAGTGAGGTGATCAAACATGAAAGAAAGAAAACAGCAGAACCGCCCAAATGAAAATCCCGAGCATAATGACTTAACCGATCCGATACCGAATGAAGAGCTGAAGGAAAACATGAATGATGAAAAACACAAACGCCAGCAAAGAGATGACTCACAAAGCGAACGAGATTACGATACGAAATAATAGAACCCCTCACAAAAATGGTTGTGAAGGGTTTTTTTCATTTCTCAATATAGATGCCGATTTCAGCTTCAGCAACAGGCCGCCCGCCCACTGACGCCTTGGCATGTCCAAACACAAACCCGCGGCGATTTCGCGTGACTTCAAACGATAGATCAAGCCGGTCACCCGGTACGGCCGCGCCCAGCTTTTCCGCTTTTTTCACGGATGACAATAAGCCCAAGCTGTTCTCATCTGTAATCCCTGTAAAAGCCGCGGTTTGCGCAAGTGCTTCAATCATAAGTGAAAACGGCATTTCTGTTTGCGTGTCAGTGATAAACCAGTCGTTCTCACTGACCAGCTTATAAGCAGCTGCATGTTTGCCGGGCTCACTTTCAATCACGCCATCAATAAACAAAAACGGATAACGGTGAGGTAGCATATAAGGTTTCACCATTCTCCACCCCTTTCTTTCATTTCATCAAGCATCATCTCTTTTTTGCGTATGTATTCATTTTGCTTGTCTCATCTCACCGAACGGATAAAAGACAAGAGACTCAGTACCAATGATATCTTCATCAGAAGGCATACCCATTCCATTTCTGCTGTCCACCGAATTGAGACGGTTATCTCCCATGACAAAATATTTGCCGGAAGGCACCTCAGCTTCAAAATCATTCGTGAGGTTTTCCCCTAACGCTTGCATTTCTTGTTTATGTTCCTTTAGATACGGTTCGTCGACTTTCTTACCGTTTATGTATAGCTGATCATCCTTCATGATAATAGAGTCGCCCGGCAAACCGATTAACCGTTTTATAAATGAACGGCCGCTCTTTTCGTCATGAATCACGATGATGTCGCCTCTCTGAAACCCGCCTGTATATTTGGCTGCTTTGTCCACCAAAATCCGTTCTGAGTCTTTTAGCGTTGGAGCCATTGATGAACCTTCAACAAGATAGGGAATATAAAATGCCATTCTGATCATGAATATGAAAGCCAGGATACATGCGATACTGAGTACAATAAATTTGGTTTTTGATTTCTTCTTTAATGTGATCGTTTTTGCGTTCAACTTCTTTCACCTGATACCTTCCTAAAGAATTCCATGTCATTATACAGCATTTGGGATCTTCTTGGTTAGGAATCTGTTGAAATGTTGTAAGTGGCCGAGGCAACTTCGCCCCGGCCTACATGATTATAGGTTTCTTAACCGCGCACAAATTTCGTCCGTGACCTCAGCCGTTGTGCTTTGCCCTCCAATGTCGCGTGTTTTGATGCCGTCAGCCGTTACTCGTTCCATCACATCGAGGATCTTTGCCCCCAGCTCTTCCTCTCCGAAATGGTCAAGCATCAGCTTCGCTGTCCAAATCTGGCCGATTGGATTGGCAAGACCCTGACCGGCAATGTCGGGAGCTGAGCCGTGAACCGGTTCGAACATAGACGGGTATTTGCCGTCCGGATTGATGTTCGCAGACGGCGCAATGCCGATGCTCCCCATCAGGCTCGAGCTGATGTCGGTTAAAATATCACCGAACAGGTTGCTTGCCACAATGACATCAAACGTTTCCGGACGCGTCACAAAAAAAGCGGCCAGCGCATCAATATGCTGGGATGACGTTTCAATCTCGCAGTAATCAGCGGCAGTCTGCTGAAAGACTTCATCCCAAAACGGCATCGCGTGATATATACCATTAGACTTTGTTGCACTTGTCACATGGCCGCGCCGTTTTTTTGCCAATTCGAAGGCAAAGCGCATGACTCGCTCTGTCGCTTTTCTGGTAAACACGGCATTCTGGATGGCAATTTCATCATCGCCCCTGTGAATGCGTCCGCCAACTTCACTGTATTCACCCTCACTGTTCTCGCGAATCACCACGAGGTCAAAATCATTTGGATGCAAAAGCGGCGACGTAATGCCCGCCATTTGTTTGGCAGGTCTCATATTAATAGAAAGCTCGAGTTCTCTCCGGATTTTCAGGAGCAGCCCCCATAATGAGATATGGTCGGGAACAAGCTTCGGATTTCCAACCGCCCCTAAGAAAACCGCTTCAAATTGGGTGAGTGTATGTATTCCGTCCTCAGGCATCATTTCGCCGTGTTCCATGTAATAGTCACAGCTCCATGGAAATGACGTAAATGAGAATGACAAACCCCCGTGCACCTCAGCAGCTGTATGAAGCACTTTCTCAGCAGCCGCCACAACTTCTTTTCCTGCTCCGTCTCCCGGTATTGCCGCAATCTCGAATCGTTTCATCGTCATTCTCCTTCCCCTGCTATCGTAAGCGTTTTCTATTATACTAGATTACGAGATGGCAAAAAAAGCCCGTGACGTGCTGTCACGGGTCAGTTATTGATTCAGTTTTTTTAAAACGATGGCATGGAGCGGTTCATGGGACGGGATACCGCACACCTCGTGAAGCACTCCGCTGTATCCTTTTTCCGCGATCAGCGCTTGGAGCTCGACCGCTTCCGGATCACCGGCAAAGTCGAATCGCAGCGCCGCCGCAATGCCTTCAGCCAGTGCATTCGGCGCTTTGATTTTCTTCGCCGGACCTACAAGTCTGTCATTTTCTCCAAGCTTTCTGAGCGGCGATCTCGCCACACGGGTCACATCGTCAGTAATAAATTCATTTTCAAAGCGGCCGATGATTTTTTTAATATATTGCTCGTGCTCTGACTGCTTAAAACCGTACGTTTTGATGAGATAATCACCGGTTTCAAGCAGAGCCGAGTGAACAACACGGCGGATCTCCGGGTGATCGATCGCTTCTTTTATCGTTTTTAATCCGCGCTGATAGCCGACATAGGCCGTTACAGCATGGCCGGTATTTACGGTAAACAGCTTTCGTTCGATGTACGGCGTTAAATCATCAACAAACAGCGCCCCTTTTATTGCCGGTGTTTCCCCGATAAAGCCTGATTCATCGATGACCCATTCAAAGAACGGCTCAACCGACACTTTGAGCGGATCTTCATGATGCTGAATCGGCACAATCCGGTCAACCGCGGAATTCGGGAATCCGACAGTTTTGCCGACAGCCTCCTGTTCCGCCTCTGTTAAGTGGCTGTATACTTCTTTTTTTAAGAAGCTGCTTCCGCCAATCATATTTTCACAGGCAATGATGTTCAGTGTGTCAGCACAGGTTCTCCGTCTTAAGCCTTCTGCGATGGACGGAGCAATCAGCTTTAACACATTCGGGCCGACTGCCGTCGTGATGAGCGCCGCCTCATTGATCAGCCGATACAGCTCCTCCGGCTGGCTGCCGCTGTTGATGGCGCTGACCGGGCCGATCACCTCTGACGAACGCCCTTCTTCTGCGAGTTCAACAGTGTATGCCCGTTTTTCATTAAGGAGGCCGACCATCGTGTCATTTACATCCGCAAACACCACTTCATAGCCGGAGTGGTGAAGCAGCGCACCGATAAAGCCCCTCCCGATATTTCCCGCACCGAAATGTAAGGCAATCATGCTAGTTCACCTCGTTGAAAATCGCGATCAAATCTTCTTCGCTTTTCGCAGAAATCAGGCGTTCAATGTTTTCTTCTTCTGAGCAGATGATGGCGATGTTTGACAAAATGTCTAAATGCTCGTTATTTTTTCCGGCAATGCCGAATACGACTTTAGCTATGTTTCCTTCTCCATACTCTACTCCGCCAGGAATTTGAATGATAGAAATTCCTGAGTGAAGCACCTCGCTTTTCGCATCTTCTGTGCCGTGGGGAATGGCAATAAAATTCCCCATGAAGGTAGAAGACGTTTCTTCACGTTCAAACATTTTGCTAATGTAATCCTCTGTCACGTAGCCGTTGTCAATCAGCGTCTGGCCTGCCAATTTGATGGCCTCTTCTTTTGATGATACCGTTTGATTGAGTTTGATGTTTTCTTTTGCGAGTACTTGCATGAATATCACTCTCTTTCTATGAGATTACTTTTTAAGCTTTTCAATCAGCTCGTCGTATTTCGGGCTGTTTAAGAAGTTATCCACTGAGATGTGCGTCGCATTCGGCAGCTTTGCTTTCGCGCGGTCTGTTAAATCTTTGTGGGTGATAACAATATCCGCGTCGCTTGGCAGATTGTTAATGGCCGTGTTGGTCACACTGATGTCAAGCTCCGCTTTTTTCACTTTGTTTCTTAAGATGGATGCCCCCATCGCACTTGATCCCATTCCCGCATCACACGCAAAGATAATTTTGTTCACGCTTTCAGGAGACAGCTCAGACGCTTCCTCTGCTTTGGCTTGTTCCGCCTCTAAAGCAGCTGCTGCTTGGCTTTTCTTCCCCTTCATGGACTGCATTTTTTCTGTTGCGGCAGCCAGGTCTTCTTCACTTGCTTTTGAGGATTTCAGGATCACTGCTGAAACGATGAACGATACAGCTGCAGCGACCAATACACCCGCCAATACGCCGAAATAGCCTCCTCTTGGTGTCATTGCCATCAATGCGATAATGCTTCCCGGTGACGCTGCCGCGACAAGTCCGGCATTAAAGATCTTAAACGTTAGGAGTCCGCTTGCTCCGCCCGCAATCGCTGCCAGAATCAAGGCCGGTTTCATCAAAATATACGGGAAGTAAATTTCGTGAATCCCCCCGAAGAAGTGAATGATTGCTGCTCCAGGAGCCGTTGATTTTGAAGATCCTTTGCCAAAGAACATGTACGCGAGTAAAATGCCGAGTCCTGGTCCAGGGTTTGCTTCTACTAAGAACAGAATCGATTTTCCCGTTTGGGCTGCCTGCTCGATTCCGATTGGGCTTAAGATTCCATGGTTAATGGCGTTGTTTAGGAACAACACTTTCGCCGGCTCTACGAAAACGCTTGCAATAGGCAGCAAATTAGCGTGTACAATGACTTCCACACCAGCTGCCAGCAATTTGTTTAACGTTAGGACAACCGGACCGATGGCGTAAAACGCGAGAATCGTCAAAGCCGCGCCGACTATCCCTGCCGTAAAGTTGTTGATCAGCATTTCAAAGCCTTGTTTGACTTTATCCTTGAACAATTTATCAATCTGTTTAATGAGGTATCCGCCAAGCGGCCCCATTATCATTGCACCTAAAAACATTGGAATATCCGATCCGACAATCACACCGATCGCCGCTGTCGCTCCGACGACTCCGCCGCGGTGGTCGTAAATCATTTTTCCGCCTGTATACGCTATCAAAAGCGGCAGTAAATACGTAATCATCGGGCTGACAAGTGTATTCAGCTGTTCATTCGGAAACCATCCCGCCGGAATAAACAGCGCGGTAATGATGCCCCAAGCGATAAACGCGCCGATATTCGGCATGATCATTCCGCTTAAATAACTGCCGAAGCGCTGAACTTTCACTTTCATGCCGCCTTGCTGCTGTTCTTGCTGCATATATAAACCCTCCCTGTTTTGTTTGTCGCTAAAAGAATGATAATGTCAGAGAATGATGCTTCCCTTTGACTCTATATTAAAACGCTTACAGCCCCTATACAATTGAAAGTAAAGAGGACTTTGGCACATGGGTGTGACAATTTTTTAAAAATAAAAAGACTCCTGGTTTCAGGAGCCTTTTCTCTTTCCTCTATAAATAATGTTTCCGTTTTGAATTACGTACTTTGCGATCATCCGCTCACTCACAATAAAAACGGGATAGGCGCACACAAGTGCAAAAACAGCCATCGGCACATGCTGAACGGCCGGAATCAATGAGCCTGCCGCATTGCGAAGGAGCAGCATCAGATAAATGAGCAGCACGATGACTGCTAATGATACCAGCATAATCGGTGCTGATACTTTATATTCATAAAGCCGTTCCCGGCAGTGTCCGCAGCGAAATTGGCACGGGACATTTGACGATCTGACCATATCGCCTGTCAAAGGTTTGCCGCAGTTCGGGCATACAGTTTCTTTCATATAGTATTTCACTCTCCATTCATATGTCCATTATACCAGAGACCACTCTGTTTCGTTTTGTTACTGTTCAACACATTTTCACATTTTTTATCATCAGCATACTTGTCTCAGTCTCTGAAATCCTCTACGCTTAAGAAGATCTTAATGAAGGGGATGTATGAATGCTTCCGATTAATAGACAGCAGCACATACTTGAGTGGCTGAAAGAAGAAGGCGCCCTAAGAATTTCTGATATCAGTCAACGGTTCGGTGTGTCAGAAATGACGGTATATAGAGATGTGAATCAGCTTGTCCAATCAAACCAGGTGATAAAAACAGCCGGCGGCATCACACTCCCAGTCCGTGCGCCTCAGACTGATCACATGTGCAGCTATTGCCTGAAGCCAGCGAATCAAGCTTATTCGGTCCAGCTGATCACGGTGACACAAGACATTGAACAGCTGTGCTGCGCACATTGCGCGTTTTTGCGGTATGCAGATAAAACGGAAGAGGTTTCACATTTGATTTGCAGAGACTTTCTGTTACAAACTACGGTCAGTGCCGCTTCGGCTTATTTTGTTGTAAACGCCGAATTAAATTTGCACTGCTGCCAGCCGCAGGCCATACCGTTTGCGACTCTTGACCATGCTGAACGGTTTCAAAAAGGCTTTGGCGGAGCCGTCCGCACCTTCGGTCAAGCGCTGGAAGACATGCTACGGGACAGAAAAAAACGCTGCACATGCACCAAGAAATAACACAACATAACTAGCGGAAGGTGGTGTCTGAGTAATGCAACGAAACAGATGGTGGATCTTCCTTCTGCTTTTTCTTGTTTTCCTGCCGAAAACAAGCTTTGCTCACGCCTATATTGTCAAATCTTCACCCGGAGAAAACAGTGAATTAAAAAGCGCTCCCGCACAGGTGGAAATTGAATTTAATGAACCTGTTGAAGAAGGCTTTCACTACATTAAAGTCTATAATTCAGACGGTGACCGGGTGGATACGGACAAAACAGAAATCAAAAAAGACAACAACCACATCATGACCGTGAAGCTGAAAAAAAATCTGCCTCATGACGTGTACAGAGCGGAATGGAATGCCGTTTCAGCAGACGGGCACCCTGTTTCCGGCGTCATTCCGTTCAGCATCGGCAAAGCGGAAGGAGGGTTCAGCAGCCAGAAAACATCAAGCTCAGCGCTTAATCCGGGAACAGCTGCAGACCGTGCCATTCTGTATACAGCCTTTTCTCTGTTTATCGGGACCGTTTTCTTCCATCTCTTCTGGTATAAAGGGGACGGAAAAAAACTCGCCAAACGGACGAAGCGTTTGCTTGTCATCTCAGTCACTGTGCTGGGACTGGCGCTCCTGCTTCAGCTACCGTTACAGACAAAAGCGAATACAGGGGGCGGCTGGGCCAACGCCTTTCAGCCGGGGTATATGAAAGAAACACTGTTTGAAACCGCGGGAGGCACAATTTGGATGATTCAAGCCGTGCTGTACGTACTGCTTGTCCTTTCTGCCATCCCAGTGTTACGCAAAAAGCGTTTTGCGTCCTTCGCATATTGGACAGCGCCGCTCATTTTCTTTTTCGGTCTTCTGCTTGCCAAAGCGTTTACCGGACATGCCGCTGTTGTAGAAGAAAAAACGGTCGGTATCCTGATGGATTTCCTACATTTATCCTCCGCCTCTATCTGGGTCGGCGGAATAGCGGCCATCGTTTTCCTGCTGTCACAGGAGTGGAGACAGCAGGACAAGACGCTTGCATGGGAGACGGTAAAACGGTTCTCTCCATGGGCGCTCACTGCAGTCGGTGTCATTTTGTTCTCGGGCTTGCTCAATGGATTTTTCATCATCCGGTCAATGGATTCACTTTTCCATACGGCGTACGGCCAAGCCTTGTTAGTCAAAAGCGGACTGTTTGTTTTAATGCTGATTCTGGGCGGTATTCATTTTCTGCTCACCAGAAAACGGAAGGGGTCCAAAATCACCCGCACGCTAAAAGCGGAATGGGCAATCGGCATCGCTGTCCTGATCACAGCCGCCGTATTTACAAGTCTGCCAAGTCCGCCTGAGCCTGCACCGGAACCGTTTTATCAAACCAAAGCGATTGAAAACGGGCAAAGTGTGTCTCTCAGCATCAGCCCGAACCAGCCCGGCAAAAACGTGTTTGAACTCAGGGTTACTGATCATAACGGAGACCCAGCAAAAAACATTCAGCAAATCACCTTGACCGTTTATAAAACGGGACTGTCCGGCAGTAAAAACAAAAGCACGTTTCAGTTAAAAGAAAAAACAGATGGTATCTTCCAGACTGAAAACCTGTCTATTAATGAAAAGGGAAACTGGAAGATCAAAGTCCACGGACTGACCGGCGACTTTAACGAAATCAATATCATGTTTACAAAGACAAATTAAGGAGTGTTTGAATTGTTTAAAAAAATCGCATTTACACTATGTCCAGCTGTTATCGGCTCTCTTTTATTCTTTACGGCGCCTGCCAGCGCGCACGTGTCTGTAAAACCGGCTGAATCAGCCGCAGGCTCATGGGAGACCTACACAATGAAGGTTCCTTCCGAAAAAAATCAGCCGACAACAAAGGTTGTTTTAAAAATGCCTAAGAATGTTGAGTTCCAGCAATACGAACCGGTTCCGGGCTGGAAGGTGTCTACTGCAAAACACGACGACAAATCAGTGTCCGTGACGTGGGAAGCCACTGGCGGGGGCATTCAGGAAGGCCAGTTCCAGCAGTTTACCTTTGTTGCCAAAAACCCTGATAAAGCGGATGAAGCCGCTTGGGATGCTTATCAATATTACAAAGACGGCAGCATTGTTGAATGGACAGGCGATGAAGATGCGGAAACGCCTCATGCCATTACAAAAATCACTACATCCAAAGAAGTAACAGACGAGCACGGCGCCACTCAAACGAAAGATGATTCTGCTCCTGCAGACTCAGGTTCATCGGCTCTTGATATAACAGCAATTGTGCTGTCTGCAGCCGCTATTATTTTATCTGTTGCAGCTCTTGTAAAGAAAAAGCGCACCTAAAGAAAAAGCGATCCAGATGAGTTCTGGATCGCTTTTTTTGATTTATCCGCGTCCTGCTTGGAAGGAAGGGTATTGTGTCATACCGCCGTCCGCAAATAACGTAATGCCTGTGACGTAGCTGGCTTCCTTCGAAGCAAGCCAGGCTGCCACTGCCGCAATTTCCTCCGGTTCACCGATATATCCCATCGGAATCATGCTTTCTACATCTGCTCTCTGCTTAGGATCAGCAAATTTTTCAGCATTGATTGGCGTGTTGATCGCGCCAGGCCCGATATTGTTGACACGAATGCCTTTCGGCGCATATTCCAGTGCCAATGTTTCCGTCATCAGCTTGATTCCGCCTTTACTTGCCGCATAGTGAACAAATAATGGCCAAGGAATCACTTCATGGACGCTCGACATATTAATGACGCTTCCTTTGATATCATTTTCAACAAAATATTTTATCGCTTCACGGCTTCCTAAAAAGGCGCCTGTTAAGTTCGTGCTGATGACTTTTTCCCAATCCTTGAGCGGCATTTCATGAGACGGTACAGGGTTTTCAAGACCGGCATTATTAATCATAATATCGAGTGTGCCAAACTCTTTAATCGCTGTTTGGACGATGTTTTTTACATCTTCTTCTTTCGTTACGTCTCCTTGGACAACAATGGCTTCACCGCCCGCCTTGATGACCTCTTCTTTTACCTCGTTTGGATCCTGCTTGTTACTGTAGTAGTTGATTACAACTTTTGCCTGCTCTTTGCCGAAGCGAATGGCCATTGCCTTTCCTAGTCCTGAAGCAGCTCCTGTAATAGCGACGACTTTTCCTTTTAAATCCGGATACATATCCATCCTCCTTAATTGTTATGAATTCGTTTTGGCGATTCCTAAGAATACGGCAGCCACAATAATCAGTGCAATCCCGATCGCAATCGCAATCAGCTGGCGTTTTGATTTCTTTTCACGCAGGATGAAAATACCGCCAAGCGTCGAGATGACAATTCCCATTTGAGAAAGAGAAAAGCTTGTGGCAACGCCGACTTTCGGCTGAGAAATAAACAAAAACATATTTCCCCCTGCCCAGATTAAGCCCGGGAGAATATTTCTGATGGCATACTTATTGAAGGGCTTGTGCTTATAGGTTAGTATGACCCCTCCAATAACCATCCCGATCGCCTGCGGCAACAGGGCGGACCATCCAGATACATTGAACAACCTGGCGACAACAACATAAATCAAATAGCCCAGTGTCGAGACCAGAAGGATTAAAATGCCCTTTTTTAAGTTGCTCGGCTCTCCATCTTTTTTGTCTTTCTTATCTTCTAATGACGTGAGAACGATACCGACAATAATAAAGATAAGAGCGAGGATTCCAAGTGTAATCGCAATCGGTGTTGACCACTCTCGGAAAACGATGACACCGAACAGTGAGGTGGAAACAAGCTGCATCCCCGTAGAAATCGGCATCGTTTTGGACACACCCATTAACTGAATGCTTTTGAGCTGGTTGCTCTGCCCAAGTGACCAAAATAAGCCGGATATAATTCCAACGATAAAAATGCGCATGGACAGGACGGGTTGGACAAACAAATAAATAACGATAGAAACAATTAACGCCCCGATCGTCGTTCCCAATGTTTGGCTGTAAGGCCCGCCGCCTAATTTAACATTGAAGAGAACAATGCTCCCCCAAAACAAAGCAGGGAGAAGAGCCAGTAATAAATCCATTGTTGGGGAACCTTCTTTCAAAATGTATTTGCTGTTATTTTGGCTGGAATTGATGTGTTTATTCGCTGAAACACAAAAAGAGGTGCCGGATTTTCCGGCACCTCTTTAGGAGCATATCATTTCGTTTATAAACCGATGGACATATATTTTGTTTCGAGATATGGTTCAATACCTTCTGAACCGCCTTCACGGCCGATTCCGCTTTCTTTCATTCCGCCGAACGGAGCTTGAACCGCGGACGGCCCTCCGTCATTCCAGCCGATAATTCCGTATTCAAGGTTCTCGGAAATATAAATGCCGCGACGGTAGTTTTCTGTGAAGAAATAAGCAGCCAGTCCGTACGGTGTATCGTTAGCGAGCTCAATGGCTTCATCAATATCTGTAAAAGTGACGATTGGCGCAACAGGGCCAAAGGTTTCCTCGTGCATGATATTCATGGACGTATCGACGTCAGCGAGCACTGTCGGATTGACAAAGTAGCATTCTTTATCATCGTTTCGTTCATAAGTGCCCCCAACAACAACCTTCGCTCCTTTTTCAACCGCATCATCAATTTGGCTGACGATTTTTTCAAAGCCCCTTTTGTTGATAATCGGACCGACGTTAACGCCTTCCTCAAGTCCGTTTCCAACCTTCAGCTTCGATACTTGCTCGCTCAGTTTCGCAGCAAATTCATCTTTGATGGATTCATGGACAATGAGCCGGTTGGCGCATACGCAAGTCTGACCCGCGTTTCGGTATTTGGACACCATTGCCTGTTCAACAGCAAGATCAATGTTTGCATCTTCATCCACAATCAGCGGGGCATGTCCGCCGAGCTCCATGGATACGTGTTTCACAGTATCCGCGCTGTTTTTCATCAGGATTTTCCCTACAGGTGTTGATCCTGTAAAGGTGATTTTGCGGATTTTCGGACTGCTTGTAAATACGTTTCCGATCTTCTCGCCATCACCGGTGACAACCTGAAGCACGTCTTTTGGGATACCCGCTTCGTACGCGAGGCGTGCAAGTTCATAGGCTGACAGCGGTGTATCAGGCGCCGGCTTGATGATAAACGTACAGCCGGCAGCAAGAGCAGGCGCCGCTTTACGTGTAATCATCGCATTTGGAAAATTCCATGGCGTAATCGCGGCAACTGGGCCAACGGCTTGGCGCGTTACGACAATTCGTTTTCCGGTTGTCGGAGCCGGAACGGTTCTTCCATACACACGCTTCGCTTCCTCTGCGAACCACTCGATATAACCAGCGCCGTACAGTACCTCGCCGACAGCTTCCTGGTACGGTTTTCCGTTTTCCTTCGTAATTAAATCTGCGAGTTCTTCTTTATGTTCAACGATTAGCTCATACCACTTTTTCAACAGAGACGCTCTTTCGTTCGCTGATGTTTTAGACCATGATTTAAACGCTTGATGTGAACGTTCAATGGCTTCTTCTACTTCTTTGGCTGATTGCTGAGGAATCGTTTTGATTGCCTCGCCTGTAGCCGGGTTGTAGACCGTTAATTGATCTGGCATATTGAACATTCCTTTCTATCTTGGATTTACTTAAAATGATAGCAGACCCGTGCGTATTCTTTCCAATGATTAAGCTCGCAGACCTGCTTCCACAATGTGGAGCCCTTCATTCAGAAGATCATCTGAAATAACCAGCGGCGTCAGGAAGCGGATGATATTGCCGTTGATTCCGGCTGTCAGCAGCAGCAACCCGTTTTGATTCGCGTACGCTGCGATCGCTGCCGCTTTCGCTTTATCAGGTTCACGTGTTTCAAGGTCTTTGACGATCTCGATTGCTGCCATCGCCCCAAGTCTGCGGATGTCACCGATAAACGGGTATTCGGTTTTCCATTCAAGCGCTTTTTCTTCAATGATCCTGCCGATTTCCTCAGAACGTTTATTCAATCCTTCTTCTTCAATAATATCCAAAACAGCCAATGCCGCCGCGCACCCAAGCGGACTTCCCGCATACGTGCCGCCGAGCTCTCCGGGCGCCGCCGCATCAAGCATTTCCGCGCGTCCAATCACACCGCTTAACGGCAGACCAGCCGCAAGAGACTTCGAAACCGTGATCAGATCTGGGACGACACCAAAATGCTCGATCGCGAAATAAGTACCCGTTCTGGCAAATCCGGTTTGAATTTCATCGGCTACCAAGACGATGCCGTGTTCTTTACAGAAGGAAGCAACATGCTGCACAAACCGTTTAGAAGGAATAATGAATCCGCCTTCTCCCTGCACCGGCTCCATCACAACACAGGCTACCGTTTCAGGAGCAACAGCTGCGATAAAGAAGTCATTGAACGCTTGAATGACCATATCGTCATATGCATCGTCACTCAGTCCGGCAGGCTTCTGATAATAATATGGAAACGGCGCCTGGTATACCTCTGATGCAAATGGACCAAAACCGAATTTGTACGGCTTCACCTTGCTTGTCATGCTCATTGTCATATTCGTGCGTCCGTGGAACCCGCGTGTAAACGAGACAACGCCTTGGCGCTTGGTATACTTTCTGGCGATCTTCACTGCGTTTTCCACCGCTTCCGCTCCAGAGTTGAGGAAAATCGCTTTTTTCTCATGAGTGCCCGGCGCAATGCCGCAAAGCTTTTCAGCTAATTCAATATAAGACGGATACATCATGACGTTAAAGCCCGGATGGATCAGCTCCTCCGCCTGCCGCTTCACAGCTTCTACCACCTTAGGATGCGAGTGTCCGACGTTTAAAGTTCCAATGGCGCCAGCAAAATCAATAAATCTTCGGCCGTCCAAATCATACAGCTCTGCTCCCTCTCCTTTTACCGCCAGGCTGCGGTTTCCGTTGCTCACGCCCTTAGAAACAAATTGGTCCCGTTTTTGCTGCCACTCTGCGGTAGTGAAAGTTGATGCGGTTGTTTGACTCATGTGAATCCCCCCACTGTCATTGTTTTCTTATCATTCTGACTTCTTTTTGGTATGATGAAAAGTACCAATTATAACTTTTTAATGGTATCAGAAGGAGACACCGCAATGGACATCACAATCACTCTCGATCGCTCAGAAAAAGCCGATTATATCTATCAGCAGATTTATCAAAAACTAAAAAACGAAATCCTCAGCCGTAATCTGCTGCCCCACTCGAAGGTTCCCTCCAAACGTGAGCTGGCTGAAAAGCTGAAGGTCAGCGTAAACTCTGTGAATTCAGCCTATCAGCAGCTGCTCGCGGAAGGGTATTTGTACGCTGAAGAAAGAAAGGGTTTTTTCGTGGAACACCTGGACACATTTTCCTCTGAGGAACAGCCCTCATCTTCACTGCCGGATGACCTGAAAGAGGTTCATATCGATCAAAGCGATTGGATATCATTTTCACATATGAGTGCCGATACAGATCATTTTCCAATGAAAAGCTGGTTTCGCTGTGAGCAAAAAGCGGCTGCCCGCTCATACCGCACGCTCGGCGACATGTCTCATCCGCAAGGCATATATGAAGTAAGAGCCGCCATTACAAGGCTCATCTCTCTGACGCGGGGGGTGAAATGCCGGCCTGAACAAATCGTCATCGGGGCGGGCACTCAGGTGCTGATGCAGCTGCTGACGGAGCTTTTGCCTCAGGATGCGGTGTATGCGATGGAGGAGCCTGGTTACAGGCGAATGTACCAGCTTTTGCAACATACCGGAAAACAGGTGAAGACGATTATGCTTGATGAAAAAGGGATTTCCATTTCTGAAATCATCAGACAGAACCCAGATGTATTAATCACTACCCCTTCGCATCAATTCCCGGCCGGAGCGATTATGCCTGTATCCCGGAGAATTCAGCTGCTGAACTGGGCAGCGGAGCAACCGAGCCGCTATATTATTGAGGATGATTATGACAGCGAGTTTAAATATGACGTAGACAGTATCCCGGCGCTCCAAAGCCTCGACCGCTTTCAAAATGTCATCTATATGGGCACCTTTTCAAAATCACTTCTCCCCGGATTGCGGATCAGCTACATGGTGCTGCCGCCGGAGCTGTTACGGGGTTACAAAAAGCGGGGTTATGACCTGCAGACCTGCTCGTCGCTTACACAGATCGCCTTGCAGGAATTTATTGAGTCTGGAGAATATCAGAAGCATATAAAAAAAATGAAGCAGCATTATAAAGAAAAGAGAGAACGCCTCATCAGCGCATTAGAATCAGAGTTTAGAGGAGAGATCACGGTAAAAGGGGCAAATGCGGGACTGCATTTCGTCACCGAATTTTACACCTGCCGCACGGAACAAGAGATACTCGCGCATGCCGCCGCCCAGCAGCTTGAAATCTTCGGGATGAGCCGGTTCCGCTTAAAAGAAAGCCGTCCGCAGCCGGACAAACCCGCGCTCATCATCGGCTTTGCACGGCTGAGGGAAGAGGACATTCAGGAAGGTGTGCGAAGACTTCGCCGCGCTGTTTATGGGACATAAAAAAATCCCCTGTTCAGGGGATTTTTTACCAGCGCTCCTGGTCCACGTTCAACACTGCTTTAAGCAGGCCCGGGAATGCCCTTTCCAGATCTTCTGTGCGAAGCGAATAATAACGGCGCTTTCCTTCTATGCGTACTTGAGCGATGCCCGATTCTCTTAATACTTTAAAATGGTGGGACAAGGTCGACTTTGCAACCTGTACATCAGCACAGGTGCCGCATGTTTTCTCTTTTGCTTCGGCCAATTGCTTCACCAGCTCTAAACGAAGCGGATCACTCAGTGCGTGAAGAACCTTAGTCAGCTGCAACGTTTCTGTTTCTGGATGGTTTGGAATGTTCATGACACAAATGTATCACACAACAAATAGAATGACAATTTTACTATTTGAGGGTTTTTCCTTTACCTGATTTTGATTACATGGTACATTTAGTTCGATCAAATTCGAACAATAATTTAAAAGACAAATGGAGGAGATTTACATGATCGTATTACAAGCTTATATCAAAGTAAAACCCGAGAAACGCGAAGAATTTTTGAGCGAGGCACAATCGCTGGTTCAACATTCAAGAGCTGAGGAAGGCAACGCCCAATACGACCTTTTTGAAAAAGTAGGCGAAGAAAATACATTTGTGATGCTTGAACAATGGAAAGATGAAGCGGCGATGAAATCCCACAATGAAACTGCGCATTTCCAAGGATTTGTAGCAAAAGGCAAAGAACTGCTGAGCGCTCCTCTTGATGTTGTCCGCACAGAACTCAGCGAGTAAGGAAAGGATGTCTCACATGAACGAAGTAATCAAATCATTAACAGATCACCGCTCCATCCGCAGCTATACGGATGAGCCGGTGTCAGAAGAGCAGCTAGACCATATTATACAAGCGGTGCAATCAGCCCCTACTTCTATCAACGGGCAGCAAGTGACTGTCATCGCGATTCAGGATAAAGAGCGGAAAAAGAAAATCTCCGAACTGGCGGGCGGACAGCCTTGGATTGACCAAGCTCCGGTTTTCTTGCTTTTCTGCGCAGACTTCAACCGGGCAAAAATTGCGCTTGAAGATCTGCATGACTTCAACATGGAAATCACAAACGGTTTAGAATCCGTTCTTGTCGGCGCTGTAGATGCCGGCATCGCTCTTGGCACAGCGACAGCAGCAGCTGAATCACTCGGGCTTGGCACTGTTCCGATCGGCGCAGTTCGGGGAAACCCAAATGAACTGATCGAGCTGCTTCAGCTTCCAAAATACGTGTTCCCTGTATCGGGTCTTGTCATCGGCCATCCTGCTGATCGTTCAGCGAAAAAACCCCGTCTTCCAAAGGCAGCGGTTTATCATAAAGAAACGTATTTGCAGCAGGACGAGCTGACATCACACATTCAGTCATATGATGAACAAATGGCCGAATACATGAAAAACCGGACCAACGGAAAAGAAACACGAAACTGGTCACAAGGGATCGCCTCATACTATGAGCGCCTGTACTATCCGCATATTCGTGAAATGCTCGAAAAACAAGGGTTTAAAGTTGAAAAATAAGCCTCACCACAGCCTGTCGGAATTCCGGCAGGCCTTTTTATTTGTCCGGATAAAATCCATTGACTTTCATTTTGTTTATTTGGTAAAATTTTATCAATGTTACTCATTGGTTTTCTGTGAACCAATGGGTTTTCTATTGTTCAAGAAAGAAGGAAGCCATGAGATGCTTGATAAAAAAACAGAAATCTTGTTAGCCGCGCGGAAGCTTTTTTCTGAAAAGGATTTTACGTCGGTTTCCATGCAGGCAATCGCGGAAGAATGTAAGATGTCAAAAGCTTCTATATATAAGCTGTTTCAATCCAAGGAAGATTTGCTTTTGGAGCTGCTGACGTTTAACCAAAAGCAGATGGTGGCCGCGGCATCAAGACTGCAGGAAAATACCGCGCTGACACCGGAGGAGCGTTTGATTCAAAAGGTCAAAATGGAGCTGGAAGGATTCAGGCGGAATCAGCAGTTTTTTAATATGCTGAGCTACGGAAACCCCAAGCTGCACAATGACCGTGTAAAACAGCATATCCATCAGACCAGATCGACGATTATCTGCTGGCACCGGGATTCGCTGATTCAGGCCTATGGAGAAGCCATCCTCCCTTTTGTATGGGATTTGGTCATCATTCTTCACGGCATGATGCGGGAATTTTTAATGCTGATCAAAATAGAGGAAAAACCGCTTGACCTTGACCCGATCGCAGCGTTTATCATCAGCACCCTCAATCAGATTATCAAAAACAGAGAAACGCGGCAGTCCCTGCTTCCGCCTGAGACCATCGAGCTCTATATCCAATCGGCGTCCTCCTACCAGCCAAAGGATAAATCACTCCTGTTATCAGAAAGCCTGAAAGAATTACATAAAGGCATCTCTTCCCTGCCCGCCGCGGATTATGACATCGATGAGCTGGCATCCGCTGCAGCCATGCTGGAAGAGGAAGCAAAAAAGGAAGAGCCCCGCGCCTTTTTACTGAAATCACTGATTGGCTATCTGGAACAAACCGGTGTTTTAACACAGCCTATTTCTATGTTAAAAACACTGTTAATTACTTAAAGAAAAGAAGGGATCTTATTGGACACAAGTATTGAAAAAAAACCGTTTAACCGTTCTGTCATTGTCGGCATTTTGTTAGCCGGGGCGTTTGTCGCCATTTTGAACCAGACACTGTTAATTACCGCTCTCCCCCATATCATGAGGGATTTTCATATAGATGCAAACCAAGCCCAATGGCTGACGACTTCATTTATGTTAACGAACGGTATCTTAATTCCGATTACCGCTTTTTTAATTGAAAAATTCACGAGCCGTACGCTTCTCATTACGGCGATGAGTATTTTCACTGCCGGAACAATCGTTGGCACGTTTGCCCCGAACTTTCCGGTTCTGCTGGCGGCCCGTATCATTCAGGCGGCCGGAGCCGGCATTATGATGCCGCTCATGCAGACAGTATTTTTAACGATCTTTCCGATTGAAAAGCGCGGCCAGGCTATGGGTATGGTCGGATTGGTCATCTCCTTCGCGCCTGCGATCGGACCGACTCTTTCAGGATGGGCAGTAGAAGCTTTCTCATGGAGATCATTGTTTTATATCATTCTTCCGTTTGCGGTGATCGATTTGCTTCTCGCTATCATTCTTATGAAAAACGTGACGACATTAAGAAAAACACAGATTGATATTTTATCAGTTATCCTGTCGACCCTTGGATTTGGCGGGCTGCTGTATGGCTTCTCAAGCGTCGGCTCTTACGGATGGACCAGCTCAACGGTTCTGGTTTCACTGCTTGTAGGTGTGATTGCGCTGCTCTTATTTATTACAAGACAGATGAAGCTTGAAAAACCGATGCTGGAATTCCGCGTATTTACGTTTGGTATCTTCAGCTTAACAACCCTGCTGGGAACACTTGTCTTTGCTTTATTAATTGGTACGGAAACCATCCTCCCGCTGTACACACAAAACGTCCGAAACGTCACAGCCTTTGATACAGGGCTCATGCTTTTGCCGGGAGCCATTGTGATGGGCTTCATGTCCCCGATTATCGGAAGAATTTTTGACCGTGTCGGCGGAAGAGGCTTGGCGATTGCAGGTTTCTGCATCATCTTCCTGACGTCACTGCCGTTTATGCAGCTGACTGATCATACGTCACTGGCTTGGATTGTCGTTTTATATACCGTTCGTCTCTTAGGGACAGCGATGATTATGATGCCTGTGACAACAGCCGGAATCAATGCGCTGCCGCGCCACTTGATTCCGCACGGAACAGCCATGAACAATACGGTTCGCCAAGTCGGCGGCTCCATCGGGACTGCTCTCCTTGTATCCGTGATGAGCAACCAGGCGGCACATGCCGGAACCACAAATGTGAAACACGCCGCTCTGCACGGCATGAACGCCGCTTTTATCGTGGCAGCCTGCATCGCGCTTGCCGGCTTACTTCTATCCTTCACATTAAAGAAACCTCAGCGCCCTGCCGAACAGCAGCCGGCACGCTGATCCTATAAAAAAAAGAGCCCCGCTTTGAGAGCGGAGGCTCTTTTTCATTTTACTTCTCTAAACCGTCTTTCACTTCTTTAATCATTTGCGTCATAGACTCAAGTCCGCCTCCTGATAAGTACCAAGTAGCTGAATCAAGGTACACGACATGATCATTTTTCACGGCGTTTACGTTTTTCACATAGTCGTTTTCAACGACTTGTTTTGTAGATGATGTTTCTCCGATTGCTGTACCGCGGTCAATAACAAACAGGTAATCCGGGTTTGTTTTTGAAATGTACTCATATGAAACGCTTTGTCCGTGAGTAGACGCTTTGATATTTTTATCAGCCGGTGTCACGCCGAATACGTCATGGATCAGGCCATATCTTGATTTAGAACCAAAGGCGCTGATTTTGCCGTCGTTCGCCATAATCACAAGACCGTTTTTGTTCAGCTTTTCAGCTTTTTTCTTAAGATCTGAAATGGAGTTATCAATTGTTGCAAGTTCGTCTTTTACTTCATCTTCTTTATCAAAGATTTTACCGATTGTTTGTGCATCTGATTTAAATGATTCCATGTATTTCGCTGTGTCTACGCCAAGGTAAATGGTCGGCGCGATTTCAGAGAATTCTTTGTAAGACTCGGATTGTCTTCCTGAGATAATAATGAGATCAGGATCCAAGTCAGCTACTTTTTCAAAGTCTGGCTCTTTTAAGCTTCCGACATCAGCATATTTGTCATCTTTGAATTTGGACAGATAGTTAGGAAGGGCTTGTTTCGGAAGGCCCGCTACTTTATCATCAAGACCGAGTTTATCTAATGTATCTAAGCTGCCAAAATCAAATACGACGACTTTTTTAGGGTTCTTTGTTACTTTTGTGCCGTTTTTATCCAGCTGGTGCTTTACCGTTATTTGTTCTTTTTTCGTGTCAGATCCTTTGCTGCTTGAGCTTTGGTTTCCGCATGCAGAAATGACAACAGCTGTCACCAATGCGATGAATAGAATTGCAAACTTTTTCATAGTCTTCACCTCTTCTGTATATTAAGAAAAATAAACACCTATTCTTTGGTTATCTATCGTCTGAATCGGGATGGTCATATCGTAGATTTCTTCGAGCACAGAGGTTTCAATGATCTCCTCCGGCGGCCCCTCTTTTACGATTCGGCCGTTTTTCAAAGCTACGATATAATCAGAGTAGACAGAAGCAAAGTTGATATCGTGAATCACGATCACGATTGTTTTTCCAAGCTCCTCTACCAGCCTCTTCAGAAGCTTCATAATTTCAACTGAATGTTTCATATCCAGGTTGTTCAGCGGCTCATCAAGAAATATGTAGTCCGTGTCCTGGGCAATGACCATTGCGATAAACGCCCTTTGGCACTGTCCGCCGCTCAGCTGATCCAGGTACTTATCCTGAATCTCCTCCAGCTTCATATAACTGAGCGCCTGGTTGATATGAACCCAGTCTTCCTCTGTCAGCCTTCCCTGTGAATAGGGGAATCTGCCGAAACTGACAAGGTCTTTAATGGTTAGTCTGATATTAATTTGATTCGCCTGCTTTAAAATACTCATTTTTTTGGCAAGCTCTTTGCTGTCGCAGGTTCCGATCTCTTCTCCGTCTATGAAAATCTCACCGGAATCCTTTTTGATCAGGCGGCTCATAATAGACAGCAGCGTACTTTTGCCGGCGCCGTTAGGACCGATAAACGAGGTGATTTTGCCTTTTTGAATCGTGACTGACGTCTCTTCAAGGACAACTTTCCCTCCATATTGTTTGCTTACATTTTTGACCTCTACCATGATTTATTCTCCTTTAACAGCAAGTAGATAAAATAAATCCCGCCGGCAAAATTAATAATAACGCTCAGCGTCGTTGAGAAGGTGAATACTTTCTCAACCACAAATTGTCCCCCGACTAACGCAATAATGCTGATTAAAACAGAACCTGCGATTAAGTATGAATGCTTATATGTTTTCAGAAATTCTCTCGCCAGGTTGACGACGAGAAGCCCCAAGAACATAATCGGGCCGACAAGCGCTGTAGAAACAGAAACAAGGATCGCGATCACGATCAGCATCTGTTTAACAACTTTGTCGTAGTTAATGCCCAAATTGACAGCGTGTTCACGGCCGAGTGAAAGCACGTCAAAAAATCTCGTAAAACGCCAGACATAGATACCGGTCAGCAGGAAGATGATAAAGGCGAGCCATAACAGATCCGTGTTGATGTTGTTAAAGCTGGCAAACATTTTGTCCTGCACAACCTGAAACTCATTCGGGTCAATCAGCATCTGCATAAAGGAAGACAGGCTGCTGAACAGCGTGCCGAACACGATTCCGATGAGCAGAAGGAAGAAGATATTTTTCCCCTCACCTTTGAACATGATCTGATAGAGAACAAAAGAAAACAGCACCATCAGCAACACAGAGATGATGAAGTTGATGTTTTTATTCATGATTACGATATTCATTGAACCGAACAAAAAGATGATGACGGTCTGAATCAGCATATAGAGAGAATCAAGGCCTAAAATGCTGGGCGTCAGGATGCGGTTATTCGAGATCGTTTGGAAGATCATTGTTGAAAACGCAATCGCTCCGCCAGTCAGCATAATGGCAGCGACTTTTTTGATTCTTCTCGGCAGAGTGTAATCCCAATTGCCTAGGTCATAAAACAGAAATAAACCGATACATACAACAGCTATACCAACAAGCAAAGCAATTTTCATCTGGTTACGCATACGCTTTTCTCCTTAACAGCATAAACAGGAAAATGCCGCTGCCGATGATTCCGACCATCAGACCAATCGAGATTTCATAAGGGAAGATAATGACTCTGCCCAATATATCGCAAAACAGAACAAAAACCGCTCCCAGCAGCGCAGTGTGCGGCAGGCTGTTTTTCAGGTTGTCTCCTCTGTAAATCGATACAATGTTCGGGATGATTAAACCGAGAAACGGAAGCATACCGACAGTCAAAATGACAAGTGACGTAATCAGGGATACGATAATGAGCCCGATGTTCACAACCCGTTTATACTTGAGGCCGAGGTTGACAGAAAAGCTTTCTCCCATACCCGCCACTGTAAATTTATCCGCATAAACATAGGCAATGATGACAAGCGGAATACTCAGATAGAGAAGCTCGTATCTCCCTTTCACAACTAAGGAGAAATCTCCCTGAAGCCATGATGACACGTTTTGGATCAAGTCATATTTATACGCGATAAACGTCGCGATTGAGCTGACGATATTCCCGAGCATTAAACCGACAAGCGGAATAAAGATGGTGTCGTTAAACTTAATTCTTTCAAGAATTTTCATAAACAGAAAATTACCGACTAAAGCAAAGACAAAAGCAATCAGCATTTTCATTAATGGACTTGCCGATGTAAACAGAAGCAAGGATATTAAGATTCCCAGCCTCGCCCAGTCCATCGTGCCGGCCGTTGTCGGTGACACGAATTTGTTTCTGGTGATCTGCTGCATAATCAGGCCGCAGATGCTCATGCTCATCCCTGCGATTAAAATGCTGATCAGCCGCGGCAAACGGCTGGCAAAGAGCGTTGATGCCTCTTCTTTGCTTAGATCGAAGAGATCAAGCGGCGACAGATCTTCTACGCCGATAAATACAGAAGTGACTGCTAGTATGATAAGTAGAAAAAATAAGTAACGTAACTTCATGCTGCCTCCTTACATCCTTACAGCAAAAAGAACGTATCTCCTACTCCGCAAGGACTCAAAACAATATGGCCATATAGTAATTGATTATCATTATCATTTACATATTACCACTTTTCTAGTGTTAGTCAATATTCTTTAAAAATATTAACCTCGTTATCTATTCAATTTTACTCATAATTCAAACCATTTTCCATCACAAATCGTTAGTCTGTTTACCATATTTATCTTCACTATGCTTCAACTTCGGCATCAAACCTGACATAATTCCTCTCTGTAAATACAAATGTTCTTTCCACATAGAAATTTCCCCTTGATTTACAAAACTGAAAGAGGGATAATAAATACTAAATTTGTGTGAAAATTTTAAACATTAGGAGATGTAAACATGAAGGTCGTTAAATTCGGAGGCAGCTCACTCGCTTCAGGCGCACAGCTTGAAAAGGTGTTTCAAATCGTAACCTCAGATCCCGCACGGAAAGCTGTAGTGGTGTCGGCTCCGGGCAAACGCTATTCCGAGGATACGAAAGTGACTGATCTCTTAATCACATGTGCTGAACAGTATTTATCATCCGGAAGCTCCCCTGAACTGGCGGAAGCGGTAATTGAACGCTATGCTCTGATCGCAAATGAGCTTCAGCTTGAGCCGTGTATTATAGAAAAAATCCGCGATGATTTGTTTACGCTTTTAGAAGGAGATAAAAGCAATCCCGAACAATATCTGGACGCTGTCAAAGCAAGCGGTGAGGATAACAACGCTAAGCTGATCGCCGCCTATTTCCGCCACAAAGGCGTGAAAGCGGAATATGTAAACCCGAAGGATGCAGGCCTATTTGTAACAAATGAACCCGGCAACGCGCAGGTGCTGCCTGAATCGTATCAAAATCTCTATCAGCTGAGAGAGCGTGAAGGCCTCATCATATTCCCCGGCTTTTTCGGTTTCAGCAAGGATGGCGATGTGATGACATTTTCACGGAGCGGTTCTGATATTACAGGCTCTATTTTGGCCAATGGTCTTCAGGCCGATCTGTACGAAAACTTTACTGATGTAGATGCTGTCTATTCTGTTAATCCTTCCATTGTTGACAACCCGAAGGAAATCCACGAGCTGACATACAGAGAGATGCGCGAGCTGTCGTACGCAGGCTTTTCAGTGTTTCACGATGAAGCGCTCATTCCGGCCTTCAGAGCGGGCATTCCCGTGCAGATCAAAAATACGAACAACCCGTCGGCGAACGGAACACGCGTCGTCAGCAAACGCGATAACACAAACGGGCCTGTCGTCGGTATTGCCAGCGATACCGGCTTTTGCAGTATTTATATCAGCAAGTATTTAATGAACAGAGAAATCGGGTTTGGCCGCAGAGCCCTGCAAATCCTTGAAGAACACGGTTTGACGTATGAGCATGTTCCATCGGGAATTGATGACATGACGATCATCTTAAGACAGGGTCAAATGGATGCTTCGGTTGAACGAAGCGTAATGAAGCAGATTAAAGAGGATCTTCATGCCGATGAAGTTATTGTCGAGCACAATCTGGCGCTCATTATGGTTGTAGGAGAAGCAATGCGCCATAATGTCGGCACAACGGCAAGAGCAGCCAAAGCCTTATCAGAGGCAAAAGTGAATATCGAAATGATTAACCAAGGATCTTCTGAAGTGAGCATGATGTTCGGCGTAAAAGAAGCCGAAGAAAGAAAAGCCGTCCAAGCATTATACCGGGAGTTTTTCGCGGGAGTGCTGGTCTCTTAATCTATACATAAAAGCGGGCGGCAGAGCCCGCCTTTTATATTGCCCGCGTCGATCGATGAATTTTTCATTCTTGCCTTGTCCACTATTCCCCTATTCATCTGGCCGATTCCGCATCCATCATAGGGAGGTCAGGATACTCTAACGGTGGCGGTTACGGCTTCGGTTCTTTCGCTTTAATCATTCTATTAATTATCGTAGGTACTAGGCTTCTAAGTCTGCAGTACAGCGCCGTAAGACAATATCATTGTCCTGCGGCGTTTTGTTAGTTGTTTTCTTTATTTTTCAATCCCTATCTGAAAGCCCTGTCCGCTGCGTTTATGCAGCATATCATAAAGTAATCTCACAGGGAGGTGGCATCAGATGTCTGGTTACGGAAACTCTTTTGCTTTGATTGTTGTGTTATTTATCCTCTTGATTATCGTGGGAGCTGCATTTTTTAACGGAGGCTACTAAGAAAAAGGAATCTCCATGAATCAGGCGGCGCCGTAAGATTCATATCCTGCGTCGCTGTTTCTTTAGAAGAAAACCCCTTCTCTTATTGAGAAGGGGCCTGGTTCTTACGTCATTCCTCTTTCTGTGACATGGAAGTCGGATGCTTCAGCATGTGCAGAGACGCCAACCGCTGTAAAAACAGCTGCTGCAGCCAAACAAATAACAAATAACTTAGATTTCAATTTCATACAAACCTTCACTCCTTTGTATTTGTTTTCTTGCCTCTTCAACTCTAAGAAAGTAGGAAGCAGACAGTTCAAACCATTTTTGTTCATAGTAATATTTTGCTACTTCTAGGGCTAAATCCTCTATATCAGCATACATATTTTTATTTTTTAAGTATTGAAAACATCGTTCGATTCCTTCTGTATTGGGCTGTGCCTGATATAGGGATTGTAAAAACTCAAATTTTACCGCGTAATCTGCATCGTCTGTTTCTTTAGCATATTCATAGCCCCTCTTGTGATATTCCGAAGCCTTCTCATGTTTTCCGCGTTTATAATAAATAAGTGTTATTAAAAAATATGCCTGAGGCAGAGAATTGGTGATTCTGCTGTTTTCAAAAGTAGAAACCGCTTTCTCAAAATGGTCAATGGCAGGGTCGAGAAGGTCTTGATTGTAATAACACAGCCCCAAATTATAAAATGCTCTTCCAACCAATTGGGCTCTTTGTTCCGCTTCTGCCATCTCCAGCGCCAATTTAAAATGCCGTGCGGCTTGTTCGAAATTTCTCTCATCCATGAGGTTAACCCCGAACACGAAATGGCATTGGATAATCCGAACATTATAGGTTTCCTGCTCTACATAAATTTCATATGCATTCTTGATATGAATCAATGAAAAGTACGTTTGCTTCATATAATAATAAGCTTCCGCGATTTTAAAATAAAATTCAGCCCGTTCAATATGATCGGAAACAAAAGAAAGTTTTTTCTCCGCCTGTTTGTAATATGTAATGGCAGAAATAAATTCCCGCTTATCAAACTCATACATTCCGCGGAAGAAATTCACATAGTAATCAAGAAGCCCTTTTAGGTCAGCTTGGTTGCTGTCTATATTTCGTGATAATTCAGACAGGCTTGGCTGGTCTTCGATATTTAATTTCTCCAGCGGCTCGAGATAATCAAGCATAAGCTGGTGGCGAAATTCCATTAGTGAGTAATATAACAGCAAGTTGGAGTCATGCTGCATGTGTTTCAGTTCCTGCTGGATTTCAGCTTTTAGCACCTCGGCATCCGGTACACTGAAGGTCCGGATATATTTGTACCACTCGTTAATTTTTTGACCGACCGCTGAAGAAGGAATTACCCCGCTCTTCATTCCTTCACCCTCTCCCATCAAAAACTGTTTATGTCATATTTTATCATGTTTACAGACTGTCCTAACCCGAAAAACACGCAAACTTTATTTCGGGGGCACGCAATAAAAAAAGGAATACCGAAGCGATGTGAGAAAGAAGGCGGCAGCATCTGATGATATGCCGCCGCCTTACATGATTTATTGCTGTTTTGCAGGTAAAGGAAAGCGGATAATGAAAGTTGTGCCTTCCCCTTGTTCACTCTTAATGTCTATTGTACCTTGATGCATTTCAACAAGCTGCTTGACGATGGAAAGGCCGAGGCCGTATTCTCCGTACGCCGTGTTCGTTCTTGAAATATCGGCTTTATAGAACCGCTCCCAAATATGCTCGATATCCTCTTTTGAAATGCCGATTCCGGTATCTTCAATTTCAATAATGGTCTCTTTATATCCTTCTGTTCCCCGCAGCCAAATTTGCCCGTGTTGCGTAAACTGGATGCTGTTTTTCGTAATGTTCATGAGGATTTGAATTAACCGGTCATAGTCGGCATGAACGATCACGCTGCCCTCCACCTGAATCACCAGCTGATTTTGCTTTTCTTCCGCCTGCTGTTCAAGGTGCTCTTTAATGATTTCGAATACCTCTATCAGCGGAACGTCAAGCTTGTTCAAAGTGATTTGCTGAGATCTGATCTTTTCGTAATCGAGATTTTCTTTAACGAGCCGCAGCATTCGCTTCGTTTCCTCACTGATGAGCGAGAAGCATTTTTCTTTATTTTCCTCTGGAATCGTATTGCTGTTCAGCCCTTCAACTAAACCGTTAATGGTTGTCAACGGCGTTCTTAATTCATGGGATACATCGGCAATAAACTGCCTTCTCCGCTTCTCAAGCCGGTCGATTTCATCCCTTGACTGCTTTAATTTCTTTGCCATGATATTAAAGTCAGACGCCAGCACCCCGATTTCATCCCGATAGCTGTTTTCCAAGTGAATGTCATAGTCGCCGGAAGCTACTTTATCCGTTGCTTCTCTCAGCTTTTGAATTCGTTTCACATGGAATTTGGAGAGCAGCCAGCTGACGAGAATGGTAATGACAAGCGTGCTGATCATCGCGTAAAACATATAGAGATTGACCTGATTAATCATTTGCTCAACGCCGCTGATCGGAGAAATCAACAGTACCGCACCTTTAAATTCATTGTTAACAAAAATCGGCTGTGCAACAAGGGAAACCTCATCGTTAAAACGGCCATCCGCTCTGTTCATGACCGTCTGCCCTTTTTTCAGCTTCTCCCACTCCGCTTTCTTCAGCTTTTCCCTTGGGTGAAAGTCTTCAGGGTGAAAATAAGGCACCTGTGCTTCATTAAAGATGATAAACTGTGTTTTTCTTGTCCTTAAAATATCCTGATATGGGTACAGCCGGCGTATATCAACCTGGCCGGTTTGAAATTCGCTTGCAATCTGCACCGCATATGAGGTCAGTTCCTCTACTTTATTTTGGTAGGCAAACTCTTTCACGAAGTGAGAAAAAAGAGAAATAATGATAACAAATGCTAAAATTAATATGCTGACATGGCTCAGCAGCAGCTGATATAAATATTTAATCCTCATCAAATTTATACCCTACTCCCCATACCGTATATAGGAAAGGCCTGTCCTCACTTGCAAGCTTTTTCCGCAGCCGTTTAATATGGACATCGACAGTCCGTTCGTCTCCGTAAAACTGGTAGCCCCATACCTGCTCTAGCAGCTGCTCTCTGGAAAACACCTGCCGCGGGTTCTGCACAAGGTAATAAAGCAGGTCGAATTCCTTAGGTGTAAGGTTTTCAACAGGCTTTCCGTTTAAAAATACTTCTCTTGTCTTTTTATTAATTTTAAAGCATTCCGATTCAATCGTATCTTCTTCTACTGCCGCCTTGCCCGTCGCCTGATATCTTCTGATCACGGCTTTGATGCGGGCAACCAATGTCAGCGGGCTGAATGGCTTCGTCACATAATCGTCCGCACCCATCTCAAAGCCGATCACCTGATCTGATTCGGTGTCTTTGGCAGTCAGCATGATAATCGGAACCGTGCTTGTCTCCCTTATTTTTCTGCAGATGGTTACACCGTCCATAGAGGGGAGCATAATATCCAGAATCACCAAATCCCAATTTCCTTCCGCAAAACGCTGATACCCCTCTAAACCGTCATGAACAAATTCAGCTTCAAAGCCTTCCTTAAAAAAGAACATTTCTGTCATCGTACAAACACTAACGTTATCTTCTATCATTAAAATTTTCATTGGTTCCTCCGATTGTTTAGATGCTTTTTTTATAATAGCACCATTTTATACAGAAGATTTTGGGTTTCACAATTGTTAGTTTTTATTTCATCAACTAGAAATAGATTGTTCATATTTTTTTCATACCTTTGGACTACTATAAATTTATCAACAAGCGGGCCTGCCTCACAGGCGGTCTTATCCATAAAAATACCTATACGGAGGAACATACATGAATTTTATCAAACGGGCTTTTTGGAACATGAGGGCCAAAAAAGGAAAAACGTTTTTGCAGTTATTTGTGTTTGCAGTCATTTGTATATTTGTTCTGTCTGGCCTCACGATCCAGTCAGCAGCTCAAAAATCCAGCGAC
Organism: Bacillus sp. FSL K6-1003; assembly: GCF_037964945.1. NCBI lineage: Bacteria > Bacillati > Bacillota > Bacilli > Caryophanales > Bacillaceae > Bacillus > Bacillus sp. FSL K6-1003. The sequence continues at coordinate 435,860 of NZ_CP150176.1, read as the reverse complement.
CTTGCCAGACAGGAGCTGGGCGGAACCGTTACGCTTCAAGTTGACCGCCAAAAACAAATGGAGAAGCAGCAGGACAGCGGTGAAAAACGCAGCTTCGAATCTACACCGATAAAAGTGTCTGATGCCAATAAGCTGACAGCGCTTGATCATGTGAAGAGCTACAACTTCATTACGTCAGCCTCAGCCAACGCCGGAAATTTCGATGCGATTGAAAGCTCAAGCTCTAGTGATTCGAGCACAGACTCAAGCTCAAGCGATACAAAAGGCGCTCCAATGGAAGGCGGGAAACAAATGGTTCAAGCAGATCTTTCGATTGAAGGTGTCATCAGCACGTCGCTGTTAGAGGAATTCTCTGACGGAGATGCAAAAATCACAGATGGGCGCGCGATTACAAAATCTGATGTCGGCAAAAAAGTCACAGTGATCAATGAAACATTAGCAGAAGAAAATGATCTAAGCGTTGGGGATTCCATCACAATTGAATCAGCAACAGACGAAGACACAACAGTCAAACTGAAGATTGTCGGTATTTATAAAACAACGTCTTCAGGCGATGACCAAGCCCAGAATTTCTCATTCTTAAATCCTTACAATAAGCTTTACACACCTTACACAGCAACAGCAGCTCTGAAAGGTGACGATTATAAAAATACGATTGATTCAGCTGTTTATGATATGGACGATGCTGAACATATTGATGCATTCGTTAAAGCAGCGAAGAAAACGTCAATTGACTTTGATACGTTTACATTAAATACAAACGATCAGCTTTACCAGCAAATGGTCGGCCCGATTGAAAATGTAGCTTCTTTCTCTAAAAACGTTGTGTACCTTGTATCAGCGGCAGGCGCTGTCATTCTAGGCCTCATTGTCATGATGTCAATCAGAGAGCGCAAATATGAAATGGGCGTGTTAATGGCGATCGGTGAAAAACGCTGGAAACTGATCGGACAGTTCTTAGCTGAGGTTCTGATCGTGGCTGTTATCGCGATTGGCATTGCATCATTGACGGGAAATCTAGTTGCGAACCAGCTCGGAAATCAGCTTTTATCCCAGCAGATCAGTTCATCAACTGATTCAACACAAACCGCAAGCGGCCAAATGCCCGGCGGCGGGGGCGGCATGGGCCGCGGAATGTTCGGCCAAAGCTCTTCAAACGCGGGCGTCATTGATTCACTGAATGTGGCCGTTTCTATGAACGATATGCTTGTTCTCGGCGGAATCGGAATGGTAATCGCTGTGATTGCAACGCTGCTGCCGTCTATTTCAGTACTGCGGCTCCACCCGAAAACAATATTGACTAAACAGGAATAGAAAGAGGCGAATCGAATGAGCTTATTAGAATTTCAACAAGTCGGCTATTGGTATAAAGACAAAAGCCAGCCCTTGTTTCAAGATATAAATATCAGCTTTGAAAAAGGTAAATTTTATACAATCGTCGGCACTTCAGGAACAGGAAAGACGACCTTTCTGTCTCTGGCAGGCGGACTTGACGCACCTAGAGAAGGACAAATTCTTTTTGGCGGAAAAGCTGTTTCCAAAATCGGACTGGCGAATTTCAGAAATAAATACGTATCAATTGTCTTTCAGGCGTACAACCTGCTTCCATATATGACCGCTCTGCAAAATGTGACAACCGCCATGGAAATCACAGGTTCAAAGGAAAAGAACAAAGAAGCATATGCGTTGGAGATGCTGGAGAAGGTCGGCATCAACGAAAAACAAGCCCGGCAAAAGGTGCTGACATTAAGCGGCGGACAGCAGCAGCGTGTTTCCATTACAAGAGCATTTTGCTGTGACACCGATTTAATCGCAGCTGATGAACCGACCGGAAACCTTGATGAGGATACGTCAAAAGAAATTGTGCGGCTCTTTCAGGATTTGGCGCACAAAGAAAATAAATGCATTATCATGGTGACGCATGATGAACAAATTGCAAGGGTATCTGATATAAACATCAGACTTTCACGAGGAAGCTTTACTGTGACGGAAAACGCCGCAGTCGTATAAAAAACGCGCCTCTGCCAGTGCAGACAGGGGCGCAACCTATATCCCCCTTTTATATAGATGTGAACGGTAAAAGAGCGGCGGCTGCATCCCCCCGCTCTTTTTATTGTTTCTGTTTATCAGCCTGCTTTGATTTCTCTCTTCTTTTCTTTTTCCAAACAGCGAGGATAAACAGAAATAATGGAAACAGCAATTGAAAGGGCAAATGAATGTACAGCGGCACTACCTTCAGCCCTTCATTTAAATGCTCTGAAAAATTGGTGGCAATTGTGATGGAGAGGATGAGTATGCCCAGTCCCATTGGATATGCCAGCTGTGAAGGATTTTTTTCCTTAAAGAGAGTGGACGTACCCACCACCACCGCATACAGGTAGAGGCTGACTTTGAAGAAGCCGCCGATAATCAGTGCCAGCATAAAAAAGATATCAAGCCGATCCAGAAATTCCTCCACTTTAATTGTCTGAATCGTACTTAAAAGCGGAAACTGCGATCGCAATGTCAGATCAACATCAAGCACACTGATATTAATCGCTACGGTAAGCGCCACAATCAATCCGCTGATGACCATAGCGAGCATCCCCACTTTTTTGACATTCTTGCGATCATTGAGATTGGGGAAAATCATGACAAATAAAACAACTTCACCGAACGGCACATACATGGTTTGTGTAAAAACAGAATGAATAACAGGGAAAACCCCGTCTGCTAAAACTGGTTTTAAATTTTTCAGATCGATGGAACCCGATACAATGATCAGCACGAGACCGAGCGCACCCAATAGATACATGGCCCCGAAGAGAAGCTCACCCGCCCGCGCCAGCACTTCAATTCCTTTTCTGACGGCATATATGCAGACCACCATTAGTAAAGCATTTACGATGATAATCGGAGTATCATGGTAAGCAAATGTCAGCAGCATTTCTCCGAAATCACGCAGCACCCGGGCGGCAATATATGCAAAATATAAGATATATAGAAATGAAAAGGTCCAGCTCAGCTTTTTTCCGAGCATATCATCCATGTATTCTTTTGGGGAGAAATCCGGATAGCATTGATAGATCCCCTGATACAAGTAAAAAAGAAACAAACCAACTGCACAGCCTAATAGCACAGCGATCCAGGCATCCCGGCCCGCCATTGTTCCCGGGGTAATCAATAAGGAGCTGCCCAGCTCGAATATGATCATCATGACAAACAGCTGCCTAATGCTGATTTTGGCTTTTTCCATCTGTCACTTCTCCTTTCTCGACCTATTCATCGATTAAGCTGGTTTCTGAGCGGATTATTTCGCAGCCCTGTTCTTCTGATATAGGTCTCCGCCTTTACATCGACAGGCAGATCAGGCAAATATTCTTTGTCCCATGTATCCCTCATTTCTTCCCACTGCTTCGGATACTTTCTGTATATCGTGTCTCCGAATCCGATGAAGTCAATTTTATGTTCCTTTATGTTTTCAACCGCATGGCTGATTTCCTTTTCCAGCTGTTTGTTGAGTGCTTTTTCGATATCGGCTAACACCTTTGGATCAGACAAATGAAATGGATATTTTACTGCGTCTATTATGCCTTCAACCGTCACGTGAACATGAATGCGGGGACGGCCGTTTCGTATCTCCGGGGTAAGCTTTGTTGCCTGATGCGTGACCTGTAAGCTTACCGCATCTTTTGTCTTGCCCCAATCGGCATTAATAAAGGTGTGCTGGATTTGATTCTTAAGCCAGACGATCCCAACGCTTTCCTTATCCTCAATCCAATATTTTAAATGGCCTGTTTTATCAAACACCGCCAGACCGTTCGCCTGAAGAATGGCTTGCGGGTCAGTCGCCTGTGTGTTTTCCAGGCTGACTCCTTTTTTATCGTCCCCGATCATCCTGTATCCGGGGATCACCGGCGCTTCGGTGGTGATGGCAAGTGTTTTCAAGACATCTTGGATACTGGTTTTAATCACCCGCCCATATTGCGCTTGCGTGAAGTCGAGTGTTTTATTGACTTTATTGGACGGAATTTTATCAATCGGCGTAAGCGTTTTGACGATGTTTTCGGCTTTCGTTTTATGGGCGATGACAATCGTTGCCGTTGTCCTGAATTCCGTATCACGGTCAAGGTTGTCTAACACAAAATTCAAACCTTCCTCTCTCGCCAGCTTTTCACTAACCACGACCAGGTTGGTATGTGCAAAGTAAAGCCGCCTGGATACTTTCATAGAGGCTTTCCTCAGCGCTTCTGTCATGTTGTCGCCTACTATGGAATAGACGGATATAGGCGGTCTGTCCCCCGCACCCCCGCCCTGAAGCCCTCCGGCAACGTTTCCGGGATTAATGATCTGAAAGTGCAGGACGTAGTTCCCTTCATTTGTCCGATCAATACCGATTGCCGAAATAATCGCAAGATCTGTCAGCTCGCGCTTATCCCAGCAGCCGGGCAGCACAATGATGCTCAAAAGCATGATAACAGCTAATACACGTTTACGTATCATCATGATCTCCTTCTCTCAACTCTTTGTTCACCATTCCGCGTGAACCATCCGGCTGAGGACGCTGGTCTTTCCCCTGGCGAACCTTATCTTTCTTGCTGATGGATTCGGGCCTTTTTTGATCGGCCCACCAAGGAACACGGAACAGCGTGTCTTTCACGCCTTGTGAAGAAAAGGGCGCAAGCGGCGACATATAAGGAACACCAAAGGAACGCAGGCTGCATAAATGAACAAACATCATAATAATTCCTAATACCAGCCCGTAAAAACCCATTACGGCAGAAGCAATGATAAAAATAAACCGAATGAGGCGGGCAGATATCGCCATGGCAAACGCCGGCGTTGCGAAGCTGGCAATGGCCGTTATGGCAACGATGATGACCATTGCCGGAGACACGATACCAGCCTGAACAGCAGCTTGGCCGATAACCAGCGCACCTACAATGGACACAGCCGATCCCACAACCCTCGGCAATCTGACCCCAGCTTCCCTGAGAATCTCAAACGCAACCTCCATTGTGATTGCTTCTACAACGGCCGGAAACGGAACGATTTCCCGCTGGGCAGCAATGACGACTAACAGCTGTGTCGGAATCATTTCCTGATGAAACGTCGTGGCTGCCACATAAACAGCCGGTGCGACAAGTGAAATAAAAAAGATAAATATCCGCAAAATCCGTATACTTGTCGCAATGTCAAAGCGTGAATAATAATCTTCAACAGACTGAAAAAATTGAATAAATAAGGCTGGGGCAATCAGAACAAACGGTGTTCCGTCCACAACGATCGCAAATCTTCCTTCTAACAGATTTCCTGCGACGACGTCAGGGCGTTCCGTGTGATACATGGTCGGAAACGTCGTAAACGTTTCATCTTCGATCAGCTGCTCGATGTATCCGGATTCCAAAATACTGTCAATGTCTATTTTTTTCAGGCGCTGCTTCACTTCCTTCAGCACCTTTTCATCACAAATGCCTTGAATGTACATAAGCGCGATATCCGTATTGGTCACAGAACCGATTTTCATTTTTTCGACCCATACATTGGGATTTTTAATATATCGCCGAATCATGGAAATATTGGTTTGCAAAGACTCTGTAAACCCTTGGCGCGGACCACGGAATGACACCTGGGTGCTCGGCTCTTGAATGGAGCGGTGCTCTCCCCCCTGGGTGCTGCAAATAAGCGCCTCATCAGAACCGTCCGCAAAAACCAGCGCATTTCCAAGCATCAATTCAGTGAACAGCTTGTCCCAGCTCTTTTCAGCTTTTACGCCGCCCAGCGGAAGCGTTTTTTCAAGGATCTGCTTCATTGCATGGGCGTTTTGGATGGCTTGATCCTGAATTAAAGGCTCGATTAACGATTCATGAATCGTATTATTATCAACCAAACCTGCGACATAAATAATGGCCAGGTGAACATTATCCTGTTCCCCTGCTTTCACTTCCCGTATGATGACATCAGAGCTGCTTCCGACTTTCTTCTTCACGTCCGCCACATTTTTCGCCAAACTTGAGGAAGCCAGAACGGGCCCTTGTTCTTTTTTCTGCTGATTTCTATCTTCTTGTTTCTGGCTGTCTTTCGTCTCGGTATTTTTCTTTTGCTTAAAAAATGACGGCATACACAAAATACCTTCCCTAATCGTTTTCTCATATTCTTCCTGTTAGCCTCAGGATTATGCATGTGACTGGGCGATCGGGGTATAACTCTCTCATAAAGATAGACACTAAAAGCGGAGGGTGATGAAGGATGAAAATATTAGGCGTGACGGCTGTTTTATTAATTTGTTTGTTAGTGATTTCAGTTTCTATGGATATGCTTCAAGGATTCAGTTTGGGAAAAGCCATTTATAATAATATGTCCAGCTTCAAGATGACATCGGTTGCGGAATGGGCGATGCTTTTATTTTTTGTTTTGATATTGGCGAGAGATATATTCGCGATCTATAAATCGAACAAAAAGAGCCCCTAGAGCGAGGCGCTTTTGTTCAGACGATAATATTGCCGTTTACCTTATCTCTGCTGTTATTGGTGATGGTTCCTTTGATGATTCGATTTCCGATGATGGTGGAATTCGTTGAGGTGTCCGTTTGAATAGCCACCGCCGTGCTTGGGGAGAGATTGTTGATGGTGTTCCCTGAAATGATAGAGCCTGAGGAGCCGTTGAGATAAATCACAATTGGTTTGCCAGCTGTTCTATTGACTGATATGGTGTTATCAAAAATATCATGAACGCCGGTACTGATATAGATGGTTACTAGAAGAGGAGATTTTTCAAAGTGGTTTCCGATTATAGAGGTTTTTGCACTTGTCGTACAGTAAATCGGGTAATTTTTAAAGTTTTTAAATGTATTGTTTTTAATGATCGCGCCAGCATTGTTTGTAACAGAAACGGCATACGACTCAAGGGGCGCTTCAAACGCATCGGGGTTCAGTGTATTTCCTTCGATCACCGCGTTTCCTTGAGTGATCCAAATGCCGCGGCTGAATTTTCTCAGCACATTATCTTTAATAATCATATCGCCTCCTGAAATGTTCACCCCGTCGATGACTTGAATAAGACAGTTATTCAGAAATGCGGTATCATCAGACAGCACCGCCCGAAGACCGGTACTGCGCCTTGTTCCAGAGAGTCCGTTTTGAATCTGGTTGCCATCTACCTTTACGTCGGAAGACTGATAAACCAATATCCCAGTGTTTTCAAAATTGCTGATTTTGTTGTTTGTGACAAGAACGCTCTTTCCCCTGACATCAATGCCGGTTGAAAATCCGGTAATAAGATTGCCAGCGATCACTGCATCACTGCTTTCTTTTCCTTGTGAAACACCCAGTCCGGTAATCCCGACTCTAGGCGCCGCAGCCCCGTCTCCCGCCCTTCTGAGAATATTCCCCTTAATAACCGTTTGAGTGCCGTACCCATAGCTGATCGTATTGTCTGAGTGGTTTCCTTCTATTGAAATGCCGTACCCGTTAAAATTGGTCACAGAACTTGAAACGTTTCCATTAAAATAGTTATTGCGAATCGAAACATTGATCGGTTCCTCATAATCAATATTTCCTTCACCATATCCTTCAATGTCAATTCCGAATTTCGGCGCTGTTCCATTTCCCGTTCCGGCATCTTCAATCACGCAGCCCTCCACCGTAACTGTGTCACATCCGGTAATCGAAATGTTATTTCTTCTTGATCGCCGAACCTTACAGCGGCGGATGGTAATGTGCTTTGATGTTCGATAATCGTCATTTGTCTTTAAGCCCCGTGGACTGACAATGATCCCATCTCCGGTAAAATCAGAAATGTTGACATCCTCAACGACAACATTCGAACACCCTTCAATACAAATGCCGAAGCCCCATTCATGTGTTGACCTTACTCCCGCTGACGCATACGTATGCTCATCGCGCTCGCCGATAATTTGTCCACCGGAAATGGTTATATTCTCTTGCTTGCCTACATAAAATGCAGAATACCCCCATGAGCTGTTCGGAATGACTTTGATAATACACTCAGAGTCCATGACAATATGAAGATTGCCGGGAACAATAATCCCAGCGTTGCGAAACACCTGATTCGCATCCCCTCCAAGTGTCCCGTCAATTAAATATGTTCCTTTCGGGAACCAGACTGTATGGTACCCCTTTGAAACAGCCGCCTTGAGGCATTGATTAATCAGTTCTGTCGAATCCGTTTTTCCGTCCCCTGAAATACCGAAATCTGCTGCATTCAAGATGAATTCAGCCAATGATCCAGCCTCCTCCTGCATGATTGATACTATGATATTCGCGGCAGCCCGATCCGCTTGTACATTTCTCTAAAATTTTATTGAAAAAGTATAAAGAAATACTATCGTTAGAAAATGTAACAAAATGAGACATAAGGAACAGGAAAAACTCACTATTTTTATACCCTTATAGTTTTTCCATTCTGGAACTTCTTGAAATAAGTATAATTTATATTGACACAAGTATTATATAAGAATATGATTTTTATAATACACTTTTTTAAGAAAGGGTTTGGCTGACATGGCTTCGATTGATAACGAAACTATCATCAAAAGCGTCCCGCAAAAAGGGTTCTTTGGTCACCCGCGAGGACTATTTACTCTGTTTTTTACTGAATTTTGGGAGCGTTTCTCCTACTATGGCATGAGAGCACTTCTTCTTTACTATTTGTATACAGAGACAGTAAACGGAGGGCTCGGCTTTGACAAAGGCACTGCGGTTGCTATTATGTCAATTTACGGATCTCTCGTATACATGTCCACTATTATTGGCGGATGGCTCGCTGACCGGTTATTCGGTACTGCAAACACTGTGTTTTACGGCGGGATATTCATTATGTTCGGCCATATTGCACTCGCCTTTCCAGGCAGCACGACAGCATTCTATATCAGTATGGCGCTTATCATAATCGGGACAGGTTTATTAAAACCAAACGTTTCAAGCGTGGTTGGAGATCTTTATACAAAAGAAGACGCGCGCCGCGACTCAGGTTTTAGCATCTTCTACATGGGGATCAACCTCGGCGGTTTACTTGCGCCGTTAATTGTCGGAACACTCGGACAGAAGTACAACTATCATCTTGGCTTCGGAGTTGCCGCAGTCGGAATGCTACTCGGACTTATCGTATTTGCTCTGACAAGAAAGAAAAACCTCGGGTTTGCAGGTTCAAATGTGCCGAACCCGCTGTCTAAAAAATCAGCGATTGGCACTGGCATCGGGGCTATCATTGTGGCGATCGCAGTGATTATTGCTTTGCAAACAGGTCTGCTGACGATCAATCGGTTCATCGACCTTGTAAGTATTCTCGGTATTTTAATTCCTATTGTTTATTTCATTATCATGTTTACTAGCAAAAAAGCCGACAAAACAGAAAAATCTCGTCTTGCCGCTTACGTTCCTTTGTTTATTGCTGCTGTCATGTTCTGGGCCATTCAGGAACAGGGAGCAACTATTCTTGCGCTTTACGCTGACGAACGCACAAGGCTTTCAGTGGGCGGATTAGAACTTCAGTCATCTTGGTTCCAATCATTAAACCCATTGTTTATCGTCATTTTCGCACCAATTTTCGCATGGTTTTGGATGAAGCTTGGCAAACGCCAGCCGTCTACACCAGTTAAATTTGCGCTCGGAATTATTTTAGCCGGCTTGTCATTTATTATCATGGTATTCCCTGCCATGCAAGGAAAAGAAGCACTCGTCAGTCCGCTTTGGCTCGTTCTCAGTTTCCTGCTTGTCGTACTGGGAGAGCTGTGCCTGTCTCCAGTCGGTTTATCCGTTACAACAAAACTGGCGCCAGCTGCATTCTCTGCACAGACAATGAGTATGTGGTTTCTGACGAACGCAGCAGCCCAAGCAATCAATGCCCAAGTAGCCGGGTTGTTTGATAAAATACCTGAAACAACTTACTTCGGTACTATCGGCTTGATTTCTATCATACTCGGCGGCATTCTGCTGCTGATTTCACCGATCATCAAACGTGCGATGAAAGGTATCCTATAATAAAGAAAATCCCGCAGATCAGCCCTGCGGGATTTTTATTCGTCTATCCATTTTATTAAGCTTTGCTCGAAGGTGTGCGGTTCCTCCAGCATCGGCTGGTGCCCGCTCTTTTCAAAGATGACCTTTTTCACATGCGGATATAAGCCGTCAACGGCATCCCACAACGATACAGGAGCAACCAAATAGTCATACCTTCCTAAACCGACATAGACAGGAACACGAACGTCTGCTAACCGCTGTATGAGGTTCATCTGCGCGAAGGTATGTCCCCATAATTCATCTATGATTGGCATATTGGTGGAAACACCTTCCCATAAAGCTGCCGCATCCGGTCTCTCTTTATAAAAGCTTTTCGCTTCAGCGCGAATGCACATGTGCACGAAACGTCTTTCAGGCTCTTTTTCTATGTCACCTGCTAAACTAGCAATATCTTTTTCGAAACGTTTCTTTCTCTCAGGACTGGCTGTTTCCCTAAAAAACGCTTCACTGTCCTGCTGTCTCTTTTGACTGTTATCAGGCGCTGAATTGAGAAGGACGGCCTTCCGCACATGCTCAGGATATTTTCTAGCGTATTCTAATGCCATAAACGCGTGCCCCGAATGCCCCATGATGATAAAATCCTTAAGCTGGAGATGGCGTCTTATCGCTTCAATATCGTCCAACACCGCATCCAGGCTTTGATCTTCCGGCCGCAGCGCCCGCGCCGGCTTGGCAAAACCTCTGTGATCGGCAAAGACCCATTGATATTTCTGTTTGATATCCTCATGAAATAGACGCGGGTAGTAAACCGCACTGCCGACCACGAGAATCGATGCGCCCTCTCCTTCAATACAATAAGATAAATCAAAACCGTCTGAATGACAGATCCCCTTTGTACCCATTCCTCACGCCCCTTTGTTTTTATATGTTTCATTATAAAATAAAAGCCTGACGCATGGCGTCAGGCTTTTTCATTTATCGTTTTAATTCCTCCAGCGTCACTTTCCATCTGTTCAGCACTTCGTCAGCATGATGAAGCTGTATCCTGACGCCGGAAGTTACATCAGCGTACTTTGCAGCATCCTCCTTAGCTGAAGCGATACGGCAGGCAAAGCGTTCCCTGTCATAGACCGCATCGTTCAGCGGCGGGAGCGGCTCACATTGCAGTTTCACGTAATGAGCAGCTCCCTTCCACCATGCAGTGAGCTGAGCTTGTCCCGTACGAAGGATATTTCCCGCGGTCTCTGTGTTTTTCCACAGGGCGATCCGAATATCCGTCCGATTCAGGGCGATGATTTCTCCTGCGCTGATCATGGCGGCATGCGGCATGCCGTCCTCTGATACCGTCTGCAGAACGAAGGCTTCATGCTGCTTCTCTTTCAGGCGTTCTCCGTCAAGCAGCTCAAAGAGACGGTCTGATAGTTGATTCACGCCGATCAGGCCTTTCGTTCCGGAACAGCGGGGACTTCAACCGCTGTTTCTGTTTCTTTTGGATCGATTTTAAAGGCTGGATTATATTTTTCTGGATTTGTAATGCTTTCTGGTTCACAGGATCTCCATGTAAAAAAACATGTTTGGCATTGATAGACTTCCCATGCGCCTTTTACAGGCGATTTGCTCATGACTTCTCCTTTTTTTGAATCACATCGAGGACATGTATGCATATCAAATCATCCTTTCCTATTTATTCATCAAGTCCATTAGTTTTTGTTCCCATTCTTTTGTTGTTAATGGAGAATCAAGCGGCTGTGAGTAATGGCCTCTTGTTTCCGGCGCAACAGGTGTTGTGGCGTCAAGAATCATTTTGTGTGTGATTCCTGATGGATTTGATCCCGGGTCAAGCGGCAGAACTGATAAATCCGGTATAATGACCGCATCGTGTTTCGGATGCATTTTTGTAGAGAGCGCCCACATGACCTGCGGCAGGTTGAATGGATCGACATCCTCGTCGACAACGATAACCATTTTGCAGTAGCCTAGCCCGTGCGGGGTTGTGAGCGCTCGCATGCCGACCGCTTTCGCAAATCCGCCGTAGCGGTTTTTTGTTGATACAATCGCGATTAACCCGTGAGTGTACATGGCGTTCACAGCCACAATTTCATTCGGATACGCTTCTTTTAACTGCTGATACAGCGGCACACAAGTATTAATACCGATCATGTAGTCACATTCTGTCCACGGCATGCCTAAGTATAAATGTTCAAAAATCGGGTTGTTTCTGTGATACACACGTTTAATTTTGATAATCGGCATGCTGCGTCCGCCGGAATAATGCCCAGTAAATTCACCGAATGGACCTTCATATTCACGTTCTCCGGCAATGATTTCTCCTTCGAGCACAACTTCTGCTCCCCATGGAATATCAAGGTCAGACAGCTTTGATTTTACGATGCGGTACGGTTCTCCTTGGATTGCTCCCGCCATTTCGTATTCGGATTGGTCATAGTGAAGCGGAGTGGATGCCGCAGTTGTAATGACCGGTTCACATCCGAGCGCAATCGTGACCGGAAGATTGATGCCGCGTTCTTCCGCTTGGCGCAGATGGATCGCAATATCGTGCTGCGGCACAGGCTGTATGCCGAGGCGGTCTTTTCCCTTTACCTGCATTCTGTATATGCCGACATTCTGTTTTCCGAAGTTGTCAGGGTCCTCAAGATCACGAGAGATGACGCATGCTTTGTCTAAATAGTAACCGCCGTCTCCTTGGTTAATCCTGAAAAGAGGCAGGATATCGAACAAATTGATGTCTTCTGTGATTTCATTTTCATGAAATGGCGCTGTTTCTTCGCGTTTGACCTCCATCGGAAACTGTTCATATCGCTTCGCGAATTCAAAAAACTGCTCTTTCACCGGTGTATCTTTCGGCAGTCCGAGCATCATCGCGTGGTTCGGCCAAGAGCCGATGACATTCATCGCGATTTGCGCATTGTTGTAGCCGTAAATATTGTTAAATAACAGTGCGGGGCTTTTATCGCCGAGGTTGCTGGCTGCCCGTGCAGCTGCTCCCAGATCTGGCTCAGGCTTTACCTCTTCATTCACCGTTAACAATTGTCCCTCTTTTTCAAGGGCAGCGAGAAATTCTCTGAAATCTTGATAAGCCATCATCAAGCTCCTCCTTTTTGTTTTTCAATTCCATTCCAGCGCTTTGCCTCAGAAAGGCGTATGCCGAATTGGTCCAAAGTTCTGAATACAATATGGTCGACCATTTCTTCTAAGCTGCTCGGCTGATTATAAAACGCCGGCATGGGCGGAAGAATAATCGTACCCATTTTTGTGAGTGCAAGCATATTTTCGAGATGAATCTGGTTTAAAGGTGTCTCTCTTGTTAAGAGAACGAGCTTTTTTCGCTCTTTCAGCATGACATCCGCCGCGCGAGTCAGCAGATTATCCGCCATCCCGGTACGGATGCTCGCAAGCGATTTCATACTGCACGGCGCCACAATCATGCCATCGGTATCAAACGAGCCGCTGGAGATGGCCGCCGCCTGATCCTTATGCGAGTATGTGTATGTGGCCAGCTTTTCAACTTCTTTTAACGTATAACCTGTTTCATGTTTGATGGTAACGTTAGCCCAAGGAGACACAACGAGATGGGTTTCCACTTCCGCTGCCTTCAGCCATTCTAATAGCCTGACACCGAAAATAGCCCCTGTTGCCCCGGTCATACCGACAACGAGTTTCAAATTTTGCCCCTCCTTTACGCTTGAATTCTGTCTTCATTTCAATCATACTCCTGATATATCCATATGAAAAATATTCGTTAAATCTATATTCAATACCTAAAAGGTATATAAAAGGAGGCGCTTCTTTGGACATCCGTCAGCTGCGATATTTCATTACCATTGCCCAAGAACAAAAGATCACCTCTGCCGCCAAAAAGCTCCATATGGCGCAGCCGCCGTTAAGCAGGCAGCTCAAACAGCTTGAGGATGAGCTGGGTGTTGTATTGTTTGACCGCAATAAGAAAAAACAAATGACCCTTACATATGAAGGAAGCATTTTTCTCAAAAGAGCCAAAGAGATTCTGCACAGGTTTGAAGATGCAGTCATAGAGGTGCAAGAGCTCAGGGAGGAGGTTGCCGGCACGCTGGCTGTGGGTTCGACGATTTATTGCGCGGCTCTAATGCTTGAGAAAGTGACGCAAATGAAAGAAAGATATCCGCACCTCACCTTTAATATTTGGGAAAACGAGCCGGCAACGCTGTTAGAGCTGCTGGAAAGCCGGCAAATCGACGCCGCTGTCACGACAACCATGATAAAAAGCGATACTGTACAATTTAAAAAGCTTGACGACATTCCATGTGTGCTCGTTCTTTCTGATGATGCTGGGTATACATGCGGAGACACCATCCAAATGGAGGATATCCCTTCTTTCCCGCTGATTCTGCTGCGGCCTGTGAACGGAAAAGGTGTTTATAATCAGGTCATGAATGAATTTCAGCGTCTTCAGCTGGAGCCGCGTATTGTTTGTGAATGCCACGACTCAGCAACACTGCTCAGTCTCGTCTCATCAGGATTTGGCGCGTCCATATTGCCCGTCACCATGATTCCTGTTCATATGAGAAACCATATTCACACAGTTAAAATTAAAAACAATCCCTTCGTTATGACACCGGCTGTCATGTGGAGAACTGACAGTTATTTGCCAAAACCGGTGCAACAATTTTTGAATTTATTTTAAGTGTTTTTGCCTCATGAAAACCAAATACTTGACTCATACTAAAAAAAAGTTATCCTTTAGATTTGTAAGCTATTTTTTTATTTCAATAAAATTAATCAGAAAAGTGGGGAATAGAATGAAAAAAGCACTTTTAGCTTTATTCATGGTCGTAAGCATTGCAGTTCTCGCAGCTTGCGGAGCAGGAAATGACAATCAGTCAAAAGATAACGGAAAAAACGGCGATCTTTGGGCTTCAATTAAGAAAAAAGGCGTACTGACAGTCGGTACAGAAGGAACGTATGAACCGTTCACTTATCATGACAAAGACAATGACAAGCTGACTGGCTATGATGTGGAAGTCATCACAGAAGTCGCAAAACGCCTTGGACTGAAAGCCGAATTTAAGGAAACACAGTGGGACAGCATGTTTGCCGGCCTGAATTCCAAACGGTTTGACGTCGTTGCCAACCAAGTTGGAAAAACAGATCGTGAAGACAAATATGATTTCTCAGACAAATACACAACATCAAGAGCCGTTGTCGTGACGAAAAAAGACAACAACGATATTAAGTCTGAAAAAGACGTAAAAGGAAAAACGTCAGCTCAATCACTGACAAGCAACTATAACAAACTAGCTACAAATGCCGGCGCGAAAGTAGAAGGCGTTGAAGGCATGGCGCAGGCCCTTCAAATGATCCAGCAAGGCCGCGTCGACATGACGTACAACGATAAGCTTGCCGTATTAAACTATTTAAAAACATCAGGCAACAAAAACGTAAAAATCGCGTTTGAAACAGGCGACCCTCAGGAAACGTATTTCACGTTCCGTAAAGGAAGCGGCGAGGCTGTCGACCAAGTCAACAAAGCATTAAAAGAAATGAAAGAGGACGGGACTCTTTCTAAAATCTCTAAAAAATGGTTCGGCGAAGATGTTTCTAAATAATATACCGGCACTGACGCTTGGCACGGCGATCCCGTGGGATCTGGTGCAGCAGTCATTCTGGCCGATACTTTCAGGGGGAATCTACTATACGATTCCCCTTACGATTCTTTCCTTTATATTCGGAATGATACTGGCGCTGATTACGGCGCTTGCCAGAATGTCGAAAATGAGACCTTTGAGATGGGTGTTCAGCGTATACGTATCCGCCATACGCGGCACGCCACTTCTCGTTCAATTGTTCATCATTTTCTATCTGTTCCCGGCCTTTAACATTACACTAGATCCATTTCCAAGCGCAGTCATTGCCTTTTCCTTAAACGTCGGCGCCTATGCATCTGAAATCATCAGGGCATCTATTTTATCCGTGCCGAAGGGGCAATGGGAAGCTGGCTATACAATTGGCATGACACACCAGAAGACGCTGTTCCGCGTCATTTTGCCGCAGGCGTTTCGTGTGTCAATCCCGCCATTATCCAATACCTTTATCAGCCTGATCAAGGATACATCGCTTGCATCTCAGATTCTCGTCGCTGAGCTGTTCAGAAAAGCGCAGGAAATCGGCGCGCGGAATCTCGATCAGATCTTAGTCATTTATATTGAAGCGGCCTTTATTTATTGGATTATCTGCTTCTTGCTTTCGCTCGTCCAGCATGTCATCGAACGGCGTCTTGACCGCTACGTGGCCAAATAAGGAGGTTCCGAGTATGCTTTCCGTTAAAGGATTAAACAAATCATTCGGTCAAAATGAAATTTTAAAACAGATAGATATGAAGATAGAAAAAGGAAAAGTCATCGCTATACTTGGGCCTTCCGGTTCAGGGAAAACGACGCTGCTTCGCTGTCTGAACGCGCTGGAGATCCCAAATCGCGGGGAGCTTGCATTTGATGATTTCTCCATCGATTTTTCAAAGAAAGTGAAGCAGTCGGATATCCTTCAGCTCCGCCGGAAATCGGGAATGGTGTTTCAGGCGTATCACCTCTTCCCTCACCGCACAGCCCTTGAAAACGTCATGGAGGGCCCTGTTCAGGTGCAAAAACGCAACAAGGCAGAGGTCAGAAAAGAAGCGATTCAGCTTCTGGAAAAAGTCGGATTGAAGGACAAAATGGATTTATATCCGTTCCAGCTTTCCGGAGGCCAGCAGCAGCGCGTCGGGATTGCCCGCGCACTGGCCATTCAGCCGGAGCTGATGCTGTTTGACGAACCGACCTCAGCGCTTGACCCTGAGCTTGTGGGTGACGTGCTAAAGGTTATCAAGGATTTAGCCAATGAAGGCTGGACCATGGTCGTTGTTACCCATGAAATCAAATTCGCCCAGGAAGTGGCGGACGAAGTCGTCTTCATTGACGGCGGCGTCATCGTGGAGCAGGGGCCGCCGGAGGAAATCTTCACCGCCCCAAAAGAAGAACGGACCCAGCGGTTTTTGAATCGGATTTTGAATCCGTTATAAAATCCAAAACAGGGCGCCTGCCGGCGGCCCTGTTTTTTTGTTGAACCTTGTTCGCCTATTCCGCCCTTCTGTCAGATATGCTACAATGACAATCGATTGATTTTTACGAAAGAAGGGACTTCACGTGAAGCGAGAACTTGTTCTGCGCTGGACATTTTATTTTGCCGGTCTGCTTATTCTGTCTTTTGGTGTATCCCTTACGATAGAAGGAAAAGCGCTAGGGATCAGTCCGTGGGATGCATTTCATTACAGCCTGTTTCAGCACTTCGGGCTTACGATCGGCCAGTGGGCCATCATTATAGGTGCGATCATCGTTGGGTTGACGTCATTGTTTACGAGAGCTTGGCCAAAAATCGGAGCGATACTGAACATGCTGCTCATCGGTATTTTTATAGATTTTTTCAATTTTCTCCTGCCTGAACCCTCCGGTTACATGGCTTCCGCTATTGTCTTCTCTCTCGGCGTGCTGCTGATTGGCTACGGCGTCGGTGTTTATGTATCAGCAGGTCTTGGGGCAGGCCCGCGTGATTCGCTGATGATGCTGATTTCAGAAAAAACCGGCTGGAATGTGCAATGGGTGCGAAACGGCATTGAAATCACGATTTTGTTCGCGGCATGGGGCATGGGCGGACCGATCGGGATCGGAACCATTTTGACTGCGATCCTTACTGGGCTGATTTTGCGTTTTTCATTGCCGCAGTCCACACAATTATTACAATATGCTATGGCGAGACGGACAGCCGCTGCCAAAGCGACTCCGCCTCTGCACTAATCTACTGTTACACAAAAACCGGACCAATTACATTTGTCCGGTTTTTTGCTTTTCACTCATGTTCTGCAAGCTTGTCTCATAGATTGGTACTATCTCATATAAGAGAAATACAAGAGACGGCAGGTATCATAATGGAAGTTATCCAACAATTTGCTAGACGCTCCTTCAGCATATTGCTCTTTTTCTTTTTACTCTATTGTTTCATCCTCCTTGAACCCGACAAGCTTTCTATTCCTGTTCCAAATTCCCTGCTTAACGTCAATACCATTTTTCTGAGTATTTTACTTGAGTCCATTCCTTTCATCATGCTCGGCATCTTTTTTTCATCACTGATTGACTTGTTCATATCCGATCAATGGATGACCAAATGGATCGTGAAGAACCCATATGGCGCAATTGGCTCCGCTCTCTTGATCAGCATTCTTTCTCCAGTGTGTGAATGTGCGGTGATTCCAGTGGTGCGCCGTCTGATCCAAAAAGGCATGCCTCTGCACGTCGGTACGGTCATTTTAGTCGGAGCTCCTATCTTAAATCCGATTGTCGTATTGTCCACCTACTATGCATTCAGCAAGAACCTGGAGCTTGTCTATGCGCGCATCGGGCTGGCCGTCGTCATTTGTATCATCACTGGCCTTATGATGTATTGGTTATTCAGAAAGCAATCAATGCTGAAAGAATCTACATCAGACGCGCGGACAGAATACACCCCGCAGCAGCACAGAAACCGCTTGAGATCTATCGTTACCCATGCGATTGAGGAATTCTTCGACATGGGCAGATATTTAATCGCCGGCGCATTTATCGCCAGTCTTTTTCAAACCTTTTTAAATCGGGGAGCTCTCGCTGAACTGGGAACGAGTGATCTGTCAGGTTCGGCTGTCATGATGGGACTTGCATTTGTCCTTTCACTCTGCTCGCATGCGGATGCTTTTGTCGCTTCTACATTCGCCGGCACTTATTCTCACGCTTCCCTTCTCTCCTTTTTGCTGTATGGCCCGATGCTTGATTTGAAAAATATGTTTGTATATGCTTCATGTTTCAAAAAACGCTTTGTGATCGCATTTTTTCTGATCATTTCAGCTTCGGTGCTTGGAATCGCATGGCTCTATGGTGTCATATTCGGATAAAGGGTGGTTGAATTGAAACATACTACAATGTATTCTTTTGAAGCTGTGGTTCGTGGACTTCTATTAATCGGCTTTGCTTTTATGACCTTAAAACTTTATCTGACAGGCGACATTTTACATTTCATTTCTCCCCGCATGATTTGGTTTACAAAGTTCTTTATCTTAACTGCTTTTACACTCGGGATATTGTCAATCATGTGGCGAAAACAAGACAATCGGTACAGCTGCTCCGCCTGTGCATGCAGTCATCAGCATCCACAGACTCACCCATGGCTGTACAGCTTTTTTCTGATACCTATCGCATCAGGCTTCCTTTTCCCAAACCATGTTCTGACAAATGAAATCGCCCAAAACCGAATGTTTTCCACAAATGGTTCGAAAAGCATTGATGACATCAAATCAGAAACAAAAGCTGGTGAAGAAGGAACGGCTTCTACACTTCCAAGCGGCTATGAAAAAGAACTGGCGCGGCAAATGGAGCAAGAAGAAATGATATCTGTAGTGGATAAATATTATGTTCCGGTCGTTCATCTTTTGATGGAGAATCCGGAATCTTATGAAGGAAAGGAGATTCATATCAAAGGGTTTGTCTATTTTGACGAACAGCTGAACCGCTATATTATCGGCCGTTATGGAATATCATGCTGTATCGCCGATGCCACGGTTTACGGGCTGCCGGTTGGTTTCTCTAAAAAACCTGATATTAAGGAAGGCGAATGGGTTTACCTAACGGGAAAGCTTACAACGATCAATCAGGACGGTGAACGGCTCCCAAACATTTCTGTGACAAACACACAAAAAATCAGCACACCTAAAAGCCCTTATGTATATGAGATCATCGAGGATCTTACTCCGAAGTAAATCAAAATATGATAGGATGGTTTTGACAATCTTTTGCAGACGGAGGATCTAGAATGAAAATTTACGGAATTTATATGGACCGCCCGCTTTCACAGGCAGAATCGGATCGGCTGATGTCTTTCGTTTCCGCTGAAAAACGGGAGAAATGCCGGAGATTTTATCATAAAGAAGATGCTCACCGCACCCTGCTGGGAGATGTGCTTGTCCGCTCTGTCATCAGCGAGCAGTACCAGCTGAATAAAGCCGATATCCGCTTCAGCGCGCAGGAATACGGGAAGCCTTGCATCCCTGACCTCCCCGATGCCCACTTTAACATTTCCCACTCCGGCCATTGGGTCATCGGCGCATTTGATTCAGATCCGATCGGCGTCGATATTGAAAAAATGAAGCCAATCAGCCTCGGGATTGCCGAACGTTTCTTTTCAAAGACCGAGTACAGCGATCTTTTATCCAAACATAAAGACGAGCAAAACGATTATTTTTATCATTTATGGTCTATGAAAGAAAGCTTTATCAAGCAGGAAGGCAAAGGCCTGTCGCTGCCGCTTGACTCCTTCTCCGTGCGCCTGCATGAGGATGGCCGAGTATCCGTCGAGCTTCCGAAACATCATACACCTTGCTTTATCAAATCGTATGAGGTAGACCCCGGCTATAAAATGGCCGTGTGCGCCGCCCGCCCTGATTTCCCGGAGGACATCACCATGATCTCGTACGAAGCGCTTTTATAAATGGCTCATTAAAAGCTTAATGCCTCGCTCAATATCTTCCGTCTTTACATTGGAAATATTGATTTTTAATAGATTTTCTTTCGGATAGTCTGATAAATAATGGCGGTCAATTGCTTCAAGGAGAACCTCCTGCTTTTTCGCCTTTTGAATCACTCTTGATGCCGGCAGATCCTCAGGCAGCACCAGATGGGTATGCATGCATGGGGCTTGGCCGCTGGAAAATATAAAGCGGCCGCGGCTCGATTGTCCGTGTGTTTGGATGGCTTCATGAAGTCTGAGGGACCGTTCCTTATAGGAATTTCTGATTTTTTCCTTGTGCCTGCCGAACATTCCGCTTTTGATGTAAATTTCTAACGCGGCTTGAGAAATCATCGAACAGTCAATATCGTTCAGCTTTTTATACGTATGAAATGTGTCAGTCAGCACATCCGGCAAAACGGCGGCACCCACGCGAAGACCGGGAAACATCATTTTTGAAAAGCTTTTTAAATAAATCACATGTGAGGACAGATCGTATGCGTACAGCGGGTCTGCCTTTTTATTTTCCTCAAGATCACCAAGGTAGTCATCTTCAACAAGATAGACGTCATAGGCTTCTGCCAATCTCACCAGCTCTTGTTTGTCCCGTTCGGCCAGTGAACTCCCAAGCGGGTTATGGAAGCGTGGCATCGTATAAAAAAATTTGATCGGTTCTGTTTGAAACAGCCGCTCGACTTCTGCTAAATCAAGCCCCTCCTCCGTTCTTTTTATCCCGATTGCGGGGATGCCCAGTGTCTCCAGCTGTTCAATCATCAAATGATAGCCTGGCTGTTCAATGGCGATCTTCTTTTTCCCATTGGGAAACGGCATTGCACACAGCAGGGAGAGTGCCTGCTGTACGCCGGATGTGATAAACATATGCCTCTCGTCCGCAAATACCTGCTGATCAGCAAACAGCTTTCGCAGAACAGAGATGAGCGACGGAAGGCCCTTCGGTGTTCCGTATAGAAACAAATCACGCTTGTATGTATCAATCGCTTTGTTGATGCAATGCTGAAAATCCACATACGGAAAAATATCAGGGTCTGGCGCAGATGTTGCAAAGTCGATTGGGCCTGCCTTGCCGTGATGCGGCTTCTTCGTCTTTTTCACAAGATAATAGCCGCTTTTCGGAACAGAATAGATGAGATGGCGTTTTTCCAGCTCTTGCAGTGCGCGGATCACCGTGCTTTTGCTGACTTGATAGCGGGTAGACAGCTGCCGGATGGAAGGAAGCCTGTCTCCTTCTTGATAGACACTGCCTTGCATCATTTCCTCTATCTGTATTAAGAGACTGATATACTTCTCCATTCTTTCTCCCCCTGTTTTGTACCGGTACAGTTCATTGTTTTTCTCATTGTACCGTTCCGATCCTCCCCATACAATAAAAGGGAGCGGCCGGCTCTATTATTTATATAAAGGAGCACTTCCTGTATGTATAAAAATCAGCAAACCTCAGCTTATCTTGCAGCGTTGTTAAATGCATTGATTATCGGTTTATCCTTTCTTTTCGTGAAGATCGCCCTGCGATCGGCAGAACCGTTTGATATTCTTGCACATCGGTTCACCCTTGCGTTTGCAGCAGCTACTATACCTGTCTTATTCGGATGGGTGAAGCTGTCCATCCGTTTAAAAGATGTAATGGCCATTTTGCCGCTCGCCCTGCTGTATCCGGCGCTGTTTTTCAGCTTTCAGGCATTCGGCCTGGTGTACTCGTCATCCTCTGAAGCCGGGATCATTCAGGCATCCATTCCGATTTTCACAATGGTTTTTGCCGCTTATTTTTTAAAAGAGCGATCGACGTGGGCCCAAAAAGGGTTCACCGTGTTATCAGTTGCGGGCGTCATGTTTATTTTTGTGATGAAGGGCGTGAACGTGGAATCGGCCAGCCTAAAGGGGTCTGTACTCATTTTATTGTCCGCGCTGTCTTCAGCTATGTACAATACCGCCGCAAGAAAAATGACACAGCGTTTCCGGCTGATGGAGCTTACCTACATCATGTCAGCGATCGGATTTGTCGTCTTCAATGCCATCGCTTTGGTGCGTCACGGTGCTTCCGGAACGGTCGGCACTTACTTCCATCCATTCAGGGAGCCCGGCTTTATCCTCGCAATTGTGTATTTGGGCGTGTTATCTTCGCTCGTGACTTCGTTTATGTCCAACTATGCGCTGTCCCGGATTGAGGCGTTTAAAATGAGCGCTTTTAATCATTTGTCCACCATCGTGACGATGATTGCCGGAGTTGTGATTCTGAACGAAAGCCTAGCCTGGTACCACCTTGCTGGTGCGGTTTGTATTATCATCGGCGTGCTGGGAAGCAATGCCGGTCTCCGAAAAAGAAAGCAAACCGAAAAATCCATTTCTATGAACAAATGAGATGTTATGTTAGAGTTGAAGGAAAAATGGTTTGAGGTGCAGTGTAAGAATGATTCAACACAGTGTCTTCCTAGAGGGAGCCATATCATTACAAGATATGAGATGTTACTTTTTATACCGGCAAAGAATATCAGCATTGTTTTCTTTTATTTATATTTTTTTTTATCTTTATTGGTGTATTCACTTTATGGATTTCCGTTTACTGTTTATGACAGCGAAACACTTGAAGTGATATATAATGGTATTTTCATAGCGATTCTATCTTTGATCTTTACATTGCTTTTGATTGCTTTTCATTATATGCGGCTGCGTACCAGCTATAAGAACAATACACGGCTAAAACGCAAAAGGACATATACCATGAACCGGCAAGGCATTCAAATTCAATCCAAAAACGATGTTACGTTGTTTGAATGGGATGAAATAAGGGCAGTTGCAGAATATAAACACTTATTCTCTATCAAAACTTCTAGTCACCAGGTCATCTTAGTTCCTAAACGTTTTTTTGTATTCGAAAATGAGCTCCACTCATTCAGACAGCTTGTAAAAGAACAAGTACGTGCCAAAAAAGGAAAACGACAAACTTAAAAGAGGGTATTCCCTCTTTTATTTAATGAGATATTTTATCTTCTTTCCATCGAGTAACATTCTCTTCAGCTAATGGAAATTAATTTTCAACACTCTCTTCGTTATGAAAATGCTTGTTTTTTTTGATTGGCACCAGCTCCAATAATGCTGATAAACATACCAGCACCAAACACACAACCATAATCAGCAAATAATTATGATTCATATCAAAAAACAACCCGCCCACATACACACTGAGAGCGCCGGCGATTTGATGGATAAAGAAATTGATGCCTAGGAGCGAGCCGATAAGCCCGGTTTGAAAGCTTTCAGAAATGGACGCAGCGGTCAGCGGGATCACGCCTGTGTAGCTGAGCCCGAATAACAGCGTAAAGCCCAGGTACCAAAGCTCACTGTTATGAATGCCGAGCGCGGGAATAAGCAGGCAGATCAAGCTAATGAGACGAATGAAAAACAAAATGGAGAGCATCACGCTTCTGCTGCCAAGCAAATCTGACAGCCAGCCTGCCAATAATCCCCCAATGATAATAAACGCCCCGAATGCAGCCATCATTCCGTTGATATGAGAGACATGCGCATCCCCCAGCATGGGAACGAGATGAGCATCAATGATTCCCATCGTAAATCCGCACGTAAATACGCCGAAGTACAGGATATGAATGAGGCGGGACTGCTTTAACACCTTCCAAAATCCTTGCCAGTCATAAGATTTTTTCATGGACTGTCCTTGGACATTGGGCGGGTGCTTCATTCCGAAGGCCAAAAGAGGCAGCAGAACAGCAGCTAAGAAAATGCCCAATATCGTATACGTAGTTTGCCAGCCTGCATAGTAAGGAGCTGCAGCCCAAACTGGTGACAGCAGCAGCAAACCGGCTGAATTTGCATTGGTCAAAATGGCGAGCGCCAAGCCTTTATGCGTGTCAAACCAGCGGCTGATAAAATACTGGGTCGTCACGCCAACCGCGCAGGAATAGCCAATTCCGCCGAGCACACCGTAGATCACGGAAAATATATGGACATTCGGCGAATGCGGGAGCGCCAAAAAGCTTGCGCTGATACAGATGGCGCCGATCCCCATAATCTTTCTGACGCTGAACCGGTCAAGAAAAAAGCCGACAAAAAACTGAACGACACCCGTCGTGATCATAAAAATGCTGACGGAAGCCGAAATCAGCGACCGGTCGGCGTGAAAGGTCTCTGCCATCGGGAGCATAAAAAATTGAAAGGAATTTCTGAATGAGTTCATTCCGATGGCGAAGACAAACGTGAACAGCAATACAAACCATTTCATCTTAGGAGACGCGTGAAGGATGTGCCGAGACATTTTTTCCTGACCTGCCTTTATTTGAGTATTGCGACTATTATATCATGAAAAAATTTACATTCTATATCAAAAAAGCGAACAGCACAGCGCTGTTCGCTTCTTCATTAGGAACTGGAAATCGGATGCTGATTCAAAATCGCAAATATCCGTTCCGCCACTTCCTCCGTATGTGACAACAGAAACATATGCCCGCCGTCAAACTCATGGAACGTGATATGGTTCGCCCACTTCTTCCAGCCTTCCGCATCCCGGATGCATTTTTCGTCATTCAGTCCGTTAAAGACATGGACCGGCGATTGGATCGGTGTCATGTCGTAAAGTTCGAATTGTTCAAGCGCACGGTAATCCGATCTGAACGAAGGCAGGAAAAATGACATGACTTCCTTATTTTCAACGAGCTCTGCGGGCATTCCGCCTAATTTCATAATATGATTGAGAAATTGATCATCAGGCAAATGCGATACTTTTTTCCGTTGAATATGCGGCGGCTGAATCGCAGAGATAATCACGGCCTGCGGAAAAATGCCTTCACGCTCCAGTTTTTGCGCCAGCCTGAAGGTGATCATGCCGCCCATGCTATGCCCGAACAGCACAAACGGCCGATCTGAATTCAAATGTAATTCTTGCTTGTACAAATCAGTCAGCTGCTCGAGATCCTCAACGGCTGACGTCTGATTCGTGCCGTGCCCCGGCGGTTCAGCTGCGAGCATTTCACACTCCCCCTGCAAAAAAGCATGGAGAGGGCGAAATGAAGCCGAGTAGCCGCCGGCAAACGGAAAACAGATGAGCTGCGTTTTTTCCGACGCATCAAATGATTTGAACAGTTGGCTCATTGGCCGGCTCCCCCTTTCATCGCTTCCTTAAGAAAGCGTTATGGTTTGTTTATTTAGAAATTCGCGCAAAATCCCGGCATTCCTATCAAGACATTCGCCCTGCAGCATTTCGGCGTGTGTTCCGAAGCCTTTTTTCACCCGGTAAGCGCCCGTTGTCGCCTCTTCCCACGAGGAAAGCCATTCGGGCATTTCAAAGTCAAGATCAGAGGTCAGCAAATCAATGTCCGCTTTTACTTGGCCCGAGCTGATCAGGTTGACGTAGTATGAGTAGAAGGCATGTGTTTTTTTCTTGAGCCCCTGCTTGACGGCTTCACTATTGAGCGCTTCATTGTCCCGGTTTACATTCATCAGGGCTTCGACATCGTTTTCGACCGTGCGTCCGTCCAGATCACTGACGCCTTGTTTTTTATAGGAATCCACCATGATGATCCGCTGTACGGTGCGTCCTTGCTCTTCAAGTTTTTTAGCCGCTTCAAACGCCAGGCTGCACCCTGCTGAATAACCGAACAGTGTCACAGGCCCTTCCGGCTGAAGCTCCTTGATCAGAGCGGCATACCGGTCAAGACGGTTTTCCTCTTCAATAAAGTCAAAGGCGCACAGCTTGTATGACGGCAAGTGCTTGGCCAGGTTCTGATACATTAAGCCATATCCCAATACCGGAGGAAACGCGAAAATGATGTCATCCTGTTCCGGATTCATGATTGTTACGTCCTGAAGTCCTTCTGAGCCCCCGTTTTTCAGGTATGCAGAAATGCCGGCAATCGTCGGCGCTTCAAACAAAAGCTTCACCGGAAGGTCAATTCCGAGCTCTTTTTTGATGCGAGAAGCGGCTGTCATCGCCTTTAAGGAATGACCGCCATGCTCGAAGAAATCGTCGTGGATGCTGACTTGCTTTCTCCCGAGAATCTCGGACCAGATTTGTGCAATTGTTTCTTCCGTTTCATCTCGAGGCCCAATCCATTCTTGCGATATCTGATCTGGCTCCGGTTTTGGCAGCAGACGTTTATTGACTTTTCCGTTTGTTGTTAAAGGAAGCTCGTCCAAGAACGTAAATGTCTGCGGCACCATATAAGCAGGAAGCTGTTTTTTCAGATGTGCCTTAACGTCTTCTGCTGAAAGCTGCGTCCGGTTCACGAGGTAGGCATTGATTGATGCGTCGCCAGACTCGTGGCGGTCCACTACGACAACCGCGTCTTTTACCCCGGGATATTCCTGCAGCTGCTTTTCGATTTCTTCCAGCTCGATCCGGTGCCCCCGTATTTTCACTTGATCATCAATACGGCCGGCGTATTCAATCGTTCCGTCAGGCAGCCAGCAAGCGAGATCCCCGGTTCGGTAAAGTGTTTCTCCCGGTTTGAACGGGTTGGCGGTAAATTTCTGCTTCGTCAGCTCATCACGGTTTACATAGCCTTTTGATACACCCATTCCGCTGATGCATAGTTCACCGACCGCTCCGAACGGCTGGAGCTGATTTGATTCATTGAGAATATAAACACTCGCATTGCTGATCGGCTTTCCGATTGGCAGAGAGGAGATAGTTCCCGGAATCTCGTGCACGACGTGAGCCGTTGCAAACACCGTGCCCTCAGTCGGGCCGTAGCAGTTAATCAGCTTGCCCGGCCCCATGATCTTCAGTGCTTTCCTGACGTGAGGCACAGACGCGCGTTCTCCTCCGAATAACACACAGCGAAGCCCCTTCAGCCAATCCTCTCCCGCATCTGTGAGAAGATTAAATAAAGCTGTGGTCGCAAACATGACGCTGACATTCTCTTGGCGGATGAGACTCGTGAGACGCTCTGGATCAAGCAGTGTATTTTCATCAGCAATAATCAGTCTTGCTCCATTCAGAATGGAAGCGTAGAAATCAAAGGTAAATGCGTCAAAAGCGTAATTCGATACAGATAAGAACGTGTCTTTCTCAGAAAACGTCATGTAATCAACGTGCTTCACTAATCCTTGAATATTGGCATGCGTCGTGATATTTCCCTTTGGTTTTCCGGTTGTGCCTGATGTATACATGATATACGCCGCATCATCAGGTGCAATCACGGTTTCAGGATCGCTTGCGTCTTCTTCAAAACGGATGGGATCATCAATGATGAGTGTTTGGCCTGTAAACGGTAGCTGATTCGCTTGCTCTTTCATCTCCTGATGTGTAAGCAGACATGCCGCCCCGCTGTCGGTCAGCATATATGAAATTCGGTCATTCGGCAGCTTAGGGTCAACCGGTACATAAGCCGCTCCCGCCTTTAACACACCGAGAATCCCAATCACCAGTTCCAGTGAGCGCTTTGTGTACAATGCAACAACAGAGCCTTTGCCAGCACCTTGCTTTTGCAAACGGCGTGCGAGGCGGTTCGTTTCCTCGTCTAATTCGTGATAGGACAGCGTTCGGCCTGCAAATGTGAGCGCCGGTGCACTTGGATTGACGTCCACCGCCTCCTTGAACCAATCTGTCAGAGGTTTTGGCTCACACGTTTGAGGTGTCGGATTTAAGCCGTTAAGCAAGTACTCTTTTTCTTTTTCGTCAATGAAATCAATGGTGTTGACAGGCTGATCCGGATGCTGAATGAGCTGCTGAATCGCTGTGAGAAGCTGGGATTTTAAGCGCAGCATAAACGCTTCATCAAACACATTCTCATTATAGGCAAGCTTGATCAGCATTTCGTCACCCGGGGAGGCCATCAAATTGAGATCATAATTCGACTTCTCAAATACATGAACATCCTCCATATCGAATCCGTTTTGACCGCTTTCTTCATTGCTTGCATCCTGAAGCGGATAATTTTCAAACACGATGATGTGGTCAATCAATTTCGGCTGGTTGGCCTGGCTTTGGATATCATAAAGCGGCACATATTGATGCGGTTCTGACTCAAGTGACTGTTCCTGAAGCTGCTTGAGCAAACCGTTGAAGGTCATGTTTTCAGCCAATTTCACTCTTCTAGGAACAACGTTGATAAACAGGCCGACCATATGTTCAACGCCTTTGATTTCCGCGGGACGCCCGGAAACGACTGTACCGAAGGTCAAATCGTCAGACCGCTGATAACGGCTGAGCAGTACGCTCCAGACTGCCTGCAAAGCGGTACTCAAAGTGGTGTGCTGAGATTTCGCAAGCTCTGTAAAGGCTTTTGTTTCCGCCTCCGGCAGTGAGAAGAGCAGTTCTTTCGGCTCGTATCCTTCCTTTTGTTTCTTTCTTTGCTCCGCAAACGTCGTCTGTCCTTCAAAGTCTTCCAAGTACTCGCGCCAGTAGCGGAGCGATGCTTGTTTATCCTGCTTTTCAAGCCACTTGATGTATTCCTTATACGGTTTGACAGGCGGCAGACTGTACGGCTTTTGTTCACGCAGGGCGTTGTATACCTTAAACAGATCCTGCACGACGATGCCAAAGCACCATCCGTCCAAAATAATGTGGTGGTAGCTCCACACCCATTCAAAGCTGTTGTCAGCTTTTTTGAAGATGGCTGCTCGCATCGGAATATCACGCGTTAAATCAAAGCCTTTGATCTTATCCTGTGCTTTGTATTCATTGATTTTATCCGTTTGCTCTCTTTCGGATAAATGTGTCAGATCGATTTCTTCTATATGAAATTGACGTTTTTTTAATACGACTTGAACAGGCCTTTTTACTTTCTCGTGAATGAACACGGTACGAAATACATCGTACCGGTCCATGATGACATTCATGCTCTCTTCAAGGCATTTGATATTAAAGTCGCCCTTTACTTTCATCGTAATTTGTTCAAGGTAAAAGCTCTGGCCGGGATTCAGGATGCTATGAAACAGCATCCCCTCCTGCATCGGCGATAGGTAATACATATCTTGAACCTGATCTTTGCTAAATTGACTCATATGTTTCGCTCCCGCCTTCTGTAATTCCCTTGCATTTTTATTTCAAATTCTCCTCAAGCATGTCAAAGATATCGCCCATCTCATCCATTTCAAGGTCTCCCGCACTGAAGTCGCTCGGTGTGAATTCCTTGTCCTCTTTTTCCGTACAATGGCGGATGATCAGGAGGAGATTTTCTTTAAACCGTTCCATTTGTGCTTCGACCGTTGCTCTTTCATATTCCTTCTCATTGTAGGAGCAAGAAAGAACAAAACGTCCGTTACGGATCATGCCGCTGAAGCTTAAAGCGTACAGGGCTTCTGATTCTTCGCTCACTTGGCGTCCCATATCGAAAGCGGACGGTTCAAAGAAATCCGTTTTCACTTCACTGTCGAATTGGCCTAAATAGTTAAAGCTGATTTCCGGTGTGAAGCCTTGCGCTCGCGCTTGTTCTGTAAAGTAGCGGAGAATGCCGTATCCGACGCCTTTGTCCGGAACGCGGCGCAGGTTTTCTTTGACTGCTTTGATGACCGCTGAGACATCTGTTTCAGACATGTCGAGCACAACAGGATATTGTGCCGTAAACCAGCCAACCGTTCTGGAGATGTTCACATTCGGGATGATGTCTTCCCGTCCGTGCCCCTCAAGATTGATGCCGATTTTGACACCATCTGTCCATTCTTTAATCGTTAATCCGAGCGCGCTGAGAAGAATATCATTGATCTCGGTTCCATATGGCTGATGAACATCTGTTAAGAGGTGTTTAGTGTCTTCCTCATTTAATTCACAGATGATGGATGAGGTATGTTTGACAATCCGCTCCTCTGTTTCATCATCCTTCGGAACAGCAGAAACCTCTTCAGCGTCAATTTGCGCCCAGTATTCAGCCTGCTGCAAAAGGTGTGCTGATTGGCTGAATGCCGCCAATTCTTCTGCCCAATCCTTGAAGGAGTTTGTTTTTTGCGGGAAGACGATTTGCTCTTCTTTCTCCGCCTGCATGTAGCCTGATGCAAAGTCTTCAAGCAAGATCCGCCAAGATACGCCGTCGACCACGAGATGGTGTACAGCGATGAGCAGGTGATCCCCTGCTTCCGTGCGGTATAGCTCCCCTTTCAGAAGCGGTCCGTTTTGCAGGTCGAGACTGCTTTGCAGACTGTCAGCAAGAACCTTAATCTGGCTTTTCAGCATATCTTCATCTGAGCCGTACAGATCAACGATTTCAAAGCTGACCTCGCACTCGTCTATCCGTTTATACGCTTGAATGATGTCGCCATTTTCTTCACGGTAGACCATACGGAGCGCGTCATGATGCTCAATCAGTGCCCGCAATGTCTTTTCAATCCGTTCAGGATCAAAGCCCTTCGCGGCATGAAGCATAACCGACTGGTTCCAGTGATGTTTGTTCGTAAAGTTCTTTTCAAAGAACCAGCGCTGAATCGGCGTCAGGATAACTTCGCCCTCCACCGGGCCTTGGTCTGCCTGTTTGCCTTCGGCACGCTCCACATATTGTGTCAGTTCTTCGATCGTCGGGTGCTGGAAGAGATCCTTCATTTCCAGCTTCCAGCCGTGCTGGTTCAAGCGGCTCGCCATCTGGATGCCTTTAATGGAATCTCCGCCGAGCGAGAAGAAATTGTCGCTGACACCGACTTCAGAAATACCGAGCACGTCCTGCCAAATGCCGGCAAGCAGCTCCTCCATGTCAGTGGACGGCGCTTTGTATTCTCCGTTTCCTGTTTCAATATCCGGCTCCGGCAGTGCTTTGCGGTCTACTTTGCCGTTTGCGGTAACCGGAAGCTCGTTCAACGTCACCCAGAACGCCGGGATCATGTAGTCCGGCAGGGTTTCCTTCAGTGCTGATTTCAGCGCTTCTATGTCAGCTGTTTCCGGTGTGACATACGCCGCGATCGCTGTATTGCCGCCTTTATCTTTTACAGCTGTCACTGCCGCATCCTGCACCTCAGAAAGCTGGGCCAGCTGCACTTCAATTTCTGACAGCTCGATTCGGTAGCCGCGGACCTTGACCTGCTGGTCGATCCGGCCGATGTATTCGATGCCGCCGCCCGTCCATTTCACCAAATCGCCTGTTTTGTACATGCGTTCACCCGGCACGAACGGATCGGCGACAAACCGCTTCGCGGTTTCGTCTTCCCTGTTCAGATAGCCGCGCGCCAGTCCGCGTCCCGCCACACAAAGCTCTCCGGCCACGCCCTCCGGCTGAACCTGATGGCTTTCGCTGAGAATGTACACTCTCGTATTGGCGATCGCGCGCCCGATAGAAAGCGAGCCTTCCTCCGGATTGATCTCTGTGCTTGTCGCAACGACGGTGTTTTCGGTTGGCCCGTAGTTGTTGATGAGTTTGTACGGCTGTTTGACCGCACGCTTCAGCTTGTCCCCTCCAGTCAAGAGCACGCGGAGTGACGTGTTCTCAAGCTCCATGAACTGTTCCGCCAGCTGCGTTGGCAGGAAGGTGATCGTCACGCCGTTTGTTTCGAAATAGTCATTCAGGCGGGTGATATCAAGGCGAATCGCATCATCAATGACGTGAAGCTCAGCGCCGATCGTCCAGGTCGGGAACATCTCCCAAATGGAAGCGTCGAACCCGAAGCCCGCGTACTTCGCACTGCGGTCCTCCGCTGTCATGCCGAACGCGTCATGATGCCAGAAGCACAGGTTGACTAGCGCATGGTGCTCGATCATAACACCCTTCGGCTGTCCGGTCGTTCCTGACGTGTAAATCATATAAGCAAGGTGATCCGCGGTTGTGTCGGTCTGCGGATTTTCCTCATCGTTTTCATCAAGCGGCAGACTCAGGATCGTCCGGTTGCCGTCAAGAAGAATGACCTCGCCCGTATAGCTGTCCGGCACTGTGATGCCTTCCTGTTTCAAGAGAAGCTTCGCACCGCTGTCCTGTAGGATATATTCAATCCGCTGATCCGGATAGTCAGGGTCAATCGGCACAAATGCCGCTCCCGCCTTCAGGACACCAAGCACCGCGGCGGACATTTCAAGCGACGGCTTCGTCAGAATGCCGACGCGCTCATCCGCGCTGATGCCGCAGTCGATCAAAATCCGCGACAGACGGTTCGCCTTCGCATTCAGCTCGCCGTACGTCCATGACTGCCCGTTATACGTGACAGCCGGGCGGTCTTTATGGCGCTGAACGGTTTCTTCAAACAGCTGATGAACCGTTTTGTCTGTCGGCACAGGCAGCGTTTTTCCTTTCCATGCCTCCAGAAGCGTTTGTTTTTCTGTCTCGTTGACGAGCGACAGGCTGGAAAGCGGCTGGTTTGGATTTTCTGCTACAGCCTGCAATAAGCGGAGGACATATTCGCTCCATTTCTCAGCTGTTTCTCTTGAGAATAGATCCGTCGCATATTCCAGCTGCAGACCGATGCCGTTTTCGTCAGTGAAACCGCCTAATGTCAGATCAAACTTCGATGTTCCCTGATGGGCCTCATAAGGTGAAATCGTGAGATCTTGCAGCTCAAGCTGTTCTTTATCAGGGTTTTCTGTCGTAACCATCACATTAAACAATGGATTTCGGCTCATATCCCGAGGAAGGTCTAACTGGTTGACCAGACTTTCAAACGGATACTCCTGATGCTCAAGCGCTGACAGATTCGTCTCCTTTGCTTGCTCCAGAAGCTCTGCAAATGTCTGCTTTTCTCCTGCTTCCATTCTCAGTGCAAGCGTATTGACGAACATCCCCGGCATGTTTTGCACGTCGGCATTCGTGCGGCCTGCTGTAACCGAGCCGATCACGATATCCCGCTGTCCGGAGATTTTGCTTAGTAAGACATGGAAGACGGTGTGAAGCACCATATGCAAAGTCGTTCCCGTTTCTGCGAGCAGGTTTTCAATCGCCTTTGCCGTCCCGCTTCCCGCGCGGAAACGGACAGTATCCCCTTCAAAGCTTTGAACAGGCGGTCGGGTGTAATCAAGCGGAAGGTCAAGCTCCGGCAGTTCGCCTGAGAGAACTGATAGCCAGTATTGCTCATGCTCCTTCATCCGTTCTTTCTGTCCGGCTTCATTTTGCCAAACAGCGAAATCCTTGTAATGAAGCTTCGGCTCTGGAAGCTGTTCGCCTTTATAAAGCAATGCCAATTCTTTAACGAAAATACCTCTTGATACACCATCCGCGATAATGTGATGCATATCCAATAGAAGCAGATGTTTTTGGTCTGCAATTCGGAGTAATGCCGCGCGAATGAGCGGAGCGTTGCTTAAGTCGAATGGCCTGATAAATTCCTTAATCTTCCGTTCCGCCTCGCCCTCTTCTGCATCAAACACATGAAGATCAATTGATGCCTCCTCAACAATGCGCTGGACAGGCTCTCCGTCTGCTTCCGTAAATGACGTGCGCAATGATTCATGACGGTTTACGAGCTGGTTAAGTGATTCTCTCAGGCGCGAAATGTGAAGCTCGCCTTCCATCAGAAGAACCGATGGCATATTATAGCTGATCGTCTGCCGGTCAAGCTGATTGAGCACGTACATCCGTTTCTGTGCGGATGACAATGGATACACATCTTGTTTGTCAGCCGGCTTTAACATGTGATAGCCGCCTGATGCTGCCGATTCCTCCATGTAAGCCGCCAGCTGGCGTACAGTCGGCTGCTCGAACAGCGCTTTAAGCGGCACGGTTTTCTCCAATTCCGCCTGTATATTGGCGATGAGCATCATTCCTTTTAGTGAATGGCCGCCTAAATCGAAGAAATTGTCATCGATTCCGATCGCTTCAATGCCGAGTGTTTTCTGCCAGATGCGGCAAAGGCTTTCTTCAAGTGCTGTTTCCGGAGCAGCTGACGCCTCATATCCGGATTGCGCTGCGTTCGGCTTCGGCAATGCGTTTCTGTCGGTCTTCCCGTTTGCCGTGAGTGGGATGACATCTACCTGCACGAAGAAGGCAGGGATCATATGAGACGGCAGTATTTGTGAAAGCTGTTTCCGGAGCTCTGCTTTTTCAATGGCTTGATCCGCCGTATAATACGCACAAAGCTCTTGAAGCCCGCCCTCAGAAACCGCAAGCACTACCGCTTCTCGAATGTCGCTGAGGCTAAGCATGACCGTTTCAATTTCTTTCGGCTCTATGCGGTAGCCGCGGATTTTCACCTGATCATCAGCCCGGCCGATAAATTCAACCGTACCGTCAGCCAGTCTCCGGACGACATCTCCGGTTTTATACATCAGGCTCCCCGGCGCATACGGGTTTTCAACGAATTTCTCGGATGTGAGCTGAGGACGGCTGAGATATCCTCTGGCAAGCCCCTGTCCTGTGATATATAACTGACCGCTCGCTCCCCGAGGCACAAGCTTCAATGACTCATTTAAGACAAGTGCGCCGGTATTGGCAATCGGCCGTCCGATTGTCGGCCGTTTCGCGAATGTGCCAGGTTCAGTCAGGTCAATCCGTCCGGCAATGGCGCCGATTGTTGCTTCGGTCGGACCGTAGTGATTGATAAATTCGGTATGCCGATATACTTTGCTGAACGCTAGAACATCAGCAGGGATGATCTTTTCTCCTCCCAACACAATCAAGCGCAGGGATTCAAAATGCGGCTCCTTTGTAAAGCTGGCCGTGTTCACCATCGTATGGAACAGGGACGGTGTCAGCTTGATATACGTGATGCCGTGCTCCTTGATATAACGGCCAATCTGATCGGGCGCCGTATATGTCTCTTTCGGCACAATGTGAAGCTCACCGCCTGCTTGGAGCACAGGGAAAATGCTTGTATAACCCAAGTCGAATGCGTAAGACGAAAGCAAGACAGACTTATCCGTTTTTGTCAGGCCCGCCTCTTTGCTAAACCAAGAAACATAGTTTGTCAGATTGCGATGCTCAATCTGCACACCCTTCGGCTTCCCGGTCGTGCCGGATGTGTAAATGATATATGCAAGATTCTGAGGCCCAGACATCAATTCCGGACGCTCCTTGTTTTCATTCCGCCAATCCGCTTGATCGATATTGATCGTGGTTCCTTGATATTGCCCTATGGCAGTCATATTTCTTTCATTCACGACTGTAAATCTCGCACCGCTGTCTTCTAATGAATAGCGGATTCGTTCCTCAGGCGTATCCGGATCAATCGGAAGGAAAGCGGCTCCCGCCTTCATGATCCCAAGAACAGCTGTCATTAGGTCAGCTGAACGATCCATGACAACGGCTACGATGTCTTCACTTCCTGCCCCGTGCGCGCGCAAATGATGCGCCAGCTGGTTCGCCTGTTCATCAAGCTCACGATAGGTCAGCTGGTTTCCGCCAGAAATGACAGCCGGATCATCAGGTGTTTGCTGCACCTGTTTTTCGAAAAGTGATACAAACGTGTCTTCGCCAGAATGAGTGGTTTGTTTTTTCTCTTCAAGCAAAGCTGCCGTTTCAGCCGGTGAAAGAATCTCCAAATCAGACAGCCGTACGTTCGGGTTAACCGCAGCTGCTTTGATCAAATTGACAAAGTGGCTGCTCCAGCAGCGGATTGTCTCGTCCTTAAATAAGGCAGTTGCGTAGTCAAAGCTTAAACCGATTTCTTCTTCACGTTCGACAGCTTCCAAGGACAGATCAAATTTCGCCACGTGATGAAGCATAGAATAGGAAGAAATCTTCAAATCTCCTAATTTCAAAGAAGGAATCTCCATGTTCTGCATGTTGAACATAACGCTGAACAGCGGGCTACGGCTTGTGTCCCTTGTGAGCGGCAGCTTTTCAATCAATTCCTCAAGCGGATAGCTTTGGTGCTCGAATGCTTGAAGACTGACTGTTTTGACTTCGTCTAGGAATTGCGCAAAGGTTTTGTCCCCCGCAGGCGCTGTCCGTAATGCCACCGTGTTGACAAACATACCCGGCACACCTTGCAAATCAGGATGTGTTCTGCCCGCAGTCGGTGAGCCGACGATGATGTCATCCTGTGACGCATACTTAGAGAGCAATACATGAAATGCGGCTAAAAGGAACATGTACATTGTTGTGTCTGTTTCTGACAGCAGCGATTTGATTTGAGCCGTGATTTGTTTATCAAGCCCGAACATGACGCGCTCCCCGGAAAAGCTCCGTTCTGCAGGCCGCGGGAAATCCGCCGGAAGGTCAAGAACCGGCAGCTCGCCTTTAAACGTATCCAGCCAGTATGCTTCATCTTTTTGATGATCCGCATGTTCTTTTTGCCAGACAGCGTAATCCTTATAGTGAATCTGCGGGAGCTCCAGATCTGCGCCTTGATAGATTTTGGCGAGATCGCCGATGAGAATGCCAGTCGAGCTGCCGTCCGTAATGATATGATGCATATCAATGAGCAGCAGATGGCGTTCTTCTTCAAGCTGGACAAGCTTCGAACGGACGAGCGGCGCGCGGTTTAACTCAAACGGCTGAACAAACGATTTGATCAGCTCCTCCGCGTCTTCTTCCCGTCCCTTGGCAGCCTCCAGCTGGAACGTTATGTTTTTATGAACGGTCTGTACGACTTCTCCGTCTATCATGTCAAACGACGTACGGAGAATTTCGTGCCGATCAATTAATTGCTGAATCGCATGTTCAAGCCGGTCTTTGTTTACTTCTCCCTCCAGCAAAAGTACAGCAGGGACGTTGTAGCTTGTGCTTGCTTGTCCAAGCTGATTGAGGATGTACATTCTCCGCTGGGCCGGGGATACAGGATAATGCTGCTGATAAGGTGCTTGCCTGATCGGTTCAAACGTCTGCTCCTCCTTGCTTTCGCTCTCTTCCAAATACAGTGCCAGTTCTTGAATGGTCGGCTTTTCAAAAAGCACTTTAATCGGTACTTCCTTGTGGAAATGCTCTTGAATTTTCGCCGTCAGCATCATCGCTTTCAGAGAATGTCCGCCGATCATAAAGAAGTTATCTGTAACGCCTGCTTTAACGCCAAGTATCCCTTCCCAAATCTCGGCTAATTTCGTTTCACTCTCTGTTTTGGGTGCTGCATATTCAGACTGCACAGCGTCTGATTGAGGCGCAGGTAGTTCTTTTTTATTGATTTTTCCGTTTGGTGTAAGCGGCAGGCTGTCCATCTGGATCAAATGGGCAGGAACCATATAGTCCGGCAATGATTGTGACAGCGTTTTTCTCAGCCCGCTCACAGACACTTCGCGATCCGCCGTAAAGTACGCGCAAATTTCATTTTCATCCGCTTTGTTCTTGCGAATGATCACGGCAGCCTCTGTCACATGTTCGGCCATGTTCAATTTGTTTTCGATCTCCCCAAGCTCAATCCGGAACCCGCGCACCTTCACCTGGTTATCAATTCTTCCTAAAAACTCGATATTCCCGTCCGGAAGCCATTTCGCCAAGTCGCCAGTTCGATACATTTTTTCACCCGGTCTGAACGGATCTTCGAGAAATTGCTTCTCCGTCAGCTCTGGGAGGTTAACGTAGCCCCGTGCCACGCCGCTTCCCCCGACACACAGTTCACCGGGCACTCCGATCGGCTGCAGACGCTGCTGCTCATCCATGATGTATGCAGTGGAATTTCCGATTGGCTTCCCGATTGGAATTGAACCGCTGTACTCGCGATCAATCAAAAAGCTTGTAGAAAATGTCGTATTTTCTGTCGGGCCGTACCCGTTCCACAGAGAAAGCGACGGCGATGCCTGTTTCACTTTACTTACAATATGCGGCACGAGCGCGTCTCCGCCGATGATTAAATGACGCAGTGTGCCAAACATGCCGGCATCCTTTGCAGCAAGCTGGTTGAATAATGGCGATGTCAGCCACATCGTCGTAATTCTCTGCTCACGCAGGAACGCTGAAAACCGTGTCGCGTCAAGCAGTGTCTCTTTTTTCACCGGATAAAGCGCCGCGCCGTTCAGCAGCGCGCCAAAGACCTCAAATGTGCCGGCATCAAAGCTGACAGCTCCCGTTTGCGCCATGCGGTCTTCTTCATGAACAGGAACGTATCCTGCATTTTTGACGAGACGCAGAATGCTTTTGTGTTCGATCATGACGCCTTTCGGGTTTCCGGTCGAACCTGACGTGTACATGATGTAAGCCAGATCAGTCGGATCGGCGGGCAGATTCAGATTGTCAGCCGTTTCATTCTCTTCAAAGACGCCTTCCAGCGGGAGAACCGGCACTTGCAGCTGATTTGCCTGTTTTGTATAGGCCTCTCCAGCTAAAGCGATCCGAATCGAGCTGTCCTCCGCCATGAAACGGAGCCGATCCTCCGGAAGTGCGGGATCAAGCGGCACATATGCGGCGCCGGCTTTTAAAACAGCCAGTATGGCGGCAACAGTCTCTGCCGAACGGTCATTCATAATGGCTGCTGTTTCACCCTTTTGAAGACCTTGCCCGATAAGCTTTCTCGCCAGACGGTTCGCCGCTTCGTTCAGCTCGCGGTATGTCAGCTCGGCTCCTTCATATACGAGGGCAGTACTTGCAGGTGTCCGCTTTGCTTGTTCTTCAAATACTTGATGAACAGCCATTCCTTCAGGGAGTTCTGTTGAAGTGCTGTTAAAGGTCTCCATAATTTGCCGCTGCTCTTCTTCTCCCACAAGCCCATGCTCACGCACAAAGGCGTCCGGCCGCTCGACAGCGGCTGTCATCATGCGGGTGAGATGTCCTGCTGTCCGTTCAATAAAAGCAGAATCAAATGCAGCGCCGTTATATTTGATTTTGACGGTCCAGGTTTTACCCGGGTAAACAATGAGGTTGAAATCAAAGCTTGTTTGTTCAAATGCGCTCTCAACCTTGATAGAGAACCCGAGCCTGTCTTCCATGCTGCCGTTTTCAAGCTCTTGATCAAGCGGATAATTTTCAAAAGCGACAAGATGGTTCAAAAGACTGCTGTCCAAGGCTGAACGTTTTTGAATCTCGTAAAGCGGCACGTAATCGTAGCGCTCCGCCTCCACCGCATGCTGCTGAACAGCTGTGAAAATATCAGCGAATGTAGACTGCCGATCAACCTTTACACGCACAGGAATGGTATTGATGAAGAGCCCCGCCATTGTTTCGATTCCGTTGATTTCAGACGGCCGTCCCGATACGACCGTGCCGAAGACAACATCATTCGTAAAGTTATATTTGCTGAGGACGATTCCCCAGATCGCCTGAAACAGGTTAGGCCCCGTCACTTGATGGCGGTTCGCCGTTTGCTGAATGCGTGCAACCAGTTCCTCATCCCATGTAAATGAGTATTCTCTGTTCACATACTCGTCTTTCTTCTCCGGCAAGCGGCCCGGGAGCATGCTTGGCTGTTCAAAATCCGCCAAGCGTTCGCTCCAGTAGCCTTCCGCTTCTTCATTATCCTGTTTTCCAAGCCACTTAATATAGTCGGAATATGGCTTGCCCTGCCCATTTGCAGGTGCGCGGCCTGCTCTGAGCGCTTCGTAGTTTTGGAACAGGCTTTTCATCAGCACGCCCATGCTCCAGCCGTCCATCATAATATGGTGATTGCTCCAGACAAGATACAGCTGATCTGCATCAAGGCGGAAAACTGCCACCTTGAACAAAATGTCTTTTGCCAGGTTAAAGCCTTGGCGCTGAACGTCTTGTTTGTAACGCTCAATGTGGTCTTTCTGGCGATCCTCGTCTGCATGACTGATATCTTCATAGTGCACCTTTGTCTTGCGTTCCGCTAACACAACCTGACGCGGCTTTTGCAACTGCTGGTGTACAAATACCGTACGGAGAATATCGTATGACCGGATCAGTTCATTGACGCTTTTCTCAAAGATTTCAAGATCAAAAACACCTTGAATGCCAAGCTCTAATTGTGTGAAGTAAGAGGAAGAATGCGGATCAAGCATCGCATGATACAGCATTCCTTCCTGCATCGGTGTAAGTGCGTACACCTTTTGAATTGATTTTTTGCTCATATGCCACCTCTATTAGAAAATTTCCATTAATTTATCAAGCTCATCCAGCGTCAAATCGTCGTCGCCAAGGTCACTCGGCGTTAGTTCCGTGCCATCTTGAGATAGGCAATGTTCAATGATTCTAAGAAGATGGGCCTTAAAGCTGTCACTGAATGTCTGTATCGTT
Organism: Bacillus sp. FSL K6-1003; assembly: GCF_037964945.1. Taxonomy (NCBI): domain Bacteria; kingdom Bacillati; phylum Bacillota; class Bacilli; order Caryophanales; family Bacillaceae; genus Bacillus; species Bacillus sp. FSL K6-1003. The sequence continues at coordinate 395,410 of NZ_CP150176.1, read as the reverse complement.
TTTTCATGAAATTCGAGAGAATGATAGGCCAGTGACATCGTCAGTTTTCCATTTTCAATATATCCGACAACATCAAGCGCGTTCGGTTTTTCCGTGTCCGGGCTTAATGACTGTCCTGATGGCAGCTCTGATCTCGTGAATAAACCTGCATCCGACATTTCGTCGAACTGTCCTAAATAGTTAAAGCTGATATCCGGCTGAATGGAGAACGCCACATCTTCTTTATGCTCCGGCGCCGTCAAATAGCGCAAAATGCCGTAGCCCACTCCCTTGGTCGGGATATGTCTGATGTCTTCTTTCATTTGTTTCAGCTGATAAGCCAGATCATCCGCATGCTTCATATCCAGCACCATCGGGAACATACTCGTAAACCAGCCGACTGTCCGGGAAATGGTCAGGTCTTCTACGATATCTTCACGTCCATGCCCCTCTAAATGAACACTCACTTGCTCCTGACCTGTCCACTCCTTCATCGCTAATCCAAATGCCGTCAGCAAAATATCATTCATTTCTGTATGATAAGCCTCATGCACTTTAGTGGTAAGCTGTTCTGTCTCTTCAGCAGTCAGCGAGAATCCGATTGTCTTTGTATGTTTCATTCGCTGATCACTAGATTCGCGGTCTTTCGGAAGCTTCACCGGGACAGTCTGTTCTTCAAGCTGTTTCCAATACTCTTTTTCTTTCAGAAAGGCCTTGGAATTTGCGAAGTCTTGTAATCTCTCTGCATACTCCGCAAACGAATGGGTTTTCTGCGGAAGAACCGGCTCGTTCCCTTGCTCCAGCTGTGTATAAACCGCGGCGAAATCCTCCAGTAAAATCCGCCACGATACACCGTCAACCACTAAGTGGTGAATCACAAGCAGCAAGTGGTCTCCGTCTTCTGCTTGGAACAAACCTGCTTTTAACAATCCGCCTTCCTTCAAATTGATGCTGCTTTGCAGACGCTCCGCTTCTCTCTCTATGCGGTCTTCATGATCTATAGCCTGCCCCTCCAGTTTGGTGATCTCTAAGTGAACAGAGACGGCATCAAGCCCTTTGTTAAATTGAACGATCTCCCCTTGTTCCTCGCGGTAGACCATGCGAAGCGCGTCATGATGCTCAATCAGTGCCCGCAATGTCTTTTCAACCCGTTCAGGATCAAAGCCCTTCGCGGCATGAAGCATAACCGACTGGTTCCAGTGATGTTTGTTCGTGAAGTTCTTTTCAAAGAACCAGCGCTGAATCGGCGTCAGGATAACTTCGCCCTCCACAGGGCCTTGGTCTGCCTGTTTGCCTTCGGCACGCTCCACATATTGTGTCAGTTCTTCGATCGTCGGGTGCTGGAAGAGATCCTTCATTTCCAGCTTCCAGCCGTGCTGGTTCAAGCGGCTCGCCATCTGGATGCCTTTAATGGAATCTCCGCCGAGCGAGAAGAAATTGTCGCTGACACCGACTTCAGAAATACCGAGCACGTCCTGCCAAATGCCGGCAAGCAGCTCTTCCATGTCAGTGGACGGCGCTTTGTATTCTCCGTTTCCTGTTTCAATATCCGGCTCCGGCAGCGCTTTGCGGTCTACTTTGCCGTTTGCGGTAACCGGAAGCTCGTTCAACGTCACCCAGAACGCCGGGATCATGTAGTCCGGCAGGGTTTCCTTGAGCGCTGACTTCAGCGCTTCTGTGTCGACAGTTTCCGGTGTGACATATGCGGCAATTGCGGTATTGCCCGCTTTATCCTTCACAGCTGTCACTGCCGCGTCCTGAACCTGAGAAAGCTGGGCCAGCTGCACTTCAATTTCTGACAGCTCGATTCGGTAGCCGCGGACCTTGACCTGCTGGTCGATCCGGCCGATGTATTCGATGCCGCCGCCCGTCCATTTCACCAAGTCGCCCGTTTTGTACATGCGTTCACCCGGCACAAACGGATCTGAGACAAACCGCTTCGCGGTTTCATCTTCCCTGTTCAGATAGCCGCGCGCCAGTCCGCGCCCCGCCACACATAGCTCTCCGGCCACGCCCTCCGGCTGAACCTGATGGCTTTCGCTGAGAATGTACACTCTCGTATTGGCGATCGCGCGCCCGATAGAAAGCGAGCCTTCCTCCGGATTGATCTCTGTGCTTGTCGCAACGACGGTGTTTTCGGTTGGCCCGTAGTTGTTGATGAGTTTGTACGGCTGTCTGACCGCACGCTTCAGCTTGTCCCCTCCGGTCAAGAGCACGCGGAGTGACGTGTTCTCTAGCTCCATGAACTGTTCCGCCAGCTGCGTTGGCAGGAAGGTGATCGTCACACCGTTTGTTTCGAAATAGTCATTCAGGCGGGTGATATCAAGGCGAATCGTTTCATCAATAACGTGAAGCTCAGCGCCGATCGTCCAGGTCGGGAACATCTCCCAAATGGAAGCATCGAACCCGAAGCCCGCGTACTTCGCACTGCGGTCCTCCGCTGTCATGCCGAACGCGTCATGATGCCAGAAGCACAGGTTGACTAGCGCATGGTGCTCGATCATAACACCCTTCGGCTGTCCGGTCGTTCCTGACGTGTAAATCATATAAGCAAGGTGATCCGCGGTTGTGTCGGTCTGCGGATTTTCCTCATCGTTTTCATCAAGCGGCAGACTCAGGATCGTCCGGTTGCCGTCCAGAAGAATGACCTCGCCCGTATAGCTGTCCGGCACTGTGATGCCTTCCTGTTTCAAGAGAAGCTTCGCACCGCTGTCCTGTAGGATATATTCAATCCGCTGATCCGGATAGTCAGGGTCAATCGGCACAAATGCCGCTCCCGCCTTCAGGACACCAAGCACCGCGGCGGACATTTCAAGCGACGGCTTCGTCAGAATGCCGACGCGCTCATCCGCGCTGATGCCGCAGTCGATCAAAATCCGCGCCAGACGGTTCGCCTTCGCATTCAGCTCGCCGTACGTCCATGACTGCCCGTTATACGTGACAGCCGGGCGGTCTTTATGGCGCTGAACGGTTTCTTCAAACAGCTGATGAACCGTTTTGTCTGTCGGCACAGGCAGTGTTTTTCCTTTCCATGCCTCCAAGAGCGTTTGTTTTTCTGCCTCGTTGACGAGCGACAGGCTGGAAAGCGGCTGATTCGGATTTTCTGTTACTGCCCCTAAAAGCTGAATCCAGTATTGCTTCCATCGTTCAATCGTTTCCGGTGTAAACAGCGCCGTATTGTATTCAAGAACAAATGCGAGCCCTCCGCCGGTTTCGTCAGCTGTCAGCGTGATATCAAACTTGGCCGTTTTCCGTTCAAATGGATGCGGTTCAAGCTCGACTCCTTTCATTGTTAAATCTGTGATGCTCGCATTTTGCATAGAAAATACTGCATCAAATAAAGGATTTCTGCTTGTGTCACGGTGAACATCAACTTTTCCGATCAGGTCCTCAAGCGGGTAATCCTGCGCTTCAAATGCGCTAAGTGCCGTTTCTTTCACTTCACCAAGATAATCCGCAAACGTCTTATCACCCTTCGGATATGTGCGCATCGCCAGTGTATTGACAAACATTCCGATGACGCGGCTGATGTCCGCTTGAGAACGTCCGGCTACCGGTGAACCCACAATGATATCGTTTTGGCCGCTCAATTTTGATAAAAACGCGCTGTAAGACGCCAGAAGAACCATATACAGAGTGGAATCCGTTTCCTTTGCAAGCTTGCGAAGAGCATCCGCTTTTCCTGCGTCCAATGCAAACACAATCCGGTCTCCTTCAAACGTTTGAACCGCAGGACGGCTGTAATCAGTCGGAAGAGTCAGCACAGGCAGCTCTCCGTCAAGCTCCTTCAGCCAATGCTCCTCTTGCTTCCGGTACAGATCGGACTGAATAAACTGCTGCTGCCACACGGCATAATCCTTATATTGAATATGAAGCGGCTCAAGGGTTTCTCCGTCGTACAGCTTCGAGAGTTCATCAATCAGCACGCCGACAGACGCTCCGTCAGAAATAATATGGTGCATGTCAAACAGCAGCAGATGCTCAGCTTCTGACAGCTTGATCAGCCCCATTCTGAACAGCGGCAGCCGGTCAAGTGTGAACGGACGGATAAACTCAGAAACGATCCGCTCGGTCTCTTCTTCTGGCGCTTCGAAATATGCCATATCAAACGCCGCTTCATCCCAGATTCGCTGCACCGTTTCTCCGTCTTTTATTTCAAAGGTTGTTCTAAAGGCTTCATGACGCTCCATTAACTCATTCATTACACATTTGAGCCTTTCAACATCCAGATGACCCTTCAGGCGCAGAACCGATGGCATGTTGTAGCTTGTGTTCGCTCCTTCAAGCTGGTGAAGCACGTACATCCGTTTTTGCGGAGAAGAAACTGGATACGTCTCTTGTGTCTTTGCCGGTCTTATGCTGACCGCTGTTCCTTTTTCTGCGGCGGCAATAACCTGTGCTAAGCTTTCAACGGTCGGTGATTGGAAAAGATCCTTGAGAGAAAGCTCAGCGCCCAGTTCCTGATGAATCAAGGCAAGCATCTTCATCCCTGCTAACGAGTGTCCGCCGATTTCAAAGAATTGGTCATAGATGCCGATCTTTTCAACCTGAAGCACCTGTGCCCAAATGTCTGCAACTTTTTGTTCTATTTCATTGCGCGGCGCAATATATGAAACACCATTTGAGATGTTGCCGTCAGGAAGCGGAAGCGCCCGCCGGTCGATTTTTCCGTTACCGGTCAGAGGCAGCTCGTCCATTTGGATAAATACCGCAGGGATCATGTACGCCGGCAGATCCTTTGCCGTATGCTCTCTCAGCTCTTGCGCTGTAATTTCACCCTGCCCGACAAAGTACGCGCAAAGCAGTTTGTCTCCCGCACCTTGATCGACAGCAAGCACAACGCTCTCCTGAACACGATCGTGGCTTTGCAGCTGGTGTTCAATTTCTCCGAGCTCAATGCGCTGTCCGCGGATTTTCACCTGGTGGTCTATCCGTCCGATAAATTCAATATCGCCATTCGGCAGCCATCTTGCCAAGTCACCCGTTTTATACATGCGTTCGCCTTTTTTAAACGGATGCGGCACAAATTTCTCCTCAGTCAGTTCAGGGCGGTTGTAATAACCTTTTACGAGGCCTTCCCCGCTGACACACAGTTCTCCCGCGATGCCGGCAGGCTGAACATGTCCTTCGCGGTCAAGAATGTACACTTCCGTATTGCTGACCGGTCTTCCAATCGGAACGGACATCGTATGCTCATCCAATTCATCAACCGGATGATACGTTGCGAAAACCGTGCTTTCAGATGGGCCGTACATGTGAAGCAGCTTGCCTTTTCCAACAGTCTGCAGCGCTTTTTTCACATGATCTACAGAAGCCCGTTCTCCCCCGAACATAATCTTGCGCAAAGTCGACAAGGATCTCGGATTCAAGTCCACAAGAAGATGGAACAGAGCTGTCGTGATCATGAGAATGGTGATATTCTCCCGCTCAATAACGCGAGAAAGACGAGCCATGTCCAGAACAGTTTCTTTCGGAACGAGCACAAGCTTGGCGCCGTTTAAAAGAGAGCCGAATACGTCAAACATAAATGCGTCAAATACATAATTTGAGAGTCCGAGTATCGTATCCTGTTCCGTAATGCTCAGATAATTCGTCTGCTTAACCGTACGCAGAATATTGGCATGTGTCACAATATTTCCCTTTGGCGTTCCTGTCGTTCCGGATGTATACGTCAGGTTGGCCATGGCCGCAGAATCAAACGGCAGAGCGAGATTTTGCGCATCGCCGTGATAGCTTTGATCCTCATCAGCGAGCACGATGACACCCTTGAATTCAGCTTTTTCCGCTAACGCCTTTAATTCCGACTGGGTGAGAAGCACTTTCGCTCCGCTGTCTTGGAAGAAATGCTGCATCCGTTGAATCGGGTGTTCCGGATCAATCGGTACATAAGCCGAACCGGATTTTAATACCGCAAGGATGGACACAATCATGTCCATTGACCGTTCACATAGGACGGCCGCTGTCCTGCTTTCGCCTGCTCCCATTGAAAGAATGCCGCGCGCTAAGCGGTTGGCCCGTTCATTCAGCTCTCGATATGTGAGCGATTGCCCTTCATATTGAAGTGCCGGGCGATCCGGCGTTTTGGCAGCCTGCTCCTCAAACAGCTGAACAATCGTTTTGTCTTTCGGATAAGGCGTTCTTTCCGGGTTAAACTGCTGAACTTGTGAGGCGGCTTCCTCTTCAGAAAGAAGGTTGTACTCAGAAATCTGTTTCTCAGGCTCAGCAACTACATCTTCAAGCAGGCGCGCAAAATGCGTGAGCAGCCTGTCTGCCGTGCTTCGTTTAAACAGTTTTGTGCTGTAGTCTAAATCAAGATCAATGCCTCGGTCCGTTTCTCTTGCCTGAACCGTTACATCAAATTTGGCAATGTTGAAGTTGGTTTCATGAATCGACAATGTCAAATCACCGACAGCCGGAATGCCCGCCGCCGCGTTTTGGAGACTGAACATCGTGTCAAACAACGGATGTCTGCTTACATCACGCGGGATGTTCAGGTCTTCAACAAGCCATTCAAATGGATAATCCTGATGAGAAAAGGCATCCAGAACCTGCTGGCGCACACGTGTGAGCAGGCTGTTAAAAGTCTCATCCTGCTTCACTTCGCTGCGAATAGCGAGCGTATTAACGAACATTCCGACAATGCCCTCTGTATCAGAATGATGTCTGCCCGCTGACGGAGTGCCGACAATGATGTCATCCTGCCCCGTATATTTAGACAGGAGCGTATAGTAGGCTGACAGCATGACCATATAAAGTGTGGCGCCATTTTTTTCAGCTAAACGATACAGGCGATTCTTTAACTCTGCATCCAGCTTGATGGAAACCCGGTCTCCTTCAAAGCTTTGGACAGGCGGTCTCGGATAATCGGATAGAAGCTGAAGCACGGGAAGCTCACCCGCAAAGGCTTCCTTCCAATACGCCCGATCCTTTTGGTATCCTTCAGCAGCCTGCGCGCTTTGCCAGACGGCGTAATCTTTATACTGAAGACGAAGCTCAGGAAGCTGTTCACCGCGGTAAATCTGTGCCAGTTCCTCCAAAATAATGCCGATGGAAACACCGTCAGAAATCAAATGGTGCATATCAAACAGAAGCATATGACGGTTTTCTTCAAGCTCCATCAATCCGACTCTCAACAGCGGCGCTTTCGATAAGTCAAACCGGCGGACAAAAGAAGTCATAACCTCCTCATTTGAGCGGCCGCTTCTTTCAATCATCTCGATGTTGAACTGGACGCTGTCATGAATTTTTTGTCTCGGTATGCTGCCTTCAAGCACAAATGATGTCCTCAGCGACTCGTGGCGGCTGATTAACCCGCCAAATGCTTGTTCCAGTTTTTGAATGTCTAAAGGTCCCTCTAAAATAGCTGCCGCCGGCATGTTATATCCGACTCCCGCATCCTCGAATTGGCTGACAATGTACGTCCGCTGCTGCGCCAGAGAAAGCGGGTAATGCTCCTGTTTTTCAGCCGGCTCAATCGCCGCAAACGTCCGGCCTTCTTTACGCTCGGCCGCCTCAGCAAGAGCGGCGATGGTCGGATGCTCAAACACATATTGCAGCGGGATGTCAGCGCCCGTTTCCTTATGAATCTTTGTTAAAAGCGTCATTGCCTTCAATGAATGACCACCCGTTTCAAAGAAATTGTCAAAGACCCCGGCTTTCTCAACGCTCAGCACTTCCTGCCAAATCTCGGCGATTGTTTTTTCCATTTCGTTTCGAGGTGCGGTATACGCTGTTCCCCTTACCGCTTTTACCTCAAGCGCAAACAGCTTGCGGCGGTCCACTTTTCCGCTTGGCGTGAGCGGAATTTCTGTGATTTCTGTGATGTAGTTCGGCACCATGTAGTCAGGAAGGTGTTTTGCCGCGTGTTCCCGCAAACGCGCAGGAGCAAATTCGCTTCCCGCTTTTTGCACAACATACGCACAAACCTCAAGATTTCCTTGGGTATCAGGCTTCGCCAAGACGACAGCTTTGGCAACATCAGGCGCCTGCTGAAGCACGGTTTCAATTTCTCCAAGCTCAATGCGGTATCCGCGAACTTTGACCTGATCATCTTCTCTTCCTAAATATTCGATCGTTCCATCCGGAAGCCAGCGCACCACATCTCCGGTACGATACATGCTGTCACCGGGCACAAACGGGTCTTGTGAAAATTTCTCAGCTGTCAATTCCGAGAGGTTTAAATAGCCTCGTCCAACACCGTCACCCGCGATATAAAGCTCACCCGCCACGCCTTCCGGCTGCAGACGGCCTTTTTGATCCAAAATATACAAGCGGTTATTCCCAAGTGCTTTCCCGATTGGCACATACGCTGATTGAACTGTACTGTCCGGGTGAACCGGATGAACAGATGCATCCACACACGTTTCAGTCGGCCCGTACACATTGGTCAAACGAGGAACGGCACCCGCTTCTTGAAACAATGTCAGAAGCTTGTCCGCCACAACAGAAGAAAGACCTTCCCCGCCAATCAGCAGGTGTTTGAGCTTAAGACCAGTCAAATCTCCCGCAGCTATCAGCATTTGCAGATGGGCCGGTGTTCCGTCCGTCGCCTCAATTCCGTGTCTGCGGTAATACTCCGCAAGAGCAGCGCCATTCGTCACCGTTTTCTTCGGTACAATATAAAGAGTCTGTCCCAAAAGAAGCGACGCGAAAATCTGTTTCACTGACGCATCAAAGTGGAACGGCGCAAGCAATGCCATCCGCAGGGTCTGGCTCTCACTCTGATAAATGGTCTGCTGCAGAGATTCAACCAAATGATGAACCTGGCGATGCTCGATCATCACTCCTTTTGGACGTCCGGTTGTTCCCGACGTATAAATAATGTAGGCAAGATCATTAGCATTCACATTGACATCCGAAATAGCATCTGCACCGCTTGCAATCGCCTGATCAAAGTCAATAAGCTCAGCAGATGCATCTGGGGACGCAACCTTCGATTCAGTCAAGACGAAGTCCGCACCGCAGTCCTCCAAAATAAATTGGATGCGCTCTGCCGGAAACTCGGGGTCAATCGGCACATAGGCTCCGCCGGCTTTTAAAATCCCCATGATAGCCGTGATCATCCGTTCAGAGCGTTCGAGCAAAACGGCAACCGGGCTGTCTGCACGGACCCCCTTCTCTTTCAGCACATTGGCAATGCGTGCGGATTGTTCATGTAACGTTCGATAAGACAATGCACGATCTTCAAACACAACCGCAGGCTGATCAGCAAGCGATTCCGCCTTTTCTTGGAATAGCGCCGGAATCGTCATGTTCTTGCGGTAATTAACCGGTTCACCGCCAGCCCGCAATAGCAGCCGTTCTTTCTCCGCCTCAGAAATCAGCGTCAATTCATCAATCGTATGATCCGGGTGCGTAAGTGCGTTCTCAAGCAATGTCATCATGCGTTCACAAACAATTTTAATTTCTTCACGTGTCATGAAGTCAGTACGGAAGTCAAAGTCAATTGTAAGTTTCCCAGTATCCCATCGATCCTTCACATGAATCGAAACATCATTTAATCCGCTTCCGCTGAAAATGGGCTCAGTCAAAAAGGCTAGATTCTCTTCTTTCTGCCACTGCATCACCTGATATTCAAGAGAAACGGTAAACAGCTTTGTCACAGAGCTATTTGTTTCACGAAGATCATTGATGAGAAGATTATACGGGTACTTTTGATGCCGAAGGGTCTTCATTAAATCCTTCATCCGGTCTTTAACAAAATCAAAAAACGCCTGTCCGCCGTCAATGTTTGCCCGAAGCGGAACCGTAGAAACAAACATGCCGAGCATCTGCTTCTCTTTCGCATTTGTCCGGTTGCCCATAAATGTACCAGTTACCACATCATTCTGCCCGCTGACTCTGTACAAGTAGGCGGCAAGCACCGATTGAAATACCGATAAAACGCTGACCTTGTGCTCCTCACAAAAGGATAAAATCTGCTGATGCAGCGCCTCAGGCACATCTTGAGAAAATCTCTCAGCATCTAAACTTCCGCCTGCAGGAGCATTCCGTTTCAGGGAAACGAGTTCAGGCACCGTCTCGAATTGCTTGTTCCAGAACGCTTTATCTTTTTCAAACCGCTTTGATTGAGCATAGTCCTGTTCAGACAAAACATGATCGATAAATGAATGCGAGATTCCTCTTTTTGTTTCTGAGCCGCCTGCTAATTCCAAGTAAATATGCATAATGGCGTTTCCGAGAATGTTCATGGAGATCCCGTCAGAAATCACATGATGAACATTTGCATAAAACCATACTTCATTTTCTTTGATGGTAAACAAGGAAAACCGGAATAAGTCACAATCGTACAGAGGCAGAGGTTTTTTCGTTTCCTCCCGGCCCCATTGTGAAATGGATTCTATCGCATGCTGATCTCCAGTGGTGTCAGTATGTTTTATATCAACAGGCTTATACTCGCTTATATATTGAACGGGCTCTCCGTTTTCATCGAGACGCAAACGAAGACGCATTGCGTCATTTCTGCGGACAAACTCTTGGATCGCTTGCTCCACAAGCTTCCAGTCAATTCTTTCAGTTGAAACCAGCTTACCAATACCCGCAAGATTTGAAATACTCGTGTGAGGATAAAATTTTTCTGTATACCAAATTCGTTTTTGTGCATCAGTTAAAGGATAAAAAGTTATTTCCATATTATCTTACCTCCCCTAATCTTCAATAATTTGTAACATGTGCAGGATGATTTCTCTTTCGTATCCATTGACAACTTTTGAATCTAATGGACTAACTGATCAAAAAGCCGAAAGTACTACATCTCAAAAGCGTTGCATCCAAATAAAAAACAACTACCGCTCTTAAAAGCGGGTGCCGTAAGCCTTTATTGCGGGCGGCCGGCACAGGCAGATAAAGACTGCAGTTTCTTTTTCACCAAAGAGAAACATTTTTGCCTAATTCTTCATTGTTTTCAATATTTTTAACCTTTCTAACGTTCACTTTAAATGAAAAAATTGTTTTTATCACCGAAAAATGGGTGAAAAGTTCCATGCGGGATACCGAAAAGATTCCAGTTCTTTTACAGGGGTATTTTTGCGGGATACCGCAAAAATTTCCACTAAACATTATTTACAGAAAAATAAAAATTTTTAAATTGAGCCACTTCGCTACAGCCCATTTACTGTTGGAAGCCATTTACAATCTTTACATCCCATATGTTTACCGCCCAAAAACCAAAAAACAGGCAAAAAAAAAGACACCCTTAACCGAGAGCGCCTTACAACGATTCCTTAATGACATTTTTGTCGATATCAATCAATTCCATATAGCCTTTCCCCCATTCATACATGGCATCAAGAATAGGCATCAGGCTTTCTCCTTGCGGGGTCAAGGAATATTCAACCTTCGGCGGGACAACCGGATACACTTCCCTGTGAACGATCATATCCTGCTCAAGCTCTCTCAGCTGATTCACGAGGATCTTCTGCGTAATATCAGGAATCAAAGCTTTTAATTCATTAAAACGTTTTGTGCCTTCTTTTCCTAAATGCCACAAAATAAGCATTTTCCATTTACCGCCGATCACCGCTAGCGTCAATTCCTTCTCACAATTAAACCTTTTGTCGTCCATCCGGCTCAAAAGAAATCCCCCTTAGTATACTTTTTATATGCTAGATACGTATCATCACTTACTTACTTTTTAGCAGGCTCTTTTTATTATACTCACTCACAAAAACAAGCGAAAGAAATCTGATTGCCTCTTCTCACAGTATCCTTCAAGTAACTAGTTGACTTCAAAGTGCCTACTTCTCAGCTAAAGAAGGAATCTATAGAATGAGAAATAATTCGAATAAGGGAGTGGATCAACAATGGAATTACAGCTGGCATTAGACCTGGTAAATATCCCCGAAGCCATCGAGCTTGTCAAAGAAGTGGAACAATATATCGACGTGGTTGAGATCGGAACACCGGTTGTCATTAATGAAGGCCTTAGAGCCGTTAAAGAAATAAAAGAAACATTTCCGCAATTGAAGGTCCTGGCAGACCTGAAAATCATGGATGCCGGCGGATACGAAATTATGAAAGCGTCGGAAGCAGGAGCTGATATCATCACCGTGTTAGGGGCTACAGACGATGCAACGATTAAAGGTGCAGTAGAAGAAGCCAAAAAACAGAAGAAGAAAATCTTAGTGGACATGATTAACGTGAAAGATATTGAATCCCGTGCGAAAGAAATTGACGCACTCGGTGTTGATTACATCTGCGTCCACACTGGATATGATCTTCAAGCAGAGGGCAAAAACTCTTTCGAAGAATTAACGACAATCAAAAATACAGTAAAAAACGCAAAAACCGCAATTGCGGGCGGCATCAAACTTGATACACTGCCAGAAGTGATCAAACAAAACCCCGACCTTGTCATTGTTGGGGGCGGAATTACAAGCGCAGCTGATAAAGCAGAGACAGCTTCAAAAATGAAACAGCTTATATCCCAAGGATAATTCATATGAAAACGACTGAATACGTAACGGAAATTCTCAATGAGTTACACCGTTCAGCGGCTTATATTTCTAATGAAGAAGCTGATCAGCTTGCCGATCACATTCTCTCGTCCAACCAAATTTTCACTGCGGGCGCGGGCCGTTCTGGCCTGATGGCAAAATCCTTCGCGATGAGACTGATGCACATGGGCTTCAACGCTCATATTGTCGGTGAGGTTCTCACTCCGCCGCTCCGCAAAGGAGACCTCGTCATTATCGGCTCAGGATCAGGCGAGACAAAGAGCCTGATCAATACAGCAGCTAAAGCAAAAAGCTTACACGGAGTCGTTGCCGCTTTAACCATCAATCCGGATTCGAGCATTGGAAAACAATCGGATCTCATCGTCAAAATGCCCGGTTCTCCTAAAGACCGGTCAAACAGAAGCTATCAAACCATACAGCCAATGGGATCATTATTTGAGCAAACATTGCTGCTATTCTATGATGCAGTCATTTTAAAACTCATGGAGAAAAAAGGACTCGATTCTGAAACCATGTTCACTTACCACGCAAACCTTGAATAGCGTCACATAACCGGCCTGGAGATCAGGCCGGTTTTTGATATTTCTCTAAAATAAAACTTTATATCCAAAAACCCGATAAGTAATATGACCTACAAATATACAAAGGGAGGAATTATATTGAAAAAGCAAATAAAACTGAAGCTTGGAACTAAAATTCTCGGCTTGGTCTTCGCGGTTATTCTATTGTTTTCTCTATCAGTCGGCGCCGTGATGCTTAAGGACATTACAAGCAGCATGAAAAAAATGGCCACTGACAAGGCGAAAGGCGATCTTGCTTTAAGCAGCACGTATATTGACGACGTGATTTTAGGGAACTGGGAGGTGAAAAACGATAAGCTGTATAAAGGCGAGACACAAATAAACGGAAATGAAGACATTGTTGATCTGCTTGGCAAAAAAACAGGTGACACCGTAACGATTTTTCAAGGAGATACACGGGTGGCAACCAACGTAATGAAAGACGGCGAAAGAGCTGTCGGCACTCAAGCTTCTGCTGAAGTCACTGACGCTGTTTTAAAAAACGGGAAGCAATTCTACGGACAAGCAGATGTGGCGGGCTCCTCTTATCAAACAGCATATATGCCCTTAAAAGATAAGGAAGGCAACATTATCGGTATGCTGTATACAGGAGCCAATCAAAGCATTTTAGCATCGCTTACCCAATCGCTGTTCACTCAATTCGCTATCGTTCTTGCTGTAGTTATTATTATATCTGTCATCCTTGTTTTGCTTTTCACCAGAAGAATCAACCGGCGGCTGAACGTATTAAAATACGCCTTTGAAAGCGCCGGAAACGGAGATATGACAATAGAAGTTTCAGACAAGTCCGCTGATGAGTTAGCAGAACTGAGTGTCTACTATAATAAGATGAGAATGAAGCTGAATCAGACAATCCAAACGGTACAGCAATCCGCCCTTCAGCTTGCATCAGCCTCTCAGCAGCTTTCAGCCGGAGCAGAAGAAACCAATCAAGCCTCCGAAAAGATCACAGAAGCTGTTCAGCATATTGCAAACGGAGCCAAGCATCAAATCACACGAATTGAAAACAGTGAAAAATCACTGGAGCAAACAACGGCTGACATACGGCAAATTTCTTCAAATACTGTTGCCATTGCTCAGAAAGGACAGCTTGCGCAATCTAAAGCAGACATTGGCCAAAAAGAAATTTCAAATGTTCAGGCACAAATGGATACCATTCACCATTCGATTGAAAAAAGCGGTGAGATCATTCAGCAGCTGGACGGCCGCTCTAAACAAATTGAACAAATCTTATCTGTCATCACCCAAATTGCCGATCAGACAAACCTGCTTGCCCTTAATGCGGCAATTGAAGCTGCCCGAGCCGGAGAACACGGCAAAGGCTTTGCCGTTGTTGCTGATGAAGTTCGCAAATTAGCAGAGGAATCTCAACGGTCTGTCGGACAGATTTCCAAATTAATCGCTGAGATAAAAAATGATATGACTGTATCTGCGCAGTCTGTTGAACATGTGAAAACAGAAGCTGCTGAAGGTGTAAACATGATCCACCGCACCAGAGACGCATTTAAAGAAATTGCAGCCGCAACAGATGAAATTACTGCGGAAATCAGCGATTTATCAGCATCTGTTACCAACATCTCAGCAAGCACGCAAAAAATAAATGAATCCTTTGCCGCCAATACAACAGACATTAAAGAATCAACAGAAAATACCCGGCAGGCAGCAGCTTTAACAGAAGAGCAATTTGCTGCAATGGAAGAGATTACTGCAGCCTCGGAAACGTTATCCCATTTAGCTGAAGAGCTTACCGGTATCATAAGCCAATTTAAAATGATTAATCAACCTGAAAACAGCTTATAATCTCGTATTAATATTTCAATTTGATAACGTTATTTTTTTAAAAATGAATATTTCGATCTGCTAAAATGACGATTCCTGCAATAAACCTAGGGCAAAACAAAATTTGTTAATCTTTACACCAAGCCCTTTCTGCATTACTCTTGGAGCAGTTTTAAAAGTTGCTGACGCGGGAGGTGATCATCACGAATGGACATTATAAAAACTTTACTTCTCGTAATAGTTGTCATAGCAGCTGCAGCTGTTGGCCTGATTAAGGGAGACTTTTTCTCAGACGAACAAAAAACGTCTCAAACAGAAGAATATGACGAAACAATAGCCTTCCCTTCTGAGCGTTATCCTGAGACAGCAAATCATATCAAGGACGCAATAAGTGAGGGGCATTCAGATGTGTGCACTGTAGACAGAGACGGAGCTGAGGAACGCCGCGAACAATCATTGAAAGACGTACCTACCAAAACAGGGTATGACCGAGATGAATGGCCAATGGCCATGTGCAAAGAAGGCGGTGAAGGGGCTTCTGTAGAATATATTTCTCCCGCTGACAATCGCGGCGCAGGCTCCTGGGTCGGGCATCAGCTGACCGATTACCCTGATGGCACAAAGGTTTTATTTACGATTCAGTAAACAGTTAAAAGAGGAGGAACAGCACATTGATCAAATCATGGAAGCCGCAAGAACTGACGATTTCATATCATCAATTTACTGTATTTCAAAAGGGTTCCGCACCGCCTGTCATCGATTGGACAGATGAAGCGATTGAAAAAGGATATGCGGAAGCGGACGAAGCCATTTCGTTTGAGGCACAGCGAAATTCAAAGGTATATATACTTTTGCGCCTTAACAGTTCAGAAACAGTAGCATCCTATGAAAAAAAAGTGACTGTTCCTTTTCACGTCACAAAAGACGGAATTGAAATTGAAAGCATCATGTCCAAAAGGCTCTCCTTTGACCTGCCTAATGGGAACTATCAATTCACATGCTACACTGTACCGGCTGAGCTGTCAGATCTGCATGCTGACACTTACATCATTGATGCTGTTTCCGTCTAATGAAAAGCCCTGAGAGGAATACTCTCAGGGACTCTTTATATATTTTCTCCATTTTTCTTAATAACGTCCTGATACCAATAAAAGCTTTTTTTCTTCAATCGTTTTAAGTCATATTCATTCTCTTCGTCACAATTCACATAAACAAACCCGTATCTTTTTTGATAACCGTTCAGCCAGCTTAACAGATCAGTAAATGACCAGCTGCAATATCCGATCAAATCGACTCCATCACTAATGGCCTGTCTGCATTGCTCAAGATGCGATCGCAAATAATCAATTCTATAATCATCATGTATAGTGCCGTTTTCAACTTTATCGAATTCTCCTAAACCGTTTTCTGTAATAAACACAGGAAGCTGATAACGTGTCGTAATGCGGCGGAGCCCGATACGCAATCCTACCGGATCAATCGTCCAATCCCAGTTGCTCGTTGTGAGGTTCGGGTTTTTCTTAGTTTTAAATAGTCCCGGCATCCCTGTTTCCTGATTGGTCCCTTTTTGGCCCGTCGTATTCATTTTCCCTTCTGAAACGCCGTCAAGCGGATTTCGTTCGTAAGTAATCGTTTGATAATAGTTGACACCTACAAAATCCGGCTTCCCTTTGGCAAGCAGCTCCATATCACCCGGTTCGATTGTCGGCGCCCATCCCTGTTTTTCTAAATAGCGGAAAGGAATTTGCGG
This sequence comes from Bacillus sp. FSL K6-1003, assembly GCF_037964945.1. Taxonomy (NCBI): domain Bacteria; kingdom Bacillati; phylum Bacillota; class Bacilli; order Caryophanales; family Bacillaceae; genus Bacillus; species Bacillus sp. FSL K6-1003. Next base: position 378,866 of record NZ_CP150176.1, on the reverse strand, counting down.
GTAGGTTCCCCAGCAATACATGTCCAGCCACCAATTATTCATAAATTCTTCAGCATTTTCAAAAGCTGTGATATCCTCTGGGTGACTGGTTAAAGGATATGCGGGAGAATAAGCAAAGCTTGGTCCTATTTTGCCTTCGGGCACATATTTTCTGAAGGACTCAATAGCTTTCGCATTTGCCAGAAACGCAATATGATTTGCTTCGTAAAATCGTTTTCTGTCCTTCACGCCAGGCGGATGCATGGCTGTAAGAAAGCCGTGATTAAAATTGTAGTTTTGTTCATTCAACGTTACCCAATATTTCACTTTCTGTCCAAAGCGTTTATAAAGAGTCATGCAGTAATGATTAAAATCCTCTATGATGTTTCTCGACTCAAATCCGCCATACTCGTCCATAAGCGCCTGAGGCAAATCCCAGTGATATAAAGTCAAAACCGGTTCAATGTTATGAGAAAGCAATTCATCAATCAGGTTATCGTAAAATGCCAGGCCGGCTTCATTGATTTCTCCTTTTCCTTTTGGAAAAATACGCGGCCAGCTGACAGAGAATCGATATGCTTTCAGCCCCATCTCAGCCATCAGAGCGACATCTTCCTTATAACGGTGATAATGGTCAACTGCAACATCACCATTGGTGCCCTTAAACGTTTTGCCGGGGATTTTCGTAAACACGTCCCATACAGAAGGGCCTTTGCCATCTTCGTTCCATGCTCCTTCAACCTGGTAAGCTGCTGAAGCCGAGCCCCATAAAAAATGTTTCGGAAAAGATTCTGGATGTTGATGGATCATTGTGTTAATCACTCCTGAAGTATTTGATAAACCTATCATAGGCTATGAAACGCGTTTCATAGCAACACGATGTTAATCTCGGAACAGCTCAGCTAATATTTTCTCTCTTTGTTCAAGAAAATACCTGGTTAACTGGACGTGTTCAGTGCTTTCGTATTCTGTATGATGTATACTGCCCCCGTCAAAGCTGAAAATGTCAGCATTCGGATAACCTAGCAAAATTGGGGAGTGAGTAGCAATGATGAACTGTACATTTCCGCCCTTCACTAAATCGTGTATGACTCTCAAAAAAGCTAACTGCCGTGCGGGAGAAAGTGCGGCTTCAGGCTCATCTAAAAGATAAATGGCTTTTCCTTTAAAACGATGATGGAACAGCGACATAAAAGACTCACCATGCGATTGCTTGTGCAGCGGCCTTCCGCCATAGGAGAGATATGGCTGCGGAGCATCTCGTTCCACTTCATCAAGGTGAAGAGAAAGCTGATAAAACGATTCTGCTCTTAAGAAAAAACCATTTGTGATCTTAGGAAGCCATGATAATCGTATGTAATCTCCCAAATGAGAGTCTGACTCCTGCAATTCATAGATATTATTACGGCTGCCGCCCGCTGTATTAAATTCACACTTATCCGCAATTGCTTCAAGTAAAGTTGATTTCCCCGAGCCGTTTTCTCCGACAAAAAAAGTCACTTCTTTGGTAAATGAAATTTCGTGTAATTGACTTACAGCAGGGATAGTGAATGGGTATCTGTCAAAGGACGGGATCTTTTCTCTAAGGAGTGTGACCTTTTTTAAATACATAGCTTCTCCTCTCGCGTTAAATGAATATATTCAGAAAAATCTTTTGCAGTAGCAAAAAAGCGATCCATCCTAGGACTCCAAAGGATAGCGCTAACCAGAATGGAACATTCGTTTTCAATAGAAACGCCATTATCGCGAGCAAACAAACCGTAGCAGGTATGCCCTTAAGCACACCAGACGCAAATTGACTCAATTGTGCTGTATTTTCGCCCTGCACTTTCATCCAAAACAGGCTTAACAAGCTGACTAAGGGCAAAGCTGCAATAATCCCTCCATAGGTTGGATGTCTTTTTGATATTTCAGTAACGAATCCAATAATCAGTGCTGAGATGATTACTTTACTGATTACCGCCATTGTTTAGCTTCCTTGCTTAAAATTTCAAATGCTTGTTGAATCAATTCCTTTTCCGATGAGCTTATTCGTTCGATTATTTCTTTTAATTTCTCTTTGTCCAGCTGAGTATGCTGTTCAAGAACAGAGCGTCCTTCCTTTGTTAAAACTACCAAAACCTTACGTTCGTCTTGCTGACTTCGACGTTTAGCTGCCAATCCCTTTTGAATCAACCGTTTTGTATGTTCAGATGCTGTATTATGAGAGACAGATAAATACTCCGCTAAAGCTCCTATTGTTGCCTCACCTTGCTTTTCAATATGCTGCATGAGTCGTATCGCCTGATGAGAAATGTTATCTTTTTGCTTGTAGTGTAATGAATAGTAGATGTCGGTCCATTGCTGATTTAATTTATTTATGAAATCCAGTTCCATTATTCACACCTCTCTTTATATCTTATATTACGATATATTCTTTTTAAACGATACAATTTTATAAAAAACTTCCATATCATAATGGATAATACCTTTAATCAAAAAAGCATCCAATCTCAATTGGATGCTTAAAGCCTAATGTCTCTTTTCAAATTTATGCTGATGAGAATGGCGTTTCGGAACAAAGCCGTTTTGTTTCATCATTTCAAAGTGTTGGACCATGTGATTTTTGATGTGATCTCCTTTTTCTTTAGGCAGAACGCCGTATTCTACATACTTAGAGATGACATCCTTGCGTTTTTTTAATATATCTGCTTCCAGCTGTTCAATTTCTTTCTTTTGCTGTTCAGTCAGTGTAACATTAGCAGGCGGCTGTTGCTGTTGTTTTTCCGCCGCTTCAGCTGTGCCAGTTAAAGAAATAACAGCCGCGGCAATGAGTATTCCGATGATATTGACTTTCACTTTTCTCATCCAGTTTATTCCTCCTATCTTTTTTTATATATTTTGCTTCATTCTGTTTTTTATGTATACAAAATAAAAAGAGCGAACCATTATTCGCTCTTTCTGATCTGTTCGTCCGTATAAAGTTCTTCTTCTCCCGGTGCTGCGTAAGTAACGTATGTTCCTGCGATAAAATCATGCAGCGTCCGTTTGTCTTCTCTCAGCCCGATCATAAACAGGCTGACAATTAAACCGAGCCCGAAGGTTATGCCGTAAACCAGGGCGGCAATGATGACTCGCATAATCATGGTTACCAGGCCAACCTGTGACCCGTCTTTTTTTACGATTCTGATTCCGCAAATCCTTTTTCCGATGAGATACCCTTGCCAAAATACCGGCAGCAAAATAGAGTACAGCAAAACGACCATGCTGATGATCATGCTGTCGTTCGGGTCTTTTCCTGTGATTAGCCAATAAATCAGCAAAAGGGGCACCGAGACAATAATGTAATCCAGTAATGAAGCTCCTAGTCTGATCCAAAATCCGGCCGGTTTGTAGATGTTCATGTAACTCCCCCATTATGGTTTCAATTTGACTTTGATGTTGCTGTCTTCTTTCTTATCGAATATATCATACGCTCTAGGGGCATCAGCAAGACTTAATTTGTGCGTAATGATATCAGGCGCAGCCGGAATCCCGTTTTATCCAAATGAAGATCAGAGCCGCAAATACCTGTTGCCGTAATTCTGATATTAGCATCTCTTACCTCCTGAATCCGGGGAGCTTCAACCTCTTTGCTGATTTTTAACTCACAGTCTCATTTGTATACACAATTCGAACTTTTTGAAAACGCCATCAACATATTGCAACCCCCTATGTTCAATGCTATCTTTTTAGTTGATTAACAGATTGGGGGAAACATAGGTGAAATCATTTAAGCAATCAAAAGCCGTTATCTTTAGCTTAACAATGGCTTTCTTTCTTATATTGGCAGCCTGTTCCGGCAAAGATGAAGCCGGTTCCAAGGATACAGGCTGGGAGCAGATCAAAGAAAAAGGAAAAATCGTCGTTGCTACGTCCGGCACACTTTATCCTACGTCCTATCATGATACCGATTCAGGTAAGGATCAACTGACAGGCTATGAGGTTGAAGTTGTTCGAGAAGCGGCTAAGCGTCTCGGGCTGAAAGTCGAGTTCAAGGAAATGGGTATCGACGGGATGCTGACAGCGGTGAACAGCGGCCAGGTTGACGCTGCCGCCAATGATATAGATGTGACAAAGGACCGCGAGAAGAAGTTCGCGTTTTCTTCTCCTTATAAATATTCATACGGCACAGCCATTGTCCGAAAAGATAATTTATCAGGGATCAAAACGCTGAAAGATTTAAAAGGGAAAAAAGCGGCTGGCGCAGCGACAACTGTCTATATGGACGTTGCCAGAAAATACGGCGCCCAAGAAGTTATTTATGATAACGCGACCAACGAGCAGTATTTAAAAGATGTTGCCAACGGCCGCACTGATGTCATCTTAAACGACTATTACCTGCAGACACTGGCACTGGCGGCATTTCCGGATCTTAACATCACGATCCATCCTGACATCAAGTACATGCCGAATAAACAGGCGCTTGTCATGAAAAAAAGCAATACGGAGCTTCAGAAACAAATGAACGAGACGCTGAAAAAGATGAGCAATGACGGCACTTTGACCAAGCTGTCGAAACAATTCTTCAATAAAGCGGATGTATCAAAGAAACTGGATGTCGACGTTCAAGACGTTGACCTTTAATCAGACGCCATGATGTACAGCATTCAGTGGGAATATATTTTCAACACGCAGCTGGCGATAGAATCGTTTCCTTATGTTATAAAGGGTATTGGATACACGTTGCTTATTTCTTTTGTCAGCATGTTTGCCGGAACGGTGATCGGGCTGTTTATATCGCTCGCCAGAATGTCTAAGATTGCCCTGCTGAGATGGCCGGCGCGTCTTTACATTTCTTTTATGCGCGGCGTTCCGATTTTGGTAATCTTGTTTATCCTTTATTTTGGTTTCCCTTATATCGGCATTGAATTTTCTGCCGTTACAGCCGCCTTGATCGGCTTTAGCCTCAACAGCGCTGCTTATATTGCGGAAATTAACCGTTCAGCCATTTCATCCGTTGAAAAAGGACAGTGGGAAGCTGCATCCTCGCTGGGTCTTTCATATTGGCAGACGATGAGGGGGATCATTTTGCCGCAATCGATCCGCATTGCGCTGCCTCCGCTCGCCAATGTTTTGCTTGATTTGATCAAGGCATCCTCGCTCGCCGCGATGATTACGGTGCCGGAATTGCTCCAGCATGCGAAAATTATCGGGGGCCGAGAGTTTGATTACATGACCATGTATATTCTGACCGCACTCATTTATTGGGCCATCTGCTCCGTTGCGGCGGCGTTTCAGAATATCCTTGAGAAGAAATACGCGCATTATCTTTAAACAAACGTTTCATTAAAAAAAGCCGCTCCGCAGGAGACGGCTTTTTCCTATTGATTCAGCTTCCATTTAAATGGATCTTCAAACAGCGACCAATCGGAATCAAACTCATATTCAGTCAGCAAACATTGATCAAGCTCCTTTGTAATGGCTCCTTCGTCCAAGTCTGTTCCGATAAACACCAGCTGCGTCAGACGGTCGCCAAACTCTGGGTCCCAATCCTCTAATATTTCCGGCTCCTGCTGTTTGATTTGCTCCTGTTCAAGCTTCGGCATCGCCGCCACCCAATAGGATACCGGCTCAATCGTTACGGACGGGCCGGCTTGAGACATCAGAAGAGCGAGGCTGTTATGCGATGCGCACCAGACGATGCCTTTGGCGCGGACAACATTTTTAGGCATTTGATCCATCCAGTGATAAAAGCGCGTTGAATGAAACGGCAGTCGTCTTTTATAAACAAATGAAGAAATGCCATATTCCTCGGTTTCCGGGGTATGGGCTACATGGCCTGCTGTCAGCTCTCTTATCCAGCCGGCAGATCCGCTCGCTTCCTCGAAGTTAAATAGCCCTGTATGTAAAATCTCCTGCGGCTTGACGTTCCCTTTGACAGCGCGAATGAATTTAGCCCTTGGCTGCAGGGTGCGAAGGACTTTCTCAAGCTGTTCAAGCTCTTGCTCGCTGACTAAATCACATTTATTTAAGATCAGAACATCGCAAAACTCAATTTGATCGATTAACAGGTCGGCAATTTCTCTTTCATCCTCTTCCCCGAGTGCTTCTTTGCGGTCCAGAAGGCTGTCACCCGACTGATAGTCATGCCAAAAACGATTCGCATCGACCACTGTCACCATCGTATCTAACTCACAAAACTTTGTGAGATCGATTCCGAGCTCTTCGTCAATATAAGAAAATGTCTGGGCCACCGGGATCGGTTCGCTGATTCCCGTCGATTCGATTACGATATAATCAAACCGTCCCTCTTTTGCCAGCTTCTCCACTTCGACTAACAAATCCTCGCGAAGTGTGCAGCAAATGCAGCCGTTTGACATTTCCACTAGCTTTTCATCTGTTCTGGAAAGCCCGCCTTCCTGCTTAACCAACCCAGCGTCAATGTTTACCTCGCTCATGTCATTTACAATAACGGCTATTTTTAAGCCTTCACGATTCTGCAAAATGCTATTGAGCAGTGTTGTTTTTCCCGCGCCAAGATAACCGCTTAGTACTGTAACCGGAATTTTTTTCATGTGATCTCATCCTCTCAAAATAGAATCATTACGATTTAAATCATTTACTTCACCGTTTGTGTAATAGTGAATGCCGCTTTTCGCGCCCCAGAAATATTTCTCGCTGTCGGCCCGATTTCAAGTTCAGCAAAAGCACCCATCACGTATAACCCGTTCCCCCATTGCAAATCCTTGCCGACAATCGGAAAGCCACAGCCGGCAAAAGGCAATTGCTCTGCTTGCGCTGCTTTTTGAACCCACTCGAATCGGCTGATGTCAGAAGCAAAGCCTGTTGCCAGCGCGATATGTTCGAAAGTGTATGACGATTCATTTTTCTTCAGCTGTATGTACAGCCGGCCGTCAGCTGTTTTTTGACATGATATCACTTCATCCTGAATGACCTTTATCCTGCCCTCTTCTCTATAGACAGCAAGCTTTCTTGAGATGTCCTTCGGGAAGGAGCCGCGATGTCTGGCGTTTGTGATCCATTGTCTTCTCTTTTGATAGTCTGACGTTTTGCTGAATCTTTTCATATATTTCGGGCCAAGCCAGCCCGGATCACTGTCAAAATCATAGGTGCGGAACGGATGCCTCACGAGCATCGTTACGTCGTACCCTTCATCTGAGAGCTTGATGGCGTAATGAGCCGCCGTGATCCCTCCGCCCACAACTGCCGCTTTACCACCTTCCTGTCTTAACCATTCCACATTCCTGTCAAACACATGGTAAATGCCTTCATTCTGAAATGGCTTTGCCCACTCCGGCCAGCAAGGCTGTTGTGAAAAACTCATGGCTAGTACAACTCTTTCGCTCATGATTGTTTCGGAGGCATCTGTCCTCACTTCCCACAATCCGTTTCTCCTTCTCAAGTCTGTCACCATACCTCTCTTCCACGCCCGATCAATATGTATCTCATCCAATACCGTTTCACAATGCTGATTAAAAAGCGATAAAGAGGGGCGCTTATACCTTCCGAAGAATACCTCCGGCCACTGGCTTTTATCCGCATACGTTTGCAGGCTGAACGGCTCGGTATCCATGTGATGAACCGATGGAGAGCGTAAATAGTTCATCCGAATGCGGCCCGTATTTCGTTTCCAGCACTCAAGAGGCTGTTCATGAGGATCAATGACCACAAAATCCTGTATAGGCACCTTTCCGCTTTTCACCAGATGCACAGCCAAGGTCGAGCCTTGAATTCCGCCGCCAATGATAAGCCATTTATACATAGGAGTAACTCCTCTCTACACAAAACGTAATTATTACGATTTAAATCGTATGTTCTTTTTCCCTTTTTGTCAACTGCTTTCTATCAGCTGATCACAACTTTTGTGTGGTCAGGTATGTTTTTGTATATCCATGTCGTTGGAGATCCATCCAAACAAACCATCTCAAAACGACCAAATTATGTTGAAGTTTAGATAAAACAAACTCTATCGATCTTTGTTATAGAATAAGAGTTAGATGGATATGGGGAATCTTTTTATCGACTGGGGAACAATTGGCATTACACAAAGTATACAAGCTTCATAATAAAATTATGCTACAGGCCAATCCTCTAATTTTAATGTTTTTGTCATTTGCTCAATCTCTTTTTAGTACTCCATCCATCATAATGTGATAATTGGTCCCACTTTATTGTTGCTGAGGGTTTATTGATAAAGAACCCATGCTTGCATCTTACATTCAGTTGAAGAGTTTCATTCAAAGAACTTTCATTCACATCCATGAATATTCGAAACTTTATTAAATCAATACACGACTTGGATGAGCATCGAACATAGAAATTAATAAACCCCATTTTGATAGAGATTATCCAAAATGGGGGTTGATTCATAATATTCAATTAAGTCGCTGCTCTATCTGCGACTTTATAAGTGGACTGCTCATTAAAAGCATACGAAGCGCCAGAAACACCAACAATGCCAAATAAAAGCGCTAAACAAATTGCAATTTTACATTTTTTCATTTAAATGTTTCCCCCTTTGAATTTGTTTGCGTGCTTCAATTGCCAATTGATAAAAATCGACCGCATCATGTCTTTTTTCTTTGTTGGTCAGAAAATCAGCAACAGCAACTGCGTATTCTTCCATGTCACCATACAGATTTTTTTCCCTGAAGAACTCGAACACTTCTCTGAGTGTCTGCAAATCAAATGATAAATAAAGCCCTTTAACGAGTTTCAGTTTTTCTGCTACCTCTTGATTGTTATGACGTTCTGCAATCTTTTTTCCTTCTTCGTACAATTTTAATGCAGCCTGAAGGTCATTTTGTTTTGCCTTAACATAAGCTAAATTAAAGACCGCTTTTGACTCATAGATATGTTTCTGGGCCTTGTGAATTTCATAGGCAATTTGAAAATGTTTTTCTGCATTGTCAAGTTCTTCAAGATGATTATAACATAATCCTACATTAAAATGAGCAGAACCAATTAAATGCTGCTCACCTATTTTAACAGCATCTTTTAACGCTTTTTCTGCTGTTTCTAAGGCTTCTTCATAACACATTTTATCAAGCCAGTTACCAAAGATAACAAACTGGCAGTGAACCATTTCTTTTCCATATGTAAGATTGCCCTTATCGTCTTTCTGCCGTTTAAAAATAGCGTATGCCCGTTGAGCATAATTCATGGAGAAATGAGTCTCTTTCATGTAGTAATAGACCTCTGACACTTTGAAATAGAACTCTGCCTTATCTGTATTTGCGTTTTCATCTAATAAATCAAGATATCTCTCGGCTTCTCGATAATATGTTAAAGCATTGACTAAATCTCTTGTCCGGAAATGATACATACCGGTGAAAAAATGAAAATAAAATTCAATTGTATTCGTAAGAGATTCCGGAGCAAGGTTTTCTCTTGTCTCTTTAAGGCCCTCAAAAACGCTGTCAATATCTTTAACAGAGTCAGGCTCTAAATAAGAAAGCATAATCTCATGCCTCAATTTTAAGAGCTGAAGGTAAACTGCAACCTTCTCGTTTTTCTCCATCTTATTAAATTCATTCTCTACTTTTCTTTTCATTTGCTTTGCTTTCTCTATTCGGCCTTGTTTTATTACAACATACCAGTGATTTATGTCTGTGGTAACAAAATGATATGGGATTAAATCAGGGACAGACAACGATTTACCTCCTTTTCTTTACATTTATTAAATATTATACCACTAAAGACATGTATCAATAGTATTATTTTTTGAAAAATCTCTCTATTCATCCTAATTATGATTTAAAAAGTAAAAAGCCCATATCAAATGATATGGACTCGTTTTTAGCTTTCTTTCTCTTCCGCATGAGAAGAACAAGCTGACAGCAGAATTACCGACGCAAAAACAGAAATAAATAAGAATGAAAGTTTCATAGTCATTCCTCCTGTTTTGAAAACCTAAGCTTCGCATAGGCATCGTGCAGATGAATTGATTCTTCGTTGCGGCATTCAATATCAAAGGCCGACACCCATTCAAGCTCATACAAGTCTGCGGCAATGAGACGGGCCAGATCCTCAACAAATCTGGGATTTTCATATGCGGTTTCCGTTACGGCCTTTTCATCCGGACGCTTTAGCACTGGGTGCAGTCTCGCGCTTGCATTTGATTCTGCAACGTGAAGCAAATCGGCTTTGACATCGACTGGGAGCAGTGCCGCCGGATGAATATCGGCCAAAATGCTGACCGTTCCTCTCTGATTGTGGGCACTGTATTCACTGATTTCCTTAGAGCAAGGACAAAGAGTCGTTACTTTCGCTGAGATACCGGCCCGCTGTTTAAACGGCTGATCTTCGTGGTAGGTGACAGACATCAGCATCTCAGCATGCATCAGCCCCGCTTTCTCCAGCATTGGACTCTTTCTTTCGAAATACCACGGAAACCGCACTTCGACGCAAGCCGAGATTTGATCCATGTTTTCTGCAAGCTCTTTCGTAAATTGCTGAAGGGAAGAAAAAGAGAGAACCCAGCCGTTTTGATGATAGCGTTGAAGCTGCTCTGTTAACCTGCTCATATTGATGCCCTTCTGATTCCGCTGCAGGCTGGCGGTCATGGTAAAGTTCGCTGCTGTCGTTTGCTGAAAAGGCTTCATCGCTGAGACAACAGTAACCGGGTGAGACACATTGGTGACACCTACTTGCTGAATATCAAAAAAATAGTCTTTTCTGATATTCTGAAGATCCTTCATGTTCTCCTTTTCCACAGGCTTTTGCCCTTTCATGGGACTGACTGACCCAAAATAGTGAAGACGCTCCGTTTTTCCCGGGAGCAGAATGTGCTGTTCCAATCAGAAAACTCCTTCCAATTTAAATCGTAATAATTACTATTTATTCTGATCGGTTCACGAGTTAAAATCAAGAGAAAGTTGAAAACAGCAAAAAAAGACACGCACAATCGCGTGTCGCCCATTCAAACATCAAACATCCGCCGGACTGCTTTCCGCGCTCCAGCTTTTTCTCCAGTAATATCCTGCGGCAATCACAAGCACAAACGCCAGTAATGCGATACAGGAAAATGTGATAAATCCGATGGCATATGTGCCTGTCATCTGTTTTAATGACCCTAAAATGTTTGGCAGAAAGAAACCTCCGATGCCTCCTGCTGCGCCGACGATTCCCGTCACCATTCCGATTTCTTTCCGGAAGCGCTGCGGGACGAGCTGAAACACTGCTCCGTTGCCCATTCCAAGTCCCATCATTCCGACAAATAAAAGGATGATAACCATTGAAAGAGACGGCAGACTGCTGACTCCGGCCATGCAAAGGGCCACAATGACAAACAAAACAGAAAGAACCTTCGTGCCCCCGACACGATCTGAAATCCAGCCCCCTACAGGCCGAAAAAAACTGCCAGCTGCTACACATAATGTGACGAAATCTCCTGCATGAATTTTTGACAGCTGATATTGATCGACGAAGAATATCGCCAAAAAGCTGGACAGCCCCACAAAACCTCCAAACGTGACGCTGTACAGCAGACAGAAAAACCACGTTTCCTTTTGTCCGAACACCTGCCAATAGTTTTTGAGCGGCTGCGGTGCCGGTTGTTCAGGGGAATTCTTCGCCATGAAAACAAATAGAACAAAGACGATGATCAGAGGAAGAAGCGCAATTCCCATCACACTGTGCCAGCCAAACTGCTCTGCAAGCCGGGGGCCAAACAGTGTCGCAAACAAGGTGCCGCTATTACCCGCACCCGCTATCCCCATTGCAAGTCCCTGCAAATGAGGCGGATACCACCGGCTTGCCATAGGAAGCGCAACAGCAAAGCTCGCGCCTGCCACGCCAAGCAGAATGCCGATCGCATAAAGTTCAGTCAGCGACCGGCCTCCAAATGTCCCCCAAAGCAGCGGGATCATTGTCACCAGCATCCCGATGACAGCTGTTTTTTTTGGACCGATTCTGTCCGTTAACACGCCTAATATGATCCGAAACACAGACCCCGATAAGATCGGCACAGCCACGACAAGTCCTTTTTCAAAGGGAGACAGGCCAAAATCCTGAGAAATATAAACACCGAGCGCTCCAAGCATAACCCATATCATAAAACTTACATCAAAGTATAAAAACGAGCAGAGCAAAGTGGTTGGGTGACCGCTTGTTTTCAGTTCCGACAGCTTCATAACATTCCCCTTTCTTGACCCATTAAAAATTTCATTTTTCTGAATCAAGAATATATGACCATATTTTTTCGGAAAAGACATGTGTAAGCTAATGTGACACGTTTAATGCGTTAACTGAGCATTGTGCCATAATTTTTGGTAGGAGAAAAACTTACAAGCTGAGGCAAAGGAGGTCTGGCAAATGAAGAAACAAAGATTAATCGTAGCAGGGAACGGAATGGCCGGAATTCGCTGTATTGAAGAAATATTGAAGCTTCATCGTAACATGTTTGAGATTGTCATTTTCGGCAGCGAACCGCATCCCAACTATAATCGCATTCTCTTATCCTCTGTTTTACAGGGGGAGGCAGCGCTCGATGACATTGTGCTGAACAGCAGTGAATGGTACGCCAAGCAAGGCATAACACTTTACACTGGAGAAACGGTCGTGCAAATCAACACAGATTTGCAGCAAGTCACTACAGATCAAAAACGCAGCCTGTCCTACGACAAATTGATCCTGGCAACAGGCTCCTCCCCTCATATTCTCCCCATACCCGGGACAGACAAAGAAGGTGTTTACGGCTTTCGGACAATAGAAGACTGTCAAGCTATTATCAGCATGGCTGAACATTATCAAAAGGCAGCGGTCATCGGCGCCGGCTTATTAGGCCTTGAAGCGGCTGTCGGCCTGCGGCACCTGGGCATGGATGTCAGCGTCGTTCACCACTCCCCCAACATCATGCAAAAACAGCTCGATCAAACAGCGTCTCGTCTGCTGCGGTCTGAACTGGAACGAAAAGGCTTAACCTTTCTTTTAGAGAAAGACACAGCAGCCATTACAGGAGACTCACGGGCAGATGGTATCCGATTCAGCGACAGTTCTTCGATAAAAGCAGACTTGATTGTAATGGCGGCTGGTGTAAGACCCAATATCCAATTGGCTGCATCAGCCGGACTCGCCGCAAACCGCGGCTTCATCGTCAATCAATTCATGCAGACGAGCAAACCGAATGTGTATGCCGTCGGGGAATGCGCCGAGCATAACGGAATGGTATACGGATTGGTCGCCCCTCTTTATGAACAAGGAAAAGTCCTCGCACAGCACATCTGCGGCGTTCCATGTGAAGGATATCATGGCTCTGCCCAATCGGCAGCCTTAAAAATAGCTGGAATTGATGTGTGGTCGGCAGGAAAGGTGCACGAAGACGCAGGCACGACGAGCATGAAGCTTCATGATGAACATGCGGGTTGCTACAAAAAAGCGCTCTTTGAGAACGACAAACTGGCTGGCGTTATTTTATTCGGAGACACACGCGATAAACAGCGGCTTCTCGACAGCCTTCTCAAGCAAAGAGACATTTCCATTGTCAAACAGCAGCTGATCGAACCGGATCAAACGGGCATTTCATTTGCAACCATGCCTCTCACTGAAACCATTTGCCAATGCAACTCAGTGACAAAAGGTCTGATTGAAAAAGCGGTGCACACGAAAGGCTTAAAAACGGTCGAAGAAGTCAAGCAGTGCACAAAAGCATCCGGCTCTTGCGGAGGCTGCAGGCCGCTCGTTGAAGACCTTCTGAAATACATGGCCAGCAGCGAATATACAGAACCAGCCGGCCAGCCTTCGTTTTGCGGCTGCACTGATTTGACGGAAGACGAAGTCATCGCCGAACTGCACCTCTGTCATTTCACTGATCCTGCTGAGGTAATGAATCAGCTTGGCTGGAAAACGAAAAACGGCTGCAATGTTTGTATTCCGGCGCTTCACTATTATATGGAATTGCTGCAGCCCGGCTATATCCAGTCCCCTAAAGCATCGGCCCAGGATACATGCACCCTCATTCCGCAAATGTACGGCGGGCTGACAAATGCGAAGGAACTCAGAAACATCGCAAACATCATTGAGACATACGGTATCCCCTATGTTTCAATTACTCACGGCCAGAGGCTGAAGCTTTCCGGATTCCATCCAAATGACCTTGCAAACATCAAAAAAGAACTGAACATGCCGGCTTTCTCTCATCAGCACCGCCGCACACTGCGAAGTATCTTAGCATGTACGTGCGGAGAAGATCAATCTATTCAAAAGCTAGCAAGCCATATCGAAAGACATGCTGACATGCTTCCCATGCCCGATCACATATCGATCAGCTTGTCGTGTGAAAAAGACTGCACAACGGCAGCTATACAGGATATCGGCGCCATTCAAACACAAGAGGGCTGGGACATTTACACTGGCGGCATCCGGGGAGCACATGCCCGTTCCGGAATGCTGTTTTGTGTGACAGATAGCGAAGAAAATACTGCCATTATGATGAAAGGCCTTCTTCAATATTATCGCGAAACGGCTCACTACGCAGAAGCGGTTCATCAGTGGATTGACCGCCTCGGCATCATTCATATCAGAGAGGTATTATTTGAACAGGATTTGCGGACACAGCTGCTGGAAAACCTCCAAACAGACCTGTCATTGCTGCAAAATCAGCCTGTACAGTCTGGCGCAATGAAGAAAGGATGAGGCATTTTGACTGAACGACTGCTTAGATATTTCCGCGAAAAACAGCAAGACGTCCAATCAGAAAAAACATACGACACCCAATGTCCATTTTGCAGCATGCAATGCAAAATGCAGCTTGTGGAACAAACCATCGTTACACGGAAAAGATATACAGCCATCGGCATCCACAATCCTACGACACTAGGCCGTTTATGCATGAAAGGGATGAATGCCCATCAGCATGCCCTGCACGCCTCCCGTATCACCCGGCCGCTGCTCAAAAAAAACGGTGAATTTGTGCCTGTTTCCTGGGATGAAGCACTGAACTATATAAAGGAGCAAGTCACCCTGATCCAAGCCAAACACGGCCATGATGCGATGGCTGTCTACGGAAGCGCCTCGATTACGAATGAAGAGGCGTATCTGTTAGGAAAGTTCGCACGAGTCGGCTTACAGACAAAATACATCGATTACAACGGCCGGCTCTGTATGTCCGCCGCAGCAACCGGAGCCAACCAAACATTCGGAGCAGACAGAGGCTTGACGAATCCATTATCGGAAATCCCCCACTCCCGAGTGATCATTTTGGCCGGCACCAATATCGCAGAATGCCAGCCGACCATCATGCCGTATTTTGAACAAGCGAAAGAAAACGGGGCTTATCTCATTGCCATTGACCCCCGGGAAACAGCGACGACAAAAATAGCCGACCTTCATCTAAAAATCAAACCCGGGACAGACGCCGCCCTTGCCAACGGTTTAGTCAAAATCATTATAGACGAACAGCTCATAAATGAAGACTTTATTCGCACACGCACGAACGGATTTGATGAGCTCAAACAGCATATCGGTGCTTTAAATCTGGAAGACATCGCCGAGCAGACAAATGTTCCTTTAGAGCAAATGCGAAAGGCTGCTATGAAGTTTGCCATGGAAACGTCCGGCATGCTGTTTACAGCCCGCGGCATTGAACAGCAAACCGATGGTACCGCGGCTGTGAGAGGCTTCTTAAATGTGGTGCTGATCACAGGAAAAATCGGCAAGCCTTACTCGGGCTACGGAGCGATCACCGGACAGGGTAATGGGCAAGGCGCCCGAGAGCATGGCCAAAAAGCAGATCAGCTTCCCGGCTACCGTTCCATCGAAAACGAAGACCATCGGGCTTATATTGCAAAAGTGTGGGGAGTCAATCCGGATGAGCTCCCGCGAAAAGGCGTCTCAGCCTATGAAATGATGGAAAAAATCAACGATGGAGACATTAAAGGACTGTTTCTAATGTGTTCCAATCCAGCAGTCTCCAGCCCAAATGCCAACCTTGTCAAACAGGCGCTGTCAAAACTGACATTCTTTGTTGCAATCGACTTGTTTATATCTGAAACAGCGAAATTTGCTGATGTCATTTTGCCCGCATCCTCTTACTTAGAAGACGAAGGCACGATGACCAACGTTGAAGGCCGCGTGACATTAAGGGAAGCGAGCCGCCCCTGCCCGGGGGAAGCAAAGCATGATTGGCAGATCATTTGCGAGATCGCGTCCGCTCTTGGAAAAGGCCGTTATTTTCCCTACACGTCTGCGGAGGACATCTTTAACGAATTGAGAGAAGCAAGCCGCGGCGGAATCGCCGATTATTCCGGCATCACATACGACAGGCTCAGACAAGAAGGCGGCATTCACTGGCCGTGTCCTGAACCTGATCACCCCGGAACCCGGCGCTTGTTTGAGGACTCATTTGCACATCCGGATCAAAAAGCGGCATTAAGTGTGATCCCAAACGAACCCGTTGTTCCTAAAGAAAAGCCGACTGCCGAATATCCGTTGTTTTTAACGACCGGCAGGGTCATGTCTCATTATTTAACAGGTGTCCAAACGAGAAAAAGCGCCTCTTTGGCCGCAAGAGATTTTGAATCATTTATGGAAATCCATCCGAAAACAGCAGCGGCCTACAATATCGAGGACCGTGTTCTCGTGAACATAGAATCTCCTCGCGGAAGCATCACCGTCCGCAGCAAATGGTCAGAACACATCAGAAAAGACACAGTATTTGTTCCCATCCACTGGGCGGATGCCCAAAACGTAAATGACTTGATTGGTGACAGCCTAGATCCAGCGTGTAAAATGCCCGGTTTTAAGGTATGCGCCGTCCGAGTCAGACCTATTTAAATTTTTCATAAAAATTTTAGAAATTTTCGTATATTTTGTTACATTTTATAACATGCATCTTAAATATTTCTTTTTGCTGTGCTACGCTGGAAAAAACATTGATAAGGAGCGGATCATCTGATGGGGAGAAAACAGCTAGTTCTTGTTGGTAATGGAATGGCCGGGGTAAGGGCCATTGAAGAAATACTGAGTGTTTCAAAAGACGAATTCCGAATTACAATTTTTGGTTCCGAACCGCATCCCAACTACAACCGAATCCTTTTGTCAAAAGTGCTGCAAGGCGATACAGATATCAAAGATATTACGTTAAACGATTGGAACTGGTACGAAGAAAACAATATACAATTGTATACCAATGAAACAGTCATCAAAGTGGACATAGAAAGCAAAACCGTCATCACCGATGCAGGCCGAATACAGCCTTATGATGAACTGATCCTGGCTACAGGTTCTGTCCCTTTTATCCTGCCGATTCCGGGCGCAGACAAAAAAGGTGTCACAGCTTTCCGGGACATAAAGGATACAGACACGATGCTCGCCGCGTCAAAACAATATAAAAAAGCAGCCGTCATCGGCGGGGGCTTGCTTGGCTTGGAAGCTGCCCGCGGCCTGCTGAATCTCGGTATGGAAGTCTCCGTTATCCATCTCGCTCCCTTCCTGATGGAACGCCAGCTTGACGCAACGGCCGGACGCCTGCTGCAAAACGAATTAGAAAAACAAGGAATGACCTTTCTGCTTGAAAAGCAAACAGAAGAAATTCTCGGAGATGACCGGGTCGAAGGGATCAGATTCAAAGACGGCACAAGCGTTGAAGCCGATTTAGTCGTCATGGCCGTCGGCATCCGCCCGAATACAGCGCTTGGGGCCGAAAGCGGCATTCCAGTCAACCGCGGCATCATTGTCAACGATTATATGCAAACCGAAATCCCGCACATTTATGCGGTCGGTGAATGTGCCGAGCACCGAGGAATCGCATACGGACTCGTGGCGCCGCTCTATGAACAGGCGAAAGTGCTCGCTAACCATATCTGCGGTGTTGAAACGAAACCTTATGAAGGCTCCGTTCTCTCCACTCAACTGAAAGTATCAGGAGTTGAGGTCTTTTCTGCCGGTGACTTTCACGAATCAGACGAGAAAAAAGCGATTAAGGTCTTTGATGAACAGGATGGCATTTATAAAAAAGTCGTGCTGCGAGGCAATCAGATTGTCGGAGCTGTTTTATTCGGCGACAGCAGTGAGGGCAACCGCCTGTTTTCGATGATTCAAAAAGAAGCAGATATCTCTGAAACCTCTAAAATCTCAATTTTACAGCCTCTCAACCAAGAAGCGGGCACAAGTCTGACCGCTGCCATGAGCAATGATGAAATCATCTGCGGCTGTAACGGTGTGTCAAAAGGAGCAATTATTCAAGCCATTCAGGAACAGGGCTGTTCATCAACAGATGAAATCAAAGCTTGCACCGGCGCGTCCCGCTCATGCGGAGGCTGTAAGCCGCTCGTAGAAGATATCCTTCAGTATACGCTGGGATCAGACTTTGACGCATCAGCCCAAAAAGAAGCGATTTGCGGCTGCACCTCATTGTCGAGAGATGAGGTAGTCGAAGAAATCAAAGCCAAAGGGCTGTCACATACAAGAGAAGTCATGAACGTGCTCGGCTGGAAAACGCCAGAAGGCTGTTCCAAATGCCGTCCGGCTCTTAACTACTACTTAGGCATGATCAATCCGTCAAAATATGAGGATGACAGAACATCCCGCTTTGTTAATGAACGGATGCACGCCAATATTCAAAAAGACGGTACCTACTCTGTCGTACCGCGGATGTACGGCGGTGTAACCAACTCTCAGGATCTTCGCAAAATCGCTGATGTCGTCGATAAATACGAGATCCCGCTCGTCAAAATGACAGGCGGCCAGCGAATTGACTTGATCGGCGTGAAAAAAGAAGACCTGCCAAAGGTATGGGCCGATCTTGATATGCCGTCAGGCTACGCGTACGGAAAAACACTCCGCACGGTAAAAACATGTGTAGGCGAACAATTCTGCCGCTTTGGCACACAAGACTCCATGGCCCTAGGCATCGACCTTGAGAAAACATTTGAAGGACTCAACACGCCTCATAAAGTGAAAATGGCCGTATCTGCCTGCCCGCGGAACTGTGCGGAGTCCGGCATTAAAGACCTTGGCGTGGTCGGCATCGACGGTGGCTGGGAGCTTTACGTCGGCGGAAACGGCGGAACCCATTTGCGTGCCGGCGACTTGCTGATGAAGGTGAAAACAAATGAAGAAGTCCTGGAATACGCAGGCGCTTACCTTCAGTACTACCGGGAAACGGCAAACTACTTAGAACGCACGTCCGCATGGCTGGAGCGCGTCGGTTTATCCCATGTCCAAGATGTTCTAAACGATCCGGAAAAACGGCAGGAGCTGAACGACCGAATGAATGAAACGCTCTCTGTCCACAAAGATCCGTGGAAGGACTTCCTGGAAGATAAACAAACCTCTAAAGAATTATTTGAAAATGTCGTGACCACATCATAATGACAGAAACAAACATTGAGGAGGAATGGACATGGTGAACAAAGACGTCACAAAAGTATGTATCGGAAAAATCGAAGAATTGCCTGAACAATTAGGAAAAACAGTGTATATTGAAGATAAGGAGCTTGCGGTCTTTAAGCTTTCAAACGGGAGCATCCGCGCCATTGAAAACCGCTGTCCCCATAAGGGCGGCGTCCTTGCAGAAGGTATCGTCAGCGGCGAATATGTCTTCTGTCCGATGCACGACTGGAAAATCTCCTTGGAAGACGGAATCGTTCAAGAGCCGGATCACGGCTGTGTCAAAACATACGAAACGCTGATCGAAGGAGAATACGTTTATCTCCAATATTGATCAAAGACCGGATCACTTTCAAAGTGATCCTTCATTTTTTACAGTGACGGAAGGATGACATGATCATGAAAAACGGAATCGTATATTTTGTGGGCGCCGGACCTGGAGATCCAGGGCTCATCACCATAAAAGGAAAACAAGCGCTGGAGGAAGCGGATGTCATTTTGTATGACCGGCTCGCAAACCCAAAGCTGCTCGAATACGCATCACCTGACTGCCAGTTCATTTATTGCGGAAAACTGCCGGACCGCCATTTTATGAAACAGGCAGAGATCAATGCCCTGCTGATTGAAAAAGCGTCGGACGGATTAACCGTTGTCCGTTTGAAGGGCGGAGATCCCAGTGTGTTTGGCAGAGTCGGCGAGGAAGCAGACGCGCTCCACCAGCATGGCATCTGCTATGAAATGGTGCCGGGCATCACCTCGGGAATCGCCGCGCCGCTGTATGCGGGAATCCCCGTCACGCATCGGGATTTCGCTTCGTCCTTCGCCATGATTACCGCACATGATAAATCATTAAAAGGCACGCCGAACCTTGACTGGGAGGGGCTTGCCCGAAGCGTTCAAACGCTTGTGTTTTACATGGGTGTGAAAAACCTGTCATTTATTTGCCAGCAGCTCATCGCGTACGGAAAATCTCCTTCTGTCCCTGTCATCGTGATTCAATGGGGAACGTGGGGCCGCCAGCGGAGCGTAAAAGGAACGCTGCAGGATATCCATCAAAACATACAGGAACAGCAAATCACAAACCCCGCCATTATCGTCATCGGTGATATTGTAAACGTTCAAACACACAGCTGGTTTGAGAGCAAACCATTCATCGGGCAGCATATGATGGTAGTCACACATAACGAAGATAAGCATACACTGGCAGACAAGCTGCGCGAATATGGAGCCGATGTCATCGAATGGCCGAAATGGAGGACTGAAAAAATGCCTGTCAACGCAGATATTCTAGAACAGATCAGCACCTTCGAGGATATTTTCTTCACATCACGCCGTGCGGTTTGCGAATTTTTTCAAGTCCTCGCATCCAAACGAATCGACATTCGCCAGCTGACCGCACGCCTGAGTGCAGCGTCAGAAGCAGGAAAGGCAGAGCTTGCAAAACGTGGCTTCATCATATCCGAGCACCATCACAATTCACCTAAAAAGCTGATTGTCGGCAGCCGTCATTCAGTAGAAGAAATGCTGAAATCAGAGTCCTGTTTGTGCTATATCACCCATGAAAACGTCATAGATGAGCGATTCACCCGCATGACCGAGCGTACGATCAGTGAGTCTCCTCTGCACATGATCATTTGCCCCAGCAAGCAGTCCGCTCAGCAATTGGTCAGCGCAGGAGAAGAAATCGGCATTTCAACAGAACCGTCCGCAAGCCGCCCCCCTGTCATCTGTATAGGCGACGACACGCCCGCCGCTGCATACGGGTTTACTGCCGTACAAGACCATAAGCAATTATTTGCGTTTATACAAAATGAGCAAGTGGAGAAAAAGCTCCTCCACAGCTGATGAACAGCCCTTTTCCAAAGGGCTTTTTTATTTATGAACCAATTTTTTGTGGTGGGTGGAATACATCGCCATATTTTCCGCCTGAGGGTCCAGATAAGATTTCGCACTGTTGACGGCAGTCGGGCCTTCTGTAAAACCGCCGGCAATCAATCTGAGCTTGCTTTCATAATAAGCCGCGTCCCCCGCAACAAACACGCCCGGAAGATTTGTCCGCATATGTCTGTCAGCTTTAATCCGGCCTTCTTCAATCTCGAGACCCCAATCCTTCATCGGGCCGAGATCAATTTTAAACCCGTGATTAATAATGAGCTCATCAAGCTCGATTTCCTCGGGATGTCCAGACGCCGCATGACAAACGGTGACGCTTTCGATGCGTTCATCTGTGCCGCTAAGATGTTCAAGCCGATAAGGAGTAAGCACCCGCACAGATGACTGCTTCATTTTCGTCACGCTGCTTTCCATTCCGCCGAATTCCTCTCTGCGGTGCACGACAGTAACAGACGCCGCAATCGGTTCCAGCTCATTAGCCCAATCGACCGCAGTATCTCCCCCGCCAGAAATCACGACCCGTTTGCCTTTAAACGCATCAAGCTTCTCCACTTTATAATGAAGATTTTTTCCTGCATACCGGCTTGCATCCTGGCTGTCAAACTCATTGACCTCCAGCGTGCCCATGCCGACAGCCAAAATAACGGTTCTTGTATAGTGCTTCTCCCCCTCAGAGCTAGTCAGCACCATGGTTCCGTCAGCCAGACGCTCAAATCCGGTCACTCGCTGATTCAGCACAATATCAGGGTCAAACGTCGCCGCCTGCTCCTTCAGCTGTTCGATCAGCTTCTCCCCGGCAATCCCCGGTATCCCGCCAATATCGCGAATCATCTTCTCAGGGAAAAATAAAGACACCTTTCCCCCGAGCCGCGGCAAAAACTCGATCACTTTCGTTTTCAGCTCCCGCATGCCGCAGTAAAAAGCCGTAAACAGCCCGATCGGCCCCCCGCCTATAATCGTGACGTCAAATACCTCTTGATTTCCAGCCATCCGTCCTGCCTCCCGTTCCAAATCTATCATTAACGTTATATTGTTTAATTGAGAATGAATATCAATACAAAGTATATCATATTTCTAGAGTCCGTGTTCAACCATTTCGTCGGCCCTGAGTAATAATTCCCCCAGTTCACTACGTCACTGGATTTCTTAGAATCCTAAACAAGGTGAAACGATCCTTCCTCCTCTTCCGTCAAACAATCAGTGCCTTTTTTCGTGATATAATCAGAGGCAGCTTACCATGAGCGGAGGTTTTATTGTGACAGCACAATCGTCTTTTCTTCAGCTGAATTCTATTTTTATCAGTATTTTAATAGAAGCCATTCCGTTTATTCTGATTGGCGTCATTCTGTCCGGAATCATTCAAATGTTTGTTTCTGAAGAAATGATTGCAAGGATCATGCCGAAAAACCGGTTTCTCGCAGTCTTATTTGGTGCGCTTGCCGGCATCTTATTTCCCGCCTGCGAATGTGGCATTATCCCGATTACGAGGCGGCTTCTGCTAAAAGGGGTTCCCCTGCATGCGGGTGTTGCTTTTATGCTGACCGCTCCTATCATCAATCCCATTGTTTTGTTTTCTACGTATATTGCGTTCGGGAATAGATGGAGCGTTGTCTTTTACCGGGGCGGGCTGGCGCTGGCTGTCTCGGTGATTATTGGCATCATCTTATCCTATCAATTTAAGGATAACCAGCTGTTAAAGCCCGATGAAGCCGGGCATCACCATCATCATCACCACACCCTGCTGCAAAAGCTGGGAGGGACCTTGCGTCACGCCATTGATGAATTTTTCTCCGTGGGGAAATATTTAATTATCGGCGCCTTTATCGCAGCCGCGATGCAGACGTACGTCAAAACATCCACTCTGCTTGCGATCGGCCAGAATGATGTATCTTCTTCCCTCGTGATGATGGGTCTGGCGTTTGTCTTGTCGCTTTGTTCAGAAGTGGATGCATTTATTGCGTCTTCCTTCAGCAGCACATTTTCTTTAGGCTCGCTCATCGCCTTTCTCGTCTTCGGTGCGATGGTTGATATTAAGAATCTCTTGATGATGCTCGCGGCCTTCAAAAAACGATTTGTTTTCCTGCTGATTACGTATATTGTCGTGATCGTCTTAGCGGGATCACTACTTGTAAAGGGGTGATTGGATGTTTCGTCTATTGGTGCTGATGGGATTTACATTTTTCTTTTATCATCTGCATACCTCAGGAAATCTAACAAAATATATCAATATGAAATATTCCTATCTGTCCTTTATTGCGATCTTCCTGCTGGCCATTTTGACAGCTGTTCAAGCGTATTTGTTTGTCAAATCGCCTGAAAAAGGCGGGCATCATCATGACGATGATTGCGGCTGCGGCCATGATCACGAGCATGACCATGAACAAAACAAACCATTTTATCAGCGGTATTTTATTTACCTTGTTTTTCTTTTCCCTTTGGTGTCAGGCATCTTTTTTCCGATTGCGACGCTTGACTCATCTATCGTCAAAACAAAAGGGTTCTCGTTTAAGGCCATGGAAAGCGGAGACCACTACTCTCAAACCCAGTATCTGCGGCCTGATGCCAGCCTTTATTATGCACAAGACAGCTATGACAAGCAGATGAAACAGCTGTATAAAAAATATTCTGGCAAAAAAGAGATTTCTCTGACCGATGATGATTTCTTAAAAGGCATGGAAACCATTTATAACTATCCAGGCGAATTTCTCGGACGGACGATTGAATTTCATGGATTTGCGTATAAAGGAAACGCGATTAACAAAAACCAGCTGTTCGTATTGCGGTTTGGCATTATTCACTGTATCGCTGATTCCGGCGTGTACGGGATGCTTGTGGAGTTTCCGAAGGACATAAACATCAAGGATGATGAATGGGTTCAAATTAAGGGCACTCTTGCCTCAGAATATTATCAGCCATTCAAATCCACCCTTCCTGTCGTGAAAGTGACAGACTGGAACACCATTAAAAAACCTGATGATCCGTATGTTTACAGAGGATTTTAATTGAAGACGAAACCAGTACAAGTACTGGTTTCTTTTTTATTTCTTTTTCATCAGCATCAAATCAAGATAGAGCTGGCATCGCGTTCTGAAATCGCTTAAATCGATGGATGTCATCTCAAGAATCTGCTTGATGCGGTAATTTAATGTGTTTTGGTGAATAAACAGCTGTTCCGCGGCTGGTTTTGTTTTGCAGTTGTTGAGGAGATAAATTTCCAGCGTCTTCAGCAGCTCGGTGCTGCTTTCTTGGTCTTTTGCTTTTAGTAAAGCTAAATCCTTATTCTCGTATTCCAAAAAGTCATTTTTCTGTTCAATGCTTTCTAAATAACGATAAATACCGAGCTTCTCATATTCATATGGAATGTTTTCCTGGTTGCCGGTTATTTCTGCGGCTTTAATGACTTCCAATGCTTCTGTATAGCTTTTGCCGAGCTTTAAGATGTGGTCATATTCGTTTCCGATACCGATATAGATAGGGGTAGGAATTTTTTGAAAGTGAAAATGTGTTAACAGCTTGTTAATGAATTCAACAGCTGCTGAGGAGGCGGAGCTTTTTTGGGAAAAACTCGCTACGACGATGACAATATTTGATTCTATCGTTAAGACATGACTGACTTTATCCCGCAAATTCAGGTAAGACCTGATATTTTCCTTTAAATCTTCCACCGCTTCCCCATCCCCATTCGCGGCGTGCAGGATGACAACTGAAAACACAGAAGGCAGCACGGTGTTGATTCTCTCAGCTTCCCGCCTGAGCTCCTTTTCAGAAATAAATTGCTGATAGATAGCCCGTTTGATGAGGTCCTCAGCTCTTTCTTCCTTTTCCTGTTTCAGCTTGTTCGCTTTATAAATAATTTTTCCGACATGGAAGGAGGTCTCGTACAAAAAGTCGAGCTCTTCGTCTGTCAGATCACGATCCAGTTCTTGAATCCAGATGTAGCCCATGACTTCCCCTTTATGCTTTGCACTCACGACTACCCTCTGATTTAACCCAATGCTCTCAATTTTATTGACGCGAAAAGGCTCAGGTTCTGTTTTCAGCTTTTCAATGATCCCGTCCTTCAAAAACCTCTCAAAAATCTGAACCGGACATTTTTTTGAAAAAATAGTCTGCTGGTTTGCAGAATCAAAATGGTTAATATAGTAAGAATTGTAGGCTAACAAAAAGAAATCCGCGCTTTCCAGTATCACTGGTTTTTGCAGCTCATAGCTGATAAAGTCAATCAGCTTATCAACATCTGAAAATGAAAAAACTCTCTCTAAAAGCTCTTCCATACCTTTTTCTCCTATACTTTTTTTACTTTAATCATATCCATACGGGGTCTTTTTGTATAGAAAAAAATACGTTTGTTTCCAAAAGAAAAAACAGCAGTCTTAAAAGGAGAAAAGAGGAAAAAGGGATATCCCCTTCCTCCTCCTTTCGATCTTTATTGCGACATCGTATCTTGGTAGTCTTTAAACTGGTCTGTAACATCTTGTGACGGAGCCTGCGTCAATACGCTGACGATATAGACAGATAATAGACTCGCAGCAAAACCAGGTATGATTTCATACAGAAAGTCCGAAAGACCGGCATTCGCCCAAATGATTACAGTTGCTGCTCCCACAATCATGCCGGCGAGTGCCCCCCATTTGGTCATTCGTTTCCAAAACAGACTGAGCAGTACAACCGGCCCGAATGATGCACCGAAGCCCGCCCACGCGTAGCTGACCAACCCAAGGATGGTATTGTTTTTCTCCCAAGCCAGAACTAACGCGACAATTGAAACAGCCAGCACAGCCAGACGGCCCAAAAACACCAGTTCTTTATCAGAAGCTGAGCGCCGGAACATCGACTTATACAAATCCTCTACCAAGGAGCTTGACGTAACAAGCAGCTGGGAAGAAATTGTACTCATAATGGCCGCTAAAATCGCAGAAATTAGAAAGCCTGTAATAATTGGGTGGAATAAAATATTTCCTAATTGGATAAATATGGTCTCCGGGTCCTTCAATGACATGCCCCGCTGATGGTAATAAGCGATCCCGCCCAAACCTGTCAGCACTGCGCCGACTGCCGAAAGAATCATCCATCCCATTCCGATTCTGCGTGCTCTTTTTATCTCTTTGACAGATGTAATCGCCATAAAACGCACAATGATATGCGGCTGGCCAAAGTAGCCCAAGCCCCAAGCAAACAGTGAAATGATGCCAAGAACACTGGTTCCTTTAAAAATATTAAACATATCAGGGTCCACAGAGCGGATCTCAGCAGTTGTTTCACCTATTCCTCCGGTGTGGAAAAACGTAACGATAGGAACGAGAATAAGCGCTGCAAACATAATGATCCCTTGAACAAAATCTGTCCAGCTGACAGCCAGAAAGCCCCCAAACAGGGTATACGCCACAACAACACCTGTCACCACCCACAAGCCGGTGTGATAATTCATTCCCAGGATGCTGTTGAACAAGACGCCGCCGGACACCATTCCGGACGATACATAAAATGTGAAAAAGACTAAAATGACAATTCCCGAAAACAATCTAAGGAGCTTTGTTTGATCTCCGAAACGATTCTCAAGGAATCCGGGAATCGTAATTGAATTCCCCGCTTTTTCAGTATATGTTCTCAGCCGCGGTGCGACGTAGAGCCAGTTCGCCCATGCACCAAGGCAAAGACCGAACACAATCCAAACGCCGCTTAGTCCAGTTGAAAACATGGCGCCCGGAAGCCCCATCAGCAGCCAGCCGCTCATATCGGCAGCTCCCGCACTGAGAGCGGTTACAGCCGGACCTAAGGAACGTCCTCCCAGCATGTAATCCGTCAGGTTTGACGTACGTTTGTAGGCAAAGTAGCCGATCAGCAGCATCCCCGCCATATAAATACAAATTGAAATAATCAGCTGTGTGTTTTCTATAGCACTTCCTCCTCTTTTTTACCAGTATATGGATGAAATGGACACCCCCGCAGGGAGGATGCCCATTTAGTCCCGCTTTAGAACATTTCACTGATTGTTTTTGCCTGCATGTGCAGTGCCAGGTAATCCGGACCGCCGGCTTTTGAATCTGTGCCGGACATTTTGAAGCCGCCGAATGGATGGTAGCCAACGATGGCTCCTGTACAGTTGCGGTTAAAGTACAGATTTCCAACATGGAATTCTTGTTTTGCACGCTCAATGTGCTTGCGGTTGTTTGTGATTACCGCTCCCGTTAAACCGTACTCAGTATTGTTCGCCACTTCTAATGCTTCATCAAAGCTTGATACTTTAGAGAAAGCGACAACAGGCCCGAAAATTTCTTCCTGCATGAGTCTTGCTTTCGGATCAAGGTCAGCGAAGATCGTCGGTTTGATGAAGAATCCTTTTGAATCGTCACCAGTACCGCCGCTTACTAATCGGCCTTCCTCTTTTCCGATCTCGATATAGCTCATAATTTTATCATAAGAACCCTGGTCAATAACAGGTCCCATGTAAACATCTGCGCTGTCAGGGCTTGCCGTTACTTTAGACTCTGTGATTTCAATAACGCGCTCTAATACTTGATCATACACTTTTTCATGAACAACAGCACGTGAACCTGCAGAACATTTTTGGCCCGCAAAGCCGAATGCAGATGTAAAGATGGATTGAGCCGCCAATTCAATGTCCGCATCCTCATCGACAACCACCGTATCCTTACCGCCCATTTCAGCGATAACACGTTTTAAGTGCTGCTGGCCTGGCTGAACCTTTGCGGCGCGTTCGAAGATTCTCGTACCGACTTCTCTTGATCCCGTAAACGTGATAAGGCTTGTTTTTGGATGGTCAACAAGGTAGTCACCGACTTCCGCTCCGCTTCCAGGAACAAAGTTGACAACGCCTTTTGGCAGGCCGGATTCTTCAAGAACCTCAACGAATTTCGCAGCAATGACAGGCGTTGCGCTCGCAGGTTTAAGAACAACTGTGTTACCGGTAACGATCGGCGCTACTGTTGTTCCCGCCATAATCGCGAACAAGAAGTTCCAAGGCGGAATAACGACTGTTACACCAGTCGGCGTGTATACATATTGGTTTTTCTCGCCTTCACGGCTGTTGACCGGTTTGCCTTTTGCCAGTTCAATCATTTGGCGTGCATAATATTCCATGAAGTCAATCGCTTCAGCAGTATCAGCATCTGCCTCGTTCCAAGGCTTCCCTGCTTCTTTCACGAGCAAAGCGGAGAATTCATGCTTTCTGTTGCGGACTTTGGCAGCCGCGCGGAACAGGACAGCCGCTCTTTCTTCCGGAGACGTGTATCTCCACTCTTCAAAGGCTTTAGCCGCCGCTTCAATGGCTTGCTCAGCGTGCTCTTGAGAAGCTTTTGAGACTCTGCCGACAACCTCTTCTTTATTAGCCGGGTTAATGGAAACGATCTTCGCTTCTGTTTCCACTCTTTCACCGTTGATGATAAGCGGATAGTCTTTTCCTAAATATTCGTTTACTGTCGCAAGCGCTTTTTTAAACGCTTCTACGTTGTTTTGGTCTTGGAAATTTGTGAATGGTTCATGTTTGTAAGGTGTTGTCATTGTAATCTCTCCTTTTTTACTTCTTCGTCATTCCTTTGAAAGCAAATGCAATATTTGACGGACGTTCTGCCAGGCGTCTCATAAAGTAGCCGTACCAATCCTCTCCGTAAGGCAGGTAGACTCTCATGTTATAACCTTCTTTTACGAGGCTGAGCTGGGTTTGCGACCGCATGCCGTACAGCATCTGAAATTCAAACATGTCATTGGAAATGCCGTTTTCCCTGGCAAGCTGCTTTGTATAATCGATCATTTTATCGTCATGTGTCGCAATCGCTGTGTAGTGACCATTTAAGAGCTGCTTTCGGATGATTTTTTTATAGTTCTCATCGACATCGCTTTTTTCCGGAAAAGCCACTTTTTCTGATTCCTTATATGCTCCTTTTACAAGACGAAGGAACGGTTTCAAAGAATCCAAATCGTCAATATCGTTTTCCGTGCGGTACAGATAGGCCTGCAACACCGTGCTTACATACTCATATTTCCTTCTGAAATCCTTGAATATATCAAGCGTTTTCTGGCATCTGACCTCGTCTTCCATGTCTATGGTGACCATGACTTTATGCTTCTCGGCCGTCTGGACGATTTTCGTCATATTTTCATACACCAGATCCATATCTATATCGAGACCTAAAGACGTCATCTTTAAAGAAACGTGTGAGTTCAGCTGCTGATCCGCAATGGTCTCAATGGTTTGGATGCATTCTTCCGTGCGTTCCCTTGCGACCTCGGCGCTGTTCACAAACTCGCCTAAATGATCGACAGTAACTGACAAGCCTTGGCTGTTAAGCTGTCGAATTGTCGGGATTGAACTGTTAAAATCATTCCCGCCGATAATTTTACCCGCTGCTACCCGGCTTCCCCAGTTTCTCGCCATCTTATTGAGAAAGCCGCTTTTGGATAAAAACAAGAAAAAATCTCTTGTGATCACTTCCAACCTCAACACCCCGCAATCTAAGAAGTATTTGTATGAGTTTATTGTAAATGGACAAAACCTCCGTTCACAATATTCTCAAAATACAAAGATTCTGATTATTTTTGTGGGTTTCTCACAATCAGATAGTTAGAAAGTCGGGGGACTTCCTGTCGAAATATGGAGAGAGGAAGCGACATGAAACATCAGCTTCCTCCATCATTCCACACTTCTTCAACAGTATTCAAAAGCAACCGATTCAGCTCAGGCGTGATATCTTTTTTGATGATTTTCAGCGTTTTCGCCGCCTCCATAATCCTTTCAATCTCTGTTTCAATGAACTGGTGAATCACATGAATTCTTGCTTCAAGATCCAGTTCTTCACCTTTTCTTTTGCGCTCAAGCAAGGTTTCCATCTCTGCTCTCAGTTCGGGTTCCGTAATCAATTCATTCATCAAAACAGTAAAATCCATCGGTGGAATGGTTCCGTGCTTTTCAATCCACTTACACGCCAGTATCGGCCGCAGCACGTAAAAATACTTTTTGATTTTCACCTCTTGCCCTTGCAGGTAATCCTTGACATTTCTTTTTGCCATATTGATATAGTGATACACACTGGCTTCAGGCTTAAACGCTGTGCTTCGCAGCTTTCTCAGCTGCTCTGCGGTCGTAAAGGCTTCGTAATACACAATGTCCGAGGACAGCCACTCAAGCAGCGGAGGGTTTGATTTTTTGAATAGACGCAGCGTTTTTCTCAGTTCCCAGCCGCTGATGTCCAACAAATCGTGGATCGGCTCTTCAATGACATCCCTCTCCTGCTCAATTGAAAAATACCATTCCTTTTTCGGCACATAAATAAAGCGGACATCATAATCGCTGTCTTGCGACGGGAATCCCCAAGCACGACTCCCTGATTCAACGGCATACACGATTTTAACGCTGTACTCTTGCTCAATTCGTTTTAGTTCATCAATGATTCTTTGTTTCATATATATTCGTCTCCCGTCTTTTCTCATTCCGGCTGTCTGCAGAAAAAAACCGCCCGATGATGCGGCGGCTCTTCGCGTCTGTCAGCCTTTAAGATGTTGCTTAAAGAAGGCAAGCTTTTCCGTTTGAAAGGCAGGGATATACTCATGCCCAAAGTAGCGGTACACCTTCAGCTCTTTTTCTGTCTCCAGATGGTTATAGGCCGCAAACACAGTAGAAGGCGGCGTAATCTTATCAATCAGCCCGATCGACATCAGTACAGGCACCTTCACCCTGTAAGCCAGATTCATAATATCGAAATACGTTAGTGTATTCATGGCCCGCTCTTCTGTTTCCGGGCTGCCATTTCTTCTGAAAAAGGAATTGATTTCGAGATACGGCTGTTCAAGCGCCACATCGATGGCTCGCTCGAAATTGCTTAAATAAGGATAATCAGCAACAGCGGCTTTCGGAATATCTGACAGAGCAGCGGCCGCAATGGTTATGCCTCCGCCCTGGCTTCCGCCTGTCACGCCGATTCTCGTTTCGTCGACTTCATCAAAGCTGCTGATGACTTCAAGCGCGCGGACGGCGTCCAAATAAACTCCCCGGTAGTAGTATGTATCTTTATCAAGAATTCCTTTCGTCATCCAGCCCAATGCGTGTCCGTGCGGAGAAATACTGGTGTCCTCGCTGCCCTGCTGGCCGCGGACAAGCATGCCGAACGCAGCGTATCCGTGCAGCGCCCAATTGACCATTTCATGAATGTCTCCGTCATAGCTTGTATTGTAGCCGTGATATTTGACAATCGCCGGGTGCGGGCCTTCTTTGTCAGGCACCGCATACCATCCGGCAATGCTGGCATTTCCAAAACTTTTATATGTAAGGCGGTATACCTTCACTCCATCAGCAGGATAATCAACCGGCTGTAAGTCAGGAACTGCTTGAACTTCGGCAAGTTCATTCAAAGAGGACTTCCAAAACTCAGAAAAATCTTTTTGGGCAGTTTTGTCAGGCTTATACGTTTGCAATTGGTCGAGCGGCATATCGAATAGTTGCATTTCCGATTATTCTCCTTTGTTTAATAAGATTTAGTTTATTCTATACTATCACGTTTTGAACCTATTTTCTAAATTTTTTAACATCTAATTTCTGATTCAATCCTTCGATGTGAATTCGTTCTTGTGATGAATACTATCCTTGAACACCATACTCACTCTTCTTGGTCAAACGTTTGTTTAACCGCTCCCCGGCTTAGTTCCATAAAGGCCTGAGCGGTCAGACTGACATAGCGGTTCTTTAAAATTACAAAAACAAGAGTGCGTGAAGGCGCGGATTGAAGCGATAAAAAGATGACACCCGAATCTTTGTCCCTTTTGACCATATTTGGCGCCAGGGTTACCCCAAACCGTTTGCGACAAGGGATTGCGCGATTTTGATGTGCTCGTTTTAAACGCGGCGTTTGGCTTAAAGCCGCTTTCCGCACATAGGTTAAGTACCATCCGGCGAAAACCGTAGCCCTCCTTCAGCAAAATAAAAGGAACCTGCTTTGCCATCTCAAGCGGCACGCACGGCTTCCCTCACCTTCCAGTGCTTTATCAATCAGTGCAGTCATTTCGAGCGGCATCCACCTTTGTTTTTCCTTTGATACGGCAAGAACGATCGGCTCAGTTAGCAAGGGTTCAATGGAGAGCCTCACATCCTCAATCGGCAAGGATAACCTCTCCCTTTGCCGTTATCTCCTCTAAGGCAGCCGGGTCTTTTACGATAAGCTGAACCTCACATGGGGATAATGCGCCAAAACTGCTTCAGAAGCGGAGGAAAGATATATCTCCCTGTTACAGCGGGAATCCCGATCGAAAGCTTGTGCCCCAGTCCTTGCCTGCATCTTCACCAGCAAGTCGTCCCTTAATCGAATGATGTCCTCAGCCTTTTCAATGAAACGGCGGCCGTGCGGTGTCAGCGTAACAGAGCCGTGTGACCTGTGAAAAAGAGTAAGCCCCAGCTCCGTCTCCAGCTTCTTGATTTGCTGGCTGAGAGAAGGCTGGGCGATATGAAGGTGCTCCGCCGCTTCGTCCAAGATATAAAAATGATCATAACAGAAATTGCTAACATCATCCATATCATAACAAACAAAGATGAAAGAGCTGGTTCATTTGGCCAAACGAAACTCCGTTTTCGAAAAACGCTGTGATGTATCGTGATGAGAAGGTATTTGCTGATGGGGAAGATTTAACGATGCTGATCAAATTTGCGGAATGCTGTGCAGAGCAGCAAGTGCTTGATGCGGAGCGGGAGCGGGCCATACGGTGCTGGCATTTGCCCCTTATGTCCAAGAATGCATCGGCATTGATGCGACGCAAGAAATGGTTGACGTTGCTTCATCTTTTGCGGAAGAAAAAGCTGCTGTGAATGTACACTTTCAGAAAGGGACAGCGTCTGACGAAGGCCCGAGACACCTTTTGCCTCGAATTGAATCAAAACGGAAAGCCTGAATCCTTTTGCTTAAAAGCGATATTCATCCAAGGCGTAAAGCGATAAAAAAAAGCCGTGCATCCCGCACGGCTTTTACATTGGCTGATAAAGATCCCAGCCGATTTTTAGCGTCTCCACAATGTAATCTGCAATCTCTTCGGGAGCAAGATTGTCTGTTTCCACTTTTGAATTGTGCTTATCATAAATGACTTTTCTCTCGTTAAACAGCTGCTCCATTTCGTCCATTGACCGATTATGCAGCACCGGGCGGCTTTCGATCAGCAAATTCGCGCGCTGCTTCCAGTTCTCCCAAGACAGATCGAGGTGAAGCACCAGACAATGTTCGAGACAGCACTTTCTGATTTCCTCTTGTTTAAAAGAGCCTCCGCCAAGTGAGACAATTTTAAATCTTGTATGATGGCATAAATTCAGGATATATTCTTTTTCTGTTTTCCGGAAAAAGTCTTCACCTTTTTTTTCAAACATCTCAGGGATCGACATGTTGAAATCCTTTTCGATTTCTTGGTCAATATCGATAAAATCTCTATATAATTTCTTAGCGACCAATTGGCCGATTGTCGTTTTTCCTACACCCATGAATCCAATCAGGACGATATTTCTTTCTCTTACTGGGATGGCTCGTTTAGCGTTCATCTTCGGCGAAATCCTCCTAAGGAATGAAAGTTTATCTTCATTATATGCTGATTTTGCGAATATTTATATAGGTACCGGCTCGAGCTTTCTCTATTTCATCGTCAACCGTTCAAGCTTTCCTACAATAAAACATGAGAAAACGCAATGGACGAAACGTCGTTTTTGAGCAGCCGGCTCCGTTTCTTTTTTGCGTTCAACCTTCTTGGTCGGATGAAATTCATTGTACAACATTTTCAGACATAATTTAATACTTCGACGCAAAAAAGCATTAAATGATTAAAAACGCCCTTCCTCTATCTGCGTTTATCCGTTTTTCATCAGGGAAAAAGATGACGGGAGGGATTGAGATGAAATTAAGCTTTTGTACAACCGGATTAAAAAAGCAAAATATAATGGACATCATTTCCTTTGCGAAGGAGCAGTCCTTTGACGGGATTGATTTGTGGTACGGCCACATCGAACAGTATGAACAGGACTTCGGGCCGCTGGACGGCCTTTATACACTGCTGCAGCAACATAATTTGAAGGTGCCCGCGGTCAGCTTATACACCGATTTTGTGACACAAGGAGAAGAAGAGACAAAAGAAGCAGTGAGAAAAGGGCTTCGGGCGGCGAGACAGCTTCACAGCCCGCTCATTCGCGTATTTGCCGGGAATCAGGCGTCAAACAGAACGTCGCCAGAAAAATGGCTGCGTGCGGTTGAGCAATTTCAGCAGGCTGCGCAAATGGCAGACGGCTATGAGGTAAATATCGGTCTGGAAATTCATTACGATACGTATGCCGATACACCTGAAGCTGCTTTAACATTTTTGAAGGATGTCGCCCATCCGAGACTCCGAACGATTTTTGACGGGTCAAATCTGCACGTGAACCGAATTGACCAGCTGCCGGCTTTAGAAAAAACCTTTCATACGATCAGCCATATCCATTTGAAAAACTATCGCTGGAATTTTAATAACTGGTATCTAAGCGAACCCACTCCGATTTTTCAAGGAGATCTCGATCAAAAAGCATTTTTAAAAGAACTGATAAACAGACAATATGATGGTTTTGTTTCTCTTGAGTATTTTGGAGAACATGCCTTCACGCATATAAAAGAATCGCTCCGCGAATATACGGCTGTTTTTTCCCGCTGACTCTTCGATCGAAGGGTCTTTTTATGTATCATAAACAAAAAGGGGGAAATCACGATGATCGTGTGGATAAACGGGGCGTTCGGTTCCGGAAAAACACAAACGGCGTTTGAACTGCATAGAAGGCTGAAACCGTCTTACGTATATGATCCTGAAAAGATGGGGTTCGCGATGCGTTCAATGATACCGCCGGATATCGCTGAAGACGACTTTCAAAGCTACCGGCTGTGGCGGGAATTCAATTACAGCATGCTTTCCTATTTGTCAGATACATATCAGGGCATCATCATTGTGCCTATGACCATTACGAACGATCAATACTTCGATGACATTATTGGCAGGCTGAGACAGGACGGCCGGATAATTCATCACTTTACCCTGCTGGCTTCAAAGGAAACATTGCTGAAACGCCTGCGCACCAGAGCGGAAGGGAAAAACTCCTGGGCCGCAAAGCAAATCGACCGCTGCCTCAACAGCCTGTCTGATAGCCTCTTCACAGAACATCTCCATACAGACCAAATGTCTATTCAGCAGGTCGCAGAAACGATTGCTTCCCAAGCAAATCTGCCGCTTGAGCCTGATTCGAGAGGCAGCCTGCGAAGGTTCACTGACAGATTAATGGTGAAGCTGAACCATATCCGCATCAAATAAAAGACGTTTTGAAAATATGTACATGTAAAGGAATCAATAAATAAAAAGCCCACTACGAGAGTGGGCTTTTTATCATGTTATTTCCACCAGTCATCAAACATAGAAGCTGGGACCTGGCGCTTATGCTCCGTCATGCTGTAGCGTTTCTCCAGCGCTTCTGACGCTTTCGCCGATACTTCTTTTCCTTCGAGATAATCGTCAATTTCATCATAGGAAATGCCTAGCTCAGTTTCATCGGACTGCTGCGGCTTTTCATCCAGCAGATCAGCAGTCGGTTCTTTTAAGTATAAGCGTTCTGGTGCACCCAGCTCTTTCAGCAGGCTTCTTCCCTGACGCTTTGTTAAGCCTGTCAGCGGCAGAAGATCTGCGCCTCCGTCACCGTACTTCGTAAAGAAACCAGTCACGGCTTCGGCCGCATGGTCTGTTCCAATCACAAGAAGGCCTTCTTGGCCGCCGATCGCGTATTGAGCAATCATTCTCGTTCTCGCTTTTACGTTTCCTTTATTAAAGTCTGTCAGCTTATCGCCTGTCTCTTGCTGATATTGATCTGCAAAAGCGCTGACTGTTGATTGAATGTCAAACTTCCATGATTTATCCGGCTTGATAAACTTCAGAGCGAGCTGGGCATCATCTTCATCCTGCTGTGTGCCGTGCGGAAGACGGACCGCGATAAATTGAGCGTCTCCGCCCTCCTCGCGAATGCTTTCCACTGCAAGCTGAGCCAGTCTTCCCGCAAGTGTGGAATCTTGGCCGCCGCTAATGCCAAGCACAAGTCCTTTAGCGCCGGTTTTCTTTACATATTGTTTTAAAAAATTGACTCTGTCCTCAATTTCTTGCTTTGGATCAATTGAGGGCTTCACATGTAATTCACGCATAATCTTTTCCTGCATGCTCATCCCAATCATTCCTCCTGTACATTATTGCTTATTTACTGAATCATTTCCCTAAATCGATGAAAATGAATCATGACTGTTATGTATCCATATTAACTATAGCACAGGTCTTATTTCATAGTGAATAAGTGAGATCAGCTGACTTCAACCCGTATGGACGTCACACTGTCGCCATTGCACTTTCCTTTTTCAATCGGACAGGAAGAAAACGCGACAATCAAATCCATCTCCGCCCTGAGTCTGACGTAATCCCCGGCATTTGACAGGGGCGTTTCCACAGACAGGTTCCCCTTTTCATCTAAAACAGTATTCATAAAAATCGCAAACGGATAATGCATATGCGGCTTCGGCACGCCGAACTGCTCAAGCGCCCGGTTCATATTGTCATAACACGTATCCTGGAACTCGTTCTTTTGTTTTCCGTATAACAGCCTGTTCATGTCAGGACGGCAGGCGGGCAGAAGCAGGTCATGCTTGCCGACCGTATCCTCAATGAGCGTCAGCATCGGTTTATACAAATTAGAGTAAATATGATCGTTGACCTTCACATGAATGGAATGATTGGCATCAATGGTCGCTCCCTGGTCAAGATGCTCATAAAAATCCTTTGCATGGTACGCCACAAAATCAGCAACCTGCTGCCCCTCTACATCAACCACCTTCAAAATCTGGCCCTTTTTCAGCTTCAGGCCGAGCCCTTTCTTCGGCTGAACGATATATTGCTTTGTCATCCGCTTCGCTCCTTTTTTTTATTAGTATGAACGTTTGCCATCGCCTCCATGTAAAAAGAGGCAAAAATCCGATGCATATAAGCCTTGCGCGGGTTGCAATCTAACCTTAGATAAAAGGGGTTGAATGTAAATGAGTCAAACAAAAAAAGACCAAGAAAAAGGAAATCTGGCTTGGTGGCAGCTTTCATTAATCGGGATTGGATGCACAATCGGAACAGGATTTTTTCTCGGTTCCAGCATCGCAATTGTAAAAAGCGGATTTTCCGTTCTATTATCATTTCTCATTGCGGCGATCGGCACGTATTTTGTATTCGAACAGCTTGCCAAACTATCGGCAAAACACCCTGAAAAGGGCTCATTCTGTTCATATGCGAGAAAAGCATTCGGAAGGTGGGCCGGCTTCAGCAACGGCTGGGTGTACTGGTCATCTGAAATGCTGATTACCGGAAGCCAGCTGACAGCCATTTCGTTATTTACGAAGCATTGGTTTCCCCAAGTGCCGCTGTGGGTATTTGCCTCCATCTACGCTGTACTTGGGCTTCTCATTATTTTTACCGGACTTTCTGTTTTTGAAAAAACAGAAAACGTGCTGGCTGTTATCAAAACTGCCGCTATCTTCATGTTTATCGTTATTGCCATTCTGGCTTTGTGCGGCATATTGTCAGGCGGAAAGCCGGAGGTGCAGATTCCGAATGAGACAAAAGAATTTTTCCCATTCGGAGCTATGGGGCTGTGGACAGGCCTTATTTATGCATTTTACGCGTTTGGCGGAATTGAAGTTATGGGGCTCATGACGGTTCATTTAAAGAAGCCGGAGGAAGCCTCAAAGTCAGGCAAGCTGATGCTGGCAACGCTGGCGATTATTTATATCATTTCAATCGGGCTCGCTTTGCTATTAGTTCCTTTACACAAGTTTACAGAACAGGACAGCCCATTTATTACGTCTTTAAAAGGATTTCATCTCGAAGTGATTCTTGATATTTTCAACGGCATTTTTATTATCGCGGGCTTCTCGACCCTTGTCGCTTCACTCTTTGCTGTGACAACATTGCTTTGTACGATGGCCGATGACGGCGACGCGCCGAAATGCTTTACTCTAAAAGAAGGCAAAAAAATATGCTGGCCCGCGTTAGGATTAACATTTGCGGGGCTTATCGTGTCTATCGTACTGTCTCTAGTGCTGCCTAAAAATATTTACGAGCACATGACAACAGCGGCCGGGCTGATGCTTTTATACACTTGGCTGTTTATCCTGTTCTCCAGCAAAAAGCTGACCGATCCGGCAGCCATGGCGAAAACGCAAATTTATTTGGCGACAATTCTGATTGCGGCGGCTGTGTCCGGCACGCTGTTTGAAAAATCGAGCCGACCCGGATTTTTTGTCAGCTTGGGATTTCTAGCTGTCATTGCCGTTGTCACCTTGATTTATCAAAAAAAGCAGGGACATAAAGACCGCCCTGCCAGCTCGTGAACTATTTCATTTTGTTAAACATGTTCTTTAAATATGAAAACGGGCATTTTGATACGTGTTTTTCATCATCTCGGAGAAAATACTGTTTCCATTCCCGATTATCCTTTCCTCCGTACCAGCCTAAATGCGGATGAATCGGAGCTTGATCGTAAGCCTGTAAACGGGATCGGATCAGCCTGCTCATGTTTCGGCCAAATGCGGTTGAATCATTTAGATTTTCAAACACCCATCTCGGCTGAAACGTGATCATAAAATAAGGGAAGCTTCGGCTTCTCCTCGCATCATGAGCCGGCGTTGCACACAGAATAAAATACGGCTCGCCGTTAAAACAAAACTCCCACTTATAATGCTCTGGATCGGCCGGCATATCTGCCGGCCACTCTTTTTCATCTTGTTCGCTCAGTCTATTTAAAAAGCTCCAAAACAGCTCTTCATACGCTTCAATCGAATAGTGCTCAGCCAAAACTTCCGGTGTATCAAACAACACAACGAGAGATGCGTATTTTCCTGTGTCCCGCGATATTTTGCCGTACTCCGCAAGCAGTGGTGCCAGTTCCTCCGCTGTACGGTTTTCCCGCGGATCTCCGGCAAAAGCAATGCGAAGCTGATCAGTCAGAAACGCCTGGCGTCCGGGAATGCACGGAAACGTATCCGCGTCATCCGCCACAGTTTCTGCCAATAGCTCAAAAGCGATTCTTTGCCATTCCGGGAACTCAGCTTGATTCCGTTCCAGAAAACTTTTGGTGTAAATCCCTTTCACCATTGATCCACCTCCAGTATCATCTGGATACTATATTAAAATGGAAGGCGGCAGGTGACTGTCCTTTCATGCATCAGCCCAATAACTCTTTGATGCCCTGATAACCGAAGTAAAACCCGAATACAAGAAGAGATATGCCCGCGATTGCGGTCAAGCCCCTTAACAGCTTTTCATTAAGCAGGTTTCTGAAAGTGCTGGCTGCAATGGCCATGCAAAAATCCCAGATTAAGATACCGATCATAATGCCGGAACTATAAATGAGTAGCTGATTCATATTGTAAGTCTCAGCCGTTTTCGCAAGAATGCTCCCGTAAATCCCAAGCCAAAACAGGATACTCAGTGGATTGGACAGTGAA
Source organism: Bacillus sp. FSL K6-1003 (assembly GCF_037964945.1). Lineage (NCBI taxonomy): Bacteria > Bacillati > Bacillota > Bacilli > Caryophanales > Bacillaceae > Bacillus > Bacillus sp. FSL K6-1003. Next base: position 339,162 of record NZ_CP150176.1, on the reverse strand, counting down.
ATGAGAAAACCCGATGCAAATGTTTTTCTGTAGGACGGCTTCCCCTTCGAGCTGCGTACATCCATCGCTTCCCTGATATTCTTTAGCGTTTCAATACCGGTATAGGTCAGTACAAAAAAGCCGAAGAGCCACAAAAACGTTTTTACGAATGGAGCGGTCAGAAACTGTGACAGTCCGAAATAGATGAAAATCATATACAGTCCGTCAGCAGTCATGGCGCCTAAACCAAAAATCCACGCATGCCAAAATCCATTTTTAATGCCTTTATCGATTTGCGCCGCATTGACAGGTCCCACAGGCGCAGACAAGGACAGCCCCAGCACAATATAACTCAAAAAAGTGTTCACCGGCCCGTACTCCCCTCTCTTACTCAACTTGTACAATTTATTCGGGAACGGGCCAAGCTATGCACAAAAATCACCTATTGTTTCAACCGGTCAAGCTCTTCCTCCATAATATCGGAGGCTTTGCCGATAAAACCGAAAATCAGTTCCAATTCCTCCTCCGTATACTCGCGGCACAGATCCATCGTGGACTCTGACAGTGAACGGAACAAATCCTTCACATGCTGTTTAGAAGCGGTAAGAGGCACGATAATCACTCTTCTACGGTCGTTCGGGTCCCTTTCACGAGCCACATACCCCGCTTTTTCCAGCCGGTCAACAAGCGCCGTAACGGAACCGGTGCTGAGTCCCGTTTTTTTCCCCAGTTCACCGGCCGTCATTGGTCCTGCTTCATTTAATATGTCAGCTGATTTCAAATCGGTAGGAAACAGACCGAGAGCTTGAGCAGCCGCCTGATGAAACAGAATGGTTCTAGTGCCCAATTTCCGAAAAATCTGAATAGCGGTCTTTTCCAACTCACTTCTGGAATTTCTTGTTGACAACTGACAGTCCTCCCTATAAAATCAAATTTATCTTGATAATCGAGATAATTAATAATCAAACTATTATCATGATATCAAACCTTACTTAAAAAAGGTAGAGGAGGTAGAATAAATGGATACAACAGCCGCAAAAAATCCTTCCACTAAATTTGTGGTTCTTGGTCTTTTGCTGGGCATTTTAATGTCCGCGATGGACAATACAATTGTGGCCACCGCGATGGGCAGCATTGTAGCGGATCTCGGAAGCTTTGATAAATTCGCTTGGGTGACTGCATCCTATATGGTGGCAGTCATGGCGGGGATGCCGATTTACGGCAAGCTTTCCGATATGTACGGCCGAAAACGTTTTTTCCTGTTTGGACTTATTTTTTTCTTAATCGGTTCGGCATTATGCGGAATTGCACAAACCATGAACCAGCTAATCATCTACCGGGCCATTCAGGGGATTGGCGGCGGAGCGCTCCTGCCGATTGCCTTTACGATCATCTTTGATTTATTTCCGCCGGAAAAGCGCGGAAAAATGTCGGGCATGTTCGGCGCTGTATTTGGATTATCAAGTGTTCTCGGCCCGCTGTTAGGCGCTATTATCACAGACGCTATCAGCTGGCACTGGGTGTTTTACATCAACGTCCCTATCGGCGCACTGTCATTGTTTTTCATCATCCGCTATTACAAAGAATCGCTGGAGCATAAAAAGCAGAAAATTGATTGGGGCGGCGCGATTACTTTAGTCGTATCCATTGTGTGCCTGATGTTCGCACTTGAGCTCGGCGGCAAAACATACGACTGGAATTCGATACAAATCATTGGCCTGTTTATCATTTTCGCGGTTTTCTTTATTGCCTTTTTTATTGTGGAGAGAAAAGCGGAAGAACCGATTATCTCCTTCTGGATGTTTAAGAACCGCTTGTTTGCCACAGCGCAGATTCTCGCTTTTCTTTATGGCGGAACATTCATTATTTTAGCAGTGTTTATTCCGATTTTCGTACAGGCAGTATACGGCAGCTCAGCGACGAGCGCAGGCTTTATTCTGACACCGATGATGATCGGATCAGTGATCGGAAGTATGATCGGCGGAATCTTCCAAACGAAGGCAAGCTTCCGCAATCTCATGCTGATTTCCGTGACATCTTTCTTTATCGGCATGCTGCTGCTTTCCAATATGACGCCGGACACAGCGCGCGTATGGCTGACTGTCTTTATGATGATTTCAGGCTTCGGCGTAGGCTTTAACTTCTCGCTGCTCCCAGCAGCATCCATGAATGATTTAGAACCTCGTTTTCGGGGAACGGCCAACTCCACCAATTCATTTTTACGATCATTCGGCATGACGCTCGGTGTCACGATTTTCGGCACGGTTCAGACAAACGTGTTCACAAACCAGCTAAGCGACGCCTTCAGCGGGATGAAAGGCTCCGCCGGCTCAGGCGCGCCACAGAATATCGGTGATCCACAGGCGATTTTCCAAGCCGGCACACGATCACAGATCCCTGCTGCGATTCTGAACCGGATCATCGACGCCATGTCCTCAAGCATCACATATGTCTTTTTACTTGCTTTGATTCCAATTGTTCTCGCGGCGATTACCGTTTTGTTTATGGGAAAAACAAGAGTCAAAACAACTGAGGAAATGACGAAGAAAGCAAATTAATGAAAAAGCAGTACACCCTGGGTGTACTGCTTTTTTCTATTAAACACCTAATCTTGCTAGAATAAATGTCCATATGCAGATGATCAATAACAGAATCAGGCTGTACGCTACTGTCCGTTTAAACAGCTTTGATTCCTTCCCTGTCTGGCCGACCGCGGCAGCGGCAATGGCGATAGATTGCGGAGAAACGAGCTTCGCCATTACCCCGCCCGCCGTATTTGCGGCTAACAACAAATCAGAACCGGCCCCGATCTGCGCACCGGTGACGACCTGCAGGTGACCGAACAGCGCATTATTGCTGACAACTGAGCCAGTGATGAACACGCCGATCCAGCCGAGAACAGGACTGACAAACGGGAACAAATCGCCTGTTTTCGCCAGTGCCAGCCCGATGGAAGAGCTAAGCCCCGCGAAGTTGGCCAGATTGGCAAACGCCATCACAAAGCAGATCGTGACAATTGGCATCCACAGTTCCTTCCCCGTCTCCTTCAAGCAACTGAAACCATCCCGATAAGAGAAATTTTTGCTGAACAGTCCCGTAACAATGACCGCCGCTAAAATCGCTGTACCGGTCGCTGACAGCAGATCGACTTTAAAGACTGCATCTAACGGCATGGCAGATGGGGCAATTGGCGGCATCTTCATAATTTGCTGATGCAGAAAAGGCATTTTCAAAAGAAGCGTTGTTTGATATAACAGTCCGCCTTCTTGGAAAAGCGCTTTGAAGGCAGGAAGGCTCCAGATGGTGATCGCCGCGGTTAAAATGTAGAAAGGTGACCATGCCTTGGCAATGTCTGCCGCGCTGTATCTTTTTTTCTCACTAGCTTCTCCGGCTCCCTGCTCACGATAAATCTGTTTCGGCTGCCACTTACGCAGGAAGAGCGCAAGCCCGCCCATACTGAACAGCGCCGCCAAAATGTTAGCTAATTCCGGTCCGAGCACAGCCATTGTCAGCGTCTGAACCGCTGTATACAGTCCGCTGACAACCAGCAAGGCAGGCCAGGTTTGTTTGATACCCTTCATCCGGTCTAATATGAACACGAGTAAAAACGGAATCAGAAATGTAATGATCGGCAGTGTCCAGACCAATGCCCGTGACAGCTCAAGAGCAGACAAGTCTCCAATTTGCGCGCCTGTAATCACCGGTATCCCGATCGCGCCGAAGGCTCCAGAGGCAGCGTTCGCAATTAAGCAGAGCGCCGCCGCCTTTAACGGTTTAAAGCCAAGTTCGACGAGCAGCGCCGCACTGATTGCAATCGGAACACCAAAGCCGGCCGCACCTTCCAAAAATGCGTTAAAACAAAAACCGATTAATAATAGCTGTAATCTTTGGTCAGGCGAGATGCCGGCAATGCTGGAACGAATAATGGTAAACTTCCCGGTTTTCACAGCGATTTTATAGAGCCACACTGCCATCAGGACAATGTAGCCGATCGGCCACAAACCGCTTCCGATGCCTAATAAAACAGAAGAAACAGCTTTTTCAACCGGCATATGAAATGCCAAAACGGCAACCAAAAAGCTGACGGCTAGGGTAAGAAATGCTGCAAGAATGCCTTTCATCTTAAAAACGGTTAAAGCTAAGAGAAAAAAGAGAATCGGAGTGAGCGCCACAAATGCGCTCACATACTCGTTTCCAAACGGATCATACAACTGCTCCCACATTGACAATCAGCCCTTTACTCTATAGTTGCGATTAGTTGACCTTTTGTTCTGCAAAATGAGGTTTTAAAATATTTTTAAGGACGTCTGCGCTGTGAAGGAACTGTTCTTTTTCTTTCTCATTTAAGTTCAGCTCAGTGATGTCTGCGATACCTCCGCGGTTTACGACAGCCGGAACGCCGATGTATACGTCATCTGCGCCGTATTGTCCCTCCAAATAGGTGCTGACAGTTAAAATGCTGTTTTCATTATGAAGAATGGCTTTTGTAATGCGGGCAAGGCTCATCGCAACACCATAATAAGTCGCACCTTTTTTCTCAATGATATGGTAAGCGGCGTTTTTCACGTCATCTACGATCTGGTCTAGCTCCTCTTGTTTGTACGCATCGTTTTTCTCAACGAGTTCACCGACAGGTACACCGCCGACATTTGCGTGGCTCCAGACAGGAAGCTCAGTATCGCCGTGTTCACCGATAATATGCGCGTGCACGTTTTGAGGCGCTGCGCCAAAGTATTCGCTCAGCATGTAACGGAATCTCGCAGAATCAAGTGTTGTGCCGCTTCCGATCACTCGCTCTTTTGGCAGGCCGCTGAATTTCCATGTTGCATAAGTCAGGATATCAACCGGATTTGTCGCGATTAAGAAAATGCCGTCAAATCCGCTCGCCATGACTTCACTGACAATTCCTTTGAAGATCTTTAAGTTCTTTTCTACTAATTCAAGGCGTGTCTCACCAGGCTTTTGGTTTGCACCGGCGCAAATGCAGACAATATCAGCATCCTTGCAGTCTTCATATGTTCCGAAAGATGTTTTGACCGGATGCGGCGCAAACGCCTTTCCGTGGTTTAAATCCATTACATCGCCCATTGCTTTTTCTTTATTTAAATCAATGACCACAAGTTCATCTGTGATCCCTTGGTTAATTAACGCAAATGCATAACTGCTTCCAACAAAACCCGCTCCGATTAAAGCTACTTTATTTACATGTTTATTCATCATTAATCATCCTTCCAGGGTATGTTTTTCTTCGATGACTGTTTGTGAAGTATTTCACATTTATATTGTGCAACATTTCACAAACTTTTGCAAGAGAAAAGATTTGTCTGATTTATGAACAAAAAAAGAAACCATCCTCTATGATGATTTCTTCTTAGACTCCTTTTTTACCGATCTTCTGTAAGACAGCTTCACGATCCCGAATCGTAGCAGAAACAGAACGCCGCCGCAGACGATAAATAAGAGAAACATTTTCAGCCAAGCGAAGAATGTATGGGGAATCCCCCTGTCATACATCGTAAGCACCACTACCGCAAAGGCGACAGCTATTGATTCTATGAACTGCTGCTTCACCCGTTTATGCAGTTCTTTCTCGGTGTCTATTCTCGGCATCAGCATTCCAGAAGCAGATGCCCTGATGCAGTAATATAAGATGATAATGAACAAAAACACAAGGCTCGCGACCCATTCTTTAAACGGAAATTCAAACATAATGCCGCGGATGATCACATCCAGCAGCGCAATCGCCCCGGCTAACATGCCGATCTCCGACCAGATTTTTTGTTCTTTTTCTTTTACTCTCTTATTTTTCCCATTCACGCCTGAAAGTCTGTTATGCAGATTATTCATGACCTTCCTCCCGCACTTTTACGAATGGCTTATGGCTTACATGTTACAATAACAGCCTGCGCTTCTGCAACGAATAAATGAAAAGCCCGCCGTACAAGCCGGCGGGCAGCAATGTTTAATACGGCCCCCAATTGATCAAGACACCGATACAAATAAACACAAGCCCGATTAAGAACCAAATCAGAGCGAGCGGCAGCATAAACCGAAGCCACTTGACGTACGGAATTCCGCTGGCGGCAAGCACTGCCATCAAAACGCCGGACGTCGGGTTCACACAGTTGACAACCCCTTCTCCAAGCATAACCGCTTCCACCGCGACCTGTCTCGTGATTCCCATCAAATCAGCGAGCGGCGCCAAAATCGGAATGAACACAACCGCTTCGCCCGATCCTGAAGAGATGAGAAAATGAAGCAAAGCACTGGCGATATACATGCCGATTGCGCCGGCCATCGGACTGAATCCGTCCAACACCGAAGCCAAAGCATTGACGACTGTATCCAGCAGCTTTCCATTTTCAAGAATGACAGAAATGCTCCGCGCCATCCCGACAATCAGCGCACCGTATACAAGACTCTGACAGCCGGTAATAAAGGTTTTGGCAATATCGTTTGCCGCAAGTCCTCCAATGAATCCGGCAAGGACCGAAATAAAAATAAATGTCGCAGCCATTTGGGAATCTGACCAGCCAAGCTTCAATGCGCCGTACAAAAATCCGATCAGTGACAAACCCGCGACTCCCAAAATCAGCTTATGGCGAATGGTAAAGGGGACAGACTTATCTTCTTCTTGATTCGCATCGCTCAATCCTGCCGCCGGGAACCAGTTTGTTCCTAGCACGCTGGCATCCTTTGATTTCTTTAATTTCCTTGTATACCAATAGATATAAATGATAGAAGACAGCAAAAAGCATATGTATATGACCACACGAAGACCGATCCCCGAAAACAGAGGCAGCTCCGCAATCGATTGCGATAAGCCAAGCGGGGACGGTGATAAAACGGTAGAGTTAAACCCGGCATAGCAGCCTATATAAATAACAGCTGCACCCGCGACCGCGTCCCATTTTAAGGAGCGTGCGACAATAAGGCCGATGGGGATAAATCCGATCACTGAGTTCACGACAATTCCGGTCGTTCCAAGAACAGAAAACAACGCACCGACAATACAAATAAATAATAATTGCTTTGTGCGGAACTTGCTGATGACATTGTAAATCAGTCCGTTGATGGCACCTGTTTTTTCTAAAATAGCGATCGTGCCGCCTGTGAATAAAATCAGAAAAATAATAGGGGCTGAGCCGACCATCCCATCCTGAAGAGAAGTGAAAAAGCTGATCAGGCTGACCGGAGACTGTTCAATTGAATGGTAGCTTCCCGGCACCGCAGTGGTAACCTCTCCCTTCGTCACACGGTCAAATTCTCCCGCCGGCACAATATACGAAGCAACGGCGCACATGAAAGCGATGATAAATAAGAGGACATAGGCGTCAGGCATGTTAAAGGCGGTACGTTTTTTCTTCGGCTGTGTTTCGGCTGCTGGCATACTCATATTTCGATCCATCCCCTCTTTTTAGAAAATACCTATTATTCTGAAAAATATAAATATGTGCTATATTATAAACAGCCTATCTACCTGTTTCAATATAAAAAAAGGAAAGAAGGAGGTTTTTCTCCCATGCAAAAACTCTCAGAAGAAATGAAACAAACCGTAATGGACATCTTTGAACATCTTCACGCCAATCCAGAAGTCAGCTGGAAAGAATATGAGACAACTGCATTTCTTAAACAAAAACTCGAAGATGCAGGGTGCCGCACGCGCACGTTTTCAGATTGCACCGGAGTTGTCGGTGAAATGGGTTCGGGCTCGCCTGTTGTAGCTGTCCGTGCTGACATTGATGCATTATGGCAGGAGGTCAACGGCACATTTCGCGCCAATCATTCCTGCGGACATGATTCGCATATGACAATGGCTTTAGGTACGTTAATGCTGCTGAAAAAACAGCCGCAGCTTCCGAGCGGAACGATCCGTTTTATCTTTCAGCCCGCAGAAGAAAAAGGCGGCGGCGCTCTAAAAATGATAGAAGAAGGCGTGCTTGATGACGTCGACTATTTGTATGGTGTCCACGTCCGTCCAATTCAGGAAACCCAAAACGGACGCTGCACCCCATCCATTCTGCACGGGTCAAGCCAGCACATCGAAGGCACAATCATCGGAGAGGAAGCTCATGGCGCACGGCCGCACCTTGGCAAAAACAGCATCGAAATCGCGGCATTCCTCGTCCATAAGCTGGGACTGATTCACATCGATCCGAAAATTCCGCACACAGTCAAAATGACAAAGCTTCAAGCCGGCGGCGACAGCTCCAACATCATTCCCGGAAAAGCGACCTTCAGCCTTGACCTGCGGGCGCAAACAAATGAAGCCATGGAGACGCTGATCGCAGAAACAGAAAGAGCCTGCGAAGCGGCTGCCGCGGCATTCGATGCGAAAATTGAACTTCACAAGGAACACAGCCTTCCAGCGGCAACGCAAAATAAAGAAGCTGAAGGCATTATGGCTGAAGCGATCACAGACGTTATTGGAGCTGATCAGCTCGATGAACCGCTTGTCACAACCGGCGGTGAAGACTTTCATTTTTATGCCGTGAAAGTGTCGAACCTTAAAACGACCATGCTTGGCCTCGGCTGCGGACTTCAGCCAGGACTCCATCACCCGCATATGACCTTTGACAGAAACGCGATGTTTACCGGGATTCACATTTTAGCAAACGCTGTGTTAAAAACGTTCCAAAAAGCCGATACACTCGCATCAGCCAATGCTTCTTAAATCAAAAAAGCAGCCTGCGAACAGGCTGCTTTCTTCATTATTTCTTCAGATCTTCAATTGAGTTGACGTTTTTCATATATTGAGGCACAACAAGACCCATCTTCACGCCAGTTATACTGACGCCTACATCATCATATTTGCCTTTATATTTGACAGCGTATGGTTTATGGGTATTCGGCAGCCATGCGGAAAGAGATGCGTCCGCGCTTCCCGTCGCAATCGCCGTCCACATCGGACCAGCTTCTACCTGAGTGAGTTTCACGTCATAGCCCAAGTCTTCTAAGACTTTGCCCATAACGTTTGTACTTGCAATCTCACTGTCCCACGCCACATAGGCAAGGTTGATTTTGTCTCCCTTCACCTTTTGCACGCCTTTGGTCCACTCCGCGATTTGATCCTTGTGCTTCTTCACATAATCAGCAGCGGCTTTGGAAGGTTTCTCGCCTTCTTCCACCTTGATCATCACTTCACCCATGTCGTCTTGCGTCCATTTAAACTGGCTCAGAAGCTTAACGGCATTCGGCTGTTCTTTGCTGAAGCCTTTTCTGGTGATCGTATGAATCTCCTCAGCACTGCCGTAAGTTTTTTTCGGATCATCAAGATATTTTAATTTATATCTGGAGAACATCCAGTGCGGAGTCCATCCTGTGATAATAATTGGTTTCTTCCGGTCGTATGACTTTTTGAGCGTAGCAGTCATAGCAGCGCTTGACGATGAAATCAGTGTCCAGTCGTTCAGGTTATAATCCTTCAACGCTTGATCAGTCAGGCTCATAATACCTGAACCGGGGTCAATCCCGATGATCGTCTTGTTCACCTGTTCAGCCGCGGACGCATTTTCGTCGTTTTCTGATCCGCAAGCCGCAAGTGAGAGTGCCAGCATGGCGGAAACACCGATACCGATGATTTTTTTAAACATCAGGCATTCCCCCTGCTTTTCTTCTTCACTTTAATATTTTGTGTAATACGGTCGAGCGTAATCGCAACGATAACGATAGCGATACCTGCTTCTACACCGACCCCTGTTTTCAGCTGTGTAACGGCGCTGTATACTTCTGAACCTAGTCCAGGCGCACCGACCATTGCTGCGATAACAACCATTGATAATGCAAGCATGATACTTTGGTTGATCCCGGCAAGAATGGTTTTTGTTGCAAGTGGAAGCTGAACCTTAATCAAACGCTGAGCTGTTGTAGAACCAAACGCTTCAGTTGCTTCAATCAGATCCGCAGGCACTTGTTTAATACCGAGAACCGTCATACGGATTGTCGGCGGCATTGCGAAGATAACAGACGCAACCACACCCGGCACAACACCGATATTAAAGAAGAAAATTGCCGGCAAAAGATATACGAAAGCAGGCATTGTCTGCATTAAATCAAGGATAGGCGTTACGATACGGCGAACCGTTTCTTTCTGAGATGCCCAAATTCCGATCGGCACACCGACCACAATCGAAATAATGACGGACGTGACAACCAACGCTAACGTTTGCAGCATTGGGTCCCAATATCCTAAATAGTCAATAACGAGAAAGCCAATTAAAGTAAACAGCGCAATTCCTCTCGTACTGATCCACCATGCAAGAGCTGCGAAAATAATCGTTAACAAAATAGAAGGAATAAATCCAAGCCCGGTTACAATCCCGTTTACAAAAATGGCCAAGCCATTTGCGATTCCATCGAGGAATCCGCCAAACGTTATCGTAATCCAGTCAACAAAACGGTCAATGATGTCTGCTAAAGGTATTCTAGGCAGTCTATCCATCTTACTTCACCTCCCGTACAGAAGGATCTTGTGTTTGCTCAGCAGTGCCTTCAACATTGATATAATCGTTATTGCCCGCAAGTGCGCCAATCAGCGCGCCTCTTACGACAATCCCTTTCATTCTTTGCTTTTCATCCACAACCGCAATTGGAATATTCGCATCAGAAACAACGTCAAAAATCTCAGTCAGATACGTATTCTCTGGTACAGTCGTAAATTCCTTATTCAAGATATCCTGAAGGGATAAATCAGACTCGGCTGCTTTTTTCGCATCAGCCGCATAAATGACACCTAACAATTGTTTTTGTTTATCGACTGCATAAATAGATGAAATCCCTAGGTTTTTCATCAGTGTTAATGCAACGCGCGGCCCTTTATCAATCCGCACCGTTTCAGCGCGCTTCATAATGTGGCCGGCAGTTAATACTTTAGACAAATCAACGTCCTCAACGAATTTCTCAACATATTCGTTGGATGGATTCATGAGGATTTCTTCCGGCGTGCCGATTTGAACGATGTTTCCGTCCTTCATCAGCGCGATTCTGTCGCCGATGCGAAGCGCTTCATCCAGGTCGTGCGTAATAAAAATAATCGTTTTTCCGACATTATCATGCAGATCCAAAAGCTCATCCTGCATGTCTTTACGGATTAATGGATCAAGCGCACTAAACGCTTCGTCCATAAGTAGGATGTCCGGATTATTCGTCAAAGCGCGAGCAAGGCCGACACGCTGCTGCATCCCGCCCGAAAGCTGGTCAGGGTATTGGTGTTCAAATCCTTCAAGTCCGACAAGTTTAAGCGACTCAAGCGCTTTTTGCTGGCGCTCCTGTTTGTCTACACCTTGAAGCTCCAGTCCGTATTCTGTGTTTTCAAGTATCGTTCTGTGCGGGAACAAAGCGAACTTTTGGAAGACCATACTGATTTTTTTCCGGCGGACTTCCCGGAGCTGGTCTTTAGACATATTTGTTATCATGTCACCATCAATGTAAATGTTTCCGGCAGTCGGTTCAATAAGCCGGTTTAACAGCCGTACTAAAGTTGATTTACCGCTCCCTGATAGACCCATGATGACAAATATCTCACCATCATATACATCAAAATCTGCTTGGTTAACCCCAACGGTTGATCCGGTTGCTTTCAGGATCTCTTTTTTATTTTTTCCGTCGGCAAGCATTTGAACTGCTTTCTTGGTTTGTTTCCCAAAAATCTTAGAGACTTTTTCGACTTTTATCTTAATCGGTTTCTCATCTACACTCATATTTTCCCTCCATATTAAGCAATCTTTATTACCGTAACACTTATGTAACAACACACACAAACCGCATATTCTCTTTTATTCTGTACCATTTCATGATAAACATCCCTGTGACCTCAAGATCTTATTTATGCTTCTAAATACTCTGTAATCCTCCTTTATTATTGTATTTTACGGGTAAAATTAAGCCTTTTTAGATTGAAAACGCTTTTATTGAATCGAAATTCCCTCTTCCTCTTATGACTTCAAGCTCCTTTACTGGAAAAATAAGTTGCTTTTTCATCTCTATGTATGTATTATAGTTTCATGACTATGAAACAATCAGAAGACCATATCAGAGCTCACATATTCAAAGCACTGTCTGATGAATCCAGGCTTGCAATTATTCGTACGCTTTATTACAGCGGAAAAGAACTCAGCTGCGGTGAAGTAGGTGAAAAATGCAATATAATCAAAACCACAGCATCTTATCATTTCAAAACGCTGCGTGAAGCGGGATTGACTGCAACGCGAAAAGATTCACGGACGAAATATGTCAGGCTGCGTGAAGACACCTTTCAAACATACCTGCCTGGCTTTCTGGAGACCCTCTAAGAAGGGTTTTCTATATACATATCCGTTTCATAGTTTCATAATTATAAAACTATAGGAGTGTTAACAGTGAAACTTATTTGGCTTTTTTTCAGTGTAATGTTTGTCATCGGCACAGATACCTTTTTGCTATCACCGCTTCTCCCGCTTTTGCAGGACCAATTCCATGTCTCCACTGATTTGTCAGGCTGGATGGTCAGTGCTTATGCGCTCGGTTATGCGCTGTTTGCTTTGGCAGCCGGTCCAATTTCTGACCGCCTTAATCGGAAAAAAGTGATGCTGTCGGGACTTGCAGGCTTTATCCTTTCCACGTTTTTATGCGGTATTGCCCCCTCCTTTGCCGCCATGTGCGCATTTCGTTTTGCCGCCGGTGTCAGCGCTGCATTTGTGACGCCTCAGATTTGGGCATCCATCCCTGTCATCGTCCATCCCTCTAAAGTGTTAAAAAGCATGGGGATTGCAACAGCAGGATTAGCTGCTTCACAAATGCTCGGGCTTCCGATCGGCGGATTTTTGGCTTCCTTTACTTGGCACACACCCTTTTTTGTACTGTCAGCAGGCTCGCTGGTTCTCCTGTTCATTTTGGCGGCGGCCATGCCAGATATTCGTCCTGCAAAATCGGCAGCACACCGTTCATCTATATTCAGCCCTTATCGTGAACTGTTTTCACTGCCAAAGACATCAATGATCCTGCTTGCCTATTTTCTCTTTCAAACAGGAAATTTCGCCTCGTTCAGCTTTCTCGGCACCTGGCTTTCTGCAGATTATCATTTAACCGTAGCCCAAATCGGGGCCGCTATGCTTGTACTGGGGCTGGGAAATATGCTTGGAAGCCTTATAGGAAACAAAATTGCATCAAAGCTCGGAACGTGTAAGACATTAATGAGCGGCATGCTGCTGATGGGCGTGCTCTATTTTTCTCTTCCTTTCTTCCCTACCTTATTTATTGTAGAAACCAGCTTTTTTCTGACTTTCTTTACAGCAGGGATCATTTTCCCGTTAATGATGGGGATATTCCAATCCATTTCACCGAACGCACGCGGAACAATTGCATCTCTTTCCAATGCGGCTATGTATGCAGGAACCACTGTCGGCACATGCCTTGCCGGACTTTTATATCAATACACGCATCATTTTGGAGCTGTTACGGCGTTTACAGCGATTTTATTTGTCCTGTCTATGGCCCTTTATCAAACAAGCAGAAAAAACAAACCGCAAGCTGCCGATTCCCATGTAAAAAGCACCTCATGATGAGGTGCTTTTGTTTATTCAAGCTCAGTTTGTTTCGTTTCTGTCCCCATAATCAAAATACACACGACCGCCAGTAAAATGGCAATGCAAAAGATTGAAAAAATCACCGAAAACGAAATATGGCGGGCGGCGAGTGTTCCGACGAGCAGCGGGCCGAAAATGCCGCCAATTCTTCCAAACGCCGCTGTGGTTCCTGAGCCTGTCGCGCGAATCGCTGTTGGGTATTGCTCCGGTGTATAGGCATACAGCACGCCCCACGCGCCCAGATTAAAAAAGGATAACAGCATTCCAGCCGTCAGCAGCAGACCTAAGGAATCTGCCGTTCCGAAGAAATACGCGCTTCCCGCTGTTCCGATCAAATAAATGACCAGTATCCATTTCCGGCCCGCCTTTTCGATCAGCCACGCAGCCGAAAAATAGCCCGGAAGCTGAGCAAGCGTCATCAGCAGAACATATTCAAAGCTTTGAATCATACTGAATCCTTTTAACAGCATCACACTCGGCAGCCATAAAAACATGCCATAATAAGAAAAGACAACGCAGAACCAGACGATCGACAGCATCACCGTCGGCCGTACATACTGTTTCGCCCAAACGCTTTTAACGTTCTCCCACACCGATTTCTTTTTCATAGAAAGCGATTCGTACTTCGGCGAATCAGGCAATCCTGTCCGCAAGTACAGCGCATAAAACGCCGACAGTGCGGTTAAAAGCAAAGCCGCCTGCCAGCCGAAGCTTGGAATGACAAAATAGGAAATAAGCGCCGCTGCCAGCCAGCCCACAGCCCAAAAGCTTTCGAGAAGCACAATGACCCGGCCCCGCTTTTCAGGCACAACCGCTTCCGAAACAAGTGTTGAAGCGACAGGCAGTTCGCCGCCAAGTCCCATCCCAATCACAAAACGGAGAATGAGAAATGCCGATAAGCTTGTGACGAAGGCTGATATCCCGCTTCCGATTGAAAAGCATAAAAGGGTAATGATAAATACTTTTTTACGGCCGATTCGATCAGCCAGCAATCCAAATAAAAACGCACCCACAGCCATGCCGATGGAATTAACGCTTCCGATCCATTTCATTTCCTCGGGCGAAAGATTCCACTCCACGTGGAGCGCGGCGATAATAAACGATAATATTCCGACATCCATTGCATCAAACAGCCACCCTAAACCGGCGACACCCAGCAGCTTACGCTGGGATATAGGCTGTTGTTTTCCCATAGCCAACACCTCTGATATGCAAAATGATTACCGTTTAAGTTTACACCTGTCTTTACACATTGTCATTACCTAATTGATGTCAATCAAAAACCCCGCTTATGATTCACAAGCGGGGGTCTTTTTATTGCTGTAATGCTGCTTTTTTAATATTATCCTGCAGCTGGGCAATTCGTCTTGCGCCCTCTTCCCGGAGGCGTTTGTTTTCTTCTTCGATTTGTTTTGTTTCCTGCATGCCGCTGACAATCGTGTTCCAAGAGGATTCGATCGTTTCTATATCAATGCTCGGTCTGCCGGCCATTCTGGCAATTTCAACACTCTGATTCGAGATGTTCTCCGCATTGCGTTTCAGCATCTCGTTTGTCCGGCGGTCAAGCTCGCTCATAGAGTCAGCCACAAGCTTTTGGCGTTTCACTGTAACGGCCTGAATAATGCCATTTTTGAAAATCGGAATCGTGATAATAAAAGCAGAGTTGATCTTGCCGATCAGCTTAGCATTACCGCGCTGAAGGAGACGGATCTGCGGTGCGGTTTGAAGCGCCACCATTCGCGCCATATCAAGATCATACACGCGTTCCTCAAGCGCCTGAATGCCGTTGCGCAGCGTATCAAGCTGCATTTGCGCAAGCTGGTTTCCGCTTGCCGCTTTTTCTTCATAGGAAGGAAGGATTGACTGCATCTCTTCCAGCTTCATTTGTCCGGCAACAACGTATTTTTCAAGCTCCATGTAGTAGTTGATATTGTTTTCATACATTTCATCGAGCGTGTAGTTTGTTTTTGTCATCTCATCTTTATATTTAGAAATCTCAACGTTGATTTTTTCAATTTCTCCGCCAAGCGTCTGATACTTTTTAAAGATTTTCTCAATCATGCTGCCGCCGCGTTTGAAGATTTTGGCCATCAGTCCCTTGGGTTCGTCAAAATCATTTTTGTCAAAGCGGTCCATGATTTTTCCAAGCTGAGTCAGCATCGTGCCTGAATCTGTCACGCTTGTTGTTTTCATCATCCCCAAGATGCGGTCAGAGAACTTGGAAATTTCAACAGCCGGCTCCTTTCCGTACTCCAGCAGCTCCATTTGGTTTTTCACGTCAATTTGCTGGGCGAGGCGCTGCACCTCTGGTTCCTGGCGGAGCTGCAGGCGGATATCGTCTGCCTTTTGCTGAGAAATTTCTTCGTTTTTATCGAGAACAAGCGGATTTTGATTTTCTGTTGTCATGCTTTTCTTCTCTCCTTACTTTTGGGTAATCGTTCTGAACAGCCTTTTCACGAGCGAGGGCTCTTTATAGTCCTGCTGAAACACCATGTCGTCCAGCCAGTGAATATCATACTGATCCTCTTCGATATAATGCTCAATGTCTTGATGTCCGGGAGGATTATAAATGACGATATCAATGCCGATTTCATTCAAAAACAGCAGGGCTGCGGCGTCTGAGCGTGTGAGCTCACCGTTCATTTCCGTATGATACAGCACCAGTTTCGGAACGGTCTGCGCATAGTCGAACATTTGAATCAATTTCAGCAGGTTAGCAGGAAGGTTTGTTGTTTGTTTAAACAAGTAGATCTGAACATCCTTGACCTGTTCCTGATGCAATGCCTTCAGCCGCGGGTGTCTGCACATTCTCGAGATCGTTTTGGCGATCGCGGTCTGAATGCCTGCCGGAAGCTGTTTGTACTGCCATACATTGCTTGCGATCAGCTTTTCCGGATCAATGTTTCCTTCATGATCAAGCGCGTGGCTGTAATGAAATTGATAGTTCGATCTGATTTCTTCTGTAAGCGGAAAGCTTCGAACCATTTCTGTTTCCGGATAATCCGCCATTGTATGAAGTCTGTTCCAATATTCTTTATTGTCCTTCGACACGCCCATAATTTTGGCAAACACATTCGGAATGTCGATTGAATGTTTATCGGCTTTGAAATTCGGGCGAATAAACGCACGTTCTTTTGCAATTAAAAACAATTCATCATAGGTCGTTTTCAGCGTCACGGAAACCGGTGTGTGATCTCTGAACTGCCAAGGCTTGTACAGCATGGATTCCTCGTGATTCAGCACATGCTCAAATTCCTTTGTCGATCGATACGCCACCGTTGATTTACGGTCAGGTTTTTCTTTCGGGAATGGCTGAAGGTCTGAGACATCCGGAAGCTTTTCCGTGAAGCTTAGCTCCTGCTTAGGATCAACGAGCGTCAGCTGATCGGTTCCCGCGGGATGGAACAATAGGACATCACAGCCGACAAGCATCAAGTAATATAAGAAATACAGCTGACTTTTCGTCGCGTCTCCATACCAGACCACCTTCGGCATCTCCCGCTCTATATCGGCTTTTTCCAGCCAAGGATTCAGGTGGTTCAAGGAAAACTTTGAAACATCAAGAAGCACTCTGCGAAAATCAGGGTGATTCAGTCCCTGCTCATGATTTTCGGCAAAGGTATGTAACAGCGTCATCAGTGCTTTTCTTAAATGGCGGTGCAACATGGGATTGGAATGCTTCGCAATCAGCTGTTCCCCGTCCAGAAAGGCGACAAAGCGGCTGACCGAAAGGCCTTTTTCCTGCTGATTGATGGAATGAATATGCTGAAGCGCCTGAAAAGTTTCAGGTGCAATTGTTTTATCAAGCGTTTCGCTCAGGACATAAATATGATCGTTTACAGAAAGATCATACAGCTCGTTAAAGTAGTCGGTCTCATCAATGGGCGTGCCCAGTATTTGCCCGGCAAGCCGCGAAAAAGAAAGACCTTGTTCATTCTCATAGTGATCCCGCTCCGGCAATGGCTGAAACAGCATACTTTTCCAATCGCCATGAGCCGGAACAGCTTTATGGATGGTTAACTCTTCTTGTCTCATCATATCCTCCTTTCTGGTTTTTTTTTGTGTTTTATACGTGTTTTAATTTGGATATTTGCGATAAAACTAACGCTGTGATTTCTTCTCCCGCCAGCATGCCGCTTGCAGCCGTTTTGCGAAGTTTCGGATCGTGACTTAATACCTCGCCGTGCGCGGGTGCGATGCCAAAATCGGCTTCCCGGATCAGTTCAAGGTCAAGCAGAGAATCTCCAGCCGTATAGATTTCATCAAGAGAGAGCCTGGATTTCAGGTATTCGACCGCTTTCCACTTATTAAGCGGATTGGGAATAAAGTAAAGCTTTCGCCCCTGCAGGGATACTTGCCAGCCCTTATCGGCTCCCCACTTTTTCACAGCGGATATATCGATGTACGGTATTTTTTCCTCATGTAAAATGAGATACACAAAATAGTGATGGGCAATTCGGGTTCTTTTTACCGCATCTGATAACGAGAGACCTGCAATTTCCCTCAGCATGGCCTCGATCGGCAGACACGACGCCAGCTCCTCTTTCATCAGCTCGTCCCACTCTTTCAGAGGCTCGCCGTCCTTTAAGATGCATCCGCCATTTGTTGTCACCGCATATTCCGGCACAATGTCCTGCTGGAAACATAGGATTCTCTTATACTGTTCGTTTGTACGCGTGGTGACGGGAATAAAATAGTGATCCTTCTGAATCTGATTTATATGTTCTTTTACGGCTGAGGAAATATAAGAAAGCTCCCGCCCATTTAAGGTTTCAATCAGCTCAATCCCGGCTTCCTTATCGGGCGTGCCGATCATGCGCCTTGAATAAATTAATGTTCTGTCTAAATCGCTGGCAAACGCGTTCATAGGCTTTTCTCCGCCGGACGAATCAGCCCGCAGCAGCTGTAAGACATGTTCTCGTATTCTTCTACAGGCACTCCCCGATCCTTTGCCAGTAAAAGAATATGTTTCAGCGTTTCTTCAGCGCCAGGCTGAATTAGTATTTTCCAAGGCACTCTGCGAAGAAGCACACGGGTCGTTTCTCCGACTCCCGGTTTGATCAGGTTCGTATTGCTGATGCCAAATTGCTCTCGGATCGTCTCAATGGAAACCAAGCCGCTCCAATCCGGTTTCATACGTGCGCGCTCCAAGCCAATCGCCAGGCGTTCTGCTTCTTTAAAAATAGACGGAAATTGCTCGGCTATCGTTTCAATATAGAATACAGAAACATCCTCTTCGCTCAGCTCACGGTAATATTTCGCCCCGTGAAAATCATCCGGCCCGATCCATTTTTCATTTAAGACCGTGCGGCTGACAAGACCAGATACTGTAGAGTTCAAGCAGGCACTCGGAATCAGAAAATCCTCCTTCGTTCCGTAGATGTCCGCGCAATCACCCGGATCGGCAAGCACCGCAATTTCTGAGGAAAGTCTCGTATTCCAGCGCTGGTTAAACTGTTGGATGGATCGGTTCAGTTCTTTTGTAATAGCGCCTTTGCCTGTCCAGCCGTCGATAAAGGCGATCTTTCCGTCTGGATGATGCTCCAGCATATGCTGCAAGGCGTTTTCATCAATTCCCCTGTCCCGAATAATCGATATGCTGTAGTGCGGAACTGAGATGTGATACTTCATTTTGATGTACCGTTTAATCAATACACCGATCGGCGTGCCCGCCCTTGCCAGGCTGCACAAAACCGTATCGTTGCCGTGTTTGGCGAAAAGCTGCTCCGCCACAGCTCCGGCCGCCAACGCAACCTTCTGTTTACTGTCTTCAAGCGAGGCATAAAACAGTTTCATATACTCATCTGTCGGCTTATATTCGATCGGCAGCATCTCAGAGTAATGGGTGCCGCTTTGAATCGACCGTTCCCGTTCTTCCGTGCTTTTTTCAATCGAAACGGCGGACAAATCTTTTAATAGAAAGGTGACATCCTCCTTCGGATAGCTTCCAATCCGGTCAATTATCTCTGTCAATTCAGATCACGCCTTTCCTGAAAGGGTTACAATGTGGATATGCGGCACTTCTTTTTCTTTGAATATATGAAAAATCGGCTGTAACGCCTCATCCGAAACGGTCTTTTCAAGACAGAAAAAGACTTCGTCATACGCTCCGGCGGGGAGGTTATAGATAAAATGGCGAACCCCCTCATCTTCGGGATTCATAAATGAATATCCGTTCTGCACAGCATAGCCCTCTTTGGCAACAGGGTGAATCGGACTGCGGGTAGTAGAGTGATAAGAAATAGAGCCGTGAAGATGCGCTGCGATGTTCATAGGGATGTACATCAGCTCTCCCGTTCCGAGCACAAGCGTTCTTCTCCCCTTCCGATATTGTTCCACATGCTGCGCAGCTAGGCGGCAGGCCTCGTGAACGGCCTGCCTGTCACTCGCCTTTAAGCCAAATCGCCCTGTTTCCTTCACATAAAAATGCTCGTCTGCGAATGTGGCCGGCTGATAGGGTAAGGATGCAAAGAAGCCGGACAAGTCGATGTCTGTTCTGTTTATTGCTGATTCCTGCGGCTTCGGTTTGTAATCATAGGTAGACTCTGACAAAAGCTCTCCCTTAAAGGAAATGCGCCCAGACAGTAAAGCTGTTGTTGATATGGTAACCCCTAATTCCCGTTCCGCTTCAGCATAAGCTTGTTTGTGTTCCTCAGTCCGCCAATCCAATAAAGACAAAACAGCGTATTCTTTGCGGGGAAATTTCGATTGTATATCCCGAATGATATGCAATGCGGTTTTTCCTGTTGTGATTTCATCATCCACGAGAATCACCGGGCAATTGTTGTTGATCATATGAGGTTCCGCATAGCACAGCTGGTCGGTCGCATGGGAGTGCTCCTCGACAAATGTAATGGAAGGCTCGTTGTTTCGTATTTGTTCACGTGTTGTATGGACATACGCCGCATTCTCAATACAGTCATAAACCGCGTGTCCAAGTGCTGTCGCCGTTTCCGCAAACCCGATCACAAGCGGCGCCTCCTCTAGTGCCACGCGCTGCTTTTGCAATGTTCGATAAGCATTACGAAGGCCGCTGTCCGTTCCTGAAAGAAACCCGTTCAGAATGTCAGCCTTCTCCTTCAGCTCACGCCCCGTTTTTCGTTCAGCGTACTCCAAAGCAAGCAGCCCTGACGCCAAAAGCGGCTTCAGCGGATGAACTGGAATATGCTTTCCCAGCACTTTGCTGACAAATAAAAAACCCCTTTTTTTGTTTACACGCGCCGCCATTTCAAATAAGACTTGCTCCGGAATAGAAAGCGGATTGTCAGTGACTGACAGATCAACCGCCATATTGTCCAATATTTGAAGTGTTTTGCTGTTCGTTGAGCAAATCGGAGAAAGATCGGTTTTCATGATACACCCCATAGATTTCTGATTTTATTATGATGTTCTCAGCCCATTTCATATGGGGCTTCATTTCATTCATTTTGTTGGAAAAATGGCTTTTCATCACACCGATTGAACCGTTTCCGTGATGAATAATGCTTAACGCATCCATATAGTCTTCCTTTGATACAACATACAGGCTGTTTACCGCTTTAAGCTGAGACGGGTGAATGACTGTTTTTCCGTGAATCCCGTTAGCGATATCAAGCTCTGTTTCCTTCACCAAACCTTTGACATGCTCATTCAGCTCAGCAGGCTGGTGTCCTGATAGAAGGTGAGGCTTTTGCGCTGCCTGAAAATATTCCCAGACCGGTCCAGAAACAACAAACGTCCGGCCGAAATAATTGATGACATCTGCCATAAAATCTGCAATCAGGCGAATATCATAGATGGTTTGCCCCGGCTTTCTCCGGATGCCGTATAACCCGCACAAATCAGTCGCACCGATTCGCACGTTTAAAATCAAGTCCTGATATTGATGCAGTACCGCACTCAGCTCTCCGAAAGCCTCTGTCCGCGTCTCTTTTGAAAGCAAATCAGGCGTTTCTAAAATCGGCATTCCATAAATCGGCGCTCTCCTATCGCGAGAAATGTTTTCCAGCGTTTCCGCATAGTCACGGGCGTTCACTCCTGAACATTTCGGAAACACAAAACCGGTTAACAAATGAAGAAAGCGCTTCAAGCGGCCCGCCAGCTCCTGCAGCTGCTTCGGAGAACGCACCCTTACAAACATGAGCGGAAGATTATCCGGTTCTATTTTGTTTTGCTGAATCGCCTGTTCTATGCGCTCAAGCTGAACGTTGAGATTATGTTCAGCCTGCTCGACTTCATGATCCCCAATCGCATCCTCTAAGCAGAAAACAACGGACGTTAGATCCTCGTACTTTTGTTCAGTAATCATAGCGGCTATGTCGTGGCGGGTTGCAGGCATATATAATAGGGCTCCCAGCGCTTGTTCAAGCCACTTTTTCGGCGTCTCTTTCGTGACCTGTTTCGGCACTTGATAAAATACATGCTCTTCTTGACGCGCTGATAAATAGTGGAAATACCGCAAACCAGTCACCCTCTTTTCTGTAACAAAAAAGGAAGGACATGAAACTCCCTCCTTGTTTTGTTTTATTCTTCTTTTGACGCAGCTGTTTGTTCGCGCACCTGCTTTTGTTTGTTGATATAGTGAATGATAAATGTTACCGCAAATGCAGCGATAATGATAATGAAGAATACAGAATGCGGCATTTCATAATGGAAAGCGCTCCCTGCCATTTTCAGCGCGATAATTCCGATTAACACGAATGCTGTGTTTTCAAGCTCAGGGATTTTATCGATCAGCACAAGGAATACTTTTGCGACTGTACGCATCATTAAAATACCCAGCATACCGCCGATCAAAAGAACCCATACTTTTTCAGATACCGCAAACGCGGCCAAGATGCTGTCCACAGAAAAGGCAAGGTCCATCAGTTCAACTGAAATAACAGTTGCCCAGAAGATACCGAATGTACGGACCATCCAAGAGTTTTTCTTAATACCGTCTGCTTCCTCTTCTTTTTCGCCGATCCAGAAGTGCTTAATGACGAGCCAAGCCAGGTAAAGCGCGCCAAGCACCTTGATCCACCAGAATTTTATGAGAAGCATACCGAGTCCAATGAAAATAAATCGGAAAATATACGCTCCGAATAAACCATACGTTAACGCTTTTTTACGCTGTTTTTCCGGAAGGTGTTTCACCATTACCGCAAGAACTAACGCGTTATCGGCCGATAAAAGGCCTTCCAGCACAACAAGGGAACCGATCAGACCCCAAGAAACCGGATCAGTCAGAACTTCCCCCCACATTTCCCAATCGAAAAATGAAGCATACGTAGACATGATGTGATGTAAAAATTCCAAGTTTTTTCCTCCTATTAATTCAAAACGGTGACTGCTTTATTTGTCACTCGCTTACACCTGCAAACCGTAGTTCCGGCATAATGAAGCAAGGCCGCCGGAAAAACCGCTGCCGATCGCATTGAACTTCCACTCGTTTCCGTGTCTGTACAGCTCACATACGACAACGGCTGTTTCAATGGAGAAATCTTCCCCCAAATCGAAGCGAAGAAGCTCATTTTGAGTCTCTTCATCTGCAACGCGTACAAACGCGTTTGACACTTGTCCAAAGTTTTGGCTGCGTGCTTCCGCGTCATGAATGGTAACTGTGATGCCGATTTTCTCAATGTGAGCAGGGATTTTTGAAAAATCAACGATGATCTGCTCATCATCTCCGTCGCCTTCTCCGGTGCGGTTGTCACCCGTATGGATGACACCGCCGCTCGGATGCTCAAGGTTATTATAGAAGACGAAATCGAGATCATTCACGCAGTTATCATGCGCATCCACTAAAAAGGCTGAAGCATCCAGGTCAAAATCGTGTCCGCCTGAGTACTTATTTGTATCCCAGCCTAAACCAATCACCGCTTTTGTGAGTCCCGGATTTGTTTTCGTTAAATCCACACGCTGTCCTTTTGCTAATTGAATGGCCATACTGCCTCTCTCCTTTCTGCTCTTCGTAATATGTCTTAACCGACTTGCAAGCCGTAATCTGTTGCGATGCGGGCAAGACCGCCTTGGTAGCCTGAGCCGATAGCGGAGAATTTCCATTCGCCGTTGTGTCTGTAAAGCTCTCCAGCGATAATTGCCGTTTCAATAGAGAAATCTTCCGCAAGATCGTAACGAATAAGCTCTTCATTTGTTTCTTCATTGACAATGCGCACAAACGCATTTGACACTTGTCCAAAGTTTTGGCTGCGCGCTTCCGCTTCGTGAATCGTGATAACAAATGAGATTTTGTCGATATTGGCAGGTACGGCGCTGAGATTGACTTTTACATTCTCGTCATCACCCTCGCCAAGGCCTGTCAGGTTATCGCCTGAATGAACGACTGAACCGTTTCCGCCTTCAAGCTGGTTATAGAAAATAAAATCATTTTGAGATGCGCATTTACCAGACGCGTCTAAAAGAAACACACTTGAGTCAAGATCAAAGTCATGTCCGCCGTCATACTTATTCGTATCCCAGCCCAAACCGACAACAACCTTTGAAAGACCCGGATTCGTTTTTGTTAAATCTACTTTTTGTCCTTTTGCCAATGAAATTGCCATGTTTCATCCACTCCTTTTTCTTTTATACGTATCGGTTGACAATATCTTCTAATCTTGTATCGTTTGTGCCTTCGCCGACCGCCGCGAATTTCCACTCGCCGTCCTGGCGGTAGATTTCAGCCGTAATCAGGCTTGTT
Source organism: Bacillus sp. FSL K6-1003 (assembly GCF_037964945.1). Classification (NCBI taxonomy): domain Bacteria; kingdom Bacillati; phylum Bacillota; class Bacilli; order Caryophanales; family Bacillaceae; genus Bacillus; species Bacillus sp. FSL K6-1003. Next base: position 314,961 of record NZ_CP150176.1, on the reverse strand, counting down.
CTGCCGGCATAATTGTCTTTCAAGTTGTATTTGAGCATTTCTTCATGATTCGATTGATCAACAACACGGATAAAAGCATTTTGAATCATGCCGAAATCCTGTTTTCTTCTTACGCAATCATAAATATTCACAACAAATACAAGCTTATTAATGTTGGCAGGCACTTTCGCCAAATCAATTAAAATCTGCTCATCATCGCCCGCTCCGTCGCCTGTCAGGTTGTCACCTGTGTGCTTGACACTGCCGCAGCGGCTTTTCAGGTTTCCAAAATAAATGACATTTTTCTTATCAGTGAACTTGCCGTTTTCCAGCATCAGCACTGATGCGTCACAGTCAATATTTGGTCCGCCTCCGCCGAGCAGCTTTCCAAAAAAGCCGCCGCCTGATGAAACAGGGTCCCAGCCGAGACCGACCATCAATTTTGACAGGCCCGCTTTTCCTTTTGTTAAATCAATTCGCTGACCTTTTTCTAAAGAAATTGCCACACGATTCACTCCTAATCATCGAAATGTGAATATAGTCACATTTATTTTTACGTACAAACGTAACTTGAATGCCGTAAATTATTAATATATACGTTTTTTATTATATCAAAGTTTCGTAAAAGTTTAGAATAATTGACGAAAATCCTCGAAAAAAATCTCCCATATTTGATATATCTTTAGCAAATCATATGAATGACGGATCTTAAACAAACCATTTGACGTGAGCGAGTCATTTTGCCTATTCTTGTATCACATTCTAAAAAGCAACGGAAAGGAAGCGGCCTTTTGATTCATTTAAGCATACTTGATCAGGCACCTGTTTCTAAAGGAGAAAGCCCCGTGACAGCCCTTCAGCATTCGGTTGAGCTGGCTGGACGAAGTGAAGAGTGGGGCTATAAGCGTTATTGGTTTGCCGAACACCACAGCACGAAAGGACTGGCAAGCACGGCACCGGAAATTATGATCGCACGCATCGCGGCTCACACCAACAAGATTCGTGTCGGGTCTGGCGGTGTGCTTCTGCCTCAGTACAGCCCGTTTAAGGTGGCCGAAACCTTTCGCCAGCTTGAGGCCTTGTATCCGAACCGGATTGACCTCGGCCTCGGGCGTTCGCCGGGCGGAACGACGAAAACCCGGCTCGCCTTAACCGACGGCATCAAAAAAAGCTTAACCGATTTTAACAGACAGCTTCAGGATGTCTCTTATTTTCTGACCGATTCGCTTCCCGCCGGGCATCCGTATGCCGGGATCAAAGCAGCGCCTCTTATTGATACAGTGCCGGAGCTTTGGGTGCTTGGATTGGGGGAAAACAGCGCAAGGCGAGCGGCCCATCAGGGAATCGGATATGTATTTGGACATTTTATCAACCCCGAACGAGGGGAAAGCGCGTTTCGCGTTTATCGTGAAAACTTTCAGCCATCAGCCCATTTCACATCCCCAGCCGCACTGTTTACGATCTTTGTCATTTGCGCAAAAACAGATGAAGAGGCAGAGGAGCTCGCGTTAAGCCAAGATTTGTGGCTTCTTCGCGTCGGGAAAGGCTTGGACAGCAGGGTGCCAAGCATTGAGGAAGCGAAAGCATACCACTATACCGAATCAGATAAAAACCAAATACGAGAAAACAGAAAACGCATGGTCATCGGTTCTCCAAGCACTGTAAAACAGCAGCTTCTAGAGCTGGCTGACCGCTATGAAACAAATGAAATGATGGTTCTTTGCAATGTGTTTGACTTTGAGGCGAAAAAAGAATCATATGAGCGTCTTGCAGAGTTATTTCTATAAAAAAAGCAGTTTTTCCTGATGGAAAAACTGCTTTTTATTTTTACCTGCGTCCTTTTTTACGCTGGGTTTCTTTTTTGATAAACGTCCATATCCCTTGAACTGCAAATCCGATCAAGAGCAGAACAATTAACAGCAGGGTAATGGAAGGCCCTGGCGGTGTGCCGAGCTGATAAGATGATGTCAGCCCCATAAATACACTGAATAAGGAAATGAGGATGGCTGACATAAATACCATATTAAAGCCTTTGGCGATTCTAATGGCGAAAGCTGCCGGCAATACGAGCAGTGCCGATACGAGCAGTACGCCGATAATCGGAATAATAACTGAGATCGCAAGACCAGTGACAATACTGAATGACATCGACAGAATGTTTGTATTGATTCCGGACGTTTTGGCTGTTGCTTCATCAAATGTCAGCAGGTAGAGCGGCCTTTTTAATACGATAAAATAGAGCAGGATCAACAATGTAATGATGCCGATAATATAGACCTGCTGCTGGTTAACCGTCACGAGCGACCCGAATAAGTACTGGTCAATGCTCATAGTGGCCGCGCCTTTCGAAAGGCTGATTAAAAACATCGCGAAGGACAGACCCGCCGCCATTAAAATGGCAATCGATACTTCCGAGTATGTCCGATATGCCCGCCGCATGTATTCAATTCCGACCGCGCCGACGGTCACAACGACTATGCTCGCCGCGGTAATATTGGTGCTGAGGAAAAAGCCGATGGCCACACCCGACAGTGAAATATGCGAGAGTGTGTCAGCCATTAAGGCCTGCCTTCTAAGCACAAGGTATACCCCTAGAATCGGGGCCATGATGGCGATCATGCCGCCTGCTAGAAAAGCTCGTCGCATGAATTCCAAGTCAAACATTTCCATCCGCCTTTTTCTCCTCTCTCTAATCGAATCACTTTATCTAAAAACTGCTGTACTTCATTTTGTTCATGAGTGACCATCACAACTGTGCGATTGTGATTTTTCACCAAGTGGTGCATGAATTCGTAAAACCCTTTTCTGCTGTCATAATCAACCGCTGTGGTCGGTTCGTCCAGCATTAGGAGATCGGGATTGCTGGCAAGCATTCTGGCAATACAGATTTTCTGTTTCTGGCCGCCCGACAAGTCACCGATTTTCCGATGGCGAAGCTCCCACATTTCCACCATTTTCAGGGCTTTTTCTACTTCGATATGATCTTCTTCATTCAAACGTTTAAACCATTTCCCTTTTGTGTACCGGCCGGATTGGACAAGCTCAAGCACGGTGCTCGGAAAACCTGCATTAAATGAAGAAATTTGCTGCGGGACATACCCTATAGTCAGACGTTTGCCGTCTGCATTCTTTTTACTGATTGTTACTGTGCCTTCCCACGGTTTCAGCATGCCGAGCATCACTTTTATCAGCGTTGATTTAGAAGCGCCGTTTGGACCTGTAATGCCGACAAACTCGCCGCTTTCAATATCAAGAGATACTTTATCCAACACAGGCGTGTGGGAATAGCCAAACACGATATCTTTCAATGAGACGAGATTCATGTCAATCTTCCTTTCTCACAAAGAAATAGTGTGCACCCTCCGGCGCACACTATCTTTTTATTTATCCAATAGTGAATCTTTCAGGGCATCGAGGTTTTGTTTCATGATGTCGATGTACCCTACACCTTTATCCTGTTCTTCTTTGCTTAAGCCTTCCAGCGTATTCAGCACTTCTGTTTTCGCGCCGATTTCACTGGCTAGCGTATCTGCAACCTTGGAGGATGCAACTTCTTCAAAATATATGATTTTCACGTCATGCTCTTTGGCATACGTTTTCAGTTTTGCTAAGTCAGCTGCACTCGGCTCTTGTTCAGGAGAAAGCCCCGCAATCGGAACCTGAGTCAGGCCGTATTCTTTTGCCAAATAGCCAAAAGCTGTGTGCTGTGTGATAAATTCTTTTTTCGCCGCTTTTTTTACGGTTGTACGATATAGTTTATCAAGATCCTGCAGTTTTGCAATATATTCTTTACTATTTTTCTCATAGTATTCTTTGTTATCTGGGTCTTGCTTCACGATTTGCGCAGTAATATTTTCAACTTCCTTTTGCGCTAAAACAGGGCTGAGCCATACATGAGGGTCCATTTCATGACTGTGTTCATGCTCTTCGTGATCTCCGTGTTCGTGTTCATGCTCATGTTCGTGTTCTTCTTCAGAGCCCTCCATTAAATCAATGCCTTTGCTCGCATTTACGAAAACCGCGTGATCTTGGCCCATGCTTTTTTCGGTTGAAGGAACCCAGGTTTCCATGTATTTGCTATTATAAACGAACAAATCTGCGTCCTGAATGCTTGCAATATCCTTCGGCGTCGGCTCCCAGTCGTGCGGTTCGACTGAAGATGGAATTAATAGATCCACATCGCCCTTATCTTTCACAATTTGTTTCGTAAATTCATACATCGGGTAGAACGTCGTGACAATGTGCAGTTTATCACTCTTTGAATCCGCTGACCCTTTTGTTGATGAGTTGCCGCATGCCGCGACCAATAAGAAGCACGCTGCAATCACAAACAAACCGCTCCATTTTTTAAACATAACGAATATCCCCTCTTTTTCACAATGACTTTAAATCAAAATGATAACGATTTTGTAATCCTATATAATAATAAACCGAAGTCATTACGTTTTGCAAGATTAATTTTATGTCAGCGTTATGTTTTTATTATTTCCGTTTGCAGCGCAAATATATGTACTGAAAAACCCGGCAAACTGCGCCGGGTTGACTTCTTATTCTCTGTCATTCAAAAGATATACTCTGCTCTCGTAAGGCTGAAACACCATTTCATCAGCAATATCACTGTTTTTATAATTGCTGAGAAGAAGGGACGCCTGGTCCTTGCTGCAAAGCTCCGGCCAGTGGAATACAGCCTGCTCTTTTGAAAAATTATTTACCACCAAAAGCTGCTGGTTGCCATTCCCCCTAACGTATACAAACAGCTGCGGATCATCTGGGAGCAAAAGATCGTAGCTTCCTTTTATGAGATCTGCATACTGCTTTCTCAGGCTGATCACCTTTTTGTAATAGGCTAAAATGGAATCGGAGTCTGCCTCCGCTTTCTCGGCATTGACGGATGTATAGTTCGGATTGACCTTCAGCCATGGCGTTCCGTCCGTGAATCCGGCATTCTTCCCGCTGCTCCATTGCATCGGCGTCCGGGCATGATCCCGGCTTTTGGCCAAGATAGAAGCCATCACTTCTTCAGGATCATAGCCGTTTTCAAACACCCGTTTATGATACATATTGATCGTTTGGATATCTTTGTAGTCCTCAATTCTCATAAACGGCGCGTTTGTCATGCCGATTTCTTCTCCTTGATAAATATACGGCGTGCCTTTCATAAAATAAAGGACAGTGGCAAGCATTTTTGCGGACTCTTTGCGATATCTCCCTTCATCTCCGAAACGGGAAACAATCCGCGGCTGGTCGTGGTTGCACCAAAACAGTGTATTCCAGCCTTTATGTTCAAGCGTCTTCTGCCACTTTGATAATACGGATTTTAAATCAGATAGCTCCAGGGGCTTCAGATCCCAATGTGCTTTTCCCGGCTGCTGGTCAAGCTCCATATGCTGAAAGTGAAAAATCATATTCAGTTCATGCTTATCAGTTCCCGTATACGTCAAGCCTTCCTCCGGTGTGACAGAGCCAACCTCGCCGACCGACATGACATCGTATTGTGAAAATACTTCATCTGTCATCTCTTTTAAATAGTCATGGATACGTTCGCCGTTCGGCTGGAAGGGTTTCGGTTCTGCGCGCTGATTGACGTAGTCCTCATATGAAGGAAGGAACTCTTTCTTTGAGATCAGATGAAGCTGGTCTATGCGCAAGCCGTCGACCCCTTTATCGAGCCAAAACTTCATCATGTCATATACGGCTTGGCGAACGTCAGGATTTTCCCAGTTTAAGTCAGCTTGTTTGACGGCGTTCATGTGCAAATAATATTCGCCAGTGTGCTCCTCATATTGCCAAACTGGACGCCCGTAGTCTGACACCCAGTCCGTTGGCGGGCCGTTCTTTGTGCCGGGGCGCCATAAGTAATAGCTGCGGTACTTGCTGTTTTTGTCCAGCTCCGCTTCTTTAAACCACGGATGCTCGACTGAAGTGTGGTTTAGGACAAAATCCATGACAAGCTTTAAGCCGCGCTGATGCACCTCGTCAAGCAGATCATGAAAATCCTCCATCGTGCCGTAAGAATCCATAATCGTCTTATGGTCAGTTACATCATAACCGTAATCAACATTTGGAGAAGGATAGATGGGACATATCCAAATTACATCTGCCCCAAGCTCCTTTATGTAGTCCAGCCGGGAAATTATTCCCCGCAAATCCCCGATCCCATCTCCATTACTGTCCTGAAAACTTCTTGGATATATTTGATAAACGACTGCATCCTTCCACCAGTCTTTTTTCATCCCGCACTCCCCCTGTTTTTCTTTCTACTCGAGCTGAGACGGATAGAGTGTCATTCCGCCGTCGACAAACAGTGTTGTACCGGTCACATAACTCGCTTCTCCCGATACGAGCCAAGCCGCTGCAGCCGCCACTTCTTCCGGTTGTCCAAAGGCTCTCATCGGAATTTTTTTCAATTGCTTTTGTCTGTTTTCTTCTTTTTTCGTGTCAACGTTGGACTCTGTGGCGATGGTGCCCGGTGCTATTGCGTTGACGCGAATTCCCTTGTCTGCATAGTTAAGCGCCAGCGTTTCCGTCATCATCTTGATGCCGCCTTTAGAAGTTGAGTATTGAATATTGACTGGGCGCGGAATCTGCTGATGAACACTTGAGATATTGAGCACGTTTCCTTTGATATTGTTCTTCATCATGTGATTGAGCGCGGCTTTTGCCCCCATAAAGGTTCCCGTTACGTTTACATCAATGACTCTTTGCCAATCTTCAAGGCTCATCTCATGCGGCATGGCTTCTGCACCGTTGAAGCCTGAATTGTTCACCATTACATCAAGCGTGCCAAAGTGCTCCAAAGCGGCATCCATTAGCGCCTGAATCCCTTCTTCCTTTGACACATCCGCTTCGACTACGACGGCTTTTCCTCCGTTTTGCTTAATGATGTCCACTGTTTCATCGGCTCCTGACGGGTCGCTGTGATAATTCACAACCACATTCATTTTCTCCTGTCCAAAGCGTTCCGCAATGGCTCTCCCGATTCCTTTTGAAGAGCCTGTTACGATGGCTGTTTTCCCGATTAAATCTTTATACATAAATGATTTCCTCCTCTGATTTTCCTTTGTGTACTGGAAAATACCCTGTTTTACCGGGTTGAAAACAGCATAAAAAAAGCAGAGAACCTTATCGGTTCTCTGCCATCTCTTATTGGAAGCGCTGCTCGGCAAGTGTCTTTTTTATGTCCATCAGCCTGCGGTAAAAGAAAGCGGCGGACTCATAATTTTGCTGCTGATTGAAGCGTTCTGCCGCGTCCTGCATCAGCTCTTCTGCATCAGCGAAAAGCTGGCGGGATTCCAAAAGGTCAAAACATTCTTCGAGCACCTTCCTGTCGCCGCTGCCAAGATAAAGCTCATGAATAAGGCGGAATTTTGTTAAGTACATGTCATCTGCCCATTCTGCCGCGCTTGTAACCCCGTGTTGATACGTCTCTATTGCTTTGTCGTATTTTCCTTCTTTACAGTAGATATGTGTCAGTGAAAATACAGCTTGAACGGTCTGCTGAAATTTGTGCTTTTCAAAAATGGCGGCGGCCTTCTTAAAATAGCCCTCCGCTTCGCTAAGATCTCCCAAGCTGTACTTACAGTGGCCTACGTTATAATGAGCCGCAGCAATCATGTATGCTTCCTCAAGCTGACTGGCATAATCCAAAGCGCTGCACAGGTGCTTGAGCGCCTTTTCGTGATGATAGACATCCGTCAAATTTCCGGCAATGATAAATTCACACTGCACGCGGCGGCGGCCGTACAGTTCGTATTTCGTATAGATATCAAGCGCCTGGCTTGCATAATTCATCGAAAAATACGTTTGTTTGATGTGATAGTACACTTCTGCGACCTTAAAAAGAAATTCAGCTTTTTCAATCTCATCTTCCACATACTCCAGCTTTTCCTCGGCGTGCTTATAATGATCAATGGCTAAAATGAAATTTTTCTGCTTAAATTCGTACATCCCTCTGAAATAGTAAAAATAATATTCTAATAAGCCCGTCAGTTTTTGCTGATTGCTTTCAATTTCATTCAGCATGTCAGAGAACGGAGGCTCGGTGTCGCTGTCTTTCACCGGCATCAGCTTGTCCAGCATGATCCGATGCCGAAATTCCATCAAAGAAAAATATAATAGTAAATCCTGATTTTCTTCCATGTCTTCTAATTCGTACTCGATCTCCTGCTTTAATGTTTCTGCTTGATCTGCTTCAAACGCACGAATGTGTTTATACCATTCGTTTAGTTTTACCGCCACTTCTTCAGATGGAATCTTTGCTCTCAATGATCTGCCTCCTTCCTCCTGCTACTATTTATGTTATATTTTATCATAGCTAGTCTCTTTTAGAGAGAGTCAATGGCTTAAAACATAACATTCAGCAACTCATGAGAAAGTGAGAACGGTATGAAATTAATAGCAAAAACATCTTTCATCTTATGCCTCCTGTTTGTGGCGGACCTTTGTTTTTCATATGTGCGGCACGCATGGCACTCTCAAACCGCTCTGCAGGACAGGCCTGTTCCTTCCGCTCTTGATCCGATTGTGAAGCAGAATGCCGACACCCTCAAGGCTGCCGCATCAAATAAAGGCATCTCGATCGTGATTACTGAAGGATTCAGATCCTTCAAGGAACAAGACGAATTATATAAGCAAGGACGCACAAAAAAAGGGAATATTGTCACCTACGCAAAAGGAGGGGAATCGTATCATAATTATGGTTTGGCGATTGATTTCGCTCTTCAGAAAAAGGATGGCAGCATCTTATGGGATATGGATTACGACGGCAATCAAAACGGGAAATCAGATTGGCTGGAGGTCGTCACCATCGCTAAAAAACTCGGATTTGAGTGGGGCGGGGATTGGGAACGGTTCAAAGATTACCCCCACTTGCAAATGATACCTGACTAGACACCCTCACAGCCTCTTCTTTTTTCTTTTATGCGCGTCAATATATGGAGGATAAATCGGCTTATACACAAGCTTATAATGCTGTTGGCTGCCTGCTGAAAAATCAGGCTGCCACTCCAGCCTCACATCAAACGCAGATAAAAATGCTTCTCTCGCTTCGTCGGCTGAAACATCCGGTTTATGGTTGATTGTTTCTAATAGCTCTGGGTCTATATCCGGAGCCATAAAAGCGTCAATTTTTCCGGTTTCCGGGTTGACGATGATGCGGGCAGCACCGAACCGCAGCGGTATTCCTTTATACCAGACAGAAAAATGATTGCGGACCCTGCCTCTTACATCGATTCGGATTGGGTTCACTCTGAAAAACTCATCTGCTCTTGGATAGAGCGCGTACAAAAACTGAAGCGCTGTCTCTTGGCATTCTTCCGTTGAGTATTGGCCGGAAACTTGATGTTCCATGAAGGAAATAGCTGCTTTTAATTTCCCTGTTTTTTTATCAGTCTTCATTTTGATTGTATTTTTATTTCTCGTTGCAAAATAGCTTCCTATGCTTAAATCCTTCCGCTCGGGTGCAGTGCCTTTGCGCCAAGTGCTTCCAAGTTCATCTCCGAAGTCCCTTTCTCCGACTTTTTTCATATCAGAAGTAAGTCCCAGCATTTCATATATATCGGTTTCTTCTTTTTTTTCAAGTGGCGGGAGAAGCGCCCCGTTTTCCGTTCTTTCATCCGATATGTGCTGGTCAGGCACAATTTCGTCTACATCCGCTGGATAGTTGTAACCCGGCAAAATCGGTTCATAGACGAGTCTGGGCAATTGTTCATCATCAATGACGTCATACATAAGCCGTAAAGACATTGTATTGACGTAATGGGAAATGACCTTCTCTTTCTCTACGAATTCCTTTGGGATGTCGGCTTTGTTCCCTTCTCCGTAATATAAAAAATGGACAATCTGTCCGCTGCGTGTGATATCTATTAAAAATCCTGAATTGGGGAGCGAGAGGCCCAGCTGTTTTTTTGTATAAACAAACCGGATGTGATGCCCTCGTTCTTCCTTGGCTTGTAAATGAAATTTCATAAATGTGGCCGGATGGTGGGCTGCGGCAAACTGAAGAGCTGTCAGCTTCAGCTCGGCATCTGGGAGCTTTTTGTCCTGCTCGAGGCCGGCGGCTGTTGAAAATGTGAGCAAAGCGCCGTCGCTCGCGAGTTCTACGATAATTTGCTTTTCCGGATCTTCAGGGTCCTTCCAAATGAAGTATGCATGCCCCTTCTTCTTTTGTTTTTGAGCATAATCTTCTATCTCAAGCTCATAGTGCGGCGGTACATTTCCGATCTCTTGCGCCTTCTTTTTCAGCTGTTTGTTTACCAATGAAGTCATCCTTTCAAAGAGTCTACGACAAAGAGAACCTTGTTTATTATATAAAAAGACCCTTCTTCTTTTAAAGTGAAGAAAGGTCCTTTTCTATTAAGGAAACTGGATTTCCACATTCTCTCTATTACTTTTTTCATGCATCAGCCAGTACACACGCCGAAAATGTGTGACTTTTGGCTGTTTTACAATGCACTTATGACAGCCTCACCAGTATGGGCATCAATCAATCTCGGATATACCGGCTTGTAGACGAGACGATAGCTGTTTTCTTCATCTTCTCCGTATTCTCTCTCCCAGCCAAGCTCCACTTTAAAATGGCGCCAAAAGATAGACTTGGCTTGTTCCGGTGAAATGGGTGGAACTGGGTCAACAGCTTTGAGCACTTCAGGGTCAATGTCCGGTCCCATATAAACGGTAATGCGCCCAGTCTGGCGGCTGACGCAGATTCTGACCTGCCCAAACCGAAGCGGAACTCCGTTACAGTGCACGTCAAACGTAAAGCCGGCTGACGAACCTTCTTCACCCTGTTTATCGTATTTGATCTTAAAATATTGATCAGCATTCGGGAATAACGCGAACAGAAAACGAATGGCGATTTTTTCGCACTCTTCCTCGCTTACGGTATTCGGCCCTTTTTCGTCTATAAACGACATAACACCTTCGAGTTTTCCGGTTTCTTTGTTATGGATGGTTTTCAGCACTTGGTGAACCCGTCCTCTAAACCAGCTGTCCATGCTTTTATCCGCCGGTTGATACACAGGAACATCCGGATTCCGCCAGACGATCCCGATTCTTCCATTTCCTATATCTGCTTCCCTTACTTTTACCAGTCCGCTGCTCAAGCCGATCATGCTGCCAGGGTCTGCATTTTCGTGAATGTCTTCGAATAAGGGAAGGGGAAAGCTTTCTGACTCCACGTAATCATCATCAAATATTTCTTTCTCTTCACTTACATCTGCAGGTACAGCAATGCCCGCGTTTTCAAACTCATACACCAAATGCGGCTGATCGTCTCCGTTTTTGTAGACAGAGCGATGAAGGATCTCAAATAGGAGAGTGACAACTACATCTTTCTTGAAATAAGCCATTGCTTCTTTTTCATCTGCGACCTGTTCCGGCTTGATTATATTGCACGCTTTTCCGTAATACCGAAAATACACCACCTCCCCTGATAAGGAGACATCAGCCATAAAACCGCTCATAGGAAGCGGCAGTCCGTCTTCCATTTGAACATATGAAAACCTTACTTTGTCATCAAATGCCTCATCATTTTCTTCACGGACAAACGCAGACGGAGCTTCAGGACAATGAGAGTTCACGAACTGAATCAAGATAGCCTCTATTTGGTCTTCGGACAGCTTCTCACTGCTTTCAGGCTCAACATCTCGAGAAAGCCCTTCCAGCTGTCCGTCCGGTCCAAGCTCTACGATGATCCCTTTGTGTTCATCCTGTGGATCTATCCAGCAAAAATACGACCTTTTCCGTTCATCACCATAATCTTCAATTTCCAGCTTTAAGTGTGTCGGCACACGGCCGATTTCCAGTGCTTTTTGTTTCAATTCCTCTTTTTTCACCAAGGCGGCCCCCTTCTTCGTTCGAATGTCACCCTTCGACTGATCACAAAGTAATAGTCTAATATACACAAATTTCTGTGTTTTCCAGTTTTACCAGAACATTTTTCACCAAAAATAGTATGATGAACCTATTCAATATAAAAGCTAATAATCTTAAAATTAATTCCGTTGCAACTTTTTATAGGTCATCAATCGCAAAGAAGGACGGAGTTTCCAGAAATATGGATAAAACCGTGAGAAAAGAACCGATTTTTTTGGATGGATGATGTCAATCCATTCAAAAAGATTCAATTCTCAAAGACAAAAGACTCCCCTTTCCCAAAACCATTTGAGGAGGAAAAATGAATGTTTCAGAAAAAAACGTACGCTGTTTTCCTTGTTCTCCTGCTGATGCTGTTTACAGCTGCTTGTTCCGGAAGTAAAACAAGCGCGGAGAAGAAAAGTTCAGAAACAGAAAAAAGCGCAGATATAGCTCAAGTTAAGATCAAAGATGTCTCTTATACACTTCCGTCTCAGTATGATAAGTCAACTTCAGATGATCAGCTCGTGTTAAAGGTAAATGTCGCTGTGAAAAACACAGGGAAAGAACCGCTTAATGTAGACCATATGGATTTCACTTTGTATCAGGGTGATACCAAAATGTCTGACACAGATCCTGAAGACTATAACGAAAAGCTGCAGGGTAGCACGATTAACACTGACAAATCCGTTGAAGGAAATCTTTTCTTCGTTGTAGATAAAGGCGAAAAATACGAGCTGAATTACACGCCGGAATCTTACGGTGATAAGAAGCCAAAATCAGTTACATTCAATATTGACGGAAAAGACAAAAAAATCCTTGCGACAGCAGATCAGCTCCAAGACTCTGCGAAAGCTTTATCGGCATATATAGATGTCCTTCTTTTCGGTAAAGATAACAAAGATTTCGAAAAAACCACCGGTGCGAACAAAAATGAAATTGTGAACGACTTTAACGAGTCCGCAAAAGACGGCTACCTCTCAGCTTCAGGCCTTTCAAGCACATATGCGGACAGCAAAGCGCTTGATAATATCGTGAACGGCATTAAAGCAGGATTAAGCAAAAACTCATCGATTCAAGCGAAAACAACTTCCATCTCAAAAGATGAAGCCATTGTAGAAGCTACAATTAAACCAGTCGACGCTTCTTCTCTCTCAGACCGCATCGAGGACAGAATGAAAGACTACTACAGCAAGAATTCAGGTGCGAGCTATGAAGATGCTGTAAAATATGCGCTTCAAGTCTATCCAGAAGAGTTCAAAAAGCTTGGCCCGGCTTCAAGTGAAAAAACGGTTGAAGTGAAAATGAAGAAAAATGACATCGACCAGTGGCAGCTTGATATGGACGATTACAGAGCAGCAGAATTAGTTGAAGCATTCATTAAAGAATAAACATCAAAAGGAAATAGCCCCAGGGCTATTTCCTTTTTCATTTAAAAATCCCGCTGATGAAATCTGCTTCATCATCCGTCAGTTCAACATCTAAGGTTTTTAGGTTATCCTTCAGCTGTTCCGGGCGCTTAGCACCTGGAATGATGGCGTCTACAGCCGGTCTCGTTAACAGCCACGCCAAGGCGACATGGGCCGTCTCTGCTTTCTTTTCTTCAGCTACCGCTTTGAGCTTGTCTACTTTTTTCAGGTTTTGAATAAAGGTTTCTCCCTGGAATTGCGGGTTGTTCTTTCGATTGTCGTCAAAGGCATCATCTTTTGTAAACTTTCCGGTCAGCAGCCCGGATGCGAGCGGGAAATACGGAATAAAAGAAATCCCGTGTTTTTCACAGTATGGGAGCAGCTCCTTCTCAGCATCACGCTGAATTAAAGAGTATTCTGACTGAAAGACCTCCAAGTAGCCGTCCGCATTAAATTCCTGCAATTGCTGATAATTGAGATTCGAGGCTCCAATCGCTTTGATTTTCCCTTCATCCTTCAGTTCCTTCAGCGTGCCCGCGACTTCTGCAAGAGGTGTCTTGCCATCCGGAAAATGAACATAATATAGATCGATGTAATCTGTCTTCAGCCGATTCAGGCTCTTTTCCACCTCGCCGCGAAGAAAGTCCCGGCTGTTGTCTAATTCAATGCGGCCGTTTCCTTCTTTATGGGCTCCTTTAGAGGCGATCATGAGCTGATCCCGGACACCGCGTTCCTGAACGACCTCACCGATTAATTCTTCGGATCGCCCTAATCCATATATAAAGGCGGTATCGATAAAGTTCACGCCGCCGTCCAAAGCCGTGCGAACCAAGTCCTTGCCAGTTTCATCATTCAGATTCGGAAACAGATTATGCCCGCCGACCGCATTTGCGCCGAATCCGATCCGTTTCACCTGTAAATTCGTTTTCCCAAGTGCACGTGTTTGATCCATTGTCCCTTCTCCTTCCGAAATGATTTGATGAAAAATAGCGCAGGTTCCACTTTTTGTATTAGATATCCTTTTTCTATTTTCCTTCTTTTTTCAGCATACACAAAAAGGAGAAAGTGTATTTCTCCTTTTGCAAGTTTATTTTGGCAGAACCCATTTGTCTTTTAAGAAGCAGGCTCTGGCCAGTAAAAAGAAAATGGCGATGAGCACGACGATGGTTCCGCACGTATATAGAATGGCAGCCGGATTTATCATCCCGAATAATAGCTGTTTAAATAAGGCGTGCAGATTTAGGAACGGGATGAAAAAGTAAGATAGATCGATTTGATTCGGCGCCTTATTGAAGATGAAAAACATCGGGAATATAGGCAGAAAGACGACAAGAGACATATAGCTCTGCGCTTCTTTTACCGTGCCGGAAATGATGCTGATCAAAAGCTCCATTGCGGCGATCAGCATGGCAGAAAGCATGATGATCAAGGCTGAGGCTCCGATAATGCCCCATAAGTGATCTCCCAGCTGAAAGGCTGTTCTTAACTTTTCCGTAAATAAGACGGTGCACAGAATCAGAAAGATCAGTGATAATACGCCAGAGGCTATTCCGAAGGTAGAAACCGCAAGCCACTTGCCGATTAACACTTTGTTTCTGCTGACCGGTGTCAGCAGCAGCGCTTCTATGGATTTCCGGTCCTTTTCTCCAGCAATAATGTCAAGAGCGATTGGCATGGCACCGGAAACGATTGATGTTAGAAGCAGCATCGGAAGAATGGCAGAAAGCATGATCGCAGAAACGCCTTGCTCTTCATCTGCTTCTTTTTGTTGAACTGAGAACGGCTGGATCACCGAATGGTCAATATGTTTACTCGTTAAACGTTTTTGAACAATTTCATTTTTGTACTGCTCTAAGGCAGATTGCACAAGCTGCATAGCATTTGATGACCCTTGATCGACCGAGCTGCCGTAAACGTCAACCTTAAAAGTTGTCATACTGGTGATATAAGAATCAAACTCTTTCGGGATGTTCAGATACACATCCGCTTTCCCGTCATCGACCGCCTGTTCAGGTTTTGCGAATGTCTTTACACTGATTTCCTCAATCGCATTCAGCTTGTTTTCCAGCTCTGAAGGCAGGGAGTGGCCGACAGCGATCGTGTACTGCTCCCCTTTGTCCGAAAGCATGCTTTCGTAGAAAAACACAAGGCCCAGCATCGTAATTATCGGAACTAAGATCGTCAGTAAAATTGTTTTTCTGTCCCGTAAAGCGTCGGTCATCTCTTTTTTATAAATCTGTCCTACCATTTATGAAATCCCCCTGACCAGCTTAGACATAAAGATGTAGTTCAAATCGTCACTGCGTTCACTCTCGTATAGTGTTTCAAGTGCTCCTCTGTAAATGACCTCTCCGCTGTGCATCATAATGACACTGTCACAGAGCGCCTGAACCTCCTCCATAATGTGGCTGGAGAACAGGATGGTTTTGTGTTCTCTTTTCAGCTGCTGAATAAATTCACGGAAGATGTTGCTTGACGTAATATCTAGTCCTGTCGTCGGCTCGTCAAATAAAATGATATCCGGATCGTGAATCAGCGCCCTGGCAATGGCGACCTTCTGCCTCATTCCTTTTGAAAACCCGCCCACTCTTCGGTCCATATAATCACGCATGCCGAACCGTTTTGATAAATCCTCAATTCTCGCTTTGATTTCATGGCGGTTCAGCCCGTACAGCCGGCCAAAGTACTGTAAATTTTCTTTTGCCGTCATCCGGTCATAGAGTCCTGTTTCTCCTCCGAATAAGACACCGATTCGTTTCTTGACCTCGGCCGGCTGCTTGGCCGTGTCAAAGCCGTCCACTGTGATCGTACCCTGTGTCGGTTCAAGCAGGGTCGCGACCATTCTCAGCAACGTTGTTTTGCCGGCTCCGTTTTCTCCGAGAATGCCGACGACTTCTCCTTTTTGAATTGTTAAGCTTACATCACGCACAGCTTTGACTACTTTTTTCTTATCTGTAAACCTGCGGCTGCAATCCGTCAGTGTAATCATGTCACAATCTCCCTTTTTGTTATTTCTAGTAATGACTATATACAAAAAGTTTGATTTGTTGGATAAAGTTGTCGCGAAGAGTTCTTTTTATGTCGCGAAATGGGATAAAATAAAGATGATTCTATCTAACTAGGGGAATGATAATGGTAAAAGTCGGACTAGTCGATGATTATCGAGTAGATTTAGAGAAGCTGGAAGCAATCGTGTCCAGAATGCAGGATGTCGAAATTGTTTTTGCCACCGATTCGGCTGAGGAAGCTTACAGCCGGGTGAAGAACGAGGACATCGATCTTCTGCTTGCCGATATTGAGATGCCTCACATGTCAGGCTACGAGCTGGCGGATTTAATCAGATCTCATTCGCTGGATGTGGATGTGATTTTCGTCACCGGCAATAGCGGCTATGCGGTTCACGCTTTTGATCTGAACGTCCACGACTATATTATGAAGCCGTACCACGCCGATCGTCTCAGCTCCTCCTTCGAACGTTATTTCAAAAAGAAAACGGAAACGAGCTTGAACGGGCGGATTTTGATTAAACAAAAATCTAAAATGCATGTGCTGCAAAAGAAGGATATTATTTTTGCCGAACGCACAGGACGGTCAACGACGATTGTGACAACATCTGAAGAAGTGCAAACGTATCAAACATTGAACGATATTAAAGGCGATCTGCCGGAGAAGGATTTTCTTCGTTCGCACCGCTCCTTTATTATCAACATTCATTACATTAACTTTTCCGCTTATACGAAGCATTCGTTTACGGTTTCGTTTGAGGGAACATCTAAAAAAGCGATGATCACCAAGCAGCAGCTTGATTATTTTCAAAACTATTATTTTTGAGGAGCGCAGGTTGTAATGACTCTGTTTCAATGTCTTTATTTGTTTTTATTCAGTTTCATATTTTATCAGTCGGCGTCCATTCTTTCACACAGCACATCCGTTTCTTGGCTCGCCGCTGCTTTAGGGGCGGCGGCATCGGTTTTATACATATGGAAAACGAAGCCTATGCAGGATCGCTGTCCCCTTCAGCTCTATTTATGTATCGCCGTGATTCACATTCTGTCGGCGGTGTTTTTGCTGATCGTCGCTTCTGGATTGGCGGTGCTGCTTGTAATGATGATATTCGCGGCAGGTGAATGGCTTCGCATCGGGCTGTGCCGCTCGCTGACAAAGCTATATGAACAAATCGATTGGCTGACTCAGGCTGAACAGCACGCCAATCGAATGCTGATGGATGTCAGGAGCCGGAATCACGATACAATGAAGCATATCACAGCGCTCAGCTCGGCGCAGTCAGAGCCGGACACACAAACATACATAAACCATTGGGAAGACCAGTACAGTCAATATGACCGTTTTTTAAAAGGAGAGAATGCGTACCTTGCAGGGGTGCTGTATGACTTTCTGGAAAAAGCAAAAGCTTCGAATGTGAACGTTTCACTGCATTTGCATACGCCGCTTTCTTCCCTCCCTTTCTCTCCCGCTGATCAGGTCAGCCTGGCCGGCAACCTATTAGAAAATGCGCTCGACAGCGCCGCAGAGGCCCCTGAGAAAGCGGAGATCAAGCTGGAGACATCACTGCGAAGCGGGCTTTATGTGCTGATTTGTGAAAATACAACACCCGGCATGGAACCGAAAGTGCTCGATACACTGTTTCAGTCATACGGCCATACGACGAAGAGCGGCACTCATGAAGGAATGGGCACTTATGTGATCCAAAAGCTGGTGAATCAAGCTTTTGGCAAGCTTGATTTTACATATCGCCATCCTGTCTTCCGATTAGAAATCAAAATTCCGTTCCAAAAATAAAAAACCTTGAAAAGCTTGGCTTTTCAAGGTTTTTTGTTCGTCATTACGATGTTAATGATTGTGCAAAGCGATCCGCTTCATCCTGGAGCGTGCTTTCAATTTCTTTGTAGCGGCTTGAAATCGTTGATGCGCTTACGCCGTATTTTTTCGCCAGTTTAGCTTGGGAAACGGTAGCGCCGTTAAGAGAGATTGCATTCACGTAATATTCAACTGCCGCCGCAAAAGCTTCCGGCTTTCTGATGACAGGTGACTTTTTCTCGCAAAACGATTTCCAAATGTCAATGACTGCCGGAATCAGTTCATCCGGATATTCATCTCCGCTCATGCCTTTTTCAATCGCCGCGGCTGTTTCTTTCTCCATGTCGTTTGCCCACTCAACGCTGCTTTCTTGAACAGCCTCCGCTTGCTGCGGCTGTTCATCTTTTTCCGCTAACAGTGCGAAAAGTACGTTGTTGAACTCCTGCTTCATGAAGTCCTCCGGCGTTTTGCCGTTTTTCACAGCAGCATCCGCATATGTCTTCACCTTGCTGATCAGCTCTTCCGTTCTCTTCACTGGGAAGATTGTGAACTGCATGAAGAATTCCGCTTTTTCGGCTTCGTGGATCGGATAGCCGAGAATCAAGCTTCCTACTGGCGGGAGGTCTTGATTCGTGACGTCCATTTCCACGTCGAATTGCTTTTTCGTAATGACATCTTCAAAATGAATGACTGCTTCTTTCATATCCTTCAGCAGCAATAAAGCAGGCGTCATGCTCTTCCAGGATTCAACGATCTCACGTGTTTTCGGGCGGGTGATCGAATCGCCTTTTTTCTGAAGGTACTCTTCAAAGATCGTTTTGTCACCAGCGAGCGGGTGGAAGAAGATTCCCCAGATTCCCAAATTAAATACACTGATGTCCTTTGTCTGCCTGTCCATAGTAGAAAGAAAATCATGCTGGTTGATGAAACCCGAAATGCTTTCTCTATGTACTGTGAAGGCATACTCCACTAAGTCTTCCTGAATTTGTTTTGCTTCTTTTGCCGCTAATTCTGTCGGGAAGTCGACAACTTTATTTCCGCAGCATTTTTTATATTTCTTACCGCTGCCGCATGGGCAAGGGGCATTTCTTTTCACTTTTCCCACAATAAACCCTCCGAATTCTGTTGTAACTTTTCTATTTTAACAAAAATAACTTCTGAGGGCTTGGTTTCGGGCTAAAAAAGAATTTGGTAATGTGACAGCCTGGTTCATGATGTAAATTTACCTATGACTTTTTCATCAACTTTTGTGATTTAAGACTTATAACCTATTCCCGCTTTAGGCCCTTCTTTTTTACAATCATTAGGTGTTTATGTAAAATTTTTAAGGAAGTGTTTATGTTGGAACTAGCTGGTTTTATGCTGCGCGCCTGCGCTCTTGTGCTTGACGTGGTCATTGCGGCCGCAGTGATTTTAGCATCAGGATGTATGTTTGGCGACGGGTCCGCTGGCGTCATCGCTGTCGCCATTTTGATGCTGCTTGTGTATCCTTTGCTGATGCCGCTGACAAATTGGAAGGGTACGCTGGGCAAAAAAATCATCGGGCTGCAAATTGTAAGAGACGAAACACACGAGAAAATCTCCCTCCCTCAGGCTATTGTCCGTTACATGATAGCATGGGTGCATGTGTTTTCCCGCCTGATCTATTTAACAGCCGCATTTACGAAGAAAAAACAAGCCGTTCATGATATGGCTGCAAAAACAATTGTGCTGAAAGCAGAATAACCTTGAAGAATAGGATTCTTCAAGGTTATGTTTCTCATTAGTTCGTATTTTGTCCGCCGCCGTTAAGCCCTTCTTTAATCAGGCTGTTGACTTGGCTGCTGTACAGAAGGCCGATATGTCCGACACCATGAATTTGAACATTTTTAGCCCCATCTAATTTTGATAAGTAATTCATAACAATCATATCAGCACTACTGTAAACGGATGTGTACAAGATCTTTTGGTTGGGATCAGTACCCGGAAGCGCCTTGCCTGTCACAAGACGATTCGCGCCGCCAAGTGTTACGACGTTTTCAATTTTATTACCGCCATCCAGATTTTTTATGTAGTAAAGCGTGTTAGCGCCGCCCATGCTGTGAGCGACAATATCCACTTTTTTCGCACCGGTTTCATCTAATACCTTTTTCACAAAACGCGATAATACTGGACCGTTGTTTAAGTTATTGCCTGTCTTGTCCCAAAAATCTACAGCATACAGCTTGTCCCGTGACCAGCCCTGTGATACCAAATAAGTTTTAATACCGGCAAAGTTAAAAGAAGCTCCGCCAATTCCATGAACCATTACCACCGGATTATGTTCAGCGGCTTTCGCTGACGGCTGCATCGCAAACATGGATGTAACTGACAGCACAACAATTGTTACAAGTGCAATGATCTTACCTCTTAAAAGTTTCATAATTTCCTCCTTTTTTTGTAACAAATTCTTAAATTATAATACTTTGCCAAATTAATTAAGTAAAGGGTAAATTTGACTTATTTTTAAAGAAATTTTAAGGTTGAGAGAACATTTCAGCTATTTCGATCCCGAAAACGCACAAAAAGAAGGCTTTTCCGCCTTCTTTTCTTTAATATTCATTAAAATAGTCTTGGATTTTCCTAGGATCATCTGTTTTGGTGAGCGCGAGCATTAACAATATCCGGGCTTTTTGCGGATTTAAGGAGTTTGATGCCAAAAGGTCGTTTTTCACATAGTCGCCGTTCGATGTGACGACACCATTTCCCGTACGGGTTGAGCGAACCACTGTGACGCCTTTTTTGACCGCTCTGACTGCCCCCTTTTCGGCTGCGTCAGATAAAGATCCGTTGCCTGATCCCGCGAAGACTATGCCTTTTGCGCCAGCCTTTACAGCCGCATCAAACAGATAGCTTCCGTCATTTTGGTAGCCGTACAGAATGTCTACTTGCGGCAGTTTATCAAGGCTGGAAATGGAGAACTCCGAATCCTTTGTATGCTTGCGTGTGATTTCATTATGAAAATAAATGTCATCGGCAATCGTTCCGATGTATCCCATTTCTTCTGATTTAAAGGTATCTGTTGCGGTTGTGTTGGTTTTTGTAACATACCGTGCTGAAGCAATGCGGTCATTGAGAACGACGAGCGTCCCTTTCCCTTTTGCCTCTTGTGCGCCGGCCACTTTAACTGCGTTGTACAAGTTGGACGGGCCATCAGCACTGATGGCTGTGGACGGCCTCATCGAACCGACAACAACAATCGGTTTATCACTTTTTACAGTGAGATTCAGAAAATAAGCCGTTTCTTCTAATGTATCTGTTCCGTGGGTCACAACAATACCGTCGACATCTTTTGAAGAAAGCAGTTTGCTGACTCTTTTTCCGAGCTTCAGCAATGTTTTGTTATCAATGTTTGTGCTTCCGACATTAACCACCTGCTCGCCGCTGACATTCGCAATGTCCTTCATCTCTGGCACCGCTTCGATCAGAGACTCAACGCCAACGACACCTGCTTTATATTCAGTTGTAGAGGTTTTTGATTTATTGGCTCCGGCAATCGTCCCTCCTGTCGCCAGTATTTTAATAGTTGGAAGGTCATTCTTTTTGGAAGCAGAAGCTGAAGAAACTTTTTGTGTCTGCGTTTTTTCTTTTGGGGATTCTTTTGCTTCAGGAGATTGTGAGCATCCGGTAAAAACAAGCAATAGTGCGGTAAAAAGGATCAGTAAGAGGAATCGTTGTGTTTTCATGTTTTTCTCTCCTTTGGAAGGTAACGTCTTTACGCCTTTTAATCATTGAATATTTCATTTATTCAGTCAAAATGTACGTCAGGTTATCTCTCAGCTTTTTTATATGCTTATTTTATTTTCTTATTCGAGTTTCTTTATCTTGACATTCGATGGGTGAATCATGATAATAGACCAGTCACTATATTTTATGATCGCAATTCAGTAAGGTGGGAATGTTATGAGCTATGGAGATGCTCGTGAGAAAATCCTTTCTGCAGCTACCCGGCTTTTTCAGCTGCAGGGGTATTACGGAACGGGACTGAACCAGATTATTAAAGAAAGCGGTGCACCTAAAGGCTCTCTTTACTACCACTTTCCCGGCGGTAAAGAACAGCTGGCAATTGAAGCCGTGAATGAAATGAAGGAATACATCCGCCAAAAAATCACAGACTGCCTGGACGTGAGCCCTGATCCCGCGGAAGGCATTCAAGCCTTTTTGAAGGAGCTCTCCTGTCAATTCTCATGCACAGAGGACATTGAAGGCCTGCCCGTCGGCTTGCTTGCAGCAGAGACATCATTGAAAAGCGAGTCTTTGCGAAAAGCCTGTGATGAAGCCTACAAAGCGTGGTCCTTTGTGTTTGAGGAAAAATTGCAGCTATCAGGTTACAGTGAGAGCCATGCCAAGGAAGCAGGCATCGTCATTAACGCCATGATTGAAGGCGGCATTCTTTTATCATTAACAGCAAAAGACAGCACACCGCTTCTTCATATCTCCAGCCGCATTCCAGCACTGTTGAAGAAATAAATAAAGAGACATACTACTACAAGCTGAATGAATACATTCAGATGAATGAGAGGAGAAATACATTTGGAAACAGCAGCTAAAGCATCTCAGCAATATAAAGTGATGCCCATTATGATATCTTTGCTGACGGCCGGTTTTATCGGCATGTTCAGTGAAACAGCGCTGAATATTGCGTTAACTGATCTTATGAAGGAGTTACACATTACAGCGGCAACCGTTCAATGGCTAACAACAGGCTATTTGCTTGTGCTCGGTATTCTTGTTCCTGTTTCAGGTCTGCTATTGCAGTGGTTTACAACAAGACAGCTTTTTACTGTGTCACTGATCTTTTCAATCATAGGCACCCTGATTGCGGCACTTGCGCCTAGCTTTTCATTTTTATTAGCGGCGAGAATCGTTCAGGCACTTGGAACGGGACTCCTTTTACCGCTCATGTTTAATACGATTTTGGTGATTTTTCCGCCTCATAAACGGGGAGCGGCTATGGGGACAATCGGACTTGTCATTATGTTTGCGCCGGCAATCGGCCCTACATTTTCCGGATTGGTTCTTGAGCACCTTAACTGGCACTGGATTTTCTGGATCTCACTTCCGTTCCTTGTGCTTGCGCTCATTTTCGGTATCCTGTACATGCAAAATGTGTCTGACATCACAAAACCGAAAATTGATGTCCTGTCTATTATTCTGTCGACGATCGGTTTCGGCGGCATTGTGTTTGGATTCAGCAACGCGGGTGAAGGTTCTGGCGGATGGTCCAGCCCGACTGTGATCGTTTCACTTATTGTCGGTGTTATCGCCCTTATTCTATTTTCAATCCGTCAGCTTACGATGAAGCAGCCGATGATGAACCTGCGTGCGTTCAGATACCCGATGTTTATTTTGGGCGTTATTATGGTCTTTATTTGCATGATGGTCATCCTGTCATCCATGCTGCTTCTGCCGATGTACTTACAAGGCGGCTTAGTCCTAACTGCATTTGCCTCAGGACTTATTCTCTTGCCGGGCGGTATTTTAAACGGATTTATGTCACCTGTCACAGGCCGTCTGTTTGATAAATACGGACCTAAGTGGCTTGTTATTCCGGGATTTTTGATTGTGACTATTGTTCTGTGGCTCTTCTCAAATCTCACGACAGCTTCAACGGCAGTGCTGATTATCGTGCTGCATACCTGCTTGATGATCGGGATCTCCATGATTATGATGCCTGCCCAGACAAACGGTTTAAACCAGCTTCCGCGTGAGTTTTATCCGGACGGCACTGCCATTATGAACACACTTCAGCAAATGGCGGGCGCGATCGGGACAGCGGTTGCGGTCAGCATCATGGCTGCCGGTCAGCATGACTACATGAGCAGCGTA
The DNA here is from genome assembly GCF_037964945.1 of Bacillus sp. FSL K6-1003. Taxonomy (NCBI): domain Bacteria; kingdom Bacillati; phylum Bacillota; class Bacilli; order Caryophanales; family Bacillaceae; genus Bacillus; species Bacillus sp. FSL K6-1003. The sequence goes on along the minus strand of NZ_CP150176.1, from coordinate 291,055 downwards.
AAAAATCCAGCCGATCCAGCAGTCATTCCGCAAGCGTTGACAGCAGGCGTTCAGCATGCGTTTGTCTTTGCGATGATTGTTGCGATTATCGGTTTAATTGCCGCTTTCTTTTTGAAGCGAGTAAAGGTTGATCATCAATAAGAACCCCCCCTGATCTTGAGGTCAGGGGGTTTTTTATGCCTATATCGGGCAAGACGCGAGCGGCGCCGAAGGAGGTGAACATCCATTTTTAGGTGATCGCTTTTAACGTGCGGATAACATCGCCGCCATTTCATCAATCGCATAACGCAGTTCGCTCTTCGTATTGTAAAAGTGAGGAGCGAGACGGATGACATTGTCCCGCGGAGCGCAAATCACATTTTTCTTTTTTAGTAACGCCGCCGTTTCCGATGCCCGTTCATCCCGAATGGAAACCATGCCCGATGGCGCCCCCGCAAGCTTCAGCCCTTTTTCAGCAGCATATTGACACGCATCGGCAATCACGGCTTTTATATGATCGCGGATACGGGACATTCCGATCTGATTTAACAGCGATAAAGCCGCAGCTGCTGCATACACGCTAATAAAAGCAGGGGTTCCTGTTTGAAAACGCCTCGCGCCTTCTGCATAAGACGACACCCCAAACCCGTTTTCCCGCCCGAACCAAGCAGATGCTTTTGGCTTCAGCTCGTCCGCCAGCTCTTTTCTCACATAAAGAAACGCCATGCCCGGTATGCCGAGCATATACTTTCTGGTGCCTGCCGCCAGCATATCAATGCCCCATTCCTTCACATCAATGGGAATATGCCCTGCAGATTGATAAGCATCCACAAATAACATCGACCCCTTTCTCTTGGTGATGGCAGCGATGGCTTTTATATCCTGAATGCAGCCGTCACGGTAATGAACGTGCGGAGCACAGGTCAGTACCGTCTCTTCCGTGATAGATGTTTCATATTGTTCGAGCGGCTGCTCACGGTCTATTGAAGGAATCACAGATACATTATAATCAGATTGCGCCTGCCAAATATGAGACACAGCCGGAAAATCCATCTCCGTGTATACAACATGTTTCTTTTTAACAGCAGACAAGGATGATGCCACGGAAATCAGCGCATCAGAAACTGACGGCACAATCGCAATCTCATCTGGCTCAGCCCCTATCAGCCTCGCAAACTCGTTTCTGGCGCGCTCTGTCTTGTCAATCGCTTCATTCCAGTTCGTCCCCCTATGCAGCAAGCTGTCATGATAATCTTGTATCGCCTTTGACACCGGCTCTGCCAACGCGCTCTGTGAGCAGCTGGCAAGCATGATGCGGCTCTGCACGGTTGGAAACAGATGTCGGTACTGCTGCGGCAAATGTTCCATTCTGATTCACTCCTTTTTATTATTTTGATGAAAAATCCAGAAATAAACAATAGAATAATAGAAAAGGAGATGGTAACCATGAGAAAAAAAGTGCTTTTCACAGGTTTTGACCCTTTTGATCAGGAAACTGTCAATCCATCGTGGGAAGCGGTGAAACGGCTGAATGGCTTTGAAACGGATCAGGTGATCATTGCTTCGGAACAAATCCCAACTGTGTTCAGAACCACTCTGGACACTTTGCGGCAATCGATTCATAAGCATCAGCCGGACATCGTGATCTGCGTCGGGCAAGCCGGAGGCCGGATGCAGGTAACACCGGAACGGGTCGCGATCAATCTTGCAGACGCGCGTATCCCGGATAATGAAGGAAACCAGCCGATTGATGAGGAGATTGTTCCCGGCGGGCCTGCCGCTTACTGGACAGGACTTCCGATTAAACGCATCACATCTCAAATGAAGGAAAACGGCATTCCGGCAGCTGTTTCCTATACGGCCGGCACATTTGTATGCAACTATCTGTTCTACGGGTTAATGGATCACATTCACCGTACGTCTCCGCACATTCACGGCGGGTTTATCCACATTCCGTACATTCCGGAGCAAACAATCGACAAAACAGCGCCGAGCCTCAGCCTGGACATGATCGTCAAAGCATTGAGGATCGCCGCTGTTACGGCCGCACAATATGATCAGGATACGAAGTCACCCGGCGGCGCGCTTCACTAAGCGGCGGCCGCTTCACTGGTCAGTCTCTTTTTGTATACAAACGCTGATAGTGTGACGCTCACTTCAAACAGGACAAGCAGCGGAATCATGACGAGAAAATCAGAGATAAAGTCTGGCGGGGTAATCAATATGGACACCACGATCAGCAGAAAATAGGACAGCTTTCTCGCTTTGGCCAGCCGGTATGGATTTAAGATGCCTAACCTCGTCAAAAACATCACCACGAGCGGCATTTCAAACAGAAAACCAAACGGCAGGCTCAAATTCACCATAAACCTGAAATAGCGGTCAGCGGTAAACATCGTTTCAAAATGTCCGGCAGATAAATGGGTCAAAAAGCCGAGAACAATCGGAAATAACACAAAATATCCGAACGAGATGCCGGCCAGAAACAGGGCGAATAATCCCGGTATGTACATCAGTGTCACTTTTCGCTCCGTATTTGTCAGCGCCGGCGCTACAAAACGCCAAAGCTGATAGGCGGCAACGGGGATGGAGGCGGCAATCGCACAAATGCCGGCAAGCATCATATATACCCAGAGAATTTCACTCGGTCCGAGAACAGCTAATTTTCCGTCAAAATCTCTGATCAGCCAATCATAAATATCCTCCACAAACAAAAAAGCCGTAATTAAAAACAGAAGAAAAGCCGCAAGTGTGAAAATAATCCGACGGCGAAGCTCTTCTAAATGTCCGATCAGATGAGTTTCTTTTTTATCCATATAAAAAAGCCCTCCCTTTCATGAGAAAAAGAGGCAGACCATGCGTCTGCCTCATCAGCACTCAGCCTGCGTTTTTGTCCTGCTTAACCGCTGACAGCTCAGCTGATTTTTCTTCTTTTTCATCACCAGACACAAGTGATTTTGTGGCGCTTTTGAATTCCAGCAAAGTCCGACCGGCGGCTCGCCCGATTTCAGGAAGCTTTGAAGGGCCAAAGATAATGAGGGCAATGACAAAGATCAGAATCAAGCCGGGTATTCCAATATTTGAAAACATCATGTATCACTCCTTAATGCGTAATTTTTGCCCGCTTTTTGATCATTTGTTTTTCATGGGCTTTGTTGTGCTCAAAGAAACGATCCTCTTCGACTTCATTGGATTGTTTCACTCCGCCTTGAACCATTGTCGAGGATACCTTTCTCAATCCGGTTTGGTCTTTTTGATAGACGAATGAAGCCCGTGTGGAAATGGCTGCTCCCGGCTCTGTCACAAATGGCATTACCCGATAATCAGCTTTCCACTGGTGAGGCGTCACTGTACAGCGGACATATCCGCGGTAATCGTTAAAGAACTTGATATGTGGATTTTCCTTTAAAATTTGATCGGTATCCGCCCGCTTATCCGCTCCGTTTCCTCCGGATGTGATGGAGGTGCCTACAAATTCAGCCCCGAAAATTTTCGAGCTTGTTTTATTAAAATCGACATGCAGATTCGATGCCCAGCTTGCGTGTACATCTCCTGTCAGCACGACAACATTATTTAAATTTTTGCTTTTAATGTAATTGACGACCCGTTCGCGCTGAGCCGGATAACCGTCCCATGAATCCATGCTGTAGATCGGGCTTGAGCTTGTCCCGAAATTCCACTTTGCAAAGAAGATTTGCTGTGCCAGCACATTCCAATATGCAGTCGAGCTGTTCAAATTGTTGAAAAGCCACTGCTCCTGTTCTTTTCCTAACAGGGTCCGATTCGGATTGAGCGATTCATCAGATGGCGGCTTATTGCCATCGTTATTGGCTTGGTCATCTCTGTATTGGCGTGTATCCAGCACATTAAATGATGCCAGATTTCCGTACGTAAAGTGGCGGTACAGCTGCATATCCGGACCATTTGGCAGAGAGGAGATGCGGAGCGGCATATGCTCATAATAAGCCTGATACGCCGCCGCACGGCGCAGTACAAACGCATCAACCGACTGCCCTTTTTCCGGGATTTTATTGGCATAGTTATTTTCAACTTCATGGTCGTCCCACGTGACAACCCACGGAAACGCCGCATGCGCCGCTTTTAAATTAGCGTCTGAACGGTATTGGGCATGGCGGTTTCGATAGTCCTGCAGCGTAATGATTTCTGCGCTGTTGTGTGTACGGACATTGCCTGTTTTCGATACATATTCATTTGGCCCGTACTCATATATGTAATCACCAAGATGGAAGACAAGGTCCAGCTTTTCCTTCGCCATATGCTTGTAGGCTGTATAATAGCCATGCTCATATTGCTGGCAGGAAGCGAAGGCAAAGGTCATTTTCGGCACATTGGCGCCAGGGGCGGGCAGTGTTTTTGTTTTTCCGACAGGACTTAGCTCATGTCCGGTTTTGAATCGGTAATAGTACACTTTGTTCGGCTCAAGCCCGTCCGCTTCCACGTGAACAGAATGAGCGAGGCTCGGTTTGGCCATTTCAGTGCCCTTTCTTACGATCTTGCGGAAGTGCTCATCCTTTGCCACTTCCCATTTGACAGGCACAGCCTGGTTCGGCATCCCCCCGCCGTTCAGCGGATCTGGCGCCAAACGCGTCCAGAGTACAACGCTGTCAGAAAGCGGATCTCCTGAAGCAACGCCGAGCGTAAACGGATAACTAGAGAACTTAGGTGCAGCATTTACTTCAAATGCTCCGACTGACTGAGCAATGGTTAACCCAAGAGAAAGCCCCGCAATTTTTCCAGCCCCCTGAATAAATCTGCGGCGGTCAAACGTATTGTTCTGAAAGCTTTCGTCTTTCAATTTCTTTACCCATTCGTCAAAACGACTGTCATATGCCATTCCAGATCCCCTCTCTTCTCATTGATCGCTTTCATTATAGGAAACTATTGTTAATTAGCTGTGAAGAAGTGTGAACGGTTTGTAAGCACTGAACATGGGAAACAGGACTTCCTTCACAGCCCTTTCGCCGAAACATGCCGATAGCTGGCAAAACGGCGTATTTTCTGCAAATTCTGTCGTTTGCAAGCCGCCCTTTTTACCTATTTTTCTTCACATGATCTTAAAAAAACAAAAACACCGAGCGATTTTGCATAATCACTCAGTGTTCGGGAAGGCTGTCTGTTATTTAGAAAACAATCTGCTGAAAAAGCCCTTTCTTTCCTGTTTTGCAGCAGCAGGCTCTTGTTCTATTAAAATTCCTTTTTCCTTCACTTCTTTCAGCCAAAATGGAAATTCAGTAAGCAATGCATCATATAGCTCATCATCAGAGATGCGTTCAATGTCTTCGATATGCAGGAAGTTTGCGTTATCAACAACACGTCCTTCTAGCGTATCCAGTTTATTAAGAAAATCGAAGTTGCCGTTACCGATGCCGACAAACTGCCAAAACACCGGTTTATCAGAGGCCGCTTCAATAATGGGTTTGATCGTTTTTTTACACCCGCCATCATTAATAAAAACGATAAAAGCGGGATATGAACTCGGTTCTTCCACAACATATTTATGTAACACATCCTTCATGACCGGCGGCTCATCATTTCTCCCGAATTTATGCAAGAGCTCATTATTTAAAATTTCGCGATCAACATAGCCTGAAAAATCGATTTCAGAGACTGGCTTTAACCGTGAGAATTCATTATCATAAACCCATACATCCAGCAGGCCGTTATCATCAAATTGATCAGCCACAGCCAAAATCCGCTCCACCACTTTTTGAACCGTCCCGTTTTTGTACAGCGTTCTCATTGAACCGGTAATATCCAGCACCAGTCCGACACGAGCCGTCACCTTGGTTAACTGCTTTTTCTCCAGTACGATTTTTATGCTCTTCTTTTGCAGGTCAATTGTCGCCATTTTGTCATCTCCTGTAGTTCTTTTCTACGATTATCTCACAGAAATATTTTCCAATAAAGAAAAAACACCGTTCAAATGCGAACGGCGTCCTGCCCTAAAAAGTGTTATATACGTTTTCACATGTTTCGGCCGTCGGCTGATAAAAACAATGTGACTTGTATCTGGCTACAAACGGCTGGTTATACCAGGTTGACGGGCAGTTTCCTCCCGGCTTGAAATACCATAGGCTGAATTTTGCCGGCCAGAACCTCTCCCCGTTTATCGTCCGGCGCGCCAAGGCCCGCTCGCTTTCCCGAGGTCTTTGATAAAAGTATCCATGGGTCACCGCTTCAAACGCATGCGGCTGAAAAATCATCTGCCTGATGGTGCGGAGGCCTTTAAAATCAGAGCAATTGGCCCTCAGCCGATTAATCCCAACATTGCCGACAAGCAGCATCCCCTGCTTACCTTCACCTTCCGCTTCCGCTCTGAGCAGCCGTGCCATCAAGTTGACATCAGCACTTGTTGCTCTCACAACCGCCATCACGTCACCTCCCCTTTTCTCCTTTCATCATATTGCAATACCCAAAGAGTGATGACGGAGGGACAGGAGAAGTTTTAAAATTTATTCTCGGAATTGCTACAGAGGCCAAATATCAGTGCGATAAAAAACGGGCGGGTGAGCTTAGGGAACTTCCGATAAAAGCCTTGCTTCTACGGACCGGCCAGTCCCCTATTTGCAACCGCCGCCAATATGCTTTATGAAAAACACAAAATAATGTTTAACTTTCCGTATTTGAGGAATCATACATAACAAATCAGACAATAGAAGGAGGAACCTTATCATGACACATGTGAAAGCGCTCGCGATTAAAGGTATTATGACGATTATTGTCTTGTATTTAGTGCTGGGTCTTGGCTTTGGTTTCACGTTTGGTGATACGCTGCTGATGACAGTTGTGTTAGGGGTCATTTCTTATTTGCTTGGAGACCTTTATGTCTTGCCCCGGTGGAACAATATGATCGCCACTTTGGCTGATTTCGGTTTGGCATTTCTCGTGATTTGGCTGATGGGCATGCCGCTTTCTATGGGAATGACTGGCGGAGAAATTGCGCTGGCGGCTCTATTTGGAGCAATCGCCATGGCCATCGGGGAATATTGCTTCCATTTCTATATGATGAGCAAAGAAATTGGCAAAAAGCATTATCTTGAAACAAGAACAGATTCATAATCAAAAGGCCGGTGCTGACAGCATCGGCCTTTTATAAAACGTCTTCCCGGTCTATGTTTCGGACAGACCAAATCGCTATCAAGATGCCGATCGCACCTAAAGAAAGCGGAATATAGATAATCGTTGCCAACGAAAACTCGGGGCTTTGCTGACTGATCAGAATCGTCAATATAACCGAAGAAATGATGGCAGCCGGAACAGAGCGTTTCCTCATCCCAAACCATAAAGGAATGAAACTCAAGCACGCAGCCGAAGCAGCATATATCGCCATACTGCCGATCTCTTGTCCGATAGTCTGGACTGATAACATCGCAGGTGTAAGTTGATAATATTGATTGATTTGCGCAAAGATGAATGCAAGCATAATTTCAGACACCATAATGGTGATAAACGTCAGTCCGCCTGTAATCAGCAGCTTGGCAGCAATCAGTTTTTTCCGGCTGATGGGATATGTAAACATGACGGTTATAGTTTTATTTTTGTACTCGCTGATAATCAATTTGGCAATCAGCACACTGGCAAAAACAACAAATACAGACCTTACAAACGTTCCAAGCAGAAATAACGTGGATACCGCATCAGTCATCACCTCTGGCTGCGGGAGTTTTTTTTCTTCTGAAGCAATCAAACACATAAATCCGAGGATGCATAGATTTGCAATAACGGCGCCTCTGTAATACCAGCCTAATTTTATTTTTTTCAATTCAAGTTTCATTACATTCAACATGTTGTCTCAACTCCGTATTCAGGCATCTTGTTTGTCTGCTTTCCTGACCGCCATGTATGAAAAAAACAAACCGACAGCCGCAAAAGATAATGGAAGATATACAATGGAAGAAAGGGACAGGCCCGGGCTTGTTGAACTCATCAGCATGACAATCACGACAGATGAAATGATGGTTGCCGGGACAGAGTGCTTACGCATCCCAAAAAAGATGGGAACTAAACTGGTTCCAGCGGCGCCAAAAGCGAAAACCGCCATTTTTACCGAATGCTGAGACATGACATCGGCGCTCAATTCTCCCGGAATGACATGGTAGATCGAGTTCAGCATATAGTAAGCGGCTGCTACGAACGCATTTGAGACCAAAATGGTGATAAACGTCAGCCCGCCTGAGATGCTAAGCTTGGCAGCGAGCAGCTTTTTCCGGCTGATCGGGTACGTGAACATCACTCGAATCGTTTTGTTTTTATATTCCGAAATGACTAATTTGGCGATCAGCACGGCGCCAAAAACGATAAACACCGCTCTGACAAAAGTGCCAATGACGACAAATGCTTCATCCATGCTTTGGAACGACTCGGTGCCCTCCGCTTTTTCTGTGTAACTGACCAGCCACATAAAGCCAAGGATAATCAGGTTAGCAATGATGACTCCTCTTACATACCATCCCATCTTCATCTTCCTTAATTCGATTCTGATCAATTTGAGCAACGATCCCGTCTCCTTTACGCACTGATGTGATTGCCATTGATCAGGCTGATGAAGTAGTCCTCCAGTGACGTATACTTTTTATTCATTGATTCGATGTCTACATCATTTAAAATCAGTGCTTTTGATATGGCACCCTGTGTTAATTGAGCGTCATAAATTCGGATGGTTTTGTCATTTAAGATTTTAAAGTTGGCAATGTGAAGTTCTTTCTCAAGCACAAAGCAGGCTTTTGTCTGATTCGTCGTAACGAGTTCAATGTATTCTGTGTTTTGTCCTCTGACATCTTCCATCGACACCTCTTCCAGCAGCCTGCCGTCACGAATGACGCCGATTGTGTCCGCTATTTGTTCGATTTCACTCAGCATATGGCTGGAGATCAGCAGTGTCATTCCATACTCCTTGCTTAATACTTGAAATAAGTTTCTGATCTTTTTAATGCCGACAGGATCAAGGCCGTTTACCGGCTCATCCAATATAAGCAGTTCAGGTTTGGTGAGGATGGCCCGCGCTATGCCGAGCCGCTGCTTCATTCCAAGCGAAAATGTTTTGACGGGTTTCTTGTCGATCTGTTTTAAATTCACCATATCGAGCACTTCTTGAATGGCTTTTTTATTGTGATATCCCATATATGCACAATGCAGCTCTAAATTTTCGATAGCCGTCAGATTTTCATAGAAAATCGGATATTCAATCATGCTGCCGATCTTGCCGAGCACCTCATATGACGTATGGGTAAAATGGTTTCCGAGGATATTGATTTCACCGCTTGTCGGTTTAACAAGACTTGTCAGCATTTTCATGATGGTTGTTTTCCCCGCTCCGTTCGGGCCGAGAAAGCCGTAAATTTCACCTTTTTTGATATGCATGCTGACATCTGATACGACTTCTTTGCCTTGAAACGTTTTGGTCAGTCCGGTTGTTTGCACAATGTAAGTCAACGTTGTTGCTCCTTTCCCCTTGTTCCTGTTTCCTATTGTAACGGCAGGCCCTGTCTTTTTTATTTCTTCATTCTTAAGAAATTCTTACAATTGTTAATAGGTCATTCGTTTTAATGTAATCGTAAACGCTGTCCGTTCATACGGGTTGCTATGAAGAGAGATGGAGCCCCCCATTTTTTCCACAAGCCTTTTCGTGATCGTTAAACCGAGACCGCTCCCTTGGAATGCTTTGTTTCTTGATTCTTCAAGTGTGTACAGCCTCTCAAATACCCGCTGCTGGTCTGTTTCACTGATTCCTTTTCCGCGGTCCCATACGGAGATGGCAATGCTTGTCTCATCATAAGAAAGTGATAATCCGATTAACTTGCCATCCGCGCCATATTGAATCGCGTTGGATAATACATTTTGCAGGATACGGTCCAGCGCCTCTTCATTTGCATGCGCGTATACCGGCGTATCCGGTATATCAATCTCCGTGTTAAAACCTTTTGCCTGAACGGCATCATAGTAATGCAGGATATTTCGTTTGCATACTTCGTTGATATGTATTTTTGAGATCGGGATTTGTTTATCTTCAGATTCCAATTTGGCTAAATCAAAAAAAGAGTGGATCATTTGGATGAGTTCATTTGTTTTTTGGTGGAGCTTCTCAAGCAGCCTTTCCCGCTCTTTGTCCGGCATATCCCGGTCACTTTGGATGGCTTCGATATAACCGAGAATGACCGTCAGAGGTGTTTTGAGATCGTGCGACATATTGGTCAGCATCCGTCTCATGGAATGCTCTGTTTTTGCAAACCGGGCGTTGATATGCTGATGACCCTCGGCAAGCAGATTGATGTTGACGAGCAGGTCCCTGAGCGCACGGTCATCTGTATGCAGTAAAACCTGATCGGCCGATTCATTGTCAAGCATGGCGCCAAGCTTTTCTGCCGTATACGTCAAATTCCTGTCCCGGTTCTTTCTCATCATATATTGAATGACATTTAGACACGCCAAAGCGATGACAGCGGAAATCGTTAATACTGTCATTCTAAAACTCTCCCCATTTATAGCCGATGCCCCATAATGTTTTGATATATTGAGGAGACGATGGATCATCTTCAATCTTTTCTCTCAGCCTTCTCATATGTACATTAATGATATTTTGGTCGCCAAAGTACTCCTCATTCCATACGGAACGATAGATTTGTTCTTTCGTAAATACCTTCTTAGGATTTGATGCAAATAGTGTCAGCAGCTGCCATTCAGTTGACGTCAGCTGAAGCGGTTCGCCGTTTTTCAGAACGGACACATTGTCTATATCGATCGTCAGCTGGTGAACACGAATCACCTGATGTTCAGCCGGTTCATTCGACGAATATTGCGTCGCCCTCCGTATCGCTGCTTTGACTCTGGCTGTCAATTCAATCATCGAAAACGGTTTGGCGATATAATCATCCGCCCCGAATCCCAACCCTAGTGCTTTATCAACATCTCCGTCTTTTGCTGAAATCATTAAAACAGGAACGTTGCTTTTTTCCCGGATGATTTTCAGAAAATCCATGCCGTTCAGCTTCGGGAGCATGATATCAAGCAGAATCAAATCGTACGCCTGCTCTTGAAACCTCCAAATGCCCTCTTCACCGTCGAATGCATGCACGATGTCAAAGCCTTCTTTTGTTAAATAATGATCCACCATTTCACTGATTGAATGGTCGTCCTCCACAAGCAATATGCGCTGCATCCTCTCACCTAACCTTTTTCATAGTCAAAAAAACACACATGTCATTACGCTTATTGTAATTGAAAAACATGTGTGTTTTACAAAATTTATTCTTTTTTCCTGGTTTTCAGCTTTCTCCTGCAGCCGCTCTGCTCATCTCAGTTCAGTTTTTCCCCTTTACTTGTTCATATGTTTTTGGATAAAATCCAAAAGCGTATTCCCTTGTGCAGTAAGAATGACCCCCTTTCCGCTGCATGCCGGACAAGGTTTGCCTTCTATTTCACCGGCTCTTTCACAATGCGGACAAGCAATCTCCAGATCATCAGTTGCGATTACCATTTGAATTCCTCCTTTCCCATTGATCAAACATGGACCACCAGCCTTCTTCCATCGGCCGTCACCTCCTTTAAGAAACACAAAAACCCCCATCCTATCAAAGGACGAGGGTCTCGCGGTACCACCTTTATTAACAGCTAAAAAGCCATTCGCTCATCAGTACAGAAAACGTCAGTTTCGATACTCCTCTCTTGGTAACGGGGAGAGAATCCCGGCATTGCCTACTATCTATTCAGCAAAGCAATTCAGAAGCCCATTCGGCATCAGGGGAGGATCGGTTCACACCTGCCACCGACTCTCTGAACCCCGCTCACTGATGCTTACTTGCTCTTCCTCACAATTGTTAATCCGTTCTTTCTTTTTTAAAATTTATAATACTCCGTCAATTCAAGGAAGTCAATTCTTAATCCAATTTAGATTGGCCAAGTGCTTCCAGAGCCATATTTATGTGCTCCTCCTGCTGTGTCTGAAGAGCGAACTTGGCAATTTCCAGCGGATACGCCGCCTGCATCTCTGAGATGTGATCCTGCATTTTTGACCATACACGGCCGCCTGCCTGATCATAGCATTCAAGCAAACGGGCTGTTTCTTTTTCTCCAAAAATCATGTGGTAAAAGACAAAATCCTTGGCTGGATCGGCGACTTTCGCTTCTGTCCAATCCAGAAGGCCTGTGATGTGTTCGGTTTGATCAATAAGAATATGCGCCGGATGGAGATCGCCGTGTATCAGCACGGAAAAACCGGGCCAGTATGCATCATCATTGATCCACGTTTGCCATCTTTCCCAAAGCTGCTTAGATACGCCAAGCTTATTCTTTACATCATCCATAGATTCAGCTGTCATTTGCCTAAAATCTTCTGGCTTCACCACTTCTATTCTGGATAGGCCGGCAGATGTTTGATTCATGCCATGTAATTCTGCCAGTATTTCGGCAAGTGTATGAATAAAACCGTCTGACGGCGGCTGATGATTCATATTCCATACATACTGTTTCTGTTCCAAATCGATCCAAGCAGCAGGCGTTCCGCTAAGCTTCGGGTAAGCGATCAATTCCGGCGTATGAATTTTCCAATCAGGCACATCAGCTGTAAGATTCGCGCGGAGAAAGGCAAGCGTTCTGCCTTCTGAAGCTGCTCTTCCAACAACATCGCTTCGTCGCGGTTTTCGCAGCACCCATGGCATACCTGAATCATCCTCAGCAAATACAACATGAAAATCCATTCCCGTTTCATTCAGTTGAGCATTATCAGAGTGAACCGTCAAACCTTGATTGCGCGCAAGTGCGACAATTTCAGTGATAAGCTGCCTTTCGATAGGGTTTGTCATCTCTTTTCCCCTTTCTCATATTCCGCCTGTCGTTAGAGAGAAGGGATGTTTTTAAGGAACAAAAAAAGAGGGCAGCATCGCCACCCTCTTTTCATGACCATATAAGGGTACATACATAGGCAGATTCATCCCGATTCCCCGCGTCCAGGCGAGAGTCGTTCATTATTGAATTCGTGTCAATCGGAATCTAATGAATGCCATGTCGGAACCCCTCCGTTCATTGTACGTTGGTCTCCATTTTACATCATATTCCAGTGTTAATCTACTATAAAAAATGAATCAAGTCACAGGCGCGGGATTAAACAAACACAAATCATTGTGAAGGCCCCAATGGTCCGCCCATGTTTGTTTTCTGCCGCTCGCTACATCTAAGATCATCCGAAAAATCTCCCAGCCGACTTCTTCGATACTGGCCTCTCCGGTAGCGATTCGCCCGGCATTGATATCGATTAAATCCGCCCAATGCTCTGTTAATGAATGGCGTGTAGATACTTTCAGCACCGGCGCAGCAGCCAATCCATACGGTGTTCCTCTGCCTGTCGTAAAGACCTGCAGATTCATGCCTGCCGCCAGCTGAAGGGTTCCGCACACAAAGTCGCTTGCCGGCGTCGCTGCAAACAGCAAACCCTTTTTCTCCGCCTTCTCCCCAGGCCCGAGCACACCGGAAATGGGGCTTGTGCCTGACTTTGCTACCGATCCTAACGCTTTTTCCACCACATTGGATAAACCGCCTTTTTTATTGCCAGGTGACGGATTGGCGCTTCTGTCTGCTTCCCCCCGCCTCAGATAGCTGTCATACCACTTCATCTCATCGATCAGCGAACGTCCGACCTCTTCGCTGACAGCCCGGGGCGTTAATAAGTGAATCGCATCCCGCACCTCAGTCACTTCAGAAAACAAGACCGTTGCGCCTGCCCGAACCAATAAATCAGCCGCATATCCCACTGCCGGATTCGCCGTCACGCCGGAAAAGGCATCACTGCCGCCGCATTGCAAGCCAATTACCAGGTCAGAAACAGGGCAGGTTACACGGACTCTGCTGTTGAGTCTGATCAACCGCTCCTCCGCCATTTCCATGATCGAATGAATCATATTCGCAAAGCCTCGATGATCTTGAAGTGAAATGATATGATCTTTTTTCTCAGGTGCAATCCGTGCCGGGAGGAGCTTTTCACATCCTAATCCGACCACCATCACTTCCCCGCCGAAGTTCGGATGCTTTGCCAGATTTTGAATTGTGCGGATGGGAATAACAGCGTCTGGGGCATTGATGGCCACGCCGCATCCATATTGATGATGAAGCGGCACGACATCATCGACATTTGGATATTTAGGGAGAAGCTCTTCTTTTATCCGTTTTACCGCAAAATCCAGCACACCGACGACACACTGAACACTTGTGGTGATACCGAGAATGTTTTTCGTCCCCGCACTGCCGTCAGCATTTCGATATCCTTCAAACGTATAACCTTCAAGAGGCGACAGCGGTTCGGGCACTTTGTTTGCGAGAGGGAGATCATCTAAAGCCGGAGGAGCAGGCATTCTTACCAAGGCTTCCCGAATCCAGCTCCCTCGTTTGATCGTCTCATCGGCAAATCCGATCACCTCTCCGTAACGCACAATCTCATCCCCTTGATTGAGATCAGTTAAGGCGACCTTATGTCCTTGAGGGACATCCTCTTCAAGTACGAGCCCGCATGAAAACACAGTGCCCTTTGGCAGTCCTCCGTCATTGACGATAATCGCCGTGTTATCTGTAACATTCACTTTGATGTAAAGAGGCGTTTGGTTTTGCCTGAGGTTCATTGCCATAAGAAAATCACTCCTCATATCTTAGTAAGCGTTTTCTAAATCGGTTCAAGAAAAGCCGCAGACCTTACGTTTCAACTGCGGCTGTTTCAACAATTATTGATCATCCATACCCTTCAAAATTTTGTCACGGACAAATTTCAAATGCTCATACATATGGTAATGAGCCTGGTAAGGGTCTCTTTTGGCAAGAGCGTCATAGATTTTTTTGTGGTATTCGACCGTTACATCCCTCTCCCTATACGGAATCTGGCTGTCGATTTTCGCATGAGTGATCAGCAGGGATTGAATCATGCCTTCGACAACGGGATTATTGGCACTTAACGCTATAATTCGATGGAATTCTTTATCGGCTTCTCCATAATTGTTGTCAGTGCTGCTGGCGATGTCGTCGATTGTTTTCTGTAAACGCTCGAGCTCATCTTCATTTATTTTTTCTGCGGCGATCGTCACCAGCCCGAGCTCTAACGCCATCCGCGCTTCAATAATAGCCGGAAGATTATCTGTCGCCAAAGCAAGCATGACGGAAAAAGGCTGCATCCCAATTTTGTCGTTGAAATACGTGCCGCCGCGGGTTTTTCTCGTGATAACACCCAGCGTCTCTAGTGAGCTAAGCGCCTCGCGAAGCACCGGTCTGCTGACATGTAAGATATCCATTAGCTCCATTTCTGTGGGCAATTTGTCTCCGGCCTTTAATTGTCCGCTTGATAGTAAATGGACAATCCGTTCAATGACTTGCTTAGCTAATGTTTTCCGATTGACTGTATCCACCTTCAGATCTTCTAAACCTTCGTACACGAACAACTCTCCCTTCAGTTGTTCAATTGTAAGACAAAATATTCGTTATGACAATATTTAGAATAAAACTTATCGCACGAGACACGGGCGCTTGTGGTCAAACTCCCAATTGCTGATCAGAAACTGCATAGGGATTGCATCATTCCGTGCGCCTAACTTCATTTTTCGATAGAGATCATGCGCTTTTTCCACTTGTTCCATATCAATGTCGATGCCAAGCCCAGGCTTATCAGGCACCTTCACACAGCCATCAACAATTTCTAAAGGCTGTTTGGTTAAACGCTGCCCGTCCTGCCAGATCCAATGGGTATCAATCGCCGTGATGCGTCCCGGAGCAGCGGCCGCGACATGGGTAAACATGGCAAGGGAGATATCAAAATGATTATTAGAATGCGAGCCCCACGTCAGCCCCCAATCATGGCACATCTGCGCAACCCGCACCGATCCCTGCATCGTCCAGAAATGAGGATCAGCCAGCGGAATATCGACCGCATGCAGCTGAAGCGCGTGCCCCATTTCCCGCCAGTCAGTCGCTATCATGTTTGTCGCGGTCGGCAGGCCTGTCGCGCGGCGGAACTCAGCCATCACTTCACGTGCGGAATAACCATATTCCGCCCCGCACGGATCTTCTGCATACGCGAGCACATCATGCTTTCCTTTGCATAATGCAATGGCTTCCTCTAATGACCACGCCCCGTTCGGATCAAGGGTGATTCTTGCCTCTGGAAAGCGTTTTGATAATGCAGTGACAGCTTCGATTTCATCCTCTCCTGACAGCACCCCGCCTTTCAGCTTGAAATCCTGAAAGCCGTAGCGCTCCTGTGCGGATTCGGCAAGACGTACAATGGCCTCAGGCGTCAGCGCTTCCTCATGGCGGAGGCGGAACCAATCGCAATCTGACTGCTGATTGCTTTGATACGGCAATGTCGTCCGCCTTCGGTCACCGATGTAAAATAGGTAACCGAGCATCTTGACCTCATCCCGCTGCTGTCCTTCGCCCAACAAGGCCGCGACTGGTTCCTGAAGAAACTTTCCAAGCAAATCTAACAAAGCCGCTTCCAGCGCCGTAACGGCATGGACTGTAGTGCGCAAATCAAACGTCTGGATTCCGCGGCCTCCCCTGTCCTGGTCCGCAAACTGCTTTCTGACTGTTTGCAAAATCGACTGGTACGCGCCGATCGATTTACCGACAACAAGCGGCTCTGCAAGCTCCAGCGTGCGGCGAATAGCTTCTCCGCCCGGCACCTCGCCCACACCCTGATTCCCGCTGCTGTCTGTTAAGACGACAAGATTCCGGGTAAAAAACGGGCTGTGGGCGCCACTTAAATTCAGCAGCATACTGTCATGCCCCGCGACTGGAATTACTCTCATTTCAGTAATTGATGGAATATTCGATCTTTTTTCTTTTTGAACCTGTTCTTGTATGGATGAACTCATGTTTTCTCCTCCTTATAAAGCGCTTTCATAAATATTAGACAGGCAATGATTGATCGGGGTCTTGCTGTTGTTTCTTTAATACGACCCGTTTGATCGGCCCGACCAGCAGCAAATAGCTGAGAACTGCTGCAATCGCATTAGCGCCGACAAAAACGAGCGCGCCATTAAAAGATCCTGTGGCATTCACGATGTAGCCGATAATAATCGGAGTCGTAATCGAGGCGATGTTTCCGAATGTATTGAACAAACCGCCGCTTAATCCCGCACACTCTTTTGGCGACGTGTCCGACACGACAGCCCAGCCCAATGCGCCAAAGCCTTTTCCGAAGAACGCGAGTGACATGATCACAACGACGAGCCACGCTGAATCTGTATAGTTGCAGATAATCATGCTGCAAGACAGCAGCATGCCGACAATGATCGGTCCTTTTCTCGCAAAGGTGAGAGAATGGCCTTTTTTCAGTAAAAAATCAGACACGATGCCTCCAAGCACGCCGCCCGCAAATCCGCACAGCGCCGGGAGGGAAGCCACAAACCCCGCTTCAAGAATGGACATTCCGCGGGCCTGAACCAAATATACCGGAAACCATGTGAGAAAAAAATAGGTGAGAGTTGTAATGCAATATTGAGCGATGTACACGCCAATCAGCATGCGGTTGGTTAATAACTGTTTGATATACGGCCATTTTGATTCTTTTTCCTGCTTGCTTTGACTGTCATCCATTGAAATCAGCCCGCCGCCTTCTTCAATGTACGCAAGCTCGGCTTTGTTAACCTTCGGATGTTTTTTCGGTTCATATACCGTTTTTAACCAGATAAAAGCCAGAAGAATTCCCGCGGCCCCCATCACTACGAAGACGGAATGCCAGCCAAAAGAGTGGGTGAGCCAGCCCATTAAAGGAGAAAAAATGACGATTGCGAAGTATTGAGCTGAGTTAAAAAAGGCTGACGCTGTACCGCGTTCGGAGCTTGGGAACCAGGAAGCAACCACTCTGCCGTTTCCGGGAAATGAAGGTGCCTCAGATAGCCCGACTAAAAAGCGCAGCGCAAACAGCAGGATAATCGCTGTGCCAGCGGTAAAAAAGCCAATCGCCCCTTGCAGCAGCGTGAAAAATGACCAGAAAAAGATGCTTAACGCAATAACCGTCTTTGAGCCAAACCGATCCAGCAGCCAGCCTCCGGGAAGCTGCCCGATGACATAAGCCCAGCCGAAAGCAGAAAACACATACCCCATAGCGACCGAGTCCAGTCCAAGGTCATGCTGGACGGAATCTCCCGTAATCGAAAGCGTCGCACGATCTGCGTAGTTAATAGACGTCACAAGAAACAGCATAAACACGATGAACCAGCGTACAGAGGTTTTTTTGCCCGCCGGCGAAACATTCGCATGGTCTTTTTTCATAATATCTTCTCCTTTGTCAAAGTAGAGAATCATATGCTGGCTGGTGATAAGGCTTGGAAAGAGACAAGCGCCTCTTTCCAGCACCTTTATTGCTTCACAAACACGGTTTTGATCGCCGTGAAAAAGTCCTTCGCAGCCTCACCCTGTTCGCGGGAGTGAGAGCTTGATTGCTTCATGCCGCCAAATGGCGCCTGAAGCTCAACCCCGGCGCTTTCTGCATTGACCCGAACAAGCCCGGCTTCAATCTCATCAACGAATGAAAGCATACGGCCGATGTTTTGCGTAAAAATAGATGCACTTAATCCGAACTTCACATCATTGGCGAGGTCTAAAGCCTCCCCCATCGTATCCACCTTTAACAGAGCGATGACCGGCCCGAAAATTTCCTCCTGGGCAATCGCCATGTCAGATGTCACGTTGTCAAAAATGGCAGGCTGCACATAATATCCGTTTTGATACTTTCCATCCTCCAGCTTTTCTCCTCCAATCAAAAGGGAAGCGCCTTCTTGTTTGCCTTTTTCAATATACGATAGGCAATTATCAAGCTGATTTTTACTTGCGATCGGTCCCATCCAGACGTTTTCGTTCAAGCTGTCTCCAATCGTAATCTCCTTTGTGCGCTGCACCAATTTTTCTTTAAAGCGGTCATAAATTCCGCTTTGGACAATGACACGGCTCGTTGCGGTGCACTTCTGGCCCGTTGAACGGAAAGCGCCTGTCACCACGGCTTCCGCTGCCGCTTCAAGATCAGCATCATCCGCTATGATCACCGGGTTTTTCCCGCCCATTTCAAGCTGATATTTGGCGCCTCTCGCTAAAGCGGCTTGCCCGATGATTTTCCCAACCTGATTCGATCCCGTGAACGTAATGGCATTGACCCCGTCATGTTCGGCAATGCCTTGGCCGACAACTGACCCTTGGCCAGTCACCAAATTGATGACTCCCGCCGGAAGCCCCGCTTCTTCAAAACAAGCGATGATCTTCGCACATGTAACGGCAGTTTCTGTTGCCGGTTTGATGACAACAGTATTGCCGTACACCAATGCCGGCGCCATTTTCCAAATCGGGATCGCGACCGGGAAGTTCCACGGCGAAATCACACCGACGACACCGAGCGGGACACGGGTTGTAAACATCAGTGCGTCTTTGTCAGTAGACGGGATGACATCGCCTGTTTTGCGCATGCCCTCGCCGGCGTAATAGCGAAGAATCGCAATGCCGCGAGCGGTTTCTCCTTTTGCTTCCGGCAGGGTTTTTCCCATTTCACGCGTCGCACATGCGGCGATGTCCTCTAAGCGCTGTTCCATAATATCGGCAGTTTTGTACAGCAATTGGCCCCGTTCTGCACCCGTCAGCTTTCTCCATCCCGTTTTTGCCTCATGAGCGGCGGCGACGGCCAGGTCCACATCATCAGCCGTTGAACTCTGCACATAGCCGACGATGTCGTTCACATCGGCAGGATTTTCCGACTTGATCATATCGCCTGATTGAGATTTGACCCACTCTCCATTAATAAAATTGAGATATGTGTTTTTTTCCGTGATTACAGTCATGCCCATTGCCCCTTTCAGGTTTTTATGTTCGTCAAACCGTCGCGGCCTTCTTCGGGAAACGATCCGCCGCTTGCTTTAAAATGGCTTCTAATTGCTGATAATGTTCTTTTTCAACCGGCCCGACAGGCGGTCTGGCTGTATTTCTAACATTCATCCCCATAATCTCCATGCCGGCTTTGATCAAGGATACCGCGTACCCTTTCCGCTGCTTCCGAATATCGTTGATCGGCAGAATGACATGCTGATAGAGTTCCTTCACTGCATCGTTGTTTCCGTTTTTCAAAGCTTCATAGAACATCCGGGAAATATGCGGAATATAATTCGAAATGGCTGAAGAATAAGAGTGAAAACCGATTGGCAGGTAGGACGGCATCGTCACTTCAGCCATCGGCATTCCGTTAAGCCATCCCAAGCGGTCACCGATTGTATAGGCGAGGTTGATATTCAAATCCATGTTCCCCACTCCGTCTTTCACACCAACAAGCTGTTCAAGCTCCGTCAGCCGCTTGATCTGTTCAAGAGAAAATACGGCATTGTCGCGCTGATATAAAATGGCATTCAAGTCTGTGCTTTCAATAATCGTTTTGGCGTACTGATACAGCCCCTCCTGTTCGCCATGCACCAAATACGGAGGAAGGATCAAATAGCCGTCAGCGCCTTTTTTCTCCGATATGCGTGCCCAATCAAGCGCGGTGCTGAGATTGCCGCCCACGCCCGTATAGACCGGGACCTTTCCTCCCGCAGCCGAAACCGCGACTTCAACCATGTTTTCGTATTCTTTCTGGCTAAGGGATTGAAACTCCCCTGACCCACAGGCGATAAAAATCGCTTCCAAGCCTTCTTCCAGCAAAAACTCGATATTTTGAAACAGAGCTTCTTCCTCCAGCTTTCCTTGTGTATTAAAAGGCGCAACCGGAAAACCTAAAATCCCTTCAGGTGCTTTTCTTATACGGCTCATGTACAAAACCTCCTGTCATTTGTGTAAACAGCTCATATGAAAGCGCTTTAAAATTGTGTGGCTGCATATCCTCTCCTTCCCGTATATCCTTTTGTTTTATTGTAAGACAAATAAACAATAAGTCAATAACTTTATTTTCTGACTCTTCATAAAAAAGTCAGAAAGCCGCGTTTTCCGCATAAAAAAACAGCCGTTGGTATCCGGCTGTTTTTTCACATACTTCTTTCTTTCATCGTTTCGTTCAAAAGCTTCGCTTCTAAAAAAAATACGTGGATAAATTTTTTCATATTCACTCTGGCAGGGGCGAGGGGTTTCGCATCTTTGGATTGAATTTCTTTCATTTTTTGGCTGACGACCGGGAAATCAAAGAATTTTGATGCGTAGGTTTCGAATTTAGGGTTCGAAAAATCAGTTGTGCCCAATGAGGCAAAATGGTCCAGCGAATGAATAATGGCCCTGCGGATTCGTTGTTCCGAGGCTTTCATTTCACGATTGATTTCCGTTTGTGATGCCGCAGCCCCAAGCTTTCGTTCCGCTACTTGTGTGAAAATTTGTTTTAACGAAGGGATATTTTTTTCGTAAGGCTCAGATTGTTCATGCTCAGCTAAATACTGAAGGACCGCCATCATATCATGAGCGCCGCCTTCACCCATCATGCCGAGCTCGGATAGCAAGAATGTTCCCGCTTCTTTTAAGCTGTTGTCATTTTTATACTGAGACCGTGCTTTTCGTTCGGTTCGGTTGACCAGCCGGCTTAAAGAGTTTTGGATATCTCCGATCGAGTTTTCAAGCTGGATCCGTTCCTTCACCTTTTGCAGAACAGTTACAATTTCAATACGGTTTATCGGTTTATGAATAAAATATTCAATGCCGAGAGAATACGCTTCTCCGACCATTTCTTTAGCTTCCACTTGTGAGATCATCACGATTTTCCCAGAATAATAGTCCTTGATTCGGCGTATGGTCTCAATTCCGTCCCGCCCGGGCATTAATAAATCGATTAACAAAATATCAATCTGCTTAAATTGCAATATATGCCCTTCCACTTGGCTTCCGTCTTCCGCTTCACCCGCAGCCTCTCCAAGATCCTCATCCTCTATGATCTGCCTTAAAATTGACCGTACCGCACGGTCATCATCAGCGATAAAAAAACGCATATTATCTGTTCATCCTTTCTGAATCAAATGCCTGGCAGGCAGCCTGATGGTAAAGACCACTCCTTGCTGCTGGTTGTGAAACTTAATGTTTCCCTCAAGCTCTGTCACGATTTCCTTGACGTAGGAAAGCCCAATTCCGGTTGAAGGCGTGCCAAACTCGTCATACGTTGAGGTAAAGCCCGGATCAAACACAATATCTCCTATTTTCTCCGAAATGCCGGGACCATTGTCTTCCACCTGAAATACTATCATACTCTCATCTGGCTTTCGGAGCCTCAGGCTGACCGTTCCCTCATCCCCCATTGCCTCCACCGCGTTTGCCGTCAAATTATTAATGATAGAAAGAACGATAAATACATGATAATCATCGTGCTCCCCCTCTATTGAACAATGAAAATTGATCTGTTTGCCTAATGATTCAGCGTACTTTTCATTCATTCGAATAACAAGCCGGAAAAGATCCGAGGCATTCATATAATCTTTAAAACTTTCATTGGAAATCAGTTTCGAAAGCCCGGCGAATATCCTCTGGTTGTCCTTTTTCACTTCATGAATTTCCCCGGCCAGCCTTAAGATCCTGCCGCCGAGCTGATCGTCCTTGCCCTTTACTTCCCGGTAGAGCTGATAGGATTCGTTTGTCACATGCTCTGTCGTTTTCAGCGTCTTTTTTAAATGCACTGTTTCTTCATATAAATTCGACACGATCATCAGCATGTGCTCATTTTGCCGCCTTGTCTGCTTTTCTCTGGACTGCGTTTCATACAGTTTCAGCACGTTAAAAAAGCTGATCACAATAAATGTATGAGAAATCGCAACGACCGCGATATCCGTTATTTTTTCAGGCGTCACCACTGTATGAAAAATAAGAAACTGAACGACCAGCTCGACGCTATCGGAAGCAATTTCAATCATAAATCCGTAAAAACCGAGCATAACCGGCCGATCACGATAGCGGTTCGCCCGCAACACGTAAAACAGACATGCAAACGTCATGTAAAAGAAAAAGCCTGACGCTTGATCATACAGGATTGGAATCAGTCCAGCGTGTCTTCCGTCCCATAATTCCAATAAGACACGAAATACGAAAACCGATGTTCCAGTCAAAAACCCCGGCAATACAGCGGACACATGCCGCAGCAGCACTAAGAAAAAGAAAAAAGCCGGCGCGCCGAAGCTGATTCGGAACTCTTCATTGAGGGGATAAAATTTCAGTTCACCTGCAAGCGGCACAGTAATCAGCATGAGCGCCAGTATATATGCGTCTTTCTCAAAAAAACGTTCCAGTTTAATTATGATCACATCCTCATTTTTATTTTGAGGAAAGGACAAAAAACCTGCAAATTTCTTTCGACCCAGTATGTAAGCTTTTTATAAAACCAACGGCTTATTTTCGAAAATTTTTTGTCGTATTTTGTATGATTCTGTAGTCTCTATTATACAGTTATGATACCTTTCCGCACTCATGAAAGCGTTTAACGCCTCGTCTGTCTTCGATTATACTCCGCCTCAGTCCCAAATAGCTAAAACAGATAGGAGGAATTTGATGAAAGAACTGATAAAAGAACGCCCGGAAGAAAAGAATCTGGCGTCGCAGCTGTATGAATGGGTAGAACATTACCGCCCCTTTGCCGCCAATGGACAAAGCGCAAATTATATCCCCGCGTTAGGAAATGTCAATGACTCACAGCTCGGCATTTGTATATTGGAGCCTAATGGAGCAATGATACATGCCGGCGATTGGAACGTCCCTTTTACCCTGCAAAGCATTTCAAAAGTCATCAGCTTTATCGCTGCGTGTATAAGCCGCGGCATTCCCTATGTGCTTGACCGTGTCGATGTCGAGCCGACAGGTGACGCCTTTAATTCCATCATCCGTCTCGAAATGCACAAGCCCGGAAAACCGTTTAACCCCATGATTAACGCGGGCGCCATTACAATTGCCTCGCTTCTTCCGGGAGAGACAGCCCGCGATAGGCTGGAGTATCTGTACTCTGTCATTGAAACATTAATAGGGAAACGGCCCAGAATACATGAGGAAGTTTTCCGGTCTGAATGGGAAACGGCCCACCGCAACAGGGCACTGGCCTACTACTTAAAAGAGACAAACTTTTTAGAAGCCGATGTGGAAGAAACGCTCGAGGTGTACCTGAAGCAATGCGCCATGGAAGGCACGACAGAAGACATTGCATTGATCGGCCTGATCCTTGCTCATGACGGTTATCACCCGATTCACCGCCAGCAGGTGATCCCGAAAGATGTAGCAAAGCTCGCCAAGGCTTTAATGCTGACATGCGGCATGTACAACGCCTCCGGCAAATATGCGGCATTTGTCGGGGTGCCGGCCAAAAGCGGTGTCTCTGGCGGCATCATGGCGCTGGTTCCCCCAAGCGCCAGAAGAGAGCAGCCTTTCCAAAACGGATGCGGTATCGGCATTTACGGGCCTGCCATTGATGAATACGGCAACAGCCTGACTGGCGGCATGCTGCTGAAGCACATCGCACAGGAGTGGGAACTCAGCATTTTTTAAAATAAAAAACGAGGTGATTGTATGCAGCAATTCCTGGAACATATCGTCGGTTTCGCAAATGATTTTTTGTGGTCAAAGCTATTAATTGTATTGCTTCTTTCTCTGGGAATCTATTTTACGTTCAGGCTTAAATTTTTACAGGTTCGCATGCTGAAGGAAATGGTCAGGGTGTTAAAGGAAGGCGCTGCATCCCGCTCTAAAAACAGCATCTCTCCGTTTCAAGCGTTTTGTATCAGCATGGCAGCCCGTGTCGGCACCGGAAACATTACGGGTATTGCCATTGCGATTGCGCTGGGCGGGCCCGGTGCGATTTTCTGGATGTGGATTATTGCCATTATCGGGTCAGCGTCAAGCTTTGTCGAAAGTACACTGGCTCAAATTTATAAGGTGAAAGATGCAAACGGCTTCCGCGGCGGTCCTGCTTATTATATGGAAAAAGGACTGAACAAAAGATGGATGGGCGCCTTGTTCGCCGTTTTAATCACGCTGTCGTTCGGTATTGTCTTTAACTCGGTTCAATCAAATACGGTCAGTCTCGCGTTTGAAAACGCGTTCGGCACAAACCGCCTGACACTTGGACTCATTTTAATTGCTGTGTTTGGAACAATTATCTTTGGCGGAGTCAAACGCATCGCAAAACTGGCTGAATATATTGTTGTTGTTTTGGCTGTCCTGTATATCGGAGTCGCTTTTTTCGTGATTCTCACAAACATCACCCAGCTACCTGCCGTTTTTGCGCTAATTGTCAAAAACGCGTTTGGATTTGACCAGGCGGCCGGCGGCGCTTTGGGAGCGGCTTTAATGCAGGGTGTCAGACGGGGGATTTTTTCAAACGAAGCGGGAATGGGAAGCGCACCGAATGCCGCTGCCACCGCGACGACAAGCCATCCTGTAAAACAAGGGCTGATCCAGGCATTTGGTGTGCTTACTGATACGCTAGTCATTTGTACAAGCACGGCCTTTATCATCCTGTTTTCAGACGCCTATCATACCCCGGGACTGAGCGGAATCGCCTTAACTCAAGCCTCTCTCAGCTCCCATATCGGGCCATGGGCATCAGGCTTTCTCGCCATCCTGATCCTCTTATTCGGATTCTGTGCCTTGATCGGCAACTATTATTACGGCGAAACCAATATCGGCTTTTTGAACAAAAGCAAAAAACTGATATTCGTCTATCGCATCGGCGTGCTTGCAATGATCGTGTTTGGCTGTGTGGCCAAGGTGCAGCTTGTATGGGATTTGGCCGATTTGTTTATGGGCTTGATGGTCGTCGTCAACTTAATCGCCATTTTCTTATTATCGAAGGTGGTTTTTGCGGCTCTCCAGGACTATACCCGGCAGAAAAAAGCGGGCAAAGACCCTGTTTTTTATAAAGATGTCATAAAAGATCATGAGCGGATTGAATGCTGGGAGCTTTCAGAAACTTCTGCTGATCCTCATAACAAACAAATATCGTAATGCATGCAGAAGGTGTTCAGATCAATGGAATCTGAACACCTTTGTCTTTCGGTTGATTGACAAACGTTAAGACGTCCTATACCATTTTCATATCATTTCAAAAAATCAGAAAGAAGGATCCGAACAGCCTATGAATCCAATTCAGCATCTATTAGATACATACCCGCTTATCGTGTTAGACGGCGCGATGGCAACCGAGCTTGAACGCAAAGGCTGCGACTTGAATGACAGTCTCTGGTCGGCAAAAATCCTGATGGAGCAGCCGGAGCTGATCAAACAAGTTCATGCCGATTACTTCGCTGCAGGCGCCAACTGTGCGATCACCGCCAGCTATCAGTCTACGTTTGAAGGCTTTGCCGCACGCGGGCTCAGCGAAGCGGAAGCCCGCCGGCTTATCCAGATGTCCGTCAGCATCGCGACCGAAGCCCGTGATGAATTTTGGGCACAGAAAGAAAACCGTTTGAATCGGCAAAAACCGATCGTTGCGGCCTCTGTCGGCCCGTATGGCGCCTATCTTGCGGATGGCTCCGAGTATCGAGGAAACTACGGAATCTCTGAGGAAGAGCTGGCTGAATTTCACCGCCCCCGCATGAAAGCCCTGATTGATGCCGGTGCGGATGTCTTGGCATGTGAAACGATTCCATGTCTCACTGAGGCAAAAGCAATTGTCAGCCTGTTGAAGGAATTTCCTGACACATATGCGTGGTTCAGCTTCAGCGCAAAAGACGGTCTGCATATCAGTGACGGAACCCCTGCCGCTGACTGCGCGTCATGGCTTGATCAGCACAGCCAAGCGGCGGCGGTCGGCATCAACTGCACTCCGCTTCAGTATATCTCTTCATTAATAGCTGAGTTAAAGAAGAACACATCTAAACCGATTATCGTCTATCCGAATTCAGGCGAACAGTATGATCCGGACACCAAAACGTGGAACGGCGCAGCATGCGGCGAGCCTTACGGACAAAGCGCGCGCATCTGGTTTGAAAACGGAGCAAAGCTGATCGGCGGCTGCTGCCGGACAAAACCGGAGGATATTAAAGAAATCGCCGGCTGGGCCCGGACTTTAAAAACCACTTGACTTATCGGAATAGTTTGTATATTCTAACTTAAAAGCCGGCTTGCCGGAATCTCGTGTCCCCCGCTGACATGAGATTTTTTATTAGGAAGACATCAAATCGCCGTATAGAAAGTTGGAAAAAGATGAAACCCGCTCACAACAAGAATGAGACAAACTTTCAGAGAAGTATGAAAAGCAGACACCTCTTCATGCTTTCATTAGGAGGCGTCATTGGAACTGGTCTGTTCTTAAGCTCAGGCTATACCATTCAGCAGGCAGGCCCTGCCGGAACCATACTTGCGTACTTAGTCGGCGCGGGAATTGTCTATTTGGTTATGCTGTGCCTTGGCGAATTGTCTGTAGCCATGCCAGTGACAGGCGCGTTTCATACCTATGCAGCAACATACATAGGACCGGGCACAGGTTTTACGGTCGCTTGGCTGTACTGGCTCACATGGGCCGTTGCATTGGGATCTGAATTCACAGCGGCAGGCCTGTTGATGCAGCGCTGGTTCCCCGATACGTCTGTTTGGATGTGGAGCGCCGTTTTTGCTTTGTTGATTTTCCTGCTGAACGCGTTTTCGGTCAAGTTTTTCGCTGAATCAGAGTTTTGGTTTTCCAGCATTAAAGTATTAGCCATCGTATTATTTATTCTTTTAGGCGGCTCCGCAATGTTCGGCATCATCCCGATCAAAGACGGGGGCGCTGCTCCGATGCTGTCAAACTTCACAGCGGAAGGCGGGCTCTTTCCGAATGGATTTGTCCCCATTTTCATGACCATGCTGTCTGTCAACTTTGCCTTCTCAGGAACTGAGCTGATCGGAATTGCCGCGGGAGAAAGCGTCGATCCCGACAAGACCATACCAAAAGCGATTAAAACAACGGTCTGGCGTCTCTCACTTTTCTTTATCGGAACCATTTTTGTACTCTCAGGGCTGATTCCGATTCAAGAAGCGGGCGTTATCAAAAGCCCATTTGTTGCAGTCTTTGACAGAGTCGGTGTACCGTACGCAGCTGACATCATGAACTTTGTCATTCTGACAGCCATCCTGTCAGCCGCTAATTCCGGACTTTACGCATCGTCCCGTATGCTTTGGTCACTGTCAAAAGAACAGACGCTTCACCCAACATTTGCAAAGCTGACACCAAAGGGAATTCCGTTAAACGCGCTGGTGTTCAGCATGATCGGCGGCATCCTGTCACTACTGTCCAGCGTATTTGCGCCAGACACGGTGTACGTTATACTCGTGTCGATTTCCGGCTTTGCCGTCGTTGTCGTTTGGATGGGCATCGCCGCTTCTCAATTCATGTTCAGAAAACGTTATCTGGAAGCGGGAAACAAGGTCACGGATTTGAAATACCGAACGCCTTGGTACCCATTTGTGCCGATTGCCGCATTTCTTTTATGTCTGGCATCCGTAATTGGCATTGCCTTTGATCCAAATCAAAGAATCGCGTTATATTGCGGTGTGCCGTTTATGGCCATCTGCTATGCGGTGTATTACGCGAAAAACCGCAAAAGCCGTCCGGCCGCCGATATGACCCATTCAAAATAAAAGAACCTGCCCCAAGGCAGGTTCTTTTTCTATCCTCATACTTCCACTGTCCAATGAAACGGATCTTTCACTTTTCCAAGCTGAATGTCGGTTATCGTTTGATACAGCTTTTTTGAAATTTCTCCTATTTGCCTGTCGTTCACAATCACCGTTCTTCCATGGATATTGAGTTCGCCGACAGGCGTAACAACTGCAGCCGTACCTGTGCCGAATACCTCTGTCAATTCCCCTCGTGCGGAGGCTGCATAAATATCATCGATCGATATCTTTTCTTCCCGGACCGGGATGCCCCAGCTTCGGATCAGCTCAATAGCAGAAGCTCGTGTAATCCCGCTCAAAATGCTTCCGCTTAATGCAGGAGTCACAACCTCTCCATTTATGACGAAAAAGATATTCATGCTCCCTACCTCTTCCGCGTATTTCTTTTCAATGGCATCCAGCCACAGCACCTGATCATAGCCTAATTCATTCGCCTTCTGCTGCGCCTGAAGGCTAGCCGCGTAATTTCCTGACGTCTTGGCATTTCCGACTCCGCCATTGACTGCCCGCACAAACTCATCTTCCACATAGATGTTAATCGGCTGCAGCTGATCGCCATAGTAAGAGCCGACAGGCGAAAGCACGATCATAAATGTATAGTTTTTTGACGCCTTTACACCGAGACTCGGTTCGGTGGCAATAACAAACGGACGAATATACAGCGACGTTCCCTTTTCCCTTGGGACCCACTCTTTTTCCAGCTCGACCAATTGCGTCAGTGCCTCCAGCACCAGCTCTTCGTCTAGAGGAGGCATACTCATTCGCTGACATGATCTGTTCAGCCTTTTGATATTTTGCTCCGGCCTGAACAGCAGCACCCTGCCATCTTCAGTTCTGTATGCCTTCAAGCCTTCAAAGACAGCCTGGCCGTAATGAAAAACAGAAGAAGACGGATCGAGCATAATCGGTGCATAGGGGGTAAGTCTAGGATGATGCCAGCCCTTTTCCTCCTCATAATCCATCACAAACATATAATCTGTAAAATATTTGCCGAACCCTAAGGATGATGGGTCTGGTTTTTCCTTCTTTGATGTGATTTTCTCTCGTTCAATAAGCTTGTTCACTGATTAGCACACCTTTCCAGATAAATTTGTTTAAATTTTCTGTTAATTTTGAGCTGCAGATCGGTAATGCCATTCTTTTTTACAGGCGGTTTTCCGTTCTCATATGATATAAGAGGGCTCAATTATAAATGTCAGAATATTCTCTATCGTCTCCGGCTATTATACACTACATTTCGTGTAAGATGAAGGTGAAGTTAAAGAAAAAACAGCCAGAGATTTTTCCGGCTGTTTTCGTTAAACTGCTAAAAACAAAATGACAGCATGACAAATCAGCAGAATATAAACCGCGATCCCTAACTGCCAGTTGACCTTCCGCGCCAATGCAAAAACAATCATCAAGGCCGGCAAGATCGCTGTTCCAGCCAGCTTATTGACCGTCGAATCCGGGCTGTTCGTTGCATCATAATGAATTGGCATATCTGCCGGAAGAAATGGATAAAAGACCATAGAGAGTATGACAGCTGCAATGACAGACCCCCACACCACTTTTTCATTCATCAATAGAAACATAGAACCATTCCTCCTCATCACATTCCTAAAACAATAAAACGTTCTTTATCTCCCATTGCTTTACGATTGATATGACTGTTCTACGGTGAATTTCGTTCGGTCTCCTCTTGTAATAATTTGAGCATATTCTACTACTTCTTCATTTTTATCATAGGTGAGGGATTCCGATAAAAACGCAGGCGCTCCAACATTGGTTAACAGGTGTCCGCTGATCGTTTCATCCGTTAAAATCGGCTCTATCGATTCCGTACCCCTGCTGATTTCGATATTGTATTTTGTTCTTAATAATTCAAACAGAGATCCGGTGCACTCTTCCTGCACCAATCCCGGTGCCGCTTTCCAAGGTATATATGAGGTATGGTATTGCAAAGGTTCACCCTCGGCGTATCTGACTCTGACAAGCTTGTTGACAGGCTCATTCTCTTTCATTTTCAGCAGCTCGGCTATGGAATGGTCAGCAGGGATCACCACAAGTTCAAGCACTTTTGACTCAGAACGCAGCCCCCTCATTTGTTCTGCAAAACTCGTAATCTTATGCGGAATCGGCGTTTGGATTTTAGCTGCCGATACAAAAGTTCCTTTTCCCTGGATTCTCTGAATATATCCTTCAAGCTCAAGCTGCTGCAAAGCCAGCCTTACAGTTGTTCTGCTGACATCATATTGTTCGCAAAACTCACTCTCTGTCGGCAGCTGATCATTCGCCTGATACTTGCCCGACTTGATTAATTCAATGATTTTAAATTTGATAACAGAATATAAAGCTGCCATTTCATCCTCCCCATTCTGTATGTAAACCGATCTTTTTTGAATGAAACCATAATACCATCTGCTTTCCTATTTTGAAAGATTTGTATTCTCTTTTGTAACAAATTTTCAGAAAATAACGTTGACAATTTTATGATAACGGTGCTAAATTCGTAATGACAAATATCATAAATTGATCATAACAAATATGATGCTTGTCTATTCCATTGAGGGGGTGTCAGATGAAGATCATCGTTGCTGATCATTATGAAGATCTCTGTAAGTTAAGCGCTGTCATTATTAAGGAATGTGTGCAGGCTAAGAAAGATGCCGTTCTCGGCCTAGCAACAGGAAGCACGCCGGTCGGCTTGTACAAGCAACTGATTTCAGACTATCAGGCAGGCGAAATTGATTTTTCAAAGGTTATAACATTTAATTTAGATGAATACGCGGGCCTCTCTCCATCTCATCCACAAAGTTATAACAAATTTATGCACGAGCATCTTTTTCAGCATATCAATGTTCAGCCTGACCATATTCATATCCCGCAAGGAGACAACCCGCAGCTTGAGGCTGAGTGCAAAGTGTATGAGGAGCTTATCCGCCAGGCGGGAGGCATTGATGTGCAAATCCTTGGCATCGGCTCGAATGGCCATATTGGTTTTAATGAACCCGGCTCTGATTTTGAGGAGCGGACACGAATCGTCAGGCTGTCTGAAAGCACGATACAGGCAAATGCCAGATTTTTCGGCGGCGATCCTGTCCTTGTGCCGAGACTTGCCGTTTCAATGGGCATCAAAACGATCATGGAATTCAGCAAACACATTGTGTTATTAGCAAATGGCGAGGAAAAAGCGGACGCGATTCAAAAAATGGCTGAAGGCCCTGTGACACCGGAGGTACCAGCCTCGATTCTTCAACAACACAATCACGTTACCGTTATCGCTGATCCAAAAGCAGCTCAAAAACTGAAGAACTTATCATACTTATCAAACAAATAGAAGGAGACTGTTATGTTTAAAAAGGCATTTCAAATTCTGCAACAGCTTGGCCGCGCTTTGATGACTCCGGTTGCCGTCCTCCCGGCAGCCGGTCTGCTGCTCCGTTTCGGTGACAAGGATTTACTGAACATTCCTATTATAAAGGATGCGGGCGGCGTTGTATTCGATAACCTGCCGCTGATTTTCGCCGTGGGTGTCGCGATTGGTTTAGCTGGCGGCGAAGGAGTGGCCGGACTTGCCGCTGTCATCGGATACTTGATTTTAACCGTCACCCTGGATAACATGGGAAAATTACTCGGCCTTCAGCCTCCTTATGAAGGGGCCGAGCATCTGATTGATATGGGGGTATTCGGCGGCATTATCATCGGGCTGCTTGCCGCATATTTGTACAAGCGTTTTTCATCAATAGAGCTACACCCCGTCCTTGGATTTTTCTCAGGAAAACGATTTGTCCCGATTATTACTTCGGTCAGTTCATTGGTCATCGGCGTTATTTTCTCATTTGTTTGGCCGCTAATTCAGAACGGAATAAACGCCGCCAGCAGCTTAATTGCCGATTCAACGGTCGGCCTGTTCTTTTATGCAACAATCTATCGCTTACTGATTCCTTTTGGACTGCATCATATTTTTTATACACCTTTCTATTTTATGATGGGCGAATACACAGATCCATCAACAGGCAATACCGTAACCGGCGATCTGACAAGGTTCTTCGCAGGAGACCCGACTGCGGGACGTTTTATGATGGGGGATTTCCCTTACATGATTTTCTGTCTGCCGGCAATCGCGCTTGCCATCATCCATACCGCGCGGCCCGAAAAAAAGAAAATGATTTCCGGTGTCATGATTTCAGCAGCGCTTACGTCTATGCTCACTGGAATTACCGAGCCAGTTGAATTTGCTTTCTTGTTCGTCGCGCCTGTGCTTTATTTAATAAACTCTATTCTTGCCGGTGTCATCTTTGTCGTGTGTGATCTACTCCATGTCCGTCACGGCTACACCTTCTCGGGCGGAGGAATTGACTATGTGCTGAATTATGGGCTTTCGACAAACGGCTGGGTCGTCATTCCTGTCGGGATCGTCTTCGCCTTCATTTATTACTATTTGTTCCGTTATGCGATTTTGAAATGGAATCTGAAAACACCCGGCCGTGAAGCAGATGAAGGTGACCAAAGTGAAGCCAAATCTCCTGTTTCAAAAGAGCAGCTCGCCTTCCACGTATTGCAGGCGCTGGGCGGCCAGCAAAATATCGCCAACCTCGACGCATGTATTACAAGGCTGCGTGTCACCGTTCATCAGCCAAGCCAAGTGGACAAGGACGAACTAAAACAGCTTGGGGCGGTAGGTGTGCTAGAAGTGAACAACAACTTCCAAGCGATTTTCGGCACAAAGTCAGATGCTTTAAAAGACGATATCAAAACAATTATGGCTGGAGGCATCCCGGCTGCCGCCGCGACGCTTGATGCTGAAGCCCCGACCCAGCAGGAGCCTCCTGCCGAAGAGTCTTTTATCTATCCGGTACAGGGAGAAATACTCTCCCTATCCGACGTGCCTGATCCAGTGTTTTCAGAAAAAATGATGGGTGAGGGTTTTGCGATTGATCCCACAGAAGGAAAAGTCGTTGCCCCCGCTGACGGCGAGATTGTATCCATATTTCCGACAAAGCACGCCATTGGCTTTACAAGCGCTGGCGGCACGGAAATATTGATTCATGTCGGCATTGATACGGTGAAGCTGAACGGTAAAGGCTTTGAAGCTCATGTCACGAGCGGCCAAACCGTCAAACAAGGCGAACTGCTTCTAACCTTTGATTTGAATGACATTAAGCAGCATGCCGCTTCCGCCATAACGCCTATTATTTTCACCAATGTATCTGAGGAAGAGATGAACCGTATGAACATGAAGTAAAAAAGTCCCCCTGATGCGGGGGACTTTTTAGCCAACATAATGAAAGCGCTGTCAAAATAAATTTTTAAAAAAGGGGTTTGCATTTGATTCACGAATGGTATGAATAAGCCTCATCATATCATTCTAAAGGGGGATTCATTTGAAAAAATTTATCGCGTTTCAAATTTTAATCGCATTGGCTATCGGCGCTGTGATCGGCCACTTTTTTCCTGATTTCGGAATGGCGCTCAGGCCTGTCGGTGACGGGTTTATCCGCCTGATTAAAATGATTGTCGTGCCGATTGTATTTTCTACCATTGTCATCGGAGCTGCTGGAAGCGGCAGTATGAAAAAGATGGGCAGCCTCGGCGTAAAGACCATAATCTGGTTTGAAGTGATCACCACTTTGGTGCTGGGCCTGGGACTTTTATTGGCAAATGTCTTAAAACCAGGTGTCGGGCTGGATCTTTCTCACCTAGCGAAAAAAGATATTCATGAGCTTTCCGGCTATACAGAGAAAGTCGTGGATATCAAACAAATGATCCTCGATATTATCCCGACAAACATTATTGATGTCATGGCCAGAAATGATTTACTCGCTGTCATTTTCTTTGCGATTTTATTCGGTGTTGCCGCCGCTGGTATCGGCAAAGCCTCTGAACCAGTGATGAATTTCTTTGAATCAGTCGCTCAGATTATGTTTAAACTGACGCAAATCGTCATGGTGACCGCTCCTATCGGCGTGCTTGCCTTGATGGCCGCCTCTGTAGGCCAATATGGCATCGAACTCCTCCTCCCCATGTTTAAATTAGTCGGTACTGTTTTTCTTGGTCTGTTTCTGATCCTCTTTGTCCTCTTTCCGCTTGTTGGTCTCATTTTTCACTTTAAGTATTTTGAAGTACTGAAAATGATATGGGATCTGTTTCTGATTGCGTTTTCCACAACCAGCACCGAAACCATTCTTCCTCAGCTTATGGATCGAATGGAGAAATACGGCTGTCCGAAACGAGTGGTATCATTTGTCGTTCCCTCCGGCTTATCGCTGAATTGTGACGGATCAAGCCTATACTTATCGGTTTCCTGCATTTTCTTGGCGCAGGCCTTCAATGTAGACATGACGCTGTCACAGCAGCTTCTCATGATGCTTGTGCTTGTCATGACCAGCAAAGGCATCGCCGCTGTTCCGTCGGGCTCCCTTGTCGTTCTTTTGGCGACTGCAAACGCTGTGGGGCTGCCTGCCGAAGGCGTCGCGATTATTGCAGGCGTGGACCGCATCATGGATATGGCCCGAACTGGTGTGAATGTGCCGGGACACGCGGTCGCCTGCATCGTGGTTTCTAAATGGGAAAAGGCCTTCCGCCAAAAAGAATGGGCCGCCGCAAACGGACAAACGGAAAGCATGTAAAAAAAGAACACCTCTGCATGAGAGGTGTTCTTTCCATATTATTCAGCAGCAGCGTGCTCTTCTTTTTCAATCGCTGCAAGTCTGGCGCTAACTTCTTCCGCCGTCATATTGTGTTCTTGTGCATATAAGTTTCTTGGGTTCGTGCGGCATTCGTGGCTGCAGCTGCGCATATATTTGTACTCATTTTCCGGTGTACATATGATTTTCTTATTGCATGATGGATTTGCACAGTTGACATACCGTTCACACGGTTCACCCGTAAAGTAGTCTTTTCCGACAATGACATGCTCGACACGGTTGACCGGCACGCTGATTCTTTCATCGAATACGTAGCATTGGCCGTCCCAAAGCTTTCCTTGCACCTCAGGATCTTTTCCGTATGTGACGATTCCGCCGTCAAGCTGTGATACATCTTCAAAGCCTTGCTTCATCAGCCAGCCTGAGAATTTTTCACAGCGCACGCCGCCCGTGCAGTATGTCAAAATCTTTTTGCCTTCCAGCATCTCTTTATTTTCTTCGATCCACTCTGGCAATTCACGGAACGCTTCGATATCAGGACGGACAGCTCCTCTAAAATGGCCGAGATCATACTCATAATCATTACGCGCATCGAGGACGACTGTATCAGGATCCTGCATCTTTTCTAAGAATTCTTTAGGCTTCAAATGCTTTCCTGTTGTTTCGTTCGGATCCACATCATCCTCAAGGCGAAGCGTCACAAGCTCTTTTTTATGACGGACGAACATTTTCTTGAACGCATGATTTTCTTCTTCATCAATCTTGAACACCATATCCGCAAATCGTGGATCAGCTTTCATCGCTTGCATATATTGTTCAGTCTGCTCAAATGTACCTGATACCGTACCGTTAATCCCTTCAGCTGACACAAGAATACGGCCTAACAAACCAAGCTCCTTACAAAAAGCCAGATGCTGCTCTCTAAACACCTCCGGCTCTTCAATCGGAACATATTTATAGTAAAGTAATACTCTGTATTGTTTTTCCATGATATAAACACCCTGTTCAATGATATAGTTAGTTGTTATGCACACTCTTACTATATCATACAGGAAAACATCTCAAAGATGAACACATCCGCCCAGACTGATAAAAATATCCAAACTCTTACAAACCCAGGCAGCGAGTGGGTTCGCGGAAAAACTATAGTATTTTCCATTCATTTACTAATAAATACACCATGTATTTTTCAGATAACTACACTTATAATTCTTCCTCAAACGATAAATTAACAGGCTCATCTAAAAGCTCTTCGTTTAGAAAAGCCTGAAACGTTTACAATATCCTTGCCAGATATCGGCTCATGCAAATGGGATTCAAGCCAATCAATGGTTTGCTGAACAGCTTTTTCATAATACATGGGACAATTTAATCTCCTTTCTGTTTCAGAATAATAGATCCCGCCTTACATGTTTTGATTATGTTTGCGATATTAAAAATCCCCTGTGTGTTTACACAGGGGATCTTCTTTTCTCACTTTATAATAACAGAAGGCGTTATATGCTCCAGCCAAATCACACCGTCATATTGTTCCTTCAATATCATTTGCTCCTCCATGAAACCCCAATACAGCGCTGTACGCGGCGTATACATCCATGAAGTTCCTTTGCTTTTTTTGGTATGAAGAAAATCAACAAAGACCGATGGATGGTTCGCAGCTTTCAGCAAGTCTTCGAGACTTCCAGCCGGCGGCGGACTTGTTACTGGATTAACGGTCTTATTATCGGAGCTATCCAGACTGGCTCCAGAGTACGCATAGATTCCAATGGTATAGGTCTGTTTTTTCAGCCGCTCAGGCAAATAATCACCCATGTTAGGTCCGTTTAGCTGTACCCAGTCCTTTATCATTTTGGTATTCTGTTTGCGAAGATGGTAATTGTGACCCCAGACAATGATCTTCTCTTTTGGATAAAGCGTTTCCGCAACCCACTGAAATTGTTCAGCCATCATGCGGTCTCTCATAAAGAATGAAAAATCCTCCACATTCTCCGGATACTCCAATAGCTTTTCTTTCATTTCTTCCAGCATGTATGTTTCCATTACGTCAATTCTCAGCTGAAGGGAATGCACAAAGATCTCATAAGCTTTCGGCTCTTTCGGAAGATGCGCTTTTAGCGTTGAAGCATGTGTTTCAGCGAACTTGATCAGCTCCCGGTAGTTTTTCACAAGCGCATCCTTCTTTTGCGTAAATTCTTCCAGCGTTTTGCTGTTTGACACTAAGCTGAAAAAATCATGTTCTGATTGGGAAAGCAGCTCGGCTTTTTCAGGGTCCACCGCCTTTACCCATTGATTCGCAGCACTGTCGAATGAATTTTTGAGGCTTTGAATATCAAATCCAGTGAGAATAAGCGGATCGCCTTTCTCTTTTTGCTCTTTCATATAATCAAACAGTTCAATCACATCTTCTGTGTGCCATACGGGGTAAATGGAATTTTTCATTATGCTCTTCGGGGTTAATTGATCCATGTGAAGGTAGGATGCATTTGCTTCGGGAAAGCCAGACTCAAAGGCCAGTACATCATATCCCAGTTCTTCGTGGAGGTATTTGATCATGCGGACCTTTGTTGCGTTCATCTCACCTGAACCATGTGTGGTTTCTCCTAACTGAACGATTCGTTTTCCTTTCAGCACTTTCTTCAGAAATCGCAGATCTTTGTTTGAAGCATTGGAAGAATCCAGTGGATGGGCATTCCGTTCAATCCAGCGATCCCAATGTTTTTCTTCAGAAGCAGCACGGGCGGGCACCGCAAAAGAAGAAAACGCCAGACAGACGATCAGCAGCGGCAAAGTCATTTTTATTAACTTACGTTTCAAATCTATCTCCCCTTTTCTGTTAGGTTCCCTAGTAGTTACGAGATAGATATAGAAAAAGTTTCCTTTTCAGTTATAAAAAAAAGCTTCTACTGATAGAAGCCGTTAAGAGCCTTTCATCGCCTGATGAAAATAAAACCGGTATGTATTTCTCAAAAACATCTCAACCGGAA
Source organism: Bacillus sp. FSL K6-1003 (assembly GCF_037964945.1). Lineage (NCBI taxonomy): Bacteria > Bacillati > Bacillota > Bacilli > Caryophanales > Bacillaceae > Bacillus > Bacillus sp. FSL K6-1003. Next base: position 252,894 of record NZ_CP150176.1, on the reverse strand, counting down.
GCTGCACATCCGTTTGGTATTTGCTGATGATGAATGGAAACCGCTCCAATCCTTTGTGGCGCAAATCGTTCACTTGCTCTGCATTACTTGCCGCCTCTTGCAGAACTATTTCAACAATCGGCCAGCACGCTTCCTGCACCTTGTGAAGAGCCGCTCCATCTCCGGTTTGCTGATAATGTGTGATCCAGCTGACGATTTGTTTTTCCATCACTCTCACCTTTCTTCAAAAAAAGAGGCGCCGCTTTCATTTGCGAGCTCCTCTTCCTTACTCTCCATAACCTATCAATTGTCCGACTAGAACTTCTTGGCCTTCTGTTAGATCAGCGGAAGGCTGAAACGCGTCTTTTTCAAAGATCAAAATGACGGTTGAACCAAATGAAAAGTACCCCAGCTCCTCGCCAATCTTCAATTGATCACTAGTGCTGGTCTGCACGATTGAGTTAATATTCATCGCGCCGACAGGAATCATCAGCACGTTTCGATTGCCGCTATTCAACCCATAAACAACTCGGTAATTTTTCGACAGTACATCTTTTCCGTATTTTAACCCAAACTGATTCACCGGGTATGAACGGTTTCCGAGTTCTGCCAGCTTTTGATATGTGCAGCTGATCGGCGAATGAAAGCGGTGGTAATGCCGCGGGCTTAAATACAGCACAACGAAATATCCACCGTTGTATTGATGATCAGCGCTTTTACAGCCGGTCAATTCAGCGAATGAATAGTCTTTTCCCTTTACCGTAAAGGTTTGATTATGATTGATTGTCCCTATCGTCTGAACGACACCGTCAACGGGGCTGACCACAGCATGCGCCTCATTTGAAACAGGGCGCCGCTCCAAATTAATATTCCGAATAAACAATTCGGAAAGCGAACCGTAATCAGCGGCCGTTCCGTCTACATCATTCCAGTTAATCTGAAAGTGTTTAGAGAAGAGCGGAATGACCGGCTTACTGATTTTCGATTCACAAAATCCTTTGATCAGGCAGGATGATAATCGATGATTCGTCAGTTCTATCAATGATCGGTACAGAATCTTTACAGCCGTATTAAACATGAATAATCCCTATCACCCTTCCGATTGTAATAAAAACAAAGCACCACAAAAAGGCGCCGATCGCTGCATATGCAATATACGTTTTCAGCTCCATTTTGCCGATTCCCGAAAAGTAACACGTCACATGCCGGACGCCTGGAATAAAATAACCTAATATAAGAGAATACGGTCCGTATTTTTTCATCCATTTTTCTACTTTCAGCATTCTTTTTTCCTTCAAACCGACCCATTTGCCATACTTATCGATAAACGGACGCCCGGCCTTTCTGCCGATTATGTAGCTGATCATCATGCCTAACAGGGCTCCAACAAAGCTGATAAAAATGGCAAGCTCATAATTCAGCACATCAATATGCGTAAAATAACCGACGATTGTCATCATGACTTCGTCGGGTATCGGCAATCCTATAATCCCAAGAACAAGCATCAAAAAAATAGCGAGATAACCATAATCCGCTATTAGCTGCTGCACTAATTCCATCTTTCGGACTCCAGATTTTCTGCTTCTGCTGCGTGTTTTTTAAAATGAGGAAATTTCACTTTGCTCACCATGAGATAAGACAGTCCGCATGTGCCGAGCGCCAGCAGAATCGGGTTATTCACAAAGCATAAAATGACGAGACACATTGCCGCAAATGGAATCGGCATTCCGATAAACGTCGGAAGCTTGCTTTGTTCAACATTAAATTTAGAGAGCCGAAGCATTCCGCAAATACTGTAAGCCAGCGCGCATAGTATCCCAATAAAGGGCAGAGCATATAAAGCGACACTGTAGGCGAGCATGGATGGCGCCACACCAAATGTAACCAGATCCGCAAATGAATCCAGTTCTTTCCCCATATCAGATACAGCATTCAGCTTACGAGCAGCCATTCCATCGAAGAAATCGAGAAACATGCCGGTAAAAATGAAAATCACTGCTGAATGGATGTTGTGAAATATTAAAGAATGAACCGCCAAAAGCCCGCAAATAAAGTTTCCTATCGTAATCATACTGGGTATATAATTCACAGTGTAACCAAACCTCCAATTGAAAAAAACCTTATATCAACACGACGTTGTATATCGAATCAGCGTTACAGGAAAAATCTCTCTATTAAACATGATAACATAGACTGCCAGAAAAAAAGCAGCACTCAAATTCTATTATTATACAACATTTGTTACCTTTTGAACAATGAATGCCAGTCTTTTCAATTTATGTACTCATTTCATTTTCGCCTAAAAATGACATTACACGTTTATTGACATAGTCCGGCTGCTCCAGAGGTAACAGGTGTCCCGCGTTCTTGACCATTTCCGTCTGAATCCCCGCGACTAATACAGAAGCTCTTTCTAAAGCCATTTGCTGATGGTACATCACTTCATGCTCGCCGAACATCAGCAGTATCGGAACCGTGATTGACTTTAACTCTGCGTCTGTGAACACGTAAGGAAAGCCATTTTCTTTCGGTGTCAGGCTTCTTTTCTCATCCTGCCACTTGACTCCAGCCTTGATCTGCTTTTGCAGCTTGGGATGAAGCTGATAGCGGCCGGCCGTCAGCCACTTGATGTAAGCATCAGCCCCGTTCGGCTCACTAAGGCCTGCGGCATATTTATAGACATCCGGATGAAATGATATAAACGCTTCAGCAGGGCTGATGACCACTGCCCTCTCCACTCTTTCAGGCATATCAAGCAGAAAATTTACTGTATGAAGCCCGCCAAGGGAAAATCCGGCCAGATGTGCGGTCTGAAGTCCAAGTGAATCAAAAACATCTTTCAGCCAATGAACGCAATCAGCTCTCGTATCCAGAGAGGCTGATGGTATACTTTTATTTTTGTCTCCTATTATATCGACTGCATATGTACGATATTGACCGCTCCACTCGGCGATATTCGGATACCACATGACAGAGCTGAACAGCCCTCCGTGAAGCAGTACAAGCGAAGGTGCGTCCTTTGGCCCACTTGCCATGATATGTGTTTTTCCGAAACGAGTAGAAACATAGAAAGCTTCCGAATCAATCGGCCACAAAGAAAGGCTTTCATCATAAGCCTGGTAAAAGCATGTACCGCCTTCAGCCGCGGCAAGCTGCATTGAATCCTGTTTCATCTTTTTCTTTTTCCTCCGACTTTCATTTATAAATAGAGAAAGGAGTCTGCCCTTTCTTGTAAGAAAAAATACCCATTCTTATTATCTCATATAACAATTTTCCAGTATATAGTTTGATCGTATACGAAGATTAATAAAAAAAGACGCTCTTCCTAAACTTGAAGGAAAACCGTCTACTCTTTAAAGATTAATGGAATAACCTTATCTTTTTTGTCCTTTGTTAATGACACTTGATGCGTCACAGACGTTTCATTCTTCGTCAAAGCGATGGAATAGTCACCCTTTTTGCCGGTATCCCATGTGATGTCTCCGTTTTTGTCTGTTAAACCGAGAATCTCACCGATCTCTGTATTCGGCTTCTGATCTGATGCCGGCGCTTTGACAATTGTCACTTGAACGCCTTCCATCGGTAACCCGGCATCGTCTTCCACATGAAGGGTCACAGGGATCGTTGTTTCTTTCGAAGCAGAATCTGAATGCGCCTGAGAGCTGCATCCGCATAAAAATAAAATAGAAATGAAAACGGCCAGTTTTCCGTATTTATTGATTTGCCCAATATTGAATATTATTGAATACATCATTCGTCACCCTTGTTCCCAAGTTATATGACGATCCTCCGTTGGTATGAATTGCAATGGCCGTCTGCCCCGTATCACTATAATTGCGGTAAACAGGCGAGCCGCTTTGGCAGCCGTACGTATCAGTTGTATAGGTCAGCTTATACGTTTCCGCAGAGCGAATCGGCTTTGTATCAGACCACATGGTGCCGAAAGTCTTGTCACACGGATATCCTGTAACTGATGTAGAGAGGCCGACGGGGCTGCTGCTGTTTGTTGTTCTATAACCATACCAGCCAACCGTGTTGCCAGGAGAACCATTTAGTTTTATTGCACCGTAATCATAATTGGTATCTTTGCTTTCCGTCCATCCTTTAACGGAGTAAAACATCGTGCCGGAATAAGTGCCGTATGGATACGATGAACCATTGCGGCCCGGCGCAGCAGTTATTGAAGAAGCCCACCCGTGATCCTGGCTGTACACACAATGTCCTGCCGTTACCACAGTATTTGGATTTACTAAAAAGCCTGTGCACCCATAAGTGCTTGAGGTATTGGGATATTTGATAGATAGCTGAACCGTTGCTCTGTAAGGAAATGACGTAGTGCCTGAGATTCTGACGCGTTCATCAGATCCGATGACACTTGAAGGCTTTAAGGATTTAATGTTTTTTTCTGATTCTATGAGACCCTGTAATGTTTTGCTTGTTTTTCCGGTTCCTTCATAAGGATCAGAAACCAATTCCGCTTTCGATGTCTGGTTATTGCTGACTTCAGCTTCTTTTCCAGTATTGGAGACAGAGGTTTGCGGGTTCTCTGCCGCTTTTGCCGGCGTTCCGAAAGATACCGCCGCTGCCGTTCCCAAACACAAAATCGTAAAACCTGCAATGCATTTTTTTCTGAATCTTGAGACTACTCTCATTTTAGTCATCCCCCTCCTTTTATGTCAACCAGCCTTTCGTTGGAAGACTTTTACATTATAATCAGGAATCCGATTCTTATGATAAAATTTTTGGATATGATGATAAAAAAAACGGGCCATGTATCAAGACAAGGCCCGCCCATTTCATTTCTATTGAATTGATAGTTGATCCAGCGCTTTCTTCACGTTTTCTCGCGCTTTTTCAACGGTGTCAGCCGCAGAAAGCGCAACCGCCATACGGCGTCCGACCTTCGTTATCGGCTTTCCAAACACGCGCACTTGTGTCTTTGGCACTGCCAGCGCGTTTTCCAAACCTTCAACAGAGTAATCCGCTGACTCTTCCGGTGCTTTGAGGGGCCGGCTGGCGCCTGGAGAAAGCTGTGTGATTTCTGTAATCGGAAAGCCGAGAATCGCCCGTACATGCAGCGCGAATTCTGACAAATTTTGCGTCACCAGCGTCACAAGACCTGTATCATGCGGTCGAGGAGACACCTCACTGAAATACACCTTGTCTTTCGCAAGAAAAAGCTCAACGCCAAACAGACCGTACCCGCCAAGCTCATCCGTAATGGCTTTCGCAATATGCTTCGCCTCTTCAATTTGCTGCTCTGTCATATGATGCGGCTGCCATGATTCGATATAGTCTCCATCCTTTTGCACATGGCCAATCGGCGCACAAAATACCGTACCGTTCACTGCACGCACAGTTAAGAGTGTAATTTCTGATTCGAACGGGATAAACTCCTCGACGATCACGCGTCCGTTCTTCACTCGTCCGCCTTCCATCGCCGTCTCCCAGCAGCTCTCCAAGTCCGCTTCTGAGCGGCATACGCTTTGGCCTTTTCCCGAAGAACTCATCAACGGTTTGACGACACAAGGGAAGCCGATATGAGCTGCAGCCTGTACAAATTCTTCATATGTATTCGCAAATTCATAGCCTGCCGTAGCAAGCCCGAGTGTTTCTGCCGCAAGCCGCCTGATGCCTTCCCGATCCATCGTCAGCTTCGCCGCACGCGCATTTGGGATCACGTGAAATCCTTCCTCTTCAAGCTTCAGCAATTCATCCGTCGCGATCGCCTCAACCTCAGGCACAATCAAATCAGGTTTTTCTTTCTCAATAATGTGTCTGATCTGCTCACGATCCAGCATGTCAATGACATAGCTTTTATGCGCCACCTGCATCGCCGGAGCATGCTCGTAGCTGTCTACCGCCACCGTCTCTACCCCAAGACGCTGGGCTTCAATCACAACCTCTTTCCCCAGTTCACCTGAGCCTAACAATAAAACCTTCTTTGATTGATACATCTTTGCCCCTCCTATCTGTTCAAAAACCATTATAACTGAAATATTCAAAAAATAAATTTCGCAATAAAAAAGCTAAAATAAGAAAACCCTTATTTTAGCTTATGATTCCAATACATTGATTGCCGCCACAACATCCGCTTCACAATAAGAACCCATTAAACATAACGATTCTTCCGGCTTGCACGCGTGAGCCGCAACAACTTTCTTCGCATGCTCTTGATTCTTATAGATGCCTAAATCACTCAGTTTCACCGGGAAGCCAAGCTGCTGATAAAACGGAATCAGTTCTTCAATTTCCTCATTTCTCTTCTCAAGCGCAAGCTGAATCAGTATACCGTACGCCACCTTTTGTCCGTGCAGTACATGATGGGTTTCCGGTATAAAACTCAGACCGTTGTGAACCGCATGGGCACCCGCCATCCTGCCGAAGCGTCCGGCATAACCGCCTACAGTCCCCGCCAAAGTAATAATGGTTTCTGCTACAGCTGTGAAAGAAGCCGAGGCTTCCCCTTTCTCAAGGCTTTCAACAGCCTTAAGGCTTTCTTGCAGCAAAAGATCACGAATATAGACAGACTGCCTAAGCCCCGCTTGGACCATTAATGAAACAGGCTCCTTCTTATTTCTGATAATCGCTTCCGCTTCATACCATTTCGCAAGCGTGTCGCCAATTCCGCTTTTAACATACTCAATCGGAGAAGAAAGCAGCAATAACGGATCAACGAGTGTCAAATAGCTGGAACGTTTATGATAATCGACTCGGATAAAGTTGCCTTCTTGATCATAGATCACACTCAGCGGCGTGCTTGCCGCGCAAGTTCCCGGGATTGTCGGAACAGTTATGACTTCAATATCCAAACGATCTGCGACAGCTTTTGCGGTGTCTAACACTGTTCCGCCGCCAATCCCAATAATGAGATCAGCAGATGCCGCTTGTTCCGCAATCTGCCTTATTGCTTCAGGCGAGCTGTACCCTTTATGCTGAATCACTCTCCACTCCGACGGAATCGCAGCATACGTTTGAAATGCCTCATACGACTTAATGCCCGTTACAACAACAGGATGCTTCCATTCCTTCACAAATATCGGCAGTTCTTTTACAATTCCTTGTTTGCATATGTATTGATTCGGACCGCTTCGGACAATATCTTCTGGCTGCATTTCCATCTCTCCTCCATTTTTTCATCAATCATCTCACTCTCCTTCAAATGGTGTCAATCCGCTTTCCCCGCAAACCAGCCGCCAATGGCATAAGCGCTGAAAAATGGGGCAACATCGGTAAGTCCTGCCTTATAGAGCAGTTCCTCTTCCTGTGATGACATCAATACAAAACTGCATGAACATAAGTTAAAATATGCTCATGCAGTTTTTTAGTTTATTATGATTTGGAGGTTTATACATAATGAAAAATGATCAAATTATTTTTGAAAAAACGAAAAGCATCGCTCACGATATCGATCAGATGCAAAATCAACAGGAGATTATAGATTATCTTTTTCGCTAGGATTCTCTTACACTCAACCAGTTGAAGCACTATTATTCTGAACCTTACCTTCCGCTTCAATTTCTGGTGAAATTGGCGGTTTTATGTATGTTTATAGCTATGACATTAGCCTCTTTCTTTTTCGTCCAAGCAAAACAAGTTTTCACCAATCCTATTCTATCTGATATTTCACCAGCAGCATTTTCTATTTTTACAGTCATTTGTATCTTTATGGCTTATACTAAAGTCATAAAAAGAGAAAATAATAGCAAAGGGGAAACATCGCTAATTCAACAATCTGAATTCTATGAGAAAAACAAGTTAATTAATACAATACTTTATAAAAAATATAAAATTGATCAACAAAATATACAGTCCAATAAACCAAGTGCCTCTGATAATGAAGATTCAATGAATACTTTTCATGCTGTATTGAATCATGTTCTTACAATTAGTAAAAATGAAAAAGAGCTTTTGGACTACTTACATACAAAAGATAATGCTATGCTATACCAATTAAAAGCATATTTTTCTTCTCGTCCATTTGCTCTTTCACATTATGTGAGCTTGATGTTTTGCGGAAGTATAATTGTCATCTATGCAACTACTTTATTTTCAGGACAAATCAATTACATTGATATACCAAACATTTTTATCTTTCTTTTATTAATTATTTTCTTAAAAATCCTAATTGATTTGATAAAGCTTTTAAATATATCTAGAAAAGGACAACTACATACTGTTCTATACTTTGCACAGAGAGCCGAATATCTGCGAATGAAAGGAATTATAGATTTTATTCTAACTGAAAGATATAACAACAAAATCATGTAGTTTTGTTTTACCCTGACTAAGAAAAGAAATACGCAATTGTTATACTTAGGAGATGTATGTATTGAATATAGACCTACAAACATATAAAGAAACTGAAACAGCCGCGAAGTTCATTTTAGAAGGTAAAAAAGATGATAAAGAAATCCTGGCTTTTCTAATCAAACAGGATTCTATCATGCTGAATCAGCTAAAAGTATTCTTTAGCGAGCCCCAGCTTACATTCAAACACACCGTCAAAATCGTTTGTTTCGTGACATTCGTAACTTTATATATTTATTTTTTCAGCACTCGTTTTAATGAATTAATAGAACTATCTGTACAAATGTTTTTTGCCTTGATCGGCCTTTTTTGGGTGTCTATTGTTTTTCCATTTTCAAGAAAAGTTCAAATTTCTGAGCGCTTCAAACAAAAATCCGAAAACACCCGCATTGTCAGTATGATCGACTTCGTATTAGAACAAAAATACAAAAAAAGCATCTCTGAATAATCCTAGCCAGAGATGCTTTTTCTCACTTACACCTTCTCCGTCACAGCCGCACTGTCATGATTCATCGCCGCAGGCTCCCTCAGCATCACGTTCATCACGCTTGCAAGCACAAGCATTCCAATCGATACATAAAAAGCCAGCGTATACTCACCTGTTACGGTATAAATGACGCCGGGCACATATGCTCCGAGGGCAGAGCCGATTTGATGGGCAAGTGACAGCCAGCCGATCATGAGGCCGATCGAGTAATTTTGAAAGTACTGGGTGGCAAGCATTTGCGTCGGCGCTACCGTTGCAAAGTCCACTAATCCAAACAGAATCGCAAAGGCTAATAGCAGGTAGGGTTCGTGGCTGTAAATCAGAATCACAATCGACAGCGCTCGCACCGCATATAAAAAACACAGGATTTTCCGGCTGCTCCACCGATCCGCTACGATTCCGGACAGTAAGATACCAGCGATATTAAAACCGGCCAGCAGGCTGACAGCGGCGCTCGTAACAGTTGTAGAAAAACCGTGATCATGAGAAAAGGGAATCAAATGGGTATCCATCAGCCCGACGGTCGTAAAGCCGCAGATTAAAAACGGAAGGATCAACAGCCAAAACTGCCTCATACGAAACATCGCAGTTACTGAGCCTGCTTTGGTTTTTGATCCTGTTTCTACCTCCTCCTCAGCAGCCCCGCCGATCGGCTCTTCATTTTTCTCTGAAGGATGATTTCGCAACAATAAAAGGGCTGCCGGAAGGACAACGACCATTAACAGCAACCCCAATGCCACAACCGTCAGCTTCCAGCTAAACCAATGGATCAGCATAAGCGATCCGGGAACCAGCAGCATTTGCCCCGCTCCAAAGCCCGCTTCCATGATTCCAAAGGCAAGGCCGCGCTTTTTGCTGAACCAATTCACCACCAGCACACTTGTTGCTACATTCGACGCTCCGCCAACTCCGAGTGACACCCCCAACCCGTAAAGCAGAAAGAGCTGCCACGGTGAAGTGATAAAACATGTCGAGAAAATGCTGATCCCGGTCAGTAACGTGCTCCATGATAAAACCGCCCGCGCGCCCCATCTGTCCACAAGCCGCCCGATCACAGGCTGGGATATCCCGTAAACGACAAAGCTCAGCGTTGAAATCAGCGAGATGGTGCCCCTATCCAGCGAAAACTCCCGCTCCCAAGGCTCGACAAACGCACCAAACGACAGGCGCACACCTTGTACGGCCAGTAAAATCAAAAAGGTGATAAAAACAATGATCCAAGCATAGTGGAGTCTTTTCATGACAGTTCTAAATCCCACCGCTCTTCTGTCAGATGCTGTCCCCATAATGACGTTTCTTCTTTCACTTCACTCAGTCTGAATCCAAATTTCTCGTAAAGCGGACGGGCTTCAGCCATACTGCTCACTGTCCAAAGATAAATCCGTTCAAACTTCATCTCTCTGCTATATGTAACGAGATGCTCAAGCAGTTGTGTGCCCAGCCCTCTGCCCCGAAAAGCGGCATCAACCAAGAACCATCTCAGCTGCACCGTCTTTTTATCTTGTTTGACCAATCCGACACAGCCTGCAAATTTTCCGCCGCTTTCCGCGATCCATATCTTTTCAATTTCCGCGTCAAATGTCTCATGGAGATAAGCTAAAAATGTATTATCCCAGCCATGAGCTTCTGCATAAAATTGCCTTTGCTTTTCGATGAGAAGGTGAATGTCATCCGATAGATAATAATCTCTGATTGAAATACCCGATGTCTTGGATGAGAGCGACTGAGACAATATGGCTTCAATCTCCTCCATAGCTGTCGCAAGCTTGTGCTGCTTTTCGTCATCGATTTCCTTCAACATCAGCTCAACCTGTTCATTTGCTTTCTTCTCAAGCTTTTTATAAATGGTTTTCCCCGTTTCCGTCACATATATATAATGGTGGCGGGCATCAGCTTTGCTCTTCTCTTTATAAATCAAATCTTCTTTTTCAAACTGTTTTAGCATTCTGCTGACATATCCCCGGTCAAGTACCAGCTTATCCTGAAGATCTTTCGCCGTACAATTCGGCGTATTGTAAATCTCAAATAGAATCCGTGTCTCCGTTAAGGAAAACGGGCTGTCATAAATGTGTTCGTTAAGGAAGCCAAGAACATTCGTGTAAAATCGATTGAACTTTCTGAATTTTAATCCCGCAGCTGATTCATTGATTTTCAAACTCATCCCCACTTTCTATATCGTTGATTAAAGCAATTATAATCACTTATAGTTGCCATAGTCAACGATATATCAAAAAGCGGGGCGAAATTTCATTTTCTAGATGCCTTCCTCTTCCTCACCACCATCAATGTAATATACGATAAAATCAGCGAAAACAAACTATAGACAACGACCCATCCCAAAAATGATTGATTGAAAATCGTAAACGTAAGCACGAGAGAAATGATCAGACTAATCAACGGCATCATATACACGTTTTTACAAACATAAGTCCCGGCGACCGATAACACAATAACCGCTAACGGTAAAATGCCGAATGCGATATCTAATTCATCCACCTGGCAACAGCCTCCTCCCAGATTTTTATGCTACTTGTAAAAAAACATAACCCCAATGACTAAAAGGATAATATTTGCTTTTTTCACTCCATTTAAAATTACCCGTTTACATTCACTCCAGACTATGATAATTTAAGAAAGCGCTATCATGATAAGTTAATAGCTTGGATGGAGATGAGGAGAGCCAGGAATCCCACCCCTTTTGACAAGGGGTGTTTTCTGGCTCTTTTTGTTTGTCAGAAAGGAGGCACGTCACACATCCAACACAAACAGCAAAGGGGATGATTTGATGTTTCACCTATTTAAACCGGCTCCTCACATTGAGAGACTGGATGAGTCAAAGACGGATGCGGCTTATAAACGGCTAAGGCTGCAAGTATTCATAGGTATTTTTATCGGCTACGCAGGTTATTACCTGCTGCGGAAAAACTTCGCCTTTGCCATTCCTTATCTGCAGGAACAGGGGTTTTCAAAAACCGAGCTTGGATTGGTGCTGGCCGCGGTATCCATTGCGTACGGCTTCAGTAAATTTATTATGGGCATGGTGTCCGATCGCTGCAACCCGAGATATTTTCTCGCGACAGGCCTATTTTTATCTGCAATCGTTAATATTCTTTTTGTTTCTATGCCTTGGGTAACTTCAAGCGTCACCATCATGTTTATTTTTATGTTTATCAATGGATGGTTCCAAGGGATGGGCTGGCCTCCATGCGGAAGAACAATGGCCCATTGGTTTTCTATAAGTGAACGCGGCACGAAGATGTCGATTTGGAATGTCGCTCACAATATTGGCGGCGGAATTCTGGCTCCGCTTGTCACTCTTGGAATTGCTATGTTTGTCACTTGGAAAAGCGTGTTTTTCTTCCCTGCCATTATTGCAATACTGATTTCATTTTTAATTGTCCTTTTGGTGCGGGATACCCCTCAATCTTGCGGGCTTCCGCCAATTGAAGAGTACCGGAATGACTATCCAAAACACGCTTTCAAAGATCAAGAAAAAGAATTAACGACAAAAGAAATCCTTTTTCAATATGTACTTAATAATAAGTTTCTTTGGTACATCGCATTTGCAAACGTATTTGTTTACTTTGTGCGATACGGCGTAGTGGACTGGGCGCCTACTTACTTAACAGAAGCCAAAGGGTTCTCTCCGGAAGACTCCCGGTGGTCGTATTTTCTTTACGAATACGCCGGCATACCAGGAACGATCCTGTGCGGCTGGATCAGCGACCGCTTCTTCAAGAGCCGCCGTGCACCGGCAGGCGTTCTGTTTATGGCGGGTGTTTTCATTGCCGTATTGGTGTACTGGCTGAATCCGGCCGGCCATCCGCTGGTAGACAACATTGCTCTGATCAGCATCGGCTTTTTAATTTATGGTCCTGTGATGCTCATCGGTCTGCAAGCCATTGACCTCGCACCGAAGAAAGCAGCCGGAACTGCGGCTGGATTGACCGGGTTTTTCGGATACATCGGCGGATCTGCTTTCGCAAACGCCATTATGGGACTTGTCGTTGACAGATTTGATTGGAACGGCGGCTTCATCATGCTGATCTCATCTTGTATACTGGCTATCGTGTTCTTGGCCTTAACATGGAATACGGGAAAACGAGCGGAGCATGCTTAAGAAAAGATTATAAAAGATTAATATTTTCCCAACACGCCATTTACATCCGTTATCTAACATAAAAGCTGTTACTGCTTGTTCATAAGGAGGAAGAAAAGATGCGAAAAAATAGATTACTAGCTTTGGTTCTGCTATCTTTTGGTTTGCTGTCGTTTATGGTTACACCTGTTTCGGCAGCCTCAAAAGGAAACCTGCTGTCTCCTGACCGGATCCTGACAGTCGCGCACAGAGGGGCTTCCGGATATGTGCCTGAGCACACGATCCTATCTTACGAAACCGCTCAGAAAATGAAAGCCGATTATATTGAGTTGGATTTACAGATGACAAAAGACGGGCAACTCATTGTTATGCACGATGAAAAACTGGACCGCACCACAAACGGCACGGGCTGGGTGAAGGATCATACGCTCGCGGAGATTAAGAAACTTGATGCCGGCTCTTGGTTTAATGAAGCTTATCCGGCAAAAGCAAAGCCGCAGTACGCCGGCCTTAAAGTTCCTACATTAGAAGAGGTATTAAATCGTTTTGGCAAACATGCTAACTATTACATCGAAACAAAATCGCCTGACACCTATCCAGGCATGGAGGAAAAACTGATCGCTTCCTTACAGAAGCATAAACTGTTAAGCAAGCATTCAAAACGCGGCCAAGTCATCATCCAATCGTTCAGCAAAGAAAGCCTGTTAAAAATTCGTCAATTACAGCCTAACCTGCCGACTGTTCAATTGTTGGAAGCAAAACAAATGGCTTCCATGACAGATGCTGATCTGGAGGAAATCAAAACCTACGCTGTCGGCGCGGGTCCGGATTATAAAGCATTGAATGCAGAAAATGTCCGCATGATTCGCAGCCACGGTCTGCTTTTGCATCCTTACACAGTCAATACAGAAGCAGATATGCGCCGCCTGCTCAACTGGGGAGTTACCGGCGTGTTTACCAACTATCCGGATGTATTTCATCATGTGAAAAAAGACTACAAAAAAAGCTTTGAATCCTAGGATTCAAAGCTTTTTCTCATCATTTCCCTTCAAGTACAGCCTGCGCAATATTCACCGCATGATCGCCAATACGCTCCAGGTTACTGATCATATCAACAAATACGATACCCGCTTGTCCTGTACACAGTCCTTCATTTAGACGGATAATATGCTTTTTGCGAAGCTTTCGTTCCATCTTGTCAATTTCATCTTCTTTTTCAATGACATGAGCAGCAGTTTGTTCATCATTATGGTGCAGAGCCTCCATTGATGCCTTCACAGTGGAAATTGTCAAATCCATCATGTCCGTTAAATCCGTCATGGCTGATTCGGTAATAACGACACGGTGTGCCTGCTGATACTCAATCAATTCAATTACATTTTCAAAATGATCGCCGATTCTTTCAATATCTCTGACAGTATCCATCAGCATATGATGCTCCTCAGATTCATGATCTGAGAGGGAGCTCGATGAAAGCTCAATCAAATAATCGGTAATTTTCCGGTCGAGATTGTTGACCGCATCCTCTAACTGATAAGCATTTGCCGCGTATTTTGTCTGTTTTGTCACTAAGAATTGTTTTGTGACTTCCAGCCCTTGAACCGCAAAGTTCCCCATTTGCAGCACTTCTTCCTTCGCTTGTCCGAGAGCAATAGATGGAGACTGCTCAATAAAAATCGGATCAAGATGCGACTTGTATTCCATCATTGAATCCTTGCCCGGAATCAATTTTGTCACAATCAAAGCCAATAGCCCGACAAAAGGTAGCTGTATGATCGTATTTGACGTATTAAAGATTCCGTGAGCAAATGCAATCGTCATTTTAGGATCAAGTCCCATTGAAGCCTGGAGCCATAAGATCAAAGCTGTAAACGGCTTGAGCAAAATCAAGAAAATCGTTGTCCCGATTAGGTTGAACAGTACATGAGTAGCCGCAGCACGTCTCGCTGCAACAGAAGCTCCAAGAGACGCAAGCACCGCGGTGATCGTCGTCCCGATATTGTCCCCGAATAACACTGGCAGCGCGCCGTTAATATCAATCAGACCATCTGCAAATAAACCTTGCAGAATACCGATAGTGGCACTGGAGCTTTGTACGAGAACCGTAAACAAAGTGCCGATGACGACACCGAGAACCGGATTTGAACTCATATTGACTGTTAAATCATGAAAGGCCTCGAGGGAACGAAGCGGTTTCATGCCGCCGCTCATTAACTCCAATCCATAAAACAAGGCCCCAAACCCAAACACAATCTGGCCTACATTTTGCACATTTTTATGCTTAAAGAAAAACAATAAAAATCCGCCGACAGCAATAATTGGCAACGCATAGGCTCCTATATCGATTCCGATAATAAAAGCGGTAACCGTTGTACCAATATTGGCGCCCATAATGACCCCAATCGCCTGCCGCAGTGTCATAAAACCTGCGCTCACAAGTCCAACGGTAATAACCGTCGTTCCAGAGCTGCTTTGTATCAAAACCGTCACAATTAAACCCGCTAACACGCCCATTAGCGGATTGCTTGTAAAGCGGTCTAAAATATTTCTTAGTCTATCTCCAGCCGATTTCTGAAGTCCGTCTCCCATGAACTTGATCCCAATCAGGAAAATACCAAGGCCTCCCAGAAATTCGAACAGTAATGTTTGTACATCAATCCCCAACGCTTTCACCCCTGTTTACGACATCTTTCAGCAAACTCTCTACGATTATGTTTCAAGTTCATATGATTGTAAATGAGTCACCTGTCAAATTTACAATAACTTAACAATGAGTAGAATAGACCTTGATCACATTTACATGGGTGTAATATTCCGCGTTCACCATAACAAGTTGACTATAAAAAACCTTGTGCTCTCAGCACAAGGTTTTTCTCCATTTATTCTTTTCCCGCAGCAGCTTCAGACTGTGCGCCTGCCAGCTGACTATTAATTTCCTTCGCATCTTTCAAATACTCTGTCTTGAATCCGCTCTTCAGCGCCCACACATAGAAACCGAGTGATACAAAGGCAATCAAGGCCATATCCCAGCCATACGTAATGACGTTCAGACCGCCGAATTTGTCACTGCCCAAATAGGAAATCATCATCATGACAAGCAGGTAAAACACCATCCATATGCCAGCTTTAACGTTTTGGCCAAATCCTTTCCATTTCGCCTTAGCCTGATAATAGAAATAAATCGGAAGTCCGATCAAAATAATAAACAGAACCTGCCCTGTTAACGGCCAGCGCGCCCAATACAGCACGAGCGACGCAAAGATAAATCCATGCGGTGCAATTACGCTTAAGCCTTTTAAACGAAGAGGCCTGTACAAATCCTTCCCTGTCCGTCTCAATGTCATCACTGTAACCGGGCCTGTAATATAAGAAATTAATGTGGCTACAGAAATAATTTCCGCTAAAACACCCCACCCTCTGAACAGGAACAAAAAGATAAACGAAACAATCAAGTTAAAAAACATCGCTTGGCGCGGAACGCCGTAAATCGGATGAAGCTTGCCAAACACGCTCGGCATGTATTTGTTCTTCTCCATTCCGTAAATCATGCGGGAAGTCGTCGCCGTATACGTAATACCAGTTCCGGAAGGTGACACAAAAGCATCCGCATATAATACGATGACAAGCCAGTTAATATTTAATGCAATCGCCAAATCAGCAAAAGGAGAATTAAAATTAAGATGGCTCCAGCCGTGAGCGATATCAGACGGATTCACCGCTCCGATGAAAGCAATCTGCAGCAGCACATAAATGACTGTCGCAACTAACAGAGAACCGACAACTGCAATCGGAATCGATTTCCCGGGATTTTTGGCTTCTCCCGCCATATTGATCGGGCTTTGAAATCCGTTAAACGCAAACACGATACCGGAAGTCGCAACCGCAGTCAGAACACTTGCCCAGCCATTCGGTGCAATGCTCTGGCCCGCTGTAAAGTTTTCTCCATGAAATCCGACAAACAGCAAAGCGCCAATTGTCAGGCCTGGAATAATGATTTTAAAAATTGTAATTAATGAATTCGCTTTCGAAAACAAATTGACTGTCCAGTAGTTCAGCAGAAAATAAATCAGAAGCAAAACAGAAGCAAACACCAATCCTTCTCCTGTCAGCGTTCCGTTTTTCACCAAACCGCTTGTCCATTTCGCCCATTCCCATGGCCATGAACTCATATATTGAACGGAGGCCACAGCTTCAACAGGAATAACGGATACAATCGCAATCCAGTTGGCCCAGCCTGCAATAAATCCGATAAACGAACCGTGTGAATATTGCGTATATTTTACCATTCCCCCTGCCTCAGGGAACATAGAACCTAATTCACTATAAGAAAGAGCAATAAATAAAATAACGATCATGCCGATAACCCATGATATAATGGCAGCCGGCCCCGCAATTTGGGCAGCGCGCCACGCCCCAAATAACCAGCCTGACCCGATCATCGACCCGAGCCCGACCATCATAAGGGCAAACGTCCCCATTCTTCGATGTAACTGATTCATATCGTAAACACCTTTCATGTATGATGACATTCTGTTGCTAAGTTATATTATTATTCTGATTACTTCACTTTGTCAATATTTATCGAATTTTAACTAAAATAATATAAAATCAATGTATAGTGCCTTCCAATATAGGAATGAAGTAACTAGCTTCACCTAAAATAAAATGTACTGTTGATAACATACACAGAGGTTTAGCCTTAAGCAAAACGGGAATGATACAGGAAACATTACTTTTAAAATAGAAAGGAGTTATTACCATGAAACAAAAGCTGTTACTTTCCGGTCTCGCTGTTTCAACTGTCGGCATCACTTCTTATCTATTAAAAGACCCGTCAAACCGCCAAAAGGCAAGAGAATTCATTCACAGCATGAAAATGAAGATAACAAAACAACCAGATATGGAAACGTTCCCAGTCGATAAAGCCGGTCACCCGCACCCGCATGACATTGAGGACAACAAAATGGTATCCGAAGGCTCCATGTACCCTGTTCAATACTACGATGAAAAAAAGAAGTAATCAAAAAAGCTCTCTTCGAAAAGGAAGAGAGCTTTTATATTTACCTTTTCCGTCTAATGCCGCTCATCACAAATCCGCTTTCAGGCAATGACGGCATTCTGGCAAGACTGTAATGCAGCGATTGTTTTGGCACGTCATATTCAACCTGATTCACGAGAAAATCCAGGCTCGCTTTCATCACTTCAATGGTAATCCCTTCCCCCGGACAGCGATGGCCCTTTTCCGCGTTGCCCCCGCCTTGAGGGATGAAATCAAACGGATTTTCCTCCCGCTCTTTAAAACGCTCAGGCCGGAATTCATCAGGATTGTCCCACATACGGGGATCATGATTCGTTCCATACACATCAAGCAGCACTGATGTCCCCTTCTTAAACTCACAGTCATTCCATGTAAAATCCTTTTTGACAACGGCTCCTAAAAACGGTCCGAACGGATAAAATCTGCGCACCTCCTGCACAAACATTTCTCTTTCCTGACTGCCTCCAGAACGAAGCCATTCCTTATACTTTGGGTGTTCATGCAGCGCCAACGCTGAAAACGAGATAAAGTAAGCAATCGCTATAATCGGACGCAGCACATTAATGAGCTCGATGGCTGCCATGCGGGCATCAAGCCTGCTCCCATTCTCTTGCGTATAAAAAGCCATTTCATGCAGCGCTGATCCATGTTCTGTTTTCAGCCTGCCGCCGCGGACATCTTCAATCATTTTTTCAATCCACTCTTCCGTCCGAGGTCTTGCCCTTCTTCCCTTCCAATGCCGCGGCCCCACTGCACCAAACGCGTCTACCATATCAATGAAATCGTCCGCTCTCTCTTTCACTTCCGTTTCCTTCAGCGGAACACCCGCCCAATAGCAGGCCACCCGGCATAAGATTTCTTTTGCTTCATCAAACAACACCACCTGATCCGCCATTTCCCATCTTGTTACAGCCGCTTCCCACTGCTCTGTCATCAGATCAGCGAGCCGTTTTTGATGCGGAGGTGTCATCAATGACAGAAAAAGCAGCTTTCGATGGATATGAGCGTCGCCATCCATTGTCTGGATCGCATTGACGCCAAACAGCGATTTCTGCACTCGTTTCGGGAGAGCACCCTGCCGCTGAAACCGTTCAGTATCATAAAATACCTTCGCAGCCTCCGCCCCGCTCATACAAATAAATGTTTTTCCAAGCAAGCGTGCCTGAAGCAAATCCGAATGGTAATGTTCTTTTCTATTCTTGATAAACAAATATCCTTCCCGCATCAAAGCCACACTGTTATCGAGGCTTTTGTCATGTGGAATCTGCTCATTCATCCCGCAACCCTGCCTTCCTTTTTTACTTCTGTTTTCACTTTATCTCACGAAGATAAACCCAATGACAGTATTTGCTTCCAAGCAATTTTTCATTACTTTTAAAGGTAGAAACACAGAAATGGAGAAAAGGTAGATGATCAAAACAAAGGGGAGATCAAAATGAAGAAATGGATATATGCTTTTCTTGTGCTGGTCATTGCCGGTACAGGAGGTTTGTCCCTCCATGCAAAAGCGCCCGCCAATGAAACAAAAAAGCACCTGAATGTCAGCCGAATGAATGTGGATAAAGAGTTCAAGGATACTGACGGAACCTTCATCCTTCATGATATAGAAAAGGATCAGACATTTGTCTACAACAAAAAACGGGCCAACAAAAGACAAACTCCGCAATCTACCTTTAAAGTGACCAACGCCTTAATCGGCTTGCAAGTGAAAGCTGTCCGGGATGAATATGATGTCAAACGCTGGGATGGCGTCAAACGCGAATTCGAATCATGGAACCGCGACCATACGCTTGGCTCAGCCATGCGGGAATCTGCCATCTGGTATTACCAGGCATTAGCGAGGGACATCGGCGAGGAAAGAATGAAAACCTGGCTTCATACCCTGTCATACGGAAACGAAGATATCAGCGGCGGAATCGACCAGTTTTGGCTGCAAAGCTCTCTGACAATTTCTCCGTTGGAACAAGAAGCCTTTATGGAGAAGCTTTACAAAGAGAAGCTCCCGTTTGACAAAACAGTCATGAAAACCGTCAAACGCATGATGATTCAAGAAGAAGGAGATCATTATACGCTTTACGGCAAAACCGGAACTCGCCTGACAGACATGGGATTAGGGTGGTTTGTCGGATTCATCAAAACAAAGCACGGCTCCTATACGTTTGTCACCAATGTTGATGACTCCGGTACAACAGCCAAAAACATCACAATTGATCTTCTAAAAAAATATGGCCTGATCACTTCATAAATGAATGAGCCCTGCAAACGCACAGGGCTCTTAAATGTCATGCTCAAAGCAATAATGATTCACAAGCTCTTCAATTAAATCATGATCCGGGTAGTCACCGTTAAACTCGAATTCAATTTCTTCAACAAATTCTCCATGACGATACACGTGGATCGCCCCATTTTGCCGGACGACACTAAACTCCGGCTGAAACGTATATCCGCTTCGTTCAATCGCACCCAATTTCATTCCCGCCTTTCTCAAAGCAGTAATTCATACACCTCATTTAATTCCTTGGCCCGTTTTTGATCCTGTTCGTCTTGGGCATACTTAATCTCCTTTTCCAGCACCTGATTCAAATATGACATCTCATCGTCATCCAAATCCTTTACAAACTCCTCTTCATTGGCATACCGCTTCGCCAGCATCTTCTTGCAAATCCGCAGACAGACTTCATTTTCAAGATGATTTGAAAGTGACTCCCGCAAATAACCGAGTGTAACATCCATAATATAAGCACCTTTCCTTTGCGTTCTTTATCCTATAGGTTGCTGAAATGAGAAAAATCCATACGCAAAAAATGAAAAAAGAGACATCAGTCAATGTCTCTTTTTCCTGTTTATTCAGCTGCTTGATTTCTTTTCGTAACATCCGCCTGCACGCGCTTGCCAATTCCAAAAGCATAATAACTGATGACCACAAGAGCTAAGAAAATAACCCCTACAATTAAAGATATCCGAGTATCATTATTAAACCACATGCCGACAAGAACCATCAGCAAGAAAGCAATCGTCAAATAATTTGTGAAAGGTGCAAACGGCATTTTGAACGGATGTTTATCTAACGCAGCGCCCTTCGCTTTTCTGAACCCGAGGTGGCTGATCAAAATGATAAACCAAGGGATCATCCCCGGCAGCACGCTTGCGCTGTATACATATACGAAGATCTTCGGCGGCGCAACATAGTTCAGCACAACGCCGACAGCTAATCCGATCAGCACTGCGATTGTGCCATACAGCGGCACACCATTTCGAGAAATCTTTGCAAAGAATTTCGGTGCCTGTCCATTGACACCTAATGTATAAAGCATACGTCCCGCGCTGAAAATCCCGCTGTTGCAGCCTGACATCGCCGCCGTGATAACGACAAAGTTAATAATGCCGGCCGCTGCCGTAATTCCAACTTTAGAAAACGTAGACACAAACGGGCTTCCAAGTGCATTCAGCTCATCCCAAGGATATACCGTCACGATCACAAAAATAGCACCAATATAGAAAATCAAAATGCGCCAGATAATGCTTTGAATCGCGTTGCGCAGCGTGTTTTGCGGATCCTTTGCTTCTCCGGCAGTAATCCCGATCAGCTCAACCCCTTGATAAGCCGCTATAACCAGAGACAGTGCAAAGAAAAATCCTGAGAAACCGCCCGCAAAGAAGCCGCCGTGAGACCATAGGTTAGACAAACCGATAGCATCTCCGCCATTGCCAAAGCCGAAGAAAATAATTCCTAATCCCGCAATAATCATTAAGATAATCGTCACAATTTTAATCATCGCAAACCAAAATTCAAACTCACCAAACGACTTAACAGAAATTAAGTTCGCTGCACCAAGAATTGCCATAGCTACGATACCAGGTATCCAAGCAGGCAAATCCGGGAACCAATATTTCATATAAGAACCGACTGCGATAATTTCTGACATGCCGACGATCACCCACTGGAACCAGTTGCTCCACGCCGTCATATAACCAGCAAGGGGATGAATGTATTGATGGCCAAATGTTGCAAAAGAACCGGTACTTGGTTCCACATACAGCATTTCACCCATTGCACGCATGATAAAAAAGATAAAAATTCCGCAAATCGCATAAGCCAGAAGGACAGACGGGCCAGTCCATGAAATCGTGCTGGCAGAACCCATAAATAAACCAACACCGATCGTACCGCCCAAGGCAATCATCTGAATATGACGGGCACTCAAGCCCCTCTTCAATTCTTTATTTTCCACTCCGCTTCCTCCTCTTAAAAACGAATACAGCTCAACCGAAATAGCATAAAGGCCGATCAGCCTTCAAAACGTTCTTCATTTCGTATGAAGCTACAAATATCAGAAAATTCAATCATAAAATTGTTAGATAATCTCCAAAATTACTTATTTCATCATAATAAATTTCTCTGGAAAATACAATTGTTTTTTTCGGGTAAACACTTTCATTCAATGGGTTTGATCTATCACTTCAATTAAAATCTTTTATATGAATATAATGAAATCAGAACAATATGAAAACGATATATGATACAGCTGCTTTCATGAAATGGGCATAAAAAAATAAGCTGTTCACGATGAACAGCTTACCTAATAATTTACGCCAGTTTGGCGTTTTAATGTTTCTAGCCACTCCGTATCACCTGTCCCATAGCCCTTGCTTTGCCCCAGATCTCTCAAAGACCCATTGATGTAGCCAATTGACAGTATGAAATCTGGGATAGCATCATACCCGATTTCCGCCATTTTACTGAGCTGTGAACCATAGTGAGATATAGCATAGGAAGCAGTTTGTTTTTGCATAGGATCATTCTCAAGTTTTTCTTTATAAACCTCTAATAGATCTCGTCCGTCAGGTGTGATGTATCGGTCGTCGACAACTTCTAAATCCTTCAAATGGTAGCCTGTGACTTCGTACATCTCACGAACTGCTTGATACTTTTGATACGCCGCTTCGGAATATTGTGATGAATCACGGGCCTGGCTTTTCATGATATGTACAAACAGCTCTTTGCTGTTGTCTCCAGATTGCAGCAATCGCTCAATTTGACCGATGAGCTCCTTGTCGTCTGTTCCGCTCACCTTTACCTTATAATCGATGGGTGTAATGGTAAACGTAAGTTCTGTACCCGCCGGGATTTGAATATGGTTCCGATTCAGGAGCACTTGAAGCTGTTGGTTAACCTGGCTTCGCTGGAACACCTTTGCATTCTCCGATTCCGCTTCCCCATTAAACGTAAGATTGCGAAACGCTGCATCCTGGAGATTATAGTTTTGCGCCTTTCCTTTGAATAGCCATTCTGTTTCATTATCGTAAGCAGCCTGTCTTTCTGCAGCTGACAGATCACTTCTGAAATAAGGAGACTTCGAATTTTGATACTTATCCTTTATATAACCTAAAGGATCGGACTTCGTTTTGTTTATCGCATTCATTCGGCTGTACTTTTCATTTAGAATTTTGATTCGGATATCGCTCTCAGATTCATAAGGATTATTGGATCGAATCACAGTTTCTTCCCCTGTGTCTGTCACTGTTCGGTCATTTGCTAATTGAAACACTTTGCTGAAAGTCCCGTTGTTCCCCGCTACACTGGTTTTTGAGTAATTGAGCTGATCGATTCCCTTCTCAGAGGGCCGTGTCTCAAGCCGGCTGTATGCCTTTTCCAGCACCTCTGCAGATGTACTCCTGCCTTTATCAGCCGAAACCTTTTTCGTGATATTCTGTGCCATTAGCTGGGTGCGGATATATTGACGATTCAGACGCATTCGATTCCCTCCTGAATAATTCTCTCTTCTCTATTTATCGGCAAATCCCTTGTATATATTAACCTCTTAAAACATTTATTTACACTTTAAACTTTATTATGTATGATGGAAAAAAAAGGAGGTTTTCTCATGACTAAAAAATGGATCATTCAATTCGCTATCATGCTGTCAGTTCTATTTACTTGTACTTATTCTGCTTCCGCAGCCGGAATCACTGCCATTACAGGGAACAATTCATTTGATACAGCAGCCCCAATCGGATATTGGAAATATAAGAATATAGACACAACGATACTGGAAGCCGGACAAGATGAAGCCTATTTCACATTTACAGCCAATAAGGGAGAAAAAGTATACGTAAGAAGTACATACCAGAGTGCGTACACAGGGATGAAGGTCGAAATTTACGATAAGAACAGAGTACCTGTTTCGCAAGGCACAGAAGTCATTAATCCTAATACATTTTCTTCTTTTATTTATGCAAATGCCGACGCCCAAAACACCACTGATACATTCTATGTAAAAGTGTCCCGCGGCACCTATACTGGAAACATGTATTTCACACTTTCAATTGAAGACCGGATCAAATCCGGCAGCGGAACGTTCCAATTCAGCGGCGTGGCTGAAAATAAAGGAAATACAAGCCTTAGCCCCTCAGGTTCTGACTCCAGCGTCATCAAGCTTGACTTAACAAACCAATCAGGAATTCCTCGTGATGCCACTGTAACAAGAGTCCAAACAACCGCTACTCAAACACCAAGCCAGGGAAATACACGACATATCATCATGACGAGTGAAAACAGCGAATGGCGCCGTGCTCTTGTGAATAGCTCAACTTCGGGATCATATGATATATCCTTAACAGACCAACTCAGTGCGGCAAAGGTATGGAGTTTTAAATACAATACATTAGCGACTGCGAAATCAACGATGAGTAATGTAAAGGCAAAAATAGATTATCAATACGATGTCACAAAGCAGTTTTAATCTACTGAGCTGGCAGGTTCCATGATCCGGCTCTTTTTTTATGCTAAGCTTCCATTAGAATAGACTTAGCCCAAGATGCAATTGTTTTGATAAACTATAATCAGTACAACTAAGGGAAGTGCAGCGTGAATGGCATTAAAACAGTTAAAAAAGCTATTATTTGACCGCCCTCTGAAGGACGGCGTCATACTGAACAACCAATACAAAATCGAAGAATGCCTCGGCATGGGCGGCTACGGCTTGGTTTATGTGTGCACCGATGTCCTTACGCAAACACCGTACGTTTTAAAACAGCTCCGTCCGACAAAAGCCAAAAAACAAAAGGAAAGAGTCCGATTTCAGCAGGAAATTGGTCTGCTCAAACGCATCAGCCACCCGCAAATCCCGGCCTATATAGAAGACTTCATCATAGACGGACAAGCCTACTATGTCATGCAGATGATCGAGGGCGATAATATAGAGGAATTGTTATTTTTTCAAAAACAGCCGTTTACAGAGCTGATGGCATTACAGCTGATGTCTCAGCTGCTGGACATTGTAGAATACCTGCATGAACGTCTTATTTTTCACAGTGACATCAGAACGCCAAACATTATGATGAATCACGGTAACGTATGCCTCATCGATTTCGGCCTTGCTAAACAGTTATCTCGTGAAGAAGATGAGGAATTAAAGCTCAGAAAACGGGATGATTTCTTCGACCTCGGTGAAACCCTGTTGTTCCTGCTGTACTCTCAATATAAAGGGAAAAAGAAGAAAAACGCCACTTGGCTGGAGGAATTAACGCTGACAAAAGAAGTAACCCTGCTGCTGAAAAAATTATTGGGCATTGAGGAAGAATATCAGCACACCGCTTCTATTCGCGAAGACCTGAACCGCGCGATTCAATCAGTGACATAAAAAAACCCTTGTCCCAATGCGGAACAAGAACTTTTTTGAATTAACTGCTGCTGTAGCTACGGCGCTTGTAGCGGTGACTGCCGCCATAACGATCGTAATGTCTTCTTCTGCCAGAGCTGCTGCTGTAGCTGCGGTAATGGCGGCGCCGGCTGCTGCTGTAGTGCCGGTGTCTCCGATGGCGATCACTCGAGCTGCTTGAGAGGTACTTGATTGTTTTGATGATTTTTTTAAACATATGCTGTTCACCCCTTTTCTGCTTCCTATTATATATAATTCTCTGATAGAAAGAAAAACATAGCAGGATCACTTTTTTGAAAACAAAAACGCAGTACCATTTTCATTTGTCTGCAGCACATAGGTAATACGAAGCAGCCGGCATACATCCTCAATAATCTTCAGCCCAAGCCCGTCACTGTCTTGTTCTCTGTCAAATCCAATGCCATCATCGCGAATCAAAACAGCGCCGTTTTCTATCTTGACTTCCAGCTTTTCAGCTTTCGAATGCTTTAGCGTATTTTGAAAAATGTTATCGAACAGTCTCTGCATCCATAAACCGTTGCTTATCCATATCACATCTTGATCTGTTGGCTTATAGTGCAATTCAATCCCATTCACACTGTATAAATAATCCCACTTTTTCACCGCTGTTTCTAATAGATCGTTTATTCGTACTTCTTCATTTATAATATATGAACTCTCTAACGTTTCAGTGGAAAATAGATTAAAGTCATTCGTTAATTCCGCAATATATTCAATTTGCTGGTACAAAGATTCAAATGCAGTTTGATCCTGGCACTGGCTCTCCAAATAAAATAACTGCAGCCTGAGAGCTGTTAAAGGTGTATTAATATCATGCCTTAGTTTTTGCATCAGCTCCTTTTTCATGTCCTCTCGCTGGCTTAGTTCCAGTTCCCGGTACGTTGTCCGTTCAATTAACAAGTTGACCGATTTGATCAATTCGCCAATTTCATCATCGTTTTTAACTTCCAGTTTATTGGGGATCTTTTTATCGCTCGCTAAATGCCGAATGATTTGATTCAATAGATTGATTTTACGCAGCAGAGAATGAATTGATTTTGAAAATAAAAAAGCTAACAAAAAAAGTGATAATAAAAATACGGCCAGCATTGCCGGATATGCAAAAGACCTGTGAAAAGGCATGCCATGATTGATCGGTTTAAACATGCTGTCATAAATCACCGACATCAAAATGCTAACCGCCAGCAACAGTACCGGAACACTAATGACGGCCGTACATAATAACAACTGATATTTTGTCTTTAGCTTCATTTCTTCACAACGGTATTCAGCCGATACCCTTCTCCATAGATATTTTCAATGATCTCACCCGCTACATCATTAATTTTCGCTCTGATTTTTTTAATGTGCACATTCACGATATTCGGGTTTCTGTCTTCAAGCTGCCATAGATAGGCAAAGAAATGTTCCTTCGTTAAGATACTGTTTTTGTTTTCGTACAGATAGAAGAATATTTTCCGCTCAATCGCGGTAAATAGCACTTCATGATGCAAATCTCCATTGAATACCTTTTTGGTGTCTGCATCAATATGCAAATGTTTAATTCTCGTAAAGGTGCCATAATGATGCTCAAGCATATTTTTCATTCTCAGCAGCAGCTCTCTCGGATCAAAAGGCTTTACCATATAATCCTCGCCGATTTTTAATCCTTGAAGCTTGCTGTCCATATCATTGCGGGCGGACAGAAAAATGATAGGAATATTTAACCCTACATCTTTTATTTTTTTAGACATTTGATACCCGTCCTCACCCGGCAGCATGATATCCATAATGACCAAATCAGCCTTCTGAATGACCGAAAGCACATCCGCTCCGTCCGTTTTCCAGCTGACATCGTATCCCTCACGCTGCAAAATCTTCTGCAGCAGATCACCAATCATGACATCGTCTTCCACGATTAAAATATGATAACCCCTCATCTTAGCGAACCTTTCATTTCAGTTTTTGTTTGAGAAACTTCATAGAAAGCTGATAGATCTGATCAGGCTGGTATAAATATATGCTGTGTGTGCCCCTTAACTCTCTCACTTCTGATACTTCTAATTGGTCTGCAAGTTCTTTATAATCTTTACGTTGCTGTTTTGTATATTTTGAGTCTTTATATTGATCAGCAATGGCATCTAAAAATAAAATTGGTGTTTCTTTTGGTACCGGCAGATTCACAGATTTCCTGCCGTTTTGGTAAGACTGTAACAGCTCATGCGCCATATCAGCATTGAAAAATTGCTTAAATGAAATGGCTTTATAGATTTCTTTTTCATGATCAGTTAAAAACGACTGCCGAATCACCTCCGGATTATAGGCAGCAGACGGCATAAACCGATGAAAACCGATCGACGTTAACAGATGGAACCCCCTTACTTTCAGTCTGTCAATCCCGCTCAATTTATACGTGACATACTGCTGAGGCAATCCAATGTCCATCGCAATAATGGCCTTGATTTCCTTAGGATATTTCTGCGCCCAATACATCGCTTCAATTCCTGATATGGAATGAGGCATTAAAATATAAGGAGGCTTATTCCCGCTTTGCAGTAGCGCTTTTCTCGTCTGTTTCAATATTGTATCAATATCTCTGTCATCATCATACACATCGCTGTAACCATAGCCCGCACGATCCACTACAGCAATCTTGTTTTCTTTTGAAAACTTGCTGTACAACCCCTTCATCTCATAAGCAGGCGCAGCAACCCCCGAACCGGACATAAACACAAACGTATCCTTCCCGCTTCCCTCTTGATAAACATTCATTCTCTTACCGTCAACATCGACTACTGTGCCTTTTTCTTTAAGAAGTGCTGCTTCCTTATTTAGTTGGTAACGGTGGTAGATAAAAACGGAAACAGCCCCAAGCAAAATCAATGCACCTATGCCGCCAAAAAAGATTTTTACGACTTTCCGTAACGTTTTCATATGATGCTCCTTTCACGTGATACTGAAAGGATACGGTATAAAAATAAATTTCTGATTAACTTTGGAAAGGTTTCGTTTTGACATTTGACGCATTTACCTACTAATAGAATATTTCATATTAAAAAACCTTCCTGCTTATAGGAAGGATCGGTTTATAATATTCAACCGTTTGTCGTACATACTACTCACAGGAATGTCAAATCATTCTGTGATTGATTTAACCAGGGTAAATGAATTGTCCATTCTTTTATTATTTGTTTAGCGTTCATCCTTTCAATTCTCCTTATCTTTAAGCTGAAAAGCAATCAGCTTTCCTAATGCCTCTTCAGCCGCAAACGGTGCAACCATTCCTGAAGGGTGTTCATGCTCGCGTTTTAGGCATTCATACATCTTCGGTTCAATGTAAGAAGGATCGATCCATGCAATACACCAAGAAGCCCAAAAACATGATTGCCCTTCACTTTCTTGAGCGCGATTTTGATGACAAAGGGCAGACTGGCCTTCCCGATTCTCATAAGTGAAATGGGCGCAGCCATCCTTGTATCTTCGGCATGACTTTTTAATAAACATGACAGCTCCTCCGCTGCTTCACCCGCATCTTCCCCAAACTCACCTAAAACGGCCGCCGAGATATTACGCAAAGAGCCTTCCTCTTTTAAGGCCTCAACCAAAACAGGTATTGCATCAATTTCCCGTCAATGCAGTAAATCTAGCTATTACAATATAAAAAGTTACACCTTTATATAGATTTCTGTGGTTGAGTCATAGTAATAACCTCGCTTTCACCATTTATTCGGGCCTTATAAGCGAAGAATTATACTACTATCTATTAAAAAAGCAACCTTAAATAAGGTTGCTTTCTATATTTGAATCACATTCATTATTTTTTCTATTTCTTTTTCTCTAATTAACTTATTTACTTCCCTCTCGTACTCTCTACTATCAATAATGACAAATAACTTTTCTATCGCCCGGGTAATTGCTACATAATGTAAATTAGAGAAGTCATCTTCCCAGAGATTTAGATCCCCCGCAGCATATAAAACATTATCAAATTCTAATCCCTTTGCAGAATGTATAGTCATTATATAATAGGACTTCTCTCGAGTGTCAAAGGCAGAATCGTATTTGTCCGTAAGTAATACGCTTGAAAAGTTATCGAGTTCTCCTTCATAGATTCCCATTCCAAGAAGTCCATATATCTCTATTAAGCAATCATCGATAGAGTCCTTATCTTTACAGGTCTCAAGTTTTTCAACCATTGTCTTTAGTGTGGTACGCTCATCCTTACTTAATTCCCTATAAATATTATTCTGCAGTTCGTATAATGAGTAATTCTCATTTTTTATATATTTAACGAGCTCTCTTAAGAAAACAACATTTGGAGTGGTAACATCAAGTGGGTTGGGCGGTATATATGTAAAATCTTTACCCAATGCCGTTAATTCCTCTTTATATTGTTTTGCCTGGTTATTATTACGTACTAATATAGCGAAAGTCTTTTTCTTTAACAATTTGTTATACATTATATTGTTAACTACATCTGGCAAGTCAAAATCAGAATAAATTCCTAAAACACTAGTAATTTCGTCTTTTTCTTCAATAACCTCGTTTTCAATAAATAACTTTGAATAATTTTGGATATCTTGAGCACATCTAAAATTTACAGTTAGTTCATACTTATTAAAATCACTATCATCCGAAAGTAAATTGCTAAAATTTTCCGGTTCGGCACCTCTCCATTTATATATTGATTGCTTTAAATCACCCACAAAAAATAATTTAATCCCTAGTTTATCCTTCAAATACAGGTAAAACTTATTCATATCTAAATCTGTATCTTGATACTCATCAACATACAATCTACGATATTTAGCTTTTATATATTGACGAGCAGCTAAAGAGTTTTCTAATATTAATACCGCTACTTGAAATTTAAAGTTCATTTTATTAAAATGATTATCCTGATCCCTATCTCTTTCAAAGGTGCCTAAAACATTCTTATTTCTTAAGATCTCTAAACCCTTTTTTGCAGATCTAAATTTGTTTCGATAATAATCTACCTTAAAATTGTCAGAATAATGTTTCCCGAATGCATCTACAATAAAGGGTCTTATCACTTCAGATTCAACAAAAGAGTCAGCAGTACCTACAAAGTTTTTAAACCGATCATAACTCCCTAACTTTTCTTTTATGTCAGCAGCAGATTTATTAGTGAACGTAATTGCAGCTATACCATAGTGGGTATTTTTTGCCTTTCCCTCTTCAAGAATTTTTTTAACAAGTAACGTGGTTTTACCTGAACCTGCTCCAGCAGAGACAATTACATTTCCATTGTCCTTTAAAATTTGTTCTCTAATTTCCTTATCAGATAACATTATCTTCACCTTCTTGCTTAGTAGAATTGGTTAATTCTACGAGACAATAAAAATTTTCATCATTATATATATCCTCACACTCTTGTTTATCTAGCTCTATAACTAAATCTACCATATTAAACAATTTGCTATCCTGTAACTGCTTAACAGGGTTTTCACCAAATACTTGTTTCATCTTATCTTCTATTACTTTATATAGGTCATTCTCTAAATCTATCCTAGACAAGTAAATGCTATTTTGTTTTAGAGTTTCTATGATGTCACTATGTTTACAGTATAATTCTACTTTTTTTCGTTGAACTTCTTCTTTGATAAAAATCTTTTCTTCTTTATCAGGCATTCCTTCTGGTATATCAATAAATTCATTTTCTAACTTCGTCTCATCAATTAGAGATAAGCATCTATTCAGACCTATTAGTTCATATTCTCCTTTCGTATTTTTCTTCCTCTTTAAATCGTTATCAGTTTTAACTATATAATGTATATTTAATTCTTTCAGCGCGTTTGTGTAGTGTTTAAAATAGATACCGCCAACTTGTAGTATAAATCCACCTTCTAGTTCATAATCAGGCTTCACCATAGAGAGTACCTTTTCAAATAATGTTAATTCTGACGGTCCCTCAACTAATAATACTCTTTCCGCAAATAATGCGGATGCTAAGGATCTATTTAGCTTTCTCTTAACACTTGTATACGGTTCCTCTACGTTATATAGATACGAGCAACAATTAATTTTCTCTGGAGAATGAACTCTAATAAGCCTCGTATTATTCATTTCATAGAGCATTTCTGGAGAATGCGTAGAAAGAAAGAAGTAATTATAAGTGTCGTTTTCAAATAGCTTTTTAGAAAGAGATATTTGCATAGATCTATGTAAACTTATCTCAGGTTCCTCAATTAAAAATATAATAATCTTGTCCTCATATTTATTCTTGGCTAAATAATTAAAAATTGAATAGGAGAGCATCTTCCTCCGACCATCGCCAGAAGTCGGATAATAACGATCATTGTCATCATCTTTCTTGATATAAGGGATTACATCTGAGAAAAATCCTTTAATCGCCATTTCAGATTTTAACTCGACGCTAACATTTTCTCTTCTTAATGTTTTATATTCTTTAGTTATTTCTTCTTGGAATTTTTTAATCGTAGTCAATTTTCCGATTTCATCATTCACATTACAAGTTAAACCTTTTATCGTATCGATTATATCTTGATCGGCACTTTGTCCTTCTGATTGTTCAAAGAAGAGTTTCTTGTTCTTATTGAATAAGCGGTCCAAGTTTACTAAAGGATTAACGTAAAAAACTTTAAATGCTTTATCCAAAGCACTAACATTACCTCTAGACGGAATCTCAACTAAATTTTCGTAATCGCTACCCCAAAACAGAACAATATTTCCATATTCCTCTTTTTTATTAAACTCGGATTTTAGTTGGATATAAAACAAATCCTCTTCTAAGGGAGGCGAGGTGTGTGCACCGTGTATTGCGGCAACAAGTTTTTTTGTATCTTCACTTTGATTAAAGTCACTAAGATCAATTGTTATAGTTATTGATATGTTTTTGTCTACATTATGATTGTTATAATCCGAAGGCCCAAAACCATTTCTGCGCAGTTCCGGATCAAATAAGAACCTTAACGCATACAAAAAGTTTGTCTTACCAATATCATTCATACCGAAAATCACATTTTTATTATCTATATTGATAGTAGCACTCTCGAAATTTCTAAAATTTTCAATGGATAACTTTGTGAATTTCATCTTAGTACTCTCCTTTAGGTATATTTGATCTCATATAATAGCAGTATACCATACTAAATTATTACCAATATACCAAATTTACACAAATTAAAATAGTCGTAGTTAAATGAACTGTAACTACGACTATTTGCTTGTTCCACAGTCCTTTATTAAATAATGGGTGAGAAATAAAGACCTCTTCTTCATTATAAAAAGTCGTTTTTTTGCATATCTCGCTGATACTATGACTTCTTCATGATTTCTAATAAATTCTCTATATTGTACATTCGAGCAGTATTTATTTGGTGCAAATGCAGTAAGTAAGTCATTTATAGACTTTATTCTCCATTCTTTTATTTTTAAATTTACTCTTCGCAAGGTTACGCGGCTTATCAACATCAAATCCGCGATGCAGCGCATCATAGTAAGCAATCAGCCGCAGTGGAACAACAGAAACCAACAAAGCAAGCGCTGGGTTACTTCCACAATACGAATCTGTCATCCGCCATCGTCTAGACCTTTCAGTGAGATGATAAAGTGTTTCTCCGCGAGTGGCAACTTCCTTGCCGTTTCCGCGGATGCTTAGGTTTACATGCTCTTGTGTTGCCAGTGAGAATACTGATGTACCTTGTTCGACCAAGGCAATCGTGCCGTGCTTCAGCTCACCGCCGGCAAAGCCTTAAGAAATCTCTTTCAGCTTCAGTGCGCCTTCGACACATACAGAACGATGTCTGCCCTTGGAAGGCATATGGACGGACTTTGAACAGCTTATAAAAAAACACCCGCTAGTATTGACGAGCGGATGTTAGATCTTTCGATATGAACCTATTGAATTTTAAGAAGTAAAACAAGCCAGTGTGTTATTGATTGATATCCTTTAGCGCCTGTTTCGGTTGTGAATGAAAACTCATCAATGATGCAATAATTGCAATCATAACCCCTAATGCACCAATCCAAGTAATCGAGGCCAATGATACGTTTTCTACAAAAACCCCGCCTATTCCTGCGCCGACTGCCATGGCGAATTGCATCATTGACTGATTCATGCTAAGCAAAACACCTGACATTTCCGGTTCTATTGTAGCCAGGTGAAATTGCTGTGTCGGACCGGTAGACCATGCGGCAAACGACCATAATATCAGAATCACCAACACTCCGACATAGGAATGGGTGACAAGTGACAGCAGAATCAGTGTGACGATATGCAATGTCATCCCGCCAACGAGTGTAAAGGGCACTCCCCATTTATCGGTACTATATCCCCCAAACTTTGATCCAACCAAACTGGCAATCCCAAATATAAGCAAAACACCGCTAAGCAGATTGCCGCTTATTCCTGAAATGTTCAAGAGATAAGGTGACAAATAGGTATAAGCAACAGAATATCCCCCGAGCCAGAAGAAAGTGATTGATAATCCCATCGCCACTTTCCGTTTTTTGAAAAGGGCAAGCTGTTGAAGCAAAGGTACGGGCTTATCTCCTTCAGTATGCGGAAGAGTAAAGAATATAACGGCCATTGCGATCATTCCCAACAAAGCAATTGCACCAAATACAGACTTCCAGCCTAATGCTGTTGCTATCAATCTTCCAAGCGGAACACCAATGATTAAAGAAGCGGTAAATCCCATAACGACCGTAGCGATGGCACTGCCCTGCTTCCCTTCCGGCGCAATCTTAGCGGCAATCGTTAATGCGGTGACAACAACAACACCTGCTCCCATCGCCATAATGATCCGCGCTGAAATAAACCATCCATAACCAGGCAGGACAAAGGCCAAAATATTGCCGAACACAAACAAACCGAGAGCATACATCATCAACCTGCGTCTATCCATACTTGCTGTCAATGCCATAAGTACGGGTGTAGAAAGAGCATATACAAGTGAAAAGATTGTAATGAGCTGGCCCGCGGCAGCCAAGGTTATCCCGAGTGTATCAGCAATGTGGTCCAAAATTCCGGAAATGATGTACTCTGAAGTTCCGACTAAAAAGCTGACAATGGCTAAAATGTAAATTTTCCAAGTGTTAGACATAAACGTTCACTCCTTAATCATTAATATAACTACATATCACGAATTAACGATATGTTAGATCAAAAAATAAACACATCGTAATATGTCGATATGTATGGTGTAAAAATAAACATCTATTGATGTTTATTTTTATATCTCTGTTTTAAGAAAGTCAGCAAGTTTCCCAATGGCTTCTTCATCTCTTTTGTAATACGTGTACTTTCCGATTCGTTCAGCCTTAATCAGGCCGGCTCTTAAAAGGATGGTGAGATATTGGGAAGCCGTTGATTGCGTCATTTTCAATTTGTCTGTTATTTGACTGACACATACCCCGATTGTATTCATATCAATCCCTTCATGGGGTGCAAAATGACGATCAGGTTCCTTCAGCCATTGCAAAATTTGCAGCCTTGATTCATTTGATAAGGCTTTGAATACTTCAATTGGTTCCATATTGATTATTATATCGTTATATTCCGATATGTCAATTCGTTTTTTTATTTTTGATGACTGACTGTTTTAGAATTAAAAATCTGAAGACTTATTTCAGTTCCGTTGGAGGTATTACAGAACTTAATTTTCCTCCCATCTGCTAGATTGACCATTAGAAAGCGTTGCTTTATATATACTTTGCCCTACTTCTGCTTTTTTATTTCTCCAACAAGGACCATATCTTAATCTATCCATAACACCATATATATTCGCTTCATGTGTTTGCTCACGAACAGCAACTTCCTTGACGTTTCCGCGAATGCTTGTGTTTGGATATGTAAGAATGTTTTTCATGACTTTCAGTTAAATTGAATGTAATACTGTTCAAGTGTAGACTGTAAAAAAAACATCCGCTCGTAACAAAAGCGGATGTTAGATCTTTCCGAAATGAACCATTGAATCTTCAGGAATAACAAGACAGTGTTTAATAAAACATTTTCACTCTCTAGATTATAATTTTTTCTCCAGATCATTACTTAATTTAAATACCATCACTCGCTCACCTGTCCGAGAGCTTAAATCTGTATGAAAACTTTTCACTTCTTCTCCAGTTATCGTTAGGATGATATTCTTAAGACCTTCTATCCCTGATTCAACTAACTCCGAACGAGTTTGTTTAATAGATAACATGCCCTCTTTTGTTCCACAAACTGTATATTCAGCAGGTGTTAAAATTCCCTTTAAATTAACAATGATCATATCCCGCAATATATCAGTCTTAACAGACACAGACCCGCGCCCAAGATAATCCTTTTCCCATTGCGTAATTGACTTACTGATCTCTGATTCATAAGAACCCTTCGATTTCTTCATATATAAAACATCTCCTGGCAAAATAATTAGCAGCATATTCTATTTGTTAGTTCGTCTCATTAATATTCTCTTACAACATGTCCTTCATATACACCTTCAATATCCAAATCAGTTTTACCGTTTCTTAAGACCACTATCATTTTGGATAACATATTTTCTTCCATCATAGAGTGTACATGCAAAATACGAATGCTCCCTAAATGGGTTTCCTCAACTTCTTCATAAGATTTTAAATGATAAAAATGAATTGCTTTTCTTATTACTTTTTTCAAACATTCCATATTTTCACGATCAAACGAGCTCATTTCCTCTATTGTTTTCGTGACAAAATCAGTTATATTGGCGCCCATTACATTCTCCTTAGAACTGCTTTCTCCCATATTTGGGTGTAGAAGCTGACCACTTCACTCCATCATGACAAGCAATGATCAGGTAAGGCTTGACCTGTTTTACTAGAAGGAACCTCCACAATTGAGGACTCCCCATCCTTTTGATCAACGATTAAACCTCTAACTTTAACATATGACGGCACAAGTGGATGTTGGCGTATGATATCAACACTTTTTTCAATCGTGCCGCTGTTATTTTCATTTAGCCACTCATCGACCGTACCGCCTAAAAATTCAGGCTTGCAATGTTGAAAGAGATAATCCAATGTTTGTATTTTATCTTTCATTGTTTCAAGTTGAGTGAGTCCATAACCTGTTGAAGTCCGCTTATCTTTGGTTCCTACTACAAAAACCTCCTCAACATCTTCCTGGTAAATCGCAAAAATAACAGACCTCATGATTTCTCCATAAGGATGTGAGATAGCGGCACCATAGCTTTGTATAGTCAGCATATTTTCTGCTGGAGTGTTAGTCACTTCTTGTAAAATAGGCTCCAAACCGTTTTCCATGTCCGTCAAAAATAATACTTTTTTATTTTGATTTACATTCATATAGCACACCTCTTCTACATGTTTATCATTTTTATATTGAGTAACAAATCCATTTGATAACTGTTTAGAATTATAATTACCAGCTTTCCCAACATCCTTCTGGATCAATACTAGCCAGTCGAACCCATCCATTTTGAACTTTCTGCTGAAATACTGGGTCATTATCTAATAACCGTTCTACATGCTGTCTAGGTGCTTGAATGACAATCAACAAACGAAGAGGAGAATGATAAGCCTCATGATCTGATTGCATGACGGATTGCCAAGGCAGTCCGGCTAACAAGTCACTTGCATTCCCCTGCATAACTCCGAGACCTGCAGTCACGGTTTGAGTTGCTTTATTTCCGCTGCCATAATAATGAGGTGCTACTGTTGATGCGTAATATTGTAAATTAATCCATTGGGCCACAGTTCCAGGTCCTGCGATAATATTTGCTAGGAGTTCACCGTTTTCATCCTGCTTCCAATCATAATTATGAAGAAAGGCTCTTCCTTCCAAATCACAATCCTGAGTGAGTTCACGTTGGCCGATAATAAAAGCGGCATTACGAGCCAGTCCCCATTCCGGACGTATCTCACTCCAATCTTCCGCAAATCGGTGTGCCTCAGCCTTCGGGTTTTTAAGTTTCGATTGGACATTCGGTAATTGAGCCAGACGTTCTGCATTAACGTTATGTCTCACTTTCGGCATAATAGCTTCAATATGGTCAAATGCTTCCTGTGCAGCTTCGGAAAGCTCTGGTACATAAAGCCAGTGTAATTCATCCACCGTTGTATTATGTTCAGCAGCAGCAAAAACCGTATCCTCAGGGATTTTCATTCCTTCAGTTAATAGAGCTTCTCTTACCTCTGAAAGATTACATAAAGCAGCTAAAACTCTTGCATTGAATCCACCGGCCGCTCCACCGCAGGCACCACAATCAAGAGCAGCGGCATAAGGATTATTGGTGCTTTGGCTGCCATGTCCGCAAATCACGACCAATGGGGCGATATTCTCTGTTAACCCCATCATTTTTAATGCTTGGCGAGCATAGTTTACTTTTTCTTCATCAGTAAAACCCAAAGGTATTTCTGCCTCTGTAGCATCATGATGAAGCGAGAGTTTTGTATCAGGTTTGCGCAACCAAGCCTCACGGAGATGACGAATGAAACGACCCGCCTTTCTTGGCACAAAGCTACGGGCTGCCATTTGCAGAGTAAGCCAAGGTCCGCTTAGCTCAGGCAGTAGTAAGTTCGAAAGCACATTCTGCTTCATCGTTTTAAATGTATGGCTTAAAGAATGAAACGCTTGCGTTCGTTGGTTGTATTTTTCGAGTACATCTTCATCTACAAACTCTTTAACTTTATGTTGTGGTTTTTGTATGATCGGCAAGGAGGCATGACTGTGTTTACTGCCAAGTTCACAAGTTGCAATTGGCACCCCGAAGAAACCAGCCATACCAATCGTTTCAAACGGCCCTTCTTTTTCCAGTTGACGACGAAAAGGTTCTGATCGGACATCGATGCAGAATGCTAATTGAGCTAATGCAGATTTTTTACCGTTGGTTTCACGTTGCTTCGAGATGATCTTCTGACTTAATCGATCAGTGTATGTTTGTTCCCAAGCTTCTAACCAAAGTTTCCTGCGAAGTTTCTCATCAAAGCTGTAGGCAAATGATAAATATTCGTTTTGTTCATCGGCCGACATCTGTGACCATTCCTCTAATGTAAGTCCCCCCCAGTGAATCCAAGCTGCTAAAAGGGGAGGAATCGAAACGTTTTTCTCAGATCGTTTATTAGTGAAAGGTAAATATGGCTTTATAAGGGCCCACTCCATTGATATTCGAACTGCTAAATATTCTGTTAGGAGTGCATGTTCATGGCTCGATTGTTGAGAGCGCCATAGCATCATCCCTGCCCATCCAGGTAAGGAAAGTAAATGACCTTCAAGATAACGCTGGATTTCTGATTCGGGGATTTCTAGCGCAAATAACGCTTCTTGTAGAGCCAAGTGTGCCTCTTGCGGCCAGCCTTTTAATCTTTCACGCTGCTTTTTACTAAGTGCTGGATCATATTGAATGAGATGATGCCAGGCACGATAGAAACCTTCCTCACGATTTGGCATTGTCCAACCTGCTTGAGAGTCATCAAGATATAATTTAGACCACTTAATAACATGGTGATCCAGTATATTGACTAACCTATCACCATCCTGATTCTCGATATACGAACTGATTGGTTGCATAAAAACATTCTCGATATGATCCAGTCCACTGCATTCATTCACCAATTGCTCCAGCTTATGTGATGATAAAAGGTTGGAAGGCAGTGGTTCTAATTTTAATCCAGCATGACAAAATCGCTCTGCCACGTCCCGTGGGATGTTAAAAGAATGTGAATCAAGCCAACGCTGTAGCCCCATTTCCAAAAAGTCTTCATCAATCTCGCCTTTATTCTTTGCTGAACGGATCATAGACACACTAGGGTATATATCAACATCACGAGTATTTTTCAGCCAGCTTGCAACCTGATCAAAAGGTTGGTTTTCAAGTCCCATCCACGGATTACGTGCAGCAAATGTAGAAATAGGCCAGAGTGGCGCAATGACTCGGCTGGCAGATGTAATTAAAACGTGAATATCACTTTCTTGAACATCAATATCTGTATCTTTGTTTTTTACATTTTCTTTCGTTAATACGGATGTAATGCCCATCTCTGATTAGCTCCTTATGATAAATATTGTTTAAGGTAGTCTGGGTGACTCTCTACTGACTTTGGTTTTGCTTCACCTAAACGCACTAACCAAAGATAGATCACCGCGGAGAAAACGGAAGAACGATGACGAGCAACCCAAGTACCTAAAGCACTGCCAAATAGTAAGAGACATACGACAATGATGACAGCTGACATTGGAGGTTGAACACTTTGAAAAACGCTTGTATGCAGCCACTTATAGAAGAGGTTATGAATGATAAAATAAACAAAGGCTGCTCCGCCTAAACATGTTAAGCCGGCAATTCGACCCAATCTTCCCTCTCCAAAAGCTACAAGCTGAGTCCAAGAAACGGACAATGACCACCCTAAGATCAGCGCACTAATGAATTGATACCCCTCTCCAGGAGCAGCGAGCCAAAAAGCAACGCCTATACCTAAGGATAAAACCCGACCAGCCATGATCCATAAATAGGATGTTCCTTTATTAGCGCGAGTTGATACTTCATGACGCCGTACTGCCGAACCAGCCTGTAAAAACAACGTAGCTTTGAATAAACCATGTAAAATAAGATGAATAATGGCTGCGATATAGGCTCCTAATGCGCACTGAATGAGCATGAACCCCATTTGTGCAATCGTGGAGCCTACTAGCTGGCGTTTATAATCAACCTGGACTAAACTAATGCCAGTTCCAATCAATACTGAGATGCTAGCAAGCATAAGTAAAATAATCGAAGCTATACCTCCATTAAATAAAGGAGAAAATCGAGCCAGTATGATCCCGCCTGCATTTACTAAACCTGCATGCATAATCGCAGAAACAGGAGTTGGAGCAACAATAGACTCAATTAACCATCTTTGGAATGGCCATTGAGCCGCAGGAATCATCACTGCTAATACAATCAATAGATTAATCCCTGTTCTCTCCCATGCCCCAAATTGAGATAAGCTTTCATTTGTTAAAACCAATGATAACTGCCATTGACCTGTAACTTGAAAAAGCCAAACCATCGCGAAACACAAAGAAAACCAACTTACCAAAAATAAGCGACCAGAAACCTTGGCTGCTTCACTGGCCACTTGCCAAGCACTGTTCAGCCTTATAAGCAGGGTTAAACCGACAAGAGTGGCTCCCCAAAATAGAACCATCAAGCGGAGATCACCACTTAACCATGCAATTGAAGCAGCACCTGTAGTGAAAGTAAAAAGCGTAAAATATTTTCGATAAGATCGGTCTCCCATTAAGTAACGTACAGAAAAACGCTGAATGATTAAACCAATTGTCAAAACAAAGAAAGTCATTAACCAAGCTAAGGAATCGAAGTGCCAAGGGCCAACATTTCCTTCCACACTCTTTTTGGCAAAATTCACTAAGGAAACCAAAGGCGGTAAAGCCAAAATACCAATATGAATGCGGACATAACTCGAGGGTACGCGTGGATGTAAAAACAATAGTCCACTTATCCCAGAAGCAATAAGTGTAATAAAAAATAATGTTAATAATGATGATAAGCTCAGCGAAACTAACATTCTAACTTCTCCCTTTTTTAGATCTCGTTATTGTTCAAAAGACCTTTAAATCAGATCATTTTTTTCTATTATTTAATACAATTTTTATCTATCTCCATTTTTTCCCAACAAAAAAGCCGACAACTTCAAAATTTCAATGATTATGCTAGATCATTGAATCTTGAAATTTGTCGGCTTCACTTCAACTAACTTCTGCGAAGTTTTTTGAAGAGCTACCTTATTATGGGTCATTTTACTTTATGCTATGTTTTAACTTCCTCTAAAGAAGTCATCGTTAAAACCTTTATTTCGTCCTTTAATTATAAAATCAAACGATTTATGTTTCTCTTCTTTGTTTATTAGATACTTTTTCATCCAGTCAAGATTAAAAATAAATATTAAAAGGATGCTAAAGTCCTAATTATTTTAACAAACGAAAATCAACATCTGCGCCGATTATTAAGTTACATATAAGATATGCTAAATTTTAAAAGTTGTCAAGCTGTTGGAATACAGAGAATGACGTATCAAACCCTTCCTTCCCTCTGAAGATACATCCTGAACATTTAACCAAGGCTCATTATATCTACCATTCTATTAACCCATGAAATAATGGTAGCTCCTGCATCGCTGGTTTAAATGAACTAAGACATTTACATAACTCCTGGTTTTAAAAAGCATAGTAACTGTTCTTACATTAAAACTCATTTTATTAACCACTGCTAGATGAAGCTTGCTTTTCCAGATCGAGGAGCAGTGTCTTCATTTCAAATCCACCCCGATAGCCAGTTAATGAGCCATTCTTTCCTATTACACGATGGCACGGTACAGTAATTAATGCCGGATTAGCCCCAATAGCGGCGCCTACAGCTCGAACAGCTGCGGGTTTATTTATATGATTTGCAATGTCGGAATAGGATCTCGTTTGTCCATAAGGGATCTCACAAAGTGCATTCCAGACTGCTAGCTGAAATGTCGTACCCACGTACTCAATTGGAACAGTAAAGTTTTTCCGGTTTCCTTCTAGATACTGAGTAATTTCAACGACATAGGGATCAAGCTTTTCATCATCTTCAACAAGAGGACTTCCTGGAAAGCGTTTCTTAGCCCATTCGAACAATTCCTCGAATGGTTTGTTCTGTGAACCTACAAACACAAGCCCCTTTGACGTTGAAGCAATATACAAATTCCAATCCTTAAACATTAGTAAAGACCAATAAAGGGTTGGTTTACTCTTTGTTTCCATTGTACGTTTCCTCCACTTTACTCATTTGACGAAATTGTGCTGGTGTCTGTCCAGTTTTCTTTTTAAATAAGGTAATAAAATAAGACGCGTTGGCCATACCCACACATATGGCGATATCCCCAATCGCTTTATTTGTTTGAATCAAATACTTTTTGGCCGCGTGTACTCTAACTTGTTGTATATACTCAACCAGCGTTATGCCTTTAATCTTTTTAAATGTTCGATGCATATGATACGGACTCCCATGACAAATATTTGCTAACGATTCTAGAGTTAATTTTTCTGTGAAATTTTTATCAATGTATTCAGTAATGAAATCAACCCACTCGCTATCAGGCAGATTTTCATTAGTGGGCTTGCAACGTTTACAAGGGCGAAAATTTGCGCGGAGAGCTTGTTCTGCGTTTGGAAAGATGCATACATTCTCTTTTTTCGGAACGCGAGATTTACAGGATGGTTTACAGAATATCCCTGTCGACTTTACAGCATATAAAAATTGATTATTGTACGCTGCATCATTATTTATAATTGCTTGCCACTGTTCATCTTTTATTATTTCTACATCATTCGAAATTCTATGGTCATGGCTCTCTTTATGTCCGTTATTGATACTATCCGGCATTTATCTCACCTCTCCTTACAATATACTCCCTACTCATCTAATTCATTTTAAATTTAATTCCAATTTAAATATTCGACACGTGTTTTTTATATCTTGGGCCATTTTTATCTACTCCCGTTTAGCATTCTTGATAACTACACTATAACCTCATAAATAGAAAAAAATAAGGTGGTTAGAATGTAATAGCAAGATAACAAAATGAGTAAAGCTTATTATGTGATAAAGTAAAATTTCAATCAGTGTGAGTTTTCTTATAATTATTTAAGATAAGGAGAATGAATAAGTGACATGGCATGAAGTCAATGACGTTATTGTCATTACATTACCTGAAGATTTCGACATGAATGTTAACCTAGGCTATCTAACTAGGGAAAAAAATGAATGCATGTATGAAATAGAGAACGATATCATTACAAAGGTTATTGCCATAGGGGAAATTCGCTCCTTAGTACAGA
Organism: Bacillus sp. FSL K6-1003; assembly: GCF_037964945.1. NCBI lineage: Bacteria > Bacillati > Bacillota > Bacilli > Caryophanales > Bacillaceae > Bacillus > Bacillus sp. FSL K6-1003. Next base: position 209,481 of record NZ_CP150176.1, on the reverse strand, counting down.
TAAGCGTAATCAATAATAAACAAATGGTTGTTCAATTCCTAAACGATTCTAGACCTATTGAAAAGTGGAAACGGGAAGAGATTGTAAAATATATTCATGAATGGTTTGATCTGGATAACGATTTAACACCATTTTATGAAATGGCAAAAGCAGATCCATTACTTAAAATGCCTGCCCGAAAATTTTATGGATTACGCGTTATCGGCATTCCCGATTTATTTGAGGCTTTATGTTGGGGCGTTTTAGGGCAACAAATTAACTTAGCCTTCGCGTACTCCTTAAAGAAGCAATTTGTAGAAGGATTTGGCGATTCTATCGAATGGAATGGTAAAAAGTATTGGGTGTTCCCACCGTACGAACGAATTGCACGGTTAACAACTACCGACCTAGCAGATATTAAAATGACGGTAAAAAAAAGTGAATATATCATTGGAATTGCCAGATTAATGGAAAGTGGAGAATTATCGAGGGAAAAATTCATGAAAATGAACGTTAAAGATGCTGAAAAAAACTTAATTAAAATACGAGGAATCGGCCCTTGGACAGCCAATTATGTTCTGATGCGCTGTCTTAGGTTCCAGACAGCTTTTCCAATCGATGATGTGGGACTTATGAATTCGATTAAATTATTACGTAATATGAACCGAAAACCTACGAAAGATGAAATCTTAGAAATATCGTTACCATGGAAAAAATGGGAATCATACGCTACCTTTTATTTGTGGCGTGTCCTTTACTGAATCATTTCAACTTAAACCGGAATGTACTCAATAAAAAAAGAATGAACTTTAAAACCTAATGCTTGTGCGTACGACTTCAAGAATTCTTTGCCTTTATTAATTGACAATAAAAAAACACGTTATCATTCCAATAGGCTCTCAGGTTTTCAGATTTCTTGCATGCTTTATTCCAACTGCTATCAAAAGCGTATCTTAATGGGAACTGCTCTCTTATATCTGTATTAACATCAGAAAACTCAGTTAGGCAAAAGTCTTAATGCCTTTTAACCTGATTGACCGACCTAATGAGGAAACATCTTAAATCTATAGCCATGGCCGATCGATAGTCGGGTCCTGTACCATCAACTTCTTTAATCTATTTTTCCACTGTAGACGTTCTTTCTCTTTTGGACATAAAAACACCCCTATTTACTAATAATAAAGTTGTTTAATTTTAGTTCAAAAAATAAGATCCTTTCTATACCTAGAGCATAGAAAGGATCCTTAAAGTTGTTTAATTTTAGTTTAGTTTTCCAAGTACATATTCTAAATCTCTTAAAACTTGTTTATAAACATCCTTTCTCAATTTTTGATCATCAATAATATAATGCATTAATACACTACTTGAGCGAAGCGTTCCATTTATAAATTTTCGATTTAATCTTCTGAGAGCTTTATCCAATTTAGCTTCTTCAGCAACAAAGCTTTCGTAATCCCAATGTTCTTCTTCTTTATTTTCAATAAGAGGTTTAGCATCTGTAATAGATTCAACTGGTTCCCATATATAGTTGATACCACCAAGAGTTTTTTCATCTGTCTTCAACCCAATATGAAACCTGACAGGTCCCATTGAATAGAATGACATATGCTCGCTCACATTTGAGAAGCAATTCTCCACTAGTGTTCTATATGCAATTTGTTTAAACTCAAAAAACTTGCTTAATCTTTCTACTAATCGCTCTTTACTCCAAAAATTCCAAACCCAATGCTTTTCCTTATCTATCTTAGAAAAATCACGATCTAAATCTTCTGTAGGTAGTAAATATTGATGGAATTTTGTTTGCTTTTTAGTAAGTTCAATCAACATATAAATAAGTGAAAAAACTTCTCTACTCTTCGGGGTTTTGTATTCTCCTTGTAATTTTGCAAATGTTGCTATGTTGTCTCCAAATAATAATACGTTAATTATAGTTTCAGCAGAATGTTTATATAAACTTACCGGTTCCCTTACACCATTATTATTAATTGAAAAATATTGAGGTGGTAACTTTTTCAATACATACTCTATAGATGGCACTAAACTCTCTGGTGCTTCGTATTCAAAGAGTTCTTGTTTATCTATCATTTCTTTTAACTGTTTTTTTATAACATACATTGCAACCTCTCTAGAAGAGTCTAGCCCTAAGTCTGTAGCTTCTAAATTAAAATACCAATGATTTCTGGTATTAAAAGTACGTACAGGAATATTCACTACGTTTCCTTCACTGTCCTGATTTGTAAAACTAGGAGGAGTAATATTTTCTCTAATTATTACATTATCTTCTTTTTTACCGTAAGAAAACTCTACACTTAGTGATAAGGTATCTGTATTCAAAGCGCCTACGATTGTAACTTCCTCATCATCTATCAGGTTTATAAACTCTTGTGTTGATGCTTCACGCCAAGGATAAAACTCTTTCTTTATATCTTTAAAGAAATTGTCTATTATATTTAGATAACTTTTTCTTAATTGCTTGAAATAATCTTTTAAATATTGTTGTGTCCACATTTCTTCCAAGGTATTTTTAAAATTAAATCTCGATTCTAAACATTTTCTATATAGGTATAGATTTATTTCTTCTAACTTATCTAAAAGAACATTTTGACACTTTGAGTTCCTTAGTAACCCTGAAACAAATTTAAATATTTCTATATACCCTTCATTTGAGTGATAATTTTGAGTATAATTAACAATTTCCTCATTACTCATTTTAGAAACTTTTAATGCTGCAAAATATTCCTCTATAGATGGATGAAAGAAATCTAAACGACTTTGTTCTTCAATTAAAACTCCTGTTTTCACTAATTCTTTTTTCAATAAGGATAAATCTTCAGAAGGTATATAGTTACTAGCAACTTCTCGAAAACTAATAGGTTGGCTTACATTTCTGAAAGTGCGGTAAGCATATTCAGCTAATATATCTTTTTTAACCTGTAGATCAAAGTGTATTTCTTCAACTACTATGTTTTGTAACAATCGTTGTTGCATAAAGTACTCAATAAAAATATCGTAAAGCTCTGATTTATTTTTGGGGATTTTTTTATTGGTCACATTTTTCATAATTTGTACTGTCATATATAAGAACAATGGGTTTTCTACAAGATCTTTTAGACTTGACTTTAAATAATGTACAAACGGATAAGTAATTTCCTCATTGAACACAGCTGTAGCGTACTCTATTATCTGCTCATCTGTTAAAGGTTGAAGTTTGTACTCACTAAATAAATTATAAAACTCGTTATGATAATTTTGTTCTCGGCAAGTAATGATAATCTTTAGGTTTCTAAATTGATTAAGGCGTTTTATATCTTTGATTAACAAATCTTTATTATTTATCACTTCATCTAATCCATCTATAAATAATATAAGATTGCCTTCTTTCAATTCTCGAAGAATTTTCTCTTCAGTGATACTAGGCACACTGTACCTTAGCTCCCCCTTTATCCCATCAACTACATTTTCATATTCTCTATACCAATCCTTCGCCTTTAGCATAATAGGAATTTTCCCTGTAGATAAAATTGGACTATCAATTATCTCTAACATTAACATCCCTAACAGATACGTTTTACCTCCACCAGGCTTAGATAGTATTAATGCTGAATCGTTACCTTCTAATAATTGAGTGAAATCATATGTAACTGAAGTATTTCCTGTTCCCTGTATCTTGATAGGGAATCCCAATGGATTTATAGCGGCTTCTTCCACGTTCCTTCTTAAATTATTTTCTAGCTGACTATGTAAATCTTCTTTTTTAGAAAGCAAATAATCTTCATAGGTAAGATTATATACTTTTTGTTTAATTGGAATTTCAATACTTTTTAAATAATCATTATAGATGTATAAACTTACTGCGTTTAATCTACTAGCCTCACCATTTTCCCTACTTTGTGCTAGCATTACCCCAACTACTACATCTTTGTATAACAAAGGTCCCCCAGAACAGCCTTTGTAATCCTTAATAAGGTCGCCTTTCACTTTGACATCTAAATTCCAGCTACTATAAAATTTTGTAAACCCTTTAAGCTCGTCCCTAATTTCTAAATCAATTGAAGTTCCTTTCGTTTCACTAACTGCTGGATAGCCATATGTACAACATTCTGTAGGACTGTTAAACTTATAATCAGCACACTCTAATATACTAATATCCTCAATATTCTCTTCTAATTCTAAAGCTATTATTTGAAAATATTCCCACTCATCTTTTTTTGGAATCAAAGGCCTTGCTAATAATGTATGCTCGTCACCTCTTTCATTTGTAAATATAACTTCTATTACTTGTGTTTCTTTCAACAGATAAGGATTGATTGCGTGCATAGCAGTAATAACCTTGTTTTTGGTAACTAAAATCCCACTAGAAATAACTTCCTTACATTTAATTTTAGGCACAGCTAATCTATAGCCAAAATCCATAGTTACTCCCCCCTATAGCTTCACGTCTACCGGTACTTCGCCTGACCCCATAATTAATTCACAATTATATTTTTGTAATATTTGATCTCTATCAATTTGTCTTAATAAATCTGTTTCATAATTAAAGTAAATTCTCTTCTGCTCTAATGGGTTTAAAGATATAATCTTAGCAATAGATTCAATGTCCGGATGTTGATGCTTAACACCGTTTGTTGAAACTAAAAATATTTTAGATTTTAACAGATTTGCTAATTCAGTAGTCATATTTTTTTTACTGCCGTGGTGAGGTACTTTTACCAAATCAAAATCAAATTCTTTTGAGTTTTTTAGACCATCACAAATAATATCGGGGTGAGCATCACCTAGGAACAGCATCTTTTTTTCATTGAATTGTAGTAGGATACCTATTGAGGAGCCATTTATCTCTGAGGTATCTATTGGGGTTCTTGCTTTTACAGCCTCTTCAATTTTTATTTTATCTCTTTCTTCACCCTTTCTAGAAACCTCAGAATGATCAATAATCACTTCTTTATCCATTAACAACATAAATTCATAGGCGTCGTCAAATAGTTCATTCTCATTAATTTTAAAATTCCATTTTTTACCCCTTAATTCTTTTATCCATTTTTTCTCTAACTTGCTTAACTTACTTTTGTTAGGCGAGAGAATTCTTATAGCCACATTCTCTATTTCAACTTTTTCCTTATTTTCTAATGTTACTGCTTTTCCCATAAAACTTGAGTTCCATCTATAGTTTCCCTTTAACAGTAGCGCTCCTAATGTAGAGCCTTGTTTCATACTGATTTCCGTATGATCGATTCCCTCTTGTGAATCACGTTCAATGTACGACTTACCTAAAGAAATTTGACCTTTTAGTATATCTTCTTCTTGCTTAGATAATTTAAAATCTCCCTTTTCATTTTCTTGTAAGTGTCTATAGCTATTATGCCAAACCTCATCTATAGATATAAATTGATTCTTATTATTATCTTCAATAAATCTAATAGCCCCTAAAATATGATCTGCATCAATATGAGTGATAATCATTAAATTAAGCTTTTCTCCAGCTTCATTTATTTTAATTAAATCTGGCTTAAGAAACCTTTCGTATGTTTCCGTATATCCGCAATCTATAAGTATGTGTTTTTTGTTCTGTTCACCTAATGAAATCAAAAAACAGTCCCCATTTTTCGCTGGATACATTCTAACTTTAATCAAACCTTATACCCCCTAGATCTTTAAAGTTTGTTTTATATCTCTATTTCTTTTTGTAAAGCTTTTTTCAACTCTCTCACTAATATTGTCTCGTATTCCAGCGTGACCTATAACTCTCCATCTTCTCACAAATTCTCTATCCTGTTTATAAACTTCTTTACACGCCCATTTAAGAAGTCTAATTTGATAATCCTCTCTAGACTCTACGTGACTTTCTAGAAATAGCTTAGTTTTGGGAAGTTTATTTAAATTTTTCTCAATTAAGGAAAGCTTACCTACCGTTTTACCCACTCTAGACTTATTTACAATAGGGGTTTTTCTTGTTCATATAAATATTTTACCACTTCTGTTACTTCATTTAACAATTCTAGATCTCTTTTATGCCAGTTCACCATTTGGTTTACAGGTGAAGATCTAAGTTTTTTAGGTGAATTTTTCTTTAACCATTTCTGATGATTCCTGTAAAGCCAATCGTAAAGACTCTTATTTCTTTTTCTAAGATCAGTAATACTGAATTCGTTATTTTCTTCTATCAGCTTAAGCCATTCTTCTTCTTTAGTTAAAGAGGGTAGAGGGCAGGGAGAGCTTTCATTTTAGCTTCAGTCCAATTATTTTTACGCTTCGCCACCTTACCACCTTCTTAAGTTTCAACTCAGATATCAATTTGCATAATTAATGAATTGAACAGAAAACACTCTTTCGCTTATATAATTATAAGCGAAAGAGTGTTTAATTGTAAAATATTTCTAATTTTATTTAAAATACATATTTAAATGAGGTTGGTGAAGTATATAACCTTTACTACAATTATTCTTAATTTGATCATTATACAATAATACTTCATCCTTATTTAGATTACGTACAAAATAATGCTCTTTGTCTACTGATTTACTTTTAAGTACAGTACAAGCTAATTGAGGAGTTATAGGAAAAATATATTCGAGTTCGTTCCTGCTATTTGTAAAACGACATACTGGATTATCAGATGTAATAAACTCGTATCCGCTTTCGGGGATTAACAAATGTATGTCCATCGTATCGTAAATATGCTTAAATTCTTCATATATTGGACCTTTATTGTTAAAAAATTTATAGTACATACTTAATAATAAATTATGCTTAAATTCTTCTCTATGCGTATCAATGAAAGGATACATCTTTTCACTATCTAGCAGTGGTTCATCTAAAACTATTGACAAATCAAGTAAATTGATGAGGTTATTAAATGCTTCTTCTAGTACTGGATGTGCAGGTTCAGTTCTCCATTCAATAGATACCATAAAACGAATGAACTCTTCACGTCTCACACTTGATATTTTATCAGCGCCAAAGTTTTTATTTACTTCTGCTACAATTTCACTTCGCACATCGGGCCAATTATTCTCATACATTCGATTCCAAGCTTCCTCTAAGTCTCTAATATGTATAGCTTGAATCTCCTTTTTTAAAGCATATTTATCAAATTCTGAAATTAAATTATTTGTATCATCATATATAGCCCAATTTTCATACTCATAAAATTTTTTATTTAATTCAGTAGAATCTACTACTCCAATTCCATTTATTTTCACCGTGTACTTGTAAGATTTTAAGGGTGTAAAATATTTATCACAATCTGATTGACTTTGAAATAAGGCACCTACTCTTCTAGAGTAAAAATTATTAATTCGAAAAATCCGACTTGTATTTTTAATATAATCTTCACTAGCAAAATCAATCTTACTTTTTTGTTTATCTATGTAATAGACCAAAGATTTGTTATGTTTCCAAGCTTTTAAATAAGTATTCGGCACGAGGTGGTGCTTTTCAGAGTATGAACTCCAATTTGGATCAAACTGTGTCATATATTCCCCTCCTAATTTTCACTATATTGTAAAATACCTGCAGTTAAAATTACTTAGTTTTATTTTACAGCAAAAAATAAAAGCCGATACTAATCAACCTTTAGCACCGACTTTATTTTAAACAACTTTATTATCTTTTAAACGACTTTATTATCACTTAACACTTATCCAAAGGGGTTAAACATTTATTACTCCACAGTAACACTCTTCGCAAGGTTACGCGGTTTATCAACATCACAGCCGCGATGCAGTGCAGCATAGTAAGCGATCAGCTGCAATGGAACAACAGATACCAACGGAGCAAGCGCTGGGTTTACTTCCGGTAGTACGAATCTGTCATCCGCATCGTCTAGGCCTTTCAGTGAGATGATGCATGTGTTGGCTCCGCGAGCGGCAACTTCTTTGACGTTTCCGCGGATGCTTAGATTTACGTGCTCTTGTGTTGCCAGTGCGAATACTGGTGTACCTTGTTCGATCAAGGCAATCGTGCCGTGCTTCAGTTCTCCGCCGGCAAAGCCTTCTGCCTGGATGTAAGAAATCTCTTTCAGCTTCAGTGCGCCTTCGACACATACGAAGTAGTCGAGTCCGCGTCCGATGAAGAAAGCGTTTCTGGATACAGTCAGATATTCACGGGCGATCATTTCCATTTCGTCTTTCTGGTCGCAAAGGGCTTCCATTGCGTTTGCCGCGATTCCGAGTTCTTTGACGAGGTCAAATCCGATATCAATGCCATTTTTATCAGCAGCTACAGATGCAAGAACCGCAAGAACAGCGATCTGTGCAGTGTATGCTTTCGTTGAAGCAACAGCAATTTCAGGGCCTGCATGAAGCAGCAATGTGTAGTCAGCTTCACGGGAAAGCGTTGATCCCGGTACGTTTGTGATCGTCAGCGCTTTGTGTCCGAGTGCTTTGACTTGAACAAGAACCGCGCGGCTGTCAGCTGTTTCTCCGCTTTGAGAAAGGAAAATAAAGAGCGGTTTCTTAGACAGAAGCGGCATGTTGTAAGAGAATTCACTCGCTACATGCACTTCAACCGGCACGTTTGCCCACATTTCAATATATTGTTTACCGACAAGTCCTGCATGGTAGCTCGTTCCGCAGCCAATGATATAGATGCGGTCCGCTTCCGCTACAGCCTCAGCGATATCGCCAGGGACAGACAGTTTGCCGTTTTCATCTTGATACGTTTGGATGATTTTGCGCATAACAACTGGCTGCTCATCCGTTTCTTTCAACATGTAGTGAGGGTACGTGCCTTTTTCGATATCACTGGCATCCAGCTCAGCGATATAAGACGCACGTGAAATAACGTCGCCATCAAGGTTTTTGATGACAACTTGATCATCAGTGACGATAACCATTTCTTTATCCATCAGCTCTACATATTCGTTTGTGACTTGAAGCATTGCCATCGCATCAGACGCCACGACGTTAAATGTATCTCCAAGTCCAACTAATAGAGGGCTTTTGTTTTTCGCTACAAAAATCGTTTCTCTGTTGTCGTTATCGAATAAAGCAATTGCATAAGAGCCTTTTAACAGTGTAAGTGTTTTGCGGAACGCTTCTTCTGTATCAAGTCCTCCGTTGACAAATTGCTCGATTACTTGAACGACTACCTCTGTATCGGTGTCACTTTTGAGCTCTACATCTTGTAAAAAGTCCTGTTTTAGCTGAACGTAGTTTTCGATCACGCCGTTATGAACAAGTGTAAAGCGGCCCAGTGCGCTTTGATGCGGGTGAGCGTTTAGATAGCTTGGTTCGCCGTGTGTTGCCCAGCGAGTATGGCCAATTCCTGCTTTGGCTCCAACATTGGCATCCACAACCTCACGAAGATCGGCAATGCGTCCTTTTTCTTTAAACACATGGATCCCCTGTTCGTTGGCAACTGCGATACCCGCAGAGTCATAGCCGCGGTACTCAAGCTTCTCTAACCCTTTCAGCAAAATTTCCTTCGCATCAAGCTGACCGATATAACCTACGATTCCACACATAATTTCTTCCTCCTAAGATTGTAAAAGGAGACGAAGAAAGTCATTTTTCAAGGGGACTTTCAATCGTCCCCTCCTACATGTTTTATGGAAGATCATGTGATTTCCCTTTGTGCAAGGAGTCGCCTCCTTGGTTTGAAGAAATCCTTACGGCTGTGATCTGTATACTCAGCCGGGAGGCATCCGCCGAAAAATCGATAACCTCCATCCTCGTCAACTAAGCCTTTTTTCGGGCGCTTAGTTCGGGCGCTATAATTATAAGTGAAACAAAATCCCGTCTTTCCTGCCTCGAGAAAACAAGAACAAGACAAGCTTGATTTTACAGCATGTGCCAAGAATGGTCAATTGTTTTTTAAACAACTTTGCCGCCTGTCTCACAATTATCATATGTGAGTCGCACTTGTCTTGTTCGCTCTCTGTTTAAAGATTTCGTTACTCTAATCCCATTTCTGACCGGACGACTTCAACAATGCGATTAACATAGTCATCACACAGTTCTTTCGTCTTCGCTTCAGCCATGACACGAACGAGCGGTTCAGTGCCAGATGGGCGCACTAAAATCCGGCCGTCGCCGTTCATTTCTTTTTCAACCTCAGAAATAACAGCTTTTACTCTTTCATTTTCTTCGACTTTATATTTATCAGTTACTCTCACATTGACTAAAAGCTGCGGAAACTTCTGCATTTCAGCCGCAAGCTCTGAAAGCGACTTGCCTGTCGCTTTTAATGTATTCATCAGCATAATAGCGGACAATAATCCGTCCCCTGTTGTGTTGTAATCAAGGAAAATTAAGTGGCCGGACTGTTCTCCGCCGACATTGTAGCCCTCTTTTTTCATCGCCTCAACCACGTAGCGGTCACCCACAGCCGTCTGAACGCTTTTTATCCCTTCTTTTTCAAGCGCTTTATAGAAACCGAGGTTGCTCATGACAGTGGAAACAACCGTATCGTCCTTTAAGCGGCCCTCTGATTTCAGGTATTTTGAGCATATGTACATGATTTGGTCGCCGTCAACGATATTTCCTTTTTCGTCGACTGCGATCAGGCGGTCGCCGTCGCCGTCGAACGCAAGGCCGATATCAGCATTTTTCTCTTTTACAAACGCACTGAGCGCTTCAGGATGGGTCGATCCGACTCCGTCATTGATATTTAATCCGTTCGGAGAAGTTCCCATTGTCGACACATCGGCGTCTAAATCGGCAAACAAGTGTGTCGCCAGTGATGACGTCGCTCCGTGTGCGCAATCCAGCGCAACATGAATGCCTGTAAAATCTTCGTCAGCAGTCTGTTTTAAGAATTGCAGGTATTTTTGGCCGCCTTCAAAATAGTCGTTTACAAGTCCCAAATCGGCGCCAACTGGTCTTGGCAGCTTATCCTCCGGTTCATCCATCAGACGCTCGATTTCAGCCTCCTGTTCATCAGAAAGCTTAAATCCGTCTCCTCCAAAGAACTTGATTCCGTTATCCTGCACTGGATTATGAGAAGCAGAAATCATGACGCCAGCCTCTGCATCCATCGCTTTCGTTAAATAGGAAACACCAGGGGTAGAAATGACTCCCAGACGCATCACTTCTGCGCCAATTGATAAAAGTCCGGCGACAAGGGCTCCCTCCAGCATATGGCCGGAGATGCGTGTATCGCGGCCTATCAGCACTTTTGGACGTTGTTTATCTTTTGTCAGCACATACCCGCCGAAACGTCCGACTTTAAAGGCCAGCTCAGGCGTAAGCTCGCTGTTGGCAACACCTCTTACACCATCTGTTCCAAAATACTTGCCCATTTTATAATCGCTCCTTTTTTATTCTGATGAAGATTGTGAACCTGTATTTGATTCATCTTCATTCTGATCCTGATTTTGATCTTGGTTTTCGTCTTGTTTTTGATCATCACTGTTTTTATCGCTGTTCGTTGTATCTTCTCGCTGATTATTCTCTTTGTCATTCGTCTTGTCATCAGTGTCATCCTGGTTCCCTGACGTCGTATTGCTGTTATCTTTTGTTGTCGTATTCGTTTTTTTCGACGTAAGCTTGATTTTTGCGTTTTTCTGTCCCAAGGACCAGGTTACATTTTGAGGCCCGTTTACTTCAAGCTTCACACTGTGCTCTCCGTCATCTAAATCAGATACATTCACATATAATTCTATGTCTGATTTCTGCAGTTTTTTTATGTTGCCGGGAGAGCCTTTGGCCGTCACGTCTATCGTTTGTGACTTTGGATCCAGAAATTCTATATTCTGTGAGCTGCTCAGCCCTACAGTCTTAATAGGGACATTCTCAAATGTGTGATCCGCTTCGCTATCTACTTCTATATGCAACGTCACCTTTGACGGCGAGATTTTTTTGACGCCGTCAGGAAGCGGAATATCAGCCTCGATATCGGTATCCTTTTTGATTTTGCTTAAATCTAAGCTGACGCCGTCTATAAATTCAAGAGAATCCAAGACATCCTGCGAGCCGTAAACCGTCACCTCACTGGGGCTTGATTCGATATTCGCTATGCTGACCCCGTCAGGAAGGCTTCCTGTCCGCTCGATTTTAAAGGGCACTTTTTTACTCGGACTTGTCACCGGAACGGTAATTTTGATGACCGAGGGCTCCACATCGACAGGAAGCGCGTTCCCGTCTTTATCATAGACAGTCACTTTCGCTTCCTTTTCAATCGTTTCATCTGCATTTTCCAGGTTTACCGAAGCTTTCACAAGAGAAATATTATCAATCACGGCTTTAGAACCGGTAATCTGTACATTTTTAGGACTGACAATCGGCTGCTCCGGAGAATAGCCTTTTTTCATCTTGCTTTTGTTGTAGTACTCCACTTCAACAGGAAAGCTTTCTGACGTGCGTTCTTGAATGGTGACGGTCGTTACGGATGGGTTAATGGATATCGTCAGCCCATCCGACACGTTTTTGGCCTTAAGCTCGACCTTATGTGTGCCGGTTTTCAGCTTCTCCATATCCGCGTATATTTCAAAATTCTTTGTCTGTCTCGCCTTCTTCACGGCGCTTGTCGAGCCTTTTATCGTGACATTCACCGTTTGCGGAACGCCCGTTACGACATAATTTTCATCATCGTAATACGCTTTAACCGGTATATCAGTCAGTGTTGCTTCATCAGTTGTAGATGTCGGAAAAAATGATTCACCGGGTTTTTTCGGAGTTGGTGCTTGGTTGCTATTAACCGCTACATAAAGCAAGAGCGCGAAAAGCAGCGCAATGACTTTCACAGCCCAGCGGTTGTTTAAGAATTTATCCATTTTTCTTGCCCCTCCAATACCAGCGGTTAGAAGAAGTCTCTCTGGTGTTCTTCTTAAACTCTGCTTCAAGCATTTCTTTCAGCGCTTCTTCCGTCAGCTCTCTGTGAAGGTCGCCATTCCTCGCCACACTGACGCCACCGGTCTCTTCAGACACGATAATCGTCAAACTGTCTGTAACTTCACTGATTCCGACAGCAGCCCTGTGCCGCGTTCCCAGTTCTTTTGAAATGAACGGGCTTTCAGAAAGCGGCAGATAACAGGCGGCAGCGGCAATTTCATTATTTTTCATAATGACCGCTCCGTCATGAAGCGGTGTATTCGGGATAAAAATATTGATTAAGAGCTCAGAGCTGACCTTTGCATTTAAAGGAATGCCCGTTTCAATATAATCCCCCATACCCGTATCCCGCTCAATGGTTAAAAGGGCGCCGATCCGGCGTTTCGCCATATAATTGATGGCTTTCGTTATAGCCTCAATTGTTTTCTGCTGCGCTTCCTCAACAGGCGTGCCGCTCCTCGAGAAGAAACGGCCCCGTCCAAGCTGTTCAAGCGCTCTTCTCAGCTCAGGCTGAAAGATAATAATAATTGCTAAAAATCCCCATGTTATCGCTTGGTCCATCAGCCACTGAAGCGTGCCGAGGCCCAAATATTGACTGGCCATACGGACAAGCACGATTACAACGATTCCTTTTAAGAGCTGAACCGCCTTCGTGCCGCGTATCACCATAATCAGTTTATATATCACATACCAAACAAGGAGAATATCAACGGCATTGCCGAGGTACTGCAAAAAAGGGATATCCTCAAAAGCCATTTCCTCGTCCTCCAAGAATTCAGTCATTTCGTATTTTGAAGTTTCATGTGTTACGCATATGTACTTTACATAGCGAGCCCATTATACCACATTTCGTTTTGGCAAGTGAAATATGCCAGCCGTTTGAGAACCTTAAAAAAGAGTAAAGCGCACCACACGCTTTACTCTTCTCCGTTCGGGTCTAATGCATTGAATACACTTTTCCCCGCAGACTTCATTTTATACCATGTCCAGTCGAATAATTGATTAATCTCCTCTATTTGACCGGTGACTTGTCCAGCAGAGGCCATATACTTTTCTCCGTTTACAACGGTTACATCCCCATCTATTTTCCCTTTAATAATTAGCTTGCCGTTTTTGACGGTGACATCACCTTTGATCGTCTCACCTTCAGGCACGATCACAGTGTTGTTGTGCACGACCAGATTCGGCTGCTTCGACACGCTGAAGTTATGGTCATTGTGCCAGCTGTTTAACAACCCTCCGCCCATCAAAATGATGAATACCGCAGCAGCCGCGATAACCGGATGGGATCTGAACCATCTTTTCACAGAAGCTCTTTTCTTCTCCTTAGGCAATTTCGCCATGACGTTAGCGGTAAAATCGGCGGGGGCTTCGACATGCGATGTGCTCCGGACGAGCGCGATGGATTTTTCCATCTCATAAAAATGCTTTCTGCATTCCTCGCATGCCTCCAGGTGTTCTTTTAATACATGTTCATCTTTCGGAAGGATATCTCCATCAAGATGCATATGCATAAGCTGCACAATTTGTTCAGGACAGCTCATTTCATCACCCCACTTAAAGATCCCTTAATTGTTTTCTAAGAGCCTCTCTGCCTCTGTGAATCCGTGTTTTTACCGTTCCCACAGGAATGTTCAGAATCTCGCCGATTTCAATTAATGAGAGTTCATCAATATACTTCAACACGATGACAGTTCTATATTTGTCAGGAAGCTTTAAAATTTTCTGCTGAATCGTGTGTGAAAGCTCCAGCGATACGACTGCATCTTCAGGCAAAACTCCATCTGCGGCGATTTGGGAATACATCGTCAAGCCTTCTGTACCCGCCACTTCTGCATCGAGGTAATAATCCGGCTTCTTTTTGCGAATGCGGTCAATGGTCAAGTTGGTCGCAATTCGATAAAGCCAAGTTGAAAATTTCCGGTTGATATCAAAACTGTCGATATTGACATACGCTCTGATGAAAGCCTCTTGTGCGATATCTTCCGCCTCATGCACATTGCCAAGCATACGGTAGCAAAGCTGATAAATTTTATCCTTGTAAATATCTACGATGTCCGCAAATGCATTTTGATCGCCTTTTTTGACTTGCTTAATTCTCTTTTTAATCATCATTTCCATATTTATCTAACCTCTGCCTTCACCGGTCTGTATGTATACGAGCTTCGTTTCTAAAGGTTTCAATTTTTTTATAAAATAAGTTTAACAAATTTTTGGCAGGGTGTAGATGGCAATTCGTGAATAAACTACCTTAACATATTTTTAAAATTATTACACAGACTGAACAGTTAGAAGTTGGAAGGATTTTTCAAAAAGAAAAAAGACACCTTTTGGTCAAAGGTGTCTGTGACTGGGCTAGCTGGATTCGAACCAACGCATGACGGAGTCAAAGTCCGTTGCCTTACCGCTTGGCTATAGCCCAATAATGGTGGAGGGGGGCAGATTCGAACTGCCGAACCCTGAGGGAGCGGATTTACAGTCCGCCGCGTTTAGCCACTTCGCTACCCCTCCATATTTTTAGGAAAAACAGTGCCGGCAAGAGGACTTGAACCCCCAACCTACTGATTACAAGTCAGTTGCTCTACCAATTGAGCTACACCGGCAAGATGGTGGAGGATGACGGGCTCGAACCGCCGACCCTCTGCTTGTAAGGCAGATGCTCTCCCAGCTGAGCTAATCCTCCAAATGGTGACCCGTACGGGATTCGAACCCGTGTTACCGCCGTGAAAGGGCGGTGTCTTAACCGCTTGACCAACGGGCCGTTTGTGTTCTCGTCGAGCTGACAAAAGTTATTATATACAGGTTCCCCCCCTTTTGTAAAGAGGAAATTTAAATTTTTTATTTTCAAACTTTTTAACCCCTTTTTTAACTGAAAAAGCCTCCCAACATTTATCATTTATCTTAAGATAGATATAGATCGAATCAAGAGAGGAGAAACCAATATGATACTAGTCAGCTCTTGCCTCGGGGGCATTGAATGCAGATACAACGGTTCGCATGCCGCATCAGAGAAAATTCGAAAACTGATTGAAGAAAAACAAGCAGTGATGGCTTGCCCTGAACTTCTCGGCGGCTTCTCCACTCCCCGGGAACCAGCAGAAATCATCGGAGGCACTGGTGAGGATGTTCTTAATGGATGCGCGAAAATCATAACGTCTTCAGGAGAAGATGTAACAGATTTATATATGAAGGGCGCGGCCCAAACATTGGCCTATGCAAAAAAAATTAACGCCTCTGCCGTCATATTGAAAGAAAACAGCCCATCATGCGGTAGCAATTTCATCTATAATGGCTCATTTTCAGGCAAAAAAATCGCTGGAAATGGAGTAACCGCCGCTCTATTAAAACAAGCGGGGTACCGTGTAATTTCTGAAAACCAGCTAGACGATATATTGTAAGGAGGCTCATCATGACGCAAGATATCTCTTTATCCTTCTATAAGCCTGAGCATTTACCTGAGCTTTACGCATTTACTTTACACAATGATGACAAACGCTTTACCGCTCTCCCTAAAGAGGTGCTGACTCAGGCCCTAAGCATACAGGAGCGCTATCCTGTTGTCATCTTAAAAGGTGATCTGCCAATAGGCTTTTTCATTCTACATACGTCAAAAGGAATCATTGCTCCCTATTCCAACAATCCATTTGCTTTATTGCTCAGTTCCTTATCATTAAACTCCGCTCACCACGGACAAGGCTATGCGAAAAAAGCCATGCTCCAGCTACCCTCCTTTGTTAACGGGTATTTCCCATGGTGCGATGAAATCATTTTAGCCGTCAATCACCTGAACACCCGTGCAAAGCAGCTTTATATGAAAACTGGATTTCTTGATAAAGGACGCCGAAAAATCGGGCCGCTCGGCGAACAGCTGATACTTCATTATTTTTTATAACCCCTTTTGAAATAAAGTTTCAAAAATTAAAAATGATAGTTGAAATATCATAACAGAAATGAATATACTGAATATTGAGATATATTTATTTTTTATACAGGGGGCATCCTCATGTCAGAACAATTGAATCTTCACAGCCTTACAACGGAATCACGCAATAGCCAAACAATGGAAATACACAAAGCAAATACCCTCGATATCTTAAAAATGATTAACAATGAAGATATCAAAGTCGCTGCCGCCGTTCAGCATGTCCTCCCCGATATCGAAGCAGCGGTCGAATGCGCGTATGAATCCTTTCAAAATGGCGGACGGCTCATTTACGCAGGTGCAGGCACTAGCGGCCGACTCGGTGTGATGGACGCAGTTGAATGTCCTCCGACCTACAGCGTCAGTCCTGATCAGGTAATCGGATTAATGGCTGGCGGTCCCAACGCATTTTTGCAGGCGGCTGAGGGGATTGAAGATCATGAAGAAGCAGGGGCCGAGGATTTACGATCCATCCATCTCACCTCAGCCGATACAGTGATTGCGATTGCAGCAAGCGGCCGTACGCCTTATGCAGCGGGTGCGCTGAAATACGCCCGCAAAATCGGAGCAAACACCATCTCCCTTACCTGTAACAGACACTCCACCATCAGCAAACACGCTGATCACAGCATTGAGGTCGTGGTCGGACCAGAAGTCATTACAGGCTCGACACGTATGAAAGCCGCAACCGCTCATAAAATGATTCTAAACATGATATCGACCGCTGTAATGGTCAAAATCGGCAAGGTCTACGAAAACTTGATGGTGGATGTCAATGTCAGCAACAAAAAATTAAAAGAACGCGCCATCAGCATCATCCAAAGCCTCACAGACGTTTCTTATGAGAAAGCGCAATACACACTTGAACAGGCGAATCTTCATGTCAAAACAGCAATCGTTATGCTCAAAACCAGCACAGATCAAGACAAAGCGAAGACATTGCTTGATGAAGCGAACGGTTTTATAGACAAAGCAATTGAAAACTACTATTCATGATAAGGAGAGACAGTAATGGCGACAGGCGGTTTAGCTATTATTCAATCGATGAAACACAAGCTGCCACAATCAGAGCGTAAACTTGCAGACTACATATTAGCCCATCCCCACAAAGCGATAGAAAGCACAGTCAGCGAAATCAGCGCCTTAGCTAATTCAAGTGACGCTGCCGTCATCAGGCTCTGCAAGTCACTGGGACTAAAAGGATTTCAGGATTTAAAAATGAGGGTAGCGGGTGATCTGGCAAAACCTGCTGTTCAAGGCTACCGGGACATCGCCCCTCATGAATCACTGCCTTCCATCTCTGAAAAAGCAGCCGGCAATGCCATTCAAGCAATTCAAGACACCTCAGATCTCGTGGATTATCAAGAGCTTGAGCGCGCTGTTTCTCTGCTGCTTCAAGCGAACACTGTACATTTCATCGGCCTTGGCGCCTCGGGCATTGTCGCCAAGGACGCCCAGCAAAAATGGCTTCGAATTCATAAACAGGCGACTGCTTTCACGGACACTCATCTCGTGGCATCTTTAATCGCAAATGCAGATAAAAAAGACATTGTATTTGCCATTTCGTTTTCAGGTGAAACACAGGAAATCATCGAGCTGCTTTCGATGGCAAAGAAAAAAGGCGTCACAATCATCAGCCTCACACAATATAGTCAAACTTCCGTCTCCGTATTAGCCGACGTTTCATTATATACAGCCCATTCCAACGAGGCCCTGATTCGAAGCGCAGCGACTTCCTCTCGTCTCGCCCAGCTCTTTATGATTGATGTTTTGTTTTTAAGCATGGCGGCCGAGCAGTATGAAGAAACGGTCAGCTACATTGATAAAACGAGAGAAGCAATCAAATCTATGAGAAAGACATAAGGCATCTTGAAAGGGAGGGGTTTGTATGAGCAAAGAAAAACAATACAATATTCTGGCGGAAAAAATCCTTGAGCTATGCGGGGGGAAATCCAATATTTCTTCCTATACGCATTGCATGACCCGCTTGCGCATTACGCCTTACGATGTCAGCAAAACGGATAGTAAGGCGTTAAGAGAGCTTGATGGCGTCCTTGGAGTCGTCGAAGCTGAAACCCTGCAGATTATCCTCGGCACTGGTGTCGTTAATCATGTCACCGCCGCTTTTTCGAAGCTGGTATCATCAGAAGAAGATTTCAATCTAAAAGAGGCCGCGTCCAAAAAGAAAACCGAGATCAATCGCAAGAACGCCACCCCGTTTAAGCTTTTTTTACGAAAAATAGCCAGCATCTTCATACCTCTCATTCCCGCACTCGTCGCTTCAGGTTTAATTACCGGGATTACCAAAGCGGTAACCCAAGCCGGCTGGCTCTCTGCAGAATCACAAACAGCAATTGTATTGACAGTCATCGGATCAGGCCTGTTCACTTATCTCGGTATTCTCGTCGGCATTAACGCGTCAAAAGAATTTGGCGGAACGCCCGCTCTCGGCGCTCTGGCAGGGATTCTGATCATTAACCCGGAAATCGCAAAGATCAGTTTATTCGGAGAACAGCTTCTTCCCGGCAGGGGAGGCCTCATAGGCGTTCTATTCGCAGCTATATTCATTGCTTACACCGAACAATTCGTCCGCCGCTTTATTCCTCAATCACTCGATATTATCGTAACGCCAACAGTTTCACTTTTGATCACTGGAATATTGACGTATGTCGTTTTCATGCCTTTAGGCGGTTTCATTTCAGATGTCATCACATCCGGTCTTCTGTCCATCTTAGACATCGGCGGAATCGCTGCAGGCTTTATTCTGGGCGCGACCTTCCTGCCTCTCGTTGTAACGGGGCTACATCAAGGCCTGACGCCGGTGCACATGGAACTCATCAATTCCATCGGTGATGACCCGCTTCTCCCTATCCTTGCCATGGGAGGCGCGGGACAAGTGGGCGCAGCCTTCGCCATCTTCGTTAAAACAAAGAAAAAAACGCTGAGAAAAGCGATAACAGGAGGTCTTCCTTCAGGACTGCTCGGCATCGGTGAACCGCTTATATTCGGTGTAACGCTGCCGCTTGGCCGTCCGTTTTTGACAGCATGTTTAGGGGCGGGGATCGGCGGAGCTTTTCAAGCTTATTTTCAGGTAGCCACAATTGCACTCGGCGTCTCCGGATTGCCGCTCTCCTTTCTGGTTCTGCCTTCACAAATCATCTTATATATCATTGGTCTCTTTATTTCCTATGCGGCAGGCTTTTTATTGACCTACGCTTTCGGATATAAAGATGAAATGGCTGCCCAGTTCGATTAAATGATGACAATTTAGGAATAGTAACGGCATAGAAACACGGAAAGGAGCAAGCTTGTGAGAACGAAGACATTAGCATTACTCAGCGCTATTTTAACCGTGTCCATTCTGACGCCGAACGAAGCCTTCGCACACACCGCCCTTCATCAAGCAGACAACCAGGTTAAGCCGAAAACAATAAATCCAGAAACTGCACAGTTTTCGTCGAAGAAACTAAGGAAGGTTGATCAGATGATTGAACGGGACATTGCAGCAGGATTCCCCGGCGCCGTTCTAGTCGTCGTGAAGGACGGCCGTATGATCAAAAAAGAAGCGTACGGCTACAGTAAAAAATACGACGGGGCTGAACTCTTGCGCCGTCCGGCAAAAATGAAAACCCGCACGATGTTTGACTTGGCATCAAATACAAAAATGTATGCGACCAATTTTGCTTTACAGCGCTTAGTCAGCCAAGGCAAACTCGACGTTTATAAAAAGGTATCCGCTTATTTACCTGATTTCAAGGATCAGCCTACAGATCGCATCAAAGGAAAAGATAACATTCGTGTCATTGATGTCCTGCAGCACCAATCTGGGCTGCCATCCAGTTTCTACTTTTATAACCCGGAAAAAGCCGGCATGTATTATTCGCAAGAGCGGGAGAAAACCATTGAATACTTGATGAAAATCCCGCTGGATTATGAAACAGGAACAAAACACATATACAGTGACATTGGATACATGCTTCTCGGCTGTATTGTCGAAAAACTCACCGGCAAACCGCTTGATGTCTATACGGAACAAGAGCTCTACAAACCGCTGGGGCTGAAGCATACGTTGTACAATCCGCTGCAAAAAGGCTTTACAGCAAAACAGTTTGCAGCCACTGAACGTATGGGCAATACACGAGACGGTGTTATCCATTTTCCTCATATCCGCACAGACACGCTGCAAGGAGAAGTACATGACGAAAAAGCATTCTATTCGATGGAAGGCGTTTCAGGCCACGCCGGACTGTTTTCAAACGCTGATGATATGGCGATTCTGCTTCAAGTCATGTTAAACAAAGGAACGTACCGAAACGTTTCATTATTCAATCAGAAAACAGCTGACCTATTTACGGCGCCATCAGCAACAGATCCGACATTCGGCCTTGGATGGCGGCGAAACGGCAGTAAAAGCATGGAATGGATGTTTGGCCCTTATGCAAGCGAAAATGCGTACGGACATACTGGCTGGACAGGAACGGTTACCATCATTGATCCGGCATACAATTTAGGCATTGCTTTGTTAACAAATAAAAAGCATTCACCAGTCGCTGATCCAGCGGAAAATCCTAACGTGTTTGAGGGTGATCAATTTTCAACAGGCAGGTACGGAAGCGTCATCACCGCGATTTATGAAGCAATGAAATAATTGACGATAGGAGGAAGTTGTTATGAAACCTGTCATTTCGCTGATCCTTTCCACCGTCCTTTTTCTTTCATGTGTTCTCGGCGTCAATCAGACAGCTAAAGCGAAACCCCGCGGCTCAGCTGACGCCAAACAGATCGTTGATCATATGACGTTAGATGAAAAACTTGGCCAGATGCTGATGCCGGATTTCAGAAACTGGCAAAAGGAAGGTGAGACTTCTCCGAAAGCCTTCACAGAAATGAATGAGGAAGTCGCTGGCCTCATCAAGAAATATCAATTCGGCGGCGTCATACTATTTGCAGAAAATGTAGAAACAACTGAGCAAACGGTACGGCTGACAGACGCATATCAAAAGGCCGGCCCTAAGATTCCGCTCTTACTCAGCATTGATCAAGAAGGCGGGATCGTGACGAGATTAGGGGAGGGCACTCATTTCCCAGGCAATATGGCGCTTGGCGCAACAAGAAGCAGAATCAATGCATATCAGACCGGCAGCATGATTGGAAAAGAGCTTTCTGTCTTAGGCATCAATACAGATTTCAGCCCAGTCTTAGATATTAATAATAACCCTGATAATCCTGTGATCGGTGTAAGATCATTCAGTTCTGATCGTGAACTGACAGCACGACTCGGTCTATATTCTATGAAAGGTTTGCAACGGCAACATATCGCCTCTGCTCTTAAGCATTTCCCGGGACATGGCGACACTGACGTTGACAGCCATTATGGACTGCCGCTCGTTTCTCATAGCCAGGAACGGCTTCGTGAGGTTGAACTCTATCCTTTTCAAAAAGCGATTGATGCAGGAGCAGACATGGTGATGACAGCTCATGTTCAATTTCCAGCCTTTGACGATACCACATATAAAAGCAAGCTTGACGAATCAGATATTATGGTTCCCGCTACACTTTCAAAGAAAGTAATGACCGGGCTGCTTCGGGAGGAAATGGGGTTTGGCGGTGTAATCGTCACTGATGCTCTCAATATGAAAGCCATAGCAGATCATTTCGGCCAGGAAGAGGCGGTCGTCATGGCCATAAAGGCCGGTGTTGATATTGCGTTAATGCCTGCCTCAGTTACATCTCTGAAAAATGAACATAAATTTGCAAGCATAATTGGCTCCTTAAAAGAAGCTGTCGAGAAAGGGGACATTCCCTTACAGCAAATCAACAAATCGGTGGAAAGAATCATTTCCCTGAAAATAAAACGCGGTATTTACCCCGCTCAGAATGACAGCAGTATAGATAAAAAGGTGAAGAAAGCGCTCAAAACAGTGGGAAGCAAACACCATACGAAGACAGAGCAAAAAATTGCTGAAAAGGCAGTGACAGTATTAAAAAATGATCAGCATACCTTGCCGTTCAAACCCAAAAAAGGCAGCCGAATCTTAATTGCCGTACCTTACGAGGAACAATCAGCATCCATTGAAAAAACCATTCACGATTTAATGCAGCGAAAAAAAATCAAATCTGTTTCTCTTACCAAAATCAACTTTGCAGAAAAGGTATTTAATGCTGAGTATGAAAAACAAGTAAAAGAAGCTGATTATATCATTACAGGCTCTTACGTTGTAAAAAATGACCCTGTCGTCAACGACGGTGTCATCGACGACACGGTAACAGATTCAAGCAAATGGGCCACCGCTTTTCCGAGAGCTGTCATGAATGCCGCACTGCAGCACAAAAAGCAATTTGTCTTAATGAGTCTGCGGAATCCATATGATGCCGCCAATTTCGAAGAAGCCAGAGCCTTGATTGCCGTCTATGGTTTTAAAGGATATGCAAACGGCCGTTATCTTCAGCCGAATATTCCGGCCGGGGTTAAAGCGATCTTCGGACAATCAAAGCCAAAGGGCACGCTGCCAGTCGACATTCCTTCCGTCACAAAACCAGGAGACATCCTTTATCCATATGGCTATGGAGTAAACATCAAAACGGGAAAACCGCTTTAATAAGGAGGAACATATGAAAAAAACGGTATTGGTTCTTCTCGCAGGGCTTATGATGTTCGGAACAATGACGGCTGCCACTGCTACACCTGAATCGGCAAAACAAACAGCAAAAAAACCTAAAGTCCAGACCGGCATTGATATCCTCTTGTCCCAACACAAAAAGCAGCTAAAGGGAAAAAGAGTCGGCCTGATCACCAACCCAACAGGTGTGAGTGCATCCCTTAAAAGCAGCGTAGATATTCTTTACGAAGACCCCGATATTCAGCTGACAGCTTTATTCGGGCCTGAGCACGGCGTTCGCGGCGACGCTCAAGCAGGAGACGAAGTAGGCTCTTACATTGACGAAAAAACCGGGGTTCCCGTATACAGTCTTTACGGAAAAACGAAAAAACCCACTCCTGATATGCTGAAACATGTCGATGTTCTTATATTTGACATCCAGGACGTCGGGACTCGTTACTATACGTACATTTATACAATGGCCTATGCAATGGAAGCCGCAAAAGAAAACGGAATTCCTTTTATCGTGCTGGACCGCCCGAATCCCCAAGGCGGAAAAAAGGTTGAAGGACCGGTGCTGGAGCCCGAGTACGCATCCTTTGTCGGACTCTATCCCATTCCATTAAAGCACGGGATGACCATTGGAGAATTGGCTTTACTATTCAACAAGGAATTTAATATTGGTGCTGATGTGTCAGTCGTGAAAATGAAGCACTGGAAACGCTCTATGGACTTTGATGAAACCAGACTGCCATTCGTTCTCCCGTCGCCTAACATGCCAACCGCAGAGAGCACATTTGTGTACCCTGCAACAGGGTTAATTGAAGGAACAAATGTATCTGAAGGGCGGGGAACGACTAAACCATTCGAGTTGATCGGAGCTCCCTTTATCAAAAGCACTGAGCTTGCAGAAAAAATGAACAGTCTTGGTCTGCCTGGCGTTACATTTAGAGCTGCCTCCTTTACTCCGACGTTCTCTAAACATCAAGGAACACTTTGCCACGGCGTACAGCTCTTTATTACGGACAGAGAGAAATTTGAAGCTGTTAAAACAGGACTGTCGCTTATTAAAATGATACATGACCTCTATCCTGATGAGTTTAAGTTCCTAGCGTCTGGCTCATTTGATAAATTGGCTGGCAACGGCTGGGTTCGAACGAAAATCGTGAACGGTGCTTCAATTGATGAAATCATTGACACCTATCAAAAACAGCTGAAGCAATTCAATAAAACAAGAAAACAATATCTCATTTATTAAGACGTAAGAAGGGTATGTTACACGTGTAACATTCTCTTACCCAACAAAAGCTTGATCATTTTCCCTTGCCCGCTCTTGCGGCAAGGGTTTTTATATACAAAAACAACACGCTTTATATAGGAAAACTTTCATTTATTTGGTACAATCTTATTGAAAATGATTATCAATTAAGCGAGCGTTTCTGAAAAGGTGGTCTTCTCCTTGCAAAACTCAATAATGATTTATCATCCTGTACAAATTGAATATATGAAGAAAACGAGTGATCTCTTCTCAGAACAGCAATTGGTTGACTCATTCGTGCTGATCTTTCATTTAAAAGGAGATGGACATATTTCTATCGGAACGAGAACCGCGCCTCTCCAAAAAAAGACACTGTATGTTTGTCCGCCTCATGAGACATTCGGTATTACACCAGCAGAAGACAGAAATATAGATGTTTGTCTGATCAGGCTTCACTGCTATACAGCGGAAACCCAGCAAGATCTCTTAAAACCATGCACTGAAACTGATTTATCCACTCTAAACCTTGTGAATGTTTCACATATTGAAAACCTTTCAGCCCGGCTTCAAGAACTTGCTGAAATATGGACAGACTCATCACAGCTTTCTCAATTGAAATGTGTGATCGAGGTTCAGAGCCTGATTTATGACCTATTCACAGCCAATGTCTCTGATCAAAGCGATACACAGACAGCGCTCGAAAAAACAAAACAATACATCGAAACTCATGCCGATAGAAAAATTACACTAGGCCAGCTCTCACAAATGGCGGGAATCAGCCCCAAGCATTACAGCGAAACCTTTAAAAAGTGGACAGGTCAGAGCGTAACAGAATTTATCACAAAAACGCGAATCACTCGAGCGAAGCGACTCATGGCAAGATCCAACTGTAAACTGAAGGAAATCGCCCATCAAACCGGCTATCAAGATGAATTTTATTTCAGCAGAATCTTTAAAAAACACACAGGCTGTTCTCCAACAAGCTATATGAAAAAACGCCGGAAAAAAATAGCCGCCTATGGAAAGGGAACAATGGGGCAGCTCATTCCTCTCCATCATATACCGTTTGCAGCCGCACTCCATCCAAAATGGACGGCTTACTATTATCAGCATTACTCAGCAGATATTCCAGTTCAGCTCAACGCATACCGGTTTAATGAAAAATGGGAGGAAAACCTGCATACCTTGTCCCAAGCTAAACCCGATATCATTTTCAGCATGGATTCTGTCTCTTCAGAAGAACAAAAGCGCCTGAACAGCATTGCAGAAGTATGTTACCTTCCTTCAGAAGAAAACTGGAGAGCTCACTTTCTGCAAACCGCCTCGTTTTTAAATGAAGAATCGGAAGCTGAAAAGTGGCTCGCAGCCTATGACAAGCAGACCGCTGCCGCTAAAAAGACATTGCTGCACACTCAAGAGTTTCGCTTTCTCTTTCTTCGTCTGCACAAGCAGAGCTTTTATATGGCACATAATCGCAGCGTCCGCGAAGTCTTCTTTGAAGATTTAGGGTTCCAATCGGCTGAATCGGCTGACACGCCTTCAGAACAAGCGATTTCATTAGAAGACATCACAAATTGCCAAGCTGACTGTATCATGCTCTTTCTTTTTAAAGAGCCAGAAACCATTGCCTATTATCAGCAATTACAACAGTCAGAAATATGGCAAAACCTAAGCGCAGTACGGAACGGACGTGTGTATCAGCTCTCTTCAGACCCATGGAATGAATACTCGGCTTGCGGGCACGAGCGGATTGTTCAGCAAACCATATCTATGCTATCCGGCGATAGTCCATGATAAATATGGAATTTGTCCATGGTGTTATGTCTGTTCATTCTCTATAATTCCAATTGATAATAGTTATCAATTGAACAGGAGGCACTATAGATGAAAAAGCTATCTCTTACCTTATTAATCTTGCTTCTCGCCCTGACGGCGGCAGCTTGCGGCAGCAAGGAAGAATCCTCTGCCAGCAAAGCGAGCGGCACAAAGTCCGAGAAAAAGAAAATCGAGTATTTGGATAAAACGTACGAAGTAAACGTACCGACAGATAAGATTGCCATTACGGGTAGCGTTGAATCCATGGAAGACGCTAAACTGCTTGACGTCCATCCGCAGGGTGCAATCTCATTTTCAGGAAAATTCCCTGAAATGTTTAAGGACATCACTGATAAAGCAACACCGACAGGGGAAAAAATGGAACCAAACATTGAAAAAATTCTTGAGATGCAGCCAGATGTGATCTTGGCATCTACAAAGTTCCCTGAGAAAACCCTGCAAAAAATAAGCACGGCCGGCACGACCATTCCGGTTTCTCACATCTCATCAAACTGGAAGGAAAACATGATGCTGCTTGCCCAGCTGACCGGAAAAGAGAAAAAAGCCAAAAAAATCATTGCCGACTATGAACAAGATCTAAAAGAAACAAAAACGAAAATCGATAAACAAGCAAAAAATTCAAAAGCGCTTGTCATCAGAATCAGACAAGGAAATATTTACATTTATCCTGAACAAGTGTACTTCAACTCAACTCTTTATGGCGACTTAGGCCTTAAAGCGCCGAATGAAGTCAAAGCCGCAAAAGCGCAAGAGCTGATTTCATTAGAAAAACTCAGTGAAATGAACCCTGACCACATTTTCGTCCAATTTTCTGATAATGAAAATGCGGATCAACCTGATGCATTAAAAGATTTAGAGAAAAATCCAATCTGGAAAAGCCTCACAGCAGTCAAAGAAGATCATGTGTACGTCAATTCAGTTGATCCTCTCGCACAAGGCGGTACGGCTTGGAGCAAAGTCCGCTTCCTGAAAGCGGCATCTGAAAAATTAACACAAGACTAAATTAGAGTAGGTTTTTGTATGTATTCAAAACAGTGGACACGTATCATTTTGATTACTTCTCCATTTGCTATTGCATTATCATTGCTGCTTTCCGTCCTCTATGGCGCAAAGCAGCTTAATGCTGATATGGTCTTTGCATCACTTTTTCATTTTGATCCGGGAAACACAGACCATCAAATCATATGGCACTCCCGGATTCCAAGGGCTGCCGGCGCTCTGCTCATTGGGGCAGCCCTTGCTGTATCTGGAGCGCTCATGCAAGGCATCACACGCAATTATTTGGCATCGCCCTCAATTATGGGTGTTTCAGATGGTTCCGCCTTTATCATCACGCTTTGTATGGTTCTGCTTCCGCAATCATCTTCGCTTGAAATGATCATTTACTCTTTTATCGGCTCCGCATTTGGAGCTGCATTGGTATTCGGTCTGGCAACAATGCTGCCTAACGGGTTTACGCCTGTACAGCTAGCCATCATTGGCACTGTCACAAGCATGCTGCTAAATAGTTTAGCAGCTGCCATATCGATCTATTTTCAGATTTCACAGGATTTGAGTTTCTGGTACAGCGCCAGACTTCATCAAATGAGCCCCGAATTTCTGAAGCTTGCCGTTCCATTTTTTCTTGCTGGTATCGTCATAGCTGTCTCTCTCAGCAAAAAGGTGACCGCTGTTTCACTAGGCGACGATATTTCTAAGAGTTTGGGCCAAAAGAAAAAAACGATCAAAATCATGGCAATGCTCTCTGTCATCATTTTAACCGGAAGTGCCGTAGCGCTTGCCGGAAAAATTGCGTTTGTCGGTTTAGTCGTTCCGCATATCACGAGATTTCTCGTCGGCTCGGATTATAACAGACTGATTCCTTGTTCCTGCATTTTGGGCGGAATCTTTTTAACGCTGTGCGATCTCGCCAGCAGATTTATCAATTACCCATTTGAAACACCGATTGAGGTTGTGACTTCTATTATCGGCGTTCCTTTCTTCCTTTATTTGATCAAACGAAAAGGAGGAGAGCAAAATGGCTAAAAAATATGCAGTGTTAATCATATTGATTCTCCTTGTCAGCTATTTCAGCATGACCAGCGGATCATTTTCTGTTCGTCCGACAGAGCTGCTCTCCACTCTCTTTCAGATCAATCCCAATCCGCAGTATGAAGTTTTGCTGTTTGACTTAAGACTTCCGCGGATTGTCATGGCAGCCATTATCGGACTCGGACTTGGCATAGCAGGAGCTGTCATTCAGGCCATCACACGAAACGGCCTTGCAGACCCGGGAATATTGGGAATCAATGCCGGAGCAGGGGCAGGCATTGTGGCGTTTATGCTGTTGTTCCAAGGCCAGAAGGAAGTAACCTCAATCGTCGCGGCGATGGGAATGCCGTTTTTCGGCCTGATCGGCGGACTGGCTGCTGCAGTCATGATTTACATATTCGCTTGGAACAGAGGCAATTTAGATTCAGGCAGAATTATTCTGGTAGGAATCGCGATTAATTCAGGCTTCAGCGCCTTGTCTTTGTTTTTATCCTTAAAAATGGACCCGCAAGATTATGAAATGGCCATGGTATGGAAAAACGGAAGCATCTGGTCGGCAAACTGGACATATATCACAGCTGTTCTTCCGTGGATGCTGCTGTTTATTCCTATTCTTTTGGCCAAGTCTCGTTTGCTTGATACCATCCGCTTTGACGAAGACACGGTCAGAAGCCTTGGCATATCATCAAATAAAGAAAAAACCATTCTGCTCGTCGCCTGTGTCGCCATCATCAGCGCCTGTGTCTCTGTGGCGGGAAGCATGGCATTTGTCGGCTTAATCGCGCCCCATATTTCCCGGAGATTGGCCGGTATCGAACACCGCTATATTTTGCCTTTGAGCGGCTTGATCGGCATGCTGCTTGTATTGAGCGCGGATTTTGCCGGGAAACTGTTTTTCCAGCCCGCAGAAGTGCCAGCCGGCATTATTTTGGCGATACTCGGTGTTCCGTATTTCTTATACCTGCTTTTCAAACAAAAAAAGGGGGAGAACGTTTGAACGGATCTTTATCAGAGCATAAGGCGGGCGACAGGATGTTCAAGCTGTATCTTCCCCCTTCCTACAGTACGGACAGCAGGGCATTTCCTTCTGTTTACGTACAGGATGGCGGTTCTTTGTTTCAAGATCAACTAGAACTGATAGAAGGCAGGTTCCATCAAAACAGGGTGCCTGAGCTCGTGCTGATCGGTATAGAGCCTAAAAATCGAATTGACGAGTACACTCCTTGGCCCGCCGCATCACTCAGTGATCAGTTTCCAGACTTCGGCGGTAAGGGGTCTGACTATCTATCTGAAATAACAAACCGGCTCATTCCGTTTGTGGAAGAAAATTGGAATGTCTCCAGAAGAGCACAATCCAGAGGTATAATCGGCGCCTCATTAGGCGGCCTCATCTCGATGTTCGCCTTTCTGAGACATCCATCATTATTTGGAAATATAGGATCTCTTTCAAGTTCATACTGGTACGAGAACGCAGCAGAAACCATAGATACTGCCGCTGTAAGGCCCGGTTCAACGCGTATTTATATGTCTGTCGGCAGTGAAGAAGGCGCTGGAAAACAATCGATTCAGCAGACGATGCTGCAAAAAACAAAATATGTATACGAGAGCCTAAAAGAAAAAGGGTTCACTCAAGATCAGCTGTGTCTCGTCATTGAGAAAGGGGCGGTGCACCACCGCAAGTATTTCTGTAAACAATTTATCAATGCCCTTGAATGGCTATACGGAAAAAACCGCTCTATCATATGAGCGGTTTTTTTCATGCCTTCTGCAAGACGGGTTTTAATTCGAATCGGTTCAGCATATAGCCGAACAAAGCAGCCAGGATTTGCTGAAACAGCATGCCAATCACAACCGGAACGGCTACCTGGGACGGAAAGAAAGTGACGGCAAGAACAGCGCCGGCACTGATATTCCTCATGCCACCCGTAAAAATAAGAGAGACAATTTCCTCCTGCCGCCTTTTCATCATTTTTCCGATAAGCCACGCGGCAGCATACCCGGTTAACGCGATACAAAAAACAGTAACAGCAATCCCTAAAAATCTTAAATCAATCGCTTTGAAATAAGGAGCTATCACAGAGCTGTTAATCGCAATCACGGCCATCAGGCACAGCTTTGAAAAGGGTGATAGCGTACTGCTCAATGCTGCGGTTCTTTCTGGAGATGACATCTGATTAAACAGCATGCCCAGGAATGAAGGAATCACCACCATCACAACCAGACCCTTCATCATTCCCCAGACATCCATGTGAACCTGGGCACCGGCCAGTACAGAAAGACTCAGCGGAACGATTAACGGCGACAGCACGGTATCAATCAATATGATAGAAAGCGTCAAACCGACATTCCCTTTGTACATAGCAGCCCAAATCAAGCTCGTAATCCCTGTAGGAATGACAACAGCTAATGTCAAACCGGTGATCGTTAATGGATCGCCTTGAAATATGAGATGTCCGCTGCCCCAGGCGAAAAGCGGCATAAAAATATGAAGAACAAATAATGCAAGAATCATAGGAAGAGGGTGCGCCAAGGCGTGTCTCAAAGATTGAAAGTTCGCACTCAAGCTGCCCGCAAACGTAATAAACGCAAATATCCAAGGCACCGCGCTTTCATATCCATTTAAAAACTGAGACAGCAGGACGCCAAGCACAACACTAGTCGGTGTCAAAAGCGGCATGACTTTCCCCAATACACGGTTCAGCTTCTGAAGCATCATATACAAGTCCCCTATTAAAAATTTCTTTCTCTCTATTATATCAATGCAGTTCAACCATATGTTATATAAAAAAGCCCAGATCTCATCAATCTGGACTTTCACACTTTTATGCCATCTGTTTCATAAGGGCTTTACTTGCATTGTTCAGCCCTTTTAACTCAGCTTCAATTCCTTGCTCTTTAAACTTTGCGACAATTTTATCAAGCGCAGCCGCTCCTGAATCATCCCATACGTGAGCATCGGTCAAGTCAATGACAACTCGTTCGATATCCTCATCAAAGATAAACGCATTTGTAAGATCAGTCACTGACGCAAAAAAGATCTGTCCCTTGACTTGATACGTTCTCAGCTTTTGATCCTCTGCATGAGAAACGATTTTCAGCTTCGAGATTTTGGCTACAAAGAAAACGGCACTTAACAGAACACCGACGAATACGCCTTTCGATAAGTCATCCGTCACGACAACCGTAATCACCGTCACAACCATTACAATTGAATCTGTGATCGGCGCTTTTTTCAAGCCTTTTAAAGAAGACCAATCAAATGTGCCGACAGACACCATAACCATAACAGCCACTAACGCAGCCATCGGAATTTTTACAACAACCTGACTCAAAACGGCAATTAAAAACATAAGAAAAGCACCGGCAATAAAGGCTGATAACCGCCCGCGACCGCCCGCTTTTGTATTAATAACAGATTGTCCGATCATAGCGCAGCCCGCCATACCGCCAAAAAATCCAGTGACGATATTTGCGATTCCCTGTCCGCGGCTCTCTTTATTTTTATCACTGTCTGTATCCGTCATTTCATCAATAATCTGTGCAGTCAGCAAAGACTCAAGCAAACCGACAAACGCCAAAGCAATGG